>NZ_JADNRM010000009.1 GCF_021730445.1 Phocaeicola faecalis | reverse complement strand
TAGCGGAGTGGGATTTAATAAAGAGGAAGTAGCGCAAACAGTCATAACTAATTTAAATGGTTATTACGCTTCTGCAAAAATCAATTTCTATTTATTAGGAAGTGACTATATTGATTCTGACCGATACTCCCACCGGTCCTTGTGAATGGAATATTTTTGGAGAATACATAGCCACAGGAACAGATGCCAATGGTGACTATTATAACCCGGACCCTACTAACCTGATGTCGTACTCATGGGCTTCGGGAGTTTATCACTTAAGCATTTCGAACGGAACGGAAGTGCGGCATCAGAAAATAATGATTCCATAAAAACATACCAACACAATAAAGAAGGTGTCTCGAAACTCTCATAAGCCAAAAGGGGTTGTGTCAAAACGTGGATAATGCTGTCGTTTCGTTCGTAGGGGCGAGGTTCGCTCGCCCGAAAACAGTTTACTTTGTGTCTTCGGGCAGGCAAACCCTGCCCCTACAACTGACGATTGGATAGGCTGGTTTAGTTTTGACACACTCCCGAGAACAGTTCACTTTAAGTTATTGGGGTCATTGGGCGGACACATGGGGCCGCCCCTACCGTAAAGTATTATCGAAAAAGTTCAAAAGCCGGAAGAAGTTTTACAGATGAAAGGAGGCTGAAACGACAATACGGAATGTCCATTCACTACCGGAAGCCCCATTAACAGGGCGTTTCAACGACTAATGAAAGGAGGAAGGGAGAAACAGATTTTCGCTTTCTTTCTTGCAGGTTCCATGCTTTTGTTATATATTGCCACCCTGTTTTAAACAGGCTTAGAATGAATTTTATTCTTGGAAATACATCTATCAATGAAACGAGCCGTATTATTTTTATTACTGAACTTGACTATTTGTGCTATTTATGCCCAGAGTCAACCTGTTTCCCAAAGGCTGGATGCTTTGCTGAACGACGAAATCCTGAAAACTTCCGAAGTTGGTATCACGGTCTTCGACCTGACCACGGGTGAATCTCTTTATCGGTATCAGGATGAGAAACTGTATCGCCCTGCTTCCATTGAGAAGGTGATTACTTCTGTCACAGCGCTTGCCCGTCTTGGGGCAGATTATACAATGGATACCCATCTTCGCTATACCGGGAAAATAGAGAATGATACACTGAAAGGGAATCTTTATCTGATAGGGGGCTTTGACCCGGAGCTGATGGATGAAGACCTGGATAGCCTCGTGGCGGCGGTGGAAGCGCAGGGTATCCGGTATGTGACGGATACCATTGCTGCCGATGTCTCGATGATGGATTCCGTATATTGGGGACCGGGGTGGTCGTGGGATGATACTCCTTATTCATTCCAGCCTTATCTTTCTCCTCTGATGCTGAATCGCGGTTGTGTGGATGTGTCTGTTTCGCCTGCTCAGAAAGATTCTTTGCCGACAGTGCGTTGTACTCCGGTTTCAGATTATTACCGGGTTTGTAATCGGGCGGTGAGCCGTAACCCGCAGGCAGGGAAATTGGAAATCACCCGCAACTGGCTTTCCAATGGTAATGTGATAACGGTTTCGGGCAACGTATCCGGGCCATACACAGGGCAAGTGAATATTTATACTTCCAAGGATTTTCTTTTCCATACGTTTATCCAACGTTTGGAAGAGAAGGGAATTACCTCCGGTGTGCATACTTATGCTGATTGTCCCACCGCCAGTGACAGTATTGCAACTCTTTATACCATCAGGAGGCCTATCAAACAAGTGTTGGAACGTGCTTTGAAGAAGAGTGATAACTTGTGTGCCGAATCCATGTTTTATCATCTTGCCGCCAAACATGCCTCACACAACCGGGTGACTGCCGGTGACGGAACGGAGGCCATTGCCGGTTTTATGAAGGATGTACTTGGCTTTAATCCTGATTATTATAAAATAGCCGATGGTAGCGGGGTATCCTTATATAATTATATCTCTCCGCGGCTATTGTTGGAGTATTTGAAGTATGCCTATTATCATCGGGATATCTTTTTGCCGTTGTATGATGCTCTTCCCATTGCCGGAGTGGACGGCACATTGCAATATCGTATGAAGCAAACCAAGGCCCGGGGGAATGTTCGTGCCAAGACCGGCTCGGTGACCGGAGTGAGTTCTTTGGCTGGATATGTGAAAGGGGCTGACGGACATCAACTGGCTTTCGTTATCATTAATCAGAATGTGCTGAAATTAAGCCGTGCGCGTGCTTTCCAAGATAAAGTTTGCGATATTCTTTCTCGCTAATATGGGGGTTCCTGTCTGCAGGGCAGCGCATTTAAGGGTAAGTGAAAGTGTTTTTGCGACAGGATGGACAAAATTTACACCTTTTCTGAACGATTACTGTATCTTGAAGCTGTAAATGTTTTGTAACTTTGCCCAAGTAGAAATCAAAAGAATACCATAAAACACATAAAATAGCGTATGAAAACAAATTATGAAATCCGCTATGCCGCTCATCCCGAAGATGCCAAGCGCTATGATACCGCAAGGATACGTCGCGACTTTCTGATAGAAAAGGTTTTTTCGGATAATGAGGTAAATATAGTATATTCTATGTACGACCGTATGGTGGTAGGGGGAGCCCAACCCGTAGGTGAAGTACTGAAACTCGAAGCTATCGAGCCTTTGAAAGCTCCTTATTTTCTAACCCGCCGCGAAATGGGTATATTCAATGTGGGAGGCCCCGGTATAGTAAAAGCCGGTGATGCCGTGTTTGAATTGGATTATAAAGAGGCGCTCTATCTGGGAGCGGGAGACCGTGAAGTGTCTTTTGAAAGTAAAGACGTCTGCCGGCCCGCCAAGTTTTATTTCAACTCTACTACCGCACATCGTAATTATCCCGATAAAAAGGTTACTAAGGCAGATGCCATCGTTGCAGAAATGGGTTCGTTGGAAGAATCTAACCATCGTTGCATCAACAAGATGTTGGTCAGTCAGGTGTTGCCCACTTGCCAGTTGCAGATGGGAATGACAGAGTTGAAACCGGGAAGCGTATGGAATACTATGCCGGCACATGTACACAGCCGTCGCATGGAAGCCTATTTCTATTTTGAGGTTCCCGAGGAACATGCTGTCTGTCATTTTATGGGGGAAGTGGACGAGACACGGCATGTGTGGATGAAAGGAGAGCAGGCTGTACTGTCTCCCGAATGGTCTATTCACAGTGCTGCTGCTACGCATAATTATACCTTTATTTGGGGAATGGGTGGCGAAAATCTT
This sequence comes from Phocaeicola faecalis, assembly GCF_021730445.1. Classification (GTDB taxonomy): domain Bacteria; phylum Bacteroidota; class Bacteroidia; order Bacteroidales; family Bacteroidaceae; genus Phocaeicola; species Phocaeicola faecalis. The sequence goes on along the minus strand of NZ_JADNRM010000009.1, from coordinate 155,138 downwards.
GATTATGGAGACCAGGACTTTTCTCTGATAACAGATTTAAAATAAGAAAGTAAGACGGAAAAGAGTTTTATTAAACGTTTTGTGTGCGATAACGGAAGTTTTTTATTACCTTTGGGCGTCGTAATGGATAAGAGAATACAAGAAATAAATTATTATACTAAAACATTAAATTAATTACTATGGTGAATTTTTCATTGGAAGGTAAGGTAGCTCTCGTAACAGGTGCTTCTTACGGAATTGGTTTTGCTATTGCATCGGCGTTTGCTGCTGCTGGTGCTACTATCGTTTTCAACGATATCAAGCAGGAATTGGTAGACAAAGGTTTGGCTGCTTATAAGGAAAAAGGCATTAAGGCTTTCGGTTATATATGTGACGTTACCAACGAAGAGCAAGTGAACGCTTTGGTGGCACAGGTAGAAAAAGAAGTAGGCGTTATCGATATTCTTGTAAACAATGCAGGTATTATCAAACGTATCCCGATGTGTGATATGAGCGCAGCAGAATTCCGCCAGGTTATCGACGTTGACTTGAATGCTCCGTTTATCGTATCTAAAGCCGTTATCCCCGGTATGATTAAAAAAGGTCATGGAAAGATTATCAATATCTGCTCTATGATGAGTGAACTGGGACGTGAAACTGTATCTGCTTATGCAGCCGCTAAAGGTGGCTTGAAGATGTTGACCCGTAACATTGCTTCTGAATACGGTGAGTACAATATTCAGTGTAACGGTATCGGCCCGGGTTACATCGCTACTCCTCAAACAGCTCCGTTGCGTGAACTTCAGGCTGATGGCTCACGTCATCCGTTCGACCAGTTCATCATCGCCAAGACTCCGGCTGCACGTTGGGGAACTCCCGAAGATTTGCAGGGTCCTGCTGTGTTCCTGGCATCAGATGCTTCTGACTTTGTCAACGGTCATGTGCTTTACGTTGACGGTGGTATTTTGGCTTATATCGGTAAACAACCCAAATAATATAAATGCCCGGAAAGGGCTGTTTTCAGGTACGGATGGGAGTGTGTCAAAACTAAACCGGCCTATCCAATCGTCAGCTGTAGGGGCAGGGTTTGCCTGCCCGAAGACACAAAGCAAACTGTTTTCGGGCGAGCGAACCTCGCCCCTACGAACGAAACGACAGCATTATCCACGTTTTGACACAACCCCATTCTCCTTTCATTAAATAGATAATATGAAGAAAATCTTTTTAGTAGTGGCAGCGGCATGTTCGTTGTGTTCCTGTTCACAACAGCAGCCGGTTACTGTAACTGTCACTAATCCTTTGGCTATGGACCGTAGCGGTGAGATGGTGGAAGTATCTATGGCGGAGATTTCATCTAAGTTGCAATTGCCGGATACGGCGCAAGTAATTGTATTGGATGAAAACGACCTGGAAGTTCCTTATCAGGTCACTTATAATGATATGCTTATTTTCCCTACCTCGGTAAAGGCATCTTCTACAGCTACTTATACTATTAAACCGGGTAATCCGCAACCGGTGGATGTCATTTCCTGCGGTCGTGTTTATCCTGAGCGTGTAGATGATATTGCTTGGGAAAACGACCGTGCCGCTTACCGTGCTTATGGCCCTGCACTTCAGGCAACCGGAGAGAGGGCTTATGGTTATGACGTATTTACCAAACGTGTGCCCGAACCGGTGGTGGAAGACCGTTATGACGGTGAGCTGAATAGGAATATCTCTTATCATGTAGACCACGGAAACGGTATGGATGTGTATGCAGTAGGGCCTACATTGGGCGGCGGTACAGCTGCTTTGTTCCCCGATAGCACCATTGCTTATCCGTATTGCTGGAAAGAATGTGAGGTGCTGGACAATGGTCCGCTCCGTTTCACGGCAAAATTGGTTTATAATCCATTGATTATAAAAGGAGATAGCAATGTGGTGGAAACTCGTGTCATTTCTTTGGATAAAGGTTCACAGTTGAACAAAACAGTGATTTCGTATACTGATTTGAAGGAAGTGACTCCTATTGTGGCCGGTATCGTTATTCATAAAGAAAACCCGACGGGATATTCTTTCGATTCCAATGCCGGGTATATTGCTTATGCCGATTCTACCCAGAATCCGAGAAACAATAACGGTATTATTTATGTGGGTGCTGTATTTCCTGCCAGCCTGAATGCTGCAAAAGCGCAGTTCTTCCCTGAAACAGAAAGGAAAGAACATGGCGGTGCTCTCGGACATGTGTTGGGTATCAGTGATTATGAGCCGGGAACTGAATATGTTTACTATTGGGGTTCGGGCTGGAGCAAATATGGTTTTGCAGCCGATACCGAATGGACGAAGTATTTGGAGAACTTTGCTCAGCAGGTGCGTAACCCATTGACAGTGACTGTGAAGTAAAAGAATATAGTGGATGATTAAAAAGTTACCTGAAAAGCCGTGTGCTTTAAGGTAACTTTTTCTTTTTATTGAATAACCGGAATACGATGATGAAACGAAGAATGATGATTGGTTTCCTATAGCGGATTATTACGTCCGAAAAGCCTTAGTCTTCGGTAAGGAACTGCTTACTCTTCCTTATGGAATTCTCACAGCCCCTTTCTTTCTTTTGTTGTATCTTAAAAGTTCTTTTTGATTATTTCCTGCATCACTTCCGATTTCTTGTCTTCGTCATTCGCCTCTTTCCTCAGTTCCAGCAAGCGTGCCTTCATTTTTTTGATAACCGGAGCATACTCGGCATCCTTATATGCGTTGTGATTCTCGTGCGGGTCTTTCTGTAAGTCATAGAATTCCCACGACGGAGCAGTCGGAGTATCGTCCGAACCAGTGGCATCCAACCTGTTTCCGTAAAGGAACATAAGTTTATAGCGTTCATTGCGGATACCGATGTGTGCCGGGCGAATGGTGTGGTGTGTCCAATAACGATAGTACATATCTTTGCGCCAATGGCCGGATGTTTTTCCGGCAAGGTTGTTGCGGAAACTTTGCCCTTGCGATTTGTCTGGAGCCTTTACGTGGGCATAGTCGGCAAGCATGGCTGCAAAGTCTGTGTTCAGGATAATGTCCTTGTTGCGTGTGCCGGCGGGTATTTCCTTTGGATAACGGATGACAAACGGCATACGGAGCGGTTCCTCATACATCATTCGTTTATCAAAGAATCCATGTTCTCCCAAGAAATATCCTTGGTCTGATACATAAATGACAATGGTATTCTTTGCCAGTCCTTTTTCGTCCAGATAGCGGAGCAGACGGCCTATATTGTCGTCGATGGTGGCGCCGCAGCGCAGATAGTCTTTTATCATTTTCTGGTATATCTTCTTTCGGGCGGAAATGCTGTCCATGCCTTCGGTGCTGAAGGGGAGTTCCGGATATTGGCACCACCACGGGCCTTTGGATGCCTGTTCCCATCGCCAACCCATATTTTCAAGTTGACGTCCGGTGAAAGTACGTCCCGAAGCAATGGTATCGAATTCCATCATGGTGTCTGGTTCGGGAAAGGTTACATCATCATATAGATGTTTCATGCGTTCGGGGAAATCCCATGGCTCATGGGTTGCTTTAAAATGGCAGCAAAGCATGAACGGTTTATCGGTGTTGCGTTCTTCCATCCATTGGATACATTTGTCTGTCACCAAGTCGGTTGAGAAGCCTTTCTCTTCTATGCCGCTACGTTCTTCCGTATCATCTTTCCAGTTGTCGGCTGTTTTGAAAAGCGGGTTGATGTATTCTCCTTGGTCATGGAACACGCTGAAGGTGTCGAAGCCGGAGGGTTGTGTCTTGAGGTGCCATTTGCCGAAAAGAGCTGTTTGATAGCCGCCTGCCTGCATTTGTTTGGCGATATTGTCCTGATTACGGTCGAAGCTGTCTTCCAGTGTCCTTACTCCGTTAATGTGACTGTAAGCGCCTGTCAGGATAGTGGCCCGGCTGGGGGCGGAGATAGAATTGGTGCAAAAGCAGTTATCCAACACGCATCCTTCATCGGCGAGGCGTTTGATATTGTCGTTCTTTACATACGGAGCCAATATACCTCCGTACACTCCCCATGCCTGTGAGGTGTGGTCGTCGGAGAGAATAAACAGGATATTGGGACGTTCTTTGTCTTGTTCTTGCGCTTGGAGCTCTCCTGCCGATAATGGTTGGCAAAGCAATGCGCCGGTCAGTAATTGAAGTGTTTTTCTTTTCATCATGTTCTTGTGTTTTTTGTTTGGATAGTTTTCGACCGGCGGTCAGTCGAAAACCTTGAATTCATATCCTTGTTCCAACAACCATTCAATGGCTCTTGGCAATGCATATTTCATGTTCTTTTCCGCTTTAATCGAATCGTGAAAGGTGATGATGGAACCATTGCGCACATAGTGCTTGACTTTGCGCAACACTTGCCGTCCGTTCAGCCGTTTGCTGTAATCGCGGGTAACGAGGTCCCACATTACTATTTGGTATTTATGCCGGAGCACCATATATTGCATCCAGCGCATGTGTCCGTGTGGCGGTCGGAACAGGTTGGTGTGAATCAGTTCGTTTGCCTTGTCGGTGTTGGCCAGATAATTATCGCTCCGGTATTCAAATCCGCGGATGTGGTTAAAAGTATGATTGCCCAACCGATGTCCGCGGTCTACTATCATTTTAAACTCTTCGGGATGCTTGCGTACATTATCGCCTACCAAAAAGAAAGTGGCTTTGATATTGTACTTGTCCAATAAGTCGAGTACCCACGGTGTGATTTCAGGAATAGGTCCGTCATCAAATGTAAGATAGACCGCTTTTACATGCTTATCCATGCGCCAAAAGGCGCGTGGATAGAGCATGCGGAGTATCAGTGGCGGTTGTTCTATTAACATAAGCGTGTGTGCTTTTTATTTTCTTTTTCCACCTACGCGGTTGTTGAATACTTCGTAAAGTTCTTCAAACTTCTTGGTATAGTGGGCAGACATATCCGATTTCGGTTTCTGTTCGCCTTCGCTTTCCACACCGCTTGCGGCATTGCAACGTGCCAAAGCTTTGTTGAGTTCGTCCAGAATATAGAAGTTGCGGACACACTCTTCATACGAATTGGCCAAGCGTTGGTCGTCAAGGCTCAGATACCAGCTGATATATTCCACTGCCTTGTTTGCCAGGTCGCTCAGGATGGCTTCTGCTTTTTCTGTTTCGCCCAAGGCCAGATAATCGTCTGCCATTTCTTTCGAGCTGCTCATGATATAATCATGGGGCACGGTTGTGCTGGGAATTACTTTCAGACTATAGTCGAGAACTTCCAGTGCTTTGTCTTTCTTGCCTTCCTTTATCAATTGGCTGGCAAGTTGGACAAACATGCGGCGGTGTGTCAGGCACATGCGCATGACTGTCTCGTCAATATAGATATCGGGATTGTCGATGCCGCCGAACTTGAACTTGTTCATCAGGTTGTCATACATCTTTTCCGAATCGATACGTGCATTGAGTGCTGTGGTATTGAACGGAGTGATGCGGTAGGCAAGACCTTCTTGTATGAAGTTGTTGCCTAAGTTCAGATGATTGTCGCTGCCCACAGTGATAGCCATGTACAGCGGACGTTCCCAATTGGTATTCGCCAACATTTCGAGCATCATCAGTTCGCTCTTGTAAAGCATACGTTTGCCTTTCAGCGAGATATTCATATATTCGGGTATCTCACCATGCAATGAGTCGGGAATCATCATGCCCGAGCGTTTGATGGCTTCTTTGTCCAGCTTGATGACAATGCTGTCTGTAGGAATCATCTGCAGACCTTCTTTCGGGGAGCGTACCCAGTATTTCAGGATATTCTTCAGCTCATAAGGATTGTCTCCGAACTCTTTTGCAGCATCTTCGGGGTTTTGTTTATAGAAGTTCTTGATGCTTTCCATCACTTCGGGACGGATGGCAACCGCTTCGTTATGCCCCTGCACATATTCCAGACGACTCCAGTCGATAGGTACGGCAGGCGAATCGTATGCCTGACGCTTCATCTGGTCAATGTACCAGTCTGTTTGCAGGTAACTCAGGTTGCAGACACGCACATCGGTGCGGAAACCTTCTGTCTCCTGATTATACCACAAGGGGAAGGTATCGTTGTCACCGTTGGTGAAGATAATCGGGTTGCCTTCTTCCTGTACGGTGCTCAAATAGTTTTGGCCGAAGTCGCGTGCTACGTAGCGGTTGCTGCGGTCGTGGTCGTCCCAAGTCTGGCTTACCATTTGGATAGGCACGAACAAGCAAACTACTGTCGCAAGGATAGAGGCCGGCTTTTCACCGATTTTTTTCTGTAACCATTCAGAGATACCTGCCACACCCATACCAATCCAGATGGCAAAAGCATAGAACGAACCGGCATAGGCATAGTCGCGTTCACGGGGTTGAAGGGGGGTCTGGTTGAGGTAGAGCACAATGGCAAGACCGGTCATAAAGAACAGGAAGAATACAATCCAGAACTGTTGGATACCGATTGGCTCGTAGATTATTTTTCCGTCCGGCGTGGTGATGCGTCTCACCTTGTAAGCCTGCCAGAACAGACCGATAAGTCCGAGCAAAAGAGGCAGACAGTAGAATACATTATGTCCTTTATTGTTCTTCAGGTCGGAGGGGAGCAGGCTTTGGTCGCCTACCAGGAATTTGTCGACAGGCGGAATACCGGTAATCCAGTTTCCGTGTTCTATCTCTCCTTGTCCCTGAATGTCATTCTGGCGTCCGGCAAAGTTCCACATGAAGTATCTCCAATACATGAAGTTCACTTGATAAGAGAAGAAGAACTTGATGTTGTCCCATTGGGTGGGAACCTTTACCATCATCATCTGTCCGCATTGGTCGTAAGGCACTTGTGTACCTTCCACTCCGCCCAGCCAGTCTTCGTATGACTGTGCATGTGCCTCGCTGTACATACGCGGGAACAGCATATTCTGTGCATACTTATATTCTGTTTTATGACGAACCACTTCGTAGCTGTCTTTTTCGTCGGGAGTAGCTTTTTCTTTCCGTTGATATATCGGAGCTCCTTCCGTCACATCATACATGCATCCGCCGTCCACTTCCTTGAGTGCCGGTTTTGAGGTATAAGCCTGTCCGTAGAACAAAGGACGGGTTCCGTATTGTTCGCGGCCGAGGTATTCGCCCAGCGTGAAGATATCTTCCGGTGAGTTCTGGTCCATCGGTGTATTGGCTGTGGAACGAATCACAATGAGCGCATACGATGAATAACCTACCATAATCATCATGATGCAGAGTAAAGAGGTATTGAGCGTGCGTGCACTGATTTGGTATTTCTTGTCCAGTTTGGCAAATAGATAAATACCCAATGCCGCTAAAATGATAATGCCGATAAAAGCACTGCTCCATCCATATCCGTAAAACGGAATGCCCAGCATGGCGATAGTGGTGAGGAAAGCGATGTTCATGCGTTTGCGGCTCTTCTCCACATAACTTTCGTATACGCCCCAAATGATAGAGGCTGCCAATAAGATAATGTAGACAATCAATCCACTGTTGAAAGGCATACCCAGTCCGTTGACAAACAGCAACTCAAACCAGCCGCCCACTTTCACTACACCCGGCACGATGCCATAAAGCACGGCAGCCACCAGTACCATCGATCCGGCTAAGGCAAGCAGACTGCCTTTCAGATTGGCGTCGGGATTCTTTTTGTAATAGTAAACCAATACAATGGCAGGGATACACAGCAAGTTAAGCAAGTGCACACCAATGGAAAGTCCTGTCAGATAGGCAATCAGAATCAGCCAACGGTCACTGTGAGGCTCGTTTGCCACACTTTCCCACTTCAGAATAAGCCAGAATACGACTGCGGTGAACAGGCTGGAGTAGGCATATACTTCACCCTCTACAGCGCTGAACCAGAAGGTATCGCTCCATGTATAAGCCAAGGCTCCTACAAGGCCCGACCCCATGATGGTAATAAGTTTGCCCAATGTCATTTCGTTGTCATCGGGGCAAACCAGTTTTTTAACGAGGTATGTAATACTCCAAAACAGGAATAAGATACACGCCGCACTCATCAAGGCACTCATGGTGTTCACCATACGGGCCACCTGACTGGGGTCACTGGTAAACTGGCTGAATAAATTTGCTGTAAGCATGAAAAAAGGTGCGCCGGGGGGGTGTCCTACCTCAAGTTTGTAGCCGGTAGTGATAAATTCAGGGCAATCCCAAAAACTGGCTGTCGGTTCGATGGTCATGCAATAAGTAATAGCTGCGATGACAAAAGCAATCCAACCAACCAGATTGTTTACTAATTTGTACTGTTTCATGAAATTATATTTGTTTCGTTAACATTCGACGAGCGCAAAGATAGTAAAGATATAGTTATTTACCGCTTGAATGTCTGTTATTTAGTGTTATGGCGCTCATAACTATCCTCTTTTTCGGGTAATTCATCCGGTTTGTACTTCTTTATTATCCTTCGATAATCAGGTGTAAAGGCAATAAAACAGCCGCTTGGTGATTAGAGTTGGAGTTTTTTTTGTAATTTGGTCGCACTTATTAAATCTAAAGAATATGAAAATCATGAATAGAGTAATTGTGGCGTGTTGCATCTTGTTATGTACTTCTGTGTGGCAGATAAATGCTCAGGATTATCCTTTCCGTCGGGCAGACTTGCCGGTGGAGGAGAGAGTGGAAGATTTGGTTCGGCGGATGACGCTGGAAGAGAAGATTGACTTGTTGGCAGGTTATCAGGATTTCTATCTTCATCCTTGTGAACGATTGGGCATACCTGCTTTTAAACTGGCGGACGGGCCTTTGGGAGTTGCTTCATGGGGATTGTTTGGCAAAGCCACAGCCTTCCCGTCGGCATTGTCTTTGGCAGCGTCATGGAATAGAGACTTGGCGGCCCGGGTGGGTGACTGTTACGGACAGGAATGGCGTGCCCGGGGTATTCATTTTCTTTTGGCACCGGGAGTGAATACTTATAGAGCTTCGAAGGGGGCCCGAAACTTTGAATACATGGGTGAAGACCCTTATCTTTCTTCAGAGATGGTGGTTCCTTTCATTAAGGGAGTGCAGGAAAGAGGGGTAATAGCCACCGTCAAACATTTTGCAGCCAATGACCAGGAGTATGACCGTTATACAGTAAGTTCGGAAGTGTCTGAGCGTGCGTTGCGTGAGATTTATCTTCCGGCATTTAAGGCGGCAGTGCAAAAGGCGGGAGTGAAAGCGGTGATGACCGGTTACAATCCGGTGAATGGTGTATATTGTACGGAAAATAAATATCTGATTGATATCTTGAAGAAAGAATGGGGATTCAAAGGTATGCTGATGTCTGATTGGGCATGTACCTACTCCGCAGACAAGGCAGCCAATCATGGACTGGACCTTGAAATGGGCAGTAACGACTGGTTTGTCAGGGAGAAGCTGTTGCCTCTTGTCGAACAGGGAGTGGTGACGGAAGAGACTATTAATGAGAAGGTACGCAGGATTTACGGCACGTGCATCGAAATGGGATTTTTTGACCGTCCGCAGTTGGATACGACGATTCCTGTTTATAACCCGAAAGCCAACCGAATGGCGTACGAAGCCGCTAAGGAGGGAATGATTCTGCTGAAGAATGAAGATAACATATTGCCATTGAAACAGGTGGCAAAGATTGCAGTAATCGGACCTAACGCCTGTTATAACTTGGTGACGGACAGGCAGCATAATGTAAACGGCATTACTTATGGGGGTGGCGGCAGTTCTAAGGTGCATCCTTGGCATGTCACTTCGGTCTTGCAGGGTATAGAGGCGGAATATCCTAATGCGGAAGTGGGGTATGCGGAAGGAATATCCAATGCATATAAGCCGAGATTGTTTCGTTCCTGTCAGTTTTATACGGAAGATGGAAAACAAGGATTGACGGCAAGATATTATAAAACGGGGCAGGGGGATGGCAGTGCTTTGTCCGATAAATTGATTCAGCAACAGGCGAAAGCAGCGGGAAGGACAGTAAATGCCAACAGTGCTTCGGGTGTTTCGCCTGCTGCCAATGGAGAAAGTACGAATAAAGATTTAGTAATGGAAAGAATTGACCGTCATGTAGATTTCTCATGGTGGGGAACTCCGAAGGAGGGATTGGGTGAGGATTATCGTGTGGAATGGGAGGGCTATGTTCCTGTGGAACGGAATGACAGTCTTCTGTTTTTTGTCGATGCACAAGGAGGGTATCGTTTGTGGATTGATGGAAAGATGTACTTGGATGCATCTGTTTCCCAGTCTTTTGATTGCAGGCAAGTGGCAGTGGAAGGACAGAAGGGGACACGTCTGCATGTGAAGTTGGAATACTTGAACCAGCGGAGTTTGCCCGCAGAGATTCGTTTGGGATATGATTATAAAGGTAATCTGGATTTTTCGGAAGCTTTGCGGTTGGCGCGTCAGGCAGATGTGGTGATATTCTGTGGCGGTTTGGACGGAAGTATCGAGTTGGAAGGGCGTGACCGTCCGTTTGAACTGCCTTACGGTCAGGATATGCTGATAAATCGGTTGGCTGAGGTAAATCCGAATCTTATTGTCAGTCTGCATGCCGGAGGAGGTGTGAAAATGAGTCCGTGGATTGACCGGGTAAAGGCAGTGGTGCATCTGCTTTATCCGGGGCAGGCAGGTGGAAGAGCATTTGCCGAGATGTTGTCGGGAAAGGTGGTTCCTTCAGCTAAGTTGCCTTTTACGATAGAAAAGAGATGGGAAGATTCTCCGGCCTGTGGCAATTATGATGAGACACGGAAAGAAAAGAAAGTATATTATAATGAAGGAATATTCGTGGGCTACCGTGGATATGACCAGAAACAGGTCGAACCGCTCTATCCGTTTGGTTATGGGTTGTCTTATACTTCATTCGAGTATTCGGATTTGCAGTTGGCGGAAATAGACAAGAAGAACAAGTCGGTTACGCTTTCTTTCAATATAACGAATACGGGAGATTACGGAGGGGCGGAGGTGGCTCAGATATATGTGCGTGATATTGTTTCGAAAGAGGTACGTCCGTTGAAGGAATTAAAAGGTTTTCGGAAAGTATTCCTTCGTCCCGGTGAGACAAAGAGTGTTTCGGTTGCATTGGATAAAGATGCTTTTCAGTATTTCAGCGAGAAGAAATTTGACTGGGTGTTTGAGTCAGGGGAATTTGAAATATGGGTAGGTGCTTCTTCCAAGGATATCCGTTTGAAAACGAAAGTAAAGATGTAATAGGAAGAGGAGGTGTGCCAAAATGAAATCGGGCTATCATTTTGACACACCTTTCTATAATCACTTTTCAGTCTGTCTGTCTTCGTGACAGTGGCATTTCAGTATGCGATGGGGGAAATTGCCGTGTCCCAACAGCTCGATGGGGCATCCGAAGTGTTCTTCCAGCCATTCGGTGGGAACTTCCGTATCGGGGTGGTAATCCAGTGTTTCGTTGACACACGCGATTGTCTTTACATTTTGCAAGACAGTACCGATGTCGTGGCTTACCAGGATAATGGCTCGTTCTTTATTGATTTCTTCCAATAAAGAGTATAGTTTTGCTTCAAAGCGTTTGTCTATATACGTGTTCGGCTCGTCCAATATCACTACTTCCGGATTAGAGACAAGCGCCCGTCCCAGAAGTGCCCGTTGCAACTGTCCGCCACTCAGCTCACCGATAGCACGCCCTTCCAGTCCTTCCAATCCCATACGGGAGATAATTTGTCTGACTTGTTCGTGCTGTTCCGAAGAATACCGGTGTAGCAATGATTTCTGTTTGCTGAGGCCGGACAATACGACTTCGTATACCGAAATAGGGAACTTCTTATCGATGCTGTTGTACTGAGGCAGGTATCCCATGGTTATTTCCGGTACTTCTTTACCGTTTTTATAAAAACGGATGGTGCCCGATACCGGTTTCAGTAGTCCTAAGATTAATTTAATCAGCGTCGTCTTTCCGCCTCCGTTAGGGCCGATAACACCTAGAAAGTCACGCTCATATACGGTCAGGTTGACGCGGCTGAGTACGGTCTTTCCATCATAAGCGGCAGAGATATCGGTTAGTTGTATAATAGGATGGTTTGTCATAAGCACTTTTATTTGGTAAGAGACTTTGCCACATTTATCATTTCTTCCTTCCAATCGTAGCTTAGCGGATTAATCGGAATTACATTTACTCCCAGCTCATCAGCTATCAATTTGGCGTTACGTGTATCAAACTCCTGCTGTACAAAAATGACGTGAGCATTGTCACGACGGCAGGTCTCGATTAAATTTTTGAGATGAGCAGGCGAGGGTTCTTTTCCTCCTTCTTCGATGCTGATTTGTTTTAATCCGTAATCGCGGGCGAAATAGCTTAATGCCGGGTGATAAATAAGAAAAGTGGTATCTGCATGTTGCAGTAGTCCGCGAAGTTCATTGTCTGTATGGGTGATAATGCCTTGCAAACTATCCAGACGATGTTTGTAATAGGGTGCATTGACACTGTCCAACTGGCACAGGGCAGCATAGATGTTATCAGCTATTATAGAAGCATTCCGGGTGGAGTTCCAAATGTGTGGCTCAATGCCTCCTCCATGATGATGGTCGCCATGGTCGTGTTCTTCCTCATAGATAGGGTCTATACCTTTAGAAGTATCGAATACCTTGAGGTGCGGGGCGTTGGAAGTCAATTTATCCATCCATGCTTGTTCGAATCCAATGTAACCGATGCGTAAGTAGGCAGTACTTTTGTCTAGATTGACTAACTGTTGCGGAGTAGGGTCGTAAGTCTCCGGGCTGCTGCCCTTAGGAACCATACTGACTACATTATATTTATCTCCGGCAATGACTTCCGTGAAGTATCGCAACGGCTCGAGTGTAACGGTTAATGTCTCTTTGCCGGGCTGTTGCTGCTTGGAGCCGCAAGCACTCAGGCAAAGCAGAGTGACGAAAAAGAGAGCGATTCGTTTCATATTTTCATTTATTGATTGTTTATTTAGTGGCTCGTAATATTTCACGTTTCCCACCCGGAGGTCCCGGAAGACGTTCCACTGTAAATCCGGCTGCCTGCAACATTCTTCTTACTACCCCTTTGGCGCAATAGGTGGTCAGGATGCCTCCTTTGTTTAATAGTTCATATAAAGAGTTGAATAAAGACTGTTCCCACATTTCCGGCTGCTTTTCGGGTGCAAACGCATCAAAATAGATAATGTCATAACCGGATAGAGAGGTCTGTCTTGCTCCTTCCGAATGAAAAAGGCGGGTAAAATCCCCTTCTATCTTATGGAGTGTGAACCACGGAGAGAGTGCCACGTCCGTGCCCCATCCGACACGGTGGATGGCGTAGTAATCTTCTTCATGTCCTTTTCCTATAAGGCCGGGATAATTCAATTTATGTACGGTATCTTCACTTAACGGATACCGTTCGATGCCTGTATAATATATTTTCTTCCGAATATCCGCTGCAGTAAGCAGGGTGAGGAAAGCATTCAGACCTGTGCCCAGTCCTATCTCGAGAATGCGCGGTTCGGCAACCGGAGAATGCTTCAGTCCCATTTCAATGAATATATGTTGTGACTCCGTCAATGCTCCTTTTACCGAATGATAATGTTCATCCAACTCAGGCACATAGAGTGTATAACTGCCGTCTGCTGTCTGTTCCAGTTCCATAAAATTATTTCATTAAAGCGGAGGCTTCCAGCACTCCCCAAACCAACAATGCATATCGAAGCACCTTTCCGACTGTCATGGCGAGGATAACAATCCATATATTAGCACGCATCATGCCCAGTACGATGGAAATGGCACTTCCCAAGATAGGGATAAAAGCAAAGAATGCCATCCATGCTCCCCGTCCGTGTACAAATTTCTCGGCGCGGTCCATCTTTTCTTTTTTTACATGGAAATATTTCTCTATCCATTCCATGTTTCCCAAATGTCCCATCCAGTAGCAGGTCATGCCCCCGGATACGTTTCCGGCTGTGGCGGCGGCAATACTTATCACCGGGTCTAAACCCAGCGGACCGACACAAGCTGCCAATACAGCTTCCGAACTGAAAGGAAGAACACTGCCGGCTATGAAAGAGCCGAGAAATAGCCCCCAATATCCCCAGTCTATCAGGAATTGAAGAATTGCATCCATAAATTATAAATAGCTAATGTTATTAGGATAACAAATGTAATGATGAAAAAGATGCCGGAAAAGCGATTACGGGTCAAAGTAAATAAATGTCCTGCTAAAATGGACATGATAATGATTTGCAGTTGCAGCAACACGTTGAAGTGCTGAGGCTGCAACAAACCTAATGTATAAGTCCATGCTTCGACGGCTATCAGGAATGAGAGGAACAAACGTGTACGTGTCTTGTCCAAATAGGAGACCATAAAATAGTGCACGCTGCATATCAGTGATATCAGTGTAACGGTTCCCCACGAAATAATTTGATTGGGAGTAAAACCGGTATAGCGGATAGGCTCGAATTGTATCAATGATTGCAATGGGTGGTAAAACAACTCCATTTTATCATAATAGAATGTGTAGCCAAAGAGAAACCAATAGGGAACTATCAGTCCGATAAGTCCGGCAAAGAATGTTTTTGCCGATAATGAGCGGAAACTAATCATACTGATATAGAATAAAGGAGCAAAATACAACAATTGCGGAAAGGCAAGGCTACCGAGTCCAATAAAGAAAAAGGCATGAAAGATGCTCCCTGATGCCTGTCCGGATTCGTAGCTGCGGAATAATTGGAACAGAGCGATGATAAATGCCGGTGGGACAAGGTTGGAGATATGGAATGGATGGAGAAACATACATGCCGACATGATGAATCCAAACAGACTGACGTGCAGCATAGTCCGGGTTCGTATCAGGGTGAAAGCTGTATTCATTTCAATCATCATGTATCCGGTCAACGCACACGATACAAAACTGAGCAACTCACTCCATAAATGGATGCTGGCTCCCCATAAAAACAGGCATATAAGGATGACAACGGGAAGGGTTAACCTTCCCGTTGCTACATCTATTTGGAATTTATTATAGCCTGTCATGCATTATTTTTTCAATGATGACACCATTAAAGGTCGAATCCGATATCCGAACGGAAATACTTCTTTTCGAAATCTATCTTTTTGGCATTGGCAAAAGACTGAGCCAATGCTTCTGCTTTATCGGCACCATAAGAGCTGACCGCAATGACACGTCCGCCGCTAGTCACTACCCGTCCGTCTTTCAATGCGGTTCCGGCATGGAATACGATACTGTTTTTGATAGCATCCAGTCCATTGATGGCGAAGCCTTTGTCGTAATGTTCGGGATAGCCTCCCGATACCAACATGACACATACGGCAGAACGTGGGTCTATTTCCAGTGTCTTCTCATTCAGGTTGCCGGCAGCCACTCCTTCAAAAAGTTCTACCAGGTCACTCTTGATGCGGAGCATGACACTTTCTGTTTCAGGGTCACCCATGCGGACGTTGTATTCAATCACCATCGGTTCACCTTTTACATTGATAAGGCCGAAGAAGATGAAACCCTTGTATTCGATACCTTCGGCAGCGAGCCCTTCCACAGTGGGACGAATAATGCGGTCTTCTACCTTTTGCATCCATTCCTTATCGGCAAACGGAACAGGAGAAATACTACCCATACCACCGGTATTCAAACCTTTGTCGCCTTCACCTATGCGTTTGTAGTCCTTTGCTTCGGGCAGAATCTTGTAGTTCTTTCCGTCTGTCAGAACGAATACGGAGCATTCGATACCACTCAGGAATTCTTCAATGACTACAGTGGCGGAAGCATCGCCGAACATACCGCTCAGCATTTCTTTCAATTCTTTCTTTGCTTCTTCCAGTGTAGGCAGAATCAATACCCCTTTGCCTGCACACAGTCCGTCGGCTTTCAGTACATACGGAGCTTCCAGTGTTTCGAGAAATGCCAAACCTTCTTCCAGGTTAGCGGCAGTAATGCTCTTATAACCGGCAGTCGGAATGTGATGACGCTGCATGAATTCTTTTGCAAATTCTTTGCTTCCTTCCAATACGGCACCTGCCTTTGACGGGCCGATGACAGGGATATTCTTCAATGCTTCGTCGTTTTTGAAGTAGTCGTATACTCCTTTGACCAATGGGTCTTCAGGACCCACTACTACCATGTTTATATCATTTTTTACTACAAACTCTTTGATGGCTGCAAAGTCGTCGGCTTTCATAGCTACATTCTCGCCTACCTCGCTTGTTCCGGCATTTCCCGGAGCTATATACAGTTTCTCAATCTTGGGGCTTTGGGCAATCTTCCATGCCAGGGCGTGTTCACGTCCGCCTGAGCCTAATAGTAACAGTTTCATATTCTGATATTGAATTTATTATTTTAGATGGTCTTCAAAATAGCGGGTGATGTGTTCGTATAAGTGAACACGGTCACGGCCGAACATATTGTGTCCGTCTTCTGGGTAAATAAAGAAGTCGGGATGTGTACCTGCATCAATGCATGCGCGCAGGAAGGTGTAGCTGTGTTGCGGAACACAAGTAGGATCTTCGCCGCCATGAATCAGCATCAACCGTCCTTTCAGGTCGCCGGCTCTCAGTTTCAGATTTGCTTTATTATAGCCTTCCGGGTTGCTCAGCGGACTGTCCATATAGCGTTCGCCATACATTACTTCATAATATCCCCAATCGATAACCGGACCGCCGGCTACACCTACCTTGAAGATATCATTATAGGTCAGCATGAGGTTGGTGGTCATGAAGCCGCCGAAGCTCCAGCCATGTACACCGATGCGGTTTTCGTCTACATAACCGAGTGATTTTAGAAATTCCACTCCTTTTACCTGATCCTTCATTTCTTCTGTACCCAGTTGGCGGAAGGTGCAGTTCTCAAACTCCCGTCCGCGATTGTCACTGCCGCGGCTGTCGACAGTCAGCATCACATAACCCAGTTGGGCCATGTAAATATCCCATCCTCCGGCGCCATAGTTACGCACATTGTGTATCATTTGTGCATGAGGGCCGCCATACACATAGATGACTGCCGGATATTTCTTGTTGGGGTCGTAGTTCACCGGTTTTACCAGACGATAATAGAGGTCTGTCTTACCATCGGCCGCTTTAATGGTGCCGAGAGTGATTTCGGGCATATTGTATGCATCCATCGGATTGGCAGCAGTCAGCAAATTGATATTTTTTCCTTTACCCGAAGTAGGAACAATGTCTATATTACGGGGAACGGTGGAAGAAGTATAGTTATCTATCACATATTTACCGCTTGCTGACAGTTGTACATTGTGCATTCCATCTTTATTCCCGATGAGACGGCGTTTCCCGGTCTTTACATTCACGGCGTATGCGTTACTTTGTAACGGAGAAACCTCAGTGCTCATGATGATGATTTCTTTGGTCTTTTCGTTGAAGCCGAGAATCTTTTGCACAAGCCATTCGCCTTGAGTGAGCTGTTGCTCCATAATAATGTTGTTGGTGATAGTAGCTTCGCAGTCTCCAAACATTTGTTCGGCACCGATAAAGGCACTGAGATAGGGTGGTACTTTTGCTTTGTGGGCATCCAAATCGTACAAATATAAGTGATTGTAACCATCCATTTGACTTTGGTAGATAAATTTTGTATCATCCCAAGGCAAGAAAATAATAGGATGTTGCGGTTCTACGTATTTGGGATGTGTTTCTTTGATAAGTACGGCATCTTTTTCTCCGTTTTCTGCATTATACCGCACCAACTCTGCATGATTTTGGTCACGGTTCAATTCTATCACATAAACGCTCTTTTCGTCCGGGCTCCAACTAACGTTAGTGAAATAGCGGTCGGTCGGGTCACCGGCTTTCAGGTAGACAGTCTTTTCGGTTGCAGGATTGTAAACTCCCACGGTAACTTTATGGCTGGTCATTCCTGCCATCGGATACTTGTCCGGTTCGAGGGTGGCGATACGGGTCGTAGTATTCACTTGCGGATAATCCGTTACCATTGTTTCATCCATGCGGTAAAAAGCGAGCAGGTTTCCTTTCGGACTCCAGAACGTACCTTTATAAATGCCGAATTCTTGACGGTGTACACTTTGGCCGCATACGATGCCTTTGGGTTCATCGGTTACTTGGTGGGTTTTACCGTCTGCAGTGGTTACAAACAAATTATTGGCAATGGTGTAAGCCAGCGAACGGCTGTCTTTGTTCCAGTCTTGGTTGGCTGCTTTGGCGGCAATGGGCTGACTCCATATTATTTCTTTCTTGTCACAGTCAATCAGCACCTTGTGGGTAGATGTGTTTACCAGCATCCACTTTTCGGTATATGGAAAAGATACATTATATAAATGATTCATCTTTCCCAGTTCCTTGGCTGCCAGCAAGTCATTTGTGTCTTGCAAGGTGAAGAGGACAGTCTCTTTTCCGTTGGCCGGGTTCACCGCTTTTACCTCTTCTATGTCGGCGTTGATACATACGTCTCCCCACCATTTCAGTCCATACAGATTCTTGGGCTGTAGATTGAAATAGTTGTTTCCTCCCGGCATCAGATCTTCGAGAGTAAAACTTTTCTTATCCTGCGCTATAACACTCATAGTAGAGATACATGATGTCATTAATATAAGTAGGCTTTTTAGTATAATATTCTTCATAGCTTCTTGTTTTTTCCGGTTTGGGGTTCCGGTTCAGAACCTCAAGCCGGTTAATTCTTTACTATCTATTTTCCTCTTTCTTAAAGCGTGGTTTAAACTCTTTTCTTTCTCCGGTTCCTCTGTCTTTTCTGTCTTTGTTCTTGAAATCTCCACGTCCTTCGCGTTTGTCATCAAAATTGCGTCGTTCGCGCCGTTCTCCGTACTCCACCCTTTCACTGTTGCGGCGGGGGCGGGTATCTTCGCGTCGTGGTTTGAAATCTCTGTCTTTATTTTCGGTACGGAACTCTTTATATTTTCCGTCAAACAACTGATATTTGCGGAATTCACATTCCAAAGCACCATTAAACAACGGTATCTTGATAGATGGCTTCAGTCCGATTTGGTCGAAGCATTCTTCACGATAACTCAATATCCATGCGTCGTTTCCGGCAAATGCATGTTTCAGACGTTCGCCAATCATCTGGTATAAACCTAATAAATCGTTTGTCGAGATGCGTTCACCGTAAGGAGGGTTGGTGATAATGATACTTTTCTCTTTCGGCTGTTCGAATTGCTGGAACGGTTGTATTTTTAAGATTACCTCCTTGCTCAGTCCTGCTGCTTTCACATTATGTGTAGCAATCTCGTTGGCTTTCGGATTATTGTCATATCCATATACTTTATGTGTGAATTCACGCTCTTGTGAATCATCGTTATAAATCGTATCGAATAATTCTTGGTCGAAGTCGTTCCATTTCTCGAAAGCAAATTCTTTGCGGAATACGCCCGGAGCGATATTACGTGCAATCAAGGCCGCTTCAATAGGAATGGTTCCTGAACCGCACATCGGGTCTATCAAGTCACATTCGCCTTTCCATCCGGTCATTAAAATCATACCGGCGGCCAGTACTTCGTTCAACGGAGCTTCTACTGCCTCCTGGCGATAACCGCGACGATGTAATGATTCGCCGGAACTGTCGAGTGACAAAGTACATTTGTCTTCGGCAATGTGGATGTTCAGTGCTACATCAGGGTTATTGATGCGTACGGAAGGGCGTTCGCCGTTTTTCTCGCGGAAGTAGTCTACGATGGCGTCTTTCACCTTATAGGCTACGAACTTTGAATGGCGGAATTCATTCGAGAATACTACTGCATCGACTGCGAAGCTCTTGTTGGTGTCCAAATACTCTTCCCATGCGATGGATTTAATGGCTTCATACACTTCATCGGCGTTTTTGGCTTCAAAGTGCTTAATGGGTTTCAGGATACGGATGGCTGTACGTAGGCAGAAGTTAGCCTTATACATCATCTCCTTGTCGCCGGTAAAAGCTACCATGCGTCTTCCTATTTCTATATTGCTGGCTCCCAGCTCGGTGAGTTCTTTTGCCAGAACTTCTTCCAGTCCCTGGAAAGTCTTGGCGATTAGCTCGAATTCTTCCTTCATTTTAAAATGATAATTACGTAATTTCAATTGATGCGACAAATTTAGTGATTTTCTCTTTGCTATTCAATTATTTAGAAGATTATCTGTTTTTTAGAAGTTAAATAAGGCGTAAAAGAGGGCAGAAAACAAGATTGGTAATGTTTGTTAAAGGTGTGGAATATTGAAAAAGACCGTCCCAGCACAGTGCTTGGGGCGGTCTTTTGAGTTATTTATAAGTAGGGTTTATACTACTTTACTTCATTATTTAGCAGGCTGAATCTGTACGGTAGATGTATAGACAATGCCTGTAGCGTCAGTCAAAGTAACTTTTAATGTTGACATACCTGTCAAACCGGTAACTTTAATACCAGTAGCTGTCAAAGCTACGGTTGCACCGGATTCAATTGTAAATTCAGCTTTAACATTATTACCTGTTGCAGTACCTGTTACCAGTTTGTAAGTTGCTTCATTAGAGTTAGTCAATCCTGTTGTTGGAGTGGCAGCAATGTTAACATTGTTAACAGCTAATGTTGATGCATCCAATTCCAACTCGATACCGGTTGCTTCTCCTGAGTCATCTAAGATGATATCACCGCTACTGATAGCTACACCTGCAAGAGGAGTAACAAGTTTCGATGTATAAGAATCAGATGCTACTGTAAATGCTTCCTGCAAAGCATCGAACTCATCAGTAGTCAAGGTTGAGTTTAGATCAGAAGTTTGAGCCTGATAGAACAACGGATAGTATGCTGTCATGTTTGCGAACGTATTTTCTTTCAGAGCATCTCCTGTAGCATTGTATACCACTGTCTTATCCAGAATTGCTAATCCTCCTCTGCCGCTGATTCTTGCTATTCCGTTCTCTGTTGAAAGTTCAACATTACTTGAGGTAGCTATCGGAGATTTAGAATCAATATATTTCACGTCATACACAACTTGTGAATACTCTGCATCTGCATAGTTGGCAGTCTTATTAAAGGCTTCGCCAAATCTCAGTTGAGCACCATTCGCAGGTTCAACATAAATTCTAGCATTGAATTCAGTCTTGGCAGTATTCCATTCGGTAGCAGTCTTTTCAAACATATCAGCGAATGAAGGAACAGTTACATTAACCGGCATATTAATCTTGATGATTTCATTGCCTTTAATATTTCCGCTACCTGTTACATAATTCTCATCCATTACAACAAATGACAATTGGTAGTCACCCGGTTGAGCATCAGCAGCTACAGCCTGGTATACAGGTAATTCGATATAACGCAAGTCAAGAATATCGTCTGTATTATCTGTCCATGCTGTTCCGTCAGCTTTCAGATATGAAACAGTATTGAACTTATTGTAAGTAGAGTTACTCAATGCAGTATTATCTCCTATCAAGAAGCCGGTCTGACTCTTTTCTTCTACTACATAGAACTGAGCTGTTTCACGTGCAGCTTCACGAGTTGCGGCAGGAATATTCTTGAATACGTCACCTAAATCGATGCGTACGTTCTTCAAAACGTCGGCAACAGTTGCGGCGGGTGCAATCTGATGAGTTGTAGCAGCGATGGTTTGAGCAGTTACTGTGCTACCGATGATATTGAATTCAACTTCGTTGTCGGTAATTGCAGATTCGTAACCGTTGATAGCCATTGTATGTACAATACCCTTGATAGTTACACCTGTAGCAGAAGCAGGAACATTGATAGTCATACCGTCAACAGTGATTCCGTATTGTTCTGCCAAAGATTTGTTTGTACCTTCAAAAGTGATGTATGAATCATACAAATCATTCTTTTCGATAAACAATTCTGTGCTTCCGGTGGGGAATTTACCAGATGATAAATTTGCTACTCGTCCGTCTGCAGCTACATATTTTATATCAGCACCGGTTAGACCTGTAATAGCTGCGTTAACAGTAGACTTAGTATCACTGGGTTTAACAGCCAATTCATAAGTAGTATAAGGAATACCATTTACACATAATGTGTATGCCATAGGTGTATTAGCTGCTACATCAAAATCGAATACTTCCTTGATGTTGTTGGCAGTAACATCATCTGTCATTTCGATAGACAAATCCCAGCTACCGTTAGCTGATGCAGCACGAGACATTAATCTGTTGTTTGCAACAGCAGTTATATTTGCCGGAGCTACATTGCCTCTTGAATCGACCAAAGTCAGTGTTTGTGCCCCTAAGTCATAGCCGGCAGGAGTAACCTGAACCTTTACAACGTTAGTCTGACCTACCATTAACTGATTTCTGGTGATAGCACCTTTTTTACCTCCCCAGTTAGGAAATGCGATATGGGCAGTACCCCATTGAAATGCACTGGCAGTTCCTTCAATATCAATGAATTCAGCGTCCTTTTCTTGGAACTGTACAGAAGTCAATGCAGCAGATGCTTTCATCAACTCAACAGTTTGCAATTTGCCGTCTGCATCGGGCAAAGTGATGGTTACGGTACCTGCGCTTTGATTGTCCAAAATAGCATATTGACCAACCTTGATGCCGGTAGCTGTACCATTGATTGTCAACTCACCGTTTTTCACTGCGACTGTGTCACCTACCTGACCTATCACCTTTCCGTCTACTTTGAGGTCTTTGCCTTCAATAGTAATGGTTAGTTCGTCTACATCAGGAGCTGTTGTCTTGATGGTATACGTTTTTGTACCCGTGCCGTCAACTACAGTCAATACACCTGTCTTTTCGTCGAAAGTCACACTGGTCACACCCTTGTCGCCAATCTTTGACTCCAATTCAGACAGTGTAGTTTCAATCTTGTCAATCTTGCTGTTGATTTCGTCGATATCATCGTCGTAATCTTTACAAGACACAAATGTTCCTGTCGAGGTAACCATTAAGGCTCCGAACAGGATTGCACTTAAAAACTTTTTGTTCATAATAGAAAAACTTTAAATTTATAAATTTAAAAAACTAAAATTGGTTATACATATTCTATCGGTTCTGAGGACTGTATCGCCCTCTGTTCTTGTTTCATATATCTTTTTGGAGAAACACCCGCCACCTTCTTAAAGGAAGTGTAAAACGTACTTCGAGACAGAAACCCGCATCGTTGGGGCAGCTCCTCCAACGGACACTTGCCTGAACGGAGCAGCTCCTTGGCATATTCTACTCGGTAACCGTTCACCAAATCTTTCAGGTGGCAACCGAAGTAGCGGTTCACCACGTTGGACAGATAAGTCTGGTTCGTTTCAATCATATCGCTTAGCTTATTCAATGAGAGCTTCGGGTCAAGGAACACCTGGCGCACTTCCAAATAGTACAATACATATTTATATATATCACAATCGACTTTCCTTTTCGGAAACACTTCACTGCCCGCATACTTCTGCTTCCAGTAAAGATGGGCAGCTCGGAAGAGCAGGTTCTTCTGCCTTTCGGAAGTAAAGGTGCGCTTGTCGCGATGTAGGAACAGGTAGTCCATTGTATTCTCTTTTTATCGTCTTTATTTCAGATAAATACACATTTTTCAAACTCTTAAAAAAGGGTTGCGTTCAGTGCATCTCTTAGTAAGAGATACACCGAACGCATATAACTGCTTTATTATTAATTATTTAAGCCGATAAAAAAGTGTCCTATAACTTAAGACTAAAGATATTTTTGCATTTGTCTTGTGATTTTTCTTCTCAAAAAGTTTTAATTATCAAAACTTTGTGTAAATTTGCAGCGAAATGCATATCTCTTACTAAGAGATACACATTTTTTCTTCTTTCTCCCAAAATCTTATTCATCACATTCCCAACAGATTAAACATCATCAACTATCCGTTTTACTCTTGTCTTGTCAATCTTAACAGATGTCAACGTATCCTAATGGAAAGACCTTGAAGTTTTTAAAAAAGACCAAGGAGTTTCCGAAAAAGACTTAAGTGTTTTTCAAAAAGCTCAAGGTCTTTTCTCGGAACAATAGAAATTTAGTGGGGATAGTTCCGTTTGTTCTCAGAAACTTCCGTTCTTTATTTTATAGAAATGAATTTTTTCGGGAAAGATAAGAGGAGGTGTTTTTTCTTCGATATATTGAAATTACTCAAAAAACAGTTGATAATACAATAGTAAGTTGCATTCATTTATACTCTCATGCTCTCATTTTCAATGTAATCAACTCATAATGAGCAAGTCACACACAGTGAGAGCATAATAAAAAGTGAGAGCATTGCTCTCATGCTCTCACTCACTTCTTTTTATATATTTCGCATCTCATTCAAGCAATTACAATAAGCTTTTCCAGGCCATGCATTAGGCTTATAAGGACAAGCACTACTTGGATGAGCGATAGGGATGAGGCTATCTTGCGGCAAGACAACAGCGAATCAGGGTCAATTTTGCATTCATTTTGTTACATTGTAGCCTTTATTCTGTATCTAATAGTGCAAGCAGACGGATCCGTTTATAGAATTAGCTTGTCTTTTATTGGTCGAAATAGCAAACTCCTACATAAGTTGTTACACTTCGGGGGAGTACTTGCAAGGCATATCCGTCTTTGCTGCACGTAATTGTGCTTTCTTCCCATCGTTTGTCCATGGTGGTTGTGTAAGAACTTAAGGGTTCCTTGCTTCTGGCATCTTCTAATGACAGCAGACAGTCTATCTTTTTGTCTGTAGGATTCACTACTACCACGGTGTAACGGCCGTCTTTGATAAAAGAGGTTACCTTTACACCTTCCGGCATTCCGCTTGATTCACTTTTGATGCGATGGCTGCCTGTGGGGATGTATCGGGTGTAATTGCCGAAAGTATCATAACGTTTGGGCAAGACGAACTCACCTGTTGTCTTGTTTAAAACGATGAGACTTTCATTGTTGCCGGTAGGTTGTGCTCCTGCCCACCACACGATGGCACTTACATGAGCCTTCTCCAGATAATGATGGAACGTGGTTGCCCAGCGCAAACCATCTTCCATGGAGGTATCGAGTGGAGTGATGTCACTGATTTCAGTCACCCATACCGGTATCTTCTGTTGCTCTGCCTCGGCAAAAGGAATAATCGGTGTCTGTCTCAGTTCTGCGGGAAGAGGCAGACTGTCGGGCAGAATGTAGCCGTGACCGGCTGCTATCAACCTGTCGGATGGCATATCGGGATGTTTTTTCAAAATCTCGTTGGTGAAATCAGCAGAAGAAATCATCTTCAGCCGGTCGAAGGTAACAGACCATGCAGGGTTTTCTCCAAAGATGATTTTGGCAGGGATTTCTTCTTTTTCGAAAGTAGGAAGAAGATAGTGATGGATGAAATCTCCCATTTCACCGGAAGTCCAGACACAGGAGTTCCAAGGGGCCGGATAACCTGGTTCGTTGGAGGGTGACAAGGCGTATGTATAGATACCTATGGATTGGAAAGCCTTGTAGAATGCAGCCATATAATCGGCAAAGTCCTGATAGTGTTCGGGACTTAGTCGTCCGTGGGTGGCATATTGGTCGGGAGTGAGTTCTCCGCCTTCTTTCATCCAGGCAGGAGGGCTCCATGCCGAAAACATGAGAAGAGTTTCGGGATATTTCTGTTGTGTGTACATGGTGAGCCAAAGTTGTCCCCGCCTCAATAGTTCGTTCTTTTCCAGTGAAGTTGCATGGGCAACGGTGGCGGCACTAGTATCTGCTTGTAGGCCGAAGTCGTATTGATGAGCCTCCTTAGAGTAATGAGGAAATATCTCGCCCCTTAGAATATTGAGCTTTAGCCCGTCAGGACCATAAAGGGCGTCGATTACTTTCTCTCGGTTAGGGAATAAGAACAAGGCATCGGACCAACCGGCTTGTGCTGCCCCGAAACCATTTATCACTTGTTCGGCAGGCCGGTTTGTGTGGAGGATGATTCGTGATAACGAATCGCCTCCCTTCACAGGGAGGCAGATTCCACCAATTAAACTAATTGCTAATATAAATTTTTTCATATTTATGTTGTTTCAATTACTGTTTTATTTATCCCACCATACACGGGTGTTTACATTGTCCGCACCTTGTCGGTGGATAGCATCCTCAAGATTTGCCTTATTAATGGTATATTCATCTGTAGGATAAGGCACACGTCGGGGGATTTCTCCATTGCTTTCATTGCCCGAATAATGAGTTGGAGTCAGTTTGGGATATCCGCAGCGACGCCAGTTGGCATAGCTTTCGTAGCCATTCATAAAGGTAGCAACCCAATATTGTTTGCCTAGCACTTCCATCTTTTCTTCTGTGCTTCCAGCTTTGCCAAACAGGTCTTGTGCCAAGAATGTTTCTATCTCTTTATTACTGATTGTTATTCCATAAGCTATCTCTTGTTCTTTCATCGATAGCGTAACGGCTTCTTGGTATAAGGTATTGGCATCTCCGCTTACCCAACCGCGTAACGCTGCTTCTGCTTGCAGCAGTTTACTTTCACTCGGCATTAAGAACAGGGTAGGCGCGTCCATTTTCAAAATGGTATTGATGTTGAAATTGGAATAAGCTTCTTTTCCTAAATAACCGCCGGGGTAAGAAGGGATATTATTACTATCGTAACCGTTGGGCAGACCGACTTGTTTGTCGGGATTGTTATCACCGTTTTTCAAAGAACAGAACACACGGATACGCGGGTCGTTGGTTTCCTTAAGGTAATCCATGAAAGTCTTGCTGATTTTTACGATGTCATTGTTTACATAGTTGTCAACCGAGAAACGGTAACTCAACGGATTCTTTTCTTCGTTGCGGCGCGTGTTGTGCCTTACCATGCAGATATCGCCTGCTTCACTCATTATTCCGCCGTCAATGGCTGCTTTTGCTGTTTCGGCTGCTCGTGCAGGGTCGACTTTGCAGAGACGCATCCCCAAACGAAGTAACAATGAGTGGCCGAATTTTCTCCACTTGGCTATATTCCCATCATAAAATAAATCACCGCTGATGGCAGGCTTATCTTCACTTAGCAACTCGATACCGGCTTGTACTTGGTCTATCATATCATAGTAGATAGACTCTTGGCTGTCATATTTGGGCTTGTAAATTGCTTCGTGAAAACCTAGGCCGGCTTCGGAATACGGCACATTTCCATATAAGTCTGTCATACGCTGAAACAAATAAGCTCCCCATATCTTGGCAACGGCTATCATGTTTTGGTATTTATCCGGGTTCAGAGTAGCTTGATACTCCATTTCGCGCCAGTTCTTGATGGTGGAGGAGTAATAATCCAAGAAGTATGTGTTTGCGGGTGCACTCATCATATAATATTTGTCTCCGGCACTAGCCTCACTACTGTTTAGAGTGGCGGTCTGCTGTACCAGCATCATACAAGTGCCTACCTGCATATTTTTGGTGGCACCTCCGGTAGTGGTGTTCATCTGAGTATAGGTGAGCAATGGTCCCGGTTCGATAGTAGTACTGTTATTGGGGTCGGTATTTTTTTCTTCGAAATCACAAGCAGTTACCAAACCTGCAACGGATAACAGAAGTACGGATTTTATCAGTTTATTGTTCATAGTAAATGCAATTTAGAATTTAACGTTTAAGTTGAAACCAATGCTACGGCTGGCAGGCATACCATACGATTCAAAGCCTTGTGCATTGCCGGTGTTGAAAGATGATTCGGGGTCAACCAAAGGAACCTTGTCATAAATGTTCCATAAGTTGCGACCTACTACTGACAGTGAAAGAGCAGACATACCCAGCTTCTTTATCCATTTCTGTGGAAAGCTATAACCGAGTGACACTTCGCGCAATTTGACATAAGAAGCATCATAAACAAACTCTTCGGTGATGCCGGCCACTGCCATATAATAGGTCATGGCATCTACAGCTATATCGTTCGGAGTGACGCCGTCTTCTTTTACTCCTTGTCCGATAGCACCGTCTTCACGTCCCGGCAATGTTTTGGCATGGCGGCCGAAACTGTACATGTGGGCATTGGTCATAGAGAAGATATCTCCGCCTATTTTGGCATCAATCAGGAAGCTTAGTGTCACGTCTTTATAGGTGAAGCTGTTACTGAAGCCCAAGGTGTAGGGGGCTACACTTTCTCCCAGCTTTTGGATACCGCCTTGCATAGGCAGGCCGTCTTTGTACATGATTTCGCCTTTGTCGTTGCGTTTATAGGCAACGCCTTTAATGATACCGTAAGGTTGTCCCACCTGGTGATAGATATAAGCAGGACCGCAATTATCGCCATCATGTCCGGTACGGGCTGTTTCGAGGATGAATTCGTCTACTTCATCAGTGATTTTCTTTACCTCACTCTTATTGTAGGAAAAGTTGAAAGAGGAATTCCAAGTGAAGTCTTTTGTTTTAACGGGAACTCCGGTCAGTAACAGTTCTATACCATGATTGTTCACCTTACCGGCATTGATGCGTACTTTACTGTAACCAGATGTAGAGGAGATTCCGGCATCTACAATGTCGTCTTTGGTGTTACGCACATAGTAGGTAAAGTCGATGCCGATTCGGTTATTTAAGAAGCGCGCTTCAAAACCTCCTTCGTAAGAGATGGATGTTAACGGTTTCAGGTCAAGATAAGGAATTGTGCCCGAATTGATGGAACCGATAGGATATTTACCATTATATTTTTGGTTGAAACCATAAGTCAGACCAAGGTTATAGGCACCGACGGAACCACCTGATTGCGCCCATGAACCGCGTAATTTGAAATAAGGTATCCATTCGGGCATTTTCACGGCTTCGCTGACTATAAATCCTACGCCGACTGACGGATAGAATATGTGATTCGGAGTGGTTTTGCCTTTGTAAGATAAGGTAGAAAACCAGTCATTGCGTCCGGTCAAAGTAAGGTAAAGCATACTTTTATAAGAGAATTCGGCTTGTCCGAACAGCGAATTGATGTAACTTTCAGAACGAGAATGTCCGGCGGAAGTAGTGCCGGTATTGCCGATTACATTGAATCCCGGTTGAATGAACCCTTCACCGTAGCCACTGAGGGAGTTGTACCATGTTCCCATAGTGTTCCAACCCACAAAAGCGTCTACACTGAACAGATTGTCTTTAAAGGTATTGGTATATCCGGCAATAGCCTCGACATTGAATTCGCCATTGTAAGTAGAACTGTTCGAGATTGAACCTTCGGGAGTGGTAGCTGTTCCCCACGGAGTAACACTTTCGCTACGGCGATTAATCATATCGCCACCGCCACGAGCGCGTAAATACCAGTTGGGAGTAAAGTTATATTGTGCTTCTACAGATCCGATAACACGGTCTTTGCTATCCTTTTGACTGCGGTCATAGGCAATGAAATAGGGATTGCCAATGAATGTTTGTGACGTGGGAAGAAATTCGGTTCCGTCATCGTTTACACGTTTTTCCAAGTCCCTTACATCAACATTGGCCGGTAACATATAAAGTGTGGCATTGGCGTTCATGGTAATGTCACCTAGTCCGGGACGGTTCTTCGCGCGTTCACGCACATACATGACATTAGCTTTGATTGTAAATTTCTCACTGAGTTTGGAATTGACACTCATGGTAATGTTGTTACGCTCCAGTTTGGAATTGGGCATCAGGTCATGGTAACGTTGGTCGCCTGCGGCAATACGGAACTGAACTTTATCCGTACCACCCGATACAGCTATATTATTAGTCAACGCCCAAGCATCCTGATAGAAGTTCTTAAAGTTATTTTTTCCTGCAGCTACATAAGGGCGGCGGATACCGTCGAATTGCATTACATCCGATCCGTCTAATTTACCGCCGAAAGAGAGCATGCCCATTTGTGAAGCGAGCATCGGTGCAATCTTGTCTACCAGCGTGGGAATCATGGATTCGGGTAAACCCATTGATTCAGCCTGTTGGACTGCGGTGTAATAGGCCATTGTTTCAGGACTCATGCCTCTGGCTCCCGTACCGTATTCCCATTGTAAATCGTCGTTCTTAAAAGTCAGTTGGTCATTGAGATAAGAGAGGTTATATTCTACCTTGATGCGTCCCACATTTCCTCGTTTGGTCGTGATGACAATCGCACCGTTGGCAGCGCGTGAACCATATAGTGCGGCTGCAGTACCTCCTTTCAGTATAGACATGCTTTCGATATCTTCGCTGT
This sequence comes from Phocaeicola faecalis, assembly GCF_021730445.1. Taxonomy (GTDB): domain Bacteria; phylum Bacteroidota; class Bacteroidia; order Bacteroidales; family Bacteroidaceae; genus Phocaeicola; species Phocaeicola faecalis. Next base: position 125,271 of record NZ_JADNRM010000009.1, on the reverse strand, counting down.
TAATGGAAGAAATACCGTCACCGCCGTCATTACCGCCCCACTGTCCGGCTTGACCGTAGTTACTGTTATCCATTGGTATACCGTCGATGACATAGAGAGGTTGGTTGGAACCGTTTAAAGAGCCGTTACCACGGATAACGATACGGCTGGAACCCATCACACCCGAAGCGGGTTTGGAGACATTGACACCGGCTACTTTTCCGGCAAGCCCGGTTGCCAGGTTAGCTACTTTAACGCGGTTCATATCGTCACCTTTCACTTCGGTAACGGAGTAGGCTAGCGCTTTTTTCTCTTTTTTGATACCCAAAGCGGTTACTACTACTTCATCTACAGCAATAGAAGTTTCATTCATTGTGATTCTCATTGGCTTGTTGCTTACTTTCTGCTGTGCCGATTGGTAGCCTATATATGAAATAATCAGTGTCTTGCCGGTTTCGGTAGGCAGGTTGAACTCACCATTGATATCAGTAATGGTTCCGGTGGTAGCTCCTTTGACTTGTACGGTAGCACCGATAATGGCTTCTCCATTCTCGTCGGTCACGGTTCCATGTGCATTTACCGGAATGTTTTTTTGACTTTCCTCTTTTATCTGAGGAGTGCTGACAGAGATGGTTTTATTTTTTCTGTTGAAACACAGTTTCGTTTGTACCGTGATTTTATCCAACACGCTTTGAAGCGTGGCATTTGTCACTTGAATAGTAACCAGCGGAACATTGTTCACTGTTTCTTGGTCATAGAAAAATTTCAGACCGGTTTGCTTACTTATCTGGTTGAATACATTTTCTACAGATTCGCTTTGTGCTTTCAGCGTGATGTTGTTTTCTTTTTGTGCTTGCACAAGCATAGGCATCAATGACAGGCATACGAATAGTAAAAAAGCTAAAAATGAATGGCTATTTTTACCTATTCCTTTATGAGTCGGAATAATATTCATAAATTTGTGCGTTTTAATGATTTAAGACTTAAGTTGTTAAGACACAGGAAACCAATTTGTCTGAGGTCGAAACAGCAAATAGTTTCCGGGATATAAAGTAGGGGTATCCGGCCGGGAAACTCCTACTTTTTTATGAGCTAAGCAGATGATAACATAAGCATATTGTTTAGATTTATAAGGTTAAACATTCGGTTATTTGTATAAGATGATTCTATCTCCTTCTTTTCTGTTTTTCACTCCACTGATATAGCGAATAGATTCGAGTACGGATTCCAGACTTTGGTTATCATGTTCGCCTGAGATTAGATTGTTGAATTCTTGGTCTTCTGCAAAACTAATCCGACAATTGTACATCCGTTCCAATTCTCGGGCAACATCCCGAATAGGGGTGTGATTAAACCTCAGGCTGCCTTTTATCCAAACAGCAACTTCCTTTTCCTCATTCTTTTTATTGTATTCGCCTGATAAGGTATTGATTAATACCTGCTCTTGTGCCGTGAGTCTCATCATGGCTTCCGGCAGGTCTACTTGCACCTTTCCGCTTTTTACGTCCACCGATACAATTTCGTCTTGCCGATAAGCTTTTACATCAAATTGAGTTCCCAATACACGGACATTGAAATTACATGTACTGACGATGAACGGCATTTTTTCATTATGGGCTATTTCAAAGTAGGCTTCTCCATCCAGTTCTACTGTACGGGTTTTGCCTATGAATTTATTGGGGTATCGGAGGGAAGAACAAGAATTGAGTACGATACGGCTGCCATCCGGTAGAGTGAGCTGTTTTTTCTCTCCGAAAGTGGTGCCGGCTTGGGTGAAAACAATACTCTTCTTTTCGATATAGCGGGAATAGTGGATACTTCCGAATATGAGACACAATAAGGCGGCAATACTTGCTATTGCATAAGTAATGTGGCGGAAATGGAATCGTTTGTGGTGTTCCAACTTCTGGAGTAACCGGTATGCTTCTTTTTTGTATGTATCATGCTCGGTGTCCGTATTTTGGCGGTGGAGAGAAGATTCTTCCCATATATTGGAAGCCAGTTCGTTCAACAGCTCTTTGTTTTCATCACGACGCAGGCTGTCGAGTAGTTCGGCTGCTTCTTCCTGAACATACATATCGTCCAGATAACGACGTAGTTTTTGTTTTTCTTCTTTATGGTCTTTCATCTTCTTTATGGGATGGGGCTGTTTATTTTCCCCTCACATAAGTAATACACAAATATGAGGGAGTACTAGGGTATGTTTAACTTTTATTATAGATTCATGCAAATCAGGATGAGCAGTAAATCGGCATAAGTATCGGAGTATTTGGTTAAATAAGTACGAATGGTATGTAAAGCTAGAGAGATGTGTTCTTGTACAGTATGAATGGAGATGCCAAGTTTGTCGGCAATTTCCTTGTGTGACAATAATTCCTCACGACTCATTCTGAAGATTTCCTGTTGGCGGGGAGTAAGAGACTCAAAAGCCTTTTGGATGATGTTTTTCAGGTCACCTGACAAGATGTTGTTTTTAGTATCGTCGCTATAATCTATTGCTTGCGAAAGGATACTTTCTTTCAGTGTATCTTCTTTTTCCATATCTCGAATTTGATTGAGGATGCGGTTGCGCATGATAGTATACAGATAGGAGGAAAAAGAGGCATTGGGATTAATGAAGCGGCGTCCTTGCCAAATGACAGTGAAGGCATCCTGAAAAATATCTTCGGCAAAATCTCTTGATTTTACGAATCTCATGGCGAAATAAAGCAGGCGGTTTTTATAAGTGGCATAGAGTTCACAAAAAGCGTCTTCATCTCCATCTATCAGACGGAGAACTATTTCGCGTTCATTTATAGGAGTGTCTGTGTTATTCATAAATCTTTTGTTGTTTGTCATTTGGTTAATATCATTTTATGGAAAAGGAGTTATACCACCTTTTGTCCGTTTTGCAGAATGAGCATTTCTTTTGGAATAGCAGCTTTAATCTTATCTACAAGCATGGAAAGTATGGCATGGCGTACAAAATCTATTTTTGTAATGATATAAATTTGTCGGGTAGGCTGCGGGATGGCAAAAGGGCGGACCAGCTTCTTCTGCTCCTCATTCAGTTGCAATACCGCCAGACCGGGGATGAAAGTCATACCTTTTCCACTCTCTACCATGCGCATGAAGGTTTCCATGCTTCCCAGTTTGTAGGCTATCTGACAGGATTGTGCGGACTTTAACTGACAGAAACGCATTAGCTGGTCTCTGAAACAGTGTCCTTCGTCCAGCAACCAAAGCTTTTCTCCGCTTATTTCAGAAGAACGAATCATTTCTTTCTTATAAGCTGATTCTTTTGGAGAGACATATCCGAAGAAAGATTCATAATAAAGAGGAGTGGAGATGAAATCTTTTTCTTCGGCGGGGCCGGCAATGATGGCAGCTTCCACGCCTCCAGCTTGAAGGGCAGCAAGGCAGTTAGGGGTTTTCATTTCGATTACCCGGATATCCAGCAAAGGATAGGTTTCCATTACCTCGGGAAAGAAACGGGGCAGAAGGTAGGGGGCAATTGTCGGGAGGACGGCGATGCGGAAAATACCATTCAAAGATTGCTCTTCTTCTTTTACCAAGTCTTTGATAAGCGAGGTTTGATGTAGGGCAATCCGTGCCTGTGCAATGACTTTCTTGCCGACCGTCGTGGGCTGTACCGGTTGTGCACTGCGGTCGAATATCTTGATATTCAGTTCATCTTCCAACTTTTGTATCATTGCGCTCAAGGTAGGTTGTGTTACATTACAATGTTCGGCAGCCTTGGCAAAATGACGAAGTTCGTCCACGGCAAGTATGTATTCCAGTTGTTGTAGGTTCATAGGCTTTGGGCTTGATAGATTTTGTCTATACAAAGATAGAAATTATCAGTTTGACACGCATTACTTTCTCCTTTATCTTTGCATCAGAGAAAAAGAAAAATAGTAATCAATTTAAAAACATAGAATTATGAAAACATTAGATTATATCAAATTAGATTCAGCAGCCGCTGCAAAGGTAGTAGATTCATTGCAACAATTATTGGCAGACTATCAGGTGTTTTATGCTAATCTGCGTGGATTTCATTGGAATATCAAGGGACACGGTTTCTTTGTATTGCATAGCAAGTTCGAAGAGTTATACAACAATGCTGCCGATAAAGTAGACGAGCTGGCAGAACGTATCCTGATGTTGGGAGGTGTGCCGAAGAATAAGTATAGTGACTATTTGAAAATGTCGAATATAAAAGAGGTAGAGGGTGTTTCATCCGGCGACGAAGCGTTGAACAACATTCTTGAGACTTACAGTCATTTTATTGTTGAAGAACGTAAAGTACTCGCTATTGCATCACAGGCAGGCGACGAAGCTACTGTAGCTGTCATGAGTGATTACTTGAAAGAACAGGAAAAGATGGTTTGGATGTTGGTAGCCTATGCTTCAAAGTAGTCGGTTTGCTTTAGTTTAGGATGGAGGAGTATCGGTGGAAGGCCGATGCTCCTTTCTTTTTATATTTCCTTTCGTTTTTTATCTCATTTCGGTTTCGTCTCAGAATATTATGTTATCTTTGTGAAAAATTACTCACTTTGATGTGTCTTAGGCTTTGTCTGACAATTCTATTTGTTTTATGTTGCTGCTGCGGCAAAGGGCAAAATGAAGTTGCTGTGGAAAACGACAGCATATTGATGACCTATTATAAAAAGTGTAAGGCGAATCTGGATTCTCCCATTGTTTTGGATATGTGTGATACTCTGTTTGTGCGGAGCGAGAAAGCGGGTAACAGACGGTTGATGGCTATTGCAAAATGTTTGAAACTGGATTATTATTACTACAAGAACGATGAGCAGAATATTCTGGAAAGTGTAAAGGAGGTAAAGCAAATCAGTCGGAAGTACAATCAACTGAAATATTACTATTTTGCATGGGGAAGCCGTCTGGTAATCTACTATATTAAACAAAATAAAGCCAATATCGCTCTGTATGAAGTAAAGAAAATGCTTCAGGAAGCCCAGAAAGATAACTATATGCGGGGAATTGTGGAGTGTTACCGTTGTATGGCGAATATTTATCTGACGCAGGACAATTATCAATTAGCTTATGATAACTTTAAAAAGACAATAGCGATAACAGAGGAAAATAATATTGCAGATATCAATCTTCCGTCTTATTATGCTTCGTTTGCTCAGTCGGCTGTAGACTTGAAACGATGGGATGAGGCAAAAGAGGCTTTGGAAAAGGGGCTCTCTTTGGCGCAGACGGATTACCAGGCTTTTACGACCCGTAAGGCGTATGCGCTCTATTATATAAAGAAGGGGCAGTTGAATGAGGCCTGGAAATATATACAGGACATTGAAAAGTTGTTCATGCAGAATAAAGATATGGCTACATACCTTATAGGGCTTTATTATCTGAAGGAAACGTATTATAGTGCTGCCGGACAATATAGTGAGGCGTTGAAGATGGTGGATGTAATGATGAATGACTCGACTCCCAGCCGTTCTAAATATATGGATTATAAATTGGTAAGGGAACAGGGAAATATTTATTGGGAGATGGGAGACAAGGTGAAGGCTGCTCAGTTTTACTATGATTACATTGAGGCTACGGATTCTGTCCGTACAAAAGAATTGCAGAATTCTGCGGCTGAGTTTTCTTCTATTTTAGAGTTGGAACAGTTGAAGAATGAAAAGAATGAGCTTCAGTTAAGTGTTCAGAAAGATCAGTTGCATACCGTTTATTTGGTTTTGATATTCGCTGTCGTATTTTGGGTAATGAGCGGGATTCTATTCTTTCGGATTTATAAACTCAATAAACGTTTGAAAGCATCGAAACTTATTGTCAACAAACAGAATAAGGACTTAAAGGTTTTTGCTGAGGAGCTAATGAAGGCCAAAGAACGGGCTGAATATGCGAGCATGATGAAAACGGCTTTTATCCAGAACATGTCTCATGAGATTCGAACACCGTTGAATTCTATAGTGGGATTCTCTCAACTATTGGTGGATATATATCAGGATAATCCGGAGACAAAAGAGTTTGTTTCGATTATTGAAGTCAATAGCGACAACTTGTTGAGACTGATTAATGATGTGCTTGATATCTCTTTTCTCGACCAATCTGAAGAGGTGCCTTATGATAAGGTGGAAGATATCAATATAAGTTGTCTGTCGGGGATGGAAGCTATCCGGACTTTGGTGCGGGAGGGAGTGGAATTGGAGTTTCGTCCTTCTGTAGAGAGGTGCTTGATTAAAACCAATCCGGGCAGGGTCTCACAAATATTGATTCATCTTTTGCAGAATGCGGCTAAATTTACCGATAACGGTTCTATTGTTTTAGACTATGAACTAAAAAGGGACGAGCGGAAAATTATTTATCGTGTTACGGATACAGGGAAAGGTATTCCGGCGGATAAGCAGGAGTATGTTTTCGAACGCTTCACTAAATTGGACGACTTTACTCAGGGGACAGGCCTGGGGCTTCCTATCTGCCGGCTGATTGCTGAAAAGTTAGGTGGAACACTGGTCATTGATAAAGGCTATACAGTGGGATGTCGTTTTATCCTGACTCTCCCACTGATTGAGGTTTAAATTTTCTCTCCTTCTTTGGTCTTGCGTTGCACGATGCGTGCTCCGGCAGGAACATTTTCAGTCACCCATATATTTCCTCCTACGGTTGCGCCTTTACCTATGGTTACGCGTCCCAAAATGGTAGCATTGGAATAAACAATTACGTCATCTTCTAAAATAGGATGGCGGGGAATACCTTTGATAGGATTGCCATTGTCGTCCAATGGGAAACTTTTTGCTCCCAGAGTGACCCCTTGATAGAGTTTTACGTTATTGCCGATGATGCTGGTTGCACCAATCACTACGCCTGTTCCGTGGTCAATTGTGAAATGATGTCCAATCTTTGCTCCCGGATGGATATCTATTCCCGTTTCCGAGTGTGCCATTTCGGTGATGAACCGGGGAATCAGGGGCACACCTAACACCAGCAATTCATGTGCTATCCGGTAGTTGCTGATGGCACGAATGGCAGGGTAGCAACTAATGATTTCACCGAAACAAGTAGCGGCAGGGTCTCCGTAATAGGCTGCTTCTACATCGGTAGCCAGAACGCGGCGCATTTCGGGCAGCTTGCTTATAAAACGGGCGGCAAGCAATGCTGATGTTTCCCGACACGGTTCATTGTTGCCGGTCTTATCATTGTTATTATTGTCCTGTCCGAAACACAGGCCGGCTTGTATCTGGTCTGTCAACAGGTCGAACAGGTTTTCTACATTTACCCCTATATGATAGGTAATGGTATGGCTGTTGATAGTGGAATTACCAAAATATCCGGGGAAGAGGATGGAACGGGCTAACTCTACAATCTTGTATAGTGATTTAGCCGAAGGCAGAGGGTCTCCGTCTCTGTGTTGATGGAACAGTCCTTTATAGGATTGGCTGTCGGAGAGCTCGTCTACTGCTTGGGTCAATATGCCGGTATAGTCGAATGAAGTCATATCTATCATGGTTAATAAGGACAAAAGTAAAGAAATTCTATATCATTGCCAATAAATAGAAGGAATATTGGGTTTTATAGTTTATTTTTGCAGAAAAAAGAAGATGTTTTATGGCAAATAAGAAGAATCCTTTCGCCGGTAAGGTTAAGCAAGGGAATAAAAAAAAGTCAGGTGGCAAACGAATTGGGAAGTCAAAACCGGATAAAGCGAATAATCAGTTGAACAGACGGGTGAAATGAGTGTTTGCCTTGGTGTGGAAGGAAGCTTTCGTTTCTTATGGGGTTGTGTCAAAACGTGGATAATGCTGTCGTTTCGTTCGTAGGGGCGAGGTTCGCTCGCCCGAAAACAGTTTACTTTGTGTCTTCGGGCAGGCAAACCCTGCCCCTACAGCTGACGATGGGATAGGCCGGTTTAGTTTTGACACACTCCCACAGTAAACTTTCTTATTTCTCCACCAATGCAAAGTCCAGCTGTTTCTTTTCCAGATTGGCGCGTGCCACTTTAATAGTGATAGTGTCTCCCAAACTGAACTTCTTATGATGACGTCTTCCTATTAAGCAATAGTTTTTCTCGTCAAAGTCATAATAATCATCGCCTAAATCGCGCATGGGTACCATACCTTCACATTTGTTTTCATTGATTTCTACATAAAGTCCCCATTCGGTTACTCCGGAAATGACACCGTCGAACTCCATGCCCAAACGTTCGCTCATAAACTCCACTTGTTTATACTTCACCGAAGCGCGTTCTGCATTTGATGCAATTTGTTCCATTTCGGAACTATGGTCGCATAAATCTTCGTACTTATCCTTTTGTGCCGTTCGCCCTCCTGCCAGATAGCGTGTAAGCAAGCGGTGTACCATCATATCCGGAAAACGGCGGATGGGAGAGGTAAAGTGGGTATAGAAATCAAAAGCCAATCCATAATGGCCTATGTTAACCGTGGAATAACGTGCTTTCTGCATGGCACGCAAAGAAACAGTCTCTATCAGATTCTGTTCTTTCTTGTCCTTGATATCATCCAACAGGCGGTTGATGGATTTGGAAACTTCTGATTTTGAACCCGAAGTGCGTATCTTATAACCAAAGCGGTTAATAAACCAATTCAGATTCTCCAGTTTGTCGGGGTCGGGAAGGTCGTGGATACGATAGGGGAATACTTTTGCTTTTTTATTCTTGGGCACTTTGCCGATTGTTTCAGCTACAGTGCGGTTGGCCAGAAGCATAAACTCTTCAATCAGCTTGTTGGCTTCCTTGGATTCCTTGAAATAGACGCTTAAAGGCTTTCCTGTTTCATCAATCTCAAATTTTACTTCAATGCGGTCGAAATCGATAGCGCCCGCAGCCAATCGCTGTTTGCGAAGGATTTGAGCTAACTTGTTCAACTCCAGAATCTCTTCCTTATAATCGCCTTCACCTGTTTCGATGACTTGTTGCGCTTCCTCATAGGTGAAACGGCGGTCGCTCTTAATCACGGTATGTTTGATACGCGAGTCCTTCACTTCACCTTTTTCGTTCATATCGAAAATAACGGAGAATGCCAGTTTCTCTTCGTCGGGACGGAGAGAGCAGATAAAGTTACACAGACGTTCGGGCAACATCGGAATGGTGCGGTCTACCAAGTAAACGGAAGTGGCACGTTTTTCGGCTTCTTTATCTATGGTACCTCCTTCTTTTACATAATGTGTAACGTCGGCAATATGTACTCCGACCTCCCACAGTCCCGGTTTGATAAGTCGGATGGAAAGAGCATCGTCAAAGTCTTTTGCATCCTTGGGGTCGATGGTGAAGGTAGTTACGGCCCGGAAATCCTCCCGTTCGGCATAGTCGGCCTCTGTTATCTCAGCCGGAATCTTTTCGGCGGCGGCTTCCACATTCTTGGGATATACATACGGTAGTCCGTATTCCGCTAAAATGGCATGCATTTCAGTGGTGTTTTCTCCTGCCTTGCCCAAGATGTCAATGACTTGCCCGATAGGGTTTTTGGCTTCTTTCGGCCATTCTATTATCTTTACGACAGCTTTATCGCCACTTTTTCCGCCTTTTAATTTATCTTTGGGGATGAAAATGTCATTTGCCAGCGTGCGGTTTTCGGTTACAAGGAAAGCATAGAATTTGTCTACTTTCAGTGTTCCGACAAACGTATCGTTGGCCCGTTCGATGATTTCAATTACTTCTCCTTCCGGATTACGGTTCTTGCGTTTTGCAAACAAGGCGATTTTTACTTTGTCGTTGTTCATGGCGTGTGCCGAGTTTCGTTCGGCTATAAAGATGGTCTCTCCTCCGTCCTCCGGAATGAAAGAGTTCTTACCATTACTTTTACGCTGAAAAATACCCGTCATAATCAGTCCGTGGTCGTTCAGTTTATATTGCCCTTTTTCAACTTCTTGTAAAAAATCATCTTCTGTCATTTCGAGGAGGATGTCGGCGCAAAGCATTTTAAGAGGATGAGTAGTTAAGTTTAACCCGCTTGAGAGCTGTTTGAGGCTGAATGTTTCATTCGGCTTGGCATGGAAGTAGCTTATGAGGCGTTCTGCCAGTTCACTCTTTTTCATGCGTTTCCCTGCTTTTTTTTCTTTCTTTTTAGCCATAGATGGGTATTTTAATGTATTATGTGTCACAAAGTAAACAAAATAATTGGAATGGTGGTTCAATAGATGCATTAAATTTGGTTGAATATGGGCGAAACGTGCTATCTTTGTCCGTTCAAAAATAACGATTATGACTGAACTTGAGAAAAGAGCCAGAGAAAAAGGAATCTATAAGGTCACTTTATGGGGCAGTTTTGTTAATTTCTTGCTGGTTATTTTTAAATTTCTGGCCGGGATAGCAGGGCATAGTGCTGCTATGATGGCGGATGCCGTCCATTCTCTTTCCGACTTCATAACGGATGTGGTGGTCATCCTATTTGTGCGTATTTCCAATAAGCCTCAGGATAAGGGGCATGACTACGGACACGGCAAGTATGAGACTTTGGCTACCGCTTTGATTGGAATGGCACTTTTGGGAGTAGGTTGCGGTATCTTGTGGAATGGCGCCGGCGAAATTCTGGCCTTTATGAGCGGAGAACAGTTGCGTGCGCCCGGAATGCTTGCACTGATTGCGGCTCTTGTCTCTATCCTGCTGAAGGAGATATTGTATCAATACACGGTCCGTATGGGCAGAAAGTACAACTCTCAAGCGGTGATAGCCAATGCATGGCATCATCGGAGCGATGCATTGTCTTCTATCGGCACGGCTGCAGGTATTGGCGGAGCTATCCTGCTCGGACCCCATTGGGTGGTGCTCGACCCTATTGCCGCTGTGATAGTTAGTTTCTTTATAATGAAAGTGTCTGTCAAGCTCCTGATACCTTGTATTGATGAACTGCTGGAAAAATCATTGCCCGAAAGTGTGGAGCACGAGATAGAGCAGACAGTCTTGTCTTTCGACGGAGTAACAGAGCCTCATCATTTGCGCACACGGCGTATCGGGAATAATTATGCCATAGAGATTCATGTCCGTATGAATGGTGATATATCATTATACAAAGCACATGAGACGGCCACGGCAATCGAACGGAAATTGAAAGAAAAATATGGGGAAGATACTCATGTGGGTATCCATGTGGAACCGGTGAAATAAAATGTGATAAGGAATAATGGAAAAAAGAATATTGGTAACCGGAGCAAGCGGGTTTATCGGCAGTTTTCTGGTGGAAGGCGGTTTGGAAAGAGGTATGCAGGTATGGGCGGGCATGCGCAAAAGCAGCAGCCGCAAGTACTTGAAAGATTCTCGTATCCGGTTTGCCGAACTGGACTTTGCCCGTCCCGGAAGATTGGTAGAGCAATTGGCGGTTCATAAACAAGCACATGGGGGGTGGGACTACATCATTCATTGTGCCGGTGTGACTAAATGTCGTCACAAAGAAGAGTTTGACAAAGGGAATTATGTTTATACCCGCAATTTCGTAGAGGCGCTGCAAACATTGGATATGGTTCCCGAACAATTTATCTATATCAGTTCGCTTAGTATCTTCGGGCCTATACGTGAAGAGAATTATACCCCCATCAATGAACATGATGCGGCGATGCCCAATACGGCTTATGGAGTCAGTAAACTGAAGTCGGAACATTATCTGCAATCATTGGGTGATTTCCCGGTCGTGATTTTCCGGCCGACCGGTGTCTACGGGCCTCGCGAGAAAGATTATTTCCTGATGGCCAAATCAATCAAGCAGCACGTAGACTTTGCCGCCGGCTTCAAACGTCAGGATCTTACCTTTATCTATGTGAAGGACTTGGTGCAGGCAGTCTATCTGGCTATAGAGCATAAAGTGAAGCACCGTGCCTATTTTGTAAGTGACGGAAATGTATATTCCAGCCGTGCTTTCTCCGATTTAATACAAAAAGAGCTTGGTAATCCGTGGGTTATACACTTTAAATGTCCGCTATTTATTTTAAAAGTTGTATCTTTGCTCGCTGAATTTTCAGCGCGTTGCCTGGGGAAGGTAAGTACGCTGAATCGTGATAAATATAAAATAATGAAACAACGCAACTGGCAATGCGACATCACTCCATTGACGGATGAATTGGGATATCGTCCCGAGTATCCGTTAGAAAGGGGAGTAAAAGAGATTATTGCCTGGTATAAGAAAGAAGGATGGCTTTAAATTTATTCAAACGTGTAGACAGTGTAAAAGGATTGTTTGCCGTAGAGAGTATCAGTTTGATATATAATGCTCTCACTACGATTATGGTTTTGATATTGTGGCCGCGCATGGATCACCCCGGCACAATGCTTCTGGAACGTGCAGGTATTGTGGTTATTACTTTTGCATTGATATATCTATATCACAAATATCCTTGCAAGTTATCCGCATTTACGCGTATGGCTGTGCAAATGGCATTTTTGGCTTATTGGTATCCCGATACCTTTGAGTTCAACCGTTTATTCCCGAATCTGGATAATTTCTTTGCTTCTGCAGAACAATTCCTGTTCCGTTGCCAGCCGTCGGTGGAGTTCAGTGAGCTTTGTCCGTCCATGTGGTTCAGTGAGCCCTTTAATTTGGGCTATTTCGCTTATTACCCGATGATTGCGATAGTGACAATCTATTATTTCCTTTTCCGTTTTGAATGGTTTGAGAAGGCGTCTTTTGTATTGGTTACCTCATTTTTCATTTATTATCTTATTTATATATTGGTTCCTGTGGCCGGTCCGCAGTTTTACTTTCCTGCTATCGGCATGGATAATGTGATGGCGCAACATTTTCCGGCGATTGGAGATTATTTCAATCACAATGATATTTTGTTGCCCGGTCCCGGTTTCGACCATGGTTTCTTTTATAATCTTGTAGAGGCTTCTCAGGAAGTGGGTGAACGTCCTACCGCAGCTTTCCCCAGTTCGCATGTCGGCATTTCCACTATTATCATGATTATGGCCTATCGGGTAAATAAGAAGTTATGCTATTTCCTGGCACCCTTTTATGTGCTTCTTTGCTGTGCCACGGTTTATATTCAGGCGCATTATTTGATAGATGTGATTGCCGGTTGGGTTTCTGCTGTTTGTATTTATATTGCGGCCACGTGGATGTATAAACGATGGTTTGCCTCGGTGGTGTTCCAATTGGTGGCCAGATAGAACCGGATGGATAGAAGAGTAAGCGGTTTCTTGCTGTCGGCTAAGGCTTTTTAAGCGGAAGATTATTACGGACTTCGGCAACGGACTGTACAGTCCACCGTAGCAGACTGTACGGTCCATTGTAGTAGACTGTACAGTCCACTGCCGAAGACTGTAGTAGCCCGACTGATAGAAAGGCTTAACCTAAAGGGCGAAAATGCTTACTCGGACTAATGCCCGGAGCTAATTAATTGAAAAAAAATGGGCAAAGGCTGCAACGTTTGCCCAACTAGATACGTCTTATATATAAAACGATAATATTATGAAAAAATTAGTATCTATTTTTATGCTATTTGCCTTGGCGTTAGTATCTACAACAGTATGGGCAGAATCTTTAGGTGAAAGAATAAGAGCAAGTAAGAACAATGTGACAAAGGAAGTGCGTGTGGGGCGTTTTGATGCGGTCTGTCTGAATGGAAGCAGCGAGATTGTTTATACCCAAACTTCCGGCAAGCAGAAATTGGAACTCTCTGTTCCGGATAACTTGCAGGACATTGTGCAAGTGTATGTAAAAGACCATACGCTGTTTCTTGAGTTAAAGAAGGGATATTCCGTTTCATTTGAGAATGGTACCAGACTGGAACTTCGTGTAGCTGCCCCTATGGTGAAAAATGTTGTGGTCAACGGTTCGGGTGATATTATTTTCAAGAATGGGGTTGACGTGAATGATGCCATTAACTGGACAGTGAATGGCAGTGGTGACATTGACGCCGACAAGGTGAAATGTCGTAAGATGAATGTCGCTGTCAACGGTTCGGGTGATGTTACTTTAGGTTATGTTTCGGGAGAGGAAATGAGCATGGCTGTCAATGGTTCGGGTGATATTGCCGTGAAGGGCATTTCGGTCGATAGAGTGAGTAGTGCTGTCAACGGTTCGGGTGATGTAACTGTAAAAGGCATTTCGGCTGATGAAGTGAATGGTACGGTCAACGGTTCGGGCGATGTTACGTTATCGGGCAAGTGTACGAAAGCTAATTATTCGTTAAGCGGTTCCGGTGACATTACAGGTTCTGCATTGAAAGCGAAACAAGTTACTGCTTATACGTCTCCGCGTAGTACCGGTGACATTTCGTGCTATGCTTCCGAAAAGATAATCATTAATAAGGAAGGCAAGAACAGCGATGTGTCTTACAGCGGAAACCCCCGTACTGTGGAAAAGAACAGCACGAAGGGCAAGCGTCATCGTCGTTCCAATGATGATTAAAGGGTATAGTTGCCTTTTATATAGTCAAGGATACTGAAAAGCTCCTTGACTGTTTCGGCGCGAAGCATGGCGATACGCGTTTCCTTAAAGTTAGGAATTCCTTTAAACATGGGTGATGCAGCCAAATGGCGGCGTACATGCAATATACCGCGGCGTTCGTCCAACAGATTGACGCTGTCCAGCACTTCCTGGCGGAGGACATCCATTTTCCAGTCGAAAGACAGAGGTGGAAGTTCTTCGCCGGTTTCTATATAATGCTTCACTTCTTTGAATATCCAGGGGCGTCCGAAACTGGCACGTCCAATCATGATGGCATCTACTCCATAAAGGTCAAAACACTCTTTGGCACGTTGCGGTGTGGTCACGTCTCCATTGCCGATGATAGGAATATGTATACGCGGGTTCTTCTTTACTTCGCCTATCAACGTCCAATCGGCTTCACCGGTATACATCTGTGCGCGTGTACGTCCGTGGATGGTTAATGCTTCGATGCCGCAATCTTGCAGTTGCTCGGCCAGGCTGACAATGATTTTATGGTCGTTGTCCCATCCCAAGCGTGTCTTTACGGTGACGGGAATCTTTACCGCATCCACAACGGCGCGGGTAATTTCCAGCATCAGAGGGATGTTCTGCAACATTCCGGCGCCTGCTCCTTTGCCTGCGACGCGCTTGACGGGACAGCCAAAGTTAATGTCCAGAATGTCAGGGTGTGCTTCTTCCACTATTTTGGCCGCCTCTACCATTGTCTCGGTATCTTTTCCATAAATCTGAATGGCTACGGGGCGTTCTTCGTCATTGATGTTCAGCTTCTGCATGGTTTTTCCTACCGAGCGTATCAGGGCATCGCTTGATACGAACTCGGTATATACCATGTCGGCACCAAACTTTTTGCACATCAAGCGGAAGGCAGGGTCGGTCACATCCTCCATCGGAGCTAATAAAACAGGGTGTTCCCCCAAGTCTATATGGCGTATTTTCATATTCTAACAGTTATTTGGCTGCAAAAATACGGAAAAAAGCCTACCTTTGCACACACATAATCAAAAGAATAATGAAACCTTCTATAAAAGACTTTGAAATAATGGCTCCTGTCGGCTCGCGTGAGTCGTTGGCTGCCGCTATACAGGCAGGTGCGGACTCCATTTATTTTGGCATTGAAAGCCTGAATATGCGTGCCCGGTCTGCCAATACATTTACTATTAATGACTTGCGCGAGATTGCGCAAATCTGTGATGAGCATGCCATCAAGAGTTATCTGACCATCAATACTATTATTTATGATGAGGATATTGCCTTGATGCGTACAATTGTGGAGGCTGCAAAAGAAGCCGGAATCAGTGCTGTGATTGCTGCCGATGTTGCGGTGATGGCTTATTGTAATGAGATTGGGCAGGAGGTGCATCTCTCCACTCAGTTGAATATCAGCAATGCAGAGGCTCTGAAATTCTATGCCCGCTTTGCCGATGTGGTGGTGCTGGCACGTGAATTGAATCTGAAACAGGTGAAAGTGATTTATGATACTATCCAGAACGAACAGATAAAAGGGCCGAAAGGCGAGCTGGTCCGGATAGAAATGTTCTGCCACGGAGCGTTATGCATGGCTGTGTCGGGCAAGTGCTATCTCAGTCTGCATGAGATGAATGCGTCTGCCAATCGTGGTGCTTGCATGCAGATTTGCCGTCGTGCATACGAAGTGAAGGATAAAGAAAGTGATATAGAGTTGGAAGTGGACAATAAATATATCATGTCTCCCAAAGATTTGAAGACCATTCATTTCATGGATGAAATGATTGAGGCCGGTGTGCGTGTGTTCAAGATTGAAGGGCGTGCCCGCGGGCCTGAGTATGTACGCACGGTAGTGGAATGTTATAAAGATGCTATCCGTTCGTATTTGGAAAGTACGTTTACGGAAGAAAAGAAATTGGGGTGGGATGAACGTTTGAAAACTGTCTTTAACCGCGGATTCTGGAACGGTTATTATCTGGGACAGCGATTGGGCGAGTGGAGCAGGAATTATGGTTCCGAAGCAACTGAACGTAAAGTGTATGTGGGAAAAGGCATTAAATACTTCTCTAATATCGGTGTGGCTGAGTTTCTGGTGGAGGCGGCCGAAATGAAGGTAGGTGACAAGCTGTTGATAACAGGGCCTACCACGGGTGCCGTGTTCTTCACACCGGATGAGGCGCGGGTTGATTTGAAGCCGGTAGATGTGGTGCGGAAAGGCCAGCATGTTTCATTTAAAGTTCCCGAAAAGATACGCCCCAGCGACAAACTTTATAAGTTGGTATCTCCTCAGGAGCTAAAAAACAAATAAGATAAACGATTCTTGGTTTATCGGTGAATGAAAAAAGGGGTTGTGTCAAAACGTGGATAATGCTGTCGTTTCGTTCGTAGGGGCGAGGTTCGCTCGCCCGAAAACAGTTTGTTTTGTGTCTTCGGGCAGGCAAACCCTGCCCCTACAGCTGACGATGGGATAGGTCGGTTTAGTTTTGACACACTCCCTTTACTTTTTGTTAGAGTTCGCTGTTATTCCATATAAATGGAAAGTTTGGGATAAACACTATACAGTTTGGTGTTAGTCAACTCTTCGGAGTCGGTAATACGATACAGATAGTATTTGCTGTTCGGACAGAAGTTGCTCTTGTCAGGGAAGTTAAAGTAACGGTGTCCTTGCGGAGTCTTTTTTACGGTATGTTCTTTACCTTCTGAATCCGTATAGGTATAATCTATTTTATCGTCGGGATATTCTTTGCGAACTACACTTTTCTGGTTACGGATAATGTCTATCAAGCTGAAACCTTCACCCCATAGTTCTTTGCGGCGTTCCAACCAAATAGCTTCCAGTAAATCTTCTCCTGTCAGGCTTGTTGAAATGGCTTGTGCTCCTCTGGCTGCTTTCAGTTCATTCAGTTTGTTGACAGCGTCCGGATCGTTCAGACGAGCCTTTGCTTCTGCATTGATTAGATAAATTTCGGCAACACGCATCAATACGATATCGGCAACAGTGTTCTGAATGTCGCGGAATTTAAATTTCGCATTACGCATCCATACATAAGCAGCCGATTCTACATCTGCTCCCGGGTCGGTTGCCCAATATATCATTTCTTTACGATAGTCTCCATCTTCAAATAAGTCACGGAAATAAGGATCTACATTAAAACTGTAATAATAGGATCCCGGAGTAGTGGTGTCTAGATAATAAAACTGATAACTGGCATTGTTCTGGTCATTGGTTTGAGGATGTCCCCAAATCCATTCCTTGTTTTCGGCATTACTAAAACCTTCTTTATATTCGCTTTCGCTCATTAAATAGTTGTTTTTTGCCAAAAGTTGGTCGGAATAATTCTTGGCTTTCTCCCATTGGCGTGCGTAAAGGCAAGCACGTGAAAGCAGTCCCAATACAACTTGATTGTCAATCTTATGCTTGGAATTACGTATGTATGTCTCGGGGATAAGGTCTAATGCCTTTTCCAAGTCACTGATAGATTGTGCATACACTTCGCTTACGCTGGATGCCGGCATTCCTTCAGCAGCAGAAACCTCATCGGTTGATTTTGTATAGATAGGGGCGCATACAGCATTGGGATCTTTGTCGATGGCAAAAGAATAGCATGATGCAAGATGCAGATAAAGGAATCCGCGTAATGCAAGTGCTTGTCCTTTAATGCGATCTCTGTCGTTTTGTGTTCCTTCGGCATTATCGATATTGTCCAATACTCCGTTGCAATCATTAATGACACGATAGCAAAGTAGCCAACTCAATGTGTTGGTACCGCCTTTTCCGTATATAGCATTAAATTGATTGTGCGATCTAAAGCCGTATTTGTCATTCAATACCACGTCCGATCCCATTGCGTCATTGGCACGCAGCATTGCTCCATATCCTGGGTTAGCGTAGGAATTGAAGGTTTCCATTAAGTAATTCCAACCGCCGTTAAGTACCTTTTCGGCATCTCCTGTTTTACCGAATACCGAACCGGCATCTACAGAAGTTGTAGGGATTGTATCCAAATCGCAGGAAGTCAGTATGCTGGCTCCTAATGCAACTGAAAGTATATATTTAAAAATTGTCTTCATATTCTTTTCCTGTATTAAAGTTTCACATTGATACCGAATGAAATGGTTTTCATTGTCGGATAGCGATAATAGGTCGAGCCACTATATGTCTGTTCGGGGTCTAAACCTTGCTGTTTAGTTAATGTCAGCATATTTTCTGCTTGGAAGAAGATGCTGGCATCTTTCAATGTCAGTGTGTTGAGCAATGACTTTGGCAGATTATAAGAGAATGTGATGTTCTTCAAACGCAGGTATGAGCGGTCTACCAAAAAGCGGTTTGAAGAATTTGTCCATGAACTCTTCGGTGAAGTTGTTAAACGGGGAACATCTGCATTCGGGTTTTCCGGTGTCCAGCGGTCCAGCATATCTACACTCCATCCTGTTCCTGAAGGACCTTGGCTCAGCAAGGATACCTTATCGCTGTTGTAAATCTTGCCTCCTAATGAATAAGAGAAGAGAAGCGATAATGTGAAATCTTTATATGAGAGTTCGGACTGTAAACCACCTGTCCAATCGGGTAATGAATTACCGCATTTTACTCTGTCGTTTGTGGTGGTTGACGAGTAGTCTTCCGTTGTTATTTTGTCACCTTCGGTATTATAACGATACCACATCGGATTACCGTTTTCAGAATTAATGCCGGCCCATTCTATCAGGTAGAAATCATATAAAGAACCGCCTTTCACCCATTTCTTGTTACCACTCCACATTACTTCAGATGGCAGTGAGGTGATTTTGTTTTTATAAGTTGTGGCATTGAAAGAAAGTTTCCATTTCCAGTCTTGTGTCATGATAGGATAGCCTGATAATTGAAATTCCCAACCATAGTTTTTGATGGAGCCAATGTTTTCATCCATACTTGAGAAGCCTGAAGACTGGACAAGGTCTTTGGAGAATAGCAAATCTTTGGAGCGGCGCTCAAAGAACTCGACAGTACCGGTCAAGCGGTTGTCCCATAAGCCGAAGTCCAAACCGATGTTGGTATTCAGGTTGGTTTCCCATGTTAAATTCGGAGTAGCCAAGCGTGAAGCATGTAAACCGGATTCACCGAGATTATTACGGATTGAATAGAGTGCCTGATAAGCATAATAACCGATGTTATCGTTACCTTGCGCACCATAGCTGGCACGTAATGTCAAGTTAGAAAGCCATGAAGATGTTTTCTCCATAAAACTTTCTTGCATCACTTTCCAAGAACCTCCTACAGACCAGAAAGTACCCCAACGGTGGTCGGGATGGAAGCGTGAAGAGCCGTCTGAACGAACCGATGCTGATAAGAAATATTTTTGATCGTATGAGTACTCCGCACTACCGAAAAAGCTCAATAATTTGTATTGGTCGCTGTTACCGCCGAAATCACCTAAAGAAGAGGCTGCATCCGGTTCGTAGAAACCATCCATAATAATTTGACTGCGGTAACCGCCAAAGTTAGAGGTATTATATTCATAATATTCCTGTCCGGCCATTACGCGCACATTATGTACGTCTTTAAAGGTATGCTGGTAGTTAATGACATTATTGAAGGTCATACCGGTTGTGCGGTAGTTGTATTTACTTACTTCACCGCCTGTAATAGAGCTGGGGCCGTAAGTGGGATTAGCATAGTCATGGTTGAATTTGCTATTGTAGTCAATGTTTAGTGACATTTTATAAGAAAGACCTTCAATAGGGGTGATTTGAATGAAACCACGGAGCGAAGCGGCATCACGTTTAATTTCACTTTTATCGTGAGGCATAGAGGCTAATAAGTTGTATTTAGCGTATGAGTTCGGGCGATATTCACCATAGTCAAATTGACGGTCACCGTTTTCATCCAATAAATATGCACCGGTTGCTAAATCACGTTGGTATACCGGATAAAATGGGCGGACTGAACGGGCAAATAATACCACGTTGCTGATCGTTGAATCGTCTTGTTTCGGATAATCCTGAATGGAGTGGGTTCCTGATACATTTAATCCGACCTGTAACCATTTCCGGATGTCAGAAGTTATATTTGCACGAAGAGTATAGCGTTTGAATCCTGAACAGATATATGCACCCTGATCATCCATATAACCTGCTGAAACGAAATATTTGGATGTCTTGCTACCGCCACTGACGCGCACGTTCAAGTCTGTGTAGTGTGCATTTTGTGAAAGGGCGTCGTCCCAGCTGTCGTTCCATAACGGAGTAGCTCCTGATACCAGTTTCCCATTGTGACCGATAGGTTCGGGAATTCCGGTTCCGTAAGGATTGATACCCAAACGGCCAACTACGTTGCTTGATGCCCACGCAGCAGCATCTTCAGCAGAGTAACCGTTATCCATACGATAATTACGTAATGCCTCCCAGTATAATTCGAAATATTGGTTTGTATTTAACTGGTCGTAGTCGGCGCGTGCACGGCTGGAGAAACCATATTTGGCAGACAGTTCGATAACAGGTGCACTGTCTTTAGCCCCTTGTTTGGTTGTAATCATGATTACACCATTAGCAGCACGAGAACCGTAAAGAGCAGCAGATGCAGCGTCTTTCAATACGGTGATTGATGCAATATCCGATGATGCAATAGAAGACAGATTTCCATCATAAGGCACACCATCTACCACATAAAGCGGAGTGTTTGAAGCATTGACAGAGCCTACACCACGAATCAGGATTGTTGCATCCGACCCCGGTTGTCCACTTGATGAAAATGATTGTAGTCCGGCTACTGTTCCTTGTAATGCTTTTGATACATTACTTACTTGTGATTTTTCAATCGTTCCTGCGGCAATATAACTAGCCGAACCCGTAAAAGTGGACTTTTTGGCAGTACCGTAAGGCACAGTAATGACCACTTCATCTACCATTAGACTGCTCTCTTTCAGTTCTACATTGATAACTTTACGGTTATTCACCGGAATAGTGACTGTTTCATAACCGATAAAAGAAAAGATGAGGCTTTCATTACCTCTCACCTGAAGTTGGTAATTACCATTGGCACTGGTAATAGTACCGCGAGGTTGTCCTTTTACAGCTATGGTAACACCCGGCATTTCCTCTCCTCCGGCTGTTACTTTACCAGTTACTGTAATTTCCTGCGCATATGTAGTAATACAAAATAGTAAACTACATAAAAATAAAGAAATTTTGCTCATATAAACTTGGCTTTTAATTTTGGATTTTACTAATAGCCACTTTCTGTGACCTTTATGTTGATGAATTCTTTATCTCATTTTTTATTATATCAGTGCTTGTCTTGTTTCCCCTTTATTATTTTCTTTCATAAATTATGCTCTGCTTGCTTTTGAGTAATAGTTTAAATTATAATATAATGGGCGCAAATATATGTATTTTAATTTGAATAGAATAAAGTTTTTTAATGTATTTTTATTGCTAAGGCAAGCGATGACGAGATTTATTCACTAATGTTAAACGAGCGGGTGCTTGAAGTCTGTTAAGATTTTGCATGTTTGTTACAACGTTGCTTCTGTTTATGGCAACAAGTTCTTCAAAGCAGTATGTGTGTTTTTCTTTCTATAAGAAGAATCGGATGGCAACTATTGATTATCAAGCATTTTTCTAGAAAAAAAGTTTGTGTATATACTTTATAATCATCAGGAGCAAGTGTTTATTTAAGAGTAGCATAGACTGGAGTAAAATGAAAAACGGAAAATTATAGAGGAATTGGATATGTACTAGAGTAAATTGGAGCAAGATAGAAAAGATTTCATCTAAAATGTTTATCTTTGCAACTCAATAACAAATAAGTACTTACACGCTATGAATATAGAAGAAAAACTTACCGCGTCCATTATCAGCGCTATCAAAATGCTGTACGGACAGGAAGTACCAGTAAAAATGGTACAGCTCCAGAAGACAAAGAAAGAGTTTGAAGGACACCTCACATTGGTTGTTTTCCCTTTCTTGAAAATGTCTAAGAAAGGCCCTGAACAGACTGCACAGGAAATCGGCGGATATTTGCACCAGAATGCTCCTGAGCTGATATCTGCTTATAATGCGGTAAAAGGATTCTTGAACTTGACTATTGCTTCGGATTGTTGGATTGAACTGTTGAATTCTATTCAGGCTCAACCGGAATATGGTATAGAGAAAGCTACTGAAAACTCTCCGTTGGTGATGATTGAGTATTCTTCGCCGAATACGAACAAGCCTTTACACTTGGGACACGTCCGTAATAACCTGCTGGGTAATGCATTGGCAAATGTGATGGCGGCAAATGGCAATAAGGTGGTGAAAACCAATATTGTAAACGACCGCGGAATCCATATCTGCAAGTCTATGCTGGCTTGGTTGAAATATGGTAATGGTGAGACTCCCGAATCGTCAGGCAAGAAGGGTGACCACCTGATTGGCGATTATTATGTAGCTTTTGATAAGCACTACAAGGCGGAAGTAAAAGAGCTGATGGCCCAATATCAGGCAGAAGGAATGAATGAGGAAGAAGCTAAAGCAAAGGCTGAGGCTAACTCGCCTTTGATGCAGGAAGCTCGCGAAATGCTGCGTAAGTGGGAGGCTAACGACCCCGAAATCCGTGCGCTTTGGAAAAAGATGAACGATTGGGTGTATGCCGGTTTTGATGAAACCTATAAGATGATGGGAGTTGGTTTTGATAAGATTTACTATGAATCGAATACCTATCTGGAAGGGAAGGATAAAGTGATGGAAGGGCTTGAAAAGGGATTCTTCTATCGTAAGGAGGATAATTCGGTATGGGCCGACCTTACCGCGGAAGGATTGGACCATAAACTGTTGCTTCGTGGAGACGGTACTTCGGTTTATATGACTCAGGATATAGGTACTGCCAAACTCCGTTTTCAGGACTATCCCATCGATAAGATGATATATGTAGTAGGAAATGAGCAGAATTATCATTTTCAGGTATTGTCCATCTTGCTTGATAGGTTGGGTTTTGAATGGGGTAAAGGATTGGTTCACTTCTCATACGGTATGGTAGAGTTGCCGGAAGGTAAGATGAAGAGTCGTGAAGGAACTGTGGTGGATGCCGACGACTTGATGGAAGGCATGATTGAGACAGCAAAAGAAACTTCAGCCGAATTGGGTAAATTGGACGGATTGTCTAAAGAAGAAGCCGATGATATTGCCCGCATTGTAGGTTTGGGTGCTTTGAAGTATTTTATCCTGAAAGTGGATGCACGTAAGAACATGACGTTTAATCCGAAGGAATCCATTGATTTCAATGGTAATACAGGACCTTTCATCCAATATACTTATGCCCGTATCCAGTCGGTGTTGCGTAAAGCAGCCGAATCAGGCATCGCTGTTCCCGAAGTGATTCCGGCAGGATTGCAGTTGAGTGCAAAAGAAGAAGGCTTGATTCAGATGTTGGCTGACTTCAAGACGGTTGTAAAGCAAGCAGGTACGGATTATAATCCATCTATTATTGCCAACTATACATACGATTTGGTGAAGGAATATAATCAGTTCTACCATGATTTCAGCATCTTGCGTGAAGAAGACGAAGCGCTTAAGATTTTCCGTCTGGCATTGAGTGCCAATGTGGGCAAGATTGTGAAGACTGCAATGGGACTGTTGGGTATTGAAGTGCCGGAGCGCATGTAATGTAAGCAATCCGTACGCAGGGTGTAATCTCAATGCAGATGGCAAAAAAACAGAAATATTATGTAGTATGGAAAGGAGTCAGTCCGGGAGTATATCACTCTTGGACTGATTGCCAATTACAGATTAAGGGTTATGAAGGTGCACTCTACAAATCCTTTGACACCCGGGATGAAGCAGAACAGGCGTTTGCTTCCTCTGCTTTCCATTATGTGGGAAAGAATGCGGTGAAGAAAGAAGAAGTCCCCCGGCAACTTCCCGAGAATTTTGATATGAACTGCCTGGCAGTCGATGCCGCTTGTAGCGGAAACCCCGGCCCTATGGAGTATCGGGGTGTTTATCTTCTTACCGGGCAGGAAATTTTTCATTTCGGCCCTGTATATGGAACTAATAATATCGGTGAGTTTCTCGCCATAGTGCATGCATTGGCATTGATGAAACAAAAAAAAATCAATATGCCTGTTTACTCAGATAGCCGGAATGCCCTGAGCTGGGTAAAGCAGAAGAAATGCAAGACCAAGCTCGAACGTACTCCAAGGACAGAAGAACTCTTTCGGATGATAGAGCGAGCTGAAAACTGGTTGAGAGATAATGCTTATACCACTCCCTTATTGAAATGGGAGACCGACCGTTGGGGAGAGGTCCCCGCAGACTTCGGACGGAAATAAAGATATCTATAATAAATGAAAGATATGAAGAAACGGATTGCCTATATCAGCCTGTACTTCTTTACAGTCTTACTGATATTTATTTTGCAGAAGCCATTGTTTATGCTTTATAATGGTGCTATTGAGAAAGGATTTGGCTTTACTGATTTTCTGCACGTGATGATTCACGGAGCCGGTCTTGATGCAGCCATGACCGGTTATCTGACGGCATTTCCTTTTCTTCTTATATTGATTAGCATTTGGTTTCAACGGTTCCCATTGAAGAAAATCCTCTGGGGATATTATGTGCTCATTGCCACCCTTGTTTCTGTCATATTTGTGGTAGACATGGGGCTTTATCCTTTTTGGGGATTTAAGTTGGATGCCTCTATTTTCCTTTATATTGATTCTCCCAAAGAAGCTTTGGCAAGTGTGTCGCCGGGATTCATTCTCCTGCGGGTATTGGCGATATTAGTGCTTATCATATTGAATACGTGGATATTGCTGAAAATAACTCCTTCGGTTTTGACACTTGTCCGAACAAGGCTGGCAGGGACAGGAATTATGCTGCTGATAGGCGGAGTACTGTTTATCATTATCCGGGGTGGAGTTACCGAGTCGACTTCCAACGTCGGTCAGGTGTATTTCAGTAGTGAGCAGTTTTTGAATCATTCGGCAGTCAATCCTGATTTCAGTTTGCTCTCCTCCATGGGGAAATCGCAAGACTTTGCATCTGAATTTAATTTCTTCGAAGAAGGAAAACGCGCCGAACTGTTTGACGGACTTTATCCCTCGACAGACGGTGACAGCATCATGGAGGTATTGAATACGAAGCGTCCCAATATTCTTGTCATTTTGATGGAGAGTTACGGAGGTACTTTTATCGAACCTCTGGGCGGTCTTCCTGATGTAGCTCCTCATTTCAATCGCTTGACAGAAGAAGGTGTTTTCTTCACAAACTGTTATGCCAACAGTTTCCGGACCGACCGTGGTACCGTCTGTACCTTCAGTGGATATTTGGGACTCCCGACGGCCTCGGTCATGAAAATCCCGGCAAAGAGCCGCACTTTGCCTTCCATTGCAGAGGAATTGGTGAAAGCAGGGTATAAGACCGATTTTCTTTATGGAGGAGATATCAACTTTACCAATATGAAGAGCTATTTGTTGAGTAAGGGTTATCAGCGTCTTACTGCCGACAAAGATTTCTCTTTAGCCGAACAGACCAGCAATGCATGGGGAGTAAATGATGATATTACATTTGAGCATCTGTACAATCAATTGAAAGATAGAAAAGAAACTCCGTGGCACACGGCTTTCCTTACCCTGAGCAGTCACGAACCATTTGAAGTTCCTTATCATCGCTTGGACGAACAGATTCCCAATGCCTTTGCCTTTACAGATGATTGCTTGGGCAAATTTATAGAGAAACTGAAACAGACTCCGGTATGGAAGGATTTGCTGGTTATCTGTTTGCCCGATCATGGCTTTTATTATCCCCGCGAAGGGTTGAATACTTCCCCCCGATTCTATCACATACCTATGCTATGGCTGGGCGGGGCGGTGAAGCAGCCGATGAAAATAGACAAGATTATGAATCAGGCTGATTTAGCTGCTACTTTATTGGGGCAACTGGAGTTGGATCATTCTTCTTTCAACTTCAGCCGCAATGTGTTGGGCAGTGATTATACCTATCCTTTTGCTTTTTATAGTTTCAACAACGGCTTTGCTTTCCGTGACAGTACGGGAGTGACGGTTGTTGATAATAATTCGGGAAACATATTGCTGGATGAACCAGCCGGAACAAATGACCGTATAGACAAAGGTAAAGCAATTCTTCAAAGTGTATACGACGATTTGGGAAGACGATAAACGGTTTATTATCCTTTCTCCTCCTTCTCCAGAGTGCCGGTACCCATGTGTAGGACATGAGGCCCCGGCAGCTTTTTTAATGTAATTGTTTGATTCCGAATGGTGTCTCCGTGATACCTGTTTTACGTGTATTACGACGGATATTGATATTCTTCTCTATCGACTCTTTTGTCTTGTAAGGACGTTTATGATCCAAATGAAGCACAATGGCAGAATAGCGTATCTGCTTGGATTTGATTCCCAAGTTGAACATCCGTTCTCCGAACTCCCTGTCCTGTCCGCCATAATGCATCTCTTCATTAAATCCGTTGACAGTGAGTATATCCTCACGCCATCCGGAAGCATTGCAACCGTTCCATGTGGCTTTGGTCGGGGTGATAGCGTTCATAAAACGTGTAAAAGCTTTGTTCTTAATTAGCTTGGTACATTTGAAACTGCATTTCATGCGCTGTTCTTTCAGCCAGGAAAGAGAAAAGGCATTCTCACTTTCTATATCGTTATAAGTAAGCTGCCTGCTGATATCCATCGGCAGCTTGAAGTAGCCTCCCGACAGGAAATATCCCTTTTCGGCGTATGCATTATGAGTAGCTATAAAGTCTTTACGCGGTATGCAGTCCTGATCTGTAAATATCAGATAATCAGATTCAGAAGCCAGAATAGCACTGTTTAGGATTCGTGATTTCTGGAATCCGTTATCTTCATGCCACACATGCTTGATGGGCAGTTTGTCCTTAAAGCTTTCTATCAGTTGGCGGGTGTCTTCTTTAGAACCATCATCGGCAATGACTATTTCATCCGCTGGATGTGTTTGAAAAAGATAACCCCAGAGGACTTTTTCAAGCCATGCCGGGTTATTGTAAGTAGAGATAATTACTCCGATACTGTAGGCAGAAGTTTGCTTCATAATTCATAGTTATGATATAATGTGGACAAAGATACTAATTATCTTTGGAAAAATCTAACGAATGAGGTGAAATAATGATGGCAGCACTGGTATTCAATGACTTATGAGGACTTTCGATGAAAGCCTCGCTGATGCAAAAGTGCAAGGAAATGAAAGGTAATGAAGGCAGACGGTTTTCAAATCATTACCCGATAATGAGGTAAGTTTATAGGTCGTTGGAGTTTATTTCTACTCTCTGCTACATTCTGCATAACAGTGTACAACTCGCTGATAACTAATTTTGTAACCAAAAAGAATTGGATTATGCGAAGTACATTTAAGGTGCTGTTCTACGTGAACGGAAGCAAGGAGAAAAACGGTATTGTCCCCATTATGGGGCGAGTTACAATCAACGGTTCTGTGGCTCAATTCAGTTGCAAACTGACTATTGCAAAAACAATGTGGGATGCAAAAGGCAATCGGGCAAAAGGCAAGAGCAAAGAATCAAGAGACATCAATTTGGCTTTGGATAACATCAAGGCCCAAATCATCAAGCATTATCAACGCATTTCGGATAGAGAAGCCTATGTTACTGCCGAAATGGTACGCAATGCCTATCAAGGTATCGGAACGGAATACGAAACATTGCTTGGCGCTTTTGATAAAGACAACGAGAGTTTCAAGAAACGTATAGGCATAGACCGTGCAGCAAGTTCCTATAAGGTGCGTGTAAGGTCACGAAATCATTTGGCTGCATTCATCAAGAAGTGCTTCAAGCGTAGTGATATTTCTATGCTTGAACTTACTCCCGACTTCATAAAGGAGTATGAAATTTATCTCTCTACCGATGCAGGACTGCACAATGGCAGTGTGTGGTCGCATTGTATGTGGCTGAAAACAATCGTGACCAAGGCTCATTATAACGGACTGACACCACGAAATCCGTTTGCTCAGTATCGGGTAAATCAGAACATCAAGGAGCGACAATATCTTACAGAAGATGAAATCAAGGCTGTAATGACACACGAATTTGCGGATAAGAAATTGGCTTACATCCGAGACCTGTTCGTGTTTGCAAGTTTTACAGCCTTGTCATTCGTGGATATTAAGGAACTGACTACCGATGATATTGTAGAGATTAACGGAGAGAAGTGGATTCTATCCAAGCGACACAAGACAAAGGTAAATTTCCAAGTGAAGTTGCTGGATATTCCATTGCAGATAATCAAACGTTACGAGAGGTTTCAAGAGGACAAATTGGTGTTCCCAAATCTCAACTATTGGAACATCTGTAAACCACTGAAAAAGATGATAAAAGAGTGCGGTATTACGAAGGATATTTCATTCCATTCAAGTCGCCATGGATTTGCTACGCTTGCTCTCAGCAAGGGTGTTCCCATTGAGAGTGTAAGCCGAGTATTGGGGCATACGAACATTACCACGACACAGAAATATGCCAAGATTACCACAGAGAAAATAGACAAGGATTTGACGATGTTCGGCAACAGACTTAATCAATCTTTTAGTGAAATCTCAATAGCAATGTAACTATGGAACGAGCAATTATAACAATCAGTGAAAGTGGTAGAGTAAATATCCCAAGCAAAAGTGTTTGGATGTCGGAAATGGAATTGGTAGAGTTGTTCGGGGTGATAGCCCCGACACTCCGAGCCGCCATAAAAGCTATTTATAGGAGTGGGACTCTTTCCCCTGCAACTACCCTACGATGCGATTTGGCTACGCCTAAAAGTTGGGCTACATTCTACAATCTTGAAGTGGTCATTGCACTGGCGTTTCGATTGAGCACCTATGAAGCGAGTAGAATAAGACAAAAGGTGTTGGAGAGTTTGTGTCAGCGAAAAGAGAGTGGAATTAGCATACTTCTATCATTAGGAAGCATCGAGCATCATATCACACCTAAAAGGCTATGCTAATATAAGAATGAGACCTGCTATTCTCACGAACGGCAGGTCTCAACTAACGTCTTATATGTAAATATCTATCAAAGGGATGATAGAGTTTCTTTTTAGATATACACCCGAATAGAGGGTATAGTAATCAATAGTATGCTTTTAATAAACTTTTACACCGTCAATAGTAACAGA
This sequence comes from Phocaeicola faecalis, assembly GCF_021730445.1. Taxonomy (GTDB): domain Bacteria; phylum Bacteroidota; class Bacteroidia; order Bacteroidales; family Bacteroidaceae; genus Phocaeicola; species Phocaeicola faecalis. Next base: position 95,852 of record NZ_JADNRM010000009.1, on the reverse strand, counting down.
GAGTTTATCTGTTCCCATTGAGTTTTTATTAGCCCAAAGAGTAGTGCCAGTATTGATACCCTTGTCATTGATTTCATAACCATTGACAACTGTATTGTTTACAACAAGTGTATAAGACTTACCATAGTCGTTGCCTATCTCGATAGCAGCTTTAAGGTCTGTCAAACCTCCCTTATCATTAAATACGCTATTTTCAATTTTCAACTTCGTATTTTCTCTACCATAGAGAAGCATAGCCTTACCATCTGAATTGAATGTACATTTATCAAATGTGGCATTTGGAGCACCCCAAGTCCAAATATTGTAAACATCACCAGACACATTAAAAGTACAGTTCTCAAACTTGCTGTCACCATAAAGTGTGTATGTGCCATTGATTACACAATTCTTGTAAGTGCCGTTACAACGAGCATAGCCAATATAAGTTGAGCTGTTTGTTGTAATAGTAATACTTTCGAAAGTGACTGTAGAACCATCGAAAGCATAGTCGCAGTTTTCACCACCTGTACCAACTTTAGTTACAGCGACTTTTACATCTTCAGGAGTACCAGTACCTATAATTGTCAAAGTCTTTCCTTTTGCTGATGATGGTATTACATAGTTACCTTGTGTCAAATTTATTGTAGTCGCTCCGTCAGAAATTGCATTTGTAATACCTTCGTTGCTTGAAGCAATATAATTGCCATTGGCATCTTTGACAACTCCCTCTGCTATTACTGAAACATTACCGTTTACATTTACGGTTTGATTCTCGTTGTTAGCAATAATATGAGTATTTACACCGTTTCCGAGAGTATTGTTGTTAATGTTTGCAGTATAGTTGGTACCAGGATAAGCACTTGAACCCAACTCAACAAAGTTCTCAGAATTATTCACAATATTATTTGAGAACGTGGCTATATTACCATTTTGAGCAACATACTTCAGAGTATAATCCTTCTTGGTATTGAAACTACAATTGTTAACTTCCATATTAACATAGCCATAAATTTGCATAGCACGTGCATTTGCGTGGTCATCTTTTCCTTCAAAAGTACAATTATTGAACGACAGGGACATAACATTATTTTCAGTTGTCCACCAAGTCATCACACCTGTTTCCTTACCTGAGGTTCCTGCAACAATAAATGCACAATCTTCGAAAGTAAGATTACCTCCCCAAGCACCAACACAAGGTGCTATATTTGGTGCTGTTCCCGTGAACCAACCTGCCGTAGTGACAGAATTGTCAAAAGTAATACCTTTCACCTTAACTGTTGAAGGAGTAGCGTTTGATTGGTGATCAAGAGCAGCGATAACAACATTAGGACCTGCTGCTTCAAGGGTAAAGTTCTTGCCACCCGTAACTTTAACAACTTCGGTGTATGTGCCGGTTGCCACCTTGATTACTTCACCATCTTTAACATTATTGACAGCATCTTGGATGGTTGCATAATATACACCATTGATATTTACAGGCTGTGCTTCACCATTATTGTATTCACCATCATAAATCGGGTCGATTGTGATATTGAATGTAACATCACCTGTCAAAATTTTACCAATGATATTAGTGCGCCAGTTACGCTGAACTGGAACAGCGTTAAGACCTTCGCTAAAGTTGATATTATTACCACTTTTAGGAGCAAAAGTAAAGTCCAAATCTTCTAATGTAGCCTTTGCGTAACCTGTAGTAGCATCATTGGCCAAGATGTAACTCATTGAAAGGTACACATATTTTTCTTTTGTTCCATCCTTATCCAAATCAACATCCAATGTTTCAGGAGTAGTGAACTGAGTAGGGATGGTAGCAAAACCATACTCTACAGTTTCTTCACCCTCAACTTCACCTGTAAGCAAATTGATAGATGTTGCGGCTTTTTCAATAGTTACCTTTGATTTTTCTATCTCAATTTCTGAAGCAACAGCTGCATCCCAATCAGTCTGGTAAACACCTACGTTAATCTGAGCAAAAGGACGTTTCAATACAACATCGATTTCAGTATTACCTGTAACAGTAAATGTTTCGGCTTTGAAGAATGCATCACGAGTTTCATCGTTATTAAGACCTGCATAATCAATAGTTACATTTTTCAAGTCTGTTGTTGTGTAAGCTGTACAGTTTGGATTCTGAGCCCAAAAAGCTACTGTATATTGCTGACCTTTAGCCAATGTAATGGTTACATTTTCAGTAAGACCATTGTCGAAAGCACTATTATCAACAATCTGTCCATTTACATCTGTATTTGCAATTGTTTTAATGAGCTCACCATTAGCATTATAAACTGCATATACCAACTTCTTTGCACCTGTACCATCACTGATAGCACGGGTAGCTATACCACCTTCGGCAGCAAGTGAGAACGTCACCTGCGCCTCATTTCCTGACTGAACTACATCCAGTTCGTCATTCGAACACGATGTTGCGAGCAACATACCTGCTGCTGCGAACATACCTAAGAATAATTTCTTGTTCATCTTTGAAAAATTTAATTGTTATACAAATAGTTATTTTGATTTTCTTGTTTCTTAATGTTTGCCACATCCCTTGTAAATGTCGCACCCATTGTCGAGGGCTGCTCTGCATAGGCAGAACCGAGTATTATCATCAATCTGTCGTTGCCTGCTGATGCAGGGTAAAGGTCTCGGAACTATTCCTCACCTTTGCGGTGTTAGTTTGTTTATTCTTTTTTGTTCGGCTTTTAACTCGTTATTAGGGTTATACTTATATTGAAAATCTCTTATTCTGTTGGTGTGAAATTTCCTGCGATGTTGCTTCTTTGGTTTGCCTCTATCTCCACCTGTGGAAATTCTACCATTTTGCTGTTATTGCCATCAGTCAAAGTCAATTTGGCAGAAATATTTGTGGCTGTGGTCGGAGCAAACACATATCCCATAGCGAGGTAGTTATATTCTGTGCCGTCAGCCGAGAATGTCTCGGTTGTGGTATCATTGAAATTCCAAGTAAATTCGGCATTTCCGCTTACTGTGTTCGTGAATGGATAGAATGTGTTTGGGACTGCCTTTGCAGTAAATGTGGCTTGCATCGGTGTCCCTGTAGTACCTACATTGATTTGAGCCAACGGGCGGACAAGTTCAACAGGGTAACTGCAATCTCCTGTAATGGTAATATCTTCCATCGTGGCAAAAAAAACGTCTGCGGCTTCTGCCTCAGAGAATGTAATCGGATTGGGCAGAGTATTCATTTCAATGGCGGTCAGATCATCTATATTGTAGATGTTCTGATTGTTATCATACGCCCAAAAGACAAAACTATATGTCTGTTCCTGAGCCAATGTTAGCTGCACATTAACCGAAGTGCCGTTTATCGGGAACGATTGGCGGTCTATTTCATAATAGTTCCAACTGCCACCGCTGTTGGTATGCACATCGGCAACACCCTTTTTGAATATGCCGACCACAAGGGTATTCACTTGCTCCGCCTTACCGAATGAACGGGTACGGGTGTCAGTTGGAAGTGTGGCTGTGAAACTCACCTGAACATCGCCCACATCGTGCAATTCATCCGAACAGGATTGTATGCCTATCATAGTCAAGGCAAGCATTGCCAATATTGATATGTTATGTAGTAGATTCTTCATTATGTCTATCTGTTAGGGAAAAATAAGGTTATGGTCTCCGTCAAAGTCGGGATTGATGGTAACACCTCCCGAAGCCTCCGACATCAGGAACATACCTGTCATTATGGTATGATGGCTACGCTTCAACGGAACTTCTATCGGCTCGGTCAAGGAGAGTTGTGTACCCTCATTGTCATAGATACCGATCTGCACGGTTACAGCCGATTTCTTGCCGTTCACAAACACATAGTCAAATCCCATTGTAGCCTCCGATTCAGAGAGCTTTCTCAATGTGGATTCAAACATCACTCCCGTAGAGGAGTCCACAGGCTTGTCGGTATTCATACTGTAAGCATCGGGCATAAATCCTACATAGTAGAACACCACCTTGTAATCCTCGATGTTTACGGCTCTTGTCGGGGTATCATCTGTTGATGCAGCCTTGTTTCCGTTGGCTTTCGAAGCGACACGTACAGATTCCTTGTCTATAAACTCCACCACATCGTTTGTTACGAACTCAAATTTGGCAAGAGGACGCTGCATCGCAATATCCAATGTATCGGGCAAATGCTCCATAATATCCGCTACAAGGGAAATGTTGTTTGAGCCTCGGAAGGCATCCCGATAGTCATTATTACCCTTGTGGTCGCCTTGCAGTCTGATTTCCGCAAAGTTGTCGGTATTGTGGAAATGGCTGTCACCGCTTGTCTGCACCAAGTCCGACCATACCATCACATTGTAGTTGCCGGGCAAGAGGTCGAGCGTCACTTCGTGGTCATAACCCTCTGATATATCTTTCGTGAATACGAACTCCTGTGTATAGTCCGATGTGGTACGCATTTTCTCCGACACGGGATAGGTGCGGACAATGTAACGTATCTTGCCATAATCACGATGATTGTCGTATGTCTCGCCATATCCCTGCTCAATGACCGATGCCCCATCATACAGATGTTCCCATTCGGTCATATCCGTTTCATAATTGAGGCGAAGATGCATTTTTACAAACTCCGGCGTTTCAGGCCATTCGTGAACATCACAAGCCGAAAGAAGCAATATCGGCAGGCACATAATAAAGTATAGAATCTTTCTCATCGCTTGCCTCCTTTCTTCTTTAAGTCAAACGAATAGGAGAACGATACCGCTGCTTGGTCGATACCCCAGTAGGTCTTCTTGATGCTCTCTATCATCAGACCGTCTTTTGTGCGTGGGGTATTGTGAAACTTGTCGTAGTGATTTGAATATACTCCTGCTCCGAGAGAGAACTCCACCCTCCAACGGTTGTTTTTGCTGATGGGCAGACGATAACCGATGCTCACACCGCAACCGATGGTAGGTGTCTCACGGTTATGGTCTTGGTAGCGGTAATCGCCATCAAAAGCAAAATTGTAGTATGCCAGTCCGAAGTGTGCTCCTGCGAAGAATCCGTCATTCTCTTCCGACAGCCAATAGCGGAACTCAGGTTGTACGGCGAAGGTGCGGAACTTGATGGTTGATTTGAAGTAGTCCCAAGCCGAGTAATAGACAGGAAGCGTAAACGACCAATGCTTTGCCAAATCTACTTCTGCGGCAACATTGGCGATAGCCATCCCCAAGCCTATGGCATTGGTCTTCAAATGGAGTTTGCGGCTCCATTCCTCCACTTCGGGAATAACCGTTTCTATAATAGCCGTTGTGTCGGGCACAATTTCAACGGCTTCAACTATTGGCTCTACCTTAATGGTATCAGGCACGATTACAGGCACTTGTATGGGTGGCAACTCTTTCTTGTAGGTTACGAATACCGCACACGCATTTCTCATCTGCTCGAAGAGGAGATTGTTCATCTGCTGCCATACCTTACCACCGTCCAATGCTCTCAATTTTACGACACGGTTGTCGATATGCGTATTCGGGTGATGATAGTCCACCAATCGGGCTTCTTCCTCCAAGATGGCAATTACTTCATCCTTACGGATAAGTCCCGAATCCTCAATCTGCGATTTGAGATAATCCCACGGGATATAGCTGTCATTATAGGTAATAAGGCTGTCGGGAATATCCACCTCACTGCGGATGAACTTTTCAAGTGCCGAGAGACGGCCTTGTGCCAACTTACGGTTGAGTTGATAACTGCCTTCGGGAGAAGCTGCTCCGCAGAAGGATACTTCAATGATATTGATTGTACTGTCTTGGCGTATAGTTCGTAGGAATTCCAACATCTCCTGCATACGGGCGGCATTGTCCGAATAGGCGGAGTCTATGACAGTACTGTTCACACGGAAGTCAATACAGATTTCCGTGTGTCTCTCTTGCGAATGCGCAATACCTACACCAAACAGCAAGAGAATCAGTGTTATACAATATTTCTTAATGCGCATAAATCAGAATAATAGGTCACTTCTCTTTGGAAGAGAGAACTTATCTCTTTGGAAGAGTGATTTATGCGACATACTGCTATTGATTACGAGTAGGTTATTTGAACAGTCACGACATAATTTGCTCAACAATCCACATTGCCACTAAACAAAATCTGAATCGAGCATAACATTTTTTAGTGTAAATTGGTGCTATTTGCCGAAAAATGTGTAATTTTGCATCGGTAATCATTTCTCTTCCAAAGAGATAAGTTCTCTCTTCCAAAGAGACCTTTCATTCGCTCAACAATCTATTCTGCTCTGCACCTTCAACATCAGCCCTATTCTTTTGGCTCTTACGGCTTATTGTGTCTTGACTTTATAATTTCAGGAGTATATTTATAGAGATATTTACGGAAAGAATGGATGTTAAGTCCAAATCGTTCAGCAATATCCTTCATCGTATCTGTGCCGTTTTTCAGACATTCGATAGCAGCCGCATATTTATCTGCCGTCTTTTGTTTCCTAAGTATCTGCTTGCGTTCCGTCTTACGATGAAGCAGTTCGGGATACTTGCTCTTTATGTAAGTTCTGAAATATTCATTGTAGCCACACTCGTCCATCACGGCATGGATAGTGGCGTTCCCTGATTTCAACATTTCTACCCCTTCAGCAAACATCTGTTCACTGGATACAAGCAACGAATTATGCTTTTCGATGGCTTCGGGATAGTTACGGCGTATAAAACCGCCTACACTATTATAGGTAAGTCCCAACCGTTTGGCAATGGATTTCAAGGACTCGGAAGTGGTTGCATAGATGCGTAGCGCCTCCGCATACTTTTCTGCACTACGATTGGAAACGACCTTACCGTCAGATGTCCTTATCATTCCACGGGCTGTAACCAATTCGGGATGATGCTCCCTGAGATACATCCTGAATGTTTCGGGATTCAGTCCAAATTCCGCTGCGACCTTTGCCGTTGGCAAATCGGTATTCTGTAATCTTTCGATTGCATTGGCATATTTCTCAGCAGAAGATTTCTTATAACGTTTGGTTTGCTCCAATGCCATACCTTCGTCAAAGCCACGTCTAAGAACCATCAGTTCGGGATACCAAGTTCTCAAGTGGTAGCGGAAGCCACCGAGAGTTACCCCAACAATACGTACTATATCCTTTACATCCCTCGATGTTGTACGATACAGGTCTATAGCCTTCTCATATTTTTCAAGAGTTTCACGGTCTGGCTCACATACAGTCCAATTTCCGTTACGCATACCTCTGACCTTTTGACCTGTTGCACGGATACGTTTCTCCTCCCTATTACGGGTAATTTGTGGGTAATAGGCTAAGATGTGTTCTCGCAAACCCGTGTAGGATACATTACAAGCCTCTGCAACCTCTTCAATGGTTTTATCGGATGATTGCAACATCTCAATGGCAGTAGCATACTCTTCCTTGCTCCACTTGCGTGCTCCATATTGCAGATTGACGGTTATTCCTATCCGTCTGCGTTCCTGTTCTCTGCGTGGTACGATATCGGGGTAATGTCTGCGAAGTTGGCTTGCCAAAGAGGAACAATCTACGTTGAAGATACGTGCTATCTGGGATATATTGTATTCAATATACTCCATACTGTCGCAAGCGTCAATGGCATCCTTGTATTTGTAATGGGCGGCAGTAGTTTGACCTTTCTTTCCTCTAAGTTTGACATTCTTAAATTCTGTAAGATTATGTCGTTTGAGGATTAGGTCACGGTGATGAGTGGAGAGGTAAGAACTGAACGCGGAAAAGCCGACCCCGGTCTGCTCGCATATTTGTTTTATGGAAAGACCGGTCTCTACATAGAGGGTAATTGCATCGCTATACTTTTCTCTGGTTTCGTGTCTAATTCCTCGTTGCTCTTTCAATTTTTGGTTGCCAATTTTTATGCGTTACTTAATTGGGGTAGGCAATCGTCAGGTTTACAAGTTCTTAATTCCATATAAAGAAGCTAAAGAGTAAACCTCTCTTGATAAGAGCAATTAATATTGTAGGTCTATTCTATGAATGAGTCTATTAGCAGGTTGACACATTGGAATTTGCTCAACAATATACCTGTGGAGCAAAACAAAATGAAAATCAACCTGCTTTTTTAATTCCTTTTTTGGTTACGATTATATAATTCTTCGTAAATTTGCAATGGTAATCATTTCTCTTATCAAGAGATTTTCTCATTCGCTCAACAATACCTCCTTATAGAGATTTCAATATCATACTGTTCGCCTTGTCGATGGCTACGGTATCTAACGATGCAAGGTAGATGCGTGTGGTAGCCTCCGAGTCGTGTCCCATACCCTCACTGATTACCGATAGCGGAACATTCTTGCTCTTGGCGATGCTTGCCCAAGCGTGACGGGCAACATACAGAGTGAGCGATACGGATAACCCCAACTCCTTCCCGATGATTTTCAGGCAACGGTTGATATTATGGGCTGCATAGATATATTGCGTGCGTTCATCTATATCACCGAAAGGCTTGATGATGGGTAAGAGGTAATTGGATTGCGAAGTATCGTACTTATCCACAATCTCCTGCATACACTTCTCCCATTTGATGAAGAGTTGCTGCCCCGTTTTGCGTCTGCGATAGGAAAGCACACCATTCTGCAAATCCTTTTTTCGCAGGTATGCCATATCCACGAATGACATACCTCGGGTATAGAAGCTCATAAGGAACATATCTCTGGCGAAATCAAAGGACGGATTCATCGAGAAGTCCATCTCCTTGATTCGCTTGATGACTTTCAGAGGTACGGCTCGCTTGACGGTCTTATCCACTCCCGTATAAACGTGCTTGAATGGGAAGCGTTGTGGGGTAAGTTCCTTTTCTACGGCACGATTATATACTGCTCTGAGATTACGCATATAGAATGATGAAGAGTTTGGACTCACTCCGTTATTCTTTAAATATGCTTCGTATGCCATCATCATATCAGAATCCATATCATCCAATGTCACATCTTTGTCCTCTCGGAAGCGTCTGAAACTGCAAAGGGTCGCAGCATATGTTTCCGATGTGCGTATCTTACCCAATGTTTTCAGATTGGCAATAACGCCCTCCATAAATGGGAAGAGAAAATTTTCGGGGTTATTCGATGAAAATTCTGCTATCACATCATCTGCGGTATAATCACAACCGCTATGCTCAAAATCTGTGATGACCTTCTGGAAATGCTTGACATCCATTCGGATTTTGTCGCCAATCTCCGATAGATAGCGTTTTCTGTTCTCGTTGAACTTGGGTAACACTACCTCTGAAGAGTAGCTGTTCCACTCATAGCCGTAGAGACGGTAGCCCGTCTTTTGCTGACGGGCTACACGATTATGGATTACTTGATAGAAAATTGAGCCTTGTCCGCCATCAACCGTTGATGGTCGGAACTTAATCTTTACTGTTGCCATATTACAATCAGGGTTTTGATTTATTTTGTTTAACCTTACTATTATCCTGCTTGTTCTTAATGGATTTGGCTTTGCTCTCCTGTTCCTTTGCCGCTAGCTCTTTCAATCGTGCTTGCTCAGCGAGGGCGGCTTGTTTGCGTACAGCCTCTTCGTAGGTCTCTACATCCTCGCGCATTTGCTCAATCTTTTGGTCGTCTCTATTGAGTTCAAAGATTTCCTCCAATGTGGCTATCTGCTCTGCCGATGCATCGCCTTTCATCTTGATGTAGCGGTATTTGAGGGCATCATCATCCCTCTGAACATTCGGTCTTGACAGGTGATATACTGCTGATACTCCTGCTGCCATAAGGAAGATAATTATTGATAGGAGAATCCAAGATTCCTTTGTATAAAGGGCAAACGAGTGTCGTTTCTCGTCAATGTTGTGCTTTACCTTTATTTCATCCATCTTGTCGATAGCATCTGTTAGCTGTTGTTTTACACCCTCAAAGTCGGGTTTCTCCTGCTCACTGATACCATCCATTCGCTTGTTTATCTTACCAAACTCATTGACTACGAATCCTGCAAGCTTGTTGGTTTTAGCATCATAGTACTCCTTGTTTTCTCGATTGCCATTCTCAATTAGCTCCTTAATCGGAGTCAAATCTACATTGGCATTTACTGTTTGTTCCGGTCGTTGGCTCTTGCTGATGGTCAGCAACTCTTCCAACATTGCGATAATGATTGAATTATTTTCCTGCATACTATTCTGTTTTTAAGTAGTTAATTGATTAGAGTTTGAATCCTCTGGTTCTCTTTTTCTTAGGTTTCTGTTGCATCAAGCGGCGGAACTCTGCCTCTTCCTGGCTATCTGCATCGGGAGAAGATGTGAAATCCAACAAGCCTAATGAACCGCTGATAAGCTCCGTTTCCTTGTTATCGAAATGGCTTATCTGCATATGATGCGGTTCATATTGTCGCTGATATTCCGATTGATTGTTACTATTCAGAGCCTTGTCAATCTTTGAATAGCTGAAACGGCGGTCTATCTTTGAGCCGTTGAAGTGGTAACCATTCTTGGTAAAGATGATACCTTGCATCTCATTGGTGTTGCCCTTATATTTGAAGCGAACATCAATGCCTTCGGCTTTCAACCGTTTCAGCAATGTCGTCCAATCCGAACATCGTGTAACCTCCCGTTTGAGAACTTGGTATATCTCGTAACGAGTTTTGTCAGGCTCTTTCAATCGGTGCGTTTTTACCTGTTCTTTACCATTTGCGAAGTATAGTCCGTATTTGCGTGTCAGTTCCTTGCAGATGCGTTCACTGCGGTAACGGTCGTTCCTATCGCTGATGGTTCTGCCGTTATTATCCACACGATTAAAGGCAATATGTACGTGAGGATGCTCCTTGTCATAGTGTCGTCCGATGATATATTGCGTATCACGAATACCCATTTTCTCCATATATTCTCGGCTTATCTGTATCATAAATTCATCCGTTAAGCGTGGTAAATCCTGCTTTGAGAAGCTGAGTGAGATATGCCCGATGAACTTATCCACTCGTGGATTAAGCCTTGATTGAGCAATAAAACTTTTGGCTATCGTGCTATTGTCATTGAACAGTACCCCTTGACAATCTATGAGCGTGGCTTGTTTCTTCTTGTCGAGGATATAATCAACAATTCCTCTGGCTCCTGAGCCTTTCACAATCTTTGCCATCATAGGCTGATATGGTCTATAATGTTTTCCAATGAAAGCAGCAGGTGTTGGCATTGCCCGTAGTGCAGCCTTACGCCTTCGCGATGAGCCTTGCGAGTGAGCTGATTGAGATTGTTTGCCATACCGCATAACTTGCGGATATAGTCCGCTTGTTCGGTGGTAAGGCGTGCCTTGATATGGCAATCACGGATAGCCATTCGCACAATCTCACTTGCCGAGACTCCTGCATTCTTGGCTTTGAGTTTCATTGCATAGTACTCTTCGGTTGCCATCTTTACCGTTATGCGGTACTTGCGTTTTTCGGACAACTTCTTCGTGGGTCGTCCTCCCTTGTTGGGTGTCTTGTTATTGATACTTCGTTTCATACGATTACTCTTTTTTGAAATGATACATACATTGTTTACTTGATAGACCAACGGGATGTCCTCTTCTGCGACCTTTGGGAGTGGAAGCAAGTGGTTTTGGTCTGCCCAAAACATAAACTTGCTTCCCCACTAACTGAAGGTCAATCAATTTTGAGTGCCTCAAAATGAAATACCGTTGGAATAGTTCTTAAATAGAATGGATTAAGAGGTTACATTCCTTTCCAATGCTCGAAATCTTCTGAATAGAGTTCGATGTGATGGCTAACGATGTTCTCCAATAGTCCCGACATACTCATTCTATCCTCACCGATTTTGCAGGCGAACTTATCGAGCATCTTTCGCAACTTGCCACTGATGAATACCGGCTTACGGTCTTCAATCTTGTAGGGTCGCATAAAGGTTTTGCGGTACTCCTCCAACGAGAGCTTGCGTTGCTTACTGCTCACTCTGCGTTGGATGGGTGATGTCGCTGGCTGTTCCTCGGCATTAACAATAGGTGAAATCTCTGTAGCCACCTCTGCAACGGAAGACGCTGCTTCCGTTTGGGCTTGTTTTGCTACTGACGGTAGAGGCTCTGGCAGAATGTCGTCAATGGATGATCCTACGGATTCCATTGTTTGCAAATTCTCCATATCTGAGCTATTACCCTTATCACTCCTGTAAAAAGACCTTGTAGTCATTTGGTCGATAATTTCTTGACACTGTTCTTGTGTCAACTCAACTTGTTTTTTCTTCATACTTATCACTTTTTGAATGTTCAACAATATGGTCTTTGTGCACAATTATGACCGATTATCTGCTGCAAAGAAAATGTGCATACAATTCTGCCACAACTAATTAGGTCTATGTGGGCAATTATGAATTGTATTGCATTTAGGGGTGATTCTTAAGCAGTGCCAACTGCATAATTCTTCCCAGATTGAATGGGTAATGAAAGATTGGGGCGAAATGCTTAATTGAAGAAATTAAGGTCTTAAATACGATAGCGGATAGACGGACTGCCGAAGTGTCGGGAGTTGGTCTATCCGCTATACTTCTATTATAGAATCAGCGACTATCTGTTTCGGCTGTTCGGAGCAGAAGTTTGGCAGACGGATAGGCATCGGTCTGACAAACGACAATGCCACGGACAAGATCCGAGACGGGTAGTCGCTTGGGGATATTCTTATATAATTCAACTTTCGCAAGTAAATAATGGAGACAAAAGGAGATAATAGGGAGATAAATGGAGATAAAGGCCAAATGTTTTGTTTGGTGTAAACATCAGTCGAAGCTCTCGGCATTTATCTCCCCAAGGAGCGAAGCGACTATCTCCCTTTAACTCCTTTATCTACAAATAATTCCACTTGCGAAACTTATATTATATAATATTGGTTACAATGTGATGTATGCTTAAAAATGTATCATCATATACATCTAAAAGTGCCACGAACTGTGCCACATACTGCAACAGGCTCACCGTATGATTGAGGTGTGATAACTTATCTATTTCTTTGCCATCAGAAAACGGAACTGCGTATGAGAACAGAGCCTATTTCAATGGCTGAATATCGTGTCTGTGATGAAACGATATGACAAGGAATGACACCTATTGTTAGTGCCATTGAAGTATAAAAATCTCTTCCTTATTTAGCAGTGCGAAACAAGAAAACAAGTGAAATAATATAAAACAAAAGCGTATGGATTTAATCATTTTTGAGAGAAAGGCATTCGAGGAATTTGCCACGAAGATTGAGCAGTTCATTCTGCGAGTATCAAATTCACCCGTTGTCAAGAACGGGAAGAAAAAGACAAACAATTGGCTCGACCATCAGGATGTTTGTCAGCGATTGAAGATAAGCAAGCGTACATTGCAGACCTTGCGTGATAATGGTACACTTGCCTATACCAAAATCGGCAACCGGACTTACTATCTACCCGAAGATGTGGATAGCATTATTACGAAGGTAGAGGACAGACGAAAAGAAGCCAAATGGAAAGGGCGAGAAATCTAATCAATGTATAACAATAAAACCATTTGAACTATGTATCAAGAGATGAGAACCAAAGATGATGCGTGGATGCAGTCCATTCACGAGAGTATCGACCAGCTATCGGAGATTATTGATAGTATGCCCAAAGATGGGACAGCCTTACAAAACGATGATGAGTATCTATGCGACAAAGAGGTGGCTTATATGCTTAAAGTCAGCCGAAGGACATTGAGCGAATACCGAAGCAATGGCACATTGCCTTACTATGTTCTAGGTGGCAAAGTTCTGTACAAGCGAAGTGAGATTGAGCAGGCATTAAAACGAGAGTATAACGGCAAGCACCTGATGAGTAGCAGCGGATAAACCTCGCTATATTTTTGGAGGGAGTGAAATTTACCGCTTGCCCTATATTCATCTGTGCAAAATAATAGTGCCCCCATGGATAGAAACAAGAACAGCATACAAATGGGTTATCAATGTAAGAACCCATTTGTATGCTGTCTGTTTATCTTTATCTACATTTTCGTCAGTCGCTCATTTCCGTTGCCGTCTGCATTCTGAGTACAGACATTGAAAGGGGAAAGGTTTTCGGGGTGAATACTCTCCGTAGGAGGAAGATTCAGACCGAAACGGCTTGCCGTCCGACCTTTCAACTTTCAAGGGCTGATGTACTACCTTCGCAGACGAGCAAAGGAGAGGGGCGAATGACGGAATCGGGAAACTCATAATATCGCAGATTGATGATAGACCAAATCAAATTTTATCCTGCAACAATGAAAAACACACCGTCCTTTTGCTCGTTCATAAAAAAGTTGTACCTTTGTTCCAAGATGAGTTGTACATCAATGCAAATCACTCAAGTATGTAGAAATCAGAACAGTTGCCAACTCATTACCTCGTTCTTGAACTTTCCGCATAAACTTTTTATTCTTAGCGGATTATGAGATTATTCCAAAAATAGATTATTTCTTTGAAAAGAATAAAGGGTTCTACTTATTTTTACTACTTTTGTTGCCTGTAAGCAAATATGAGAAAACTAACAAACTGGAAAAAGATATAATGAAAACTATTCTTTTTAATAAGGTATGGCTGACCGGTAACGAGAAAAGTTATATAATTCAGGCATTATCAGAAGGAAAAACATGTGGTAATGGTAACTTTACCCATAAATGTCAGTCCTTCTTTGAGGAAAAGCTTGGAAGTTGTAAATGTTTGCTGACAACCTCCTGTACGGACGCACTTGAAATGTGTGCTATGTTGGCCGGCATCCAGCCCGGCGATGAAGTTATCGTACCCTCTTATACTTTCGTTTCTACAGCCCTTGCTTTCGTAAGGCAGGGAGCCAAGATTGTTTTTGCCGACAGCCGTACGGACAACCCCTGTATCGACGAGCAAAAGCTGGAATCCCTGATTACTCCCCGTACCCGTGCCATTGTTCCTGTGCACTATGCCGGAATAGCTTGCGATATGGATGTGATTTTGCAAGTGGCCGAACGCCATAATCTGCTGGTGATAGAAGATGCGGCACAGGCAATAGACAGTTTTTATAAAGGGCGTCCTTTGGGCAGTATAGGCCATCTGGCTGCTTTCTCATTTCATGAAACAAAAAATATCCAGTGCGGCGAAGGCGGCCTATTGGCCATTAATGACCCCCGCTTTGTGAAACGTTCCGAAATTCTTTGGGAGAAAGGAACGAACCGTGCCGAGTTTTTCAGGGGAGAAATCAATAAATACGGTTGGGTGGATACTGGTTCTTCTTTTCTTCCGGCCGAGTATGTAGCGGCTTTTTTGTGGGCACAATTGGAAGCATTGGACTCCATTCAGCAGAAGCGGAAAGAGATTTGGAACCTGTATTATCAGAATCTGCAAGGCATTTCGCACCTATCGTTGCCTGTGTTGCCGGATTATGCGACCAATAACGCCCATGCCTTTTATGCCGTATGTGCCACTCCCGAAGAAAGGACGGCATTAATCGGTTATCTGAAGGCTCATGGTATCTATTCTGTATTTCATTATTTGAGTCTGCATAAAAGTGATTTTGTGAAGAACCGGAAGTGGGAGGTGGAGGAATTGCCGCAGGCAGATAAATATACAGACTGTCTGGTGCGTTTCCCATTGTTTCACGCCTTGGAGCCCGATGAGGTGAAATATATCTGTGAACAGATTCGGTCTTTTTATACATCAGAGAGATGAAGCTTCATTTGGTGAATGATGAGAAGATTATCAATCGTACGATTGATGCCTTCGAAGAAGTGTTTCCGGGAGAGAATCTGTTTGTGGTCACCAACCGCACTTCTTCCTTCCGATGGGTGAGAAAGGAACCGAATGTACTTTCGAGGACAGAATTCTTTGCTCGCAAAGGTGAGTTTTCGTTCTCTGAGGTCTATATTCATTTGCTCAATAAGCGTAAGATGGATGTTCTTGATAAGCTGGATTTGCAGGGAACTGTCGTCTATTGGATTATATGGGGGATGGACTTGTATAATAAGCTATTGGGTCCCAAAGGCTTTCGTATGATTGACCCCACCACTTCCTATTATAAGAGAAAATACCGGCAGAGTTTGTTATGGCGTCCGTTTGACAGATGGAAACAGCAATGGAATGCCCGAAGGACTATACGTTTTATCAAGCAGAAAGTAGATTACATCGTCACTGATACGACCGAAAACGATTATCAGTATTTGATGCGTTATTACCCTGAGTTGAAAGCAAAGCCTTGGAAGGACTTCTTTTACTATCCTTTGGACATTATTCTGGGCAAAGAGTTGATGAATAGCGAAGTCTGTGGTAACAGCATCATGATTGGGAACTCTGCTTCCGGCAGTAACAACCACGAATATGTAATGCGTATCCTGTCTAAGCTGGACATCGGTTCGAGGCGTGTCATTGTTCCATTGAGCTATTCGGGCAAGAAAGGATATGTGGATCATGTCCTTCAATCAGGCAAGTTGCTTTTGGGCGGGAATTTTTCGCCATTACTGGATTTTATGCCGTTGGATGAATACAATCGTCTCCAGTCGGATGTCAGTGTTGCCTTGTTCGGAAATTGGAGGCAGGAAGCTATCGGAAATATTATTGTAGCACTTTATCTGGGAGCCAAAGTATTCCTTTCTCATGTAAACCCAGTTTATGAATGGGCCCGGTCTCACGGGCTGACGGTTTATGAACTGGAAAAACTGTCACAAAAGGAGCTGGATACACCCTTGGACAGTGAAATGAAGTTGAAAAACAGACAGATACTTTTGTCGCTTTATACCAAGGAGAGAATGTATCGGCTGATTAAAGAGTTGTCCGTCTGATTGTTATTCTATCTTATTTTCTGTGCAGACTATTGAGAAGTCTCTGTATTTTTACTTAATTTTGTACCCATCTCAACTTGGAACTTGATTTAGAGCATGAAAGATAAATTGCTAAGCAAGCAAGGATGGGTGATACTGGTGATATGTATCATCTCCTTTTTCATTAACAACCGGGTCGTTGTGCCGGATATCATGGAAGCGCGGAACATGGTGACTGCCCGTGAAATGGTACATGATGGCAATTGGCTGGTGCCGACTATGAACGGAGACTTGCGTTTGGAAAAGCCCCCTTTACCGACATGGTTGACAGCAGTGGCGGAGATGATTTCTCCCGATAATCTGGCTCTTCAGCGTGCGATGGCAGGTCTTGCAGCCATTTTGTTGGTTGCCTTCTTCTATCTTACGGCTGTGCAAGTGATGCGCAACAAGCGTTATGCCTTTATTTCCACCATTCTGCTCTGCACATGTTACAACATTATTTTGATGGGGCGTACGGCTTCGTGGGACATTTATTGCCATGCATTTATGATGGGGGCGATTTATTTCCTCATCAGGGCATTTGCGGCCAAGTTCTGTTCTTGGAAAGACTTTACTTGGGCAGGCATATTTATGGGACTGTCGTTTATGAGTAAAGGCCCTGTTTCCTTTTATGCCTTGCTGTTGCCGTTCCTCATTTCTTATTGTTATATCTACCGGCCGTCGATGAAAGGGAAGTGGAAAGCCCTTGCGGTGATGATTGCCGTTTGTCTGGTCGTTGGTTGCTGGTGGTATATTTTTATTTATCTGTTTCATGGCGACGCCATGTCATACGTGGCAGATAAAGAGTCGGCAGCCTGGGTGAACCGGAATGTCCGTCCGTGGTATTATTATTGGAGCTTTTTTCTCGAGACCGGAGTATGGGCGATATTATTGCTTTCCTCCCTGTTCCTTCCGTTATGGTCTAAGGAAGACAGAAAACGAAAAGAATATCTTTTCCCTTTGATATGGATGCTCTCTACTGTTGTTTTACTGTCGTTGTTGCCGGAAAAGAAAAACAGGTATTTATTGCCGGTGTTGATGTCGGCTGCTTACACGATGGGCTATCTGGTCATGGTTTGGGCAGACCGGTTGCGCTCCCCGCAAGCATCGAGAGCCGATAAAACGGTGTATCGTATCAATGCGTGGCTGGTGGCAGTGGTGGTGGCAGTTTTGCCGATGGCCGGATATTGGTTTGTCTATCGTCCCGGTTATGTTTCTTTGTTGACACTGGCCTTACTCTCTGTCCTGATTTGGGGGATAGCTGCCTGCCTTGTCCGGTCGGCAGTAAGATTGCAGCCGCTTAAACTGGTGGGTGGAGTCCTGATACTGTTTTTGTCGGCAGAATGTTTCATGCTTCCCTTGCTGGAAGATGTCATCAACAATCCGGAGATGAAGAGTGTTTCTCAGACGCGGGAGTTGGAGGAACTGAAGGATGTTCCCTTCTACTATAATCAAAAGGACGAGTTGAGAATAGAGCTCGTTTATGCTGCCGGACGGAAGATTCGTCCGTTGGATATGTCACATGCAGATTCGATTAAATCAGTTTTACCTTGTGCCATCCTGACTCACGGCAGAGCAGGAGAAGAGTTGCCGGCAAAACTTCTGAGAAGTATAGATACAACATATATTGGACAATATGATGATAATCGCTGGGCAAAAAGCAGTAGCCGCTACAACGATAAGTTTGTTTATCATATAACTTTATTGAAGAAAAAATGAACAAGACAGCAAATTACTCATTGACTATTGTTATTCCCGTTTATAATGAGGAAGACAATATAAAACGTTTGCAGGAAGTGGTTGGTGCTTATCTGCCGGTATGTTCCGTGCCCGCATGCGCACTTTTTGTGAATGACGGCTCAAAGGACAGAAGCTTGGCACTCATTCAGGAAGCGTGCAAGGACACTCCGCATTTTTATTATATCAGTCTGAAACAGAACAGAGGCCTGTCTGCCGCCATGAAAGCAGGTATTGATACGGCCGAATCAAAGTATGTCGGTTATATGGATGCCGATATGCAGACAGATGTGCGTGATTTTGACTTGTTATTGAAGTATGCCCCTGAGTATCCTTTGGTGATGGGGATTCGTGCCCGGCGCAAGGACTCTGCGTTCAAGCGGATGCAGTCCAAGATAGCCAATTCCTTCCGTCGCATGATGACGCATGATGGAGCGACCGATACGGGCTGTCCGCTGAAAATCCTTCATACCGACTATGCAAAGCGTGTTCCGTTCTTTACCGGCATGCACCGTTTTCTTCCGGCATTGATACAGTTGCAGGACGGAGGCAAGTTTTACGAGATACCGGTGAGGCATTATCCGCGTCAGGCAGGTGTGTCGAAGTATCATCTGTGGAACCGACTGGTGTCACCGTTTAAGGATTGTTTTGCTTTCCGCTGGATGGCACATCGATATATCAACTACCAAGTGGGAGAGAACAACCTATGAATATGCTGATTCTCTGCGTCGGTTTGTTGGCTCAAGTTTGCTTTTCCGCCCGTATTCTGATACAATGGTTTCTTTCGGAAAAGAAACATGAAGTCATTTCGCCGACACTGTTTTGGGTGTTCAGCTTGGTAGGTTCCTATTTGATGTTTTATTATGGCTGGCTGCGCAATGATTTTTCCATCATCGTGGGGCAGTTCATCTCGTTCTATATCTATATAGGCAATTTGCGTTTGAAAGGTGTGTGGCGGCGCATCCCGCTCCTGTTCAGAATACTGCTGGCAGTCACTCCTTTATTGGCTGCTGTCGGTACATTGCAGGACAGTACCCATTTTGTCGAGAACTTTTTGAAGAATGAAGATATACCTGTGTGGCTGATTGTGTTTGGCACTGCGGGACAGTTTATTTTTACTTTCCGTTTCATCTATCAGTGGATTTACTCCAGCCGCAAACAGGTATCGGCATTGCCGCCTACTTTCTGGGTAATCAGTCTCGTAGGGTCTTGTATTATAGTGATTTATGGCGTGCTGCGCCATGACCCCATCCTGATTTTGGGACAATCCTTTGGCTTTTTGTCCTATATCCGCAACTTGATGATTGGTCATAAAAGTCAGAAAATAAAAGAATAAGGTGATGAAAAAAATATTAGTGACAGGAGCAGCCGGCTTCATCGGCTCTTTTCTGGTGAAGGCATTGGCAGAGCAAGGCAATGAAGTGGTTGGCATTGATAACCTGAATGATTATTATGATGTCAATCTGAAGTATGGCCGTCTGAAAGAGTTATGTGGCATCCAGCGGGAGAATGTAGAAGAAGGCCGACTTACTGTCAGCACGTTATATTCCAACTATCGTTTTGTGAAAGGCGATATCACAGACCGTGATTTGCTGTCAATGCTGTTTGATACGGAACAGTTCGATATTGTATGCAACTTGGCGGCACAGGCGGGGGTGCGCTATTCCCTTGTCAATCCGTATGCCTATGCAGAAAGTAATCTGATGGGGTTTCTGAATATTCTGGAAGCCTGCCGCCATCACCGTATAGAGCATTTGGTGTATGCCAGCTCCAGCAGTGTGTATGGCATGAACGAGAAAGTGCCTTTCAGCGAAACCGATATGACCGATACTCCGGTCAGTCTGTATGCTGCCACCAAGAAGTCGAATGAACTGATGGCACATGCTTACAGCAGCCTTTATCATATTCCGGCTACCGGCCTCCGCTTCTTCACCGTCTATGGGCCGTGGGGCCGACCGGACATGGCGCCCTATCTCTTTATGAAATCCATCACGGAGGGAGAGCCCATCCGTGTGTTCAATCATGGAAAGATGCGCCGCGATTTCACTTATATCGATGACATTATTCAGGCAGTGGTACGCATCATCGGAAGTAAGCCTTACGAGGCGGAAGTTCCCTTCAGGGTTTATAATATCGGACATTCCCGTCCGGTAGAGCTGATGGACTTTATACACTGCATAGAGCATGCCACCGGCAAAGAGGCTGTTTGCCGGTACGAAGAGATGCAACCGGGTGATGTGACTTGTACGTATGCAGACACCACCCGTCTGGAAGAAGATTTCCAATATGCTCCCAGCACGGAGATACAGGACGGCATACAACGTATGTATGAGTGGTTTAAGCACTTCCACTATCTCTTGTCCGTATAGAAAGGCATCAGGTAGTTTAAGAAACCCTCAGCCACTTCTCGGTTGGGGTAATCAAGTGTGTACAACCTAAATTCGGGATCATAATCCTTCACGGTGAGGTACCCGCTTTGGTAAATCACCGGGATGGGGTGGGAACCTTCCGAATCAATGCTGTCCAGTACGCTTTCTGTCACCTCCACACCTTCAATTTCTTCCAGGCGGTAGTTGTGCTTCTTGAGCAGGTACACCAGATAGGAGGGGGTGCCGGTGGCAAACCAGTAGTTGCCGAATGCCATGGAGTCGAACGTATTCAGGAGGCTGAAAGGGTTGTAGATGCCGGGCGTGTTGTAATTGAAATGATACCCATCATAACGTTTTTTCACTTCCAGACAGATATCCGCATAGTCCACACCCTCCGACTCGGCAAGGCGGTGCAAGTCTTCGTCAAAGTAACGGTGCAGCTCCTCTTCCGTGATACCGCAGATTTCTGCGTAGTCACGCCGCATAGAGATATCTTTCAGGTTGTTCAGGTCACTGAAAACGCTCACTTTCCCAAACTTGGTCACTCCCGTAAGGAAGCCCAACTTGATGTAGCCGTCCATCGTCTTCAGCACCCCATAGAAGGGTTTCAGCGTGTTACGGAACTCTTTTTGCAGTTCCGCATTGCCGATGGCCTGCAGCATGGGTTTGTCGTATTCGTCCACTAGAATGGCCACGCGGTGGCCTGTTTGCTCGACAGCACGCTGAATGACACCCTTGAAGCGAAGTGCGGGCGTGCTTTCACTGGCACGTGTCCCATACACCTGTTCCCAGCCGGACAGGGCCTCATTCAGTATTTTGTCCAGACTTTCGGGAGTATCGTATTTGCCAATGTTCAGGTCGAGATGGAATACGGGCCGCACAGTCCAATCCTTTTCCAGCTGTTCGAGGGCCAAACCCTTGAAAAGCTCTTTCTTTCCGAGGAAATAAGCTTCCAATGTGGAAATCAACAGGCTCTTACCGAAACGCCGGGGGCGGCTCAGGAAGTAGTAACTGCCGGTGGTCACCAGTTTGTGGACAAATGCCGTTTTGTCCACATACACATAACCGTCTTTGCGCAATTTTTCAAAGTTCTGAATGCCGATAGGATATATTCTATTGCCCATATTCTCCTGTTTTACTGTTTATAACAAAACAAAGATACTTATTTCCTTCTTATTTTCCATACTTTTACAGAAATGATTGTTTGGTTTCGTCTGTCACACTAAGAACTGCGTTCATTTGGGAACTTCTTCTATATATTACTGGTAAAGGGAGCCATCTATCAATGGAGAACGTCAGTACGCACGCTTTTACACGTACGTCCGCGTGGGGCTACACGTACGTCCGTGTAAGGCTACGCATACGTCCGCACAGGCCTATGCGTACGTACGTGAAAACATGTATCTCCCAAAAGACTTTCTTCGGGTATAAATGAAAAAGTCTGATTTTAGAGGGCGTTAATTATTATTTCTATAACCATTAGCCCAATGTAACCATCCTGATATTGTCCGGTTCCATTTCCATCTTTGATCCTTAAAAGACATTTCAGGTCGTTCTCCTTTCCATATAGTCATTTCTAAATAAAAAAAGTATAGATGGTCGAGAGGATGTAGGCATCTGCTTCCCCAAGGCTTTCTTTTAGAAGAAAAATGAATAATGGTTCGGTTCTTCGGCTGTAGACTTTCTTCTACTAGAGAAACTTGATCTTCATCGATGTAGCGTTTTCTATGATATAGACTATCGTGCAGGTTATATTTGTATGGAAGTGTGAGGAATTGTCCATAAAGTAGTCCATTAAAAACATCTTGGTCGTGATATTTTAATAGATTGCTATTATGCTTTACATAATCTATGGACTTTTGTGAAAAATCATGTTCTCTAAGGTAATCAAGGTTAAATAGCATTACTCCTGCATTGTAATAACCATATTTATGATAGTCATATCCTAATCGTACACAGTCTTGTTCTAGATTCCTATGAGCATCTTTTATGGCACCTACAGCTTTACCTGTGAGGTCATAATCCCAAAGTTCGTGTAGAGAATTTACAATAATAACGTCGCAATCTACGTAGAGAACTTTATGAATAGATAAAGGTAAAATAGAGGGAATGAATAGTTTGCAATAAGTTGTTAATGATACATAGGAATCTGTAGTTGGAAATTGCTCCAATAGACTTTCGTTTAATGTATAGAAGAATAATTTCTGCTTATATCTTTGTTCTACAACATTTCGTATCTGTTCCTTATGTTCATTTTTGATTCCATTATCAAGAATATGAATAGCAACCTTATTTCCTTTATTATTCTCTAATAAGGAAGTTAACATTACACAACAATACTTTGTGTAATTGCTATCTGTACAGCAAACTATGTCTATCATTCTGTTTCTTATTTTTTGAATATTGCATATCTGACTGTAGCTATCGCGTGCTTGATAAAAAGTTCAATCTTTCTACCCGCTTTACGTTTCCTCCAGCTTCCAAAAATACGGTGCTCGGCAAATGTATCAGGGGTAGTGGGGTACTTGTGACGCGGGGTAACATAATGTGACGGATAAATAATCACATCCTCGGTCAGATGCTGCTCCTTGTCTTCGGGCAGATAGCCTCTCTTCCGGGCGGCATCATACATTGTGACAGGGGATATAATGGTATTATAAGTGCCGTCGGGATTTAAGAAAGGTCTTGAATTGTAATACTCAAAGACTTCCTTACAGAATGTGTTCCCTTTTTCTCCCATGAAGAAGGCTGCTTGTAACTGTGTCCTTTCATTTTCCTGAAAGGTGACAAAGCCATGCTCCGGTATAAGATGGTCAAAGCGTTTCAAGATGAAAATATCGCTATCCATATAGATACCTCCTTCACTGTATACAGCATAAAAACGGACTGCATCGGCAGCAAAAGCCCATTTCTTGGCTTCTAATGCTTCATTTATAAATTGGCAGCCTATGGCTTTGGCATCTTGATAAGTCCAATGTTTCACCTGAAAGTCCGGTAATATACGTTTCCATGTATCCAAGCAAACCTTTATTTCTACCGGAAAGGGATCATTGCTGAACCAGCATAAATGGATGATTTTAGGTATCATGAGGTATCTGTTTAATTAGTTATTCTTTTCTTTGAAAAATGTTAAAGACGCTCAATAGCTTCCTGCAAGGCTTTTCGTACAAAATGGCCTTGACTTAACTGTTCTCCTATCTTTGCCGTCCTTTTCTTCATTTCTGCATATTCTTCTTCACTTAATGTATTTAAAATCTTCTCCAGTTCTTCCAGAGAATCCACACATATTCCGATGCCGTTCTCGCGTACAAAATCTGCTAATGCAGCTTTATTCCAAATGATGACAGGCAACTGGCATCGGATATACAAGGATGTTTTATGAGGATTGTTGTATTGCAGATATTCTCCAAAGTCTCCGGTGCAAGTAGAGACAGAAGTGCCGTCCCATACCAAGCCAAAATCTCCTTGGGCTGTGGCTATCAAATCATCAGATTTCACAAACCCCATGTAGTTGAAGTGCTCTTTACCTTTTGCCTGATTTATTTCGAAGCCGTTGCCATACAGATTAAGATTGAAAGAATGTACAAAAGTACCTACTTCGTAAAGAAATGCATTTTTACGGGGGCTCAACGCTCCGGCATATAATACGCTGTATGGTTTTTCTGTGTCCTGTTTGGGGGTAGCCGATGTCGCCGACAGATAATCGAAGATTCCCAAGATGCCAAGTTTAGCCTTGCATCCGTTGTCTTCCAGCCATTTTTTCATCTTTTCGTTATGTGCTATGATGTAGTCGGCATGGTTCAATCGGCTTATCTCTTGTTCTATCGTCAATGCTTTACGGCGGAAACTACCTAAGTCATGAATAATCACAATTACTTTAGCTCCTTTTTGATGAGCCATGTTGCAGACAAAGGAAAAATATTTCTTTAACGGGTATTGAAGTACCAGATAGTCACCTTTGTGCAGACAGAACGGAGCCTTCAATACTCCGGCTAAAGTGAAGAGAAATGAAAGCACTTTGTTTCTGTAAGTTGTCTGCTTGAGTCCTACATTTTTGAAAGACAGGTCTTTCATAATCTGTTCAATATCTGTCTTTGCCTTATTTCCGGCACTAGACAGTCCTTTGTAATTGCGTGACAGGTAGCAGTTCATCTATATTTATTCTTTCGTTTAATTCTCTGAAAGTTTATTAGAACAAAATTACAGAGATTTTTTGTATTTACGATGATTTCTTTAGAGAATATCATGCAAACACACTGAATTATTCTGATGACAGTAATTCATGGTATAAATCGATGTATGCCTTTATATGCTTTTCTGTCTTTTTCATAAGTTAAAGTTTCAGTTGTTTTCTCCACAAGGTAAGTGCTGCATTCACCGTATCGTCCATATCGGCATAAGCGTATTGAGCCAATCGTCCGCCGAATAAAACGTTGGGATGTTGTTGGGACAGCTTTTTATATTTTTGATATATTTCTGTATTTCGTCTGTCATTTACGGGATAATAAGGCTCTTTGCCCGGTTGGAAATCGTCCGGGTATTCATAAGTGATAACGGTGGTGGGTTGTGTGCCGTATTCAAAATGCTTATGTTCAATAATGCGTGTGTAAGGAACCTCACGTTCGGTATAATTTACCACTGCATTTCCTTGAAAATCTTCTGTATCCAATCGTTGATGGTCGAAGCGTAGACTTCTATATTCCAAATGACCACAGCAGAAATCAAAATACTCGTCGATACATCCGGTGAAAAGTACTTTGTCTGCCAATGCATCCAGCTCTTTCCGGTGCTCGAAGTAGTTTGTGTTCAATCGCACGTCAATACCTTCCAGCAGCGCATCAATCAATACATTGTATCCTCCTTTGGGGATGCCTTGATAGGCATCATTGAAATAATTATTGTCATATA
Organism: Phocaeicola faecalis; assembly: GCF_021730445.1. Taxonomy (GTDB): domain Bacteria; phylum Bacteroidota; class Bacteroidia; order Bacteroidales; family Bacteroidaceae; genus Phocaeicola; species Phocaeicola faecalis. The sequence goes on along the minus strand of NZ_JADNRM010000009.1, from coordinate 70,143 downwards.
CAAAGCGGAAGGGGATACGCCTGATGATGAATGCGGGTAATTCAGTGGCCGCCCTGCCCCATTGTTTCTCTGTGTAACCTTTTATCAGACAGCGATAAATGTCTTTGCCACACAGTTTTAATGCCTGTTCTTCCAGATTGGCCGGTTCGGTGATGTGAGCAAACTCACGGCGTTGTTCTTCTATTTTCTCCTTTGCTTCTGCCGGAGTCTTTACGCCCCATAACTGATAGAAGGTATTCATGTTGAAGGGAAGATTGTATAATTTACCTTCAAAATGAGCTAACGGAGAATTGGTGTATCGGTTGAACTCCACAAAGCTGTTCACATAATCCCACACTTCTTTATTGTCTGTATGGAAAATATGTGCGCCATATTTGTGTACATGTATTCCCTCTACGTCTTCACAGTATAAGTTACCACCGCGTTGGTCTCGTTTGTCTATGACAAGACAACGCTTGCCGGCACATCGGGCTTCGTGTGCGAATACTGCTCCGAATAATCCGGCACCTACTATTAAATAATCATACTCCTTCATTGTCATTTCTTCTCTTCTTGTTGTCTTCTTATCCACTCTTCTTTGGTGCGTTTCCAGCGTTTGTGGCTCCATAGCCAATATTGAGGTACTGCACTTATCATACGTTCCAGATTATGGATATACATATCTGTCAGTTGAAAATCGGGAACATCCTTGGCATTGTCGGCCAGTTGCTTGAACTCGCAATGGTAATATCCTCTTTTTATCCGTTTCACATCGGCATAATAAATTAAGGCGTCTACCTGTTTGCCTATCTTTTCCGTTCCGATGAATACCGGAGTTTCACGATGGAAGAACTCTGCCCAATGATGGATGCTGTTCCACTTCGGAGCCTGGTCGGAGATAAAACCGATAATTGTTTTCTGTTTGGCGCGTTTCAGTTCTATGATTCGGCGGAGCGTCTCTTTCATGGAGATACATTCGCCGCCAAACTGGTTGCGCAGGCGGAGAAAGAGCCGGTCGAAAGCTTTGTTGTATAGCGGGTGGTAGATTTGCCCGCACAGTATATCTTCCGGCACCCAATAGGGCAGGGAGGCAATCCATTCCCAGTTACAATAATGCCCCAGATAGACAAAGCAGAAGTTTTTGTTCTCTTCTTCCAGCTTCTTCATAATCTCGTCAATACCTCCGAAGGTCATTCTTCGTTTTAATTGTTTTTTCGAGATAGAGAAAAGCTTGATTGTCTCTATCATATAATCGCAAAAGAAGTGGTAATATTGTTTCTCTATATGGATGAGCTCTTTTTCATCTTTATCGGGAAAGGAGCCGGTAAGATTTTGTCTGACCACTTTGCGCCGATAGCGAATGCAGTAATAGAGCGGATAGTAGAGGATATCGGAAAAAACATATAAGAGGCGTAATGGTAAAAGCGAAAGCATATACCAAAAGAAAAATACAATATAATATACTATCTTCATTGTCTGTTACTTTTTTATTCCGATTAATGCCTGGAGTCTGCGTTTTCTTCGTCGTTTGTGTTCGAACTGAAGAAGGAACTGAAATACTTCCAAAGCACATTCTCTTGGAGGCCATCCTCTCAAATTAGCATATTGCATCACCACATACCGCAGGAGGGCTTTGCTGTGTGTGAGACGTTTCAGATTCTCCAGACACTCCTTTCGGGTGAGGGAGGATTTAAACTTGGAACGGTTGGTATCAATTAAGGTGAAATGGTAATGGCTGTCTTTGTCTGTACAATAAAGTATATTGGTCAGATTCAAATCACCGTGTAACACTCCTTTTTCGTGCAACCGTACCATAAATGCAGCAAGCTCGTCGGCGGCATGCTTGTCGAACTGGCGTTGCCACAGCACTTTGGACAGGGGAGGGTAGTCGCATTGGGTAGAGATAAAATATCCGTCGAGAAACAATCCTCCTCTTTTCTTTTCAATATAAGCCACTTCGTGCGGGGTGTCAAAACCTCTCTGGCGCAATATGCCGGCAAAAAGGTAAGCCCGTTCCGTTTTACTTTTCTTGAAAAAGGTGTAGACAATCCGTTGAATGATATTGGGCTGCTTATATCTTTTCACTACCAACCATTCGTTCTTCACCCGATACCGTCTGACTTCATTTCTACCTTCATACAACAGCTCCCCTTCTTGTGCAAAGTGTTGGGGTAGCTGCCTGATAAAATCGGCAGTCTGCATAAAATCGGGATGAATTACTATTTTCATAGAGCGTTGGTTTATTCTTTCTTTAATCGATAACCTGTTCAATACGGTGCACCACCATTTCGGGAGTGACTCCCTGCAGACAGGCATAGTCCTTGCGCCAACAGGGTTTGTTTCCGAAAATGGAACAGGGACGGCACGGTAAATCCACCTGTACGGCATTGTCGGGCAATTGTTTCCATCCCATAAATCCGGCGTATGGATGTGTGGCTCCCCAAATGGAGACCACCGGAATGTTTACCAATGATGCCAGATGCATATTGGCAGAGTCCATAGACAGCATAACGTCCAGATGGCTCATAAGTGCCAATTCCGAGTTCAGTGTCAGTTTGCCTGCCGTGGATATGACGTTGGGGTATTGACGTTCCCATTTAGCCAGTACTTCAATCTCTTTAGCTCCTCCTCCGAACAGCAGGATTTTCGTATTCTTGCGTTCAGACAGTAAACTGATGACCTGTTCTTGTTTGGATAAAGGATATATCTTGCCTACATGGGCTGCAAACGGGGCAATTCCAATCCATTTGTCTGTACCTTTGTCGCCCGTCAGCAGTTGCATGCACGAAATGCTTCCCTTGCCGTTGCCAAAAAGTGACCGGAAACTTAATTCTACCGGATAACCAATGTTTCGGAAGACTTCGGCATATCGTTGGAATGACGACTTCTGCCATTCCATCACTTTGTTCTTGACGCGTACCAGTTTCCTTTTTCCACTGCGTCCCTTGTCCAGATGCGCCACCTTCACGCCGGCCAGTCTGAATCTCAACCGCAGATATTTGCTGCGCAATACATCATGGAAATCCGCTACGGCATCGAAATGCTCTTTCTTCAAATCCTTGTACATCCATTCCAGTCCCATGATTCCTGCATGTTCTCCCTTTAAATCCACTCCGTGAAAAGTGATATTGGGAGGTAATCCGTTGAACAGGGGCGCAAGCGTATTGCGGCTCAGCACTGTAATTTGGTGCTGAGGATACTGGACGGCGAATGAGTAAATCACCGGAATGGTCATTGCCACATCGCCGATTGCTGAAAAACGAATTACCAGAATCTTAGCCATGAGGGAACCATTTATTTCTTTCCGTACAAAACAGGGTTCAATGCCGGATCGTTATACATCTTCATCTGCTTATATACTTTCATATACTTGCGGCCCGCTTCGATATCGGCTATCAATTGGTCGATGGCGGATGAGAGGTCTTTCTGCTGTTCAAGCAGGATATTCAGTTTCTTTTCACATTGTGCGTGATGCTCGGGAGACACATCAGTGCGCTCCACTTCCTGACGCATGTGATAGATTTTCAGTGCAAGAATAGAAAGGCGGTCGATGGCCCATGCAGGACTTTCGGTATTAATCGTTGCATCGGGCAGTATTGTTACATCTTTATATTTGTCAAGGAAATAGCTGTCAATCAGTTCCACCAAATCAGTACGGTCTTGATTGGACTTGTCGATACGGCGTTTCAGTGTCAATGCTTCCACCGGGTCAATCTGCGGGTCGCGGATAATGTCTTCAAAGTGCCATTGTACTGTGTCAATCCAGTTTTTCAGATAAAGATAATACTCGATGCTTTTCACTTCATAAGGATTGTTGATGGGGGTATCAACATTATCTGTCTTGTGATAGTCATTGATAGACTGTACAAAAATGGGCTTGCATAGTTCTGTAAAACTCATATCTTGTTCGTTTTAAAATTATTGGAAAGACAAATCTATGCAAACTTTTCTAATCAACCAATTATTATTCGGTAAAAGTGTCTACCTTTGTCCTAATCCTAGTTTTTTTAGAAGATGAAAGTAATTGTAGACAATAAAATCCCTTATATTAAAGAAGCTGTCGGGCAGATAGCCGATGAGGTGGTATATTTGCCGGGTGCTGCTTTTACGCCTCGGGATGTAAAAGATGCCGATGTTCTGATTGTCCGTACACGCACCCATTGTAACCGTGAATTGCTGGAGGGCAGTTCCGTGAAATTTATTGCAACGGCGACGATTGGTTTTGACCATATCGATGTGGATTATTGCCGTGAGGCAGGTATCGCATGGAGCAACTGTCCCGGCTGCAATGCCGGAGGAGTGGAGCAATATGTACATGCTTCGCTTCTGCTGCTCAAACGGTTGCGCGGAATGAAGCTGGAAAATATGTGTATGGGTATTGTGGGGGTAGGCCATGTGGGTAGCCGCATCCGGCGGATGGCTGAGACTTTGGGGATGAATGTGTTGCTGAACGACCCTCCCCGTGAGGACAGCGGTGAACAGGGTTTTGTCGATTTGCAGACTTTGATGCGCGCATGCGATATTATCACTTTCCATACTCCTTTATACCGCACCGGGGTGTATAAGACCTTTCATTTGGCGGATGCTTCTTTTTTTGCATCATTGCAGCGTCGTCCTGTGATTATAAATACATGTCGCGGAGAAGTCATCGACACTCCGGCACTGCTCAATGCTCTGAAAACGGGACAGGTCAGTGAGGCAATTATCGATACATGGGAGCACGAGCCTGATATAAATCTTGAACTGTTGCAAACCGTGTTTTTGGGAACACCTCACATAGCCGGTTATTCTGCCGACGGAAAGGCGAATGCCACTCGTATGGCACTGGAGGCCGTTTGTCGTTTTTTTCATATAGAGGCTTCATTTGAGATTGTTCCTCCTGCCATGCCGCCTATGACTTTGTCGTCTGATAAAGAGGAAGCTTTCTTACAGGTTTATAATCCGCAGCGGGATAGTGATTGGCTGAAGCAACGGCCGGAAGAGTTTGAACAGTTCAGAGGAAATTATCCGGTGAGAAGAGAGCTTTTATAGTTGTAAAAGGTTGAACATGAGAAGGAATTCTTTATCTTTGTGTGTTATCTGTTAAAACAATGAGTTATGGGCAACAAGTTATATCCTATCGGAATACAGAGTTTTGAGAAGCTGCGTAATGACGGCTATCTTTATATTGATAAAACAGCTTTGATTTATAAGTTGGTAAAAACAGGAAGTTATTATTTTCTCAGCCGTCCGCGCCGTTTCGGAAAGAGTCTTTTGATATCTACGTTGGAAGCTTATTTCCAGGGAAAGAAAGAACTGTTTGACGGCCTGGCCATAGCCGGTTTGGAGAAAGACTGGGTGCAATATCCTATTCTGCATATTGACCTTAATATCTCAAAATATGATTCGGCACAGGATTTGGATGATATTCTAAATGACTATCTCACTAATTGGGAAGCCCTTTACGGAGCGGCTTCGTCTGAAACTTCTTTGGCTCTGCGGTTTAAAGGAGTTGTGAAACGTGCTTGTGAAAAGATGGGACAGCGAGTGGTGATTCTTGTGGATGAATATGATAAACCGATGTTGCAAGCAATTGGAAATAAGGAACTTCAAGAAAAGTATCGGAATACGCTGAAGCCGTTTTATGGAGTACTGAAAACGATGGACAGTTGTATCAAGTTTGCTTTGTTGACAGGGGTAACGAAATTTGGAAAGGTCAGTGTCTTTAGTGATTTGAATAATTTGGATGATATATCCATGTGGAATGAGTTTATTGAGATATGCGGTGTCAGCGACAACGAAATACATGAATATCTGGAGGAAGAGCTTCATGTGTTTGCTGCTGCGAGGGGCATCTCTTACGATGAACTTTGTGATGAATTGAAACGGAATTATGACGGCTATCATTTTACACATAATTCTGTAGGCATGTATAATCCCTTCAGTCTGCTTAGTGCCTTCAAGAGGAGGGAATTTGGCAGTTATTGGTTTGAGACGGGAACACCTACCTATTTGGTGACTTTACTGAAAAAACATCATTATGACCTGGAACGGATGGCGCATGAAGAAACGGATGCGCAGGTGTTGAATAGCATTGATTCAGAATCGACCAATCCTATTCCGGTGATTTATCAAAGCGGATATTTGACTATTAAAGAATATGATTCAGAATTTGGCATTTACCGTTTAGGTTTTCCAAACCGTGAGGTGGAAGAAGGGTTTATTCGTTTTTTATTGCCTTTCTATGCCAATGTGAATAAAGTGGATTCTCCCTTTGAAATACAGAAGTTTGTTCGTGAGGTGCGTTCCGGTGATTATGATTCTTTTTTCCGCCGTTTGCAGAGTTTCTTTGCAGATACTCCTTATGAGATGGTGCGTGAATTGGAACTTCATTATCAAAACGTTCTTTTTATTGTCTTCAAGCTGGTAGGCTTTTATGTGAAAGTGGAATATCACACTGCTAGGGGTCGTGTGGATTTAGTGTTACAGACAGATTGTTTTATTTATGTAATGGAGTTTAAACTGGATGGAACGGCAGAAGAAGCATTGCGACAAATCAATGAAAAGCGTTATGCACAACCTTTTGAAGTTGACGGCCGTAAACTGTTTAAAATAGGAGTAAACTTCAGTGCGGAAACAAGAAATATAGAAAAGTGGATAGTGGAAGAGTAATTAAAAAATCCCCGACTTATCACAAGCCGAGGATTTCGTTTTAAAGTTTTTCTATTATATAAGCTCCCTCATGCATGAGGGAGAACTTACTCTAGAGTTTGAATTAACTGTTGTTTTAATTACTTACGAGGAGCAACAGTCATCTTCAATGAGATGACAACTTCGTGTCCGTAAGAATCAACACAAGTTACAGTCAATGTAGAAGGTACATTTTCCTTCGGATTAGAACCAAGATCTGTCTTGATTGCTGTGAACTTCAAGTCAGTGCTTACTGAGAAGTAGTCTTCTTTTTGAGTTGCATCAGAAACTAATTTAGCACTCTTAACAATCAAACTTTCTTCGTAAGGAGCGCTCAACAGTTTAGAGAATGTTCCATCAATAGTATTCTGACCAAAAATAAAGTTGTTGTATGCTATTTCAGAATTGCTGCCGTAAGTCAGAGTGGTAGAAGGCAATGCGTTTACGTATTTACCATCTTTTTTCTCTGCATAATTAATTTCCGTTCCATCAATTGAAATTTTGCCTACTTGGTCGTTAGTTGCCCAATTCCAAGTGTGAATTTCTTTCTTGTAGAAGCAGCAATAAACTGTTTTGATTTCAGCAGCTTTAATGACTACAGGAATATAATTACCTTTTTCATCTTTCTTAGAAGATATTTCTCCATAGTTATAAGAAACTACTGTAGCATGCTCTGTTTTGTTGTCAATGAATTCGGTTTGTACATCAATCGATTCATTGCCTTTCTTAGTCTGCGATTCGAGTGCATCATTAGCATTTCTCTGAGATTCTGCCAATACTACTTGATATTGAGACTTAACACCGTCACCGAAGTTGATGAAGTTTTCGATAGGCATAGTACCATTGACTGCTTGTTCAGCCTTCCAGTTATTAGCAATCAGATAGCAATTGTAAACACCATCAATCACTTGTTTGTCTTTGAATGAGAATCCTGCAGGCAATTCTGTTGGTAACTCTTTAGTCATTGTTACATTCAATGTAGCTAATACGAAGCCATCTTCGTTCTTAATAGTCAATGTACCGGAATAAGTCTTTTCATCTTCGTACATAGACCATTTTGTACCGTTAGGTCTTGTATATACTTTAACTACTTTAGTGAAATCAATTCTTTCAAGAGTAGCTTGCATTAAGTTTTTAGTGTCATAGATTACATGACCGGCAGCATCTTCAAAGTATGCAGTAAATACAGGTGAGTTACCTAATGCTTCAATCTTATCTGTAGTCCATGTTGCAGAGAACGGTTTGGCTAATGCGCTCAACTTGATAGTTTCTTTTGCTGATTGAGTCATATCTACAAGAATAGAGGCATCAGAAGAAGGAACGACAGTTGTGTTGACTGCATCCCAAGCTGTAGCTTTATCTCCTATCTTCACATAGAATGCTTTACCGTCCGGGTCAACCAAAGTACCATCATAGTTAACAGCGAATACACGGAAACCGATGATATCGTTGATAGCTGATTTGCTGTCAATCGTAATTTCTGTAGAAGTTCCTTCAACTACGGTGTTCAAACCTGTATAAGTATAGCTGTTCCATGCGTTCAATTCTGACGGAGCTGATTCAACAGCATTCTGCTTATCCAATACAACGTAGATAGCTCTGATATTTGTAGGAGCAACTACTTTATCGTCAGAAGAAGACAGAGCAATTTTTAAAGCTTGTCCTTGTACAGCGGGATATACATTCTGTGAAGAACGGTTATCACCTAGAGTTGTGTTTTTATCATTACCTGCAACAGCAGCAGCATCAGACCAAACTAATTCTTTATATGTAATTTTAGCAGTTGTTTCTTTCAAAGACTTACTGCTTGCATTGTAACGGTTGTTTACGTTCTTGATGTTTTCAGCGTCAACGAAATAGTTTAGTTTGTTGGCAGCTTTGAATGCTTCCCAACCTAAAGTCAAGTCGTAAGAAGAAGTTACATATCTTACGTCAGAAGTAGATAGTGTATTGTTTACCTGGGCAGCAAACAAGATTTGTTTTGTGCCTTTCTCTGTTGTAGTGGCAGCAGCGAATGCTTTTCCGTCACCATAGTTCTTTAGTTGGACAGTTACGTTCCACAAGCCACTTTCGTTAGCAGCGCGGCTCAACAGCACGTCAGACTTTTCAACTTTTACCACTTCCAGAATTTCATCCAAGTTTTCGCCTTGGCTGTTTACCAGCGAAATCATATCAGCAGTCAGAACAGCGTTGGTCGGAGATACGCGAACCAGGAATTGACCCGGAGTCTGTACTTCATTCCCCTTTGTAAAGGTAATCTTTCCTGCAATGTCTTTGCTGAATTCGTTGTCTTTTTCGATAGCAGTACTTAATGAAATAGGATTGAATCCTGTTTCAGAATCAATAGCAAATGATTTTACTAGTTCTACACTAGTAACCATGTCTGCGATTTTACCTACAAGACCTTCTACTTCCTTGATTAAATCTTGCATTTCTGTGCGGAAAGCAGTAATATCTTCGTTTACAGCATCTTTCAGTTCTTTCTTCAATGCTTCTACATCGATAGTAGCTTTTTCCAACTTAGAGATACGTTCTTCCAATGCAGCAATTTCATCAGCATTGCCGGCAGCTTCGGCCTTTTTCAAAGCATCTGCGGCAGTTGATTTTGCAGCATCAATAGCTGTCTGCATCTGAGACAATTTAGCTTCCATATCTTCTTTGGTCGCTAGTTTGTCAATTTGTTCCTGTAAGTTATCGATGTCATCATCGTAGTCTTTACAAGACACAAATGTTCCTGTCGAGGTAACCATTAAGGCTCCGAACAGGATTGCACTTAAAAACTTTTTGTTCATAATAAAAACTTTAAATTTATAAATTTAAAAAACTAAAATTGGTTATACATATTCTATCGGTTCCGAGGGCACAGCCCTCTGTTCTTGTTTCATATATCTTTTTGGAGAGACACCCGCCACCTTCTTAAAGGAAGTGTAAAACGTACTTCGTGACAGGAATCCGCATCGTTGAGGCAGCTCCTCCAACGGACATCCTCCCGACCGGAGCAGTTCCTTGGCATATTCCACACGGTATGTGTTCACCAAATCTTTCAGGTGGCAACCGAAGTAGCGGTTCACCACGTTCGACAAATAAGTCTGGTTCGTTTCAATCATATCGCTTAGCTTATTCAATGAAAGCTTCGGGTCGAGAAACACTTGGCGCACTTCCAAATAGTACAATACATATTTATATAGCTCACAATCGACTTTCCTTGCTTTCTCCATTTCGTGAGTTGCGAACTTCTGCTCCCAATAGATATGGGCCGCCCGGAAGAGCAGATTCTTCTGCCTTTCGGAAGTAAAGGTGCGCTTGTCGCGATGTAGGAACAGGTAGTCCATTGTACTCTCTTTTTATCGTCTCTGTTTCAGATAATTACACATTTTTCAAACTCTTAAAAAAGGGTTGTGTTCAGTGCATCTCTTAGTAAGAGATATACAATCGCGCATAAATAACTTATTATTAATTATTTAAGTGAACGCAATAGTGTCCTAAAACTTAAGACTAAAGATATTTTTGCACTTGCCTTGTGATTTTTCTTCTCAAAAAGTTTTAATTATCAAAACTTTGTGTAAATTTGCAGCGAAAAGTGTATCTCTTACTAAGAGATGCACTTTTTTTCTTCTTTCTCCTAAAATCTTATTCATCACGTTTTCAAGAGTTTAAGCAGTGTCAAGTCCCTGCTTTACTTCCAACTTGAAAATCCTAACAAATGTCAACGTATCCTAATGGAAAGACTCTGATGTTTTTAAAAAAGACCAAGGAGTTTCCGAAAAAGACTTAAGCGTTTTTCAAAAAGCTCAAGGTCTTTTTCCAAAGCATTTCTATCAATTGATAAAAAGAGGGGAAAGACAGAAAAATCACTCGTTTTAGTCGAATAAAATAGAATATGAGACTTCAAAACTCTCGTGAGAACTTCTTCAAACAATGGGAACAGTTTCTTGAAACAATGGTAACAGTTTGTCCAGACAATGCCCATTGTTTAGGGGTGATGATACTGCTTTACTTTTCCGCCGCAAGCAAACGGAAATTAAGCGGTAGAAAACTTATTGCATACCTCCTTTCACACATAACAGCTGCCGGAACCGCCTGTTTATGGGGAATTAGTGTGAAAGAACCGTCACTTCCGCCCGTCGAATGTGAAACGCACCCCATGCATGTGAGTCTTAAGAATATTTTCTTTTTCCTGCTCAATATCCGGTTGAAAAACGACCTTTGTCTATCGGTTGTTTTAAACTCAAAAGGAGAATAGATTATGGAAGCGATAAAAGGATGTTGAAGCCTGTGGTTACTGACACAATGACATATATATGTCTAGGCTTATGCGTACGTACGTGTGACCCGATGCGTATATACGTGCAGGCTGATGTCACCGTATGTGTTGACCGATGCGTGCATACGTGCACATTTAAAAATATACAGCTTGAAGCTCACGCTGAATGCTGCAAAAAGACCTTGAACTTTTCAAAAAAGACTTTGAGTTTTTCGAAAAAGACCGGGAAGTTTTTTAAAAACATCACCATCTTTTTAAAAAAGCCCGGCATCTTTTTCATGGAGGGGCAAATGGGAGTATCCCCTCATTAAGCCGGTTATTCCCTCTTCTCCGTTCATCCTTTCATTTTGATTCATACACACTGGCTATCAACTGGTTAAAGATGACAGCACATCCCCTCATCCTCCCTTCAGCCGCGCTTTCCAGGTCCCTTCACAACCTGCCTTCAGCAATTGTGTGTGTACTCCTCTTTTTAGCCCACCGTTTTCTGTAGGGGCAGACCCGTGTGTCTGCCCGAGAACAGTTCACTTTAAGCCATTGGCGCTATTGGGCGGACACATGGGTCCGCCCCTACCGTAAAGCGTTATCGAAAAAGTTCAAAAACCGAAAGAAGAAAGTTTACGAATGAAAGGAGGCTGAAAGGGCGGTGACGGGATGTCCCTTCACTACCGGAACTCCCACCGGCAGGGCGTTTCAACGACTAATGAAAGGAGGAAGGAAGAGACCGATTTTCCGTTTGTAGGGCGAGAAAATACAGTTGGTTTTGGTGGATTCAGTCATTGTATGACAAACCCTTTATGACAAAAGCCGAGAGCCGGCATTACATCCGATACTTGTCACTGACTACGCATTTTATCGGTACGCAGTAGCATAGAGGGCGAAAGGAACATTCAAGGTTTCTTCACCGCCTACCTGAGTATCAATGCCTATTACCTGACCATGCCCGAAGTGGAGCTGAACCACGGTTTCTGCGACATGTTCCTCATGCCGGACCTGCAGCGATATCCTGAGGTGGAGCACAGCTACATTCTGGAACTGAAATATCTCCCGAAAGACAAGTTCGAGGCACAGTCGGCGGAACAGTGGGATGCAGCCGTGCAGCAAATCCACCGTTATGCCGAAGGGGAGAAGGTGCGGCAGCTTTGCAGGGGAACCCGCCTGCATTGCATTGTGATGCAGTTCTGCGGATGGGAGCTGGCAAGGATGGAAGAGGTATAGAAAGTAAGAATTAACCGGTAAAAAATAGATTTGCATATCAGCCGATATGCAATGCCAGCAATACTGTCAGTGGCAAATAATCCTTTAGGTCTTCTCTCAGTAATTTCAAGGCTTGCTGAATGCGGTAGTCTATTGTTTTGGGGGACACATTATAAATGGTGGCGATATCTTTATAGCTCATGCCTTTAAAACGATGCATAACAAATGCCGTCTGATAAGATTCGGGTAATGCAGCTATTGCCTTTTCGATTCTTTTGCTCAGTTCTTCTATCTGATAATAATTCACATCCTCCGTCGCTTCCTGATTCTTGGTATAGAAAAAGGTTTCTGCCCGGCTAGTGATTTCTTTCTTGGTTATAAGGTTTAATGCCCGGTGGTAGGTCATTTTGAAAAGATACTGGTTGAGGGAGGATTCGATTATCAGTTCCGAACGCTTTTCCCATATCCAGAGCATGATTTCCTGAACAATCTCTTCCGCATCTTCCATTTCAATGAAACGGTGGGCATAAGCGCATAGCATCGGATAATATTTTCTGAACAGACTGTCGAACGCTTTCTGTTCCCCTTTTCGGAGGGAACTCAATAAAGCCATATCTTCTATATTTCTGTCTGTTTTCATCTTATTATTCATCGTTAACTTGTTTGCAAAGATAAGTGTTTCGTCTATGTTTTTAATACTAAAACACCTTTTTTCAAAAAAATATCATTTTTTGTTTAGGAATCTTTCTTTGGGGCTTGTCTTAATAGTAAATGAGCTCAAAGATGACAGATACGGATAATACATATAATAATAGCATAGAGGAACTGTTGCCTCGTTTCTGTGAAGGAATGACAACGGAAGCGGAAAGTCGGTTGGTGGAGGAATGGATAGCGCAGGATGAATCTCACCGTAAGATTGTGGATCAGATTCATGCGCTTTATTGGGCCGCCGATACGCTGCATGTGATGAAAAGTGTAGATATAGAAAAGGCATTAAGGAAGGTAAAAGGTAGGATGAACAAAAAAAGAATCTCTTGGTGGGAATGGACGCAACGAATAGCTGCGATGGTGTCCATCCCACTATTGATTGCTGTCTTGTGGATGTATCAGGATAAGGATGAGCAGCAGGAAGTGGCTCAAATGATTGAAATAAAGACAAATCCGGGAATGACTACTTCGGTCGTATTGCCTGATAATACTGTGGTTTATTTGAATTCTGAGTCTTCATTGCGTTATCCTTCCCGCTTTATAGGCGAAAGCCGTGAAGTGGAGTTAATTGGTGAGGCTTATTTTGATGTGACGAAAAATGAAGAGAAACGTTTTGTGATTTCTACTGTTCATCAGTCACAAATAGAAGTATACGGAACTAGTTTTAATGTGGAGGCGTATGCCGCCGACGGTCGGATTTCGACTACATTGGTGGAAGGAAGTGTTGGCTTTTTCTTTAAAGATAAAGTAGGAGAAGCCAAGATGGTAAAGCTGAAGCCTCATCATAAACTGGTGTACACTCCGGTATCGGGTGAGACGAAAATGTTTGCTACCTCTTGCGAATCGGAGATTGCCTGGAAAGATGGTAAGATAGTATTTAACAATACCTCTATGGAGGATATCCTTCGTATGTTGGGTAAACGCTATAATGTGGACTTTATTGTGAAGAATAATCGCATTAAGGAATACTCGTTTACAGGAACGTTCTCTACTCAGCGTTTGGAACGTATCTTGGAATATTTTAAAATCTCGTCCAAAATAAATTGGCGTTATTTGGACAGTGATAATATTTCTGATAAAAAACAGCGGATAGAGATGTATTAAATAAAACCTTATTAACCTTTTAAAAATATTATGAAACAAAAGAGAGCGCCTTAAAACAAAAAACATGCGGAAGATATTGGCGTATCTACCGCATGGAAAAATGAGAACTTTTTAAAGCTTGTTTGGCGACAAGCTAAGATAACATTTTTATTAACCTCAGTCTTTACAAAATTATGCAAAATCCTTTTAGCATCCAAGTATTCTGGATGATAAAGTCGTTATGGCTATCATTTAACAAAATCCCATTGTTTATGAGACTATGTGTTCTATTTCTCGCCTGCTCATTGAGCTTGACTCATGCAGCAGAAACGTATGCGCAAAAAACAAAAATCAGCATTGATGCTAGTAATCAAACAGTTGAAACAGTATTGAATCAGATCAAGGCAAAAACCGGTTTTGATTTCTTTTTCAATAATAAACATGTAGATTTGAATCGTCGTGTGTCTGTTTCGGCTAATCAAGGAAATGTGTTTGAAGTTCTGGAGAAGGTATTTGCCGGAACGAATGTGACTTATTCTGTTTTGGATAAGAAAATTATCCTCTCTACAGAAGGAACTAAAGCTGTTAAACAGACTTCTACTGTGGTAAGTGGTACGGTACTTGATGCAACCGGTGAACCTATTATCGGTGCCAGTGTAGTGGAAAAAGGAACAACAAACGGTACTGTAACTGATATGGATGGTAAATTTACTTTAACCATAAGTTCGGCTAAAGCAGAATTGGAAGTTTCTTATATCGGTTATAAGACACAGGTTTTGAAACCTCAGGCAGGCAAACAATTGGCTGTTACTATGAGCGAAGATACCGAGATGTTGGATGAAGTTATTGTTGTCGGTTATGGTACAATGAAGAAAAAAGATTTGACCGGTGCTGTTGCTTCTGTCAAGATGGACGATGCTCCTGTGGGAACCGTATCTACCATCAGCCATGCTTTGGCAGGTAAGGCTGCCGGTTTGCAGGTAAATATGGTAAGTGCACAGCCGGGTAGTGGTTCTAATTTCCGTATCCGTGGTGCTGCTTCTGTCAATGCCGGTAACGACCCATTGGTGATTATTGACGGATTCCCTGTAAGCCCGGCTTCAGACGATGCTGTTAAAACCGGTAAATATGATGCAGGTAGCTCGGATAATATTTTGGCTTCTATCAACCCGAACGATATCGAGTCTATCGAAGTTCTGAAAGATGCCAGCTCTACTGCTATCTATGGTGCACGTGCCGGTAACGGTGTAATTATTATCACTACTAAAAAGGGTAAAACAGGTGCTCCGAAGGTTACTTACTCCGGAACAGCTACTGTTCAGACATTGGCAAGTGACTATGATATGTTGAGCGCTCGCGACTTCATGTTGCAGTCCAACCGCTATGCCAAAGAAGAATGGATGAGATCAAACGGTATCGGTGTATATGGTGGAAAAGCCGAAGGTGATGCTTCTACAGCTTATAAGCCTTATTATACAGATGCTCAAATCAATGCTCCAGCCAATAATACTGACTGGTTTGACGAAATTACCCGTACAGGTTTCCAGACTCAGCACAATGTTTCTGTAACAGGTGGTACCGATATGACCAAGTATTTGGTTTCTGGTAACTTCTTCAAACAGAATGGTGTGGTGAAGAATAATGATATGGAACGTTATACGGGCCGTATCAACTTGGAACAGAAGGTGAGCAAGTATGTTAACCTGGGAGTGAATATGACTTTGTCCAGACACCAAACTAACAATGTGCCTTTGGGTTCCGGACAGAATGAAAACGCAAGTATCATGGTGGCTGCTGCACAGTTTAATCCGCTGTTGCCAATCAGAGACGAAAACGGTGATTATACATTGAATTCTCAGGCTGCTTTCTTGCCTAACCCGGTATCATTGTTGGAAATCACAGACAAAACAATGAAAGAGAGATTGCTTGCTACTGCTTTTGTTGAAGTGAAGCCTATTCAGGATTTGACTTTGAAAGCTAACTTCGGTATCGACCGTAACTATCAGAAACGTAGCGTTTATATGCCTAAGACCACTTTGTATGGTCAGAAAAAAGGCGGACAGGCAGATATTGCACAATATGACAAGTCTGACTATTTGATGGAACTTACTGCCAACTATACCAAAACATTGGGTGACCATAACTTTAGTGCTTTGCTCGGTTACTCATTCCAGCGTTTCACAGACGAAGCATTGTCTGCCGGCAACAGCCAGTTCTTGATTGACGGTTTCTTATATAATAATATTGGAGCCGGTGCTTATCCGAAACCTTCTGTTGGCTCTTCGGCGTCAAAAGACGAAATGGCTTCATTCTTCGGTCGTGTGAACTATTCATATAAAGACCGCTATTTGTTGACTGCTACATTGCGTGCCGATGGTGCATCAAACTTTGCCGAAAACAATCGTTGGGGTTATTTCCCATCAGTAGCTTTGGGTTGGAGATTCACCGAAGAGGAATTCATGAAACCGATGGCTTCTGTACTTTCTAACGGTAAATTGCGTGTCAGCTTCGGTCAGACTGGTAACTCTAACATCGGCAACCGTGCCATCAGCTATTATCAGACCGGTAATAACAATGAATTTGGTGGAACAGAATATGTAGGTGTTTATTTGAGCCAGATGGGTAACCCTGACTTGAAATGGGAGACGACTACAGAATGGAACATCGGTCTTGACTTAGGTTTCTTCAATAACCGCGTGAATGTGACTGCCGAATATTTCCACAAAGTTGTTTCAGACTTGTTGAGCGAACGCAGCCTGCTTATTTTCAATGAAGCATCCAAGATTGCCGCTAACATTGGTAAAACACAGAGCCAGGGATTTGAATTGACAGTTAATACCACCAATTTCAATTCGAAGGATTTCAGTTGGAATACTGACTTTACTTTCTCATTCTATCGTGATAAATGGAACACACGTGACGCAAGCTGGAAACCGGCTGCCTATTCACAATACAATGCGCCTATCCGCTACAAATACGGATATGTGTCTGACGGTTTGATTCAGGCCGGTGAAACAGTAGACTGGATGCCGGGTTCATTACCGGGACAGGTGAAAATCAAAGATATCGATGGCTATGTATATAATGAAGACGGATCTATTAAAGTGGATAAACACGGTATTCCTATGAAATCAGGTAAGCCTGATGGAAAACTGAATGATGCCGATAAAGTGATTTACGGTAGTGAAGACCCGGGTTATCTGTTGGGATTGAACAATACGCTCCGTTACAAAAACTTTGATTTCAATATTTATTTCTATGGACAGTTTAATGTCTTGAACTCCGGTTCTTATAAAGACCTTTGGCTGACAGGTTCTGCCGGTATGACTGGTATCGTAAATATGTACCGTGGTTACAACATGCCTAACAGTGCTGCAGAAGTATGGACACATGATAATCAGTCGGCTTCTCGTCCGGGCTATTTCCAGGATAAGAGTACTTGGGGAATCGGTGACTATTATTTGCAGAAGAGCTGGTTTGTCCGTTGTCGTAACATAACCGTAGGTTATACTATTCCGGTTAAGAAGGCGTTGTCAAACGTTCGTATCTATGCAGATATCAATAATCCGTTCACTATTACTCCGTATGACGGTCTTGACCTTGAAACAGATAACTCTGTTTGGGCATATCCCAATGTAAGAAGCTTTAGCTTGGGACTGGACATTACATTTTAATAACCTATAAAAAGACAAGATTGAAATGAAAAAGATATTATCGATATTTTCGTTAGCACTCGTTGCAGCTACATTCTGTCCTTCTTGTACCAATCTGGAGTCAGAGATGTATAATGTGATTAATCCGGGAATTTTCCCGACCAATGAAGACGATGCGAACTCATTAGTGACTTCGGCTGCTTATGCTCCTTTCCGCTCAAGTTGGTATAGTGGATTGTATGCTTCTTCACAAGGAGGTATTCATGTAATCAGTGACATGAGTTCGGATATTGGTGATTGTCAGTGGAATGATGCAGTTTGGCCGGATATGATTCAGATGAACTTTACAGCCAATTCCGGTGGTCTGACTACTACTTACAGTACTTATATCCGTGATATAAGTAAAATGACTCTGACCATGGAACGTATTGCCAACGTGCCCATGAAAGATGATGTAAAAGCACGTTTGAATGCAGAATTGCATTGTGGACGCGGTTGGTTGGCCTATGTATTGTATGATATGTATGGTCCTATTCAGATTGCTTCTTTGGACTTATTGAATAATCCATTGTCTGACGAGGTGGCACCCCGTGTCTCACAAGAAGAGATGGTGAAGTTTATCGAAGATGATTTGCATGCAGCCATCGCTGTTCTTCCGGCCACTTATAAAGTTTCGGACACTAACTATGGACGTTTTACCAAAGGTTTGGCTTATACCGTATTGATGAAGCTTTATATGCACGAAAAGAATTGGACAAAAGCTATCGAATGTGGTCGTGAGTTGATGAAACCGGAGTATGGATATAAATTGATGGACAACTACAAGGATATCTTTACTTTGGAAAACGAAGGTAATGCCGAAACAATCTGGGCATGCGTTTGCAGCAGCAGCGTAAACCAGCAGATGTGGTTGGCTCATGTGCTTTCCAGTGAATACCCGACTAAGAACGAAAGCATTCAGAAGTGGGGCGGTTACCGTGTCCTTTGGGATTTTTATCATACTTTCGACTCGGCAGACGAGCGTTTGGAAGTGTTGGTAGGAGACTTTGTTGCTGAAGACGGTACACACTATAATGAACAGAATCCCGGTTCTGTATTGGTGAAAGGTGCAATGCCTGTTAAGTATGGTGAAGACCCTGCTGCTACCGGTGAGGAAAGTCAGGTTGACTGGATTGTATATCGTTATGCCGATGTGCTTACTTTGCTGGCTGAGGCTATCGTTCGCGAAGGCAATACAGTAACTTCGGAAGCTGTTGAACTGTTGAATATGGTACATACACGTGCCGGACTTCCTGCTTACACTACAGCTGACTTTGCCGGAGCTGACGCCTTCCTTGAAGCGGTGCTGACAGAGCGCGGACATGAATTATGGTTCGAAGGTGTTCGCCGTTCGGATTTGATTCGTTATGGAAGATATATTGAGTATGCTCGCAAATACAAACAGTCGCCCACAGCACAGGATTATATGACTCTGATGCCGCTACCGCAGAGTGTAATAGATGAGAGTAAAGGTAAGATTATCCAAAATCCCGGATACTGATAATTAAGATAAAGAGGCTGCTGGGAAAATAAATCCGGCAGCCTTTTTTAGAACTATATCTTTTATTTATACCTTTGACTCTCTAATCTAATACTTGCATTATTATGAAACAACGTTTGTTAGCTTTGGATGTGCTTCGTGGATTGACGATAGGAGGCATGATATTGGTGAACAGTCCCGGAACATGGAGTTATGTCTATCCCCCTTTATTACATTCTCCCTGGAATGGTTTGACAATGGCGGATGTCATTTATCCTTTGTTCATGTTTATGATGGGAATGTCCATGTATATCTCTCTGAAGAAATTCTCTTTTACTTTGCATAAAGCATTATTCCTGAAAATTATCCGTCGCACTTTTCTTATTTTTATTATCGGTACGTTTATTTACGGCACTGCTACTTTTCTGGGTACATTGCGCGAAGCGTCTCTGCAACCCGATTTTGTAGGCAGCCCTTGGAAGGCGGCTTTTGCATCGCTGGCTCATGTACGCATATTGGGTGTGTTGCAGCGTCTTGCTTTGTGCTATGGAATAGGCTCATTGCTGGTCACTACGATTCGTCATCGTTATATCCCTTATCTGGTGGCTGCCATTTTGATTGTATATTATGGAATTCTGTTGGCCGGTAACGGTTTTGTATACGGTCCGGAGAATATTCTTTCTCATGCAGATAAGTTTGTATTGGGGTTGTCGCACATGTATAATGACCGGGGAATAGACCCGGAGGGGGTGTTGAGTACGATTCCTTCCATTGCCCAAGTTCTGATAGGTTTCTGGTTTGGAAAAATCTGCATGGAGACTCCCGATATGAAGGACAAACTGAACCGTTTATTCCTTTATGGAGCTATGGGGCTGATAGCAGGCTTTCTGCTGCAGGATGTATGCCCTTTGAATAAAAAGGTGTGGTCGCCTACATTTGTGTTGGTTACTTGCGGCTTTTCTGTTCTTCTTTTGTCCATTTTGCTGTGGTATATCGATGTGACGAAGAAATGTCAGAAGACTTGGGTTTTTGCCATATTTGGCGTAAATCCGTTGTTTTGCTATGTACTTAGTGAGATATTATATATATTAGCTGACAGTTTACCGCTGCAAGAACAGAATATGCACGACATTATATATGCCGGTTTATCCGGTTGGTTGGGCGATAATGCCTTTACTTCATTTGTCTATGCTTTTCTTTTTGTGGGAGTTGTATGGTTGGTCGGAGCGTATTTATATAGAAAGAAGATTTATATAAAAATCTGACGGAATTAATAAAGCATTCATTAATGGTTGGTTATTATGAATAAATTATTGTTATGTGCGCTAGCTTTGGGCATGTCTTCGGTGACATTTGCCGGGAATGGAAATGTATTCGATCCTCCTGTGATGGGATGGAGTTCATGGAATACTTATCGGGTGAATATCAATGAGGCTTTGATAAAGAAGCAGGCTG
Organism: Phocaeicola faecalis; assembly: GCF_021730445.1. Taxonomy (GTDB): domain Bacteria; phylum Bacteroidota; class Bacteroidia; order Bacteroidales; family Bacteroidaceae; genus Phocaeicola; species Phocaeicola faecalis. Next base: position 49,616 of record NZ_JADNRM010000009.1, on the reverse strand, counting down.
ATGCTATGGTGCAGAAAGGCTTGAAAGAAGTTGGATATAACTATGTCAATGTAGATGACGGATTTTTCGGCTGGCGCGATGAGCACGGCATTATGCAGACTCATCCGGAACGTTTTCCGAACGGACTGAAAGGGGTGGCAGATCATATTCATTCTTTGGGGTTGAAAGCCGGTATCTATTCGGACGCCGGAAGTAATACTTGCGGTTCCATTTGGGATAAGGATGTCAATGGAGTAGGTTCGGGGCTGTATGGTCATGAGCATCAGGATGCTGATTTATATTTCAATGAATGGGGCTTTGATTTCATTAAGATAGATTATTGCGGTGCTTCTCAGGAATTGAGTCTGGATGAGGAAAAACGATATACGGAGATTCGCCGTGCTTTTGACAAAGTGGCAGGCAACCATGTTTCCATCAATGTGTGCCGATGGGCTTTCCCGGGTACATGGGCAAAGAATATCGGTTGTTCATGGCGTATCAGTGGTGATATCAGTCCAAGATGGAGTTCTGTGAAACATATCATTGATAAGAACTTGTATCTTTCTGCGTATGCAGGAGACGGTCATTATAATGATATGGATATGTTGGAGATTGGTCGCGGGCTGAAGCCGGAAGAAGAAGAGGTGCATTTCGGTATGTGGTGCATCATGAGTTCTCCGTTGCTGATAGGTTGTGATCTGACAACAATTCCAGAGGCTTCGCTGAAGCTTTTGAAAAATAAGGAACTGATTGCCTTGAATCAGGACCCGTTGGGACTACAGGCTTATGTGGTGCAGCATGAGAATAGGGGTTATGTATTGGTAAAAGACATAGAAAAAGAACGCGGTAAAGTGCGTGCGGTGGCTTTGTATAACCCTTCTGACAGCATTTGTGATTTTTCCGTTCCTATGAGCGTTTTGGAAATGGGAGGTAAAGTGAAGATGCGTGATTTGGTGAAGCAAAAAGATCTTCCCGCAGTTCAGGGAACATTGAATCGGCAATTGCCTGCACATAGTGTCCTGATTTTGCGTATGGAAGCGGAGCAACGTCTTGAACCTGTACGTTATGAGGCTGAATGGGCTTATCTGCCTTGTTTTAATGACTTGGGGCTTCGTCCGAAAACCATTTTGTATGCACCGATGAAAGAAGCATCCGGCGGTATGAAGGTTGGCTATCTGGGAGGTCGTGCCGAGAACTATGCCGAGTGGAATAAAGTATATAGCGAAAAGGGTGGAATGTATGAAATGAATATTCAATATGTGCCTCATGCAGACCGCAAGCTGGAAATTAAAGTAAACAATGAAAAGAGTATCCTGCTGAGAGACCTTGCCGGAACCGATGGACAGCAACTTGCGTGTGTAACGGTACAGGTACGTTTGAAACCGGGAAATAATGTGGTCCGTATGGGAAGCCCTTATTGTTGGGCACCCGATATTGACTGCTTTACTCTGAAAAAGATAGAATAATAGGATTTATATTATGAAGAAAAGTTGTTTGATTATAGGAACCTTGCTATGGGGAATGAGTGCTTTTGCACAAACTACAATATGGAAACGCAGCGGTTGGGAATGTCGCATCTCGGATAAAGGGACATTGGAGCAGATTGTTTTTAAAGGTAGTCAGCGTAATGATACAGTGCCTTTTTTCCATGATAAGAGTAATGCGGGCCCCAGTTTTTATGCCAACATGGGCAATGGGAATATAAAAGCGGATTGGATACCGGATGGTTACCGTTCTTATCGCGCAACCATCGACGGTGTGGAGTGCCGCCTTACTTATAAAGAATGGAAAGGGCAGCCTGCCATGGAGGTTACATTGGAAAATAAGGGGAATGTTCCTTTCCAACCCGTAAAGGCAGGATTGAAATTGGGTATTGATACTTATATGGATAAGTATCCGGATTGGTTCGGTAAGTATTTTCCTACGCTGATGATGAATGAGAAAACTCATTTCTATGGTTATCTTCAGACTCCGTCGGGACATACGCTGGGGGTTGTTTCACCACAGCCTGTTGCATCGTGGAGTGTGGATTATAATTTGGGATATCAGGATCCGGCTCCTCATTGGTTTATGGGGCACCGTATCGAATCTCTGAATCTCGATTTGATGAATGCACTGCCTTTGCCTCAGCACTGTCCGCAGGATTTGTGGGTTTTGAAACAAGGAGAGCGTAAAACGTGGACGATTGCTTTTGTTGATATCAATACCCCGGGCGAATTTGAAGAAACGATTCATAAGGTGGCCGCTGTGCCTATGATTCGTATGCCTCAAACGGTTTATCAGCCTAAAGAAACTGCAATATTTGAGGTACTGGCTTCTGCTCCGACTGTTGAGGTGACAGACAGTAAAGGAGAACTCCAGAAAGTTACTGTGAAAAGCAAGTCGGGCAATGTGAAGGAAATATCTTGTACACTTCCTTCTGTGGGACTTTATACAGTGAAGGTTACGGACGGCGACAAGCAGTCGCAGGGAGTGCTGTCGGCTCATGCTTCTTGGGAATGGACAATGGAACATGCCCGGAAAGGCGCATTGAAATATCATCAGAAAGCAACTTCCCATATCGAGAGCTGGTATGGTTTCCATTCTTCTTTTATTGCAGCCAGGTATTTCCCGAAAAAGCAATTGGATGAGGCTTTGCGCAGTCGTTTTGATTATTTGTTCGGGCTGCTGCACGACCAGACAAAGATGGTGCCGTTATATCATGCTTCACGTATTCAGAATACATCGGGAACAATAGGATTGTTGGTTGATAAATATGAAGCTTATGGCGATGTAGAGGATTTGAAGAAGGCGTCTCGTTTGGCGGACTGGCTGATGAATACCTGGCAGCGTAAAGACGGAGCTTATGTAAACCATAATACGGTGTATACCAGCGTTATTTATGTAGCGAAAAGTATGTTGGAACTTACTTTGGTCGAACGTGAACTGGGCAAGACGGAGAGTATGTGGAAAGAGGCTGCCGACCGTCACTATGCTTCTGCCAAACGTGCCATCGACCAGTTGGTGGCCTCACAAGGTGATTTTGAGACTGAAGGTGAGTTGACTTTTGAGGATGGGATGATTTCCTGTTCGGCGCTTCAAATCGGTATGCTTGCATTGATGCAGCAGGATGAAAAGGAACGCAAACATTATACGGATGCCATGTTGCAGATATTGAACAGCCATGATTGCCTGACTCAGTTGTGTGTTCCCGATGCTCGACGTCGTGGGGGAACCATGCGCTATTGGGAGGCTCAATATGACGTGCAGATGCTGCCTAATATGTTCAACTCGCCTCACGGTTGGAGTGGCTGGCGTGCTTATGCCACCTACTATGCTTATTTGTTGACCGGTGAAGAGCGTTGGTTGAAAGAGACATTTAATGCCATGGGTGCTTTCTCTAATTTGATTGATTTCCGTTCCGGCGATTTACGTTGGGCTTTTGTGGTCGATCCGTATCTGAAAGTGAAGCAGGCTTGCAGTGCCGATACTCATGTGACGGAAGATTCATTGAGTTTTGGCAATCCGCATCCCGAATTATATGACACTCGTGAGTTTGTGATTGGTGAACAATATGTAAATATGATTAGTGACTGGCAGACAGTCAATACACAGGATAATGATGTGCACGAGCTCTTTAAATGTATCGGTGAGGCAATGTTGACCAATGCGTTTGTTGTAGAACAGCCCAATGGCGAGGTGATAGGCTATAATTGTCGGGTAACCCGTCAGGGAAACAGGCTGACTGTAAAAGCAAATGAAAAGCAGATAGTCAATCTGCACTGTAATTTGAGAAAAGCCTATACCGTATCATTCAACGGTAAAACTCAAGACCTGAAACAGTCATATTTGGGTTGGGCTTTTGGAAAGGACATTTATCTATAATTGATTCTATGATATGAAAAAACACTCTTTGCTATTATTGCTTCTGTCTTTTGTACAGGTGTTTCCGCTTTTTGGGGAAACACCTTACAAGGAGGAACGCCGGGTTATCTATTCCTCGGAAACGCCGGAAAATCCTTATCTCTTGCAACCCGGACATAGTCTGGAACAAGCTGTTTCATTTCCCCAACGTACGTATCCCACTCGCAAGTTTCTGCGTGTAACCGGTGGTATCAAGATGCCTGCTCCCTTTCAGGAACGTGGTGAAGAGATGTTCCGCCGAAGTGAGTTCTTTATTGATGATAATCTGGACTCTGTCGTTACTCGTAAAGATCGGTATTCTCTTTATTTCAAGGGAGAGAATGATGCTTTTGAGCGTTATGCCTACTTCCGTGTCATGGGAGAGGCGCTCAAACCGGGAAAACTGACTGTGCATATCCCGGTGGTCCGCCGTCAGCAGTTGACTGTGGACGCTAAGGGACGGTTTGGATTGGAACTGGAACTTTATTATAAGAAACCGGGACGGGCGGCGCAGGATATTTTTGATGCTCCCGACAGTGTGTTGTTTGTGCCTGTTCCTGTCGGTACGGGAAAGTATCAGGATGTCAGCCGTACTTTTACATTACCCGACCATGTGGCTTGTGCTTTACTGTGTGTGGGGGGAAGTGACTTCAGTGGCGAATGTTGGTTGGAAGCACCCCGTTTGGAGCAGAATGGCAAAACAGTGTGGCATGTCCCTTTTACAAAGTTTGCACAAAAAGCGGATCAGGTGGACTATTGGGTAGGTTGTAATTTGGCTACTCGCAGTTGGCCGCGTTGGAGGTTGGAGTTCAACGGCAAGGAGGTATTCGAGGGTAATATCTTTGACCGTGCTTCCAATGTAGCTGATTTTTATATTCTGTTGCCCGAAGATTTGCAGGGAACAGGTCATTTTAAACTCTCTTTGTTGAAAGAGCCTCACCGGGCTGCTTTTCCTTATGAGGTGCGGACATTGGAGTTGATTGAAGAGAAGGCCCGTGACTTTGAGATTATTTCAGTTCCTAAGTATGTATCCAAGTCTGCCTCTTTCGGTGTTTTGATTGAGACGAACCGTCCGGACGTGAAATTGCAGGTGAGGGGTGATGTTGCTTTGCAGCCTGTGGCACAAGATGTTCAGTTTAAAGAACCCGGACTGCACGTTGTAGAGTTCAGGGCGGATTCTTGTCTGGCCGGTGTGAAAATAGAGTTTAGTGACGGTAGCCGTAGCGAGGCTGCTGTGATAGAACAGATTGTGGAACGGGCTCCCGAGAATATATATATTTCTTCGGGAGATGAAATCTATATCGACAAGCAATATACTCCATACAGTTATTTCTTTAAATGGTATATATCACAACGCATAGGTAACTGGTATCACTTCCGTCCTTCTTACCAATGGAGTGGATGCCGCATAACCAATCCGGAAACAATAGGATATTATACCCGTTTACTGAATCGTCTGAAGATACCTTATGCATGGCAGGTGGAAGGCAGAACCTTGGCAGGTAATCGCTTGAATCCGACAAATGAAGAACTTGCCTCACCCATGTTCCGTGGAAAACAAGCCCATGAGAATGATGGTGGTTACTATTATTGGCAACATTTCAAATATCAGGGACTGCATTCGGACATGGCTGCCCGCAATCGTCCTTGGGGTGGTATCTTTGCGAAGCATCGCCCTATTTACACAGACCATGGCACATTTATCCATTATGATACGGAGGGTGTGACCGATATGGCAGACGGAGCCCGGAAACTGGTATCCAACTTGCGTTACTCTAAAGGAGAAAGTGTGCGTCATACAGGCCCTTCTTCCTTATTCCGTTATTTTTATCAGGCAGGTTATGAATGGGCGGGAGCCGAACAGATGTATGGCCCTGAAGAGACGATACTTTCTGCCCTGCGTGGTGCATCTTTGGCATACAGCCGTCCGGTATATGGTTCGTTGCATGCAATGCAATGGGGAAGCGGCCCTTTCACTGACCCTAAACATTCGTTGCGTCTCTATCTTTCATTGGCTGCGGCCTATATGCACGGTTCGTCACACATGAACACGGAAGAGGCTCTGTGGACAGACGAATTTATGAACGACCGCTATTCTCCATCGGGTAAAGAACACATTGCGGCACAGCACCGCATGCTTGATTTTATTGAGACTCACAACCGTCGTGGAGAGTTTCATAGCAATATAGCTGTGATTCAGGGGCGGAATGATGCATGGAAATCTTTTGGACGCGGCAGCTTGTGGTCACAAGACGGCGAGAAGTGGAAGTTCAACAAGGCTTGCGAAAGCTTTGATTTGCTGAAAGTGTTTTATCCCAATCATATCATTGACGGATGCGGTCCCGAAGGATGGTTTACTTCTACGCCTTACGGACCGGTTGACTTGTTGCCGGTTGAGGCTCCGCAGGATGTGATGAACCGATATAAAGCGATGATTTTCTTGGGATGGAATACCTATGATAAGGGAGATTTTGAACGTATACGCGATTATGTCTTCAATGGAGGAACACTGATTCTGTCTGCTGCCCATATCAATGCCGGCTTGCAGCCGGATGAACAACCTGTCTTCCCGCAAGATGATGCCCCTGTTCGCGAGATGTTGGGAGAAGACTACCGGAACTTGACACAACAAACGGTATTGGGCTATGGCAAAGGAAAGGTGATTTATTTCCCGACACCTTTGTATCCGGCAGAAGAACCGTTGAAGGCGGACTATATAAAAGTCATGCAGGATGTTGCTGCGTCGACTGTTAAGCCCGAGGCAGAGAATGGCTGGATAGATGCTGCTCCGTCAGTAGGGTTTGCGGCATGGCAGGATGGCGGGCGCCGTACACTTTATGTATTGAATACAGACTGGCAGAGTGATAAGGAAATGCATCCTTATACTTTTGTCTATGGAAATGGCAAGTTCCGCCTGTCCATAGCCCGTTATCAACTCGGTACGATTCATTGTGCGGCTCAGCTGGCGGTAGCTCCGTCAAGCAATACCACCGATGTGCTTTCTATTGTGAAGGAAGCTGACGGATGGACGGTACGGGTTCAGACTACCGGTCCCGATACCGTTAAATTTATGTTTGCAAACAATGGTGTGGAAAAAGAAATCTCTTTCTCTTCTCCCGGTATACACGTTTGCAAGTTGCCTTTATAAACAGAATATTAACTTTTAAATCATAAAATGAACATGAGAACGATTTGTCTTATTTGCATGCTCTGTCTGGCAGTGGTTGTTAAAGCGGCTTCTCCCATACAAGGTTTGCTGGAACGTATTGATAAGGGGGCCTCACGCAAGTTTGTCATTGAACAGGTGAAGTCGCCCACTGATTTCTTTGAATTAGACCAAAAAGGTGATAAAGTAGTGATTCGCGGCAATAATTATGTGAGCATTGCCACAGGACTGAACTGGTACTTGAAGTACTATGCGGGTGTCCAACTTTCGTGGAACGGTATGACGGCACAACTTCCTGCCGTACTTCCTGCCGTGCCTCAGAAAGAACGTCATGAAACAGATTTGAAGTATCGTTATGACTTCAATTATTGTACCTATTCCTATACCATGGCCTTTTGGGATTGGAATCGTTGGGAGAAGGAAATAGACTGGATGGCATTGCATGGCATCAACCTTCCTTTGGCAGTGGTAGGTGCAGATGTGGTGTGGTATAATGTATTAACCAAACTGGGCTATACCAAAGACGAAATCAATGAATTTATTGCCGGTCCTGCTTTTCAGGGATGGTGGTTGATGAATAACCTGGAAGGTTGGGGCGGTCCTAACCCGGACAGCTGGTATAAACAGCGTGAAACTTTACAGAAACAAATCTTGAAGCGTATGCGTGAATATGGCATCCAGCCGGTATTGCCGGGCTACTCGGGCATGGTTCCTCACAATGCCAAAGAGCGTTTGGGGCTGAATGTTTCCGATCCGGGTTTATGGTGCGGTTATCGACGTCCTGCTTTCTTGCAGCCTACAGATCCTCGTTTCAATGAAATAGCCGACCTTTATTATAAGGAGATGAGTCGTCTGTATGGCAAGGCCGATTTTTACAGTATGGACCCCTTCCATGAAGGAGGCAGTGTGGCAGGTGTCGATTTGAATGCTGCAGGCCAGGCTATCTGGGGGGCAATGAAAAAGGCGAATCCGAAAGCGGTCTGGGTGGCTCAGGCATGGCAGGCAAATCCTCGCCAAAAGATGATTGAGAATCTTCCTGCCGGAGATTTGATAGTGCTCGACCTTTTTGCCGAGAGCCGTCCTCAATGGGGTGACCCTGAATCGACTTGGTATCGTAAAGAAGGTTTCGGCAAGCATGACTGGCTCTACTGTATGTTGTTGAACTATGGAGGCAATGTAGGGCTGCATGGAAAGATGAAGCATGTCATCGATGAGTTCTATAAGGCAAAAACGTCTTCTTTCGGAAAGACAATGAAAGGAGTGGGTATGACTATGGAAGGTTCGGAAAATAATCCGGTGATGTTCGAACTGTTGTGTGAACTGCCTTGGCGTCCTGTTCTGTTTGACAAAGACGAATGGCTGAAAAACTATACTGTGGCGCGTTATGGCAAGGCCGACAAAGCTGTTCAGGATGCATGGTTGCTGTTGAGTAATACCATTTATAACTGTCCGGCAAAGAACACCCAGCAAGGAACACATGAATCTGTCTTCTGCGGCCGGCCGGATTATGATGTTTATCAGGTATCCAGTTGGAGCGAGATGGATCCTTATTATAAACCGGAAGATATAATCCGTGCGGCAGGCATGATGCTTTCGGCAGCCGATGCCTTTAAGGGAAATAATAATTTTGAATATGATTTGATAGATATTGTTCGTCAGGCAGTGGCGGAAAAAGGGCGTTTGGTATATCCTATTATGATAGATGCATATAAGGCAGGAGAAAAGGAACTGTTTGCGGCTGCTTCACAACGTTTCCTCGAGCTGATTCTGTTGCAGGATAAATTATTGGCTTCCCGCCCTGAGTTTAAGGTAGGCACATGGATTGAGAAAGCGCGTAACTTGGGCACGACTCCTGAGGAAAAAGATTTGTATGAGTGGAACGCACGCGTGCAGGTCACTACGTGGGGAAATCGTGTGGCAGCCGACAAAGGCGGATTGCGTGACTATGCGCACAAAGAATGGAACGGCTTGTTGCGTGATTTCTATTATAACCGTTGGAAGGTATGGATTGACTGCCAAAAGGCACAGCTGGATGGTGCACCGGTGAAAGCAATAGATTTCTATGCCATCGAGGAACCATGGACCAAACAAACTAATCCTTATTCTTCGCAGGCCGAAGGCGATGTGATAGCTGTCGCCAAAGAGGTGTATGCCAAGATTACGGAATAGTATTCTCTTATTACCTTGAGGGTGTGTCGAAACTCTCATAAACTAAAAATCACCCTCGCCACAGGTAGTTGTAGCGAGGGTGATTTCGATAAAAGGGAAGTTTTGATACATCCCCTTTTTTTATCCCTTTTTCCAGGGTCAGTTATTATTGGGTGATTTAGCATATCAAACACCTGTCCCCGGATGTTTTCTCCTCCGGTTTTCAACCTCTGCATGCGTTTTGAACACCCTAAGTCGTTTCATTAGCCGGGCTAAGCCTTTTCGTCCTTTCGATTATGCCTGTCTGTCAGTCGAATTACTACAGTCTTCGGCAATGGACTGTATAGTCCGTTGTAGTAGACCGTACAGTCCACCGTAACGGACTGTACGGTCCGCTGTCGGAGACTGTAATAATCTTCCGTCTAAAAAGGCTTGGCTAACCCTAAGAAACGGCTTACTCTTCCCTTTGTTTGGACTTTATAAAAAAAGTCTGTAACTTTGGCAAAGAGAAACCTATTGAGAAAAATAAAATACGTCATTTATAAACTATTAGAGCAATGTATTCTATCATTAAGTGTTATTTGCGGCATATACTTGCCGTTTGTGTAGTGTCTTTGTATACGATGACAGGTGCTGCCGCTTCGTCGGTCAAGCTGGATGTGGATTGGCCACAGTTTATGAGTAAACAGGACATGGTGTGGGAAACACTCCCTGAGTATTGGTATGAATCAGCTTATATGGGCAACGGTATGTTGGGGCTGATGATTTATAAAGAACCGGGACAAAATTATATTCGGTTGGAAACAGGAAACTGTGCAGTACATGATCATCGTAAGGGCAAGAACGATCTCTTCAGTATCGGACGCTTACTGACCGGACATTTTGCTTTGCATCCGCAAGGTGAAATCCTGAATGGCAAGATGCGGGTGGATTTATGGAATGCCGAGACCACTGCTGATATTGTGACCACAAAAGGAAAAATCCATTTACATAGTTTTGTGCATAGTGAGAAGATGATTATTATCACTAAGGCCACTACCGAAGGCGGGGAAAAGGATTTCCGTTGGGAATGGGTACCGGCTCCTTCGGAGAGTCCGAGATATCTGTTTGCCAAAGGAGAGGGCAATTGGATTAAAGTGCCCGAAGATTATCCGCTTAATCCGGCTCCCGAAGTAACCGGGACGGAAAAGGAAGGTATGTCTTACCAAAAACTTCAGGCAGGAGGTGAAACTGCAGTTACCTGGAAGGAAACGGTGAAAAAAGGAGAGCGTGTGCTGTGGGTGAATCTGGCCCATTCTTACCCGGAATCCAATGCCCGTGAAATCAGCCGGAGCGAACTGGAGGATGCGTTGCAGTGTGGGTATAAAAAATTGCAGAAGACTCACCGTCAATGGTGGAACGCCTATTACCCTGCCAGTTTCCTGACATTGCCCGAAGGCGTGAAAGAGAATTTCTATTGGATACAAATGTATAAATTGGCTTCGGCAACGCGTGCTGACAGGGCATTGATAGATTGTACCGGGCCGTGGCTCACCAAAACTCCGTGGCCGAATGCCTGGTGGAATCTGAACGTGCAGTTGACTTACTGGCCGTTGAATGCTTCCGACAGATTGGATTTGGCTGCTTCTTTGGAGAATGCTCTTTATAATAATGTGGAACAGTTGCGGAAAAACATTCCGGAGGCGTATCGGCATGACGCTTTGGGACTGGGACGTACCAGTAACTTCTATTGCGCTACAGAGCCGGTCGGCATTCCCGGAGTGAGTAAAACGGCTGAAGTGGGTCTGCTCACTTGGGCTTGTCATAATCTTTGGTTGATTTATCGTCATAAGATGGATGATGCGCTTTTGCGCGATAAGTTGTTTCCTTTGCTGAAAGGGGCGGTAAATTATTACCTGCATTTCTTGCAGAAGGAAGAGGATGGAAAACTGCATCTTCCTGCTACTTATTCTCCTGAATATGGAAGTGCTGAGGATTGTAATTTTGACCTTTCTTTACTCCGTTGGGGATGTCTGACTTTGATACAATCGGCAGAGAGACTGAATATTGACGACCCTCTGCTTCCTAAATGGAAAACAGTGTTGGAAGAGTTAACTCCCTATCCGCAGGATGAAAATGGATTGTTTATCGGACGAAATACGCCTTATGCGTTTTCGCACCGGCATTATTCGCATCTGCTGGCAGCCTATCCATTGTATACGTTAAACAAAGAACATCCTGAGGATGTGGATCTTATTGAGAGGTCTCTTCATTTCTGGCAGTCGAAGACCGGAGCCCACCAGGGTTATTCATTGACCGGAGCCTCTTCTATCTCGTCTGCATTGGGAAAAGGAAATGATGCATTGGCTTATTTGAACAAGTTGTTTGGCCGCTTCTTGAGTGTGAATACATTGTATAGAGAATCGGGGCCGGTCATTGAGACACCGCTGTCAGGTGCGCAGTCCATCCACGATATGTTGTTGCAGAGTTGGGGAGATAAAATCAGAGTTTTCCCTGCTGTTCCGGATGCATGGCAAGATGTGGCTTTTGAGGGGTTGCGGACAGAAGGGGCTTTCAAGGTGTCTGCCAATCGGAAAGCCGGAAAAACAGAATTTATACAGGTTAAGAGTCTGGCCGGAGAACCTTGTATCCTTGTAACGGATATCGCACGGCCTTTCTTTAAAGGCAAGCGCCATCTGGAAGTAAAGCAGTTGGGTGAGCATACTTATCAAGTTGATTTACAGAAAGGCGAGGAAATGTTGGTCTATCCTGAAGGTACTTCACCTGATTTGATTATTCGTCCTATTCAGAACACTTCCATTCACTGCTTTGGAAAGAAGTTGAAAGATAAAAAATAACCTGTCATGGGAGTGTGTCAAAACTAAAACGCCCTATCGTCAACTGTAGGGGCAGGGTTTGCCTGCCCGAACCAACGGGTACGACCTTGGGAATAATACACAAAGTAAGCTGCTTTCGGGCGAGCGAACCTCGCTCCTACTAGCAAAATGATAACATTAGCAATGTTTTGACACATCCCCATTGATTGGCATAGGCACGGATTACATGAGTATTCTTTCAATCACTTGTGGAAAGTGCTCATACTCCAATGCATGTACTCGTGCAGCCAAAGTTTCCGGAGTGTCATCGGGCATGACCGGGCATGTAGCTTGGAAGATTGTATCTCCCTCGTCGTAATGCTCATTGATAAAATGAATGGTGATTCCACTCTCTTTTTCTGCTGCAGCGATGACCGCTTCGTGCACACGATTGCCATACATTCCTTTTCCACCGAATTTAGGAAGAAGAGCCGGATGAATATTTACTATTTTATTCGGATAATCATGCAAAATATCATCGGGTACCTTTAGCAGGAAACCTGCCAAGACGATAAAATCTGTTTGATAACGGTGCAGCACTTCCAAGGCTCTACCTTCTGTAAAACCCTGAGCCGGAATAAATTCGGTAGGAATTCCCAGTCTATCAGCTCGATTCAATACACCGGCTTGTGGCTTGTTGGTAATGACAACCACCACTTTTGCCGTTTCTCTTTCTGAAAAATACCGGATAATATGCTCGGCATTCGTTCCTTCTCCCGATGCTAAAATTGCGATTCTCTTCATGACTTTACTGGTTTTGGTGCACATAAAACAAAAAAATGTGCAAAAATTCGCATTTATTTGCCTGAATATTTGCGCAGCCCAAGAAATATTTATTCCTTTGCAACCGCAAAGAAAATAAAATTATTCGATTAATTAACTAAAATTTGAAAGTTATGTCTGAAATTGCAGAAAGAGTAAAAAACATCATCGTTGATAAATTGGGTGTAGAAGCATCAGAAGTTACTACAGAAGCTAGCTTCACTAATGATCTGGGTGCAGACTCATTGGATACTGTAGAATTGATTATGGAATTCGAAAAAGAATTCGGTATCTCTATTCCTGATGATCAGGCTGAAAAGATTGCTACTGTTGGTGACGCTGTTTCTTATATTGAAGCTAACGCTAAGTAATTATCCTTATTTTATAATATGGAATTAAAAAGAGTTGTAGTAACAGGTCTTGGTGCGCTTACTCCGGTTGGTAACACTGTTGCCGAAACATGGGAGAATCTTGTGAATGGTGTAAGCGGAGCAGGGCCTATTACTCATTTCGATGCGTCTAAATTCAAAACACAGTTTGCTTGTGAGGTAAAAGGGTTCAACGGAGCCGATTTTATCGACCGCAAAGAAGTGCGCAAGATGGACTTGTATACACAATATGCCATTGTTGCCGCTAAAGAGGCGATTGCAGACTCGGAAATGGACCTCGAAAAAGAAGATCTGAACAAAATCGGAGTAATATATGGTGTAGGTATCGGTGGTATTCATACTTTTGAGGAAGAAGTCTTGGGCTATGCTCAGACAAAAGATACTATCGGACCGAAATTCAGCCCGTTCTTCATTCCGAAAATGATTGCTGACATCGCATCCGGACAGATTTCTATCATGTATGGTTTCCATGGACCTAACTTTACAACGACTTCTGCATGTGCATCTTCATCAAATGCTATCGCTGACGCATTCAACTATATCCGTTTGGGTAAAGCGAATGTGATTGTAGCCGGTGGTGCTGAAGCTGCCATCTTCCCGGCCGGTGTAGGTGGTTTCAATGCTATGCATGCTCTTTCTACCCGCAATGACGATCCTCTGCATGCTTCTCGTCCATTTAGCGCAAGTCGTGATGGTTTCATCATGGGTGAAGGTGCAGGATGTTTGATTTTGGAAGAATTGGAACATGCCAAAGCACGTGGTGCTAAGATTTATGCAGAGCTGGCCGGTGTAGGTGCTTCTGCTGACGCTCATCACCTCACTGCTTCTCATCCTGAAGGATTGGGAGCAAAATTAGTGATGCTGAATGCTTTGGAAGATGCAGAAATGAAACCGGAAGATATTGATTATATCAATGTTCACGGAACTTCTACTCCTGTAGGCGACGTTTCGGAAGCAAAAGCTATCAAAGATGTATTTGGAGAACATGCTTATAAGCTGAATATCAGCTCTACCAAGTCAATGACAGGTCACCTGCTGGGTGCTGCCGGAGCTGTAGAAGCTATTGCAAGCGTGTTGGCTGTAAAAAATGACATTGTTCCGCCGACAATTAACCACGAAGAAGGTGATAACGATGAAAACATCGATTATGAGTTGAACTTTACGTTCAATAAGGCTCAGAAACGTACTGTAAATGCTGCGTTGAGCAATACTTTCGGTTTTGGTGGTCACAATGCATGTGTAATCGTGAAAAAATACGCTGAATAATCGTGTTTGGCAATATAACAGATAGGATAAGACTTCTTTTTCGTAAGGATAAGGAGTCTTATTTTCGTTTTTATAAGATGCTGGGCTTTTATCCTAAGAATATCAGCATTTATGAACAGGCTTTACTTCACAAATCTTCGTCTGTGAAGTCTGAACAGGGACGTCTGCTTAATAATGAACGTCTGGAATTTTTAGGAGATGCTATTTTAGACGCAGTAGTGGCGGATATTGTTTATAAGAAGTTTGAAGGAAAACGTGAAGGCTTTCTTACCAATACTCGTTCTAAGATTGTCCAACGTGAAACTTTGAATCGGTTGGCTACTGAAATTGGTCTGGATAAACTGATTAAATATTCTGCACGTCAGTCTTCTCACAACAGTTATATGTGTGGCAATGCGTTTGAAGCATTGGTCGGTGCCATTTATCTGGATAGGGGCTACCGTGCCTGTAAGTATTTTATGGAGCACCGTATTATCGGACCTTATATTGATTTGGAAAAGATTTCACGAAAAGAGGTCAATTTCAAATCTAAACTGATTGAGTGGAGCCAAAAGAACCGTGTTGAGATAGTATTCGAACTGATTACCCAGTCGCATGACCAATGTTTCAGCCCGACATTTGAAAGTGAAGTGCTGATTGAGGGTATTCCGGCCGGAAGAGGAAGCGGCTATTCAAAGAAGGAATCACAACAAAGGGCGGCTCATGAGGCCATGGGCAAGATAAAAAACAGTGCTTTTATGGAAAGTGTCTTGGCGGCTAAATCGGTGCGTGAAGCTCCCCAAGAGGAAGTTATGGTTCCTCAAGAAGAAGTGCTGGAGACTGTAATCAGTACTGTATCCGAAGAAATCGGTATTTCTGAACTCGACGAAAAGATTATCAGTGAAGCTGAGGAGATGGCTTTTAAGGAAGCGAAATAATTATCTGTCTTCGTATACACAAAAATCGGAATTATTTCCTTTCCTGTTTTTCTTTTGAAATGAAATAATCCCGACTTTCATATAGAGTTTTGAGTCAAGTCTTTACACTTCGTCCGGCCATGGACAGGGTTTGTTTGTGGCTTTAAAGCTGGGGCGTTGCCCTCCTACCTTACGTAAGTAGCTACCTAGTTCGTTGGATAAGCGTTTTACAATATCAGGGTGTTGTGCGGCTACATCATGTTTTTCTCCGATATCTTCGGGGATATTAAACAGTTCTTTTTTGCCGGTCTCATAATAATAGACCAGTTTCCATTCATCTTTTCGGATGGAGCAGTCCAGATTGATGCCGGGGCCGTCATTTCCCCATATATTCGGGAAATTCCATACGATTGCACGTCCTTTGGATGGGTCTCCGGTTCCTTTCAGCAGCGGTATGAAACTGGTTCCGTCAAGCGGTTGTACGGTTTTATAATTTTGGACTCCTGCCATTTCGAGGATGGTAGGATAGAAGTCTTCAATCATCAGATATTTGTCACAGCGGGTACCGGGAGTGACTACACCGGGCCATCTGACAATCATGGGCTCCCGGATACCGCCTTCGTATAAAGAGCCTTTTCCACTATTTAACGGATAGTTTTGAGTATGGAGTTCACCGTCACGCCATGCAGGTTCAGAAGCCAGTCCGCCATTGTCGCTCATAAAGATAATAATCGTATTATCTGCCTCATCATTTTTGTCCAGCCAATCCATCAAGTCTCCCAGACTTTTATCCATTCCTTCGATGAGTGAGGCATAGGCGGCTTCCTTTTCGGTCAATCCTTTCTTGAGGTATTTGGGATAGAAGCGCATGTCTTTGTCTACGGGTATATGAATGGCATAATGTGACATATACAGGTAGAAAGGCTGATTATATTTTTTAGCTTTATCCAGTGCTTTGATTGCTTCACGAGTCAAGGCTTCTGTTGCAAATACACCTGTTCCCCAGTAGTTCTCCAGTCCGGGAATGGCCATAAGTGAGTAAGGTTGGCCGTCTCGTTTATGACCATAGTTCTTTTCACTCAGATAAGTGGCGAGTCCTCCGGCAGCGTGTCCGGCAATGTTGACTTCGAATCCCCAATGGTTAGGGTTTTCGCCCGGGGTGTCGATGGACCCGAAATGAGCCTTACCGCAGTGGATAGTGTGGTAGCCGCTTTGTCTTAATAAATCGACAAAAGAGGTTCCGACAAAGGTGTTTGGAGTACCTTCTACCTGACTGACCCCATTATAATTCCAATCCGGTAATTGAACCGTTTCACTTTGGCGGTCGGTGGTTTTGTCTCTTTCAAGTGTCCAATTGGTGACCCTGTGGCGTGCGTTGTTGACGCCTGTGATAAGGCTGCATCGGGTAGCTGAACTGATGTTGCAGGCATAGGCCTGTGTAAACATCATTCCTTTTTGGGCCAAACGTTCCATATTGGGAGTTTCGTAGGCTTCATTATAATGTGTTTTCTGTGTCCAGAAAGGTAATGAAGTGTCTTGCCATCCCATATCGTCCACCATAAATAAGATGATATTGGGTCTCTGCTCTGCAGAGGGCTGTGTAACTTTCTCCCGTGCTTGTGCATTGGTTCCTGCTACAGAAGCCAAGGCTAAGGATAATAGTAAGCTTTTATTCATATAGGTTTGTTTTATGGGTTATTTATAGATTACAATTTGTTTCGGTTGATTGATGGATATACTTCTCAACTCCGCTTTTCCGGCTTTCTCTATCCATACTTTCAGTGTACCCGGACATAAGACGTTTAGTGTCAGTTGATTATCTGTTAGTGAGACAATCTCAACAGTGGCGGGGGACAAATACTTTTCTTGAATGCCGATTACTGCCCAGCCTTTTTCTATCGGGCAGAGATGGAAGAGCTTGTCCGTAAACCCGGTTAATTGGATAGAGGTCTTTTCGGATAGTTCTTCGGCTGCTTGTTTCTCCCAATCATAAAGTAATATGCGCGAAGCTTGAGTTGTCGGGATTCCTGCAAATTCTCCGCGTAAATAATAGTCATCTTTGCATAAGGTTGTCTCTACTTGCTGGAATTCGGGAGAAACATTAAGGTTATAACAGATAACCGCTAATGCACCATTGCCAACCGGTGCCATGACACGGTAGGCTTTTCCACTCCATAATGGGTTGGTAAGAACGGATTCAGGCATAGGCACAGCCGGCTCGTTGGGACGGAACAGCTTTCCTTGTTCATCAATTAATGGCAGTATATGCTCTTTGATAAAATCTTTAGGGGAGTCCGACAAATAGACCGGTCCTCCCGAAATTGCCTTGGAACGCGCCATCAAAGCACCACAAACAGTATCGCTGGAGTGGAACATATCATGGTCGGGCCATACTGTTTGTCCCAATAATAAAGTATTGGTATAGGATTGGAACAGATGTGATTTCGCCATATTCTCATTGTACTTCTTATAGTCAATGCTGACGCGGGTGCTGTTGCTGTAAAGCACATGGTCTGTATTGATAACATTTTGTGCCATACAGTTCATCAACCCCATCTTCTGTCTATGCATTTCCTCTTCCAGACTCCGGTTGCAGTCAGCCGCCTGTCTGATACTTTCTATTCCTCCCATGTAAAGAGGAAGTGTGAATGCTTGATTGTCGACTTTCAGAAAGTCAAATCCATGTTCTTTCAATGAGCTGACATAATAATGGTAGAAAGTGCGGATGTTGGCACTGTCTTTACCCGGCAACAGGCATTGGTTCTGTCTGTATAATATGTGCTGAATGTCGGTCGAGAAGTCGTTCTCGGGTGATAATCCCATCCAATATCCTGATAAACTGTACCATAGCCCCATCCATTTGATTTTATCGTCCTTCTTATGTGAGATGATATTTCCCCATCCTGAGGGGAAACGCTTTTTATCAGGCATAAAACCGGTCAGTTGTCGGTTTTTGTTGGCAAGATGTCCGTCGTCTATTAAAACATATCTGATGGGAATCTTGGAGGCTTCAATCGCTTCGATATCGTTTGTTATTTTGTTTTCATCTATATCGTAATGATAATGTTCCCAAGTGCACCAGCCCAGATAGCGGAAAGCTTCGAAATAATCTTTCTCTGTCCGGCTCTTCAAACTGGAAACTTCTTTGTCTGCAATCAGGGATTGATAAGCCTTGCGTACAGTTTCATATACAGATTTAGCCTGTCCGGTTAATAAAAGAGGAACGGTAGGGGCAAGGGCATCTTTTCCTAAAGTTGAAACATAAAGGGTTATCGAACCGTTTTTATTGACTTGCAGCCAGCTTAGGCTATTCTTTCCTGCAACAGCTTTGGCAAATACAAACTCTCCATTTTTAAGCTCAAGCAATAAAGCATCCCCCACAGTGGAAGGGGCGGCATTGGAAGGAATTCCCGGGTATTGGGAATCTGTCAGCTCGGCTAAATGATTGAAAGTCCAAGGAAGGAGCCGGTTGGTATTGTTGGGCCATTCGTAATCTCCCGGTCTTGAATCGCGGCTGAAAAAGATGCCACGGACATAATCCGGTAACTTTACGGGATAAGCAACAGTTTGGGTACGTTCGGGAATAGTTCTGGCATAAGAGACAGTGGTTGAAATATGAGTCAGGTCAATACTGTCTTGCATGAACAAAGCCGGCATATCCTTGAATGATTTTCCTTTTTCGTACGTGTAATCTGTCTGTTCAAGAGGAGTTATATGGTAAGCACAAAAGTTGATAATTTCGGGTTGCGCTATTGCTTCTGTAATTGTCAGGCGAAGAACTGCGGTCTCTACCGGTTCAAATCTTTCTATGCGTTTGTGGCCGACAGACTGCCCTGTACATACAGTTTTCCATTTACCATCCACTTTTGCTTCCACCTTATATTGACGGATTCTTTCTCCCTTGGCTATATCTTCTTGAAGGATACAATAGTTGACGGTTTGCTTTTTATCTAATTTCAGTACCAGACTTTTCTTTTGTCCGGCTGTCTGGGCAAGTGGAGTACTGAAACGACGGTTTATTTCCTGTCCCCATTCCATAAGGCGCTGGCGGTCTCCATCGGGAATTAATCCGTCAGGATTCGGTGTCAGTCCCATCATTAGGGTGGCATTACGTCCCACAGACTTTTCATACATATTCATCAATTCATCCACAGAGTAGATATTGTTTTCATCGTCCGGCTCCCAAAACCATTCGTGGCGGCCATTGGCGCCTCGTAGTGGACTGTCTGCCATTGACGGTACCCAGTATCTGCCGTTAGGGTCACCATGCTTCAGCAGTTTTCCGTGGTCGCGATTGGGCTCGGTGGCATTGCTATGGCTGTAGGGATAAGGAAAGGTGCTCCAGCAAGGATAACCGACAGTGCCCGACTCAGAACCGCCCCAGCGCAAATCCGCTCTGTCTACATTGTGATAAAATAGGCAATTGGGTTGATACTTGTTGACGATGGGTTCCACGTCCGGTCCGTCTCCATGAGGGTCGTCGGCTCCGCCATCAAACCAAATCATGAATAATTCTCCGTAGCGTGTGCATAGCTCTTCCACCATTTTCTCGCAATATCGTTTATACCATGCTTGTCTGTTGGCTGCAAACTCCCCATCACCGGCTACTTTAAAATTATGTATACCCAGTAATGAGTTCCATCTGATTCCTACATAAATGCCCGGCTGAATACCATATTTCCGGCAAGAGTTGACAAAATCTCGGACGATGTCTCCCTTTCCATCTCTCCATTTTACGGCTTTCAGGCAATATGGATTTACGTCGCTTTGCCATAGACCGAACCCGGTTTCGTGCGTGGCTGTCAGTACGGCAAATTTACATCCTGCTGCTTTGGCTGCCTGAATCCATTGGTCAGTATCCAGTTGGGTAGGATTAAATATATTATAATCTTCAATGGGATTGATACGGTTATTGCCTTGTCCGTAACGTATTCCATCAAACACATGAAGGTCATAGTGAAAAACGGCTCCCATTTCCGCTTCGTGCCATTTCAGCTGATGAGGTTTGGGAACAATAATTTCCGGTTGTGCATAACACAAGACAGAGCTCATAACGAGCATTATGTATAGATAGAGTTTGTTCATTGCTTATACTATATTTAGCACATGGTTGTTGGTGGACAGTGCATCCAAAGATAGAATAAAAAAATGATATTCAGCCGAGAATCCTTCTTTACTTTACCGCAAACCAATATGGCTCTCATAATGAAAGTGATGGATGGCGGATAAACAGTGTGGAGAGAGACCCTCCAAAGACAGGTTGTCCTGCCTTTGGAGTCAGTCCCTTTGCTTTGCTATGTTATTCGGCTCCTTCGTATCCCGGATTTTGTCCCAAACTGCTATTAGCCTCTCTTTGTCGTTGCGGAATAGGATAAAGCACATGGAAAGGCTTTGCGTTCTTGCCTCTTGCTACTGCATCAGAAATGAATTTGCCATGTCTGATGAGGTCTTCTCTTCTCAGGCCTTCAGAGAAAAATTCCCTGCCTCTTTCTGCTAAGATAAAGTCTCTTAATGCTTCTTTACTGTTATAGTCGTTTAACGAAATCTCATCGGTCTTTGCTCTTTTTCTTATCATGTTGATGAGCGTGATACTTTCTTGATTGGGCCCTTGTTTCTCATTTAAAGCTTCTGCTTTACAGAGTAAGATATCTGCGTAACGAATATAAACAATATCATTACCGTTTGCTTCACCTACAGCATCAGGGTCCGGCCAATATTTAAAGCTTCTTACATTGTCCAAGGCAACGCCTTCTTCGTTTCTGAGTAATTCGACTTTCTCTCCACTTTGATCGGTGTAATTTGTAATCAGGACTTCCGTTCTATTGTCGTTGGGCAAGAAAGTTTCATAAAATGCGGTGTAAGTCCTGAACTGTGCACCAAAGTTGACCCAATTGGACTGAATCGGATAATTGGGAGGAAATGCATGCGGCATATAGTTATTGTGATAACCTGATTGGGCGATACAGGGAGCTCTATAGATATATTCCTTGTTATTTTCTCCTTCTATGGAAAACATCTTCTTGTAATTGTCATATAATGAATAATAATTCAAATCAATGACTTGTTGTGAGGTTGAGATGACATTGTCCCAATCCTTTTCATGCATATAAAGTTTGGTAAGAACGGCAAGAGCTGCACCTTTTGTCGCTTTTCCGATTGGGTTTTCTTCTATCGGCAGATTTTCAGCGGCAAAGGTCAGGTCAGCTACTAAATATTTGACGAAATCTTCCTGACTGGCGCGTGGGGTTGACTTGCCTATCTGTTCAATTTCATCGGGACTTGCATCTTTCGGAATTTCGATAATTGGAGTTGTTCCAAAGATATTATATAAGAAATAGTAGGATACGGCACGTATAAAACGAGCTTCTCCTTGTATTTTCTTTAGGTTTTCTTCTGAGACACCTTGT
Source organism: Phocaeicola faecalis (assembly GCF_021730445.1). GTDB lineage: Bacteria > Bacteroidota > Bacteroidia > Bacteroidales > Bacteroidaceae > Phocaeicola > Phocaeicola faecalis. The sequence goes on along the minus strand of NZ_JADNRM010000009.1, from coordinate 27,866 downwards.
AGGCCTTCTGTGACGTTAAGCACAGAATTGGCACTGGCAATTGCCTCATACATTTTACCCCAGAAAGAATTTAAGATGGAATTGTCTACCGCCCAAATAAAGTTGATAAACGGAGCCGCATCACGTTCCAGTCCACCTCCTGTCTCGAAAGCAATATCGGTTGGAAACTCATTCATCAGGTAGGTATAATTACGGCTGGAGTACTCGATAATTCTGGAACGTGCATAGGCACCGGCAAGCAGTGCATCAATACCTGACTGGTCTTGCAACATTGCATTGGGGTCATATTCTGTGTAAACTTTCTCTTCAAGAAAATCTGTACAGCTCATGGTGCCGCTTAATAATAATGATGCGGCAATGATATATATGTATTTATTTATTTTCATAGTGCTTTGTTTTTAGAATGTGATATTTACTCCAAATCTTACAGTACGTGCCAATGGATAACTATTATAGTTTACTTTAGAAACCTTATCGCTTCCTGATGCGCTTGCGTCAGGGTCGAAACCGTCATAGCCGGTGAATGTGAAAAGATTATCTATTGCTCCATAAATGGTGGCAGCCTGTATAATATTATTCTTCTTGATTGGTATGTCATAACTCAGATTTATGTTTTTAATGCGTACAAAAGAAGCATCTACTACCGTTAATGAGTTAATGGAATATTGTCCGCCATAATTAGAGGGATTTACTCCGCTGGGATATTTATTGGTTGGATTATTCTCAGTCCATCTGCCTGTATAGTATTTAGCTATTCGGTTACGATATTCATTGGTCGGGTAAAGTGTTTCAATGACATTTGCATCTAGTGTTTGTATACCCAGCACCCCTTGGACAAAAATGCTTAAAGAGAAATTTTTGTAACGGAGGCTATTCGTAAAGCCAAAGGTCACATCGGGGAAAGGTTTACCCAATACTACCCGGTCATTTGAAGTGATGGCATTGTCGCTATCCTGATTCTTGAACTTTAATTCACCTGGTTTGGCATTGGGCTGGGCAGAGCTGGCAATGTTATCGTCTTTTTGAAAGATTCCTTCCACTTCATAACCATAATATGAATAAATGGGGTCACCCACTCTGGTTATTTCATAACCGGAGATGAAGCTGGAAACAGAACCTGTTATCAATTCGGGAATAAATGCCGGAAGTTCCTTAACTCTGTTCTTTAGGAAAGAAAGGTTTAAAGAAGTATCCCATCCCCATGCTTTTGAGTTAATATTTACTGTGTTTAGTGTAAAGTCGATACCGGAATTACGAACTTTTCCCGCATTCACTTTCACGTTGCTGAATCCTATAGAAGAGGGCAACGGTTTGTTAAATAACTGGTCTTTTGTATCACGGATATAGAAGTCTAAACTACCTGTGATACGGTTATTAAAGAAGCCAAAGTCTACACCTATATTGGATTCTGCTGTTGTTTCCCATTTTAGTCCGGGATTAGGAAGCCTTGCCTGTACTACTCCTTGAGCGAGTGAGTTCCCAAAGACAGCAGAGCCTCCGGCAGAAAGAGTTTGGATGGTTTGATAGTTGGCGATACCTTGGTTTCCTAACTGTCCGTATCCGATGCGCAACTTTAAATCGCTGATATTTTCAAACTTCTTGATAAATGGTTCTTCCGACATTCTCCATGCAAAAGCCACGGATGGGAAGAAAGCATATTTATGGTCTTTGGAGAACCGTGAAGTTCCATCATAACGGAAAGATGCTGTAAGTAGATATTTATTCATAAAATCGTAGTTGATTCTGCCTAAGAAACCATTCAAGCGGTTGCGGTCTTTATAAGAATAAACATCATCTCCATTCAGATTGTCTCCGCTATGCATATTGTTGAAACCTGTGACATCCGACAAGAAGCCTTTGGCTGTTCCTCTTACATATTGTGACAAGAACTGTTCGAATGTAGCACCGGCCAGAAAGGTTAGTTTATGAACGTCATTGAAATTCTTTTTATAACTCAATAAGAATTCTGCCAGCCATTGGGTATTTTCTCCACTTTTCTTTGAGGCTTCGCCCTTACTGGCCAATCCGTTGATAGTCTCTCTGCTTCTGTAGCTGGACTCGGTATAAGAATCGATGGTGGCACCTAATCTGGCTGTAAACACGAAATCTTTGAATGGCTCAATTTCTGTGGTGAATGTTCCATAAACACTATTCCCTTGTTTTTCAGGACTGATACCATATAAAAGTGCTTGTGGGTTGTCGAGTGCGATAAAGCTGTTTTTCCGATAACGTCCTGTTTCCGGGTCAATGCCCGGAGCTAGAGTCGGGTCAAATTGCAGAGCAGAATTAATTGGGCCTGCGGCTTCATTGGCTCCGGTCATATTTTCATATGTAGATTTTCCATCGGTACGTGTATAGTTCATATTGAATTTAAAGCGCAAGAATGTTTTCGGAGTAAAATTCATATTGGCCCTTACATTGTATTTCTTTAAATTAGAGAGTTTCACAACTCCTTGCTGGTCAAAATAGCTGAGTCCTAAATAATAGTCATGCTTATCGCCTCCACCGGATATGGATAATTGATAGTTTTGTACCGGTGCAGAAGCACGGAAAATCTCATCCTGCCAGTTCGTACCTTTACCTACAGCTGCAATTTGTTCTGCTGTATAGATAGCTCCTTCGGGATTATTTGATTCCAAACGAAGGGCATTCAGCGTTTCCATATATTGTTTCCCATTGAGAACATCTATTGTTTTTGCTACAGACTGAAATCCTACTTCTGCACCGAACTTCACGGTCATTTCTCCCTTGTTGCCGCTCTTTGTCGTAATCAGTACGACGCCATTGGCTGCACGCGTTCCATAAATGGCTGCGGCTGAGGCGTCCTTTAATATTTCTATTGACTTAATATCGTTGGGGTTAATGGAAGAAGGGTCTACCCCCGGAAGTCCGTCTACTACCACCAATGCAGAGTTGCTGCTGTTAATGGAACCTGCACCGCGAATCTGGATTTTCGTAGAGGCACCTGGAGCAGAGCTTGTCTGGCTGATGTTTACACCGGCTGCTTTACCATTGATCATCTGAAAAGCATTTGTATTTACGCCTTCCGTAAATTTGCCTTCACCTACTGAGACAACAGAGCCGGTAATATCCTGCTTCCTTTGGATGCCATAACCCACTACCACCACTTCGTCTAAGGTTTTCGAGTCTTCGACCATCTTGATGTCGAGATTCTTTTGATTTCCATTAAGAAGAATGTCTTGTGACTGATATCCTACATACGAGATGACTAATACATCTCCTTTGTTTACTTTGTCAAGAGAGAATGCACCATCTACATTGGTGATGGTTCCATGAGCAGTTCCTTTGACAATTATACTGGCACCGATAATAGCTTCGTTGGACTTTTTGTCGACAACGCTACCGGTAATGGTAAATTGTTGTGCATGGGTGACCATGGCTGCCAACAATAGAATGAGTGAAAGTGTGATTTTTTTCATTGTAGATCATTTAAGTTACACATTAGGTTAACTAGCACTGGCAAATGTACGATTGAACGTATTTAAGGAAGATACATGTTCTTTTCAGTTTGCATACACATTTAATTCATTTCGTGTTTTTGCTCCGATATTCTTTGCTTTTTAAAGAAAATATAGTTCTTTTGCCTTCAATAATCTGAAGGCCAATGAAACGTCTTGCAATTCTTACCTTGTTATTTGTCGTGATAAACTTCTTACTGTGTAACGGTTGTTATGCCTTTTTAAATCGTGACGTTCGTTTGCTGACTATACAAAATGGGTTGGCCGACAATAATGTCAACTGCATACATAAGGATAAAGATGGATTTATGTGGTTCGGAACTAATAACGGAATAAGCCGTTATGATGGTTCTTCCGTTAAAAGTTTTACGGTAGATTCGGTACCGTATATGAATGTTACAGGAATAAGCGAACTGTCTGAACATTGTTTGGGGATATTGGTTCAGAAGACACTTTGGGGTTTTAACAGGCTGACGGAACAATTCATTCCGATAGAGATGGCAGCAGAAGTGCCTAAACTGACGCAAGTTGCCATCAGTCATGATAAACAATGTTGGGCGATGAGTCGGGATTATTTGTATTTATTTGATGTTAAGGAGGAAACAGATGAAGAGGGGAATGTCATAAATCTTGTTTTAAATGTAAAAACAAAGGTTGGGGGATTGGTTCAGAAAAAGGATTATCTTGTTCGTTTTGCTTTTTCGCATGACAATGATGAGATTTACTTGGCCGACAACCATATTAACCTGATTACTTATAATGTGAAAAAGCAAGCTGTGACCGGGCAAGTTTCGTTAGCCGGTTGTATTCCAGTAAAAGAAAACTATAATATCAGTTCCATTTTAGACGGAGATGATATTATATGGATTTCTACTAAGGTGTATGGGCTGATTCGTTATTATAAGCGTACCGGACATATCTATCGTATTTCGTATGAAGGGGAGGGTAAACCGAATTTATTGTCGCATACGGATGTTTATGGGTTAGTTCCAATTAATAATGGCCGGTTGTTGGCTGTGACGTGGAATGGATATACTATCATAACTCCCGGCAGGGACTCTTCTGAAGGATTGACCACGAGTATCTATAATAATGTTTCACTTGTTAACCGGAATCTTGAGATACGCATGATTTCGGTATATTATGATTCACAGGGAATTTTGTGGATAGGGACGAATGGTGGTGGAGTGATGTATTCAGACTTGAGATTGCAGTATTTTAATCAATTTCATCAGGACAGGCATAATGAAATTTGCGGTATCACGGCAGATGATAAAGGATATATATGGTTGGCTACTTTTCATAAAGGCATAATGAAAAGCCGTAAACCTTTTAACCCATTGGAGATGCTTGATTTTGACACTGTGGGCAGTCGGGAAGTTAAAAGCCGGGAAACAGTGCTATGCTTGTTAAAAGATGGGGAAGGAAATGTTTGGTTCGGTAATCAGGACGGTACATTGTCGGTATATGATAAATCCGGTCTGTTTAGGAGCTATACTTTGTATCCGGATGGTTTGATGAATAAGTCTTCTGTGTGGTCTCTCTATATGGACTCGAAAAAGATTTTTTGGATTGGTACGGAAGGTGGCTTGTTGAGGTTTAATCCTGAAACCGGAGAGTGTTACCGGATAAAAGTCCGAAAGGCATCATTGACAGATTCTTATATTGATGTTCGTGCTATTTCGGAAACAAAAGATGGTAAGTTATGGCTGGGCTTGGAGACGAAAGGGTTGGCGCGCATCAACAATGACGGAGTTATGGAGGTCGGATATAATTCTTTGTTCGGACTACAGAATGTGTCTGTCCGGTCATTGCTTGCTTCTTCCGATGGGTTACTGTATGTGGGATATGAGAATGGTTTTGCAATAGTGAATCCGCGAACGGAGGAGATAAAAGACTTCTATACCACACACAATGGTCTGTGCAATAACTTTATAGGGTGTATCACCGAGGATGCCAAAGGCCAAATATGGCTTGGCTCTAATTCGGGGATTTCGCGTTATAGCCGTCATCAGAGATTGTTCTACCATTATTATATCTCAGGCAGTAACCGCACTGCGTTCTTACATGGTGATAATTTGTTCTTTGGTAATAATAAGAGTCTTACTTATTTCAATCCGGAGAATATCAATGCTTTTCCTTTCTCGGAGGTTGTTGCTGTTTCTACCTTGGAAGTTGGAAACAAGACGGTAAATATCGGGGAAGAGATAAACGGGCAGGTGATACTGAATAATAATTTGTTTTATACCAAGGAAATAGAATTGAATGACAGAAATCGTGATTTCTCGCTCACCTTTAATAATCTGTCTTATTCCGATGAGCAGCAGAAGCTTCGGTATCGGCTGTTTCCTTATCAAACGGACTGGATGATAGGCAACAGAGGTGAAAAGATATCGTATGCCAATTTGCGTGCAGGCGAGTATATGTTTGAAGTGCAGAATTTGTTTCCGGATGAGAAAATGGGTAAAATGACTTCTTTGAAGGTAGTTATTCTTCCACATTGGAGTGAAACGGTATGGTTTAAATTATCGCTGTTGGGATTGGCTCTCATGATTGTATTATGGACTATCAATCGGTTCCGGATTCGTCAAAAGAGATTGGAGCATGAGCTGCAATTGGAACATGAAGTTTTTACGGCCAACGTAGAACGAGACAAGGAGAAGCAGATACGGCTGGAGCGGGAGAACTTCTTTACCAATGCCTCACATGAGTTGCGTACGCCGCTGACTTTAATACTTTCGCCTTTGCAAGAATTGTTGCAGACATTAAGTTCGGCTGATGTAATTTATAAGAAACTGATTGTGGTTTATCGTAATGCCGCTTCATTGCATACATTGGTAGACCATTTACTTTATGTGCAGAAGATAGAGGCGGGCATGGTAAAGCTTCGTCTGTCTCAAACCGATATAGTGACTGTTGTGGAGGAAGTAGTGGACTCTTTTCGTCAGATTGCTGAGACAAAAGGGTTTGACTTCGATATTCAACTCCCTGCAGAGCCGTTGGTGTTATGGATAGATGTGGAGAAAATATCATCGGCCATCCGTAATTTATTGTCGAACGCCTTTAAATACACTTCTCCCCGGGGCCGTGTCATTTTACGCATGGAGCGGGTACAAATAGATGGACAGGCATTTTGCAAACTGACTGTTTCTGATACAGGCAAAGGAATACCCGAAGAGTTGCAGGAACGGGTTTTTGACTCTTTCATCACGGGTGACCAAGTTCCGATGCTCTCTACCAAAGTCGGTATCGGGCTGCGTATTGTAAAGAATACCATGGATTTGCATCATGGCTCTATCTCTTTGAAGAGTAGTCTGCAAGAAGGAAGTACGTTTGTATTGGCTATTCCTGAGGGAAATGCTCATTTTTCGGAAGATAAGTATGAACTGGTGGAAACACCGGTGAATGAGGAGACGGATATTCCAGTACCTGTAAGTTCCTCTGTTGCCGAGCAGGAAAAAGAGGCTGGAAACAAGAAAAGCCTTCTTATTATCGAAGACAACGAGGAGGTGCGTGCCTATATATGCAGTTTGTTTTGCAAGAATTATACGTTGTATGAGGCTGCCAATGGAGAAGAAGGTGTCCGGATAGCTACGGAGAAGATTCCGAATCTTATTATATCGGACATCATGATGCCCGTCAAGGATGGATTTGTCTGTTGTCGTGAGATTCGGGAGCGGCCGTGCACTGCGCATATTCCTATTTTGATGTTGACTGCCAAGGCAGAAGATGCGGATATCCTGTATGGGTCTAAAGTGGGGGCGGACGATTATATACTGAAACCGTTTAATCCGGAAATACTGAAATCGAGGGTTGAGAATCTTATCTTGCAGCGCGAACGCCTGAAACGTATTTATACCAAAGCTTTGATGCTGAAGCAGAAGGAAACGAAACAGGGCGAGGCAGAAGAAGTGGCGGATGATTTCATGAAAGGGGTTATTCAGGTTATTGAGGCTAATCTGGCAGATGAAAACTTTAATGTGAAGATATTGGCGGAACAATTGAATATGAGCCAGCCTACTTTATATAGAAAGATAAAACAGCGTAGCGAACTGGCAGCGATAGATATCATCCGCAGTATCCGTATGAGCAAAGCTGCCTCTCTAATCATGGAGAACAGATACTCCATTCAGGAAATAGCAGAAATGGTAGGTTATAGCGACACCCGTACCCTCCGAAAACATTTCACTGAGCAATTCGGAGTGTCGCCATCCAAGTATATAGATAAACCTGAAATGCAAGGGAGCTAGCCGAAGCAGATTCCCATCCGTTTCCCTTGGACAATCAGGTCATGGTCTTCGTCCACCAATTTTAATTTGCCGGCTACTTCATCCAAAGGAACAGAGCCTATCTGAGCTCCTTGCAGGGAAACCATTCTTCCGAATTGTCCGGTGGCAATCAGTTCCGTAGCATGGCCTCCCATCCGGGTGGCTAGATTACGGTCGTATGGGGTGGGTGAGCCTCCGCGCTGGATATACCCCAAAACCGTTTCGCGTGTTTCGAATCCGGTTTCATATTCTATCTCTTCGGCTATGTATTCGGCGGCCTTTTTACCGTTGATGGTCTGGATGCCTTCTGCCACAACGACAATGGAGTAAGGCTTTCCCTTTTTCAACCTTTCGATAATTGTGTTGCCGATGTTATGGATATTATAAGGTAGTTCCGGGATGAGAATGACATCACCACCGCCTGCCATGCCTGAGTAAAGGGCAATCCATCCGGCCTTATGTCCCATCACTTCGATAACCATGACACGCTGGTGCGAACTGGCAGTCGAATGTAAACGGTCGATAGCGTCGGTTGCAATCGTTACAGCAGAATCAAACCCGAAAGACACGTCGGTTCCCCATACGTCATTGTCGATGGTTTTGGGGACAGACACCACATTGACGCCCGCTTGTGCTAGCTTGGCGGCTGTTTTTTGTGTACCGTTCCCACCGATGCAGACAATGCAGTCCAATCCCAGGTCATGGATATTCTTCAACATTAATGCCGGTTTGTCTTCGGAAGCGGCAGACAGACGTTTTTTAAATGGTTTCTCACGTGAAGTTCCAAGAATGGTTCCTCCTAAATTGAGCAAACCTGATAACGATTTTTCTGTCAAAGGTTCTATATCGTTGTCCAATAAGCCTCGAAATCCGCTCCGGATTCCAAAAACTTCCATGCCGTAGTGATTTATGGCTGTTTTACAAACTCCTCTGATAGTGGCGTTTATTCCGGGACAGTCTCCTCCTGATGTCAAAATTCCTATCTTCATAGCCGTTGATGTTAAGTTGTAAACGTGCGTAAAGATAAGAAAAAATAAAAGTAATGCAGAAAACTATAAAAAAAATAATGTTATAAGGCTTATTAATACAGAAAAGGTTAATTTTGCAGGATATAACGAATTGTATATTAACGGAAATGAATTCGACCAGACTAATTAGTACACTATTCAAACCCCGACAGACAGCTACGGCATTGTATGCCACTCAAGCTGAAGCTATTCAGGCAAAGGTTTTTGACCGTCTTATCAAAGACGCTGCCAATACGAAATGGGGATTGGAGTATAACTATAAAGACATAAAGAGTTATCAGGATTATCAACGTGTTCCTTTACAGACTTACGAGGAAATAAAGCCCTATGTGGAGCGTATGCGCCGGGGAGAAAAAAATGTATTGTGGCCGGGTGAAGTCATCTGGTTTGCAAAGTCTTCGGGCACGACCAATGATAAGAGTAAATTTATTCCTGTCAGCAAAGAAGGATTGCATGATATCCATTATGCCGGGGGTATGGATGCCGTCGCGCTTTATTTACAGCAAAATCCCAATAGCCGTTTCTTCTCGGGAAAAGGGCTGATTTTGGGAGGTAGCCATGCTTCCAATTATAATCTGAAGCGGAGCTTGGTGGGTGACTTGTCTGCCATTCTGATTGAGAACGTCAATCCATTGGTTAACCTTATTCGTGTGCCCGAAAAGAAAATCGCACTGTTAAGCGACTTTGAGGAAAAAGTGGAGAAGATTGCCCGCAGCACGATGAACAAGAATGTGACCAACTTGTCGGGAGTGCCTTCGTGGATGTTGGCTGTTGTCAGACATATCATGGAAATCAAGGGGACAGATAATCTGGCGGAAGTATGGCCTAATCTGGAAGTGTTTTTTCATGGAGGAGTGGCATTTACCCCTTACCGCGAACAGTACAAGCAGATTATTCGCAGTGATAAAATGCACTACATGGAGACTTATAATGCCAGTGAAGGTTTCTTCGGATTACAAAATGATTTCGATGATCCTGCCATGATGTTGATGATTGACTATGGGGTATTCTATGAATTTATTCCGATGGAAGAGATAGAAAACGAAAACCCCCATATCATTCCTTTGGCAGATGTGGAACTGAACAGGAATTATGCGATGGTCATCAGTACATCTTGCGGATTGTGGCGTTATATGATTGGTGATACGGTGAAGTTTACGAGTAAGCATCCTTATAAATTTGTCATCACGGGCCGCACCAAGCATTTTATCAATGCTTTTGGTGAAGAGCTGATGGTGGATAATGCCGAACAGGGGTTGGCAAAGGCATGTGCCGCTACCGGTGCACAAATCACAGATTACTCCGCTGCTCCTGTTTTCATGGATGCCAATGCCAAATGCCGTCATCAGTGGTTGATAGAATTTGCAGTCATGCCAGACTCTTTAGAGAAATTTAGCAAGGTACTCGATGCCTCTTTACAAGAAATTAACTCCGATTACGAAGCAAAACGACATAAAAACCTTACCTTGCAGCCCTTGGAAATTATTGTAGCCCGTCCCAACCTGTTCCATGACTGGTTGAAAGAGAAAGGCAAGTTGGGAGGACAACACAAAGTACCTAGGCTGAGCAATACGCGTGAATATATAGAAGAAATGCTAAGCTTGAATAAGTAAAGAAATGAATTGGAATAGACATAAATTACCTGCTTTGCTGATGTTGATGATTGTGGTGTACTCATGCGCCAGCATGGGAAACCCCGACGGTGGTCCGTATGATGAAGAGCCGCCAAAGTTTGTCAGGAGTACCCCCAAACCATTTGCCATCAATAGTAAAGAGAAAAAAGTAACCATTGAATTTGATGAATTTATCAAGCTGGAAAAGGCTGCGGAGAAGGTGGTAGTATCTCCTCCCCAGTTGGAACAGCCCGAAATCAAAGCCAGTGGAAGGAAAGTAGTGGTAGGATTGGTGGATTCGTTAAAGCCGAATACTACTTACACTATCGATTTCGCGGATGCTATTGTCGATAACAACGAGGGTAATCCGTTGGGTAATTATGCCTTTACCTTTTCCACCGGTACGACTATCGATACAATGGAAGTATCGGGGACAGTGCTCGGCGCTTCAGATTTGGAGCCGGTGAAGAATATCCAGGTAGGTCTGCACTCTGACTTGAGTGACAGTGCCTTTATGAAGAAACCATTCGACCGCGTATCCCGTACAGACAGTCGCGGACACTTCTCCATTCGTGGCATCGCTCCCGGCAAATATCGTATTTATGCCTTAATGGATGGTAATCAGAATTATTTATTCGATTCCAAGACCGAGATGATTGCTTTCAGCGATTCCATTATCATACCTGCCATGGAGGATGCCATGCGCCAAGATACGATTTGGAAGGATTCACTGACCATCGATACCATTAAGAGTGTGGGATACACCCGTTTCCTGCCGGATGATATTATACTGAGAGCGTTTAAGGAAGAAAATGACCGCCAATACCTTACTCGCAGCGAACGTGATAAAGAGAATCATTTTGTTCTTACTTTCAGTGCGCGGGCAGATACGCTTCCCACGCTGAAGGGATTGAACTTTGATGAACGTGATGCTTTTATCATCGAGAAGACCGACCGCAACGACTCTATCTGCTATTGGATTAAAGACTCGTTGATATATCAGATGGACACGCTCGAAATTCAGATGGATTATTTGGCAACGGATACATTGGACCGTCTTGTGCCGCAGACTGATACACTCTTTCTGGCAAATAAGTTGACTCGTGCGGAGCGGGAGAAACTGGAAGCCAAAGCAGCCGAAGAGAAGGAAAAGGAACGTAAGAAGAAGGAAAAGAAAGGAGAAACGATTGAGCCGGAACCTACCAAGTTCCTTACAATGAATGTGGATGCCCCTTCTGCTTTCGACCTTGATAGAAATGTATATCTGTCGTTCGATGAGCCTGTGGCAAGCATTGATACGGCGGCCATTCACATGGAAATAAAGAAAGACAGCCTGTGGGAAGAAATTCCATTTATGTTTGTGGCGGACTCCGTGGTGCCCCGCAAGTATGAAATATTGGCGGAGTGGGAACCCGAAAAGGAATATCAGCTGTCGATAGACTCGATGGCCTTTAGGGGAATGTATGGCTTGCATACCAATAAGGTGAAGCAGACCATGAAGGTGAAAAAACTGGATGAATATGGAACCATCTTGCTGAATATTACCGGTGCCGATTCCACAGCAGTGGTAGAGTTGCTGGATGGAAGCGGCAAAGTGTTGCGCCAGCAACGGATAACTCCTCAGAATACGGCGGATTTCTATTATCTCAATCCCGGTACGAAATTCTATATCCGTCTGTTCAATGACCGGAACGGTAACGGAGTCTGGGATACCGGAAAATATTCGGAGCACTCGCAGCCTGAAGAAGTCTATTATTTCCCGAAGGTATGGGAGATGAAGGCAAACTTTGAGTTTGAGGAAAATTGGGATATCAATGCGGTCCCGGTTGAAAAGCAGAAATTGGATGAAATAAAGAAGCAGAAGCCGGAAGAGACGAAGAAGATACAGGACAGAAACAAAGAAAGAGCTAGAAAACTAGGCCGATGAAAAAAATAATATCCATACTATTGTGTTCTTGGTTCATTATATGTACCGCAGGAGCGCAGTGTGCTGCAAAGAATGAAGCCATACAAGCGGGCGAACTGTTGACTTATGACCTTAAGTTCAACTGGAAATTCATCTGGAAAGATGCCGGTGTCGCCCGGATGGATATGCAGGCAGTGACTTATCAGGGCAAGCCTTGTTTCCGCACCAATTTGGTGGCCGTCACGAATGGTATGGTTGATTTCGTTTTCAAGATGCGTGATACACTGACTTGTATCACGACCAATCGGTTGGAGCCTCTTTATTTCCGTAAAGGGGCAGAGGAAGGTAGCCGCTATACAGTGGACGAAGTATGGTTCAGCTATAAAGATGATAAATGTATTGCCGACCAGCGCAGGATGCGTCGTGGCCGTGACACGGTGAAGACGCGTGACGAAAGCGAAGGATGTATATTTGATATGCTGAGCATTCTGATGCAGGCACGTTCTTTCGATGTCGATGATTACACGGTGGGACAGAAAATTATTTTCCCGATGGCCACCGGAACCAAGATAGAAGACCAGACGTTGATTTATCGTGGGAAGAAGGTATTTAAGGCGGAAGGCGGAGTGAAATACCGTTGCCTTGTCTTTTCGTTGGTAGAGTATAAAAAGGGAAAAGAGAAAGAGGTGATTACCTTTTATATCACTGATGATAAAAACCATTTGCCCGTGCGCTTGGACCTTTATCTGAACTTTGGCTCTGCAAAGGCATTTCTGAAAGAAATAAAAGGAAACAGGCATCCGCTGACATCTATTGTCGAGAAGTGAAGGTGACTGCCATGTGGTCGGAGGTGGGTTGTGTCAAAACGTGGATAATGCTGTCGTTTCGTTCGTAGGGGCGAGGTTGGCTCGCCCGAAAACAGTTTACTTTGTGTCTTCGGGCAGGCAAACCCTGCCCCTACAGCTGACGATGGGATAGGTCGGTTTAGTTTTGACACACTCCCGAATGTATACAGAGTAAAGCCCCCTTGTCTTATTCATCAAAGAGTTTGGCTTTTCTGGAAACCAGTCTCAAGGTGATTTTTCCTTCATTGATTATCCTTAAGATGTCTTCTCCACCTTTATTAACCTTGCATAGAGAAATCTTCGGTCCCATGATTTTATCAATGCGTACTTCTCCTACTTTATCTTCCATATAATTACCGTCAATCATCCCGTCTTCCATTACATCAAACCGCTGGCCTTCCTTTATCGGATCATCATATCCCAGATTGATATAAACTGTTTTAGCTTTTTTCCCATTATCTCCGGCAAGTTTCAAGATGCTGCCATAAACCTTAAAGTAATTCTCCACAAAGTTTCTCATTTCATACGGCATGCCCAACAGTGAATGTTCCAACGCTGCAAACTGGCTCGCATCTTTGCCCGAAGACGAACCGGTTTCTTCATAAACCCTTGTACCGATAGTGGTTCCGTCACTGGTGCGAATCAAGTCCAACTGTAACTTGAACTTTTCTTTGAAACTGTTCTCGCGGCTGTGATAGCGGCGATGCGAACTTCCGTCATCAGTCGCCTCGCGTGATACTAGATTTCCGCGTAGCAGATAGTCGGCCCGGAAACGGCGTGCGTCTTCCAATGGGCTCAGATTGAGGTTGGCACCTACGGCCATCGCATCAACAATATTTACACGATTTGTTTGCTGTATACCGTCCAGTACAACACTCCGAATGGTATTGAGCACTTTATTGGGAACTTTGATTTCGCTGTTGAAATCGTCTATATAAATCGTGTATTTCTGTGCGGATATCCTTAGGGATACCAGTAGTAACAGGCAGATTAATAGGACTTTGTCTTTCATTGCGTTATGGATTTGCAGGGTTTGTAATGCAGTTGTTTCACGAAATTAAAGATATTGTTGCTCATTTGCAAATGAATAGGGTTAAAAATACCCATTAAGGGAGTTATTTTCCGAATAAAATGATTGAGTGACTGATATAATGTTTATCTTGCATCTTTAAAAGCAGGAAATAAAGTATGAATAAGGCTGAAGAAGATAATATTAGGTTACAGCAACTGGTCTCAATAGCCCGGATGGGGTGGTGGGAGGCCGACTTTAATGAAGGAGTTTATTATTGCTCAGATTTTGTGGCAGATTTGTTAGGTATCGAAGGGGGCAAGATTTCATTTTTAGATTTTGGAAATTTAATCTGTGCAGATTACAGGGAACGGGTGCTTGCAGAGTTCCGTTCGTTTAAGATGATGGACATCTATGAGCAAGTCTTTCCTATTCATACTAAGTACGGTGTCATGTGGGTAAGCACTAAAGTCGGTGACAAGCGGATTACTGATGATGGGCACGTTCGTATAATGGGCATGCTGCAATGTGTTTCGCGCCAGCGTATGAGTATGCAGGAAGATACGGTTGTCCGGCTGAATGATTTGCTGTATCGGTTGAACGGCATTTCCTGTTCTTTGTTGGATTTTCTTCATTCGGACGATGTGACGGGAGTCATTGATAAAATTTTGCGTGACGTGCTTTTCCAGTTTAAAGGAGACCGGACTTATATTGTCGAATATGATAAAATCAGTCATCTGCAAAGTTGTGTCCATGAGATTGTGGCCGAAGGAGTTGCGCACGAAAAGCGTTTTCAGTCCATTGAACCCATAGCATACGGCAGTTGGTGGGACACGCAACTGTTTTCGGGTATTCCTGTCATCCTCTTTACCTCAGATTCCATTCCCGCCGATGCGGTGGAAGAGAGGATGCGTCTGGCTGCCGCAGGAGTAAAATCCGTCATGGCAGTTCCCCTGAACTCCAAAGACGGAGTGTGGGGGTATATGGGAATTGAGATTATGAAGGAGTTTCGTGAATGGAGAAACGAAGATTATCAGTGGTTTGCTTCACTGGCGAATATCATCAGTATTTGTGTGGGATTGTATAAGGCAGAATCCGAGGCCTCGTTTGAACAACAGTATTTCCGC
This sequence comes from Phocaeicola faecalis, assembly GCF_021730445.1. Classification (GTDB taxonomy): domain Bacteria; phylum Bacteroidota; class Bacteroidia; order Bacteroidales; family Bacteroidaceae; genus Phocaeicola; species Phocaeicola faecalis. The sequence continues at coordinate 12,591 of NZ_JADNRM010000009.1, read as the reverse complement.
GATATTTATAAAAATATTCCTGTAGGTATCGAACTATACGACCGGGAGGGTACATTGGTGGATATCAATGATAAGGACCTTGAAATCTTTGGAATGACCTGTAAAGAAGATGTACTGGGAATCAATTTGTTTGCCAACCCGATGCTGTGTGACAACTGGGAGGATATGCTGAAAGAAGGAAAGTCTTTCAACTTTGGCTTTGAATATGATTTTGACCGGATAGGCGACTACTATAAAACACTAAAGCAGGGGCGGATAGAACTGATTTCAAAAGCCATTCCTATCCTGGACTCGTCGGGCAATCTGGTGAATATTCTGATTACTAATATAGACAACACGGAGACGAATAATGCGCATCATAAGATACAGGAATTTGAAGAGTTCTTTACGCTGGTGGGTGATTATGCCAAGGTGGGATATGCTCATTTCAATGCCTTGACGCGTGACGGTTATGCTGTCAGCAGTTGGTATAGGAATGTCGGTGAGAAAGAGGGGACCCCTCTTTCCCAAATTATCAGGATACATTCCCACTTCCATCCTGACGACCGTCGGGTGATACTCGCTTTCTTTGAGCAAGTATTGGACCGTACAGCCACCCATTTGCGCCACGATGTCCGTATCTTGCGGGAAGGCGGGAATTATACGTGGACACGGATTAATGTCATGGTGCGTGATTTCCGTCCCGAAGACGGTATTATTGATATGGTATGTATCAATTATGATATCACAGAACTGAAGGAAACGGAAATGATGCTGATAAAGGCGAAAGAAAAGGCAGAGAACCTGGACCGTTTAAAATCGGCTTTTCTTGCCAATATGAGTCATGAGATTCGTACTCCCCTGAATGCCATTGTTGGTTTCTCCGACCTGCTCATTCAGGCAGAGGACAAAGAAGAGCGTTCACAATATATGTCTATTGTGCACGAAAATACGGAGCTTTTGTTGCAGTTAATCTCTGATATTCTGGATTTGTCGAAGATTGAATCAGGCACTTTCGATTTTGTAGGAAGCACTGTCGATGTAAATGCGCTCTGTAGTGAGATAGTCTACTCACTGCGGATGAAGACACCGGCAGGGGTGGAACTTCGTTTTGAAGACCATTTGCCGCAATGTACACTTTATGTTGATAAGACCAGACTCACACAGGTGCTGTCCAATTTTATTAATAATGCATTAAAGTTTACGGTTCAGGGCAGTATTTCTTTGGGATACCATGAAGTGGGGAAAGACCGTTTGAAGTTTTACGTACGCGATACAGGAGTGGGTATTCCTGCAGACAAGGTGGATTCTGTTTTTGAACGATTTGTCAAGTTAAACAGTTTTGTTCACGGAACAGGGCTCGGACTTTCCATCTGTAAGAGCATAGTGGAGCAGATGGGAGGAAATATCGGAGTGGATTCTATAGAAGGGGAGGGCTCCTGTTTCTGGATTGTCATTCCCAAAGGGCAAGAAAAATAAGTTGTCTGTATATTATATATGGAGGGTGTCAAAATGAAAACGACATTTTAACACCCTCAGCTGAAATAAGGATAGAGACATCAACTTACTTGTTCAGTTTCCAAGTAAATCCGTCTTTTGTATCTTTCACTTCAAAGCCCAAAGCGGCCAGTTCGTCGCGAATCTTGTCGCTGGTAGCCCAGTCTTTATTGGCTTTCGCCTGCATACGTTGTTCCAGCAGCATATCCACCACTTTTCCGTAAGCCTCTTCACGAGCCTCGTTGTTGGCCGTTTCTTCTTTCAAACCGAGAATTTCGTACATGAAAAGAGGGAATAAGCTTTTCAGTTCTTCCAAGTCTTCTTCCGAAATAGTCGCTTTTTTGTCGAGAACCGTATTAATCATTCGTGCTCCGTCAAACAGATGAGCGATGACAATCGGTGAGTTGAGGTCATCATTCATCGCTTCATAGCATTTGGCACGAAGCTCTTTCACGCCATCGATGCCGGTAGTTTGTTTACCCGGAGTGATGCGGTCCAATCCTTTCACAGCCTCTTGCAGGCGTTGCAATCCTTTTTCTGCAGCTTGCAAGGCCTCATTGCTGAAGTCTACCGTGCTGCGATAGTGTGCCTGAAGGATGAAGAAGCGGATGGTCATCGGGCTATATGCTTGGGTGAGCAGTTCATGCGACCCGTTGAAGAATTCATCCAGATTAATAAAGTTATGGTAAGATTTACCCATCTTCTGTCCGTTGATGGTAATCATGTTATTGTGCATCCAATAGTGAACCATATCGTCTCCCTGCGAAGCCACACTTTGTGCAATTTCACATTCGTGGTGCGGGAAAATCAGGTCCATGCCCCCACCGTGGATGTCGAAATGTTCACCCAGATATTTCTTGCCCATAGCAGTACATTCGCAATGCCATCCGGGGAAACCGTTGCTCCATGGGCTGGGCCAGCGCATGATATGTTCCGGTTGGGCTGCTTTCCACAGGGCGAAGTCGGCAGGATTATGCTTTTCACTTTGTCCGTCCAATTCTCGGGTTGTGTTCAGCACATCGTCCAGATTACGTCCCGACAGCTTGCCGTAGTGATGGTCTTTGTTGTATTTCGCTACATCGAAGTAGACAGAGCCTTCACTTTCGTAAGCATATCCGTTTTTCATAATTTCTTCCACCAAACGGATTTGTTCGATGATATGTCCTGAAGCATGTGGCTCAATGCTGGGCGGAAGCACGTTGAGGGCTTCCATTGCTTTGTGGTAACGGTTCAGGTAATACTGCACCACTTCCATCGGTTCCAGTTGTTCAAGACGTGCTTTTTTTGCAATCTTGTCTTCACCTTCATCGGCATCATGTTCCAAATGGCCCACGTCAGTAATGTTACGCACATAGCGCACTTTATATCCCAGATGGGTGAGATAACGGAACAGGATATCGAATGTGATAGCCGGGCGAGCATGTCCCAAATGGGCATCACCGTATACTGTAGGACCGCATACATACATACCTACATGGGGTGCATGGAGGGGAACAAAAAGTTCCTTTCTGCGACTTAATGTATTGTAAATGGTTAGTTTATTTTCCATAATTCATCCAATTAGAAATGCAAAGGTATAAATTAATGTGTGGAATAGGCAAACAATTAACAAAAAAAACGGATTCAGTATCACAATATATGAGGGAAAGTATATGCGATTGTGCAAAAGTTCTTGCGTAAATCGTAAGAGTGTGATAAACTTTATCTGAATCAGATTGATATTTTCCCCGGATTGGCTTTTGTTAGTTCAAACAAATCATCCTAATTTCCGCAAGTAAATGCAACTCTCGTATTTCTTTTTGACTATAAACAGTGAAATATAACAACTTTCGGTTTGGCCATTAGAACGGTTCCTGTTTTCTTCATATCATCGTCCATATAAATAATGTGCTGATTGGTTAATCCTTAAGACACGCCAACGGAATAACCTTCACTCCATCAAGACGAGTGTAAGCCATGCTTCCACCAGTCATAACAATAAGCAAATCGGGTTCTCGAAGAGGTACTTGTTTTTCCGTTTTGTTGTGCTCCTGTATGAGCCTTTTGAGTTCAAGTAAGTGTTTAGCTCCTTCATCAATTTCGCTACTACCAAGTTTGCACTCGATTAGTGCATACCGTCCATCTTCCAGATGTAACACTAAATCCGCTTCCAGACCATATCTGTCTCTATAATAGGAAATATGGCTATTGAAATCTGCTGTATAAATCTTTAATCTCTTATACACATTTGCTCAAAGATGAAGCCAAATGTCTTGAGTTGAGTCTCTAAAGCTTCAGCATTGACATTCATAGCAGCCACTGCAATAGATGGGTCAACGAAGCAACGCTTGGAAGAACTGCGGATGGCAGTCTTGCTACGGATAGCGGGACACCACGCATCAATGTCTTGGATAACGAACAATTTTTCCAAGGCTGCAATATAATCATCAAAGGTATTCATGGACAAACTAATGTCTTCCGATGCTGTGACATCTGCAAGGATATTGCTTTTCTTTGAAATACAACTATCTATTTGGTGTTTTTGTGGTGTTTTATTTGGTATTTTTGCGGTAGTTTATTCCGCGTTTTTGCGGTAATTCATTTGGTATTCTTGTGATAAGCGGCTATGATTAGTCAGATAGATTAGCTATCAGTTCCATCCGCTCCTCTTCACTCAAACCTTTCAGCATTTTAAGCAGGGCTTTCTTATCTACAACCGGAGTAGCCTCCTTGGGCTTCTCATTGAGCACATATTGATAATGGTTCTCAGGCTACGAAGCGCAATGGCAATAGTGGTGGTACTCAGTTCGTTCTTTTTCATGGTTCTTACCCACTTCATGATAAACTCCCTGTTATAGTCAAATAGAAATATATTGCAAAAACAATCTGTATAATCTACTGAATATCAGCCGTACTACATCTGTAATTTTTCGCAAATTAATTCTGTTTGACTATAAATATAATTTCTCCTTACCCCACAAAGCGACTTGAGGCAATATACTGTAAATCCAACGAAATAGTAGCGATTAATCAGTTCCCACTTTAAACACTCTTGCGTAAGTTTAATATGTCTGCCCATTACATCAATCCGTGGTCATTCGATGCCGGTATCAAATATGCGTTGGGTGTTCTCTCACCCTCTCACCCACATCTCCTTATCCCTGATGAATAGAGGGTTTCAGGGATGAGAGATGAAGGTGAGAGATGGATAAAAAGGTGAGAGCAGTTCTCTCATTTTGGGCAAAAAACGTATTTTGTGCATTCTTTCTTATACAAGTTGACACACATGGGCGTTGCTTCTTTCTGTTGCGTATGTCGCTGTTGCACAATGACTGCTTTCGCGTCGGTTGTTTCACTCTTTCAAACAAAGTGTTTCAACAGCCTGAAACACTTTGTTTGATGTCGTGAAACACTTTGTTTGACAGGATAAAACACTCTGTTATGCAGGCTGAAACACTTCATGCCGACGGAAGCGCGCGTGCACACGTATGTGGAAAAGTGTGCACACAGGGATACCGAAAATATACATTATTAGTCGAAAATAAGAGCAATGCTCTCATCTATCACCCCATCCCTCACCCTTATCTCTCACCACTGAAACACTTTATTCATCGGCTTCTTGATGATGCAGGTGAGAGGGTGAGAGCAAAATATGCTTTCTTGTGATAATTGCAGTTGTTTTTTGCACTTTTTGTTTTGAAATAAAGATGGAAGAGTTTTTTTAAAAGACCTAAGTCTTTTCCTGAAAGTCCAAAGTGTTTTAGTAAAAGACCTAAGTCTTTTTGAAAAACTCTTAGGTCTCTTTTTGAAACACTTTGGTCTTTTTCCGTTCTATGAAGCATTTATGCTTATGCAACTCAGTATAGTGAGTTTGTACCAAATGCAGAATATTATACCTTAGTTGGTAATCCTAAGTTTAATATTTATGATGGTAAGTTCTTAGGAGAAGATTATAATACTCTCAATACTCCGTTGACTGCTATTGATTATTCAAGCAGACATACAGGTCTGTCCCTATAAGATAATTCCTCCTCCCAACACCACGTCTTCCCGATAAAAAGCGGCTGCCTGTCCGGTGGCAATGGCGGTAAGCGGCTCGTGCAGTTGCACGTGGAGCGTATTGTCCGCTTGCAGTGTCACTGTGCACCGATTAGCTTGCTTGCGATAGCGTATTTTCACAATCACATCGTCCTTGCAGAGCAATGCGTCAGGATTTGTGATATTCCAGTCTTTCAATGTCATTTCTGTTTTTTCCAAAGCTTTCAAATCACTTAATATCACTTTGTTTTCTTCGGGAAATATCTCTTTTACGAAGACGGCACGGTTTAAATCAATCCCCAATCCCCGTCGCTGACCGATGGTATAGAAAGGATAACCTTCGTGCCATGCAATGAAGTTTCCTGTTTCATCGAAAAATTTGCCGGGCTTAATGCTATCTTCCGGCAGCTCGCGGCGTAAAAACGTGCGATAGTCCATGGGGCAGAAGCACACTCCCAGACTGTCACGTTTGCGGGCTGCCTTCGAGAAACCTCGTTCTTCGGCTATTTCGCGGACACGGGTTTTGGTGAGTTCCCCCATCGGGAGCAACATCCGTTGCAGGATATCTTGTGGAAGCCCCCATAAAAAGAACGACTGTTCTTTGTCAGGGTCTGCTCCGGCAGTGATGTGGTAAAATCCGTCGATGAAACGCTTGCGGACATAGTGACCGGTAGCAAAATGATAGATACCCAATTCGTCGGCCAACTGTTGTAGAAGTGGCCATTTGAGGTAATTGTTACAGAGCGTGCAAGGCACAGGGGTATGCCCGGCCATGTATTCGCGGATAAAATAATCAATGATTGTCTTTCGGAATATATTGCGAACGTCGTAGGTGATATGCTTGATTTTCAGTTGTTCACATAAAGTCCGTGCATCGTCCAAATATTCCGTATCTCCTTCTTTTTCATAAAAACGAAAAGTGACACCGGTCACTTCGTACCCGGCATCCTGTAACAGTAAGGCGGCAACGGAGCTGTCCGTTCCTCCACTCATTCCCAGTAGAACTTTATTGTTTGGCTTCATTGGGACAAAGATACGAAATCAAAATGAGTTCTTCACGGCTGTGAAGAAGCAATATCGAATGGCTCGTCTGACAAAGGGAATAGGATGAAAAAACAGAGGCTTTACTCTTGGCCGGTCAGCTTCTTTATTTCCTCCCTCATTTGCCTGATGGCCGTGGATTGCACCTTCGGCTCTTTCTCCATTACCATCCTTGCAGCCTGCTCCAGTTTTTGCCGTTGATAAAACTCCGGTTCCGCATATAGCTTTGCCAGCAGGAAATAAGGATAGATTCTGCCGGCAACCGATGGGTGGAACGAATCAGCCAATATTCTGCCTCTGCATAATTACCCGCCTCCTGTTCGTTCTTTCCTATTATGTTCAATATCATCGGGTCGCCGCTCACCCGCAACGCCTCTTTCATAACCACATTCGATTCCTCATGCCTGTGCAGCTTATGCAGGGCGTGTCCGTATTCAAACAGATAGCGGGCATTCCATTTCATGTCTTCGTATATCTCTGCATACACTTCCGCCGCTTGCTCATAAGCCCCCGAACGGTAGAACATCTGTTTCCGGTGCCATGCCACAGAAGCTGTCTCGCGCACCTCCTTCCACCGATATACCCGGTAGCCCCCATACCGCTTCCACCGCACCGGCAAGAATGAAGAGCCAGGTGATAAATAGACAAATTCCACTTGCCATTATTTTATTTATATGTTTCATTTTATTCTTTTCCATACCCGGTTCCAGCGGATATGTCCGTCGGCAGGGTCTTTCGATTTCCATATTCTTGTTGCTTTTCCCACTATGTAGCTTTCGGGCAGCAGTCCCCAATACCGCGAATCGCGGGAGTTCTCCATGTTGTCGCCCGATACNTAAACCGATATTCCCTTATCAGGCTGTCGCCCAAGTAAATAAGTTTATCCCTCAATGAAAGTTCCTTTTTTTGTTCGTACCTTATGATATGTTGATAAAATAATATTGAGATGCTATCCAATGATACCACTTGTCCTTCTGCCGGGACAGGCAATGGACCGAATTCCTTTATCGTCCATCCCAACCGTTTGCTCCACGGAAAACTCTCCATAACCACTCCCCGTGAATCGTTTTCCGTCAGGCCGGAGATGCGTCTTTGGGCGGCCATATTTCCTAATTCTTCCTCTGTCCCGCGTATCCTATAGAATCCGTTCCTTATTTCCAGCGTATCTCCCGGCAGGGCGATACAGCGTTTTACATAATACAGCATGACGTCCATCGCCAGGGAGTCTTTCTTGGCAGGATAAGGGAAATTGAAGACCAGCACATCATTGCGCTTAATCTTTCCGACTCCCAGCAACCGGTGAATCTTCACCTCCTTGTCTTCCAGTGCATCCCAGATATTGAAGATGCGGGCTCCCATTATCCATTTGTTCACCAATATGCGGTCGCCCGCCTGCAGGGTGGGAGCCATTGAATCAGACGGGATGGTAAAGGTCGTGAAACAGGTTATTTGTAACACCAGCCATCCTATTATCAATATGCATATATAGAAAGCGACAGACAGCAGGCGGTCCGTTATTCTTTTCAGCTTTTTCACCTTTCCTACCATTTGTTTAAGAATATTTGTTGCCCATTTTGCATATAGAACACCTGTTCTTCCTTGCCGGCAGATAGGTTATGCAGCCAAAGCAGCGCGTTTTTGGGGACATTGTTATAAACCAACCGGGGTTCCGTTGCCGTTTTCCTGCCTAAAGATATCCAGCCGTCCGGTCCGTTTTGGTAGAACAATTCATATTCATGTCCTATACTGATAAAATTTTCATCATTGCGTGGCACATAAACTATTTTTTTNTTTTTTTATCCATTCATCTTTGCCGAGGTCTAAAGTTACATAGCCTCCTTTTTCGTCTGAAAGAAAATAGGTCAGATAGTTTCCGTCACAAATATTCTCTTTTACTTCTTTCTCATTTCCTTTACACGGCTCACTTCCGTTTATAATCTTAAAAGGCAGATTTACCGTGTCCTCTTCTGAACGAAATAACATTAGCTCTGCAATGCGTGCAGGTTTATCTGCAGCTGCTTGATATCGCACATACCTGTATTTTTTTGGGGGATGGCATATCACTTGATTATAATTCACTCTCGGTGTGTCAGCAACCATATAGAGTAACTCACTCTGTCGAAAATCCAAAGAATTTGAAACATCCAAGTGGCTTCCTATGATTTCACTGATATGGAAACGCGTCCATTTTCGGAGCGGATATTTTCGGAATAATTCAACGGTTTCTACTTCTTTCTCAGGCTGGAAATATTTTAATCCTTTATCTGTCAGCCAGAAAGGGAATCCTATTGTATGAAACACACTTCCATTATGATTAGAAGCCAAAGGTACATAAATGACATCAGGCTCTATATTGTTTATCATGGCTTTCCCATTTTGGTGTAACGCCATATCTATAGCCTTCCAGCTCGGAAAAGAAAAGACTCCCAAATAGGCATATTGTCCACATTCAGTCTCATCTACTTCTATTTCCACACTGTTTTCGCCGAAATATTCACCGGTGACATCCTTTATGTAGGGAAATTTTAAGATAGCGGGTATCTCCGACCTGTCCATTATNAAAAGAAAAGACTCCCAAATAGGCATATTGTCCACATTCAGTCTCATCTACTTCTATTTCCACACTGTTTTCGCCGAAATATTCACCGGTGACATCCTTTATGTAGGGAAATTTTAAGATAGCGGGTATCTCCGACCTGTCCATTATATCCTTTTTCTGTTTGCCAAAACACTGTCTGTATATTTTGCCTTTTAAGCGTTTGTCATCATATCCTTGAGTAACCTTTCCCTCATCATATTCAAAAGGGATTATTCCGGTCCCATTCTTTATAACATTCCAGGAATGGCCACCTTGTGCTTCGGGAGCACTTATAATGAAATCCGTGGCAACAGGTATGCCCACCGAACGGAGGACATATACAGACAAGTCACAACTCTCCCGACAATATCCGACACAGTTCTTTTGCAAAAACAGGGCTCCCAGATGAGGCAGGCTTAATTCATCAGAATATACATAGCCGCTTTCTCGTTTTACAAACCTGATTAACGAGTCTGCCGCTACCATCATATCATTGCCTTTATATAAAGAATCAAGTACAGCCGAATATTTTTGATAAAAAAACTTTCGCCAGTTTTCCAACGGCTCGTCCCCTATGCGATAAGGCAATATCCATTCACAGAACTCGTCAAATGAAAGAGAGTGCCGCCACGGTCTCTTCTGCCAGGCAGCAAAGGCCAAGTCTATATTTTCAATTAAATACTCAGCCTTTATAGCGTGGCAGTCATACACCTTGGGCGTGCTCTTGTAGGAGAACTTACTCCATTTGTCTTGCAAATCACGAGGAAAATGTTTTTTATGGAATATGACGGATTGTATTTTTCTCAAACTGTCCAGACCGGAACTTTTTGCATACGAATAATATCCCGGCATATTCTTTATGAGAAAACATGCAGCATCATATTTAAGGCCACTATCTTTATAATGTTCCAGTACTTTTTCCAGTTCTATTCGGTTTTCGCCTGCGGCATTCAGGGAATATCTTAAATTCTTTTCCCGGCAGCACGAACTAAAACAGATAGTGGATAATATAATAATTAAACAGACATTACTTCTCATAATTTTTTACCTTAAACGATTTGAAAGAAGTATGAGGTATTTTATTGGAAAATATTTTGCATAATCAATATTACCAAGCCAGACATTGCTTCAGCCTCTAAAGGTTGTAAACATTATATCTTCTAATCAGAACAAATGTTACAACTAAAATTTCTTTTTATTCTTTCTTATTTTCATGATTTTTTTTTGAAATGTAATCTATTAGCTCCTCTCTGAATGTCTGGTCTTTTAAGTCTCCAACCTTTAAAACTTTAGAGTTTTCAATTAAGAAAGAACATAAAATGTCATCACGAATTATTTTGTTTTTTATCTTAAAGTTCTCAGAACTATCTAATAATATTGGGTAAGGATAATTGAAAAAATATTTTTCAACTTCATTTTCCATATATGCACTAGATGCTATAATTATAGTTCTTATATTATGATTTTTGTTTAATTTTGCAAAATATTCAGATAGATGATCTAACGCTTTTACACAACCACTACAAGTTATGTCTAAAGTATGTATCAACATAATGCCTGAATCACATACATTATTAATATTAAACAAATTTCCATCTACTAAATTTTTTAAGGAATCGGGTATTATCAAATTCTTATCTTTCTCTATAAAATTCAAACAGATTTTTTCTGCAATATTGTTATTGTCTGTTTTTGTATTTTTACATGATACACATAGTAATAAAAATGCGACTAATAATAAATATAGATTTCCCATGATTTCAATATTTATAATATCCTAATTCTAATTCGTATGTTTGTGGATTCACTGATATAACATATATTTTGTGTTTAAGCTCGTCAATAGCCATCATAGATGCCATTCTGTCTAATTTATATTCAATTTTATGCTCTCCTGATAAATTTGCGAACAATATCTTTTCACAATAAAAAGCCATTTTGGGTGAGTCTTTCATTGTTTGTCCTGAATATAATAAAAATACACCATCTTTTACTATTTCCGCATTATTAATTCCACATGGTGTTTCTGGTGTTATTAAACATTCATTATTGTCAACTTTATACGAATGCGGCTTAAAGTCTGTAAACAAAGGATTGATTTGACCATTATTAAATGACATTAATTCACAGTAATATCCGAATGGACTATGGTAAAGGAACATTTTTTGCTCTCTATTTATGTGCAATATGCCTTGGTGTATCCAATAAGGATTGACCTGAGTTGCTGACTGTTCGGGGTATTCTCCTATATATTTATTCTCTTTATTTCCGTGAAGTAAATATTTTGCGCCATCTATTGCGCCTAATCCTACACATGTGGAATCATTGATTTGATATAATAATTGTATGCTATTTTCCTTGTTATCGCTAATCTCTTCAAACGAAATATTGTCATAAGGAATAAATTGGCCAGTCTTTGTTATGTCCCAAATATCAAATAAAAGAGTTTTTCTATTTGATACATCTATAACCTGAAATCGGTGATTGTCTATCTTATCAATAATGCAAGAAGATATTAAGTCATTAGGGCCTGTCCCGGTGCTTCCTCCTTTACAGACTATACTCTTTGTTTCCAAATTCAATACTGTATAAATACCTTCATCTGTGGGGTCACACACTAATAGTAAAGAATCAAAGACTTCAATACACAGAGGCTTAAAAAAAAGTTCATCAACATTTAATGTGTTAAATGTTAACTCTTTTTGTTGTTCAAATAGTGGTTCCGCTTTTTGGGGAGAAGAACAAGAAAGCACTAATATGCCGACAACAAACAATATGAAATAATTCTTTTTATCCATAATATATCATAAGTATAGAACCTGAAGATTATGTTATTGCATGAGGTTCAGGCTATGTTTTACATTATTTATTGGCACAATTTATCCGGACAGTAACTTTTTGCATGTTGCGGATGACTTGTTCCACAGGTGCAAATGGTTACAACACTCCAATCAATGCAATAATAAAGAACACTTCCATAAGAAGTTTCACATCCAATTGTATTTGCTTTAGCCTCGATATCGGCTAGTACTAAATCAGGCATCATTCCCTCAGCCTTCTGAGAGTTATACACATTAAATCCTGCTATCAAAGCAAATGCAGCAACAACTGTTGCTTTCAAAATATTCTTTTTCATCTCTTTTCTATGTTTCGATGATTAATAAAAGTTGTTTTCATCTTTTGTCGGAAAGAACTCCACCGCAAAAAAAGCAAATACATGACTTGCAGATTCTGATTATTTCCATTAAGTTTGCATCGGACTAATCCTCCTTTCTTTAAGGAGAAACCCAAGGGGTGGAAGGAAGCGTGTTCCCGCGAAGAAAATAGCTTTCTTACCATCCCTCTTTTGTTTCTCTAAATTAAACTCCATTTATTTGGCATTCCCTGCTATCATTAGCCGAAGCGGAGATGCCTTTGTATTGCAATACACGGTTATCATCTTGTTAAAATGACCTTTTTCTTCTGCCTCATACGTCACT
>NZ_JADNRM010000008.1 GCF_021730445.1 Phocaeicola faecalis | reverse complement strand
ATATGACGGAGCCTGACACAATGACATATATACGTGCAGGCTCATGCGTACGTACGTGTAGGCCGATGCGTACGTACGTGTGGGCTGATGCCACCGTATGTGTAGACCGATGCGTACGTACACACTTTACAAACAGGGGGGCAAAATGTGGATAATGCTGTCGTTTCGTGCGTAGGGGTGAGGTTTGCTCGCCCGAAAACAGTTTGTTTTGTGTCTTCGGGCAGGCGAACCCTGCCCCTACAACTGACGATGGGATAGCCCGGTTTAGTTTTGACACACTCCCATGCTGCAAAAAAGACCTTGATGTTTTTTAAAAACCTCAAAGTCTTTTTTAAAAAGGTCGTTGTGTTTTCAGAAAAGCTCGGTATCTTTTTTAANTTGATGTTTTTTAAAAACCTCAAAGTCTTTTTTAAAAAGGTCGTTGTGTTTTCAGAAAAGCTCGGTATCTTTTTTAAAAAGCTCGGTATGTTTTTCATGTAGGGGCAGATTGCATCATCCCCTCATTAAGCCGGTCATCCTTCTTTCCGTTCATCCTTACATTTTAATCAAAACACTCATATAATCAGTCGGTTAAGAATGACAGCACATCCCCTCATCCTCCCTTCAGCCGCGCTTTCCGAGTCCCTTCACAATTTGCCTTCAGCAATTCCCTTGTGTCTCATCTTTTTAGACTACCGTTTTCTGTAGGGGCAGACCCGTGTGTCTGCCTGAGAACAGTTCACTTTAAGCCATTGGGCGGACACATGGGTCCGCCCCTACCGTAAATGAAAGCGTTATAGAAAAAATTAAATCCGGAAGAAATATTACAAATGAAAGGAGGATGAAACGACAATACAGGATGTCCATTCACTACCGGAACCCCTACCAGCAGGGCGTTTCCACGGCCAATGAAAGGAGGAAGGAAGAATCCTTCCTCCGCCACCATGACATCTGCCGTTTTCTCACCCAATATTTACCACCGGTTTCTTCAGCTTCCACTTCGCGATGAAACTCATACCTTTGAGGGTCAAAACAAAAATGACCCTTCCGAGAAAGTGACAGATGGTAACTGCCAAACTTAAAAGAGCCGTATCGCACTCTGTTTCGAGTAATGATACGACTCTTTCTCTTGCTTTTCAGGATGCGCAAGTTTCAGATTCAAAGTTCTTCTTTGGTTTAACTTAGTTCACATTCACCCTCATTAGGCAGCGGCAGGGGACTTTCCCAATGACGTTTATATAACCTCAAAGTTTCCCTCCAAACGGATATCCGCCGATGAAGCTCCAACCATAACTTTGAAACTTCCCGGCTCTACACAGAAGTTCATATTCTTATCCCACAGCCCTAAATCCTGCGGACGAAGTTTAAAACGAACGATTTTTTCCTCTCCCGGTTCCAAAGAGATACGTTCAAAGCCCCTCAGCACTTTCGTGTAGGTAGTGACACTGCTCACTTCGTCACGCAAATAAAGTTGTACCACTTCATCTCCTTTTACCTTGCCCGCATTCTTCACTCGGCAACTTATATTCACTTCGCCCTGCGCCCCCTGTTCCTTAGGAGTTATTTGCAAATCACTATACACAAAAGAAGTATAGCTCAGACCATATCCGAAAGGATAAAGTGCACCATAAACCGAAGTGCTTGCCGGAACATCCGAGCCTGGTTTGAAAGGAAAGGCAAAGGGTATTTGTCCTACTGATTTAGGGAAAGTCACAGCCAGCCTTCCACCCGGATTATAGTCTCCAAACAGAGCCTCAGCCACTACCTGTCCGCAAAATTCGCCGGGAAACCAGGCGTGTAATATCGCCGGAACAGTAGCCGCCGCATAATTAATGGTTGCCGCGCGACCGTCAAGTAACACCAGCACTACCGGTGTGCCTGTGCCCATCACAGCTTTCAGCAACTCCTCCTGACGGCCAGGCAGTTCCAAGCTGGTACGCGAGCGGTCTTCCCTTACCGTCAGTTCATTACCGCCCAGCACCATAATGGCAACTTCTGCATTTTGCGCGGCAGCAACCGCCTCATCCATCAGCCTGCTTTCTTCTTCCGTCTTCGGGAAATCAAGGATTTCACTTTCCGGGAAATGCGGGTCTACAATGTCACACCCTTTCCGATAAACCACCTCTGCATCGGGAAGCATTTCCTTTATTCCCTGAAAAACAGTCTTTATCGGTGCATTGGCGGGTCCGTAACGGCAGATGAGCTGCTTTTTCTCTTCGGCATTCGGACCGATAACGGCCACTTTCCGAATCGACTTGGACAAGGGCAGCATCTCTTTCTCATTCTTAAGCAAAACCAATGACTGACGGGCTGCATCAAGTGCCACCGCCTGATGCTCTTTGCTATGTACAATCTTCTCGGCCAGTTTTCCATCACCGCGATACGGATGGTCGAACAGCCCCAACCAAAACTTTACACGAAGAATTTCCGCCACACGCTTGTCCACCGTATCAAAGGAAATCTTTCCATCGGCAATAGCTTTACGCAAAGGAATTATAAACTCATCGGGAGCGGTAAAATTAGTACGCACATTCAGACCGGCATTGACACACTGCGCAATACCGTCTTCGTATGTATCAGCCACCTTATGTTTGCCTGCAACAAACTCCACTGCCTCACTGTCAGAAACCACATAGCCCTTGAATCCCCATTCCTGACGTAAAATTTCGGTCAGGAAATGATAACTTCCACTAATCGGCTCACCGTCATAATCATTATAAGAGCTCATCACACCCAGAGCACCCGCATCCTGAAAAGCCACCCGGAAAGGCTCCAGATAAAGCGTTCTCATTTCGCGCGGTGCCACATGGGGATCGGTACGTGTCTGCCCGTCACGTCCGCCCACAGGAATACTGTAAACGGCAAAATGCTTGGGAGTGGCAACCAAATTATACTTTTGAAGGGTAGTTACCATTTGTTTACCCAGTTGTCCCACCAGATAGGGATCTTCACCATACGTTTCCACACAGCGTCCCCAGCGGGGGTCTTGCGAAATATCCAAAATGGGAGAATAGATATTGGTATACCCCAAAGCATCGGCTTCCAGCGCCTCCACTTCGGCAATACGCGCAATCAGTTCTTTATTCCAAGTAGCACCTTGTCCACACTGGGCCGGGAAATACGTGGCACGGTCGTGGCACAGTCCGCGTATCCCTTCATTCGTAAAATCAACCGGAATGCCCAGACGGGTCTCTTCAATGAACCAACGCTGGATGGTATGCTTTGTATCTACATGCTTGGTATAAGGAAAAGCATACTCTGAACGGAACTTGCCAAGACCGTTATGCTCTTCATCAATATTTCCAATACCGTCTTTCCATATTTCGTTTTTCCAACTTTCTTGAGGCAATGCGTCTTTCAGAATGCGTCCCGAACCATAAAGTGTAGCCATCTGGCAAGTTTTCTCATCAAGGGTCATCTGACTCAACAAGTCCTGCACACGAGCTTCCAATGGAGCTTTGGGATTTTCATAAATATCCATCACTCCATTCTTATTAAAGTCAATCCAGCCTTTATGATAAATACTTTTTTGAGGAGATGCCGCACTCATCTGAGAGTGAGTACATAAAGCCAACAAGCCTAATAATGCAATTTGGTTTTTCATACGTAAATATTTTTTCATTATTCGATATGCGTGTCTTACTTTCTGCAACAAATCACTTGTTTGCTCCCAACCATGTCCATTTATGCCAAATGCCTTCCAGCGGTCCTTGTTTGTGACTCTTCAACCACCATTTGCAGAAATAAACTTGCAAGAAGAAGAGTACAAACCCGATAATCAGACTGAGCGTATAGCCACAATAAGGAGCGAGATACAATCCGAATGGGAAATAAATGATAGCTCCGGCAATGGATTGCCCAATGTAATTACTCAAACTCATTTTTCCATAAAAGCGAAGATTGGACACAAACTTCTTGAAACCTTCCTTTTGATAAAGCAACACAAAAGATGCAACCAGCACTACCGTGAATGCAAACTTCTGCCACATATCGAAAGCCGTTCCTACTGTTCCCTGAACAAGCGGACTGCCACTTACCATCACCAATTCTTTCAACTGAAACAACGGAGCAAATGCGATGGCAGAGATAATGAGTGCCTTCACCCAAAAACGTGTATTGGCCTCGGAAGAAACAAAAAGCTGCTTACGGCCGATATACAGTCCCATCAGAAACAAGCCGGCAGTCTGCCAAAAGCGACCGGCCCCCAATGCCCAATACAAGCTGGCTTTCTGTCCCAAAGTGATATTCCCCCATATAAACTCTCCAAAGTTTCCTTCTTTCGTATAAGCTGCCACTTCCTGATACATCGGTCCTACTCCCAAATCGGGCAACGTATGCGAAGGGTCGAACAGACTGACTATATAATGATACCACTCTACGGGTTGCAAAAGGAACAGGATAGCCGTAAGCAAAATGGCACAATCACTCCACTTGCGCACCACAAACAATACGACACCCACTACAACAAACAGCAACAGGACATCTCCTGCCGGAAAAAAAGCAGCATTAACAGTAGCAAAAACGGCTAATAAGACTAGACGCCAAAGGAAGCGATAGCCAAAATCCTTCCCTTTCCGTTGCTGGTTGGCCGACTGAATATAGAATGTAAACCCGAACAGCAAAGCAAAAATAGCATAAGCTTTTCCGGCAAACAAAGAAAAAGTAATGTTAAAGACTCCGTCATTCAGAATATTCAACCATCCGGGGTCTCCTGTAGGATAAACCGGAAAGATAAAATGTTCCAAGTTATGTACTAGGAGAATTGCCATCACAGCAAATCCCCTCAAAGCATCTACCACCTCAATACGCGGCAGTTTTTCTGATAATTGTTTTTCCATGAAATAGTTATTGTTATTTATTTAAAATTCGTTTTACCAAGCGGTTGGCCGGTTTCTCAAAATAATAATAAGAAAGCAGGCTCAATGCGATAGTAACTGCAAAGATAAGCGGGATACTGATATACAGGCTGATGTGCCAATCGTATGTTTGCGCCAATTCCACATAAGCCAGTATAACCCACAAATGAATCAGATAAAAGCTGTAACTGATATCACCGCCGACAACCAGATATTTATTGGATAGAATGCGGGAAAGGAACCCTTTCTGCAAAGAGAATATCAACAGAACCAACGAAATCGGAATCCAATAATAACAGGAATAACGGTATACCTTGGGGACCAAGTCCTCCGAAACCATATAAAACAGCAGGAAGATACATACCGCCCCAACTTCGAGCAATGAAGCTGTAGAAAAAGACAACTGTTTGGAACGGCACCATTCATAGACCCGATACAGCAACATACCCACCAGAAAATCAGGGAATCGGGCCAATGGATTCACATACCAATAACCACGGATATTCGCCTCATCCGTCAGTGACATCAGCGTAGGAACCACCACGGCACAAACTAGCAAGACTCCCACCAACCGCTGCTTTTTATAAAATAACAGGGCTAAAAACGGAAACAAGAAATAAAACAACTGCTCACACCCCAAACTCCAGGAAGGACTGTCGAAATAAAAGAAGTAATCCATCCGAGGAACAAAAGGATGCAAAAGGAACAGTGCAGGAATAAAATGCCTCAATCCTTCCCCCCAACCCATCGGATGCAACAGATTACCTATCACGGCCACTCCCAATAAGGTCGCTATATGCAATGGATAGATACGGGCAATTCGTGCCACCCAAAACTGACGTTTCGACACTTTCCGCTCCACCAGCTTCTGCTGATAATTATAAGCGATAATAAAGCCGCTCAATATAAAGAAGAAACTCACGCCCACAAACCCCTCTTTATAGAAATGAGTTGAAAAGGTGGAATCAACGACATAACAATGCGCCCCGAAAACCATCAGCGCAAAAAAGAGCCGTAAGGAAGTTAATGTATTAATCATAGTAGCATTCTTTTCTCACATGTAAGCGTGCAAATATAGTGAATTTATATGGGGTATCTCTATTTACGCTAATTGTTTCGTTGCAGAATTACGAGACTAAGTCTGTTTATGACATGTCTATGCCTTTCTATCACAGCACAGAATCTGACACAAACCATCAGAGGCATAGTGACCGACAAGGCATCCGCCACCCCTATCGCCTATGCCACCATCCAGGTAGAAGATACCCCCACAAAGGAACTGTTACAGACAATCGGGATATCTTTTTCGAAGAATTTGTGACAAGGAAACGAAAAAAGAATCCATAAACACAAAATAACGCTTAACAGATTCTTAACTAACGTTCAGAATGACAGACTATAGACAATATCATCAGCGTTCTGACAGCCCTTACCAAAAACTGGATATTAAAAAGAGGGACTTGAATTCACTCTCTTCGACAAAGTCCTGTGAATGGGAGTTTACAAACATATCTATCTCAAACTGAATAAAGAAAAGGAGTAAAACCCGGCAGTATGTAAAATTTAACAATTTACTTAAACACCAAAACTATTATTTTCCTACATTTGTTATCAGTGAAACTTTAAATACGAAAGAACATGAAAGCAAATCCTGTATTTAGTTTGTACATCCCTACCAAACTGATATTCGGTTGTGGGGAAATCAATAAGTTATCAAGTGAAAAATTACCGGGTAAGAAAGCATTGGTTGTTATTTCTGCGGGCACTTCCATGCGAAAATATGGATATCTGCAAAAAGTACTCGCCCAACTGAGATTGAATCATGTAGAGACGGTAGTTTACGATAAAATACTTCCCAACCCAATCAAAGAACATGTAATGGAAGCAGCTGCCATCTGTCGCGAAGAAAGATGTGACTTTGTGGTCGGACTGGGAGGAGGAAGTTCTATTGACTCCGCCAAGAGTATCGCTGTAATGGCATGCAATGACGGTGATTATTGGGATTACGTTTCAGGAGGGACAGGTAAAGGACGCCCCATCAGCAAGGCTCTACCTATTATAGCCATTCCCACAACAGCGGGCACGGGCACCGAAATGGATCCGTGGACAGTAATCACCCATGAAACAGCACAAGAGAAAATAGGTTTCGGTTCTCCCCTCACCTATCCTACCCTTTCCATTGTAGACCCTGAATTAATGGTATCCATCCCACCCAAGCTTACTGCCTTTCAAGGGTTTGATGCTTTTTTCCACGCTGCCGAAGGTTTCATTGCCAACTGTGCGACTCCTATCAGTGACCTATATGCATTGGAAGCTATCCGCTTATTATACAAATACTTGCCGGTAGCCGTAGCCGACGGCCAAAACCTGAAAGCACGCGCCAAGGTTGCCTGGGCAAGCACACTGGCCGGAATGGTAGAATCCACCTCCAGTTGCACTTCCGAACATTCGCTGGAACATGCCATGAGTGCCTACTATCCGCAACTGCCTCACGGAGCCGGACTGATAGCACTTTCTGAAGCCTACTTTGAAACTTTCCGCCACGACTGCACCAAACGTTACATGAAGATGGCCGAAGTGATGACCGAAAAGAAGAGTAATCGTGCATCCGATTTCATCGACGCACTGATAACAATGCAAAAAGAATGTGGCGTGAACCACTTAAAATTAAGTGAGTATGGCATCCGGCCCGATGACTTCCCTAGAATATTGCAGAACGCACGCGACACGATGGGAGGCTTGTTCACACTTGATCCGCGTCCCATAACCGACGATGAGATACTGGAAATATTAGAAAAGTCTTATAGATAATATATAAGAAGAGGTCGAAACCCTCATAAGCTAAAAGTCACCCTCGCCACAGGTAGTTGTAGCGAGGGTGATTTCGATAAAAGGAGAGTTTTGACACATTTACTTCTTCCATTATATTTATATTCTTCTACATTCTCCAGGTTCAAGGAACCTCATATATAGACCACACGCGCCTACCTCTCTCCCTCTCTTTATCTCCCAATTTCCCATTATCCAGAGGAAGCTCATGCCACGACATTTTAATCATTTACTAAGTTCTTTTAGAACTCTGCAACATTGCCACAAGACCTGTATACCATTTGACGGAGTATATATATAGGTGTAATATGGCTTTTGTATCTACCATAATTCTACCTAATTATGCAATATTGGTGGATAATATTTTATCTATCTACAGCCGAATAAGATTATTTATATAAGATTTAGAGATGATATGCGTTCAATATTGATAAAATATTGGGTATATATTAAAAATAATTTCTTAAATATGCTTGCATTAATAAATAATATAATATATTTGCAGCGTAAACCTAAATACAAATTATTGCAGAGTTCTAAAAGAACTTAATTAGAAAATAATTTCTTGCTATAATAAACACTAATAAAAAAAATCACAGCTATGTTAAAAAGGCTAAAGTCAGTCAGTACGTTGCTGTTCTTAATGGGCGTCTCTACAGGAACAGCTTACGCGGTTGCCGAACCCGGTATAACCGACGTGAAAATCACACAACAAAATGGCTCTTGTACCGGTATTGTGAAAGACACAACAGGTGAAACCGTTATTGGTGCATCTGTAGTAGTAAAAGGTACAACAAACGGAACAATCACCGGCATTGACGGTGACTTCTCTCTGAGTAACGTGAAGAAAGGGGATATCATCCAGATTTCTTTCGTTGGATATAAAACAACAGAAGTAAAATGGAATGGCCAGCCTCTAAATGTTACATTGAAAGACGATACAGAAATGCTGGGAGAGGTTGTGGTTACCGGTTATGGTGGTCAACAATTGCGCACCAAAGTAACGAACTCAATTTCTAAAGTAAAACAGGAAAGTTTGAACGTAGGTATGCACTCCAATCCTGCACAAGCATTGTCTGGTGCCGTAGCCGGCTTGAAGGTTATCCAGTCATCAGGTAGTCCCGGTGCAACTCCTACGATTATTTTGCGTGGTGGTACCAACTTGGATGGAACCGGTTCTCCACTTGTTGTAGTAGACGGACAGCTCAGAGACTCTATGAGTGACATCAACCCTGAAGACATTGAGTCTATGGATGTATTAAAGGATGCCGGTGCTACTGCACTTTACGGTGCACGTGCCAGTAACGGTGTAATCCTTATTACCACCAAAAGAGGTAAAGCTGGTTTCCGCGAAATTAATTTCAAGGCCAAATTAGGTTTGAGCTATGCACGCACTCCCTATGAATTTTTGGAAGCAGGCGAATATATTAAAGCGATGCGTAAAGCACACTGGGATGCCGGACACTTATTCCAAGACAAAGAAGGAAAGACTAAAACTTACTGGACAGGTTATGAAAACTACCTGAATGGTAAGCAACCTTTCGGTACCGGAAACAATCTGGATCAGGATATTTACAGTACTCAGTTCTTAAACGAGGACAACAAATATCTGCTAGGTAGAGGATGGCAGACAGTGACAGACCCTATTACCGGCAAAGAAATTTTATACAAGAATACAGATGTAGATAAATATAACCTGAATAATCCCGCATTCTCACAGGACTACAACATCAATATGTCCGGTGGTAATGACCGTGGTACCTACTACGCCGGTTTGGGATACAACCGTCAGGAAGGTGTTCCCGTTAATACATTCTACGAACGCTATTCATTCATTACCAATGCCAGTTATAAAATCGCAGACTGGCTTACTTCCACTTCGTCACTGAACTATAACCGTGCCAACTGGAAGAACATGCCCGGTTCCAATGGTTCAGAGTTGAACTATTTCGGACGAGTACGCTCACTTCCTCCTACTGTTCTTTTCGAAGATGAAGAAGGCAACATGAAACTAGGCCCGGGTACCGCCGACGGTAATCAAATGTATCAACCCGACCAATGGTGGAATGATAATCAGAGCGATAAGTTCACAATGAGCCAATCCTTCAAGATTGATTTCCTGAAAAATCTGTCATTAACAGCCAACATGAACTGGTATTACTCTGAGACATATCAAGAAAGCTTCACAAAGGATTATGAAAATACTCCCGGAAACTTTGTGCGCACAAGATCGGCTACAGCTTATTATGACCGCGATTTCCGCCAAACTTACAATGCTGTGTTGAACTATAACGAAACCTTCTTCCGCGACCATCATGTAGAAGTGATGTTGGGTATGGAATACTACAACAAGTACAAACGCGGATTTGAGGCAAAAGGTCAGGGCGCACCTACCGATGACCTTCCTGACCTGTCACTGACCGATAAGGGCGAAGGCAAGCGTACTATCAATTCATGGCACGAAAAGCAACGTATCCTGTCATTCTTCGGACGCTTAAATTATGATTTTAAAGACAAATACCTATTGTCATTCGTCTTCCGCCGCGATGGTTACTCTTCTCTGTTGGGCGACAACCGTTGGGGATTCTTCCCCGGAGTATCTGCCGGATGGATTTTCGGACGTGAAGACTTCATTAAAGACGCTATTCCCGTAATGTCATTCGGTAAATTGCGTGCCAGCTACGGTATCAACGGTAATGCATCAGGTATTGGTGCCTATACCTTGCAGGGAAGCTACGCTTCAAGCAATAGCAGCGGCTCATTCAACTATAACGGAAATACGTCTTATCTGATTACAGGACTTCCTAACCCGAACTTGAGATGGGAAAAGACTGCCACCTTTGAAGTAGGTGCGGACATGAGCTTCTTTGCCAACCGACTGAATACTAACCTGACATACTACAATCGACTGACATCAGACAAATATGCAGCGTTAAGTTTCCCTACCTCTACCGGTTTCTCATCCGTAACAAACAATAACGGTGAGTTCCGTAACCAAGGTATCGAAATAGAACTTTCAGGAAAAATTATCGATAACAAGGACTGGACATGGAGTGCCTCGGGAAATATCGCATTCAATAAGAATAAAATCGTTTCATTACCAGACAATGGCATGGAAAGAAACCGTATCAATGCATTCCAAGTATATACAGGAAACGGAGATGAGAAAAAATGGGTAGGCGGACAGCAAGAAGGTCAGGAACCGGGCATGCTTTATTTATACCAAGCGGATGGCATTTACCGTTCATACGATGAAATCCCGGGTAACTTGGTGAGAAAGTATGGTTCCAGAACCTACTATGGCCCTGAAGCATGGAACAAACTGACAGCCGACCAACAGAATGCTACCACAAACTTCCCCATCCAACCGGGTGACACGAAGTTCCATGACGTGAATAAAGACGGCGTAATCGATGAATTCGATAAAGTAAAAGTAGGAGCTACCTCTCCACGCTGGACCGGCGGTTTCAACACTACCCTCAGATGGAAAAACTTCCAACTATACGGACGCTTTGACTATGCCCTAGGCTTCTGGTTGTATGAAAACAGTGGATCACAAAGTACCACTCCATGGTTCATGGGATGTTACCAAGGAACCTACAATACCCCCACAATGTACTATGACACTTGGTCAGAAAGCAATCCGAACGCCAAATACCCGCGTTACCTGTTTGCCGACCAAAACGGAAAGAACAACTATATCGCATCTACCATGTTTGCATACAGAGGCGACTACTTGGCTATCCGCGAAATCTCGCTGAGCTATTCATTGCCTGAATCTGTAGCCAAAATGTTGAAGATGCAACGTGCCGAAGTCTCTATTACAGGACAGAACCTAGGTTACATCACCGGTGCGAAAAACGTAGGTTCTCCCGAAGCCAACCCGAAAGATAACGGTGCAGTCGGACAAGGCTATTCATTGCCGCGTACCATTTTATTTGGGGTTAACTTAACATTCTAATCTAATAAATAAAAAAGACTACAATTATGAGAAATAAAATATTTAAATTAGCATTTCGCTTCAGCGTATTCGCTTTTGCTGCCGGCATGACAGGTTGCGATGCTTTGGACTTGGCTCCCATTGACACTTACGGAGATGGTAACTTCTGGACAAGAAAAGAACATGTGATTGCTTATATGGACGGAATACACAAAAACTTCCGTGACCAAATATTCCAGCAGCAATATGTATTGGGCGAAGCACGCGGTGGAACCAGCATTCCTGATGTAGCCGTAGACGGAACTTCAGTTTCTTATCAAGGTATCGTAAATCAGGCCCTGAATGCCGAATCTCCGGGAATCACAAACTTCGGTAACATATATGGATGCATTGCCAATATAAATATCATGTTGCAGAAGACACTGGAAGCCGATTATATGACCGAAGAAGAAAAAGCCTATTATCTGGGACAAGCTTACGGCCTGCGCGCTTTCTATTACTTCGGACTGTATCGCACTTATGGTACTTTGCCTCTGCGCTTAGATCCGAACCCGGTAGTAAACGGTGATTTCAACCCGAACAACCTTTATATGAAGCGTTCTGCCGGTTCTGAAGTCATGAAACAAATCAAAGCAGACTTAAAAGCTTCACTTGACCACTTTGGAAATAACAACTCTTTCGATCCCAATAACCGAAAGAATTTAAAAGGCTATTGGTCAAAAGCCGCTACTGAATATTTGGCTGCCGAAGTTTACTTATGGAATGCCAAAGTCTCAGTAGATGACAATACAGCAAACAATGCAGACTTAAGTGTAGCCAAGAATCACCTGCAAAGTCTGATGAACAATTATGGTCTCGCCTTACAATCAAACTACGAGGACGTGTTCAGCGCAAACAATAAAGGTAATGATGAAGTTATTTTTGCCGTAAGATATATGGAAGGAGAAGCATCCAACCCATTTACGGCCTTCATATACAACTATCAGACCGGAGCATTCAAAACTGTAGGTTTCAACGACGAAAACGGAAAGCCTATGGGCGATACGCTGAAAGTCAGCACCACCGGTATGCAACGCATAGAATATCTACCGGAATTCTACCTGTCTTATGACAAGACAGACAGTCGCCGTGATGCAACATTCCTGGGAGCCTATTCACGTAAGGACAACTCATTGGCAGGTACAGTGTACAAGAAAATAATGGGACACTTCGATGAATCCATCAACCGTTATATTTGGGATGCTGATGTCATTGCTTATCGTTTGGCCGGTGTATACCTGATGATGGCCGAAGTAGCAAATATGGAAGGCGGAGATGTAGCTACCTATATAAACAAGATACGCGAACGTGCTTACGGCAAAAATTGGGATGCGGCTAAATATGGCTACACCAACGGTAGTTTTACAGAAAACGAACTGGCTATCCTACATGAAAAAGATAAAGAGATGTTAGGTGAAGGCCAACGCTGGTATGACCTGAAACGTATGACATTAACCAAAGGAGGCAAACATCTGGTATTCTGTCCTGAAGGAAGTAAAGATGGCAAGAAGGCAATCTTAACCGAAGCAGAGGCTTACAAATTATACTGGCCGATAGAAACCAATATGATTACCAAAGATCCGGAATTGACTCAAACACCGGGATATAAATAATTAAAAGACATCTGTATTACAGATATAGTCGATTTTAACATTGATTTTGGAAGAGGATGCCCGGGAGGGTGTCCTCTTTAATTTTCTATGGTAAATTCACCACAATTCATTTCCAATTTATTATCTTAGCCTCAAAATGATAACCTCATACAATCTAATCATGCAGAAAACAAAACTTAAAATGAAGAAATGGGCAGTTCTCCTCATCATCTGCCTGTCATCGTCAATGCTATTCGCGCAAACAACATTTTCTCCGGAAAAACATAAAACCGTTTGTTCCGAACGAAATGACGGACGTTATCTCAGCACCTACGGAGTAGTACATGCCATGCTCAAAGATACTAAACCACTCTATGCATTCCGGCATGACTTCACCCGGCAAGAATTTGCCGAATGGCAAAAAGGAGTACGGACAGCCATGATAGAAATCATGCATCATCCCCACATCACCGATCAACCGGTGCCTGTCTGTATAGAGAAAATACAGAAAGATGGTTATCGGCAAGAAAAATGGGAATTCTACCCACTGCCTCACTGTGTTTCTACTTTTTATATACTGATTCCCGACAAGGCCCAAAGTCCCGGTCCTGCCGTACTATGCATCCCCGGCTCGGGTATGACGAAAGAAAACCTCATCGGAGAAGTCTCTGCCAGCAATATGCGGGCGGCCATGGCTTTAAATATTGCAAAACAAGGATACATCGCAGTGGCTGTAGACAATGCGGCGGCAGGAGAGGCAGCCGACCTGGAGCCGTTGGCCGGAACAAGTTATGATTATGACACTCCGTCACGCATTTTGCTGGAATTGGGATGGAGCTATTTGGGGTATACTTCTTTTCTAAACAAACAGGTGCTGGAATGGATGAAGTGCCAACCCTTCATACGCCAAGACCGTATTGTTGTCAGTGGATTCTCTTTGGGCACTGAACCTCTAATGGTATTGGGCGTCATGGATCCTTCCATTTACGCTTTCGTCTACAATGACTTTTTATGCCAAACACAGGAACGAGCCATTGTAATGACAGAACCGGATCAAAGGGGACGCCGTCCTTTCCCCAATTCCATCCGCCATTTGATACCCGACTTCTGGAAATACTTCAACTTTCCTGATATAGTGGCCTCGCTTGCTCCCCGCCCCATCATTCTGACGGAAGGCGGACTGGACAGAGACTTCAATTTAGTAAAACGAGCCTATGAGATAAGCGGACACCCGGAAAACATTGAAACACACCATTATCAGAAATATGCAGCACCCGAGACACGTAATCCTGCCCAAAACTTGCCTGAAGGACTCGGCAGAACCTCTTTCTATGACTCCGTAAATGTAGACGGACCGAACCATTACTTCAAAAATGAATTTGTGCTGCCATGGCTGGATAAAGTCTTGGCCGAATAGCTCTTTCAAGTGACAATAAAAAAGCCGCAACTTCGTTTCCCAACGTTGCTGCGGCTTTCAACCTTATTAAGTCTAATATTATTTCTTCAGTATCTCTTCGCAAAGCGTATAGCTGCGAATCATCATTCTGGGAATATGGAACGGCCCTTTAAAGATATTACCCTTAGCCGGCTGTGCCACTGTTCCGTCACGATGCAAATAACCATACCATTCGCCATATTCATTATCAGGGAAGTGGGCATAAGTCCAGTCGCTGATTTGCTTATGCATCTCCAGATATTTTTCATTGCCTGTAGCCTGATAAGCATACAGAGTAGCAATAACAGCTTCTGTCTGCGGCCACCAGAACTTCATATCCTGAGAATAATCCTGAGGAGGCAGATTCTTGCAATCACGGAAATTAATGATACCGCCATATTCCTTGTCCCATCCCCAGTCCCAAGACCAGTCAAGGATTGTCAATGCCATATCAACCAATTCTTTATCCCAGTTGCGATACTTAGCCTCTTCCAAAATAAACCAGGCTGTCTCAATGCAGTGTCCCGGATTGATGGTACGGCCGTTGATAGAATCGATAAATTCTCCGTCAGGACCTACCATTTCAAGCAATGCCTTAAACTCCGGATGCATGAAATAAGTACGTAATGCCTTGATGGAACGGTCGATTTGTTCTGTCAGCACCGGATCATTGATAGCTGCGCGGATGCGCGAAGCAGTATTTACCAGAATCATTGTGATGGAATGTCCTTGCGATTTCAACGTATCCAGATACTTCGGTTCCAATATGCCCGGAGTATTGAGGAAGTGCATGATGCGCTTGAACAGCTCCAATGCTTTCTCGGCATAGGTACGGTCTCCCGATGCAATAGAATATTCCGACATGGCAATGGCGGCAAAGCCTTCCGAGAAGACATAACGGCGTTTACGCAGCGGAGTGCCATCTTCCATTACTTCAAAATACATACGTCCGTCGACATCAAAACAATGCGCCTCGATAAAGTCGATGCAACTTTTTGAAGCTGCCAGCCATTCGGGATTCTTCTCTATATTATTGTAGGCATAGGCTGCGATAAAGCCGAAACGTCCCTGAAACCATACCGACTTGGTGGTATCCATCAGACTTCCGTCACGGTTCAGGCAGGTATATACACCACCATGCTTGCGGTCAAGACCGTTTTCCAACCAGAACGGAAGAATGTTTTCAGTCAAATCTCTTTTATAGCATTCTGCCCAGTTCGACAAATATTCATTTACATTCATAAGAGCAAATGTTTTATTTAGAATTTGTTACATCTTTCAAAGAAGTTGATTGCTTCCAATTCTTTCTTCATGGCAGCTTCTTCTTCATCGGTCATATTCTGGAATGGAGTGCGGTTCTTACCCAAATCCAGACCAATCAGTTTCATAATACGTTTACCACCGACAATATTACCGCGATAATGGCAGATAACATTGATTACTTCCTGTGCAAAGTTCTGACGTTCACGGGCCAATTCCAAGTCTCCGGCTTTCCATGCTTCGATGATACCTACCAATTCTTTGCCGTTATAGTTTGTTGTTCCGCCGATACCGCCCTGAGCACCGCCCATAGCAAGACAAGGAAGAATTGTTTCGTCCTGTCCGTGAAGCATATCGAACTTACCGTTCTTGTAAAGACGGCACTGGTTGTATTCATACATACTTTCGAAGGTATATTTGATACCGGCAAAGTTTGGAATGCGTCCGTCCACAGCTTCAAGGAAAGCTACCATCGGCAAAAAAGCGCCGTTAAACGCAGGGATGTGATAGAAATAGAAAGGAAGTTCGGGTGCACCGCAAGCGATTTCTTCGCAATATTTCACCAACTCTTCAATACGGCCTACTTTCGGGAAGGGAGGAGCCATGGCACCAATACCCCACGCACCAATCTTTTGGGCATGTTCAGCCAAACGTTTGCTGGACTTCACACAAGTGCTACCCACGTGTACGATAACTTTAAAACCTTGAGGAGCAACTTCCACCCAACGTTCTGCCAATTTCATACGTTCGTCTTCGGTCAGCATATAACCTTCACCGGAAGAACCATTGATAAATACTCCCTGAAGGCCATTCTTTACCAGCAGTTGGCAATAGGCTTCAATCGGTTCATAATTCACTTCTCCGTTTTCATAAAACGGGGTAAAAGGTGCGTCAATAAGTCCAATAATCTTTTCCATAACTATTTCTTTTAGAGTTTTACTTTTCCTATTAATTTTCTGATTTTTCCTTCACCGATGACCGGAGCATGCGGGTCTTCGGGATAAACAATGGCAAACTCACCGGGCTGTAAGGTGGCAAACAAGGTGGGTCTGTCACTATAAAGTGCACAGTCTCCCTCCTTTTGATAAGCCTGAGCCTGATGTTCCAATGTTTCAATAGCCTTCCAACCGATAGTTTCCTGACCCGTCAAAAGAATATGCACATCAATGTAATCACGGTGCATTTCCAGCACTTGCTTGTCGGCTGGAACACATTCGGGATTTACATTATTAATAAATAAGTTATCGCCGTCCAGTTCAATGCGTCCCAAAGGAGCATTCAGCAAGTCATGCGTCTTTACATAATCAAATAATTGTTTGAACAACGGATGAAGACTTTCTATCCGTGAACTGTTCTCTAATCTTGAAACTATCATTGTTGTCTTAATGTATAATTTAATCTACCATATTATCTGTCTTCGGACGCAGGAAGAATAGCTGGAGAGCCAAAGCAACCAGAACGATGACGCTCAGCATGGCAAAGCCCTGTCCCAATCCGCCTCCGTCAGTCCATTTGCCTAAAAGTTCCGTTACGGCTGCACCGGCAAACACACCTGTCATGTTCATAATTCCATAAGCGGTTCCACGATGTTTGTCTGATACAAACTGACACAGAATCGGCATATTGTTGGCATCGAAGATACCATAACCTACTCCAAAGAGTAATCCGGCTCCCACCACACTCACAAAGCTGTGTCCGAAGCCCAGCAACAGCAAGGAAGGAACCGTCAGTCCCAAACCGATGGCACCGGTATAAACACGTCCGCGGATATTCTTCTGTACCCATTTATCCGACAAGACACCACCCACAATAACACCGATAAACGATGACAGGGCAATGGTTATAGTAGAAATCGGGCCTGCCTCAGCCATTGGAATATTCAGACTTTCGGAGAATAATGTCGGAAGCCAATTCTTGGTTGCCCATCCCGGCAAACTGGGAGCTGCAAAATAGAACAGGATAATCCAGAAAGCCCAATTGGACAGTACAACTGCCAATCCGCTGAAGACAGAGCCTTTCTTGCGAGGCGTTTCCTTTGCAAGTTTCTCTATTTTTATATGAGTAGGATTTTCGTGCAGGAACAGCACCAATACCAGCGCATAGATAATACCTACAATACCAAACCAATGGAAGGTAAGCTGCCAGGAGAAAGCGGCCGCCACTGTTGCGCCAAAACCTCCGATGGCCTGTCCGGTGTACAGACCGGTCATGTGGATACCGATAGCAAGCGAACGTGATTTGTCCTGATGCCAGTCGGCAATCAGCGAAAGTGCTGAAGGAATATATAGAGCCTCACTCACTCCCATGGTGGCACGCAGCCAGTAAAGTTCATGGAAATCAGTCGCATAACCCATCAAATAAGTCACGGCAGACCATACAAAAAGGCTACCGACGATTAACCATTTACGACTCACCCGGTCGGCAATAATGCCGGCTACCGGACTCATAAAACCGTAAATCCACAAAAATACAGCCATCAAAGCTCCAAAAGCCTCAGCCTTATTGAGCTCCACAATGTCCACTTTCATTGCTTCCTGCATTGTAGAAAGCATCTGGCGGTCCATGTAGTTGAGAAGTGCTACAACCCACAAAAGACCTACCACCACCCAAGGATAGATTTTCTTGTTTTTCATTTATATTAAATCAATTCGACTTCGCAAATATAAGAACTTAATTTAATAACACAAATAGATTTAATGAAATATTTTATGATATAACGATTATTTTTTAAACAGGAGGTATAATTAAAACAAAGATGCTGTTATTGAAGCCTTCTTTAAGACAAGGTAAGTATAAATCATTAAATTTCTATGCGGAAAGGGAAAGAAAAAGAAGACCGGCATCATGCGAAGCAATAACAACGTCCTCTCCACAAAGGTATAAAAAAATAATTCGGCGAGCTATTATATTAATAAATCACCGAATAATTCATAAATTAATTTATTATATCGAAGAAGGGGGTTACTTCTTTGCCAACTCGTCCATTGTCTTGCCCTCGTAAGCACAAATCGCCTGCTTATAATCCTCAGCTATCTGCTTCGGCTCTTTGGTTGCAATATCATAGCCCACCATCACTGTGCGGCACTCGCATTTCACTTCCTGCGTATCCGTCGCCACGGCACGTTGCAGCAATGTGAAACTTTTATGCCCCAACTGGACAACAGCCGTTTCTATTATCAAATGGTCTGAAAAGAATACAGGTGCATAGAAATTGGCATTGATATTCGCTACCACAATTGCCATCTTATGCCAGTCTGCGCTCCCCAACACATCTTTTATATAAGTCGTCTTTGCCAAATCGTATAAAGAAAAGTAGACTGAATTGTTCATGTGTCCGAACTGGTCTACGTCACTAAACCGTATTTGTACCGGCATCGTATGCCTGAATTTTATTTCCTCTCCCATAGTTATGCTTATTAATTTCATTCAAATATAATACTTTTCCTAATAAAAGAACACTAAATAAGAGATTATTCTTACTTTTGCGTTCAATTTACTTAAAGTAAAACCATTAACTTAAAGAATAGACATGGATAAGAAGTTTAGCAAATCCACCCTTTGCGTACAAGGAGGATGGCAGCCGAAGAAAGGGGAACCGCGCGTTTTGCCCATTTATCAAAGTACAACTTTCAAGTATGATACCAGCGAACAGATGGCTCGTTTATTCGACCTTGAAGATACGGGCTATTTCTATACCCGCTTGCAAAACCCTACCAATGACGCAGTGGCAGCAAAAATTGCCGCATTGGAAGGTGGCGTGGGGGCCATGCTTACTTCATCGGGACAGGCTGCTAATTTCTATGCCATTTTCAATATCTGCCAGGCAGGTGACCATTTCGTGTGCTCGTCTACCATCTACGGCGGTACTTTCAACCTTTTCGGAGTTACATTGAAGAAACTCGGCATCGAATGCACTTTTGTCAATGCCGATGCGCCCGAAGAAGAAATTGACAAGGCTTTCCGCCCGAACACCAAAGCATTGTTCGGAGAAACCATCTCAAACCCCAGCATCGATGTACTTGACATTGAGAAGTTTGCACGCATTGCCCACAAGCATGGTGTACCTCTGATTGTCGACAATACTTTCGCCACTCCCATCAACTGCCGCCCGTTTGAATGGGGAGCCGACATTGTGACTCACTCTACCACCAAATATATGGACGGACACGCCACCAGTGTAGGCGGAGCCATCGTAGACAGCGGTAATTTCGACTGGGAAGCGCACGCTGACAAATTCCCCGGACTGACGCAGCCGGACGAGTCTTACCACGGATTGACTTACACCAAGGCATTCGGCAAAATGGCCTATATGACCAAAGCTACCGCACAACTGATGCGTGACCTCGGTTCCATTCAGTCACCACAAAATGCGTTCCTGCTGAATCTGGGACTTGAAACACTCCATCTGCGCGTGCCTCGTCACTGTGAGAATGCACAAAAAGTTGCCGAATGGCTGGAAGCCAATCCACAGGTGAAATGGGTGAACTATTGTGGCCTGAAGAGCAGCAAATATTATGAACTGGCACAGAAATATATGCCGAACGGCTCTTGCGGCGTTATCGCTTTCGGACTGAACGGCAGCCGCGAAGAGGCCATCAAATTTATGGACGCACTGAAACTGGCCTGCATCGTGACTCATGTGGCAGATGCCCGCACGTGTGTGCTCCACCCTGCCAGCCATACACACCGCCAGTTGACGGACGAGCAGTTGATGGAAGCCGGAGTTGCACCCGACTTAATCCGCCTGTCGGTAGGTATCGAAGATGCCAACGACATCATCGCTGATTTGGAACAGGCCTTGGAACATATTAAATAAGACAAGCTATGTCAGTCAGACGGGTTGTCATCATCGGAGCCACCTCGGGCATCGGGCTGGAAGTAGCCAAAGGCTACCTGAAAGCCGGATGGCAGGTAGGCATAGCCGGACGCAGGGAAGAGGAACTGGAAAAACTCCTCCTGACTGCTCCCGGACAGGTGTGCGCCCAAGCCTTGGACGTCACCCGCGAAGATGCGCCCCATTTGCTGCAACGACTGATAGATAAGCTGGGAGGAATGGATTTATTCTTGCTGAGCTCAGGCATCGGCAAACAAAATCTCTCTCTGACACCGGATATCGAACTACAGACTGCCGCCACCAATGTGGAGGGTTTCATCCGCATGGTGACGGCAGCCTATCATTATTTTGAACAACAAGGATACGGACATTTGGCGGTAATCAGTTCCATTGCCGGAACCAAAGGACTGGGTTCGGCTCCTGCTTATTCTGCCACCAAACGTTTTCAGAATACTTACATCGAGGCCCTCGACCAATTGGCGCACATGAACCGGCTGCCCATTATCTTCACCGACATCCGCCCCGGATTTGTAGCCACCCCGCTACTGAAAGACGACAAATACCCTCTGCTGATGAACGTTTCCAAAGTAGCCGCACACATCATCAGTGCACTCAACAAAAAGAAACGAACCGTCATCATCGACCGGCGCTATCAAGTACTGGTATTCTTCTGGAGACTCATTCCCAAATGGTTATGGGTGCGTCTTCCTGTCCGCAACTAAGAACAACCCATATCCCCCCGATTATTTTTTCCCTATCTGAAAGAAAAAAACACTTTTCTTTGTAACAACATTCTTTCTGCTTCCGTCTATCTAAATGAAAGCGCTTTTAAAAGATTACCTGAAGTATAAACATAAACAAAATAAGACCATGAAAAAGTACATATTGGCATTAGCATTATTATTTATCTGCCACATCGGTTTTGCCCAAAACCTTAATTCCCTCTTCGATGAATTCGGGAAAGAACCCAACGCAGAGTGTATTAATATCTCACCGTTTATGATGACCATCGGAAAGATGTTTATGGGAAATGACAACGATGCGAAGCTTGCCCGGAAATTTAAATCAATAAGAATTCTGGACTTGGAAGCTTGCTCGAAAAATGTACAGGAACGCTTCAACAAAAAGATAAACGCACAGCGAATTGAAGGATACGAGACGCTGGTTCAGGTAAACGATGAAGGTGAGAAGATGCGCATTCTGGCAAAAAGCAAGAATGACGTGATACGTGAACTGCTCATCGTATGCACCGGAAACGGCGATTGTACATTGGTGCAGCTGAAGGGAAAAGTGAGCAAAAGCAAAATAGCCAAACTATTGGCAAAAGAAATGTAACATGGACGCCGCTAGTTTTAAACAACAATTTCTACCTTGCCATGCCAAACTCTATCGAGTGGCCTTCCGCTTGATGGGCAATGTGCAGGATGCCGAGGACATGGTGCAGGAGGCGTATCTGAAATTGTGGAAAAAGCGCGACGAACTTCCCGAGGTTGCCAGCATTGAGGCTTATTGTGTGACGCTTATCAAAAATTTGTGCTACGATTCCCTCCGTTCCTGCAGACCGGACGAAGACAGCCGACTGCCCGAAGAGCTAAATCTCCCGACAGACAGCAACATGGTGCACGAAATAGAACAAAGAGACGAAGCAAATCAGGTAAAAAAATTAATCGGACAGTTGCCGCGGCAACAGCAACAAATCATCCTGCTGCGTGACGTGAACGACTGCTCTTACGAAGAAATAGAACAAGCCACCGGACTCACGGCCGTCAATATCCGTGTATTGCTGAGCCGTGCCCGCAAAAAGATACGTGAACAATTTAATGAACTTATGAACTATGAAAGTAAATGAAATAGAACAATTACTAGTCCGATATTATGACGGAGAAACGAATGAGGCCGAAGAAAAAGAACTGAAAAAGTTCTTTGCACAAGAGGACGTTCCGGCACACCTACTTGCCGAGAAAAGACTCTTCGCACAGCTCGCCTCCCAACCTGAACCGGAAACGCCCGAAGGTCTGGAAAGTAAATTAAGCGGTCTGATAGACGAATGGGATACGCGCGAACGGCGAACCATGAAGATAAAAAAGCGTACACGCATCATCCGCTTGCAGTGGATGGGCAGCATTGCCGCCAGTCTGCTCCTTCTCTTCTCGGTAGGAATGTATCTGTATAAACCTTACACATCTCCTACCCCGCAAGATACCTGCGCTTCTCCTGCCGAAGCATACGCAGAGGCTCAAAAAGCACTGCTCATGTTTTCGTCTGCGCTCAATAAGGGAGTGCAACAAGTGGAAACGGTACACGAGACCACCGAAAAGATACAAGAGAATGTAAACCAACAATTGAAACGAATTAAAAACTTAAAGTGATGAAACGTACATATATTATTACCCTGTTACTGTCCCTCTGCTCATTATTCACTTATGCACAGGACTCTTTTTTTGACAAGTATGCCGATATGGAAGGTGTTACATCTGTATATATATCCAAAGCGATGCTCAGTCTGATGCCCGATATGAAAGCCGAGGGTGTCAATATCGGAAAAATGGCAAGTAAGTTGGACAATATTCAGATTCTGAGTTGTGAAAAGGCGTCTGTCATTGCGCAGATAAAGAAAGATGTCAGCTATATCAACCCCAAGAACGGTTACGAGGAGCTGATGCGCATCAACGATGAAGGTGAGAAGACTACGATTTTCTTGAAACATGATAAGGAAAAGCAAAAGGAATTCGTATTGCTGAGCGAGGAACAGAATGAGCTTACCATCATCATCATCACCGGAAACTTAACATTGCAAGAAATTCAAAGCATCATCAATAAAAACTGACGATGGAGTACTCAAAAAAGACCTTGAGGTTTTGAAAAAAGACCTTGAAGTCTTTGAAAAAGGTGAAGGAGTTTTTTAAAAAGACCTTGGTCTTTTATCAGGCAACTGTTATAACAAAAAGCTCTTCCACCTTTTTTCATTATAACAATTTCCTGTGACAGATTTCGCCCATGCAGTACGTTTCACAACAAGTCACTGTACGACAGTACGTTATCCCCACGATATGTGTGAAACATGATTTGCATTTATTCCTGCTCAATCACTTTTTCCGGAAGAAAAGCAGGAAATATATACCTCAAAAACTCTCGTGAGGTTTTTCCCAAACAATGGAAAGAGTTTTTCCAAACAATGGTAACATTCTTCGAAAACAATGCCCATTGTTTGGGGTATAAGATACCGTCTGTCATCTTAGTGTTTATACTTCACCAGCATGACCACCGGATTGGCTTCTTCATCCAATCCCGCTGCCACCTCTTTCAACCGGCCTTGCAGTCCATCTTCTTGATAAGCTTCGACCAACTGACCGGCTGCCAATGTCTGAACAACCGCGATTTCATTATTATTGATTGGGCGCAAAAACATATCCACACCGCGTTTCTTTACAAAATCACTATTGAGCACCTTTGCCTTATAAAGCGCATTGTCCTGCTTATCGTACATGAAATCGTTCATAAAGAATCCTCTTCCGGTAGTAAAATCAAACACTTTCTTTACAGTGTGAATAAAATAATAACGGTCGGTGATAGCTCCCATTGTCAGGAGTATCTCCGGGTCCTTGGTCGGCGCTTTTGCAAGGAAAGGAACCAGTTCGTTTTTTTCGGGCACATAATTATACACCGTATCCGAAGAACAGTCAACCAACAGCCATTCTCCCCGGTTCGGAATAATCGGACGTACAGAAGCCATCGCCACTCCATCTCCCTGCTGCACACAAGGAGCCTTGACTACATCATACGGAAGATAGATGCCACGAGTGACACTTCCGTCTTTCTTGGAAATGAGCGAGTGATAGGATTTTCCTTTCTCTCTGGGCTGTCCGTCTTTATAATAGACAGACATATCATAACAAATCAGATTGTCTTTATCATAATTAAGGACATCCATGAATTCGGTATCTTTCGGGTGCTCAAAGGAACGCTTGAAGTTTCCCGACAAATCATACACATAGATTTTTTTCGCTGCAGTGCAGTTGACAAACATTTCATCGCTGCTTTCGTCCAGAATAATTCCGTTGATAAAGTTATATTCTTCGGCACCTTGTCCCTTCCGGTTTATTTTCCGTATGCCCTTACCGGTCTTTCTGTCATAAACAAAAATGTCGCCGTCGTTTGCCCAGTTCTTCACCAGCAGATACTTGTCGCCTATATCCATCACACTTCCCTGGGTCACAAATTCATCACTTGTCTCCAATGGAATGTATTCCACATCCATAAAATCCTGAAGGAGCACTTCCTTCTCTGAATGTTCGCCGGCAATATCCACCGTGACCATCGTTGCCTGCTCTTTTTCCGTTCCGCATCCTGCACACACAGCCATCAAGAGCAGTGCTGCAAATAGTTTTGTCTTTTTCATTGTGTTATTTGGTTTGATAAATCATTTCTTCCTTTTCTGTGTGGGCAAAGAAAACTCATGTGTCTGGCTCACCGCACCGTTGCTCTCCGTGGTATAAACCCTGAACACGGCCTCTCCTGTCTTCAGCTTTCTGCCGCCGCGGATTGTTGCCGTATAACGAATCGTATTTCCCACCGGCATATAGGCAATCTGCTGTGCCGGAGAGATAAGGATATGTTTCATGCCGGTCACTTCTTCAATCATGGGAGTGACATTGTAGGCGGGAGTATCACCGTCATTCACCACATCGAATACCAACTTACTGTCTTCCTCGGCATCAATCGTATGATTACGATTGTCATCGATAAAGCGAAGATTCGTGACACGCAAATCCGAATAGGCCGGTGCGTAGCCGTCATACCCTCCTGCCGACGAAGTGCTATAGGACGGGCGCGACGTGCGGCTTTCTATATAATATCCTTCTTCCGTGCCATCGTCCCGCCGAGGGGTAGTCACCGCATTGCCTACTGCAGCCCCGGCCACTGTTCCCACCAAAGCTCCGAACTGTGAGGCGTTATATCCGCCTGCCCTGTCGCCTATAATGGCCCCCAGCACACCGCCGATGGCCGCACCTGCCTGCACTGCCGCCGGGTTTCCCTGCATACCATAAGGAGAACATCCCGACAGGATAAGGGATGAAAGCAATATCAATGCTATTTTTTTCATAATCAATGTGTTTGTTGCTCTTTCTATTGACAAATATACACTTTTCGGGAGAGAAACATCCATTTTTTCCGTTAAAGTTTCATTCTCCCGACTTCTCCTTATCGCTGCGAAACGACAGGCAGATAAGGCTAAATAACATAATTACTGACGAAGGAGGGATATTTTTCCCTATATTTGCCTGCAAGTACTATCAATGAACAAATAAAAAAATGGAATTAAAAGCACAATATCAACAACGGATTGACGAAGCGGAAAAGGAACTTCAGACAGTAAAGAACAAGATTATGCGCATCAGCAGCCTGCGGGTTGTCCTGTTTCTGGCAGGTGTCTTCGGGGTAATCTATGGCTATGATGCCGGAACTGCCGTCTTATGTTTGATTATCGCACTCACGTTCGTACCGTTTCTGATGCTGGTGAAGTTCCACAATGGACTCTTCTTCCGAAAAGAGTGGCTGGAGACATGTATCCGTGTTAATCGAGACGAGATTTCGGCATTGGATAATAACTATGAGCCGTTTGACGAAGGGGCAGAGTTTGTCAACGCAGCCCACCGCTATTCTTTAGACCTCGACATCTTTGGACATCATTCTCTGTTTCAGGCGATGAACCGCACGTGCACTTCTTTCGGAAAAAACAAACTGGCGGAATGGCTGCAGAAACCTTTGGAAAAGAAGGAAGAAATAGAGGAACGACAGGCGGCAGTCGGCGAACTTGCCGGATATGATAAGTTCCGCGAATCTTTCCGCATCACCGGACTGCTCTACAAGGGTGAGGCCGGCGACCGCAACGAGATTAAGGAATGGACGGAATCTTCCGCTTATTTCAGCCGGATGTGGTGGAGCCGTCCTATGCTTTGGCTTGTGCCTGCGGTCAATACCGTCTTATTGGCATTGGGATTGGCCGGAGTAATTCCGATGAGTTGGCTCGGGCTTGCTTTCGGCACGTTCGTGGTGGCGAGTTTCGGGCTTATCAAACATGTCACTAACCTGCAAGGAATATATGACAAGAAGCTCCGCATCCTTTCCATTTATGCAAAACTCATTGAGCTCATTGACGGACAGGAGATGAAGGCGCCGTTGCTTGCCCGCCTCAAAGCGGATTTCGGTACGGATGGAAAGCGGACAACGGAGGTGCTGAAGGAGTTGTCGGCCGAACTGGACAGACTGGATTTAAGGAATAATCTGATTATGTATGTACTTTTGGAGGGTTCTGTGTTTTGGCAGCTCCGCCAGGTGATGCGCATCGAAGAGTGGAGAAGGAAATATGGGGGCTGCCTTCTGCATTGGCTGGATACGCTCGGAGAAATGGATGCACTCTGTTCGATGGGAACTTTTGCATTCAATCATCCGGCTTATACGTATCCGGTGATAGCCGACAGGCCGTTCGTCTTCCGTGCCCGGGAAATGGGACATCCGCTGATGCCCGTAAACCAATGTGTGAAAAACGATGCGGAGATTCCTTCGCGCCCCTTTTTCGTCATTATTACCGGAGCGAATATGGCCGGCAAAAGTACTTATCTGCGTACTATCGGAATAAACTATGTGCTTGCCTGCATTGGCAGTCCGGTGTGTTGTGACTCGCTCGAAATCTATCCTGCCCGACTCATAACCAGCTTGAGGACTTCAGACTCGCTCAATGATAACGAATCGTATTTCTTTGCTGAACTGAAACGTTTGAAACAGATTATCGACCGGCTGAACTCGGGTGAGGAATTATTTATCATTCTGGATGAAATACTGAAAGGCACCAATTCGATGGACAAACAGAAAGGGTCTTTTGCCCTTGTCAAACAGTTGATGACGCTGAAAGCAAACGGCATCATCGCTACGCATGACCTCTTGCTGGGCAAACTAATCGAATACTTCCCTGATGAAATCCGCAATTATTGCTTCGAGGCAGATATCACAAACAATGAGTTGGCTTTTTCCTACAAAATGCGTGAGGGTGTTGCCCGCAACATGAATGCGTGCTTTTTAATGAAAAAGATGGGGCTGGTCATCAACGACTAACCCCACCCAACAATTTATCACATTAACGTCTTAAGCAAGTAAAGTTCACCTTCACAGGCTTGCTTTACTTTCATAACATAAAGAGTCATAGAAAAAATCAAAATTTATTAGTTTCCAGACAGCGTGTGAAGCCCAGCGCATCTTGTCCGGTCAGATAATACACGGAAGATGCTGCTTCATACGTATAAGGGATGAAACGGAACAGCTGGACAGCTGCAAATCTCTTATCTTGAGAAATAAGATAATCCATCCGAACATTACCGTTAGTTTTTACTTGCACATCACTGTCTTTGCCAAATACTTTCTTATCCAACTGGTCGGTCAACGCATGCAAATCGCATACATCAAAGAAACAAGAACCTTCTTTGGTCACACTGCCTGTGGGAGTGTAGACCCATTCTTTGCTCCGCCAGAAAAGGCGAAAAAGAGCTATAAGAAGCAGAATTGTACCGGCTGTCATAAATATCATACTCAAGGTAGATGTGGCGTCGCCCATCCGCAAGGAGGTAACGAAAGCACCAATACCGCCAATGGCAAGTAAGGCCGAAACAATAACTGACGAAACACTGATACGTTTTACTATGTCGGGATGTACTCTTGAAAACAGAGTTACATCAGCTGAAACTGCATTATTCATAATCTTCAAATTTTATTCTGTTACTAATAAGAAAAACATAACTATCCCTATACACTCCCCTATTACCCTGTAGCAACAGGATAATACGAATGCATAAAATACGAGTAAAAGAATAAAATCTAAATCAGAATACGCCTCATGCCAAAGATATAATGCTCGCAGGCATCGTCCCAGCTTTGGCTGCGCGAAGTATCGTAAACACGTTTTGAGCAGTGGGCAAGCATGTCCATACGTGTGGCTAATTTGCGCAATAAGGCTTTCATGTATTGTATGGTCTCTATGGAAGAAAAACGGTATAAACGCTCTGCTGAGGTACTTACACGATGGGCCAGTGTGTGGGCATCGCTGAACTCCATATCAGCCAGGCATCTCTCTCTTTCCAAAGGAATGATAGCACCTTCATTTATTGTATGTGCCTGAGTGGAACAGTCATCTTGCACAGCACATTGCTCCGGCACAACTACCGAAGAAGCTACGCTGAAATGCCCTGTTTTGACTCCTGCCAATGCAAGCACAAAGAATAATATGATTGCAATGAATCCTTTCATTTTCTTGTTTTTCTATTGCAAAGATAGCATAATTAGCCTTTCCTGTTTCATTTCCTATATTAAATTAACAAACAACAAGAGAATTTGTTCAACTATTGCAAACAAATAAAAAAGGCCGTAACCACTTGGTTACGACCTTTAATATATATAGTTGTGTACAGATTACTCAGCTTTAGGGGCTTCTTCTGTAGTTGCAGCTTCTGCAGCAGGAGCTTCTGCAGCAGGAGCTTCAGCAGCACTCTTCTTAGAACGACGAGTACGAGTTGTTTTCTTAGCAGTTGCAGTCTTAGCCATGTTTTCATCATAGTCAACTAACTCGATGAAGCACATTTCAGCGTTGTCACCCAGACGATGTCCTGTCTTGATGATACGAGTATAACCACCCGGACGATCTGCTACCTTTACAGAAATTTCTTTGAATAATTCTGTTACAGCGATTTTATCTTGCAAGTTGCTAAATACTACACGACGTGAATTAGTAGTGTCGTCTTTAGACTTTGTAATTAAAGGCTCAACGAATTTCTTCAAAGCTTTAGCCTTTGCAACAGTCGTAGTGATTCTTTTGTGCTTAATCAAAGAGCAAGCCATGTTAGATAACATAGCGCTTCTATGAGAAGCAGTACGACCTAAATGATTGAATTTCTTATTATGTCTCATTTTTTATTCTTTGTCTAATTTATACTTAGAAATGTCAGTTCCAAACGACAGATTCAGACTCTCGAGCAAATCATCAAGCTCCGTGAGCGATTTCTTACCGAAGTTTCTGAACTTCAACAGATCGGTCTTGTTAAACTGTACCAAGTCACCCAATGTTTCTACATCGGCAGCTTTCAAACAGTTCAAAGCACGAACAGAGAGGTCCATATCAACCAGCTTGGTCTTCAGCAACTGGCGCATGTGCAATACTTCTTCATCGAATTCTTCATTGCCGTCCACATCAGAAGTCTCAAGAGTAATCTTTTCGTCAGAGAACAACATAAAGTGATAAATCAATATTTTAGCTGCTTCTTTCAAAGCTTCCTTCGGATGAATGGAACCATCGGTAGTAATTTCCAATATCAGCTTTTCGTAGTCAGTCTTCTGCTCAACACGGAAGTTTTCTACTTGATATTTTACATTACGTATCGGTGTGTAAATAGAATCGATGGGAATTACGTTCACATCAGTACAGTATTCACGGTTTTCGTCAGCCGGAACATAGCCTCTACCTTTGTTAATAGTAATGTCCATCTGTAAAGTTGCTTTTGAATCTAAATGGCAAATAACCAATTCAGGATTTAACACTTCAAATCCAGTCAAATACTTACTTATATCACCTGCCTTAAATTCACTAGAATTCTCAACGGTAATGCTTACCTTTTCGTTTTCAAATTCTTCTACTACTTGCTTAAATCTGACTTGCTTCAGATTTAAGATAATGTTGGTAACATCCTCTTTAACACCTGGAACAGTGGCGAACTCATGTTCTACACCTTCGATTTTAATCGTGTTGATTGCAAATCCTTCCAATGAAGAAAGAAGAATACGGCGCAAAGCATTACCTACGGTAATACCGAAACCGGGTTCGAGTGGACGGAATTCAAATTTACCGAATTTGGAATCCGCTTCCAACATTAATACTTTATCAGGTTTTTGAAATGCTAATATCGCCATGAAATTAATTATTATTTAGAGTACAATTCAACGATCAAGTGTTCTTTAATGTTTTCAGGAATGTCTGCTCTTTCAGGTGTGTGTAAGTACTTACCTGCTTTGATGCTTTCATCCCATTCCAACCAAGGATATTTGCTATGATTGAATCCTGCCAGTGAATTTGCAATCACTTCCAAAGATTTAGATCTTTCGCGTACACCTACAATCTGACCGGGTTTTACAGCGTATGAAGGAATGTTTACCACTTTACCATCTACTGTAATGTGCTTGTGACCTACCAACTGACGAGCAGCTGCACGAGTAGGAGCAATACCCAAACGGAACACCACGTTGTCAAGGCGAGCCTCTAAACTCTGCAACAAGATTTCACCGGTAATACCGGCAGCACTCTCTGCCTTTTCAAACAGGTTACGGAATTGTTTTTCCAATACACCGTAAGTATATTTAGCTTTTTGTTTTTCTGCCAACATGACACCATACTCAGAAGTCTTTCTTCTTCTGTTGTTACCATGCTGTCCGGGAGGATAATTCTTCTTAGATAAAACTTTATCTGCTCCAAAGATTCCTTCACCGAATTTACGGGCAATTCTTGATTTTGGTCCAGTATATCTAGCCATTTTCTTTTTCTAATTTAATTGTTACTAATGAACTTAATTTGTTGCAGCCGCGATTACAGAAAGGAAAGTGCAATCCATTATTAACAAAATCAAGTTACATATAAAAATAGGGTTATCTTTTATACTCTTCTTCTCTTCGGAGGACGACAACCATTGTGAGGAAGCGGAGTTACATCGATAATTTCAGTAACTTCAATACCAGCTCCGTGGATAGTTCTGATAGCAGACTCACGTCCGTTTCCAGGACCTTTAACGTAAGCTTTCACCTTTCTCAG
Organism: Phocaeicola faecalis; assembly: GCF_021730445.1. GTDB lineage: Bacteria > Bacteroidota > Bacteroidia > Bacteroidales > Bacteroidaceae > Phocaeicola > Phocaeicola faecalis. The sequence goes on along the minus strand of NZ_JADNRM010000008.1, from coordinate 140,270 downwards.
GCCAAGATCAAACGCAACTTTAGCGCAATCTTGTGCAGCCATCTGAGCTGCATAAGGAGTGTTCTTTTTAGAACCTCTAAATCCCATCTTACCTGCAGAAGACCATGAGATAATCTGACCTTCACTATTTGCCAGAGATACAATGATGTTGTTGAATGAAGAATGAACATGCAACTGTCCATTAGCGTCAACCTTCACATTTCTCTTCTTAGCTGCGACTGTTTTTTTTGCCATATCAACAATTATTATTTAGTAGCTTTTTTCTTATTTGCAACTGTTTTCTTTCTTCCCTTACGTGTACGGGCGTTGTTCTTTGTACTCTGACCGCGAACCGGCAGACCAATACGATGACGCACACCACGATAGCAACCAATATCCATTAATCGCTTAATGTTCAATTGCACTTCTGAACGAAGATCACCTTCTACTTTGTATTCAGCACCAATGATTTCACGAATTTTAGCTGCTTGATCATCTGTCCAATCTTTTACTTTAAGATCTCTGTCAACACCAGCCTTATCCAAGATTTTTGCTGAACTGCTGCGTCCGATACCATATACATAGGTCAACGCAATCTCGCCTCTCTTATTTTGAGGCAAATCTACACCAACTATTCTTATAGCCATATACTAAATTATTTTTTTTGCAAAAATAATAAATTATCCTTGACGTTGTTTATACTTAGGATTTTTCTTGTTAATAACATACAAACGGCCATTTCGTCTAACGATTTTGCATTCCGGCGTACGTTTCTTTAATGATGCTCTTACTTTCATATCTTATTTCTTTTTTACTTGTATCTAAAAACGATTCTTCCTTTAGATAAGTCATAAGGAGACATCTCTACTCTGACCTTATCCCCGGGTAATATTTTAATGTAATGCATTCTCATCTTGCCAGAGATATGAGCAGTAATCTCATGCCCGTTTTCTAGCTCAACACGAAACATTGCATTTGACAATGCTTCTACGATAACTCCATCTTGTTCTATTGCGGATTGCTTTGCCATATTAAATTGCTTTATCTCCTAATACTTGTTCGACATATTCAAATGAGGATAAAATATCTGCCTTTCCTACTCCTATTGCAACAGTATGTTCAAAGTGAGCAGCACATTTCCTATCTCTCGTGCGTACTGTCCATCCATCTCTCTCCATCACTATCTGACGAGAGCCCAACGTAATCATTGGTTCAATGGCAATACACATTCCTTTTTTCAATAGAGTGCCATATCCTCTTTTACCATAATTGGGTACTTGTGGGTCTTCATGCATTTCTTTACCAATACCGTGTCCCACAAATTCTCTTACCACACCATAAGCATTTGATTCGCAATGCTGCTGAACCGCATAGCCTACATCACCCAATCTTTTTCCATGAATGGCATTCTCAATGCCAAGATAAAGAGCTTCTTTTGTTGTTTTCAAAAGTTTTCTTACTTCCGGATCAACTTCACCAACACAAAATGTATAGGCAGAATCACCACAGAAACCATTCATGTAAGTACCACAATCAACAGAAACGATATCCCCTTCTTTCAAAGGTATATCATTCGGAATGCCGTGTACAACCTGATCATTTACAGAAGTACATAATGTACTGGGAAACGGATCACCATTCTGGTTTGGGAAACCTTTAAAAGTAGGAATAGCACCATTATCTCTAATAAACTCTTCTGCTACCTTATCCAGTTCCCTGGTTGTTACACCTGGTTTTATCAATTTAGCAACTTCAGCCAGAGTTTTACCTACAAGTAGGTTACTCTGACGAAGCAGCTCTATCTCATCATCTGTCTTAAGAAATATCATCTTCAGACTAAATTAATATGCAGCGACATTACCTGAGCGACCCTTAATTCTTCCGGAATTCAATAATCCGTCATAGTGACGCATCAACAGATGACTTTCAACTTGCTGAAGAGTATCTAATACCACACCAACAAGAATCAACAATGATGTTCCACCGAAGAACTGGGCAAACTCAGCCTTTACTCCGAATACACCTGCAAAAGCAGGGAAAATAGCAATAACAGCCAAGAAAATAGAACCCGGCAGAGTAATACGAGACATAATCGCATCTATATACTCAGCTGTATTCTTACCTGGTTTTATTCCCGGAATAAAACCATTATTTCTCTTCATATCTTCTGCCATCTGGTTCGGGTTTATTGTAATTGCAGTATAGAAATATGTAAATACAATAATCAATATTGCAAAAACAAGGTTATACCAGAAGCTAGTATGATCTACAAATGCACGTACAATACCACTTGCTGTAGCAGCATTAGAAAAGCCTACTAATGTAATAGGAATAAACATAATTGCCTGAGCAAAAATGATAGGCATTACATTCGCAGCATTCACTTTCAAAGGAATATATTGTCTGGCACCACCATATTGCTTATTGCCTACAATACGTTTTGCATATTGTACAGGAATCTTGCGAACCCCCTGAACCAAAAGAATGGCTCCTGCAATAACGAATAGTAAGAATACTATTTCCAATAAGAACATAACGATACCACCGGCACCCGGAGAAGATAAACGGGAAACGACTTCCTGAAACAAAGATTGAGGCAAACGTGCAATGATACCAATCAAAATAATGAATGAAATACCATTACCGATACCTTTATCAGTAATTCTTTCTCCAAGCCACAGGATAAACATACTTCCTGCTGCCAAAATGATGGTAGAAGTAATAATAAAGAATGTCCAATCTAATGAAGCATTAAGTGATGGGCCAGCCTGCATCTTTAAGTTAATCAGATATGAGGGAGCCTGGAAAATCAAGATAGCAATTGTCAATATACGAGTATACTGATTGATTTTTCGTCTACCACTTTCACCTTCACGTTGGATTTTCTGAAAGTAGGGAACAGCAATCGCTAAAAGCTGAATCACAATTGATGCCGAAATATATGGCATAATTCCCAATGCAAAAATAGATGCATTTGAGAACGCTCCTCCAGAGAACATGTTTAACAAGGCTAACAAACCTTCACTCGTTTGTTTATGCAACTGAGTTAACATAGCCGGGTTAATACCTGGAAGAACCACGTAAGAACCAAACCTGTATATTGCAACAAATAATATAGTAATGAGGATCCTTTGTCTCAGATCCTCAATTTTCCATATATTCTTTAATGTTTCAATAGATTTTCTCATTGAATCAGAGTTTTACTGCATTACCACCAACAGCTTCGATTGCAGCTACCGCACTCTTTGAGAAAGCATTTGCTTCTACATCGAGTTTAGTAGTTAAACTACCGTTACCTAGTACCTTTACCAATTGATTAGAAGAAATGTAACCAGCTTCGATAAAGTCATTCATTCCCACTTTAGTCAGATTTTTAGCTTCAGCCAATTTCTGAATAGTTTCAAGATTGATTGCTTTGTATTCTACACGGTTAATATTCTTAAAACCAAACTTCGGAACACGACGTTGAAGAGGCATCTGACCACCTTCAAAACCGATCTTCTTTGAATAGCCTGATCTTGACTTAGCTCCTTTATGACCTCTTGTAGAAGTACCGCCTAAACCAGAACCAGCACCACGGCCAACTCTTTTTCTGGTCTTTGTAGATCCTTCTGCAGGTTTTAAATTACTTAAATTCATATCGTAATTAGTTTTTTTATTAACAATGAATTACTTAACGATGGCAACCAAGTGTTTAACCTTATTTACCATTCCAAGAATTGAAGGAGTTGCTTCGTGTTCAACCACACGATTCATTTTGCGAAGTCCCAGTGCATCGAGTACTCTTTTCTGATCAGCAGGAGCACCAATTCTACTTTTTACTTGTTTAATCTTAATAGTTGACATATTTCCTCCTTATCCTCTAAATACTTTTTCCATACTTACACCTCTGTTCTGAGCTACCATGCGAGCATCTCTCATTTCACCCAAAGCTAGGATTGTAGCTTTTACCAAGTTGTGCGGGTTAGAAGAACCTTTTGACTTAGCCAAAACGTCTGTAATACCAACACTTTCCAAAACAGCACGCATAGCGCCACCTGCTACAACACCAGTACCGGTAGAAGCCGGTTTGATGAATACTTCGGCACCGCCGAATCTAGCAGATTGTTCGTGAGGAACTGTGCCTTTCAGAACGGGAACGCGAGTAAGGTTCTTTTTAGCTGCCTCTACGCCTTTAGCAATAGCAGCTGTAACTTCACCTGCTTTACCAAGACCCCAACCAATGATACCGTCTTCGTTTCCAACAACGACAATTGCAGAGAAGCTGAATGTTCTACCACCTTTTGTTACTTTTGTAACACGGTTAATAGCAACCAATCTGTCCTTTAACTCTATATCGTTAGTTATCTTAACTCTATTATTAACTGCCATAATTGATTAAAATTTAAGTCCACCGTTACGAGCAGCATCAGCCACTTCTTTTATTCTCCCATGATACAAGTAACCATTACGGTCGAACACGACAGTCGTAATACCAGCTTCCTGAGCTTTTTTAGCAATCAGTTCACCAACTTTAGCAGCTTGTTCTTTCTTAGGCATAGCTTCCATTCCCAAAGATGAAGCTGAAGCCAAAGTCTTACCAGCCAAATCATCGATAACCTGAACATAAATCTGCTTGTTACTTCTAAACACACTCATACGCGGACGTTCAGTAGTACCTGAAACCTTATTGCGTACTCTATATTTGATCTTGATTCGTCTTTCTAATTTTGTTGTCATGATAATACAATTTTATGTAAATTATTTAGCACCGGCTGACTTACCAGACTTTCTACGAATTTCTTCGCCAACAAACTTAATACCTTTACCTTTATAAGGTTCCGGCTTACGGAAAGAACGTATTTTTGAACAAACCTGACCTAACAGCTGTTTGTCACAAGATTCCAATATAATAAGAGGGTTCTTATTTCTTTCTGACTTAGTTTCTACTTTGATTTCAGGAGGCAACTGCATAAAGATGTTATGAGTATAACCTAATGCGAAATCAATAATATTACCATTGTTTGAAGCACGGTAACCTACACCGACAAGTTCCAGTTCTTTTTTGTAACCTTCAGAAACACCAACAACCATGTTGTTAACCAATGAGCGATACAAGCCGTGGAAAGCATGTCTCTGCTTTGTGTTATCCAACATTGCATTTTCATTTTCTGTCAACACCACATGTCCATCTTCAACAGCAACATTGATAGAGGGATCAACAAATTGGCTTAATTCGCCTTTAGGACCTTTTACTGTAACTACATTGTCCTTCAGAGTAACTGTTACTCCAGCGGGAATACTAATGGGTAATTTTCCTATTCTTGACATTGCTTATCCTCCTAATTAATATACGTAACAAAGAACTTCACCACCAATTTTCAGCTCGGCAGCTTCTTTGTTAGTCATTACACCTTTGGAAGTAGATATTATAGCAATACCTAAACCATTAATTACTCTCGGCATGTCTTTGTAACCAGTATACTGACGCAAACCCGGAGAAGAAACTCTAATCAACTTCTTGATTGCGTTTACTTTGTTTACTGTGTCATACTTCAAAGCCACTTTGATAGTTCCTTGAGGACCATCTTCTACGAATTTGTAGTTCAGAATGTAGCCTTTTTCAAAAAGAATCTTAGTGATTTCCTTTTTCAAATTTGAGGCAGGCACTTCTACTACTCTGTGCTTTGCACTAATTGCATTTCTCAATCTGGTGAGATAATCTGCGATTGGATCTGTCATATAAATAATTAATTAAATTAATCAGGACCACCCTGACAATATTTAAAAATAAAAAGAATTACCAGCTTGCTTTCTTAACGCCCGGAATCAATCCATTAGAAGCCATTTCGCGGAACTGAATTCTTGAGATTCCGAACTGACGAATATAACCTTTAGGACGACCAGTCAATTTACAACGATTATGCAAACGAATAGGATTAGAATTCTTAGGAAGAGCCTGTAATTTCTGAGCAGCTTCAAAAGCTTCAGCAGGGTCACCTGAATTAACAATCTTCTTCAACGCAGCACGTTTTTCAGCATATTTGGCTACAAGTTTGGCTCTTTTTACTTCACGAGCCTTCATTGATTCTTTTGCCATAATATATTAATCTTTTTTTGAGTTTTTAAACGGTAAACCAAATTCCTTTAACAAGGCATAACCTTCTTCGTCTGTCGGAGCAGAAGTTACAAAGGTAATATTCATTCCGAGAATTTTAGTAATACTATCGATATTTATTTCAGGGAAAATGATTTGTTCCTGAATACCCAATGTATAGTTACCTCGTCCATCAAACTTGCTTTCGATACCTTTAAAGTCACGGATACGTGGCAAAGCAACGCGAACCAGTTTTTCAAGGAACTCATACATTCTTTCACGACGCAAAGTTACCATTACACCAATCGGCATTTTCTTACGCAACTTAAAGTTAGCGATATCTTTGCGTGAAACTGTTGCTACAGCTTTCTGACCAGTAATTGCTGTTAACTCATTAATAGCAACTTCAATAATCTTCTTGTCTGCAACAGCCATACCCAAGCCCTGATTGATAACAATCTTCTTAAGTACGGGAATTTGCATAGATGAAGAATACTGGAACTGATTCTTCAATGCAGGCGCAATGCGCTCTGCATATTCTTTCTTAAGGCTAGCAGTATTACTCATTATTTAATCTCCTCTCCCGATTTTTTAGCATAACGAACAAATGTTCTTCCATCAGAACTTTCTTTTCTTCCCACACGTGTCGGTTTACCAGTCTTCGGATCAACCACATTCAAGTTAGAGATATGAATAGCAGCTTCCTGCTTTACGATACCTCCCTGAGGATTCTTTGCATTAGGTTTGGTACTCTTAGATACCATATTGATACCTTCTACAAGTGCACGTCCTTCTTTAACAAGAACTTTCAGCACGCGGCCAGTTTTACCTTTATCTTCACCAGAGTTTACGTAAACTGTATCGCCTTTTTTAATATGTAATTTACTCATTACTTAAATCTTTTACAAAATTAAAGTACTTCAGGTGCAAGTGATACCACTTTCATGTTTGCAGCACGCAACTCTCTTGCTACAGGGCCAAAGATACGACTTCCTCTAATTTCACCTGCGTTGTTCAATAATACGCAAGCATTATCATCAAAACGAATATAAGAACCATCAGCACGACGGATTTCTTTCTTAGTACGTACAATTAAAGCCTTTGATACTGCACCTTTTTTAACATCACTAGAGGGGATTACACTCTTGATAGAAACTACAATGACATCCCCTACAGAGGCGTAACGTCTCCTTGTACCGCCCAAAACGCGGATACAAAGAGCTTCTTTAGCGCCACTGTTGTCACACACTGTAAGTCTGGATTCTACTTGTATCATAATTACTTAGCTCTTTCAATTATTTCAACCAATCTCCATCTCTTAGTTTTGCTCAAAGGACGAGTTTCCATGATCTGTACTGTATCACCTACATTACATTCATTCTTTTCATCATGAGCATGGTATTTCTTCGTCTTAGAAACGAACTTACCATAAATAGGGTGTTTTTCCTTAAACTTAGCAGCAACAGTAATGGTCTTATCCATTTTATTACTTACTACAACACCAGTTCTTTCTTTTCTTAAATTTCTAGCTTCCATGAGGACCATTATTATTTGTTAAGTTCTCTCTGACGCAATTCTGCTTTCATACGCGCGATTGTTCTGCGTAATTTCTTAATCTGTGCAGGATTATCCAGCGGAGAGATAGAATGATTTAAAACCATCTGATTGTAATTGGCTACTTCAGCTTCAATTCTTTCTGCCAATTCATTGGTAGCTATTTCTCTAATTTCTGCAATCTTCATAATAAATTAAGCATTTTGGTTTTGAGCATCGTAATCACGTCTAACTATAAACTTAGTAGTAACAGGAAGTTTCTGAGCTGCAAGGCGCAGAGCTTCTTTAGCTACTTCATAAGGAACACCTTCTGCCTCGATGATAATGCGACCCGGAGTAACCGGAGCAACGAAGCCTTCAGGAGCACCTTTACCTTTACCCATACGCACATCAGCAGGCTTACGAGTAATAGGTTTGTCCGGGAAAATACGGATCCAAATCTGTCCTTGACGTTGCATATATCTTGTTACCGCAATACGTGCAGCTTCAATTTGTCTACCTGTAATCCATTTAGTCTCCAAAGATTTAATTCCAAATGAGCCAAAAGCCAATTGGTTTCCTCTTTGAGCATTTCCTTTCTGACTGCCCTTCTGCTGTCTTCTGAATTTTGTCTTTTTCGGTTGTAACATAATTCCTAAAATTCAAATCCGTTAGCGATTGTTTTTCTTTCTTTTGAAGTTCTTACCACCGTTGTTGTTGCCATTTCCACCGCGACCGCTCTCTTTTGTCTGAGTAAAGTTCGGTGCTAATTCTTTCTTGCCATACACTTCACCACGGCAAATCCATACTTTGATACCCAGCAAACCAACCTTAGTCAAAGCTTCAGCATGACAGTAGTCGATATCTGCACGGAATGTATGCAACGGAGTTCTTCCTTCTTTATACATTTCAGAACGAGCCATTTCAGCGCCATTCAAACGTCCTGAAATCAATACTTTGATACCTTCAGCACCCATACGCATGGTATTTGCGATAGCCATTTTAATGGCACGGCGATAGGCAATCTTACCTTCTACCTGACGAGCGATATTGTTAGCTACAATAACAGCATCCAGCTCAGGTCTCTTCACTTCAAAGATATTAATCTGAATATCCTTATCTGTGATTTTCTTCAACTCTTCTTTCAGCTTGTCAACTTCCTGACCGCCTTTACCAATGATAATACCCGGACGAGCTGTACAAACTGTGATTGTCACCAATTTCAGTGTACGTTCAATAACAATTCTTGAAACGCTGGCTTTTGCAAGTCTGGCATTCAAATATTTACGGATTTTGCTGTCTTCCAACAAAGCGTCACCATAATCGTTGCCACCGTACCAGTTAGAATCCCATCCTCTGATAATTCCTAAACGGTTGCTTATCGGATTAACTTTCTGTCCCATCTAGTCTTAATTTTGATTATCATTAGTATTCTTAGAATCAACGAACAAAGTCACGTGATTTGAACGTTTGCGAATTCTGTAACCTCTTCCCTGTGGAGCCGGACGCATTCTTTTCAGCATTGCACCACCATCAACATAAATCTTTGTTACAAACAATTCACCGTCCTCTGCTTTACGTTCGTTTTTCTGTTCCCAGTTAGCAATAGCAGAGCGCAATAGCTTTTCCACTCTTGCAGAAGCTTCTTTAGAAGAAAACTTCAAGACACCCAATGCACGGTTCACTTCCATACCACGAATCATGTCAGCCACGAGACGCATTTTGCGTGGAGATGTAGGAACATTTTGCAACTTTGCAAAATACATGGTCTTAAGGGCTTCTTTTCTTTTTTCAGCCGATATTTTTTTTCTTGCTCCCATTATTTATTACTTTATTATTTCTTCAGATTATCCTGCTTATTTTTTCTTGTTACCAGCATGACCACGGAATGTACGTGTTGGTGCGAATTCGCCCAACTTGTGTCCTACCATGTTTTCAGTAACGTAAACAGGAATAAATTTATTTCCGTTATGAACTGCAATTGTATGCCCTACGAAATCAGGCGAAATCATTGAAGCTCTAGCCCAAGTTTTAACGACATTCTTCTTGCCGCTTTCATTCATAGCAAGCACTTTGCTTTCCAGTTTTACGTTAATATATGGACCTTTTTTTAATGAACGACTCATAATTTACTCAATTAATCAGTTATTACTTTCTTCTCTCGATAATATACTTAGAAGACTGTTTCTTAGGAGCTCTTGTCTTCAAGCCCTTAGCATACAAGCCTGTACGTGATCTTGGATGACCTCCTGAAGCACGTCCTTCACCACCACCCATCGGGTGATCAACCGGGTTCATAACAACACCACGGTTGCGAGGACGACGTCCCAACCAACGAGAACGACCTGCCTTACCAGAACTTTCCAATCCATGATCAGAGTTACCTACGCTACCAATAGTAGCCTTACAAGCACTAAGTATTTGTCTTACTTCACCTGAAGGCAATTTGATTACACAATACTTACCTTCTCTTGAAGTCAACTGAGCAAAATTACCAGCCGATCTTACCAAAGCTGCACCTTGACCCGGACGCAATTCAATATTGTGAATTACAGTACCGACAGGGATGTTTTCGAGTGGAAGTGCGTTACCAATCTCAGGCGCTGCACTAACTCCAGACATCAAAGTGCTACCAACTTGCAATCCATTAGGAGCAATAATATATCTTTTTTCACCATCAGCATAAAACAACAAAGCGATACGAGCCGAACGATTCGGATCGTATTCAATAGTTTTAACCACTGCTGGAACGCCGTCTTTATTTCTCTTGAAATCAATAAAACGGTATTTTTGCTTATGACCACCGCCGACATAGCGAACCGTCATTTTACCGACATTATTACGACCTCCTGATACACGTTTTCCGCTTACAAGAGACTTTTCTGGTACTGACGCAGTAATTTCCTCAAAAGTACCAATAATCTTATGTCTTTGCCCCGGTGTTGTGGGCTTAAATTTACGTACTGCCATCTTTATTAAATATTGCTATAAAAATCAATAGTATCACCTTCCTTCAATGTAACAATTGCTTTCTTATAAGCATTTGTACGGCCACTGATAAGTCCAGTTTTAGTATAACGGCTCTTATTCTTTCCAGAATATCTTAGCGTATTTACATCTACTACTGTAACATTATACAAAGCTTCAATCTCATTCTTAATTTCCAACTTGTTAGCCTCAGGACGTACAATAAAGCCGAAACGGTTTAACTTTTCGGTAATCGCAGTCATTTTCTCTGTAACCAACGGTTTAATAATAATTCCCATTATCTAAGCCTCCTTTTTAAATTAAGATAAGATATTCTCGATAGCTTTGAGCGAGCTTTCTGTAACAACAAGGGTTTCAGCATCCAATACTTTGTAAGTATTTAATGCAGAAGCAATTGCTACGTTAGCACGTTCGATGTTACGAGCTGACAAATATACGTTTTTATTAGCTTCCGGCAAAACCAAAAGCAACTTCTTGTCAGCAATTTTAAGATTATTTACCATTGCAACGAAATCTTTTGTCTTAGGAGCTTCAAAAGTGAAGTCTTCAACGATAACGATTGCGTTTGCTTGTGCTTTATAAGACAAAGCTGACTTACGAGCCAATGTCTTAACTTTTTTATTCAGTTTGAACCAGTAGTCACGAGGTTTTGGACCAAATACACGAGCACCACCTACCAAAACCGGAGAGTTGATATCACCGCGACGTGCACCGCCACCACCTTTTTGACGACCTAATTTACGAGTAGAACCGCTGATTTCGCTTCTTTCTTTAGATTTGTGAGTTCCCTGACGTTGGTTAGCCATAAACTGTTTAACATCCAGATAGATAGCGTGATCATTGGGTTCAATTCCGAAGATTGATTCGTTTAACGTAACCTTTCTTCCGGTGTCTTCACCTTTAATATTTAATACGTTAACTTCCATTATTTTTCAATTATTACGATTGAACCTTTGCAACCCGGTACAGAACCCTTAATCAACAGCAAGTTGTGTTCCGGAATCACTTTTAATACCTGTAAGTTGTGTGTAGTCACGCGGTCACCGCCCATCTGACCACCCATGCGCATTCCTTTGAATACTTTTGCAGGGTATGAACAAGCACCGATAGAACCCGGTTTACGAGCGCGGTTGTGCTGACCGTGAGTAGTCTGACCTACACCACCAAATCCATGTCTTTTTACAACACCTTGGAAACCTTTACCCTTAGAAGTACCAACAACATCCACATAAGCAGCGTCATTGAACAATTCTACAGTAATTGCATCTCCTAAATTCAATTCTGTTTCAAAATCTTTGAACTCGGCCAAGTGTCTCTTTGGAGTTACACCAGCTTTTTTAAAGTGTCCCATCAAAGGTTTGGTAGTGTGTTTTTCCTTTTTGTCCTGGAAACCTACCTGAACAGCTGCATAGCCGTCTTTTTCGACACTCTTAATCTGAGTAACTACACAAGGACCAGCTTCGATAACAGTGCATGGTACATTCTTACCATCAGCACTGAAAACGGATGTCATTCCGATTTTCTTTCCTAATAATCCTGGCATTTCAGTTAATTTTTAATGGATTAAACTTTAATTTCTACTTCTACACCACTCGGTAACTCCAACTTCATCAGAGCATCTACTGTCTTAGCTGTTGAGCTATAGATATCGATTAATCTCTTATAAGAAGAAAGTTCAAACTGTTCACGTGACTTCTTGTTAACGAAAGTCGAACGGTTTACAGTGAAAATACGTTTGTGAGTAGGCAATGGAATAGGACCGCTAACAATAGCGCCTGTAGCCTTCACTGTTTTCACGATCTTTTCAGCAGATTTATCTACCAAGTTGTGATCGTATGATTTCAGTTTAATTCTAATTTTTTGACTCATTAGATTGTTATTTATAAAATGATTAAAAACATATAAAGTGGGGCCGGATTAAGAGTCATTCGCTAACCCGTCGCCCCAAATTATTCTTTATTATACTAAGTCTACACGACCCTTCACTTCTTCAAGAACTGTCTTAGCAATTGAGCTAGACACCTGAGCATGATGGTCATAAGTCATAGATGAAGTTGCACGACCTGAGGTAATGGTACGCAAAGCTGTTACATAACCGAACATTTCAGCCAAAGGCACTTTTGCTTTAACAATACGAGCACCAGAACGGCTTGATTCCATACCTTCTACCTGACCGCGACGTTTGTTCAAGTCACCGATAACATCACCCATGTTTTCTTCGGGAGTTACAACTTCCAATTTCATGATAGGTTCTGTCAATACAGGGCCTGCTTTAGCACAAGCGTTCTTGTACGCCTGAATAGCACAGATTTCAAATGACAACTGGTCAGAGTCAACCGGGTGGAATGAACCATCCTTCAAAACTACTTTCAGTGAATCAAGCGGATAACCTGCCAACACACCATTTTTCATTGCTGTTTGGAAACCTTTCTGAACCGACGGAATGAATTCCTTAGGAATGTTACCACCCTTCACTTCATCAACAAACTGCAAGCCACCTTGAGTAAAGTCGTCATCAACCGGGCCGATTGCTACGATGATATCAGCAAATTTACCACGACCACCAGATTGTTTCTTGTAAACTTCACGTAACTCAACAGTCTTTGTAATAGCTTCCTTATAGTTAACCTGAGGTTTACCTTGGTTACATTCTACCTTGAACTCACGTTTCAGACGGTCAATGATGATATCCAAGTGAAGCTCACCCATACCAGAAATAATAGTCTGACCTGACTGTTCATCAGTCTTAACTGTAAATGTCGGGTCTTCTTCAGCCAACTTAGCCAAACCGTTAGACAGTTTATCCAAGTCTTTCTGAGTTTTAGGTTCAACTGCAATACCGATAACCGGATCAGGGAATTCCATAGATTCCAATACAATCGGTGCTTCTTCATCACACAAAGTATCACCTGTACGGATATCCTTGAAACCAACACCTGCACCAATATCACCTGCACCGATTACTTCAACAGGGTTCTGCTTATTTGAGTGCATCTGGAACAAACGTGATACACGTTCTTTTTTACCAGAACGAGTATTATAAATATAAGAACCAGCCTCTACTTTACCAGAGTAAACACGGAAGAAAGTCAAACGACCTACATAGGGGTCGGTTGCAATCTTAAACGCCAAAGCTGAAGTTTTTTCATCTTCACTAGGCTTGCGGTCTTCCTCTGCACCTGTATTAGGGTTAGTACCCACGATAGCAGGAGTATCCAGCGGAGAAGGCAAGAATGCACAAACATAATCAAGCAATGTCTGAACTCCCTTGTTCTTGAATGAAGAGCCACAGAACATCGGAACGATTTCCATCTTCAAGGTTCCTGCACGCAGAGCACGCAAAATTTCTTCTTCAGTGATAGTAGAAGGATCGTCAAAGAACTTCTCCATCAAAGCATCATCGAAATCAGCAACTTTTTCAAGTAATTTTTCTCTCCATTCATTAGCTTCGTCAACCAAGTTTGCAGGGATATCTTCCACACTGTAGTCTGCACCCATAGTCTCGTCATGCCACAAGATAGCTTTCATCTTGATCAAGTCAACAACACCCTTGAAACTTTCTTCTGCACCGATAGGAATTACAACAGGACAAGGATTTGCACCGAGCACAGTTTTCATCTGACGAACAACTTCAAAGAAGTCAGCACCCGAACGGTCCATTTTGTTAACATAACCGATACGAGGTACATTGTATTTATCAGCCTGACGCCATACTGTTTCTGACTGAGGTTCTACACCACCAACAGCACAGTAAGCAGCAACAGCTCCATCCAACACACGTAATGAGCGCTCTACTTCAGCAGTAAAGTCAACGTGTCCCGGAGTATCAATCAAGTTAATCTTATAAGTATTGCCTGCATATTTCCAACGAGTTGTTGTTGCTGCAGAGGTAATAGTAATACCACGTTCCTGCTCCTGAGCCATCCAGTCCATTGTAGCTGCACCATCATGAACTTCACCAATTTTGTGAGTCAGACCGGTGTAGAACAAAATACGTTCCGAAGTGGTTGTCTTACCGGCATCGATGTGAGCCATGATACCGATATTGCGGGTCAAATGCAAATCATTTTTAGCCATTTTCGTCCTTTACTTATTTAATTATTACTTGATTAGAATCTGAAGTGAGCGAATGCACGGTTAGCTTCTGCCATACGGTGCATATCTTCTTTACGCTTGAAGGCACCACCCTGTTCGTTGAATGCGTCGATGATTTCAGCAGCCAATTTATCTGCCATTGATTTACCACCACGTTTACGAGCGAAAAGGATCAAGTTTTTCATTGAGATTGATTCCTTGCGATCAGGACGGATTTCAGTAGGAACTTGGAATGTAGCACCACCTACACGGCGAGACTTAACTTCCAGCTGAGGAGTTACGTTATCCAAAGCCTTCTTCCAGATTTCCAAAGCTGATTTTTCTTCGTTAGGAAGTTTTGTTTTTACTGTTTCCAATGCAGCATAGAAGATTTCATAAGAGGTATTCTTCTTTCCATCATACATCAGATGGTTAACGAATTTAGAAACCTTCTGGTCATTAAATACCGGATCCGGAAGGATCACACGTTTTTTTGGTTTTGCTTTTCTCATTTTTCTTTAAAAAATAATGTTTTTTGTTTGGGGCTGCGACTCTTGTTTACTTCAACGCTTCCACCGAAGCATTTACTCAACCTTTATAGCTTATTCCAACAAACCAAAAACTTAAATTAAAATACTTTTTTCTTTTCGGAATTTCAGCTAGGCTTCAAATTACTTTTTACCTTTTCCTTTTGCAGGAGCTGCTGCTTGTCCAGCTTTCGGGCGCTTAGCACCGTATTTAGAACGTCTTTGTGTACGACCAGCCACACCTGCTGTATCCAAAGTACCACGAACGATGTGATAACGTACACCCGGAAGGTCTTTCACACGACCACCGCGAACCAATACGATTGAGTGTTCTTGCAAGTTGTGTCCTTCTCCCGGAATGTAAGAGTTCACTTCCTTAGAGTTTGTCAGACGTACACGAGCAACTTTACGCATTGCTGAATTCGGTTTCTTCGGAGTAGTAGTATACACACGAACACAAACACCACGTCTTTGAGGACATGAATCCAGTGCCGGAGACTTACTTTTCTCAACCAAAACCTCTCTTCCTTTTCTTACTAACTGTTGAATAGTAGGCATTTTGTTTGATTTTTAATTGTTATATATTGTTTATTAATTTACTAATTCAATCCAAAACTATACATTTTGGGCTGCAAAGTTACGAATAACATTTTAATAAACAATACTTTTAAGCAATAAAAATAGTCTGTCTCTCAAAAAAATCTTTTGAAAGACAGACTAATATGCCATTTACACGACAAAGTATAGCTTATGCTTCTCCCTTAAAGCCGCTCATAGGCGGAATAAAAGTCTTGCCGTCAGGACCACCGTTGGCACCATTCATCTCTTCAGGCATACGGACCGGTCCGAAATTACGTTCATATTTTGCCACATTTTCTTGCAAAGCATACATCAGGCGCTTAGCATGCTCAGGAGTCAATACAATACGAGATTGCACCCCTGCTTTCGGCAATCCGGGCATTACACGCACGAAATCTACTATAAATTCAGAGCTGGAATGTGTAATTATGGCAAGATTGGCATAAGTGCCTTGTGCTACTTCTTCTTTCAACTCTATTTGGAGCTGATTGTTGTTTTTTTCGTTTTCCATGATTATTTTCTTCTATATTAAAAGGTAAATATTATCTGCTTCTTAGTAGCAGACGAGCAAAAGTAAGGAAAAGGAATCAATCAAGCAACAATAGACACACTAAATATCATTTTTTTCTATAGAAGAGAGAGCATAAGGAATAGTAAACCAGAAACAAGCTCCTTTTCCCTCCTCTGATTCTACACCAATACATCCTCCCATTTTTTCCACAATAGTGCGACAAATTGCAAGTCCCAGCCCCGTACCCGGTTTAGCGGAATCAAGTCTGACAAATCGTTCAAACACTTTTTGCTTTTGAGATTCAGGAAGGCCGCATCCGGTATCAGACACATAAAAATAAAGCATTTTCCCATGAATTTCATAGCCTAAATGAATGCTGCCTTTGGTCGTAAACTTAATAGCATTTGTCAATAGATTAATAAGCACTTGAGAAAGCCGTTTTTTCTCCGTCACAATAAAGCAAGGAGCAGAAAGTGTAACACAATTCAAGACAACCTCCTCTGTGACAATCCGTGTACGCATCGCGCTTGCCAGTTCTTCCAGTAACATATTCAGTTCCACTTCTTCCTCTGCAAAAGTCAATGTTCCCGATTCTATTTTCGACAGGTCCAAAATATCATTAATAAGCTGAAGCAACAATGAACAATTATTTTCCAGAACGTCCGCATACATTCGCTTTTCTTCCTCGGTAGCAGCAGTAACAATCAAGTTCGAGAACCCCATAATAACATTAAGCGGCGTTCGTATCTCATGGCTCATATTGGCAAGAAACACCGATTTGTTTTGATTAGCGGCTTCGGCTTGAGCCTGTGCAGCCCTAGCTTCCCTCAATTCGACTTGTAATTGGCGGTTGAGTTCTTCCAGTTCTTCTATTGTTTTCATAGCGGCCTAATGTATCTCCCTCCCTGCTCCCTAAGGATGGCATAAATATATAAAAGCGTGGGAACTGTTTTAATGTCTTATCTGCGTTAGAGGTATCCCCATACCCACGGAACAAATAAAAACAACAGTCCCACGCCGTTATGCATATTTCCTTTTAGAAGGAAGTATAAACACACGACGTGAGCGTTCTGTTGTATCCACTTTGTTCCGCTTCGAAAATTGGGGATTTTCTAACACAAAGTAATATCAAAAACGCTCTATTAACATTAACATATCAAACACGAACTCTCTTTGTCGCTTTGACTGACTACAAATATAGATATATTATTCTGAAAAAAGGACTATTATTATCAAACTTTTAGAAAAACAATGAGAGTCTGTTTAAAAATGGCTGAAATCTTTTTATCATCAAATATGATTTACGAATAATTTGGAAGATTGGTTGGTAATTCACACGTAGGCACGCATCGGTTCATACATACGGTGGCGTAAGCCTACACATACGTACGCGTAAGCCTACGCGTACGTATGCATAAGCCTATACATATATATGTCATTGTGTCAGGTTAAGTCGACCTTATTAGCTAAGAAATCTGTGCTATGTAATGGCGGGGGAAAGTGATAGAGCCAGAGAAAGAGAATATACCGGTTTATTAAATAAAAAAGGTCGGTCTCCCCTTAGGAAAACCGACCTTCTATTTAGAGTCTTGATGAATTGTATTATTCTACTTCACTATAGTCAAGTACATTTTTGCGATTTGCCAAGATGCGGTCGTATTCTTCTTTTGAACCAACAACAATCTTTTCAAATTCACGCTGTCCGGTACCGGCAGGAATCAAGTGACCACAAATCACATTTTCCTTCATACCTTCCAGTTTATCTACTTTACCATTGATGGCAGCTTCGTTCAGAACCTTGGTTGTTTCCTGGAAGGATGCAGCCGACATGAAGCTTGAAGTTCCCAAAGCAGCGCGAGTAATACCTTGCAGAATCTGAGTAGATGTTGCAGGGATAGCGTCACGCACTTCAACGGGTTTCAAGTCACGACGCTTCAACATACTGTTCTCATCACGCAACTTACGGGCAGTTACAATCTGACCCGGTTGTAAGTTCTGAGAATCACCTGCGTCAACGACAACTTTTTTACCCCAGATGCGGTCATTTTCTTCCATGAAATCTTGCTTATCCACCACTTGCTGTTCCAAGAAGCGGGTATCGCCCGGTTCATCAATTTCAACTTTACGCATCATTTGACGAACGATAATCTCAAAGTGCTTATCATTAATCTTCACACCTTGCAGACGATAAACATCCTGTACCTCGTTTACGATATATTCCTGCACAGCCGTAGGGCCTTTAATGGCCAAGATGTCGGCAGGAGTAATCGCACCGTCAGACAGCGGAGTTCCGGCACGTACATAGTCGTTCTCCTGAACAAGAATCTGCTTAGAAAGATTAACCAAGTACTTCTTCACTTCACCCGTCTTGGATGTTACAATAATTTCACGGTTACCACGTTTAATCTTACCCATGGTAACTTCACCATCGATTTCAGAAACCACAGCAGGGTTAGACGGGTTACGTGCCTCAAACAATTCTGTTACACGAGGCAGACCACCGGTGATATCACCAGCCTTACCGACAGCACGCGGAATCTTCACAAGGATGTCACCGGCCTTCACCGATTGATTGTTTTCAATAACAACGTGTCCACCCACAGGGAAGTTATAAGTACGTATCAAGTTACCATCTTCTGTCGTAATATGAGCAGAAGGTACTTTTGTCTTATCCTTAGATTCGATAATGATGATTTCACGCAAACCGGTAGCTTCATCTGATTCCACCTTATAAGTTACGTTCTCAACCATACTTTCGAACTCAATCTTACCGGTTGCTTCGGTAATGATAACAGCGTTGAACGGATCCCATTTAGCAATCAGTTTACCTTTTTCAACCACATCACCGTCAGCAGCATACAATTTAGAACCGTAAGGAACATTATGAGTTGATAAAATGATACCGGTATTTACATCAATAAAGCGCACCTCAGCCAAACGGCCTACTACCACTTTCACGGCTTCACCGGTAGTTTCATCTACAGTATCAACAGTACGAAGTTCCTCAAATTCCAGACGAGCATTGTTTTTGGCAACAATACTTGCATTGGCAGCCATGTTACCGGCGATACCACCGGCATGGAACGTACGCAACGTCAACTGAGTACCCGGCTCACCGATAGACTGTGCAGCGATGACACCGACAGCTTCTCCCTTTTGAACCATACGGCTTGAAGCAAGGTTACGTCCGTAACACTTGGCACATACGCCTTTCTTCGATTCACAAGTCAATACAGAACGGATTTCTACGCTTTCAATCGGAGAATCTTCAATTTCCTGTGCAATATCTTCAGTAATCTCTTCACCTCCGGCAACAATCAACTTACCGGTTGTAGGATGAATAATATCATGTACAGAAACACGTCCGAGGATACGTTCGTACAGAGTAGCAATAACTTCATCATTATTCTTCAAAGCAGTACAAACCAAACCGCGAAGTGTTCCACAGTCTTCTTCATTAATAATCACATCATGCGACACGTCTACCAGACGACGAGTCAAGTATCCGGCATCGGCAGTCTTCAACGCGGTATCCGCCAAACCTTTACGAGCACCGTGGGTAGAGATAAAGTACTCCAACACAGACAAACCTTCCTTAAAGTTTGAAAGAATCGGGTTTTCAATAATCTGAGCTCCTTCAGCACCAGCTTTCTGCGGTTTAGCCATCAAACCACGCATACCTGACAACTGACGAATCTGTTCCTTAGAACCACGGGCACCGGAATCAAGCATCATAAATACTGAATTGAAACCTTGGTCATCGTTCTTAATAGTCTTATAAAGGATATCAGACAAGTCACTGTTGACATGAGTCCATGTATCAATAACCTGGTTGTAACGTTCATTATCAGTGATGAAACCCATATTATAGTTCATCATGATTTGTTCTACTTCTTCGTTACCGCGTTTTACCAGTTCTTCTTTTTCCTTCGGAATGATAATATCACCCAAGTTGAATGACAGACCACCCTTGAACGCCATATGGTAACCTAAGTTCTTAATACCATCCAAGAATTCACAAGCACGAGCAACACCCACCGCCTTGATAACATCACTAATGATGTCACGCAAAGACTTTTTAGAAATAATGGTATTCAGATAACCCACTTCTGCCGGAACGATTTCATTTACAATCACACGGCCTACAGAAGTTTCCTTCATCATTACATCTACAATATTGCCATCTTTATCCAAGTCTTTTACGACAACGTTGATAATTGCATGGATATCTACCTTACCTTCATTATAAGCAATCAAAGCTTCTTCCGGTCCATAGAATGTCAGTCCCTCACCTTTAGCACCTTTTCTCAGTTTTGTAATATAATACAAACCGAGTACCATATCCTGGGCGGGTACGGTGATAGGCGCACCATTAGCCGGGTTCAAAATATTATGTGCCTGAAGCATCAACATCTGAGCTTCCAATACAGCTTCATTGCTTAAAGGCAAGTGAACAGCCATCTGGTCACCGTCAAAGTCGGCATTGAACGCAGTACATGCCAATGGATGCAACTGGATAGCCTTACCTTCAATCATGTGTGGCTGGAATGCCTGGATACCCAAACGGTGCAATGTCGGCGCACGGTTCAACAATACCGGATGACCTTTCATTACATGCTCCAAGATATCCCAAATAACAGGCTCTTTACGGTCTACTATCTTCTTGGCTGACTTAACCGTCTTCACAATACCGCGTTCTATCAATTTACGGATAATAAACGGTTTGTAAAGTTCGGCAGCCATCAATTTAGGAATACCGCATTCTCCCATTTTCAGTTCAGGACCAACGACAATTACCGAACGGGCTGAGTAGTCAACACGCTTACCCAACAGGTTCTGACGGAAACGTCCTTGCTTACCTTTCAAACTGTCGGACAGTGATTTCAACGGACGGTTTGCATCTGTTTTTACAGCACTGGACTTACGTGAATTATCGAACAATGAATCGACAGCTTCTTGCAACATACGTTTTTCGTTGCGTAAGATTACTTCAGGAGCTTTGATTTCAATCAGTCTCTTCAAACGATTGTTACGGATAATCACACGGCGATACAAATCATTCAAGTCAGAAGTCGCAAAACGACCACCATCCAACGGCACCAACGGACGAAGTTCTGGAGGAATCACCGGAACAATACGTACAATCATCCATTCAGGTTTATTGCGTCCGCGAGATGCGCGGAACGATTCAACAACCTGCAGGCGTTTCAATGCTTCATTCTTACGCTGTTGTGAAGAGTCGTTGCTTGCCTTGTGACGCAACTCATAAGAAAGTGCATCCAAGTCAAGTTTAGCCAACAAATCATAGATGGCTTCAGCTCCCATCTTAGCAATAAACTTGTTAGGATCTGTATCTTCCAAATATTGATTTTCTCTCGGAAGTTTTTCCAGCAAATCCAGATATTCCTCTTCTGAAAGCAAATCATATTCATTTACGCCTTCTTCAGCGGCAGCACCCGGCTGAATAACGACATAACGTTCATAGTAAATAATAGAATCAAGTTTCTTGGTGGGCAATCCCAACAAGTAACCGATTTTGTTCGGCAATGAACGGAAATACCAGATATGTGCCACAGGCACTACCAACTGGATATGTCCCATACGTTCACGACGAACTTTCTTTTCTGTCACTTCAACACCGCAACGGTCACAAACAATTCCTTTATAACGAATACGTTTATACTTACCGCAATGACATTCATAGTCTTTTACCGGACCGAAGATGCGTTCGCAGAACAAACCGTCACGTTCAGGTTTGTAGGTACGGTAGTTGATAGTTTCAGGCTTCAACACCTCACCACTCGAATTCTCAAGGATTTCTTCAGGTGAAGCCAAACCAATTGAGATTTTCGAGAAATTACTCTTTATCTTCGTTTCTTTTCTAAAAGCCATACTTTCTTGTTTATATTGTAAAGAGTTATATTTTTATTATTCAAGGTTGATACTCAGTCCCAATCCTCTCAATTCATGTAACAATACATTCAGAGATTCAGGGATACCCGGAGTAGGCATCGGCTCACCTTTTACAATAGCCTCGTAAGCCTTAGAACGTCCAACAACGTCATCAGACTTAATAGTCAGGATTTCCTGCAGGATGTGTGCTGCGCCAAATGCTTCGAGCGCCCAAACTTCCATTTCTCCGAAACGCTGACCACCGAACTGCGCCTTACCACCAAGCGGTTGCTGAGTAATAAGAGAGTACGGACCGATAGAACGTGCATGCATCTTGTCTTCAACCATGTGACCCAATTTCAACATGTAAGTCACACCTACCGTTGCCGGTTGGTCAAAACGTTCACCGGTACCACCATCACAAAGATACGTCTTACAGTAACGAGGCAATCCGGCTTTATCCGTCCATTCATTCAAGTCATCCATAGATGCACCATCGAAAATAGGAGTAGCAAATTTCACGCCTAATTCTTTTCCGGCACGACCTAATACGGCTTCAAAAATCTGACCGATGTTCATACGAGAAGGCACACCCAACGGATTCAATACGATATCTACCGGAGTACCATCTGCCAAGAACGGCATATCTTCCTGACGGACAACACGGGATACAATACCCTTATTACCATGGCGACCTGCCATCTTATCACCCACACCAATCTTACGTTTCTTAGCAATATAAACTTTAGCCATCTGAATAATACCTGAAGGCAGCTCATCACCTATTGTGATAGCAAACTTCTTACGTTTCAGCTCGGCATCCAGTTCTTTATATTTCTTCAGGTAATTCATTACCAAGTCACGAATCATATCGTTCTTGTGAGCATCCGCCGTCCACTTACTCAACTGAATCACTGTATAATCCAATGACTCAAGGTCGCGTTTTGTAAACTTAGCTCCCTTAGCAATAACTTCGGTTCCCAAGTAATCTTTTACACCCTGAGATACTTTACCATTAGTTAACACCAACAATTTATCAATCAAGATATCTTTCAGCTTAGCTGCCTTTTCATCGAATTCATCATTCAGTTTCGGCAAAATAGCTTTGTCGGCGTTCTTTTCACTTCTAGTTTTCACTACACGCGAGAACAACTTCTTATCGATAACGACACCACGCAATGAAGGAGAAGCTTTCAGTGAAGCATCCTTTACATCACCGGCCTTGTCACCAAAGATGGCGCGAAGCAGTTTTTCTTCAGGAGAAGGATCTGATTCTCCTTTCGGAGTAATCTTACCAATCAGGATGTCACCCGGTTCAATACGAGCACCCACACGTACAATACCGTTCTCATCCAAATCCTTAGTCGCTTCTTCACTCACGTTAGGAATATCAGAAGTCAATTCTTCCATACCGCGCTTTGTTTCGCGCACTTCCAATATATATTCATCCACGTGCACAGAAGTCAACAAGTCTTCACGTACTACGCGTTCATTCAATACGATAGCATCCTCATAGTTATATCCCTTCCAAGGCATATAAGCCACCAACAGGTTCTTACCCAATGCCAACTCACCACCTTGTGTTGAATAACCTTCCGTCAGAATATCACCTTTCTTCACACGCTGACCCTTATCACAAATGGGACGAAGGTCAATAGTCATGCTCTGGTTGGTCTTACGGAATTTAGGAATCCTATATTCTTTCAAAGCAGGTTCGAAGCTGACGAATTCCTCATCTTCCGTTCTGTCATACAGAATCCGGATAGTAGTTGCATCTACATATTCGATTACACCGTCACCTTCAGCAGCAATCTGAGTACGAGAATCTTCAACCAATTGTTTTTCAATGCCTGTACCCACAATAGGAGCCTCAGTACGCAACAAAGGAACTGCCTGGCGCATCATGTTAGAACCCATCAACGCACGGTTAGCATCGTCATGTTCCAAGAACGGAATCAAAGATGCCGCAATAGAAGCAATCTGTTGAGGAGATACATCCATCAACTCTACCTGATCAGGAGTAACAACCGGATAATCGGCATCGCGACGGGCCTTCACCTTGTCACGAACAAATTTACCTTCATCATCCAAAGGCGCATTACCCTGAGCAATAATCTTATCTTCTTCTTCTTCTGCAGTCAAGTATTCAATTCCTTCATCAGAAATATCCACCTTACTATCAGCTACCTTACGATAAGGAGTAGAAATGAAACCGAGTTCATTAATCTTAGCATACACACACAAAGAAGAAATCAAACCGATATTAGGACCTTCAGGGGTTTCAATCGGACACAAACGACCATAGTGAGTATAGTGTACGTCACGAACCTCGAAACCGGCACGTTCACGCGACAAACCTCCAGGGCCTAACGCAGACAGACGACGTTTGTGAGTAATTTCAGCCAACGGATTGGTCTGGTCCATGAACTGTGACAATGCATTCGTACCGAAGAATGAATTGATAACGGAAGAAATCGTCTTCGCATTAATCAAATCAATCGGAGTGAACACTTCATTGTCACGCACATTCATACGTTCACGAATAGTACGAGACATACGAGCCAAACCTATAGCAAACTGATTGGACAACTGCTCTCCCACTGTACGCACACGACGATTACTCAAATGGTCGATATCATCAACATCAGCCTTAGAGTTAATCAACTCAATCAGATATTTGATAATCTCAATAATATCTTGTTTTGTCAATACCTTCACATCCATATCCGTAGTCAGTCCCAACTTTTTGTTGATTCTGTAACGGCCTACTTCGCCAAGGTCATATCTTTTTTCAGAGAAGAACAGGTTATTGATAACCTCACGAGCACTGGCATCATCAGCAGGATCTGCATTACGCAACTGACGATAGATATAAAGCACAGCCTCTTTTTCAGAGTTACTCGGGTCTTTCTGAAGAGTATTAAATATAATAGAATAGTCTGATGAATTAGCTTCTTCCTTATGAACAAGGATATTCTGAACGCCTGAGTCAATAATCTCATCTACGTGATCTGCTTCAAGTACAGTTTCACGGTCAATGATGACTTCGTTACGTTCAATAGAAACAACTTCACCAGTGTCTTCATCTACAAAGTCCTCTGTCCATGTCTTCAAGACACGTGCAGCAAGCTTTCTTCCTACAACTTTCTTTAAGTTGGCCTTATTGACTTTAACTTCTTCAGCCAAATTAAATATTTCGAGGATATCTTTATCATTTTCGAAGCCGACAGCTCTCAACAGCGTTGTAACAGGCAACTTTTTCTTACGGTCGATATAAGCATACATCACATTGTTAATGTCAGTAGCGAATTCGATCCATGACCCCTTGAATGGGATAATACGTGCAGAATATAATTTTGTACCGTTAGCATGCACACTTTGTCCAAAGAATACACCCGGAGAACGATGCAACTGAGAAACGACAACGCGTTCAGCACCATTAATCACGAAAGTTCCCTTCGGAGTCATATAAGGAATAGGGCCCAAATAAACATCTTGAATAACGGTATCAAAATCCTCATGATCGGGGTCTGTACAATAAAGCTTCAATTTAGCTTTCAAAGGTACACTATAAGTGAGCCCACGCTCTAGACAATCATCTATTGTATAGTGAGGGGGATCAATGTAGTAGTCCAAGAACTCAAGGACAAAGTTATTGCGTGTATCAGCGATAGGGAAGTTTTCAGCAAATACTTTATACAGCCCGTCGTTCTTTCGTTTTTCGGGTGGGGTATCCAGTTGTAAAAAGTCTTGGAATGACTTCAATTGCACTTCCAGGAAATCCGGATACTTCATCGGATTCTTGATGGAAGCAAAATTTACTCTTTTGTTTTCTGTATTTGAAGACATCTGATAATTTATTTGTAGAACTTAATAATAATATAGACACAAAAAGGTTAAGAATCCTCGTCTAGAGGATTCCTAACCGAATTACCTGATAATCAGGCTTAATATTATTTAAGCTCAACTTCAGCTCCAGCTTCTTCCAAAGTTTTCTTCAGTGATTCAGCTTCGTCTTTAGCCAAGCCTTCTTTTACTGTGCTAGGAGCACCGTCTACCAAGTCTTTAGCTTCTTTCAAACCAAGACCACATGCTTCTTTAACGGCTTTAACAACCTGCAATTTAGCAGCACCAGCGCTCTTCAAAACTACATCGAAAGATGTTTTTTCTTCAGCAGCAGCTGCACCACCTGCAGCAGGACCAGCAGCAACAGCTACAGCTGCAGCAGCAGGTTCAATACCGTATTCTTCTTTAAGGATAGTTGCAAGTTCATTAACTTCTTTTACTGTCAAGTTAACTAATTGTTCTGCAAAAGCTTTCAAATCTGCCATTTTTGTATGATTTTAATTGTTTGTTACTAATTGATTATAAAATTGATTATTCGGCACGTTCGCCCAGAGTTTTAAGCACTCCATGAATGGTGTTACCACCTGATTGAAGAGCAGAAATAACGTTCTTGGCCGGTGATTGCAGCAAAGCAACAATTTCAGCAATAACTTCATTTTTACTCTTAATATTAGCAAGAGCTTCGAGTTGATCAGCACCTACATATATTCCTTCTTCTGCATAAGCAGCTTTCAGTGTAGGAACTCCATCTTTGTATTCTTTCAGCAACTTAGCAGGAACGTTTGCAGTTTCGCAGAACATTACTGAAGTTGTACCTTTCAAAGAGTCAAATAACGGAGAGAAATCAACATCTTCGATACTCATCAAAGCTTTGTGAAGCAAAGAGTTCTTCACAACTACCAGCTTAACACCGGCTTTGAAACATTTTCTTCTCAGGTCGCTTGTAGCAGCTGCATCCATGGCAGTTGTATCAACCAAGTAGAAATGTCCATATTCTTTTACGGTGTCAGCCAACTGACCAATAATAACGCCTTTATCTTCCTTTCTCATGATTCCTCCTTATTATTAGATTTCTTCTACAGTTTTGGGATCAATCTTGATACCCTTACTCATAGTACTTGAAAGATAAATACTCTTAATATAGGTACCCTTAGCTGAGCTCGGTTTCAGTTTAATGATAGTAGCGATAAATTCTTTCGCATTATCACGAATCTGGTCAGCAGTAAAAGAAACCTTGCCAATTGAAGTATGAACGATACCGCTCTTATCAACCTTAAAGTCAATCTTACCTTGCTTAACTTCCTTAACAGCTTTAGCTACATCCATAGTTACAGTACCACTCTTAGGATTCGGCATCAATCCGCGAGGACCGAGAACACGACCAAGAGCACCGATCTTACCCATGATAGACGGCATTGTGATGATTACATCAATATCTGTCCATCCACCTTTGATCTTTTCAATATATTCATCAAGACCAACATAGTCAGCACCAGCTTCTTTTGCAGCAGCTTCAGCATCAGGTGTACACAGAACCAAAACACGTACTTGCTTACCAGTTCCATGAGGCAGTGAAACTACGCCACGAACCATTTGATTAGCTTTACGAGGGTCTACACCTAAACGTACGTCAATATCTAATGAAGCATCAAATTTAGAAAAAGTGATATCTTTAACTAATTGTGCAGCTTCTTTCAGTGAGTATGCTTTCCCTGCTTCAATTTTTTCTGCAGCCAACTTTTGATTTTTTGTCAGTTTACCCATTATAATTGAAGTTTATTAGTTATTACCCGGGAATTCCCCTTTTACAGCGATACCCATACTTCTAGCTGTACCTGCCACCATAGTCATAGCAGACTCGATAGTAAAACAGTTTAAGTCAACCATTTTGTCTTGAGCAATCGCACGTACTTGTTCCCAAGTAATCTCGGCAACTTTTTTACGATTAGGCTCAGCAGAACCACTCTTAACCTTAGCCAACTCAAGCAATTGAATAGCTACGGGAGGAGTCTTAATAACAAAATCAAAAGACTTATCTGCGTAGTAGGTAATGATTACAGGTAAAATCTTACCTGCCTTGTCCTGGGTTCTGGCATTGAATTGCTTGCAAAACTCCATGATGTTAATACCCTTAGAACCTAAAGCAGGTCCAACGGGAGGTGATGGATTTGCAGCGCCTCCTTTAATCTGTAATTTGATTAGTCCAGCAACTTCTTTAGCCATTTTTTTCTAATTTTTATATATTAATTATAGCGAAAGACAATGCACGTAACAGAATGCATTATTCTTTCTCGACATCCATAAAGCCAAGTTCCAACGGAGTTTTACGTCCGAAGATCTTAACCATAACCTTTAGTTTCCGTTTTTCACTGTTCACTTCTTCAATGAGACCACTGAATCCACTGAACGGTCCAACGATTACTTTCACTGTTTCTCCTACGGTATAAGGAACATTCAGTTCTTCACCACCCTCTTGGAGTTCATCCACCGTACCAAGTATACGATTCACTTCCGATTGTCTCAAAGGCACCGGATTCTCGGAGCCTCCCAAAAAGCCAATCACATTGGGAGTGTTTCTCAAATGATGAGCAACCTCACCGACGAGAGCAGCCTCGACCAAAACGTATCCGGGAAGATAACTTCTTTCCTTCACAATTTTCTTACCATTGCGAACCTGATACACTTTCTCGGTAGGAATCAACACCTGAGATACATACTCGCTAAGGTCACTATTCCTGATGTCAGCATCAAGATATTCCTTAACCTTGCTTTCTTTTCCACTGACGGCACGTAATACGTACCATTTTTTTTCAATCTCAGACATTTTACTCACAATTAATTAGTGCGGATAGATAATATCTTCCATTACGAACTGGAAGACTGAATCCATAAGAAAAACGACTAGTGCAATGAGTAGGGAAGCATATAAAACAACCACTGCACTATTTGAAAGTTCTTTACGAGTCGGCCATGATACTTTATGGACTAATTCGTCATAAGATTCTTTACAATAATTTGTTACTTTCTGAAACATATTCTTTCAAGTTTAGCACGGGAGGAGAGGCTCGAACTCCCGACACCCGGTTTTGGAGACCGGTGCTCTACCAACTGAGCTACTCCCGTAAAAATCAGTTCCCGGCGTTTTACGACCGAGAACTGATCATATTTTATAATGTGTATTAGTCAATAATTTCAGTAATCTGACCAGCACCTACTGTACGTCCACCTTCGCGGATAGCGAAACGCAAACCTACGTTGATAGCAACCGGGTAAATCAACTCAACTGTAATAGTTACGTTATCACCAGGCATTACCATTTCAGTTCCTTCCGGCAAAGTGATTTCACCTGTACAGTCCATAGTACGCAAGTAGAACTGAGGACGGTATTTGTTGTGGAACGGAGTGTGACGACCACCTTCTTCTTTCTTCAAGATATAAACCTCAGCTTTGAACTTAGAGTGAGCTTTAACCTGACCCGGCTTACACAGAATCATACCACGTTTGATTTCTGCCTTGTCGATACCACGAAGCAACAAACCTACGTTATCACCAGCTTCACCTTGATCCAACAGTTTACGGAACATTTCAACACCAGTTACAACTGATTTCTTATCTTCACCTAAACCAAGGATTTCAACTTCATCACCTACATGGATAATACCTGATTCGATACGACCTGTAGCTACAGTACCACGACCTGTGATAGAGAACACGTCTTCAACCGGCATCAAGAAAGGTTTATCGATATCACGCGGAGGCAATGGAATCCAAGTATCAACAGCTTCCATCAATTCCATGATTTTATCTTCCCACTGAGCAACGCCATTCAAAGCACCAAGTGCAGAACCGCGGATGATAGGAGTATTGTCACCGTCGAAATCATAGAATGAAAGCAATTCACGCATTTCCATTTCTACCAATTCCAACATTTCTTCATCTTCAACCATATCACACTTGTTCAAGAAAACAACCAGTCTAGGTACGTTTACCTGACGAGCCAACAAGATGTGTTCACGAGTCTGAGGCATCGGACCGTCTGTTGCAGCACAAACGATGATAGCACCATCCATCTGAGCAGCACCAGTAACCATGTTCTTTACATAGTCAGCGTGACCCGGACAGTCAACGTGAGCATAGTGACGATTAGCTGTTTGATATTCTACGTGAGAAGTATTGATAGTAATACCTCTTTCTTTTTCTTCAGGAGCGTTGTCGATTGAATCGAAAGAACGCAATTCTGAAAGACCTTTTTTAGCCAACACAGTAGTGATAGCAGCAGTCAAAGTGGTTTTACCGTGGTCAACGTGACCGATAGTACCAATGTTAACGTGCGGTTTCGAACGTTCAAATTTCTCTTTAGCCATAGCTTTACTTGTTATTTATTTGATTAATAATCAGCAATTACGTTATCTAAGAGCTGTTACCGAGATTTGAACTCGGGACCTCTTCCTTACCAAGGAAGTGCTCTACCACTGAGCTATAACAGCAAAAAAGAGCGGAAGACGGGGCTCAAACCCGCGACCCTCAGCTTGGAAGGCTAATGCTCTATCAACTGAGCTACTTCCGCAATTCTAAAGACCATTAGTCTCAATCAAAGTGTGGGCAAAGATGGATTCGAACCACCGAAGGCGTAAGCCAGCAGATTTACAGTCTGCCCCATTTGGCCACTCTGGTATTTGCCCAACTTTTCTTCAAAGATCAATTGATGTTCCCATCATCTCTTTCGAGCCTCTTGTCGGATTCGAACCAACGACCCCGAGATTACAAATCACGTGCTCTGGCCAACTGAGCTAAAGAGGCTTATTTCTAAAACTTTGCAGCTCTTGCCCCTCGAAGGGCTAAGCGGCTGCAAAGTTAGATATTTATTTTAATTCTCAAAAACTTTTAGCGACTTTTTTTATTTGCCGCGTAGTTTTTCTTTCGTTTTTGTCAATTGCTTAGACAGTGCATCCACGCACACATCTATTGCTTCTTCGAATGTATCGCTCACCTTCTCCGCAAAAAACTCTCCATTCATGGCCAAAACTTTAATTCCGACCTCTTTATTCATAGCGGTTTCCGGTTTTACTACTTTTAATGACACCTCCACCTTATTTATATCATCGCAATACTTTTCTAATTTAGTCGCCTTCTTCTGAATAAAATCCTGAAGTTTTTCAGACGCATCGAAATGAATAGCTTGAATTCTTACTTCCATAATTACCTCCTTTTTTTACGCTCTTGGATGAGCTTGTTCATACACTTTTTTAAGTTCTTCAAAAGTCGTATGCGTATAGATTTCCGTCGTTGTCAGACTTTCATGCCCCAGAAGCTCTTTTACAGCACCCAACTCCGCCTGATTATTCAGCATCGAAGTAGCAAAACTATGCCTTAACACGTGCGGACTTCTTTTTTTAAGCGTTACAACTTTTGACAGGTTCCGTTTCACTAAATTATATACCTTCATGGGGTACAACCTTTTTCCATCCTGTTTGACGAAAAAAGCCTCCTCCCTATCGGGTATTGCTTCATCTCTTACTTTAATATAATTAAGCAACGCCATCCTCAGTTCATCACCGAAAGGAATTAGCCTTTGCTTATTTCTCTTTCCCGTTACTTTAATAAGAGAAGCCGAGAAGTCGACATCCGCGTCATTCAATCCAATCAATTCCGAAAGCCGTATGCCTGTAGCATAAAACATTTCGATTATCGTTTTATCCCGACAGCCGGCAAATCCCTTTTCGCAAGGAATTTCGTCCAACAGCCTATTCATATCTTCTTCCTTCACAAAGACCGGCAGAGGCTTCTTTTTTTTAGGACCAGTCACTTTACGTGTCGGATCCACCACCACTACCTTCTTTCGCAAGAGATAACGATAAAACGAACGGAGAGAACTCAGTTTCCTATTTACCGAAGTAGAAGTATATCCACCATCCATCAGGTTTACCACCCATGAACGGATGACGTCTGCATCTACCGTAGTAAAATCCACCTCCTCGTCAACACTCTTAAAGAACTCTTCAAATTTGGTCAAATCTGTTCCATAGCTAACAATCGTTTTCTCGGAACAGTTTTTTTCCAACCGAAGATAATCCAAAAAAGATTCTATTAACATAAGAAACGTCGCTTCATTAATTCAGCAACGAATATATGAAAAAGAATTCAATTATTCAAAGAAAGTGCGAGAATTAATTATTCTTCTACCTGCTGAAGTTTCTGCACGTATACAGCACGTTCTTTCTTAAGTCTGTTGATTACAGACGGTTTATCAAACTGCTGTCTAGCTCTCAGTTCTTTTACAACACCTGTTTTTTCAAATTTTCTTTTGAATTTCTTCAGCGCTTTTTCAATGTTTTCGCCTTCTTTTACTGGTACTACAATCATTGTTTTTAATAATTAAATTATGTTGTTACTAAATTTTTCTATAGTCAAATTGCGGCGCAAAATTACACATACTTTCTTTATTTACAAAACTTTCCGCAAATATTTATCTTAAATAATATAGAAATCGTATCTTTGTCATTGAGTTTAAGTTATTATAAACCAAAATACAATGAAATTTGAAATTAAACAAAGAGTAGCTGCTTTGCGTAAGATTATGCAAAGGAATGGTATACAAGCATTTATACTCCCCACTACCGACCCACATAATAGTGAGTATGTTGCCGCACATTGGGAAGCCCGCAAATGGCTGACCGGCTTCACCGGATCGGCAGGTACGGCAGTCATCACCATGAAAAAAGCAGGGCTATGGACGGACTCACGTTATTTCCTGCAAGCTGCCGAGCAGTTGGAAGGTACAGGTATCACCTTATTTAAAGACCGCATGCCCGGAACTCCTTCTATTGCCGAATGGCTTTCTAAAGAACTTAAAAAAGGAGATATCATCGGAATGGACGGATGGGTAAACGGTATCGATTTTAAGGAATCCCTTTACGCCGTTTGTTCTCCCAAGGGAATCCAAGTGGAAAGTGTTGCCGACCCCTTTGATGAAATATGGAAGGATCGCCCCTCGTTGCCATCCGACCCCATATTTATATTGGAAGAAAAATATGCCGGACGCTCCTGCCGACAGAAAATAGAACTCATCAGAGAGGAAATACGCAAGAATAATTGCCAAAGTATCTTGTTATCCGCTTTGGATGAGATTGCGTGGACACTAAACCTAAGAGGAAGTGATGTACATTGCAACCCCGTATTCATTAGTTATATGCATATCACTCAGAAGAAAGCTACCTTATATATAATAGAAGAAAAACTTTCGCCTGAGGTCAAAGTCTATCTGGAAGAAAACGGAGTCATCCTCAAATCCTATCATCAGGTAGAGGGTGACATTAAGAAAGTGCGTCAGAACATCCAGGTGTCTCCGGCTCTCAATATGAAACTCTTTAATGCTGCCGGCTATCTAACTGCCAATGGCATTGACACCGGGCACAAGATAATGGAAATTCCTTCTCCCGTCAGTCTTCTGAAAGCGGTGAAAAACGAAACTGAAATAAACGGTTTTCGTCATGCCATGGAACGCGACGGCATAGCTATGGTTAAATTCCTAAAATGGTTGAAAACAGCTGTTCCCGCCGGAAATGAAACCGAGCTGAGTGTCGATCGGAAACTATATGAATTGCGTGCCGAACAAGCGGATTTCAAAGGAATCAGCTTTGATACGATTGCCGGATATAAAGAACACGCAGCTATCGTTCATTACGAAGCAACCCCCGAAACAGATATTCCTTTGAAACCCGAAGGTATGTTACTGCTGGACAGTGGAGCACAATATTTGGATGGAACAACCGACATTACGCGCACCATCGTGCTCGGCCCCCTCAGTAATGAGGAAAAAACAGATTATACATTGGTACTGAAAGGATTCCTTCAGCTACAAAATGCCATATTTCCTGAAGGGACGTGCGGCACACAGCTTGATATTTTAGCGCGTCAAGCCATGTGGAAAGCGGGTGTCAACTATTTCCACGGCACAGGACACGGTGTCGGTCATTTCCTCTGTGTGCACGAAGGCCCTCACCAGATCAGAATGAACTATATGCCCACTCCTCTCCGCCCGGGTATGACAGTGACAGACGAACCGGGCATTTATAAAGCCGGTCGTCACGGTATCCGCACCGAGAACACGTTATTGACTGTTCCTGCAATGGAAACCGAGTTCGGTTCTTTCATGAAGTTCGAGCCGCTAACTCTCTGTCCCATCGACAAAGAGGCTATTGTGACCGATATGTTGACCGACGAAGAAATCACCTGGTTCAACGAATACCATGAAATGGTATATAATCGGTTGAGCTCTCAACTGAACAAAGAAGAGCAGGAGTGGTTAAAAGAAGCAACTTCACCTTTAAAACGCTAAGAAAGAATTATGGCACTTATAAAATCGGTAAGAGGATTCACACCTCAGATTGGAGAAAACTGTTATCTGGCTGACAATGCCACTGTCATCGGTGATGTCGTAATGGGGCGCGATTGCAGCATCTGGTTCAATGCCGTGCTGCGCGGTGATGTCAATGCCATCCGCATCGGTGACCGTGTCAACATTCAAGACGGGAGCGTGTTACACACCCTTTATCAGAAATCAGTAGTCGAAATCGGTAACGATGTATCCGTGGGACATAACGTAACCATCCACGGTGCAACCATCAAAGACGGTGCCCTGATAGGTATGGGGTCAACCGTGCTTGACCATGCCGTAGTAGGCGAAGGGGCTATCGTAGCTGCCGGAGCCTTAGTCTTGAGCAATACCATCATCGAACCGGGAAGTCTTTGGGCAGGCGTTCCCGCCAAGTTCATCAAAAAGATTCCCCCTGAGCAAAGTCGTGAACTGAATGAAAAGATTGCAAACGGTTATCTGATGTATGCCTCTTGGTTCAAAGATGAAGAAGCTAATGAAAAGAAATAAGCAATAACAAAAAAGCAAACTAGTATTCATTCTAATTTATTGATTATGAAAAAGTTACTTATTCTTGCCTGCATGCTGGTATTATTTGTATGCGGCGTTCATGCCCAGCAGGGTAAACAAGCACTTGGGTTTCAAGTAGGTTATGGAACCGAAATCAAAAGCGTGGGCATCGGTGTTAAATACCAATACAACATTCTTGATGCGCTGAGACTGGAACCATCTGTCAACTATTTCTTCAAAAATGACGGAGTTGATATGTTCGACTTCAATGTCAATGCTCACTATCTCTTTCCTGTGGCAAGCGGTGCACGTCTTTATCCGCTATTCGGATTGACTTATACAAATTGGCATTGGGATTTGGGTAAATTTGAAGGAATGGATTTAAGTGGAAATAAAGGAAAGTTCGGCGCTAATCTGGGAGCCGGTGCTGAATTTGACCTTAATTCGCAATGGATGATGAACTTCGAAATCAAATATCAGATTATCAGCGACCTTGACCAAGGCGTATTCAATATCGGATTTGCTTATAAATTCTAAAGATTTGCCGATAACATCTTTATTTACCCATAGGGGAAAGAGCAGGTTTTCCAATCTTTCCCCCTACGGTAAACAAACCAAACTGATCCCCACCCCTTTGAGAGTCTTTATCTGCACCTTTTCATCCTCAGCCAATAATTTACGAAGCCGTGTGACAAAAACATCCAGACTGCGTGACGCAAAATAATCGTCCTCTTTCTCCCAAAGAGTAGAAAGAATAATCTCACGTTTCACCACTTCCCCTATCTTGACACAAAGCATTTTCAGCAGACTGGCTTCACGTTCCGTCAACGTCTTCTCCGTCCCCGAAACAAGATGCCTCAATACCGCATGGGCAGCATCAAACACATAACTCCCACCTATTCTATACATTTCACTCTCATTTCTGGCGCTCACCCCCTGTTTCAATTTCAGCAGTGCACCGATATGCGCATCCAACTCTTCAGCCAAAAAAGGCTTCTTAATATAGTTATTCACACCCAGTTCATAACCTTTCACCACATCTTTGGGCGAGACGCGCCCCGAAGTAAATAAAATAGGCGTATCACCATCCAGTTCGCGAATACGTTTTACCATCTCATAACCGTCCATTACAGGCATTTCAATATCCGAAACAATCACATCAGGATGTTGACCTTTCCATATTTTCAACCCTTCTTCCCCATTCATGGCAGTCGTCACCTCATAACCTCCTATCATATCTTCCAGACCACCACGGATAATGTAACAAAGATTGGCATCATCCTCCACCAACAGCAACTTTATCATAACTTCCTCTCCTATTCTTTTTCTGTTTATTCCGAATCCATTATCACTTTTCCCCGGTCAGTTCAAGAACTCTTTTTGAGGCAGAGAAAGAGAAAATTCGCTATACTCTCCTTCGATGCTCTCTACCCTCACAGTGCCGCCATGTGCCTCAGCGACACGGAGTACATAGTTCAATCCCAGTCCGAATCCGGATGCTCCACCTTTCCGACTGCGAGTGGCGGCCGACGCACGCTCATATTTTTCGAATATACGGCTTTGATCCTTCAAAGGAATGCCGAAGCCATTATCTTTTACCTTGATGACAACCGCACTGCGGCAGACAAACGAATGCATAACCTGGCATTGGACTATATATCACCCATCGGACTGAAAGCCGGAGTGAACTATACTTCTTACCGATCAGAAAGCAATCAGGATTTTACCAACAAAGACAGAGAGGAAAGCGTCAACCGTTTCCAGACTACAAGTGGTCAGAACATAGACCGCTGGAAAGTATACATAGATAGGGAGCATGATATGAAAAATATCGGTACACTGAGCTACGGAGGTTCATTGACTTATGCCAACGATCACAATACGCAGTTTTATCACGCTGTCGGCACCACTGACATGAGCCAACTGAATACAGACAGCCGTTACGAAGAATACACCTGTGACCTATACGCGGGATTCGGCAAAAGTATAGGAGAACGGCTTTCATTCAATGTCTCCGTAACCGGAGAATACTATAAGATGGGCAATTATCATGCCTGGTCTATTTATCCGGCAGCAACAATGACTTATGTAGCAGGCCCCTCACATATCCTGCAACTCTCGTTTACTTCGGACAAGACTTATCCCGGTTACTGGGATTTAAGTGAAAGCACCGGCTATATCAGCGGCTACGAAGAAGTTCAAGGCAATCCGATGCTAAAACCATCCACTGATTATTCGCTCAACCTGAATTATATCTTGAAGAATAAATATATTTTCAGTATAGCCTACGACTATGAACCTCACAGATTCGAGCAGTTGGCCTACCAGAGCAGCGAACGACTTACTCTGATTTATAAAATGCTGAATTGGGATTATCAACAAAGTTTCTCGACAACAACCATCCTTCCGTTCAAAATAGGCAGCCGGCTGGAGAGTCGTGCCACTATGCAGGCCATCTACCATCAGGCTAAATGCGACAACTTCTTCGACATTTCTTTTAATCATAACAAATGGACCGCCCTAGGAATGTTGCAAAACAATATCATCCTTTCCAATCATCCCGACATCCGTATGGAACTGACCGGTCTGTATCTGAGTCCCTCCATTCAGGGAAGCTATACACTGAGTAGTGTATGGGCCGTCAATGCCGGACTACGTTGGAATTTTGCCAATCAGAAAGCCGGCCTAATATTAAAAGCTAATGATATATTCAATTCAATGCAAGGGAATATAGATATCACTTTGCGAAACCGAGGACAATATATGGATATGCACAACAACAGCTATTCACGTCATATTATGCTGACCTTCAACTATATATTCGGAGGGTACAAGGAAAAGAAACATGAAGTGGTAGATACGTCACGATTCAAATAAACAGCTACCCAATAAAAGACCGTGAAGTTTTAAAAAAAGACCATGAAGTATTCAAAAAAGACCTTGAAGTTTTCCGAAAACTCCAAGGTCTTTTTTGGGGAAGGGAAAAGAGATTGTACAAGTAGGAAATACAATCATTCTGAATACCTAACCGAAGTTTGTGAAATCCGCTTTCACACATAACGCGCTCATCTTTCACAAAACGCAACTGACAATCAGCAGGTTATCTTTTGTTTTGTGTGAAAGCAGTTTAGACAACATTTATTCTACAACCCGAAATGCTCGTTTTTGTTTTCGTAGACTTCCGTCCCTCTGTTCTTCTCGCCTGAATAGTTCCATTCTATTTCATCCGTATACTCTTTTCCATCGCGAGACACAACAGCCTTCAGCATATTTTTGCCGTCAGACAAAGTAACATGGTCAAAAACATAATGCACATCAGTATAACCTTTACGAATACCTTGCAGTTCCTGTCCATTCAGATATACCCTCGGCATACCGATATTGGAATATACCGTTACTGAAGTCTCCTTCTTTTCACGCTCCACATTGCGTCGCTGAGTCAAATGCAAAACAGGCTCTTTACTCCAATTTGCCTTATACCAAAAATAAGAATCCTTCTTGGTTTTACGGTCGAAAGTCATCAGTCCTTTCATGTTACGTCCGGGGATGCCACCACGGTTAGCCATCGGCGTAGCAAAATCAAAAGTATTCCATAAATAAGAAGCAATGATATAAGGATGCTTAGCTATCACACTCCATTGATATTCATGCGTCTTCGTTTGGAAAGTCTCAGGATAATAAGGCTTGGTCCAGTTGAGAGATTGTCCCAGATATTCAGTCTGGTGATAGATATTGGCATCAGCGCCATATTCGCTCAGCATCAGTTTCTCGTACGGATATTTCTCTTCCAGGCCTTCCACCCATGCATCAATATCCTGAATTTTCTTTTCATACCATCCAAAGTACCGGTTCATACCCTGAATATCAGCATTCAAATTCACCGGATGTTCCATGTGCCCGTAACCATTCACCGAAACCGTATAGCGGTCGGGATCTTCCGTCTTGGCCAAATCATGAAGAGCGGCAGTCAACTGCGATGTATATTCGTGAGGATGATACACCTCATTGTGCAACCCCCATACATAGATAGAAGGATGATTGAAATTCTGACGAATCAATTCGCGAAGCTGACTTTGCGCATTCTCTGCCTCATAACCGGTGACACGGTTCACAAAAGGAATTTCAGCCCAGATAATCAGTCCCAAAGAATCGCAGCGGGAATATAAATAATCTGACTGTTGATAATGGGCAAAACGGACAGTGGTAGCCCCCACGTCCATTATCTGCGCCAAATCAAAGTCATGGTTTTCATTCTTCAGCGCACTTCCCAGTCCCCACCAGTCCTGATGGCGACAAACTCCATACATAGGATATTTCTCTCCGTTCAGATAGAAACCTTTGCCGGCAACAATCTCATACTTGCGCACCCCCAAAGGCTGAATCACTTCATCAATCACCTTTCCATCCTGCATCAGGCGTGAAACCACCTTATAAAGATAAGGGTCTTCCCGTCCCTGCCACAAATGCGGATTGCTCATTTTAAAGTTTGAGACATAAGCCTGTGTACCTTGAGGTGTCAAT
This sequence comes from Phocaeicola faecalis, assembly GCF_021730445.1. Lineage (GTDB taxonomy): Bacteria > Bacteroidota > Bacteroidia > Bacteroidales > Bacteroidaceae > Phocaeicola > Phocaeicola faecalis. The sequence continues at coordinate 100,860 of NZ_JADNRM010000008.1, read as the reverse complement.
TCGATATTCTGTTTTTGAGAAGCAACCTTCTTTCCTTCCTGCGTGTAAATCGTATTTTCAAGAATCACAGGAACAGGCTGCAACGCGGCGTTATCCAATTTGACTTTTACGGCAATATCGGCCGAACGTTTCGATACATTCTTCTGAGTGATATAAACACCCGCGGAAGCACAATCGTTAACAGCGATGCTAGTCTTTTCGGTCACAACCAACCACACCGGACGATAGATACCCCCATAAACACCAAACAAGACATGGTTCACCGGAATAACATCGGGACGAGACTTATTGTCAGCCTTTACCACAATTTCATTATCCGCACCCGGTTTCAATGACGTACCGATTTCAACCATAAAAGCAGAATATCCCCCCTTATGTGTTCCAGTCATCTTCCCGTTTACATATACTTCCGCACAAGCACCTACCCCTTCAAAACGCAAAAACACACGCTTGTCTTTCAACTCCTCGGGACAGAAAAAGTTTTTCTTGTAGTATCCCGCTCCTTCGTAGAAATTATTATACTGCACCTGCATATCCTTGGCATTCCATGTATGCGGTATTTCCACTGCTTCCCATTTACCGTTCCATTGGGCAGCCGCCTTCATTGCATCGGTAGAAAAAGGGCCTTTTTTAAACTGCCAACCGGTATTGAAAGAGGTGACATCGCGAGCGATGGCATTTCCTGCAACAAACAAACCGGCCAACAACAGACTTACTAACTTCTTCATCTATACTAAATATTCTTTTAAACTTTAAGACTTTATTTATTGCGCCATTTTATAAATTTGATTTCCGGCCAGCAGAAAAGCACCTACACCATACACTTCTGTCATGTCACGGGTGACTTTACGCGGATCGGCTCCGATGGGTTGCACATAGCCCAACTTACCTTCTGCCGAAACAGCATCAAGCATCGCCTGCCAGCCTTTCACCACAACGGGAGTAAACTTATCCTTATCCAACAAGCCCTCGTTTATGCCATAAGCCAGTGCATAAACAATAAAGCCGGTAGCACTGGTCTCGGGAGACGGGTACGACCCGGGGTCGAGCAAACTGGCATGCCAGTAACCATCCTTACTCTGCAATTCAGCTACACGTGTAGACAAAGTTACAAACAATTCCTCATAGAACCGGCGGTTCTTATCCTTTTCAGGCAAAGCTTGCAAGATTTCACTCAGTCCGCCCAATACCCAACCATTGCCACGGCCCCAAAACACCTTCTTGCCGTTGGCTTCTTTCTTATTAAAATAACGAGAATCACGATAGAAGAGATTTTCTTCCTTATCGAACAGAAAATCGTAAGTAGCTTTATACTCACGATTTAGAAAATCAATATATTTCTTATCACCGGTCATCGTATAAAGCTTGGCATACACCGGAGGAGCCATAAACAAAGCATCACACCATGACCAGCGGTCAAGTGTCTCGATACGGCCATAATCCAGTTCCAAATTTCCCTTCGCCGGATGATTAATCACCCAATCGGTACGGGCTAACGTGTGCCACATCATTCTTTCCTTACCATATTTCTTATATAAATCGATGTACACCTGTGCCACTGCAATAAAATCAGCATGATACATCCATTGTCCCAACTGGTAATGATTACGGTTACCAATGCGCAGCAACCACTGATAATAGAAATCATAATTGTCTTCCTTTTCACTCAGTTCAGCCCAATCCACCATTCCCGCATAAAGAACAGCATGAGTCCATGACACATCATCATGTTCATGACCGGTATTGGGATGAGCTATCTGCCAATCCGCCACCTTACGCATCATATTTTTCGTTTCCACCTTCGTAAAAGGAATCCGGGCGGAAACGGAAACAGAGAACAGCACTGCAAGTGCTGTTCCCCATACCCTATTTATATAATTCATCTTTCCCATCAAGTTAAAGCATCACGATATTTATCCGCGGCACCGACAGCTTCTTTTATCTGTAGTTTGATGACAAATGGTTCGCCGGGGTCCTGTGCAGGCATATCTACATTATACTCATTTCGTGCCGTCTCCACCACCTTCACTTCTTTTCCATTCAGCAATACAGCTTTCACTACTTGAGTACCTTTCGGTGTTTTCACTGTCAGATGCTTTGAATAAGGTGGATTGAAGACAACCATGTAGACATCCGCTCCTTTGCGGGTGTAATATCCCCAAGGCTGTTTCTCCCAACCAGCATAGTCACAACCATAAATGCATGTTCCGTTCTTCTTCATCCAAGTCCCGATGGATTTAGCCAACTCCTTCTCTTCCGAACGGAAATCCCCATCCGCCTGAGGACCGAAGTTTACAACCATATTTCCACCCATAGACACAGCATGAACAATACGTTCAAGCACCTCTACCGGCGTCTTGACATAACTGAGAGACCAGTCTTTATGATATCCCCATTGATTTTCGGGTACTGTCATACAGGCTTCCCAATCCCAATGGGTCACTTTCAAGTCCTTCACCGGGTCGGGCAAACGACGTTCGTAACCGGATTCATAATCTCCCATCAAGTGACCATTACTATCAAAATGGCGTTTTCCGTAGTCATCGGCACGCAAACGGCTGTTGATTGTCACACCCGGAAGCATTTCTTTCAGCATACGCTCCACATGAGCCGTCCACCAACCATTTTTCTTAATGCTGGCATCCCAGGTGCCGTCAAACCAAAAGTCTTTTACTGTCGGATAACGGGTTGCAAGTTCCTTCAGTTGATTATCTGTAAACGTCAGAAAACGGCTGAAAGCAGCACTGTCCTCAGGAGTCTTCACGTCATAACGCCAATCCGGGTGACTCCAATCCATCACCGAGAAATAGAAATGTACATCAATGCCCTCATCGTTATACGCCTTTACCATTTCTCCCAAAAGGTCTTTCTTGTATGGGGTATTTGCTACTGTGTTTTCTGTATACTTACTGGGCCAGAGGCAAAAACCCTCATGGTGCTTAGTGGTAATCTTCACATAACGCACTCCCATTTCTTTGGCCATCTTTGCCCACTTCTTGGCATCAAACTTCGTCGGATTCCATTGTTTCATCAATTCCAGCCACTCGCCTGACGGAACTTTTGCCCATGACTTCAACCATTCGGCAGCTCCCGGATAGACCTTGCCATTCCATTCACCCCCGGGAATAGCATACAGCCCCCAGTGGATAAAAGCACCCAGACGGTTATCGCGAAATTTCTGCATATCCGCATCATAGCGTTTGCCTAAACGGTCAGCACCATAATTCAAAGGAATTTCCTGTTCGGCAGGTAATAATTTATGGCTGTTCTGAGCAGATGCTCCTGCTGCCAATAATGAGAATAAGATGAAAGTCTTTAAGAATTTGTTTTTCATGTTCAATAAATAAAGGAATTATAATTAAGATTGTCTATGAAGACTATGCAAAAGTAACAAGAGCAACCGAATACGACTTGCCATTTTTGTTGCCATTACCTACACATATTGTCCTCAGAAAGAAAAATGATTAAAAAAAGATGCCCTGCAAGGGCTACAAGGCATCTTTTTACGGTAGAAGGTTTTAATAGAATTATTTATCATTCTCTGCCTCTTCCCAACCTGGATTTTGTTCGAGCTGCGGATTCATGGTTATTTCCTCACGAGGGATAGGCCATAAATAACGATAGTCTTCCCATGGCAGAGTGCCTTTTATAGTATATTTATAAGGACTCTTCGGATAGCAGATAATAAATCCATCTTCATCCAAAAAGATATCCTTGTCTACAGTAGCCTTAGTTGCACTAAAACGTTCTGCTCCCGGCTTACTTGTATCCTTCTTCTCATATTTGCCGCTATATAATTCCAGCATCTCATCAGTCATCTGCATACCGCGCAAAGGCACTGTCAGAAGTTTACCTGCCTTCCAACGCATCAAGTCTTCATAACGATGATTTTCCATAGCCAATTCCACGCGACGTTCACGGCGGATTTCGCGAAGCAACGGACTAACCGGATAATCCAATTTTTCTGCATAGATTTTATCCAAACGTGGGTCTGCCGGTTCTTGTCCTACCACCAATTTTGAGGTTGGATATTTTGCAAAATCAAATCCAGCTCGTTCACGTAAAGCATTAATCGTCATATCAACATCTGCTTGTGACAAAGTTCCTTCCAGTTCATATTTAGCCTCAGCATACATTAATAACAGCTCGCCATAACGGAACTCGATAGCAGCCTGAATACCGTTAGTCGTACGGTCTTGTTCTTCCATGTCACCCATCCAATGTTTAATAACACGATATCCGGTTACAGTAGAACCGCTTGTGTTATAATTAATCTTCGGATAATTAATACCATTCTCCTCCAAAGAAACGATGCCTCCTTCATAGATAGTAACATGTTCTCCAGGACGACAAATGGTTTGCACCAGACGAGGGTCACGATTTTCCAACTCTCTCCACATTCCGTAACCTTCAAAATTTGGATTTTCTTCATAGTTACCTTCGGAACCACCTATATAAATAGGTCTTCCGTCAACACACAAATATTCATCAATAAACCCTCGGGTTGCTCCCATTGATTGACGGTTACTATTATTTTGGTCATAATAACGCTGAAAAGCATGACCAAATTCATCCTGAATATAAGTACGACCTAAAATAACTTCTTTATTATTAGAAAAATCATAGGCCGTAAACATCTTCCAATAAGACTCTCCTGAATTGTCTGTATATAAAGAATATTTGCCTAGCAATTCATTACAAGCTGTAACACATTCCTGTAAGAACTTAGTTCCATTTAAATTTAGTTCCTTATGATATTTACGATAAGTACCTTCGAACAAACAAATACGAGCTTTTAAAAAATTAGCCATATCCTTATTCAAACGACCACTTTCTTCTTTTCCTTTTTGCGGCAAGCCGGCAACGGCTTTATTAATACACATCAGCAAAGAATCCATAACCTCTTCACGTGAATTACGTGGAGCATACAATTCTTCTGAGTCTACATTTAAGTCACGAGTCAACCAAGGCACATCACCGAAAAATAACACCTTTTTATAATAATCAAGAGCTTTGAAAAAGTAAGCCTCACCTGCATATTGTTCCAACTTCTGAGCAGGAAGATTACTACGTTGATAACGTTGTAAAAAGAAATTAATAGTTCGTAAATTTGTCCAGCTCCATCCACCACTTCCTGCCCCGGTAGGAATTTTATTTAACCCTGCCAATTCTTTTGGTTCACTACCTGTACGTACACAGTTATCTGAATAAAAATCACCATAAGCCAAAGGACTTCCTGTCACCGGAAGCGGAGTAATATATTTATCTTGCGACCATCCATCACCATGCCCTTTTATATAAGCAGGATAGAGTTTATTTAAATAAAGTTTCAAATCACTTTCTGTCTGCCAGAAATTCTCATCTGTCACATTATCCAAAGGATAACGTTCCATAAAATCATCATTACATCCTACAAGCATGGAAACTAATCCCAACGCCAATATATATTTTTTTATTTTCATAATCTTTTTCTTTTTAAAATTAGAAATTAATCTGTGCACCGACTGATACAGAGCGCATCATCGGGTAAGATGAAGAAATTGATTCCGGGTCAAAAACATCAGGCACACCTGAAATTTCAAATAAATTATAACCGGAAAGATTCAAAGTAACACTATTCATTCCTACTTTAGTAACCCATGACTTAGGCAAGCTATAACCCAAAGACAAAGTTTTTAAACGAATATATGCAGCATTGTACAAATTTCCTGTATGTGCAATGCTTGAATTCTGAGTTCTGCCATACATATGATATTTCGCATTAGTGCGGTCAGGACGCCATGAATTATTATAAGTATCACGGTTTCCGGAAGTATTGTTTCCGCCCCATAAAGCACGATCCGTTATACAAACATCACGCTTAGCAACTCCTTGGAAGAAAATGCCGAGAGATATATTCTTCCATGAGACATTACCATTTAATCCAAAACGGAAACGCGGAGTACTGTTACCAATAACTTTGCGGTCACCCGGATTATAAATAGTATTCTGTCCTGTAGAAACTTTACCATCTGCGCCTACACTGCTTCTGTGCTCATCATCACTTTCTTTTCCTCCATAATCCTCAAAACGAAGATCGCCCGGATACCATGTAGAGCCTAAATCAGACTGTGAAGCGCCTTGTAATATTTGTTTTCCATTTTCATCTGTTACAAAATCATCTTCTTGCAAAATACCTAAACTGTTATATCCCCATATTTCACCCATCGTTTTACCCGCATATAGAGAAGAAAGTAATTTATTAGGATTACCATCAAAGCGAACGACCTTGGTTATATAGTCAGACAAAACAAAGCTTACATCGTAATTTAATCCATTAGCCAAACGGTCCTTCCATTTCAAACTCAATTCCCATCCATTTGTGCGCAATACACCTGAATTCTTTTTAGGTGCCGAAGCGCCCAAGACACTAGGATACTTGTCACCTGCCATTAAAATATCTTTAGTCCGACGAGAGTACCAATCAAAAGTCAAATCCAAACGATTTCCCAATAAAGCCACATCAATACCGAAATCAATAGTCGTTGCTGTTTCCCAAGTCAAATTTGGAGAAATCAATCCCGAAGGAGAAATGCCCATTGGACGACTTCCCCCCATATTCCAACTTACAAAACCAACGCTACCATATTCGGGGATATATGCATAATTAGAAACATTCTGATTACCCAAAGAGCCCCATGAAGCTCTTAACTTCAAGTTGTCCAACCAAGTGCAATTATTTTTCATAAAGGATTCTTCAGAAACTCTCCAACCGGCGGAGAAAGAAGGGAAAAATTTGAATCGGTCTTCCTTGCGGAAACGTGAAGTACCATCATAACGACCATTGAACTCAAACAGATAACGATCATTAAAAATATAATTAACACGAGCAAAAGCTCCACGAATAGCCCAATGTTCTGCACTATCATAAGCATATTAATTGCCAGTAGCAGCATTTATCACTGGAATATTAGGAGTTAAAATACCCTGAGCCTTAGCTCCTGTATAACGATAAGTATACCATTCCTGATTAAAACCTGCTACAGCTCCTACATAATGTTTTCCAAATGTTTTATCAAAATTAGCATAAGCATTGATAGTATAATAATCAGAATGAGTTACCTGTTCTAAAATGCTGGAAGGATCAGTGTGAGTTTTCACAGTAGATGTCCAGTTATCTACCACATACTCACGAGTTGGAATTACTTCTTTATAATAATATTCATTTGGGCGATAAGAAAACTCACCTTTCAAACTCAACCCGTCCATCAACGTTATAGTAGGATTGATACTGAACACCGCATTGGTACGTTTCGTTTCTTTTGTAGCTCCATAGGCCAACCAACCTATAATATTATCAGTCCACATTTCGCCCATGGGATCTGTTGCAGCAGTTTTCACCGGTGCACACACATTACGTTCCGGTTCTCCCATCATAGCAGACCATAAAGACCCCTTCTGTGCATTAATATATGGTTCATCCAAATTAGAAACATTATAACTAATCTTAGCATTGATTTTAAACCACTTGGTGATTTCTGAATCGATACTCATCAATCCATTAAAACGATTTTGCTTATCTGTATTTATTTTATACATTCCTTCTTGATGCTGATATCCCAAGGACAAATAATAACGGCTTTTGGCAGTTCCACCACTAATACTGGCCGTATGTTTTTGCAATGGTGTCCAGTCTCTTACAACTTCTTCAAACGGATTCATGCTTGAAACCCATGAAAATTTTGATGTACTTCCCTGCTGATAAATCCAAGCATTTTCTGCTGTAGGATTTTCCATCCATTTTTTCTTGGCTTCCAATAACTGCATACTCCAATCCGAAACAGAGTTACCAGTCCATTCTGTACGTTCATTCTCAGCCAATTGCAATGTATAAGCATCCATAATATCAGGACGATGCGATGGAGTGTTCCACTGCATACTAAAATTATAAGTAACTGTTGGCCTTTGTTCTTTTTGACCAGACTTAGTGGTAACCAACATTACACCATACGTAGCACGAGCACCATAAATAGCAGCCGAAGCAGCATCCTTTAATAAAGAAATGCTTTCAATATCATTAGGATTCAACATATTAAGATAAGTGGCATCCATTTGTATACCATCAACCAAAATCAATGGACTACCTTCATCAACCTGCCATTTGCCATTTGAATCCTGACTCATTGACGTACCTCCACGAACGTTAAAAGAAGGAACTGCTCCAGGGGAAGCACTTGTTGCTGAAACATTCAAATTAGGAATAACACCTTGCAAAGCCTGGCCAATGTTAGCAACCGGTTTATTTGCAAGAGCTTCACTCGAAACAGAAGCTACAGCCCCGGTCAAGTTCACTTTTTTCTGAGTACCAAAACCTACTACAACCACTTCGTCCAATGTTTTGGAATCTTCCACCAAACAAATCTCGGTTTTAGTTCCCGCTTTTATGGTCTGTGGAACATAGCCAATATAAGACACCAAAAGACTTGCATCTTTAGAGACACTCAACTGATAATTACCGTCAATATCTGTAATTACACCATTAACAGTACCTTTTTCTACAACATTTGCCCCAATAATCGGCTCACCTGTAGCATCGACAACTTTTCCTTTAACTGTCACCTTACCACCTTGTGTTCCTGTGCTCTTCTTATTGCTAGGAAACAATACGATTTGGGAATTTGTTATTTCAAAACCGATTCCGACCGAATTCAACATTTTATCCATAGCCTTGCGAACAGTTTCATTCTGTACGGAAAGGCTAACCTTAACCTTAATATTGACTTCAGCGGGATTATAAAAAAATGTATAGCCACTAGCTTTCTCTACTTTCGGCATAGCCTCTGATAGAGGAATATTTGAGAAAGAAAGGGAGAAACGCTTTTCTGTTTGGGCCATTAGAAAGGTTGTACAAAAAAGCATTAAAATAAATGCGGAATATTTCTTTAAATTCATATTTTTGTAGATTATAAAGTTAACTAGTGGGGAATAAATGCCTAGAACGACCAAATTCTTTATTCATTCCTCCGGTTAATAATTAATTTAACTCATGTAGAAGAGGGAATGCTAACCTATTTAGCTTCCCTTTTTTATATCATCAATGTTTCATAGGCATCATGTTTTTAAGGGTTAGTACTAGATATTTCTTTTATGGTTAACACATTATGTTCATCGAAATTGTATTCTAATGGATTCAGGCGTGCCATAATACGTACAATTTCCTCTAATGTTTCATGACGTAGAGTAAAACTATAAATATATTTATCAGACAAAGATGGAGCCAGATTAATCTTCACACTATACCATTTAGAAAGGAAGCGACAAATATACCCCAAAGACTTTCCATTAAATATAATCTTATCATTAGCCCACGAAGTCATAAAGTGGACATCTCCTCTTTCAATTGAAAGGGCATTGTTCAGCTTATTAAATGTTGCCATTTCACCCGGTTGCATAAGACGATGCTCTTTAGACGTCTCCAATGATACAGAGCCTTCTACAAGCCCCACGTATGTATTAGTAGAGTCAGGATGAAAAGTAACATTAAACTTTGTTCCATGTACAACCACTTTCATACCTTCAGTCTCCACTACGAAAGGATGATCTTTATCATGCTTAACATCAAAATATGCTTCACCCAAGAGATTGACCAGACGTGAGTTATCATTAAAGTCCGTATGCAAGGAAAGGGAAGTATTGGTATGCAGACACACTTGAGTGCCATCTGACAGATAAACTTTTGACTTACCACTTAAGTTTGTATAAACCTGAGCACCCGATTCCGGACGTCCCAAATTTATACCTATATATAATGTACAAGAGAGGACTATAAGCAAAAAAACAGAAGCAACAGCAGCATAGCGTTTGAAAGATACAAAACGAGTCTTATGAACAGAAGGTTCAGCTTTTACCTCTGTAGCCTTCATGCGCTTCGATAACTCTTGCCAATAATAATTAGTATCGGGAGTATAATCAACAGCATTTTCCTGCACCCTTTGCCACAACATTTGCAACTCCTCAAAAATTACCCTATGGTTATCCTCAGCCAACCACACAGTCAGGTCGTGTTCTTCTTCAGCTGTAATGTCGTGTTTCAGCTTTTGAATAATTAGAATCCAGGGTATTTCTTTTTTCATTTCGTATGTCTTTTTAGCTTTTTACAACTGTATGACACTTTAAAATGAAATAACCCTTATTCAAAAAAGAGTTTTTTTTAAAAAAGATATGTATATTTCTCGTCCAAGAAGTTCTTTATTAACTTTAAAGCTTTGGTTATCTGCGCTTCCACAGTCTTTACTGAGATTTGCATTTTCTCTGCAATTTCTTTGTTGGTCAGATTCTCATGCCTGCTATATTGAAAAACTTCCCGACACTTATTAGGCAACGAACAAATAGCCTCCATAATGAGATACTGCAATTCTTCCATCTCAAGAGCAGAAATATCTTCATCTTGTATTTCATCTCTCACTTCTTCAAGACGAAGCATTTGACGATTGTCGCGCAAATAATTTAAGCATCGGTTACGGGTTGCCTGAAAAAGATATGCTTTAAAAGAAAGAGTAACATTTATCTCACTTCGATGTTCCCAAATATAAACGAAAAGATCTAATATAAGTTCTTCTGCGTCTTGAACATCTGATATATAAACATGTGCAAAACGACATAATGATGCAAAATAAGTATCAAATAAATACTTAAAAGCTTGCTCATTACCGCCTTGAATGAGTTTCAACAACAATATATCGTCATTAATGCTCATAATATGATTCTTGAACGCAAAGATAGAAATTAAATAAAAAAATAAAAAGGGAAAGCCGCCTGAAAGATAATACTTATCCCACAAACGGCTTCTATTATTGTACCTTACAATGAATTACAATCGGATAGCTTTCATGATTTTTTCCAAAGCTCCGGAGTTGTTCTTCACATAATCTCCGGCTGCATTTCCCGCCTGCAGCAAATAGCTATCATCAGTCAGGAATTTATCCATCAAACTTTTAAATTCCTCATAATCATTGATTTCAAACCCACCTTTCTTTTCTAAAAGATGCTGAGCTTCACGGAATTTCTTATTGTTTGGTCCGAAAATAACCGGAATACCATACACAGCCGCTTCAAGTACATTATGAATACCCACTCCAAAACCACCTCCGATATATGAAATTTCTCCATAACGGTAAATGGATGAAAGCAATCCATAACAATCAATAATCAGACAATCAGCTTTTGATACATTTTCTTCTGTTGCCTCTGTATAACGAACACACGGGCGTTTTACCTTCTCCATGATTTCTTTCAGATGGCTATCACTCACTACATGAGGAGCTATGACCAACTTCATTTCGGGATGTTCATTAAAGTACTTGATAAAGATATCTTCATCAGGCCCCCATGAACTACCGGCAACAAAGGTTTTCGAATCCCCTTTAAATGCTTTTACCAAAGGAAGTTCTTTTGCAACGGCGCAAATATCCAATACCCGATCAAAACGAGTATCACCTACAATTGTCACATCTGTAACACCAATACTTGCCAGCAGTTTTTTAGAAACTTCATTCTGCACAAACAAATGCGCAAAAGTCTTCAACACTTTGCGGTAATCCTTACCATACCAGCGAAAAAATATCTGATTCGGACGGAAAATAGATGAAACACTATAAACCGGAATACCTTTCTTATAAAGTGTATTCAGATAGTTCTGCCAAAATTCATACTTTATAAAGAATACCATACAAGGGTTTGCCAATTCGACAAAACGTCTCACATTACGAGGAGTATCAAAAGGCAAATAACACACGATATCAGCTCCCTGATAATTTTTTCTCACTTCATATCCGGAAGGAGAAAAGAAAGTCTGCAATATTTTATACTCGGGGTGCTCTTTGCGAATGCGCTCAATCAATGGACGTCCTTGCTCAAACTCACCCAAAGATGCTGCATGAAACCAGATATAACGAGCATTCCGGTCAATCTTGTCACGCAGAATCTCAAAAACCTCCCGATGACCCTTCACCATCTTGGCAGGCTTGGAGCTGAACAATGCAGCCAGCTTAACCCCGAATAGATAAATATAGATGACTAGATTATAAATCATGATTCACGGTATTACTTGAGCACTTCCACAGCCCGGCGAATGCGTCTCAATGTTTCTTCTTTTCCTAAAACAGCAGAAATATCAAACATGTGCGGCCCTTTGCCCTCGCCCACCAGTGTCAAACGGAAGGCATTCATGATATTACCCAAATGATAACCTTTATCTTCTATCCATTTCATTACTACCTTTTCCTGATTCTCCAACGAGAAGTCGTCCAAAGCTTCCAATACGTCTGCAAGTTCCAGCATACGCTCGGGAGAATCTTCTTTCCAACGTTTCTTGGTGGTCTTTTCATCATACTCTGTTGGAGCAACAAAAAAGAACTTACAGGTTTCCCACAAATCCTTAATGAAACTAACGCGGTCTTTCATCAATCCCACTACAGTTACCACCTTATCCATAGGAGCCTCTATGCCATTTTCTTTCAGGACAGGCATAAACAATGTTGCTATTTCAGCATTGTCTTTCTTTAATATATATTCGTGGTTAAACCACTTTCCCTTTTCAAAATCAAATTTTGCACCGGCCTTACTGCAATGGCTTAAGTTAAACAATTGCACCAATTCATCCAATGACATGATTTCTTGGTCGTTACCCGGATTCCATCCCAATAAAGCAAGGAAATTGATAACTGCCTCGGGCAAATATCCCGACTCGCGATAACCGGATGATACTTCTCCGGTCTTAGGATCATGCCACTCCAACGGAAATACCGGGAAACCGAGACGATCACCGTCACGCTTGCTCAGTTTACCATTTCCGTCGGGCTTCAACAATAACGGAAGATGAGCAAATTCGGGCATCGTATCTTCCCAGCCGAAAGCACGGTACAACAATACGTGTAAAGGAGCAGAAGGCAACCATTCCTCTCCACGGATAACGTGAGAAACTTCCATCAAATGATCATCCACAATATTTGCCAAATGATAAGTAGGCAGTTCATCTGCAGATTTATACAATACCTTATCATCAAGAATAGATGAGTTTATCACCACTTCGCCACGGATGATATCATGTACATGGACATCTTCGTTAGGTTCTATCTTGAAACGTACCACATATTGCTTACCGTCTGCCACCAATGCATCGACTTCCTCTTTCGACATTGTCAAAGAGTTGCGCATAGCCATACGAGTTGAAGCATCATACTGGAAATTAGGAATTTCCTTACGTTTGGCATCTAATTCTTCAGGCGTATCAAAAGCAATGTAAGCTTTATCGTTATCCAGCAAGACTTGCACATATTTCTTATAAATATCGCGGCGTTCAGACTGACGATACGGACCGAAGTCACCACCAAAACTTACGCCTTCATCAAACGTAATACCCAACCACTTGAACGACTCGATAATGTATTCTTCCGCTCCCGGAACAAAACGATTTGAGTCGGTATCTTCTATACGGAAAATTAAATCTCCACCGTGCTGACGAGCAAACAGATAGTTATACAAAGCAGTGCGCACACCACCAATATGCAACGCTCCCGTTGGGCTCGGAGCAAAACGAACTCTTACTTTTCTTTCTGACATTGTTGTTTTATATAAAATACGCTGCAAAATTAATCTAAATTTCCCGATTTTTTCGTATTTTGCGCGCAAAAATATACGATTATGAAAAGTTTCAAGACCGGCAAACGGTTTTCATATAAAGATTTGCTCTATAAAAGCCTTATTTTCATTGCTACTGTGTCAGTGATAGTTTACTTTTTACCCAATGAAGGCAAATTCAACTATCAATTTGACATCAATAAGCCATGGAAGTACGGACTGCTGCAAGCATCGTTCGATTTCCCCATTTATAAAAATGATATGCAAGTGCAAAAAGAACAGGATAGTATTCTTGCCACCTATCAACCCTATTTCCACATAGAAAAGAATGTGGAAAAAAATATGATTGAGAAGTTGAGGGAAGATTATAACAAAACGCTCCGTCACTCTTTGCCCGGCACAGATTATGTGAGATATATAGAACGTATGCTGAAAGAGTTGTATAGAAATGGAATTATTGCCGGTAATGATCTCACCCGGATGGAAGAGGACAGCATCACTGCCATACGAACTGTAGAACAAAATACGGCCACGAGCCGATTGGTGGAGCAGCTATATACTGTAAAGGATGCCTATGAATACCTGCTGAATGCCGACACTACACATTATAAAAAGAAAGTATTGCAACAGTGCAACTTAAACAATTATATTACTCCGAACCTTATTTATGACGAGCCCAAGTCCGAAGCGGCACAAAAAGATTTGCTTTCCAATATCTCGTATGCAAACGGTTTCGTTCTAAATGGTCAAAAAATCATCGATCGGGGAGAAATCGTAGACGAGCAAACCTATAATATATTGGAATCTTTACGGAAAGAATGGGAAAAGCGAAGCGAATCTTTACAGGAGAAGCGGTTGACATTAGCCGGACAAATACTTTATGTAGGAATATTCCTGTTCTGCTTCATGGTCTATCTGGATTTGTTCCGTGCCGACTATTATGACCGTAAAGGCAGTTTGACCTTGCTTTTCGCATTAATTGTACTATTCCCGGTTGTCGCCTCCGTCATGGTCTCGCAGAGTTTATCCAGTATTTACATCGTGCCTTTTGCAATGATACCGATTATAGTGCGTATCTTCCTTGATTCGCGAACAGCGTTCATGGCTCACGTCACTATCATCCTGCTCTGTTCCATCACGTTACGTTTCCCTCATGAGTTTATTCTCCTGCAGGTGGTAGCAGGTATGGTGTCTATCTATAGTTTGCGCGAGTTATCACAACGCTCGCAACTCCTGCGAACGGCTTTGGTAGTCTTTGCCAGCTATGCATTGCTGTATTTTGCTTTTGAGCTGATTCACGAAGATGATCTGACGAAACTGAATACACGTATGTATATCTATTTTATGATCAATGGTATTCTGCTGCTGTTTGCCTATCCGCTATTGTTTATTTTGGAAAAGACCTTCGGTTTTACTTCCAACGTTACGCTGGTGGAACTTTCCAATATCAACAACAGTCTGCTGCGTGAGATGTCGGAAATAGCTCCGGGTACTTTCCAGCATTCCCTTCAAATGGCTAATTTAGCAGCGGAAGCTGCCAATAAGATTGGTGCGAAAAGCCAGTTAGTCCGTACCGGAGCACTTTATCATGATATAGGGAAAATGGTAAATCCCGCTTTTTTTACCGAGAACCAATCAGGAGTGAATCCACACAAGAGCCTCAACTATGAACAAAGTGCACAAGTTATCATCAGCCATATCACAGACGGCCTGAAACTTGCCGAGAAACATAACCTGCCCAAAGTCATCAAAGACTTTATCAGTACGCATCACGGAAGAGGGTTGACCAAATACTTCTACATTTCCTATAAAAACGAACACCCTGACGAAGAAGTGGATACTGAAAAGTTCCGTTATCCGGGACCTAACCCATTCACAAAAGAACAAGCCATTCTGATGATGGCCGACTCCGTAGAAGCTGCTTCACGAAGCCTGCCCGAATACACAGAAGAAAGCATCGGCACCTTAGTAGACAAGATTATAGATGCACAAGTTACAGAAGGGTTCTTCAAAGAATGTCCTATCACCTTCAAAGACATCGCCTTAGTGAAAGCGCTGTTTAAAGAAAAGCTGAAAACGATGTATCACACTCGAATCAGTTATCCCGAGTTGAAGAAATAGCACGAATATCTTCAAGCAGTCCGGCGCAGGCGTCTTCCAGAATGTCCAATACATTCTCGAAACCTTGCGCCCCTCCATAATAAGGATCGGGTACATAATCCGCCATCTTTAGCCTGCAATAATCTGTCATCCGATGGATTTTCTTTTCTGTGTCCAAATCAGGTGCACGCTCTATCAAGTCCTCTATATTGCGGTCATCCATACCGATAATCATATCAAAGTGATAAAAATCTTCTGTATGGACAGGGCGGGAACGATGGGTCAGATTGTATCCCCGGCGAGCAGCATGCATACGCATACGGCTATCGGGCAACTCCCCTTGGTGATAGCTCAGGATACCGGCAGAGTCTACTTCAATTTCTCTTTCCAAACCTTCTTTTTGAATTAAAGTACGCATAACCTCCTCTGCAGAAGAGGAACGGCAAATATTGCCGAGGCAGACAAAAAGTATTCTTTTCATATAGCTTTACAAGCAAAGATATTCTTTAAATGATTTCACGTCACGATTCATAATCAGTGCCTCAGGAAACTCAGTTAGTTGCAACAGGTCGTACACATAATCGTACCGGGCAATATCAAATGAGATATGGGCATCGCTTCCTAAAATAACCGGCACCTCATATTGTTTGCACAGCCGCAGGATAGCAAGATTGTTCTCCCGGGCATCCGGCTTATTACGGGTCGGTTTTAAAGAACTGTTATTTATCTCCAATAGAGTATGATGTTCCTTGGCCGCCAATACAATCGGCTCGAAATGCAATTCGGCCGTACCATCTCCGGGATGACTGATAATATGAATGAAAGGATTACTGACTGCCTTCACCATGCCATGCGTATTCTCGTCTATCGTGCCATAATTATAACATAAAGAATGGATACCGGCAATTCGAATATCCAACATTCTCATATAATTTTCATCCATATCAAGATTACCTTCCCCATCAAGGATGTTTATCTCTGCTCCCAACAGCAGTTCGATGCCATACATCTGCCGGGGAACGACATGCAAATTTCTGAAATAAATGGGATTACAGCTTCCCGGAATACCGGATGAATGTTCCGTTATTCCCAACAGTTTCAACCCCTTGTCGGCAGCAGCCTGCGCCATTTCCTGTAAAGTGCTGAATGCATGCCCGCTGGCAATGGTGTGGGTATGCACATCTAATTCTATTTTCATAACTACTGTGGATCTACATCATAATATACTAACAGAGAACGGAAACGCTCGTCTTCAATAATGGCGCGTTGTATGGCAAGCAAATATTCACGTACTTTCGCTATCGAAGCGGTCTGTTCCACTTTAACCATAATCTTCTTAATAAATAAGGTCTGGATACGAGCTACCGGTGGTTTATCCGGACCCAATACACGACTTCCCAAGCCGGAGCGGAGTTGTGCAGCCATCGCATCTGCCGCCATATCAAGTATATCTTCTTTCCGATGTTTCAGATAAACATAGATGAGACGATAATAAGGCGGGTACTTGAAAATCTGTCGTTCTGCAGACTGGTCATAGTAAAGCTGTTCATAATCATTCGATATCACCTGATGAATTACCGGCAAATCGGGAGACTTTGTCTGCAAAATCACCAACCCCTGTCTGTTCTTCCTTCCGGCACGCCCCGCTACCTGCGCCATCAACTGGAAAGCACGCTCATGGCTACGGAAATCAGGATAATTCAACATTGTATCGGCATTCAAAATACCGACTACACTGACATGGTCAAAATCCAATCCCTTCGAGACCATCTGTGTACCAATCAAAATATCTGTCTTCCCCTGTTCAAAATCAGCTATGATTTTCTCATATGCCGTCCGGGTCCGAGTAGTATCCAAGTCCATTCGGGCCACTCTTGCCTCGGGAAAAATCAATTTGATATCATCTTCAATACGCTCCGTTCCGAATCCCCGATTCATCAATTCCACACTACCGCAGGCAGGACACGAACGAGGTACTTGATAAGTATACCCGCAATAATGGCAAGTCAGTTGGTTCAAGCCTTTATGATAAGTAAGGCTCACATCACAATTCTTGCATTTCGGAACCCAACCGCACGTATGACACTCTATCATCGGAGCAAAGCCACGACGGTTTTGAAACAAAATCACCTGCTCTTTACGTTCAAGCGCCTCTTTTATCTCTTTAACCAACCGAGGCGAAAAAGGCCCCTGCATTCTTTTTTGATGAGCAAGTTCTTTAATATCTACCAATTCGATATGAGGAAGCTGAATATCTTTATAGCGTTCTTTCAATTCTACAAACCCATATTTACCCGATGTTGCATTGAAGTAAGTCTCCACACTGGGAGTGGCTGTCCCCAAAAGGACTTTAGCACCAAACATTGATGCAAGCATAATAGACGAATTACGGGCGTGATAACGAGGAGCCGGATCTTGTTGCTTATATGTATTCTCGTGCTCCTCATCCACTATTACCAATCCCAGGTTCTTGAATGGAAGGAAAATGGAGGAACGCACCCCCAATATAACATCATACCCTTCGTCGCCCAACTGCTTCTGCCAAATTTCCACGCGTTCGGCATCCGGGAATTTTGAATGATAAATGCCAAGACGATGACCGAATACACGCTTCAGACGTTCAGTTATCTGAGTAGTCAAAGCAATCTCCGGCAATAAATAGAGAACCTGTTTACCGGCCTTCAGCACCTCTTGAATAAGATGAATATATATTTCAGTCTTGCCACTGGACGTCACTCCGTGCAACAGACAGACATTCTTTTCTCTGAAACTCTGAATAACAGACTGATAAGCCTGTTGTTGTGCCGGATTCAATGGATTGACATCCGCTGTTTTCAGCATTCCTTTATCCAAACGTCCTATTTCCTGATGATAGATTTCAAACACTCCCTTTTCCACCAGCCCGTTGAGAACGGCGGCAGAACCACCGGCCTTCTCCAATAAAGTTTTTTTAGTAACCTCCTTCAACGTACTTTCACGCGATGCCCAGCCCGAAAGTTCTACATACTTCATCAACAGTGCCAATTGTTTGGGAGCACGGCCCAGTTCATTGAAAAGTTGTTGTAAGCGGGCCTCATCGATACCGGAGTCAGCCAATTTCACACGTGCCTCCGTACGAGGCTTATAATGACGCTTCAGTTCCTCCTTCACGTAAATGGCCTCCTTGTCGAGCAGTGACTTAATGACCGGAAGAATATTCTTCATTCCACTAGCCTTCTCCAGCTGTGTGACACATTGTTCCGTATCGCAACTCAACAAATCCAATAATTTCTGTTCCTTCTCAGGAAGTGGAGCTGTTGCTTCAAAATCCGGATTATATTCCACTAAAGTCTCACTTTCCAACTTCATGCCGGACGGAATGGCAGCCTTATAGACGTCTCCCAATGTACAGAGATAATAAGAAGCCAGCCACTCCCAAAACTCAAACTGCTTAGGCAGCAGCACAGGAGTTGAGTCGAGTACCTCTTCTATATCTTTTGTCTCATAACCTTCGGGAGCTGCATAATGCACATGAGTGACAATAGCCGTATAGAATTTCTTCCGTCCAAACGGTACTATAACCCTACACCCCATCTGCACTTTCTCCTCCATTTCTGCCGGAAGCGAATAAGTGTACTGACCGGCAATGGGTAACGGCACTATGACATCTACATATTTTTTCATGCTGCAAAATTACAAAAAGGGGTTGTGTCAAAACGTGGATAATGCTGTCGTTTCGTTCGTAGGGGCGAGGTTCGCTCGCCCGAAAACAGTTTACTTTGTGTCTTCGGGCAGGCAAACCCTGCCCCTACAGCTGACGATGGGATAGGCCGGTTTAGTTTTGACACACTCCCTTTTATCTTTTGTTAAATGAGCTTGCTTAGAACAGATATGCAAGTGACACCTGCCAAGTATTGTTTTTAATCTTAATGACTTCTTCGTTGGCAGTCTCAATAGTAGCAGTATGGCTTAAAGCAAAATTATAATTTACACCTACTTGTATGTGGCGAATCAACTTTACACCCGCACCTACATTGAAGGTCGTATTATTCTTCTTCAGCTCATAGTCCATAAAACCTTTCTTATTGCCAATATTAAAGCCAAACTGCGGACCGGCAGCAATATACGCGCCCAGCATACTTCCCAGGCCAAATGACCACTTCAAATTCACAGGAATTTCAAAAGTCTTCAATTTAGCATCTGTATCATATCCTTTTGCAGCCAAATCTGTTTGTGAGTACAAAGCAGCTATATCAGCTCCTACACCGATAATAGGCAATGTGAACTCAGCCATCGGACCGATAAACCAACCGGTTTTATTGTCTCCTTTTAAATCAGACTTCGAGAAACTAACCTTTGACAAGTTCAAACCACCCTTCACACCAAAGTGCAACTGAGCTTGAGCAGGAGCAGCCATCATTAAACATACAGCTACCATAAATACACTAATAATCTTTTTCATGTTTGTTTATTTTTAGTTTACGCCACAAAGATAAACACTTTTTCCGATGATAATGTTTAATCGCAGCATAAAGTTATTCTTTTGCAGGAAGGGGGAAAAATCTTATCAGTACCCGATTTAACCAACCATGGGAAGAGTAAGCCGTTTCTTAGGGTCAGCCAAGGCCTTTTAAACGGAAGATTATTACAGTCTTCGGCAATGGACTGTACAGACTGCAGTAATGGACTGTACAGTCTACAGTAATGGACTGTACAGCCCGCTGAAGGAGACTATACAGTCTACTGCCGGAAACTGTAGTAATCCGACGGACAGACAGGCATAACCGAAAGGACGAAAACGCTTAGTCCGGCTAATGAAACGACTTAGGGAGTTCTAAGCGTATGCAGAGGTTGAAAACCGGAGGAGAAAACATCCGGCGACAGGTGTTTGCCTGATATGTTAAATCCCTAAGAATAATGACTAGCTCCACAAAACTTGCATCCTACCCCGCTAGAAAAGTGTTTGATACCGATAAAAACCAAAGACGGGCCGGAACCAAAAGCTCCGACCCGTCTTTACATCACCTGTGTTTAATACTCTTCCTCGTTGAAGAAGAAGTCTTCTTTGCTCGGATAATCCGGCCAAATATCCTCTATACTTTCATAGATTTCGCCTTCATCTTCCATCTCTTGCAAGTTTTCGATTACTTCCAACGGAGCACCCGAACGCATTGCATAGTCAATCAACTCATCCTTAGTAGCAGGCCAGGGAGCATCTTCCAACTTCGAGGCCAATTCTAATGTCCAGTACATAGTTTTCTTATTTTTTGAGTAAATACTTTTCCTTTTATCTCTATTTAGCCGCAAAAGTATAATAAATTATTTCATCTGCAACTTTTATCCCAAAAAATTTCTTCCTTTTCTGCAAGATGATTCAACTTCCGTGCCAAAATGAACAGATAATCCGATAATCTATTGACAAAAGCTGTTACACGAGCCTCTATTTCACATTCTCCGGCCAATGCCAATATACGACGTTCAGCCCGACGGCACACTGTACGGCAGATATGACAGACAGCAGCGCCACGCGCCCCCCCCGGAAGGATAAACGCATGAAGAGGAGTGAGTGCATTGTCTATTTCATCAATGGCCTGTTCCAATAATGTAATATCTTCATCACTTATACGGCTCTCCATGCGCAATGCAGTCTGTGCCTGGTCGGTAGCCAGATAGGAGCCGACGGAAAACAACTTATTCTGCACATGGGTCACCAAATGTTTGTCGTTTTCCTCTGTCAAATATGTTTGCAGAAACCCCAAATAAGCGTTCAGTTCATCAATGGTTCCATAAGCTTCCAAGCGTATATGTGTCTTGGGCACACGAGCTCCCCCTACCAATGAGGTGGTACCTTTATCGCCTGTCTTCGTATATATCATACTTTTTTTCATGGTCTTATTTATAAGAAGTTGACTATATAATGCTGTTTATAACGTTTCTTATCGAAAAACACCAGACCGATATCATATAAATCAAAGGTTATACCGACACGTTCATCAGCAACCACCTTTTTCCACCATTCGTGCTTCTCCTTTGATTCATAAATTCCTCCTATAATAAACCAACTATCCGGGTGTATATAGGGCAAGGATTGTTCAAACACTTCTTGGTAGAAGGAAGTATGTGCAATATGCAAGCAATCAATATATTGCAGTTCTTCCAACTTTTCAGCTAGTTGCTGTAAGGTTTTATCCCGGTCTCTTCCCTTCAGGGTAACAGAATCCATGGTGTGACAAGCCGCACGCATATAACTGATGGACGCTCCATTGCCAATCCCCACTTCTATCAAAGATTTCGGTCTGAAATAATTAACCAATCTGAACAGCAAACGGTTCACTTTGCACCGATAGTGAGGCAGGTAATTTGAGAATCCCCTTTTCTTCAATGTCCGGTATGCATAGTAAGGGTATCTCTCATAAATAATGGAAGTTATCAAAAAAAAGTCGGACGGAGAGTGCACACCGTAACCACAACGATGACGGAAACGTTTACACCATATCCACAGTCTACAAAGAAAGAACATATTATTTCTAGGTTGTTAAGTTACACAAAGATAAAAGATTGCCCGACAATATAGAAATAAAACGCTATTTTATTTCTATATTGTCGGGCAATTCAACTTTATATAAAGCTTTAATGCAACTTATAGCGAACCAAGCAATCATCTTCTTCGCCTTCAAAATGCACAAAGTTACAACTTTTCAGTTAATCCATAACGAACAAAACAAAGAACAGTCCTATTCTTTAGAAACAAGACTGTTCTTCTATAAAAAGTTCATTTATCCTTCTATTTCTTTAAAGCGGCATATTACCGTGTTTCTTAGGCGGATTGCTTTGGTTTTTGTTGTGACACATATCCAACGCCTGAGCCAGTTTATATCTTGTATCGCGCGGCATAATCACTTCGTCAATCAGTCCGCGTTCGGCTGCACGGTAGGGGTTGGAAAACTTATTCTCATACTCCTTAATTATTTCCTGCTTCTCTTCGGGAGTCGATTTCCGATAAAGGATGTTCACTGCACCCTCAGCACCCATCACTGCAATTTCGGCCTGCGGATAAGCCAGATTCACATCAGCCCCTGTCGGTTTGCTGGACATCACGATATAGGCTCCACCGTATGCTTTACGAGTAATCAATGTAACTTTGGGAACCGTAGCCTCGGCGTATGCATACACTATTTTCGCACCGTGACGGATAATGCCGTTGTGTTCCTGCACCGTGCCGGGAAGGAAACCGGGAACATCCTCAAAGGTAATCAAAGGTATATTGAAACAGTCGCAGAAACGAATGAAGCGGGCAGCCTTGTCGCTGGCATCAATATCAAGCACACCGGCAAGGTAAGCGGGCTGGTTGGCAACGATACCCACCGAACGACCGCCCAAACGACCGAATCCCACTACCACGTTCTTGGCAAAATGGGGCATTACCTCGAAAAAGTACTGGTTGTCCAGCACCGGCTCAATGATGTCCTTGATGTCGTAAGGCATATTGGGGTCTTCGGGGATAACGGTCTGAAGCGCTTCTACCTGACGATGGATATCATCCGTGCAGGGAACAAGGGGAGCATCCTCCATATTGTTGGAAGGCAAGAAACTCAACAGTTCACGGATGCTCATCAGAGTTTCCTCCTCATTATTACACATAAAGTGAGTGACGCCACTCTTGGAACTGTGAGTATAAGCGCCACCCAGTTCTTCTTTTCCCACCTCTTCATTGGTCACGGTCTTTACCACATCCGGCCCGGTAATAAACATGTGGCTCTGCTCTTTCACCATAAAGATAAAGTCGGTCAGTGCGGGAGAGTAGCAAGCACCACCCGCACAAGGCCCCAAGATAGCGGAAATCTGTGGAATGACCCCCGAAGCAATGGTATTCTGATAGAAGATGGAGGCATAACCGGCAAGGCTATTCACGCCTTCCTGAATACGGGCACCACCCGAATCATTCAGTGCAATGACAGGTGCACCGTTCTTCAGAGCAAGTTCCTGCACCTTGACAATCTTGGCGGCATTGGTTTCACTCAACGAACCGCCGTGTGCGGTGAAGTCATAGGCATACACAAAAACCAGACGACCGTCTATCTTTCCGTATCCCGTCACCATCCCGTCGCCGGCAATCTGTTTCTTCTCCATGCCGAAATTGGTGCAACGGTGGTTTACCAGCTTGTCAAGTTCATTGAATGTACCTTTGTCAAGGAGCATTTCAATACGTTCGCGGGCAGTCATCTTGCCCTGCGCATGCTGTTTTTCTATCTTGTCCACACCGCCACCCAGCGATGCGTTTTTGTCCAGTTCCTCAAACCGGCTGTATATTTCTTCTCTTGTCATGGTTCTTTCAATCTTCTTTTATGATATCCAATATAATCAGTTCCTGGTTAGCATTGACAGCATCGCCCTCCTGCACCAGAATATCCTTTACGACACAATCCGAACTTACTTTGTAGTTGCTCTGCATCTTCATGGCTTCCAGCACCACCACGATGTCTCCTGCACTAAGACAGTCTCCCTTTTGGACGGGAATCTTAACGACCTTACCCGGCATGGGCGCAATAATCCGATTGTCTTGTTTCTCTTCTCCGCCCTTCTTCATGCGCAAGTACTTGGTTTGCGTATCCACAATATTTACGTGGTAAGAACGGTAGAACATGTTCACGTCATAACTCTTACCGCCTTCACCGCGAATCAACTCGGCATTAAACGAATTGCCATCGTGAAGAATGGAACAACTTCCGTTCTCCGCCATCACAATATCCACGTCATAAGGCTTTCCATCGATAAGGAACTGTACCTTATTACCCTCTTTGCTCACCAAAGTTACATCGGCGATGCGGTCTCCTATATGTATTTCCATATTTCTTTTCCGTTTGTTTAGATGCGTAATACTCCCTTCTGCAAACCGAACTCACGCCAACGGCTGATGGGACGGCCGTCGGGCAACTGCGAGCTCTTGTTTTCTTCCAGATTCATCAGATAATCAATGTAAGAGGCAATCATTGCAATATTCTCGATTTCCTCGTTATTGCCGTTGCCACGCAACAACATACGGGAGTTCTTCTCGATAAACAGCGTATTATATTCGCCTTTCACAAAGTCGGGCGTATGCATGATACGTTTCAAATAGCTGAGGTTGGTCTTCAGCCCGGTGATTTTGTATTCATAAAGTACACGGCGCATACGCTCGATGGCATATTGTCGAGTAGTAGCCCAAACAATCAGCTTGCCTATCATGGGATCGTAATAGATGGGTATCTCATACCCCTCGTACACGTAGCTGTCGATGCGGACACCGATACCGTTCGGCTCGGTGAGCTGCTTGATGATACCCGGCGAAGGCATGAAATTATTCTCCGTATCCTCAGCGCAGATACGGCATTCGATGGCATGGCCGCGCTGGAACAACTCCTCCTGTCTGAGATGCAGCACCTCGTCATTGGCGATACGGATTTGTTCCTTTACCAAATCTACACCGACCACTTCTTCCGTGATGGGATGTTCCACCTGGAGGCGGGTATTCATTTCGAGAAAATAGAAATTACGGTTCTTGTCCACGAGAAACTCAATGGTTCCCGCACCCGAATAGTTCACCGCCTTGGCTGCGGCAACCGCTTTCTCACCCATCTCCCTGCGGAGTTCGGGGGTAAGGAACGGCGAAGGACTTTCCTCCACTATTTTCTGGTTACGACGCTGAACAGAACATTCTCGGTCGAACAGATGAATCACATTGCCATGATTGTCACCCAGAATTTGGAACTCGATATGGTGAGGCTCTTCCACAAACTTCTCCAGATAAACGGTATCATCGCCAAAAGACGACATAGATTCCGAACGTGCGGTATTATAAGCCTCCACCACTTCGTTTTCACTGTGAATGAGGCGCATACCCTTTCCACCGCCACCCATTGAGGCTTTCAGCATCACGGGATAGCCGATTTCATTGCAAATGCGGACTGCTTCCTCTGCACTCTGTAACGGCTGTTCCGTTCCGGGAACAACAGGTACGCCGGCAGCAATCATACGCTTGCGGGCAGCTATCTTATCGCCCATCGCCTCCATCGTCTCGGCGGCAGGCCCGATAAAGATAATCCCTTCTTCCTTACAACGGCGGGCAAAGTCTGCATTCTCGGATAAAAAACCATAGCCGGGGTGAATGGCATCGGCATGATGCTGCTTGGCAGCTTTGATGATATTATCTATATTCAGATAACTATCTTTGGAAGCGGCAGGGCCTATCAAACAGGCTTCATCTGCATACATTACGTGCCGCGCTGTGCGGTCAGCTTCCGAAAAAACAGCCACGGTGCGAATGCCCATTTCCTTACAGGAACGCATTACACGTACGGCTATCTCGCCACGATTGGCGATTAGAACCTTTTGTATCATAATCCTTCTTTTTACCTAAAACGGTCGCAAAGTTAGCTTTTTTCTGCACAAAAACTAAGAAAGTGTGCTTAAATATTGCGCCAGTACACGCGCATGATTCTGCTCCTGATTCTTCGAAGCATATAGAAGTGTAACCTTTTCATAAGGTTTTATCCTATCAATGAACGCTTTAACGGCAGGTGAGCGTTCCAGTTCTTTTTGGTACATATCGGCAAAGGCGCCCCATCTTTTTTCTACGTCGGCATGAAACCATTTACGCAAAGCATTGGAAGGGGTTAATTCTTTTGCCCAATAATCGTATATCAGATGCTCCCGTTTCATTCCTCTGGGCCAAAGACGGTCGACCAATACCCGATAACCATCGTTGGGCGAAAAGTCTTCATATACCCTTTTAATACTAATTTGAGTCATAGTCAGTTGTTTTTAGTTTTAATGGCTATAACCTTTTTTTTGATGGAAATGTTCACAGGCTATAAGATGAGCTCGTAATCGCCGACATCGAGCCAACTACCAAATTTCAGTCCAACTTCCTTAAAATGAGAGACTTTTTGAAAGCCCAACTTAGTGTGTAAGGAAGTGCTGGCCTCATTCGGCTCCGTCAGGCAAGCAATCAGTGCATGATACCCCTCCCTCCGACATTCTTCTATCAAGCGTGTCATGAGTTGGGTGCCCATACCTTTCCCGACACAATCGGGAAGAAGATAAACAGTCGTTTCCAATGTATGTCCGTAGGCCACACGCTGTTTCCAGGGGTGAGCATAGCAATACCCCATAACCTTTCCGTCCGACTCGTAAACAAAATAAGGATAATGAGCCGAAATCTCAGCTATCCGGAAGCGCATATCCTCTTCCCTCACTGGTTCGATATCAAATGTAACCACACTGTGTGCGACATATTCATTATAAATAGCCGTAATAGCTTTCGCATCTTGTAGTTCTGCTCTTCTAATCATAACGGTATCTGTTTAAAAACGCAGGCAAGATATAAAAAAAGAGCTATCTTTGCAAACTGAAAACAATATTAAACATGAAGATTCTCTGGATAGACCTCAACAGCTCGTATGCTCACTCCTCGCTGGCACTTCCCGCCTTGCATGCACAGATAGCTTCGGACACCTCTGTGGAATGGGATATAGTATCTGCTACCATTAATGAAAATGTAGGGATGATTGTCGATGAAATCTACCGCCGCCGGCCCGACATACTTGCAGCCACCACTTGGTTGTTCAATCACGAACAACTGATGCATATCACATCTCGTGTCAAAGCATTGCTTCCAGAGGCTTGTCTCATCTTGGGAGGCCCTGAGTTTTTGGGAGATAATGAAGAGTTCTTGCGTAAGAATCCTTTTGTCGACTGTGTGTTCAGAGGAGAAGGAGAAGAAGCGTTTCCGCAATGGCTGGCCTGTCGGGAGCAACCCGAGAAGTGGGAAAGTATCCCGGGACTCTGCTATCTGACTCCCCAGAAGGAATATAAAGACAATGGCTTAGCACGCGTACTTCATTTTTCCGACCTTGTCCCCCCTGAAGAAAGCCGCTTCTTCAATTGGAGCAAACCTTTCGTACAATTGGAGACCACACGCGGATGCTTCAACACCTGCGCCTTTTGTGTAAGCGGAGGAGAAAAGCCTGTTCGCACACTATCCATCGAAAGCATACGGCACAGATTGCAAATCATTCACAGTCATGGCATCAAGAATGTACGTGTGCTCGACCGTACCTTCAACTATAATCCGCGCCGTGCCAAAGAACTTCTTCGCCTCTTCCTGGAGTTCTCGCCCGACATCCGCTTCCATCTGGAAATTCATCCCGCATTGTTATCGGAAGAGTTGAAAGAAGAGTTAAAACAATTGCCCGCAGGACTTCTCCACCTGGAAGCCGGCATTCAAAGTCTGCGTGCACCCGTTCTGGAGACAAGCCGGAGAATGGGAAAACTCTCCGATGCACTGGAAGGACTGACCTTCCTTTGTTCACTCTCCAATATGGAAACTCATGCCGACCTGATTGCGGGACTACCGCTTTATCATCTGGATGAAATATTCGAAGATGTATACACCCTCGCCGGATACTGTGCCGGAGAAATCCAATTGGAATCTCTGAAGCTATTGCCCGGAACAGAAATGCGCCGTCGGGCAAACGAGTTGGAAATCCGCTACTCCCCTCTCCCGCCTTACGAAGTACTACAAACGAAAGAAATCAGCGTCGGAGAATTGCAGACAGCACGCCAACTGTCCCGCTTACTCGATGCCTTTTACAATACCCCCGCATGGCAATCCCTGACACGGGAACTCATCGTAAACGACAGGACTTTTTTATATAAGTTTCTGGCCTACCTGACGGAAGCCAATCTCATTGACCAACCTATGAGCTTGGAAAGACGAGGGTTGGTGCTTTATGAATATTGCAAACAATACTATCCAAACTATCAGACACAGGCTTCCATTGCATGGATAGAGGCAGGCATGTCACTCAAGAAGCTGCCGGCAGAGCATGTAAAGACCAAACGGCAGACCCCGCCTGAACATTGGGAAGTGCTTTATGGTTATTATAAACCTGAATTGCGTCTTTGCTTTCTGCCTGCAGATACTGACACAGAACATGGCTACTGGTTCGGCTTCGAATCGGAAATACAAAAAATCGCACCGGTTTTCAAAGCTCGGACATAAACCGGACTTCACCTTATTATTATATTAGAAACTTAAAACCAATTTATTTATGACTCAAATCATCGAAATACTCGAATATAAGCCCGAATATCTGGAAGCTACCCGGAAGTTTCTGACTCAACTGACCACCCGCTCCATCACACTTACAGAAGAAGCTTTCAAGCAGACACTCACCTCGGAAAACAGTCACCTGTTTTTCCTTTTAGAAAATCAAGTAATCGCAGGAATGTTGACTGTCGGCATTTATTATACTCCCACCGGTGGAAAAGCATGGATAGAAGATGTAGTACTGGATACAACTTATCGCGGAAAAGGACTCAGCAAGATTTTAGTCCGCCATGCCATCGATTTCGTAAAATCACAAGGCATCCCTGTACTGATGCTGACTTCCAACCCCAAACGAACAGCCGCCAACAAGCTGTATCAGTCAATAGGATTTGAACAGAAAGAGACCAACGTATATAAAATGAATTTCTAATCTTAACACGATAGTAAGCCCAACCCAATATGAAAATCAGACAAACAACCTTCGATGACCTGAAGCCGATAATGGCCATATATGACTACGCCCGCCAATTTATGAAGGAACATGGCAACCCCAACCAATGGATTAACGGTTATCCTTCTGAAGAATACATTCAGCAGGAAATAGCCGACGGCCACAGCTATGTGTGCGAGAATGAGCAGGGAGAAATTGTAGGCACCTTCTGTTTTATTATCGGAGAAGATCCTACCTATACGGTTATCGATAATGGCAAGTGGCTGAATGAGGCCCCCTATGGTGTAATTCACCGTATGGCTGCCAATGGGAAAGAAAAAGGAATTGCAGACAAATGCATCCGATGGTGCTTCGAGCAACATCATAATATACGTGTAGACACACATCATGACAATTATGTGATGCAGAATATCTTGAAGAAAAACGGTTTTGAAGAATGTGGCATTATCTATACACATAACGGTACCCCACGTATCGCATATCAGAAAAGTGTATCAGAAAAATAATACCGGAAAGAAAATGGCATTTTCTTTCCGGCACTCTTTAATGTAAGGTTTATTCCAAATACGCGATATAAAGAAATAAATCTTATCCATAGAGACATCATTCATCTCTATTTCATATTCCTCACATTGAGACCCTCAACTTTTGTAGAGGACTTGTTTTCTCTACAACTTTATCACGATTCGACCTTTTATTTTTAAATGAGTGGCATACTAGCCATATCCCTCTATTCCTCATCTTAATTAACAAACCAATCTTAAATAACTGGTGATAAAGTCTCGTCATTTGCAACAACACCATTGGTGTTTTATTCATATTGCAAAGGTAGACAGAATGAAAGTTTATCAAATACCCAAATCGAGAACGATAAGAACATTTATAATATTTCCCCATTTCATCGATTATTTCTTGTCTGATAATATAATATTTCTCTGATGATTTATATTATTCAAGAGAGCTTTTGCTCTTTCTCCATGCCAAAGGAGTACTTTGATGACGTGCCTTAAACGCCTCGAAGAACTTGGCATCCGATTCAAAGCCTGTCATCGTTGCAATCTCAGCAACGGACTTATCAGTTCCCAGCAACAATTGTTCGGCATAATCAAGTCTCTTATCCCTGAGATATTTAGCAAGAGTAGTTTGCAGATGGTAATTCAGATAAGTTCTCAAATAAAAGACATTCACTCCAATCAGATTGGCAGTTTTCTCCATTGTAATATTCCGTTCCTGTAACAAATTCGGATTATCCAATACATCGTGTATTCTTTTTTTCATATCGGAAGTAAAATGCACGTTCTCCATTCTCTGCCGATTATCAAAAGCATTGTTTCCGCTTGCAATTCCAATAGGGAGACGAACGATTTGAGGTGAAACATAGCCTCTCAATTTATGCATAAGGAGTCTGTACAGGAAAGTTTTTCCCATTATATAGCTCGCTATTAAAGCACAAATCAAGTAAACGGTAATCAGACAAAGATAAAACAAGAACTCAGAATAGCGGTAAACCGCCAGAAACAGATAATTGTCAGAACATATATTATAAGAAAGAATGCCCCACATGATTATAATGAGTGACAAAGGGCGAATTGAATTCTTTTTTACCAGCCGGGATTCCCATATCAAGGACACACCTGCCACGCTTAATAAGAGCCAGGCAAATAATGAAAGACAGAAACTTAATGTTTTTAATATAAATAGCAGCATAGTCATGTTATTGTACCTGCAAATGTACTTAGAAAACTCCAAAACGCGGCAGCCCTCTTTACTTTTTTAATAGCAGATAGTGAACAGATGAAATAAAATTGTTTTCTTTGTACATGCTTAAAAACATTTGAGCAAATGCCCTACATTTTAAGAAATCCCATAAAACAACGATGAGCTACATCAATTATACAAGTACATTTGTCATTATGATACTGCTTCTTTGTTCGCTTCATTGCCACGGACAGAAGCAGAGGCCGGATGTAGACACTCTTCGCCACATACAATTAAAGGAAGTAATTGTCACGGCTTCCCAACCGGACACGCCGGGTTCCCGTTCCATTATCGGACAAGATGCTATCCGGCATATTCAGGCTACGGATTTATCCGGCCTAACACAGTTATTGCCGGGAGTGACAACACGCAACCCTAATCTGAACATTCCTGCCGGCTTCACCATCCGTAGCGCTTCTTATGACAATACAACAAATGCATTGGGAACGGCCATTTTGGTAGACGGAATGCGCTTGAATAATAATATGAATATGCAGCAGATGGGATTGGAAGGAAGAAGAGGAATTTATAATTCCACAGTACTCTCGGGCTTTGATGTGCGCTCCATCTCTCCCACTTCCGTCGAGTCGGTTGAAGTGATACGGGGTATTCCTTCTGCCCGTTACGGAGACGTAACCAGTGGAATGGTTTTGGTCAAATCCAAAGTCGGAATTCAGCCTTTCAGCGCATCCATGCGATTCACTGCAACAGAAAAACTGGCATCCGCAGGGAAAGGTTTTCGGTTGGGCAGCAACGGAGGCTCATTATATATAGGAGGTGACTATGCATTCTCACGTGAGGCGCCGCAAATTCCGGAAGAAACCTTTCACCGTATCGGTATCCAGGCCGCTTACGCCAAAGACTTCCGGTCGGCGACATTGAGAGTTGACTTACGCGGGTATTGGATGAAAGATAATGATAAAAGAGGAAACAACAGTGTGGACGGTGAATATCAAAGATACACCAATCAAGGATTCTCTTTTTCGGCCAACGGACAATGGAAGGTAATGAAGCCTTGGCTCTCCAGTCTGGAATATCGGGCAGGAATGAGTTACGGCAGACAGAAGAACGAGTCAAACACCTATTATTCCGGCACGCAACAAGTCACTACCTACACCACACTGCCGGGAGAACATGAAGGAAACTTCTTACCGCCTAATTATTTTGCTCCCCTTTCTGTAGAAGGAGAACCACTGACCACCCACGCCTCCCTCATCGCCAATCTGAGAAAAGCATTGAGTGAGCAAGTCTACGAGCATTTTCTTTTAGGAGTGGAAGCCGACATGGAAGGTAACCGGGGAAAGGGAATCAGTTTTAATCCTTCAAATCCTCCCCTCAACATGATAGGAATACGAACCCGTTCTTATCGTGACATCCCTTTCGTGTATCATTATTCTGCTTTTGCCGAAAACCGCATCGTCGTACGCACCGGAGAAATGCAGACCGAATTGGAAACCGGCCTGCGCATGATTAAGTTACACACTCACGCATTGCACCCCCGCCCCATAGCCGATCCGCGCATCAATCTTAAACAAATATTGATGGACAACAACGACAACTCTTTCATTCAGTACCTCAGCCTTCGACTGGGCTGGGGACTGATGCACAAAATGCCGGTATTGCCCTATCTGTATCCCGATATCTCTTATACTGACAAGAACAGCTTCACATATAATGACACGGAAAATAATTATCGGATGGCCGTCATGCACACTTACGCTACCGACCGCACCTTCAATCCCGATTTGGCTGTTCCCGTCAACCGTAAGTTTGAAATGGGCATCAACTTCCGAATAGCAGATATCACCACAGATATTGTATGGTATAACGAGCATCTGAAAAACGGATATTGCACCGCACTGCAAGCCGAACCGTTCAGCTACCGCCGCTATAATACTCTGATTGGCAAAGGAGAACACCCCGAACTGACTCCCGACGGTGTCGTTAATCACGGAGAGACGCTGGGCTATACCACCCTATCTTCCTTTGCCACTTACCAACAGCCGCAAAACGGCATAGAACAAAAGAAGCAAGGTGTGGAGTATACCATCGGGCCCATCCGGTGCCGTCCCTTACATTCTTCATTGCTCATCAGCGGCAACTATATGCACATGAAGGAAAAGAATACAGCTCTTTCTGCCTTTCATCCCCAAATAGAAGTCAATGGAAAGCCTTACCCCTATGTAGGCATCTATGAATCATCTTCTTCTACCGGCAACCTGCAAGTGTGGGAACAGTTCAACACTCGGTTTCAATGCATCACTCAACTACCCCGCATCGGGCTCATTGCCAGCCTGACACTGCAAGCCGTATGGATGGACAAGCAAAAGAAAGGCGTGGAAAGCCGATACAACAATCCGGTTTACCTCACCGATGCCAATGGCAGTCGCATCGAAGGAGATGCCATGACCGATATCGAACATCAGAAACGGTTAAATCCGGTCTACTATATGGATGCAAGCGGCAGCCTTTATCCTTTTACCGCAGAAATGGAGACAGACAGCCGTTTTTCAGATTTGATCATGTCAACAAATACCTTAACGGCTTTCCAGGAAGACTCTTTCGGGCCCTATTTCTTATTGAATCTGCGAATTACCAAAGAAATAGGACGTCATGTGTCCGTTGCCTTTTGTGCCAACAACCTGACACAATCAAATCCGAAACGATACAGAAACAGCACACAGCAATACTCCATATTGAATCCGGAACTGTATTACGGAGCTGAAATCAATATCCGATTCTGAGAAATACGACCTATTAAACATCACAAATCAATTATGAAAATAAAGTTTTATCTGTTCATCCTCCTTGCCGTATCCCTTTTTTCGTGTTCAGAAAAAGAAGAGAGCAACTCATGTATGATAGATATACAAGTTATTGCACCGGAAGGCTATGACACATTGCCTTATGAAAAAATCAATGTCGTCCTGACCAACCAGAACCAAGGCATCACTTATACCATGCCTTGTTCGTCCGAAGGACTCGCCGCCTTTCGTGTGGAATACGGTTATTACACTGCTTCGGCGCACTACCAAACGGCATCGGGCTTAATCTTCAGTGGCAGAACCGAAGCTTTATCTTTGTTATCCGAGCAATATGAAGGAACTGCAAAAGTGCAACTGTCTCGTTCACGGAGCAACGCACTCATTATTAAAGAAATTTATTACGGCGGATGCATAGGTAGAAAAGGAGAGGAATATCAATCCGACCAATATCTCATTCTCCATAATAATTCGGAAGAGACACTCTATCTGGACAGCTTATGTGTAGCCATCGTCGACCCTGCATCCAGCCTGCAATCTCCATGGATCAAATATACCGACATGAAGCGTATCCCCATCAACGACGTAACCTGGCAATTTCCCGGTACCGGAACAGAGTATCCCTTACATCCCGGTGAAGAAATCAGCATAGCCACTAATGCAGTAGACCACACGGGAGGCGAATATCAGCATACCAATTCTGTAGACCTATCCAAAGCGGACTGGGCATTTTGGGATGTAAGCCTCAGTCAGCAGGACATTACTGCCGGAGTAAGGCCAATGAAGATGCTTCTCAACCTGAATACCAATATATGGATGTATCCTCTTCCCGCAATCGGACCGACCATGATTGTATTTAAAATAGAAGGCAAGTCTGCCGAAAGTTATGTCAACGACATATCCAATCGGGAGAACCGGCCCCAATCTTCCAATACAAAGAAATTCTACCTGATGATTCCCAAAGAATGGGTAATTGACTGCGTGGAATGCGTGGCAAGTGCAGATCGCATCTCCTACAAGCGGGTACCGGATGAACTGGACAGTGGAGCAGCCTATCTTCCGGACGGCCCCTATACCGGCAAATCGCTGATTCGGAAAAGTAGTCTGAATGAAGACGGCCGCATCATTTATCAGGATACCAATAATTCCTCAAACGATATGATAACCACTGTGCCCACTCTGAAAAACAGGAAATGACAATGAGAAAACGAATCACATTATCCATATTGCTTCTAATGACCGGTATCCTCACTTTTGCCCGACCCGACTCATTACATATATATTCTATGGAAGAAATTTACAGGCAAAACAGTTGGCTGGACGGTGAAAACCCAATCGGTCTGTCTTTCAATTCTTTTCATGCATTCTCCATCGCGAAAGCGGGATACAGCCATCAGAAAGGGAATTTGGGTAATACCGCCTTTCCCTCATCGGCAGACAATTACTCCATATACAGTGAGTCATTTCAACAATTGGGAAAAGCTTCTGTGTATGGTAAGATGGGATATAGAAACAGCCAAAAACACCGCATAAACTGGAACGGAATGACAGGCGACTATTGGCAAAGCCTCAACCTATGCGATTCGGTCAGCGGAAAACAAAGTGCCGAACAATATCAATTGGCAGGAGCATTCTCTCTACCGGTATCTGCACATTGGATGGTCGGCAGTCGGTTGGACTACCTTGTTGAATTGACAGCGAAAGATACAGACCCCAGAAACAAGAATCAATGGATGGAATGGGAATTTACTCCCAGCATCGGCTATCAGAACAAAGCGATTCGCTGGGGTGCTTCTTTTCTATACTCGAGCAAAAAAGAGAAAGTCGATTATCAGAATATAGGTGCACACAGCACTTATCCTTTCTTTATTTCTTATCCGCTGGGATTCTTCAAGACACTGCCGGGAAATGAGAATGTCGACTGGCATTATAGTGCGGAAGAACTGGGAGGAGCTTTACAACTAGAAAATAAATTCGGAGCGCTTCATTTATATCAGGAGATTAGCGGAAGGACGGGTGAACAGGATATAGTCAGCCGCCAAATACAGAACAAGAAAGAAGGCGAAACCGACTTATGGAGGATAAAATACAACGCCCGCCTTACAAGGCACTCCGCCACCCACTTCCATGAATGGAATGTACGCATTGTATACAATAATTCAGAGAGTTACGACCCGCTTCAGCAACAGGATGTAAACGGAATATGGCACACGTACGGAAAAGCCCTCCGTTCTGCTTCCAAACAGAATGAATACGCTTTGGAATATGGGTATTACCGACTGCGAGACGACCAACATCCGCAGTTTTCGCTCGTCTCGGGCGTTCTGTATAATACAAGTAAACAGACTATTTTCTTTTATCCTATTAAATATGTACAACCGGCACACCGCTTTACGCTGCATAGTACCCTCACTCACAGTCTCAGGCTGAAATCGGGAGAGATGAATTGCAGAATAGGATTAAAATATGGCAAAGGAAGCGGAGATATAATGAAGAAAGAACAATCACAAACCGGTCAAAGTATGCCGGATATCAAGTTGTGGAAGAATCCGGAGAGGTTAGAAGAAAACTTTAATATTTTAACAGAGCCTCGATGGAGTGCCCGAGCCTCTATTTTATACACTCATACGTCTGACTTACAATGGTTTATTGGTATAGAAGGAGAATATGAGAAAGCCAACGGTAATCCTTCTTATGAAAATAAAAAGTATTTTTCCTTGCAGTTTGGCTTGTTATTTTAATTAGAATGAGTAATTTTGATAAAACTAACATTTAAAACACTAGAATTATGGAAAACAAAGAATCATTGGGGAACTCTAAAAAAGAGCCAATGCCAGTAGGAAAATGGAAAATTGACCAAAAAAAATGCAATGGATGTGGAGAGTGTGTAGAGGCATGTTCTATTGGTCTTCTTTACATAGATAAAGAATCACAACTTGTAGTGTTGAAAAACGAAAATTATTGTAACGAATGTGCCGATTGTGCTAGTGTCTGTGCATATCGAGCTATAACTTTCGTCTAAAGGAACTATTATAAGTGAAGATCTTATATTTAATCCTTTTATTATGCTTATGCATCTGTTGCACTAAACACAAGCAAAAGGAAGTTTATGAATTGCAACAAATATGCTCTAAAGTTGCAATTTCATCATCTTCCTTTGATTCGCTATTAATCATAATACAAAAGCAACCTATCAACGAACAAGTAAAGTATGCTATCCAAATAGCAGAAAGAAATGAAAATAAAGCAAACACAATACAAAAACAAAAAGATTTGTTAATGCATTTCTTACCATTTGCTTCAAACAGAGAACGAAAAAGCATACTATTGCGTGTAATTGAGCTATGCAATAAATTAGAACTTAGAAATACAAATACTATAATATCGGACATAGAATTTAATTATATTCATGAGCTAGAAACAAATTATTCATTAACTCAAGAAGAAAAATGGAAAGTGAAACGGCTCAAAGCTCAATTACTTAACAGAAGAGGAAAACAAGAAGAATATCTACCTATTTGGTTTGAATTACTTAAAGAGCACCGTATAGCCAATATTCCCCAATATATTGTTGATGATTTACTCATTATCGCTAATCACCTAAGTAGGTTAGGTGATTATAATCAAGCTATCTCTACGTACGAAGAGGCATACCAATTAATCATAGCCAATCAGTTAAGTAACTTTGAGAACACTTGTTTACCACCATTAATCAAGCTATTAGCTGATAATAAAAATTACTCTAAAGCCCTGTATTATTATAATGATGCTATCAAGCATAATAAAGAAATAGTCACGATTTCTCCTTCTATCCAAAATCTGTTAGTAACGTGCTGTTTAGGTCTCCACAAGCCAGATAGCGCACGCATTGTTTTATCTGAAAGATTAAACGGAAAAGAAAGGAACAGTTTCTTCCTTAACTGTAAAATGTCTGAAAGCTACATCATTGAAGAAAAAGAAGACTCTGCCATATATTTCATAAACAAAGCCATTGAAACCAATCCCAATATAAAGAATCTGCCTAATTATTCGTTATCAACTTTTTCTTATTTAGCAAACTTATTACATAAACATCAAAAAGAACAACAAGCAAACTATTATTACTCAATGGTAGAGCCTTTAATGAAAGAGTCCAGCCAAGTAGCCCCATTATTAGAAAGACAAATTGAGGCACTAACCAGTTTCAGCCATTTCTGTCGTTCTACCAAACAATATAAGAAAGCACTCGAATTAATTGCTCACAGAGACTCTGTTCAACAAATTTACAATGAAATGCAAAAGGAAAAAGACAGCAAAAACTTGGCAGACCGGCTTGAAATTCAAGAACTCCAATTCAACCTGGAGAAAAAAGACACAGAATTGGAATATTCCCGCCATTTGACGTATGCAATCATCATAAGTATTATGATATTTATTGCACTCAGCCCCATTGCATTCTACCTTATAAAATGGAAAATCACCAGTTCGCAAAACAAAGCCAAGAAGAAAGCACCGCTTCAAGAGACTGTCAACAACCGGCAGGACAAACAGCAGAAGGCAACTGTTATCTCCCCATCCAAAAACATAGACCGCCCCAAAAGCCCGACACAGCAAAATGCGACCTTATTCGCATACATTCATACCGTTGTCATAGACCACAACAGATTCTTAAGCAAGGATTTGTCTATTGAATTCGTTACCAAAGAAGTAAAAAGTAACCGTGACTATGTGTCAAAGGCTGTCAACATGTGTACCGGCATGGACTTTACTACATGGATTAATAATCTCCGTATCGATTACGCTATAGCCGCCATACACAAAGAACCGACCCTAGACCTCGGCACTTTATCAGAACAATGTGGATTCAAATCCTATGCAACCTTCAACCGCAATTTTAAACGCTACAAAGGAATTACCCCCAGAGCCTTTATCGCAAACATCAATAAAGCCGCCTTCTCTAAAAAGTATAAAACCGCTCCCGATAAATGCAGTTAGAGCCGACTTAAAAAACAGTAGCGCCGGCTAAAGTTTCCGACTATTTACTTGTAGATACCAATAATTTTCGCGACATTGCCCCCGAAAGAGTATAGCGAACACATTTACCACGATATGAAAGCACTTAATATTGCATTACTTATATTGGCTTGCCAAGGCATAATCACCGGACTTTTTGCACAAACAGTCAGTGGAAAATTAGTAGACGAAGAGAACAAACCGATGCCATACGCCAACGTGGTACTGCTGTCACTCCCCGACTCTGCCTTCGTGACCGGAACGATAAGCGGAGAGGACGGAACATTCAGTCTGAACGCAACACCCCCACACCAAATCATACGCATCTCCTCTATCGGATATGCCACCATATACCGACCGATAAATCCTGCCGACATAGGTGTTGTCCAACTGACGGCAGACACACACCAGCTCGGTGCAGTGACCGTAAAAGCCGACTTGCCCAAAATGCGTCTGAAGGGCGATGCGATGGTGACCACAGTTACCGGCAGCGTATTGGAAAAATCCGGTACAGGAAACGATTTGCTCGACAAGATACCGGGTATTTCGGCTGAAGAAGGGACGGTAAATGTGTTCGGAAGAGGAACGGCAGAAATCTACATCAACGGAAGAAAAGTGAGAAGCAGCTCGGAACTGGAGCAACTTTCTTCAGACAACGTAAAGAGTGTGGAAGTGGTGCGCAATCCGGGAGCACGCTACGACGCTTCCGTGAAAGCCGTTGTGCGCATCATCACCAAGAAATCGCAAGGCGAAGGGTTCGGCTTCGACAACCGGCTCGTGACACGCAACCGCCGCACGTATGGCTGGAGCGTCTATGACCAGTTCAACTTCAACTACCGCAAAAACGGCTTCGACCTCTCCGGCAGTTTATTCGGAGGCACATTGCGGGGCGGAAACAACCAGCAGATTATCATCAATACCCATTTGGACAAGTTATGGCAGCAAAAGATGGACGGCTCATACGCCAAGACAAAACGCAGCAACATAGAAGGCACACTCGCCATGAGTTATCAGTTCAATGAAAAACATTCCATGGGAATCCGCTACAACATAGACCGCTATATGGCTACCCATGGAGACTGGCGATATCTCACACAAGTGTTCTCCGACAACCAACTTTACGAGAAGAGTTTCAGCCGGATGATGCTTTACGACCCTTCCACCAGCCACAACCTGAACTATTACTACAACGGACAGATAAACAACTGGAACATCGACTTCAATGCCGACGGCTTATGGAGCCCTACCAAAGAAACGCAGAACACGACGGAAATCATCAACGAACACGATGAAAACCATGTCAATACCTTCAATGAAAACAACAATACACTTTATGCCGCCAAGCTGGTACTTTCACACCCTCTGTGGCAAGGCAATTTATCATTTGGAGGTGAATACTCGCATACCGGACGCACCAATCTCTACCTCAACCCGGAAGGTATCCTTGCCGATGATGACAGCGAGATAAAGGAAGGGGCAGCCTCCATGTTTGTGGACTATACACGGTCCTTCGGTGATGTAAGCATACAGGCAGGCATCCGATACGAGCACGTGGGCTTCGACTACTACGAAAAAGGCAAACACATAGACGTACAAAGCCGTAAGTTCGATAACATATTCCCATCGCTGAACATCAATTTCCCCATCGGAAAGACACAGGTGCAGCTCAGCTATGCAGGAGACATCGCCCGCCCTTCTTACGACAATCTGCGAAACAACACCTATTATGCCAACCGCTATACCTATCAGACAGGAAACCCTTTCCTGACTCCGACCATGACGCAAAACATCTTGCTGTCAGCCTCTTACCAATGGCTGAATGTCTCCGTGGGATACAGCCGCGTGAAAGACGACATGATGCAGATATCAGAAAACTATTCGGAAGAGAACCCCACCATTTCACTACTGAAAGTGGTAAACACCGAATCCTACGACCGCATGACAGCATCACTGACAGTGGCGCCCACCGTCGGGCTGTGGAAACCGCAGTTCACGGCAGAGCTCTACAAGCAGTGGTTCTCCATCAAAACCCACAACGGCATGATGTCACTCAACAATCCTGTCGGCACATTCGTCTGGCGCAATAACTTCTCGCTGCCTGCCGGTATATTACTGGATGTAAACGCCGCCTACACCACTTGCGGACACAACCAGAACATGTACCAGCAAAAAGATGCGTGCAATGTTTCGCTGGCTTTATACAAAGCCTTCTTCGACAACCGGCTGAGCATGCAACTGCAAGCCAATAATCTTTTAGAAACCGATGATGCGGACGTAGTGATATACAGTGGCATACGCACGATGAGCGATTATATCACCCAGTTCCGACAGGTCACTTTCACCCTGCGCTACAAGTTCAATGCTGCAAAGAACAAGTATAAAGGAACAGGAGCCGGACAGAGCCAGAAGAGCCGTATGTAAGCCTATCGATAAGAAAGACATTGAAAAACAGATAAATCAATCAAATATGGAACTCAGAAATCTATTTGGCATACTCCTTCCCATTGCCTGCCTCACCTCATGCCTTGCTTCATGCAACCGAAACCACAAGTCACGACAGTATGAGAACGGATGGTATCACATCATATCCGAACAAAAAGACAGCATTGACCCTGAACCGATTGTGACTGTAAAAGACTTTAGTGCACTCCGACTGGACACCGACGCCTTCGGCAGATATGCAATAACCGGAAAAGTGAGTCAACACAAGCAAAACAAATGGGCGGACGAAACGGAAAAAGCGATAGGACGGCAAATAGCCTTTATTTTCAACGATTCTGTTATTACAAACCCGCAAGTAAACGGAAGGATAGAAAGCGGTTCTTTTCAGATAACGTCTTTTCAAGACGACAGACTACCCGATATCTACCGACAACTTAAAAAGGAACAACATCTAAAATAAATACTATGGCAAGAGAATTGAATTTTACACTGGAAGGCGCACAAGGCAATTTAAAATTAGAGTACGGCCCTTTTAAACAACGTTTATATCAAGACGGAAGAGAGATTAAAAGACAAGGACGGTTTAATCCGAAGTATCATATAACCAATACCAATGGAGAACAAGAAGAAATAAAGGTCGTCTACGGACTTGACTTTGTCCATGTCGCAGTGTTCCGCGGGCGAAAAATCGATTTGGAAGAACGCCTGTCTACCCGCGAGTATATTGTGGGTGGACTGCCTGTGTTACTTATCCTCCTAGGCGGACTAATCGGTGCTTTATTTGGAATCATAGGCGCAACGTTCAATTACAATTATATGCGGAAAGAAAAATCTTTTGTGAAACAACTGCTTGTCTCCTTAGCTGTCTCCGTTGCCTGCTATATAGCTTATTTCATACTCGCCATTTGCCTCCAATTACTAGTAGTGGGATAAATCCTCCCACAAAGTAAATCCCTACAAACAACCCCGCTGTTGGTTCATGC
Source organism: Phocaeicola faecalis (assembly GCF_021730445.1). Classification (GTDB taxonomy): domain Bacteria; phylum Bacteroidota; class Bacteroidia; order Bacteroidales; family Bacteroidaceae; genus Phocaeicola; species Phocaeicola faecalis. The sequence continues at coordinate 58,686 of NZ_JADNRM010000008.1, read as the reverse complement.
TCGGAACAAGCAGCGGGAAAATCTATTAGCCATTCGATTCACCTACTTATCAAAGTGGCTATTAAATATTAGAATCATACTCTCATTTTCTTTTTATTGAGAAAATGTCTTGTTTCCTGTTTCTACAACTGAATGTAGTTCATCAACAACCGGGAAGTACGTCCGTTACATCATGAACACTTCCAGTGATATGTATCAAGGCAGCTTTGCGCCCTGCTTCTTCTCTTGCCTGTTCGTAGGCATTCTTCAACCCCTCATTCATCTGTTGATAAGGGAACCGGTAGTGAGTGGATACCTCGTCACCACCCTTTCAGCCTCCTTTCATTCGTCAAAAAGGAAATTGCTGAAGGCAGATTGTGAAGGGACTTGGAAAGCATGGCTGAAGGGAGGATGAGGGGATGTCCTGTCATCTTTAACCAACTGTTCGTCAGTGCGTTAAATTTAAAATGTAAGGATGAACGGAGAAGAAGGAATGAGCAGCTTTGTGAGGGGATGTAATCTACCCCTACCTTAAAAACATGCCGAACTTTTTTAAAAAGATGGTGAAGTTTTTTGGAAAGGCGCTGAAGTTTTTTGGAAAGGTGGTGAAGTTTTTTGGAAACATAAAGAGCTTTTTGGGAAACACAAAGGTCTTTTTTCAACATTCAGTGTGGGCTGCCTATTTTTAAATGTTGTACGCATCAGGCTTCACACATACGGTGACACAAGCCTACACGGACGTACGCATAAGCCTACACGTATATACGCATCGGGCTACACGGACGTACGCATAAGCCTGCATGTATATATGTCATTGTGTCAGGCTCCGTACATATTCTGTGCCGGGTGATTGGATTAGTTTGTCTCCCCTTTTTGACAAACGCCACCTCCCGCTATCGCTTCCGGTTCAACGTGCAGACATTTGATCCGGCGGAAGAATTTAATCTGGGGCAGTAGAAATTTAGAGGGGAGGAGTAAACATATAAATTAGATAAGTAACAAACAACTATTACAGCTCAGGAAAGACTTCAACAGTTAAGAATATACAAAAAACGCCCAATTTACATTCTTGGGTGTAAAACTGGGTGTTTATTTTGCAATTTACTGATTTTCAGCGTTTATTGCGGAGAGACAGGTTCTCATCAATTGCCACTATAAGAATGAAAATCCGATGGTAAGACGTGCGTTTATCTTCTGCCTGTATTGTGGCTTGCGCTTTTGTGATGTGAAAGACCTTACTTATAAAAATATAAACTACTCGAACAAATTGTTGAAGTTTGAACAGAATAAGACGAAAGGTCATTCTTCTGCCAGTGGTGTAGTCATCCCTTTGAATGATGGTTTACTCTCTATCATCGGTGAAGCCCCTGCGGATGGAAACAAAGATGTACTTATTTTCGACTTGCCGACTTATGAAAGTTACTCCAAGTCACTAAGACGTTGGGTAAAGAGGGCAGGAATTGATAAGCACATTAGCTGGCATTGCGCCCCCCACTCATTTGCAGTGAATATCCTTAACAATGGTGCTAATATTAAAACGGTAGCCAGTTTGCTCGGACATAGTGGGTTGAAACATACGGAGAAATAGACCCGTGCAGTGGATAAGTTGAAGGAAGGGGCTATTAATAGTCTACCTGAATTAAAGCTTTGAAAATAAAAATAGTAACTTTGCACAAAAAGTAAAAAGATGAACTTTGAATCGTTAGTGAATCATGCCAATATTAGACTATGATATGTTTGGATTAGAGATTCGGCGGTCAGCAACCGCCAAATTCACTATACCAAATTGACGGATGCCATTCGCCGAATTAGAAAAGCAAGATTCGGCACACGCTGTGTGCCAAATTCATAATGCTTAAAAATAGGCGTTCTCTTATACTAAAGTTTGAATAGTTCTTTATATAAACAGCTTATAAATTATGGAATTACAGGTTATTCAGAATAAAATATACGAAGTCAGAGGTCAAAAGATAATGCTCGACTTTGATTTAGCTGAACTTTATGGGAGTGAAACTAAACGACTGAAAGAAGCAGTAAGAAGAAACCTCAAACGCTTCCCCAGCGATTTCATGTTCGAATTGACAAAGGAAGAGTTTGAAAGTTTGAGGTCGCAAATTGCGTCCTCAAACAAAAGAGGTGGTACACGATATATGCCTTTCGCTTTTACTGAGCAAGGCGTTGCTATGCTTTCATCTGTACTAAACAGCGAATCTGCCATCGAAATAAACATATCTATCATGCGTGCTTTCGTTACAGTACGCCAATACTTGTCTTCCTTAAATAGCACAACTAAGGAAATCGAAGAACTAAAACAACGCATGAAAATGTTGGAAGAAGACAATGAAGACACAATAGCAGCAGTCAATGACCTTAGCGAAGATACCCGAAAAAAGCTTGATGATATTTACTTGGCACTATCACAATTAGCAGAGAAACAAAAGCATATTAATAAACAAACAGAACGTAGACCTATTGGGTTTGCTCACTATAAAGAAAATAACAATAAGTAGGCACTCAAATAAACTATATAGAAGATAAACATAAAAATTGGATTCAACTAATAAATAAAAAAGGGGCACTGTCCACCATTTTGAAGGCAGTTATAAGCATTCTTCTACTTTCTCAATATTCCAACCACTTTCTATTTTGTAGAAATATACAATATATCTAACATTATTAACAATAACGATAACATATCCTTTTTCCGGTACACCTGTTATACCGTAAGTTTGAGCAATCAAAATATTTGCTTTATGATAAATTTGCACTAAGTCCATATTAAACTTTTTTAATTCTACACAAAGTTACTCTAATCCATAAATAGCAATTCTTGTCTTAATATAATATTAAAGGTACCGATATACATATCAAAACATAAAACTGAATCCTTTCTTCTGCGAAACTTTAAACCTTTCAATCTCCAAAGAAAGCGATTTTTTCAACTGTTCTGCCATAAAGTCCAAGAAAGGCAGGTTGGTTTCTTCGTCCTGACATTGCCGTAGGGAAAGGATATATTCTTCTCTATCCTCTTTGAATATCTTGGTAGGGAAAAGGTGATAGCAAAACTGGATATAGTTCATCAGCAATCTAGCTGTTCTGCCGTTACCATCCACCCATGGATGTATGGTTACTAAATTAAGGTGGGCATTAAAACTCAATTCATATTGTTCCCGAAATGTTCCCACGGTCTTTTGCTTCTCTTGCAGTAGAACGCAAAGTTCATCCACCTTAGCAGGAACTTTCAAATAGTTCATATAAGAATGTCCGCCAACACCAGCCGTAACACCACATAAGCGAAACTCTCCTTTAGAAGAATCAAAAGAGCCACCCATCACACTGTGAACGCTGCCTGTGGTACGCATCAACGCAGCATTTAACCTTTGTAGAAAAGCAGGAGTTATCGTTACAAGACCGTCTGATTCAGTTTTGGCAAGTTCATACGCTTGCTTCAAATCCTCATTCATCAGATGATGAACAAGCGGTTTCCCTTTCGCTGTTACTCCCTCGTCAAAGAGAAGCTGCGTATCAAGTTCGGTCAATGTTGAGCCTTCTATGGCTGTGGAATGGGTAATGAGAGAATAAAGGTAGTACTTATCATAGTCCACCGCTTCACTGATACCAAGTTTTTGAAACTTCTGGTACAACAGTTCTATCTCTTGCCAAACACCTTGTTCCATTACTTTTATTTAATAGGCTTTATTTCTTTTCAAAGGTAACTTATTTACTACGTTCAACCAAAGGAAACAATAACTTACTGCTATATTTTTTGCACGTGTGGGGAAAATTCAAGCAAAAGAAAAAGCTAAGTAATGAATTATCAATTACTTAGCTTTCATTCTTGTACCCAGACCCGGGGTCGAACCGGGATGGAAGTGAATCCACTGGTGTTTGAGACCAGCGCGTCTACCGATTCCGCCATCTGGGCATCTCTTGAAACATTGTTTGTTTCTCGATTGCGGTTGCAAAGGTACGACTTTTTTTCATACCTGCAAACTTTTCGGCGTTTTTTTTCAAAAAAAGATAAATATACCATCATTTATGGTAGATTGAACAAGGGAAATATAAAAATAAGCCCTATATTAGCACAAACTTTAAAACGATTCAATATCATGACGAACAGCAATAATTATTGTGTAATCATGGGGGGAGGTATCGGAAGCCGATTTTGGCCATATAGCCGTAAAAATCTCCCTAAGCAATTCCTTGATTTCTTTGGTACAGGACGTTCTCTTATCCAACAGACATTCGACAGATACAAGAAAATCGTCCCATTAGAGAATATATTCGTAACAACCAATGTGCTATATAAGGAATTAGTCCAAGAGCAACTTCCTGAATTAAAAGAAGAACAAATTTTATTGGAACCGACAAGAAGAAGCACGGCACCGTGCATTGCATGGGCTTCCTATCATATTAAAGAAATAAACCCCAATGCAAATGTCATCGTTGCACCGTCTGACCATCTGATTCTGAAAGAAGATGAATTTAAAGAGGCCATCATAAAAGGACTGGAATTTGTTTCACAGTCTCCACAATTGCTTACTCTAGGGATTAAGCCCAACCGCCCGGAAACCGGTTATGGCTACATACAGATAGATGAAGAGAAACAAGGGGATTTCTTTAAAGTCAAAACCTTTATCGAGAAACCGCAACTGGACTTTGCCAAAGTATTCGTTGAAAGCGGGGAGTTCTATTGGAATTCCGGAATTTTCCTTTGGAATATCAACACAATTATCAATGCATTCAACGAAATAATGCCGGAAGTGTGCTCCAAATTATCCGAAGGCGAAGAAGACTTTGCTTCATGTCCTAACATATCTATTGATTACGGCATCATGGAAAAAGCAAACAATGTCTTTGTACAACTATGTGACTTCGGATGGGCTGATTTGGGAACCTGGAGTTCTCTTTATGATGTCGCGCCAAAAGACGAGAATGAGAATGTAGCAATTAACGGCAATTCCTTATTATATAATTGCAAACAGAATGTGGTTGTGGTACCGGAAGGAAAGTTAGCAGTGATCCAAGACCTAGAAGGTTATCTGGTGGCTGCAACCGACAATGTGCTGCTTATCTGCAAAAAAGATGACGAAAGTGCCATCCGTAAGTTTGTCAACGATGTCCAGATTAAACTAGGAGACAGGTTCGTGTAACAGACAAGACCGTTCCGGATTCATATAAAAAACAGAGGGCGCATCTTTCAACCAAGATACGCCCTTTTTATAATATATAGAAAAAGAGGATTACTTATTTCAGACCTTCCCAGGCTTCATTAATTGCTCTAGCTATCTCAATAAACTCTTCGTCAGCAAGTTTTAATTTAGGATTTGAGAAAATCATATCCGATTCCTTTTGAATTGGGATTAAATGAATATGAGCATGGGGTACTTCAAGACCAATAACAGCTTCTCCCACCTTCTTACACGGGAAGGATTTCTGTATGGCCAATGCCACTTTCTTTGCAAATACATGCATAGAAGCCAATTCATCATCTGTCAAATCGAAGATATAATCCACTTCACGCTTAGGCACTACCAACGTATGTCCTTTTGCTAACGGATTGATATCCAGAAAAGCGTAAAATTCTTCATTCTCGGCCACCTTGTAGCTGGGAATCTCACCTGCGATAATCTTACTAAATATTGTTGCCATATCAATGAGTATTTAAAAAGGCAGAACCGCACGAAACGACCCTGCCTTATACATTAAAACGAAATGTTTACTACTTCCAAACTGATTTTTCCCTGAGGGATAGTGATTTCAGCCACATCACCTACCTTTTTGCCTAATAAACCTTGCGCAATCGGTGTGTTAACAGAAATCTTACCCAGTTTCAAGTTTGCTTCGCTTTCAGCCACGATAGTGTAAGCCATCTTCATGCCTGTTTTAGCGTTCTTCAACTCTACTTTACTCAAAATCTGGACTGTGTCGTTTTTCAGTTTTGACGTATCGATAATCTTAGCATCACCGATAGTAGTTTTCAACTGATTAATCTTCATTTCCAACAAGCCCTGTGCTTCCTTTGCAGCATCATACTCTGCATTCTCCGACAAATCACCTTTGTCACGAGCTTCCGCAATAGCCGATACAATTTTGGGACGTTCTACTGATTCCAAGTATCTCAACTCTTCCACCAGTTGTTTGTAACCCTCTTCTGACATATAAGCCATAATGTTTTCCTCCTTTTTAATTATTATATATTTTTCATTGTTTATACTCGGTCCTATAAAAACAAAAAGAATTCCGACACTGAAGATGTCGGAACCCTCTCTATTATTTTAAGTTTTGCAAAGATAGCTTTTTAAGCAATACAAGTCAAGTCCAAAGCCATGCTATGTAACATGTTTAAACAAATCAGACTCATTATTATGTTTTTACAAGAGTTTTTTGATAGATTCTTCCAAATCAGTAATCGTTTCACCACGTGCGCTTAATTCGTTAGCTCGGTTCACCAAGAAAACAGCTGGCAGATTAGTCACACTATACAATGTAACATACTGAGAATATGCCCCATTAGCATCACGCACACAAATCCACGGCAAATTGTCGGAAGAGGTCTTCCAAAAATGTTCATCGGCATCCAACGAAATCTGGAAAATTTCCAGTCCTTGAGAGGCATACTTATTATATAACTCGCGCAAAGCCAGATTATGAACCGCCGACATAGCATTGTTGTAAACCGTAAAATCAATCAATATCACCTTCCCTTTCAAGTCAGTCAAACGACGTACATTGCCTTTGATATCTTTCAACTCAATATCAATGATGGTAGCCTCTTTTATCTTGTCTTGCGGAATATCCAGTTCTGTCTGGCGGGGAGTGCGTGTGTTCTTCATACCTTTAATAACCATATTATAAAGGTTTCGAGAACGGTCTGCGTGCGGATAAGTATTATTCAGACTGGTTGCCACAGCTGCAAAGCACTTAACATCATCCTTATTGGTCAATGGATCAAAAAGCATATACCCATTCAAAGCCTGAAACAAGGCAAAATATGCATAAGTCATATTAGGAGCCGCAAAGATATATTCACGTTTCACTTTATTCTTATAGTTATTGACCATTGACACCAAACTGTCCTGAGCAACTCCGGCCGGAATGTTACGGTTATGGGCCAATTGATCTACGCGTTTCTGCAAATCAGCCAGCAATAATACCAATTCTTTAATCTTCGTATTATTTTCCGAACCTTCAATAGAATATCCTGTTGCAAAGTCATTAGCTCCAGCCTTCACTGTCAGTGCCTCAATAGAGTCAACCGAAAAATTAATCACCTTATTATCTAGGCGCAAACGATAAAACTCCGGCGATTCAGGACGTTTTCCGCTAAAGCTGAAACTTCCATTACTTCCCAATTTCGTAGAATCAAGCGCCACAATACCATCCAGTCCCGACGCTTCAAAATACAAAGTCTTATTATCGGCACCGCTAATCTCACCTGAGACTTTAAATTTCGGTTCATTATCGCAAGCGCTCAGTACCATCAACAGAAGTGCGAGCAAAAAATATACATTCTTTTTCATCGCTAAAATTAATATAATGTGTGTTTTCTAATAAATTTCCGCTGCAAAGATACGTCTTTTCACGGTTTGTCAAAGCATTTATTTAGCTTCTTACACATTAAAATGAAAAAAAACAGTAATCTGTGTAACTTTTTAGCTCATTTTCACCCGATTAGAAGAATAAATACCTATCTTTGCATGAATTTTAGACGAAAATTATATTAAAACATTTTTTATGATTAATCCAATTGTTAAGACGATCGAGCTTCCCGATGGTAGAACCATTACGCTCGAAACGGGAAAGCTGGCAAAACAGGCAGACGGTTCTGTAATGCTCCGCATGGGTAACACCATGTTGCTAGCTACTGTTTGTGCAGCAAAAGATGCAGTTCCCGGTACAGATTTCATGCCCCTTCAGGTAGAGTACAAAGAAAAATATTCAGCATTCGGACGTTTTCCCGGTGGTTTTACCAAGAGAGAAGGCAAAGCTTCGGATTATGAAATTCTGACTTGCCGTTTGGTAGACCGCGCCTTGCGTCCTTTATTTCCCGATAACTTTCACGCAGAGGTATATGTAAACATTGTCTTGTTCTCGGCAGATGGAGTAGATATGCCGGATGCATTGGCAGGATTGGCTGCTTCAGCTGCTTTGGCTGTTTCTGACATCCCATTCGGAGGCCCGATTTCAGAAGTACGTGTCGCACGTATTGACGGTCAGTTTGTTATTGACCCGACTTTCGAGCAACTGGAAAAAGCTGACATGGACTTAATGGTAGCTGCTACTTATGACAACATCATGATGGTAGAAGGCGAAATGGATGAAGTAAGCGAACAAGATTTGCTGGCTGCCATGAAAGTCGCTCACGATGCTATCAAAATCCACTGTAAAGCTCAGATGGAATTGATGGAAGAAGTTGGCTCTACTGTCAAACGCGAATATTGCCACGAAGAAAATGACGAAGAACTCCGTAAAGCTGTACATGACGCCTGCTACGAAAAAGCTTATGCTATCGCTGCATCAGGAAACAGAAACAAGCACGAACGCCAAGATGCATTCGATGCTATTCGCGAAGAGTTCAAAGCTCAATATACAGAAGAAGAACTGGAAGAAAAAGCTCCGTTGATTGACCGTTACTATCACGATGTGGAAAAAGAGGCTATGCGTCGTTGTATCCTCGATGAAGGCAAACGTCTTGACGGACGCCAAACTACAGAAATCCGTCCAATCTGGTGTGAAGTCGGCTATCTGCCCGGTCCTCACGGTTCTGCTATTTTCACTCGCGGTGAAACTCAGTCTTTGAGCTCTGTCACATTAGGTACAAAACTGGATGAAAAGATGGTGGACGATGTATTGGATCAGCACAAAGAGCGTTTCCTGTTACATTATAACTTCCCTCCCTACTCAACCGGTGAAGCAAAAGCTCAACGTGGTGTAGGCCGTCGTGAAATCGGCCACGGCCATTTGGCATGGCGTGCTTTAAAAGGACAAGTGCCTGCCAACTATCCGTACTCTGTACGTGTCGTTTCTGATATCCTTGAGTCAAACGGTTCATCTTCAATGGCTACCGTATGTGCCGGAACTCTGGCATTGATGGATGCAGGTGTACCGATGAAGAAGCCTGTCTCAGGTATTGCAATGGGATTGATTAAGAATGTCGGTGAAGAAAAATATGCAGTATTGTCTGATATCCTTGGTGACGAAGATCACTTGGGAGATATGGACTTCAAGGTTACCGGTACTCGTGATGGTATTACCGCTACACAGATGGATATCAAGGTAGATGGTTTATCATACGATATTCTGGAAAAAGCGTTGAATCAGGCTAAAGAAGGACGCATGCACATTCTCGGCAAGATTACCGAATGCATTGCTGAACCTCGCGCAGAACTGAAGCCTCATGCTCCGCGCATCGAGACAATGACTATTCCTAAAGAATTCATTGGAGCTATCATCGGCCCGGGCGGAAAGATTATCCAAGGTATGCAGGAAGAAACCGGCGCAACCATCACTATCGAAGAAGTAGACGGTGTAGGCCGTATCGAGATTGCCGGAACTAACAAGAAATGCATTGATGATGCTATGCGTATCATTAAAGGTATTGTTGCAGTTCCCGAAGTCGGCGAAGTATATGTAGGTAAGATTCGTTCTATCATGCCTTACGGTGCTTTTGTTGAGTTCTTGCCGGGTAAAGACGGTTTGTTGCACATTTCTGAAATCGACTGGAAACGCCTCGAGACTATCGAAGAAGCCGGTCTGAAAGAAGGTGACGAAATCGAAGTCAAATTACTTGATATTGACCCGAAGACTGGTAAATTCAAACTTTCCCGCAAAGTATTGTTGCCGCGTCCCGAAAGACAAGAAAAGAAATAAGACTATTCAACTCTTATATAAAAGCACAATCTGCATCGCAGGTTGTGCTTTTCTTTTTACCACTAACCATAATAAAAGAACAACAATAAAAAAGCGCAACTAATAACTAGCTGCGCTATCTAATATATCCTGTGGAAACCTTCCACTTAATTGACATGCTACCTATAGACCGGAATTAATCTTCCTGCACTTCAAAGTCATCTTTACCAACTCCACAAAGAGGGCAAACCCAATCATCTGGGATATCTTCAAATGCTGTTCCCGGAGCGATTCCACCTTCCGGATCTCCTACTTCTGGGTCGTATACCCAACCACATACTACGCAAACGTACTTTTTCATAATTGTTTCAGTTTTATGTTTTAAATGTTCTTTTAAATACATAACAAATATACTATGAATTTGTTCATGTACAAGCTATCCCACCAATATTTTTTTCAATTCCTCCATACCGTCCGAAGCCCCTTTGCGTATGACATACACTTTTCGGCCTGAAGCTATAGGTACTTCTTTGGGATCTATTAAATAGACAGGAACATCACGAGCCACATAATTCAACAATCCGGCTGCCGGATATACATTCAAGGAAGTTCCTATTATTAAAAAGATATCAGCACTTTCGACATATTCAATGGCCTTCTCAATCATGGGTACAGACTCACCGAACCATACAATAAAAGGACGTAATTGCGAACCGTCAGCAGCAAGGTCTCCCACCTTCACCTCAAATTCCTCCGGCTTTAATTCTTTTATATAGCTAGGATTATTGGGTTGCAAAGTAGAAGTAACTTTTGTCAACTCACCATGCAAATGGATAACATGACCACTACCGGCCCGTTCGTGCAGATTATCAATATTCTGAGTAATCACAGTTACATTAAAAAACTTCTCCAGTTCAGCCACCAGTTCATGTCCCCGGTTCGGCTTAACCTGCAACAACTGTTTACGCCGTTCATTATAAAACTGAATCACCAACTGAGGATTCGCAATATAACCTTCCGGAGTAGCCACCTGCTCCACAGGATATCGATCCCATAGTCCTCCCGCATCACGAAAGGTACTAATACCACTTTCGGCACTCATTCCGGCACCGGTCAGAATCACTAAATTCTTCATTTTTAGGCCTCCTCTTTAAACTAGACACACAAAAATAAGAAAAATTAAATTGTTAAAATCATAATCATTCAAATAAAAGACCTACCTTTGTGCGTTTTGTAGAAAAACATCTTATAAAATAAACAGTTATGGATAAATTTAGTTACGCTATCGGCCTGGGAATCGGCCAAAATTTGCTGAGCATGGGTGCTCAAGGTATCAACGTGAATGACTTTGCTCAGGCAATTAAAGACGTATTAGATGGAAAAGAAACAGCTATCAGTCACAATGAGGCACGCGAAATCGTGAACAAATATTTCGAAGAGCTGGAAACTAAAATGAATGCAGCAAATATCGAAAAGGGCAAATCTTTCTTGGAAGAGAATGCCAAAAGACCTGAAGTTATAACACTCCCCAGCGGCTTGCAATATGAAATAATCAAAGAAGGTAATGGTAAAAAGCCGGGAGCTACCGACCGTGTGAAGTGTCATTACGAAGGTACCCTGATTGACGGAACATTGTTTGATAGTTCTATCAAACGCGGTGAACCGGCTGTATTCGGTGTTAACCAAGTTATTAAAGGATGGGTAGAAGCTTTGCAACTAATGACAGAAGGCTCTAAATGGAGATTATTCATCCCTTCTGAACTGGCTTATGGCGCACAGCAAGCAGGTGAAATGATTCCTCCTCACAGCACATTGATTTTCGATGTAGAATTAATTGAAGTATTATAATATTAAAGTATTTAAGGCAAATGAAAAAAATTAGTTTTTTTGTAGCTATCGCTGCTGCTGCCAGCTTAGCTTCTTGTACAGCTCAGGCACCAAAAGCAAACATGAAGAGTGATGTAGATTCACTTTCTTATATGATGGGTGTTGCCAACACACAGGGATTGGATATGTATCTTCAACAGCAAGGCGTTGACAGCACTTATATGGCAGAGTTCCTTAAAGGTGTTACAGACGGAGCCAACAAGACAAGCCCCAAAGACGTTGCATACATGGTAGGTCTGCAGGTCGGACAACAAGTGGGCGGCCGTATGTTTGACATGATGAGCCAACGTTTATTTGGCAACGATTCTACTCAAAGCTTGGACAAAGCAAACTTCTTGGCAGGTTTTGTCGCAACTCTGAAGAAGCAGAACATTATGTCTGTAGAAGAAGCCAACATGTTTGTTCAGACTAAAGCAGAAGCTATTCAGGCAAAAGCAACAGAAGCCAAATATGCAGACAACAAAGCTGCAGGAGAAAAATTCTTGGCTGAAAATGCAAAAAAAGAAGGTGTAAAGACTACTCCCAGCGGTCTTCAATACAAAGTTATCAAAGAAGGTAAAGGTGCCATCCCTACCGATTCTTCAACTGTAAAAGTAAACTATAAAGGTACTTTAATTGACGGTACTCAGTTCGATAGCTCATACGACCGTAAAGAGCCCTTTGTCACTCGTGCCAACCAAGTAATCAAAGGATGGACAGAAGCATTGACCATGATGCCTGTCGGTTCAAAATGGGAACTTTATATCCCGCAGGATTTGGCTTACGGTTCACGCGATGCCGGTCAAATCAAACCTTTCTCTACTTTGATTTTCGAAGTTGAATTGATTGATATCGAAAAATAATCATTCAAAAATGATTCTATTATAAGAAAGCGTGAGTCCCGATAATGGGCTCACGCTTCTCTTTTTTATATCATTATAATGAGATACAACAAACACTACTGTTTCTTTTCTTTCATATCTGTTCGCGCCTCAACTACATTAACCACATAGTCCCCCAATTTTTCGCACTCACCGATAAGGTCCATATAGTGTACACCCATCTGATAATCATACTCCTTGTTGTTCACATCCAGCACATTCTGATTCTTCAACTGGCTACGATAATTGTTTATCTCATTCTCAATATTAAAAGACTTATTCACATCCACCTGATGATCCTCATCCTCCACTAAAGACACCATTTGCTTCAAAGCATCATCAGTCAACTGAAACATTTGGTGAATATGGCTATACTGTTTCTCTGTAAAGTCTTCATTACCCCGATATTTATGATTAATGGTACGTGCAAGGTTATAACAACTGTCACCAATACTTTCTATCTCCGTCACTTCGCGCAACATGGCACGAATCTTCAACTTACTTTCAGAGCTCAAACGTCCTTCAGACACCTGATTCAAATAATTGGCAATCTCCAACTCCATGTTGTCACTTATGTTCTCATACTTCTCAATACGACTGAAAAGCTTATTGAAATCATTTTCATTCGATGTATGAAGCAAATCACATACCATGCCAAACATACGGCGGGTACGTTCGGCAAATAAATTTATCTCTTTGCGAGCCTGGACAATAGAAAGCTCAGCCGTCGACAACAATCCACCGGTAATAAAACGCAGTCTGAATTCTTCTTCATCCTCCTTAGGCTTGATGACCCAACATACCACCTTTTCTATCGGTTTAATAAACCAAATAAGAATCAGCACATTACAAATATTGAATGCAGTGTGAAAAGCAGATAGTTTATAAGTAATAGCCACCTCAGGGCTCACCCCGGGAAAAAGACTATTGACCACATCACTTACCATATTGACAAACGGATGGAATATACACAATATCCATATCACACCAAATGTGTTAAAGATAAAGTGTGCCAATGCCGCGCGCCTAGCCTGAGCATTTGCCGTCAATGCAGCAATATTCGAAGTCACAGTCGTACCGATATTCTCGCCCATCACCAAAGCTATACCCAGATACAAGTCAAGTACACCACTAGAGCAAAGAATCAAAGTAATAGCCATTACTGCCGCCGATGATTGGGCACACATAGTAATGACACCGCCAATCAAAAGAAACAGCAAAATAGACAGGAATCCCCACTCCTTGCAAGAAGTAATGAAACTAAGGATAGCCGCATTGTGCTCCAGATCCATGTGCATAGCGTTTTCACGCAATGTAGTCAAACCCAAGAACATAAATGCAAAACCAAAGATGAATTCTCCAAAAGACTTTTTCTGGCTTTTACTGGAAAAAATAAGAGGAACGGCTAAAGCAAAAAGAGGGAAAATGAGATTATTCATGTCTATCTGAAAACCAAATACGGACATAATCCATGCAGTCACCGTAGTACCGATATTAGCTCCCATAATGACAGAAATAGCTTGACCCAAGGTCAGCAATCCGGCATTAACAAAACTAACGGTCATCACCGTAGTAGCAGTAGAAGACTGTACGGAAGCCGTTACAAATGCTCCTGTCAGCAGTCCTGTGAACCTGTTGGTTGTCATTGCTCCAAGAAAATGACGAAGCTGCCCACCCGTCAGTTTCTGCAAGGCTTCGCTCATGGTCTTCATACCATACATAAGAAGAGCCAGCGACCCTATCAGTTTCAAAAAAATAAATATAGACATTATCTCACTTTTATTATATAACTCTCTATTTTATCTGTCGTGCACTCATATTCAATCTTTCCTATCATGGACATCAATCCGGACTTATGCTTTCTTTTCCTTCACATTACTACCGGCTTCCACTACATTGACTACATAGTCACCCAATTTTTCGCATTCGGTAATAATATCCATATAGTGTACCCCCATCTGATAATCATACTCCTTATTATTCACATCCAGCACATTCTGATTCTTCAGCTGGTTGCGATAGTTATTGATTTCGTGTTCGATATTGAAAGACTTATTCACATCAATCGTATGATGTTCGTCTTCCACCAGCGCAATCATTTGATTCAATGCATCATCCGTCAGTTTAAACATCTGCTCGATATGATCATACTGTTTCTGTGTAAAATCCATTTCACTGCGATACTTACGGTTGATAGTACGAGCCAAATTATAACAACTGTCACCTATACTTTCTATTTCTGTCACCTCGCGAAGCATTGAGCGAATCTGAAGTTTACTTTCAGAACTCAAACGTCCTTCCGAAACCTGATTCAGATAATTGGCTATCTCCACCTCCATGCTATCACTGATATTCTCATACTTCTCTATACGGCTGAACAACTTATTGAAATCGTTCTCATTCGTCGTATGCAGCAAATCACGCACCATACCAAACATACGATGGGTACGTTCTGCAAACAGATTGATTTCCTTCCGTGCCTGCAATATAGAGAGTTCTGCAGTAGAAAGCATACCGCCCGTAATGAAACGCAAGCGATATTCCTCGTCCTGTTCTCTTTGAGGGATAATCTTGCAAACTGTTTTTTCAATCAGCTTCACAAACCAAATAAGAATCAGCACATTGCATATATTAAATGTCGTATGGAAAGCCGATAATTTAAAAGAAACAGCCACAGCAGGATCCGGTGTTTTCATTATATCTTCCACAAACCATGATACCCCCATTGTGAACGGTTTAAACAGACATAACACCCAGATAACTCCGAAGACATTAAACACCAAGTGAGCCAAGGCAGCCCTCCTAGCCTGCGTATTTGCAGTCAATGCAGCCAGATTAGCTGTAATGGTGGTACCGATATTCTCACCCAATACCAAAGCAGCACCAAGTTCAAAACTAATCCATCCATTGGCACACATAATGAGTGTAATAGCCATTGTTGCAGCCGATGCCTGCACAATCATCGTCAGGATTGTACCTATCAGCACAAACAACATCACAGAGCCAAAGCCCATGTCTGTATAATTCTGTACGAAAGATAACATTTCCGGGTTTTTACCCAAATCCGGTGCATTTGCTTTGAGCAACGAAAGCCCCATAAACAAAAAAGAGAAACCGAAAATAAACTCCCCTATGGATTTACGGTTACTCTTTCCTGAAAATAATAATGGCACCCCAACAGCTAAAAGCGGGAGAGCCATTGCAGCGATATCTACCTTAAAGCCCAACGCTGATATAATCCACGCAGTTACAGTAGTACCGATATTGGCTCCCATGATTACTCCAATGGATTGTGACAATGTCAACAGCCCCGCATTCACAAAGCTGACTACCATGACGGTAGTGGCAGAAGAAGATTGGATTAATGCCGTAATCAGCACGCCTGTTAGAACTCCGGTTACCCGGTTGGTGGTCATCGCTGTGAGGATTTTACGAAGCCTGTCACCCGCAAACTTTTGCAGGCCCTCACTCATGATTTTCATTCCGTAAAGGAATAGCGCCAGTGAACCCAGCAGCTTTAAGAAATCATAAAAAGAATATTCCATCATCAATTAATTTGGTAGGAATTGGCTTATCTCCCTTTAATTCGGTAAATTAACAGCCAATTTCACTACGTTAGTAATAAACATTACGATTATGTTACAAATATGTTGCAAAAATAACAATATTATTAAAAGTTTCCCAATCGGAAGCTCACTTTTGGATATTTATAATGGATTTAATTTAGATATTCCCTATGGGCCCGTCAGTGCCAAGGTCAATAATAAAGTAGAAGGGCTCAACTACAGGGCCTATAACAACAAGGATGTAGAGTTCCTGAATATATTGAGTTCTTCGGGTATGCGCACTTATGTCCGCTCACTATGCTTTGTGTTGTGCAAAGCCGTCGAAGACCTCTATCCTGACGGAAGCATCATGCTGGAACATCCTGTCTCCAAAGGATATTATTGCGATTTGCATATCGGCAGAGAGATAGGATTGGACGATGTACAACGCATCAAGAAGCGTATGCAGGAAATTATCGAAGAAGATATTCCCTTCCACCGCTTTGAATGTCAGACCACCGAAGTGGTAGAGCTATTCCGCCAAAAAGGGATGATGGATAAAGTGAAATTGCTTGAAACTTCGGGCAATCTTTACTCCTTTTATTATACGCTGGGCGACACCATAGACTATTATTACGGTAGTCTACTGCCCAGTACCGGATACATTCGTCTGTTCGATATAGTGAAATACTATGACGGGCTGTTACTTCGTGTTCCCAACCGACAAAACCCCGACAAGCTGGAAGAAGTCGTGAAGCAGGAAAAAATGTTGGAAGTATTTAAGGAACACCGCCGTTGGAACCAGATTCTGGGTATAGGCACTGTAGGCGACTTCAATGTAGCCTGCAACAATGGTCATGCCACTGACTTAATCAATGTATCCGAAGCACTGCAGGAAAAAAAGATTTCAAACATAGCCGATGAAATCTATAATCGCGGAAAGAACGGCCGGGGTGTCAAACTGATTCTGATATCCGGCCCCTCCTCATCAGGAAAAACAACATTCAGTAAACGACTCAGCATCCAGCTTATGGCCAACGGACTGAGACCTTATCCTATTTCGTTGGATGATTATTTCGTGAACCGGGAAGATACACCCAAAGATGAGAACGGCAACTATGACTATGAATCCCTTTATGCCTTGGACTTGGAGTTTTTTAACCAACAACTGGAAGCCTTGCTGCGTGGAGAGCAAATAGAACTGCCCCGTTTTAATTTCTCCACCGGCCGACGTGAATTCAAGGGAGACTATCTGAAGATAGATGATAATATGATACTGATTTTGGAAGGCATTCATGCATTGAATCCAGAACTGACACCGCATATTCCGGCTGAAAATAAATATAAAATATATGTATCCGCCCTGACCACCATCCTGTTGGACAACCACAACTATATCCCTACCACCGACAATCGTCTGCTGCGCCGCATTGTCCGTGACTACAAATACCGTGGATATTCGGCGGAAGATACCATCAGCCGCTGGCCCAGCGTGCGTGCCGGAGAAGACAAATGGATTTTCCCCTATCAGGAGAATGCAGATGCCATGTTCAACTCGGCATTACTGTTCGAACTGGCCGTTTTAAAGGATTATCTGGAACCTATTCTGCGGAAAGTGCCCAATAACCGACCGGAATACTCGGAAGCCTACCGCCTCCGTAAGTTCCTCGAATATTTTGTATCCGTACAAGACAAAGAATTGCCTCCAACCTCTTTATTAAGAGAATTCTTGGGCGGAAGTAGCTTCAATTATTAGTAATATTAGGGTGAACTCCTAAAATTATCCCGGCAAAAAGGAAGATTATTACGATACAAATCGCTACTTTTGCCCTCAAAAAGAGTAAAGAGATTATGGCACAAGGCTCACGTCAAGTACAAACACAAGCCCAACAACAAGTACAGACACTGTCGCCACAACAAATTCTTGTTGTGAAGTTGTTGGAATTGCCCACCGTGGAGCTGGAGGAACGTATTCATTCTGAGATACTGGACAATCCGGCCCTGGAGGAAGGGAGAGAAACACCCGAAAACGGGGAAGAGAGTACTGACTTTGAGGGAAACGAAGATAATAACGATAACCCTGATTACTCCAACGATGACATCTCGTTGGGAGATTACCGTACCGAAGATGACATCCCCGATTATAAATTGCAGGAACACAACCGCAGCCGTGAGGGGGTAGCCGAAGAGATACCCTTCTCGGACGCTGTTTCCTTCTACGAGATATTAAAAGAGCAGCTTGCCATGCAAGACCTGACTGATGAACAACGCGACATAGCCGAATACCTGATTGGCTCGTTGGATGATGACGGACTCCTGCGCAAAAGCATAGAATCCATCATGGACGAGCTTGCCATTTATCGTGGAATCTACACCACTGAGAATGAACTGAACAAGATACTCGAAATCATTCAGGATTTCGACCCGGCCGGCATCGGTGCACGCAGTCTCCAAGAGTGCCTGCTCATTCAAATCAACCGTAAAGCAGATTCCCCGCTAAAACAGATAGAACTGGATATTATCGGAAAATGCTGTGATGAGTTTACCCGCAAGAACAAAGACAAAATAATTCAGAAACTGGGCATCACCGAAGAACAATACAACGAAGCATTGGCCGAGCTCACCAAATTAAACCCGCGTCCGGGAAGTTCATTGGGCGAAGCGATGGGACGGAACTTCCAACAGATTATTCCCGACTTTATTGTAGAGACGTTGGAAGACGGCACCATTACCCTCAATCTGAACAATCATAATGTTCCCGAACTGCGCCTCAGCCGGGAGTTTACCGAGCTATTGGACGAGCATACACGGAATAAAGAAAACCAAAGCAAAGAATCGAAAGATGCCTTGATGTTCCTAAAACAAAAAGTAGATGCCGCACAAGGCTTTATCAATGCCGTAAAACAACGGCAGCACACTTTGCTCACCACCATGCAGACCATCATCGACATCCAACGTCCGTTTTTCCTCGAAGGAGACGAATCGCTGCTGAAACCGATGATACTAAAGGATGTGGCAGAACGTGCCAAACTCGACATCTCCACCATCTCACGCGTCAGCAACAGCAAATATGTGCAAACAAACTATGGCATCTATTCGTTGAAGTTCTTCTTTAGCGACGGCTACACCACCGAAGACGGTGAGGAATTATCCGTTCGCGAGATAAAACGCATATTAAAAGAATGTGTAGACAACGAAGACAAAGAGAAACCCTATACTGACGACGAACTGGCCGACATGCTGAAAGGCAAAGGTTATCCCATTGCACGCCGCACCGTAGCCAAATACCGCCAGCAGTTAAACATTCCCGTTGCACGATTAAGAAGATAAAAATATGGAAGCAAACGAAACCACCGGTTCTCTGAAAGAAATCAGGAAAAGTGACCCGTTAGAGATAGGCTCACGCATCATATCAGGTATATTCACGCCTTTTATGGTTCCATTTCTTGCCTTTTTCTTATTATTCTTTTTCACCTATTTGCGCATCATGCCCCTCCAATATAAATTGGTGGTACTGGGCATCGTCTATTGTTTTACCATCTTAATGCCGATGCTTGCCATTTATCTTTTTCAGAAAATCAACGGCTGGGGCATTCATGAACTGGGACATCGTGAGAAACGTTTTGTACCTTATGCCCTGACCATTGTCAGCTATGTAGCTTGCCTGCTCACAATGTACAAGATACACTTGCCGCGCTATATGTCGGGCATCATTGTAGCCACACTCATCTGCATGGTCATCTGCATTGTGATAAACTTTAAATGGAAAATCAGCACCCATGTTGCCAGCAGCGGCATGATGGTGGGCGGCCTGTTGTCATACAGTCTGATATTCAATTTCAATCCTGTGTCTTGGCTCTGTTTTTTCATTTTGCTATCAGGAATGCTGGGGACAGCCCGCATCATCGTAAAGCAACACACTTTATTAGAGGTTTTGGCAGGATTTATTGTCGGATTGTTTTGCGGTGTCATAGGAATTTTGTTTATTTGAAGAAAAATTTTAGTATTAACCTTATAAATTAGAAGCATTATGAATTTCCCAAGCAATGTAAAGTATACCGAGGAACACGAATGGATACGCGTAGAAGGTGATATCGCTTATGTAGGCATTACCGATTATGCACAGGAACAACTGGGTGACATCGTTTTCGTAGACATTACTACTGAAGGCGAGACCTTGGAAAAAGGAGAAGTTTTTGGTACTATTGAAGTAGTAAAGACCATCTCAGACCTGTTCCTTCCGGTTGCAGGAGAAGTTTTGGAACAAAACGAATCATTGGCAGACAACCCCGAGCTGGTCAACCAAGACCCTTATGGCAAAGGCTGGTTGGTTAAAATCAAACCTAATGACGCAAGTGACGTCAATGATTTGATGGATGCCGAAGCCTACAAAGCTTTAGTAAACGAATAAACTACAGAAAAAATATACATGAAACCTATTGTAAGTATTATCATGGGCAGCACCTCCGACCTCCCCGTCATGGAGAAGGCCGCCAAGCTACTGGACGAGATGCACGTACCTTTCGAGATGAATGCTTTATCGGCACACCGCACTCCCGAAGCAGTGGAAGAGTTTGCCAAGAACGCTGCAAGCCGTGGCATTAAAGTCATTATCGCTGCTGCAGGTATGGCCGCAGCATTGCCCGGTGTAATTGCTGCCAACACTACACTGCCTGTCATTGGTGTACCCGTGAAAGGGTCTGTTCTCGACGGTGTAGACGCACTCTATTCCATCATCCAGATGCCTCCCGGAATTCCGGTTGCAACAGTTGCCATCAATGGTGCAATGAATGCCGCTATTCTGGCCGTACAGATGTTGGCTTTGAGTGATACAGAGCTCGCAGCTAAATTTGCAGACTACAAAACCGGCTTGAAAAAGAAAATAGTGAAAGCCAATGAAGAATTGAAAGAAGTAAAGTTCGAATATAAGACGAATTGATTCTTTAAACAAGCATTGCTGAAAAGCTGCGCTATAAAAAACACGGGCAGAAAATATTCTTTCCTTCTAATCAGGATAGGATATTTTCTGCCCGAAAATTTAAAACGAACATTTACAACCCCTTTAAAGATAAGGAATTAACCATGACCGATTTATTCAACTATTCACGCCGGGAAGCCTCCGAAGTAAACATTGGAGCTACTCCAATGGGCGGTGCTAATCCCATCCGCATCCAAAGTATGACCAATACCGTAACAATGGATACCGACGCTTGCATAGAACAAGCCAAACGGATTATCGACGCAGGCGGTGAATACGTGCGTCTCACCACACAAGGTGTGCGCGAAGCCGAAAACCTGAAAAATATAAATATCGGATTACGTTCACAAGGCTATGACACCCCCTTGGTAGCCGATGTGCATTTCAACCCCAAGGTAGCCGATGTAGCGGCACAATATGCAGAAAAGGTACGCATCAATCCGGGCAACTATGTAGACCCTGGACGCACTTTCAAGAAGTTGGAATACACCGATGAAGAGTATGCACAAGAAATAGAAAAGATACGCACCCGCTTCATCCCTTTTCTGAATATCTGTAAAGAGAATCATACCGCCATCCGCATCGGTGTAAACCACGGTTCTTTGTCAGATCGCATCATGTCACGGTATGGTGATACCCCCGAAGGCATGGTAGAATCGTGCATGGAATTCCTCCGCATCTGTGTGGAAGAACATTTCACCGACGTCGTTATTTCCATCAAAGCCTCCAACACGGTAGTCATGGTAAAAACAGTCCGCTTGCTAGTAGCAGAAATGGAAAAGGAAGGCATGGCATTCCCCCTCCATCTGGGTGTGACCGAAGCCGGCGACGGTGAAGACGGACGTATCAAGTCGGCTTTAGGCATCGGCGCATTATTGTCCGACGGCTTAGGAGATACCATCCGCGTATCATTGAGCGAAGCCCCGGAAGCAGAGATTCCGGTAGCACGTAAACTGGTCGACTATATACTGACGCGTGAAAATCATCCCTTCATCCCCGGAAAAGAAGCGCCTGAATTCAATTACCTCTCCCCTTCACGCCGTAAGACAAAAGCCGTGCGCAATATTGGCGGCGATAACCTTCCGGTAGTAATCGCCGAACGTTTGGAAGGAGAGGACGAAATAAATCCCCAATTCAAGCCCGATTACATTTATTGCGGACAAACAATTCCCGAATCACGCGATAAGGGAACAGCCTATTTGGTAGATGCCGGTGCCTGGAATCCTGAAAAAGAAAATGTGTATCCCGCCTTCAACTATCAGCAAATGATAGAACTGCACCACACCCAGGCCGATTTAAAATTTCTGTTCCTGCCTTACATGGCAATGAATGAAGAAGTGATTGCCGCCCTTAAGTTACACCCGGAAGTGGTTATCATTGCACAAAGCAATCACCCCAACCGGTTAGGCGAATATCGCGCCATGGTACATGAACTGATGACGGAAGGACTGGAAAATCCTGTTGTATTCTTCCAATACTATCAGGAAGAAGAAGCGGAGAACTTACAGATTAAGGCAGCCGCCGATATGGGTGCATTGATTTTTGATGGTTTCTGTGACGGTATCTTCATTTATAATCAAGGCTCACTGCCACACACCGTAGTAGATACTACTGCTTTCGGTATCCTGCAAGCCGGACGTATCCGCACCAGCAAGACAGAATACATCTCATGCCCCGGTTGCGGTCGTACTTTATATGATTTAGAATCGACTATTGCCCGAATCAAAGCCGCCACCTCTCATTTAAAAGGCTTAAAGATAGGCATCATGGGCTGTATCGTCAACGGACCGGGTGAAATGGCAGATGCCGATTACGGTTATGTAGGAGCCGGACGAGGTAAAATCAGCCTTTATAAGAAAAAAGAATGCATTGAAAAGAACATCCCTGAAGAACAGGCCGTAGAGAAATTAATTGAACTGATTAAGCTGAACGGCGATTATATTGAAATATAAAATATCTGTGCCATGAATTATCAGCAGATACTCGAAAATATTTATCAGGAGATACAGCCTTTTGCCGGCATCGGCAAACAGGCTGACTATATTCCTGCATTGGCAAAAGTAGACCCGGATCAGTTTGGCATTTGCATCAATACCATTCAAGGAGAAACTTTCATGCTGGGACAAGCTGACACTCGTTTCTCCATCCAGAGTATTTCGAAAGTATTTTCACTTGCCGTATGCCTCAGTCTTGAGGGAGATGAATTGTGGAAAAGAGTGGGGAAAGAACCGTCGGGCACTGCCTTCAACTCCCTCGTACAATTGGAAGTTGAGAAAGGAATTCCCCGCAATCCGTTCATCAATGCCGGTGCCATTGTATTGGCAGATATACTTTTAAAGCACTCAGCGCATCCCGAAGAAGATTTCCTCCACTTTATCCGTAGTATCTGTGGCAATGATACTATTGATTA
This sequence comes from Phocaeicola faecalis, assembly GCF_021730445.1. GTDB lineage: Bacteria > Bacteroidota > Bacteroidia > Bacteroidales > Bacteroidaceae > Phocaeicola > Phocaeicola faecalis. Next base: position 35,175 of record NZ_JADNRM010000008.1, on the reverse strand, counting down.
CAATAAAGAGGTAGCGATATCCGAACGTGAAAAAGGTTATCTGAACGCAGCCATCGCCAATCTGCTGAAGTATCATCATAACATAGAGAATGACATCGAGCGCATTCTTCATTTCTACTTCCTCCAATGTTCTGTTGAAATGAGCTGTTATGACTTATCCAAGGCTTTTCTGGCTTTTGCCAATCACAAACAGCCATTCGCATTTGGGAATACCAATCTTACCGCATCGCAAGTGAAGCGTATTAATGCCATTATGCAGACATGCGGTTTTTACGATGAAGCGGGAGAGTTTTCTTACCTTGTGGGGCTACCCGGAAAGAGTGGTGTGGGCGGTGGCATAGCAGCTGTCTATCCATTGCGCTATTCGGTAGCAGTATGGAGCCCGAGATTGAACCAGAAAGGAAACTCGGTAATGGGAATTAAAGCATTGGAATTATTGACAACGCAAACGCAGGAATCTATCTTCTAGAAAATAAAAGTGAAGAGAGAACGATATCCATTCTATCGGAATCAGTTCTCTCTTCATCTATCGTAAAACAATAATCACTCTCTCTTCCTATTTTAACCAGCCATTTTATGACTTGCGTAGTACTACCTCACCGGGAGCCGGAGAATTACTTTCCCGCGGATTTAGCATTTCCTTACTGGATTGATTTCGATGCTTAATGCATAAATACCAAATGCCATCAATCTTCACAGGATTAAACATAAAAGCCATCGTCGGAGCATTTCCATCCACATCTTTCTTTGCAAATTCAATCTTATATTTAAGATCATTACATCCCTGAGTGGAAAAACTAAAATGCTCCAAATGATAATCCACAACCGGGAAGGTACTGAAATGCTTTTTAAGATTTTCCGCATTCTCATTTGTAAGTCTTACCGCTTCACCATCTTTAACCACATAAAGCATTCCTAACGCTGCTTCTATATTGCCGGCCTTCAAGCTATCCATACACTTCTGAGACATTTCGAGAACCGTAATGGAATCCGTCTTTGTCAATGAGCCGACGAATTCTTTTTCTGCATCAGCATAAGTCCTCATACGCTCTTTTGTTTCTTTTCGTCCACATGAAAACGACAAGCAACTTAATAATAAAATAAAAACGATTTTATCTATTTTCATTTGCAATACAATTAAGATTAGTCCACCAATAATAAAAGGTGCGCTGACAACAACGCACCTTCCATCTATTCAATTGCTAATAATGCAATACCTGTTCTATTACTGGTTTGCTTTCGTTGATTCAACATCACACTTGGCTACAGCTTTCAAAGTACCCCAATAATAAGTAATTTCCACCGGAATCCACAATGTGAATTTCTGAACATTACCTTCATTATTCTTGTAAACAATCTTAGTAGTATTCAATGCTGCAACATCTGCAATATTTACAGTATTAGTAGCACTTTCTGCTCCATCTTCTGTAACGGACAACTGCAATTTATCTGTAACTTCAGAAACTTTCTTTCTAGTTCCGGTCAAGTCACATTCTGCATTGGCAATATCAACTTTAATAGTCTCGAATTCATAATAAGGATACAAAGAAACACCATTCTCTACAGCGCTTTCGTACACACCGGCAGCATTCTTAACGATTAATGCTTCTTCACGCCAGTCCTTCAGGTCAAACAAATCACCTAAAACAATAGAAGAACCATTTGCCTGAGCATCAATAAATTTAGCTTGGTCACCATCAAGAACATCAACCGGACGCAAGAAACGTACCTTGAAGTTTTCTGTGCCTAAAGCCAACTTACACTCATCATAAGTAGCAACAATTTCAACATTTGCAAAATGCTTGGGAATCAAGTGACCGTATAAGTTCAAAAGTTTCTTAGCACTGTCGGTAGTTGCATAAGTCAGGGTTCCATCAGCAGCAATAGAAGCTACAAGATTATCTGCAACATCTGCTGTACCTACATACAATTTAGTGTGATCGGTACCACGAACAAGCTGGTACTTAACACCATTCTGGTTAGGATCTGCAATTTCAGGTTGTGTAGCCGCAAATTCATAAGAATAAGCTGTGCCCAAAACTTCCAAATCATAATACTGGTTTTGAGTTGCAGAAGTCTTAGCTACTTTAACCACATTGCCTTCAAAATTATCATCCAAATCCTTAGAATAATCCTCTACGGTCTTATCATTAGTAGCAGGTCTCGGAACATTCATACGCACAGTATCTCTCTTAGCTACAGTAGACTCTGTAGTAGGATACCAGTAAGCCTTGATCTTATCTCCGAATGTTACTTCCGGCTGTTTTGCTATAGTCACAGTAAACGGTACATATACAAAGAATTTTGTATCAGTCTTAGACTGGAAGCAAGCATACAATGTTACAGTGCGGCCTTCTAATTTAGAAATGGCATCCATTTCATCAAAGTCTGCTGTCCATGTAATAATATCATTCGTAGTTGTTACATTTGTAAAGTCACTAGAGATTGTCAACTCACCGTATACGTTATTTTCAACCTCAGCAAATGTCTTCTGACTGTCATTGGTGATGTAAGTCTTTCCAGCTACAAAATTGAATGAATTAACAAATTCAGCCTTAGTCATCTTCAACGCTTCAATAATCTTACCGGACATATCATCCCATGTAATGCCATCTTCGAAGCCATCACATACATAAGGTTTAGTTGCATTAAATACCTCAGGCAAAGTTTGAATACCCAAATCCTTAACGATATGCAACTTAACATAACCTGCAAGGACAATGTTTTCGCCATCCATCAACTTAACCAATACGATAGGGGTTCTACCTACAGCAGAAATACCGTCTTCGTTCGTGCTACATGGAGTAGTATTGCCATTTGCATTTACATAGCAAGGAGTAAAGATACCATTGTTATTTACTGTACCATACTTATTTTCTTCTGTATTATTAGCACCTGTCTTATAACCTAACATTTCATATTCAAAATGCAAGCCATAATCAGCTACATCAGCATACGCCATAATCTGGTGTTCAGCATCATCAGCAGCAGCCTTAATATCAGCCTGAGTATAATGTACATTCAGATACTGAGTCAAGTCAAGAGTTCCGCCATTATACTTAACGTCGATAGTTGCATCTTCTTTAGCTGCATCTCCACCTGTGATATACAGTTCATGCTGTTTAGCGCCCAAAGCACAAGCAGGATTTTCTGTTTCCAATGTATTGAATGCAATCGCTTTAAAAGTAACTACAGCCGGCAAAATAGCAGCATAATCAGAAGTAACTGTTGTATCTTTGGCTTCTTCGTTCTGATAAGTACCGGTCAAAGCCATTACAGACACATTCTTGTCAGCTACAATTTTCAGTTCAGCAGGGTTTTCTACTTTATAAACCACTTCCAAATCACCATTAGCCAATTGTTGGCTAGTACTGTATACCGGTTTAGGAGTTACAGCAGCACGTACAGATGCATCCACATATTCAGGTTCACTATATAAGAATCCCCAAGCGACATTGGTCAAATTTGCTGTGGTAGGATTTACATGATAAACAGCTTTAGCTAAAGAGCCAATTGTATAATCACCTTCAGCAGCAACATCTATAAAGGTATTTTTTTCAGCGATAGTAAACTCAGCTCCCTCGGCATTTTTCTCGCCTTCGCTTTTTCCTGTAAATGCTTTATAAATACCTTGAGCATAAGGATAACGAGTCGCTTCGATACCATTTTCATACAAAGCAGGAACGAACACCAAACTACTCAGCTTATCACCGATAATAGCTAGCAATTCATTTCTAAGTTCTTTAATTCTACGGTCAATTTCAGCCATTTCAGTTTTACCCGCATTTTGTTTCAGGTTATCAACATCCGACTTAACTGAATTTAAAGTAGACTCAATAGTACCTAACTTATCTTCCAAGTTGTCAACTTTAGTCTGAGCAGCAGTCACTTTCTCTGTCAAGCTTGTTATAACAGCAGCATCAGCCTTACCTGCTATCGCAGCTTCCAAAGCAGCCTTAGCTGTCGCCAGTTCAGAAGTTGCGCTCTGCTTAGCTGCATCAATATTAGCCTGCAACTGGGCGATCTGAGTACTCAGCGTCTCGGGAGTAACAAGCTTGTCAATTTGTCCTTGCAAATTATCGATGTCATCATCGTAGTCCTTACAAGATACAAATGTTCCTGTCGAGGTAACCATTAAGGCTCCGAACAGGATTGCACTTAAAAACTTTTTGTTCATAATAGAAAAACTTTAAATTTATAAATTTAAAAAACTAAAATTGGTTATACATAATCTATTGGTTCTGAGAGGTCTGTCCTCTGTTCATACAAAAGGTAACGTTTGGGAGATACCCCCACCAGTTTACTGAAAGCAGCATAAAATGTACTTCGCGACAGAAAACCACACCGTCCGGGAAGCTCTTCCAACGAACACTTACCTGAGCGGAGCAGTTCTTTGGCATATTCCACGCGGTATGTGTTCACCAAATCTTTCAGGTGGCAACCGAAATAGCGGTTTACCACGTTCGACAAATAGGTTTGGTTCGTTTCAATCATATCGCTCAACTTATTCAGTGAGAGCCTCGGGTCAAGAAACACCTGACGTACTTCCAAATAGTATAATACATATTTATATAGCTCACAATCAACTTTTCTTGCTTTTTCCATTCCATGACCTGTGAACTTCTGTTCCCAATAAATATGGGCAGCCCGAAAAAGCAGTTTCTTCTGCCTTTCGGAAGTAAAAGTGCGCTTGTCACGGTGTAAGAACAGATAGTCCATTGTATTCCATTTTTACTATTCTAATACTAAATAAATACACATACTTTCAGCCCATTTTAAAGAGCCAGAATCGGTGTATCTCTTAGTAAGAGATATGCCGAACATACATAATCACCTTATTATTAATTATTTAAGGCAATAAAAAATTGTCCTAAAACTTATAACTAAAGATATTTTTGCACTTGACTCGTGATTTTTCTTCTCAAAAAGTTTTAATTATCAAAACTTTGTGTAAATTTGCAGCGAAATGTATATCTCTTACTAAGAGATATACATTTTTTCAAGTTTCTCTCCTAGAGCTATTCAACACATAATCAGCATATTAGCCTTATTCCCGCACCTATTTCCTATCACTTTAGGCAGTGTTTAAAAATGTAAAAACACACATTCTAAGGAACTTATAGATTTTCTCCGAATACTTAATAGTTTCTGAAAAAGAACTAAGGCTTTTTCAAAAAGGCTCCATCACTTTCAGAGATGAGTATGTTAGCCCAAACCTAAGGTAGCATAACCAATGCAATTTTAGACGAACCATTTGAGCAAACCCTTTTAAACATTTATCTCAAATTTCTTTGTCCATAAACAAGATGAGCTAATTTATTTTACTATGTTTGTGAAGTACAACGTAAATCTACTTATATATGGGAACACAAAAAGATACGAAGAAAAAGATTGTATTAATGAAACGCAAAAGAAAATTGTATTTTACCGGAGCACTCATTTTTGCCATAGGAGCATTAATAACTCCTATTCTCCTTACACAATTAGATATCTGTGTCATCCATTTGGGAGAGCCTAAAGATGTAGGAAGCATTATTGGCGGCATTACAAGCCCTTTTTTAACTCTACTTGCTATTTGGCTCACATTTGAAGCTTTTTGGGTTCAATATGAGTCCAACCAACATCAGATAGAGATTAGCCAAAACCAAGAAGAAATTAGCTTAAAGCAAGAAGCCGAGGCAGCAAAACAACGCATGGATATAAAGAAAGAGCGCTTTGAAAACAAGTTCTTCCGCTTTTTGGACTTACTACACAACCAAGAAGCAGGTATCCACATGACTAATGTAGGAGATGCAAAACAGGTATTCCATTTTATGTTTTATGAATTCAAGGCTATCTACTATTTAGTACACATCTCAAATGTATATAAAGGATGTCATGATAGAAAAAAATATGAGCTAGAACAATCATACTATTTATTTCTGAATGGAGTAAGCAAATCATCAATTTCAAGATTATCGGAAACCTGTTCAGACAAGTTACAGAAAAAAATAAAAGAACTGAATAACGTACTCTTATTATTACAGGAATCATTCCTTATAAATGGCGGTAAGCCCAAATATCTAAAAGATTATGGAGACGCCAACATTAAACTGTTTGACGGTCATCGATTAAGGTTAATATCCTATTATCGCACTGTTTGTACTATTGTCCAATATGTATATCAAAACATTCAAAACCAATCAATAAAGGAAGAAGAGAAAAACGTTTATAGAAATATCTTATTATCTCAGTTGTCGGAACATGAAATTGCATTGCTTAAAATAATATATAAGTTTGACAAACTACAAAATGTTAAGTTTATCCTTAGCGAATATGAGCAATTGGTAGATTGTTTCTTTAGCAAGACATTATCTCAATACATTGTCTCCGAAACCATGAACTGCGATTCTGATCGGTTTATTGATGTATAATAAAAAAGGAGAAGAGTATAAACCTCTCCTCCTCTTTTTATTCTAAATGAAACAGTAGTCAATAACTATTATTTCAATGTAAGAGTTACGTCACATGCTTTAACATAGCCCCAGATATCGGTAACCGTAACAGTCAATTTCGGATTAGATTCTCCTGTAGTTGATTCACCTTTCACTACAATCTTACCATGCTTGTCTGCCGTAGCTCCGGTAGCCGCAGTCATTTTAACTTCAGTAAGCAAAGCCGGTTTATCATTTTCTGATTCTTTTGCTTCAACTTTCTCGATTTGAGGATCAGCCCATGCCAATGCGCCGTTTTCGCCAACTGCATCAGGAACTACATTGTATGCATTGGTTGTTTTGTTAGTATAGTCATAACCCTTAATCATTGCAGAAGTAATGGAAGCACCTGTTTTCAGGTCATTACGATTTACCTCAATCGGTTTACCATCTACACCTGATACTGTACCTTCATAAATCGGACTCATCAATTTAATCTGGAATGAGTATTCTTTTTCTGCAGTTTCAGTATATTTCCAACCTTCATAATCATCAGCAGAAGCAATTACTGTCAATGCTTCACCATAACCATACTCACGCTTATCTGTTTTACTCTTAGTAACCTCTTCATTCAAACCGACATAGATGTTTTCAAATGTTACGTTTTCTGTTTTCGCCTTATATTCAAATTCATCTTTGCCTTCTGATGATGTTTCGTCATCGTCCTCACCTTCAGATGCTGTTGCACTTGGGGTGTCTGCTGACTCTTTTTTACTCTTCTCTTTGAAGATTGCAATTTCCGTAGAAGCCTTTTCATCTTCACCCAGTTTATCATCATCCTTGAATGCGATAGTAGTATCCAAATACTTCTTGAAGTACTTAGTCAACAGAACTGATTTTTCAGCAACCGTGCCATTGCTGCCAATTCCATTACCAAGATAGAAATAAGCATTGATTGCGTTAGTAGTCTTGTCTTGGAATGCCGGTTCTATTTCAAATGCTTCAGACAATGCCGGAGCCACGAACTTAACAGGAACTACGATGCGGTTCAATACTGACGGAGTATTGTCTTTGAATGTGATACTTACATAATAAGTTGTGTTCAACTTCATTCCAGCATTCTTAGCCTTTCTGTTGTCAATAGTCAGACGAATATAGTTGGCTTCATCAGCAGCAGCTGCTACAGCGGCATCTTTCTTAGATTCTTTCAGAATAGAAGGAGTGAACAAGGCTTCATCGGCAGCAATCACACTGGTTGCAGATTCTCCCTCACCAACTGTGACTTCATCATTCAATACACCATCTTCATATTTTTCATACAGCGCATAAGTTGTCTCGCTAATATCAGCATTCAATGCCCAAGTTTGCAACTTAGCACCTAAATTGCTCTTCATCAATGCCAAATCAATATTGAAGTAGTTGTCTTTATCAGCAATATTCTTGGTTATCAGTTGATAATCCTTAGTAGGAGCAATTACGGTTGACAATGAGATTTTGACAGAAGTCTTTTGAGTCTTACCGGCATTATCCACAGTATAGATATCCATCGGAAACTCTCCCTGAAGAGAAGCTTCATCCGGATTCTTGCCTACAGTAAACTTATGAGTAGCATTATCCCAAGTTACACCGAATGCATTCTTATAGGTATCTTTCACATCAAAGAACATATCATACAGAGCAGCAGGCTTATCAAATGTTACTTCGTATGCCTTACCCACTTCTATTTCGGTGAACTCTCCGGCTGTTTCAGCACCAAGGTCTTTAGCTTCGTCCGCGTTGATATTATATTTAGTCAACTTTTCTGCCTCACCTGTATTCACTACAACCTGATAGGCTGTGCGATACGAAGAATTTGCATTTACAGCATAGCCTTTATAGGTTTTAGTGCTCTCGCTCTCAGCAGCAGCGCCGGCAGCCTCATCTGTTATTTCAATAGCTTCCAATTCTTCCGCGAAGTCATCAGCATTCGCCTTGGCTACTACAAAGTTATCCAGCACCAACGAATACAGTCCATTGCCATAAGCAGCTTTTGACTGTACGGAAACAGTCTGATATTCTTTATATTCCTTAGCAGTGAGCTCAACATAGTTCAATGTTTCGTTCTTGCTGTTAGTCAGCGTAAATGTGATGCCGGTAGCATCGATATCCACAGGGTCAATGCGCAAGTCAATAGGGGCCTCAGCAACATTGGAATATACCACATCACCGGCGTTCGGCAAAGTTTTGGGACCTTTCCAGTCTGATGCCTTTGTAATGACATTCTTGTCTTGCGCCAAATTCCAGGGGGTGGCAGCTGCAAGCGTCAATGTCCTGTTATCACCCAAAGACAAGCCTGTAATTCTGGAAGTGGCAGTCGGCAATTTCACTTCAGTTGCTTTACCGTCTTTATCATAAATAGTCAAAGTAAAGCCGTCAGTCTGAGAACCGGTAACTGTTACGCCTGATGCGGGAATACCGGTTGTCTTGTAAGTGCCGTCTTCTTGCAACACAGCCCATTTGCCGTCTTCAACCTTAACAGCCGGCTTGAATTCAGTAACAGGAGCGTCAGCAGACACTTTAATGCCTGTTGCCTTGTTGTCAATGTAAAGTTCACCGTTTTCCACCTTACAGATTGAGCCTACTTCATCTTTCAGTTCAATAGTCTTGTTTCCGGCGTTTTTGAAAGAGACAACAATATTATCGCCATCTTTGGCTACATTGGTAACATAGTCACCCTCACCGATTAACTTTTTCAGTTCTTCGATGCCTGCTTTGTTAGCATCAATTTGTCCCTGCAAGTCCTTGATGTCATCGTCGTAATCTTTACAAGACACAAATGTTCCTGTTGACGAAACCATCAAGGCACCGAACAGGATTGCACTTAAAAATTTTTTGTTCATAATAGAAAAACTTTAAATTTATAAATTTAAAAAACTAAAATTGGTTATACATATTCTATTGGTTCTGAGGACTGTATCGCCCTCTGTTCTTGTTTCATATATCTTTTGGGAGAGACACCCGTCACCTTTTTAAAGGAGGTATAAAATGTACTTCGCGACAGAAACCCGCAGCGTTGGGGCAGCTCCTCCAACGGACATTTGCCTGAGCGGAGCAGTTCTTTGGCATATTCCACGCGGTATGTGTTCACCAAATCTTTCAGGTGGCAACCGAAATAGCGGTTTACCACGTTCGACAGATAGGTCTGATTCGTTTCAATCATTTCGCTAAGCTTCTTCAAAGAAAGCTTCGGGTCAAGGTACACCTGGCGCACTTCCAAATAGTACAATACATATTTATATAGCTCACAATCGACCTTCCTTTTCGGAAACACTGCATTGCCCGCATACTTCTGTTCCCAATAAAGATGGGCAGCCCGGAAAAGCAGGTTCTTCTGCCTTTCGGAAGTAAAGGTGCGCTTGTCGCGGTGTAGAAACAGGTAGTCCATTGTACTCTCTTTTTATCGTCTCTTTTTCAGATAAATACACATTTTCCAAACCCTTAAAAAAGGGTTGCGTTCAGTGCATCTCTTAGTAAGAGATACACCGAACGCACATAACCGCTTTATTATTAATTGTTTAAGCCGATAAAAAACTGTCCTACAACTTAAGACTAAAGATATTTTTGCATTTGGCCTGTGATTTTTCTTCTCAAAAAGTTTTAATTATCAAAACTTTGTGTAAATTTGCAGCGAAAAGTGTATCTCTTACTAAGAGATGCACTTTTTTTCTTCTTCCTCCCCCAATTTTATTCATCACATTCCCAATAGATTAAGCATCATCAAATGTTTGTTTTAGTCCTGCTCTGTAAATCTTAACGGATGTCAACGTATCATAATGGAAAGACCTTGAAGTTTTTGGAAAAGACCAAAGAGTTTCCGAAAAAGACTTAAGTCTTTTTCAAAAAGACATAGAACTTTTCGCAAAAGCCGAAGCATTTGAAAAATCATATAGTTGCTAATTTGACCATTCCCTCTGCCGAATCGAATATTTGTTCCTGATTTCGGCAGAGTCTTCTATTGTATAATCCATCCACGAGGATAATCTTTCTACAATCCATCGCCTTTGGATGGGGCTAATAACCAGTCAATATCCAACAAAGCCACCCATTTGCGATAGCAGTGATAAACTAACTGTGTTTTTTCACCCTACAAGCAGAAATCTGCTTCTTCCTTACACCTTTCATTCGTTGCTGAAACGCCCTGTTGATGGGGCTCCGGTAGTGAAGGGACGTCTCGTCATCACCCTTTCAGCCTCCCTTCATTTGTAGAATTTCTTCCGACGGGACAAATACTGAAGGCAGATTGTGAAAGGACCTGGAAAGCGCGGCTGAAGGGAGGATGAGGGGATGTGCTGTCATCTTTAACCATCTGATAGCCAGTGTGCATTCATTAAAATGTAGGGATGAAGGGAGAAGAGGGAATGACCGGCTTCATGAGGGGAAACTCCCATCTGCCCCTACATGAAAAACATGCCGGGCTTTTAAAAAAAGGTGCTGAAGTTTTTAAGAAACATACCGAGCTTTTTTGAAAACTTCAAGGTCTTTTTTGCAGCATGGGAGTGTGTCAAAACTAAACCGGGCTATCCCATCGTCAGCTGTAGGGGCAGGGTTCGCCTGCCCGAAGACACAAAACAAACTGTTTTCGGGCGAGCAAACCTCGCCCCTACGCACGAAACGACAGCATTATCCACTGTAGTGTACGCATCGGGCTACACATACGGTGGCATAGGCCTGCACGTACGTACGCATCGGGCCACACGTATATACGTATAGGCCTACACGTACGTACGCGTAAGCCTACATATATATGCCTGAAGTGTCAGGTTCCGTAATATCAAATGGGCACCTATAAGATTATTATCGAGGAAATATTAAGCAAGCTTATCATAAGTCTTTCCATAAAGGAGCTCCTAAAAAAATTACCCCCGCCACAATTATTTGCGACGAGGGTAAGCTTTATTAGGAATAGTTTTTAAAACCTGCTCTAAAAACTATTATTTTGCAACGTTAGGAACAACTGTCATGTTCATTTCAATTACACGTTCGTTACCAAAGCAATCCTGAACTGTAATCTTCAATATAGAAGGAACATTGGCACCAATATTAGAATCCTTCTTAAGAGCTTCCAAATATTCAGGTGTTTTACCATCAGCACTCCAACTAATTCCGAAGTATTCAGAAATTTCGCCTGTTGAAACTGTTACGAAAGAACATTTCTCAGGTATAATCTTCAAGCCTTTTGCCTCAGCCAATACTGCATCATAGATGGCGTAATAAGAGCTCTTGCCTTTGATTACATTATCCAAAGTGACAACATCCTTACCATTCATGTACTTGAAGTCTACACCATATTTTATATTTTGTGCGAGTGCTTTATAGGTATCACCTGCCCAATCGAATGTATAAGACTTGCCATAAATATTGCTATAAATAGCCTTCCAGCCATCTGCTTCATTATCTATTACAATATCCTGAGTAGGAGTCTTAGATGAAACCTTACCATAGTTGTACTTAACGACTACATCATAAGGAGTTACATCATCAATCATTGCAAATTCATCCTTAGATTTATCAAGGCTCAAAACAGTATTACCGAAACCTTCAACCTTTCTATTTACAATCGGATTGTTGGTAGTGAAGAAGAATGTGTACTTATTGACAGCACTGATAGTGGCATCAACATTGAACATTTCATTGGTCTTCATTGTAGCTTCGGTAGCAGTTACAGGAGTAAATGCATTAGGAATAACATAGCACAAGTATGTCTTCTTGTCAGCTTGCAATTGATTTTCCTTCCATGCAGTACCTGCAGGCAAAGTAGTCGGAACAACCTTAGTCATAGAAACATTCAGAGTAGCAATAGCTACATCTTTATCATTCTTAAAGCTGATAGTACCGTTATAAACTTGGTCGTCAACATATTCTGTAACATTTATTCCATCTACACGAGTAGTATAAATACTCTTAACCTTAGCAAGTTCTTTCAACTCCTTACCCTTAAAGTCAGCAATGCTCTTAACAGTACCATCCTGCATTTCAAATTTAACATCAAATGCTGGTGATTTAGAATTTGGGTAAGAAGCGATATAAACTTTATCAGTTACAAAGTCAACACCGGCAATTGTACCTTTTGCCTCAGCATACTTCTCCTTCATTTCAGCTGCAACGTCAACCTTACCAGATAAGTTCTTATCGTAAGCGACATTAGCATCTGCAATGATAGTTGTCTTAGCAGAGATTACATCTGTAACAGCACCTACGCGTACATAGAATGCACGACCATCCGGGTCAACCAAAGTACCGTTAGAGTTTACAGCGTAAACACGGAAACCGATAACGTCATTGATGTCATTGATAGTGAAACCGATTGTTGCCTCGCCACCTGTAGTCTTCACATCATATACAGTATTGATACCGGTAATGTTCGGTTCATAAAGTTTTGTCCAAGTCTTGATTTCAGAATCGTCTGAAGACAAAGCACGTTCTTTATCCAATACCACATAGAAATGAGTAGCTGATGCCAACATATCGTCTGTCAATTTCACTTTGAATGAATTTGCAGTAGAAGACACAACCGGTTTTTCAACTGCTGTCTTAGCTGTATTCAAGCATTTAGACTGGCGGTTGTCTGAAGCATCTTTTTCTACATTAGCCAATGCACCTTCAAATACAGGAATGGCAGCAGGAGTGTCTATCCACTTATATTCTGCAGGAGCAGTAGTAGTAGCATCTTCTTCACTACGTTCATAGCGGTTGTGCAAACTAGCAACTTTCCAACCATCAGTTCCGGCCCATACATTGAATTCAAGTTCTGCCTTCGCTTCAGAATTGTCTTTTGTAAACGCTAAAGCATATTCAGATACTGCAGCTCTGGCAGCATTGTCTGTATCAGCAACCTTCACCGCAAATAAAATAGACTTTTCTTTAGTGTCTAAAGTCATATCAGCTTTTCCACTATAGTCATATCCTTCTTCTGATTTAACAACGGTTGTAGCCTTGTCATAAGCAGTTTCATCATATTTATCACCCACTTCCAAGTTTACAGTCCACAATCCTGTTGCTGAAATACCGGCGCGTGACAATACTTCACCTTTGTAAGCCTCTATACCTGTTACTTTCACCAAACCTTTTTCAACCAAGTCTACCGGAGTAGTACCGTCCAGTTGAGTACTGATAAAGTGAATGTCTCCTGCATTTAAAGTTGCAGTAACGGGAGAAACGCGAACAACCAAGGTAGCTCTCAGTTTGCTTCTTTCACCCTTAGTGAATTTAACAGCACCCGGCATTCCTTCACCGAAAGTCCAGTCAGCGATTGATTTAGCAGAAAGCAGTTCAATGTTGGCTGCACCAAGTGTCACATTTTCACCATTAATGATAGCACCGTTAGCCGAAGCATACAGAGAAACGTGAGTTACACCTTTGGCAATAGCAGCCCAAACCAAATCCAAGTTGGAGTTGATTGCTGAAATCTGATTAGACAAGGTTGTCAGTTCAGTAGCCATAGTTTCCAGTGTAGCCTGGATAGCTGCAATAGCATCTTGAGTTTCTTTCACATCGAATGCTTTCAGGCCATCCAAGATTTCCTGTTGTTCATCCAATGTAACCAGAATGCCTTCAATGGCAGTCTTGTTGGCAGCTACAGCCTCATCGTTTGACAAGATATAGGCTTCCAAAGCCTTTTTCTGAGCATCGATAGCAGCTTCATTTTTACCGATAGCTACCTTATTGGCTTTCACTTCAGCATCCAATGCAGTCAGTGTGCCTGCCAATTTAGTATCAGCATCAGCCAAAGCAGCTAAAGTTTCTTCGGTAGTTGTCTGAAATGCCTGCAAAGCATTGATTTTACCATTTACTTCAGCAATAGAAGCTTCGATTTCTGTAATATCACCTTTTACAGCCTGAATTTCCTCATCGGTTGCAGTCTGCAATTTAGTGATAGCAGCTTCCAACTCTGCCTTTACACCGGCGAGTTCTTCTGCAGCTGCAGCAATGGCAGTCTTCTGAGCTTCCAAAGCAGCCTTTTCAGCGGCATCTTTCACTTCTGCTATTTTGCCTTCCAAGCCGGTCTGAGCCGTTTGCAGGCTGGCGATAGAAGATTCAATGGCAGTGACCTTATCGCTCAGGTCAGTTTTCTGCTTGTCGATTTGCTCCTGCAAGTCCTTGATGTCGTCATCATAGTCTTTACAAGACACGAATGTTCCTGTTGACGAAACCATCAAGGCTCCGAACAGGATTGCACTTAAAAACTTTTTGTTCATAATAGAAAAACTTTAAATTTATAAATTTAAAAAACTAAAATTGGTTATACATATTCTATCAGTTCTGAGGGCACAGCCCTCTGTTCTTGTTTCATATATTTTTTTGGAGAGGCGCCCGTCATCTTCTTAAAAGCGGCGTAGAATGTGCTTCGTGACAGGAATCCGCAATGTTGGGGCAGCTCATCTAGCGTATATGTGTCCGAACGGAGCAGTTCCTTGGCATATTCCACCCGGTACTTGTTCAGCAAATCCTTCAGGTGGCAACCGAAGTAGCGGTTCACCACATTGGACAGATAAGTCTGGTTCGTCTCAATCATATCGCTCAACTTATTCAGTGAGAGCTTCGGATCAAGGAACACCTGGCGAACTTCCAAATAGTACAATACATATTTATATAGCTCACAATCGACTTTTCTTGCTTTCTCCATTTCGTGACCTGCAAACTGCTGCTCCCAGTAAAGATGGGCAGCCCGGAAGAGCAGATTCTTCTGCCTTTCGGAAGTAAAAGTGCGCTTGTCGCGATGTAGGAACAGGTAGTCCATTGTACTCTCTTTTTATCGTCTCTATTTCAGATAATTACACATTTTTCAAACCCTTAAAAAAGGGTTGCGTTCGGTGCATCTCTTAGTAAGAGATACACTTTTTTTCTTCTTTCTCCCAAAACCTTATTCACCACGTTCCCAATAGATTAAGCATCATCAAGTGTTTGTTTTACTTCTGTTCCGTAAATCTTAACGGATGTCAACGTATCATAATGGCGCATTCTGCAAGTTTTGAGAAAAGACCAAAGAGTTTCCGAAAAAGACTTAAGCCTTTTTCAAAAACGTGGGGAGTTTTAATCGAAACAGATATTGGGGAGAAGAAAAAAGGTGATGGCAGCACTCTTTTCCAAATAGGAAAGAAAGTACTGCCATCACCTTTTTCACCCCTGTTTATGGGTTTTCCGAAAGAAAATCTGTTATTTATCTGTCGGGACAGACAGGATTTTAATATATCCTTCTTTGTCTTTTAATGTTTTGATAGCCTGAGTCAAGTCAGCGTCATCTTTCATGCGTTCCAATATCACACCACGCTGGAAATAATGACGTTTCACGATTTCTTCGGCTATCGCTTTCCTTATCTGCTTGGAGAAACGATTCAACTCATGGTCCAGATTATGCGTCAGTTTCTTTTCCAAAGCTGCAAATTCTTCGGATGCCCCTTCCATATAACCTTCAAACTCGGCAATCTCCTTCAAGTTCTTCAGCGATTTCTCACTTTGGCGGTCATAAGTAAAATTGCGCTTCTTCAACATCTGCTTGAAATCATTATAGTCGGCATCTGTTACTGAGAAGTCTTTCACTTCACCAATGCCGGGATGCTTAATGCAGTACTGGGTGGCGTAATCAAAAATCATATCATCATTCAACAAGTAGAACATGATATTGGGGAAACGCTCTGCCTTGACTTCTACATCGGGACGGATACCACCGCCATCGCGCACCTCACGTCCCACAGCCGTATGAAATACAGTAGTCAGACTGTCAGGAATGCGTGCCACCGAACCGTCGGCATTGCGTTTGGCATAATCAATGGCCTGAATACAGCGTCCGCTGGGAATGTAATATTTGGCAGTTGTCACCTTCATGCTACTATTATAAGGAAGTTCACGCAGAACTTGTACCAAACCCTTTCCATAGGTGCGGTTACCCACAATCACAGCACGGTCAAGGTCCTGCAAAGAACCGGAAACGATTTCGGCTGCCGATGCCGTAGCACCATCTACCAGCACGGCCAAAGGAATTTCCGTATCTATCGGCTCATTGGATGTCTTATAAATGCTGCCGGCTTGCTTAATCTTGCCCTTAGTCACTACTATTTCTTTGCCTTTCGGCACAAAGAAGTTTACCACATTCACAGCTTCGCCCAATAGTCCTCCACCATTTCCACGCAAATCGAGAACAATAGAAGCCGCTCCCTGCTGCTTCAACTCAATCAACGCTTTCTTTATATCCTTGGAACATCCTTCGATAGCAAAAGTACTGATGGCAATATAGCCTATATTCTCATCTACCATGCCATAGTAAGGGACAGGATTGGTGCGGATGGTTCCGCGCGTAATCTTCAATTCCAACGGCACATAAGTGCTGTCTGCCGTGGGGCGTTCCAACTTCAGCACACAAGTAGTGCCGGGTTCGCCACGCAGATTGTCACTGACATAAGAAGTCAGTTCGTTGGGCGTTCTGTCTCCCTGTGCCATGTCCTTGCCGTTTATCTCCATAATAATATCTCCCGCCTGCAAACCGGCTTCGGCTGCCGGACTTCCTTCCGAAGGCTCGATAATGGCAACACGCTTGCGAGGAGTGTAATAACGGATAATAGAACCGATACCGCCGAACTTTCCACTGGTCATTTCTTTCAGTGTGTTGTCCTCTTCAGGATAATACTCCGTATAAGGGTCGGTCTGTGCAAGCATCGCCTCGATGCTATAATTGATTACCTTTTCGGGATCAATCGTATCCACATAGAACATATCCAGTTCCTTGAATACCGCATTGAAGATATCCAGGTTCTTAGCTATCTGAAAGTTACGGTCATCGCCTTTGCTAAAACTGAAAAGAGCACTTCCTGCCAAGCCGACACACGCTATAAATAATAAACTCTTAGTATTCCACTTCATTCTTTTATGTATTTGTTAACCGCAAATTAATACATTATTCTAATCAGGACTGCAGAAGCGCCTCTATATTTAACTTTATTTCGTCCCATTTTTTCTTTGATAAGGTTGTGCCCACCACTTGTATCACATTGGATGCCAAAATGGAACCGATAATGGAACATTTCTCCAAAGAATAGCCGCACGTGAGTCCGTAAAGGAACCCGGCAGCATAATAATCGCCCGCTCCGGTGGTGTCGACCACTTTCTTCACCGGCGGAATCTCCAGTTTGATACATTCCGTACCTTTCTTGATACAGGAACCTTGCGCACCAAGTTTCACAACCACCACACTGCACATGGCAGAAATTTCATTGATGGCTTCCCACGCATCTTTTCCCGTATAGGCACGCGCTTCTTCTTCATTGGCAAAAACGATGTCGACATACTTATTTACCAAAGTAGTAAAGAAGTCCAGTTCCTCCGCCACAATATTATAACTGGCCATATCCAGACAAATCTGTGCACCGGCTTCTTTAGCCAACTGCATAGCACGAAGAATCAAATCATGGTCTTGCACCAAATAACCCTCTATATATAGATAGGCATATCCTTTAAACATATCCAATGTGAGATTTTCGGCTTTCATGGTTGCCGCTGCCCCCAAATAAGTACCAAAAGTACGCTCCCCATCGGGAGATATAAAGGTAGAAGCAACCCCCGTAGGCAAATCGCCGACTAACAAATTCATGTCTATACCACGCTTCAAACCATTCTTTTTAAAATATTGCCCAAAATCATCTTTTCCTATTTTGCCGATGAAACCGGGCTGCGCTCCAAGGTTAGCCAACGCCAAAACCGTATTTCCGGCAGAGCCTCCCGTTGCTTTATGAGTCTTCATATCAGCAATTTCACCTCTGATTTTCAGAAACTTAGCTTCATCTATAAGTTGCATACTTCCTTTGGGCAAATTCATTTCATCCAACAGTGCATCGCCTTGCAAAGTAACAAGAACGTCAACCAATGCATTGCCCATTCCAATTATTTTATCCATTTACCTAAAATTTTTCTGCAAAGATATTGCATATTTCGAAAAAACCTATTATCTTTGCACCGCAATTAAGAAAAAAACATTCTTCCTTAGCTCAGTCGGTTAGAGCATCTGACTGTTAATCAGAGGGTCCTTGGTTCAAGTCCAAGAGGAAGAGCACAAAGAATTAATTGCAAATTCTTCCTTAGCTCAGTCGGTTAGAGCATCTGACTGTTAATCAGAGGGTCCTTGGTTCAAGTCCAAGAGGAAGAGCACAAAGAATTAATTGCAAATTCTTCCTTAGCTCAGTCGGTTAGAGCATCTGACTGTTAATCAGAGGGTCCTTGGTTCAAGTCCAAGAGGAAGAGCACAAAGAATTAATTGCAAATTCTTCCTTAGCTCAGTCGGTTAGAGCATCTGACTGTTAATCAGAGGGTCCTTGGTTCAAGTCCAAGAGGAAGAGCACAAAGGTTCGCAAATGCGAACCTTTTTTGTTTCTTATAAACTTAAAGAGGTGTGCCAAAACACCAACTTTGGAATTTTGACGCACCTCCTACGATAATATCAATAAGGTATAAGATTGGACAAAATCTTTTGTGTATACCATGGGTCATCAATGGTTTTCAACTGTCGGCCCATTTCTTCGCACAGTTCTTTTACGACTGCCGGATATTCTTCCAACGGCAAGTTATGAAGTTGATAAGGATCGTTCCAGTCATCAAAAAGCAAGCTTTGCGTAAGTTCCTTATTCTTCTTGTCTACATAAAATGCCAATGTATAGCGGGCTGTCTTTATGCCTCTCGCCTTCGGAAAATAACTGACCACCAAACCGTCTTTATCCTTGTCTCCATCTACATTCTGAATATAAAGTGCACCGGAAGGACGTGGAACAACATCATCTGCTCCATAAAACAGAGAGGCATAGTTGGTTCCTTGCACATTGTCGGGAATATCCTTATCCAAATGACTCAAGCCCAACAAAGTAGGCATAATGTCTGGTGAAGACAACAGCAAACTATCCACCCTCGGACGGATATGTCCCGGATAACGAACCATGAACGGAACATTCATCGACTCTGCATAAGGAGAATTTTTCGGGTCATCCGTAGACTGGCTACACATCGTTTCGCCATGATCGGAAGTAAAGACCACAATGGTATTCTTGTCCAACCCCAGTTCTTTCAGGCAATCAAGAATTTCACCGAATGCACGGTCTACTCCCGTAACCGAAGCAAAATAATAACGTGCCGATTCTGCCTTGGGACGGTTTCTGTCGGCATTCGGACGAATCAGCAGACTGTCGATAGGCTTATCCTTATACAGATTGAAGTCTTCCTCCATGCAGTCATTCAGTGTGCGATAAGGACTATGAGGCGGATTCATTCCCACCATAATAAAGAAGGGTTTTCCGGCATCACGCTGTTTTTCTTTGTTCCTGAGATAAGCGATTACTTGCTTGGCTTCGTGCAAAGGCGACCATTCTTTCGGTTCATGGCGTTTGCCGGCAGTATCCCAATAATGTGGATTCTTATGCACGTCAAAAGTACCGTAAGAATACCAGTAATTAAAACCGTGACGACGCTCGGGCGGAGTATAAGCATCCCACACCGGACGCTGCTCTTCTACATACTCACCGGGATGTGCCGGATCATTGGGAGTGGGGAAGTCTGCGTGCAGTTTTCCAAAGTAAGCACATTCATAACCATTTTTGCTGAACACGTCACTGACACATTCCACATCCGTACGCAATGAACTGATGGGGCGTTTGGAATTACAATTCAGAGGGACACCACTCTTGTTAGGATACATTCCGGTCAACAGACAACCACGGTGAGGGCTACTCAGCGGACAATTACTCATGGCGGAAGAGAGTACCAGCGACTCTCGGGCAAAGTTGTTGAGATGAGGGGTATGCACAGGATCGGCCTTGAAATTAACGTGTCGGCTGAATCCTTCTTCGTTCCAGAAACCCATAGCCATGTTGCGGTATTGGTCCGGAAATACATAAATAATGTTCGGGCGTTCTGCCACGACAGCAGAATCTTGTTTGCCGGCATTGCCGCATGACAACAGGCCAACTCCTCCCAGTAACGGTAAAATCAGGTTCTTCATAATAATTTATCTTTCGAAATGTTTTTCGCTTAAAAATCCGGTCTCATTGCTTTACAGCATAGCGAAGATAGGCCATTTCTTTCTATTTCATAGTTCCATTTCGTCCATAATAGGGAGAAAATTGTGTATTTGCTTTCTTTTAAAGGAAAGAAGAATGATTTTCAGACAGAAGAACAAGTAAGGAAAGAGAAAAACCTGGAAAGTTCCTTTGTTCTTCTGCCGAAAGAAATAATGTCTATATCTCAGCCCACTTCACCACGCATGCGATCTTCGAAAGCGGCAAGTGCGGCCTTTGCTCCTTCACCCATAGCAATGATAATCTGCTTATAGGATACGTCCGTTACATCTCCCGCAGCATAAACACCCTTCACAGAAGTACGGCCGTTCTTGTCGGTCAGGATTTCTCCCATGCGGTTCGTTTCCACCAAATCCTTGAATAAAGCGCTATTGGCAGTCAGACCAATCTGAACGAAAATGCCGTCCAAAGCAAAGATTTCTTCTTTTTCCGAAGAACGATCCTTCTTAATCAGACCGACCACCTTATCCCCATCGCCCAATACCTCAACCGTCTGGGTATGAGTAAAGATATCTACATTAGGCAGACTCCTGACTTTCTCTTGCAAGACGGTATCCGCTTTCAGAGTCTCCATAAATTCGAAGACTGTCACCTTAGAGCAAATGCCTGCCAAATCAATGGCCGCCTCCACACCAGAGTTACCGCCACCGATGACAGCCACCTCCTTGTCTTTATAAAACGGCCCGTCGCAATGCGGACAGAATGCCACTCCATGACCAATGTATTTCTCTTCGCCCGGAACATTCAACTTCCGCCAATTGGCACCTGTAGCAATAATCAGCACAGGAGCCTTGTAGCTCTCACCGCCTTTGACCGACAGCACTTTCATTCTCCCTACTACTTCAGTTTTTTCTATCCGGCGATTCTCAAGCACATCGATATGATAAGCAGCCAGATGGTCCTTCAGGTCCTGTGCCAGTTCCTTACCGGTAGTCCGAGGTACGGATATCAGATTCTCAATACCCATAGTCTCATTCACCTGACCGCCAATACGTTCGGCCACCACAGCCACCCGCAATCCTTTTCGGGCAGAATAAATGGCAGCCGCAGCACCGGCAGGACCGCCTCCCGCCACCAATACATCATACTCTTTCGTTTCAAAAGACTCCGGTTCCACCGAGCCATAACGCGCTTCAAGCTTTTCAAGCAAATCACCGATACTGCCGCGCCCCACATGAATCTGCTCGCCATCGGCAAACACCGTAGGAACGGCCTGCACCTTCATGCGGTTCACTTCCTCTTCGTTCACAGCACCGTCTACGGCCTGATGGCGTATCTGAGGATTGAGCACCACCATCAGGTTCAATGCCTGAACCACATCAGGGCAGTTTGTACAGCTCAGTGACAGATAGGTAGTAAGATTTATCGGTCCGCGCAATGCACGGATACGCCGGGTGATAAACTCATCAGGGAAATTCTTGCCTTTGCCGTCGGCGTTGAGTACCGCCATCAGCAGGGAAGTAAATTCATGCCCGCCGGGTACGGCACGGAAAGTAATTCCCGTATCTTCCCCTTCCTTTAAAAGAATAAATTTCAAGCCCTCGCTCTCTTGCAAACGGCAGGAGAGTTTCTCGGAACAGGAAGCCACTTCTTCCAACAAGTCCACCAACTCGGCACGACTTTCGTGCCGGGGGTGGACAAAGATGTCGAAAGTATAGTGCGCATCCAGTTGGGCAAACAATCCCTTCAACTGTTCCTTTATTGCACTATCCAACATATTTTTCGGGTATTTTAAATTTTACCTACCAGGTCAATGCTCGGTTTCAGAGTCTCGGCTCCTTTTTTCCATTTCGCCGGACAAACTTCTCCATCGTGACTGGCAACAAACTGAGCTGCTTCCACTTTACGGAGCAATTCGTCGGCATTACGTCCGATACTGTTGTCCTGAATCTCAGCCAACTTAATCTTACCTTCGGGATTGACCACAAAAGTACCGCGATAAGCCATACCGTCTTCTTCAATCATCACACCGAATGCACGCGAGAGAACTCCCGTGGGGTCCGCCAACATCGGATAAGTGATTTTTCGAATGCTTTCGGAAGCATCATGCCATGCTTTGTGAACAAAATGCGAATCGGTGCTGACAGAATATACCTCCACACCCATTTCCTTGAACTGGTCATACTTCTCTGCAATATCTACCAACTCGGTAGGACAGACGAAAGTAAAATCGGCAGGATAAAAGAAGAAAATAGCCCATTTGCCTTCGATATCCTTGTTAGTCACTGTCTTAAACTCTCCATTATGAAATGCCTGAACTTTGAATTCAGGAACTTGTGAATTAATAATAGGTTCCATATACTTTCTATTTTAAAATTGAAATTAATTTTTAAATTGTAATTATTACATCTGCAAAGGTAGTGTACTACACTTCACCCTGCAATACCTAGTTATTAGGATAATGTAGAACAACAATCACCATAAATAGGTACACGAGATTAGGTGTTTTTAAAGTTTTTACGTACTTTTGTCCCGCAATTTATTAAAAACAACCCAAAATGGACGATTCCAACCCACGAACGTACAGTATAGTATTAACTTATCCGGCAGGGCTCTAAACAGCATGCCTGCAATGCCTCTGCCCGGACTTAAAACAAACGAAAGGAGGCAATAAGATGAGAAAATATCTTTATTGTGAGAACGGCTTTGTGGAAAAGCCGCAGTGGATGCCCAACTGCTGGGTAAATGTAGAATGCCCTGATAAAAGCGATTTTGACTTTCTGACCAAAGACTTAAAAGTTCCCGAATCTTTTTTGGAAGACATTGCTGACGTGGATGAACGCCCGCGCACCGATACCGAAGAAAACTGGTTGCTGACCATTATCCGCATCCCTTTGCAACAGCAGGGAAGCATTCCATATACAACCATTCCCATCGGCATCATCACAAACAATGAGATTATTGTCACCATTTGCTATCATTCCACCGAAATGATACCTGACTTTATCGACCACACACGCCGAAAAGGAATAGTAGTGCGCAATAAATTTGAACTGATATTGCGGCTGATTTATTCTTCCGCAGTATGGTTCCTGAAATACCTGAAGCAGATAAACAATGATGTGGCAGCGGCCGAAAAGGAATTAGAAAGAAGCATACGCAATGAAGATTTACTGCGGTTGATGAAACTGCAAAAGACATTGGTCTATTTCAACACCTCGATACGTGGAAATGAAGTGATGGTAGGCAAATTGCAAAGTATCTTTCAGGAAAAAGATTATCAGAACCCTGACCTGGTGGAAGATGTGGTCATCGAATTGAAACAGGCATACAACACAGTGAATATCTACAGTGATATTCTGACAGGCACAATGGATGCTTTTGCCTCCATCATTTCAAATAATGTGAATACTATCATGAAGCGCATGACCAGTATCTCTATCATACTGATGGTACCTACATTGATTGCCAGCTTTTATGGAATGAACGTGGATGTGCATGTGGATGAGTTGCCACATGCTTTCAGCCTCATCATATTGATATCTATCGTATTATCGGCCATGGCCTTCGTTATCTTCAGAAAGATAAAGTGGTTTTAATCTCAAACCGTATGGGAAATAGAGAAGTGTGCCAAAAGCTGACATAACGGTCACGCTGTTTTTGCTTTTGGCACACCCGCCGCTAGCACCTTCGTTTTCTTTGTCCGAGCTTACGTTTTATCCACAGGTAATAGCCTGTCAATGGCAGACAAGCCCCGATGAGAGCCGCTGCAAAGGCAAGTATCTTGGTAAAGATACCGCCCCAGCTCCCTACATGCACCGAATATATCCACCCCCGAATCTTTCCCGACGGCTCAGCGTCCTGATATAAAGATACATTCATTATCTCACCCGAACGAGGGTCAAACTCATAACGGTCACTCGCACGCTGATTGCCCAACCGGTCAAAAGAGACATTGGCAGTGCCCCGGGATATGGAAATCTGTCGGTAATCGGGATTCTCATCCTTCAACTGTCGATAGACCTGTTCCCAATGTGCATACGGAACCTGTGACTTTTCCTTCTTCTCCTGCCCATGAGCTGCGTGCCCGCTTCCCTGCCGGGTTTCTACTCCGAAAATTTTATAAAATCCAGTCCGGTACCAAGCAAAAGACCAAGTCAGTCCCGTCAGTG
This sequence comes from Phocaeicola faecalis, assembly GCF_021730445.1. Taxonomy (GTDB): domain Bacteria; phylum Bacteroidota; class Bacteroidia; order Bacteroidales; family Bacteroidaceae; genus Phocaeicola; species Phocaeicola faecalis. The sequence continues at coordinate 10,563 of NZ_JADNRM010000008.1, read as the reverse complement.
ACATCATCAGCAAAAACAGCAACGCATACAAACCGCCCGCCACATGAAAATCGTAACAGAACCGGCGGAATCCCCTCCGCAACGTTATCTTCAGACTATTCTTCAACGCCCGCAGTGTGCGCGGCCACCAGATAATGATGCCTATCAGCAGAATAAGAACAAACATCAGTGTACTCACTCCCACTATCACCTTTCCCCAGAAGATACTGTCACCGGGCTTCATACTGTCCAACAGCCAGCGATGCAGTTTAAACATGGTCAGAAAAAAGGCCGGACGCTCGTATTTTCCCTTCACTTCACCCGTATAAGGGTCAATATAAACCGATGCACGACGTGGTTTAGAGAGATTTACCTGCCACGTACGCCCCTTCTCTGAAAGAATACTCACTCCGGTGACAGATACACTGTCGGGCAATGTCTCCGCCACTCGTTCGAGAAGCATTTCCACAGGCAGTGGTTCCGCCTTTACCTCCTTCACATGATAAAGGTCGGGGCGGCTCCACTCCGTTATTTCGTTCTCGAAAACCAGCATGGCACCCGAAAAGCATATCAGACTGACAAGCAGTCCGAAAGGCACGGAAAGCCAAAGATGCAATGTACGAAATATCTTTTTCATTTTTGAGATACAAGTTTACCTACGGTACTAACAGATTCCGCAACGATAGTCAGCCCCTTTGTGGCAGTAGCCGTCCGAGGGTCAATCTTGTAAAGTGCCGGAGCACTGCCATCGGTAGTGGATACCGGCATATATATGTAACCGTTCTCATTATAAGGGATATTTCCATAAGCGCTCAGAACATCTTCCGACGGCAATCCGGTCACCGGTTTCAGTGTCCGGTCTTCACCTTTAAAGACAGCCAGTTCGGTGGTATACTCCCCTTTCGACTGTAATCCGCGAGTATACATCTGAAGCAGGAAATAATCTTCTGTGATATGCCAGCATTTGTACACCGGATGTTTGTTTCCAAGCTCTTCGAGATTGACATAATAAGTGGCGTCGAACGAAGTTTCTCCTGCCTTGATTCGCATCACTCCCGAAGGAAGTGTTCCCTGCACACGCTTCAAGTCGTCCGAAGAAGTAGTAAGCCGTCCATAGCCCGGCGAGAAAACGTACAAATCGCCATTATCGGCCGCCCAGATGGTCTGGTAATATTGCGAACGCATACGTCCGCTGGCAAAACCAATTTTGTCCGTGGCGACAATCGTTGGGGTAGTGCTGAAATCGTTTCCGCTATAAATGGCCACGTATGCATAATCGGGATACTGGGTGGAAGGAATAGAACCCTCTTTATAAGCACTGCTGGCACTGCCTCCCGCCACGGTTGCCACAAGTTGAGGGTCGGTCACCTTGTCCGGAAACGCTTTTACACCATATTGGCTCATCCCCATCGGAATTACTGAAGTGTAAAGTTTGCCGTTCGCCTGCACAAATCCGGAAAAGGTAACATACTCACCGTTACCCAAATAGTTCTCACACGGGTAGGTCTTGGTACTCGTCGTACCGTTCAGCGAATTCAGATAGTTCACCAGAATGCCTTGCTCCGCATATCCGTTGGCATCCGTCCGGTCTGTATCGCCGGTAGAAGCGGTAATGACATTGTCGCCCCATGTGCCATACGTGGTGATGCGTTTAAAGGCATACGACAGATGCTCTTCGGGCTTATTATTACTGTTCAGGATATAAGAGGAGCCGGTTCCGTCTCCTCCTTTATTATACACGAGACGAAAAAGGTAATCATTGTTATGAAACACCCAATACGTACCGGTCTCGGTTTCAAGACCATTATTTTTTACTGTGACGCTTCCTTCGTCCAAAGACTCGGCGGTCAGGAGATAATTCACCCCATCAACAGTGGCGGCAACCACGTATGTTCCTGTCCCGGTATCGGTACCGGGAGTATCCGGCGTTGGATTCTCGGGCACTGTATCATCACTGCATGAAGTCAACACACTGCCTGCACAAAATGCCATGGCAACAGACCAAAACAAAAAATTTCCATTCATCATTCTTCTATTTTATTTATCGATTCATATTTATTGTCCGAAATAAACTCTCACCTTCCCATAGAACGCACGCCCGGCTTTCTGCAGACTATAATTATCATATAGCTTCTCGTCCGTGAAGTTCTTACATTCAAACGAAAGATTATAGCGTCCGTTCTTGATGCTATACGTAACTCCTAGATTATGTGAAAACTGTTCCGGTACGCGTTTCTTGGAAGAAGCCTCTCCGATGGTTTCCCAATTCAAGGGAAACTCGTGCTGGTAATAGCTGTCATACGTGAGCGACAAGCGGTTTCCTTTTGCAAACAAGTCATGCCAATAGAGAGAAGCATCCAGGCTGGCATAACGGTAAGGCTGGTTGGGTATACGCAGTTTATACTTCAGGCTTTCCTGCAGGGAACCCCCTTCCAAGTATTTCTCATTGTCACGCGTATCCATGCTGCTATAAGTAGCTCCCACACTGAGCCAATGCGAATAACTGTAACGTGCGGATACATTGAAGCCTTTCGTCTTTACACGCCCATGGTTATAATAGGAACCATAGCTTTTGCCTCCAAAAGAACTGATAGTACGGACGATGTAATCTTTCGTATCACGATAAATCAAACTTCCTTCCACATAAAGCCCATGTTTGCCAAACTGGTGTGTATAACTGAGGTTCAGATTAATGTTGTCACTGTTCTCCGGATTCAAATCAGCCTTCCCCGCTTCCAAATCCTCGTCACCGAACAGTTCTTCATTGGACGGTAGCCGATAAGCTTTCTCGTATGAGAGCTTCGCCTGCAGGTCCTTTATTATCCAATAGGTGCCTGCCACACCGTAACCCAAAGCGCTTACGTTCTTAGACATATCGATATAGTTTCCTATGCCGTCGGCATTTTGTGAGACCAATCCCGAACTATGCTGGTTGTAATACTTCCCGAAAGCAGAGAAGTTCCATTTCTCAGTGGGCATCAGGCGATAAGAAAGCCCGGTGATATTCTTCCTTGTCTTCTTGGGAACGGTAAAGTCGGAGACGGCCGAAGTGGAATTCACATCCGAACGGTTACTTCGCTCAAAAGCAGTCAGCACATGGCTCAATGTAAAGGTCTGCGCCCTACTAAGGCGATAATCGGCCCTGAACGTTCCATTCCAGTTCTTATTCTTCGATTCATTGTCCTGATAAGATTGCTCTCCTTTTGAACCGGTATATTGCTTTTCGCCATACCAGTTGTATTGATAAGGCACAGTATCAACATTCTGGGTCAGGTTATAATTATAATTTGCCGTCAAGCTGATATCCAGCCCTTTGGTGAACAAATCCCGCTTACGATACTCCAATGAGGGCATCAGCGAATGTCCCTTGCGATGCTTCTCTCCAAATACCGCTTCCTGACGCACTCCTGTCTGAATCTCCTTGTACATATTGGAATAAGTAAAGCCAAAGAGCAAACGGTCGGCAAAAGGTTTTCCCACCCAACCAATCTTTCCGATGACAGCCTCATTGTGGTAAGTGTCATTGAAACGCTTTACATGCTCAATCTTCTTTTTGTCGGTGGTATTGCCATCAGGAGAAAAATGAGTGACATAAGTATCCACATAATAATCATTGTCGGAATAGTTTTGGAATGCATTTATCTCATACATCCATCCGTTTCTGAAAGTCTGCCCGAAATTGACATACGACTTGTGCGTATTAAACGAGCCATAGGAATAAGAAGTATCCAAAAACCATTTTCTCTTCTTCTTGTTCGTCACAATATTGACGATACCTCCTAAAGCATCGGTGCCGAATCCTACCGGTACAACCCCTTTATACACTTCTATACGCTCGGCAAAATTCACAGGAATATTGTTCAGCCCGAACGAGCTGCCTACCCCCTCCTGTGGCACTCCGTCAATGAAGATTTTGACATGTTTTCCACTAAAGCCGTCCAACATGAGTTGGGTGTCAGAGCCTACACCTCCTGCTTCCCGCAACTTCATACCCGGAAGTTTGGACAAGGCGTCACTCAAATTCTTCGTCGAGTTCTGCAACTCCTCCGTATCCACAGCCACGGCATTAAAAGCCGAACGCTTCACACGGCCTACCCCATTGGATACGACAACGACCTCATCCAACTCTGTTACAGACGAAGCTAACACTACATTCATTTTTACTCTCTCATCCCGAAGGAGTTTCACCGGCTTCTCCACCGTTTCGTAGCCGATGGCAGAAACAACCAGCGTATACTCTCCTGCCGGAGCATGCAGATGATATATTCCCTGTTCATTGGTCATACAACCATAGTTGGTCCCTTTCAGATACACAGTTGCCAAATCTATGATTTCCTTCTCCTTCGATACGACTTTACCCGAAATCATGGTTTTATATGGCTGTGCATATACAGATACGCCCGCCCATAAAACGATAATTAAAATACTCACTTTCCGAATTGCTGTTCTCACGTTTTTCTCTTGCTAAGTAATTACATTCTTTATTCGGATGCAAAATTCCTAATAAAACCGACGCGCCGCAATCGCTTTTTATAGGTAATTTAGAAAGCCGTCTCAGCAGTCATTTCTTTCCTACAATCACCATTTATAAGTATTCTCCCCATTAGAAGACAAATATACCATTGCCCGGAAACAAACTTTTCTGTATGCTGCAAAGCATTTGAAATATTAATAACCTATCTTTGCAGCATTAAACCAACCTATTAAACACCAGTAATAAATGAAAAAGCTATCTAGTTTTCTATTGTTATTTGTCTTTCTATGCTGCTCACTGTCAGCAAAAGAAACGCAAATCATCCTCTTTTCTACCAATGACATGCACGGCAGTATTGATAACTTTGCCAAAATAGCAAGCTATATACAGAAAGAACGTGCCAAGAACCCCAATATCTTGATTCTAAGTGGAGGAGATATGTTTTCGGGGAATCCGGTAGTAGACCAATATCCCGAGAAAGGCTTCCCCATGATTGACTTAATGAACCGGATAGGCTATCGGTATGAGATATTCGGGAACCATGAATTCGACTATGGACAGGAAGTGTTGAACCAACGAATGGAGCAGGCCAACTTCCAATTCCTGTGTGCCAACATGATTGTCGATGAAGAAACAGCCAAAATCAAACAACCTCAACCTTATGCTTTCCTCCAAATCGGTGACACCAAGATATGCATCCTGAGCCTCATCGAAGTGAGTAAGCGAAGAACAGGCGAACTGCTTCCCGCCACCCATCCTGCACGCCTGAAAGGTGTCACATTCACAGAGCCAGTCTCAACAGCCCTTAAATACAAGAACTTACGCACTCAATGTGACTTGTTTGTCGGTCTCACCCATACCGGTTATACCAAAGACTGTGAAATAGCCGAAGCGATGCCCGAGCTGGACGTTATCATTGGAGGGCACTCACATACACGCATTGACTCCACCATTATCGTGAATGGTGTCCTGATTAATCAGGCACAAAGTAATCTCCATTATCTGGGCAAGACCACCATAACCTTAGATGACAATAAAGTAAAAGATAAGAAATTCGAGCTGATTAATATCGCGAAACTCAAAGACGAAGATACAGATATCAAGCAACTGATTCAGAAATTCCGCGAGGATTGCCACTTAGACCAAGTAATAGCACACGCCACAGCACAGTTCAACGGTAAAGAACCTCTCGGCTCACTGATGACGGATGCCGTAACCAGCGTGCATAATCTCGACTTTGCTTTCCAGAATGCCGGCGGCGTGCGCATCGGACAAATAGCCAAAGGAGAAATCACCATGGCCGAGATTTATCAACTGGATCCCTTCGGCAACAGCGTAGTTATCTACCGGATGACTCCGGCAGAGATTCGCACCTTATTAATGAACTCCTACCGCAAAGCCAGCAAACGTGCCGATTTATTGGTTTCGGGCATGACCTATACCATTCATACCCATGACGGCAAAGCCGTGAGTGTCACCCTAAAAGATATGAACGGTAACCCGCTGGACGAGAATAAACAGTATAAAGTAGGAATGAACAGCTACATCGCCTCCAGCTACCGATTTGACCATGCCGACCCGGGACATGAAACGACTGCCACCTCATCAGACGCTCTGATAGAATATCTGAAACAGCAAAAGGAAATCACACCCCAACGGCCGCGTACAAGTATCGTAGAAGAATAAAACAGGATATATATATCAGAAAGAGGTTGTTACCGGTATCGGTAACAACCTCTTCTTTCATTTTATGTTGAAATTATCTCAGTTTAAAAAACGAGATTTTAAGAATTATTTGGCAAATGCGTGGCGATAACCTTTCACCTTGTTCCAGCTACCGCGGGTAAAGTCGGGTACAGCTACCGGAGCATTACCGTTTTCGATAGAAAGGCGGGTAAGGTCTGCCATACAGCACCATTCAGCCAAGTCGTATACATCCATATCCAAAGGCAAACCGTTGCGCAGACAGTAAACCAGACGATAGTCCATGATGTAGTCCATACCACCGTGACCACCTACCTTCTTGGCAGTTTCTTCCAGTTCCTGGTGAATCGGGTGTTTGTATTTCTGCATCAAGGCTTCTTTCACGTTTTCGGGAACAGCAGCGTGCATATTCAGGTTTTCGTGGTTAGGCACTTCTTTAGCGTCAACCTGGTCGGGACGCAAGCAGTATTGTTCGATAGGATATTTGTTGGCGAAACCATTCGTACCTGTCAGCTGATACATACGGCTGTAAGGACGAGGATTCATTACATCATGCTGAATGTGGATAGTTTTACCGTTTTCAGTGCGGATGAAAGTCATGGTGTGGTCACCGTTTTGGAATTCAATAGAATCATTTGCCAAACCATATCTCTTACCCAGTTCAGGACCGGTTACAGCTTTAGTATCCATAGCCACCAAAGTCTTCATGCGGTCACCACGGTGAATGTCCAGCAATTGGCAGGCCGGGCCAAGGCCGTGAGTGGCATAAACGTCACCACGGAATTCGTTGTTGTAATCCAAACGCCAGTTGTTCCAATATTCACCCCAGAACTCTTCAAGGTTGTGGATATAAGAACCTTCTACGTGCAGCACTTCACCGAACAATCCCTGCTGAGCCATGTTCAATGTAGTCAGTTCGAAGAAGTCGTATACACAGTTTTCCAACTGCATACAGTGCTTGCGAGTTTTTTCTGAAGTATTGATTAACGCCCAGATTTCATCCAGTGTCATAGCAGACGGAACTTCAATGGCAACATGCTTGCCGTGTTCCATAGCGTAAATACCCATTTCGGCATGATGTTTCCAGTCTGAAGCAATATATACCACATCAATATCATCACGTTCACACAATTGCTTCCATGCATCTTCAGAACCTGAATATTCGGCAGCTTTAGGAAGACCGGCCTTTTCCAAAATACCTTGTGCTCTTTCTACACATTTGGGACGAAGGTCACACAAAGCTACAATTTTTGTACCGGGAATATGAGTCCAACGTGCAACAGCACCGGGACCACGCATACCCAAGCCAATAAAACCAACACGAACCGTATCCAGTTTCGGAGTGGTCAGTTGAATTACATCTTGCTGTCCGGCAGGACGCTCGGGCACAGCGACTTCGATAGGAGCATACTCCTTTGCAGCAGCTTCCTTCTGAGGAGAAGCGCATCCGACCAAGCAGAACAATGCCAAGCCGGTCATCACAGTCAATAGATTCTTAATCTTCATGTCTTTTCAAAAATAAATATTTAAAATATAATAGTTAGTATTCATTTATAAACCAACGCCTTATTCGGCAATCGTCACATTCGTCACCCGCTCCAACCAAAAACGGTTCTGATTAAAATGGAACGGTTTATAGTCCGTGTTCTTCTTTATAACATTATTGCGGAATATCAATCCATCTACAGATTTGGCATACAGGATAGGAGCGTCAAAAGTATCGAATTCATTATCTTCTATCACAATACCCCCTTCCGGTCCTCCATGAAAATACTTCTGCTGATTCTTCAGGTCGGGTATTTCCGGATAAATCGAAATCACAGCATTCGTAAACTGAAATAAATTGGTAAGTGCATTCACAAAACGATTCTTGCGAATAATTACATTACGGCACGCTCCGGTTTCAAACCAACCGTTACAGTCTCCACACAATAAAATAGCAGCCCCTGAAGTATGGTCGAATAAGTTATTCTCGACAACTGTTTTACGCGGAGTACTGAACAACGTACCTCTCGCCCGATTATTGCGAATCGTATTTCCGGCAAACAAGACTTCCGGAGTCCAAGTAAGATTCTCAATACCAAATCCACTCTGTTCATTGATAGCCGAATCTATAGCCTCATCAAAAGCAATGATGAACTCACGTGCTCCATCTATTTGTTCTTTATCATACGGACGAATGCTTGCAATCTTATTCTGCTTGCCAATCAATTCCATAGTAGCGGATTGTACGAACTGCACCTCATCTCCGGCGCGTCCCCATTCAAATCCCCATGACTGACCGTGCATATAACGTCCGACCAATGTACGGTCATCTACCCTTTTCACCACTTTTAGATACGTTCCATGCACATTAATGGCATCATCCATCATGCCCTCATACAGTCCGTTGCACGAAGTAATCTTTCCTTTGCAACCGGAAAAGTGAGTTGCATCTGCCTGTGTGGTAAAATAACGCGGATCATCCTCCCCCTTCAAACAAACACAGAACTTCTCTAGCGTAATATTGTCACTGAATTGTGCCAGTAATCCCATTCCTTCGGCATAATGGACTTTTATGTTTTCCAAGGCCGTATTTAAATCATGTGAAAGAAAGATACCGGGAGTGGGACGTCCCCAGCCACGCATGGCAACAACAGTTCCGGGAACAAGACGTGCATCTTTCCAATGAGGAGCACGGATGCGGCGCGGCGCAATCTCACTTGCCCCTTTCGTCGGGCAAGCAATATCGCTGGTATTGTATACCAAATGTTTGGTATCCCCATCAAAAGCAATACCCCAAGAATGTTTTAAAGTCCACCCTTCTCCATAAGCTTCAAAGATTGAGTCTTTGGCTATACGATATTTCACCCATGAAGCCGGTTCAAAAACGATTCCTTCTTGAGGAGTATTCTCCAATATCTTTATTTGTGCAATATGAGGGTTTTCAAAATCAATACTGAAATTCTTCAAACTACAGTTCTCCGAACGAAGGAGTGATACCGGTAACATTCTCCCATGAAAGACAAACTGTGCCCCTTGTCCGTCAAGAGTGAGATTCTTCATATCCTCCAGTGCAATACCTACTTTCTTGGGATTGTCCTGGTCGTGGTTCGAAATATAATATTCGCGTACGGCAGCCCCTTTTTCATGAAAGTCATAACGGCCTTCAGGAAAACGAAGAATAACCGCCTCACCATCCTTACACTCCGCCTTTATTTTCGACAATGCCTTTTGTAAAACAGGAGAAGCATTTTTATGAGTATTGGGTTTTAAGCCAAACGTGGAAATATCATATACTTTTTGAGCATACAAATTTATTGAAGTGAGCGCAAAGACCGCACTTAACGCTAAAATCGAAAGTAATTTCATACTTATTAGATTTAATGAATTAACCAATCGCTGTATTAAAGTACAAAGAAAGGAAGTTTCCCTTATATACTCTGTATTTGCTTATGTTTTTTTAACACATTAATGATAAAAAACGGGATGTGAAGACAAATGTCATACACATCCCGTGCATAATCCTAACACCTAAAATTCATCTCGATTCATTACCTTGTTGCAATATGCAGCTCCATAACGACGTATATCATCATAACGTTGTCCTTCAGCAGCCAGTTCTATACGACGTTCGTTACGCACAAAATCCAAAGCAGCCTCCTTAGACGGCGAAACATAAAGACGACTGTCACGATTACGGAACTCATCCATATAGGCATATTCTTTCAGAATAAGTGAAATGATTTTTCTTTCTTCTAATACTCTTCAATACACTATGCAAAATACGTTCTTCTCTTACCGAATCAATAGTAGCAGGTACCTCTTCCCATTGTTTGCGAAGAGCATCATTAATAAACTCATAATTATTCAATTCCCCTCTTTCCTTGGGTTCCAGAGAACGTTCAAACAGTTTCTTTATTACATCATCCCGATTTTTGCTCATTTTTACATTTTATTTTTCTTCCAAATAACCAGACTAAAAGACATTTACCCGAATCCCGACATCTACCAATGATTGCGTTGTTTCTCCCTTCCTCCTTTCATAAGCCATTGAAACTCCCTGTTGATGGGGGTTCCGGTAGTGAACGGGCATCCCGTCACCGCCCCTTCAGCCTCCTTTCATTTTGTGAAGTTTCTTCCGGCTTTTGAACTTTTTCAATAGCGCTTTACGGTAGGGGCGGACCCATGTGTCCGCCCAATGACCCCAATAACTTAAAGTGAACTGTTCTCGGGCAGACACACGGGTCTGCCCCTACAGAAAACGGCAGGCTAAAAAGATGAGTACATAAGGGAATTACTGACGGCAGATTGTGAAGGGACTCGGAAAGCGCGGCTGAAGGGAGGATGAGGGGATGTGCTGTCATTCTTAACCGACTGATTATGTGAGTGTTTTAATTAAAATGTAAGGATGAACGGAAAAGAAG
>NZ_JADNRM010000007.1 GCF_021730445.1 Phocaeicola faecalis | reverse complement strand
CACTACATCGTTTCCGATGAGGACGGAGTGAAGGAAGTGGACAAGTCACAGGTTCTTCTTGCTGAAAACGGCAAGGGAAATTTGTTGGAAAGCAGAGACGTCTTTTCCGGATGTCCGGCAGACTTAACAGAAGAAACGGAGGAAGATTCCGTGCGACCGGGAAGCGTTCGAAAGGTCATGAATACTGTAGGCTCGAAAGACATTAAAAAGGAAGTCGAACCAACATCTTTGGAAGATATCCGAAAGGAACTCAGAGTGAAGTCCTCGAAATATATTGAAAATAAAATCGGAGTGATATCTTTGGAAGACATCCGAAAGGAGGCTGAACTGAAATCCTTGAAAGACACTGAAAAGGAAGCCGCGCCAATATCTCCGGAAGAAACTGTTAAGAAGGCGAAATCACGCTCCTTGATGCAGGAAGTGACCGCTTTCCTTACCTCCCGCTACCACTTCCGATTCAACGTGCTGACCGAAGAGACCGAGGTAGCGGGCGTGGAACACAATATTCCCGATGACCACTTGCGCTACGCCAAAGTGGACGAACGGTGGATGAACTCGCTCAGTCTGGAAGCCATCGAAGCGGGCATAGACTGCTGGGACAGGGACATCCAACGCTTTGTGCGCTCGCGCCGCATCAGCGAATACCATCCCTTTACCGCCTACTTTGAGCAGCTTCCCGAATGGGACGGCACCGACCGGGTGTCGGCACTCGCCCGCAGGGTGTCTGATGACCCGGTATGGGTGAACGGTTTCCACCGCTGGATGCTGGGACTCTCCGCCCAATGGATGCAGTTCCGGCCGGATACCAACCGCGCCAACAGCGTGGCACCCCTGCTGGTGAGCAGTCGTCAGGGACTGGGGAAAAGTACGTTCTGCCGCCTGTTGATGCCCGATGCGCTGAAAGCCTATTATACAGAGAGTTACGACCTCAGTTCCCCGGCATCCGCCGAAGCCAGGTTAGCTGCCTACGGCCTGATTAATCTGGATGAATTCGACAAGTTGGGTGCGTCCAAAATGCCCCTGCTGAAGAATCTGATGCAGGCTTCCGCACTGAATATTCGCAAGGCCTACAAACGCAGTGCTTCGGCACTTCCCCGCATCGCCTCGTTCATCGGCACCAGTAACCGGGAAGACTTGTTGGTGGACCGCACCGGCTCGCGACGTTTTCTCTGTGTCAGTCTGGAGCACGCCATAGACTGCACCACCCCCATAGAGCATGAGCAACTGTACGCCCAACTCAAGGCGGAGCTTCTGTCCGGTGAACGCAGCTGGTTTAACAAGGAAGAGGAACAAGCCATACAGCAACACAACGCATTGTTCTACAAGCATGTACCCGAAGAGGAGGTGTTCCGCCTCTGTTTCCGCTTTGCCACGGAAGAGGACCATCCGCAGGAGGTGCTGACCCTTTCCGCAACTCAGTTGTTCGAGCGGATGAAGTCCGCACATCCTTCAGCCATGAGGGGCATGACGGCCTACAGCCTGAGCCGCATCCTGCCCCAGTTGGGCGAGCGGGTGCATACTGCCAAGGGGAATGTGTATCGGGTGGTGGAATGCTAGGCATACGCCTTTCTTCTTATTCAGATGGCCCCATTTCCACATATCTTTTCGAAATGAATTAAACTTTTATTTCATAGACTGTTATATAATAAACAAATAAATATTATCTTTGCCAGTCAATAGTAAGCATTTACTGGATTACAAACAAAATAAATGAAAAGAAATAAAGTAAACTGGAGAGTTCCTAAAGGTGTGGAACTCACAGACTTAGATAAGAAGGTTCTTTATTATCAGGATAAAGGACATTTGGTTCCCACAAGGGAACTAATCAAAACCCCTGAACAAATAGAAGGTATACGCCGAAGCGGAATCATTAATACCGGAGTCCTGGATTTAGTGGAAAAAGAAATCCATGCCGGTATGAGCACTCTCGAAATTGATAAGTTGGTGTATGATTACACCATATCACACGGTGGTATTCCCGCTACATTAGGTTATGAAGGTTTTCCAAAAAGCTGCTGCACCTCCATTAATGAAGTGGTATGCCATGGTATCCCCAGTGAATTTGATATTTTGGAAGAAGGAGACATTATAAATGTAGACTGTACCACTATTTTGGATGGTTATTATGCCGATGCCTCACGTATGTTTATTATCGGAAAGACCACCCCTAAAAAAGAAAAATTAGTGCAAGTAGCCAAAGAGTGTTTGGAAATCGGTATGGAAGCAGCCAAACCTTTTGGATTTGTAGGCGATATAGGTCATGCTATTGAGAAACATGCCAAAAAGAATGGTTTTTCCGTAGTACGTGACCTCTGTGGACACGGTGTGGGAGTGGAGTTTCACGAAGAACCGGATGTAGAACACTTCGGAAAGAAGGGGACAGGCATGTTATTGGTGCCAGGCATGGTCTTTACTATTGAACCCATGATTAACACCGGAACTTGGGAAGTATTTATAGACGAAGAGGATGGATGGACAGTAGTGACTGAAGATGAACTTCCTTCTGCGCAATGGGAACATACATTCCTTATGACGGAAAACGGACTTGAAATCCTTACACATTAATATATAATAAGGTATATAGATTATGGATACAATTATATTAGGTATAGAATCTTCTTGCGACGACACTTCTGCTGCTGTAATCAAAAACGGTGTCTTGTTGTCGAATGTCGTGTCCAGCCAGGCTGTCCACGAGGCGTATGGCGGTGTTGTTCCGGAATTGGCATCACGCGCACATCAACAAAATATTGTACCTGTAGTGCATGAAGCTTTGAAAAGGGCAGGAGTCACTAAAGAAGACCTAAGTGCAGTGGCTTTCACGCGTGGCCCCGGATTAATGGGCTCCTTATTGGTCGGGGTCTCTTTTGCCAAAGGGTTTGCCCGTTCCTTAAACATCCCAATGATTGATGTTAACCATCTGCAAGCCCATGTGTTAGCTCATTTCATTAAAGAAACAGAAGAAGATACGAACCAGCCTAAATTCCCATTTTTATGTCTCTTAGTATCGGGCGGCAATTCACAGATTATTTTGGTAAAAGCCTATAATGACATGGAAGTGTTGGGGCAAACCATTGATGATGCAGCCGGAGAAGCTATTGACAAATGCTCTAAAGTAATGGGGCTGGGCTATCCCGGTGGTCCCATCATTGACAAACTGGCCCGCCAAGGAAACCCGAAAGCATTTACATTCAGCAAACCGCATATTCCTGATTACAACTACAGCTTTAGCGGACTAAAAACTTCTTTCCTCTACTCCTTGCGCGATTGGTTGAAAGAAGATCCTGACTTTATCGAACATCATAAGAATGATTTGGCAGCTTCACTGGAAGCAACCGTTGTGGATATTCTGATGGACAAACTGAGGAAAGTAGCCAAAGCACACAAGATAAACGAAGTAGCTGTAGCCGGAGGAGTATCAGCCAACAACGGCTTGCGCAATTCATTCCATGAACACGCCGCCAAATATGGATGGAAAATATATATTCCAAAGTTCAGTTACACAACCGATAATGCAGCAATGATTGCCATTACCGGTTATTATAAGTATTTGGACAAAGATTTTTGCACCATTGACAAACCCGCATATTCACGGGTAACAATTTAATATTTATCAAAAAACAGTTTTTCGAAATGTCAGTAGAAGGTAAATTTTTAAGTAAAGAGATTAGCGAATTGTTTTGGAAAGAGAACCTGACACTCGCTACCGCCGAGAGCTGCACGGCAGGAAATGTGGCAGCCGCAATTACAGCCGTAGCCGGAACATCACACTTTTTCAAAGGTGGAATTATTGCCTATTCCAACGAAGTAAAAGAGAATTTATTAGGTGTGAGCCATGAAACATTAGAGACTTATGGAGCAGTAAGCGAAGAAACCGTTGTCGAAATGGTAAAAGGCGCGATGAAATCGATGAATTCCGACTGCGCAATTGCCACTTCAGGTATTGCCGGCCCGACAGGGGGTACTCCCGACAAACCGGTTGGCACCATTTGGATTGCCGCCGGATGTAAAGACAAAGTAATTACGCTCAAAATCGAAGGGGACGAAGGAAGAAACAAAAATATTGCAAATGCCACCCAAAATGCATTGCAATTACTCCGAAAATTGTTCCAAAACGAAGAAAATGAGCAATAAATGCAGAATTATTTGCCAAAAACCTTGTTTTATACAAATAAAAGTGCTTATTTTGCACTCCGTTTGAAACAAGTATTGAAAAAAACTATAAAAATAAGATAGCAATGTCGAAGATTTGTCAAATTACCGGAAAGAAAGCCATGATTGGCAACAATGTTTCACACTCTAAGAGAAGAACCAAAAGAACTTTTGATGTGAACTTGTTTACTAAGAAATTCTACTATGTAGAACAAGATTGCTGGATTAGCCTGAATATCTGTGCTAACGGCTTACGTGTGATTAATAAAAAAGGCCTGGATGCAGCGCTGAATGAAGCGGTTACCAAAGGCTATTGTGATTGGAAAAGCATCAAAATTATTGGTTAATTAAAAAGGAGAGATAGACTATGGCAAAGAAGGCTAAAGGTAATAGAGTACAGGTAATCCTTGAATGCACAGAAATGAAGGATAGTGGTATGCCGGGAACTTCTCGTTACATTACAACAAAGAATAGAAAAAATACCACTGAAAGATTGGAACTTAAGAAGTACAATCCTATTTTGAAAAGAGTAACAGTACACAAAGAAATTAAATAATTATAACCCATGGCAAAGAAAACAGTCGCAACCCTTCAGACAGGTAAAGAAGGACGTTCTTACACTAAGGTTATCAAGATGGTTAAATCTCCGAAGACTGGAGCATACATCTTCGATGAACAAATGGTACCTAACGAAAAAGTTCAAGACTTTTTCAAGAAATAATCCAATCACTCCGATTGGCAAAAAGTTCCTTTCACACAATGTGAAAGGAACTTTTTTTATGCATAACCGTTATCATTATCGCACATTATAACCAATCTTCTGACGCTTTTTTTTGTCCGTGTAAGAGATTAGTTATATCTTTGTAGCATAAACAGATAAATCAAACTCCAATATGGGATTTTTTAATTTTTTCTCGAAAGAAAAGAAGGAAACTTTAGACAAAGGATTGTCCAAAACCAAAGAAAGTGTATTTAGTAAGATAGCCCGCGCCGTGGCCGGTAAATCAAAAGTAGACGATGAAGTATTGGATAATCTGGAAGAAGTACTCATTACTTCCGATGTAGGTGTGGAAACTACTCTGAATATCATCAAGCGTATAGAAGACAGAGTGGCAAAGGATAAATATGTCAACACGCAAGAACTGAACAATATCCTTCGTGAAGAAATCGCTGCTTTGCTGACTGAAAATAATACGGTGGATTCAGAAGAATTCACAGTCCCCGCAGGCAAGAAACCTTATGTCATAATGGTAGTAGGTGTAAATGGAGTAGGTAAAACGACCACTATTGGAAAATTGGCCTACCAATTTAAGAAAGCAGGTAAATCTGTTTATCTTGGAGCTGCCGATACGTTCCGTGCCGCTGCCGTAGAGCAGTTGGATATTTGGGGGGAACGTGTTGGAGTGCCCGTTATCAAACAGAAGATGGGCTCAGACCCTGCCTCTGTTGCTTTTGATACCCTGAGTTCGGCTGTTGCCAACAACGCAGATGTTGTCATCATTGATACTGCCGGCCGTCTGCACAACAAAGTCAACTTGATGAATGAGTTGACTAAAATCAAGAATGTAATGAAAAAAGTAGTACCCGATGCTCCCCATGAAGTATTGCTGGTACTGGATGGCTCTACAGGACAAAATGCCTTTGAACAAGCCAAGCAGTTTACTCTTGCAACCGAAGTTACCGCTATGGCTATTACTAAACTTGACGGAACAGCAAAAGGTGGTGTAGTCATCGGCATTTCAGACCAATTTAAGATTCCTGTAAAATACATCGGATTGGGAGAAGGTATCGAAGACATGCAAGTATTCCGCAAAAAAGAATTTGTAGACTCACTATTTGGAGAGACAGAAAAATAAATGAAACGTAACACAATAGATATTATCACCTTAGGGTGTTCCAAAAACTTAGTAGACTCGGAAAAGCTGATGCGTCAGCTGGAAGCAAACGGTTACAAAGCAACTCATGACGCCGAAAATCCCCAAGGAGAAATTGCAGTTATCAATACTTGCGGCTTCATTGGGGATGCTAAAGAAGAATCCATCAACATGATATTGGAATTCTGTCAGGCTAAAGAGGAGGGAAGACTGAAGAAGCTCTATGTAATGGGGTGTCTATCCGAAAGATACTTGCAAGAGTTGGAGTTAGAAATTCCTCAAGTGGACAAGTTTTATGGTAAGTTCAATTGGAATGAACTACTTGCTGACTTAGGCAAAGCCTATAAATCGGAATTCGCCATTGAGCGTACACTGACCACTCCTCATCATTATGCTTATTTAAAAATATCGGAAGGCTGCGACAGGAAGTGTTCATATTGCGCTATCCCCATTATTACAGGCCGACACATCTCACGCCCGATGGAAGAAATCATCGATGAAGTGAAATTGCTTGTTTCTGAAGGGGTAAAGGAATTTCAGATTATAGCACAAGAATTAACCTATTATGGCATAGATTTATACAAAAGTCAGAAATTGCCCGAACTCATCGAAAGAATTGCCAATGTTCCGGGGGTGGAATGGATTCGCTTACACTACGCTTATCCGGCACACTTCCCTGAAGAACTGTTCAAGGTGATGCGCGAACACGATAATGTTTGCAAGTACATGGATATTGCTCTGCAACACATCAGCGATAATATGTTAAGCAAAATGCGCCGCCATGTGACAAAAGCAGAAACATACGATTTAATCGAGAAATTCCGTAAAGAAGTACCGGGTATCCATTTACGCACCACATTAATGGTAGGACATCCGGGTGAGAGTGAGGAAGATTTTGAAGAATTGAAGGAATTCATCAGAAAAGTACGATTTGACCGTATGGGAGCCTTTGCTTATTCGGAAGAAGAAGGTACATACGCTGCTCAAGAATATGTGGATTCTATTTCGCATGAGGTAAAGCAGCAACGATTGGATGAGTTGATGGCTATTCAACAGGAAATTGCCGGTGAGCTGAGTGCTGCAAAAATAGGGAAAGAATTCAAAGTAATCATCGACCGTCAGGAAGGAGAGTATTACATAGGCCGTACACAGTTTGATTCACCTGAAGTAGATCCTGAAGTTTTAATTAAAGCAGATGGAAAACATTTGAATACAGGCGAGTTCTATAACGTCCGAATTACAGATGCTGATGATTTCGACCTATATGGTAGCATTTTATAAGTAATTTCCTCCGAAAAGTTTGGAGAATGTTTGTTTTTTTATTAATATAGCAGCCAAATTAATAAGCTAAAGCCTTGAATAATAAAGAATTTATATCCGAACTTTCGCGTAGATTTGTATATACCAACAAAGATACAACTCAATTGGTATCCTCAGTGATAAGTATCATGACCCAACAGTTGCAAGATGGAAATACAGTTGCAATTCAGGGATTTGGTACTTTCGAGGTAAGAAAAAAGTTAGAACGCATTTCTATTAATCCTGCTACGCAACAACGTATGTTGATACCTCCCAAATTGGTATTGACATATAAACCGAGTGCGATATTAAAAGAAAAGTTTAAATAAATACCCCCTTAAGACATACAATTGACATACTATGAGTGACAAAATAACCATACAAGATATTATCGAACTTTTGGCAGAGAAACACGGCATGAGCAAAAAGGATGCCGAAGCCTTTGTTAAAGGAGTTTTTGACCTTATCGAAGAAGCATTGGCTTCTGAAAAGTATGTAAAAGTCAAGGGATTAGGTACTTTTAAACTAACAGAAGTAGAAAGCCGCGAAAGCGTTAATGTAAATACAGGTGAACGCTTTCAAATACAGGGGCACAACAAAATATCGTTTACTCCCGATACTACCATGAAGGATTTGATTAATAAACCGTTCGCACATTTTGAAACGGTTATCCTGAATGAGAATACCCAACTGGAAGATACGGAAACAGAATTTGAAGGAGAAAACGATGGAGAGGAGAGTGCGGAGGAAGTCATCTCCACCCCTGAAGTTCCAAAAGACGACGATGCCCACACTATCACCAGTGTATCCGACAATGGGGTTGATATTCAACCGGTAACCGATGTTGCCGAACCGGAAAAAACAATAGCGGCGGATGAAACAAGTAAAGTGGTGGAAGAGCAACAACCGACAGAGGAAAACCCTTTGGCGGAAGAAGCTCCGAAAGCAGTAGAAAAAACTTCGGAAGAAGAACCTGTCAACATTGCAGAAGCTGTAGTAGAAGCGCTTCAAGAAGAGAAAACAGTGTCGGAAACAATCACAGTGTCTGAGGCTGTTGCTTCGGAACCACAATTGGTAACAGTTCCGGAGGACTCGTTGAAAACTCCTGAAAAACCGTTGAAAGAGGAGAAGAAGAAAAGCCCATGGGGAATCATTATTGCAATTATTCTTGTCCTTTGCATTGCCGGCGGTATTTATTGGTTCATGCAATCATCATCAAATAAACAGCCGGTAAAGAAATCCGTTACTACAACACTACCACCTACTGTAAAAGAAGTGCCAAACGACTCCGTCAGTCTCCGGCAGCAGGATACCGCTTCGGTAAGTGACTTGCAGACAAAAGAACCGGTTCAACCACAACCGGCAGAGACTCCTTTGCAGCAGCAACCGACAAAACCGGAAAGCCATTCCTCCGTAAAGTCAGCCGTCAATCAAGAGATAGCCAAAGTGACACTGGCGGACACTGTAGAGTATGACATTGTGGGCACCATGACCAATTATACCCTTCAAGAAGGAGAAAGTCTCATAAAATTAGCACTGAAATTTTATGGAACAAAGAAGTTGTGGCCATACATTGTAAAGCATAACAAAAACGTAATCAAAGATGCTGACAGAGTCCCCATCGGAACAACATTACGCATCCCGGAATTGACTCCAAAGAAGTAATAAACCACCGCTAATTTTCATTTTAAAATTCTTTAGCCCAATATCCTTTAAAAAGTAGAGATGCGCTTTACTTTTTTAATAAAAATTAGTTGCCTCAGTTAATTAATTACCGTAATTTTGGCTGCGTTAATCGAACAAGGCCGTCGCAAGGCCGTTATAATGATTTAAAAAAGAAATAACTAAATAACAAAATTATGGCTGAAGCAATTGATATTCGCGAACTAAACGAACGAATTGAAAGACAAAGTGCGTTTGTAACCAACTTGATGACCGGTATGGATCAGGTTATCGTAGGTCAAAAACATTTGGTAGAATCTTTACTTATCGGTTTGTTGTCCGATGGTCACATCCTGTTGGAAGGTGTTCCGGGTCTGGCAAAGACCTTAGCAATCAAGACTCTTGCATCATTGATAGATGCCAAGTACAGCCGAATCCAGTTTACACCGGACTTACTCCCGGCCGACGTTATCGGTACCATGATTTATAGTCAGAAAGATGAGAGATTCATCGCTAAGAAAGGACCGATATTCGCCAACTTCGTATTGGCAGATGAAATCAACCGTGCTCCGGCCAAAGTGCAAAGTGCTTTGCTGGAAGCTATGCAGGAACGTCAGGTTACACTGAGTAAGGAAACATTCCTGTTGCCCGAACCATTTCTTGTAATGGCTACCCAAAACCCGATTGAACAGGAAGGTACTTACCCATTGCCTGAAGCACAAGTAGACCGCTTTATGCTGAAAGTCATTATAGACTATCCGAAACTGGAAGAAGAAAAGAAAATTATCCGTCAAAACATCAGTGGCGAAAAGATTGAAGTCCGCCCCATTTTGAAGTCGGAAGATATTATGGAAGCTCGCAAAGTCGTTCGGCAAGTATACTTGGACGAAAAGATTGAGCAATACATTGCCGATATCGTATTCGCAACCCGCTATCCTGAAAAGTATGATTTGAAAGAACTGAAAGATATGATTGGTTTTGGTGGTTCACCTCGTGCTTCCATCAATTTGGCTTTAGCTGCACGCAGTTATGCGTTCATCAAGCGTCGCGGCTATGTCATTCCCGAAGATGTGCGCGCTGTTGCCCATGACGTACTTCGCCACCGTATCGGTCTGACTTACGAGGCAGAAGCCAGCAACATGACTTCTGACGAAATCATCAGCAAGATTCTGAACAAGGTGGAAGTGCCTTAAAGAATAAGATTTCTGCAGGATATCAAGTACTTTTTTGTGGATATAACCGTGTTTGCAAGCATTGCATCTGCGGAGATAAACATCATACAGCAGATTTCCTGCGGAAAAGAAGATTAACAAGCCGAAGAAAAGCTCGGAACAACAGTAAAAGTTTATCATTTCATAATAGTGGAATGATAAAGGCATCGGTATATCATCCTATTTCCATGATGAGAAAGGGAAAATCCGATGCACTTGAAAACAAATAACTTAGTACGAACAGTATGGAAACAAGTGATTTATTAAAACGGGTTCGCCAGATTGAAATCAAGACACGCGGACTTTCGAATAATATCTTTGCCGGGCAGTATCACTCTGCATTCAAGGGTAAAGGTATGTCATTCTCGGAAGTGCGTGAGTATCAGTATGGTGACGATGTTAGAGATATAGATTGGAACGTGACCGCACGCTATAACAAGCCCTTTGTAAAAGTGTTTGAAGAGGAACGCGAATTGACGGTCATGCTCCTGATTGACGTTTCGAATAGCTTGGATTTCGGTACGGTGAAACAGATGAAGAAGGATATGGTAACCGAGATTGCCGCCACTCTAGCATTCTCCGCTATTCAGAACAACGATAAAATTGGCGTCATTTTCTTTTCGGATCGGATTGAAAAGTTCATTCCACCCAAGAAAGGACGCAAACATATTCTGTATATCATCCGCGAACTGCTTGACTTTAAGCCCGAAAGTAAGCGTACAGATATCAAAATGGCAGTGGAATATCTGACCAATGTAATAAAGAAACGTTGCACTACCTTTATGCTGAGTGACTTTATTGATGAAAAGGACTTCCGCAATGCATTGACTATTGCCAACCGCAAGCATGATATTGTCGCCATTCAGGTATACGACCGCCGAATCACCGATCTTCCCGATGTGGGTTTAATGAAGGTACGCGATGCTGAAACGGGACACGAACAATGGATTGATACCTCGTCTCGTACCTTGCGACGCACACACAACGAATGGTGGTTACAACGTCAGGGTACGCTGAACGAAACCTTTACAAAAAGCAATGTAGACTCTGTATCTATCCGCACCGATCAGGATTACGTAAAAGCGTTGCTTAACTTATTTGCTAAACGAAACTAATGAACATGAAGATAATACATACTAGCAAAAAGTTCTTGAAAGTATTGGCTTGTGCCACGATGCTGCTGACAGCACATCAGGCACAGGCACAACAGGTTACAGTGGATGCAAGCATCGACTCTCTACAGCTTCTTATCGGCGAACAGGCCAAAATAAAGTTGGAAGTCAGTATGGATGCCAATCAAAAATTGATACTTCCCGCTTTGCGTGACACCATTGTGAGGGGAGTGGAAATTCTTGATATTGCCAAGCCTGATACCCAAATATTGAACGATGGACGGCGAATGCTCATCAAACAAGAATATACTATCACTTCTTTCGACTCGGCACTTTACTATCTGCCGCCTCTCGAAGTGTTGGTTAACAATCAGGCATACCGTTCAAAAGCATTGGCACTGAAGGTTTATTCCATTCCGGTCGATACACTTCATCCCGAGCAGTTTTTCGGTCCGAAAACAGTTCGCGAGGTTCCCCTCACTTGGGAGGATATTTCAACTATTGTGTGGCTCGTGTTGCTGATGTGGGCATTGGCGGGACTGGGGTATTATTTATATGTAAGATATAAAGATAATAAGCCTATTATCAAGAAAATAAAGGTAGAACCGAAATTACCGCCCCATCAACAGGCATTACAGGAAATAGAGCGTATCAAGAGCAATAAAACATTGCGCAGCACCGACCCGAAAGAGTATTACACAGAGCTGACCGATGTGCTTCGCAACTATATGGCAGAACGTTTCGGATTTAACGCAATGGAGATGACTTCTTCCGAAATTATTGATAAACTGCAGGATATCAGTGACAAAGAATCTATCAAAGACTTGATGTTCCTGTTCCAAACTGCTGACCTTGTAAAATTCGCCAAACATTCACCGCTGATGAATGAAAACGATATGAACTTAGTCAATGCGGTAGACTTTATCAACAACACCAAGGTGGAACCGGATCCGAATGCCAAACCCGAACCTACGGAAATCACCGTGGAAGAAAAGCGTTCAAAACAAGGAAGAATTATCTTGCTGAGCAGCATAGGAGTGATTGTCATTGCTATCGTAGTGATTCTCTATCAGGTGCTTCGCGGCATATACAATCTCTGGTTTTAACTCATAAATACTAGAAACAATGATTTTTGCAAATATTGAATATCTATTTCTGCTGGTATTACTCATACCTTATATAATATGGTATGTGATGAGGAGGCAAAAGACTGAGCCCACACTCCAAGTCTCTACCACCCGCATGTATATGAAGGCACCCCGAAGCTGGAAAATTTACCTGCTGCATGCCCCATTTGTGCTCCGCATAGTAGCTATCGTTATGGTAATCCTTATTTTGGCACGCCCTCAGACCACTGACAACTGGCAGAATACCGAAATAGAAGGTATCGACATCATGCTGGCAGTAGACGTTTCTACCAGTATGCTGGCTGAGGACTTGAAACCTAACCGCTTGGAAGCTGCCAAACAAGTGGCATCCGAATTTATCAACGGCCGTCCAAACGATAATATCGGTCTGACCATCTTTGCCGGCGAAAGTTTCACCCAATGTCCGTTGACGGTAGACCACGGAGTACTGCTGAATCTTTTTAACGGTATCAAAGGTGACATTGCCCAGCGCGGATTGATAGAAGACGGTACCGCCATCGGTATGGGCATCGCTAATGCGGTAACCCGACTGAAAGACAGCAAAGCAAAGTCCAAAGTGATTATTCTGCTGACAGACGGTAGTAACAACCGTGGAGACATTTCTCCAATGACCGCTGCCGAAATCGCCAAAAAATTTGGTATCAGAATTTACACCATCGGGGTAGGTACTAACGGAACAGCTCCTTATCCGATGCAAACATACGCAGGAACACAATATGTGAATATTCCTGTGGAAATTGATGAGAAGACTTTGACCGAAATTGCCGGAGCAACAAACGGGAACTATTTCCGTGCTACCAGTAACTCTAAGCTAAAGGAAGTTTATCAGGAGATTGACAAACTGGAGAAAACGAAGTTGAACGTAAAAGAGTTCAGCAAACGCGAAGAAGAATACCAGATATTTGCCTGGGTTGCTTTTTTCTGTATTCTGCTCGAAATCTTATTGCGCAACTCAGTATTAAAGAAAATACCTTAAAAACAAGAAGTTATGTTTCGATTTGCAGACCCGAACTTTTTATATTTGCTCATCATACTGCCTTTTGTAGTAGCGCTGTACTTGTATTCCAATTACCGCCGCCGCCAAAACATTCGCAAGTATGGTGATCCGGCATTACTCAAACAGTTGATGCCGACTATCTCCAAATATCGCCCTGACATTAAGTTTTGGCTGATTTTTACTGCGCTCACATTGGTAATCCTGATGTTGGCACGCCCCCAATTCGGTTCCAAGATGGAAACGGTAAAACGTAGTGGGGTAGAAGCTGTCATTGCATTGGATATCTCCAACTCAATGTTGGCGGAAGATGTGACTCCAAGTCGTCTGGACAAAGCAAAGAAGCTTATTTCCAGACTAGTGGATACATTCAACAATGATAAAGTAGGTTTAATCGTATTTGCCGGAGATGCATTCACGCAATTGCCCATTACGAGCGACTATGTGTCTGCCAAGATGTTTCTGGAGACCATCAATCCTTCGCTGATAACCACGCAAGGTACAGATATCGGTGCAGCTATTCGTTTAGCAATGAAAAGCTTTACTCCACAGGAAGGCGTGGGACGTGCCATTATAGTCATCACCGACGGTGAAAATCACGAAGGTGGTGCTGTGGAAGCTGCTAAGGAAGCAGCCGAAAAAGGTATGCAAGTGTTTGTATTGGGTATCGGCTCGCCCGACGGTTCTCCTATTCCTTCAGAAAGAGGCAGTAACGATTATCGCCGGGATAAAGATGGAAACGTCATTGTAACTCGTTTGAACGAGCAAATGTGTCAGGAAATAGCCAAAGCCGGCAATGGAATGTACATCCGCGTGGATAATTCCAACTCGGCAGAGAAAATACTGAACAACGAGATTGCTAAACTTTCGAAAGCCGATGTAGAAAGTCAAGTTTATACCGAATTTGATGAGCAATTCCAAGCATTGGCGTGGCTGATACTCATTCTGCTGATTGCAGAAATGCTTATTTTGGAACGGAAGAATCCGCTTTTCAAAAATGTGAGACTATTTAAATAAATGCTTATGTTACAGAAAACCTATATCACCCTGTTATTCTTGCTTGCGGCAGGAGGCAGTGCCTTTGCCCAAAAGACAGATAGAGATTATCTGCGTAGCGGAAACAAGCTGTACAACGACAGCTTGTTTGTCAAAGCGGAGGTGGATTATCGCAAAGCACTGGAAGTGAACCCGAAGTCGACGGATGCTATGTTCAACTTGGGCAATTCGCTCTTGATGCAACAAAAAGCAAAAGAAGCAATGGAACAATTTGAATCGGCTTCAAAGGTAGAAAAAGATAAGGATAAACTTGCTCAGATTTATCATAATATGGGTGTCATCCTTCAGGCTTCCAAACAATATCCCCAATGCATCGAGGCCTATAAAGAGTCTTTGCGCAATAATCCGAAAGACAATGAAACGCGCTATAATCTCGCTTTGGCACAGAAATTACTAAAAGACCAGCAACAAAACCAGCAAAATCAAGACCAGAACAAAGATCAAAAACAGGATCAGAAAGACGACCAGAAAGACCAAAACAAAGATCAGCAAAATCAAGATAAGAAAGACCAGCAACAGAACCAAAATCAACAACAGCAACAGAATAAGGATGAAATGTCCAAAGAAAATGCCCAGCAATTGTTGAATGCGGTGATGCAGGATGAGAAGAATGTGCAGGATAAAGTGAAAAAACAAATGCAAATTCGAGGAAAGAAGTTGGATAAAGACTGGTAATTGTTTAATTTTGACGATTAAAATAACTAAATAGAAAAATGAGGAAAGTAATTCTCTTATTCATATTAATAACTACGGTGTTGGAAGCATGGGCGGACGGAACTCAGACGCTGACGGCAACAGCACCCGATGTGGTAGTGAGCGGTGACCAATTTCGATTAACCTATACGGTTAATACACAGAAAGTTAGAGATTTCCGAGCTCCAAGCATAAAGGGATTTGAAGTACTGATGGGTCCCACAGCTTCTCGACAGAGCAGCACGCAAATCATTAATGGTAATGTAACTTCGACCAGTTCCGTTACTTATACCTATATATTGATGGCCGATAAGGAAGGAACCTATACCATTCCGGCAGCAACAATCGTTGCCGATGGACATTCCCTTTCTTCCAATACGGTGACTATCAAAGTACTTCCACCTGATCAAGCCAATGGTGTAGGAGGGAATCAGGCAGGAAATCCATCTTCTTCCCGGAGCCAAGCCACAAGTAGCAAGATTACCAATAAAGACTTGTTTATCACAGCTTCGGCAAATAAGACCACCGTTTACGAGCAAGAGGCTATTCTGCTGACTTACAAGGTTTACACGTTGGTAGATTTGAGGGGCCTCCGTGGAAGTATGCCCGACTTAAAAGGTTTCCATACGCAAGAAGTAGAGCTTCCGGGTAAAAAGGTATTCACTTTGGAACACTATAACGGAAGAAACTACAATACTACCGTCTGGAGTCAATACATTCTGTTTCCGCAGCAATCAGGTAAATTGGAAGTACCCTCCATTACCTTCGAAGGTACCGTTGCGCAACGAGTAGCCTCGGATGATCCATTCGATGCTTTCTTCAATGGTGGAAGTAATTACGTAGAGATAAACAAAAACATCGTAACTCCCAAGTTGGTTATCAATGTAAAGGAATTGCCGGCCGGAAAGCCAGCCAATTTCTCGGGTGGAGTAGGTGAGTTCACAATCAGCTCTTCCATCAATACACAAGAACTGAAAACAAATGATGCCGTTACCATCAAGTTGATTATTTCAGGTGTAGGAAATCTGAAGTTGATTAACACACCCGAAGTCGATTTTCCAAAAGATTTCGAGGTTTATGACCCGAAGATTGATAATAAGTTCAATTTGACTCGTGAAGGGTTATCCGGAAATAAAGTGATTGAATATCTGGCGATTCCCAGACATGCGGGAAACTTCACGATTCCTCCTGTAGAGTTCTCTTACTTCGATTTGAAGTCACAAACTTACAAGACGCTGAAAACAGAGCCTTATACGCTGAAAGTAGAAAAAGGAGAAGGAAATGCTGATCAAGTAATTGCCGACTTCACTAATAAAGAAGATTTAAAAGTACTAGGCAAAGATATACGTTATATCAAAATGGGAGAAAGTAAACTGACCCGAAAAGACGATTTCTTTTTCGGTTCTGTCACTTACTATTTATGGTATATTATTCCATTGGCTCTCTTCATTGCATTTGTCGTTGTTTATCGGAAAAAAGCAATAGAAAATGCCAATGTTGCCAAAGTACGTACCAAGAAAGCAAACAAAGTGGCTACCAAACGAATGAAGAATGCGGGTAAATTGTTAGCGGAAAATAAGAAAGAAGCATTCTATGACGAAGTGCTGAAGGCACTTTGGGGCTATATCAGTGACAAACTGAATATTCCAGTTTCTAAACTTTCGAAAGATAATATTGAGGAAGATTTAACCAAGTATGGGGTTTCTCCTGAACTTATCAAAGAATTTATCGAAACATTAAATGAATGTGAATTTGCCCGTTATGCACCAGGTAACCAGAACGAGGCAATGGATAAGGTATATTCTTCTGCCATTGAAGTCATCAGCAAGATGGAGAATAGTATAAAGCACTAATTAATAGGAGGTCATAATAATGAGAAAAATATATTTCATCCTGATATTTTTGATGGGTTTTCTCAGTCTGAATGCTCAGACAGACAGTACTCAAGTCGCGGTTTCTGCCCATATCTCAAAGGCAGAAGCCGATAGCGCCTATATCAATAATGATTTTGCCAATGCAGTGAACTTATATGAAAGCATTTTAAAGAATAAAGGAGAATCGGCAGATATCTATTATAATTTGGGAAACAGCTACTATAAAATGAATAATATAGCCAAAGCTGTACTCAATTATGAAAGAGCTTTATTGCTGAATCCAGGTAATAATGATATTCGTTTTAACCTTGAATTGGCACGTAGCAAAACGGTTGATAAGGTAACTCTACCCAGTGAGATGTTCTTTGTTACGTGGACTCAATCACTTATTAATTCAATGAGTGAAAAAGGATGGGCTCAAACAGGTATTGTTACCTTTATTCTGACTATTCTTATGCTAGCCTTATTTATTTTTGGCAAGCGAGTGGTATGGAAGAAAATAGGTTTCATTTCTGCCATTTGTTTCTTTGTCATCTGCATATGCTCTAACATTTTTGCTTCTGAACAAAAAACAGAATTATTGAACCATGATAGTGCCATCATTATAGCTCCCAGTGTTACGGTAAAGAGTACTCCTAATCAAAGTGGAACAGATCTTTTCATCCTTCACGAAGGAAGAAAAGTGATGATTAAAGACAACACAATGAAAGAGTGGAAAGAAATCAGACTGGAAGACGGTAATGTAGGATGGGTACCGACTAATGTAATAGAAATAATCTAAAAACGACTAATGGATATACAGCAGTATATAGCCTTTGACAAGGAACTTTTGTTAAACCTGAATGGAAGTGACTCCCTTTTTTGGGATGGTTTCATGTGGGTAGCGACAAGTACGTATATATGGATTCCGACTGCTATTATACTGTTGTATATCATTATTAAAAATAATAAGATACAGGAAGCTTTATTGACTATTGTGATGATTGCCCTTGTCATTACTTTGGCCGACCAGATTGCTTCAGGCATTTGCAAACCTTATTTTCATCGTTTTCGCCCCACGCAAGACCCTGACATCATGTATATGGTAGACATAGTAAATGGATATAGGGGAGGACGTTTTGGATTTATTTCGAGCCACGCTGCCAACACTTTTGCCCTCACTGTATTCCTATCGTTATTATTTAAAAACAAGTTACTCACTTTTATGCTCATCTTTTGGGCCTCTCTTAACGCATATTCACGCATATATTTAGGTGTGCATTATCCCGGAGATATTCTATTCGGTATCCTCGAAGGATGTTTGATAGGATATTTGATGTATCGGTTATATAGATTCATTCACAAACGCATTTTCTATCAGCCTCGTTGTATTTCCAATCAATATACTGCTAGTGGCTATCTAATAAATGATATCAATTTATTATTTACAGTCCTGTTATTGACGTATTTTATGATTATCCTTCTCGGAATCATTACAATCCACACACTAAACTTATAAAATAGCATTTTTATATCATTCCACTTTCTTCAGTTCAAAAAAAGAAGGAAATACTTTGTTTTATATTATTTTTTGATTAAGTTTATAGCGTGAATTAAATATCACTTGTATAAACTAAAATTTAATACACTATGAACAGAACGATAACATTCAACGAACTGCGTAAAATCAAAGATTCATTACCCAGTGGAAGTATGCATAGAATAGCTGATGAACTTAATATGAGCGTAGAAACTGTGCGCAACTTTTTTGGAGGCCATAATTTCAAAACAGGGAAAAGTGTTGGTATCCACTTGGAGCCAGGTCCGGATGGCGGTTTGGTAATGCTGGACGATACGACAGTCTTAGATAAAGCAATAGATATTTTAAAGGAAATAGAAAAGGAGGAAATACAAGAAGCATAAGATAAGAAAGCCCAGTTGAATGACAACATTCAATTGGGCTTTCTTGTTTTAAAGGTGTATGCAAATAAATTACACAAAATTGGAAACTCTAAAAACAACAGTTATGGAAGATAAATTGGTAACTCTAGCAATCCTCACTTATGCTAAGGCACAGATTCTTAAAAATGTGCTTGAAACAGAGGGCATTGAAGCTTATATTCACAACGTGAACTTAATTCAGCCTGTCATATCTTCTGGTGTGAGAGTTAGAATTAAGGAAAGTGATTTACCTCATGCTTTACAAATCATAGAAAGTTCTACTTGGTTAGCCGAAGATGTAGTAAAGGAACAAGAGGAGAGTAGTAAAGAGAAAAAAGAACAAAGAAAAGTACTGATTCCTGTCGATTTTTCAGACTATTCACTGAAGGCCTGCCAATTTGGTTTCTCATTTGCCAAATCTATAAATGCAGAAGTTATTTTACTACATGCCTATTTCAGTCCTATCTATGTTCCCACAATCCCTTACGGAACAGAAAATTTCAACTTTCAAATAGAAAGAGAGGAGTCTATAAAGAGTATGATAGAGACAGTTCACAAAGAGCTGAATAAGTTATCGGATACGATCAAAAAGAAAGTTGAAAGCGGTGAATTTCCCTCCGTAAAATACACGTGTATTTTGCGTGACGGCATTCCAGAAGAAGAAATCTTACGCTATGCCAAAGAGCATAAACCACAGATTATCATTATGGGTACACGAGGTAGAAGTCAAAAAGACATCGACCTGATAGGAAGTGTAACGGCAGAAGTTATTGAAAGAAGCAGAACTTTTGTATATGCAATACCAGAGCACACTCCGCTAAAGACCTTCAACGATATCAAAAAGGTGGCGTTTGTGACCAACTTCGACCAAAGAGACTTAATCGCTTTCGACTCATTAATAACTGCCTTTAAATCGTTTCATTTTACCATTTCATTTATTCACTTAAGCACAGAAAATGATGCTTGGGACGAAATTAAACTTGCAGGAATCAAAGATTATTTTCAAAAACAATATCCTCAATTGGAATTGCATTATAATGTAATCAAGGAAGATAATATATTGAGTAATCTTGATAAATATGTGAAAGAAGAAAATATAGATGTCCTTTGTATTACAAACTACAAAAGAAATATCTTTGCCCGTTTATTCAATCCAAGTATTGCCCGGAAAATGATATTCCATGCTAATACACCTATATTGGTAATTAAATAAGGATAGCAAAGAATTGCTGTTTTCCATTTGGGTGAATAAATTCGGTCCACCTAAATGGGAAACATATAGAGTGGGAAATAAGGAAGGCAATAATGGATTTTTCTAATCACAATTAAACATAATGCTGATTATAATATATTCGTAATTGAAGCTAATGCCAACCTTATGAGTGTTTGGATTGTAAAAGCTCAATAAATAAAAAAGGCTATCTCAACTTTATTTTTGAGACAGCCTTCATTTATTATTTATGCAAATTAAAAATTAGAGTCCTAATTCTTTTTCTAAAGAATCATATTCTGCTCTATTTAATTTCCAGTAGATATTCAGCAAATAATTTCCCCATAATGCTTTATTGTCCGGTTTCAATTCTTTAGCCTTTTCGTAGAAAGGTTTAGCCTTTTCATACAAATCTTTAATTTGGTTTTCATTTTCATTGTATTTAGGATTATCAATAGCTAATTCTGAATTCTCTTCTACAATGATTTGTGCTGGGAAGAAATAACAATCACCAATCTTTGCATAAGCTTCAGCTACTAAATCACCACCGTTAGCAATGATTTTATTAAAAGTAGCAATGGCATCGTCATATTGTTTCTTTTCAAATTGCAAAATGCCTTTTACATATAAGAAATACGGAGTTTCATTAGTGGCAAGCAACTTATTAATTTGAGCTAAACCTTCATCAATCATTCCTTTTTGGATATAATAATCCATAATATTACCAACAAAATACTCCTGCTGAGGGAATTTTTCTGTTCCTTCTTTAATTACTTCCAGCCATTTTATTGAGTCGCCAGTTTCTTTATCACCATAAGTCTCAGCCAAACACATTAAAGCTCTATGACCTTCACTCTTATCTTCTTTACCTATTGTACCGTATTTAATAACCGCATCTTTATCTTTTAGCATATTAGCAGCCAAAGTAGCATAACAAGCATATAAAGCATTTAATGTATCTGCTTTGAGAGATTCGTCATCGGCAAATATAGGTTCATTTACAACATCTACAAATAAGCCAAAATATTTCAGAGCATCAGCATAATCACCTTTATTATAGGCATCTCCACCACCATTAATTAAATTCAAACGTAATGTTTTAAGAGCATCAGCATTCTTCTTTCTATATTTAGGCTTTTTCATCTCACCACTTTTTACTTTAGCCTGCTCCATCTCATCGCATTTCAAATAATACTCATACATTTTTGCCAAACTATTATAAAGTCTGGTTGTATCAGCTTGACCACCCGGCAAATAAAGTTTCATGTTTTCGTCATCATACATAGCTTTCTGGAAGTCACCTGCTAATTTCCAAGTTTCTGGATCATTTGCAGTCTCAGGGTTAGTCAAAGCCGGTTCAATAACTTTTGCAGCTTCTTCAGGTTTGCTTTTTAAAGACTTAGCTTCTTTAACAGCACTAACCTGTGCAGATGCAAAACATGCACCCAATAATAAAGCCACTGTAAATAATACTTTTTTCATAATTTTGTGGATTTAATAATACAATCTTTTATATTCTCTTTTATTCTTCAGTATTCTCTTCGGCAGAGGATTCAATTTCTCTATCCCCTCCTTCTTTATCAGCATTAATCAACGTTTCTGTATCTGTCTGATTCTCATCCTCACCAGCCATTTCTTCTTCTGATTCTGAGGTTACCTTACATACAGAGCCTATTTGATCATTGCGCTTTTCAAGATTTATTAGACGGACTCCCTGAGTGGCACGACCCATAATACGGACATCAGCCACCTTCAAACGAATGGTAATACCGGATTTATTGATAATCATCAAATCGTTTTCATCCGTCACCGACTTAATGGCTACTAATTTGCCTGTTTTATCAGTTATATTCAAGGTTTTAACTCCCTTACCACCACGATTAGTCTTACGATAATCTTCAATATCTGAACGTTTGCCGTATCCCTGTTCCGACACAACCATAATAGATTCTGTTTCAGGGTCTTTTATGCATATCATTCCGATTACTTCATCACTTCCGTCTTCATCCAAAGTCATACCGCGAACTCCGGTTGCAGTACGTCCCATTACACGGACTGCACTTTCATGGAAGCGGATGGCACGACCATTACGATTAGCAATAATAATTTCATTATTACCATTCGTCATACGCACTTCAATCACTTTATCATCTTCACGAATGGTAATTGCATTCACACCATTTTGTCGAGGGCGTGAATATTGTTCAAGCAATGTTTTTTTAATAACACCATTCTTTGTACAGAACAAAACGTAGTGGCTATTAATAAATTCGGTATCACTTAAATTCTTCACACGGAGATATGCCGTTACCACATCGTCTGAATCAATATTCAGCAAATTCTGGATAGCACGCCCTTTAGCATTCTTTGTTCCTTCCGGAATTTCATATACTTTCAGCCAATAACACTTGCCTTTCTGAGTAAAGAACATCATCGTGTTATGCATCGTAGCTGGGTAAATATGCTCTACGAAGTCTTCATCGCGCGTTTCACTTCCCTTAGATCCTACTCCGCCCCTATTTTGAGCACGGAATTCGGATAGCGGTGTACGCTTAATGTATCCCATATGTGAAATAGTAATAACCATCTGGTCATCTGCGTAGAAATCTTCAGGATTAAACTCTTCTGACGAATAAACAATTTCCGAACGACGCGCATCACCGTATTTAGCTTTTACCTCGAGCAACTCGTCCTTAATTACTTTTTTACAAAGCTCATCATTAGAAAGTATTTCTTCATAATAGGCTATCTGCTTCATAACTTCTTCATATTCAGCATGAAGTTGGTCTTGCATCAGACCTGTAAGCTGGCGTAGGCGCATTTCAACAATAGCACGTGACTGAATTTCACTTAAGTTGAAACGTTCCATTAAATTAGCTATTGCATCATTTGGAGTTTTGGCAGCACGAATAATACGGATTACTTCATCGATATTATCCGATGCGATAATCAAGCCTTCCAAAATATGGGCACGTTCCTGAGCTTTACGTAAATCGTATTGAGTACGTCGAATTACAACGTCGTGACGGTGCTCTACAAAATATTTAATCAAATCTTTCAGATTGAGCATTTTAGGACGTCCATGTACCAATGCAATATTGTTCACGCCAAAAGAAGTCTGCAAAGCCGTCATTTTGAATAGCTTATTGAGTACCACACTGGCATTAGCATCACGTTTCACATCAATAACAATACGCATACCTTCACGGTCAGACTCATCATTTACATATGAAATACCATCAATTTTCTTTTCATTGACCAACGAGGCAATGTTTTCGATCAACTCTTTTTTGTTTACGTTATAAGGAATTTCGTTGACGATAATCTTATCGTGTGAAGTATGTGCCTCTATTTCGGCTTTTGCACGCATTACTACTCGCCCACGGCCTGTTTCATAAGCATCGCGCACACCGCTTATGCCATATATATAACCTCCTGTGGGGAAATCGGGAGCTTTTACATATTGCATTAAGCCCTCGATATCAATATCATTATTATCAATATAGGCGATACAAGCGTCTATCACTTCCGAGAGGTTGTGAGTTGGCATATTGGTTGCCATACCTACTGCAATACCTGACGCTCCGTTTACCAACAAATTCGGAACTCGAGTCGGCATAACGGTAGGCTCTTGCAATGTGTCATCAAAGTTGTTCTGAAAATCAACGGTTTCCTTATACAAGTCCTGCATCATTTCTTCACCCACTTTTTTCAATCTTGCCTCGGTATAACGCATAGCGGCTGCACTATCACCGTCTACCGAACCAAAGTTACCCTGACCATCAACCAACGGATACCTCATTGCCCAATCTTGAGCCATTCTAACCAAGGCACCATATACGGATGAATCACCGTGAGGGTGATACTTTCCTAAAACTTCACCTACAATTCTTGCTGATTTCTTATAAGCTTTATCCGAGGTGTTCCCCAGTTCCATCATTCCGTAAAGAATACGTCTGTGAACGGGTTTCAAACCATCTCGTACATCAGGGAGGGCGCGTGCCACGATTACTGACATAGAGTAATCAATGTACGACGACTTCATTTCCTCTTCGATGTTAATTTTTATAATTCTGTCTTGTTCTTGCATTTAAAACAAATATTAATTATACATTTTCAGGGTCTATCAAAAACCACGCTAAGGTACGGCTTTTATACGACATACGAAAACAAACCCGCAAAAAAGTTGGGCTAAATGACATATTTTGCCATGTACTTACATGGCTTTAGACAAAAAGACACAGCATATTACGTAATATCACATCTACCGAAGAATGAAGATACAATGTGGCACACATTTTGCAGGCGTAATATTAAATAAAAAGAAAAATAACGGTGCGCATCATTTTTATGCGTATCTTTGCATGAAGAATAAACACTATACTTTTTTTTTAAGGAGGATAATAATTTTATGAACAATCAATTTACACAAAGAGTGTCCGACATCATTACGTATAGCAAAGAAGAAGCAAACAGACTTCGAAACAGCTATATCGGTCCCGAACACTTGCTGTTGGGAGTGATACGTGAAGGTGAAGGAAAGGCTATCGAGATTTTATTAAATTTGAATATTAATTTACAAGATATAAAGTATAAATTAGAAAATATCCTGAAAAGAGATTCAGAAACCGATGCCATTTATGATGCTAATATCAACTTTAACGAATCTGCATCCAAGGTGTTGAAACTTTGTATTTTAGAAGCAAAATTACTTAAGAATTCACTTGCAGATTCAGAACATATTCTATTGGCAATTATGAGAGTCAAGGACAACTCTGCTTTCCGTTTGTTGGAGAGCAGTGACGTAACATACGATAAAATAATCGAGCAGCTTACTCTTCAGCCAGATATTCACGCAGGACTTGGATTCAGCGAGGATGAAGACGAAGAAGAGGATGAAATTCAAAATCGTCCTTCAGCGGGAAGCAATCAGTCCGGTGCTGCCCAACAGACACGCTCTACCCAAAAGAAGCCCACTAATGACACGCCGGTACTCGATAATTTCGGTACTGACATAACACGTGCCGCCGAAGAAGGCAAACTAGATCCTGTAGTGGGTCGAATGAAGGAAATTGAACGATTAGCGCAAATACTAAGCCGGCGCAAGAAAAACAATCCTATCCTCATCGGCGAGCCCGGTGTAGGTAAATCTGCTATTGTGGAAGGACTTGCGCTTCGCATTGTGGAGAAAAAAGTTTCACGCATTCTGTTTGACAAACGCGTAATTGCACTTGATATGACGGCTGTTGTAGCGGGTACAAAATATCGAGGACAATTTGAAGAACGAATTCGTTCTATTCTGAACGAGTTAAAGAAGAACCCCAATATCATCCTTTTCATCGATGAAATACATACTATCGTTGGTGCTGGTTCTGCTGCAGGTTCTATGGATGCCGCCAACATGCTGAAACCGGCATTAGCCAGAGGTGAAATTCAATGTATTGGTGCTACTACACTCGACGAATATCGTCAAAACATTGAAAAAGACGGGGCTTTGGAACGCCGTTTCCAAAAGGTTATAGTAGAACCTACTACACCTGAAGAAACAATCCAAATCTTGCAAAACATCAAAGAGAAATATGAGGATCATCACAATGTGAACTATACCGATGCCGCATTGGAAGCTTGTGTGAAATTGACAGAGCGTTATATCACTGATCGAAATTTCCCAGACAAGGCCATCGATGCTTTAGATGAAGCCGGCTCGCGCGTACATCTTATAAATATAACTGCTCCCAAGGAAATCGAAGAGCAGGAAAAATTGATTGATGAAACGAAATCCCTTAAAAACGAGGCTGTCAGATTGCAGAACTTCGAACTTGCCGCCAGCTATCGCGACAAGGAAAAAGAATACACTGCACAGTTGGATGCGCTGAAAGAAGAATGGGAAAAGAGCCTAAAGGAGAACCGCGAAACCGTGGACGAAGAACAGATTGCTGATGTAGTTTCTATGATTTCGGGAGTTCCCGTACAGAAAATGGCACAGGCCGAAGGCATGAAATTATTAGGCATGAAAGATGAATTACTAACTAAAGTAATAGGTCAGGATAAAGCAATTGCCACATTGGTAAAAGCTATCCAGCGCAGTCGTGTAGGGTTAAAAGACCCCAATAAACCTATTGGTACATTTATGTTTTTAGGGCCTACAGGAGTCGGTAAAACTCATTTAGCCAAAGAATTGTCAAGATTGATGTTTGGTTCCACTGATGCTCTGATTCGTATTGATATGAGTGAATATATGGAGAAATTCACTGTTTCACGCCTCGTAGGAGCACCTCCGGGATACGTAGGCTACGAAGAAGGTGGTCAACTGACTGAAAAAGTGAGACGTAGACCTTATTCTATCGTTTTATTGGACGAGATAGAAAAGGCTCATCCTGACGTATTCAATATCTTGTTGCAAGTGATGGACGAAGGCCGGCTGACTGACAGTTATGGCAGAACCGTAGATTTCAAAAATACGGTGGTTATCATGACCTCCAATGTGGGAACCCGCCAACTAAAGGAATTCGGCAAAGGAATAGGCTTCACTGCACAGGTACGTGAGGATAATAAAGAATATGCTAAAGGGGTCATTACAAAGGCTTTAAACAAATCCTTTGCCCCCGAATTCATTAATCGTCTAGACGAAATAATTAACTTTGACCAACTGAATATGGAAGCATTGGTAAAGATTATCGATATTGAACTAAAAGGACTTTACCAACGTATGGAAAATATTGGTTATAAGATGGTTATAGACGATGATGCAAAGCGATTTATCGCATCGAAAGGTTATGATATACAATTTGGTGCACGTCCGTTGAAACGTGCCATTCAAAACTATTTGGAAGACGGATTGTCAGAAATAATTCTTAGTACGGAACTACAGTCCGGAGATACTATTAAAGTATCATACAATAAAGAAAAAGATGCTATCAATATGACTGTAGAAAAGTAAAGAACTAAAAGTTATTCAAAAATAACCGCCAAAATGTCAGATACCTGCGTATCTGGCATTTTTTTTGTCTTAAAGCTTACAATAACAAATAATAATAACTTAAAACATCAATAGTATGCAAAAAGGAAACATTGGGGTAACCACTGAAAATATTTTCCCCATCATTAAAAAGTTCTTATATAGTGATCATGAAATATTTCTTCGTGAACTGGTATCTAATGCAGTAGATGCTACCCAAAAGCTCAAGACTCTTGCCTCCAAAGGGGAATTTAAAGGAGAAATGGGCAACCTCACTATCAAAGTTAGTTTGAATGCAGACACCATTACCATCTCCGACCGTGGTATCGGACTGACTGCTGAAGAAATAGAAAAGTATATCAACCAAATCGCTTTCTCAGGCGCCAATGACTTCCTTGAAAAATACAAAGACGACGCCAATGCCATTATCGGGCACTTTGGACTTGGCTTCTACTCCGCATTTATGGTAGCAAAAAAAGTGGAAATCATCACTAAATCGTATCGTGAAGGTGCCCAAGCCGTGAAATGGACTTGCGACGGAAGCCCCGAATTTACTATAGAAGATGTAGAAAAAGCAGATCGAGGCTCAGACATTATCTTATACATAGACGATGATTGCAAAGAATTCTTAGAAGAAGCACGTATCTCCGCTTTACTTACCAAATATTGTCGTTTCCTCCCCATTCCTGTAGCTTTTGGAAAGAAGAAAGAATGGAAAGACGGTAAACAAGTAGAAACAGACGAAGATAATATCATCAACGAAACTTATCCTCTTTGGACTCGTAAACCGGTGGAGCTAAAAGATGAAGACTATAAAAAATTCTATCAGGAACTCTACCCGATGGCAGACGAACCATTGTTCTGGATTCATTTAAATGTAGACTATCCGTTTAATTTGACAGGTATTCTCTACTTCCCGAAAATCAAGAGCAATATTGAATTACAACGAAACAAAATCCAGTTATATTGTAATCAAGTATATGTAACAGATTCAGTAGAAGGCATTGTACCTGATTTTCTGACTCTTTTGCACGGTGTAATTGATTCGCCGGACATCCCATTAAACGTATCACGTTCTTATCTGCAAAGCGATTCGAACGTAAAGAAGATTTCTACCTATATTTCAAAGAAAGTTTCTGACCGTTTACAAGCTATCTTCAAAAATGACCGTAAAGAATTTGAAGAAAAATGGGATGATTTGAAGATTTTCATCAATTATGGCATGTTGACTCAAGAAGATTTCTATGAAAAAGCTAATAAGTTTGCTTTATTGAAAGATACAGACGGAAAATATTACACTTATGAGGAATATCAGACTTTAATCAAAGACAGCCAAACAGATAAAGACGGAAATCTGATTTATCTGTATTCCAACAATCTGGACGAGCAATACAGTTACATTGATGCTGCCAAAAACAAAGGTTACAATGTATTACTGATGGACGGCCAATTGGATGTAGCCATGGTAAGCATGCTCGAACAAAAATTTGAGAAAAGTCGCTTCACCCGTGTGGATAGTGATGTCATCGACCGCTTGATAGCCAAAGAAGAGCATAAAGAAGCTGATTTGGAATATGGCCAACGTGAAATTCTTTCCTCCGTCTTCCGTAGCCAATTGCCTCAGATAAAGAAAGTGGAATTCAATGTCGAAGCGCAATCACTGGGAGAAAACGGTGCACCGATAATGATTACACAAAGCGAATATATGCGCCGTATGAAAGAAATGGCTAATATCCAAACTGGTATGAGCTTTTATGGAGAAATGCCAAATATGTATAACCTTGTTTTGAACGCCGATCACAAACTTGTAAAACAAGTATTGGCAGATGCCGATAGCTCATGCAAGGCAACACTTGAACCTATCGAAAACGAAATGGCAACTTTGAACAATCGTCGCAGTGAACTTCAAAAGGCTCAAGAAGGCAAAAAATCAGAAGACATCCCGCAAGCAGAAAAAGATGAATTGAGTGACATCGATAAGAAAATCTCGGATGAAACAACCAAGAAACAAGCCGTCTTAGGCGAATATGCCAGTGGGAATAAAATAATCCGCCAATTAATCGACCTTGCATTATTGCAAAACAATATGCTAAAAGGAGAAGCTCTGACCAACTTTGTAAAACGAAGTATCGAATTAATCTGATTTCATGAGCTTTTCTCATAACTAAAGAGAAGGTGCCAACAGCAAAACCAGACAATTGCTTTTGACACTTTCTCTTTTTTTATTTCCAAAACGAATATATACAAAGATTTATTTCTATATTTGGGGAAATATAGAAAATCCATGAAACGACACATATATATACTCTTGCTCTTAATACTAATTCCTTTTCAATTGGAAGCACAAAAAGTAGGACTTGTATTGAGCGGCGGCGGTGCCAAAGGACTGACTCACATTGGTATTATCCGTGCACTAGAAGAAAACGGAATACCCATAGACTATATTACCGGTACTTCTATGGGTGCCATTGTCGGTTCACTTTACGCTATGGGATATTCTCCCGATGAAATGGAGCAATTACTCAAATCAGATGACTTTAGACGCTGGTATTCGGGAGATGTCGAAGAAAAATATATCTACTATTTTAAGAAGAATCCGCCGACTCCGGAGTTTATCAACATTCGTATTTCATTAAAGGACTCCCTTAAAAGCGTAAAGCCCCATTTTTTGCCCAACAGTATTGTAGATCCTATTCAAATGAATATCGTATTTCTGCAACTTTTTGCCCAATCCACCGCAGCATGCAAAGAAAACTTTGATAGTTTGTTTGTACCTTTTCGTTGCATTGCATCAGACGTTTACAATAAACGCGCCATGGTATTGAAGGACGGTGATTTGGGAGATGCCGTCCGTGCTTCCATGAGTTTTCCAGCCATGTTCAAACCGATTGAGATAGATTCTATACTCGCTTATGACGGAGGAATATACAATAATTTTCCGGTAAATGTGATGAAAGAAGACTTCCATCCTGATATTATTATAGGAAGTGCCGTTTCCACCAACCCCGGAAAACCCAAAGAAGATGACATCATGGGACAATTGGAAAATATGATTATGCAAAAGACAGACTATACGCTACCCGATTCTTTGGGAATTCTATTGACTTTCAAATACGATGATGTCAATCTGATGGATTTCAACCGTTTCGACGAATTGCATGACATCGGCTACAAACGCACATTGGAAATGATGGACTCCATAAAAAGCCGAATTCATCGAAGAGTGAACCCTGCCCAAATAGAACTCCAGCGCTTGGCATATAAAAGCAATTTACCCGAGCTTCGATTCAAAACGGTTAATATCACAGGCGCCAATGAACGACAAAAACAATATATCCGTAAAGAATTCCACGAAAATAATTACGAAACATTCACAATAGAAGATGTAAAACAAGGATACTTCCGCCTATTGTCAGATAATATAATTTCTGAAATTATCCCTCATGCCGTTTATAATAGAGAAGACGGCACTTACGATTTGAACCTGCAGGTCAAAATGGAAGCCAATCTCTCTGCCCGAGTTGGGGGTAATGTCTCCTCTAGTGGAGCCAACCAAGTTTATTTTGGTGCATCATACCAAAACCTGAACTATTACTCGAAAGAATTTACATTCGACGGACAACTTGGCAGGATTTACAATAACCTTCAACTGGCAGCACGTATTGATTTTCCAACCCGAATACCTACTTCATATCGTTTCATAGCCTCTATCTCCACTTTAGACTACTATAAAGAAGAAAAGTTATTCTCCAACAACGACAATCCGGCTTTTAACAAAAAGAAAGAGGAATTTGTGAAGATAAATGCGGCACTTCCCTTTCTCAGCCGAAAGAAAGCTGAATTCGGCATAGGAATCGCACGTATTCAAGATCGCTATTTCCAGACCAACATCATCGATTTCAGCCAAGCGAAGCATGACCGCAGCACTTACGACATCTTTGGAGGCTCCATCGTTTTGGAAGGAAGTACTCTGAACGCACGTCAATTTGCCACCCAGGGGAGCAGAGAAAAAATGGCAGCACAAATATTCACAGGCAGGGAAAAGTTTAAAGCAGGCAATCCGCAAGCCCCTGTAGAAGATCAATACAAGAAGATACAATCATGGTTGCAGGTATCTTACGAAAATGAAACTTATCACAAAATAAGCCCTAAGTTTACACTGGGTGCTTATCTGGAAGCCTACTACTCTTCACGGAACTTTTCAAATAACTATACCGCCACCTTGATGGAAGCGGGTGAATTTACACCCACTGCCCATAGCAAAGTGACCTATAATGAAGCGTTCCGCGCCAATCAGTATGCCGGAATCGGAGCCATTCCCATCTATCAATTGGGAAATTCTATCCAATTACGGGGCGAATTCTATGGCTTCATCCCCATCTTTCCCATTAAAAAAGACGAATATGGAAAAGCATATTATGGTAAAGCCTTCACAAAGTTCGAATATTTAGGAGAAGTTTCTTTGGTATTCCAGTTATCTTTCGGTTCTATCAGTGCGTATGTAAATCATTATAGCTCACCGAGTAACGACTGGAATGTAGGGCTCACGCTAGGATGGCAACTATTTAACTCCCGTTTCATCGAATAATTTTTTGAAAAAAGAGTTGCTAAAATACTTGCAGATTCAAAAAAAGTCCGTATCTTTGCACCCGTCAAAACGAAAGAACAATGGCCGCGTAGCTCAACTGAATAGAGTAGCTGACTACGGATCAGCCGGTTACAGGTTTGAATCCTGTCGCGGTCACAAAAAAATAAATGTTATTAGAAGTTTTGACAATGGCCGCGTAGCTCAACTGAATAGAGTAGCTGACTACGGATCAGCCGGTTACAGGTTTGAATCCTGTCGCGGTCACAAAAAAATAAATGTTATTAGAAGTTTTGACAATGGCCGCGTAGCTCAACTGAATAGAGTAGCTGACTACGGATCAGCCGGTTACAGGTTTGAATCCTGTCGCGGTCACATTCATTATTTTTATTAGAAAAAGTTAAAGGGTCGCGTAGCTCAACTGAATAGAGTAGCTGACTACGGATCAGCCGGTTACAGGTTTGAATCCTGTCGCGGTCACATTCATTATTTTTATTAGAAAAAGTTAAAGGGTCGCGTAGCTCAACTGAATAGAGTAGCTGACTACGGATCAGCCGGTTACAGGTTTGAATCCTGTCGCGGTCACATTCATTATTTTTATTAGAAAAAGTTAAAGGGTCGCGTAGCTCAACTGAATAGAGTAGCTGACTACGGATCAGCCGGTTACAGGTTTGAATCCTGTCGCGATCACAAAGAAAGACTATCTGCGAAGATGGTCTTTTTTTGTAGTATGCTCGGACAAGGGGGCAATCCAAAACATAGGGGGCAAAGCCTAAACTGACCCGAGGTTTTCCTAAAACAATGGAGACATTTTTTGGAAACAATGGAAACAACTTTCCCAAACAATGGGCATTGTTTAGGGTTAACAATACCTCAATTTTCAAGTTGAGCTTTCTCCATCTCCCAACAAACTCACTAAGGACTGCCTCAAAGCAGAAAAATAAAACAGCTTTATTATAATGGGGAGTCATCATATAAAAATCTCCCTCTTTTAGCCTTATTCATCACAGTACAAGGCAAAACAGGGAGATTTTTCTTCTAAGTGTTTAAACTATAAGATTTTCAACGTTCTGTTTTTTATTTTAAGATAGAGCCTCCTCTATGACACTTTATCTTTTCAGCATTTAATCTTCAATTCATCCAATATGGCACGCATCTTCTCGAAAGTAGTGATTCGGGTAGGGACCAAAGGCAGACGCAACTTATTCTCAATCAACCCCATCACGTTCAGCATAGCTTTCACTCCGGCCGGATTTCCATCGACAAACAACAAGCTAAACAGTTCTGTAAATTTATGATGAATAGTCAAAGCATTCGCAAAATCTCCCTGAAGAGCCAATCGTGTCATGCGACTAAACTCACGTGGAAAGGCATTGCCAATCACTGAAATAACCCCCACTGCGCCTAGTGTAATTAAAGGAAAAGTTATTCCGTCATCGCCCGAAATCACATCAAAATTAGCCGGCTTATTCTTGATAATATCATCCATTTGGGTAATATTTCCAGAAGCTTCCTTGATGGCAATGATATTTTTAAAATCGCGTGCCAAACGCAAAGTTGTTTCAGCTGTCATATTTACACCCGTACGTCCGGGAACATTATAAAGTACTACCGGAAGATTGGTAGCTTCGGCAATCGCTTTATAGTGCTGATAAATGCCTTCCTGAGAGGGTTTATTATAATATGGTACAGCTACGAGAACAGCATCTACACCGGTAAAATCATCATTTTTCAGCGATTCGACTACAGTGCGGGTGCAGTTACTACTGATTCCTAACAATATGGGAATCCGTCCGTTCACTCTTTCTACCACCAAACGTTTTATCTTATCTTTTTCTTCCTTGGTCAGGGTCGGGGTCTCGGCGGTAGTTCCCAACACACACAAAAAGTCTGTTCCGTTCTGTAGTTGGTAATCTACCAAACGGAGTAACGCTTCATAATCAACGCTATCATCTTCTTTGAAAGGAGTGATCAGTGCCACCCCCATTCCTTTTAATCTTGCTTGTATCATAAATAAATAATAAACTCTTATTCAATAGCCCACAAAAGTACGAATATTTTCTATTTTAGCGATAAAAATCACATGATTTTTAAATTATACATACTAAAAAGTCACTTAATCATCTCCAGAAACTCGTCTTCGCTTATAATGGCAATACCCAACTTCTGCGCCTTTTCCAATTTGCTGGGCCCCATATTGTCTCCGGCCAAAATAAAGCTGGTTTTCGAAGAAATGCTTCCCACATTCTTTCCACCATGTTTTTCGATAAGTTCTTTATACTCGTCACGCGAGTGATGGGTAAACACCCCGCTGATAACAATCGATTTTCCCGCCAACTTGTCAGTATGGTCGGAAGTATCTTGTTCATCAGCTTTCAATTTCA
The DNA here is from genome assembly GCF_021730445.1 of Phocaeicola faecalis. Lineage (GTDB taxonomy): Bacteria > Bacteroidota > Bacteroidia > Bacteroidales > Bacteroidaceae > Phocaeicola > Phocaeicola faecalis. Next base: position 139,956 of record NZ_JADNRM010000007.1, on the reverse strand, counting down.
CTCCCGCATCCCGAAGACGCTCGACAATATCCCGATTTTTAGCATCCGCAAAATGCAAAATGATACTTTGGGCTATCTTTTCACCGATTTCATCGACATGAATCAAATCATCGAGACTGGCACTTATCAAAGCATCGATGGATTTAAATGCTTTGGCCAACGTTTTTGCTGTAGTTTCACCCACAAAACGGATACCCAGTGCAAAAAGAACTCTCTCAAACGGCACATTCTTGGATTGCTCGATGCCTGAGATAATATTCTCGGCCGACTTTTCCCCCATGCGTTCCAGATTAATAATGTCGGATGCTTTCAGTGTGTACAAATCGGCTATGTCGTGAATAAGTCCTTCTTGATAAAACTGGTCTACAGTTTCAGGGCCAAGACCTTCGATGTTCATCGCCCGACGGCTGATAAAATGTTCTATCTTCCCTTTGATTTGGGGAGGACAAGCTGTATCATTAGTACAATAATAAGCAGCTTCGCCTTCATAACGCACCAATTTGCTTCCACATTCGGGACAGTGAGTTATAAATTTCACTTTGTCACCAATCATTATGCGGGCATCCTTGTCCACACCGACAATCTTCGGAATGATTTCGCCACCCTTTTCCACATATACCATATCGCCAATGTGAAGGTCGAGCCCTTCAATAATATCCGCATTATGCAGGGAAGCACGTTTTACCACAGTTCCCGCCAATTGCACAGGGTCAAGATTGGCAACCGGAGTAACGGCTCCCGTACGCCCTACCTGGTAAGTCACTCTGTTCAATCGGGTACATGCCCGTTCTGCCTGGAACTTATAGGCAATAGCCCAACGGGGAGACTTGGCTGTATAACCAAGATTGCGCTGCTGACGCAAGGAGTTGACCTTCAATACAATACCATCTGTAGCCACCGGCAGATTCTTACGCTCGGTGTCCCAATATCTGATAAATTCAAATACTTCTTCCAGTGTTTTACACTTGCGTGTCACATCAGATATTTTGAAACCCCACTTTTCTGCTTCTTTCAGATTCTCGTAATGGCCGTCACAAGGCAAGTTCTCACCCAATAAATAATATAGGTAAGCATCCAACTTGCGGGAAGCCACGATAGCGGAGTTTTGCAATTTCAACGTTCCCGAAGCCGCATTACGCGGATTGGCAAAAAGAGGCTCCTCACGAGCTTCACGCTCACGATTCAGTTCTTCAAACACCTCCCATGGCATCAGTATTTCTCCACGAATCTCGAATTCATGCGGATAACCTTCACCATGCAAAACAAGCGGAATGCTGCGGATTGTTTTCACATTATCCGTCACATCGTCTCCCTGCACACCGTCACCACGAGTGACGGCACGAGTCAATTTCCCATCCTCATAAGTGAGGGAAATGGAGGTCCCGTCATATTTCATCTCACAGCAAATCTCAAACTCTTCATTCAGGGATTTCTTCACACGGTCATAAAAATCCGAAACTTCCGCTTCCGAATAAGTATTGGCAAGCGAAAGCATAGGATATTTGTGCACCACCTGAGTGAAATTCTTATTAATATCACTCCCCACACGCATGGTAGGCGAATTCTCATCCCGATATTCGGGATGTTTTGCTTCCAAGTCTTGCAACTCACGCATCAAAAGGTCGAATTCCCGGTCGCTGATTTCGGGAGCATTCAACACATAATAATTATAGTTATGGCGATGAAGTTCCTCGCGCAATTGATTTATTCTTTCTATTTCAGTCATACCATAAAAGATAGTTTCCTGCAAAAATAGCTATTTTTTGAATGAAAAACACCGTTAGGAAGAGAGGATTTTCGTACTTTTGCAAAAAATAAATAGAAAATGAGAATAGATATCATAACTGTATTGCCCGAGATGCTGGAAGGCTTCTTCAACTGCTCCATTATGAGCCGGGCACAAAAGAAAGGAATCGCAGAAATTCATATACATAACTTGCGTGACTATGCTTTTGACCGTTATCGTAAAGTAGATGATTATCCTTTTGGGGGATTTGCCGGCATGGTGATGAAGATTGAGCCGATAGACCGATGCATTTCTGCTCTGAAAGCGGAACGCGAATATGATGAAGTAATTTTTACAAGCCCCGATGGAGAACAGTTCAATCAACCGATGGCAAACTCTCTCTCACTTGCCAAAAACTTAATCATCTTATGTGGGCATTTTAAGGGGATAGACTACCGGATTCGTGAACATTTCATTACGAAAGAAATCAGTATAGGTGACTATGTTTTGACAGGAGGTGAACTTGCTGCGGCTGTTATTGCCGATGCAGTGGTTCGTATCATCCCCGGAGTAATTTCTGACGAGCAATCTGCTTTGTCTGATTCTTTCCAAGATAATTTATTGGCTGCTCCTGTCTATACGCGTCCGGCCGAGTACAATGGATGGGCTGTTCCCGATGTACTCTTATCGGGACACGAAGCAAAAATAAAAGAGTGGGAACTTCAGCAGTCTTTAGAACGAACCCAGCGCCTAAGACCGGATTTGCTAAAATAAAAAATAGATATAAAAATAAAGAGGTGCAGACGGTAATAACTGACGTCTGCACCTCCTCTTTTTTAGGTATATATCTACTTAAAGTTCTACTTCAGCCTTTCAAGCATATTAAAGAATAGATGGAGCCTTTCCACCTCAGAATAAAGTTTTTTCTGCATATTCCGACCTTCTCTTTTGCAAAAACGAACCATTTCATCGCAAAAAATCTTTGAGGTTATCATTTGATACCCTTGTACAAAGTTGCAGATGCAACTTATTCAAGAGTCAAACCACCTCAGGCAATAAGAACAAAAAGCCCCGCAAGGATAAAGAGTAAGACCTCAAAACATCCTTGCGGGGCCAAGTTACACCAAGGTAAAACTATTATACTTCTAATGCACCAATAATATCTTTTACAGATGTATATCCATGACGCTCCAAATAGTCATTTATGCCTTCTGATACTTTGACAGTAACAGCAGGGTCTATAAAGTTTGCCGTACCAATCTGTATAGCAGTAGCACCTGCAAGCATAAACTCTACCGCATCTTTCCAATCCATGATACCCCCCAAACCTATGACAGGAATATTTACCGCTTTAGCTACTTGCCAAACCATACGCAGAGCAATCGGTTTTACTGCTGCGCCACTCATACCGCCGGTAATGGTCGAAAGAACAGGACGGCGTTTCTCTGCATCAATTGCCATACCCAGCAATGTGTTTATCAAAGAAACACTATCGGCGCCCGATGCTTCGGCAGCCCGTGCTATCTCGGTGATATCCGTTACATTAGGCGATAACTTTACAATCAAAGTCTTCTTATACACCTCACGAACTGCTTTTACCACCTCCGAACAACCTTTGGCAGAAACACCGAAAGCCATGCCTCCCTGCTTTACATTCGGACAGGAAATATTCAATTCAATCGCCGGAATCTTATCAAGTTCATTGATAATTTCTGCGGTCTTGGCATAGTCTTCTACAGCCGAGCCTGAGACGTTTACAATCATATTGGTATTGATATCCTTTATCTGAGGATATATATGCTCTACGAAGTAGTGTACACCCTTATTTTGCAATCCTACGGCATTCAGCATCCCCATGGGAGTCTCCGCCATGCGCGGATAAGGATTTCCCTCACGATGATGGAGAGTAGTCCCCTTTACAATGATACCGCCAATTTTTTCCAAATCGACAAAGTCCTCAAACTCTTTTCCATAACCAAATGTACCCGATGCTGTCATAACAGGGTTAGACATCATCAAACTGCCGATATTTACGCTTAAATCTGCCATAATAGTTTCTTTATATTAAATACAGGACCATCTTTACAAACACACAGGTGACCTTCGTCCGTGTTTTCTACACAACATAAGCATGCGCCCACACCACACGCCATCATATTCTCCAATGACACCTCACATTCGATATCATTGGCTTTGGCATATCTGGCAACCGATACCATCATGGGCTTCGGACCACAAGTATATATCATGTTAAAACCATTGTTGTTCAACAGACTATGCCCGGTCACATAACCCTGTTCGCCCATGCTGCCATCTTCGGTAGTGGTATAAACCTCACCCAGCTTTTCAAATTCGTCCAATTGCAACAAATCCTTAGAGGAGCGTGCACCCAACAGGAAAGTTGGCTTACAGCCGGCCTTTACAAGTTCTGCGCCCAGCATGAGCATAGGAGCGGTACCCACACCGCCGCCCACCAGCAAGGGCTTGAATGCTGTAACATCCCCGGGTATGGTAAATCCGTTTCCTAAAGGCATTACTACATTAACGATGTCACCCTGCTTTACAGTTGCCAATTTACGCGTACCGTCACCAACCAACTGTACCAGGAACCATACTTCGTTTGTTTTCTTATCCACATAGTTAATAGAAATCGGACGGCGCAGGAAAGTAGTATTAGAACCGTCAATTCGTATCTCAGCAAACTGACCCGGCAGCATTTCGGGCAACGGGTTAGCTTGAGTCATTTTAATCAGAACATAATTGGCATGCAATTTAATGTTCTGTGTAACCACAAGGTCTAAAATATATTTTTTCATGAAATAAAATTGGGTAAATTCGTTTTTCAATGCAAAGATACACGAATTTACCCAATTACTTATCTGTGGGAGGGCATTTTAGCAAAATACCTATATTATTTAGTAAAATGCGAGCTATTTTTCAGGGCGAAAGGTTTCATAAGTACCGTTATCGAAGAAAATTCTTATTTCAGTGATTTTTCTGGCAGGTCTCTCTATGTACTTAATCTCCTCACGCACAATCTCTTTAGGGGGTATAACAGAGGTTTTAACCTCAGTTTCCTTGCGATATTCAGATGCATTCGTCCCATTGGACGCAAATAATGAATTCTCGTCAAACAATGGACCGGGAAAACTGCCATTATTATCCGAGTCTACATCGGTCTCCATTTCTCCTTCGCCATAGAGAAGCCAATCCAAACTAATGTAATCACAAGCCTTGTGTATTTTCATGACTACCTCCAGGCTCGGATTATTCCTACCACTCAGGATATGAGAGAGAGAGGAAGGCGAAATTCCTATCTTATCTGCAAATTGCGCAGCAGTCATACCTTCTTTTTGGATGATTTGAGCTATTCTTTCCTTCATTTACAAAAGTAATAAGTCAGATTATATAGAGACAAAAGTAATTCTTATAATTCGGATTTGCAAATTTACAATACATAAATGCATAGTTTATATTTGTATTTACAAAATTTACATACTTAAACAATATTACATTTACAAGCGTAAATCACCATAAAACAGCAATAAATTCAACTTTAATTAACTGGATATAAAACACTCATTATATGATACTTATAAATTCAATATATATACTATTTACAAGTGAAAATATCGAAATGAGCAAGTTTTTTGTCCTTTCTTTATCAACCACTTTATAAACAGGTATAAAATAATTGGTTTTCAATGTATTATACACCCTATCATAGGCTTAAATAAATATGCATACACATTTATAACCTCACACTTTACAAGATAACACTCTCCTATTTACAATCATAAAATACAAGTTTGTAAATTTGAAAATTTACAAAATAGACTATATTTAATCCTGTTCACAATCCTATATTCATTGTTGAAAATACAAAAACTCGCCAATTGTGAATTTTAACGTCTGAAGAAGAGAAATATACCTCTGCATCTGACTTCGTAAGCCCTCGGTCCAACAGACATTTTACCGATACACACAAATATCCTCCTCACTCCAATAACGATAAAAATGACGATTTGGAATTTGCTTATTACAGTTTGCACGTACGTACGCATCGAGCAACACATACGGTGGCATCGGCCTGCACATATATACGCATCAGGCTACACGTACGTACGCATCGGCCTACACATATATATGTGTATTGATCTGGTTCCGTTATATCCTGTACCAAGATTTGATTAGTTTATCTCCCTCTCTTGGCAAACCGCTTTTTAGGTGGCATATTTGTCGCTCGCCAAACTTTAAAATAGAGAAATACTTCCATTTTCACGAACAACTTACCCACTTCTTACTAAATACGCGACTCTCAAGAAGCAAATTTCCATATAACTATCTAATTATAAATAAGATAAGCTTTATTTTCACTGTCAGCAGAAAGGATAATCTAGAAATTTGAAAGAGAAGATGCCTATCAGGATAGCCCCAACAGCATAAAGAAGAAAAAAGAGAATGAATATGTAAAATAATATCGATATGCAACAAAGGCAGTTAACAGGAAAAGAGATACTATAAAAAAACTCCCGATGTTCCCATCACAAAGAACATCGGGAGTTTCTTCCTCCCATCGACAGCTCTATCTAATGAAGAATTTTGTAAACAAGCTCCCGAAGTAACTCCCCATCCCCCAAAGAAGAATTTCCCACTCCTTTTGACTTGGCATCGCAGTAACGAATCTCACCAATTATCTGCATCACCTTCACCCCGCTATATTTTCTCATAGCAGCCATATAGTCTTTAGATTGCCAAGGAGATTTCAGCCCCAACTGAGCAGCAATACCTTGCTCCGACTTCTCGGGAGCATAATACGCCAGCATTAAATTAGAGAAGAAATTAAATAACACAGACAATGTCATCTGCAAAGGATTAGTCTTAGGATTCTCCTCAAAATATTTTATTATCTGGTTTGCCTTAAACACATCCTTTATGATTAAGGCATTTCTAAGCTCATAGTTATTATAATCCTTGCTTATGCCTATATTCTGCTCTATTTGCTCCGGCGTGATTCGTTTTTGCCCTTTAGGGAGAGTAATAATAAGTTTTTCCAATTCCCCTGCCATTCTACTCAAATCCGTACCGACAAACTCGGCCATCATTTCGGAGGCTTTCGGTTCAATCTCGATAGATTTACGCTTTAAATAAGAAGTGATAAAGCCTGCCAATTGAGCATCTTTTATCTTCTTTGATTCAAAAAGCACACCCACCTTCTCTATTTCAGCTGCCAATTTTTTTCTTCTGTCCAAAACCCCATGCTTATGGCACAGCACCAAAATAGTAGACTCCAAAGGTCTCTGCAAATAATAAGACAGTTCATCCATATTCTTTACACCCTGTGCTTCCTTTACTATGACAACCTGATATTTGGACATCATAGGATAGCGCTTGGCTGCATTGATAATGGTAGCTATATCCGTATCGGCACCATATATAATCGTTTGGTTGAATTCCTTTTCACTTTCATTTAACACCGTTTGAGCAATATACTCAGAGATTTTGTCTATATAATAAGACTCTTCTCCCATGAGATAATACACAGGTTTATAGATACGGTTTTTCAGGTCACGAGCTATTTCTTCGTAAGTGGTTTCTTTTGCCATAATGAGTAAAATTACCAGTCAAATTTCAAGTGCTTAACCGTCTTCTTTTCATCAATAATCATACGCATGGAAGCAATGCCAATCTCTACGTGCTCCTTCACGAACTGTTGCGTTACAATGTTGTCGCTCTTGTCAGTTTTCACCCCTTCCGGAATCATCGGTTGATCTGACACCAAAAGCAATGCACCGGTAGGAATATGATTATAAAAACCGGTAGTAAACAATGTGGCTGTCTCCATATCCACACACATGGCGCGAGTCTTAAGAAGATACTTCTTGAACTCTTCATCATGTTCCCAAATGCGCCGGTTAGTGGTATATACAGTCCCTGTCCAATAATCACGGGCATGATCACGAATGGCAGACGAAACAGCACGTTGCAACATAAATGCCGGTAATGCAGGAACTTCGGGCGGATAATAGTCATTAGAAGTTCCTTCTCCACGGATGGCAGCTATCGGCAGAATCAAATCGCCTAACTTATTTTTCTTATCTATCCCTCCACATTTTCCAAGAAAGAGACATGCCTTGGGCTGAATGGCACCCAGCAAATCCATAATAATGGCCGCATTAGGGCTTCCCATTCCAAAGTTAATGATGGTCATCCCCTCTGCACTGGCAGATATCATATTGGCATCACGTCCCAACACCGGAACGCCGAATTTCTCGGCAAACAACTCCACATATTTATTGAAATTGGTCAGAAGTATATACTCTCCGAAATCTTCCAGGCTTCTTTTTGTGTAGCGAGGAAGCCAGTTTGCTACAATTTCCTCTTTTGTTTTCATAATCTTTTGTATTTTTGTGCCGGTTATACCGGATTATACTTATGCAAATTTACTAAATGTTATCATTAAACTTACCATCCTACGAAGCTAAAATAGCACAGCGCAACGGAAAAAATGTTATTTTCGATACGCTCCGAAAAAGATATGTCGCCCTTACTCCCGAAGAATGGGTAAGACAGCATTTTGTTCACTTTCTGACGGATTATAAAGGTTATCCTAAAGGATTACTTGCCAACGAGATACAATTGGACTTGAACGGAACAAAGAAGCGTTGCGACACCGTGTTGTATGATAAGAATCTGAATGCAAAACTGATTGTGGAGTACAAAGCCCCCCATATAGAAATAACACAAGCGGTGTTTGACCAGATAACGCGCTATAACATGGTGCTGAGAGTGAAATATCTCATTGTGAGCAACGGTCTGAGCCATTATTGCTGCCAAATCGACTACGACACACAAAGTTACGTTTTCTTACCCGAAATTCCATCTTATTCCCAACTGTAGCAGGGGGAGAGAAATAGAGATAAAAATACGGATTGCACAAAACAGAACTGTCACATCGGTGACAGTAAGTTCCATGCAATCCGTTCAATATTAACAATAAATAAAAAACTTATTTCTTTACAGATTCCAAGTGTTGTTCTGCTACCACACCTGCCAATTCAGGGTCAATCATGATACGACCACAATATTCGCAAACGATAATCTTCTTACGCATACGGATATCCAACTGCTTCTGAGGCGGAATTTTGTTAAAACAACCACCGCAAGCATCGCGTTGTACATAAACGATACCCAAGCCATTACGAGAATTCTTGCGGATACGTTTAAATGCCTGCAACAAACGAGGTTCGATAGTAGTCTCAAGCACTTTAGCCTTTTCACGGAGCTTTTCTTCCTCCTGCTTGGTTTCAGAAACAATTTCTTCCAGTTCTGCCTTCTTTGCATCCAAGTCTTTCTTTCTTTCTTCCAAAGCCTCATTGCTTTGTTCGATTTCCTCATTCTTGGTCTTCTCAGCAGCTGTATATTCTTTAATACGCTTCTCACAGAGTTCAATCTCCAATGACTGGAATTCGATTTCTTTGGTTAGCACATCATATTCACGGTTATTGCGTACATTATCTTGCTGAGATTTATATTTCTCAACAGAGTTCTTAGCCGTTTCAATCTCAATCTTCTTTGTGGCAATGTTTGATTTCAGCTCTTCTATTTCAGCTTTTATCTTTTCGATACGGGTACTCAAACCTGCTACTTCGTCTTCAAGGTCTTGTACTTCAAGAGGAAGTTCACCTCTCAGTGTCTTAATCTTATCGATTTCGGACACCATGGTCTGCAACTGGTATAAAGCTTTCAACTTCTCTTCTACCGTCAATTCACTCGGGTCTTTCTTTGCTTCTCTAGCCATAGTTCTTCTTACAAATATTTAATGGGATTGGTGTTTACCCGCGTCATCTGGACTTCCAGTGCCGGAAACATTTCCCGTATGATTGAATAAAATATTTCTTTTGTATATTGTTCACTCTCATAATGCCCTATTTCAGCTATCAAAATATCATTCTCATAATTGAAATAGTCATGATACTTCACCTCACCGGTAATAAAAACATCTGCTTTACCGACCGCACGAGGCAATAAAAATGCGCCTGCTCCACCACATAAAGCTACAGTCCGAATCAGACGTCCCGATAAATGGGTATGCTTCACACACCCCACCTCAAAAGTTTTCTTGATGCTTTTCAGAAACTCCAGCTCCGTTTCGGGCTCCTCCAACTCTCCTATGATTCCGGCTCCCGCCTGAGCCCAATCGTTTTTCAACGGATAGAAATCAAATGCAGGCTCCTCATAAGGATGAGCATCCAGCAGAGCTTTTATGACAGTCGCCTTCTTAAAATCGGGAAGAATTGTCTCAATGCGTATTTCGGGCTCTTTATGCAGTTCGCCCACCTCTCCGCAAAATGGATTTGCCCCTTTCAACGCACGGAAAATCCCCTCGCCCTCCACATTATAACTACATGAATCATAGTTGCCTATACATCCACATCCGGCTTCTGCCAATGCTTTTCTTACTTCATCAGCTTGTGCACAAGGAACAAAAGTAACCAATTTCAGCAGACATTCCTGTTTAGGTTCGAGTATACGGATATTCTTCAAACCGATTTTCTCGGCAATCTTGAAGTTCACTCCACCCGGAGCATTATCCAAATTGGTATGAGCCGAATAAATAGCAATATCGTTCCTGATAGCTTTCAGGATACAACGTTCCACATAATCTCGTCCCGTAATCGATTTATATCCTTTGAAAATAAGCGGATGATGTGACACAATGAGATTGTATCCCAACATCACTGCTTCATCTACAACGGCTTCAGTAACGTCCAGACACAACAAAGCCCCTGTTGCTTCCGCTTCTGTCAGTCCGATTTGCAGTCCGGCATTATCAAAACCGTCTTGCAAAGGCAGAGGCGCGAACCTTTCAAGGGCACCAATTACTTCTTTAATTTTCATTCCTTTGAGAAAATTTGAATGCAAAGATACATTTTTTTCTTGATGAAACGAAAATAATCGAAGAAAATTTCTATATTTGTTCTCATCTCAAAGTATAAACCTTCTGAACCAACACTACTATATATATGACTATGCGAAGCATCACTTTATATTTTCTACTGGCAACCCTAACGATTGGACTACTGATGGGATGCGGAAACAAATCGTCCGACAAATCCCAGTCCAATTCCCGCATTTTGCTTTCGGGAATAAGTTATCCGGCAATGTCAGAAAACAATATAGTAGAGTTCAGCAAGTCTGATTTCACCACAGGAGCCATCCGTTCCATTGAACAGATTCCGCTTGACATGACAATCGAGAATCGGGAATTGGGTATCTATATCAAAGGAAATTATCTGCTTGTCGTGGTTTCTTTTCGGGATGTGCTACAGAAAATGATTCGGTTATATATCTTGTGGACTACTACGAAGACCATTTCCTGCATAAAATAATTCTGCGCAAAGGGTAATTTCGCTGAAAAGCAACGGCAGTAAACAAGTTTACGAGATAATAAAACCAATAAAACGTGCAAGATTATTTTCTCTGTTTGATAAACTTATTCTTTAGGGCATAACGCTCATCTACCACACGGTCGGTAGGAAAAAAAGTGAGATGGAGACGCCACTCCCCTTCCTGAAAAGTAAATTTCCGACCTGTGACACCCTGTCGTATCTGTATTATTTTCTCTTCGATAAACACTTCCAGCCCATTCAGTTCCGAACTTCCTTCACGCATGATGTCTGCGGTGATAAAAAAACCGGGAGTCTCCATTTTGGCTATCCTACACCATATTTGTTCTTTATCTGTCATATTGGAATAATATTTGTCAGAAGACCTTATTTTCGCTTTCCCTCTTTGTGCACTTGCAGCAAGCGACCGTAGGAATCAAAAGACTTTCGGGAAGCCAACATAATGGTAATCATCAGTGAAAGCATAGAGGAGGCAACAGTTATCACCACTATCATTATCTGATATTTAATGGCTACATGAGGCGAACTTCCACCTAATATCTGTCCAATCATAGTTCCGGGAAGTGCCACCAAGCCTGTCACAGCCATATTAGCTATACCGGGACTGAATGCTTTTATTAAAGCCTGACGAATGAAAGGGGCAATGGCCTCACTACGGGTAGCACCGTTGCCCAACAAGTAATAGTAAAGTTGTTGCTCGCGCTTCAAACCAGCATAGTAGGTATTAAGGCCAATCACGTTCACTCCCAGCATATTACCCATAATAATGCCGAATACTGGAATGAAATATTGAGCACTGAAGATGTTATCCAGTCGAAGTACGAATCCCAGGAAGTAAAGCCCCACCAATACCACTGTTACCAAGAAGCCCACGGAGATGGGAATCATTAGAATATGACGTTTCAGGTGAGTGCGGGTAACTGCAGTTTCGGCTGCCACGCCCACCATAATAATTACCCACAAGCAATTAATAAAAGGATTGTTCCACTCAAACAGAAAGCGGAGATAGACACCGATAAAAAACAACTGAATTATCATTCGCACGGCACCGGTTAGAATAGGTTTCAGTAGCCCCGTCTTAAAACGCCACAAGAAGTAAACAGGAATCAGTAAAAGCAACAATCCTACTCCCAGGCTGGTGTAATCTATATCTATCGTTCCCATCTATACACGTTTTATTATAGGTTAAATATATGGTCGCAACCGGCGGCAAACTGCTTATCGTGAGAGACCGCCAAAACTGTCATTCCCTTACCGCACAGGCTTTTAAAGAAATCTATCACACGCTCGCAAGAACTGGGGTCGAGTGCTGAGGTCGGTTCATCTACAATCAGTACCGATTTATTGAGCAACCCGGTAACTGCCAGCATAATCCGTTGCCTTTGTCCCCCCGACACCTCGTGCACACGCTTGTGGTAAAGCTCCTCTTCCAAGCCCAGCAAGGCAAAATTATCCAACAAATGCTCCATGCAAAAGCCTGTTTCGCGATTGGCTTTCAACTCGAAAGGCATACGCACCATATCACTTACCCATTCGGACGGCAGGGCAAGCTCTTGTGGAATCCATGCTATTTTCCGTCGGACGGAATCGGCACTTCGGGAAGTCATCTCTACCCCATCTACCCTGATAACTCCTTCATTTATAGGTACAAATCCCAGAATAGCCTTCAGTAATGAAGTCTTTCCACTGCCCGAGTCACCGCAAACGCAAACGCTCTCCCCCCGATTTACATGTAGGTTGAGGTGCCTGAAAAGCAACAAGTCGCCAAAGTTGATAGATAAATTTTCTACTTCAATCATTTCCCAAAGAATAAAAAGGTCGGTAGCATTCACTGCAGCCGACCTTCCCTATTTTTAGACTAAAAAAATCAATAAGCTCTAGCAAAGAGTACACGGCGAGCAGATGGTTTGCCGGTTACCATACATTTGCCCGGAGTAAGGCTTTCTTCATCTGCATCAAAAGGCAGACAACGGATTGTTGCCTTTGTCTCTTCTTTAATGCGGTCTTCCGTCTCAGGAGTTCCGTCCCAATGAGCCAAAATAAAACCGCCTTTTTCTATTTGTTCTTTAAACTCATCGTATGAATCCACCTTTACGATATGACTGTTACGATAGTTCAATGCTTTCTGATAGATGTTATTCTGAATATCTTCCAACAAGTTCTGCACGTACTCTTCGATACCGTCGCATGAACGAGTTTCTTTTTCCAACGTATCGCGGCGCATCACTTCCATGGTATTGTTTTCGAGGTCACGGCCGCCCATTACCAAACGGACGGGTACACCTTTAAGCTCGTAATCGGCAAATTTAAAGCCCGGACGCTTGTTGTCGGCGTTGTCATACTTCACCGAGATGCCCATCGCCTTCAGCTTCTTCACGATACCTTCTATCTTGGCATCAATCTTCTTCAGCATTTCGTCGTTCTTGTAAATAGGAACGATAACTACCTGAATCGGAGCCAAATGCGGTGGCAACACCAAACCGTTATCATCCGAGTGAGTCATAATCAACGCACCCATCAAACGAGTAGATACCCCCCATGAAGTGGCCCAAACATAATCCAGTTTATTATTCTTATCAACAAACTGAACATTGAATGCTTTTGCAAAGTTCTGTCCCAAGAAGTGAGAAGTACCGCATTGCAATGCTTTTCCGTCTTGCATCAGACCTTCGATGGTATAAGTATCAAGTGCGCCGGCAAAGCGTTCGTTGGCCGATTTCACACCCTTGACAACCGGAACAGCCATATATTTCTCTGCGAAATCACCATAAACATGCAGCATCTTTTGTGCTTCCGCTTCTGCTTCTTCACGAGTTGCATGGGCTGTATGACCTTCTTGCCACAAGAACTCTGCTGTGCGAAGAAACAAACGGGTACGCATTTCCCAGCGCATTACATTTGCCCATTGATTGCACAGGATGGGAAGGTCACGGTATGAGTTTATCCAGTTCTTATATGTACTCCAAATAATTGTTTCCGAAGTAGGACGGATAATCAGTTCTTCTTCCAGCTTAGCAGCCGGGTCAACAATAACTCCCGAACCATCTTCCGCATTCTTCAGTCGATAGTGAGTCACCACTGCACATTCTTTGGCAAAGCCCTCTACGTGTTCGGCTTCACGGCTAAGGTAGGATTTAGGAATCAGCAACGGGAAATAGGCGTTAACATGTCCTGTTTCTTTAAACATGTCGTCCAACTGACGCTGCATCTTTTCCCAAATGGCGTATCCGTAAGGCTTGATAACCATACATCCGCGCACAGGTGATTGTTCGGCCAAATCTGCCTTTACCACCAAATCATTATACCACTGAGAATAATTCTCGCTTCTTTTGGTAAGTTCTTTTAATTCTACTGCCATTGCTATATTGTTATTTTTACATTCCTTTTTAGAGTCTGCAAAAGTAGTAAAAAAGCATGGGAAAGTACCAATGATTTCCCAAAAATATTATTGATAACGGTAATACCACCAATAGGTATCGCCAAATTTGCGTCGCATACGGTTCTTCCGCTCTATCGGTGAAGTATATTCTTTTTGAAGTTTATCAAATTCTTGCAGACGTTGTATCATCAACGTATCATTCAATACACGTGGATAAGCAGGATGCGATTGCTTATAGAGCAGAATCGCCTCGCGGTAGTAACGGGGTAATGTATCTTGCTCAAAGAAGTTGTCTTCCACGACAGAAGCAAATCTATCAAGCTTTTTGTCGAGCAGCAGAGCGTTCAGATAATAATCCAATGCTGTATGTTTGCCCACCTCATCCCGGCAGATGCGAGCCAGAAAATCAGTCGTGCTTTCTGTGGCTCGCGGTTTGGCTCCCAAATAATTATACAAACTATCTGCATTCATCCGCAAAGTTTCTTGCGAAAACGAAGCAAACAACAATCCGTCCGAACCATAGTGTTGAGGATATTCAAACAAATGGTCTCCCATCGTTCCTTCACGTGACAGAGCGTATGTCCGAAGTACAGTCAGCGTACGGCTGGGATCTAACGATTCGTAACCCACTCTGCGTGCGACATTATAGTCCTTCTTGCGGATAGCACTTTCTATAGCCAGTTCGTGATGAAAGTTGATATCCGAATTGCCGATGCAAGCCGTCATCAGACACAGTGCCAACAAGATGGCCAGATTAGAGTTAATCAGTCCGACCACAGAGCCTTCATGGTCTAACCAATGACGTAGTATCCTTCGGAGAGCAAAAACGACTCCCACATATATAATAAGTAGAAGAGGCAGCAACCATAACCATTTATCCGCAAAATTTCCTCCGTGGTAAAGAGAATAATCCACATCCGTCAGCACACCTAGCAACAGACAGGAGGGAAAATACGAAAGTGACCTTACCGGACCTTTCAACCCCAACAAACCATTTATTCCCCATCTGAATATCAATAAAACAAGTGTAATGATAACGGCTCCCGCCAAAGGCGAATAATGGGTCTTTCCCTGAGACAACGAATAGTGCAATGCTCCCAATACATCATTCTGAAACAGATAGAGATATATGAAACTGAAAGCGGAGAAAAGAAGACCGCACGCACCCGTGAGGATGCGGACGGCTCTCTTATAGGATAAATTGGTATTGCTACTCATATAAAGTTATTCTTTCACTTTTTTCAAAACCACCGCCGAACGAGCCGGAATATACAGTTTCAGCCATTCTTTTCCTTCTCTTTTATAAAGAGGGTCAAAGTTGGTCAGATGACGTATGCTATCGTCTGCCAGGCCAAAACCTCCAAACTCTTTCGCATCGGTATTGAGAACTACCTCGTATGCCCCGTAAGGAACCAGGAAGCCGTAATCCGTAAACGACTGAGTCGGGCTGAAATTGAATACGAAGATATTATTTTTACGACGGTATGCCAATACTTGGTCATTGTCATTATGCCATATTTCAATCACCGGAGCGTCCTGTATGTTTTTCATTTCTCTGAGAGTGTGTATCATGGCCGAATCAAAATCACCCAAGTAATGGTAACACAGGTCTTTATTATCTACCAAGTTCCATTGGCGGCGTGCATATTTGTGTGACCATCCGTTACCCTCACGCGGGAAGTCAATCCATTCAGGATGACCGAATTCATTGCCCATAAAGTTCAGATAACCGCCATTGATGGTAGATGCCGTCAACAAGCGAATCATCTTATGCAGGGCAATACCGCGATGCACGTTATAATTTTCGTCCCCTTTCTGGAAATGCCAATACATATCGGCATCTATCAGACGGAATATAATTGTTTTGTCTCCTACCAAAGCCTGATCGTGACTTTCGGCATACGAAATAGTTTTCTCGTCTTTGCGGCGGTTGGTCACTTCCCAGAACATACTGCTCGGTTTCCAGTCTTCGTCTATCTTTTCTTTGATTGTCTTAATCCAATAATCAGGAATATTCATAGCCATACGGTAATCGAAGCCGTATCCTCCGTCTTGATAAGGTGCAGCCAGTCCCGGCATACCCGATACTTCTTCAGCAATAGTAATAGCTTTGGAGTTCACCTGATGAATCAGCTTATTGGCCAAGGTCAGATAACAAATTGCGTTATCGTCCTGATTACCGTTAAAGTAATCACCATAATTACAGAATGCTTCACCCAAACCGTGACTGTAATACAGCATGGAAGTCACACCATCAAAACGGAAGCCATCGAAATGAAACTCTTCCAACCAATATTTACAGTTGGACAACAAGAAATGTATAACCTCATTCTTGCCGTAATCGAAGCACAATGAATCCCATGCCGGATGTTCACGACGCGCACCGGGATAGAAGTATTGATTCGGGTCTCCGGCAAAGTTGCCAAGTCCTTCCACTTCATTCTTAACGGCATGAGAGTGAACGATATCCATAATAACAGCGATACCCATTCTGTGAGCTGTATCAATCAGTTCTTTCAGTTCTTCGGGAGTACCAAAACGAGAAGATGGAGCAAAGAAACTGGATACATGATAGCCGAAACTTCCATAGTAAGGATGTTCCTGAATAGCCATAATCTGAATACAAGTATAGCCATCAGCCGCTACTCTAGGCAATATTTTTTCGCGGAATTCGTTATAAGTACCTACCCTCTCCTCATTCTGGGCCATACCAATGTGACATTCATAAATCATCAATGGATCTATTTTGGCACGGAATACCTTTTTTCTGAATTTATAAGGTTTTTCCGGCGCCCAAACCTGAGCACTGAATATCTTTGTCTGTTCATCCTGAACGACACGAGTGGCCCAAGCGGGAATACGCTCGCCTTCACCACCGTGCCAACGGACTTTCAATTTATACAAATCACCATGCTTTACGGCATTAGGATTGAGTTCCACTTCCCACACTCCCGGAGAGTTCTTCACACGATACATCCGAAAATCACCGTGTTCTTTCCAATCATTGAAATCTCCAATAATATAGATTTCTTTCGCATTCGGTGCCCATTCGCGGAACGCCCATCCCCTTTTAGTACGGTGCAGACCGAAATAAAGATAACCGGTCGCAAAGTCAGAAAGTGTTGATTTACCGTTTGTCAATTCAAGTTCTTTGTCGATTGCGTGCTGGTGACGTCCTTCAATGGCAGCCGAATAAGGTTCCAGCCATGGATCACTTTCGATAATTCCTAATTTGGGAGTTGTATTTTCCATAATATGATAATTAATACTGTTAGTCATTTCTTTTATTTTATACCAATATTTTTACGATTACTTTTTTCACGCCATCCGGTGTAATTCCCGGCGCATGCGCGTCTTGAGGAAAGAAGATTGCAAACATTCCCGGCTTTACAGGGATATAGCTTTCCGCCAATCCTTGGTAAAAAGAAATATCTTTATCAGCATTATATTCAGTTTCAGGCAAATCCTCGCGCGGAGTGTATCCCATTACTTCTACTCCCGACAAAGGCATCTGTATATCAATGAAACGATTATGCGTTTCCAATTTAGCTTCTTCTTTAGTTTTGGGGTTGGTTTGCGAAAAGTTAACCACCAGGTCATCACCCTGAAGTTTTACTTTTCCCAATTCCTGAGCATTCAAATTGGTTGTCTTCAAAAACTTGATTGCCTCTGCAAACAAGGGATTTAATGAAGCATACTTTTCCAAATTTTCAAATTTGTCTACTACCATAATTTTATATTTTGATGGTTAATATTACTCTCTATCATTCAAAATCGTCAATGGTGAAGTTCGTGAAATCAGCAAAACGCTTCAACTGCTTGAAGACGTCCTCCACGTTATCCATCAGGTGGGGTGCCATGAAAAACTCATCGGGCACCATGTAAGCGCACGTAAACTCCTTGCACTTCAGATAATCTATATATTCAAAATCTTTAGGGAATCCTTTAGGAGCTGTTTTCAGATGTGTTTCGCCGATAACCGGGAAATAGCGCTTGAAAGCAGGGTCTTCTACAATGGCTCTATACTCCTCTATATTATCATATACCGCCTGTCTAACGGCTTTCAGCACTTTAGAATCGAGACAAAGACTCCCTCCCGCAAGCATACTGTGCCCATTTTCCAGATGAAGGTAATAGCCGCAATGATCCGATTTCTTGCCATGGGCATTGATATAGCCGCCGAAATGTATTTTGTAAGGAGTCTTATCCGCCGAAAAACGAGTATCGCGATAAATACGGTAAGTGCAGTCCTTGGCTTCTATACCTCGGATACTATCATCAAACAAAGAGATTCGGGCGATAACAGCTGTCAATAATTGTTCAAATTCAGCCTGCGCTCTCAAATACTCTTCTTTATGCGCCTGAAACCACTCACGGTTGTTGTTTGCAGCCAGTTCCTTTAAAAATTGAAAGATAATAGATATATCCATGTTCTATTTGTCACACGTTTACTTGACAAATATACGATATATATTTGTAACGAACTAGAAAAAAGCAAAGTATTTATCTTTTTCTTACTATCTTCAAAAATTCATTATGCAGCTTTCCATTGGTTGCAAGCACCTCACGGCCGTTATAGAAGTCTTCTCCTCCACTGTAATCGGTCACTTTTCCACCTGCATTCATCAAGATTATTGAACCGGCAGCAATATCCCATGGGCCAAGTAGCCCTTCTATACGGGCTTCAAAACGTCCGGCTGCCACATAGCACAGTTCTGCAGCCGCAGCCCCCTGAAGACGAAGGCCGCCCACATTACCATAAAGTGTATGCACTATATGTTCGGCTAGCGGCTTATAAGATTGAGAATTATACGGAAAGCCTAACGCAACGAAAGCCTCATCCATGTCTGCTATATCCGACACACGGATTTCTCTGCCATTCAGATAAGACGGCGAGCCTTTGTATGTCCAGTAGAGTTCGTCACGACACACTTCATATACCACTCCTACCAGCAATTCTTCTCGGTTTCTCAAAGCAATACTGACACAGTAGGGCGCATTATTATGGATAAAGTTAGTGGTTCCGTCCAGCGGATCTACCAACCAGCAATACTCTTCATCAGTCAGACTGCCTGAACCTTCTTCGGCAATGAAGCCCGCTTCGGGTAGCAATTCGCGCAATTGCGCTACAATTCTGCGCTCCGATTCCTTGTCCACATAAGACACATAATCATGGGCGTTCTTCTTTTCCACTCTGCCACGGTCGAAACTGCTACGCTCATTGCGAAGAAAAGCACCCCCTTGGAGTGCTATTTCACGTACTTTTTTGGTAATTTGTTCTAAGTCTAACATATTCTTATTTTTGAGAGGCATCCAATGTTCCAAATTTATATACGCCTTTACGGATAATCTTTCCGTCTTTATCTGTTTCGACAAAAGCGCCGTGTTTCTTTCCCTGTTTGAAGAATCCGTCAAAACGTACGCCGTTTTTATCCACCAGCACACCTTTGCCATCTTCCTTCCCTTTAGAGAAATGGCCTTTATAACAACTTCCGTCTTTCATTTGGAGGACTCCTTCACCATCAGCCATATTGTTCTTCCAGTCGCCTTCATATTCATCGCCGTTGGCCCAAACATAATGACCTTTGCCATTACGCTGGTTATTAACCCATTGACCATCATACACAGCACCGTTTGCCCAGGTAAATGTACCTGTTCCGTGTTGTTCCCCATTTTTGAATGTGCCGACATACTTATCACCGTTTTTATGATAATAAATGCCCTCACCTGTACGCTCGCCATCTACATAATCACCTTCATAACGGTCTCCGCTATGGAAATAATAAATGCCTTTGCCATCCTGCACATCTGTTTTCCAATCGCCTACGTATTTATCGCCATTTACATATACAAAGGTACCTTTTCCGTCACGCATATCATCCTTCCATTGTCCTTCGTATTTTGATTTATCGGGCCATACCATCGTACCTTCACCGTTTTTCTTATCATTCTTCCACTCACCCACGTATTGCGCGCCGGCTTTCCACGTATAAGTGCCTTTTCCGCTGCGCTGGTCTTGAAACCAATTGCCTACATAGATGTCGCCATTATAATAATACATCGTACCCTCGCCTTGCTGGTAATCGGTGTACCACATACCTTCATAACGATTGTTGTTCATAAAATAGAAAGTGCCGTTACCGTGCTGCTGGTCCTGATACCACTGTCCCACGTATTTCTCTCCGTCGTGAAATGTATAGGTTCCGTCACCTTCACGCTTTCCTTTTATATACTGACCTTCATAAATGTCGCCATTCTTGAAGACTGTTTTTCCTTTTCCGTTAGGCTTACGGCCTTTCAGTTCTCCTGTATACTCGCTCCCATCCTTAAAAGAATAGTTGCCTATCTTTATTTGGGCGGTAGCCATTGTGCTGACCGAAGCCAAAATCAATAATATATATGCGTATTTCTTCATTGGTTCGTTTCTAGATAATAGATAAGACAAGTCAAAGATACTACTTTCTGCTTTCAGCGTTGCAGGTTATTACACTTTTTTACCCGCAACGACCTCTATTAAGTTTTCTTTGCAGAAGTACGCCTGTGCCAATCTCTGTATTTCCTCCCTCGTGATTCCACGGATGGCATCCAGCGAACGGATAAAGAACTTATCGTCCAGCCCTGCCGTTTCAATATAAATCCATGCATCCGACAGTGAGAACGGACCTTCATACGAACGACATAAATCGCCCAGCATGTAGTTCTTCACCATCTCCAGTTCACCCTGCGGCACCAATTCATTGCAGAGTTTATCCATTTCACGATAAACTTCGACAATAATGGAATTAATGTATTCATTCGCCGCTTCGGTACTGATAATTAAAATACCGGTATCGGGATAAGATACGATTCCCGCCCCAATGCCGTAAGTATATCCTTTATCTTCACGAATGTTAGACATCAACCGACTGCCAAAGTAACCTCCGAACAAAGTCACCATCACTCTTGCTTTCAAAAAATCAGGGTGCTGGCGGTCCATTACAAAACTTCCCATTTTGAGGGAGCTTTGCAAAGCATCTTCACGCTCGACAAAGAGATGTTTTTCTGAAGTGGTTCGGGGTGCCACCGCCTGCATCACAGGCTTGTCCTTCACCTCTCCCCAGGCATCATCGCCCAGGTTCTCTTCGATACTCCGGATAATATCAGGAGTGACTTTCCCTGATATATAGACCGAACAATTGCCCGAATGATAGTATTTCTGATAAAACTCGCGCAACACTTCAGGAGTAATACGGTCGTAATCTTCGGCCACCGCATAGCGTCCGAAAGGATGTTCCGCACCGAACAAAGCACGGTTTAATTGTTTACGGGCAATCATTTCCACACGCGTACTATTGACCAGGAACTGCTGCTTGTTGGTGTCTGCGACTACCGAAAGTTCCTTTGCCGGGAAAAGCGGGGCTTTCACCATTTCAGCAATGACAGACAAGGTACGAGAGAAATACTTATTTAATGAATAAAGTGTGATAAAACCATAATTCACTGAAGAAGAAAGCTCCAGCCAAGCCCCATAATAATCCAGCTTTTCGGCAATTTGTGCCGAAGTCATACGTCCTGTTCCCTCACGCAACATACGATTAGTGAACATAGCCTGCAAAGGCTGTTCCTGATGCCATTGTCCGCCACCAATCAACAAATCGAAACGGACAACATCTTCTGTTCCGGCATTGATAATATTCAGCGGCATGCCGTTTTTCATCACTCTCCGTTCCGGAAGTGCGATACTGAATTCGCTTAATTGGCGAATAGGCGGCGGAGTCGTTCTGTCTAAAATCATGCGTTCTTTGCCTCCTGTCGGTTTAAGAATTCTTCTGCACGCGCCAAATCCTGAGGAGTATCAATACCTATCGTTTCCACCTCACTGATACCTACCTTAATTGTATAGCCGTTCTCCAACCAACGAAGCTGCTCCAACGATTCCGCCAGTTCCAGTGAAGACTGCGGAAGAGAGGTTATTTCCTTCAGCACATCAGCACGATAAGCGTAAAGACCGATATGCTTGTAATAGGTGTGTCCGGCCAGCCAATCCTGCTTTTCGGCATTACGCTGATAAGGGATAATAGAGCGGCTGAAGTACAACGCGTTCATATTCTTGTTGACTACCACCTTGGGAGAGTTCACATTCTCCAATGCCGCAAAACCGTCTTCGGGAGTGAAAGGTTTCACCAAAGTGGCAATCTGCGTTGAGGCGTCATCAAAACAAGCCTTGACAGCCTCCAGTTGCGAACGCTGGATAAAGGGTTCATCACCCTGAATATTGACGACAACATCATATCCCTGCCCCACTTTGGTAAACGCTTCGTAACACCGGTCTGTACCACTTTTATGATGAACAGAAGTCATAATGACCTTGCCTCCGAAAGCCTTTACTGCAGCTTCAATGCGCTCGTCGTCCGTAGCCACGTAAGCCTCATCCAAGATGCCGGCCACTTGTTCATAAACTCTTTGAATCACGGGTTTGCCTCCCAAAAGGGCTAAAGGTTTAGCCGGAAAACGTGTAGAGGCGTATCTTGCAGGAATAATTCCGATAAATTTCATGGTTCCATTTCTTTTATATAATCATGCAAAAGTACAAAAACATTTCTTACTTTTGCAGCATTAATGCAATAAATGTTATGAACGAACACTACTGTTTGCTTTGCATGGGCTCTAACACAAACCGTTTCACACAACTTTCGGATGCACGAAAAGCGCTGAGTGAAGCCTTCCCCGATATTCATTTCGGCGAACTTATGGAAACAGAAGCCATCGGAAGCGGATTTCATTCTCCTTTCAGCAATCAGTTGGCCAGCTTCACCACAGCACTGTCACCGGGAGCGGTTCATGATTTATTCAAAGTATTGGAACATCGGAGCGGACGCCTCTCTACAGATAAAGCGGCCGGAATTGTTAAACTGGATATTGACCTGCTGATGTATGATAATGTCGTGCTAAAACCGGAAGATATGAAACGGGAATACATCAAACAAGGGCTAACCAAACTTAGAGCCTGTTTAAATTTTCCTCAATACTAATCTTATAGTTGCCAAACTGACCATTTCTTCCGGAGACAAACGGACCAAATCCCGGCACAGAATATAGACGGAACCTGACACAATGACATATATACGTGCAGGCTTATGCGTACGTACGTGTAGCCCGATGCGTATATACGTGTGGGCTTATGCCACCGTATGTGTAGACCGATGCCTACGTACGTGTTTTTTAAGAATATACAGCTCACACTGAATGTTGCAAAAAGACCTTTGTGTTTTCCAAAAAGCTCGGTATGTTTTCTAAAAAGCTCTTTATGTTTTCAAAAAACCTCAGCACCTTTTTAAGAAAGCCCGGCATGTTTTTCATGCAGTGGCGGGTGAGATTATCCCCTCATTAAGCCGCTCATCACCTCTTTTCCGTTCATCCTTACATTTTAATTAAAACATTCAGATAATCAATCGGTTAAGAATGACAGTACATCCCCTCATCCTCCCTTCATCCGTGCTTTTCAAGTCCCTTCACAATCTGCCTTCAGCAATTCCCTGTGTACTCCGTTTTTTACAAGGAACGCCCCCACTGATACAGAAGCTTTGTAATAAAAAGACTTCAGCCATTTTTAAACAAGGCTCTAAAAGATAAAAAAACTTATTTCTACCTTTCTCCCCTCTTTTTCTCTTGATTATTCAAATTATTCCAAATACATTTGCGCTTACCGACAATGCTGTTAAAAACACTCCTCAAATTCAAGTTGGCGGCAAAAGACCTTGAACAATCCTTGAACCAAGACTATCATCAGTACCTTGAACGAAGGAAACAAGAAAATGTAGAAACCATATAAAGCAGACTAAGGATATGAAAAATTTATTCATTTTGGCAAGCTTTCTACTTATCCTCCCGACCGCCATGTTATGGGCTCAGGGACTGACCTTGGAAGAGTGCCAGCAACAGGCCCGAGAGCACTATCCTTTAATAAAGCGATACGGATTGATTGAGAAAACAAAGGAATATAATATTTCCAATGCTAATAAAGGGTATCTGCCACAACTGTCGTTATCAGCCAAAGCCAGCTACCAATCAGAAGTGACGGAAATTCCTTTCGACTTACCTGGAATCGACATTCGTGGGATGCGTAAAGACCAGTATCAAGCCATGCTCCAACTGGACCAAGTAGTGTGGGACGGAGGGAATATACATGCACAAAAAGCTGTCACCCGCGCTGCATCCGAGGCAGACAAGCAGAAGTTGGAAGTAGATATGTATGCTATCAACGAAAGGGTCAATCAATTGTTTTTCGGTATTCTGCTTTTGGAAGAACAGCTGAATCAAAATCAATCCATGCAAGAAGAGTTGCAACGGAATTACGATAATGTAAAAGCATATATGGCAAACGGAATAGCCAACCAAGCTGATTTGGATGCCGTTAAAGTGGAACAACTGAATACCATCCAACAACGCCACGCCCTCGAAGCCTCCCATCGCGCTTATTGCGATATGTTACAGACAATGATGAACCATCGTGCCCCCCTCACCCGAAACACGTTGAAAAAGCCGAGGGTTGATACCTTATTATATAGAGGTGAACCTTATACTCCGGAGTTAATACGACGGCCCGAACTGAACCTCTTTGCCGCACAAAACAATCAGTTGGAAGCCCGCCGCAAATTACTTTCTGCCAAAAATCTTCCCCGGCTGGGCTTGTTCGTACAAGGTGCTTATGGTAATCCGGGACTGAATATGCTGAAAAATGAATTTTCAGCCTACTACGTGGCCGGTGTCCGTCTTTCGTGGAATTTCGGCAATCTATATACCCGTCGCAATGAATTCCATCAAATCGCCCTCGACCAAGAAAATGTGAACGTACAGAAAGAAACTTTCTTATTCAACACTCATCTTGAGGTCACTCAGAACAACAGCGAAATCAGAAAGCTCCGCGAGTTGATGAAAAACGATGATGAAATCATTGCCTTACGAAACAACATAAAGAAATCGGCACAGGCAAAGGTAGCAAACGGCACACTGACCGTCACCGAAATGCTGCGCGAGGTAACCGCCGAAGACTCGGCCAAGCAGGAAAAGGTATTGCATGAGATACAACTGTTATCGGCTATTTACGAACTTAAAAATACAACCAACCAATATGAAAACAAATAAATATTATCTTTTATTCGCAGCCACTCTCCTTGTATTGACATCCTGCGGAAACGGTAAAGGAGACTATGATGCATCCGGTACCTTTGAGGCTACCGAAGTCATTGTGTCGGCCGAAGGCAATGGAAAATTGCTGCAATTCAATGTGGAAGAAGGCATGCGACTGAAAGCCGGAAAAGAGGTAGGATATATCGACACTTTACAACTTTACCTGAAAAAATTGCAATTGCTGGCAAGCGGTAAGGCCGTTGCCCATAAAAGTATGGATATCAATAAGCAGATTGCTGCTACCAGAGAGCAAATCAGCAAAGCGGAATATGAGAAAAAGCGTACGGAAAACTTGCTGAAAGAGAATGCCGCCACACAAAAGCAGATAGATGATATCGACTCCCAGATAGCTGTTCTGCAAAAGCAACTGGAAGCACAGATTTCTACGCTCCAACGGGGAAACGCCAGTGTCACGGAAGAGAGTTCTGCTTATGAAATCCAAGTGGCACAACTGGAGGACCAATTGAACAAATGCCGTATCAGCAGTCCCATTAACGGAACCGTATTGGCTAAATATGCCGAAACCGGAGAACTCGCCATATCAGGCAAACCTCTTTTTAAAGTAGCCGACATACAGAATATGTTTCTACGTGCCTACATCACCGCCGACCAGCTCTCACAACTGAAGCTGGGCGACAAAGTGAAAGTATTCTCCGACTTGGGTGACGACGACCGACGTGAATACGAGGGAGTCATTACCTGGATTTCGGACAAATCGGAGTTTACCCCAAAAACCATTCAGACCAGAGATGAACGTGCCAACTTGGTTTATGCTATCAAGATAGCAGTCAAGAATGACGGTTATCTAAAAATCGGTATGTATGGAGAAATAAAAAAAGAGTAAAATGGAGAATATCGTTTCTGTCAGGCAGATAAGCAAAAGCTATGGTTCGGTACAGGCTTTGAAAGATATCAGCTTTGATGTAAAGCCGGGAGAAATCTTCGGATTAATCGGACCGGACGGTTCGGGAAAGACAACTCTGTTCCGCATCCTCACCACACTTGTACTTGCCGACAAAGGAGAAGCCCGCGTGTGCGGGTATGAAGTGATGAAGGAATATAAGGACATCCGTAGACTGGCCGGCTATATGCCGGGACACTTTTCCTTATACCAAGACTTGTCTGTAGAAGAAAACCTCACTTTCTTTGCCACTCTTTTCAATACCACCATCCGGGATAACTATGCCCTTGTGGAAGACATCTATCGACAAATAGAACCGTTCAAGCATCGGCGTGCCGGAAAGTTATCGGGAGGTATGAAACAGAAATTAGCCTTAAGTTGTGCCCTGATTCATAAACCCTCTATTTTGTTTTTAGACGAACCGACCACCGGCGTAGACCCCGTCTCGCGAAAAGAGTTTTGGGATATGTTGCTGAAACTGAAAAAAGAAGGAATTACCATCATCGCTTCCACTCCTTATCTGAATGAGATGAAATGCTGTGACCGCATCGCTTTTATCCGGGAAGGAGAGATACAGGGAATCGATACTCCCGAACGTATCTTGCAGCAGTTCAGCCATATTCTTTCGCCCGAAGGATTGAAGCACAAAGGACAAAAGACATCGGACGAGTATGCCATCCAAGTAGAAAACCTGACTAAAAAGTTTGGTGACTTCACCGCTGTAGACCATATCTCTTTCCAAGTGAAGCGCGGAGAGATTTTTGGTTTTCTCGGTGCCAATGGTGCAGGAAAGACTACTGCTATGCGCATGTTGTGCGGGCTTTCCCGACCAACAAGCGGAAAAGGCAGCGTGGCGGGATTTGATATCTCCACGCAATATGAATTGGTAAAAAAGAATATAGGATATATGAGCCAGAAGTTCTCCTTGTATGAGGACCTGAAAGTGTGGGAAAACATACGCCTGTATGCCGGCATCTATGGCATGAGCGATGAAGAAATTGCTGTCAAGACCGATAAAGTGCTGGAACAGTTAGGCTTTCTACATGAAAAGAACACATTGGTTCGTTCGCTTCCATTGGGTTGGAAGCAGAAACTTGCCTTTTCCGTAGCCATCTTTCACAATCCTAAAATTGTCTTTTTGGACGAACCCACCGGAGGTGTAGACCCCGCCACCCGCCGTCAGTTCTGGAAACTGATTTATGAAGCTGCCGAAAGAGGGATTACCATATTTGTCACCACCCATTATATGGACGAAGCAGAGTATTGCAACCGGATATCTATGATGGTAGACGGAAAAATAGAAGCATTGGATACACCGGACCATTTAAAAGAGCAGTTCGGGGCAAAAGACATGGATGAAGTGTTCAGACGGCTGGCACGCAAAGCGGTAAGAAACTGAACCAAGCTCCACCCCAAACGAAAAATAGTAAAAGAAAGATTATGAAGCAATTTTTATCTTTTGTACAGAAAGAATTCCATCACATCTTCCGCGACCGCCGGACGATGCTCATACTGCTGGGGATGCCTATCGTGCAAATCATCCTCTTCGGCTTTGCCATCACCACCGAGGTAAAGAATGTAAAAGTGGCAATATTGGATTATTCAAAAGATATTTCAACCCGACAGATTATCGACAAACTGGATGCCAGTGAATACTTCGATGTTCGACGGATATTACAAAACAGCAACGAGACCGAAGAAACATTCAAAAGAGGAGAAGCCGACCTTATAGTCGTCTTCGAACCGAATTTTGAGAATAACCTGCGCCACACGGGGCAAGCCAAAATACAATTGATAGCCGATGCCACCGATCCCAATAATGCCACTATCCTGACCGGATATGCCACCAGCATCATTACCGACTATCAACAAAGCCTGGCAGCACATCCCATTTCCATACAGATTATCCCTCAAGTGAAGCTACTTTACAACCCCGGCATGCAGAGTGCCTACAACTTCGTCCCCGGGGTTATGGGATTGATTCTGATGCTGATATGTGCCATGATGACCTCCATCTCCATTGTCCGCGAAAAAGAGACAGGCACGATGGAAGTACTTCTCGTCTCACCTGTACGCCCGCTAATGATGATTATCGCCAAAATGGTGCCCTATTTTTTTCTGTCCTGCATCAATCTGATAACCATTCTGCTGCTGTCTGTATATGTGCTTCATGTCCCGGTAGAAGGAAATCTGCTTTCGCTGGCTTTCCTTTCATGGATATTCATTATTGTATCTTTATTATTAGGGTTGCTGGTATCCACCATC
The DNA here is from genome assembly GCF_021730445.1 of Phocaeicola faecalis. Classification (GTDB taxonomy): domain Bacteria; phylum Bacteroidota; class Bacteroidia; order Bacteroidales; family Bacteroidaceae; genus Phocaeicola; species Phocaeicola faecalis. The sequence continues at coordinate 111,106 of NZ_JADNRM010000007.1, read as the reverse complement.
GCCAAGACACAAGTAGAAGCCATGCTGTTCTCGGGTATGGTACTGATGATGCCTACAGTCTTACTTTCGGGCATGATATTTCCTGTCGAGAATATGCCGCTGCCGCTACAGATTATCTCTAATGTCATTCCGGCCAAATGGTATATCATCGGTGTAAAAAAGATTATGATAGAGGGCCTGAGTATCAGTTATACCATGAACAATATCAGTGTACTGACTTTGATGGCCGTCATATTAGTCATTATCAGTCTGAAGAAATTCAATAAACGTTTAGAATAAGCTCAAAACAAACAAAGAGATATGATTAAATATTTATTAGAAAAAGAGTTCAAACAAATGCTCCGCAACCCGATGTTGCCCAGAATGCTTCTCGTATTTCCCTGCATCATCTTGCTGGTACTCCCTTGGGCTGCTAATTTTGAGATAAAGAACATAAACCTAAGTGTAGTAGACAATGACCATAGTCCCTATTCCACTCGTCTGATTCAGAAAGCCGGAGCTTCGGAATATTTCCGGATAGTGGATGTGTCCGACAGCTATAAGGAAGCCATGGAAAGCATTGAAGAAGGGAAAGCCGACATCATCCTCGAAATACCGCCCCATTTTGAACGGGATATACTAAAAAGCGGAACTGCCAGAGTCCTCATATCCGCTAATACCGTGAATGGGACCAAAGGAGGGCTGGGCAGTTCATATCTTAGCAACATCATCCATGATTATGCCGGCGAAATCAAACCGTCAGACAACAGTATCATTTCTGAGCCTAAGATTGAGATAGATACACAGGGGCGATTCAATCCGCACCTTGACTATAAAATATTTATGGTTCCCGCATTGATGGCTCAATTGCTGATGATGCTTTGTGGCTTTCTCCCTGCACTTAATATCGTAAGCGAGAAAGAATTCGGCACTATCGAACAGATAAACGTTACCCCGGTGAGCAAGTTTACCTTTATTCTTGCCAAACTCATTCCTTACTGGATTGCCGGACTTATTATCCTCACCATAGGCATCCTTTTGGCACGAGTGGTGTATGGTCTTTCGCCCGCAGGCCCTTTATGGTTGCTCTATTTCTTTGCGCTATTGTTCATCGTTGTTATATCAGGAATGGGACTGGTGGTGTCAAACTATTCGCAGACCATGCAGCAAGCCATGTTTGTGATGTTTTTTTTCCTTATTATCATTATGCTGATGAGTGGTTTGTTTACACCTATCAACAGTATGCCCCAATGGGCACAAACCATCACCATCTTAAACCCTTTAAAATATTTTATCCAAGTCACCAGAGCCGTATATCTGAAGGGAAGCAGTTGGGGCGACCTGACTGCACAGTTTACAGCGCTGCTCATAATGGCGGCCACCTTGAACACTTGGGCTGTATTTAGTTACAAAAAGAATTCATAGCCAACCCAATATTTGCAATGACGGCATTAAGTTTGGTTATCATTTTCCGGCTATTTAAACTTAAGATAACCGATGCGGGTACATTTAACTCCTCTGCTTTCATAATGTGACAGCACCTTGGCCGACTTAATATATAATGTGTCCTTTGGGTTAATCTTCTTGGTATAGCAGTTCAGCGTATCCGGCGTCGGACTGGGGGCTGCCGCTTTTATAACAAAGGAAAAGCGATTGCCGTCCGCATCTGCCGCCAACACACTTTGATCCACATAATAGTCATGAGTTTTGTAGACATCCAATTGCAGTCTTACCCCTAACACTTCCAAATGCAAATCGGTCAGTTTCTCCCCCTTCTCGCCTATAAAACGGCTTCCGCCGGACAAGTGGTGCTTTCTAATCACAGTGTCATAATGTACCACTGCAAAGTCTTTGGCAATCACAGCCAGTTTTCTGTCGCGGGGATTTCGCGCTTCAAACTTATGCGCCAGCCATAACACGTAATTAGGGTCGACGTAATACACCTCCGCCAACCGCTTGCCTCTGTATTTGCCGAAAGCCACAATGTCTTCGGAAGAACCGTAATAAGGCTCAAAGAAACTGTTATCCTTCACCTTCAACATGATATTGCAGTTCTGCAAATACAAAAACGCACGCTCGGCAGCATCATCAAAAGTGACAGCCAGCGTGCATACAAACAAGGGAGAATGACTATTGTCAGGGAAAATGCGCCACAAGGCATAATAAGAACGGTAGGGAGTGGAAACGCTAATCGCATAATATCCCATATCTTCCCTGCGGCCCTTATTGAAACGGTCTATTTTCTGAAAGACTTTCTCAGCCATCTCATTGGTTATCTGATACAGAGTTATATTTTTATCCATCGTCTCCTCCTCTCACATTCGGTTAAGGTTTTCTTTCTCGTAAATATAAGGATTTACGAGGAATATTCCAAAAGAAGACTCGTCTTTTTTCCCTTTGAAACCAAGCTTCGGCTGTGTGTCGCGAAAAAGAAAATATCCATATGGGCAGGCACAAGAAAGCCCGCGGGCTTTATCACAATCCACACGGGCTTTATCATTTATTCAAAGATAGCATCCAGACCGGTATTGTCTTCGCTGCTCGAAGAACTGTCCATCAGTGTATCCTTGCAAGGGTCGAAATCTTCGGGTATATTGAAATGTTCCTCCTGTGAGTACCCCAAGCTCTTATCCTTATATACTTTCTGCATATAGAGCCCCCATACCGGCAACGCCATGGCAGCTCCCTGACCGTTGACCATCGTATCGAAATGAATATCGCGGTCTTCACCTCCCACCCATACACCGGAAACCAGTGAAGGCGTGAAGCCCATAAACCAACCGTCGGAATTATTGTTGGTGGTACCCGTCTTACCGCCCATATCGGCAGTAATGCCGTACAAACGACGAACACGTCCACCCGTACCTTCATTGATAACGGCACGCAGCATTACCAACATCTTATATGCACTCGATTCACTGATAACTTCATCCATCTGAGGAGTAAAGTTGGCAAGTACATTTCCCTCATTATCCTCTATCCGAGTGACAAACAAGGGTGCCGTACGGATACCTCTATTGGCAAATGCTGTGTACGCACTGACCATCTCGCCTACCGATATTTCGCAAGGGCCGAGGCTCAATGACACCACCGGATCTATTTGCTTATTCAGCACACCAAATGAATGAATCAGACGCACCAACTGGTAAGGATTTAACTTGCTCATCAGATATGCCGTTACCCAGTTATCGGAATTGGCCAATCCCCATTTGATTGTTACCATTTCACCATAGCGTTTCTTATTGGCATTGCGCGGAGTCCAGGGACGTCCGTTTTCATCTATCAACGTTTGTTCTACATGGCGCACTTCATCACAGGGAGAAAAACCATTTTCCATCGCCAGCGTATATAGATAAGGCTTGATGGTAGACCCCACCTGACGACGTCCTGTCATAGCCATATCATACTGGAAATAGTTATAATTAGGGCCGCCCACATATGCTTTCACATATCCGGTAGTAGGATCCATCGACATGAATCCGGCACGCAGGAAGTGCTTGTAATACCTAATGGAATCCATCGGTGTCATAATAGTATCTTTCTCTCCCTCGTATGAGAATACAGACATCTCATACTTCGTATCAAACGCCTTACGGATTTCAGCTTCCGAATGTCCGGCTTCTTTCATAATGCGGTAACGGTCGGTTTGTTTCATGGCTCTGGTCATGATGGCATTCACCTCTTCCTGAGTCAGATTTCGAGTGAACGGAGCCGTTTTCTTCTTCGACTTTTCTTTGAAGAAACGCGGTTGCAGATATTGAGCCACATGTTCGCTCACAGCTTCTTCGGCATAGCGCTGCATACGCGAGTCGAGCGTGGTATAAATTTTCAGTCCGTCTGTATAGATATTGTAGTTCGTTCCGTCTTTCTTCTTATTCTTGGCACACCAGCCAAACAGCGGATTATTTTTCCACGCCAACGAGTCCTCGTAATATTTCTGCATCTGCCAACCGCGATATTCACTCTTCTTCGGCTCCTTAGCAGTCATTACGCCACGCAGATATTCACGGAAGTAAGTTGCCAATCCTTCCTTGTGGTCCACACGACGATACTTCAGCACCAACGGTAATTTCTTCAATGAGTCTGCTTCAGCGTCACTCAGATAGCCGGCTTTGCGCATCTGGTCAAGCACCACATTCCGACGGCCGCGGGCACGCTCGTTAAAACGTTTCGGATTATACAACGAAGGGTTTTTACACATCCCCACCAGCGTTGCCGCCTCTTCTATTTTCAAGTCTTTCGGTTCTTTGGAGAAATAAGTGTTCGCAGCCGTCTTGATTCCCACAGCATTGTTGAGGAAATCGAACTTATTGAGATACATGGTCAGAATTTCTTCCTTGGTATAATAACGCTCCAACTGCACGGCAATCACCCACTCGATAGGCTTCTGCAACAGACGCTCCATCACATTGTCTGCCGTAGGAGAATAAAACTGCTTGGCCAACTGCTGTGTAATGGTGCTGCCGCCTCCCGCATTTTTCTGCATCAAAATACCGCGTTTCACCAATGCGCGGATAAACGCACGTGCATCAATGCCCGAGTGTTCAGAGAAACGTTCGTCCTCGGTGGCAATCAAGGCATGAATCAAATTAGGCGACAACTGATCATACCCCACAAAGACACGGTTTTCCTTACTGAGCGACCAAGTGCCCAGCATTTTGCCGTCATCGGATATAATCTCGGTTGCAAACTTCAAGTTCGGGTTCTCCAACTCCTCGATAGGGGGAACATAACCAATCCATCCCTTGGCTATTGCGGTAAAAATGAAGGCTATAGCTAATATTACACAGGCTACCAATGCCCAAAGTACATAAATAAACTTCTTCCTCATGTCTGTTTCTAGTAATTACACTGCAAAAGTAAGGAAAAACTTTGAGATAGAAGGCGTTTCTAACAAAGTTCAACTAAATATCTTTAGAAGCTTCGCCATTTTATTTTTTTTTCATACCTTTACGCTCCGTATAATTGTAATTATAAATACAAATAGGTATGGAAAATAGAAGTTTAGTCACTATTGCCGAACACTCCAAAGAGAAGATTCTCTATTTGTTGGAAATGGCAAAAGAGTTTGAAAAGAAACCTAACCGTAAATTACTGGACGGCAAGGTGGTAGCCACCCTCTTTTTCGAGCCATCTACCCGAACACGACTCAGTTTTGAAACAGCAGCCAACCGCCTGGGCGCACGGGTAATCGGGTTCACCGACCCTAAAGTTACCAGTTCTTCAAAAGGCGAAACATTAAAAGACACGATTATGATGGTAAGCAACTATGCCGACATCATCGTAATGAGACATTATCTGGAAGGAGCTGCACGCTATGCCAGCGAAGTTGCCCCGGTGCCTATCGTAAATGCCGGAGACGGAGCCAACCAGCATCCTTCACAAACCATGCTAGACCTCTATTCCATATACAAGACACAAGGCACTCTCGAAAATCTGAATATCTATCTGGTAGGCGACCTGAAATATGGACGAACCGTTCACTCTCTATTGATGGCCATGCGCCACTTCAACCCGACTTTCCACTTTATTGCTCCCGAAGAGCTGAAGATGCCCGAAGAATATAAGCTATATTGTCGCGAACACGGCATTAAGTATAAAGAATATACAGACTTCGACGAAGACACTATTGCCGAAGCCGACATCCTGTATATGACACGCGTACAGCGCGAACGCTTCACCGATTTGATGGAGTATGAGCGCGTGAAAGACGTATATATATTAAGGAATGAAATGTTGAGACACACCCGCCCCAACCTGCGTATCCTCCACCCGCTGCCCCGCGTAAACGAAATTGCTTATGACGTGGACGAAAATCCAAAAGCATATTATTTCCAGCAGGCACAAAACGGACTGTACGCACGACAAGCCATCCTCTGCGATGTATTGGGCATTACACTGGATGATGTAATAGAAGATGGTAATAAGTAAAAACGAAAAGACTATGAGCGAAAAGAACAAACAAGAATTACAAGTTGCCGCTTTAAAGAACGGAACTGTTATAGACCATATACCTTCCGACAAGCTGTTCACCGTAGTTGCACTGCTCGGATTGCAGAATTCCGACTCTAACATTACTATCGGAAACAACTTCGAGAGCAAGAAACTGGGCAAGAAGGGTATCATTAAGGTAGCCGACCGCTTCTTTACGGATGAAGAAATCAGCCGTCTGTCAGTAGTTGCCCCCAACGTGAAACTGAATATTATCCGTGACTACGAGGTGGTGGAAAAGAAACAGGTATTAATGCCCGAAGAGTTACGCGGCATCGTGAAATGTGCCAACCCCAAATGTATCACCAATAACGAACCAATGGCAACCCTGTTCCATGTTATCGACAAGGAACACGGCATTTTGAAATGCCACTATTGCGAAAAAGAACAAAGCAAAGAAGCAATTAAGTTATTATGAAACAAGACTGGAAACCGGGAACTATGATTTATCCGCTACCGGCTGTTCTGGTGAGTTGTGGAAGTACGGAAGAAGAATATAATATCATTACAGTGGCGTGGGCAGGTACAATATGTACCAACCCACCCATGTGTTATATATCCGTACGCCCCGAACGCCACTCTTACCCCATACTGAAGCACAATATGGAGTTTGTCATCAATCTCACCACCAAGGATATGGCTTTTGCCACCGACTGGTGCGGCGTGCGCTCGGGACGAGACTATAATAAGTTTCAGGAAATGAAGCTAACCCCCGGAAAGGCTAAAATGGTGAGTGCACCTATCATTGAAGAATCCCCCCTCTGTATCGAATGCCGTGTGAAGGAAATCATTTCGCTGGGCTCGCACGATATGTTCATTGCAGATGTAGTGAACGTAAAGGCTGACGACAAATATCTTAACAAAGAAACAGGGAAGTTCGAGCTGGCCGAGAGCAACCCATTGGTATATGTTCACGGCGGATATTTTGATTTGGGGACCAAGATCGGAAAATTCGGCTGGTCAGTAGAAAAAAAGAATAGATGAAGAAGCATTTCCTGTTCATACCAATATTGCTTCTTTGTACATCCGCCCTGAAAGCAGAGGAACAGAAGCAGAACTCCCAAACGGAACCTAAAGTCAATGTAGGTCTGAAGGTAGGATTTAACTCTTCCATGTATTTCACCAGCCGCCTGCAACTGGACAATCAACGTTTTGAAGACATACAAAACAATTACAAGGTGGGCTACTTTGCCGCCTTGTTTTTCCGTTTTAATATGAAACGCCATTTCATTCAGCCTGAGTTTACTTATAACGTAAACAAAGGAGACATCACCTTCAACAAGAATCAAAATGACGAAACTTTCCCACCCGATTTTGCCACCATTCGTTCCACCATTCATTCTTTGGAAGTCCCCCTGCTGTACGGATACAGTTTCGTCAAAAGCCATCCATACGGCATGGCACTCTTCATCGGTCCCAAACTGGAATATATCTGGAAGAAGAAAACGAAAGAAGAGTTCTCCAACTTTGGGCATGACAATATCCAAGAGAAATTACACCCCATCAATATGAGCAGTGTCATTGGTTTGGGTGTGAATATCTCTAATATCTTTTTCGATTTCCGTTACGAGATAGGCCTGACTAACATATCGAAAGAAATTACTTACGAAAAGAACATCAACGGAGAAATATCTCACGAAAAAGGCATCGTTATCAACCGTCATAAAAACGTGCTCAGTTTCTCATTGGGAGTTATTTTTTAAATTATCACAGTATCGAAAGATTTTCCCGAATTTATTTCCTCCTAATCTAAAATTTCTTAACTTTGTAAACTCTAAATCGAATATCGTACATAAACTTATTATAAAAAGAAATGAAAAGAGACGATTTGATTTTCGATATCATCGAAAAAGAGCATCAACGCCAGCTCAAAGGTATCGAGCTGATTGCATCCGAAAACTTTGTCAGTGACCAAGTAATGCAGGCTATGGGGTCTTGCCTTACCAACAAGTATGCCGAAGGTTATCCGGGCAAACGCTATTACGGTGGTTGTGAAGTGGTAGACCAAAGCGAACAAATCGCTATCGACAGACTGAAACAAATCTTTGGTGCAGAATGGGCCAATGTCCAGCCTCACTCCGGTGCACAGGCCAATGCTGCCGTTTTCTTGGCAGTCCTGAATCCGGGTGATAAATTTATGGGATTGAATCTGGCTCACGGCGGTCACCTGTCACATGGTTCTCTGGTGAATACATCGGGCATTATCTACACTCCGTGCGAATACAATCTGAACAAAGAAACAGGACGCGTGGACTACGACCAGATGGAAGAAGTAGCATTGCGTGAAAAACCGAAAATGATTATCGGCGGCGGCTCTGCATACTCTCGCGAATGGGACTACAAACGCATGCGTGAAATAGCCGACAAAGTGGGCGCCATCCTGATGATTGATATGGCACATCCGGCCGGACTCATCGCTGCAGGCCTGCTGGACAACCCTGTAAAATATGCTCATATCGTTACTTCCACCACTCACAAGACACTTCGCGGACCTCGTGGCGGTGTCATCATGATGGGCAAAGACTTCCCTAACCCATGGGGAAAGAAAACTCCAAAGGGTGAAATCAAAATGATGTCACAACTGCTGGACTCTGCCGTATTCCCGGGCATTCAGGGCGGACCGTTGGAACACGTTATCGCTGCCAAAGCCGTTGCCTTTGGCGAATGTTTACAACCCGAATATAAGGAATATCAAAAACAAGTGCAGAAGAATGCCAAGGTATTGGCACAGGCTTTGATAGATCGTGGGTTCACCATTGTATCCGGTGGCACCGACAACCACTCCATGCTGGTAGACTTACGCAGCAAATATCCTGAACTAACAGGTAAAGTGGCTGAGAAAGCATTGGTTTCCGCAGATATCACCGTAAACAAGAATATGGTACCGTTCGACAGCCGTTCAGCATTCCAGACTTCGGGCATCCGTCTGGGTACTCCTGCCATTACCACTCGTGGTGCAAAAGAAGATTTAATGATTGAAATTGCCGAAATGATTGAAACTGTTCTTTCTAACGTGGACAATGAGGAAGTCATTGCACAGGTTCGCGCCCGTGTGAATGAAACAATGAAGCAATATCCTATTTTTGCTTATTAAAAACTGGAAAACGCTTATATTTACCATCAAAGAAATGAGGTTGTCCAAAATGGGACAACCTCATTTCTTTTAACTACAGGGAAAAGTAATACATTAACATCGCCAAGCGTAGGAGCAGGAGGTGCCTGTTCGAAGCAATTGCAGTAAAACATAGAAGAATGTATTAAACTGATGATACGTCGTACAACAACCTCCTCGCAAAAGAGCAAGGTCTTTTTTCAAAGCTCTTCCAGCTTTAAAGAAAACATCAAGGTCTTTTTAAAGAAACACTTTCCGGCTTTTTTGAAAAAGCCTAAATGTTTTTCATCTCTACTGGAAATCCTCCTTTATTTTTATACCTTTGCACACATTTTACATTAACGACTGATGAAAGGAACAAAGAATCTAACTCAAGGTCCCATTCTACGCCAGCTTTTTACTTTAGCAATGCCCATCATGGCTACTTCTTTTATCCAAATGGCATATAGCCTGACAGATATGGCATGGGTAGGAAGATTGGGAAGCGAAGCCATTGCCGCAGTGGGCTCCGTAGGAATTCTCACATGGATGTCCACTGCCATTGCCCTACTCAATAAAGTAGGTGCCGAAGTGAATGTGGGACAAGCAATCGGTGCTCAGGACGAACAAGCCGCACGCAGTTTTGCTTCCAATAATATTACTTTGGCACTGTTGATTTCCGTGCTTTGGGGCGCCTTGCTGTTTATCTTTGCACGCCCTATCATCGGCATCTACGAACTGCAACCACACATCGAAGACATGGCAGTAGAATATCTGCGCATTGTATCTACAGCATTACCATTCGTATTCCTGTCCACCGCTTTTACCGGAACATTCAATGCTGCAGGAAGAAGCAAGATTCCTTTTTCTATCAATGGTATTGGCCTGATAACTAATATTATACTCGACCCTCTCTTCATCTTTGGTTTAGAATGGGGAACTACCGGCGCTGCCATTGCCACATGGCTGGCAGAAGCCATCGTATGTTTTCTTTTTGTCTACGAACTAAAGAAAAAAAAGATTCTGTGGGACAACTTTATTTTCTTTACGCGCCTTAAAAAACAATACGCAGTACGCATCATCAAGATAGGACTCCCTGTAGCAACATTCAATACCCTGTTTGCATTCGTCAATATGTTTCTCGGACGAACCGCTTCCGAACAAGGTGGACATTTGGGACTGATGGCCCTCACTACAGGCGGACAGATTGAAGCCATAACCTGGAACACCTCACAAGGTTTTGCCACTGCCCTCAGTGCTTTTGTAGCTCAAAACTACGCAGCACGCCAAGTAACACGTGTACTGAAAGCCTACCACACCACACTGTGGATGACTTTTATCTTCGGCACCTTCTGTACCTTCATTTTTATATGCTATGGTAATGAAATATTTTCTATCTTTGTACCAGAAAAAGCGGCCTACGAGACCGGCGGTGTATTTTTACGCATTGACGGATACTCCCAAATATTTATGATGCTTGAAATCACCATTCAGGGGGTGTTCTACGGAATAGGGCGCACCATGCCGCCTGCCGTGATAAGTGTCAGTTGCAATTATCTGCGCATCCCGATGGCACTTCTGTTTGTTTCATGGGGATGGGGATTGCCGGGCATTTGGTGGAGCGTGACCATTACCAGTACAATGAAAGGGATTATTTGCCTGATATGGTTTATGGCTATCAAGAAAAAGGCATTAAGTTATCAGGTTAATTAATGAACAATTTTTGCATTAAGTCATTATATAATTAAAAACAAATGAGATTATGAGAAAGACTAAATTTATTGCTTTTTTGCTGAGTGCAACATTAGTATTCAGTGGATGTGGTAACATGAATAATACAACCAAAGGCGGATTAATCGGCGGTGGTGGCGGTGCTGCCTTGGGTGCTATTATCGGAGGTATTGCCGGACACGGTAAAGGTGCCGCTATCGGTGCTGCTATCGGTGCTGCCGTTGGTACGGGAGCCGGCGTTTTGATTGGTAAGAAAATGGATAAGGCGGCTGCCGAAGCTGCTCAAATTCAAGGTGCCCAGGTAGAGCAAGTGACCGACAACAACGGCCTTCAGGCTGTAAAAGTGACTTTCGACTCGGGCATTCTCTTTAATACCGGAAATGCTGCCTTAAGTCCTCAGGCTAAATCTGCATTGAGCAAATTTGCCAACAATGTATTGAACCAGAACAGAGATATGGATGTATCCATATATGGTTACACCGACAACCAAGGTTGGAGAAACAGCACTGCTGAGCAAAGCATCCAGAAGAACCTCAATTTGTCTCAAGAACGTGCACAGAGTGTAGCTAGTTACTTGTTGAGTTGCGGTGCCAGCAGTTCTCAAATCAAATCGGTTGAAGGTATGGGCCAGGCTGATCCTATAGCAAACAATGATACTGCCGAAGGACGTCAACAGAACCGTCGCGTGGAAGTATACATGTATGCCAGCCAGCAAATGATTCAGCAGGCAGAAGCCGGTACATTGAAATAAATTATACGGCAAAATCACGCTTTCAATCCACTCACAGGAGTAGATGAAAGCGTGATTTTACTTTTTTCCGCTACACAAACATGAAGAAAAAGAAGATTTTTAAATTTATCCGCAATCTATTGATTGTATTCTTTGGCTCATCTATTCTGTCAGTCATAGCCTTGCGTTTTATTCCCGTTTATTTTACTCCCCTAATGTTCATCCGAACCACACAGCAGGTGATTCATGGCGAAGATATTAAATGGAAACATACTTGGGTGTCGAAAGAGAAGATTTCCCGACACCTGCCCATGGCTGTCATCGCCTCGGAAGACAACCGGTTTGCCGAACATAATGGATTCGATTTTAAAGAAATAGAAAAGGCCATGGAGGAAAACAAGACCAGAAAACGTCCTCGCGGCGCAAGCACTATCAGCCAACAGACTGCCAAGAACGTGTTTTTATGGCCGGCCTCCTCTTGGCTGAGAAAAGGGTTGGAAGTGTATTTCACTACCCTCATAGAACTGTGTTGGAGTAAGGAAAGAATTATGGAAGTTTATCTCAACTCCATCGAAATGGGAAAAGGAATCTATGGAGCAGAAGCCGTCGCCAAGGAACATTTTCATAAGAAGGCAGGTAACTTGACTCCGGGCGAATGTGCCTTGATAGCAGCCAGCCTGCCCAATCCCCGCAAGTTTAACTCCGGCAAGCCAAGCAATTATATGTTTAAGAGGCAAAAGAAAATCCTTTATCTGATGAAATGTGTCCCCGCTTTTCCTCCCAAAGAAAAGAAGAAGACGAAGAACACCTAGCTCTGTCTTTACAATACGGAGATTATCCGCACCCCTGTATGAGTCCTTTTATTCTTAGAATAGTCGTACATCGGCTGCGGATCCAAAATAACCTGCTTTGCCACAGAGGAAGCATGCAATAAGTGAAGGGTATCACCCACCCAACAAACAAAACCGACATGTACCACGTCAAGCCCGGCAATGTTCGTTGTGATTGCCAATATATCACCGTTCTTAATATTCAACTTATAAGGAGGATAACTCAATTGATCTTTCGGGAAATAAGTAACCACATTCCCATTCAACATCTGTTCCTGCCTCACTATCTCAGCTACTAAATGAGGATTATCCTTCAACTGCTTATAACTATCGGGATGGGTAGACATAAAGTTGAGATGAAGTTCTTCTTGCTGAGTACTGAACTCATCTGTCCGTTCCTTTACAATGCCTTTCCGCTCATTATCTTTTATCCACTCGCTGAAATAATGCAGACGTGATGGATAGCCATCCAATATTCCGCCCCTATAACGAATATGTTGCAACGCCTTTTTAAAACTGCCAAAGTTCCTTTTCTTTTCTTTATCTGCTAAAGCCAAAGCTAAAACCGTTTCGACAAAGGTCGTACAATCCACCTTGTCCAAATGGACTATCAGTTTTTCCTCTTTGCCTTCATCCAAGGTTCCCGCCACATAAGGTACGCCCAACAGCTGTTGGGCAAAAAACATTGTTCTGCTACTATCGGCGGGTAATTCCGACGCTTTCTGCAATAAAGCTTCCACTTTTATACTGTCCTTCTCCTGAGCTGCCGCAGGAAGCATCAGCATCCCTGCCAAAAAGAATAATAAAGCCGTTCGTTTCATCCTGTTGATTTTCTGAAGGAGTAAAGATAGTAATTAAATAGATAAGAAGAAAAACAGGCGCCTGTTTTTTAGAAAAACAAACGCCCATCCCTTGTTGCTACATTATAAATCAAGCAGAAAACTCTGTTCGTTCCAAATAGGCAATCACATCACCTTTGTTGACAACCGCCCCCTGTGCAGCGCATACTTCCACTATCCTTCCGGTGAAGTTGGCCATTATCTTTTCATATTCTCCCCACGGAGTGGAGATGTAGCAGAACACTTCGTCATGCTGATACTTGCGACCGATAAAAGGAGCCGTCGACGGGCCTTCCACCGACACTTCCCATAATATCTGTCCCTTGTCGGGTGCAATAATCGGATCGGCCTTGGCACGTTTATACTTCTTTATTTCTTCTTCATTAAAACCACTTTTTGCCATTGCCGCATCTTTGGCACGTTGCAGGTCATCCAAGAAACGCTTCTTGGCAATCCCTGATTTATAATCACGGTATTGACGGTCGTGCATGGCCAGTTCAAAGAGTTCTTCATCATCTTCTCCATAGTCCCAACCATTATCATCCATTTCTTTGCGGTATTTATCCAACTCATCAGGATAGTTTAGTTGCGGGTCTTCATCCGTAAATTCCAGTCCTTTACTCTTTGCCAGTTCTATAATTTCGGGAGCCAATTCACCAGGCAGCTTGCCGCTCTTTCCCAATATCATATCCCAGGTATGGTTGTCTATCATCGTCCAGCGTCCTTCCCCTTTTATCAACTGCATTACGTTCATCAGCGCCACATTCTTCACATATTGACTAAATGGGGTCACCAACGGAGGATAGCCCAATTTCGGCCATACATATTCCACTTCCTCAAACAGCATCACTACCAGGTCATCCAAACTCATCGGCTCTTTGCCCTGCCCTTTCAATATCAAGTTGATGCCCGAATGCACCCCCTTCAAATCGGCCATCATAGAACCCATCATGCCCCCCGGAAGCCCGCAACCAAGCAACAGTGAAGACATGTGCTTGTTGGTAGGATCAATAAAGTAACCCAAGAAATCATCTATAAACTCCTGCGTCATGCTGCGTGCCTTCATGTAAGCCTTCATATTGATTTCAGGCACCCGGAAACCGGCATTCTTCAGCATAGCCTGAACAGAGATGACATCGGGATGCACTTTTCCCCATGACAAGGGTTCCATTGCAACATCAATAATATCGGCACCATTTTCACAAACTTCCAAAATAGATGCCATCGACAACCCCGGTCCCGTGTGTCCGTGATATTGAACAATCACTTCGGGATGTTTTTCCTTGATATTTTTCACCAGCTGCCCCAGCATCTCGGGACGTCCGATACCTGCCATATCCTTCAGGCAGATTTCGGGAGCTCCCGCCTCTATCAACTGGTCGGCTATACGTGAATAGTACTCTACGGTGTGAACCGGAGAATAAGTTATACACAAGGTAGCCTGCGGAATCATTCCGGCTTCCTTGGCATATTTTATAGAAGGGATAATATTGCGCACTTCATTCAACCCACAGAAAATACGGGTGATATCTACTCCTTGGGCATGTTTCACCTTATACATCAACCGTCGCACATCAGCGGGAACGGGATACATTCTCAATGCATTCAGGCCACGATCGAGCATGTGAGTCTGAATGCCTGCTTCATGCAAAGGTTTGGTAAACGTACGGACTGCTTTATTCGGGTTCTCCCCATAAAGTAAGTTCACTTGTTCAAAAGCACCTCCATTAGTCTCCACACGGGCAAAGCAGCCCATTTCAATGATAAGAGGAGCTATCCGTGCCAACTGGTCTGCTCTGGGTTGATACTTTCCTGATGACTGCCACATATCGCGGTAGACCAAGCTGAATTTGATTTCTTTTTTCATAATTATATTTCGATTTAAAGGTGTTTTTGTCCTTCTGCAAATATAACAAATGAATAAAAAGAAAGTTAAGATTCAAGTGGATTTTTTGCTCTCTAAAAACATGTTTAATATCATATTGTTAACCACAAAAGGCAGAAAAGGTCGAATTACACCAACCTATCCTGCCTTTTTGCTATTCACAAACACTAATTATACAAAATCACGGAGCTGTCCCTGCAAGCGTTGACGGGTAAAGAAGATACGACTTTTTACTGTTCCAAGCGGCAAAGATAATTTTTCGGCTATCTCACGATATTTAAAGCCCGACACGTGCATGGCAAACGGAATACGGTATTCATTCGGCAAGAGATTCACTACCCGGTGTATTTCCTTAATGTCATAAGCACCTTCTGTGCTGTCAAAACCGGAGTCCTGCGGCAAGTTCAAGTGATATAAATTATCGGTGTGGTCGACAAATGTTTGGTCACGTACAATTTTTCTGTAATTATTAATAAAGATGTTACGCATGATTGTGTACATCCATCCCTTAAAGTTAGTATCGGGGATATACTTATCCTCATTATCCAAGGCTTTCAGTGATGTTTCCTGCAATAGGTCGTTAGCTTCCTCACGGTCGGCTGTCAGTTTATAGGCAAATCGAAGTAATTCTTCTTGCACACTAAGCAGGTTTTTCTTAAAACTAATACTATTCATAAGTTTTTAAGTTTAGGTTTATAACTCTTTGTTCATGCTCTCGTGCTGCAAGGATAAGGCTTTTTTAAGGGGCGGACAAGAAAAAACTATCAAAATAGGGGGTAAAAACCGCCAATTATCAGTTTTTACCCCCTATTTTATCAATTAACAGGTGATTCTCGGAGCTATTCTCCTTTTAAAGTTGGTAAACAAATACTATATTTAACAGCTAGAATACGAGTAAAAAACACGGTTACTCCTCCCACTACCTGACATCCATAAGCTTCCATACCGGCAAAGTCGCATAGCCAATAAGCCAGTCCGCCCACGACACACGCCATTGCATAAATTTCCTTACGAAAGATTAACGGAATCTCATTAATAAACACATCACGGATTACACCTCCGGCAGCTCCCGTAATACTACCCATGATGATGGCCACCCAATAAGGATACCCCAATGCAATACTCTTGCCCACACCTACAACGGTGAACAGTGCCAAACCGATGCTGTCAAACAAGAAGAATGTATTATGCATGTGAATCAGATACTTTCCAAAGGCAATCACCCAAAATAAGGCAAGCCCCGTACATATCAAATAAATGGGGTCGGTCATCCATCCCGGCGTCACATCCAACAATACATCGCGAATTGTACCTCCGCCGATAGCCGTTGCCATTCCTACTACATAAGCTCCAAACCAGTCAAATTGTTTAGCCGAAGCAAGCCGGATGCCGCTAATGGCAAAGGCAAACGTTCCTATAAAATCTAAAACTTGTACAAATGTTATCATAAATAAAATTATTTGGCTGCAAAGTAACGAATAATTTCGATAAGAAAACGTATTTTTGTCTTTTGAAAATAGCTAAAATGAAATGAAAATAACAATTATCGCAGGCGCACGCCCCAATTTCATGAAAATTGCCCCCTTAATGCGTGCTATTAACGCTGCCAAAGCAGCAGGTAAGAACATCAGTGCCCGCCTGGTATATACAGGTTCGGACGAAGACAAGAGTCTGGAACCTTCTTTGTTCACCGACCTTGACATGCCCCGCCCCGATGCTTATTTAAGAGTGGATGATACTGATTTCTTTCAACGAATGGCAGGCATCGTAGTCGCTTTTGCCCGTGAACTGGAAAAGCACCCTGCACAAATTGTCATTGTGGTAGACGACCTTACCCCCACCATGGCCTGCTCTATCGTAGCTAAAAAGAAAGGGCTGAAAGTAGCGCACCTGGTAGCAGGAATACGCTCTTTCGATATGGATATGCCGAAAGAGGTCAACCGAATGATTACCGATGGACTATCGGACATTCTATTTACTGCCGGAATGGTTGCAAACCGAAACCTGAACCAGACAGGAACAGAACAGGCCCATGTGCATTTTGTTGGAAATATCTTAATCGACACCTTACGATATAACCGCACACGATTACAACGCCCTGTGGCTTTTTCCATTATAGGAGTGAAGGAGAAAGAATACGTCCTGCTTACTTTAAACCGGCATGCATTAATTAATAATGATACTGTTCTGAAGAATCTTTTCCAGACCATATTGGAGAAGACAGACAAACCGATTGTCGCTCCTTTACATAATTATGTAAAGAACAAGCTGAGCTCTCTGGGCGTTCATTCCGAGCGACTGCACATTCTTCCTCCCCAGCCCTATCTGGCTTTCGGATATATGGTGAATCAGGCACAGACCATTATCACGGACTCGGGTAATGTGGCCGAAGAAGCTACCTTCCTCGGAATTCCATGCATCACACTGAACACTTATGCCGAGCATCCTGAAACCGTAAGTATCGGTACGAATTGTCTGGTGGGTGAAGAACCTGAAGCTTTGGCTGCCGCACTTGACAGACTGAGTAAAGGCGAATGGCAGGAAGGACATCTGCCGGAACGCTGGGACGGTCGTGCCGCCGAAAGAATTGTGCAAACCTTGCTCGAAGAAAAATTATAAGGAAAAAAACAATATTATAATAAGAGAGGAATCTTTCCCATATCCGAAAATGTCAAAACTCCAATGACTTGCTTTATCTATTCAAGTAACATTGGAGTTTTGATATTTTTTCCTACAGCACAACAGGCTGGAAGAATTTACCAAGTATAGTTCAAACCGAAACTCAGCAATTCCTGCAACTGGAAGTAGCTTTTATTATCATCCGTCAGCTTCACACCATCATCATAGCGGGCATGAACGAATAACTTCGTTGACAAATAACGGTTTAATACGAAGTTGAATGTATTTTCCCAACTGGCAATTACTTTATCATAAGTAGTAAAGTATTCCAATTTAGACTCCCACACGATGCTTGGAATAATCTTCCAAGTAAGGTTTCCTGTGAATTTAGAACCGATTAGGTTAGCAGTGCTGTGCCCCGGCTCCACATTAAAAGCAGCAGGGTCGGCTATTTTATCATTACTGATATATATAAAGGTATATGCAAACGGAGAGGTCAGCAAAGACAAAGTATAATTCTTCTTGTTTTGCTTAAAGTCCATACCGAGGGTTATATCAAGCTGTGCCGGAGACATGAAGTTAGAAATCATGTCGTTCGTATTGGTCTTGTAATTAGCAAAGAATTGAGTCTTGAACTCGGCAGCCAATGTATAATACCAATTCTTGAACGCTTTCACACCAAGTTTACTGTTCAACCGAAACAAATCGGCGTTTGTCTTATACTTATGAACCGTGTCAGAAGGGGCAGTAACGAATCCCAACTTCATTTCCAGTTTATTCTCAAATTCCAGTCGCTGTCGATCGTCAAAATTAGCTTCAAGCACTAAGCCCGACAGCAATGAATTGGTACTTTCACCACCTTTATACCAGTTATCCGAAATATAGTGCTGCGTGAATTGAGCATATCCGTTTCCTTTATATTTCCAAAAGTTGGGGCGGACAATCACCAAATCACTTTCCGTATCCACACTCTCCACCGGATTTTCCGGTTGCAAGAAACTCTTAATATGCTCTTTGCGCGGATTTTTCACTATCTGGCTATCCTCCAAAGGCTTCAAGTCTGCCAGATAAAGTTCGTTACCCAACACTTTTTCAGGGTGCTGCATATAATAATTAAGAAGAATCTTATTCACCCAACGGTCTACCTTGGCCGAGCGTTCCAAATCGGGTACAGTAAACAACTGTATGGAATCCTGTTTGGCACGGTAAACAGAGTCTGCTGCTGTGTGTTTAGTATTATATTCTTCGGGCGACCACTTCAATTCGAAAGCTTGCTCCACCGGTGCTGTATAATAAGTAGGCGGAACAAACAGTTTATAATAAGCCGGATTACGGTGGACACGCGGAGCCGGAGCATCCAAGTCATCCCACATTCTAAAATAAGCATAATAAGCGGCTCTCAGATTAGCCAAAGAATCGGCAAATGCCGCTACAGCTGGACTTTCCTTCGTTTTGGTTATCTTCTGTGCCGGTGCCGCAGAACAAAGCAAAGCTAAAATCAAGGGCAAAGCTAGTTTTCTTTTCATATTCCTTATCGTTTTTGCGTAAAAAGACACTTAAATGGTGCAAAAGTACACTTAATTTTCCTTTTATCAAAAGACAAAAGTATTTTTAAAAACCATATCAGTGACTTTTTAAAACTGAAAGAAGTTTTTAAAAAGCATCACCGATTACTTTTTAAACGTTCTATTATGATTTTTTGTTGTGCAACCGGGGAATTCAGAAAAAGATTTTGTAATTTTGCAGCTTCGATAATTTAAGAGAATAACAATTAAAAATATTAAGTAGTGGGAGAAACTAAGTATATCTTCGTAACTGGTGGTGTTGCCTCTTCATTGGGCAAAGGTATTATTTCATCATCAATAGGTAAATTGCTGCAAGCAAGAGGCTACAATGTTACCATTCAAAAGTTTGATCCGTATATCAACATCGACCCGGGAACTCTGAATCCCTATGAACACGGTGAATGTTATGTGACTGTAGACGGTCACGAAGCCGATCTTGACCTAGGGCACTATGAACGTTTCTTAGGCATCCAGACAACTAAAGCCAACAACATTACAACCGGTCGTATTTATAAGAGTGTTATCGACAAAGAACGCCGTGGCGACTATTTGGGAAAAACCATTCAGGTTATTCCTCATATCACCGACGAAATTAAGCGCAACGTAAAATTATTAGGCACTAAAAATAAATTTGACTTCGTAATCACCGAAATCGGAGGCACGGTAGGTGATATCGAGTCATTGCCTTACTTGGAAAGTATCCGTCAGTTGAAATGGGAAATGGGACGCAACGCTTTGTGCGTACATCTTACTTATGTACCCTATTTGGCTGCTGCCGGCGAACTGAAAACAAAGCCGACACAACATTCTGTAAAAGAGCTGCAATCCGTAGGTATCCAGCCGGATATTTTGGTACTGCGCACAGAACACGAATTGAGCACTAACCTGAAGAAGAAAGTCGCTCTATTCTGCAATGTAGACGAAAATGCAGTGGTACAGTCCATGGATATGCCGACTATTTATGAGGTTCCCGTACGCATGCAGGAACAAGGTCTGGACGTCACCATCCTTCAGAAAATGGGCTTACCCGTAGGCGAGACTCCTACCCTCGGCCCGTGGAGAGACTTCCTCGACCGTCGTCACAAAGCTACCGAAAAAGTAAAAATAGGCTTAGTGGGAAAATATGATTTGCAGGATGCTTATAAATCTATCCTCGAAGCATTGTCACAGGCAGCAACATACAACGACCGCAAGGCCGACATCCACTTCATCAACAGCGAGAAACTGACTGATGAAAATGTGGAAGAGCAAATCAAAGACATGGACGGTATCATTATCTGCCCGGGCTTCGGACAGCGTGGTATCGAAGGTAAGTTTGTAGCTATCAAGTACGCTCGTACACACAATGTTCCCACATTCGGTATCTGTCTGGGCATGCAGTGCATCGCCATCGAATTTGCCCGCAATGTATTGGGCTATGCTGATGCCAACAGCCGCGAGATGGATGAAAAGACTCCGCACAATGTTATCGATATCATGGAAGAACAGAAGGCCATCACCAACATGGGCGGCACAATGCGTCTGGGAGCTTACGAATGTGTGCTCGACCAGAATTCCAAGACTTTCGAAGCCTATAAGAGCGAGCACATTCAGGAACGTCACCGCCATCGCTATGAATTCAACAATGACTACAAACAGGAATTTGAGAAAGCTGGTATGAAGTGTGTCGGTATCAACCCCGAATCGGACTTGGTGGAGATTGTTGAGATTCCTACCCTGAGATGGTTCATCGGAGTGCAGTTCCATCCCGAATACAGCAGTACCGTACTGAAACCGCATCCGTTATTCCTGTCATTCATCAAGGCAGCCATTAACAAAGGATAAAACGAGAATTATAATATAAATAAGGTAAACAAGAAAAAATGGACAAAAACACTTTAGTGGGATTCGCCCTGATTGGTGCAGTTGTAATAGGCTTCAGCATCTACAACCGTCCCAGCCAGGAAGAGATGGCACGTGCAAAACACTACCAGGATTCCATTCAGGCTATCGCCCAAAAAGAAGCTGCCATGCAAGAACAGGCAGCAGCACAGCAGAGCCCGGCCCATACAATACAGGCAGACTCCACTTCACTCCTTTATGGCGCGAGCCAGGGTACGGAGCAGTTGACAACGCTGGAAAACGATTTGGTAAAAGTAACATTTACTAATAAAGGCGGACGTGTGTGCGCTGCCATGCTGAAAGATTATAACGGTCAGGACGGCAAGCCATTGGAGCTGTTCGACGAAAAGGACTCGGGCATGAACTTCGCTTTCGAAGGAAAAAACGAAAACATCTTGACCGAAGACCTCTATTTCCAGCCGACCAATGTGACAGACACTACAGTGACGATGCGACTGACCACCAACGGTGCAGGCTATATTGATTTCGATTACAAGCTGTTGCCCAACACCTATGTGGTGAATTTCTCCATCCGTGCCAACGGAATGCAGAATTTCTTCCCCGCAGCAGCCAACACTGTCAACATCAACTGGCATCAGCGTGCACGCCAATTGGAAAAGGGATTCAGCTTTGAGCAACGCTATACTTCACTCACTTACAAGCCGGTAAACAAAGGCTCCGACTACCTGAGCGAAATGAAAGACGCCAAAGAAGAAGTAACCGACCGCTTGGACTGGATTGCGTTCAAGAACCAGTTCTTCTCAAGCGTGCTGATTGCCGATCAGGACTTCGACAAGGCTTCGCTGGTCTCTACTCCCCAAAAAGAGGGAAGCGGATATATGAAGAACTATACCGCAGACATGACCACATTCTTTGACCCCACGGGAAAACAGGCTACCAATATGCAGTTCTATTTCGGCCCCAACCGTTTCAAGACACTGCTGGCAAGCAATGACTTGAGCCTTTCACAAAAAGACCTGGAACTGGAAGACCTGGTATATTTGGGCTGGCCGATTATCCGATGGATTAACCGCTGGTTTACCATCCCCTTGTTCGACTGGCTGTCTGGTTGGGGACTGAGCATGGGTATAGTGTTGTTGTTGATGACCATTATCGTAAAAGCACTGGTATATCCGGCTACCCACAAGTCATATATGTCGTCTGCCAAGATGCGCGTATTGAAGCCTTATATCAACGAAATCAATGCCAAATATCCCAAAAAGGAGGATGCGCTGAAGAAGCAACAGGAAACAATGGCACTTTACAGCAAATACGGTGTCAGTCCGATGGGCGGCTGTCTGCCTATGCTGATTCAAATGCCGGTATTCATGGCCTTGTTCTTCTTTGTGCCAAACGCCATCGAGCTGCGCCAACAGAGTTTCTTATGGGCTCCCGATATGTCTACTTACGATGATATCATTCATTGGAGCACCACTATTCCTTTACTGGGCAACCACTTGAGCCTGTTCTGTCTGCTGTTCAGCATCACCAACATACTGAATACAGTGTACACCATGAAGCAACAGGACACCGGCCAACAGCAAATGCCGGGCATGAAACTGATGATGTATATCATGCCTGTGATGTTTATCTTCATTTTCAACGGTTACTCTTCCGGTCTGAACTATTATTACTTCATTTCCGGTCTGATAGGTATCCTGACTATGGTAATCCTGCGCAAGACAACCGATGAAAAGAAACTTCTAGCACAGTTGGAAGCCAACAAGGAAAAGAAGAAACAGAAAAACGGCGGTAAAGCTGGCGGTGGCCTGATGGCCAAGCTGGAAGCACTGCAGAAAGAACAGGAGCGTCTGCAGCAGGAAAGAATGAACAAAGGAAAAAAATAAAACTCCGCAACATTACATTTTTTTTGAATTAATAATTATCAAGGGGGCGACCATTTCTCAATGAGATTTGGCCGCCCCCGCCTTTTCTTCCGATGCACCAACCCGATGAGGGGATTGCGGACTGATTGAAATCCCCCGCCACACCGTCTCATACTCTTTTCCTTCCCCTTACAAAGCCTCCCTCATGCCATCACAAACCCCAAAGCTTCCTGCTGCACAACCGGATTACAGCCACTAATCCGTAAATCACAAGCACTAATCCATAAACCAATGCCATCAACCTGTAAATCAATGGTAAAAATTAGGATATACATCAGGCATATAGTACCTTTGTATAGGGATTCCAAAGACTTTGGATACTATGAATATCAACTTTATACAGACAGACAATTATGGCTGAATACATCAAACAGGAAATGAGTGACCTGGACGGCTCAGGTGAACAGCGGGTGTTCTACCGCATGAAAACCTATCACAATATCAATGCCCGGGAATTCGTCAGCAAGCTGGCACGTCCGGGTTCAGGGCTGAGCGAAGGAAATGTATTGCACGTACTTACCACTCTTGCCGACGAACTGGCTTATTATATGGCACAGGGATACAGCGTGAGCATCGACGGTGTGGGAACCTTCAAACCCACTTTGGGAATAGCTGAAGGCAAAGAAACGGACACACTGGACGGTGACGAACAAAAACGAAACGCGCGGAGCATCATGGTGAACGGGGTAAACTTCCGCGCCAGCAAGGAGCTGATAAAAGAAACCGCCCGACATTGTGACTTGAAGCGTGCGGGGGTGAGCCGCATCCACCATTCGCCCTACTCACCCGAAGAGCGTATCGCACTCGCCTTGAAATATCTGGATGAACATCATTTTATGCGCGTAGCCGATTATATGAAGCTGACCGAGCTGCGCAAGACAAGCGCCACCCTGGAACTGAAACGATTGAGAGAAGACCCGGCCAGCGGAATCACAACGGAAGGAAAAAGAAACGGAATGATTTATGTGAGACGAAAAGACGAATGACCATACCACACACACCCAATACACCAACAGCATTCCCTGAAGCGGACAAAGAAAAGAACAAATATGCAAGAACATTTCACTTCACCGGCTTTTATGTGTATTTTTGCAATCATTTAATCATCAAAAAATAGCTTTTAAGTATGAATAAATCAAGCGCAACCATCATGGCAGCAGCACTTATGCTAGCTTCTTCCTGCACTGAGATAAAGCAGGAAGGACAGGGCTACGAGCCCATCATCGGTAAGCAAGAGATTTCCATCAAAGACGGCCGCCTCACCCCCGAAACCCTCTGGGCAATGGGACGTATAGGCAGCTTGAGTGTATCACCCGACGGCAAGAAAATAGCCTACACCGTAGTATACTACAGTGTTCCCGAAAACAAAAGCCACCGTGTGATTTATGTAATGGATGCCGACGGGCAAAACAATACCCTGCTTACCCAAACAGCCTGGAACGAAGGAGAGCCCCAATGGATAAAGGGAGGAACCAAGATTGCATTCCTGTGCAATGAAAGTGGCGGCAGCCAGATTTGGGAAATGAACCCTGACGGTTCGGAACGCCGCATCATCTCCGACTTCAAAGGAGACATAGAAGGATTCTCGTTCTCACCGGATGGCAGAAAAATTCTTTTCATTTCGCAGGTAAAATATGGTCAGCGCACCGTAGACCTCTATCCTGACCTGCCCAAAGCCAGCGGTATCATTGTAAACGACCTGATGTACAAGCATTGGGACGAATGGGTGGAAACGACTCCGCATCCCTTTGTAGCCGACTTTGACGGCAACATGATGGGAGCGGCCACCGACATTATGGAGGGCGAACCATTTGAAGCTCCGATGAAACCGTTCGGCGGCATCGAGCAACTGGCATGGAGCAGCGACTCTAAACAAATAGCCTATACCAGCCGCAAGAAGCAAGGGCTGGCTTACGCCATCTCTACCGATTCGGATATCTACCTTTATGATTTGGAAAGCAAAAAGACCGAGAATCTATGCAAGGACTATACTGAAAGCAGCATACCTGCTACCATGACCAATGCAATGGACGGCGCTACCCCACAAGCAGTCAAACTGACTGTAAAAGACGAGAACAAAGGGTATGACATCAACCCCAAATTCTCGCCCGACGGCAAGTACATCGCATGGCAAAGCATGGAACGCGACGGATATGAGAGTGACCGCAACCGCCTGTGTGTAATGGATTTGGGCAGCAAAAAGAAGACTTATATCACCGAGAGTTTCGAATCGGGTGTAGACGACTATTGCTGGAACAATGACTCCCAAAGCCTGTACTTTGTCGGTGTATGGCATGGTACCAGCATGATATACAGTACTAACCTGAACGGCGAAGTGAAGAAACTGACCGACGGTATGTACGACTACGGTTCGGTGGCGATGGCAGGCGATAAGTTGGTTACCAAACGCCATTCCATCAGTGCAGCCGATGAAATCTATACCCTCACTCCTGCCGACGGCCAGTTGGCTCAAATCTCACATGAGAATGACCACATCTTCAATCAGCTGAAATTGGGCAAAGTGGAAGAAAGATGGACCAAGACCACCGATGGCAAACAAATGCTTTCATGGGTAATCTATCCCACCAACTTTGACCCGAACAAGAAATACCCCACTCTGCTATTCTGCGAAGGCGGCCCGCAAAGTCCTGTCAGCCAGTTCTGGAGCTACCGTTGGAACTTCCAGATAATGGCGGCCAACGACTACATCATCATTGCCCCCAACCGTCGCGGTCTGCCCGGCTTCGGCATGGAATGGCTGGAACAAATCAGTGGCGATTACGGAGGTCAGTGTATGAAAGACTATCTGTCGGCCATCGATGATATTTCTAAGGAGCCTTATGTGGACACAGACCGTCTGGGATGTGTGGGTGCCAGCTTCGGCGGATATTCGGTCTATTGGCTGGCCGGTCACCATGACAAGCGCTTCAAAGCCTTCATCGCACACGATGGTATCTTCAATATAGAACAGCAATATCTGGAAACGGAAGAAATGTGGTTTGCCAATTGGGATATGGGCGGCGCATACTGGGATAAGAATAATGCAACGGCACAACGCACGTTTGCCAATTCGCCCCACCGTTTTGTAGACAAATGGGATACCCCCATCCTGTGTATCCACGGTGAAAAGGACTATCGCATCCTGGCCTCACAGGGTATGTCTGCCTTTAATGCAGCCGTGCTTCGCGGAGTTCCTGCCGAGCTATTGCTTTACCCGGACGAAAACCATTGGGTATTGAAGCCCCAGAACGGAGTGTTATGGCAACGCACCTTCTTTAGCTGGCTGGACAAGTGGCTGAAGAAATAATTCAGCGGAAACATTCTGTCCGAACATTATATAAAACATAACCACAAAAAAGAGTCATATCAAACTCAATCCTGAGTAAGAATATGACTCTTTTTATGATTTACAACTTCCTTAAGCTGTCATTGTCTGTTTTAACAAACAACACGGATGTTCTTATGTCTTATTGGGCAGCCTCCGGTGTTTTATTCTCCGGCTTTTCGATACCTTCGCCGGTAGCTCTTTCCTCCATACGCTTGATGCGGACATCAAGATCGGGGTGAGTAGAGAATAACTGATTCAGTTTACTGCTCTTCTGTGCACCGGCTTCTTCCTGCAACTGTTTCAGTTTTTGGAAAGACAGAGCCATTGCCCACGGATTTTTCCCTGCTTTCTTCAGAAACTCGTAACCGTAGTCATCCGCCTCACGCTCCTGTTTTTGTGAGTAAGTGGCATTAACCAACGCTTCTCCCAAATCGCCCAACTGAGATTCTGTAAGTGCAGCAGCTTTGCCGCCTTGCGAAGAAATACCGTCTTTCAAAGCTGAAGTCAGCAATGCCGTGCGGAAACCGTTCTTAGAATCCTTATGGGCTACATGACCTACCTCGTGGCCAATTACGCCCAGCAATTCTTCATCACTCATAATGTCCATCAAAGAAGAAAAGACACGGACACTGCCATCGGCACAAGCAAACGCATTCACATCAATCACATAGTACACCTTGAAATTCAAAGGAATGCCTTCCACTTCATTCAAACCTTCGGTCAGCTTTTTCAAACGAACTGTGTATGGATCATCATCGGCACATACCTGATTGTGTTTGTCCATCCAGTCAATATATTCTTTTACATATTCCCTCATCTGCTCATCGGTCAGCGTAACTGCCTTTGCAGCTTTCACAGCGCCACCTACGGCCTTTTTCAGATTGAACTGTGCCATTACCGGTACAGAACACGTCATACACAACAGTACAACTGCCAGTTTCATCAAAGTCTTTTTCATTTTCGTGTAAGTTGTTAATGGTTTTTAATTCTATTTCTAAATATGACACAAAAGAACAAAATTATCGTTTATCCACCAATCTTTTCACTAATATTTTAAACGAAAAGCCGCCGCAAATTCAGTTTGCGACGGCTTTCACCCTTTTTTATACACACCTTTAAACAAAATGATAATCTTGCCTTAGCATCTCCCCTACACACAACGAGGGGAGCCTGCTCTTTATTTATTTGCGCGAGCCTCCGCAATGTAGCCTAAAGCCTCTTTACATTTTGCAGTAACATAAGCCCAGTCTTCCGCTTCCACTTTATCTTTCGGGAAAAGCTTAGAGCCCATACCTACGCAGAAAACACCTGCTTTAATCCATGAAGTAAGATTTTCCTGAGTAGGCTCTACCCCACCGGTCACCATCAGTTTTGACCAAGGCATCGGTGCCAGCAAACCTTTTACCAACTTCGGACCGAGTACATCACCGGGGAACAACTTGCAAAGGTCACAGCCCACTTCTTGTGCAAAACCTACCTCAGACACGCTTCCGCATCCCGGAGTATAAGCCACCAGACGACGGTTGCAAATCTTGGCTATTTCAGGATTAAACAATGGGCCGACAACGAAATTTGCCCCTAACTGAAGATACAGTGCAGCGGTAGCCGGATCAACAACCGAGCCAACTCCCATTGCCATTTCAGGACACTCCTTAGCTGCATATTTCACTACCTCGGCAAATACTTCGTGAGCAAAATCACCACGATTAGTGAATTCAAACGCACGAACACCGCCTTCATAACAGGCTTTTACCACTTTCTTTGCCACTTCTGCATCTTTATGGTAGAACACAGGAACCATGCCGGTAGAACCAATCTTGTTCAACACAGCTATTTTATCAAATTTTGCCATTTTACTGTTTTACAAAAATATGTCTGAATTCTTATCTCTGAACACGTCCGCTGGCATCGCCGCCTGCCAATGCTTCCACTTCCTCAGCAGAAACCAGATTGAAGTCACCATTGATGGTGTGCTTCAAGGCAGAAGCTGCAACAGCAAATTCCAAAGCCACACCCTGATTGGGTTTTGTCAGCAATCCATGAATAATACCTCCTGAGAATGAGTCGCCGCCACCTACACGGTCAATAATAGGATTGATATCATAACGCTTTGATTCATAGAATTCCTCACCGTTATAAATCATTGCCTTCCAGCCGTTGTGAGAAGCCGAGAACGATTCACGCAAAGTTGAAATAACATATTTGAATCCGAACTCCTGAGCCATTGCCTTGAAAATGCCTTTGTAGCCTTCGGCATTTGTTTCGCCGGCTTCCACATTTGCTTCCGGTTTGAACCCAAGGCAAAGTTCCGCATCTTCCTCATTACCAATGCATACATCCACATACTTCATCAACGGTTTCATGATAGACTGTGCCTTTTCTTTTGTCCACAGCTTTTTACGGAAGTTGAGGTCTACAGAAACCGTCACACCATGACGTTTGGCGGCTTCACAAGCCAATCGGGTCAACTCGGCAGCCTTGTCGGAAATGGCAGGAGTAATACCTGACCAATGGAACCAGTCGGCCCCTTCCATAATGGCATCGAAATCAAAATCAGTGGGGTCGGCCTCTGAGATAGCCGAGTGTGCACGGTCATAAATAACCTTGCTAGGACGCATTGACGCTCCCGTTTCCAAATAATAGATACCCACGCGGTCACCACCACGAGTAATGAAATCAGTCTTCACACCATATTTGCGCAAAGCATTGACAGCAGACTGGCCGATTTCGTGCTTCGGTAGTTTTGTTACAAAATAAGCTTCATGACCATAATTGGCGCAGCTCACTGCCACATTTGCCTCACCACCGCCATAAACTACGTCAAATGAGTCTGACTGTACAAACCGTGTGTTTCCCGGAGTTGAGAGTCTCAACATGATTTCACCTAAGGTTACTATTTTTCCCATAATTAC
This sequence comes from Phocaeicola faecalis, assembly GCF_021730445.1. Taxonomy (GTDB): domain Bacteria; phylum Bacteroidota; class Bacteroidia; order Bacteroidales; family Bacteroidaceae; genus Phocaeicola; species Phocaeicola faecalis. The sequence continues at coordinate 81,839 of NZ_JADNRM010000007.1, read as the reverse complement.
GTGATTTTAAATTGTTATTTATCTGTTCGTTTCACTTTACACTTTACTAAAGCACTGGTCTGCAAGCCGATAGTTGTTAAGGCTTTAACATCTTCGCCCAGTCCCCTACTCGGATATTTCATCCGTGTACGTGCACAAAGGTACTATTTATTTTTTTAATACCAAAAATTGTTATATATTTGTGGGTGAAAAAAATAATTTATTAGTGTGTCCGAGCACGCTATATATAATAAGGTATATGAATAAACTGCCCGAAAGAATCAGAATTAAAGATATTGCCCGCTTAGCGGACGTATCGGTTGGCACAGTAGACCGCGTATTGCATGGCCGCACCGGAGTTTCGGAAGCCAGCCGAAAGAGAGTGGAAGAAATCTTAAAGCAACTGGATTACCAGCCCAATATGTATGCCAGTGCATTGGCCTCAAACAAAAAGTATCTGTTTGTCTGTCTGCTTCCCCAGCACAAAGAAGGAGACTATTGGACTGATGTGGAAGCCGGCATAAAACGTGCTGTGGAAACATTTTCTGATTTCCATATCACGCTCTCCATCTCCTATTACGACCAATATGAATATGCTTCTTTCACAAATTCCGGCAAAGAGATATTGGCCCGGGAAGTGGACGGAGTTTTGGTGGCTCCCACCGTTCCCGAAATCACTTCACAGTTTATCGAACAATTGCAAAAGAAGGAAATCCCTTACATCTTTATCGACTCCAATGTACCCAGTCTTCGTCCTTTGGCATTCTTTGGACAGAAATCCGAACAAAGCGGTTATTTTGCCGCACGCATGGCAATGATGCTGGGAGAGAGACCGAAAGAAATTGTCGTGTTCCGTCAAATTAATGAAGGGCGATTGGGGTCCAACCAACAGGAGAACCGGGAGAAAGGTTTCAGAAAATACATGCAGGAACATTTCCCCGACTGTCGGATTGTAGAACTAAACCTCTACGCCAAGCGTCCCGACGAGGATGAGATACTGCTACAACGCTTCTTTATCGAACATCCTCAAATTAATTGCGGTATCACGTTCAATTCCAAAGTATATATTGTGGGAGAGTATTTGCTAAAGCATAACAAAAAGGACTTCAAGCTGATGGGGTATGACCTGCTGAGCCGCAATGTACACTGCCTGAAAGAAGGAACTGTAGATTTTTTGATTGCACAGCAACCGTCCGTTCAGGGATACTGCGGTGTGGAAAGTCTTTGCAATCATCTCATTTTCAAAAAAGAAGTGAAGCAGTGCAACTATATGCCCATTACCTTGCTGACAGTAGAGAATATAGATTTCTATCTGGATGCCCACAAAAAACAAATCTAATAACTGACATAAATGGAAACAAAGTATTTAAAAATCAATCCGGCCGACAATGTTGCTGTCGCTATCTCAGAACTTAAATCCGGTGAAACAATTACTGTGGATGGTGTTTCAATCGTTCTGAAAGAGAACATACCCGCCGGGCATAAAGTGGCTTTAAAAGACTTTTCTGAAGGAGAGGATATCATTAAATACGGTTACCCCATCGGACATGCGCGCATGGCTGTGAAACAGGGAAGCTGGATGAATGAAAAGCAAATCCAGACCAACCTTGCCGGATTGCTGGAATATACTTATAATCCGGTGGAAGTCTCACTGGACATTCCCAAAAAGGATTTGACTTTTAAAGGATACCGCCGTAAGAACGGAGAAGTGGGCATCCGCAATGAGATATGGATTATCCCAACTGTGGGATGCGTTAATGGCATAATCAACCAACTGGCAGAGGCATTGAGACGCGAAACCAACGGCGAAGGAGTAGATGCTATCATGGCATTTCCTCATAATTATGGCTGTTCCCAACTGGGTGACGACCATGAAAACACTAAGAAAATTCTGCGTGACATGGTACTGCATCCCAATGCGGGAGCCGTATTGATTGTCAGTCTGGGATGCGAAAACAACCAGCCTGATATATTTCGTGAGTTCCTTGGAGAGTATGACACCGACCGTGTGAAATTTATGGTTACTCAAAAAGTGGGCGATGAATTTGAAGAAGGAATGAAAATATTGCACGAACTTTATGCCAAGGCAAAAGAAGATGTGCGGGTGGAAGTTCCTTTATCCGAACTGAGAGTAGGTCTGAAGTGTGGCGGATCGGACGGTTTTTCGGGCATCACAGCCAATCCCTTGCTGGGAATGTTCTCCGATTTTCTTATTGCCCAAGGAGGTACCTCAGTCTTGACGGAAGTGCCGGAAATGTTTGGTGCGGAAACTATCTTGATGAACCGTTGCCGTAACAAAGAATTGTTTGAGCAGACTGTCCGGCTCATCAATAACTTTAAGGAATACTTCTTGTCTCATGGGGAACCGGTAGGCGAAAATCCGTCACCGGGAAACAAGGCGGGCGGTATCTCTACACTGGAAGACAAGGCATTAGGCTGTACACAAAAGTGCGGCAAATCTTACGTTGACGGGGTATTGCCTTATGGCGAACGCCTAAAAGTGAAAGGACTGAATCTGCTTTCGGCGCCGGGCAACGACTTAGTGGCAGCTACTGCCCTCGCCTCTTGCGGTTGCCACATGGTGCTTTTCACTACCGGTCGCGGTACTCCTTTCGGCACTTATGTCCCCACCATGAAGATTTCAACCAACTCCGCACTGGCAAAAAACAAGCCGGGATGGATAGACTTCAATGCGGGTGTTATCGTAGAGCATGAACCGATGGAAAAGACATGCGAAAGATTCATTGATTATGTCATCAAAGTGGCAAGCGGCGAATTCGTAAATAATGAAAAGAAGAATTACCGCGAAATAGCCATCTTTAAAACAGGAGTAACCCTCTGATACCTATATTCGCCACATTATTCCTTTAGGAGAAGAACAAAAGGACAAATTCTAAATAGGGTGTTTGGATTTGTTCTTTTGTTCTTCTATTCATAATATCCTTCTATCACTAAACCCAATCCACAACCCGGTATTCTTAATACCGAACTCACGCTTAGTAACCCAAAAAAGGATAAATTAATTCTGCTAACGAGGTATCAAGCAGTCTTTTTTGTAACTTTGCACCCCATTTCATAAAAATAGAAATTCATGAACGGTGAAAAATTAACTCCTATAACCAATAAACCCAGTCTATGGGCACTTAGTCCGTTACTGGTATTTCTGTGTCTTTATTTGGTAACATCTCTCATAGTAGATGATTTTTATAAAGTCCCCATAACCGTTGCATTCATGGTTTCTTCGGTATATGCTGTCTGCATCACCAAAGGACTGAGCCTGAATGAACGAATGTTGCAATACTCCATCGGTGCAGCCAATAAGAACATCATGTTGATGATATGGATTTTTATTTTGGCAGGTGCTTTTGCCCAAAGTGCAAAAGATATCGGCGCCATCGATGCAACCGTTAATATGACGCTCCATTTATTGCCTGACAACCTCTTATTGGCAGGTGTCTTTCTAGCTGCCTGTTTCATATCCATCTCCATTGGAACCTCGGTAGGAACAATTGTAGCATTAGTGCCGGTAGTGGCAGGTATTGCCGAGAAAACAGACATGAATCTGGCATTCATGGTAGGTATTGTGGTGGGAGGCGCCTTTTTCGGTGATAATCTTTCCTTTATTTCGGATACTACCATCGCAGCCACGCGTACCCAAGGATGTGCCATGCGTGATAAGTTTCGGGTAAACTTTATGATTGCTTTGCCGGCGGCATTGATAGTGTTCGGTTATTATATTTTCAGGGGAATGGATATTATGACTACTCCCGAAGTACATTCAGTAGAATGGGTGAAAGTTATTCCTTACCTGGTGGTGCTGGGAACAGCCATTGCCGGTATGAATGTAGCCTTAGTGCTCATCTTGGGAATTGCCAGCACAGGAATCATCGGAATATTGACCGGAAGTATCAGCTTCTTCGACTGGTTTGGCTCTATGGGAACAGGCATCACGGGAATGGGTGATTTAATTATCATCACACTCATGGCAGGCGGAATGTTGGAACTGATTCGTTTTAACGGTGGAGTGGATTATATTATTCAAAAACTAACCAAACACGTAAACAGCAAACGAGGTGCCGAATTATGCATTGCAGCATTGGTGAGCATTGCCAACTTTTGCACGGCAAACAATACGATAGCCATCATCACCGTAGGCCCGTTGGCAAACGACATAGCTACCCGCTACAGAGTGGACAAGCGCAAGAGTGCAAGCATTCTGGATACTTTCTCCTGTGTCATCCAAGGAATAATCCCTTACGGAGCACAGATGTTAATTGCTTCCAAACTAGCTGCATTGTCACCACTGAGTGTAATCGAGTATTTATACTATCCGGTTACCATCGGGATATTTGCACTGTTGAGTATCATACTCCGCTATCCGAAGCGCTACTCATGAGATAAATGTTATTTTTGATACATTTATGACAACAGCCCGCACAATGCCTGTTGCAAACGTGCTATGACTTCTTCCATCGGAACTTCTTTGCCCAATTCCTTCTGCAAAGAAGTCACTCCTTTATCTATAAATCCACATGGATTGATATATCCAAAATAACGCAAATCCGTATTGACATTCAATGCCAGCCCATGCATCGTAACGAAATGACTACTACGCACCCCCATAGCACAAATCTTCCGTTCCTGAGAAGTTCCGATAGCAAGCCATACGCCTGTTGCCCCTTTTACCCTGCCAGCTTCTATACCATACGAAGCACATACCTTAATCACCGCTTCCTCCAATAGATGAATGTAGTCTTTCAAACCCAAATGATAGTCTTCCAAATTCAGAATGGGATAGCAAACCAACTGTCCGGGACCGTGATATGTAATATCTCCCCCTCTATCAATATGATAGAGCGTTGCACCGATAGCTTGCAACTGTGCCTCACCCAACAACATATTTACATCTTTTCCACTCTTTCCCAACGTATAGACGTGAGGGTGTTCTACAAAAATAATTCTGTTCTCATAAGGCTTTCTTTCCTGCTTTGCTTCCACCAGTGCATTGAAAAGCACGGTTTGTCTTTCCCAAGCTTCGGAGTAAGGAACTATTCCCCAATTTTCTATTTTCATGTTTTCCTTTAATTTTAAATGTAATATAGGATACGGTTCACCTGATGCATCAGTAGCATCTCTGCCTATCACCTCAAATCCTAAGTGACGGTAAAAACCATAAGCCTGCTCATTCTGTTCATTTACATCAACATAATGAACATGACAATAGTTGATGGCATACTGCAGTAATTTCTTCCCTATTCCTTTTCCCATGCTTTGGGGGTGCACAAAAAGCATCTCCAACATATCACCGTTTATCCCCATAAAGCCTTCTATCCGTTCCGGCCCTCGCACTATGTAGACAGGCATGCTATGAAGATAAACACTCCACACCAACGGTCTGAGTTTCAGAATATATTGTTCGGGAATAAAATGATGAGTAGCACGCACCGACGCTTCCCACAGCTCGGTCAGTTCCTCAAAATCATCAGCAGTAGACAAAGTAACACACATAAGCATTCATTATTTCTGGCAAAGATAAGGATAAAAACCGAGAGTTAGAGCGGATTGGAGCAAGAAGGTTGTAAACAAGGGGTTTAGAGAGAACCTGACTACGATGTCGAAGCCGAAAACGTAACATGGCACATGGGAAGACATCGTTAAATAGGTAACGATTACAGCAGCATTATTTTTGAGAAATACACATTCACAGATAGCCAAATTCAATAAATTATCAGCTTATTGTTGCTGAAATCAATATTTCAGTCCATACGCTTCCTGTTTGTTGTCCAGCGTTGTTCTATCTATCCTAAATGAAATGCCTTCAAAAAGTTAGACAATAACTTCCAAGGGTATTTCATTCTATATTTTTTCTATTTGATTACGATATTCTTTAGGAGTCCGTTGAGTTATGCTTTCAAATTGTTTGATAAAATATGGGACATTACCATACCCTGACTCGTAGGCTATTTGAGAGACGCTCAAATTGGAATATGATAGTAACTTACAAGCATGTTCCACCCTAATTTCCGCAAGACATTGGAAAATACTTTTATCTGTCCGTTGCCGAAAATAACGGCATAGTGCCGATGGATTTTGCTTGACGTAATCGGCGATTTCCTGTAATGTGATTTTCTCCTTATAATGGTTGAATAAATAGGTATATACTTTACTGACGGGCTCATTGACTTCTACGGCAAAATTCGTATTGCTATATGCCGTACTGGACAGAAGTTTTATGTTTTTACATGCAGACAGCCGCTCCAAAATTTGAAAGAGAGCTATTATCCGATGGGTATATTCATAATGATCAATTTCTTGAAACCGTTGTCCTAATTCCTCGAATAACTCTTTATCATAAAAACGTATCCCATATTGACTCTTTTGAAGCAACTGATAAATAAGTTGATAATCAGGTATATCCTCCAACTTGAAAGGAAATATTATTGGATGGAACTGCAAAGCCTCTCCTGCACTTGATTCAAAGTTTATCGTAGAATTCAATTTGGTATTACAAAGATGCAAATGAGGAACATTACTGCCGATTAATGCGATGTCTCCCTTTTGATAGTCAAGAACCCCTTCCCCAACAAACTGTTTTCCACTTCCACGGGTAAACAGCATAATTTCGTATTCTACATGCTTATGACGGGGCAATACGAATTGAGGGTAAAGAATATGACTGCATAATGTTGTCCGTTCGTGAATGATTTTACGTTCCAGTATACCCATATTTCCTTCTTTTTTTGTTTTCGCAAATATAAGAAAGTAATTAGCAAATATAATAGAATTACATGTTAAAAACATACCCTACCTTTGCAAAGTCAAAAGATTAATAGAGAGAGGCATGAAAAATAATCCCATAAAACTAATAGCATCCGATATGGACGGTACACTTTTGGATTCAAATGGAATATTGAATCCGGAGTTTTTCACTATGTTTGAAGATTTAAGTAATAAAGATATAATGTTTGTTGCCGCAAGTGGTAGACAATACTACAACTTACTGAAACTTTTCAACCCCATAAAAGATAAAATCATATTTATAGCAGAAAACGGAACTTATGTCCTTTTTAATTCCCAAGAGTTGCTAATAGTGGATGTTCCCATAGAAAAAGCCCGTGAGGTCATACGTGAAGTTCGGAAAATAGAGGGAGCTTATCCTGTTTTATGCGGAAAGAACAAGGCATATATAGAAGACTACCACCCAGATTTTGTAAAACAGGCATATACTTATTATGAGAAATGTAATGTCGTACCGGATTTGATGAATGTCACCGATGACAGATTTCTGAAAATAGCTGTTTACGATTTCCGAGGTTCTGCTATAAACAGCTATCCCATCATGGAGCATTTCAATAATAGCCTGAAAGTGGTTGTTTCCGGATCGAACTGGTTGGACGTAAGCCATCGGGATGCGAATAAGGGCAATGCCTTGAAGCTAATTCAGTCGTATTTTTCCGTAACGCCGGACGAGTGTATGGCTTTCGGTGATCAGATGAACGATGCTGAAATGCTTCAGTCCGTGGTTTACAGCTATGCAATGGAAAATGCTTCGGAGGAATTGAAGCGTTACGCACGTTATACAGCCCCGTCCAACGATGCCGGAGGGGTACTGTCAGTCATCAAAGAATCTATTTTTAATAAGAAATAAACTATGGAGATAAAGGCAAAGATTACAGGAATACAGCATGTCGGTATTCCGACAAACGACATTGGAAAGAGTATGCAATTCTACCGGAGCCTCGGTTTTGAACCGGTCTGGCAAACAGTTAATCCGAACAATGGAAAAACCGTGGTTTTCCTGCAACTGGGAAATCTGGTAATGGAGATTTACGAGAGTACACAGGTAGCAGATAAATCCGGAGCGATAGACCACATAGCGTTGAATGTTACTGGTATCGACCTGCTATTTGAGAGTATGAAAGAGACCGGACACAAGATGTTGGATGAAAAGGTGCAATACCTGCCTTTTTGGGAACATGGGGTAAAGTTCTTTACAATACTCGGTCCCAATAAAGAGAAAATAGAATACTGTGAAAAACTGACTGAATAGAATGAGGTGAGCAAGGAGGATTTATTATCGAAAATACCTTGTGCCGTATTGTGCGAGTTGGCCAACGATGACGGCACAGTGTTCCGCCTTCCTGAAATTGTAGAATTTAGTAACCAATATAATTATCCGATTATGAGTATCAATGATTTAAAAAATTACACTCCGGCTCCCGATTTTTTGCCGGGGTTAGTCGGTTCATTTGCAAAACCCGCGTCCGAAAATCCTACTGTGGCTATCATGGAAGCCGCTTTCAAGCATCACGGTATGCACTACAGATATATCAACTGTGAGGTAGGACCGGATAATTTGGAAGCTGCCGTAAACGGAGCTAAGGCCATGGGCTGGAGAGGATTCAACTGTTCCATTCCCAACAAAATCAAGGTTATACAATATCTGGACGAGTTGGGAGACTCTGCTAAAATTATAGGGGCTGTCAATACGGTCATCATCGGGAAAGACAAAAGGACCAGAGGTGAGAATACGGATGGGAAAGGCTTTGTGAAAGCCATTTCGGAAGTGACCTCCATCCAAGGCAAGAAGGTGGTTCTGTTCGGAGCTGGTGGTGCTGCACGTGCCATTGGTGTAGAAATGGCTTTGGCGGAAGCTGCATCCATTACTATTTTGAATATCGATAACGCAGGACGGGAACTGGCCGATTTGCTGAATGGCAAGACACCCGCCAAAGCAGACTTTGTCTTATGGAATCATTCTTACCGGATTCCGGCCGATACGGACATCGTGATTAATGCCACTTCCGTAGGACTTTATCCGAATGTGAACCAGCGTCTGAACATGGATTCCGACACCTTGTTACCTAACATGGTCGTAGCCGACTGCATTCCTAATCCGGTGTACACCCATTTTGTCAAGGATGCGATGGCACGCGGATGCCAACACGTACTTCCGGGTATGAACATGCTTGTCAATCAGGCTGTGATTGCCGTGAAATACTGGACAGGTGTGGATGTGGATGCTGAAGTTATGCGTAACGAGCTCAAAAAGGTACTTGGATTATAACGGCTGTATATTAAGATAATGGACTTTTCGATGTGGATACAGTCACCTTCCGACTGGGGGATGCTGTTTTTGTCTGCTCTGCTTATCGGTATGTCTAAAACCGGTATTCAAGGTATCAGCTTGCTTGCTGTGCCAATGATGGCAATGACTTTCGGAGCCAAACCTTCTACCGGGTTGATATTGCCCATCTTATGTGTGGCTGATTTGATAGCTGTCCTATATTATCGCAGGATTGCTGAATGGAGGTATATACTGAAATTATTACCTTCTGCTTTAGTAGGGTTTGCCGTCGCGCTGTTTGTTGACAAGCTAATTCCTCCCGCCGAGTTCAAGCACCTAATGGGTGGCTGTCTTTTAGTGGTACTGCTTGTGATGTTCTGGTCAGACTGGAAAGGTAAGGAAAATACGCTTTCCTCCCACTGGTGGTACGGACCTTTATTCGGACTGATGGGCGGCTTCACCACAATGATAGGCAATGCGGCGGGGCCTGTGATGGCCATTTACCTGCTATCGGTCAAGATGCCCAAATATAGTTTTGTAGGGACGAATGCTTGGTTCTTTTTGGTCATCAACTACCTGAAGATTCCCGTGCAGATATTTGCATGGGGCAATATCACCACCTCCTCACTGATATTAGATGCCTATACCATTCCTTTTATTATTATAGGCGGTGTGTTGGGAATTGCATTAGTTAAAAAACTGCCGGAGAAGGGATTCCGCTATTTCACAACTGCTGTCACCTGCTTGTCGGTATTGCTATTATTAGTTTAATAATCATTTTTAATTTTATACTCAATGGAATATAGAAATCTAAATGGAACCGGACTTTTTGTTCGGACATTGACTTTGGGAACCGCCACTTTCGGTGGTACACACGGGTTTGAAGGATAAGGCCACACAGAGATGTCTGAGGCTACACGTATGGTGGATATGTGCAGATGCCGGTCTGAATAGGTTCGATACGGCTGATATGTACCCCCGTGGGTTGGTGGAAGAAATATTGGGAAAGGCCATTGCCGGAATACTCCTATACCGACAGACAGGCACATGACTAACGGAGGCGTACCTGTCCGTGATAATATCGTACTCTATAAACTGTTTCATTGGATTGATAAAGAGAAACAGCCTCTGTTATTAAGGCAGGTCAACCGGACATTGAAACTACATGAGCAACTTGTCTGTGAATTTGGAGGAAAAGGGTATGTGGCAATGGTACATGCCTCTTTGAGGATAAGTTTTGAAAAAAGATATGGATTATGCCTTTTCTTTCTATTTCCCTTCAATTGGTGAATATACCAGTATGCTGGAGCAGGCGGAATTTAGAGTAATATATGTGATTCTGTTCAACCGTCCGACTTGTTGCCTGAACGGAGAAAACAGTCTGGCGGAAAGGGTTAGATATTCAATAAACTTCCTTTTCTACAAATGGAAGAATAATGAAGATTTAAATTAAGGACGGTCGTACAAAAACGGCTATCCTTATTTCGTTTGTTTTACATTAAATGCCATAGAAATTAACGAATATACGTATCCTTTCTATACTCCGACGGAGTTATTTTCATTCTCTTCTGTACATATCGACTAAAATAAGAAACAGATGAGAAATTCATTCGCTCGGCAATCGTAGTTAAAGACAATTCTTTTTGTCGCAGCAAACGGGTAATCTCTTGAAGAGTAAAGCGGTCAATCCAATACGTGGCAGGTTTACCACTTACCTTTTTACATATCTCCGATAGGTAATGAGGAGTAATGCAAAGTCGGGAAGCGTAAAAATCGAGATCCCGGTTTCGGATATATTCGCCGTTATATAACAGCTCTATGAATTTCCGAAGCAACGAGGTTATATGTTCCGACACATCCACGTTATTCTGACTGCGTGCATGAATATCATAGAGGTCGAGGATGTGTGCTGTGAGCAGGCTTCCCATCAATTCTTCCCAAAACAGATGCTCTTTATCTTTCAGACGTTGCCGGATTCTGCAAGAGTGACAGATACCCAATAATGCCGTAATTGCTGCGAATAGCAATCGAGGAAACGAACGCATCCGAAAGATTCATCAGGATACCTTGAAAGTCTTCGGAATCCGAAAATTCCGATACGAGTGTGGCGTTGGGCAGAATTACATAATCCCCGGCCGCGATGTTATAACGGGTATCCTGAAACGTGAAACCCATATTTCCTTCGCTGCAAAGAATATGGATTACTCTTCCTGCATATCGTAAGGCATTAAATTCCTGCAATGTATCAGCAAAAATAATCCCGTCGAAGTCTGTATGTCTCATTCTTTCTTTCATCTCCTGCGAAAATAACAAAAAACCACGAATAGTGAAAATTCTTCCCCGAATAATGCAACGATAAAATAATAGGTACTCTGTAATTTTGCATCAGAATTAAAAACCATAAAGGATATGAAAAATGTAAGATTAAACAATGGAGTAATGATGCCTGCCATCGGGTTCGGTGTCTTTCAGATTCCTGAAAATGAAACGGAACGAGCCGTGAATGATGCTATCGAGATCGGTTATCGGAAATTCGATACGGCTGCGGCCTATTTCAATGAAGAACAGTTGGGAAATGCCATCCGGCAAAGCGGCATCAAACGTGAAGAGTTTTTCATAACCACCAAATTGTGGGTGCAGGACTACGAGTACGACGATGCGTTGCGGGCTTTCGACCTCTCAATGAAAAAGCTCGGATTGGACTACCTCGACCTCTATTTGATGCACAAACCCTACGGAAATTACTATGCCGCATGGCGGGCGATGGAACGGCTCTATAAAGAGGGACGTATCCGGGCTATCGGGGTCACGAGTTTTTCCAACGAACGCCTGCAAGACCTTTTCTTGCATAACGAAATAAGACCTGTCGTAAACCAACTTGAAACCCATCCGTTTTTCCAGCAGCAGGCTGCTAATATTTTCTTACAGCAGGAAGGCATCCAGCACGAAGCATGGGCACCTTTTGCCGAAGGGCAGAATGACATATTCAATCATCCTACATTGAAAGCGATAGCAGAGCGGCACGGTAAGGGCGTCGGAGCCGTGATTCTCCGCTGGCTGAATCAGCGTAATATCGTGGTTATCCCGAAATCCGTACACAAGGAGCGGATGATCGAGAACTTCAATATCCTCGATTTCACGCTGTCCAAAGAGGAAATAGATGCCATTGCCCTGCTGGAGACAGGGAAAAGTCCTCTCTACGATGACATGGACTTGCCTACGGTAAAAGGTATCGGGTTACATCGCATACACGAATAATTTATAAAAAAGAAATATGTTACGTCATGTATTCATCATCAATGTCAAGGAAGGAATTTCCGATGACGTGGTAGAACAAAAGATGGCTGAAATGCGTGCCATGAAAGAAAAAGAAACGGTTATTGAAGAGATCATGGTAGGTCGTACACGCGGACTGTTCGGACGTCCCGATGCCGTGATGATGGTCGTCGACCTTAAAGACAAGGCCGCTTTCGATGTGTTGATCCGGAGCCGGACACATATCGACATGGCGGAAAAAGCAGAAGAGGCTTTCGATATGCAGAGCGCCGATATTGCTCAAATAGAATATTAACCCTTAAAACAGAATGATATGCAGACTGTAAAATTAAACAACGGCATCGAAATGCCGATAGTAGGATATGGTGTATTTCAAGTATCGCCCGAAGAGTGTGAGCGTTGCGTGCTCGATGCCATCGGCGCAGGTTATCGGTTGATAGAAACGGCGCAGGCTTATTATAACGAAGAGGGCGTGGGTAATGCCGTTGCCAAATGCGGCGTGTCCCGTGATGAACTTTTTCTCACCACCAAAGTCTGGATTACCAATGCCGGAGAGGAAAAGGCAACCCGCAGCATCGACGAATCGCTACGTAAGTTGCGCACCGATTACATCGACCTGCTACTTATCCACCAGCCGTTCAGCGACTATCCGGGAACATGGCGGGCGATGGAAAAAGCGGTAAAGGCCGGAAAAGTCCGTGCCATCGGACTCTCGAACTTCTATCCCGACCGCTTCGTGGATATGGCCGAATGTGCCGAAATAAAACCTGCCGTAAACCAATTAAAAACCAATGTATTCAGTCAGCAGTGGGACGCTGAAGCCGAAATGAACTCCTATGATACACGGATTATGGCTTGGGCGCCGCTGGCACAAGGCGATCCCGACCTTCTGACCAATCCTGTACTAACGACTTTGGCCGAACGATACGATAAAACGGTGCAACAAGTCGCCCTGCGTTACTTGGTGCAACGCGGCATCATCGCTATTCCGAAAAGCACGCACATCGAACGTATGAAACAAAATCTGGATGTATTCGATTTTGCGCTTACATCGGAAGATATGGAAAGTATCCGTCCGCTCGACAAACCTGCCGACTTCCGTTGGTCGCACCGTAATCCCGAACTCGTAAAATTCCTTCTGAATTACGACAAGCAATTTAACCCTCACAATAAGAAATAAAAGTATGAAATACGGAATATTGGGAACAGGCGATGTGGCTCACGCCATCGCCACGAAATTGACCGAACTCGGTCATGAAGTCATGATGGGGGCACGCAGTGCTACCAATGAGAAAGCTGCATGCTGGGCAAAAAACAATGGTGAGCGGGCTTCTCACGGCACTTTTGCCGATGCTGCCCGATTCGGTGAAAAAGTATTCAACTGTGTCCAGGGCATTCACTCGCTCGAAGCTCTGAATGCTGCCGGAAAAGAAAATCTGAACGGGAAACTGTTAATCGACTTGGCAAATCCGTACATCTACAAGGACGGGCATATTTCACTCGATTCGAAGTGGAGCGGAACAACCAGTTTGGGAGAAGAAGCCCAAAAATTTCTGCCGGACACAAAAGTCGTAAAAACGCTGAACTATCTCTGCAATCAATTGATGGTTCATCCGAGGCTACTACCGGAAGCCATTACGGGCTTCTATTGCGGTAACGATGCTGACGCAAAAGCCGAAGTAGCGGTTTTATTAAAGGATTTCGGCTGGGAGGATACCCTTGATTTAGGAAATATCAGTATGTCCCGCTACACTGAAATGCTCGGTTCGTTCTGGGTAGCCGCACTTAGTGCTACCGGGAATATGGATTGGGGAATAAAACTAGTAAGATAAACAAGTAAAAGATACAGAATGATGAAAACAAGAAAATCCGGGACATTGGTATTGATTATCAGCGGCCATACAGACCTCGCCGCATCCGTGGCCAATAAAACGATTCTCGAGACCTTGAATGAACGGCTGCCGGAAGCCGAAATCGTAAAGCTGGACGAACTCTATCCCGACTTCAAAATCGATGTGGAAGCCGAACAGCAGAAATTGCTCCGGGCAGACATCATCGTGTTGCAGTTCCCCCTATTTTGGTACTCCGCACCCTCCATATTGGAACGTTGGATGGAAGAGACTTTCCGTCACGGATTCTCGCACGGAAGTACCGGAGACAAGCTCAAAGGCAAGAAACTCGTTCTCTCTTTCACAACGGGAGCTCCCGAAACACTATATAGCCATGAGGGGGCGATGGGCTACATAATCGACGAATTTTTGGCTTGCTACAAAGCAACCTGCCGACTGACTCAAATGGAGTATAGCGGCAGTGTTTATACCTGTGGTGTAAGTTATGGCAACCGTACCACACCGGAACTTATCGAGCAACAAAAAAATGTATCGGTGGCGCACGCTGAACGTCTTATCGAATTACTCGAAACGCTCTGATACTTTGAAGATAGAATATATAATCTCGATAAAAAGTAAAGGGAACAAGATGCCATTGCCTGTGGTAGTATCTTGTTCCCTTTTTAAATAGACTGGTGGGATTATATTCGTTTAATCACTTTAGCCGGATTGCCGCCCACTACCGTATTATCCTCGACATCGTGGGTAACAACCGCACCAGCGGCTACTACCGCATTTTCTCCGACCGTAATGCCGGGGAGAATGGTAGCTCCTGCACCGATCCAGCAGTTACGTTTCAGCCTGACGGGTTTGCAGGTCAAAATCTGGTGATTGTATAAATCGTGATTGTTTGAGATAAGTTGCGCATTGGCGGCTATCATCACATCATCTTCGATGGTAATACCTCCGGCAGCCATGAAGAGCGAATTATTCATCACTACCACATTCCGACCTATTTTTACGCTATTGCCTCGTACCACTGTCAGAGGAGGCATAACACGACTTCCCTCGCCTATGTTCCCCATAAAAAGCTCCGACACAAGCCGGTTGTACTCTTCGGTCATAGGCATGGTGTGGTTAATCTTAAAGCAAAGCTGCATACAACGAATCCCTTCGGCGGGGTCGGCCTCTTCAGGCTTGCGCATGTCGATTCTAAATTCTTCCATATCCGTATTTACGCTGTTATTGCCTGCCCTTTATAATCATTCGGGGTTTGTCCCACCACTTTCTTGAACAACCGTGTGAAATGTTGCGGGTATTGAAAGCCCAATTCATAGGCAATCTGGCTGATGGACTTTTCCGGATTCAAGATACGTTCTTTGGCTATATCCATAACCTTGAATTGTATGTATTCTTGGGCTGATTTTCCGGTTTCTTTTTTTATCAGGTCACCGAAGTAATTGGGCGACAAGCATAGCTCGCCGGCACAATATTTGACTGTCGGCAGACCGTTCTGTTGCGCTTTTCCCGACTGGAAATAATCGTCGAGTAACGTTTCAAAGCGGGTCAGTGCATCGTGATTAGCCGGCTCCCGTGTAATAAACTGTCGTTCATAAAAACGCAGGCAGTAATCCAGCAACAGTTCGATATTGGTCGCGATCAGTCGTTTGCTAAGACGGTCGATAGTGTGTTCCAACTCGTTCCGAATCTTCTCCAGACAGTCAATAAACAATTTTCGTTCCCGTTCCGACAGATGCAGGGCTTCATTCACCTTGTATGAGAAATAGGAATACTCCCGGATGTTGCGACCGAGCGATGTCCCTCGTATCAGTTCCGGATCGAAGCAGAGTGCCCACCCTTGAGGCTGGAAAGTCTCTCCCGTGTCTTCCACCCCGATTACCTGTCCGGGTGCAAGACACACGACAGAACCTTTCTGATAATCGTAACGCTGGCGTCCGTAAACCAACTCGCAATTCTTCTCGTCTTTCAGAAATACGACATAAAAACTGAAAGTGTGTTTCATATGTTTCATCGGCTTCGCTTTCGACAAGTCGATTACACTCACCAACGGATGCAAGGTCTCCACACCCAGCATATCATTATATTCTGTAACGGTTGTAATATTCAATAGTTCTTTATTCATTGCTTTGTTGTTTTTCTGACGGCAAATATAAGAATTACCCCATTTATCAATATCATAAGAAGGCCAGAATCCGTAATTTCGGTAAGAGAATCCGTAATCGGGTTAAGGTCGGGCAATCGGCAATACCGTAATTTTGAAACTACTAAGAATAATAATTAAAGTAATAGATTTAGAAAATGAAACTAGATGTAATGATATTGACCGGAGCCGGTCAGATTGGTATGGCAATAGCCCGTCGCATGGGCTATGGAAAGAAAATAGTTGTGGGTGATAAGAAGATGGAAAATGCGGAAGATGTTGCCCGAATCATGAATAATGCCGAGTTCGATGCAATACCCGTTGAAATGGATCTTTCATCCAGAGCATCCATATTGAGCCTGATTGCCGAGGCCCGGAAATACGGTGAGTTTTCGATGCTTGTTAATGCGGCGGGCGTATCGCCGTCGCAGGCTTCGATAGAAACCATATTGAAAGTGGATTTATACGGAACTGCCGTTTTGCTTGAAGAAGTCGGTAAAGTTATCAAAGAAGGTGGTGTCGGCATTACGATTTCCAGCCGGGATACCGAATGCCTGCACTCACTGCCGATGAGGACGAACAACTGGCCTGCACACCGACAGAGGAATTGCTCGCGCTCGATATTCTTCAACCTCAAAATATCCGGGATACGCTGCACGCTTACCAGATGGCCAAACGCTGCAACGTGAAACGTGTAATGGCCGAGGCCGTGAAATGGGGTGAACGGGATGCCCGTATCAACTCCATCTCTCCGGGGATTGTCGTAACCCCGCTGGCATTGGATGAGTTCAACGGGCCGAGAGGCGATTTTTACAAGAATATGTTCGCCAAGTGTCCGGCAGGGCGTCCCGGTACGGCGGACGAGATTGCTAACGTAGCCGAGTTGCTGATGAGTGACCGGGGAGCGTTTATCACGGGAGCCGATTTCCTCATTGATGGCGGCGCTACGGCATCCTACTTTTATGGAGCGTTGAAGCCCGAAAAATGAAACAATCAAATCAATGGAGTTATGAAAAATATAATATCAATTTTAATGATGCTTTGCGCGTGTGCATTTACCGTTCATGCGCAGGGTAATACGTCTCAAACAACAGATATGAAAAATAGTAAGAAAGTACTTGTGGTTTTCTTCTCCCGGACGGGTGAGAACTATGCGGTGGGAAATATCGAAAAGGGAAATACCCATATCATTGCCGAAATGATTGCGAAAGAGACCGGAGGCAAGTTGTTCCAAATAGAAACGGTCAAACCTTACCCGGATGAATACAAGGCTTGCGTAGAGGTTGCGAAAACGGAGAAAGAAAGCAATGCACGCCCGGAAGTAAAAGGTGATGCAAAAGTCGAGGATTACGATATTATCTTCTTGGGGTATCCCAACTGGTGGGGAGATATGCCGATGGCGGTCTATACCTTTATCGAGAAGCATAATTGGAACGGGAAAACTGTCGTTCCGTTCTGTACGCACGAGGGTAGCGGGCTGTCGGGTACGGAACGTAAACTGAAAGATGCCTGCAAAGGAGCTACGGTAAGTGAAGGGCTTGCCATAAAAGGCACAACCGCGCAAAATTCGCAGCTACAAGCACAGAAAACAGTACAGACGTGGTTGCTAAAAATGAGTTTTGATAAATCTGTTATTAGATGATTTATGATTCTTATATGATTCAGAATAACAAATATTTAACTGTAATAGAAATTGGAGATATCGCTACGAAGATACTTATCCGCCAAGACCTCATGTATGCAAACGACGTTGGACGAGAGCCGTTATCGAACTGGTCGAATTGATATGTGCCTTGCACGAAATGAAACGTATCGATGACGGGAAGATGCCATGAACGAAGTGACCGGATTCTTCGGCAAGAGTGGTTTGGTATTCGTCTCAATGTGCAAAGTTTCTATGACGCTTATATCGGCATCAGACGTCGCAAGGGCGAGAGCTGTACCTATTTGCTCGATAAATTGCGCGAATGTCTGATACATAAAAGTTTCTTATCCCCTGCATAGAAAAGATATTTATCGTATATTTGCAACTCAAAACAAGCTAAAGAATATGGCACTATCCAATAAAGAAATACCGATTGACCTACGTGAGCATATCGCAAAAAACATTCTTCCCCGATATGAGGCTTTTGACAAAGCTCACCGTCTGGATCATGTCGAAAAGGTAATGGAAGAAAGTATGAAGCTGGCACAATATTACGAAGTGGAAACCGCAATGGTATATGCCATTGCAGCTTACCATGATTTGGGGTTATGCGAAGGACGGGAATTTCATCATTTGGTTTCGGGAAAGATTCTGGCAGCCGATGAAAAACTACGGGAATGGTTCAGTGAAGCACAACTGCAAACCATGAAAGAAGCCGTGGAAGACCATCGTGCATCAAACAAACAGGCTCCCCGAAGTATTTATGGGAAAATTGTAGCAGAAGCCGACCGGATTATCAACCCCGAAGTGAGCCTGCGCCGTGCCGTTCAATATGGTTTATCCAATTATCCCAAGCTGGAAAAAGAGGCGCAATATGAGCGTGCCGTCGCCCACCTGCGGAACAAATATGCCTACGGAGGATATCTAAAGTTATGGATACCCCAGTCTTCCAATGCCCATCAGTTGGAAGAGTTACGTGCTATTTTGGCAGATGAGGAGAGGCTGAGAAGTATCTTTGAAAAGCTATACAAAGAAGAGATACAACAAAGAGGATAACACGACTTGTTTATTCCTAAAAATTGCGAAAGCATCTGCAGGGTTATAGAAAGAAGAGTTATCTTTGTCACAACAGAATGTTTACGAATTATGAAAAAGTTTATATTATCCGTTTCATTGTATTTGCTGTCCTTGGCAGCTTATGCACAGTCGGAAGTGCCCACCGACACCATCCACGGCATATCTATGGATAATTACAAAGTATATGATGACGGCTTTATTCTGGATATGGGGATGAAGATAGCAACTCCCATGCGCCTGGTTCCTCCACAACTTACTTATGACGTCTACAGTATGGGAAACACCAAAGATTATTATAAACTGTTTCAGCTTAATCCGGATATCACTTACGGAAAAGAAAACGCGACCATATTCTCACGCGGATATTCCGGATTCGGGATGTATGGCTTTGGCGCTTATGGTTTCGGCGCTATGCCTCCTACTCTGCAAAGTGCTACCTTCAAGCTCAAAAACGGATGGAAAATAACGACCTACGGAGAATATGATGCGGATGGTAATAAGGTTAGAAACCCAAGTGCGTTGCCATGGGAAAAGAATAACTTTAACGGTGCTTTCGAGATGAAATCGGAGAATGGTAATTTCGGTATCCGCATAGAAGTACAAAGAGGAAGAACGACACCCTACTAATTATTTGCCGTTTTATTATAGGGGAGAAACGAGCTCATCCCCTATAATAAAAAACAGTTTACAGTCTTCGCCAATTGAGGCTTAAGCTATTTAGCACCACACTAACCGAGCTGCAAGCCATGGCAGCACTGGCAATCATCGGATTCAATAAAATGCCATACATCGGAAACAGGATACCTGCTGCAATAGGAATACCAATCAAATTGTATATAAATGCCCAGAAAAGATTCTGATGTATCAGTCTTACCGTTTTACGAGATAATTTAAACGCCTTTGGGAGCAACAGCAAATCTGAGGTCATCAATGTAACCATTGCCACATCCATTGCAATATCCGTACCCTTACCCATCGCAATGCTCACGTCGGCACGGGCCAACGCCTGCGAATCATTGATACCATCACCGACCATGGCAACTACCCTACCCTCACGCTGCAATTCTTTAATCACATTTTCTTTATCATCCGGCAAAGCTTCGGCTATGAAAAGGTTGGCATTAATTTCTCCTGCCACATTTTGTGCAGTCAGATGTCCGTCACCTGTCAGCAATACAACATATTTGCCTTCTGCCTGCATCTGCTTCACTGCCTGGATAGATGTCGGCTTCACCTTATCACTTATAGCAATGACAGCCAATAATGTGTCCCCCTCGCCAAAGTAAACCAGACTTTTACCACTACGCTCGTATTCCTCCACCATACCTTTAAGCAGGTCGGACACTTCCGCACCGAAATCATTTAACAAACGATGACTACCTGCCCAGTATGTTTTACCTCCTCGAGTCACAACAATGCCACGCCCTGTACGGCTTTCGAAAGAATCTATAATAGCGGGCTTATTACCATCCTTCTTCAATTCCTCTACAATGGCAAGTGCCAACGGATGTTCGGATTTCAATTCCGCTGCATACAAAATACCTTTATGTTCGTTTACCCAACCGGCATCATGTAACCAACCGGTCACTGCCGGACGGCCTTCTGTTACAGTTCCGGTCTTGTCAAGTACCACCGTATCCACCTTTCGCATCTGCTCCAGTGCCACAGCATCTTTAATCAGAATATGAGCTTCGGCTCCTTTACCTATACCAACCATCAAAGCAGTAGGTGTAGCTAATCCCAAAGCACACGGACAGGCAATAACCAATACAGAGACGGCTGAAAGCATTGCATAAGAGAAATCATCCACACCACCCACTATCATCCAAACGGAAAAAGTAAGAATGGCTATAGCCAACACCGTCGGCACGAAAACAGCCGTAACCTTATCTACAATGCGCTGTACGGGAGCCTTTGAACCTTGTGCTTCCTGCACCATACGGATAATCTGTGCCAATACCGTTTCTCTTCCCACCTTCTCTGCACTCATGACAAAAGCACCATTTTGATTTATCGTACCGGCAAGCACTTTATCATTCAACTTTTTCTCTACTGGAATAGGTTCACCGCTTATCATACTCTCATCTATAAAAGTATCTCCTTCTACAATAAGTCCGTCCACCGGAACACATTCTCCCGGACGTACACTTACTTTATCGCCCTTCTTTAATTCGGAAATAAGAATATCCTCCTCTTTGCCATCGCGCAAAATGCGGGCCGTCTTCGGTTGCAGGCCCATTAATTTACGAATCGCCGTAGAAGTTTTTCCTTTTGCTTTTTCCTCCATCAACTTCCCTACAAGTACAAAGGCAATAATCACCGTTGCTGCTTCATAATATACGTGAGGCTCCAGTCCTCGTTCAAACCAGAACTCAGGATAAATTGTATTGAATAAACTAAACAAAAAGGCAATGGAAGTACTCAGTGCCACTAAAGTATCCATATTACTGGTAAACTGTTTAGCCTGCTTCCATGCATTAACATAGAAAGTACGTCCGGAATAAAGTAATACAGGCAACGATAACACAAGCATCCACCAATTTATGCCCGGAGCATCCATAAAAAACATTCCCATAAAAGCCACCGGCAGAGCAAATATCCATGCCACTAGAGTTTTTCGCTTTAGTTGCGCATAATAGGAATGCTCCGCTTCTTCCTGTTCCTCCACAGAGTTGTCTTCATCAATTATCAAATCGAAACCTATCTTCATCACAGCATCTTTCAACTGTTCCGGCGAAACGACATCAGAATTGAAACCCACAGTCAGAGAAGCAGCAGCCAGATTGACTGATGCCTCTTCCACTCCTTCTTGTTTCTTTACTATTTTCTCTACATTATTAGCACACGCCGCACAATGCATCCCCGTGACGGGATATACTTTTTTAGTAATCTTGCTCATATATCTTTTTCTTTATTTGCTTATCTATTATTTAACGGACAAATTTAGGAAAAAGTTCATGCAACTCAGTTGCTAAAAGACGAATATATTTTCGTTTTTTAAGAGGACAATTCGCGAAGTTATCCTATATTTGTGGAGAAAGTTTGGATATAGAACTCGAATTAATTAACAAAAAGACATGAAAAGACGAAATATAATGACGTCTGTTATGGCAACCTATCTTGTCTCCTGCTTTTTATTGTCAGGATGTAACGGACAAAAACAAATGGATAGTAATACAGTGGAATATATAAATTTGAAAGAGGATGTGCATTTGGAAGATAATACAACCTCTCCTGCCTGTAAAATGACTATTGATTACGCTTATTTAGCAGAAGACAATAGCAATGACACCATTGCACACAGAATTAACCATACTGTTCAGTCCACAATTTTAGGAAAGAAGTATGCCGAAATGGAACCGCAGGCTGCTGTAGACTCTTTTAAGAATGTTTATGTACGCGAATACCGTAACGGTGTAGCGGATTTATATGAGGAAGATATCAAAAACGGTACTTCGAAAGATGAACTCCCTTCATGGTACAATTATGAATACAGCCTGACCACTCAATTCAAAGACGGCAAAGAGGGCATCCTGAATTATACCGCTGTTACTTTCGAATATTCAGGAGGCGCACACCCCAACCAATGGGAAAACTGGCTGAACTTTGACAAGAATACCGGCAAACGACTGACACTGAAAGACGTATTCATGGCAGGTTCAGAAGTTCCGATGAGCAAAATGTTGCTGGAAAAACTGATTGAAGAAATGGCAACAAGACTGGATAATAACAAAATCCAATCCTTGGAAGATTTACAAAATGAAGGAATACTGAACTCAACCAATATATATGTACCCGATAATTTCTTATTGGAGAAAGACGAAGCATCGTTCTTATACAACAAATATGATATTGCCCCGTATGCAGTGGGAACCATCGTCCTTTCACTGCCCTATACAGAAATAGAAAAGTACATGATACATCAACCCAACAACTAAGAAACAGAATGGAATTAATTTTAAAATACTTTCCCCATCTCACAGAGAAGCAAAAAGAACAGTTTGCCGCCCTGTATGATTTATATACTGACTGGAACAGTAAAATCAACGTGATTTCACGTAAAGACATTACTAACCTTTACGAACACCACGTGCTCCATTCGTTAGGCATCGCCAAAGTGATAAATTTCACTCCCGGTACCCGCATCATGGACCTCGGGACGGGTGGTGGCTTTCCGGGCATTCCTTTGGCAATTCTCTTTCCCGAAACTAAATTCCACTTAATAGACAGTATTGGAAAAAAAGTAAAAGTAGCGGCCGAAGTAGCCGACGCCATCGGACTGGCCAATGTCACTTTCCGTCATTGCCGTGCCGAAGAAGAAAAAGAGAAATTCGATTTCGTCGTAAGCCGCGCCGTCATGCCTTTAGGAGACTTGATAAAAATAATTCGCAAGAACATCTCGCAAGAGCAACACAATGCCCTCCCCAACGGACTGATTTGCCTGAAAGGAGGAGAATTGGGACAGGAAACAATGCCTGTAAAGCATAAGACAGTTATTTACGACTTGAAAGATGAGTTCAGCGAGGACTTTTTTGAAACAAAGAAAGTAGTTTACGTAACCATCAACGGCTAAATTATATAGATTGAAGCACCATGAAAATAAAAAGATTCGAGTTCAACATGTTTCCGGTAAACTGCTACGTATTATCGGACGAAACCAAAGAAGCGGTAATCATCGATGCCGGCTGTTTTTATGAAGAAGAAAAGCAGGCTTTAAAGAGATATATCGATGACAACGGACTGAACGTGAAACATCTGCTGAACACACATCTGCATCTGGACCACATTTTCGGTAATCCTTTTCTGCTGAAAGAATATGGTTTAAAAGCGGAAGCCAACCAAGCAGACGAATTTTGGCTGAACCAAGCAGAGGCACAGGCGCGGATGTTCGGCTTCCAATTGCCCGAGCCAGCCGTTCCGCTGGGAAAATATGTATGCGACGGAGATATCATTACCTTCGGAAACACCAAATTGGAAGCAATTCATGTTCCCGGACACTCTCCCGGTAGTATTGTTTATTATTGCAAAGAAGAAAGCTGCCTGTTTAGCGGTGATGTTTTGTTTCAGGGAAGTATCGGCCGCGCAGACCTCACAGGAGGAAACTTCGACGAACTGCGCGAACATATTTGCAGCCGTTTATTTGTTCTGCCCGGTGACACAATAGTTTATCCCGGACATGGAGACCCGACCACTATCGGTGCCGAAAAGAGAAACAATCCTTTTTTCAGATAAAATAAACATAAACCCTGCTGTTTCAATTTATTATGAATCCCGACAACAAGCCCGGAATCATCTGTAAGCAGCAGATACGATATTAAAAATATAAACCTATTATTAAACCATGAAAACAGATTTATTAGCCGACCGACATATCGGCATTCAGGAAGCTGACCTTCCCGCTATGTTGGAAAAAATAGGCGTAAAAAGCCTTGATGAACTGATTAACAAGACCATTCCGTCCAAGATTCGTTTGAAAGAGCCATTGGCATTGGAAGCTCCGATGACCGAACGCGAATTTGCCGAACATATTGCAGGACTGGCCTCTCTAAACAAGATTTACACCTCTTACATCGGTATGGGCTGGTATGATACCATCACTCCCGCCGTTATTCAACGTAATGTGTTTGAAAATCCGGCATGGTACACCTCTTACACTCCTTATCAAACAGAAGTCTCGCAAGGACGTCTAGAAGCATTACTCAACTTCCAGACCGTAATTTCCGACCTCACGGCGATGCCTCTTGCCAACTGCTCTTTGTTGGATGAAGCCACCGCAGCGGCAGAAGCCGCAACCATGATGTACGGACTTCGCAGCCGCGACCAACAAAAGAAAGGTGCTAATGTATTGTTCGTAGACGAGAGTATTTTCCCACAGAACTTGGCGGTTATCCAAACGCGCGTTATTCCGCAAGGGATGGAAATCAAAGTAGGCAGTTACAAAGAACTGGAGTTTACTCCTGAAATATTTGCCTGCATCCTTCAATATCCGAATGCCAGCGGCAGCGTAGAAGATTATCGTGAGTTTGTAGAAAAAGCTCACGCTGCCAATTGTAAAGTAGCGGTAGATGCAGATATCCTAAGCCTTGCCCTACTCCTGCCTCCAGGCGAATGGGGAGCAGACATTGTGTTCGGAAGCACCCAGCGATTAGGTATTCCTTTATTCTATGGTGGCCCGTCAGCAGCATATTTTGCCACACGTGACGAATATAAACGCAATATGCCGGGACGCATCATCGGTCTGTCTAAAGATAAATACGGCAAAGTTTGTTATCGTATGGCTTTACAGACCCGTGAACAACACATCAAACGTGAAAAAGCAACTTCCAACATCTGTACAGCACAGGCTTTGCTTGCTACAATGGCAGGTTTCTATGCGGTATATCACGGACAAGAAGGCATCAAGAACATTGCCAAGCGCATCCACAGTATCACTACCTGGCTGAACAAAGCCCTGGCACGTCTAGGCTACATACAGCACAATGAAATATTTTTCGACACCTTGCGTTTCAGCCTGCCCGACCATGTATCGGCACAAAAGCTCCGCACGATTGCATTGAGCAAAGAAGTGAACTTGTGTTACTACGACAATGGTGATGTAGGCTTCAGCATCGATGAAACAACAGATTTGAAAGATGTCAATCTTCTACTCTCCATCTTCTCTATTGCCGCCGAAGAAACCATGCAGGAAGTAACCGACATCCCCGAAGCATCCTCACTGAACCGCGACTTACGCCGCCGCACTTCATTCCTGACACATGAAGTATTCAACAAGTACCACACCGAAACAGAAATGATGCGTTACATCAAACGTCTGGAACGCAAAGATATCTCTTTGGCACATTCCATGATTTCACTCGGCTCATGTACCATGAAACTAAATGCCGCTTCAGAAATGCTTCCACTGAGTAACTTGGGATGGATGGCTATTCACCCATTAGTACCTGAAGACCAAGCAAAAGGATATCAGACACTAATCAATAACTTAAGCGAGCAATTAAAAGTGATTACCGGATTTGCGGGAGTCACTCTCCAACCTAACTCGGGTGCTGCAGGCGAATATACCGGTCTGCGTGTCATCCGCGCTTATCTGGACAGCATTGGCCAAGGCCACCGTAACAAGATATTGATTCCTGCTTCTGCCCACGGAACAAACCCGGCATCGGCTGTACAATGCGGTTACACTACCGTCACTTGTGCTTGCGATGAGAAAGGTAATGTAGATGTAGAAGATTTGCGTGCCAAGGCTGAAGAGCACAAAGACGAGCTGGCAGCATTGATGATTACTTATCCGTCCACTCACGGAATATTTGAACCTGAGATAGCCGAGATTTGTAAAATTATCCATAAGTGCGGTGCACAAGTATATATGGATGGGGCCAATATGAATGCACAGGTTGGTTTAACTAATCCGGGCACTATCGGTGCAGACGTCTGCCATCTTAACTTGCATAAGACCTTCGCCAGTCCTCATGGTGGCGGCGGCCCCGGTGTAGGTCCTGTTTGTGTAGCCGAACATCTGGTTCCGTTCCTTCCGGGACATTCCATTTTCGGAAACAGTTCCAATGAAGTTTCCTCTGCTCCTTATGGCAGCGCAGGTATCCTGCCAATCACATATGGGTATATCTGTATGATGGGCGCCGAAGGATTGACACGTGCTACCAAAACCGCTATTCTGAGTGCTAACTATCTGGCTGCATGTTTCAAAGATACTTATGGCATTGTCTACACAGGTGCTACAGGGTTTGTAGGACACGAAATGATTCTGGACTGCCGTTATCTGCATGAAGAAGCAGGTATCAGCGAAAATGATATTGCCAAACGTCTGATGGATTACGGTTATCATGCACCTACCCTGTCTTTCCCCGTACACGGTACGTTAATGATTGAACCTACCGAGAGTGAAAGTCTTTGGGAATTGGATAACTTTGTAAATGTGATGCAGACCATCTGGCAGGAAATTCAGGAAGTGAAAGAGGGCAAAGCGGACAAGGAAGATAATGTATTGCTCAATGCTCCCCATCCCGAATACGAAGTAGTTGCCAATGAATGGAACCACAGCTACAGTCGCGAAAAAGCTGCTTATCCTATCGAAACAGTACGTGAAAACAAGTTCTGGATTAATGTAGCGAGAGTAGATAATACATTGGGCGACCGCAAACTGTTGCCGACACGCTACGGAAAGTTTGAATAAGTCCGTAACAGCATCATAATAATATAATCCCGAATATTCATTGTTAAAATGTGAATATTCGGGATTTGTTTTTGAGTACTCAGGACTCATGTCTGAAAACTTGATATTCCATAAGAAGATATATTAAGATGAAAGCGGGCTGCTCTAAAATCACTTTCCGAGCAGCCCTTTTAGCCTTCATCGCTATGAAGATAACAGTATATCTTTCTTATTCTCTTCCTCCTCCCAATGCCTGATAAAGACTAATCACACTTTGTATCTCGGTGAAGCGGTTGGCCGTTTGCGAAAGTTGTGCACTCAGCAAAGTCTGCCGGGCGGTCAGCACTTCGAGATAGTTTGTAGTTCCATGTTCCATCAGTAAGGAGGTACTTTTCAATGCTTTTTGCAAGGATACTATCTGCTTATCAAACAACACCGTCTTCTCCCGGCTTGTCTGGCAAGCGGTCAATGCATCATTTACCTCACTGCCGGCATTCAAGAGAGCCTGTTCGAAAGAAAGGCGAGCCTCTTCCTGCTGTGCCTTCGATATGCGGTATTGAGCGATGACCTGGCCCCTGTTAAACAGCGGTTGAGTAAGTGAGCCAACAGCCGAAGCCAGGAACTTACCGGGATTGACAATCATGCTTCCCGCAGCGTTGGTCCATCCGGCACTCCCGCTCAACACAATGGAAGGATAAAACGCAGAACGTGCCTGATTTGTTCCATAGAATGCTGCTTCCAGCGAACGTTCTGCCGAACGGACATCGGGACGGTTGGCAAGCATCTGCACGGGAATGCCTACCGAAAGGTCTTGCGAAAAACGCTGTGCAGATAATGTTCCGCGCTCATAATGACGAGGCGTTTCGGCAAGGAGCAACGCAAGGCTGTTTTCTACCTGATTAATTTGCTCTTTCAGATCGAGGACGGAAGTCTGGACACTATAATAGGTTGCTTCCATCTGTGAAACTCCCGCTTCATTGTATTGCCCCGCTTCCATCAAGGCACGGGCGGAGGTCACGGTTTCTTTCCAAGCCTGTTCGGTTTGTTGAGTCAGGGACAGTTGTTCATCGAGCATCAGCAAGGTATAATAAGTATTGGCTATCCCTGCTATCAACTGAGTACGGACCGCCTGTTGATAGTCCCGGCTCTGAGCATACAAAGCCTTCGCCTGACGCTTGGCGTTACGCATCCGACCGAAGATATCCAGCTCCCAACTGGCAGTGACGGGCAAAGAATAAGTCTGTGCCGCCTTTTGCTTGTCAAAACTGCTCACTGTACCTTGCGGAGCAAGGGAAAACGAGGGAAGGAAAGCTAACTTAGCAGAGAGCAGTGTGGCTTTCGCCTCTTCTACACGGAGCTGTGCAGACAGGTAATCGGTGTTGCTTTCCAACCCCTGCTCAATAAGCGCCTGCAACTGCGGGTCGGTGAATAATTCACGCCAATCCACATTGCCCAGATTCGTGGTATCGACTGCTGCCGTCTCCTCACCGTAAAGGTTATCGGGTGCAGTCGTTTCAGGCTGATATTTGGTATATATACCGCAACTGCTCAACAGGGCAGTAACGGTAGTCAGTAGTAATATTTTCTTCATAATCTTTTTACATTATTTCTTTTCTTCATTGCCAAAAGCACTCTTTTCCGCATAGCTTTTCTCCTTTTCTAACAACACTTGCGCATCGGGTTCCTCTTCCATCGGCTTGCGAATCTTCTCTTGCAGGAACTCGAAGATGATATAGAAAACAGGAACGACAAAGAGTAATGCCAGTGTCCCGACAGCCATACCGCCCACGACGCCTGTACCCAGAGAACTGTTTCCGTTTGCACCCGCACCGGTGGAGAACATTAACGGAAGCATACCGAAGATCATGGTCAACACCGTCATCAGGATAGGGCGCAAACGAACCTGTGCGGCAGAATAGGCGGACTCTACAATACCCATACCCTTACGGCGACGTTCGATGGCGTATTCGGTAATCAGGATGGCAGTCTTCGCCAATAATCCGATCAGCATAATCACCCCCGTCTGCAAATAGATGTTATTCTCCAGCCCAAAGAGTTTCGCAAACAGGAAACTTCCCATCAGTCCGAAAGGCACGGACAGGATGACGGCAAACGGAATGAAGAAGCTTTCATAGAGGCAAGAAAGAATCAGATAAATAAGCAATACGCACACTGCATAAATGAACAGGGTCTTTCCGCCGCCGCTATTTGATTCCTCACGTGCCATACCGCCATATTCATAACCATAACCTGTCGGTAAAGTCTGCGCCGCCACTTCTTCAATCACTTTCTGCACTTCACCGGAAGAATAACCTTCGGCCGGGTTCACATTGGCAGTGATAGAACTGTAGAGGTTAAAGCGATTGGCTACCTCAGGACCTAACACTTTCTTCAGGGTAACAAATTGGCTGACAGGAGCCATCTCCGAACCGTTGCGTACAAACATATTGTTTAAGGCATGCTCATCCAGACGGTATTCGGGCGACGCCTGCATCATGACACGATATACCTTTCCAAACTGATTATAGTTGGAGATATATGCACCACCGCAATAACTGCCCAATGCATCGAGCACCGTCGCGGGAGAAACACCGGCACGCTTGCATTTGGCTGCATCCACATCCACCGATATTTGCGGGAAATTCATGGCGTATGATGTATAAGCCATTGCCACTTCGGGATGCTGATTGAGTGCACCGAGGAACTGCATCACCGAGTTGTAGAAGGTAGTCATGTCACCGCCTGTTCGGTCTTGAAGGTTCAGTTCGATGGAGTTACCCATACCGTATCCGGGAATCATACCGGGCTGGAAGCTGAATATCTGTGCATCCTTAATCTGATAGAACTGCGCATTGAGCCGCGCTACCACCGCATCCGATGTATGTTCGTCACCCTTTCGTTCGCCCCAGTCTTTCAGACGAATCACAATCAAACCATAGGAAGTTCCCTGACCGGAAAGAAATCCGTATCCTGCCACACGTGAGTAATGCTCTATTTCGGGCGTCTTCTTCAGGATATCCTCCAGTTTGTCCATTACCTTATTGGTCTCTTCGAGGGTACTGCCCGGCGAGGTAGCAATGTTTACCATGATAACGCCCTGGTCTTCCTGAGGAACCAAACCTGTCTTGGTAGTACTCATGAAGTAAACCAACAGTACAATCGTGGCTGCCAGCGAAGCCCATACCATCCACCGGCGGCGGATAAAGAACAACACTCCTTTCTTATATTTTCCCAATACGGCATTAAACGAAGCATTGTAGGCCGCACGCACCCGTCCGTTGATGCTCTTCGCACTCTTGGTTCCATCTGACGGACGCATCATGATGGCACAAAGTGCCGGACACAAAGTCAGAGCCGAAATCATGGAGATACCTACGGACGTTGCCATCGTGATACCAAACTGGGTATAGAAGATTCCGGAAGTTCCTCCTGTAAATGTAACAGGAATAAATACTGCCATAAAGACACATGTACATGAAATGATAGCCATCGTCACATCGCCCATGGCATCTTTCGTTGCCAAGTAAGACGACTTATATCCGGCATCGAACTTGGCCTGAACAGCTTCCACCACTACAATGGCATCGTCCACCACCGTACCGATGGCAAGCACCAATGCAAAAAGCGTCAGGATATTGATACTGAATCCCGCAGCCATCAGGCAGGCAAAGGTTCCAATCAGCGATACAATGATGGAGATGGACGGGATGAGTGTACTCTTAAAATCCTGGAGAAAGAAATACACTACCAAAACTACCAGGATAATGGCGATTACCAGCGTTTCCACCACATTGTGTATAGAAGCGAAAAGGAAGTCGTTGGAGCTCATCATGTTGACAAACTCGGTGCCCTGAGGCAAATCCTTTTCCATTTCCTTCATCTGCTTTGAAATCGATTCGTTCACGGCGGTAGCATTTGAGCCGGCCGTCTGGAACACGATGAACATGACAGCGGGCTTGCCGTCCATCTCACTGCTGAAGCTATAGGTCTGCGTACCCAGCTCCACATCCGCTACATCTTTCAGGCGGAGCACAGAGCCGTCGGCTTGTGCACGGACTACGGTATTTCGGAATTCATCCACGCTTTTCAATCGCCCGCGATACTTCATGGTGAACTGAAAGACATTCTTTGAATTCTCACCCAACGAGCCGGTAGGCGCTTCGATATTTTGCTCGCCGAGCACCGCCGTGACATCCGAAGGCACAAGGCCGTATTGCGCCATGCGTTCCGGATGCAGCCAAATACGCATACTATACGTGTCTCCCAACATCATCACATCGCCCACTCCTTCTACACGCTTGATTTGAGGAATGATATTAATGTCCATGTAGTTTCCCAGGAATATCTTGTCATAACGTCCGTCGGTACTTGCCAACGCATTGATTTGCAAGAAGCTGGTCTGTCGTTTCTGGGTTGTGACACCGATTTTCGTCACTTCGGCA
The DNA here is from genome assembly GCF_021730445.1 of Phocaeicola faecalis. Classification (GTDB taxonomy): domain Bacteria; phylum Bacteroidota; class Bacteroidia; order Bacteroidales; family Bacteroidaceae; genus Phocaeicola; species Phocaeicola faecalis. Next base: position 50,193 of record NZ_JADNRM010000007.1, on the reverse strand, counting down.
GGCAGCAAACCCTGAGCTTTGGACACTCGGTTCTGCACATTGACAGCCGCCATATCGGGGTCCGTTCCCTGTTTGAAATACACCTCGATGGTAGCCGTACCCGCGTTCGTAGCAGTAGAAGTGATATACATCATATCCTCCACACCGTTGATACTTTCTTCCAACGGCATGATAACACTATTCATCACAGCATCGGCATCGGCTCCTGTATAAGTGGCGGATACCTGCACAGTAGGAGGAGCGATATCGGGATATTGCTCCACCGGCAATGAGAAAAGAGAAATCAATCCAATCACCAATATCAGAATGGAGATGGAGATAGCCATTACCGGCCTTTTTATAAATATATTTCCTTTCATGACAATTGTTCTCCTTCTTATTTAACCACAGTTCCTTCGCGTACCAATCCCGCACCTTCGGAAATAATCTCATCGCCCGCTTTCAATCCGTCGAGCACGACATATTCGCGTCCGTCATTGATGCCGGCCACGGAAATCAATGTAGAGACAGCCTTGCCATCCACCACTTTGTAGGCAATCGTTTTGTCCTGCATCCGCACCGTTGCACCCTGTGGGATGACGATACAATCTTTATAGACACTGGGGATTACCACATTGCCCGATGCACCACTGTGCAGCAATCTTGACTCATTGGGGAAAACGGCACGCGCCACCACCGTACCTGTCTGGCGGTCAATCACTCCGCTGATGGATTCGATAATCCCACGCTTGTCATACACCGAATTATCATTGAGGCGGAGTTCCACTTCGGGCATATTCTTCAGTGCCTCGTCCATACTACCATACTGGCGGGTCAGCGAAAGAAGCTGGTTCTCGGTCATCGAGAAATAAACATACATATCCGAATTGTCGGAAACCGTTGTCAACGGTTGCTGTATGCTAGGGCCTACCAATGCGCCGGCACGGAAAGGCAATGCACCCACCACTCCGTTGCTCGGACTCTTCACCTCTGTGTATGATAAGTTGTTGCGGGCACTCACTTCTTGTGCCTGTGCCTGCGAGAGTTGCGCCTTGGCAGTGAGATAATTGTTTTCGGCAGTTCTCAGATTATATTGTGAAACCACCTTTTGGGCATACAGTTCTTTTGTGCTGGTATAGGTCAATTCAGCCGTGGCAAGTCCTGCCTTGGCAGCTTCCACATTGGCGAGGGCTGTTGTCAGTGCCGCTTTGTAAGGCACTTGGTCGATGATGAAAAGCAACTGCCCTTTGCGCACCTTCTCACCCTCGGAAACGCAGAGCCGTTCGATAGTGCCCGACACTTGCGGATAAATGTCGATATCCTGTCGTCCGCGAATCGTTGCCGAATAGGAAGTAGACAATTCCTTGTCGGCAGTAGTTACTTTCATTATTGCATAGTTAGCACTCGTTTGCGCCTCCGGTGCCTGCTTGCAGGAGGTCATCCACAATGTACAACCGATTACTCCCATCAGTCGCATCCATTTTTTGTTTACTGTTATCATATTGATTGTCTTTATTAAAAACTGACGGCAAAAGTAGACCAAAGCCTGAAAGACCGAGTGACCTATATTCCTCCGATAATGTTCTATTTTCGCCATTTATCTTTTTTAATAATAAGCCGCTGTATGATAGGGAAATATCGAACAGTAATTGCGCATTATGGAACACATCGGTTATCCCATTATTCGCCAACTTTGCAGTGACTAAAAAATGAATCTTATGGAAAAAGGCATAATAAAGAATGTCGGTATAGAGGACTTTAAAGCAAACGAAAACTTTGTAGACTATGTGGACGACGACTTTCTGGTGGCAAACAGTTTAGAGAATATCCCTTATAGTAATGACGCTGTCAGACTGAATTGTTTTCTGCTGATTTTCTGCATAGAGGGTTGCATCCAACTGGATATGAATAACAAGACTTATCAATTGCAAAAGAATGACCTTATTTTCGGAATGCCTTCCGTCATCATCAGCCACACAATGCTGAGTCCGAAACACAAAATAAGCGTATTGGGATTCTCCACTCATCTTCTGCAACACATTTTCAAGATGGGAAAGAATGCATGGAATACTGCCACTTATCTTCATAACAATCCCATCAAGCACGTGGGGGAAAACAAATACATTATCTTCCAATATTACAAGGATTTGATAATGACCAAGATAAACAGCAAGCCCCATCCTTATCACAGAGAGTCTATGAAGTATCTGTTTTCGTCCATCTTATGCGACATCATTGCCATTATTACAAAAGAAATACCACAAGAGGAAATAGAAAATAAACCGAAGAACGGGCTCAAGCAGAACGAGTATATATTTCGTCGTTTTATCGAGAAACTGGCGGCAGATAATGGAATGCATCGTTCGGTGAGTTATTATGCCGACGCTCTTTTCTATAGTCCCAAGTATCTTTCAAAGGTCATTAAGGATACTTGCGGCAGGAATCCGTTGGACTTGATTAATGAACATGCCATGGAACACATTAAATATCAATTGAGGAATTCGGATAAGTCTATCAAGGAAATAGCCGAAGAGTTCAATTTCTCTAATCAGTCTTTCTTCGGCAAGTATGTGAAGGCGCATTTAGGAGTATCGCCGCAGCAGTACCGGGGTGAGAAGGGAAAAAAGACATGTTAAGTACTATCGGCATTAAAAAAGCATTGCACGAATTGATGACGAATTGCACAAAACAATAAAGGTATTATATTCCGCATCAATCCGTGCAATCTGTATTAAAAGAAGATAAAACGGCTCAGTTTGAAATCTTGGGGATTAACATTTTCTAATTCTCTTTTACGCATACACATTCGGGGACAGTCATTATTCTTGGTGATTTAAATATCATATCACAAACGAAGGGAAGAGTAAGCCTTTTCTTAGGGTCAGCCAAGGTCTTTTAAACGGAAGATTATTACAGTCTGCGGCAATGGACTGTACAGTCTACTGCAATGGACTGTACGGTCCACTGCAACGGACTATACAGTCCGCTGCCGGAGACTGTAGTAATCCGACTAATGGACAGGCATAATCGAAAGGACGAAAACGCTTAGGCCGGCTAATGAAACGGCTTAGGGAGTTCAACACTTGATATTCCCATAATAAAGAGATATGGAGATGAAAGGATTTCGTTCTGAGCTTAGAGGAGTAAGTGACTCAAAATTTTATGTCGTTTGATATTCGGATAGATGCGGAGAAGAGACAAAACACGGACTTTTGCAGCTGACCCATTTTAAGTGCTATCGGCATTGAAAAAGCATTGCACGAATTGATGACGGATTGCACGGAACAATAAAGGTATCGTATTCCGCATCAATCCGTGCAATCTGTACTAAAAGAAGATAAACCGGCGTTTGGTTATCCATGATGATGGGCACATTCGTGCTCTCCTTCGGCATCATGGTGATGACAACCTTCACCCGAGTCTTTTATCTCGCCTTTCAGATAAGCATTTGCCACATCAAGAACAGCTCCCGAGCAACCTCTTATCACCTTTATATGATGATTGGTTAGTACATTCAAGGCTCCTTGCCCCATATTTCCTGCTAGCATCACGCTCACTCCTATCTCCTCCAGTTGACCGGCTATATTCGATTTACATCCGCATCCTTCGGGAGAAGGCAACGTTTCGCTGCTCAGTATCTCATGATTTTGTCCAATCGTCAGAATGGTATAAAACTCACAATGACCGAAATGGTTGTCTACGACATTATCTCTGGTAGGAATTGCAATTTTAGTCATAACCATATTTTTATTACTTTAAGAATCAAAATAAGAATTAAAAGACACAGAGAAAGGGATTATGACAACCCCTCTATTTCTCCGTTTACAATATCAATATGCAGTGCTTGCGGCTCTTTCGGCAGGCCCGGCATACGCATGATTTCTCCGGCAATGACAACCAGCATCTCAGCTCCGGCATTCATCACAATATCCTGCACATGGAACTCAAAGCCCTCCACTGCACCATAAAGTTTAGGGTCGGTAGAAAATGAATACTGTGTTTTCGCAATGCAAATGGGGAAATGAGCATATCCCAGTTCTCCGATATGTTTCAACTTCTTGCGGGCAGCAGCACTGTAAGTGATAATATCCGCACCATAAAGATGAGATGCCACTTTTGAAATCTTTGTTTCTACACTGTCTTCATTATCATAAGCAAAATGCAACGGCTCCGAAGGCTGTTCATCAATAGTCCGTACAACAAGTTCCGCCAGCTCCACGGCCCCCTCTCCACCTTGAGTGAAAGCATTGTTGACAGCAAAACCGACACCTTCTTTCGCACAATGGGTACGTAGAAAATCTATTTCCTCCTGAGTATCATCACCGTAACGGTTGAAGGCAACAATCACTGTCTGTCCGAAGGACCGCAAATTACGCAAATGTTTGTCCATATTGGCAATGCCCTGTTGCAAAGCTTCCAAATTGGGTTCCTTGATTTTGTCTTGGGCTACACCGCCATGCATCTTCAAGGCACGTGCTGTAACGACAAGCACCGTCAGTTTCGGAGCAATTCCGGCTTTGCGGCATTTAATGTCATAGAACTTCTCTGCACCGAGGTCGGCACCAAAGCCGGCTTCCGTAATAGTATAATCACCAAAGGTCATCGCCATCTTAGTTGCAAGGATAGAATTGCATCCGTGGGCAATATTGGCAAACGGGCCTCCGTGTACAAAAGCAGCCGTATGCTCGGTGGTCTGCACCAAATTAGGTGAAAGAGCATCTTTCAAAAGCACCGTGATTGCTCCCGCCACCCCTAAGTCTTTCACTGTGAAAGGCTTGTTATCGTATGTAAAGCCAAGCAGGATATTTTCAATACGGCGGCGAAGATCATCTTCATCATTGGCAAGACAGAGAATCGCCATTATCTCTGATGCCGGAGTAATATCAAAACCCGACTCCTGAGTGATGCCGTTCGTTTTCGGCCCCAAACCGGTAACGATATAACGCAAAGAGCGGTCGTTGACGTCCAGTACTCTCTTCCACAACACTTCCTTCAAGCCGAAACCATTGTCGCGATTCTGATAAAGATAATTATCAAGCAAGGCAGAAATCATATTGTGAGCAGAGGTTATTGCATGAAAGTCTCCCGTAAAATGAAGATTGATTTTATCCATAGGCAAGACTTGGGCATATCCTCCTCCGGCTGCTCCGCCTTTCATACCGAAACAAGGCCCCAATGAAGGTTCGCGCAAAGCAACGATGGCCTTCTTGCCAATCTTGTTCAACCCCAACGCCAACCCGATGGAGACGGTTGTTTTTCCGATACCGGCTTTGGTCGGAGTGATGGCAGTAACTAGAATCAGGTTATTCTTTTGTACCTTTTCTTCATCAATCTGGTTTTCGTCTACTTTGGCTATATATCGGCCATAATTACTAATGTGTTCAACAGGAATTCCGGTTTCGCGGGCTATCTGTTTGATTTTTGTCAGCTCAATGCTGCGTGCTATTTCAATATCCGATTTCATTTTTTTTATTTTAGGCGGCAAAGGTAATATAAATTGGTTACTTTTCAACTCTATTTTCGATTAAATCAAAGAGCGGAATACTATTAAACAGATAATCATGCCTTTTTGTTTTATCTTTATGTTTGCTTCCGAGGATATACGGATTTATTCTCTGACCTTTGCCTATACTTTATCAAGATATAAAGCAGAATTAGTGGGCCACTATATGAAACTCACTAAGGAATACAGCAGGGAGAGATTCGAACTTGCCTGCCGATAACCGCCCGAAAGAAAAAAGGTCAAAAGTATCCAATTCTTCCACTTTGATACTTTTGACCTTAATCAGAGAAGATGTATCTATTTCATTTCTTCACTTTTAACTCATATAGGTCATGACGACGATCACGCAAATTGCGCACACTGCCATAAGTATGCAATTCGTTCAGCAAGTCTAAATCTACATCCGATACAAGAATCATTTCTGTGTTCGGAGTAGCTTCCGCCCGTTTACCATCCGTCGGAAAAGCAAAATCACACGGAGTAAATACCCCCGATTGTGCATACTGAATGTCCATATTATGCACACGCGGCAAATTGCCCACGCTACCTGCAATAGCGACAAAGCACTCATTCTCAATGGCACGCGCCTGCGCACAGACACGAACGCGTGAGTAACCATTTTGTGTATCCGTAAGGAAAGGCACAAATAGAATCTGCATACCCTGATCTGCCATAATACGTGACAGTTCGGGGAACTCTACGTCATAACAAATCAAAATACCAATTTTGGCACAGTCCGTATCAAATGTCTTAACCATCTTGCCTCCTGTCAATCCCCAGCTTTTTATCTCATCTGGAGTGACATGCACCTTCTCATACATTTCATAGGTTCCGTCACGCCTCACAAGGAAACCAACATTATACAGTCCTCCGTCCTCCTTGACATAAGGCATACTGCCCGTGATGATATTAATATTATAACTGATAGCCAGATTAATGAAGCGGTCGCGAACTTCTTCCGTATATTGCGCCAGTCCGCGGATACTCTGCGCCTCGCCCAGATGGTTGAATTTTGCCATCAACGGTGCATTGAAATATTCGGGAAAGAGGACGAAATCACTCTTGTAATCAGATACCGCATCGACAAAAAACTCTACCTGTTCAAAGACATCATCCAACGTCTTGTAAGGTCGCATCTGCCATTGCACCAAACCTACCCTGACGGTAGTTTTCCTGTCTACATAATCCTCTGTAGGTTCTTGATAATAAATGTTATCCCATTGCAGCAGGGTGGCGCAATGCTTTGATTCCTCATCATTGGGAAGATAATTCTTCATCACACGCCGAACATGGAAATCATTGGATAACTGGAAAGTAAGTACCGGATCATAAATTTCCCGAGAACGCACCTTTTCAATATATTCTTTTGGACGCATATCGTCGGCATACTTATAATAATTAGGGATACGCCCTCCAAACATAATTGCTTTAAGATTCAGCTTCTCGCACAACTCCTTACGGTATTCATACATACGTCGCGCCAAACGCAGCCCCCGATACTCCGGATGGATAAACACTTCTATGCCATAGAGGATATTGCCATCGGGCTTATGGGTGCAGAATGTTTCATTCCCCGTGACTTTAGCATAAGTGTGATCGCCTTTCACCATATCATAATCGACAATGATGGAGAGGGCACAACCCACTATTTTATCGTCTACTACTGTTACTACTTGCCCTTCGGGAAAAATCCCGATTAGCGTTTTAATTTGCTCATGTGTCCAGAAAACATCTTTATCCGCATAAACTCGTGTGAATGACTGTGATAACTGGGCATAATCTTCGATTTGTAAATTTCGGACCTCTACTTTGTTGATTTTGTGCATCGGTTCCATAACATTTCTTTTTATACCTTAAAATTGGAAGCAAAGTTATAAACAAAAAGACAAAAAACAGATGAGAAATAGCTTTTATTTAGATTTTTACTTAAATTTGCCAACATCTATAATAATAAATATATGAAGAACAGGGTCATCTTTTGTATGGTGTGCACATGCATATCATTGTCTTCTTGTTTAGACAAGAACAATTTAAATCCTCCAGACGGAGAAAAAGAAGAAGAATTAGATTTATCATTTGATTTCGGAATGACATCTGAAAAGAAATTGGAAATAACAACTCGTTCCAATAATGGTTCGGCAATATCTGACGTTCCATTCTATGTCTATTTAGAAAATCCTTATACAGAAGAAGGAGACCGCCGGACAGATATCTTTCCTCTTTATTCGGGCAGAACAACAGAAAGCGGTACTATAAAAGCAACGCTCTCTGTACCCAATACAGCAACCACTCTTTATGTTTATACTCCCATCTCAAGTTTTGAAATGCTTCAGACCTGTGAGATTCAGAATAATATGAATATCACCTTCACTACTACCGGCATCAATGCCAAATCCGCCAAGGCAAGAGCAGGAGGAGAAGTCGTTTTTACCGGAAGAAGAAACGCTAAAGTGGTAGAGGCATCTACCAATCTATATTCTTTTTATAACTTTCAACTCACCAATGGAGCCAGTGGAGGTATTATCAATGATGGCAAATCAAACGATAAGGAAGTAATCGAAGCCGGAAACACTTTAACTTCAAAAGAAATAATGCTGGCGTCCAATTATTTTCCGGAAAGGGTTACGGTAGAAGATGAAAAATATTTTGGAGAGAATTATTGTACGGATATAGAGATAATTCCTCCGGCCAATGCAGAAGGTACTTTTCAGGGTGCACACGTATGGGTGACACTAATCGGTGACGGAGGATTCAGTATAAACAATAATAATGTGGCGAACGCTCTGTGCTACTACACATATACAGGCACTCTGACGGCCGATGATGCCCAAACAATACATAAAACGATCCTCTATCCGAATACTAATATAAAAAGACTAACAAACTCTGCATCGGCAACTATCGGTTCAAGAATTCAGTTATTATATTGGGATGAAAAGAACAATCAATATGTCGACACCTTCCCCGAAGGAGTGAAAATAGGCTGGGTCATGATTAGCAATGGAATTATCGGGAATTACAGTAACTATAAAATGATAGGAAATTATCGTTTTTCCACCTCTATCCTCAATAGTAAAATTGGCAACTTTCCCGGGAACTACACAAATGGCATTACCCGCTGGTGTGAAGAAGCACAAATGAACATTGTAGGAATGGAGAATCGCCAGCATAATGATAAAAATGAAAATAATGATAAAGACTACAATGACATTTTGTTCAAAGTAACCTCCGATCCTATCGTGAAACCAAAAGACGAAATACCGGTTGCCCCTGAAGAATATATGTCTTCTATTAGCGGCACATTAGCATTTGAAGACAATTGGCCGCAAAAGGGAGACTATGACTTCAATGATTTTGTTACCGGCTATTCTTATTACTTAATCAAAGGAAACAATGATAAAGATGTAAAAGCCATTCGCCTGACATTTATGCCAAGAGCTTTAGGAGCATCATATAATAGCGGTTTTGGCATTCAATTGCCTATCGAAACCAATAATATAGAAAGCATTACGGGAGGCAGCATGGAAGAAGACGAAACGAAAGCAACAATTATCATTTATGAAAATACCCGAAGAGATGCATTCGGAGGACACGGTGGTTTTATCAATACACAAAAGGGAAATGAAGAAATAGCAGGAACGGAACAGAATATCTATATTACTTTGAAAAGCAATATAGGGCTCAATTCTTTTAAAGATTTCAATCCCTTCATATATGTTGGCAACAGGAATCACGAAATACACTTGACCGACAAAGCTCCAACGAGCAAAATGGATATGTCTTTATTCGGAAGAGAGGAAAACGATGACCGCTCGATACCCGAAAAAGGATATTACTACCGCATGGATAATGATTACCCATGGGCACTTGACATCCCTTCTTCCAACAACAGCCTTACTAATTTATGGCGATATCCGATAGAAGGGAAAGGAGTAAGTGAGGCATATCCCGACTATCTGAATTGGACTTCAACCTCCGGTCATCATATAAATTGGCTCGACAAACAGAACTCAGCCTACATATATTGATAGGGATTTAAAAACTTTTCATTACCTTTGGAGCGTTAACCCTATAACAAACAAAAAAACAAACAACATGCTATGAATAAAGAACTAGAAATGAATCCCAACCAATTGGTAGCTTTTATCGGTAAGCCTTGTGCTGAATTCACTAAGGCTGATATTATACGCTATATCCAAGAAAACGGTATCCGTATGGTTAACTTTATGTATCCTGCAGGAGACGGACGCCTGAAAACACTTAATTTTGTAATCAACAATCTTGGATATCTGGACGCCATTCTCACATGTGGCGAACGAGTAGACGGTTCCAGCCTGTTCCCTTTTATCGAAGCCGGAAGCAGTGACCTCTATGTAATTCCACGTTTCCGTACAGCTTTCCTTGATCCATTTGCCGAAATACCAACTCTGTCCATGCTTTGCTCTTTCTTTAATAAGGATGGCGAACCATTGGAAAGTTCTCCTGAACATACATTGCAGAAGGCATGCAAAGCTTTTACCGATGTCACCGGTATGGAATTTCAAGCAATGGGGGAACTGGAATATTATGTAATTGCCCCCGATAGTGGAATGTTTCCGGCAACCGACCAAAAAGGATACCATGAATCAGCTCCCTATGCCAAATTCAATGATTTCCGCACACAATGCATGGCTTATATTGCACAAGCCGGCGGACAAATCAAATACGGTCATTCCGAAGTTGGTAATTTCACCCTGAACGGCATGATATACGAACAAAATGAAATTGAATTTCTGCCTGTACGGGCTGAGGATGCCGCCGACCAACTGATGATTGCCAAATGGATTATCCGTAATCTGGCTTATAAGAATGGTTATGATATTACTTTTGCACCGAAAATCACTACCGGCAAAGCCGGTTCGGGACTGCATATCCATATGCGTATTATGAAAGACGGACAAAATCAGATGCTACACAATGGTGTATTATCGGATATAGCTCGCAAGGCCATTGCCGGAATGATGGTTGCCGCCCCCTCGATTACAGCTTTTGGCAATACGAACCCGACTTCTTATTTCAGATTGGTTCCGCATCAGGAAGCTCCTACAAATATTTGCTGGGGTGACCGTAACCGTTCGGTTCTAGTCCGGGTACCTTTGGGATGGGCAGCAAAAACAGATATGTGCATGACTGCAAATCCTTTGGAAAGCCAAAGCAATTATGATACCACCCAAAAGCAAACAGTGGAAATGCGTTCACCGGACGGCTCGGCCGATCTCTATCAATTAATAGCCGGACTAGCCGTGGCTTGCCGACATGGTTTCGAGTTGGAGAATGCATTGGACATAGCAGAAAAGACTTATGTAAACGTAAATATTCACCAAAAGGAAAATGCAGACAAACTAAAAGCACTGGCACAGCTTCCCGACAGTTGTACCGCTTCTGCCGAGTGCCTGCAACAGCAGCGTGAGATATTTGAAAAATACAATGTATTCAGCCCGGCCATGATTGACGGAATTATCAGCAAACTGCAAAGTTACAACGATAGAACCCTGCGTAGCGAACTGAAAGACAACCCTGAAGCGATGTTGGCTTTAGTAAACAGATATTTCCATTGCGGATAAAATTTGCCTAACAAACTTTTATAAATAATACTCAGAAAAGAGAACTTGCTCAAACGATGACGATAAACAGTCTTCTGCTTGAGCAAGTTTTATTTTATACAATCTGAATACGATCAGATTCGGTTATCGTGCCTTTTTAGTGACAACCTCAGGCAACGGAGCTTTTTCCACAGAAACAGTCCCTCCCAAGTTCCGCAAGTAATCAATAAAGACAACTGTCGGTTCAAGATTCAAATCATTAAATTCCTTGACCGGTTTCTGAAAGAGTCCTGCATCATAACCATCTCCACCGTCAGTAATAAAAGAATCCAGCACAACAATACATTTCCCTGTATCCTTTATCTTTTTTCCTGTAATCAAATCAGTAACAGAAGTAACGGTCACTCCATCCGATGCCAAATCAAGTGCCAAATGAGATGTCTGCAAGAAGCCATTCTTATTAACACGCCCATCAGTCAACAATTTCTTCAACTCTTTACCAGAGAAATGGAACGCAAGCAAATGTCCTTGGAAGGGTAACACATTTCCTGCACGCAACTTCGTCACCTCCCCTTTCAATATACTTGCACGTAAACCACCGTAATGGTTTACCCCGACAACCGACAGCTTACTATATTTCTTCGATGCCTGAGAATGCTTACGGAAAGCATCCGCATAGGCCGCAGTCACATAAGCACCTACAGAAGTATAATCTCTTTTATTAATATTACGGTCATGGATTAAATCATTTTCAGCCGCAGTAAGCACCTCCTCAAAGCCATACTTGTCCATCTCCTTATTTACCAGCGAGTCAATAGCCGGATTCCCCTCTCCTGCTACCCGAATCGTGCCTCCACCAATATACTGAATGACATACTTGCCTGCATCTTGTTTCACTTCAAAATTCAATTTTCCCAGATGAGTGCCATTCACGCCCGCTTGGACAATGGGAAGATGATTTACCTCAGCCAGCACCACTTTGTGCGAGTGACCGGAAATAATGGCATCCACACCTTCTACCCATGGAAGCCGCTTTGCATTTTCTTCTTCAATCACATCGGGATTGGACATGTCCGTGCCAATATGCATCAGCAACACCACCATATCCACTTTTCCATCCTTTTTAAGACCGGTTGCAACCTGAACACGTGCCGCCTCCACGGGATTTATAAAATCAAGCCCCTTAATATTTTCAGGACTTGTCTTGACTGCCGTATCTGTAGTTGTCAAACCAACAAAAGCGATTCTGATATTGCCGCCATTCTTAAGTGGCTGCACCACCACCTTGCAAGGTGCCAACCACTCCAGCGGAGCATGCCCTTCTTTTGCTACAATATTAGCTGCGATATAATCCATACATACTGCTACCGTATCCACCAAGAAAGGTAACCCCCAGTCGAATTCATGATTTCCTATTGCCGACATTTTGACATCCATCTCTTTAAACATCTCCGGCAGTGGCTTTCCACGAGTGATTCTAGAGAAATAACTTCCACTGAAGTTATCCCCCACAGATACAACAACAGTATTTTTATTCTTGGTTTTCTCTTCCAAAACCGCCTGGACCAATTCAGCAGCTCCGGGAACATTGCGGTCTTTCACAAATGCACCATGAAAATCATTGAATGACAAAAAAGAAACAGTATCAGCAACAGTCAAATCAGAATGATGTTCTCCCTCATGAACTTGCCCGAATACGACGAATGGCAAACTAATTAACAGGCCACAACATAAAGCAACCTTTCTCAAAAATGTTCTGTTCATAATAAATATATTAATGGATTTCCTTTTCAGAGGAACAAAGATAGGAATTGTTTCGCCAACACCAATATTTCATCGACAAATTCGGTATGCTGCCTAAAAAAGGCCAACGTATTTCTACATTGACCTTCTCTCTTAGAGCGGAAAACGAGACTCGAACTCGCGACCCTAACCTTGGCAAGGTTATGCTCTACCAACTGAGCTATTTCCGCAATTATTCATCTAATGGTGCCCAGAACAGGACTCGAACCTGCATGCCTCTCGACACACGCACCTGAAACGTGCGCGTCTACCATTCCGCCACCTGGGCTTTTCGTGAGCGGAAAACGAGACTCGAACTCGCGACCCTAACCTTGGCAAGGTTATGCTCTACCAACTGAGCTATTTCCGCAAATATCTATTTTCTGGTGAAGGAAATGAGACTCGAACTCACACGACATAACTGTCACCACCCCCTCAAAGTGGCGCGTCTACCAATTCCGCCATTCCTCCATCAACTAAGAAATTCTTGTGTAACAGTGCCCAGAACAGGACTCGAACCTGCATGCCTCTCGACACACGCACCTGAAACGTGCGCGTCTACCATTCCGCCACCTGGGCTTTTCTGTGTAACTCGCTTGTCACTACGCACAAGATTTCTTTCGTGAGCGGAAAACGAGACTCGAACTCGCGACCCTAACCTTGGCAAGGTTATGCTCTACCAACTGAGCTATTTCCGCAATTTCCGCTTTCGGTTTTGACTGACCAGCAGCTGTTTCCCGATTGCGGTTGCAAAGGTAGTGCTTTTTTCTAAACTTCCAAAACTTTTCCGTACTTTTTATAGTACACTCATTACATTATTTCACCAAATTCCTCATTATCAATACAAATTGGAATTAATTTTTTCTTATATATCACGACATACGGTCCCTATAATCTTCATATCCGAAATGCTTATATACCTCCAAGGTATCATTTGTATGCCAAATGGCAATGGAAGGATGATGAATTCCATTGAACATATTTGTCTTTACCATGGTATAATGAATCATATCTTCCAGCACGATTCGTTCTCCTATCTGTAAAGGATGGTCAAAACGCCAACTGCCCATATAGTCGCCGCTCAAACAACTGTTCCCGCCCAAACGGTAAATATACTCTTCCGGCTTGGCTGTTTTAACCGCTTCCGCCGGCAATGTTTCTGCTCCGCGTACGGTCGGCTGATAAGGCATTTCAAGACAATCGGGCATGTGACAGGTAAAACTGACATCAAGAATGGCTGTCTTAATTCCACGACTCTCAACAATATCAACCACCGAAGCCACAAGGGGGCCGGTTTGCCAAGTGAAAGCGGAGCCCGGTTCCAAAATAATGTCCAAATGAGGATAGCGTACTTTCAGGCCTTTGAGGAGAGCCACAAGATGGTCTGTATCATAATCCTTACGTGTCATCAAGTGTCCCCCACCCAGATTCAACCATTTTATTTGGGGAAACCAGCGGGAAAACTTAGCCTCGATATGTTCCAGCGTATGCTCCAGCTCATAAGAACCGGATTCGCAATGGCAGTGGCAATGAAAACCCTCAATGCCGGCCGGCAATGTTTCAGGCAACAAATCGGCTGTCACTCCGAAACGGGTGCCGGGAGCGCATGGGTTGTAAAGTTCCACTTCCACTTCCGAATATTCGGGATTGATGCGAATGCCACAGGAAATCTTATCCCCATTCGCCTCAACCATCGGATAAAAACGACGGAACTGATTGAAAGAATTGAATGTAATATGACTGCTGAACTGCATGATGGCAGGAAAGTCCGTTTCTGTATACGCAGGAGAATAAGTATGTGCCTTGCTCCCAAATTCTTCATAGGCCAAACGCGCTTCATACACCGAACTGGCAGTAGTATAACGGATATATTCCCTGAAAATGGGGAACGACTTCCACATGGCAAAGGATTTAAAAGCTAGAATAACCTCTACTCCGGCCTTGTCAGCAACGTTTTTTATCAAACTCAGATTCTTTCTGAGCAAACTTTCATCCATCACATAGCATGGAGACGGTATTTTATCTATATCTATCATATTTATTAATGTCTTTACTATATTAAAACTACTATCCTACCACCTTAAACCGTGCAAACTTCAATAACAATTGTTTTTCTCCCGCATTACGGAAACGTACGGTCGCTTTACTGTTTTCTCCGGTTCCTTCTATTTTTATCACATCACCGATACCGAAACGTTCATGCTCTATCACCTGACCGGCCTGCACATTGACAGGCAATGAGGCTGATGTTGGCGACTTCACACTCGTCGCTGCTCCTACCTTCGTCAAGTTGCGCGGCACCGTAGGGCGAATCATTTCCACTTTCGGCTTCCCCCCCAACTGCAAGCGTTCATTCTGCTCACGGCGGAAACGCCCGGCCCCTTCGTCTATTCTTCTTGCCATTTGCTCTTCTTGAGGCAACTGCAGGAAATGCACATCAATGTCTTTCAAAAAACGGCTCGGACTGCTGAATTCCATCTTTCCGTATTTAAAACGGCTTTTGGCAAAAGAAAGATAACAATGCTCTTCGGCACGGGTTATCGCGACATAGAACAAGCGGCGTTCTTCTTCCAGTTCCTTATATGAATTAAGCGACAATGCACTGGGAAACAAGTTTTCTTCCAACCCCACCACAAACACATTTTTAAACTCCAATCCTTTGGCAGAATGGATGGTCATCAACGTTACTTTCTCAGCATCCCCTTCCTTATCGCTGTCCTGATCTGTCAGCAGAGATACTTCCGACAAGAAATCCGTCAAGCGGACATTTTCATTACCCTCCTCCTCGCGTGTAGCACAAAAATCATGCATACCATTTATCAGCTCCTCTATATTCTCCTGCCGGCTCAAATTCTCAGGGTCATTACTCTGGTAAATTTCATTCATAATGCCCGATTGACGCACAATCAGCGTACCGGCCTCATACGCGTTCTTTTCCGCCGCCTCTCTTATAAAATTCTCTATCACTTCACGAAAGCCCTGCAACTTGGCATGTGTACCTTTATTAACAGACACTCCATAAGTCAAAGGCTCCTCCAATACTTTCCAGAGGCTGACATGATTCTGCGTAGCGGCATCTATAATCTTGTTCAACGTAGTGTCCCCTATTCCTCGTGCCGGATAATTTACCACTCGCTTGAAAGCCTCTTCATCATTCGGATTGACAGCCAGACGAAAATAAGAAATAATATCCTTTATTTCCTTACGTTGATAGAACGATAGCCCTCCATAGATTTTATAAGGCAAGCTACGCTTACGCAAGGCCTCTTCAAAAATACGGCTTTGAGCATTGGTACGATACAGAATGGCAAAATCATTGTATGAATAATGTTCGCGTGAGCGAAGCCTCAGTATTTGGTTGGCAACAATCTCACCCTCTTCTACATCACTATATGCATTAAACACTCCGATAGGTTCCCCTTTCGCCTTTTCGGAAAACACTTCTTTGCGAATTTGTTCACTATTCTTCTCTATCAGACTGTTGGCAGCGCAAACAATGGTTTGAGTAGAACGGTAGTTCTGCTCAAGTTTAAAGAGTTTGGCACCTTTATAGAGTTGTGTGAACTTCAGGATATTATCAATATTTGCACCTCGGAAAGAGTAAATGCTTTGTGCATCATCGCCCACCACGCAGACATGCTGATGCTCTTTTGTAAGCTGGAGAACGATACTGTGCTGCGCAAAATTGGTATCCTGATACTCGTCTACCAATACATAACGGAATTGTCCGGCATATTTCTGACGAATCTCAGGATGGTCGCGGAACAATAGATAAGTGTAGACCAACAAATCGTCAAAGTCCATCGCATCACTCTGCCGGCAACGCTCCCAATAGCGATGATAGATATCGCGTGTAGCCGGCACTTTGGCATTCACATCATTCTGATAAAAATCCGCATTCGATGCATACGCATCCGGTAATACCAAATGATTCTTTGCATTACTGATGCGTGACTGAATCATTCCCGGCTTGTATGTCTTATCATCCAAATGCATCTCTTTTACTATAGACTTTATCAGGCTCTTTGAATCCGAAGAATCATAAATAGTGAAATTGGAGGTAAAGCCGATGACGTGTGCCTCCGACCGCAGAATGCGCGAAAAGATGGAATGAAAAGTCCCCATCCATAAGTAGCGGGCCTCTTCACCCACCCGGCGGGCGATGCGTTCCTTCATTTCACGGGCAGCCTTGTTGGTAAATGTCAATGCCAGAATAGACCACGGCTGATATCCTTGCTCTAACAAATAAGCTATTTTATAAGTCAGCACACGAGTCTTTCCCGACCCTGCTCCGGCAATAACCAAAGAGGGGCCGTCATTGTAAAGCACCGCATTGCGCTGGCTTTCATTAAGTTCTTCTAAATAATTTGTCATACGTTTCATCTTTCGCCCGCAAAGATAGAGAAAGTTTAAGTTTATCTGAACATTTCGTGCAGCAATAATGTTGTTATAACAGAAGTTTAATTCAAAACTCGACTTGAAATGAATATTATATTAACAACTTTAATTTCTCTAGTTATGACTTACGAAATGCCAAAACTCCCGTATGCAAACAACGGGCTCGAACCTGTAGTCAGCCAGGCCACTATAGATTACCATTATGGTAAGCACCTGCAAACTTATGTAAACAACCTCAACGCACTTGTACCGGGTACTGAATTCGAAGGCAAGAGTGTGGAAGAAATTGTAGCCACTGCTCCCGACGGAGGTATCTTCAACAACGCCGGACAAGTATTGAATCATACATTATATTTCCTTCAATTTGCTCCGCAGCCCAACAAGCACGAGCCGTCAGGCAAACTGGCTGAGGCTATCAAACGCGACTTCGGAAGCTTTGACAACTTCAAGAAAGAAATGAACAACGCTTCCACTACCCTGTTCGGTTCGGGATGGGCATGGCTTTCGGTCGACAAAGACGGTAAGCTGCATATCACTAAAGAAGCGAACGGCAGCAACCCGCTGCGCCACGGATTGAAACCACTACTGGGCTTCGACGTTTGGGAACATGCCTATTATCTGGATTACCAGAACCGCCGTGCCGACCACGTGAATAAGTTGTGGGAAATCATTGATTGGGATGCAGTGGAAAAACGTATGTAAAAGGCCACACTAGTTACACATTAATTATAAAAATAGGAGTGCGTTAAAACTAAACCGGCCTATCCAATCGTCAGCTGCAGGGGCAGGGTTTGCCTGCCCGAAGACACAAAGTAAACTGTTTTCGGGCGAGCGAACCTTGTCCCTACGAACTTAACGACAGCATTATCCACGTTTCGATGCACCCTCATCTTTCTTTGCTATTCCCTTTTATAGTAACACAGGGAAAAAAAATCCACTGATTTATAGCATTATTCATTTCTTTTCCTATATCTTTGTGACCGTAAAAACAAAGGGGTGCCCCACGGATAACGATGAACGGGCTGAGATTATACCCTGTGAACCTGATGCGGTTAGTACCGACGAAGGGATTGTTACTTCTTGCCTATACATCCTCCGGCTTAAAAGCAACTCTTTGTATTTACATACAAATTCATAAACTCCTAACTTATGAAACTGAAAGTAAACAGCAAAGAAACAGAAGTGAAGGACGGATGCACCGTTGCCGAACTTGCCTCACAGTTGGCATTGCCCGAGAAAGGCATAGCCATCGCCGTAAACAACAAGATGACTCCCCGCACAGAGTGGAACGAACGCATATTGCAACCCAATGACAGTTTGGTAGTGATTAAAGCTGCCTGTGGAGGATAAGGCCGATGGAACTTCAATTCATTACACATTTCACCGATACTTATTCCTATTATGATTCGGCACGCATGGCTCTCGAAGGCGGTTGCCGCTGGATTCAGCTACGCATGAAAGATACTCCTGTCAGCGAGGTGGAACGCGAAGCGCTGCGTCTGCAACCTTTATGCAAGGACTACGGTGCCACCTTTATCATAGACGACCACGTGGAGTTAGTCAAGAAAATCCATGCCGATGGCGTACATCTGGGGAAAAAAGACATGCCCATAGCCGAGGCCCGGAATATATTGGGAAAAGAATTTATCATAGGAGGCACCGCCAATACATTCGACGATGTAAAGATGCACTATGCAGCCGGGGCTGATTACATCGGCTGCGGCCCGTTCCGTTTCACCACAACCAAAAAGAATCTTTCGCCGGTGTTGGGTCTGGAAGGTTATCGCTCCATTGTGACACAAATGAGAGAGGCCGGTATTCATCTGCCCATTGTTGCCATCGGAGGCATAACTTTCGAGGATATTCCCTCTATCATGGCAACCGGTGTCACAGGAGTCGCCCTTAGCGGAACGATTCTGCGTGCAGACAACCCCATAGAAGAGACAAGACGAATCATAAATATCGAAAAGATAAACAACAAATAAACTATAACTACAATGAAGAAACTCATCATTGCCGGAAAAGAATTTGACTCCCGCTTATTTTTGGGAACCGGCAAATTCTATTCAAACACCATCATGGAAGAATCTATCCTGGCATCAGGATGCGAAATGGTGACAGTAGCCATGAAACGTATCGAACTCGATAATAAAGAAGACGATATGCTGAAACATATCATTCATCCGCATATCCAGTTATTACCCAACACTTCGGGGGTACGCACCGCCGAAGAAGCCGTTTTTGCCGCACAAATGGCACGTGAAGCATTCGGAACCAACTGGCTGAAACTTGAAATCCACCCCGACCCGCGTTACTTGCTGCCGGATTCCACAGAAACACTGAAAGCTACCGAAGAACTGGTGAAACTGGGTTTTGTCGTATTACCTTACTGTCAGGCAGACCCCACTCTGTGCAAACGTCTGGAAGAAGCCGGTGCCGCAACCGTCATGCCTCTTGCAGCTCCCATCGGCACCAATAAAGGCTTACAGACACGTGATTTCCTGCGCATCATCATCGAGCAATCCTCTGTCCCTGTGGTAGTGGATGCCGGAATCGGTGCTCCAAGCCATGCTGCCGAAGCGATGGAGATGGGGGCAGACGCCTGTCTGGTCAATACAGCCATTGCCGTTGCCGGAAATCCGGTGGAAATGGCAACCGCATTTAAAGAAGCTGTCATCGCCGGCCGCCGTGCATACGAAGCCGGATTGGGTATTGTCGGGCAAAACTTGGTTGCCTCCGCTTCATCACCTTTAACTTCATTTTTAGATTAAAATAAGAATATGATGGACAAAGAACAAGATAAAAAGGCATACGCTCATGCCGAGAAAGCATACATGCAAGGAACCCTGTTTCCCTACATCAAAGTAGGTATGCAAAAGGTAAACCTCACTCCCACCGTCAACATTGTGAATGGTGAGAAAATGACAACACCCAACAATCCTGTCTACATCTATGACACCAGCGGTCCCTTCAGTGACCCTGATATTGAGATAGATTTGAAAAAAGGGCTCCCCCGTATGCGTGAAAGCTGGATTACCGGACGCGGCGATGTGGAACAACTTCCTTCCATTACAAGCGAATACGGAAAAATGCGCCGCGACGATAAAAGCCTGGACCATCTACGCTTTGAGCATATCGCTTTGCCCTATCGCGCCAAAGCAGGAAAAGCCATCACTCAAATGGCATACGCCAAAGCAGGTATCGTTACACCGGAAATGGAATATGTAGCTATCCGCGAGAACATGAATTGTAAGGAACTGGGAATTGAGACATACATCACTCCCGAATTCGTCCGCGACGAAATAGCTGCCGGACGCGCCGTACTTCCTGCCAACATCAACCATCCCGAAAGCGAACCGATGATTATCGGCCGCAACTTCCTTGTCAAGATTAACACGAACCTCGGAAATTCGGCCACCACCTCTTCTATAGACGAAGAAGTAGAAAAAGCAGTATGGAGCTGCAAATGGGGAGGCGACACACTGATGGACCTCTCGACAGGAGATAATATTCACGAGACACGTGAATGGATTGTCCGCAACTGTCCCGTACCCGTGGGTACTGTACCCATCTATCAGGCATTGGAAAAAGTAAACGGAAAAGTAGAAGACCTCAGTTGGGAGATTTATAAAGATACATTGATAGAGCAATGCGAACAGGGAGTGGACTACTTTACGATTCATGCCGGAATCCGCCGACAGAACGTACACTTGGCAGACAAGCGGCTTTGCGGCATCGTGAGCCGTGGGGGAAGCATTATGAGCAAGTGGTGCCTGATGCACGACAAGGAAAGTTTCTTGTACGAACATTTCGACGACATCTGTGATATTCTGGCACAATATGATGTAGCCATATCCTTAGGTGACGGACTCCGCCCCGGCTGTATCCAGGATGCCAACGATGAAGCTCAGTTTGCCGAACTGGATACGATGGGCGAGCTTGTGCTTCGCGCATGGGACAAGAACGTACAGGCATTCATCGAAGGCCCGGGACATGTGCCTCTGCATAAGATTAAGGAAAACATGGAACGTCAGATTTCACATTGCCATAACGCACCGTTCTACACCCTCGGCCCATTGGTTACGGATATCGCTCCGGGCTATGACCACATCACTTCGGCTATCGGCGCAGCACAAATCGGTTGGCTGGGCACTGCCATGTTGTGTTATGTCACTCCGAAAGAACACCTCGGACTGCCCAACAAAGAGGATGTTCGCGTGGGCGTAATTACTTACAAGATAGCCGCTCATGCCGCAGATTTGGCAAAAGGCCATCCGGGTGCACAAATCCGTGACAATGCATTGAGCAAGGCACGATATGAATTCCGTTGGCGCGACCAGTTCCATTTGAGCCTCGACCCGGACCGCGCGTTGGAATACTTCAATGAAGGACGCCACACGGACGGTGAATATTGCACCATGTGCGGACCGAACTTCTGCGCCATGAAACTGAGCCGCGACCTGAAGAATGTAGAAGGCAAGGGATAAATCGTGTTCTCGTCCATCGTAGGGGCAGACCCATGTGTCTGCCCGAATGCATCCACAAATGCACCATTCGGGCGGACATTCGGGATGCATTCGGATAATTAATCGTCACAGAAAAAACAAATGGAAGAAGATTTCAAGAAAGCACTGGAAGGCGCTTTAGGAAGAAAATACATAGACAGCATAGTGGAACAGGTGATGGATTCACCTGCCCGCTTTGACCACCTCTATGCCCTCACCCGGCACGAAGACAAAAAGATAGCCTGGCGTGCTACATGGGCTTGCGAAAAACTGAGCATCCTCGCCCCTTCCCTGTTGATAAACAAAAGGGAAGAGTTGATGCAGCGAGCCATACAATGCCCTCATGACGGCATACGGCGGTTGCTATTGAACACGCTTCTTCATCTTCCTGTCTCCGAGCCCATTAATGTAGCTTTCTTCGACTTCTGTCTGAACGGAATGTTATCGCCTGCCGAAAGTGTAGCCGGACAAGCCGTATGTATGAAACTGGCATACACCATCTGCCTGAAAGAACCGGAACTGATGGGAGAACTGGAAGCATACTTGCAGAACATGGAACCGGAATACTATACAGCAGCCGTGCAATGCGCACGCAACAACATCCTAAAGAAAATAAGGAAATGAATAATCAGAAAATCAAGATGTATAATCCTGAAATCCATCACCGTCACAGTATACGCCTGAAAGAATACGATTATTCATCAGAAGGTTTGTATTTCATCACGGTTTGTGCACAGGACAAGAAGTGTATGTTTGGAAAGATTATAAATGGAGATATGTATTTGAATGAAGCAGGAAGGATGATTCAGAAATGGTATCTAAAAACATCCGCGAAATTCCCAGATATAGAATGCATGGAATATATTATCATGCCCAACCATTTCCATTGCATTTGGCACAACGTAGGGGCAGACCCATGTGTCTGCCCGAATGCATCCAATAATAACACCCCATGCGGAATATTGGGCGAACACATGGGTTCGCCCCTACACCGTGTGATTCAATGGTTCAAAACAATGACAACCAACGAATATATACGGAATATCAATAATAATCAATGGATTCCATTTAACAAACGTTTGTGGCAACGCAACTATTACGAACACATCATCCGCAACCAGCATTCATACGAAGAAATATCGGATTATATCATCACCAACCCATTACGATGGGAGAAAGACCAATTATTCATTGAACAATAACAGAACAATAAAAAATAATAACTATCATGTTTTCAGAAGAACTTGAAAAAATAGATTGGGAGGAAACCACCAAAGCCATCTACTCCAAGACAGAGAGTGACGTGCTTCGCGCCCTCAGCAAAGAGCATTGCGACGTAGACGACTTTATGGCACTCATCTCTCCCGCAGCAGCAAAATACCTGGAGCCGATGGCACAACTAAGCAAGAAATACACTGAAGAACGTTTCGGCAAGACCATCTCCATGTTTATACCTCTATATATAACAAACTCCTGCACTAACTCCTGTGTGTATTGCGGTTTCCATATCAGCAATCCGATGGCACGCACCATCCTCACCCCCGAGCAGATGGAAGATGAATACAAAGCAATCAAGAAACTCGGTCCGTTTGAAAACCTGCTGTTGGTAACCGGCGAGAATCCTGCCAAAGCCGGAGTCCCTTATCTTGCCAAAGCACTGGACATTGCCAAAAAATACTTCAGCAATCTGAAAATAGAAGTAATGCCCCTCAAAGCCGAAGAATATGCCGAACTGAAGGAACACGGACTGAATGGTGTCATCTGCTTTCAGGAGACTTACAACAAAGCCCGTTACAACGTATATCATCCGCGCGGAATGAAATCCAAGTTCGAATGGCGTGTCGACGGCTTCGACCGTATGGGGCAGGCAGGCGTTCACTCCATCGGTATGGGTGTCCTCATCGGACTGGAAGAGTGGCGCACCGACGTGACCATGATGGCCTACCACCTGCGCTATCTACAGAAAAAGTACTGGAAAACAAAATACAGTGTCAACTTCCCCCGTATGCGTCCGGCAGAGAACGGCGGCTTCCAGCCGAATGTCATCATGAACGACCGCGAACTGGCGCAACTCACTTTCGCCATGCGCATCTTCGACCATGATGTAGACATCTCCTATTCCACCCGCGAACCGGCACACATCCGCGACAACATGGCAGGACTGGGCGTCACCACCATGAGCGCCGAAAGCAAAACCGAACCGGGAGGCTACTATACGTATCCGCAAGCCTTGGAACAATTCCATGTAAGCGACGAGCGTACGGCCGTAGAAGTGGAACGCGCACTGAAATCATTAGGACGAGAACCGGTATGGAAAGACTGGGACGCTTCCTTTGACCAATTCACGTTAACGCGATAAGCAATACAGACAGTATCAAACCTCCTCACACAGCCTTTCGATATAATCGTATCACCTTAGTGATGAAACTACATCACCCAGCAGATTCAATTATATCACTCTGGTGAGGAAATATAATCACTCGAATGAAACGATAAACGCGAGCATAAGATATGGAAAGATACAACCGTCAAATCCTTCTCCCCGAACTGGGAGAAGGAGGACAACAGCGCCTCCAACGCGCCAAAGTCCTTATAGTCGGTGTAGGCGGACTGGGCTCCCCCATCGCCTTATACCTGACAGGAGCCGGAGTGGGCACCATCGGACTAATGGACGATGACGTGGTAAGCGTCAGCAACTTACAACGCCAGGTGCTCTATAGCGAAACCGAAGTAGGTATGCACAAGGCTATCCAAGCCAAGAAACGTCTCGAAGCCCTGAACAGCTCCATACGAATCAATGCCTACCCTCATCGGCTCACCATAGAGAATGCCGTCGAAATTATCAGCCAATACGACATCGTGGTCGACGGATGCGACAACTTCGCCACCCGCTACCTCATCAATGACACTTGCGTACAGTTGGGCAAGGTCTATGTATATGGTGCCATCCGCGCTTTCGACGGGCAAGTGTCTGTATTCAATTACCAAGGCGGCCCGAACTATCGCCACTTTTTTCCGGAGGAAGACGAAATGCTCTCCATGCCCCACCCGCCCAAAGGCGTACTTGGAGTGACTCCCGGCATGGTGGGATGCGCTGAGGCAACCGAAGTACTGAAAGTAATAGGCGGATATGGTGAAGTGCTAAGCGGCAAATTATGGGTTATCGACCTCATGACGATGGAGACGCACATCCTCTTCTTAGAAAAATAAAATCTTTTATGGTGCAAAGTATTGCTTTATCCATTTTTTATATTACCTTTGTAACCATAATAAACCCTTAATCTTCGTTTGCCTGTGAAGGTCGACGAAGATTTTTTTATTTATAGCTTCTCCCCACAACCGTTAAATAAATACAGCAAACTACTAGGAATATTACATATTGATTACTATCTTTGCTTAGCAATTAATTGAAAAGTATGAAGTTAATTCTAATCACAACCCCCACATATTTTGTGGAGGAAGACAAGATAATCACGGCCCTGTTTGAGGAAGGACTGGACACACTCCATCTGCGCAAGCCCGACACAGCGCCCATGTTCGCCGAACGGCTGCTCACCTTGATTCCCGAACAGTACCATAAACGCATCGTGGTGCACGGACATTTCTATCTGAAGGATGAATATAAGTTGAAAGGCATTCACCTGAACGGCCGCAACCCCAATCCACCCGAAAACTATAAAGGGCATATCAGTTGCTCATGCCACTCTTTAGACGAAGCAAAGGAACGCAAGCAAGCGTGTGACTATGTTTTTCTGAGTCCTGTATTCAACAGCATCTCCAAGATGAACTACAACTCCGCTTATACGGCCGAAGAACTTCGTGCCGCCGACAAAGCCGGCATTATCGACAAGAAAGTGATTGCACTGGGTGGCATTGATGTGGACAATATCTTAGAGGTAAAAGACTTCGGCTTTGGCGGAGCAGCCATCTTGGGCGCGTTGTGGAATAAGTTCGATACACGCTGCGACCGCGACTACCGATTGTTGATAGAACACTTTCGCAAACTGAAAAAGTTGGCGGATTAACTAAAAGCAAAGAGAAACAGAGAAAAGAAATGCATATTCTTGCCCGAAAAAAGGCGTTTAAAAGAATACGAATTAATTTTTAATGTTCGATTTTTAAATTCTAATTATAATATGTACCTTTGCACGCAAATTAACAAATAGGTAATATCTATTACAAAATGAGTAAAACATCTCCTTTTAAAGTATTCTCGGGAACAAACTCGAAATACCTTGCAGAAAAAATTTGCAACAGCCTCGGCTGCGAACTGGGAAACATGAACATTACACACTTTGCAGATGGTGAATTTGCTGTTTCCTTCGAAGAGTCAATTAGAGGTGCCCATGTATTCTTAGTGCAATCTACCTTTCCTAATTCTGACAACCTGATGGAACTGCTGCTGATGATTGACGCAGCAAAAAGAGCTTCTGCCAAAAGCATCGTAGCCGTTATCCCTTACTTCGGATGGGCTCGCCAAGACAGAAAAGACAAACCGCGTGTTTCTATCGGTGCCAAACTGGTGGCTGACTTGCTGAGTGTAGCAGGTATCGACCGTTTGATTACCATGGACTTGCACGCCGACCAGATTCAGGGTTTCTTCAACATTCCGGTAGACCACCTGTATGCATCAGGCATCTTCTTGCCCTACATTCAGTCGCTGAACCTTGAAAACCTTGTAATCGCCACTCCCGACGTGGGAGGTTCCAAGCGTGCCAGCACATACGCCAAATACCTTGATGTACCTTTGGTATTGTGCAACAAGACTCGCGAAAGAGCAAACGTAGTGGCTACTATGCAGATTATCGGTGACGTGAAAGACAAAAATGTCATCTTGATTGACGACATGGTGGATACAGCCGGTACAATTACCAAAGCTGCCGATATCATGAAGGAAGCCGGAGCCATTTCTGTCCGCGCCATTGCTTCCCACTGTGTGATGTCCGGTCCTGCTTCCGAACGCGTTCAAAATTCCGGTTTGGAAGAAATGCTGTTTACAGACAGTATTCCTTATTCTAACCGTTGTGCCAAGGTGAAACAGCTGACTATCGCTGATATGTTTGCTGAAACAATTCGCCGCGTGATGAATAACGAGTCTATTTCAGACCAATATATTATCTAATTTCAGTAGATAAGAAGATAGAGAGAAACAGAGGGTTGTGTTAAAACGTGGATAATACTGTCGTTTAGTTCGTAGGGGCGAGGTTCGCTCGCCCGAAAACAGTTTGCTTTGTGTCTTCGGGCAGGCAAACCCTGCCCCTACAGCTGACGATGGGATAGACCGATTTAGTTTTGACACACCCTCTGTTGTTTTTTATAAAATCCGTGAGCCCGGCATTTCACCGGCAACAAGAAGAATTATCTCCTTTTGCGGTGTCTCCTGCGGCGACGTTGTGATTTCTCATATTGATAGCGCTGTATCCGTCTGTAAACCGTATACACCAGCATCACTCCGACCGATACAAATATCACGACCACAATTCCCAATCCAAGATTATCCCCTTTCACACGCGACCACATTTCCAACACCGCCTCCGTACGGTCACCCGAATCACGAATCATGGCACAACGTTCCACCACACGACGATCAGGATACTGCACCTTGTCAATCCGGACACTATCTGCTTCCGGACCAAAGAAATAGCTCAAATCGGAATAATAGTTCAGAGCCGTATCTATCTTCTCTTCCAATATTTCGGGAGTGGCAACAGAACTCACATAACCGCAGGCGTCCATATTGCGCAAAGCAACTTCAGGACGGCACAGGTAATTGATAAAATAACTGGCAGCCTTCACATTGCGGGCATACTTGGGAATCACCCAACCGTCATACCACACATTACTCCCCTCCTCAGGCACTTCATAATCCAAGTTTACTCCCACAGCATCGGCTTCTTCGATTGCCCATACTGCATCTCCACTCCAAGTCATGTTGAGCCATGCCTTGTTTTTAGTCATCATCTCCTTTCCAAAATCAGCTTCCCAACCGGCTATCAGAGGCTTCATGGCCTTCAAGTACTTCTCTACCGTATCGATAGATGCCTGTGAATAGTTGTTCATCAACTCTTCCACCGTCACCTTCCCCTCTTTCAGGTTTTCGCTGTTGGCATAGATAAGGGCTGTTCCGTAGGCATCACGGTAGCTCTCTTTCATCAAGATTTTATTCTTGTACTTGAGATTCCACAGGCTCGCCCATGTCTTGGCATCTTCCGCAGGAACATGGTCTGTATTATACAGAAGTCCGGCCGTTCCCCACATATATCCGATGGCATAATCGGAAGCACGGCGCCCCGGCTGACTCAACTTATCCAACTGCTCGCGGATATAGGGAGACTCGTTATGCAAATAATTAGGAGTCTTACCAAAAGCTGTATCAATAGGCAGCAACAGGTTCTTCTTCAACATTCGCTCGATGATATACTCTGAAGGACATACCACATCAAAGTCCTCATGACCGCGTTCAATTTTGGTCAGCATGATTTCATTGATATCGAAGGTCTGATAAACGATACGGATGTCCTCACCCGTTTGCTCTTTATACCATTCGGGAAATTCGGCAAGCACATCTTCATCGATATAGTCTGCCCAATTGTATATCTTCAGCACATTTTCACGAGGTTCGCCCGTGTTGTAGCATCCCGTGAGTGAAAGTAACCCGCAGGCGCATGCCACTATCCATTTATTCATCTTTATCTTCATCTTCTTATGCCTCTTTTTTCTTGCTCGAACGGCGGTTGATTATGATAAGCAACACCAGCACCAATACAAATATAATGGTTGAAAGGGGACGAAGTTCGGGAGTAAGTCCGCCTTTCCGCGCATCGGCATAAATATAGGTAGACAGAGTCTCCAGTCCTTCATTGCCGATAGTGAACACGGTAACGGCAAAATCGTCGATAGACAGTGTGACTGCCAGCATGAAACCTGAAATCATCCCCGGAAGTATTTCGGGAATAATCACTTTGCGAAGCGCCTGCATGGGAGTTGCCCCCAAGTCAAGTGCCGCTTCATAAATATTCGGGTTCATCTGTTTGAGGCGCGGCAATACACTCAGAATCACGTATGGCGTGCAAAATGTAATGTGGGCCAACACCACAGTAGTGTATCCCTGAGGAATACCCAGTGAAACAAACAGCAGAAACAGCGAGATACCGATGATGATATCGCCGTTCAGAATAGGGATATTATTGACAAAGCTGATTGCCTTGCGCGAACGGGCACGCAGATTGAATATGCCGATGGCAGTGATACTTCCCAATAACGTGGAAACCGTTGCAGCTATCAGCGCGATGGTCAGTGTATTAATCAGGGCATTGGTCAACGAGTGATGAGTGCCTGTGGTGAACAGCGACGAATAAAGTTTCGTTGAGAATCCTGTCCAATTGCCCAACACCTTTGCCTCTGTAAAAGAATAAATCATAATGATAAAGATAGGGGCATAGAGCAATAATAACAGGAGCCACAGGTATCCCTGGCATAATATTTTCTTTACCATAAGCCACCTCCTTCATCATTGCCCTTATCATCTGAGGCAAACAAAGTGGTAGCACCAATCAAGAACAGCATGATAAGTGAAAGCGCTGCCCCATAGTTCCACATACTGTTATTGATATTTTCCTGAATGGTAGTACCAAACAGTTTTATATTGTTCATTGTCAGCAATTCGGCAATGGCAAATGTCGAGATAGTGGGCATGAATACCATGAGAATACCACTCACAATGCCGGGCATAGACAATGGCAACACTGCCTTAAAGAACACCTGTACCGGATTGGCGCCCAAGTCTTGCGCTGCCTCCACATAACTTTTATCCAACTTCTGCAATGTGTTATAAATAGGATAAATCATAAAAGGCAGGAAGTTATACACCATGCCGAATATCAACGCCCCTTCGCCCAACGGCACATCCATAAAGTCGAAAAGCGCCACTGTCGCCAACGTACGAATCAGGATATTGACCCACATGGGAAGGATGAAGAGCACCACAATGGTTTGCGCATACTTCATTCGGGTCTGCGTCAGAATGTAAGCGGCAGGATACCCCAACAGAATGCACACCACCGTCGTAATAATGGCAACGCCAATGGAATAGACAAACGTATTGATGGCCTCCGGATGGGCAAAGAATTTAGCAAAATTACCGAAAGTAAAATGACCGGCATCGTCCATAAATGCATAAACCACTATCAGAAGCAGCGGAAGAATAACAAATATCGCCGAAAATATCACGTAAGGGATAGTCCAACTCTTACGCGAGGACAGGAAGAATCGTATTGTTCTGAGCACCTCTTTTCTTTTTTATTAATCTACAATCTTTATTACTTTAATCTTTTCAGGCAGAATACTGATACCCACATGGTCACCATTGTCCCATACATCGTTGGTGTCTACATAAATATCTTCGCCCCAGTCCGATGCAACGGTGAGGTGGTAATGGTCGCCTTTGTAAAGGATAAAACGCACATCGCCGGTTAATGTTCCGTCTTCTTCGTTGTCTTGCAGGATAATATCCTTAAATGCCACCACTACTTTTACTTTCTCGCCCGGTTCGATGTCCTTCACAGGCAGGCATTCGAAATGACAGCCCAAGAAATCAACATGATTTTCGTCTACCATCTCTCCCTCGAAAGTATTGCATACACGCTCTTTCTTCATGATATGGATGTCAAACGGTTTAACCAGCAGACCTACTTCCTGTCCCACGTCAAAGTGATGGTAGTCCTGCACAATAAACTCATAACCGTTTGCCACAACAACCATCTCATAATGTACTCCCTTGAAGATGGAAGAAGTAACCGTACCCGTAATCTGTGCGGCATCCGAAAGGGGGAAAATGTACCAGTCCTCAGGCCGAACCACCACATCTACAGGCATATTCTCGCCAAAACCTTCGTCCACGCACTCAAACTCTACACCGGCAAAACGCACTGACTTGTCTTTTATCATTACGCCGTTCAGGATATTGCTCTCTCCGATAAAATCGGCGACAAATGAGTTGATGGGTTCATTGTAGATGTCTACAGGAGTACCTATCTGCTGAATGCGCCCCTCACTCATCACCACAATCGTATCACTCAGTGTGAGAGCTTCTTCCTGATCGTGTGTCACATACACAAAGGTGATTCCCAATGTTTTATGCATCTCCTTCAGTTCCATCTGCATATCTTTACGCATCTTCAGGTCAAGAGCTGCCAACGGTTCGTCGAGGAGCAATACTTCCGGTTCATTCACAATGGCACGGGCTATGGCCACACGTTGCTGCTGACCGCCTGAAAGCGAGTTGACATCACGATATTCATAATCGGTCATCCCCACCATCCGGAGGGCTGCCTTTACTTTCTTTTCAATGGTCTGTTTGGGAAGTTTCTTGAGTTTCAACCCGAACGCTATATTGTCATATACATTCAGATGTGGAAACAAGGCATACTTCTGAAATACGGTATTTACCGGCCTTTTATGTGGCGGAGTTTGTGTAATCTCCTGCCCTGCTATTCGGATTTCTCCTTCCGAAGCGGTCTGAAAACCGGCAATAAGGCGCAAAAGCGTAGTCTTTCCACATCCCGAAGGACCCAGAATCGTTACGAATTCTCCTTTTTTCACATACAAGTTGATGTTATCCAATGCTATTTTATCGCCAAAAAACTTGGAAACATCCTTAACCTCAATTATATAATTAGACTGTTGCATACTACTTTTTGTAACTGGACGACGAACGCCTCTACATTTTCGCGCGCAAAGATAGAGAAATAATCATAATTATCGGCTATTTGACATGGGAATCTGACAGAAATGCAAATATACGCTTCCCAATCAGACTATCCGGAAACAATGACACAACTAAAAGTACTGTTTTCCTGATTCCGGTTCATTCTTCACAGGCGGACATTCGGGCAATATGAACCAAAATGTCGATCCTCCTCCCGGCTTAGATTTCACCCCTATCTTGCCTCCCATTGCTCTGATAATGCTGCTGCATATCGGAAGCCCCAAACCGGTGCCCTGTTTAAAGCTGTCCAATTGGACAAAACGCTCAAACACCTGACTTTGATTTTCTTCCGGAATACCGCAGCCGGTATCTGTCACATAGAAATATATTTCTTCCTTCCGCTTTTCATATCCCATAATAATGCTGCCCTGCGTGGTGAACTTAATGGCATTGGTCATCAAATTGGATACCACCTGAATCAACCGTTGGCGGTCTGTGCGTATCATGCAGTCGCCCACACTTGCCACACATTTTATCACAACATCAGGATTGGCGGCATTTCGCATTTGGAATATCTTTTCCAATTCATACATCATGGCATTGACATTTACATTGCTCCACACAAAATCCAATGTATCCGACTCAATCTTCGAGAGATCCAAAATGTCACCTATCAATTGCAAAAGTTGGTTGCTGTTCTGCTCAATAATTTGCTTGAAGCTATCAAAATCTTCTCTGTCTTCCGAAGTGACCAACAGATTGGCAAAACCTACAATTGCATTCAAAGGAGTACGAATCTCATGACTCATATTTGCCACAAAAGCAGACTTCAGCTTATCTGAACTTTCGGCTTTTTCTTTTGCCTCGCGCAACGCTTCTTCCGTTTTCTTCTGCTCATTGATATCGACATTTACTCCCAACAAAACGATGTTTCCATTATCAGGATCGAATGTCTGCTGAATAAGAAACTGCTTAATCCATCTGGGCTCACCGTTCACTATCAGATGAATATTCCTTTCCAAAGGCTTCACCTTTTCATGTCTGGCCTTCTCCACATACTCCATAAACTCCTGTTGCCGGGATGTATCCGTATCTACATATTTCATGTGGGAAAAGATGGTATTCAAATCTATTTCAGAAGAGACTCCCAGGTTCTTGAGATATTCCGGTGTCACCAACTGCTCATTCTTCAGCAAATTTATAGAAGAGAAACCGATGTTGGAGGCAGATGAAGCTGCACTAATCATCTCGCGGAAACTCTTGTTTTGCTGCAAGGTTTTGTGAATTAAGGTATTCTCTACCCAAATAATCAGGATATTCTCCACATTACCGGCCGCGTCTCTCAAATAGTTGACAATAAAACGAAAATAGTGTACATCTTTATGACGACTCTTTACATAAACCTGATTAATCAACTCATAATCGTATTTCACTTCGCCCGATACCGGAATGCCGGACTTCATCATCTCCTTAAACTCAGGATTGATGCAGGGATTGGTATAAATATTGAGCTGATTGACTGCGTCCCCCTTAGACTCCAACCCCATATAGTCTACATAAGCGTCATTCACCTCTATCAGTGTTCCTTCTTTATCGCAAATGGCACAACCTACAGTCACGTTATCGAAGAAACAAAGAAATTTCTCATTGCTGTGCTTCAATGAAGATTCCAACGCTCGCTCCTCACTGATATCATGTACGGTCAATATCACATAATCATGACCGTTAAGCGACAGATACCGTCCCGAAACCATCATGCTGTATAGAGTGGCAGGAAGGGAAGATATCTGAATATCCATCGTAGTCTCGAAATTACTAAAACTGCCGTGATTCTTAAGCACTTCTCTTATCTTACTTCTTATCAAACAGTTGCGACACTTCTCATGCTTATTGCACGTAGCTGTTTCACGAGCATACCGACATTGCAAGATTTCTCCAAAACACTTCCAATCTTCCCGGCAAGGCATATTACAAACCGTATAATAATTGGTTTTAACGACATGGGAAGTTTTGTCTATCAAGAAAATAAATTCATGGGCATTATTCCAAATAGCAGCGTAGAATTGTTGGGCTAACTTTATTTCTTTCGCCATAGCTCTTTCCCTGATAGTGGTCCATACTAACAAAAGAAATAGGATAGTAATTAGTGCAAGACTGAATATTAACATTTCATAAATGGTATTTAGGCACAAAGATAACCATTTGAAACAAATGCACTCACATTATCTTGCAAAAAAACACATAATATTCTATATATTCTTAATGGACAGATGAAAATAAAAACTTTTTTTTCTCTTCTGTATTAATTAAGTAACTATCTTTGCGTCCAAATTATAATATCATCACAATGAAAAAATTAGTTTATTTATTGGCAGTAGGAAGCTTGGCTTTCACTGCATGTAACAATTCACCCGCTTACAAAGTATCGGGAACAGTAGAAGGTCTTGCCGACGGCGACACTATTTATTTGCAGGAATACAAGAATGGCGACTGGGTGAAACTGGATTCTACCACTGTAGCAGGAGGTGCTTTCACATTCACCGGAAGACAGGATACAGCAACAAACTGCTTTATCATTTATGCAAAAGACGGAAAACGTAACCGTGCCGACTTCTTCCTCGAAAACGGAAATATCACTGTAGCATTGGGCGAAGAAAACAAAATCGGCGGTACTGCAAACAATGATGTTTACCAGCAGTTTAAAGACAACTTCATCGCTATGAGCAAAGAAATGAACGATATGTATCGTAGCGCAATGGCTGATTCTACACTGACTGACGAACAGCGCGAAAATGTAATGAAAGAAATAGAAAAGAAGGACAGTATCGCCATGGATATGGTCTTTAATACTATCGAAGCTAACATTACGAATGCGGTAGGTATACAGTTGCTTCCTTCTTATGCTGCTGCATTCGATTTGGAAAAACAGAAATCTTTAGTTGAAAAAGTTCCCGCTCAGTTTGCCAACAATGACCGTATCGCAAAACTGAAGAAACATATTGAAACTGTAGAAAAAACTGCTGTTGGTCAGAAATACATTGATTTCTCTATGGATACTCCTGAAGGTCAAACAGTGAAGTTGTCTGATTTCATAAGCAAGAACAAATACACATTGATTGACTTCTGGGCCAGCTGGTGTGGACCTTGCCGCAAGGAAATGCCGAATGTAGTTGCCGCTTACAAGGAATTCAAGAACAAAGGTTTCGGTATCGTAGGCGTTTCTCTGGACAACAATCTGGATAAATGGAAAGAAGCTATCACCACTCTTGATATCACATGGCCGCAGATGTCTGATTTGCAAGGCTGGAACAATGCAGGCGCAAAACTGTATGGCGTAAATTCTATTCCTGCCACTGTTTTAGTTGACCAAGAAGGAACTATCGTTGCACGCAACCTGCGCGGCGAAGATATTAAAGCCAAATTAAGCGAGCTTTTAAAATAAGAGAAGAGCAATATCTATAAACGGAAATGGAGTGTGTCAAAACTAAACCAGCCTATCCAATCGTCAGCTGTAGGGGCAGGGTTTGCCTGCCCGAAGACACAAAGTAAACTGTTTTCGGGTGAGCGAACCTCGCCCCTACGAACGAAACGACAGCATTATCCACGTTTTGACGCAACCCCTTTCTATTATAAGAGAAACAGCTTTCACACAGAATCCCCATGAATAGGACGTTTCAATATCCGTTTTGTGTGAAAGGAGATTACTCTCCCTTTTGGAACACACACAGTCTTTCACTGTACTAAATATAAAAGAGAGCCGTCCCCCCAACAGGAAACGGCTCTCTTATTATATTATCATGAAATCACTCTGAAAAACAGAGAGATACACTTACTTCAATGAATTATACGAACCAACGAACATAGCAGAAGTCCTGACGGTGAGGCAAATCTACATTCTTCGGGAACATACGGTATGATACCTTAAAGCTGCCGGAGTTAGAAAGACTATGTTTAACCTGGAATGTGTACAGATTACCTTCTTTCTTGATTACTTCCATCGGCTCTACAGAATAGATATGCTCTTTACCTTCTGCATTGGTGTAAGTAGTAACCAGTTCGATACCTACAGCATCATCCAGTCCCTTTTCGTCCACTACATAAGTTATAGTATATTCTTTTCCGGTCTCGATATTACCGCTAGCCAATTCTTCATTCTTTTCGCTGGAAACGATTTCAATAGAATCCCATAATTCTGCAACCTTTTCCTTCCATGCGGCAATTTCTTTTGCTTTAGCATAGTCGTTAGCTACCAATTCTTTGAAACGTTTAGCTTCTTTGGTATAGAACTTAGAATAGTAGTCATCCAACTGACGCTTCATAGTGTAATGAGGAGCTACCTGAGCAATAGAGTTCTTGATAGTCTTCACCCAACCTTCAGAATAACCCTTGCGGTTACGTGCATAATACAATGGCAGGATTTCATTTTCCAGAATACTGTAGATAGTAGCAGCATCCAACTGGTCTTGATGATCCTGATTCTGATAAGTACGTTTTTCTGTCAACGCCCATCCTGCACCTTCGCGGTAGCCTTCCAACCACCATCCGTCGAGTACAGAGAAGTTTACTACACCGTTCATCAAAGCTTTCTCACCTGATGTACCTGATGCTTCCAAAGGACGAGTCGGAGTATTCATCCAAATATCAACGCCAGAAACCAAACGACGAGCCAACTGCATATCGTAGTTTTCCAAGAAAATAATTTTGCCCAAGAACTCAGGACGACGAGAGATTTCTACAATCTTCTTAATCAATCCCTGACCTGCACCATCGTGCGGGTGAGCTTTACCTGCAAACAAGAACTGTACCGGATAGTCAGGGTTGTTCACAATCTTAGCCAAACGTTCAATATCAGTAAACAACAGATGTGCACGTTTGTAAGTGGCAAAACGACGAGCGAAACCAATCATCAAAGCATTCGGATTGATCTTTTCCATCAAAGAAACGATGCGTGAAGGATCACCCTGATTCTTCAACCAGCTTTCACTGAACTGCTTGCGGATGTGGTCTACCAATTTATTCTTCAAAGCCTGACGAGTTGCCCAGATTTCTTCGTCAGCCACATTATATATAGCTTCCCAAATCTTTTCGTTAGATTGGTCTTCCATAAAGTTGGGAGCAAAATGCTTCGCATAGAGCTTTTTCCATTCTGTCGCACTCCAAGTAGGGAAATGAACACCATTGGTTACATAACCTACATGGCTTTCTTCGGGGAAATAGCCCTTCCAAATACCTGAAAACATTTCCTGAGATACTTTTCCGTGCAACCAACTCACACCGTTTACTTCCTGACAAGTGTTGCAAGCAAAAGTAGACATACAGAAACGCTCGCCGGCATCTCCCGGATTGATACGTCCCATATCCATCAAATCTTGCCAGCTGATACCCATACGTTGCGGATAACCGCCCATGTACTTGCCGAACAAACCTTCATCGAAGTAGTCATGACCGGCAGGCACCGGAGTATGAACCGTATAAAGAGAAGAAGAACGAACGACCTCCAAAGATTGGTCGAACGTCAAACCACCTTCTACATAGTCACACAGACGCTGAACGTTGCATAATGCAGCATGTCCTTCATTACAGTGATAAATATCTTTCTTGATACCTAATTTCTTCAGCATCAACACACCACCGATACCTAACAGTATTTCTTGCTTCAAACGGTTTTCCCAGTCACCACCATAAAGCTGATAAGTGATAGGACGGTCAAACTCGCTGTTCATTTCATTATCTGTATCCAACAGATACAAAGGAACACGACCTACATTGACTTTCCACACATAAGCATGAACGAAATAGTTCAGATAGGGAACATCGATAACCATCGGTTGTCCGTTGTCATCCAATACACGTTCGATAGGCAAACTACCGAAATTCTGAGCTTCGTATCCTGCTACCTGCTGTCCGTCCATCGAAAGGCTTTGAGTAAAATATCCATAGCGATACAAGAATCCGACACCACACATAT
The DNA here is from genome assembly GCF_021730445.1 of Phocaeicola faecalis. Taxonomy (GTDB): domain Bacteria; phylum Bacteroidota; class Bacteroidia; order Bacteroidales; family Bacteroidaceae; genus Phocaeicola; species Phocaeicola faecalis. Next base: position 12,770 of record NZ_JADNRM010000007.1, on the reverse strand, counting down.
CTACGTTGCTGTCTGATGCTTCTTTCAGGTAGTCACCTGCCAAGATACCCAAACCGCCCGAATAGATTTTCAGAACGTGTGTCAAACCATACTCCATACAAAAATAAGCTACAGAAGGGCGCTTGGCGTCGGGCTGCACATCCATATAAGCTCTGAACTTTGCATATACATCGTTCATGCGTTTCAGGATATTTTTATCCTTTGCCAGTTTTTCCAGTGTTTCATAGCTCAATCGTTCTAGAAGAACTACAGGATTTTGTCCAGCTTCCTTCCACAAAACAGGGTCTAAATCTCTAAACAACTCAGTTGCCTCGTAGTTCCATGCCCACCAGATGTTGCGTGCTAATTCTTCTAACTTTTTCAATTCCTCAGGAATGCGTGATTTTACAGTTACGTCTTTCCAAGTAGGAGTATTTGCATTACTAATCTTGATTTTCATGTCTCTCTAATTATATTAATATTATATTCAATTTTCAACCTAATAAAAGCCTTTTCTGTGCATTGCGTAATGCCACGTCATAAGCCTCATAATAATATTTAATAAAGTGCTTCCACAAAGCTTTTTCCGCAATGTCGGCAGCACGTTTACGTATCATCTTGATTTCAGCCTCAGTCATGCCGGAAAATACCGAAATATTATCTTTTATAACGTCTGCCACTTCAGAATAGTTGTAGTCCGAACGGTGAATCACTTTCACACCATCTTTCAGCTCACTATACGAACCCTTCAGTGAATTCACCCAAAGTCCGAAACCTGCCAAGTCAGTAGTGATTGTCGGCACATGGAAAGCAACACTTTCAAGCGGAGTATATCCCCATGGTTCATAATATGAAGGATAAACGCTCAAATCATGTCCCAATACCAAATCATAGTACTCCATATTAATAATGCCGTCTTTTCCATCCAAATAGCAGGGAACAAAGATAACCTTCACTTTATCGTTGGCAGAATTTGCCATCCCCAAATACTTCATCATGTCGAGCACCTGGTCGTGACTCATGTTATGCAACCAATGAGTAATAAACGGGCATTCCAACGGAGTAGTATAGTTTTTATTGCTCTTCAAACGTTCCATCAAATCTTCACGAGGGTCTCCCACCCATCCCGGAACATTGATAAATGCCAATACCTCCTTCTTCAGATTCTTGTCACGAGTCAATCGATTCAAAGCTTCCAAATACACATTGATGCCTTTATTCTTAAATTCGTAACGTCCACTGGTGCCTAATATCAAAGTATCATCACTCAAATTTACTCCCAATAACTTATTAGCGAGATTCAACAGAGTGGCGCGTGCTTTTTTACGTTTAGCGGTAAAGGTACGTCCCTGTGGAACAAAATCATCCTCAAAACCATTCATTAAAATCACATCTGCCGGTTTCTCCAACAGTTCCTTACATTCATTATTAGTGATTTCACTGACAGTGGTAAAGCAATCCACATGATGTGCCGTTTGCTTTTCTATAGAGTGCTTGGCCTCCATATTAAGTTCACGTGCCATCTGATCACCATTGTAAGCAAATAAATAATCGTAAAGAGGTTTATTGTTACCGGCAATCGAGCGGCCGATAGAAGTAGCATGAGTAGTAAATATTGTTGCTATTTCGGGAGCTGCCTTCTGTAGATAGAGTGCTCCCATACCTGTCATCCATTCGTGAGCCTGATAAATGACCTTATCATTTTCCGTCAGATTGAATCGGTAGAAACTTTCAACAGTTTTTCCTGCTGCATAAGAGAACATGGATGCTTCGTCATAATCTCCGTATGCATGAAGCGAATCCACTTGGAAATCTTTCCACATTTGTCCGTATATCTCATTCTTCTTTGAAAAGAACGGATAAAAATCCACTAATATAACTATGGGTTCTCCAGGGATATTCCAACGTCCGATACGGACTTTCAAACCATCGTTTTTCAAAGCATGTCCACGCCATGCCGCACACAAATTCTCATTCTCGATAAACAAGGGGTTCTCTTTTCCTGCCCACACATCCGGACCTATAAAAAACACTTTATCCTTGTAAATATCTTGCAGTGTTTTTGCTCTTGTTGACAACACTGTATAAATGCCCCCTACCTTATTACACACTTCCCAACTCGCTTCGAAGATATAACTGGGGGTTAATAGTTCTTTTGCCATCTATATACCTAATCTTATTTTCGAGTGCAAAGGTACACAATTTCAATGAGATAATAAAGTTTTTCCAGAACTTTGTTAGAAATTTCAGACTCACTTATTAACTTTTACCATTTCATATTTAACATTTATCACAAAGAAAGCTGATATAAGTAACAATAGTAAGTATTTTAATCAATTTATTCTCCTTTAGGACAAGAAAAAGGGCTATTTCCGTAAATATACGAAAACAGCCCCTTTTATTAAAGAACTAATCTGATTATGCAACCAATGCAGAACCCATCAAGAAGGTTGCAGCCAAAGCAACAATGGCATACAATTCGGGGAATACAGCTAAAATCAATGTATTACCGAATACATTGTGTCCCTGACCGATGGCAGCGATACCATTGGCGCAAACTTGTCCCTGACGAATAGCAGAGAAGAGTGCTACAAGGCCCAAGGCGATTCCCGAACCAAGCACGGCAGCAGCCTGAATACCTGTAATAGCCGGAGTCAAAACACCGAAAATACTTTGAAACATGAAGTAACCGGCGAAACCATACAAACCTTGTGTACCGGGAAGTGCGGTCAATACCAAGAAGTTACCGAAAGCGCTGTCGTTCTTCTTTAATGCGCCGATAGATGCGTTACCTGCTATAGTTACACCGTATGCACTACCTATACCTGATAAACCAACCATAATTGCGATGCCTACATAGGCAATCAATAAATTCATTTCCATAATTCTTCTATTTTTTAATTTTTAAATTCTTTATTTATCAAACTCTTCCTAAAAGGAAAATTCCTTTTTATGTCATCCTGAACTTTACAAAGAATCTGCAAGCAAGTTTGCAAATTTTTCATCTCATTCAGAACAACAAGCTGAATAAATTTTAAACAGCTCTAATTTTTAAATGGCTTATATTCCTTGCCTCCACCTTCGTAACCCGAATTCTTGAAGAACTCTACAAAAGTAAGACGCATCGGGTGAACCATTGCACCCAGAATATTCATAAACATATTGATAGAGTGACCAATCAGGAAAATTAGTACCATCACTATCGGACCGGCAATAGCATTGTCGGGACTCATACCCGCAGCCAGGCTGTTAAACACACTGGCAAGAATACCGCCCGAAAGTCCTAATGCAAACAAACGCACATACGAAAGGATATCACCCAGCAAGCCGGTCGCCATATTGTAGGAATCCCACAAACCCAGGCCGATGTTGAGGAAAATATTCTTTCCGGGACTGTTGAACAGGAAAATAAGCACTGCGGCTATACCCAGTATTACCAAATGGGCTGTTCCACCCATCGGCATCACATCACCCAAAAGGAATGCCAATGCCGTACTTACCAGTACTATAATCCATCCGACTGTGGAAAGTGCATACTTAAATCCGAACTGGATTGTCTGATTAGCAGCTTTCAGTATCATACCAAAGATAATCTGTACCGCTCCCAAAATCAATGAAAGGTTGAACATCCACTGATTGTCAAGGAAGAACAAATCGCGCATCCTGTTAAAGAACGGAATATCGTTACCATACAGATTGAATCCGAAGAATGTACCTGTCAGCATACCGCAGAAGAAGGTAGCGGCTCCCAATAACTGCACCAAAGTCAAAACAGGCTTCATGGATGCACTGATGTTCTTCGCTACCATGCGATAAACAGTCACTCCCAATACCATGAACAGACCGTAACCCGAATCGCCCAGACACAGCCCGAAGAAGAGCATAAAGAAAGGGGCAAAGAATGGAGTCAAATCCAGTTCATTATATTTAGGAAGCATATACAACTTCATAATCGGTTCGAATAGACGGAAAAATCCTTTGTTATTGAGCTGAATGGGTACATTGTCTTCAGGAGTTGGATCAGCAACTTCAAAGTACACCTCCTGCTGGTTCAGGAACTTTGTGATTTCCGGAATCCGTGAAGCCGGCGCCCAGCCTTGCAGCAACATCAATTTGTTGTCCGCAGCCTGTTCCGTATTCAGCACAACTTTAGAAAATTCTATCTGCGAATGAACATTAGCCTGTGCAGCTTGCAAGGAAAGTAACTTCTCCCCTGCTATGGCAGTCAGCTTCTCGTCCACTTCCTTTATCTTTTGCTCCATGCCTTCGCACTTGGCAGTGAGCCGGCTCAGTGACATTACGGGCAGTTTGGCTGTCTCCACTTCCAATTCGGGCAATGAACCTTTCTTAGTTATAGTGATAAAATAGATGCGTGAACCGATACGGTTAATCTCCGTAGCATGGTACGCTTCCAGCCATTCCTCATTAAAGTTCTTCTCTGAGCAGATATAGAAATTCACCTGATATCCAGCATCTTGTAATCTCGTAACTGATGCAGGGTCAAAGTCTCCCCATACTTCCAATGCGGCACGTTCCTTGTCACAAGCCTGCAACTGGTGTTGTAACTGCGTCTTTTCCAGTTGAAGGGCTTCCACTTCTTCCAGTGCTTTTTCTCCGCGAGCTATATCGCCTTTCTGCTCTTTCAGTTCAGCATTGAGTGCTTGCAGAAACTTTACTGTAGAAGTGTAGCGGTTGGACAGGCGGATGCTTTCCTGAAGTTCGGTGTTCTCCGGTGTTCCCTGTGCTTTTTCTGCCACGTGGATTACGCCCAAGTCACGGATGCTTTGCAGGAATTGTTCATATTCCTTATGATAGATAAGGAAAGTCAACTTCTTCATTTTTGTAATCATGCCTCTGCCTCCTTTCTTTTCTCTTGAATGGATTTCAAAATCTTCTGCGATGACTTGGAGAGGTTCTCCTCGTCCTCCATAAATCGTTTAATTTTTCGCAGAGCATCCTGATATCCTGGTATCTGTACCTTCTCAAAAAGGTTCACTTTCTGAGTGGTCTTTTTACGCGCATGTTCCAGTAGGTTCAGTTTGGCAAGCATAAATTCCCTTTCAATAGCGGTCTGCGCCAGCCCTTTCAACAAATGTATCCCGTCGGAATACCATTTCGGACTATTGAACAGGCTATAGGGACGAATGTCAAAGTCTACGTTTTCCAACAACGGAACCCGTACACCGGCAATCTTCTTTATACCCAAATGAACGTCACTCACTTTTATTAATGAAGCATCAAACTCATTCCAAAGTGCGAACATGGCCTCGTATGCCTGAATTTGTTTTTCAAGCCTTTCCTCCAGCTCGGCAGCTTCGGTCTTGCATCTCTTTACTTCCATACGCAAGGCGCTTTCCTTATTCTTAATGATAGGAAGCGTGCGCACGCGAACCTTGAGTTGCTTCTCAAGCTGCTGTAGCGAGGTCTTGTTATATTGAAACTTTATTGCCATTTCGTTCTAACTTTTTATTTATCATCCGAAGGGCTTTTGTTCTCCGAAACGATACTGCTATTACCTTTCTTTTGATAAATGAGTTCTATTTCTTCCAGTGTTCTTCTACCAGTTCTTTCTTGATGTTCACCTCTTCCGGCTTAAAGTACTTGCTGAACAATCCCCATGTAACATCCAGCATTTCAGTAGTATCCAGATTCACATCAATAGCCAGCAATTGGTTTGCGTAATCTTTGGCGAATGCCAAAGTACGTTCGTCATAGTTAGTCAGGTCAAAACCGTTTTCCATCTTAGTCTTGGCATTGGCAGCATCGGCATATAGACGCACCGCAGCATTCATTACTTGTGGATGGTCTTTACGAGTCTTCTTACCACTCACCAACTGTTTCAAACGGGACAACGAACGGAATGGGTCAACAATAACCTTACCGATATCACTATCACGACGCAGAAACAACTGACCTTCGGTAATATAACCTGTATTATCAGGAACGGCATGTGTAATATCACCGCCACTCAGGGTAGTTACCGCAATGATAGTGATTGAACCGCCTGCGGGGAATTGAACCGCCTTCTCGTAAATCTTCGCCAAATCCGAATAAAGAGAACCCGGCATAGAGTCTTTGGACGGGATTTGGTCCATACGGTTGGACACGATAGCCAATGCATCGGCGTAGCTGGTCATATCGGTCAGCAACACCAATACTTTCTGGTTATGTTCTACTGCAAAATATTCGGCAGCCGTCAACGCCATATCCGGAATCAGCAGACGTTCTACCGGCGGATTTTCCGTGGTATTTACAAAGCTGATGATACGATCAAGCGCACCAGCGTTAGAGAATACATTTTTAAAGTACAGGTAGTCATCGTTTGTCATACCCATACCGCCCAGAATAATCTTGTCCGTTTCAGCACGCAATGCTACGTTTGCCATTACTTGATTGAACGGTTGGTCGGGATCGGCAAAGAAGGGAATCTTCTGTCCTGACACCAATGTATTGTTTAGGTCGATGCCGGCAATACCGGTTGCAATCAGTTCCGACGGTTGTTTACGACGAACCGGATTCACTGACGGACCACCGATAGGTACTTCCTGTCCTTCTATTTCCGGTCCCCCGTCAATCGGGTCACCGAAAGCATTGAAGAAACGTCCGGCCAACTGCTCGCTTACTTTCAGCGTAGGCGATTTACCCAAAAATACAACCTCGGCATTGGTGGGGATACCTTCCGTACCCTCGAATACCTGCAAGGTCACTTCATCGCCCATGATTTTTACCACCTGGGCCAACTTACCGTTTACCATAGCCAATTCATCATAGCCTACTCCTGACGCTTTCAGCGAACAAGTAGCTTTGGTAATCTGGCTAATCTTAGTATATATCTTTTGAAATGCTTTTGTTGCCATCTCTACTAATTATAAATTAAAGATTAAATATTAAAATCAGACGCTTCTCTCGGCAACCAACTCTTGCAACTGCTTCTTGAAATCTTCGTATTTCTCAGATTTATATTTCGAATAGTTCATCTGTTTGCAGATATTAATCATCTTCTTAAAGTAATCCATTACTTCAAGGAAGGTGTCAAACTTAAATTCCGTATGACAGATGTCGATGACCATGTTCAGGATATCTTCCTGACGTTCCATCGGGGTTACAGAGTCAATTTCATCGAAGGCATCCTGTTGCAGAATCACAAAGTCAATCAATTCCGATTTCCAGAAGATGACATGATATTCCACAGGTACACCGTCATCACCCAAGATATTAATCTGTTCGGCAATTTCCTTACCGCGCAGCAACCGGGTCTTGATTTCGTTTACCTTACCAATCCATTCACCGTTAATACGTTTTGCGATATAATCCTCAAACTCAGGATATTCCAAATACTTGGAATAAGAGTCAATCGGATTCACAGCCGGATAACGTTTTCTATCAGCACGTTCCTGCTCCAAAGCATAGAAACAACGGGCCACCTTCTTGGTATTTTCGGTTACAGGCTCTTTCAAGTTACCACCTGCCGGAGATACGGTACCGATAAAGGTGATAGAACCGCTCTCATTATTATTCAGATGCACATAGCCTGCACGTCCGTAGAAGTTGGAAATAATAGCTGAAATATCCATCGGGAAAGCGTCCGGGCCAGGCAATTCTTCCATACGGTTGGACATTTCACGCAATGCCTGCGCCCAACGGGAGGTGGAGTCTGCCATCAGCAATACCTTCAGTCCCATGGCACGATAGTATTCTGCAATCGTCATGGCAGTATACACAGATGCTTCGCGGGCAGCAACCGGCATGTTTGAAGTATTCGCGATGATAATGGTACGTTCCATCAATTTACGTCCCGTATGCGGGTCTACCAATTCGGGGAATTCTGTAAAAATTTCCACAACCTCATTTGCACGTTCGCCACAGGCAGCGATTATTACAATATCTGCTTCTGCCTGTTTAGAGATAGCATGCTGAAGCACAGTCTTACCGGTACCGAACGGACCGGGGATAAATCCCGTACCACCTTCTACAATCGGGTTTACGGTATCAATCACGCGCACACCGGTTTCCAGCAGTTTATAAGGACGCGGTTTTTCTTTATAATTAGTCATAGCCTTCTTCACCGGCCACTTCTGAATCATGTTCACAGGAATATCTTTTCCGTCTTTATCTGTCAGGACAACTACTGTATCTTCAATACTATATTCGCCTTCCTTTACAATAGATTTTACCTTATAAGTACCATCCAACTGAAATGGAACCATAATCTTCAACGGTTGGAAGTTTTCGTCTACCTGACCTAACCAAGCCGAAGGTCCTACTTCATCGCCCACTTTTACCAACGGAATGAAATGCCATTTCTTTTCCTTGTCCAACGGATAAGTATATTGTCCGCGTTTCAGGAAGACACCATCCATTTTGTCAAGATCGTTTTGCAGACCATCGTAGTTTTTAGACAACATACCCGGGCCCAAAGTCACTTCAAGCATGTGTCCTGTAAATTCGGCTTCGGCACCCACTTTCAGTCCACGTGTACTTTCAAACACCTGCACATACACATTGCTGCCTACCACCTTAATAACCTCCGCCATCAACCGGTCGCCACCTGTCAGAATGTAGCAAATTTCATTCTGAGCTACCGGCCCGTCAACGGTGAGAGTAACCATGTTAGCAATTACGCCACTAACAGTTCCTTTTGTTGCCATATATCTTTAATCTGTTTATTATCTGAATTCTTCGGGAATCTGTACCTCATCCTTCAGTTTGTCAATAATCTGACGGAACAATTCGCTTCCCTTTTCCTTATCCATAGAAATCCAACGGCCAATCATTTCCAGTTTCAATAAGAACACGAAAATCCGTTCTACCGTAAAATAGTTGAAGAAGACAGCGTCTTCCATCCAGTTCCATTTCAACAAATCTATCTTCTTTTCCCTTTCCACCAGTTCATCAATCTCGCTGATGCGTAGCACCGGCTCAAAATACTCCAGCATCTCGGTCAAGCCGAAATCGCGGGCATTCGAGGTGCGGACCATTTCGCTCACATCAGTCTTGCCCACTACCACCTGTGACACGTCCATCTTGTATTTACGTGCAGCCAGTGCAGCCAGTATATTATTGACATTCAGATTAAATTCAAACCAGGAAGAAACGAATTGATTACCGCAGTTCATGGCGTAAGCATAATAATATGCAGATAGCATATCCTCCGCACGATAGAGTTCTTCGGCAGGAAGAGTCAGATAAGCAGTAATAAATTCATAAAGGTAAGATGGATATTTCTTATCCGGAGCATCGCCTTCACGTACCGAGCTAATAAGTGCCAGCAACTCATCCGCGGAGTAATTTCCATCGGCATCGGTCACTGCTTCTTTATCTTTCAGCAGTTTCAGCAAATTAGCATTATCGAATTTTAGATAAAACAAGTCAATTAGTTTTCTATCCTTTTCCGATAATTCCGGGTATAATTCCGATTTAAAATTGGCGACCGTATAGTTCAGCTTACCATCTTCCAATGAAAGATCCGGTAAACCGGCTACCAGGCAATAATAATTTGTCATAGTCACGTTTTAAAACAACATTTCTACTAATTGAGGACGGAGGAAGTCTTTGAAGTAGTTTTCAAATTCCTCTTCACCGAAGTTTACTTTGTAAGAACCATCAGCCGGTGAAATCGTGAAAAGAGCTTTAGTACCGTTCACTTGATCTATTTTAACTCCTTTGTCCAACAAAGCTTTGGCATTTGCAGCAAAATATTTTTTAAGTCCTTCAGCGTCTGCAGTAGAGATAACGATAGGCTCGTTGGCAGACCATTGAGTAGCTAAGGAAACGATAAATTTATTCAGATATTCCTTGTCGGCCACAAAATCTTTTACAGCTTTACTTACTACCTCATTTGTCAGTAAAGTAGTAATTTCGATTTTCAATGCATTCACTGCTTGTCCGGCAAACAATTTAATTTCTGATCGCGTATTTTCGGCTGTTTCTGTTGCCGATTTACGAGCGGCTGCAACAATAGATTCAGCTTCTTTACGAGCATCCTCTACAATCTTCGCTGCTTCTTCGCGAGCGTTACTGACAAGTCGCTGTGCTTCTTCGTTTCCTTTTTCCACACCTTCGCGATAAATCTTATCGGTAAGCTCCTGAATTTTATTTTCCATATTCTTAGAAGATATTTTTTTGAGTTTAACACTTTCTTTCTTCAATAATTTCAAAAAGAATAGCCCAAAAGTACAAAATTCAATGATAGAAAAAGAATTTAATGATAGAATTTACACTAAAAGTACTGCAAAAAGAGAAAAATATACCACATTCATGTTACATAACATAATCTCTCTGCTAAGTAGATTAGTAAATTATTAGAGAAAAGGATATTTTTCATTCCCTTTGATAAAGAAAAGGGTGTATGAAAATCATAGACTAAATATATTCGCGAATGCTGCTGCCTCTCGCTTGCTCCTCTCAAGAAAGAATGAAGCCACGTTCAACTATGGATAATCATAATCATGGATCAATCCGAAAGCCCTGTGGGTGATAAGCATGACCTCTGAGTTACAATGCTGACGTCCAATCAGGTGTTCGTCTGATGTACTTGATCCTCTGATATACTTAATTTATAATGCCTTAAAAGAATCTGCATTCTTACATTGTAATATTGGAATTTCCTCAAAATATGATGCCACACACTTTTTGACTTGATCTATAATCATAATCTAACACGAATCTTTTAAACACGAGTTCCACCGTTTTTTTATTATTTCTGTAAAATCCGTGCCTATAGGTGTATGCCAACATAGTATTTCAATTTTAGAGATTATAACACTATAAATAATCGAGTAGGAGGAAAACGAAAGTTTTCTTCCTACTTTCGTTTTCCGACCTCTCACACCACCGTACGTGCCGTTCGGCATACGGCGGTTCCTATTTTGGATACCATTCGTGATAACTATCCGTCAGAGTGATATACCCCGCCTTTTTCAAATTCTCATTTGATATGGCTCGTGTCAAGACCGGACTGGCGGCGATTCGCCAATAACCAAGACGAATGTTACCCCATTGATAGGCTTGCCAAGCGGATATGCCACATCGTTTGAGGTTGGTTATCCTCGTCTTGGGTTTCTTCCATGCTTTCCATATACACATTCGTATCCGTCGCCTTAACCATTCATCGGTTGCAAGGCAGAGACGTTTTATCCGAGCAAGACGATAGTACCCTATCCAACCCCGTATGTACTCTTTCAGCTTCTGTTTCCTGCGTTCATAACCCCAACCGTTACTGCGACTAGTCAGCTCTTTGAGCCTGGCTTTCATCCTGGCTTTGGTTGTGGGGTGTACAGTAAGCAGACATTTGCCTTTGTCTACATAAAAGGAGTAGCCGAGGAATTTAACTCCCCGTACATAGGACACTACGGTTTTCTCCCGATTTACTTTCAGAAAGAGTGTCTCCTCGATAAACCGTGTGATACTCGACTTTACACGCTGTGCGGCTCGTTTGGATTTACAGAATATCATGGCATCATCGGCATATCGGACAAAGGGATGCCCTCTGCGTTCGAGTTCCTTATCCAATTCGTTGAGCATGATGTTACTCAACAGCGGACTTAGAGGGCCACCTTGCGGTGTGCCCGCTGCACTCGCGTCAAAAAGTCCCCGGGTGATTACTCCGCTGCTAAGATATTTGTGTATCAGACTGACTACCCTCCCGTCAGTTATCGTGCGGCTGAGGATTTCTATGAGCTTGCTGTGATTGACGGTATCGAAGAAGCGTTCAAGGTCGAGGTCAACCACATATCGGTAGCCGCTCTCAACTATCTCTTGCGCCTTTCGTAGCGCACTATGGCAGCTCCGATGGGGACGGAAGCCGTAGCTCGTCCGAGAGAACTCCCGCTCATAGATTGGGGTCAGTGCCTGGTGGATGGCTTGCTGGACTAACCGGTCTACCACGGTGGGTATTCCCAACAGCCGCGTCTTGCCGTTGTCTTTGGGTATCTCTACCCTGCGGACGGGATTGGGACGGTATGTCCCGTGTTGCAAGGAACTTATCAACTCGTTCTTGTTGGAAAAGAGCCACGGTAGCAACTGCTCACACGACATCCTGTCAATACCCCCACTGCCCTTATTGCCTACCACGGCCTTGTACGCACGGTTTAGATTGTCGGGACTGAGAATGAGTTCCAATAAATGTGCCTTGTCAAATGGTACTTCCGCGAAGTTGTCTTCACATATCCACATGAAAGTCTGCACTCCCTCATACCTTTCGGTTGCCGACCTATCTCTTTGAGGGTAGTCATTAGCTTGGGCTGATGTTTTCTGCATTCTTACTTTCATACAGTACGTTTCAATTACTTTCGCTTGATTATTAGGTTCTGCCCTTCGTGGGGTGTATTGACTTTTTTTTCCCACTACTATGGCGTCTGCTGACTTCTCACGGCAAGCTTTACTCCACAACTTTCGTAAAAAAAAAAAACTATTTGCTGTGTCCGTGAGACCTCCCCGATTAAGAACATAATCTTTCCCACTTATACTTGCCTGATTTACACCACTCGCTCCGAATAGCTATAGGGCTTTAGTCCGTTTGGCGACCTTACCCACGAGCATGTGCCTTAATATCAAGTTTCTGTTCGTCAAGTCAGTGATTTGCCTACGGCTTCCTTCAGATTCCGCATCGCTACGGACACCCTTGCCTTCGGCTGTACGCTTGCCGCTATTAGGCTGCGTTAGGGACTTGCACCCCTTAGACTATGCCCATGTCGGGCGAACCAAAAAAAAGCCTCCGAATCATTTGACTGACTCGGAGGCTTTCATTAAAACGGCAGCTACCTACTCTCCCACTGTTACGCAGTACCATC
>NZ_JADNRM010000065.1 GCF_021730445.1 Phocaeicola faecalis | reverse complement strand
GCTCACAGCCAACATTCCCAGGAGTAAGTGAGCGATTTGTCTTTTATAGGGAAACAGGTACTTGAAAAAGAAAGTCAGGCTGTTCCTGCCTTCCTTCTCTTTTTCGTCCTCGTGTTCATAGAATCGGGGGGCCGGTTCCAAGGCAAGTGCCGTTCCTTTTTCCTCCCCTTCCGCCCTTGTCACCAGCCAGCATTTCTTCATTTCCTCTTCGGTGTATATGACGTTCCGCGAGGCGGGGTCGGCTATATGGAACCTGCATCCCTTCCTTTTCTTCCTGATGTCATAGCACACCACGAAGTGGTTCTGGTTCCAGTGCAGGATGCACGGCAGCGGC
>NZ_JADNRM010000064.1 GCF_021730445.1 Phocaeicola faecalis | reverse complement strand
CTTCGAACGAACAAGTCGTTTGTTTAAATAAGGAATCATGCAAAAGCTAACGGTTTTCGTTCTTGCGCTTGCGGCGTTCTGCTTGCATTGCGAGGCCAAACAGTTTACGAGATGCGGTTTGGTGCAGGAGCTGAGGAGGCAAGGGTTCCCTGAGGATAAGATGAGGGATTGGGTGTGCCTAGTAGAAAACGAGAGTGGCAGGAAGACAGACAAGACGGGCACAGTGAACAAGAACGGATCCCGGGACTACGGCCTGTTCCAGATAAACGACAAGTACTGGTGCAGCAACACCAGCACTCCTGGCAAGGACTGCAACGTCACTTGTGCACAAATG
>NZ_JADNRM010000063.1 GCF_021730445.1 Phocaeicola faecalis | reverse complement strand
ACCTATAAAGAGCAGGTTACAGACAGATGTACAGTCATGCCCGGCATACTCGGGAATATTGTCTATGTTGGCTCCGAACTCTATAACGCTGATTTTTTCGGGGGCTGCATGGTAGTGGTTGACAGCACTGTTTTGGGCCCATTCGGAAGCATATACAATATGTGTTGCCTTTTGGATGGCTCTTTCTTCCAGCCCTTCGGCTAAATCGAGTTTTTGGGAGTCTGTGATTCCCAGGTATCGGTTGAAGAGCCTGCAAGTGGTGTCACCTATATATATAACAGGAATATCCGTTGTCAGATAGGCTAAAAAGAAATAGTCCCGGCAGATAATCAGGTCATAGCATTCATAATGGAA
>NZ_JADNRM010000062.1 GCF_021730445.1 Phocaeicola faecalis | reverse complement strand
GGAGAGCCGGACCGTGAATGGAACTACCGTGTGCTGGCATCGTATGTGCGGCATTGGGGGACTTATCCGATTCCGCTGGACAAGGTGAGGAAGCAGTTCAGCGGCATGGTGGAAGTGAGTTACTGCCCACGGAAATGGACAGGTTGGAGTGCCACGGTTGCCCTTGCCACGGACAGGGGGAATTATCTGGGTAACAGCATGGGAGCCATGCTGACGGTAAGAAAGACAGGAGGATTCGGAATATGAGAAATAGATGCGGATTAAAGTTTTTGTCGGGAGTGGTGGCGGCTGTCCTGCTGTGCCTCGTCATGGGAGGATGCCAGAAGGAGGCTATCGACAGTGATATGGAAGGGCACTGGGAGTTG
>NZ_JADNRM010000061.1 GCF_021730445.1 Phocaeicola faecalis | reverse complement strand
GGGGAAGCCGCGTGAAAACGATGTGTGACAGTCTGTTAAAAAAAGAAGCGTTACTTACCAAGTAACGCCATTCAGTCCGACAAACTTAAACGTTTTTTTTTATTTTTCAAAATAAAAGATATGATTTTCTCATTGCTTTTTTAAAATTTCATTCGTAACTCGACACAGATTTAAATAGAACGACATAAAGCACCCCATTCTTACTATAAAGGTATATGAATCTCTTCCCCGTCCTTGACTGCTCAAAAACGGACTATCCACTTATTTCTCTTATTTACTCCATTGTGTGTCTTATTTCGTTAAATTTCCAAGCAAAACCCTTGTTTTCACCATTCTGGCAGTACTATTTTTCCGTTACTTGGTAAGTAACG
>NZ_JADNRM010000060.1 GCF_021730445.1 Phocaeicola faecalis | reverse complement strand
CGCAAGGCCTACAAACGCAGTGCCTCGGCACTTCCCCGCATCGCCTCGTTTATCGGCACCAGTAACCGGGAAGACCTGCTGGTGGACCGTACCGGTTCGCGCCGTTTCCTCTGTGTCAGTCTGGAGCATGCCATAGACTGCACCACTCCCGTAGCCCATGAGCAACTGTACGCCCAACTCAAGGCGGAGCTTCTGTCCGGTGAACGCAGCTGGTTCAACAAGGAAGAGGAACAAGCCATACAGCAACACAACGCACTGTTCTACAAGCATGTACCCGAAGAGGAGGTGTTCCGCCTCTGCTTCCGCTTTGCCACGGAAGAGGACGAACCGCAAGAGGTGCTGACCCTTTCCGCCACCCAGTTGTTCGAGCGGATGAAGTCCGTCCATCCCTCAGCCATGAGGGGCATGACGGCCTACAGCCTGAGCCGCATCCTGCCCCAGTTGGGCGAGCGGGTGCATACTGCCAAGGGGAATGTGTATCGGGTGGTGGAATGCTAGG
>NZ_JADNRM010000006.1 GCF_021730445.1 Phocaeicola faecalis | reverse complement strand
AGGACGGCAAACAATGGCAAACAAAAAGAAGGCAAGGGACAGTAAGGACATGAAAAATCGGTTACTTCCAGAGATATTATTTATGTTTGCTGTGTTCCTCATAATCTTTAATAAAAATATGCCTTTTAAAGACTGGTTGTTGTTATCTTACCACCAATTATACATTATTAAACTATTTTACGAAGGTACTGATTATCATCTTTTCTCTCCCGTTATTACTCTTTTGTTTTTATCTCCTTTGGTAGTCTACAATATGCTGTGGAATCAACTCTGAGAATGATGACTTTTTTTATTTATCAATTTGTTTTGTTAAATTAATAAATTATCTTTGTCTAATTGGACATAAGTAGTTATTCTATGTTTTGATTCTATCAAAATATATAGAATTGTATTGCTTATTGGGGCTCTAAATTTAAGATTATTAATCTATATATAAATGACTATGATATACATCAATAGAAAATATCCGTTTGTGGTATTAAAAATAAAGTCAATTCTGTTAATTAGTATCGTTCTTTTATTAATAATGTATATACTTCAGCCATTTGGGTTCGATAATTATGCAGGAAACAAATTATTAGTTTCATTAGGATTTGGAGTAATAACTTTCGCTAGTGTTTGTTTTTTTAATTATGTGGTAAAAAGGATTATCCCCAAATATATAAAAAAATGGACTTTATTTCTTGAGTTCATTTATACAGTAGTTCTAATTTGCTTTATAACATTGATAAATTATTTCTATTTGTCAATGCTTTTTAGAATTCCATTAAATTTTATGATGCTACTTTATGCGATGTATTACACTACTATTTTAGGTCTAATACCTTCTGCTTTTTTGATATTATTCAAGTATTATAAGTTCTTGAATACGCAGTTAAGCGCATTGGTTGATTCGCCTAAAGAGGTTGAAAGTATTATAATAAATATATCTACTAACTCAACTCGTGAAAAGAATCTACAAATTAAACTTAATGATTTTTTATATGCAGAAGCAGAGAAAAATAATATTCAAATATATTATTATCAAGATGGGAAAGTTATATCTAAAGTGATAAGGTCTACTCTTGCTATATTAGCAGAAGAGCTTAAGTATCCTAACATATTTAGATGTCACCGTTCGTTTATTGTAAACTTGAACCATATAGAATCCGCTAAAGGCAATTCAAATGGATATCAAATCAGCCTAAAAGGATATAATAAGACAATTCAGGTTTCAAGAAAATATGTAAAGGAACTTAAGTCATTCATATATTAAAGAGTTACTGTATCTTCCATTTTCTTTCCCAGTTATAATACCATAACATAAACCATAGTGTAATTGATATTACTAATATAATTAACGTCACAGTTGTTAGATTTATATTTTGCATGATATTAATCACCGAATGAAAGCAAGCGCAAGCTATTATTGAATGGGATTTGATGGCAATTTGTCCAATCCCCCATGAACCAAAGAATAATAGAGCAAAGAATAATGCATTTCCCATAGATAAATCAAAATTAAGATGCCACACGAACCATAAGACGGTAATAATAGAGATTCTAATTATTTTACGTAGATTTATAAGTTCAGACTGTAGATAACCTCTCCAGCCGTATTCTTCTAAATATGAATATACAAGACAGGTTATTACTATTTTCGTATAGACAAAGGAATAATCTTTATTGATTATATCAAAAAGAAAAAAGAAGAATATAGGAAGTATAAAACAGGCAATAGATTTTATAGGAGATTTTCCAAAGCTCGAATATATTGTTTTTCGACCTAAAATATATATTGCGACCATACTTCCAATAAATGGACCAATACCTGTTAAAATGTTATAGAACAAACTATTGGAAATATCTAATAAAAAGCCCGGTTTTCCAATCGTTAAATAATAGCGAATAATAATAGCAATTACGTAAAAGCACATAATAGCAAATACTTTACTTGAATAGTTTTTTTGCTTCATGATATTTAGATATTAAATTGTTATTTATACAATTTCAGAATCTATGTAAAAGTTTAACTTCCCCTGAAAACTGCACACAATCAAACATAAAGTTAATATTTTGATTGAAGAAATTAATAGTGGTACTCTTCTATTGAATCGGGTTTTATTTGTAGAGGCCACTGGATGAATTCCCAATATTCTTGTATATATTGTGCCTTTTGCATAAGCCCTTTTGCTAATATAGCACAACAAAAAGCTTGAAATGCAAATCTTGTACTTTGTTCTAGTCCTTCACAACCTTCATTAGTAAGGAGAGCATTTATTAGAATAGAGACCGAAATTTTCTTTTGGGCTACTTCTAAAAAGATAACTGATATTTTTTTCATGGTGCAATTGTTTTGATTTCTGCTGCAATATTAAGGAAGAACTTTTATACTCCCAAATAGATGGGATGCATAGCTAAATATAGGGATGTTTAGCTATATGGTTACGTGAATGGCTATTTTAAGAGTGTAAATGACTACTGCCAATGCATCAAAATATAAGTTGCTGGCATAGTAGGGCTTTCTCTGTAGGTATATTTATTATTATGGTTCAATTCAGCCATCTTTTTCTTTTTATGCAATAATGTAATATATAAGGTTTCTGAACCTTATTGCAGTGAAAAATATAATTTCAGTCTATATTGGTAATAGTGATGACTATTCATTTCATTTATCTATTTTTTCTCTTTTATAGCTTAGTCATTGGTCCCAAATTCTAGCATATTGCATTTATAGTTAGTTATATATACCATATTATTATGGTGTTGTGTCCTACAAAATTGAATATAAAATAAATAGTTTCAGAGCGTTGCTTTTTCCCGCCAACCAGTACATGATAGTATTATCTTTCTACAATCCATCTCTTTTGAATGATACCTAGCATTCCACCACCCGATACACATTCCCTTTTGCAGTATGCACCCGCTCGCCCAACTGGGGCAGGATGCGGCTCAGGCTGTAGGCCGTCATGCCCCTCATGGCTGAGGGATGGACGGACTTCATCCGCTCGAACAACTGGGTGGCGGAAAGGGTCAGCACCTCTTGCGGTTCGTCCTCTTTGGTGGCAAAGCGGAAGCAGAGGCGGAACACCTCCTCTTCGGGTACATGCTTGTAGAACAGAGCGTTGTGTTGCTGTATGGCTTGTTCCTCTTCCTTGTTAAACCAGCTACGTTCACCGGACAGAATCTCCGCCTTGAGCTGGGCGTACAGTTGCTCATGGGCTATGGGAGTGGTGCAGTCAATGGCGTGCTCCAGACTGACACAAAGAAAACGGCGTGAACCGGTGCGGTCCACCAGCAGGTCTTCCCTGTTGCTGGTGCCGATAAACGAGGCGATGCGGGGAAGTGCCGAGGCACTGCGTTTGTAGGCCTTGCGGATATTCAGTGCGGAAGCCTGCATCAGGTTCTTCAGCAGGGGCATTTTGGATGCACCCAACTTGTCGAATTCATCCAGATTAATCAGGCCGTAGGCAGCTAACCTGGCTTCGGCAGATGCCGGGGAGCTGAGGTCGTAACTCTCTGTATAGTAGGCTTTCAGCGCATCGGGCATCAACAGGCGGCAGAACGTACTTTTCCCCAGTCCCTGACGACTGCTCACCAGCAGGGGAGCCACGCTGTTGGCGCGGTTGGTATCCGGCCGGAACTGCATCCATTGGGCGGAGAGTCCCAGCATCCAGCGGTGGAAACCATTCACCCATACCGGGTCATCAGACACCCTGCGGGCGAGTGCCGATACCCGGTCGGTGCCGTCCCATTCGGGAAGCCGCTCAAAGTAGGCGGTAAAGGGATGGTATTCGCTGATGCGGCGCGAGCGCACAAAGCGTTGGATATCCCTGTCCCAGCAGTCTATGCCCGCTTCGATGGCTTCCAGACTGAGCGAGTTCATCCACCGTTCGTCCACTTTGGCGTAGCGCAAGTGGTCATCGGGAATATTGTGTTCCACGCCCGCTACCTCGGTTTCCTCGGTCAGCACATTGAACCGGAAGTGGTAGCGGGAGGTAAGGAAAGCGGTCACTTCCTGCATCAAGGAGCGTGATTTCGCCTTCTTAACAGTTTCTTCCGGAGATATTGGTGCGGCTTCCTTTTCAGTATCTTTCGAAACTGTCGGATATCCGGAAGACTCATTCCTGCTTTCCAACAAATTTCCCTTGCCGTTTTCAGCAAGAAGAACCTGTGACTTGTCCACTTCCTTCACCCCTTCTTCATCGGAACCGATGTAGTGGTAACTGCCCGCCAGCGCATTCCCGTCGGTGCGCGGAGTCCAGTCCAGCACCAGAGCCACCCGGCCTTCGCGGATATCCACTGCCAGGTGCACACCGGGCATGGTCCGACAAAGCGGCATCAGTCCGTTGAGGGCGGATACGAGGTCACGGCGTGGTGTTCCGTCGGAGGGAACAGGGCTTGACAGGAATTTGCTTCCGAAGAAGACTGTTTTGAGAGTGGCAAATACATTCATGAGGCACTTCTTTTTTTAGATTTGACGAACTACAAATATACAACATAAAAAAGCCTTTGTCAAGAGGGAAGACAAACTAATCCAATCCCGGCACAGAATATGACGGAGCCTGACACAATGACATATACGTGCAGGCTCATGCGTACGTACGTGTAGGCCGATGCGTACGTACGTGTGGGCTTATGCCACCGTATGTGTAGACCGATGCGTACGTACTACACACTTTACAAACAGGGGGGGGTAAAATGTGGATAATGCTGTCGTTTCGTGCGTAGGGGCGAGGTTTGCTCGCCCGAAAACAGTTTGTTTTGTGTCTTCGGGCAGGCGAACCCTGCCCCTACAACTGACGATGGGATAGCCCGGTTTAGTTTTGACACACTCCCATGCTGCAAAAAAGACTTTGATGTTTTCCAAAAAGACCTTGGTGTTTAAAAAAAACCTCAAAGTCTTTTTAAAAAAGGTCGTTGTGTTTTCAGAAAAGCTCGGCATCTTTTTAATAAAGCTCGGTATGTTTTTCATGTAGGGGCAGATTGCATCATTCCCTCATTAAGCCGATTATCCTTCTTTTCCGTTCATCCTTACATTTTAATCAAAACACTCATATAATCAATCGGTTAAGAATGATAGAACATTCCCTCATCCTCCCTTCAGCCGCACTTTCCAAGTCCCTTCACAAGCCGCCTTCAGCAATTCCCTTGTGTACTTTCTACACCTCTTTTCAGCCTGCCGTTTTCTGTAGGGGCAGACCCGTGTGTCTGCCCGAGAACAGTTCACTTTAAGTTATTGGGGTCATTGGGCGGACACATGGGTCCGCCCCTACCGTAAAGTATTATCGAAAAAGTTCAAAAGCCGGAAGGAGTTTTACAAATGAAAGGAGGCTGAAAGGGCGGTGACGGAATGTCCATTCACTACCGGAACACCCATCAGCAGAGCGTTTCAATGGCTAATGAAAGGAGAAAGGGAGAAACGACGCAATCATCAGTAAATATCGGAATTCGAGATGGGAATCCGTACTTTATCATTTTGGTTCTGAAGGTACAAAGTACTACCGAAAAAGCTGATACTTTTATCTCTGATTTACAATAAGTTACATTTTTCAATGTAGCAATTGTATACTTTAGAATAGTGCAAAAAGTCATCTGTGTACCAAAAGTATCCCCAACATCGTTACACCTCTAAATATTTTGTTTATATTTGCTTCAAACTTCAAAACAATATGAAGATTATGAGAAACACCATCTTGATATTGTGTATACTTGCATTGTCAGGTTGCACAAACCAGTCGAAAAAACAAAGTGATGAAAGTGAAGAGACAGCATTTGTCTTGGATTCCACCATCAGAATCGGCGATGCCATTGAAAAGGCACTTCCATCCATGAAATTATCCGAAGTGGTGGACAGTATCGTATATGTGCCTTTGGAAACAAAAATATATTTGACCAACGGATTACTACAGTATGTTAAGCCGTATTGGTGTGCCTATCCCGGACATTTATTCGATGCTAAAGGAAAATATGTCAAGCATATCGGGAAAAACGGAGGAGGTCCAGGAGAGGAGAACGGTCCATGGGGCTATATGGTTACCTATGACGAAAAGCGTGGCTTATTCTATACACAGGGAAACAAAATCATACAATATGACAGGAATGGAAAGTTTACAGGAGTAGAAAAGACGATACAATATACAAGCGGAGGCATGATTAGTGGTGGCTCTTTGACGGGTCTGGCAGGTATGGTTACAGCCGACAGCCTATATATGCTTGTCAATTATCCAGATTCTGCATATTGGGTAAATACCAATCTTGAAATTCTGCATAAAGAGCGCATATTATTGGACGACAGTCTGTATCAACCCAAAGGACTTTATGTCCAAGGAGTTCAATACGGATTCTCCGATTATGACGGACATACCTTATTTTATAACTTCTTCAATGATTGCGTCTACACGGTGACCGATAAAGGGTTAAAAGAAAGATGGAAATTTGACATGAAAGATTTAGGACCGGATAAACGTGCACTTCTGAATGATTACATGATGCAATATAGAGAAAGGTCACAAATAGCACGTGCAGCCAATGGTAATGAACAAACCATGAAGCTCATGGCAGAAAACGGTGAATATGCCCGAAGAGTAAACAATAAAAAGAGAATTCTCAATGCTTACGAGTCCGAACGCTATGTAGTGATGCAATGGACAAACATGATAGCCCATGAAAGTATGCGGAAGAAATACTCCCCTTATTTATTAGCCTTCCTTGATAAGACCAACGGAAATACTTTTGCCATATCAGAACATCTGACTGATGACATTGACGGTGGAAAACCTTTTGAGTTAAGACTGGGAGTACACAATGGCGCCATGGTCAGCTGGATATGGCCTTATGAACTGAAAGAGTATATCGCCCAACAGAAAGAAAAGGGAGAATGGGTAAGCGAGAAACTAGTCGCGTTTGCCGACGGATTGAAAGAAGACGACAACCCTGTATTAATCATGGCATATTTAAAAAAGAAATAATAAAACTGATTAAGCATGAAATATCTTTGTACACTCTTATTTACATTAATAGGCTGTACTCCCACACAAAAGCAAGTCATGCAGAATGACGCTGAAGTTCAACATCCTTATATAATTGATATGTCCGAACTTGAGATTTCGGAGACACCCCAAATGTTGTCTGATTTTGCGGATAGTATCAGTTATATCCGCCTGTCAGAAGAACCATTATTGCCAGAGATTGCTCTTACATTTCATCTTTATGTCGACAAAAATGAAAATATCTATATAAAAGAAGGCAGCCTTGTCTACAAATATAATTCCAAAGGGGAATTCATCAAATCGCTCTTCAATGTGGGGCAAGGACCGAAAGAGGTCATACTACCGTTTGGAGACCCTGTTTACAATTCAGAACAACAATTCATGCTGGTTAATAACTACGGTGTCAATTTCAAACAATATTCGTTGGAGGGAACATATATGGGAGATTTTCGCACGATAGACAGTTTAGACAATCATAAACGTTTCATTGCCAGTATAGAAGACAAAGACGTATTCTATTATGAATACCATTATCCTAAACGTGGAGAAAAAGTCAATTTAGATGGTCCTTATTTGTGGTATGTCAGGTCTCGTTCCAACGACAGCATTATCTATAAAATGCCGAATCATTTGTTTCATATCAAAGCGACAAAAGGGATGTATCTCGCGTTTGGAGGAGAATATCCTCTATACTACAATAAGATAGACTCTAACTTATACATGCGTCATGTATATCAGGATACTATATTTAGAACCACAGATGCCCTGAAATGGGAACCATGGTATGTAATAAAACACCATCAAAGAGATGCTGACTATGCCAATCTGATGGCAATAACAGTGGGTGATATGGCAAGGAGAGATGTTGAAGGAGTATATCGAGTGTTCGAGGTGTCTCCACTTCCCACCGGAGTCCTTTTTGCCTATAATGATATAGACGGATACCGGAAAGACTGTAAAACAGGTTTCTGCAAAATAGGAGAAAAAGCCTTAACGTGTTCCCCGAACTCCTTTAAAAATGATTTAGATGATTGTTTGAAATCAATCAGACTCCCCTTATGCTGTCATTTCCAAAGGAACGGTTATCTGTATGTATTAATCAGTACTCCCGATTTCTTTGAAGAAGGTGCGAAGCCTCCTTTTCCTGATTTGAAAGAAGACAGCAACCCGGTATTGGTGAAACTTAAATTGAAAAAAAGATAAACCGTTTCGTCAGAACAAAAAAATAATTAATAGTGAGAAACACCATCTTGATATTGTGTATACTTGCATTGTCAGGTTGCACAAACCAGTCGAAAAAACANAAGACAGCAACCCGGTATTGGTGAAACTTAAATTGAAAAAAAGATAAACCGTTTCGTCAGAACAAAAAAATAATTAATAGTGAGAAACACCATCTTGATATTGTGTATACTTGCATTGTCAGGTTGCACAAACCAGTCGAAAAAACAAAGTGATGAAAGTGAAGAGACAGCATTTGTCTTGGATTCCACTATCAGAATCGGCGATGCCATTGAAAAGGCACTTCCATCCATGAAATTATCCGAAGTGGTGGACAGTATCGTATATGTGCCTTTGGAAACAAAAATATATTTGACCAACGGATTATTACAGTATGTAAAGCCGTATTGGTGTGCCTTTCCCGGACGCTTATTCGATGCTAAAGGAAAATATGTCAAACAAATAGGAAAACTGGGAGGCGGACCGGGAGAAGATACCAGTCCATGGGGCTATATGGTTACCTATGACGAAAAGCGTGGCTTATTCTATACACAGGGAAACAAAATCATACAATATGACAGGAATGGCAAGTTTACAGGAGTAGAAAAGACGGTAAGATATACAAGCGGGGGCATAGTCAGTGGTGGTTCTTTGGCAGATATGGTTACAGCCGACAGCCTATATATGCTTGTCAGTTATCCCGATTCTGTATATTGGATGAATACGAATCTCAATATTGTATATAGCGAACGTATTCCGCTAGACAGCAGTCTGCATCAGCCGGACAATGTTCGTGCTCAAGCCATTCAATATGAGTTTTCAGACTACGACGGACATACCTTATTCTATAATTTCTTCACCGATTGCATGTACACAGTAACTGATAATGGGCTAAAAGTGAGATGGAAATTTGATATGAAAGATTTAGGGCCGGATAAACGTGCTTTCCTGAATGACTATATAACATATATTACAGGAATGGTGAAGATATCACGCCAGGCAAAGGGGGATGAAAAGACTAAAAAACTTCTTGCTGAGAATAGCGAATATGCCAAACTGGTAGACAATAAGAAAAGAATACTCAGCGCATACGAATCCGAACGCTATGTAGTGATGCAATGGATGAACATTATTGCCTATGAAGGTATACGCGGATATTCCCCACGTTTATTAGCCTTCCTTGATAAGACCAACGGAAATACTTTTGCCATATCAGAACATCTGACTGATGACATTGATGGTGGAAAACCTTTTGAGTTAAGACTGGGAGTACACAATGGTGCCATGGTGAACTGGATATGGCCTTATGAACTGAAAGAGTATATCGCCCAACAGAAAGAAAAGGGAGAATGGGTAAGCGAGAAACTAGTAGCGTTTGCCGACGGATTGAAAGAAGACGACAACCCTGTATTAATCATGGCATATTTAAAAAAGAAATAATAATAGATTTTATTGTAAAAACTACCTTTAATACAATGAAACTAAAATTTATACCTTATATCCTCTCCTTTTTATTGGCGGTTTCGTGCCAACAAAAAGGGAATAAACCTGACGCTATACAGCAGGAATATAAACCACGCATCATTGATTTAAGTGAAGCGGAGTATTCGGAAGAGTCACAACTGTTGTCCGATTTTGTAGAAAACATAGAATATATAAAATTTTCGGAAGAACCGTTGATTCCCGATTTAGCCCTTACATATCCGGTTGAGGATAATGAAGGAAATTTGTATTTGGATAGCAGTGATGGTATTCATAAATATACCCCAAGTGGTCAATATGTGAAATCACTCTTCAAAAAAGGACAAGGCCCGGGAGAGATTGCCTTCAAAATCGGAAAATCAATCTTTAATATAGATAAAAACTATGTATTGGTTAGAGATTATGGTAGAATGGATTATCAAAGATTCTCATTAAACGGTGATTTTCTAGGAACTGAGCCATACCAACTAGAGGCTGTATCAAAAGACATATTTGCCTTTTGGAAAAATGCCGAGCTTTATAGTTATATAAGAAATGCTCCTTATGAACAACATTCTAAAGTTAATCCAGACAGTCTGTATTTTTTCACAGTTCGAGACTTGGATACGGATTCTGTCATTTTCAGGCTAAAGAACCACCATTTTGACATTAAGGGAGAAGTAATTGGTCCCCGCATTGTTATTCAAGCTGCTCCGGCCTATAGGGGCATTATAAGTGATTCATTATTATGGGTAAAACCGGTACATGTGGATACGGTCTTTTGTACAACAAACTGGAAAGATTTGCGTCCATTCTATATCATAAAACAGTCTCCAGACGCGGCAGACTATGAATGGTTTACAATATGTTGGGCAGGAGTGAATAATTACTCTATGAGTGAACTTCTTAATAAGAAGCAATTATCAGATGTATGGGCATTAAAGAGCGGCTTATTGTATGCCTATTTTCAAGGTGAAGAAAAAAGCGGATACGGTTTCTGTCCTGCTGATGGAAAAGCCAAGACCTATTCCAAATTGTTCAAGAATGATGTAGACAAATATTGTCCTTCCATTGATTTCAGTATACCGATGAACATAAGCTCTCTTTTTTGCAAGAACGGTTATCTTTATATGTTGGTAGATGCTTTCAAATTCTTTGAAGAAGGTGCGAAGCCTCCTTTTCCTGATTTGAAAGAAGACAGTAACCCGGTATTGGTGAAACTTAAATTAAAAAAAGAGAAGTTGTTTTACTAGAACAAAAAAGTATGGCTATGAAAACATTAAAGACAATATCAGCAGCATTAGTCTTGGCAATTACAGCAAGCTCTTGCCACCAAGACGGAGAACAGGCGGATGCAACTTCGCCATTAAAAGACAATCCTGTTGTAGCCCAACAAGAGTGATACAGCTTCAACTTTTTGGATACAGGACTTTGAAGGAAAACTCATTAAATAAATCATAGCCGAGCACTTAACTATTGTGCCACCTGATTTCAGCACTCAGGCAGTAGCTACGCTAGACCGTGGGGAACATTATTGGTTTACGCGCGAATAGTATAACACTGACAGACAACAAATTGAGTGTATTCGGACGTTCCCTCAACGAGCTGGGACTGAAGGTAAAACACACCCGAACGGGAGTGTTATGCTGCGTAGTGAAACGTGAGAAACAGGGTACAACTGCAACAGACACTTTATCTGTCACACTTAAACTGTTAATAGACAAACCATTACAAAGGTGTGACAGATAAATTCGTGTTTTTAGAGTATGTATTTACTCAATAGGATATGTTTGATCGCAAGTATCATTCACTACTATCTCAAATTGGGCATAGACTTCATGCGCAACTATCACTTTTACCGTATAAGCTTTCTGTTCCAATTCATTAATTGCATATTCGATATTGACCGGACAAGTGCAATTTACCTCTCCTTTAGCTTTTACATTCTCATAAATAGTAAGCACATTACCATCTACTTTTACAGACACATCACAAGTTTCGGCATCACAAGAAACCATCCGATTCTGATGAAAGAAAATCAACGAATTTTCTTTCATACTGCAACGAATACTCTCTAAAGCATTTCCTACCGAACGTTCGGATAAGCATTCACTCATCTTCGCATTTCCTATTACCTCTTCTTTATTGTCGCAACCGCATACGACTAAGATAATAGATAACATCAGAGTACAACTCCATAATCTGCTTTTTCTCATATCTTTAACTATTTATATGTAATCATTCGTTCTTCTATATTGTTTCCATCTGAAATATAAATATAATATTCATCTTGCACCCAAGAATCCGTATTTATTTTCACCTCTCTTACCCCATTCATGCTATTCTGAGCATAGACTCGTTTTCTGCTACTATTATAAACTTCAATAGACTTAATAGACAAAACAGAACCTAAAGCCTTTCCCTTGCTAACAGTATTAACTGCTTTTATTATAAGTTCTGAGCTAGCAGAACACAAGCCCAACCAATAATATGGCGATGTTATTTCACAATTTATTATGAAAGGATTTGCAGCCCTTCCACAATCATTCTCCGCATAAATATACAATCTCCCATCAGCACAATCATCAGTATGAAACGAAAGTGATGTTTCGCCCTGCAAATGACGATTTGTAGATGTTACACATGTAAAACGGAATGGTTCAGTAGTATAAGGGCGTGATTTATTACCTGCCTTATCTGTATACTCTAACTTCAAATTAAAATCACCCGAAACATATAAAGTATTACCATGATCAATATTAGTGGTGATACTATTCTGTCCTTTATCCGTTTCCCAATATAGACTTCCGACATAAGGTGAAGGAACATTACTTGTAGCACTAATAGTTGAATAATACATTCCGTTTGGAGTGCTTATATTTGCTTTTATCTCGTAATATTCTGACCATGCAGAGCTTGCATTATTCAACGTCAAAGTAGGAGTATTATATATTTTCTTGCTAATAGACAATGGTTGATCATCCATTGTCGAAGAAGGAGCATAAGTAGTAACATCCCAATTAATAACACACCCAACAGGCAATTGGTTAGTTATATAATAATTTCCTGTCAAATTAAAATGAGGTAAGTCATTTATAGAGAACTTCCCATAATCATATGAATCCAAAGACACCCTACTTCCTAAATCTTGTGGTATAGAAGAAAATTGCGCATGCTCCTTATCAGAATTATAGCATTCTACTTTATATCGAAATGCTTCCTCGTAAGTAATGATATTATCATTATTATAATCAGAACCAACCTTTTTATTATTATCCGGCTGATAACCAGATATTCCACTAATCCAATAATAAGCAAACTTATCATAAGAATTGCCAACTCCACCATACGAATATTCATCACCTCTACATGCTGTATAAATATTACGATTTTCTTTCTTTAAAACATCAATAAAACCTCCACTATTACATGTTGTAAGAACAACATTAAGACAACGAACCTTAATTTGATCTAGTAAACTTGCAAATACCGAATCAGTCATAGAGCTATTCCACAAAGAAAAAAAATAGTTTTGCCCATTAGATGTCATACCACCATGACTTGTTATAAAAATAGTCAAATCATCAGTCTCAGTCAAAGAAGTAGCATAATTTTCCAACGTGGAATATACAGAAGAGTAAGTTGCATTTCCTGTTATATCAGGTACTCCATCATTATCCAAATCCAAAGGAGAAGAATCATACGAACCATTATTTAAATTTCTGTCATCACTAGGATCTGTACCATCAGACATAAGAACTTTAATATTAAGTTTATTATAGCCATATAATTTAATTAGTGACGTATAAAAAGCCGAACAGTTATTCCAATATCTAAGATTATTATTCTCCTTGTCAGCCCCTCCGTTGATAATCAAGGCATATTTATTAGACACCTTCGTTAATGATCTCGCTTGTGCAATATAACTAAATGGTTCAACAGGTGTGCAAGATTCAACAGTCGTATAGAGCACTTTTCTAAAATTTTCAGTGTTAGGTGGAAATGTTCCATTCTTAATTTCAACATTTCCATCTAACGATACATACACATATCGACAAGAATGGGCCCAATTCTCTATCGGTTTATCATCTATAAAAAAGAACCAACAAGGATAATCAACAGTTGGAATATAAGTAAAAAAACTCTCAATAGAATCATTACTTTCTTTCACCTCATTAGTTACAAACATGTTGATACCTAATGTATCATTCTGCAAAACCTGCAATTTAACTAAATTACACGCTTGCTCTTGAGTTAATACGCTAGAACCTCTAAGTTCAATTTCCTCTTTCTCATTCCTTTTCGAGTCTATAAAAGAGTCATTACATGAAACCATTTCCATAGTAAGGAATAATAACATAACACAAACTACCCTGTTAATCATAGCATCTTTTTTTGCGTTCAAAGTTATAGTAATAGCTTTTATCTCATTTTATAAAAGCGCCAATAAAAATCTTTTATTCTTTAACCATTCACTAACTAATTTCTGCAATTTACAAAAAAATAGAATAACAAAAGAATAAAAGACAAAAATATTCATAGTCTATTACATAACAGTGTCTTCCATTTTATTTAAAAAATAAGTTTGAGAAAACCAACAAACCTATTAATGTACATTAAAAACAGTTCTCGTTCGTATGCTAGGATTCAAGATGCATTTAACTATTTGTATATCAAAAAGATGCAAGGTATCTTAGATAAATCCGGCAATTTTCCCTGCCACTCTTTTACCGTCTTGGTCTTAATATATTCTCCTTCACAAGTGATATTGGCAGCAATGCACAACTTGGTTTGAGGACGACAGTTTTTCAGAATGTCTTCCGCCATCTTATTGTTTCGGTAAGGAGTTTCGATAAAGAGCTGCGTTTGGTCTTCTGAGTAAACGCGCTGTTCCAATACCTTAATCCGCTTGGCTCTTTCGCCCGGCTCAATGGGAAGGTAACCGTGGAAAGCAAAACTCTGACCGTTAAAGCCCGAACCCATGACAGACATAATAATGGAAGAAGGCCCTACTAACGGAACCACTTTCAGGTTCTTACGCTGGGCAATGGCTACTACATCGGCTCCCGGATCGGCAACAGCAGGACAGCCGGCTTCGGAAATTACTCCCATAGACTCACCCGACATTAACGGTTTCAGATAGCCAGAAATGTCTTCGGGAGAAGTGTGCTTGTTTAATGGATAGAATGTAAGTGAATCAATATCAATGCTACGCTCCACTTTCTTCAAAAAACGACGGGCAGAACGCACATCCTCGACTATAAAATGCTTGATGCCAAGGATAATTTCCTTGTTATATACCGGTAATACGTTCTCGACGGGAGTGTCGCCCAAAGTGACGGGCAACAGATATAATGCTGTTTCCATAATTCAGTTCTTTCAGAATAATCAGGGCTTGAAATCAACTTCACTCAATATACGGCGATAGTCGGTATCGTTCAATAAATCATTTATGGTTACGTCGTCATGAGTCTTCATATATTCGTCTATCAGCAATATGCCCATCCACACACCGATACTTGCCGGGGTTCGCTCACCACCTGTCATAATCGGTATAAAAGGGTCTTTACGAATATAGCTGCGCACAATCAACGGATCGGTAGCATCCAGATGTCCGTTGTCCAGCATACCTTTCCATAAGGCTGCTTTGTTCTTCCTGCACCATTCCGCCTCTTTCTCGTCATATCCCATCTCTTTCTCAAATGATTCATAACCTAATATGCGGGCTACTACCCAATTGATTTTTCCCCTATGCAGAATCATATCGAGCAAGGTACGTCCGGGACCCCAAGGCATGGGATATTCGCTCAATAAATAAAAGGTGAAACAATCTGGAACAATGCGGTCGGGCTCCATGCTGCGGCATTGGTAATCGTAGTAAAAACGTTTATAGAGGGGATAATCGGCCCCCATATATTTATCTATGCTGAACCCTACGATGCTGTCTCCTACCACTACCGACTGGTTGAGGGCGGAAAGTTGGGCATAGAAATGAGGAACGGGCAAAGAGGGAACTTCTTTCTTCAACTGCTTGAAGCCTTTGGTGAGTTTCTTCTCTATCCAACCCATATCCTTGAATTTTTCTTCGGCATCCTGTACCAATACCAATAAGGTGGTATCGGCATAATACTCCATCAGACGGTCGTTTATCTTATTGTCGTCCACTTCGCCGATGGCCAGCACATCTTCTATCAGAAGTTTGGTGGCTTGCGGAAAATCAGTATTCATCTTTTGCAGTGCCGAAAGGTTGTTCATGGTCACATACTCGAACAACAAACGGTCATAACGGGCTACTCTTATATCCAAATCGGCAGTATTGCCACTCTTTCCTCCGTTCCAATGACAAGAAGAAAGAGCAACAAGACCTACCAATATGAATATAATTTTGCGTATCATCTGTGATTATCCGTAAATGATATTTCCGTTTTCGTCTTTATATTCGTCCAATCCCTTTTCGTAAGTCGCCATGGCGCGAAGACTCATACCTACGCTGGAGAAACCACCGTCGTGGAAAAGGTTCTGCATGGTCACTTTGCGGGTGAGGTCGGAGAACATTACTATGCAGTAATCTGCGCACTCGTCGGCAGAAGCATTGCCCAGCGGAGACATACGGTTGGCAAAATCGAACAGTTTGTCCATGCCTTTTACGCCCGAACCGGCAGTGGTCATGGTCGGTGACTGGGAAATAGTGTTTACACGCACGTGATGTTCACGCCCGTAGATATATCCGAAGCTGCGTGCAATAGACTCCAATAATGCCTTTGCATCAGCCATATCATTGTATCCGTAGAATGTACGCTGTGCGGCTACATAACTCAAAGCCAAAATAGAACCGTATTCTGCAATGGCGTCCAGTTTCTTGGCAGCCTGAATCATTTTGTGGAACGATACGGCAGAGATGTCTAAAGTCTTGCCCAACATATCATAATCGAGGTCATCGTAAGTACGTTTTTTACGAACATTGGGAGACATACCGATAGAGTGCAAAACAAAATCTATCTTGCCACCCAGTACTTCCATTGAACGCTTGAATACATTTTCCAAATCTTCTACACTCGTAGCATCAGCAGGAATCACTTCGCAATGCAACTTGTCCGCCAAAGCCGAAACTTCACCCATACGGACTGCCACCGGAGTATTGGATAATGTAATGACAGCACCTTCCTCAACAGCTTTTTCTGCCACTTTCCATGCAATGGACTGTTCATTTAATGCACCAAAAATAATACCTCTTTTTCCTTTCAACAAATTGTAACTCATACCTATATTAGTGTTAAATTAGTTTGCAAAGATACAAACAATAAATGAATTATGCCTCATTTTTGCACACAAATGCAAAAAGAATGCAGTTTTAGAACAGTTTTTCCACTTCAAAAGTTTTAAAATATCAATAAATCCCACTATTCTGTCAAATTATACACACCCGGGAGAATCACATCCGCTATATTTGCTTCCGAATTAAGAGGTTTTTTCATAATATTTATTTAAGGTTAGGATTAGGTTAGATGAAACATTATCGCTCTTCTCGCAGACAGCCCGTGAGGGTGGTTTACGAGAGGGGGTGATAAGCCTTCTTAAGACAAGACACGAGGATTACGATTATTAATCTTAAACATACAATATAATACTCATGATTACATTATCAAGAAAAATGCTGCTCATCATTGCTGCATGTCTGCTGCCATTCTTTGCAGGATGCAACAGCTGCCCAAGTACAGACAGCCCGGAAGAAATAATTTCTCCGGATGTGTATGCCGGCCTTCCTTTTCGGATGGACAAAGTGGAACAACCGCAGTTTCCCGACTATTCGGTCAATATCATCGACTTCGGCGCGGTGCCCGATGGAGTGACGCTAAATACCCAAGCCATCAACAATGCTATAAAGGATGTTAATAAAAGGGGAGGCGGAAAAGTCGTGATTCCGGCGGGACTTTGGTTGTCAGGGCCTATCGAATTATTGAGTAATGTCAACTTATATACCGAGAAGAATGCGTTGGTGCTGTTTACCGATGACCATTCGCAATTCCCCATCATCGACACGTCGTTTGAAGGATTGGAAACACGCCGTTGCCAATCGCCTATTTCGGCTCGCAATGCCGAAAATATCGCCATTACCGGTCATGGAACATTCGACGGTAACGGAGACACATGGCGTCCCGTGAAAATGGACAAGCTGACCGAAAGCCAATGGAAGAAAAAAGTGGCATCGGGCGGCATTGTGGATGAAGACACTAAAGTATGGTATCCCAGTGAAGGTTCGAGAAAAGGGGCTATGGCTTGTGTCAACTTCAATGTGCCCGAAGGTATTGAGACGGATGAAGAATGGGAAAGCATCCGTGACTGGTTGCGCCCGGTATTGCTGAACTTTGTGAAATGTAACAAGGTGCTGCTGGAGGGTGCTACATTCAAGAACTCTCCTAGTTGGTGTCTGCATCCGTTGTCATGCGAGAATATTACAATTAACAAAGTTACCGTTTCCAATCCTTGGTATTCACAAAATGGGGATGCCCTCGACCTGGAATCTTGCAACAAGGCATTGATTATCAACAATTCTTTTGATGCGGGCGATGACGGTATCTGCATCAAGTCGGGCAAGGACGAAGACGGGCGCCGGCGCGGAGAGCCTTGCCGGAACGTGATTGTGATGAACAACACGGTGCTGCACGGACACGGCGGTTTTGTGGTAGGCAGCGAAATGTCGGGGGGAGTAAAGAATATCTTTGTCGATAATTGCACGTTTCTGGGTACGGATGTCGGACTGCGTTTTAAGAGCACGCGCGGACGCGGAGGTGTGGTGGAAAACATCTATATCAGTAATATCAATATGATTAACATTCCTAATGAAGCGTTGATTTTCAACTTGTTCTATGGCGGAAAAGGACGTGGAGAAGACCCGAATGAAGATGATAAAAAGGACGTGGAGGATATTCTTCCTGCAGTAACGGAAGAGACGCCGGTGTTCCGCAATATCTTTATCAAAGACATTACTTGCAAGGGAGTTGGAAGAGCCGCATTCTTCAACGGTTTGCCGGAGATGAGAATAAAGAACATAAATATGGAGAACATCACTGTATCCAATGCCAAAGAAGGCATCGTTTTGAAAGAAGCAGATGGGGTAAGCATGAAGAATATCAAGATAGAATTATTGAAAGATGGTTCTACTCTGAAAATGCAGCAAGTTTCCAATGTGACAATTGACGGACAGACTCATGCTGAAGTTGGAGCCGGTGGGAAAGAACTCAATTTCTAATAATTTTCCCGATAATGGGGGTTATGACATCAGTCGAATGCAATATTATCTTTGTTACGAATTTAATACATATAATAATGAAAAGACACTCAATGATTGCCCTCGCATTGCTGGCAGGATGCTGTACCGGTTCTTTTGCGCAGCAGGCAGAAAAGAGGCTGACAGTAGAAGTCAGTAACGAATGGACCAAGAATAAGACTGATGAACCTATTGTTATAGACCTAAACAGTCTAAAGACCGGCTTCAACGTAAAATCGGCCACTGTATGGGAAGGTAACAGAGAAATTCCATCTCAATTGGACGATTTGAATCGGGATGCCCGTGCCGACGAGCTGGCTTTCCTTGCCGATGTGCCGGCCAAAAGCAGCAAGAACTTCCGCATCGTCCTTTCTTCCGAAAAGAGCGACAAAACTTATCCTGCCCGCACCTATGCCCAAATGAAAGCTTACGGACATAATAACAAGTATGCCAACATTACCGGATTTTCAGCTGCCGGAGCGGAAAACGTATATAGCTTTGTCTATCATCACGGGCCTGCCATAGAAAGTGAACTGGTGGCTTACCGTATCTATTTCAACGAAAAACAAACAGTTGACCCTTATAGTAAGGTAAACAAACGCCTGGAAATAAAGGAAACCTGCTTTTATCCCACGAAAGAGCAACGTGCAAACGGCTATGGCGACGATGCCTTGCGGGTGTACAACAGCGGTGGAGTAGGTGCTTTGAAAGGCTGGAACGGTAAAGAAGCGACCCACATAAAACCGGTAGTAAACCGCACGGAGCGGATATTGGCATCCGGTCCGGTACGCGCCATTGCAGAAGTGGAAGTCATAGGCTGGGAATATCAAGGAAATGATTTGAATATGACCAACCGGTATACCATTTACGGTGGGCATCGTGATATACGCATCGATGTCATGTTCGACCGTCCTTTGAAAGAAGAAGTTTTCGCTGCAGGCGTACAGATTTTGAAAAAAGGAGAGCACATGAGTGACCACCAAGGGTTGCTGGGCAGTTGGGGTACGGACTGGCCCGTAAGTGATACCTTGGGCTATGCAAAGGAGACCACAGGTATGGGAACTTTCATCCCTAAATACAGAACACAGGAAGTAGAAGATGCGTCCAATTATCTATATATCCTGCAAGCTCCGGGAAAACAACATTTCCATTATTACTCCACTTTTACTTCAAAGAAGGAGAGTTTCGGATTCAAAGACATGAAAGCATGGTTCGAGTACCTTCCCGAATGGAAAAAGGACTTGGAACATCCGTGCAAAATCACAGTTAAATAAAAGCAGTACTATGAAACGACTCATCGCTCTCTATCTGCTAGAAGCATGCTTCTTATCGGCTTCTGCACAGAATTACGTATCTCAAGTATGGATAGCCGACCAAGGTAACGGAACTTATAAAAACCCAATTCTCTACGCCGATTATTCCGACCCCGACATTTGCCGCGTAGGAGAAGACTATTACCTGACTTCGTCCAGTTTCAACTGTCTGCCGGGATTACAAATATTGCATTCCAAAGACCTTGTCAACTGGAGCATCATCGGTGCAGCAGTGCCCTATGCACTTCCCCCCGTCACCGATGTGCGCCCTGAACACGGCAATCGCGTATGGGCACCCAGCATCCGCCATCACGATGGAGCATTCCATATCTTCTGGGGAGACCCGGACCAAGGAGTATTTATGGTCAAAGCCAAGAATCCGGAAGGACCTTGGAGTGAACCTGTCCTTGTGAAGCCCGGAAAAGGAATTATCGACACCACCCCCCTATGGGATGAAGATGGTCGCGTATACTTGGTTCATGCGTATGCAGGAAGCCGTGCCGGACTGAAAAGTGTAATCAGCATCTGCGAACTGAGTTCTGATGCCACTAAAGCTATCACCCAATCACGCATCATTTTTGATGGTCACGAAGTACATCAGACTTGCGAAGGGCCCAAGTTCTACAAACGCAATGGATATTATTACATCTTCCATCCGGCAGGTGGTGTACCTACAGGATGGCAGGTGGTACTGCGCTCAAAGAACGTATACGGCCCTTACGAATGGAAGACAGTGCTGGCACAAGGAAAATCACCTGTAAACGGTCCTCATCAGGGCGGATGGGTAGATACTCCCACCGGAGAAGATTGGTTCATACACTTTCAGGATGTAGGCGCTTACGGACGACTGGTTCATCTGCAACCCATGAAATGGGTGAACGACTGGCCTGTAATCGGTGTAGATGAAGATGGGGATGGTTGCGGCGAACCTGTACTGACATACAAGAAACCCAATGTAGGCAAAACTTATCCCATCTGCACTCCGCAGGAAAGTGATGAATTTGACGGCTATACATTATCCCCTCAATGGCAGTGGCAAGCCAACATCAATGAGAAATGGGCTTATTTCAATGGAGGGGAAAGCTATGTGCGTCTCTACTCCTACCCCGTCAGCGAAGATTATAAGAGTCTTTGGGATGTCTCTAACCTGATGTTGCAGAAGACTCCGGCTCCCAACTTTACTGCCACAACCAAACTGACTTTCAAACCGACAGAAAAGTATAAAGGGGAACGTACCGGATTGATAGTAATGGGAATGGACTATGCCGGATTGGTGATTGAAAACACAGACAACGGTCTGATACTGTCACAGGTAGAATGTATGAAAGCCGAC
The DNA here is from genome assembly GCF_021730445.1 of Phocaeicola faecalis. Taxonomy (GTDB): domain Bacteria; phylum Bacteroidota; class Bacteroidia; order Bacteroidales; family Bacteroidaceae; genus Phocaeicola; species Phocaeicola faecalis. The sequence continues at coordinate 161,704 of NZ_JADNRM010000006.1, read as the reverse complement.
CGCTCCGGTTCTGAAAAAGTGAATGCTTCCGTTCCTTTAAAAGACGGTACCGTTTATCTCCGTGCCAAGTTCTCTGCCAACGGAGAGAAAATAAAAGGCAGCGAAGGAGGTCATGACCTGCTTGTGAAATGTCAGCTGAGCTATAGTACAGACAGCAAGAAGTTTCAACCACTGGGAAAAACATTCCAAGTAAAAGAAGGAAAATGGATTGGTGCCAAAGTTGGTATCTTCTGCACCCGCCCCGCCATTGTCAGCAATGACGGTGGTTGGACAGATGTCGATTGGTTCAGAATTGAAAAATAAAGAAGATATTTATCATCTTTGGCAGACCTGTATTGCATTAATAATTTAAAAGGGAGTGTGTCAAAACTAAACCAGCCTATCCCATCGTCAGCTGTAGGGGCAGGGTTTGCCTGCCCGAAGACACAAAGTAAACTGTTTTCGGGCGAGCGAACCTCGCCCCTACGAACTAAACGACAGTATTATCCACGTTTTGACACAATCCCTTTATACTAATTTGTAACAAACTTATCCCAAGAATGAAATCAGCACGCCGGCAGCCACTGCCGAACCGATTACACCCGAAATATTACTTGCCATACAGTATTGAAGCACATGATTCTTCGGGTCATACTTCAATGCGATTTCATTTGCCACACGGCTCGCCATCGGCACAGCACTCAGACCACATGCACCAATCAACGGATTTATCTTTTTCTTGGTGAACAGATTAAATACCTTCACAAAGAAAATACCACCGGAAATAGACAATGCAAATGCCAGGAAACCGCCAATCACGATGCCGATAGTTGTCCAGTTGAGGAATGCTTCGGTAGTCATGGTGGCACCAACCGAAAGTCCCAGGAAAATGGTGGCGGCATTCATGATGCTGTTTGATGCCGCATCAAACAGACGCGAGGTATCGCTGCCGATTTCTTTCACCAAATTACCAAACATCAGCATACCAATCAAAGGCACTGCACTCGGCACGAACAAGGCCACGACCGTAGTAACGACAATCGGGAAAAAAATCTTCAGCACACGCAGATTCTTAATTTCTGTCTTTGAAGGGTATTTCTTTTCTTGTTCTTTCATATTGATACTCAACTCCTTCTTGGTACACCACAGTTTGACTACCAAAGGAATGATAACCGGAACCAAAGCCATGTAGGAATAAGCTGCAATAGCAATCGGACCCAACAGATGAGGAGCCAACTTGATGGTAGTAAAGATAGCTGTCGGGCCATCAGCACCACCGATAATACCCAGTGCGGCAGCTTCCTTCGGCGTAAAGCCTATCAAAATAGCTACCAACAATACAGTGAAAATACCCAACTGTGCGGCAGCGCCGAAAATAGAGAGTCGCAGGTTACGAAGCATCGGACCAAAGTCCGTCAAAGCACCCACACCCATAAAAATAATAGGCGGAAGGAAACCTGTCTTTATCAACATATAGTAGATGAAATTCATTAATCCGAGGTCGTGTGCAATTTCGTGCAACGGCATCTCCCAAATGTTTTTCATCACCCCGTTCACCATTACCATGCCGTTTTCATCGGCTTGGATTACGCCCATTTCACCACCGGGAAAGTTGGCCAGCAATACTCCGAAAGCAATCGGAATCAGCAATAACGGCTCATACTTCTTCTTAATACCCAGATAAAGCAAGATGAACGCAATGGCATACATTATCAAGAACTGCGGCTCGGCAATAATATTGCTGAAGGCAGTCATTTCATATAGTCTTGCAAATATATCTTCCATTATAATATCTTCATTAATACGTCATCTTCCGACACTGAATCACCCGAGTTTGCACAAACAGCAGTGATGGTTCCATCATATTCGGCACGAATGGCATTGTATGTCTTCATAGCCTCCACATAACAGATGACCTCTCCTTTTGCCACTTTGTCGCCCACCTTCTTTGGTGTTTCCTGTGCATTCTTTACCAAGAAGAATTTTCCTTCCAACGGAGAAAGGATATCTTTTCCCTCGCCCACCGGAGCAGCAGCCTGAGCCGCCGGAGCAGCTCCCGCAGCAGCATTGAGGGTAGCAGGATCTACGGCACCGTAGGCTACCGTCACGCGATAGGGCTGGCCGTTTACATCCACCGTCAATACCTTCGTCTTGTTCTCTGCTTCGGCTGGAGCCGTCGCATTGGCTTTTTCTTCACGGCGCTTCTTCACATCCGCCAAGAAATCTTCTTTAGCCTTTCCACTCTTATAAGCTTCATACTGAGCCGGATGCATGGCATACTCAAAGAGTTCTTCATCGTCCTGACCCTTATCCCATTGCTTTTCGAGCATCATCTTACGGTATTTATCCAATTGGTCGGGATAATTATCCTGCGGATTACCATCGAAGAACTTGCGGCCTTCGCGTTCTGCCTTTTCTATAATCTCGGGAGCCAATTTGCCCGGCAGACGGCCGGCTTTGCCCAAAATCATATCCCAGATATCATCGGCAATCATGCCCCAGCGTTCTTTACCCTTTTCCATGGCCATTACGTTCATCATGGCAAGGTTCTTCACGTATTGGCTGAACGGAGTCACCAAAGGAGGATAACCGACACGCGGCCATACATAAGCCACTTCATTGAAGAGTTTTATCAGCAACTCGTCTTGAGTCATAAACGGCAAATTGCGTTTTGCCTTATACTTGTTAATAGATTCAAGATTTGTTTCGAGGTCGGCCATCAAGCTTCCCATCATACCGCCCGGAAGCCCCGGAGCAATTAAGAGCGAGTTCATCAAACGGTTCTTCGGGCTGATATATAGTCCAAGGAAATCATCCATAAATTCCTGAATAAGAGAACGTACTTTCATATACGCCTCCATATTGATTTCGGGCACTTTGAAACCGGCATCCTTCAGCATAGCCTGCACACTGATGAGATCGGCATGTCCCGTACCCCATGACAACGGCTCCATGCCGACATCAATATAGTCGCAACCCGCCTGGCATACTTCCAATATAGAAGCCATGTTGAAACCGGGTCCTGCGTGAGAGTGGTATTGAATGGGAATATTCTTTATCTTCTTGATTCCCGCTACTATCTTGCCCAGTGAGACAGGACGTCCGATACCTGCCATATCCTTGATACAGATTTCGTCAGCTCCGGCTTCGATAAGCTGTTTGGCCATGTTCACATAATATTCCACAGTGTGTACCGGAGAGAAAGTGATACAGAGGGAGCATTGTGAAATCATGCCGGCATCATGGGCATAACCGATAGAGGGGATAATATTGCGGACATCATTCAAGCCGCAAAAAGTACGGGTAATATCTGTTCCTTGCGCGTGTTTTACTTTATAGAATAATTTACGGACGTCTGCCGGAACGGGACTCATCCGAAGACCATTCAATGCGCGGTCTAGCATGTGTGTCTGGATACCTGCCTCGTGGAAGGGTTTTGTCCATTCGCGCACTGCTTTATTCGGATTCTCGCCAAACAATAAATTTACCTGTTCAAAACCACCGCCATTTGTTTCTACGCGGGCAAAACAACCCATTTCAATAATGGCCGGGGCAACTTTTACCAACTGGTCTACGCGGGGCACATACTTGCCTGCGCTCTGCCACATATCGCGGAAGACCAGACTAAATTTTACTTCTCTTTCCATTTTCCTTAAATGTGTTTTTCTTTTGGATTATAGCTTCTCAATTTTTATCACCTGACCTTTACCTGCCGTCAAAATCTCTACTGCCGCCTTAATAGCATCCATAGCTCCCGCATCGGCTGTAGGAGCTACTGTCGGCACTTTCTTGGGAGCTTCTTCGGGGGCTACCTTGTTGACAATAGTAATGAGGTACTTGCTCAGATAGATAACAATGAGTAGTATGACAAAAACAGTAGTCATTCCAACTACCATCAGCATCAATCCAACTCCTATGTTCTCCATAAATCTAGTGTTATTAATAGTACTTACTACACTTATAGGTTATTCAAAGCCTAAAAAGTGCTCAAATTTAGGCATTTCGGCTCTATTTTTATAATAAAGGGTTTGAAAAATATGCAAAATTAGTAGAAATCAAAATAGAAATTTCACCAAACATGGATTGTCATCTTCTACTCTCCGGAGTATTTTAGCCTGCTCTTCCTCTCCCACTAGCGGAAGCAATTTCTCCAACTCTTCTGTGGGCACCAGCATAAGCATATAATCTTCCGCTATCAGTTCCGGCCTCAGTTCGATGCCTTCGACGGTTTGTTTAAAAAAGTAAGATTTACCGGTATCGATGACTGCATCATAAATCAGCCAAGGATATTCCTCCGGCCCCTGTCCTACTTTGCCGATAGAACGGATATACTTTCCCTGACTGTCAAAGACCATCAGTGTGATATGATTGTATGTCGGATAATCTTCAGAAATAAATAATAGTTGCCATTACTTTCGCACACTCTGACAATATGTGCCAACAGTGAAGAGTCATTCGTTTCCAACAGAATGACCTCCACCTTAGTAAACAGGTCTTTTACCGATACGGAAGTTTCCTCCAAAGACACCTGTAGCACCCTCCTCTCCTCCTGTTTGGAAGAAGAGGAACAGGATGCCAACAAAAACAAAAATGAAAGAATAAAAAGGTGTTTCATAGTATTGGTTGTCCATCTTAAAATAAGATTTCTTCTTTAGACTTTCGCTTCTTTTCTGTCGGTTCGTCTTCAGCATATCCTACAGGAATCAAAACGGCCGGCTCGATATATTCGGGCAATCCTAAAACAGTGCTGCACTGAGAAGCATCGAAATTACACACCCAGCACGTACCCAAACCCTGCTCGGTAGCAGCCAGACAGAGGTGTTCCACCGCAATGGCTATATCAATATCTGCATGATCTTTGTTGTCGGCACGACGATGCCATGATTCTTCATGATTTGTGCAAGCCACAATGATACAGGGAGCTGTGGCAAGCCACTCACGCTTATAGCATTGCTGCAACGCCTTTAATGTAGGTTCATCTGTGACTATTTTAAACCGCCACGGTTGGAAATTAACTGCCGAGGGAGCCAAACGTACACACTCCATGATATACTCCAATTTTTCTGTCTCAACCGAACGACCGGCATATTTGCGGGCAGAATAGCGCGCTTTTACTAATTCTAGAAAGTTCATAAGCATTATTATTAGTTTGCAGACAAAAATACTAACTTTGCTAATATATCGCAAGCTTTTTGCCATGAGTAATCATTTATTCATCTCTTACGAAGTATTTATATTTTTATTCTGTAAATTCGAACCCTATTTGTTTTAAAATTAGTATCTTTGAGCCATTGGAAAACAACTCTACATTTTTATGTAAGTAAGAGTGTATGGTTGTGATTTGCTTTCAAATTAGTATCTTTGAACCATTGGAAACAACTTAGCTCAGCTATGAGTTTTAAGCTCCTGTGTTGTGATTTGCTTTCAAATTAGTATCTTTGAACCATTGGAAACAACAAGAAGCTCGTAAAGTAGCAGTAGAAGAAGGTTGTGATTTGCTTTCAAATTAGTATCTTTGAACCATTGGAAACAACTCTCGAGAAATAATTGCTTTGGCAAAAGGGGTTGTGATTTGCTTTCAAATTAGTATCTTTGAACCATTGGAAACAACACTAGCCGGTAGAGGAACACAAACGAACAGTTGTGATTTGCTTTCAAATTAGTATCTTTGAACCATTGGAAACAACGCCCCGCTCAAAAAGAATTGCAGAATACGGGTTGTGATTTGCTTTCAAATTAGTATCTTTGAACCATTGGAAACAACACAGCACGTCAAGTTATCTCGCGTTTGTCTGTTGTGATTTGCTTTCAAATTAGTATCTTTGAACCATTGGAAACAACTGAATACACATTACTATCTAATTTCCAATGAGTTGTACACATATCCAGAATTAAAAAACAAAGTTGTTTTCCAATAAGAAATCCCGTTTTAAATGGGATTTCTTGTTTCTAAAATAATTCCAATTGCTGTCCCGGAGTAGTTACGTCTTGTATTTTCTTTCCATAAAAAAGTTCTATAGCAGCAAATTGTTTATCAGTAATACACATTATTCCCACTTGTCCATATTCAGGCAAAAAAGATTTAACTCTATTTATATGAACAGACGCATTTTCGCTACTAGCACAATGACGAACATAAATTGAAAACTGAAACATGGTAAAACCATCCTTCTGGAGATTTTTTCTAAAATCAGTATAAGCTTTCTTGTCTTTCTTTGTTTCCGTCGGCAAATCAAATAATACTAGTACCCACATAATCCGATATTCACTAAAACGGTCCATTATCGTTCAGGATAACTCATACGACGAATTTCTCCACTAAAACATTTATATAGGGAAGCTGTGGTCTGAGCGACAGCTACCATTAGCGGACTACGCTTACCACCAATACGCACATCCAGTGTAGGAATAACAAGCAAACATGATTTTATTTCTTTTGTTAAATCCAAATTTGCGCCATACAATTTCACTAAGCCAAATACTAATTCATCAACATAAGGCCGATATGGTTCCATCACATCATCGGCCAAACAATATGCATTGTAACGATTATGATGATGAATTCCTAAAGTAGGAAGCAATCCACTTGTCACCAAAGCACGAGCAACGGTAGCACGAAGTATGGCATAACCATAATTCAACAAGTTATTAGGAGAAATTCCTTCCCTGTCACGAGTAAAGCCAACAATATCTGCAAACAAATTTTTCCAGTAAAAGGCTGCCGCACGTGCTTCCAAATTTTCAGGATCACCACTCTTCACTTCATTCGCCCAAATTCGCATACATTTCATTTCTTCACCCACACAAATACTCAATACAGATGCCTGATTATCTATTTTTGCTTTAATTGTTTGTTGCCAAAGTTGCTTTTTCAAGGGTAATGATGCATCCAGTTGTTGACGAAAACGTTCATTCTGAGTCGTATTTCCATATAAGGGAAGCATTAATCCCACAGGCATACTTTTACTATCACAAGTAATAACAGCACAATTATTCTCCAGTAGAGATTCCAACACACCGGAAGTGATAGTAATTTGTTTATGATCCAATATTACAATGCCTAAATCTTCAATCGGTTTTGTTATTTCCGATTGTTTTTTGAAAGATTCTGGCAGAGAAACACTTTTCTCAACTTCCGGAAGTTTGATAACTAATTGGTTATTTCGTAATGACAAATAGGTCGGATTACCAAAATAAAGTGTTTTTTTTATCATAGTATCGTATTTTGAAGGTTAATATATCACTTCCTTCGCAGTTTTTTCTGCTCTTTTTCAAAATTTTCAATGAAATGTATTTCTACAGGAGATAACTGGTTACTAATGCGTTCCTTAAACTTATCATATTCAAGATTTGCTTTTTTCTTTGCTAATTCTGCTGAAATAATTCTGCCATTTGTCTAATGTCAGCCAAACAGTATCATTACATAATGTAACCTCAATTCTTGACTCACCATCTATCGTTTGATATAAAAGAATTTGTCCCTTGTTTTCTTCCATAAAATAAAAGTATATTATTTTTTATGCAAACTAATTGATTCTAAGACATTTCCTAAACGATCAACTTTTATAGGTATACATATTTCTTTTATCATTTCATTGGTCCACGCCTTTTGCGCTTTATTATTACTACCTAATTCTATCGTCTGCAAAATAGGATTCGCTATTCTTGCAGGTATAAAATGTCCTTCATTTCCCGTGCAACTCACCATCTTATAAATCCTCCCCCTATCCAAAGGCTGGGCAATAATACCAGTAGCTAAATCATCTGTAGTAGGAAGATAAACCAAATCATTCGGTGACAACACAAAAATCGATTCATTATCATTTTCATCTTTTGGTGCAACAGGTAAACCTTGTTTTTGTCGTTCAATTGCAACATTCAGTGGAATAGTAGCATAACTTCTTTTCTTTATTACAGCATTCGTCTTATCACCCAGAACATTTGACTCATAAACAGCAAAAAATAAATTCGTTCCTTTTGCAGCTTCCACAAATTTAGACGATTTATTACCTAGTTTACCTACAGCAAACTTATCAGCTTTTTCATAAACGCGTACTTTAACGATAGGTTGATGATACTTTCCCTTATTCAGTTGAACAATATTACGATTCATTTCATCAATACCATCCGGTGAAAAAGCAATATCCGGATTATTATCCTTCTGTTCCAAATGACGCAACAATATCTTTTGGATACCCGTATCAGTAATACTACTCTCTATTCTCTTTCTGTCAAAACTAGTATCCAGCGGTTTTCTAGTAGCAAAGAATCGATCTTTAGTATCTTTACTAAAATAGTAGACCTCTATTTTAGAAAGATTTACATCACTCCAAGCCTCCCTGTTATCTTCAAAGTACTTCTTTATTCTCTTCTCATCAAATCCTAAATTCAAAAGTTCCAGTAATTTTCTCTTGAAGTCTTTCACGACTATGCTTTGAAGATTTTTCATCGCTTCATTTAAAGTTACTGTCTTTATCCTATGCAAATTAACTTCTCCAAATACCGTATCTTTATGCATGGATTTACGTATAGCCCAGTTGTCCCCTTTTTCCTGTCTCACAAATATCTTTTTACCTTCTTCATTGTAATGCAGAAAGTGATTAGTCGCTTTATTTATAACACGCAAATTCTGCTTAAAACTGACTATTATGTCTTCCAATATCCCATGTACGTCCTGTGTAAACGATCCCCACGGTTTTCTAATCACCCATTTATAATTGCCTTTATCATCAGTCTTAGCTTTATCACACAACAGCTTCTGCAAATCATATCTAGATAATTTTGCTTTAGCAGTCGCCGATTCATTATTCAAATAATTAATAATATTTCTATTTGCACACGCTATCACAATGGCATCCATTGCATGATGACGATGGTCGATTCTTTTCTTATTAAAACCTTTTTGCAATTCCAAAGGCATTGTTGGAATCTCATGATTTCCAGCACTTTTAGTTGTAAATTTATTCGTATCGGTCAACTCATTTAAACGTTGGAAACGAGGAAGTATAATTTTATTCCAGACATCATTTATACCCCAATCTTTTTTCAAACGATCAGTAATTCCTCCGGTGCAAGGAATCACATTCTTTGATATTACTTCTTCCTCTCCCTTTTCTCTTACAATATTAGAAAGAAGAGACTTTACAACTTTACTGATGTACCTACTATCATTCAACTGACGGGCAACAAACTCATCCGGAATATCATCCATCAAAAGTTTTTTCATCTTACCACGAGTCCGCGAATAGTTATCTTTTATAAACTGTTCATATTCATCCACAGAGAAAATCTTTACCTTTTTCCCAAAAGGAAGTTCCACTATCTCTCCATGGTGTTTCACTATAAACTCATGTCCCAGTAAATTATCTTTCTGTTTATTGACTTCCGCTTCACAAATCACCTTATTACTAAAAGAATCATCAAAATAGCGTGATTGGGGAATGACATGTTCTATCTCGTATGCAGGAGTAAACAGTTTGCCCAATGGTATCACTTCACCGGTATAGGGAGAACGATACCTTTGTTCCAGCCAAAGTTTATAACGCAAAACTTCCGACTTTGAGGGACGCTTCTTCAAGTCTGTTTCTGTAAATTTTTTCAATATATCCGCTATTTCTTCAGGCAAATCAGCCACACTATTTAAAACGCCATCTTCATAAATACGCAAAATATCCTGCTGACTTGGTGAATAAGGACGAACATTTTCAATCTCATATTCAGGATTCAAAAATTCCGTAAGCAAATACTTTATACGCAAGTTGGCATTCTCATTTTCGGATATTTGCTGTGTCATTTTAGCCCGTTTATCAGCCGGATTCTTCATCTCACGCCCCAATTCCACATGTATTTCATCAATATTCCCCACTTGTTTCCAAATATCACGAACAACACGTAGCGTTTCAATAATAATCTGCTCAACAATCGGATTACGCAATGAATGTTGCTTAAAAGATTCTAAATACGAATCAATATCAGCAGGAGATTCCCACTTGGTTATTTCTTTTGCTTCAGAATGACGGCCATAAACAATGTAACACACTAACCAAAGAGGCAAACCTTTGAAATCAGCAACATCAGCAAGATGAATTGCTTTCTCCCTCACTCTATTTTCTATTTTCTCATCACATTCTCCTGTTATTATCTTATCAATCCGTTCACGCGTTCCTTTATCTATCGAATTCTCACTCCAATATTTCCCCATACGCATTAAAGGCAATAATTTTTTAATTGCTTTTGCCGAATAGGAACCATATTCTTTTTTAAAAGGTGGAAATTTCTGAAATACATCAACAAAAGAAGCATTCAGGTCATGTTTATCCGCAAATTTTTGCAAGGCTTTTGCTATTTCATTCTTATTCTCAACTGAATACAATATATGCCATAAGGCTTCCTCATTCTCTTTTGTCAAGACTTCAATAGAAATATCACATTTCTCCAGCCGCGCCAACATCGATGAATGGGTTTCATTGCATGGATAAGGTTTGTCTTGTACATAATTCCAACGATAATTCTCTACCTCTTTCTTTAGTCCAAAAGCCGGATACTTCAAAAAGTTCTTCTGATCAATTTCTTTTTTACCATTCAACCAGTCAAATAAAGCAACGTAATCTTCTTCAGCCTTCAACAGCTCATTTGTAACATCCGCATCTTGTGCCAGGTCTTTCCTATAAATACGGAGATTTATTATAAATTGCCACAAACGAAATTCTTGAAACAACGGATGTGATTTAGCAATACATTTTATAGGAAAAGATTTTATTTCTCCTGTTTCCTTGTCAAGGCAATGGTTCTCCTCATAAGGGCAATTGTTTATTAATGATTTTTTGCTCTTAAGAGGACGTTGATAAAAGAGTATATCTTCCAAAAACAAATAAATAAAGTCCTGATTGCTGATATTATTCCGATGTGCTTCATTTATCGAATATAATTCTTCAATACAAGCAGTATACAATGCTCTATCTTGCAATTCCGAATGGAACTCCTTCTGCTTCTCCAAAATCAGTTTCAACTCATCCTTATAATATTTGCGTTCAATGGTTCTCACCAGTCTTCCACGAACTTTCTGATTAGGATTTTCTAAAAGCGTATCATAAATATAGGTACCTACTGTTTTATGAGTCTGATCAATATCTACTTCTGTTTTCTTCTTGAGCAATGACCAGTCATCTTCTTTAGGAGCGCGAAAAGAGCGTTTCACGTTCCCTTCCTTATCTTTTTTCGGCGTTCCGTCCTTCTCTAAATCCGTAGTTACAATAAACTCTTTAGTTTTGCCAACCCAATCAAGCGGCATATTACTTGTTCTCCGATATATCCACCCATTTTCCAAATGTACATTATACCAAGTATCCTTTCCTTTTTTCTCTCCGGAATCTTCTACCGCAATTACTTTAAGAGCATAGAATTCAACTAATTTATTGTTATTTTCCTCCTCTTCCTCACCACGTAATTGATGATATCCACGCTTTTGATTAAAATTCAATAATATCCAAGCTAATTCTTCTTTTGAAATTTTAGAAGTCAATCCTTTTTTACGAAGATAGTAGATAGTCCAGTCATAGGGTACTTTTTTATCATCCGTTATCAAATCCGGATGATTTAGTTTAAAGTCCTCCAGCATTTCTTTAAATGATTTTTGGAATATAAATTCAAACTGACCCGATTCATTTTTGCGCCAAGCCAATTTAGGCTCCTTTCCCTTGACTATCTTACCATACCTATCTAAATCTTGAGCAAAATGAGAGGGTAAAAATCCTAAAATATCAAGAATTCTATGCAATCGTTCTCTACGAAGTAAATATCGTTCACATAAACGACGACTTGCACGCAACTTGGTTCTATCGGCTGTTTGGGATATAGAATTACCTTTATTAAAATCTCCTATCATAGCTGCATCCATAGGTATGATGCGACTTCCTGAAGCCTGTATCTTAACCAGTTGTTCACTTCCCTCTTCATTGATAATTCCATTCACTACCGCCCAACCTATGCTATTGGTACCTAAATCAAGACCTACTATATTTTTCATAATACTACAATTCTATTATAACTTTTCAAAGTTATTAAATTATTCTGATAGATACTTGTTTCTTACATATTTATTTCATAGCTTTGCCATACTAATTTGAAGCAAGTCACAATAAGGATTATTCCGTTGTGAAGACATTTAGGTCGCCCTCGTCCTTTAACGGGGGCTTTTTTATGTTTGCACCGATAAAAAAAATACAAATATGAAGAAACTTGTGATATTTGATTTAGACGGCACATTGCTGAATACAATAGCTGATTTGGCTGCCGCTACCAACCAAGCTTTACAGTACTATGGCTATCCCACTCATGACACGGATGCCTACCGTTTCTTTGTAGGAAACGGAATCAACAAACTGTTTGAACGAGCATTGCCCGAAAGTGAAAGAAATGAAGAAAATATTTTAAAAATACGCTCTCAGTTCGTTCCTTATTACGATAAGCATAATGCTGATTTAAGCCGTCCTTATCCGGGTATGGAGGAACTACTGCTGACTTTGCAAAAGAGCGGAATAAAGACAGCCGTAGCATCCAATAAATATCAAGCTGCCACACGGAAGCTGATTTCACACTATTTCCCCGAAATAAATTTTGTGGAAGTATTGGGACAAAGGGAAGGAATACCTGCCAAGCCAGACCCTTCTATTGTAAATGATATCATTGCCATAGCCGGAGTTGCCAAAGAAGAAGTGCTGTACGTAGGAGACTCCAATGTCGATATGCAAACGGCGCACAATGCCGGAGTCACTGCCGTAGGAGTAGCCTGGGGATTCAGACCGCGAACAGAACTTGAAGCCCTTCATCCTGCACACATCATCGAAAAAGCAGAGGAACTGATTCCATTGCTCAATTGATTCGGACGAAAATATGTACAGACAGCAGATATAGTGAAAACATTTCATCAAAGGACTTCTCTTTATGGAAAATAATATGTATGTTTGACCGGCTTTAAATAAAAATGAAATGAAAAGGAATAGAATACTGATTATATTATTCGCTATACTGATAACGACCGGAGCAAAAGCTCAATTAAAAGAAACGATCCAACAGATATTAGGCAGTGACTCCACTCAAACAATATCCTCTGCGACCTCTTCGGATTCTATCCGCATCAAACAGATGCAGCAAGAACTTGAGACCGCACGTCTGAACGAGGCCAATATGAGACTTGAGATGGAGCAGTTGAGGCTTGAAACTTTCTCTGCTGATTCACTGAAACAGGCCCAGCAAAAAATGCGTATCGATTCGCTGAGGCGAGTGACCAAGGGAGTACCGGTTATAGTGGAAGGAGATACTTTATTCTACCTATATACCAAGCGGGGCGGATATACCCCTCAAACCAGAGCGGAAATGGATGCAGCCATCATCACTGAATTAGGAGAACAATTCAATCTGCATCCTGATTCCGTTTATATTGAGAACTCGGATATCGTTTCGGATATCATGTATGGCAATAAAGTGATTGTTTCTTTCACTGACCAAGACGGATTATGGGAAAACAGTACGCGCGAACAACTGGCAGAACATGTCCGTACAATTATTGTAAACAAGCTGAAAACAATGCACGAAGAGCATAGCTTTATACAATTATGTAAACGCATTCTCTATTTTATCCTTGTCCTGGCAGGCCAATACCTGCTTTTCCGGATTACGCTTTGGCTATACCGGAAAAGCAAAGTCAGGATACAGCAATTAAAAGACACCAAATTAAAGTCTGTCTCTATCCAAAATTATGAAATACTGGACACACAGAAACAGGTGAATCTCTTGATTTTCTTTGCCAATATGGTACGCTATGTTCTTGTCTTCCTACAATTGCTGATTACGGTCCCGATGCTGTTTGCCATCTTTCCGCAAACCAAAGATTTGGCTTACAAAATATTATTCTATATTTGGAATCCCATAAAAGAAATCTTTAAAGATATAGTGAACTATGTACCTAATTTATTTACCATACTGGTGATTTATTATGCCATCAGATATGTGATAAAAGGTTTGCATTATCTGGCAACAGAAGTTGACTCTGAGAGGCTGAAAATAAACGGTTTCTACCCCGACTGGGCTATGCCGACTTTCCATATCATACGGTTCCTACTCTATGCTTTTATGATAGCCATGATTTATCCGTACTTGCCGGGGTCTGATTCCGGCGTATTCCAAGGGATTTCCGTATTTGTCGGTCTGATTATCTCACTCGGTTCAAGTACTGTCATTGGTAACATCATTGCAGGGTTTGTCATTACTTATATGCGGCCGTTCAAATTGGGAGACCGTATCAAGCTGAACGAGACAACAGGAAATGTGGTAGAAAAAACGGCTTTCGTAACCCGAATCCGTACACCGAAAAATGAAGTGGTGACGATACCCAATTCATTTATCATGTCCTCACATACCGTCAACTATAGCGCATCGGCAAGAACATACGGACTAATCATTCATTCGGAAGTGACCATCGGCTATGATGCACCTTGGAGGAAAGTACATCAGCTACTTATTGATGCTGCTTTGGCCACTCCGGGAATACAGGCCAATCCTGAACCATTTGTGCTGGAAACATCATTAAGTGATTGGTATCCGGTTTATCAGGTCAATGCCTATATAAAGGATGCGGACAAGATGGCCATCATCTACTCTGATTTGCACCAAAACATACAGGATTATTTCAATAAGGCAGGCATTGAGATTATGTCTCCCCACTATGTTGCCACAAGAGATGGCAATGAAATAACCATCCCTAAAGAAACAGCCGAAGAATAAAATGAACAATTATCCGTTTTTTACGTTTTTATAGATAAATAGTATAAACTTTAAAAGAGCAATTTATGTCTGTTATTTATAAATTCTTATTTCCCTCAAAACCGGATGGTACAGCCATGTCATTACTATTATTGGCATTACGCATTTTATTCGGTGTATTATTGATGTCACACGGAGTGCAGAAATGGGCAAACTTCGATGCTATGAGTGGAAGTTTCCCGGATCCTTTGGGAGTAGGAAGCCAAATGTCTCTCATTTTGGCCATTTTTGGCGAACTGGTCTGTTCACTGGCTTTTATCTTCGGATTCCTTTACCGCCTTGCTATGATTCCCATGATTTTCACAATGAGCATGGCATTTTTTGTGATTCACGGTAATGACCCGTTCTCTGTCAAAGAGCTGGCATTTATCTATCTTGTGGTATTTGTTCTGATGTACATAGCCGGACCCGGCAAGTATTCTATCGACCACTTTATCGCCAAGGCTATTTCGAAAGCCAACAGATAAGTTAATTAATATGCTTTAAAAAGCGTCTGATATCATCTTCCAGCCTTTTATAAAGCGGAGATTCTTTGTAACTCGTATGCTTGCGGAGTACTATGTCAACTCCTAACTGACGGCGCTGATAGCTTGTCAGCTCATTATGGAACTGCATATCGTGCTCGGCAAGTTCTTTAATTTCCGCCTCACGCTCACGACGGAGAACATTGCAGACAGGTGTCAGCAACTTCATCACCACACTATCCATGATATGATGTCCCTGAATAAACATATAAGTATTATCCGGATAGACACCCAATTGGGCAAACTCTTCTTTCATAGCCTCTATCTCCCCTATCGCCTTGGGATGACGACGTTCCAGCTCCTGTAATTTCCGCCTTACACGCCGGCCCATATTTTCCAAACTGCGTTCGGGCCGATAAACACTTACTTGATCCAACTTGACAAACGAACAAAAGTCAAGCAATGAAAATTCGGATAATATATGTTTCCGATAAAACCATACCGACCAAATAAAAAGCGGGTAAGCAATCTGTGAATACATCTTCATAAAGGCAACAAAATCTACCAACGGATGGTCATTCAAAGTAGCCATGACACACACTTCATGCAAAGCTTCCGAATAACACTGATAGTTTTCAATGGCGTATGCATACGTATGAAACACATACTTATTATTGATAATATAGCGGGAAGTATGCGTAGCACCCTGAAGTAAATAGTCGTAATCACTGTCTACACAGGCAATCATATTCTGTCCCAGCTGTGCACCCAGTTCATTCATCAATACAGATTTCTTGCCTTTTGCCAAAGTGGTTTTGGAAGGAAGCATCACTTCAAAATAACGAGTATCATCTTCAAACTCTCCCAATAAGGTACGCCAAAAAGAAACATCATCGTAACTTTCAACATAAGCCACGATTTTCCGTCTTGCCTTTTTGGGCTTTAACATATTCGCCGCACCGATATATAAAGAAGAAAGGTTGTCGGATAATCTCTTTCCCATAGTCGTGTCGTTTAGTTAAATTCATTGTGTTATGTCGCTCACTTCGGTAACGGCATCAAGCCATCCGTCCATGACCAAAGCCGGCGAATGAGTAGTGAGTACAATCTGTACATTGGGATTCAATTCACGAATCAATGAAATGAGACGCTGCTGCCATTCAACATGAAGGGAAACCTCAGGCTCATCCATAAACAATACCCCATGCCGCTTGTCCTGTACCAAAACAGTGAGCAAAATAACCAATATCTGTTTTTCTCCCGAAGAGAGTTGGTAGGGATATAACGTATCACCGTCTTGCTCAAACAAAATCTCATTACTCTGACGGATGATTTTCTTTCCTGTTTCTCCGAAAAGGTCATCCATTAAATCCTGGAATTTCTTTTTAGGATAAGACATTTGGGCAGCACGCATTTGGTCTTCGGGATTACCGGAGGTAAGACACTCGATGATACGATTTCCTATGTTCACCTGATAGTCCAGATAACGACGTTGCAACTGATAAAGCTGCCAGTCCAGTTCTGTCTTCACATTCTTATCCGCCATCTTTTCGAGCAATTCGGAATGAATCAGCGGCCGGTCAAAACTTCTGATAACATCAAAATGAATTTGAGTTGCGTCTTCGGGAGAAAAGACAAAATGTACACCCGGTGCCGAGCCATTACTTAAAGCTCCCCCTTCCAAAGCGCTCAAACTATTTACAGACCTGTTTAGAATAGTACTCTTACCTATTCCATTCACCCCACTCAAAATGTTAACATCAGGGCGAAGTTCCCACGAGATATCCTTACGTCCCCACAACCGCTTAATCTCGATACGCTTAATATAATCAGCCTGCTTTTTCATTTTATATAAATTTACTATAAAGCAAAGATAGAAAATATAAAAAGAAACGCCTACATTTGTACTGTTATTTAAGGTAAAAAAGATATGGCTATTCAGAAGTATAAAGGACATTTGGCATTGCTGGGCGCTGCCATAATGTGGGGATTAATGTCACCCATCGGCAAAACGGCTTTAGAGAACGGAATTTCAGGACTTTCACTGGCAACTTTTCGGATGACGGGAGGCGCAGTCTGTTTTTGGATTGCATCTATTTTCGCACCCAAAGAACAAGTAAGGTCTCATGACTTGATGATGTTGTTCTTTGCCGGACTATTGGGTATCGTATTTAATCAAGGTTGCTTTACCTTCGGGTTATCGCTCACCTCTCCCATCGACGCTTCCATCGTGACCACCACCGCCCCGATTGCAACCATGATTGTTGCAGCCGTCTATTTGAAAGAACCGGTGACCGGAAAGAAAGTAATCGGCATCTTTTTAGGTTCTATTGGGGCTTTAACCTTGATTATGAGCAGCCAAGGCTCTACGGACAGTAACGCCGGAAGTATCCCGGGAGACTTGTTGTGTCTGGCGGCCCAGATAAGTTTTTCTTTTTATCTGGCTATCTTTAAAGGACTTATCAGCAGATATAATATCTTCACATTGATGAAATGGATGTTCACGTATGCCGCCATCTGTTTTATTCCATTCTCTTATCACGAAGTATCGGCCGTTCAATTCAATGAGATATCCCCCGCCACATGGGGCTGCGTCATCTTTGTTATCTTGGGAGGCACATTCTTTGCCTATATTCTAATGATGATAGGACAAAAGACATTGCGTCCGACTGTTATCAGTATGTATAATTACGTACAACCGATTGTCGGTACTTCCGTCTCTATTTTATTGGGAATGGGTACATTCGGACTGGCAAAAGGACTGGCCGTCGTATTGGTCTTCTTAGGAGTATATATTGTCACTCAAAGCAAGAGCCGCGAACAGATGCTGGCTGAACAGGCGGCTCAAAAAAACAGGGAATAACGGCTGTCACAAACACCCTCCCTCTACCGGAGAATTATATGATTGACTCTTCCAAGCGAAGTTGCTCTATATATTTCTCCGTGTCTTCCCAAAGCTGTTTGGCCTGCGGATGGTTCATGAACTTATCCTTCACTTTCTTCGGTTTGCAAGAAGCAAATAATTGTCCGGTCACTCCCGACACTTCTTCATCCAGCAATAAGTGAATAGCTGTTGCCGCCCCTTCTTTGGGAGTACGGATACAAGGGCGGAAAAACCAATCCGTCAGTTTATCAAACCACATATCCATACGAATGATATTGGTAGAAACAATTCCCGGGTCGGCGGCATTGACTGTAATCCCGCTATCCTTCACCCTTTCCGACAGTTCGCGCGTAAACAGCCACAAAGCCAACTTGGTGTTGCTATAAATAGGAATGCGCCAAAAGCTGCCAGGCTTTCCGCGCGAAAAAAAATCGGGCGTAATATGCCCTACAGAATAAGTGCACGAAACCATATTGACAATACGGCTCCCTTTCCCCATCAAAGGCAATAATTTCATAGTCAAAAGAAAAGGAGCAACATAATTCACCGCCACCGTTCTTTCCAGCCCGTCTTCAGTCTGCATCAAATGAGTACTCATTGTTCCGGCATTATTCATCAAAAGATCAATATGTTTTCCACGTCCCAACAGTCCGTCCGCAACATTGATAACAGACGCCATAGAAGACAAATCAACCTGACGTACTTCTATCTCCTTGTTTCCTGTTTCCAATATCATCTGATTCTTACGTTCCTCTCCTTTAAAAAGAGTATAACACAACATAATGACATGATATCCTGCTCCGGCTACAGCACGGGTAATTTCCTTTCCCATTCCTCCATCGGCACCGGTTATAACAGCTAATTTACTCATTTTTCCACTCCTGCTTTTATATATACATATTTATTTCTTCTCCAATCTCTCAATCTCTTTTTTCAAACTAGCCGGCAGTTCTTCCCGCAAGTGCTGGTGGCAAGCCATCTCGATAGTGTACATCCGTGCTATACAATAGTTGCTATGCTTACAGTTGCAACGCGCCTTCTCCTCTTCACGCATACGATTGACAAAACCGGGTTCATTGAGCAAAGCACGTGCCATCTGTACAAATTCAAAACCATAATCCAATACCTCATCAATCTTTTCACGCGAGACTAATCCGCCGACATATACTAACGGAATATCCTTGATTTCGGTTCTGAACTTCAAGGCATCTTCCAAAAAATAGGCTTCTTTGAAAGGCACAGTCGGAATCATCCATTTACCTACCAGCCTGACTCCATACTTCAACCACCAGCAGTCCATATAGTGAGTCATAGTCTTGATAGGCATCTCGCCGCGCATGACATACATCGGAGCCTTGCTAACAAAACCTCCACTCAGCACCAACGCCTGCGCACCATCCTGCACCAATCGTTTGGCTACCTGCATTGTTTCGTCTATCTCCATGCCTCCCTTGAAACCGTCACGCATATTCATTTTCACCAATACAGCCATATCACTACCTGCAGCCTGCATCACCTCGTTCATAACCATATCCATAAAACGCATACGGTTCTCTAATGAACCACCATACTCATCTTTACGATGATTGGTATAAGGAGAAAGAAACTGACTGATGAGATATCCATGTCCGGCATGAATTTCCACTGCGTCAAAACCGGCTTCACGCGCTAAATTGACAGAACGGCCATAAGCTTTTGCCATCACCGGAAGTTCGTCCTTACGCAAACCGCGCACAAATGTAGGAGAATAAAGATTGAAACCGGAAGAAGCTCCTACAGGAGTTACCCCACAAATACTTTTATGAGACATATTTCCACAATGCCCCAACTGAATGCCGGCTGCCGCACCTTCCTTATGAATGGCATCAGTTATCTTTTTCAACCCCGGCACTATTTCAGGACGCATCCACAACTGCCGATCAAAAGACAAACCGCTTTGAGCCACAGCAGCATAAGCGATTGTGGTCATTCCTACCCCTCCGGCCGCTACCGCACGGTGATAATCCAATAATTGCTGTGAAGGTACATTGCCCGGACACATGCTTTCAAAAGCTGCCGAACGGATGGTACGATTTCTCAAAGTAAGCGGTCCGATGGATGCCGAAGTAAATAGTTTAGAATCTATCATGACTTTTATAATTTATAGTCCAATCAGTTAATAAATAAAAGGAATCATTCGTTTTCTGCTACCCACAGCCTGTGCTCCAAACTCTTCACGATAACGATTACGGATAGAATTGGCACGAGGAGCCAGATTAGCAAACGTCCACAATACAAATACCCAAGCAGCCGGTGAACAAGTCAGTACGGCAAAACCTACCCATTCCAATAATTCTCCGAAATAGTTACCGGATGTGACATATCGGTACATCCCTTTCTGTGGCAAATAATGGCGGGTGTCGCCCGGTTTGCGCAAATGACGTATCACACTGTCCGAATGAATATTAATTCCCATACCTACAAAAAACAAAACCAATCCCGACCAGAAAGAAGGAGTGCCGAACCATGCATCCGAGTAAAGTCCGTCGGGGGCAATATAAAAGAGCCACTCGCCTTGCATCAGACCGTTCAACACATTAAAGACCACTCCCATCAGCATAATGGTAATAGGCATCCGGCTCTTTCCTTTCATCAGGAAAGGGAATATAAATGCACGCTGGAAATAATGCAATTCAAAAAGAAGAAAAAAGACAAGAGGTACTGCGTCGCAACGCACACTACTATTCCACCATAAATAAAGCATGACGAAAAACACCGGTGCTTCCATCAATACCCAACCCACTTTATTGTTCAGCGAAATTCCCCATTTAGAAGTTTGGAACATACCGTAGCCGGCACGCACATAATAAAGGGCTACAAATACAACACCCGCTAATGCAGTCATTGTCAGAAGCAATAATTCAAAAGTCTGTTGTTCCATACTCGTTCCTCCTTTTATTAGATTTAGTTAGTCACTAACAAATTTAAAGAAAATTCGAGAGAGGAGAAAGAATTTAGCTAGTTTTTGTGAGAAAAGACTATAAAAACAAGAATTTGACGAAAAACATCCGGCGTACAAGCGACCCATGTGTTCGCCCATACACCGGATATTCTCCTCATCAATTCCAAAAAGATTGTTACTTCATATATCCAACCGCTGACATTCCCTTGCCTGTCAAGTGAAACCGACACATTACGTTTTCATCCATGATGGAAGCAGATTGATTTCACCCATAAAAATCCCGGCTTATTTTTCAGCCATTATCTCTGCTTCAAAGGCACATATTCCATTTCTTCCAATACATTCTTATACGCCGGACGAATAATACGTTTTCCTTCAAAATTCAATTCCTCATTGCGATGTGCACACCAGCCTACAATACGCGCCATTGCAAACAATGGTGTGAAGATTTCCTGTGGCAAACCAATCATTTCATATACAAAGCCCGAATAGAAGTCAATGTTGCTGGATACCGTCTTTCCATTATTCTTAATCTTTCCGAACATAGCGATAGCACGCTCTTCCAACAACTCCAGAAAAGCAAATTCTTCTTCCTTACCTTTTTCTTTTGCCAAGTCACGTGCCAATTCTTTCAACAAGATGGCACGAGGGTCGGAAATAGTATAAACAGCATGACCGATACCATAAATCAGACCGGTTTTATCATACGCCTCCTTATTCAACATACGGGTAAAGTAGGTATCGATTTCATCCACATTCGTCCAATCCTTAATATTTTCCTGCAAATGATGGAACATATCCGCCACCTGAATGTTGGCTCCTCCGTGAAGCGGGCCCTTCAACGAACCGATACCTGCGGCAATGGCCGAATAAGTATCTGTGCGGCTGGAAGAAACGACACGGACTGTAAAAGTGGAGTTGTTACCGCCACCGTGTTCTGCCTGAAGTACCAACAGCAAATCAAGCGTGCGCGCATCAAGTTCCGTATAATCCCTTTTCAACATATATAGGAAATTTTCTGCAATGGACAGTTTTTCACGCGGATGACGGATATGCAAAGAACGGCCGTATGTGGCATGACGCAACATATTATATGCATAGGCAATGATTGTGGGGAATTTGGAAATCAAGTCAATGCTCTGGCGCATCAGATTATCACGCGAAGTATCATCCGCCTGCGGGTCGAAACGATACATCTCCAATACGCTGCGTGCCAGAATATTCATAATATTATTTCCCTCCAACTCAATGATATTCATTTTAGTCTTCTGCTCCAGCGGCGTATTATCATTAATCAGTTCACAGAAAGACGCCAATTCTTCCTTGTCGGGCAAATGGCCGGAAAGCAACAAATATGCCACCTCTTCAAAGCCGAAGCGTTTCTCTTTAATAATGCTATGTGCCAAATCTTCCAAGTCATAGCCACGGTAGAAAAGTTTACCGGGTATCGGTTTCAATCCTCCTCCGGGAATACGTTCATATCCCACCACATTGCCAATCTTTGTCAGTCCTACCAGCACTCCCGTGCCGTCTTCATTACGCAAGCCGCGTTTTACATCAAACTTTTTAAACAGTTCATTCTCAATCCGAGTCGCATTTTTCATTTCCTCGGAGAGCTTATAAATAATGTATTCCTTTTTCATATCCGTGAGTTTTTAGGAGTTTATTCTTTCTATTATTTCTTTTGTAAAATCAGAAGTTCCAAGTGACACTCCGTTCGGCATAAAACGAGCCAAATCATGAGTGGCGCGTCCTTCGCCAAAGCTGGCCTCCAATGCATTCACAATGAGTACTGCCGCCTTGTTCCAGCCGAAATGCTCCAGCATCATCACTGCCGACAGTATGAGCGAACAAGGATTTACCACATCTTTTCCGGCAATATTGGGAGCCGTTCCGTGAGTTGCCTCAAAAATGGCATGTCCCGTATTGTAATTGATATTCGCTCCCGGAGCAATACCGATGCCACCCACCATCGCTGCCAGTTGGTCGGAAATATAATCTCCGTTCAGATTCAACGTAGCCACTACCGAATATTCCTCAGGAATCAACAAAGTGTTCTGCAAAAATGCATCGGCAATGCAATCTTTAATGATGAGTTTGCCGGATGCCATCACTTCTCCGAACTCACGTTCCGCCACTTCATAACCCCATTTTTTAAACCCTCCTTCGGTGAACTTCATAATATTTCCTTTATGAACCAATGTAACCGAAGGCAAGTCATGCTCCAAAGCGTATTTACACGCCGCACGTACCAAACGTTCCGTTCCTTCTCTGGATACAGGTTTCACGCCAAAAGAAGAAGTTTCGGGGAAACGTACCTTTGTCACTCCCATCTCCTCATGCAAGAAACGATAAAACTTTTCGGCTTCAGGCGTTCCGGCTTCCCATTCGATACCGGCATAAATATCTTCCGTGTTTTCGCGGAAAATGTGCATATCCACTTTCTGAGGTTCTTTCACCGGAGACACAACCCCGCGAAACCAGCGTACAGGCCGCAAACAAACATACAAATCAAGTGTCTGTCGCAACGCCACATTCAAAGAACGGATACCACCCCCCACCGGAGTAGTCAACGGCCCTTTAATACCAACACCATGTTCTTGAAAAGCTTTCATCGTTTCTTCCGGCAACCATGACCCTGTTTCATTAAAAGCACGTTCACCGGCCAACACTTCCAGCCATTCTATTTCATGCTCGTTGCCGTAAGCCTTTTTCACGGCTGCATCTACAATTGACTGCATAGCAGGAGTAATCTCCGCTCCCACTCCATCGCCTGTAATATAAGGTACTGTCTTTTTCATCTTTTATCTTGCATTTAGAGCAGAGCCGGCACGGAACCAACCTATCTGCTGTTCGTTATAAGTATGTTGTACTTCAAAACTGTCCCGAGTGCCATCTTCATGGTGCAAAGTCACAGTCAGATGCTTACCTGGAACAAACTCCTTCAAACCTCCGACAGTTATTAAGTCATGTTCCTGCACCTTGTCATAATCCGCTTTATCAACAAAAGTCACTGCCAGCATACCTTGCTTCTTCAAGTTAGTCTCATGAATACGTGCAAAACTCTTTGCCAAAATTACTTTCACATTCAGGAAGCGGGGTTCCATCGCTGCGTGTTCGCGGCTGGAACCTTCTCCATAATTTTCTTCCGCAACAACCATAGAGCCGAGACCTTTCGCTTTATATTGCTTGGCCGTAGCCGATACACTCTCATACGTGTTTGTTAATCGGTTCCATACCTTGTTCGTTTCTCCATTGAAAGCATTTACAGCTCCCATCAACATATTATCGGAAATGTTTTCCAGATGTCCCCGGAAACGAAGCCATGGACCCGCCATCGAAATATGGTCAGTAGTACATTTGCCTTGCGCTTTAATCAGTAAAGGCATATCTGCAAAATCCTTTCCGTCCCATGCCGGAAACGGAGCCAATAACTGCAAACGCTGTGATTCGGGATTCACCTTAATTTCCACCTGTGCACCGGCAGGAGCCAAATAACCGGAATTACCCTGAGTGAAGCCTGCCGACGGCAATTCATCTCCCTTGGGAACGCTCAATTTCACCTTCTCGCCTTCTTGGTTTATCAACGTATCTTTCAACGGATTGAAACATAAATCACCGGCAATAGTCAGAGCCAATACCAATTCGGGCGAAGCTACAAATGCATGTGTATTCGGATTACCATCCGCACGTTTGGCAAAATTACGGTTGAAGGAAGTAACAATCGAATTTTTATGGGCAGGATCATCGGTATGGCG
Source organism: Phocaeicola faecalis (assembly GCF_021730445.1). GTDB lineage: Bacteria > Bacteroidota > Bacteroidia > Bacteroidales > Bacteroidaceae > Phocaeicola > Phocaeicola faecalis. The sequence continues at coordinate 136,858 of NZ_JADNRM010000006.1, read as the reverse complement.
TTTCCACTGTCCGATACACGGTCCGCAAGCATTCGCCATAATAGTAGCCCCAATCTTTTGGAAAGCATCAATCATCCCATCACGTTCGGCAGTGGCTCGAATCTGCTCAGAGCCCGGATTGACAATCAGAGGAGCGGCCACAACCAAATGCTTTTCAGCTACCTGACGGGCAATGGAAGCGGCCCGACTTAAATCCTGATACGATGAATTGGTACATGAACCTATCAACCCGACTTCCATCTTACGCGGATAACCATTAACCAAGACCTTTTCGGCAAACTCTGAAATAGGTGTCGCGGCATCCGGTGTAAACGGCCCGTTGATATAAGGTTCCAATTCGGACAAATTGATTTCAATCACACGGTCGTAAAAAACAGAAGGATTGGCAACAACCTCCGCATCGGCACGTAAATCATTTGCAACATTTTCGGCCATCTCTGCCACAGATTCCCTTCCGGTAGCTTTCAGATACACAGCCATCCGGTCATCATAAGGAAACAATGAAGTGGTAGCTCCCACCTCTGCACCCATATTGCAGATAGTAGCCTTACCGGTTGCTGAAAGAGAAGCAGTTCCTTCTCCAAAATATTCTATAATGGCATTCGTTCCACCTTTCACGGTCAGGATACCGGCCAATTTCAGAATCACATCCTTTGGCGAAGCCCATCCATTCAAGCTCCCGGTCAGATGAACACCAATCAGTTTCGGCATCTTTAATTCCCATTCCATCCCGGTCATTACATCCACAGCATCGGCTCCCCCGACCCCGATTGCCACCATTCCCAATCCGCCGGCATTGGGGGTATGAGAATCCGTTCCTACCATCATTCCTCCGGGAAAAGCATAGTTTTCGAGTACTACCTGATGAATAATTCCTGCTCCCGGTTTCCAGAATCCGATACCGAAACGCGAAGAAACATCCCGAAGGAAATCGTATACCTCACGATTGGTTTCAGTAGCCGTCGCAATATCCGGACCGGCCCCTTTATATGCCTGAATCAAATGATCACAGTGCACGGTGGAAGGTACAGCGACAGAATTCTTTCCGGCATTGATAAATTGCAACAATGCCATTTGTGCCGTTGCGTCTTGCATAGCCACACGGTCGGGACGGAAATTCACATAGTCCTCACCACGTTCATAATTCTTCAGTTGGGCATCATCATAAAGATGCGTATACAGAATCTTCTCAGCCAATGTCAGCGGACGCTGTAACACGGCTCTTACCCGGCTTATCTTCTTTTCGAAAGAAGCATAAAAGGCTCTTAACATGTCCAAGTCATATACCATACCTTCTACTATTTATAATTATTACAGTTTTAAATCAATTTTATTTTTGGCAATATAAGGATAATATTCGATTTCTTGTGTAATCTATAATACGTTTAACAAAATAAAACATAAAGCCCTAACTAGAAGATTATTATTATCTTTGCAATTCTTATAGAAAAAAGCATCATTATGAACCAACATACACCCCTTTCTAATATAATTAACAAACTACAACGCAAAGAGTTGTTGCTAAAGTTAGAATATGATTACGAAAAAGAAACTTTCAGGCAACAGACCGAAGCAATGGGCATCGGCCGCAAAGTGAAACGGGGTATGTGCTGGTATCCCATATCAGCAGGAAGGAGTTACTATAACTCATTGAACCAACTGGTTGTAGAAGTAGAAAGACAAGAAGACAAAGACATAGAACATGTATTTGAGTTCGGCCGTCCGGTATGCTTTTTTACGCAAAATGCATCAGGCCAATTACATTATTTCAATTTTACGGCAACTGTCAACTACGTGGACGAAGACCGAATGGTAATCGTTCTTCCCTCGGCAGATGCATTGCTCAGCATTCAGTCAGCCGAATGGCAATTGGGAGTACAGCTTTATTTTGATGAAACCAGTTATCGGTTGATGTTCGAGGCGTTGGGACAAGTCATCAAAGCAAAAGGGAATCGCCTGGCAGAGTTACGTGAAATTTTTCATGACCATCAAAAGGCGGGAACCTTCAGTTTCGGCTTCACCCGCTTTCCATGGTTAAACAATACACAGGAGGAAGCAGTAAATAAAGTGATGCATGCCAAAGATGTTGCGATAGTCCACGGCCCTCCCGGAACCGGCAAGACTACCACATTGGTAGAAGCTATTTACGAAACCCTTCATCGGGAAAATCAAGTCATGGTGTGTGCACAGAGCAATATGGCTGTCGATTGGATTAGTGAAAAGCTGGTCGATCGAGGTGTTCCCGTATTACGAATCGGAAACCCCACCCGCGTCAATGACAAAATGCTTGCTTTTACCTATGAACGCCGTTTTGAGAGCCATCCCGATTATCCGCAATTATGGAGTATCCGAAAAGCAATACGCGAACTCTACGGACGTTCCCGCAAAGGAGCAGAGCGTGAGAATATCCGGCTGAAAATCAACTCACTGAAAGATCGTGCCACCGAACTGGAAATTCGCATCAACGAAGCACTGTTCGGCGAAGCACGTGTGATAGCCTGCACACTGGTAAGTTCCGCCAACAGAATATTGACAGGACATAAATTCGGTACCTTATTCATAGACGAAGCCGCACAAGCTCTAGAACCTGCCTGCTGGATTGCCATACGCAAAGCCGACCGTGTGATTTTTGCCGGTGACCATTGCCAGCTTCCCCCTACCATAAAATGTATGGAAGCAGCCCGAGGAGGATTAGACCGGACACTGATGCAAGAGATTGCAGACAACAAGCCCGACACCGTATCCTTATTAAAGGTACAATATAGAATGAATGACGAAATTATGCGTTTCTCATCAGAATGGTTCTATCATGGTGAACTGAAATCAGCCCCCGAAGTAAAATATCGGAGTATATTGGACTATGACACACCGATAGAATGGATAAATACAGAAGGAATGGAATGCAACGAAGAGTTTGTAGGTGAAAGCTTCGGCCGCATCAATAAGGAAGAGGCAGCGCTCTCCATTTCCCAACTTACCAACTATATCAATAAAATAGGTAAAGACCGTTTTCTGGAAGAACGGATTGATGTCGGATTAATTTCTCCTTATAAAGCACAAGTACAATATCTCCGTCAACTGATAAAACGAGATGCTTTCTTCAAACCTTACCGACACCTTATCACCATCAATACGGTAGATGGTTTTCAAGGACAGGAACGAGACGTTATCCTTATCAGTTTAGTACGTGCAAATGAAGAGGGACAAATTGGTTTTCTAAATGACTTGCGACGAATGAATGTAGCAATTACACGTGCACGCATGAAACTCATTATATTAGGAGACGCTTCCACACTGACTAAGCATCCGTTCTATAAAAAGTTATATGAATATATTTATTCGTTACAAACTCATTAAAAAAGGTAAGATTCTTTTGTGAAACAATATAATTCAATAACTTTGTGGCCAACAAATTGGAATTGTATTTCCGAATTATGAAAGAACCAACCATAGATCTAATAGCTTTAAGTAAAGGAAACACACAGGCTTTTGACTGTGTGTTCTTACTTTATTATCCTAAAGTAAAAACTTTTATTTATAGTCTGTTGGATAACGAGGAAGAAGCTGAGGACTTAGCACAAGATACTTTTATTAAATTATGGACTGCTAGGACCCAATTATCCCAAGTACAAAATATCAATGCATATATTTACCAAACAGCCAAGCACGTTTTATATACCTTTTTAGATAAAAAGACAAACACCCACACAGTTGGAATAGACAGTGTGCAGGACACTCCCTCTCTCGAACAAGTAGAAGAAATTGTTTATAGCCACGAACTTGAATCATTGATCAATCGTGCTATTGATAATATGCCCACACAAAGAAAGCAAATCTTCTGCATGAGTCGTAAACAAGGAATAAGTAATGAAGAAATCAGTCAACGACTGAATATCAGCAAACGTACCGTAGAAACTCACATATCCATAGCACTAGCCACATTACGGAAAGTTACTTCCGCATTAATGCTCTTCTAAATTTATTGCCTCAGAACTTTCCCTTTTCTTTTTCAAATCATAAAAAATGTAAAATACGCAAAGCACGTTACGTGTATTTATTCCTAACCGGGTCTTATTATTAAAAGACTGGAAGAAATGAAAAAACAACTGATATATCAAATTATCCGTAAACTAGCCGATAGAACATTACCGGCTTCCCAACGTGATATTGTATTACGCTGGTTAACCGGCCCACAAAATACTTCAGAAAAAGAGGAAGCCATGTTTCGACTATGGAATGAAACGAATGGCATAGAAGTTTCAGATGAGTCAGCAAAAAGAGCCTTACAAAATGTAAAGGAAAAACTCAATATAAACAAGTCACGAACAAGACATATCCAATGGATTCAAGTTGCAACTAAATATGCAGCTATCCTTTTATTACCTTTAATAACCGGACTGATAGTTTGGGGAATCATGGAAAACAAAGTGGCAGAAAGTTCGGATATGATAGAATGTTTTGTACCCGACGGCGAACAGAAGACCATCCAATTGCCCGATGGCACCGAAGTGCGGATAAACTCTCATTCCTTATTAATTTATCCCAAACAATTTCATGGAGACTACCGCCACATTCACTTATTGGGTGAAGCCTTCTTCAAAGTGTACCGCAACGAAGAGATGCCTTTTATCATTAGTACCGGTCCACTAAAAATAAAAGTTCTGGGAACACAATTCAACGTAAACTCTTATCCTGATGAAGACTACATCACCACCACTCTGAACGAAGGAAGCGTGAAAGTGTACCGCAGCGACAACGAAGTAAGAGGCATTACCATGAAACCGAACGAAAAACTAATATATAATAATAAAAATAGCACCTTTGAACTGATCCTCGCCAACGCTAAGGAAGAAAGTTCGTGGACTCAAGGAGAAATACGTTTTGACGAACAACCTCTGTCTTACATTCTGAAAACGTTGGAACGTCAGTATAATGTAAAATTCCAATACGGAAAAGACATTCATGTTAACGACTTCTATACATTGAAATTCAAACACCACGAAAACATAGAAGAAGTCATGAATGTATTATCCATCTTGATTGAAAATATTGATTATGAGATAAGTGGAAAGACCATCTTCTTGTTTCAAAAGAAAGGAGGTAAACCGCAATAAAAAAGGATGTCGGAAAGTGCCTTCCACAACAACTTCCCGACATTTGAAACCAGACCCATAGATTTACATTTTCTTACTACGAAAAAGAAATGAAACAAATGAATATTAAACATATAGATCTAATACACAAAGTTATGAATTTAAATTTTAAGAAAGCCTTTTATGTACCATTAAAAAGTGCTAAATTAATAGTCTTTTCTTCTTTGTTTTGGTGGAGTGGTGAAATTTTCGCACAGCAGCAAGTCATTCAACTGCCTCCAAAATCCATCACCTTGCAAGAAGTTTTCCAACAAATAGAAAAACAAACGAATCTGTCTGTCGACTATAAGAAAACAAACTCCACTAAAAAGAGAGTGAACATAACAAGCGGAAATATTCAGGAAGTACTTAACAAGGCTTTACAAGGAACAGGATTGGGATTTCGTTTTGAAGGTCAGCACATCATCATCAGCCCCATAGAGAAAAAATCACAAAATGCAGGCACTCCCAAGAAAGTTTCCGGCAAAATACTAGACAATAACGGTGAACCTGTTATTGGTGGTACCATCCGCTTAAAAGGGACTACAACAGGTAGCATTAGCGATGTTAACGGTAACTTTACACTTGATGCAAAAATAGATGACATACTGGAAGTGTCCTACATCGGTTATGTCACTCAAAATATAAAAGTAGGTAACCAAGACATGCTCACCATTAATCTGGAAGAAGATACCCAAAAATTGGACGAAGTAGTGGTAGTAGGTTATGGTACCAGCACCAAACGTTCGTTAATTTCTTCTGTATCTAAGGTAGAAACCGACGGCATGGAAAAATCACCAGTCGTCAATATAACTGAGTCATTAGCAGGTCGTGCACCGGGTTTAGTAATCCAAGGTAACGGTGGCGGTATTGACAAGTCATCCACCATTACTATCCGTGGTGGTGATACTCCGCTAGTAGTCATTGATGGAATTATTCGTGACTATTCCGATTTCAAGACACTGGCTCCCAGCGACATCGAATCAGTATCTATCCTGAAAGACGCCTCTTCAACAGCCGTGTACGGTTCACGAGCCGCCAACGGTATCTTGCAGGTAGTCACGAAGAAGGGTAAGGAAGGTAAAATGAGCATCGACTACTCATACAATCTTTCATTGGCCCAGCCCAGTGTATACCGTGAGCGTTTGAATTCAGGCCAAATTGCCGAACTGACCAATCAGGCATATAACAATGATGGACTTGACGATTACTTCACACAAGAACAGATAGACAAATACTATGACGGTTCCGACCCCTTGAACTATCCCAATACAAACTGGCGCAAGTTGGTGTTGCGTGACTGGGCTCCTACCCAAAAGCACAACATCACCATGACAGGCGGTACAGAAACCAACAATTATCTGGCTTCATTGGGTTACATCAACCAGGAGTCTCTATACAAAGTGAACTCACACAACATGCAACGCTACAACATACGCCTCAACCAGTCAACCTACATCAAAAGTATCGGGTTGCGTGAGACGGCTTCATTGGACGGTTATGCCCAAGAAAAGACTCATCCGTGGACTTCCACTGCAAGCAACTACTATGGCGTTTTCTCGCATATACAGAACCAATCTCCCATGAGCATTGCCTTGAACAAATTGGGGCTACCCTACACTGGTCCTGACAATCCGGTGGCTGAAACATCCAAAGATGCAGGTTACAGACGCGAGAACCGCAAGATGCTGAACGCCAAGTTACAACTGGAATGGGATGTGCCTTGGGTAGAAGGCTTGAACCTGCGCGGAGCGGTAAACTACAACTACTATATCCGTCGCGACAAGAATTGGCGCAAGGATCCCCCCCAATACGCTTGGGACTCAGATGTTCCGCAGGCTGGAGGTGCGCCGCAATTGAACCGTTACACTGAATCAAACTATTACTATACGTGGCAATGGTTTGCCAACTACAACCGCACTTTCGGCAAGCACACCGTTTCAGCATTGGCTGGTTATGAAGCCACTTACGGATTGAATGAAAACGAAAGTATGGGCCGTTCAAACTACGTGTTCAATATCGACCAATTCGGTTCGGGTCCCGAAGCCACCACGACCATCGGTGCCGGTGAGGGTGAATATGGACGTGCCGGTTGGGTAGGTCAGGCCAAGTACAGTTATGACAACAAGTATTTTGCCGAATTCTCGCTCCGCTACGACGGATCAGACCAGTTCCCGAAAGACAAACGTTGGGGTACTTTTTGGGCAGGATCACTCGGTTGGTCTGTCGATCAGGAAAAGTTCATGGACCCACTCAAAGAAAAGCATATCCTCGACATGCTGAAGCTCCGTGCTTCGTATGGTGAGGTAGGCGCCGACAACTGGGGCGATTCCAGCAACCCATACTACATCTACCGCTACTCTTACCTGTCATCTTATGGTTACAATGGTCAGGGAGCTGTAATTGATGGCAAATATTATGGAACGTTCAGCGAAGGAGGCCCCGCCGCTACAGCTATCACTTGGTTCACTTCCTCACAGACCAACGTGGGTTTCGATTTCGCCTCATTAAATAACCGTCTTTACGGTGCGTTCGATTACTTCTTCTATAGGACAAAAGGATTTATCTATGCACCCGAAGCCAAGAATGTAGGCTACTATGCACCGCTGGGCACATCTCTGCCAAAAGTATCAACGAATGCAGAATTCCGTCGTGCCGGTTATGAATTCCAACTGGGCTGGCGCAGCAACATTGGCGACTTCAAATATGATGTATCGTTAAACTACACCTACTTTAACCAATTATGGAACAACGACCCGAGCGAGAGCATCACTTCACAGATGAATCCCCGCACTCGTCGTGTACAGAATACCGATTATCTAACTACCGGCTACCATTGTTTGGGCTTCTTCACTTCCGATGAGGAAATCCGTAACAGCGCATTACCAGTCAACTCGAAAGACCTGAGACCCGGCGACTTGAAATACGAAGATGTGAACGGTGATGGTGTAATCGATGGATCCGATGCTCAGCGCATTGGCCGAGGCGGATTCCCTCACAGTAACTATGGCATCACGCTGGGTGCTTCTTACAAGGGCTGGAGTGCCAACATCCTGTTCCAAGGTGCAGGTAGTTTCGACATGTATCTAGGCAATGTGATGCAGTATGGCGATGCCGCCACCAAATTCATGCCGATGTATAAATTCATGACCGATACATGGACACCTACCAACACCAACGCCCGTTATCCGCGATTGACTCACAACGCAGGTAACAACAATGGCAATAACAACTATCTGACCAGTGACTTTTGGATGGTCGACGGTAGTTATTTCCGTTTGAAAGACTTCACTGTCGCTTATGATTTCAAGTACAGCCTGTTGAAAAAATGCAAATGGATCACAAAGTTACAGGCAAGCATCAGCGGCCAAAACATTTTTACCATCTCTGAAGCCTTTGATTATGGTATGGACCCCGAGAACGCAAGTCAGGACAACTACGGTTATCCGAACGAACGTGTCATCGCTTTTGGTCTGAATGTTGGATTCTAAAAACAATAAAAAAAGATATGAAAACGAATAAATGGATAAAATATACCTGCCTAAGCGTGGCAGGACTGTTCATGGTCACTTCGTGTGCTGATATCATGGACACCCAACCATTCACCTCTTATGACGAGGAATTAGTTTGGAACTCTAAGGCTACGGCCGATGCTTTTGTAGTCGGTACTTATAGCGGAGTTTTGGGACTAGGCGAGTACAAGGCAAGTGCGGATTATTCGTACCGCACCCCCTATAGCGCACATGATGACTTCGGCAGTTCCGACGGTTTCAACCGCGAAACTTACAACGTGACTTCCGACTTCGGTATCAACAAATTCGGAACCCTGCGTCGTTGCAATATGATCATTGAAAAGGCAGCTACCTCTACCGGCATTCCAGAATCGGAGAAAAAAGCATTGATAGCCGAAGGACATTGTCTGCGCGGTATGGTATTCTTTGCCCAAGCTCAGCAGTTCGGCCGCATCATTCCTGCCACACGTGTATATTCATATCCCGAAGATGTCGAGACATTCAATACATTGGATTTGACTGCCAACCCCACAGAAACTTATAAGTATGTGATGAATGACTTTGATGAAGCTGTTGCCGGATTGCCCGAGACATCGGCAGCTGGCCGTTTGAATGTGTATGCCGCCCACATCCTGCGTTCGCGTGCCGCTTTGCAAGCATACGCTTACACCAAAGACCCTGATTATCTGGCAAAAGCGAAGGAATCCTGTAACGCAGTTATCAATAGTGGAAAGTACCCTTTAGTTACTACGCCGGATGCTTATAAGAACATGTTCCTAGAGGCAGGTGCCTACAATACATCCGAAACCATTTTAGCCTACTACCGTTTGGCCAACGATACGCAGTGTAGTGATATTGTAGAATTAATCCGTACCGTGCCCAACAACAGTAATGATGACAACATCGGAACAGGCGTTACAGACAAGTTCGCTAACCCCGGCGGTGTCCGTGTGTTTGAAGCATGGGGCAATATATTCCCCACTCAGGACTTAGTGGATATGTATTTGGTGAACGATGCCGCTACCGGTGAGGCGTTGCCTTGGTACGAAACCTCTCAGTACAAGAACAATGTAGAGGAACTCGACCCCACCACTTGTACACAAGGTGCCGTTGACTCTTATGAAGGTGACCTGAAAAGATATATGCCGACAGAAGCTGAATCGGCTACAGCCACCGTTAACTGGGGTAATGGGCAGAAGTCAACTGGCATCATCCGCTTTGCCCGGTTGAAAGAAAATTCTGAAAAGAACATCTCTGAATTGATGTACGAAAAGCGCGATGCTCGTTTCTATGGTACCGTGGTATATGACAATTGCGACTGGATGGGCGAACGTGTAACCACTCAGTTTGGCGGAAACCTATGGTGTGGTGCCCGTAAACATGGTATATCTTCACAATTCACCACCACCTCAAGCTACTATTGGCGCAAGTCGGTTTACGAGGTGTCACCGCGTGTATATTATAACAATAAAACCAACTACCATTGGGTGCTCTGCCGCGCAGCCGAAGCATACCTGAATCTGGCCGAAGTGTATCTGTACGAGAAAAATGTACAGAAAGCCGTTGAGATGCTGAATGTAACCCGTACCACTCACGGACAGCTGAAAGCTTCGACTGCCTCAACCCTTGACGAGGCATGGGCCGACTACAAGCGTGAACGTGTCTGCGAGTTCGTATTCGAAGGTTCTAACCTATATTTCAGCATGTTACGTTGGGGTATTGCCAACAGTACCAATGCCACATTCGCCGACGGTTATGCCGACGCTGATGTTGTGAAAGAACTTGAGACTCCCGCAACCAAGATTTATATCTCCGGTGACCGCAAGAAAATGGCAGTAGGCTATATCACATTCAGTGACCAGTACAGCCGTAAGTTTACTCCCGAACACCGCTACATGATGCCCATTCCGCAAGGATTCATCGATGACCGTGCAGCTTATGGCATCACGACGACACAAACTCCGGGTTGGTAATGTTTTGTTTAACGCTTAAAAAAAGAAAATCATGAAGAAAATATATTTAGCTATTCTTGTGATGCTGCCCCTTCTGTTTACGTCCTGCCTGAAAAGCAACTTGGAAGAAATCCAGGTATATCAAGAAGCGAACATCACCAGTATTCGCGGTATGTATTACTACTTTGACATTGAAACAACCCATGACGGGAATGTCATCTTCTCAAAAGGAGACATCTCACGCGCGAATGTACAAATCGATACCGAAGCCGGTAATATCGTGATTGGCAAAGCCACTCCCGCCAAGGCAAACATCACATCGTTCAGCCCGCAGAAAGTGGTGATGATGTTCAACATCTCGACGGCCGCTACCATTGAACCGATTGAAGGATCAGCCAAATTAGGAGTAGAAGCGGATTGGACAGTCGGAAAGACCAACAAATACAAAGTGACCGCAGCAGACGGAAGCAGTAAGGTTTGGTCGGTGACCGTCCAGTCGTATATCACTGAATAATCATCTTATCAATAGGTATTAAAAAGTTTGTTTTTTTGTAATAGCATGTGATTGAGAGGGCGGAAGTCTTGTAAAAACCTTCCGCCCTTTATTCATATGGCCATATCCCCAACAACAGATACTTTAAATACCCCCTTTTTTACTTATTAAAATGAATATTATGAGAAAAGCGCTCTTACTATTGCTTTGTGCATGCTTGGGAGTTCAATTCATCTATGCACAAAAAGGACCGAAACTGTCACTCGCCCCTGCCAAATACCTCATCAACGGACGCATCTGCTACAGCAATCCCGGCGAAAACATGGACTGTCCGTGGCAGGCTCCCGCCACCATGCAAGAGCTATGGGGTTATCACGCCAAGGATTTCCAGTGGAAATCCGGCCGACAGAACGCCGGGCTATCTACAGGAGGTATTAAAGCCGATGTGCTCGCCATCCAGCGGGACGGCTGGAATGCAAACATCCACCAGCAATAGATACTTGTTCCCGTCGGTAGCGAGGAACAGCACCACTACGGTAAAGGCCGAGAAAGACGACAGCTATCCGTACAGCGCGGTCCAGCTCCGATGGAGAAATATGAGATGAAACCCGGTACGTATAACTGCCACTTCCGCATCTGTGCGCAAGACGCAGCCCAAAACTGATTAATCCGATTATTAATAAAAATAAAAGCAGAATCATGAAACATAGATTATTAGTATGTACAGCCTTGTGCATGGCCACCGGTCTGGCACAAGCGCAATATAAAATGAATCTTTCCGATGTCATCTATCCTAAAATAGAATACCTGAAAATGGGGAACGTCGGTCCTGTCGGTCAGGAAATCCGCATCAACAACCTTTACTTGGACAAGGGCGGTGTGCCCCAACTGCCCGTCATGGGCGAGTTCCACTACGCCCGCATGAACCCTGAGTTTTGGAAAGATGCCCTGCTCAAAGCGAAGGCTTCGGGCGTGAACATCGTATCGACTTATTGTCTTTGGGCATTGCACGAAGAGAGCGAAGGCGAACTTTCATGGAAAGGGCACCTCGACCTGCACCGTTTCATCACCCTTTGCAAAGAAATCGGATTGAAAGTCCACTTGCGTTTCGGTCCCTATTGCAATGCCGAAATTGTAAATGGAGGATTACCGATGTGGTTGGTGAACAACAAACAAGTCAAGAAACGCTCGAACGACCCGCTCTACCTAGCATACGTACGCCGTTGGTACGAGGCAGTTTTCCGACAAGTGGAAGGATTGTTCCACAAAGATGGCGGTCCCATCATGGGCTTGCAACTCGAAAACGAATACGTGACTCGCGGCCAGATTATCCCGCACCTCACCACCCTGAAGCGCATGGCACAGGAAATAGGCTTCGATGTGCCTTTATATTCGATGACCCACTGGATGGACTGCGAATATCCCAAAGGCGAAATCGTACCTTATGCCGGCTTCTATATCGAGGCACCTTGGACAACCAACGGCAAGCAGGAAATGCCTACTTCCAACTTCGAGTTCTTCACCTACAACCGTCTGTCGGACAATATCGGTACCGACATCATCAAGATTGAAGGCGAAGTGCAGTCCCTCAGCGGTGAGAACAACGACTCCCCTTTCTTTACTTGCGAAGTAGGCGTAGGCAGTACCACTTTCTACCCTCGCCGAGCCATTGTTCCCGAGGAACTGGCCGGTGAAACCATCAATCTCCGCCTAGGATGTGGCGCCAATCTGATGGGATATTACATGTATGTAGGCGGAACCAACCCTGTGGGAAAACTCCGCACCTTCGAATCGTCGGGTCCCCGTGTAAGCTACGACTATCAGGCCCCCATTCGGGAGAACGGTACGCTAGGCGCAGTGATGCCCGAGACCAAGAAATATAACTATTTCATGAACGACTTCGGTGCCGAACTTGCTCCTACTGTGGCTTACCTACCTAACAGCAACAACAACCGTGACAACCTTCAGTGGGCCGTCCGTTCCAAAGACGATGCCGGTTATTTGTTCTGCTCGAACATCCTTTACCGCCACGAGCGTCAGGCCTTCAAGCACGTGCAGTTCCACCTAAAATTAAAGAATGAGACACTGCATATCCCTAGCAAAAAAATAACTGTAAAAGAAGGTACTTATTTCTTATGGCCGTTCAACCAAACCATGGGTAAGGTGCTGCTGAAATATGCTACTGTACAACCCATCTGTTCACTGAAAGAAGGAAAAAATCAGACGTTCTTTTTCTTTGAGGATGACCAAATCGGCGGCGAGTTCCTGTTCCAAGGTGACAACATCAAGGAAGTGACCGTCAACCGGGCCGTTTGCCAGCGGAAGAAGAACGGTTACTTCATCGACCAGCTCCAGGCCGGCAAGGATTGTGTCATCACCATCACCAAAAACGATGAAACCAAAGTCCGTTTTGTGGTTTTGACCGAAGAACAGTCGGATATGCTGTGGAAGGGCAAGACAAAGAACCGGGAATTTGTAGCATTGACTTCCTCATCCCTAATCTATAACGACCAGCACATCACCCTGATTGACGATGCTCCCCAAACCAGCATCGACCTGTATGACAACGGTACTTTCCAGACCCGAAACTTCAAGGGTGATACCCGCCGGCTGAATGCAAACCTCCGTGCGTTGCGTCCTATGGAACACAGCCGTTTCATCGCTCCGGCCGAAGGAAGCAGTGTGACCCGTACTTTCCAGCTCCAACGCTTTGCCGAAGTACAGAAAGCCTTTGTACGTATGAGCGCTCCCCAAGGCACGGCCTTCAGCCTCAATGGGCAGACGGTACAGATGCAGGATTTAGTTGACTACCAGCGTGCAGATGTAACTAAGCTTTTGCGCAAGGGAGAAGCCAACGCACTGACCTTGACAGGCATGGACGCACAGAATGCAGCCGTGGCCGAAGTGGAAATTCTCATGACCAACGGCGAACGCATCCTGTGGAACACTGATGCCACCTGGACTTCCGCCCAAGGCAAAGTGCCTGCCGTAGTGAAAGAAGGAACCTTGCCCAAAGCCTTCGCTCCCGAAGAACATCTGGCAGTCTATGAGTTGAACGCACCCGCACCCGTACGTGGTGAAGAAGAGACCCGTATGTATATACGCTACAAGGGTGATGTGGCCAATGCCTACATCAACGGCCAACTGGTAGCCGATAATTTCTATGACGGAGCCGACTGGATTGTCAGCCTGAGCCGTCAGAAGTCCACCATTGACGCCAACCCCATGGTCATCCGCATTGACGGTCTGAAGACTGCCGACGCTCCCATCTACTTCGAAAAGCACATCGACCCCTCACTCTGTGTGCAGCCGGAACTCAATGAAGTGGAAGTAAAACAGGAATATCGTTTTACCTTTTAATCATATTAATTCCTACTCATAATGAAACGACTCAAAAAATTTTCAATCGCTTTGCTTTCGGCAACCGTCCTTTCGGCTACCGCCCAGCAAAGTACATACACCTATTCCGTACCCGACAAGCCTTGGGGCGAAGGAATGGGTAACCACCGTGCCGTCATAGAGGTAAAGAGCCCCGCCGAAGCAGTGGAACTCCGTCTGGACTGGCGACGTGGCGACGACGCTTCGAACCAAAAGCGATTCCTGATTATCAACGCACAAACCGGTGACACAATCCCCAACGTGCAGAAACTTCAAGTAAACAATGAAAGCTGCGACATCGTATTTGGTCCCATAAGCAAGGCAGGCACCTATTATTTCTACTACTTGCCTTACCGGGTACAACCCGGACAAGGTAGCTACTGGTACGGCTATCTGAACGATGTACCCGCCGACTCGGTATGGGCATCCACAACAGCCAAGGCGACAGACTACCCGCGTGCCGAGGTGAAACGCATCGAATCGCGCACGGCCTTCGACAGTTTCTACCCCATGGAAGTCATCGCCACGGCCGACGAGGTAAACGCATATGTCCGCAGCCACAAACAGACCTGGTTTGTTTTTCCCGAAGACCGAAAAAACCCCATCCGCATGCGCCGACACCTACCCTTGCAGTGGATGAAGGCCGTACCGGGAAACACCTTTGCAGGAACAGCAGCCCCCAACGAGTACTATGCGTTCCAATTAGGCGTGTGGAGTCCGTCCATCGCGCTGGACAACGTGCGCTATGAAGCATCAGAATTTACGAATGGCACCACCGTACTGGGCAAGGACCGCATCACCTGCTTCAACACCGAAGGCATCAATCCGGCCGGCAAGCCTTTCACTAAGAAAGTAAACGTGGCCAAAGGACAGGTACAACCCCTGTGGTTCGGACTGGACATTCCCGAGGACACCCCTGCCGGTACCTACAAGGGAACCATCACCGTAAAGGCCGACCACCAAGTAGATCAGCGCATCCCGGTAGCCATCACCGTGAAAGGTGCCCCCATCGCCGAACGAGGTGACAACGAACCGTGGCGCCACAGCCGACTGCGCTGGCTGAACTCCACACTGGGTATGGCGGATACCCCTGTCCTGCCCTATACCCCGATGGAAAGCAAGGGGGATGCAATGAGCTGCCTGGGACGTGACGTGACCTTGAGTCAAACATCCGCCCTGCCCCAACAGATTAACTCCTGGGGCACCGACCTACTGAACAATCCCATCGCCTTCATCGTGGAAACCGAAGAGGGCATCCGGCACTACGAGGCAAAACCTGTGATCGCCGAACAGACGGCCGGCCACCACACCTGGACCTGGAAGGCCGGAGATGCAGCCCTGGAACTGACCTGTACCGGACGCATGGAGTTCGACGGATGGATGAAATACACCTATACACTGACTCCCCAAAGCGACCTGAAGGTGAAGGACGTACGCCTTGAACTTCCCGTGAAATCCGAAGTGGCCTCCTATTTCCTCGGTGCCGGACTGCCGGGACAGAATACTCCCGCTGCCTACGAAGGCAAATGGGACACCCCCGAAATGACGGTCAACGACCACGGCGTGTCCATCCCCGTGAACAAGCAGGCCAACTGGCTGTGGCCTTTCGACAGTTTCTGGATGGGAAATACCAAGGCCGGAATCCACTGCGAACTGCGGGGTTCTACCTATAGCGGCCCGCTGTTGAGTGCCTACCGTCCCGCCTATCCGACTAGCTGGCACAACGGCGGCAAGGGTGGTTTCCGTCTCAAGAAAGAAGGTGCCACAACCCGCATGACCATATATAGCGGTGCGCGTACACTTAAAGCAAACGCTCCCATGGACTTCGAATTCGCCTTCATCGTCACTCCCGTGAAACCTCTCAACCTGAAAAGCCAGTTCACCGACCGCTACTACCACAACGGTGCGAAACCCACACCAACCGATGACGACGTGAAGGCAGGCGTGAAAATGATCAACATACATCATGCCAACGAGTATAACCCTTACATCAACTATCCTTTCCTGAGCGGTGATAAACTGGTACCTTTCATCAAGGAATGGCACAAGAGGGGATGCAAGGTGAAACTCTACTACACTTTGCGCGAACTGACCAATGTAGTAACCGAAATCTGGGCCATCCGCAGCTTGGGCGACGAGATTCTGCGTGATGGACGCGGAGGCGGCTATCCCTGGCTGCGCGAACACCTGATGACCGGATACACCCCCCAATGGTACCAGCATTTCGACGATGAAACGATGGTAACGTCCGCCGATGCAGCCATCCTCACTTCGGAAAGTGACTCGCGCTGGTACAACTACTATATCGAAGGCCTCCGCTGGATGGTGCGCCACTATGACATCGACGGACTATACCTTGACGACGTATCGTTCGGCCGTGACATCCTGCAACGGATGCGCCGTGCCATGGAAGAAGTGAAACCCGGATGCATCATCGACCTACACTCGAACACCGGATTCTCGCGCGGACCTGCCAACCAATATGCCGAGTTCTTCCCCTACATCGACAAGACCTGGTTCGGCGAAAGCTTCCTATACGACCGCATGACACCCGCCAACTGGCTCGTAGAGTCGAGCGGCATCCCTTTCGGACTGATGGGCGACATGCTGCACCGCGGCGGCAACAAATGGCTGGGAATGCAGTACGGCATGACTGTTCGCCATCCCTGGCTCACCGAAGGAGTGGTGTGCGACCCGCGTGTGATATGGAAGGAATGGGACAAGTTCGGTATCGCCAAAGCCAAGATGACCGGCTTCTGGGAAGACAACGTGCCCGTGACGGCTGATGACGAAGCGGTGAAAGTCACCGTCTATCAGCGTGGCAAAAAGTTCCTCCTCTCCATAGGCAATTACTCGGACGAAGTAAAGCGCGTACACCTGAACATCAACTGGAAGAAGCTGGGCATACGCCCGCACAAGGTACGATTCACCATACCCGCTATCGATACCTTCCAGCCTGCCTTAAAACTGTCCGAAGGCGAAGAACTAAGCATCGAGCCCCGCAAGGGATGGCTCATCTATGTAGAATGACAGTCATCCAAACTGCTGTTTGCTTTTTGATTAACATTTTAAGCCTTAGTGAGGGAGGAAGATTCCTTCACTAAGGCTTCAATAAATTCCAATAGCTATAACGGTCTGTATATCATCCTGTATACTATGAGCCGACTGAATATCTATTTGAAAATCTAATTGTACCTTTATAGAACAAAAACATGAAACAATTCTTATTGACAGGACTTATCGCTTTAAGTATAAGTATCCCCAATGTATACGCCCAACATCTTATCCATGTATCCCCATCCGTAGAAAAGGATGCGGACATGACTCAAGAACTACAGCACGCCATTGACGAAGCTGCTTCTTACAAAGGAATAAAACCGGTGGTTATCCGTTTGCAGCAGGGAGATTATCACCTGTACAGGCAGAGTGCCATCGTAAAACGCTATCCGGTGTCAAATACCACTTCGGAAACCGAGAATCCGGACCCGGTGAAACACATCGGACTTTGGATGAAAGACTTGAAGAATGTGACGTTCGACGGAAACGGTGCCAGACTGATCACTCATGGTGAGATGACCACCTTCTTCATGGACCGGTGCGAACGCATCACGCTGAAAGACTTCACCATAACAGCAGACGACCCCACCGTGCCCGAACTCACCATAGTAGAGAAAGGAGAACGCCATCTCACCGTCCGCATTCATCCGCAAAGCCGTTATGAAATAAAAGCAGGCCGGTTTGCTTTCGTAGGCGACAGCTGGCGGCTGGACGGAGGAATCGCCCAAGCATACAACCCGCAAACGGATGCGACCTGGCGGACGGAATCCCCTTTGACCGGACTGAGAAGGGCGGTGGAACTGGAACCGGGACTGCTTCGCTTTGCCTATGACCATGAACCTGTGGGACGTGCCGGACTAGTTTATCAGATGCGCGACGGCATCCGAGATGAAGTATGCGGCTGCATCCAGTATAGCCGGGACATTACACTAGAAAGAATTCATTTTGCTTTTCTGGGTAATTTCGGTCTCGTAGGACAGATGTCCGAGAATCTGACCTACAGACAACTGATTTTTGAACCGGAGTCTGGAAGCGGACGCACGTGCGCCGGTTTTGCCGACTTTGTACAGATGTCCGGGTGCAAAGGCAGGGTATTGATTGAAGATTCCCGCTTCTCGGGAGCGCATGACGACCCTATCAACATACATGGCACCCACTTGAAAGTGACCAAGTTCCCGGCATCCGACCAAATGGTGCTGAAATATATGCACCATCAGACTTACGGCTTCCAGTCCTTCCTTCCGGGAAATGAAATCGAATTCATCCACCCCAATACTTTGTTGCCGCTGGCTTCTGCTAAAGTAAAAAAAGCGGTAATGAAGAACGACCGCGAGATAATCGTCACCCTGACACGGGACGTGCCGCAGCATCTCAAGAGTATGCAAGACCTAGTCGTAGAGAATGTCACTTATACTCCCGAAGTCATTGTACGAAACAATTTCTTCTCCCGCATTCCCTCTCGGGGACTTTTAGTTACCACACGACGTAAAGTACTGATAGAAAACAACACTTTCTTCCGAATGCAGATGAGCGGCATCTTGATAGCAGACGATGCACGCAGTTGGTTCGAGTCGGGTATGGTGCACGATGTGACCATCCGAAACAATCGGTTCATCGAATGCGGTACGCCCGTCATCTTCATCGCCCCCGAGAACAATCGTCATGAAGGCTATGTACATCGCAACATCCGCATCGTCAACAACCGCTTCCTGCTAAAAGGGACTGATGCCATCCATGCCAAATCAGTGAATGGGCTGCACATCACCAACAACCTATTTCTTACTTCCGGCAAAGAAAGTATCGAAAAGCTGGTCACAACACAGGAATGCAACGATACCACGCTAAGAGGAAATATCGTTCAAGATGTTGTACGTTAAGCAATTAAAAGGAGGTGTGCATTTTATGTTTTTACTTGCCTAAAAACATAAAATACACACCTCCTCAAACTAATTTCAAGCCAGCTTACTCATAAACTTCTCCCTATCGACAATATAGCGCACATGTGTACCCTCGCCAATCACCCCTTTACTGTCCTTGGCCTGCACTTCGAAAGTAAGCTTTCTGCCTTCCACTTCCTTCAATACAGCAGTTGCCGAAACCGTATCTCCCATGGCCGAAGGTTTGATATGAGTCGTATTCATCATCGCACCTACAGTAGTGGCACCTTCAGGCAATTCTCCTACTACGGCATTCATTGCCGCATTTTCCATCAATGCCACCATAGCCGGTGTAGCAAAAACCTCTAAATCTCCGCTGCCCATTGTGGCAGCTATGTTGTCTTCCGACACTGTAACGGTCGAAGTATAAGTCAATCCTGTTTCCATACGTTCTATTCTCATTATATTTACATGCAAAGGTATTCATTTTTCTTCTATCAACCGGCTATGTTACTCAACCAATTTATTTCTGCTATCGCAAGGAAGTTTGAATTCAACCGGTACTTGCCCTTTTTCATTTTCATCTCTCATATGCCTCATCATCTCCCCTTATCCCTGATGAATAAAGGATTTCAGGTATGAGAGATACGAATGAGAGATACCTAAAAAGGTGAGAGCATTGCTCTCACCTTTTTCAAAATATGTCATTTTTTGTACGTTCCACCACTCTATAAAACACACCATTCCTAGTACGATGACTCAGAATCCCCAACTTGCTCAAGAAACGTCCGAACATATTCATCTTTCCGACCGGCAACTTGATACCGCTCTTTTTCTGCAAACATTGGAAAATCTCCACTGCCAGCATCCATTCTCCTTCCGACTCATCCTCCGCAGCGCGGAAATACTGATGATACAACTGTTCCTGAATAGGTTCCTGCTGAAATTCACGATTACTTTCCGTCTGCCGCATACCCTCTTCGCGCGTAAACCAATAACGCTCCCCATTATCCAATGCAGCTACCGCCTGAGCATAAAGTTGCTGATAATCTATCGGTTGCGAATTATCTATTTCCGAAACATGCACACAGATAAAACGACGGCTGCCGCTAGGGTCATTCAACAAATCTTCGTGATTGCTGGTGGCAATGAACGAAGCATAGCGACGCACTTTCTCTATATAAGCACTGTTGGGACGGCGCACATTGACCGAAGGCTTCTGCAACAAATGCTTCAGGAAGCCTTGATGACGGACACTGATTTGATCGAACTCATCCAGATTAATCAGCGCAAAACGATTCAGATAGAGCATGGCATGGCGCTTTTCGCTGAAATCCAAATCATCCGTATAATAGAGATGTAGCTCCGGAGGAAGAATCTCTGTGCAAAAAGTAGATTTATCAATGCCTTGCGGACCCACCAGCAATGGTGAAGTACTGTTGGCGTGCTTCGTGTCGCGTTCCTGCCAATACGCCACCATTCCCAAAAACCATCGATAAAATAAGTCCTGCCAATGCAGATTGTCACATTTCACACGTCCTGCCAAATCACGGATATAATCATGTCCATCCCAACGAGGAAGCTTCTGCAAAAAATCATCTATCGGCGAAAAATCCTTCACTCTATCGGAGTTGATATAACGGCGCACATCCCTGTCCCACAACTGCAAGCCTTCAAGCTGGGCGTTCAGTGCTATACTGTTATAAACTAAATCGGTAACGGGTCTGAACTGAAAACAGAACGTTCCCTGTTCACGATGTTCCACTACTCCCGTCATCACATTTCGCCGAAACTCATAACGACGGTTCATAAACTCATTCACTTTCAACGCCTGCAATTGTTCGGGCTTACACAATGCCTTTTCATTGAATCCTTTCTTCACCTGATACGTATGGTGCAAAGTCTCCCTTATCTCAACTTCCGACAAGATGGTATCCCAATACAGCATCGTCCACTTCACGGCATCTTCTTCGGAAATGCCGGCACAGAAACAGCCTTCTCCCAGCAGATGAAGCAACGGTTTGAAATCCAATTTTAAATCAATGTTTCCATACTTCTCTATCGCACAGCCCAAAGCGAGCTCAAACTGGACAGAAACGTAACGTTGCTTCTCGTACCAAGATTTTCCGACACTCTCCACAGGTGTCAATTTATGAAAATTCTCTTGAAATCCCGTTTCCACAGGCATTTGCGTAGGTTGTTCAAGATGAATGGCAAGCGCCTGAGAGTTATGATAGACTTCAGGGTCATAACTCAGACGGCAACTTTGGGCGAGATGAGGTTCCTTCAGTTCGATGGGATAAGACAATCTGGGTTCGTAAGTTTTGACAGCATGACGAAAAGCATGCGCATGAAACAACGCCGCTTCCGTTTCCGTTTGCGGCAAGGTTCCGTCAGGACGGGTGTAAGGAACTACAAATTTCACACTTCGCCCGCTTGCCCCCACAAAAGCCCACAACGTTTGAGGATAGGCAGCTATTTGAGCACGCAGTTCACGTGCCTCTTCCAATCCTTTCAAATGTTTGATTTCCAGCAAGACACACCCGGTATACTCTTTTAGGAGCAACCGTTCTCCATCCATTTTGAATATTCCCGCAAAGAGCAGCCGAGGAATTCGCTGTATAAATTTATAAGACCTATCGGGCATTGCCGACTGTAATTTTTCACGAACTTTCTCAATTAGTGTTTGTGTATTACCGGCCGTAAGAAGAGAGAGTACACTTTCGTCATCCAATTTCCGATGTGTAGTTTTACTTCCTCTACATCCTAATTTTGTTATCTTCATCCATTATTTTATTAGTCACTGTAAAAGTAATGCTTTTCTTCCACAAAAACAAATATACGCCCGCTTATCATTAAAATAATATTACTTTTCTTCTATTTGTTTTTCCGATAGTTTTTGATTACCTTTATACACTTTAAACTTAGAATAAAAACAAGATGAAAACAAAAGAATTTGATTACAATTCAGTTCCCCAAGGCTTCGCTCATTGCCTGAATGAGCAGTGTCCGCAATCCGCTGACTGCCTGCGCCGTAAAGCGGCTCTTCATATCCCGGCAGACTGCCAGTTTATCAAAATAGTGAATCCTACCTACACTCCTGAAACGAATGCGGAATGTCCATATTACCGTTCGGGAGAAACAGTCCGATTCGCCCGCGGAGTGGCGCACCTGTACGACAACCTTCCACACAATGCGGCTATTGCCATCAAACAGAGTTTATTGTATTATTTCGGCAGAAGCGGCTATTATCGTTTTTATCGCAAAGAATCTCTTCTTAGCCCGAAAGACCAAGCATTTATCCGTCAGGTATTCCGTAACTACGGCATAACATCCGAACCGGCTTACGATGACTTCGTGGATCAATACGTTTGGTGGCAATGATAGCTCCTTTCGGCAGCGGTGAAATATGCAATTATTCGAATCAATGTGTTTCCCGAATGATACAGATTGTTTTCCCCTATTAAACAACCTGTTTCTGCCTATTGAACACATTGTCCTCCGCCCCGGAACAGAGTGTTTCAACCGCATGAAACACATTGCAGGAAAGTATGTAAGTGAAAAAAGCAAAGGAAGAATGTATCAACTTGTATAGCAGGAAGTGCACAAAAGATACAGCATTAGGCAAAAGTGAGAGCATCGTTCTCACTTTTTTGCTTATCTCTCATCTCCATCTCTCACCCCTGAAAGTCTTTGTCCATCGACACTTCAGCTATATTGATGAGAGTAT
The DNA here is from genome assembly GCF_021730445.1 of Phocaeicola faecalis. Lineage (GTDB taxonomy): Bacteria > Bacteroidota > Bacteroidia > Bacteroidales > Bacteroidaceae > Phocaeicola > Phocaeicola faecalis. Next base: position 113,727 of record NZ_JADNRM010000006.1, on the reverse strand, counting down.
GAGAGCAAAAAATCAAAATTCATTCTATTTTGGAGAAAGGCTGTTTTACAGACGACCCCCGCACTATCAGACGAGTAGGAATCACTACCTTCTTCGGCCTTTGAGTTTTTTGCAAATGTTGCAGGAGCAAATTACATGATGCCACCCCCATCTCATAAGTTTGATGGGTAATGGCTGTCAACGCCGGTTCCACATAATTAGAGTGCAACTCATCGGTATATCCAATTAATGCCACATCTTGCGGGATGCGCAGTCCTTGCTCTTTTATTTCTTTCATCGCAGCAAAAGCCAACGTGTCATTCATGGCAAGAATGGCTTCGGGAGGACAGGGCAATGCCAGCAACTTCCGAGTTGCCCCACGTCCCTCTTCATAAGTCATTTTTCCACAAACAATCAATTCCCTCTCAATGGGAATCTGATATTGCCTCAGCGCATCCAAATATCCATGCTTCCTTTGTTTTACTATATCCAGATGATTCGCTCCGCCAATAAAACCAATCCGTTTCACCCCATGCTGCAAAAAATGTTCGGTAGCTACCTTACCCGACTCTGCATTATCGGCAACTACGCAAGAGCAACGACTGTGCAGACACACCCGGTCAAAGAATACCAAGGGCACACGCTGCATGGTCAGAGATTCAAAGTGGGCATAGTCCGTCGTTTCTTGTGAAATGCAGGCAAGAATTCCTTCCACACGAATATTCACCAAATCTTCCACACACTGCTTCTCCAGCTCATATTGCTCATAAGAAGAGGTAATAATAACAGAATAATGATTTTGGCGCGCCACATCGCTAATGCCGCTAATAATGGAAGAATAGAAATGAGTCACAATATCCGGCACAATGATTCCGATGATTCGCGGGGTGTTCTTGAGCAGACTCATTGCAAAAGGATTGGGACGATAATTCCACTCTCCGGCCAACTTCTTTACTCGTTCACGCATCTCCTCCCCTATCTCGGGGCTATCTTTCAATGCCCGTGAGACAGTAGATACAGAGACACCCAGCTCTTCTGCCAAATCTTTTAGAGACACATGCTTTTTACCACTCATACCCATCCCAATCAAACTTTCCACAAAGGTAACCATAAGAATTGTTTACGCAAAGGTTTGCGTGCTTTTTCTCAAGGGATACCCTCACACTTTAGCCATATATTGCCTTAATTTGAAGCCATTAACTGATTAAACAACATTTTACAACCAATGAAATACAATGAAATCGGAAAAACCGGAATGTGCGTTTCAAACCTCAGTTTCGGTGCATCTTCGCTGGGAGGAGTATTCCATGATACCACTGAAGCGAGAAGTATTGAAGCCGTATTTACCGCAGTGGAGAAAGGAATAAACTTTATCGATGTGTCTCCCTACTACGGTCATTATAAAGCAGAAACGGTGTTGGGGAAAGCACTGAAACAGATTCCGCGCAACAAGTACTACTTGTCTACGAAGGTAGGACGTTATGGCGAAAACGGAGTCAATAAATGGAACTACTCGGCGAAATATGCCACAGAGAGTGTCTATGCAAGTATGAAAAGATTGAATGTCGATTATATTGACCTTATCAATGTACACGATATCGAATTTGCCGACTTGCATCAAGTTGTGGATGAAACACTGCCTGCATTAGTTGAGCTGAGAGACAAAGGCATCGTGAAACACGTAGGCATCACCGATTTGCAACTGGAAAATCTGCAATGGGTAGTAGAACATTCTGAGCCCGGCGTAGTGGAGAGTATATTGAATTTTTGTCATTATTCTCTAAATGACGAAAAGCTGAGCGATTACTTCAACTATTTCGAATCGAAGAATATCGGCATTATCAATGCTTCTCCTCTTTCAATGGGATTACTTTCGCAACGTGGCGTTCCCACATGGCATCCGGCCCCGAAAGCACTGGTCAGAGCATGCCAAAAAGCGGCCCTGCATTGTATGTCCAAAAATTACCCGATTGAAAAGCTGGCAATTCAGTATTCCACCGGTAACCCGCGCATTGCCACTACTTTGTTCAGTTCCGCCAATCCCGACAATGTATTGAAGAACATCGCTTATGTCGAAGAGCCTGTCGACTGGAATTTGGTGAAAGAAGTACAAGAGATTATCGGCAAGCAAATGCGTGTCAGCTGGGCCAATTCGTAACGAAGGAAAGATATGGACTTTAAAATAATAGATGCTCATTCTCACCTTTGGCTCCGGCAAGACGCGGAAGTCGACGGCATGCCCATCCGTACATTGTCCGACGGACGTTCGCTCTTCATGGGTGAGGAACGCCAGATGCTTCCGCCTTTTATGATTGACGGACGAAACAGTGCGGAAGTATTTCTATCGAATATGAACTATGCACAAGTTTCGGCCGCCGTTGTCACTCAGGAATACATTGACGGCATACAAAATGATTATTTGCTGGAGGTGACCGAAAAGTATCCCGACCGATTCTTTGTATGCGGTATGTGCGAATTCCGAAAACCCGGTTTCTTACAACAGGCCAAAGAACTGATAGCCAAAGGATTCAAGGCGATTAAAATTCCTGCCCACCGCCTCTTGCTAAAAAAAGGCAGAGTGATGCTGAACAGTCCCGAAATGGTGGAGATGTTTCGATACATGGAAGCACACGGCACGATTCTTTCCATTGATTTGGCCGACGGCAATACCCAAGTTGGGGAAATGGAAGAAATCATCAGTGAATGCCCCCGGCTTAAGATAGCTATCGGGCACTTCGGCATGGTAACTACTCCTCACTGGCAAGAACAAATCAAACTGGCGCGCCATGAGAATGTCATGATAGAATCGGGTGGCATCACTTGGCTGTTCAACGACGAGTTTTATCCGTTTACCGGAGCTGTGAAAGCCATTAAGGAAGCGGCCGATTGGGTGGGAATGGACAAACTGATGTGGGGTTCGGACTACCCACGTACGATGACCGCCATTACCTACCGCATGTCTTACGATTTCATCCTGAAATCGAGCCTGCTGACGCAAGAAGAGAAGGAAGTGTTTTTGGGTGGAAATGCAGCACGATTTTACGGCCTGCAAAATCTGTGCTCGCTGCCCTATATAAAGAATATGTCTGAATAACCCTAAAAATCAATTGATAAAATAATAATATGAAAGCTATTCAAATTACCGCCCCCCACAACATGGGAGTGACAGAGATTGAGAGACCAACCCTGCAGCCGGATGAAGTACTCGTGAAAATAGAATATGTAGGATTCTGCGGCTCAGACCTCAATACTTTTTTAGGCCGCAATCCGATGGTGAAACTGCCCATCATCCCCGGACACGAGATTGGCGCCGTTATCGAAGAAATAGGAAGCGCCGTACCTGCCGGCCTGTCAAAGGGGATGACCGTCACCCTCAATCCTTATACCCATTGCGGCAAATGCACTGCATGCCGCAATGGGCAAACAAATGCCTGCGAGTACAATGAAACATTCGGTGTGCAACGAAATGGTGCCATGTGTGAATACAAGGCTGTACCTTGGAGCAAAGTGATACCTGCCGATTCCTTGTCAACCCGCGAAGTCGCTCTGATAGAACCGATGAGTGTAGGTTTTCACGCCGTATCACGTGCCGAAGTGACAGACAGTGACACGGTGACGGTAATAGGTTGCGGCATGATAGGCATAGGTGCCATAGTGCGTGCCGCCCTGCGCGGTGCAACGGTCATTGCCATCGATTTGGACGACAGCAAACTGGCACTGGCCAAACGGGTGGGCGCGCATTACATCATTAACTCGAAGACAGAAAATGTACACACACGTTTGTCAGCGCTCACCAATAGTTCCGGCCCGGACGTAGTAATAGAAGCGGTAGGTAGCCCTGCCACTTATGTCATGGCAGTAGAAGAGGTTGCCTTTACCGGACGAGTAATATGCATCGGATACGCCAAGTCTGAAACCTCTTTCCAGACCAAGCTATTCGTCCAAAAAGAAATGACAATCAAAGGCTCGCGCAATGCCACGCCGAAAGACTTCCGTGCCGTCATTCACTATCTACAACAAGGAACTTGTCCTATAAACGAACTCATTACAGCTTGCGTGAAACCGGAAGAAGCATTGACCGCCATGAAACAATGGACAGATACGCCGGGAAAAGTATTCCGCATCCTGGTAGATTTCACACGATAGCCCAAACGAATAAATGGAAGGCCTGCTAAAGGACAAACGCTATCTTGGTGGCTTCCTGACCATAGGGACCGTAAAATATCCAAACCCGGTCCCCCTGTTTTCAACCTGGTATATATTCACTCGGATTCACCCCAAATTCCTTCTTAAAACAAACGCTGAAATATTTCGGATCACTAAATCCTACTGCATACGCCAGTTCAGAGATGCGAATATTCTTTTTCTCTTCCATTATCCGGCAAGCAGCCTTCAAACGTACATTCTTCACAAAATCCGTATAAGTCATCCCCGTAAGTGATTTCAACTTACGAAATGCTGTCGAACGACTGACTGCCATATCATTCACAAAGTCATTCTGACTATAATCGGCATCATCCAAATGCTCGTTGATACAAGCAAAAGCCTTTTGCAAGAATTCCTCGTCCATACTGGTATATTCCAGCTTTTTCGCCTCGAACACAAATTGCTTTTTAAAGTCACGGTTCATTTGCTCTCTGGCTTTCAACAAATTACTGATACGTGCGTGCAACACACTTAAGTTAAAAGGCTTGCTGATAAATGCGTTGGCACCAGAATCATACGCCTCTATTTGATCTCTCTGCTGATTCTTTGCCGTCAATAAAATAACAGGAATATCGCACGTTTCCATATCGCTTTTAATGATTTTGCAGAATTCTATTCCGTCCATTTCGGGCATCATTATATCCGAGATAATCAAGTCTATGCTGTTCTCTTTTAATACATCCAATCCTTGTTTACCATTTTCCGCAGTAAAGACCTTATAGTCCACTTCCAGCAGGCTTTTCATCAGATGTAATAATTCCACTTCATCTTCTACTAACAAGACGGAGTAATTTCTTTCTTTTTCCTCCGTTACAGGCTCCGTTTCCTCTTCCACAAGAGGCTGAGAAAGTTCGGCAGACAGAGGAGCCGAAGGAATAACGAATTCATGATCCACCTCTTCCGGAGTAAAAGCATTCTCATCGACAGGCAGAATGATTTCAAAAGAGGTACCTTTCCCTACCTCACTTCTCACCCGGATGGTACCATGATGCAGGTTTACCAAATTCTTAGTCAATGCCAATCCGATACCGGTCCCTGTGGTATTGAATCTCCGGTAATCCCCTTCATAGAAGAAAGAGAAAAGTTTCTCTTGCTGCTCTTGGGTCATGCCCAAACCATTGTCTGTCACAGAGAGGCTTATCTGCTCCTTCTCCGGTAAGCGCTCAAGCCGCACGCAAACCCGGCCTCCGACACGATTGTACTTTATGGCGTTTGAAAGCAAATTATAGACTATTTTATCTATCTTGTCCGGATCAAAATACGCCGGAAGCACTTCATCTGTACTTTCAAAAGAGATTTCTATTTGTTTCTTTTCGGCAAAAGGGCGAATGCTGTCTACGCTGTTGCGGACGAACAAGGCGATATTTCCGCGTGACACCTTCAGTTTCAAGTGTCCGGTTTCCGCCTTTCTAAATTCCAGTATCTGTTGGATAAGCCGGATAAGGCGATTTACATTGTCACCTATAATAGTATCATACTCCGACTTTTGGTTACCCTGTTTCCGGTTGTCCACTGCTGCCGAAATGATGGCAAGTGGAGTCAGCAACTCATGAGTGATATTGGTGAAGAACTGCAGTTTGGCATGACTCAGTTCTTCCAACTTGGCATTTTCCAACTCGCGCATACGGATTTCATTACGAAGCATCATGCGGTTGCGTAGTGTCCTGAATATTAAAAATGCAGCCAATATAGCAACAAGCATATAAATAGTATAAGCCCACCAAGTGAACCAAGGCGGCGGTAATATACAAACTTCTATACTCTGCGGCATTTCCATCCACCCTCCATTTCCGGTATTGGCTTTCAGATGAAAAGTATAGCAACCGGATTCCAAATTATTATAATAGGCAAAGGGACGCATTCCGTCTGTGTGCACCCAGTCCGGCTCCACCCCTTCCAAACGATAAGCGTATTGCACATCATCCAGTCCGGCAAATTGCAGTGTGGCAAATTCAATGCTGAAATTGTTCTGCTTATAATTCAAGGTTATTTTACGGGTGAACTCGGGGGCAACGAGAGATATCTTATTTCTTTCTTCTTTATCCAGTGTCCGCCACGAACGGTCGAATATCTTGATATCCGTTACAATAACGGGGATTTGCAAAGTATCCTTTTTCAATCGTTCCGGGAAAAAGGAATTGTATCCGTTATTACCACCGAACAGAAGTTCGCCGGCGGAAGTCTTGAAGGAAGCGTTCCGGTTGAAGATATTTCCCTGCAACCCGTCGGCGGTAGTATATAAATAATAGGTGGATTGCGAAATGTCTTCGGGTATATTCAGTTTCACCAGTCCCACATTAGTTCCCAACCACAGGTTTCCTTCATTGTCTTCTTCCATACTGAAAAAGGCATCGCCGGGCACTCCCAGTTTCTCATCCATCTGGACAAATCTGTCTCTATCCTCCTGATACAAGAACAATCCTCTCACTTCGGAAGCTGCCCAGATACGCCGATATCTGTCCTGACAGATGCACGAAATGGCAGAACTTCCCAGTTTTCCATCATAAGGCAGATAAAAGGACATATCGGGCACCGTATCCTTACCATTTCCATTAATGCGTACTATTCCATTATTACTGCTTGCCACCCATATCCGTTTTCGTTCATCTTCCATTATCTGATTAAACTGATAGGTGCTTCCTCTTTCACCGTTCAGATAACGCGAAGCGAAGCTATGCTTCTCACCTTGCGCATTGAGCATAGACAGCCCCATATTAGTAGCGAACCAATAATTTCCACGTGAATCCTCTAAGATGTCGTTTACCACACTTCCTATCCACGAATGATAATTCCAATCCCATACTGTCAATCTCTTACCCGCATCAGCTCTCTTATCATAAATCCATACTCCTTTGCCATAGGTTCCCAACCATACCCTTCCGTCTGCAGGTGACTGCATAATGCAAAGAATGTTTGTTTCCAATGCCAACAGTTTCTCTAAATCCTTATCTTTATAGGGCATTCCGGTTTTCCGGTCCTGTATCATGACCCCCTTCGAGCCACTCCCCAACCATAACAAATCATCCTTATCCACCAAAATGCTTTGCACCGTATATGAGGTATTCTTTCCACCTGTTTCCGGTTTAAACTGATTCAGTCCAATCTGTTTCCGCCGCGCATTGACAAAATTCATTCCGCCGCCATACATTCCCAGCCACATGTTCCCCTCACGATCACAAACGATGGAATATATTTCATTATATGAAACAGTCTTTCCCAGTTCACCGGGCAGGTAATTCTGAAAAGACACCGTCTTGTCATCTTCATGCAATATGCTAAGTCCGCTGCGAGTGCCAAACCACAAATCGCCCGAATATTTGTCCTCTACTATTGAATAAATATAATTGTCGGATATGCTTTTACTGTCCAAAGCACTATATTTGAAGTAGCGGGGAGCAGCTTTTCCATCTTGATAAGGATTCTCCAACAAAATTAATCCTTGTCCCCATACGGCTATCCACATCCTGTCCTTCCTGTCTACGTAAAGCGCCGAAACATTTAAATTTTTATCTAATCCGGGAAAATGATGAAAGCTGTTCTCTTTCCTGTTATAGCAGGTTAAGCCATCGGCCCATGTTCCTGTCCAAATATTACCATATTGGTCCTCAATTATTGTGATGACACTTCCGCCGGGGAATTTTGCTCTGCCTTCCTGACCATCAAACTCCTGAAAAGTCCGCTTCTCTGCATTATATCTAAACATTCCATATTCCGTACCTATCCAAAGCTCCCCTTTGGTTGTCACAAGGATTTGCTGAATGCCGGTATTATTAAAGTCTTTATAGTCCACACACGACATATTCCAGGTTGTCTTATCTATGACCGCCAACCCCATCCGTGTCCCTACCCAAAGATTATGGTTGTTGTCCTCGGCTATGCAAAGAATTTCGTTATTAGGTAAAAAGTTCTCTTCATCAGCCATTCTGACAGGAATTGCCTTATAACCGTCATACATAAACAGTCCGTTAGGAGTTCCTATCCACATATACCCTTCCTTATCCTGATAAAGACACCTTATATAATTGGTGGGAAGTTTGTCTAGAGCAGGAATGGAACTGAAACGTAAGTTCGAATCAGCAGACATCAAATTACAGGCAAAGCACAAAAGAAGGAATAGAAAAAAAATACGCTTCATAATCACAAATTAGCATTAAGGATGCTCAAAGGTAGAAATTTGAGATAAACTACACAATTTTTCTTGAAATATATTTCATTCATTTTCTTCAATATCAGATATTTCCTTCAATACTCCAAACAGGTGGTGGACACATGTTTCAATAAAGGTAGAAAAATATGTCTTTCCCCCTGTTTCTCCCTTTCTGAAACAAGAGAAGCCCCTATGTAAAAGAGATCAGGCTACATTTGCCGGCAACAAACAATATGTTTTATTTTAATCTTAAATGTAATGAAAAAACATGCCTTCTATTGTAAGACATTACCTGTTGTTTTCTTATCAGGTATAATTTGTTCCGTTCCTCTTACGGAAGCAAGAGCCGAAAAAACGGAAATAGAAATCGTGCAGCAACAATCGGTCAAGATTACAGGTAAAGTAGTCGATGCCGCCGATGAGCCTGTCATTGGTGCTAGTGTAACCGTGAAAGGTAACACTTCTTTAGGTACTATTACTGATATTGACGGCAATTTTACTTTATCCGTACCGGCCCATTCCAAACTTGTCATCAGCTACATAGGCTATGCACAACAGGAAATAACGGCAGTATCGAACAAACTGATGAAAATTACGCTGAAAGAAGACAGCGAAATGCTGGAAGAAGTAGTTGTAGTAGGTTTCGGCACACAAAAGAAAGTGAATCTTACCGGAGCTGTCAGTACTGTTTCGGCCAAAGAAATCAAGGAACGCCCGGTAGTCAATGCAGTACAGGCCTTGCAAGGAGTAGTGCCGGGCTTACGCATCTTTCAAGAAAACGGAAGTCTGGAAGACAAGCCCAGTATCAATGTACGTGGTACAGCGACTATCGGTGAGGGAAGTAGTGGTGACCCGCTAATTCTAATTGACGGTATGGAAGGTGACTTGAATTCCATCAATCCCCAAGACATTGATAACATATCTGTATTGAAAGATGCCGCTGCCTCTTCTATCTATGGCTCACGTGCACCCTTCGGAGTCATTCTGGTCACAACCAAATCAGGAAATACAGAAGGTAAAATCCGAATCAACTACAACAACAATCTACGTTGGTCCACTCCCATCAATCTTCAGCATATGATGAATTCCGTAGACTTTGCAAGTTGGTACAATGATACTCATACCAATGGAGGTGGAAGTATATTTTTCAACAACGAGCATATGCAAAGAATTGTCGCTTATCATAATGCAAAACCTTATGGCAACGGTAAAAGAATAGCTGCAGATGGCACTATCCTGACAAACCTTCCGGTTGCCTCTGATGGAGTGCATTGGGCAGATAAGTACGACCATGGAAATGACGATGTGGACTGGTTCGACAAGATATATAAAAAATGGAATTTCGCACATGAACACAATCTGAGTGTTGACGGTGGCAGCAAGAAATTAAATTATTACGCCTCTATGAACTACATGAAACAAGAGGGGCTGATGAAACTAGGCAACGAAGCATTGAACCGTTTTACAGGAACGGCAAAAATAAATTCTCAAATAACAGATTGGATGGAGTTTAACTACAGTATGCGTTTCACTAGAGAAGATTTTGTCCGCCCTTCTGATTTACTAGAAGGTATGTATGCCAATCTAGTCAGACAAGGCTGGCCTACGGTTCCTTATTACGATCCGAACGGCAATGAAATCACATCCTTCGCCACAGGATTGGAGCACAGCGGCAATGACAGAAAACAGACCGACAACACTTATCACCAGCTAGGCTTCTCTATAGAACCTATCAAAAACTGGATTACCAGCGTCAATTTCAATTACCGTATATTGTCAGCCAACCGCCATTGGGACAAGCAAAAGCTTTATGATTACGACATCAACGGTAATCCCTATGTCAACAATGACAACAAAGAGACGAATGTACATGAAGACTTATACAAAGAAAACTATTACAACTTCAGTGTCACCTCACAATACAGTCGTCAGATTATGGAAAAGCATAATTTCCACACTATGGTGGGATTCCAAGCGGAAGAAACCAAACAAACTCAATTCGGTTTACAGCGCAACGGTATATTAATTTCCGGCAAACCGGAAGTGGATATCACTACCGGACTGGATGCTAACGGCAATCCTGTCACTCCCTCTGTAAACGGATCACGCAATGAGTGGGCAGTAGCAGGATTCTTCGGACGACTCAATTATGACTATGCAGGAAAATACTTGTTGGAAGTAAATGTCCGTGCCGATGGAACATCCCGTTTTCGCAAAGGCAATCGCTGGAAAGTATTTCCATCCGTATCCTTGGGCTGGAACATTGCGCGTGAAAAGTTCTTCGAACCCATCAATCATGTTATCGGTACATTGAAGGTTCGCGGTTCATTTGGCTCACTGGGTAATCAAAATACAGGAAACTGGTATCAGACTTATCAAACAATGTCTGTAAAGACTGCAGACGGCAAATGGCTCATGAATGGTTTAAAGCCCAATATTGCCTCTGCACCGGGATTGGTATCCACCTCATTGACATGGGAAACAGTAAAGAACTATAATATCGGCTTAGACTGGGGATTATTAAACAATCGTCTGACCGGTTCTTTTGAATACTATATCCGCGATACAAAAGATATGGTAGGTAAAGCTCCGGACCTTCCTTCTCTATTGGGTACTGATGTTCCCAAAACCAATAATACGGACCTACGTACTTCGGGCTGGGAACTTTCCATAGGTTGGAACGACCGACTCGCCAATGGAATAACATATGGTGCCAAATTCAATATCTATGATTCACGTACCAAAATAACCCGTTATCCCAACAATCCGACCAACTCCATTGACAGTTACATCGCAGGATGCTATACAGGCGAAATCTGGGGATATACCACTATCGGACTGGCCAAGACCAATGAAGAGATGCAACAGCATTTGGCATCACTTCCCAATGGCGGACAAGATGCAATCGGTTCCAGCTGGGCAGCCGGTGACATTATGTATGCCGATATAAACGGTGACGGAAAAATAGACGGCGGTACTGGCAGACTGGGTGATACAGGCGACCGCACCGTCATTGGTAACAGTGCTTCCCGCTATATGTTTGGCTTGGATTTGAACGCATCTTGGAAAGGATTCGACCTTCGCATGTTTTTCCAAGGAGTGGGAAAACGCGACTACTGGCAGGGCAGTTATGTAATGTTCGGAAGTAATAGCAGTGGACAATGGCATTGCGCCGGACTGGAAGCTGTACATGATTATTTCCGCGATGAAAATACTTGGTCTGTAAAAGAAGGATATCAGGCTGCCAACACAGACGCTTATCTTCCCCGTCCTCTTTGGAACGACAAAAATTTACGAACACAAAGCCGCTATCTCCAAAATGCAGCCTACATTCGTATGAAGAATCTACAGATAGGATATACATTGCCGAAAAAGATAACCACACGTTGGAATATCGAGAATATACGCCTATTTTTTTCAGGCGAAAACTTGTTCACTATTACTTCACTGGACAAGCAATTTGACCCGGAGACACTCAATGGCGGATATGGAGGCAATGCTTATCCTCTATCCAAAACTTTATCTTGCGGTTTAAGTGTAACATTATAAAAATAGGAATATGAAAACTCAATTATTAAAATACTTTACCATAGCGTTTACTGCTATATCCACCATTTCTTGTGAAGACTTCTTGGACAAAGAACCGCCTTCATACGTAGTACCCGAAGATTACTATCACACCGAAGAACAAATTCAGGCCATAGCCAATAATTTTTACGAAAATCTGCCTTCACATGGAGACAGCAGTTGGGGCTATGGTTACTTCGATGATGACAACGGTACAGACAATCAAGCCGGTAACAGTGCCGATGGAAAATATGCGAAAGGCCAATGGAAAGTAGGAATGGGCAACGACAACTGGTCATGGGGAACCATCCGCAATGTGAATTACTCATTAAATACCATTTTGGAACATTACAACCAGGGAGGCATTAGCGGATCTGACAGAAATATACGACATTACATAGGCGAACTCTATTTTTTCCGCGCCTACGCCTATTTTGGTATGTTACGCAGCTGGGGAGATTTACCTATTGTAACAGAAGCATTTCCCGATGACGAGGCCATTTTGGTGGCAGCCAACAAGCGTATGCCTCGTAATGAAGTTGCCCGTTTCATTCTTTCGGATTTAGACAATGCCATAGCCTATATGAGTGACATTGATAACCGACGGAATCGCTTGTCACCCGATGTGGCACAACTGATAAAGTCACGCGTCGCATTATTCGAAGGCTCTTGGCTGCATTATTTTAAGGGAACGGCATTCGTTCCTAACGGAGAAGGTTGGCCCGGCAAGTCCAAAGACTATAATGCCAACTATGAGTACCCTACCGGAAGCATTGAGAAAGAAAGTGAGTATTTCTTTCAAGTAGCAGCCGAAAGTGCACAAATTGTAGCCGAAAAATATAAAGGAAAACTAACTGCAAACACGGGAAAAGTCCCACAAGCCATGACAGATGCAGCCAATCCCTATATGGAACTCTTCGCTAGCACAGACCCATCGGGATTTGCAGACGTATTACTATGGAGAGAATACAACTACGGACTGGGCATTTATCATAACGTAGAAGTATCTGTACAACATGCCAATGACGGAGTAGGGCTGACACGAAGCATGGTAGAAGGCTTTGTAATGAAAGACGGAAAACCTATTTATGCCTCTCATGAAGGGTTCACTTACGATGATACCACTATCGAAAATGTAAGGACGAATGCCGACCCCCGTCTTCACATATTTCTCAAATCGCCCAACCAAAAGAACGTATTCAAGAACATGGATGCACAGACAACCCACTCTGTTCCCATAGAGCCCATTCCATCTATTATGGCGACAGGCGACCGAAAATATACTACCGGATATTGTCTCCGCAAAGGAGGGTCATTTGACAAAGCACAATGCGGTAATGGTCAGGGCAGTGTAGCCGCTGTTTCTTTCCGAGCCACAGAAGCATTACTAAACTATATAGAGGCTCAATATATGCTCACAAACGACATCAATTCAGGACATGTATTAGAGTATTGGAAAATAGTTCGTACGACCGCCGGATTTACAGGAGATGCTGCAGACCCACGTATAACCATTGCCGCTACCGATATGACAAAAGAAAAGCTGGACTGGGGAGCATATTCAGGAGGTCAATTGCTTACCGATGCTACATTATATAATATCCGACGCGAACGTCGTTGCGAACTAATGGGAGAAGGTAGCCGCTGGAGAGATCTTATACGCTGGAGGGCTTTAGAACAAATGAGTAAAGAACCTTATTTTGTCGAAGGATTCCATTTATGGAACACCCCTATGCAAACATGGTATGAAGCCCAAGAACTAATTGCTGACGGAAGTTCATCAGCAACGGTGTCTAATGCTTCTCTAAGTGAGTATCTGCGTCCTTACCAACGAGACATGACGGCTAACAATCTGTACCGTAACGGATTTACTTGGTCAATGGCACATTATCTGCAACCTATGCCGCTCAAACAATTCTTGCTGACAGCACCGGATCATACAACAATGGAATTATCACCTTTGTACCAAAATCCCGGTTGGCCAATGCAACCCAATATGCCTGCTGAGTATTAATATATCCCAACGAATAAAAAAATCGACTTTGCAAAAATGATGATTTATAAGTCCAGATATTATTTAATAGTAGCTTTATCGCTATCCCTTATAAGTTGTTCATCAAAAAAAGACCTGAAAGACACTCCGGAATCTATTTCCGGAGTGTACCCCGGTCTTGCCATGTACAACAATGAAGGCGAATGCGGAACAGGAGCGGTAGTGCCCTGGGCCGACCGCTTATGGGTGATTACCTACGGGCCTCACTTGCCTAACGGCTCTTCGGACAAACTTTACGAAATCACTCCAGACTTTCATCAAATCATAAAAGATGAAAGTATAGGCGGAACACCTGCAAACCGCATGGTACACAAAGAAAGCAACCAGCTTTTCATTGGTCCATACGCAATTGACAAAACAGGAAACGTACGTGCCATACCTTATACTACTATGCCCGGACGACATACCGGCAATGCCCGCCACCTCACTGACCCGACCAACAAGATTTATTATGGAACCATGGAAGAGGGATTTTATGAGGTAGATGTAAATACATTGGAAGTGAAGGAACTTTATACAGATGGCAACGGAGATAAAGCCTACGAAGGAGCCGGTCCGCAAAATGCCTTACTTCCGGGTGTACACGGCAAAGGCTTATACTCGGGACAAGGAGTCATGGTTTTCAGCAATAACGGTGAGGGAACTATGGAAGCCTTGAAAAAATTCGATGTAGAAGCCGGAGTGTTGGCCGAATGGAACGGCAAAGACTGGAAAGTGGTCCGTCGCAACCAATTCACCGAGGTGACAGGTCCCGGCGGCATTTACGGCAACCCAAACCCGGACACCGACCCGCTGTGGGCTACCGGATGGGATTATAAATCTGTATTGTTAGGCGTACGAGACGCTGAAAAAGGATGGTCGTTCTTTCGTCTGCCCAAAGCCAGCCATAGCTATGACGGCGCACATGGATGGAACACCGAATGGCCCCGCATCCGTAATGTCGGTACGGACGAAAAGCCGGAATACCTGATGACCATGCACGGCATGTTCTGGCATTTTCCCGGACAATTCACCGCAGACCACAGTTCAGGTATCCGCCCACGTTCCGCTTATCTGAAAGTAATAGGTGACTTCGCCAGATGGAACGAGCAACTGGTTTTTGGTTGCGATGACTCTGCTCAAAAAGAGTTTTTGAATACCCGCAAGGCAAAAGGAAACATAGAAGGTCCGGGACAATCCAATTCCAATCTGTGGTTCACCTCTTCTACCAAACCGGACGAACTGGGACCTACTACTGCCGAAGGTGCCGTGTGGGTAAAAGAAATAATAAAAGCAGGACAGACATCGGAACCCTTTCTATTCGCCGGTTGGACGGAACGCATGAGTTGGATAAAAAATTATGGGAAAGAACCTGTTACTTTTACTTTTGAAACAGACGCAACAGGAACCAACAAATGGAAAATGCTAAAAGCTATCTCCGTTGCTCCCGGAAAAGCCGCAAACATTATTTTCTCCAAGCAGGACAAAGGAGAATGGATACGTGTAAAGACTGATAAAAGAACATTGGCAACCCTAACTTTTTCATATACTTCTCCTGATAATCGTACAACAACCCCGGATGATATGTTCAAAGGGTTAGTAGCTGTGAACTCCACTGCACATTCCGAAGGGTTGTTGTACGGATTGGGAGATAACCGCCGCGCATTAGGACTTTTGGCCACTTCGACTGAAAAAGGAGAAACGGTGGAAACCGGTTACTATGAAATGGGCGACAAACTGACATTAACCAAGAAAGAAGATTCTAAAACCGCTGATTTCATCCGCAACAAGTTCTCCATTCCGCAACAAGTGGTCAACATAGAAAAATCATCCGTGCTGATTGTGGATGATTTAGGAAGAAAATGGCGCTTGCCCTTAGGAAATGAAGCATACACATCCTTGACAAACGAAGGAAAGGTGCGCATCTGCCGCGAAGTGGCTACCGAACGCGACCTCTTCTCGTGCATGGGTACTTTCTATGAACTGCCCGCTGAAAATGCGGACGGTTATGCCAAAATCCGCCCTATCTCCACTCACGGATATCGCATCAACGATTATGCTTCTTATCGGGGAATGCTGGTGCTGACCGGAATTAATCCCGAAGCAGGCAAGGACAATGAACACATCATTGTATCCAAGGACAAAAAAGCGGCTGTATGGGTAGGCGTAATTGATGACTTATGGAAACTAGGAAAACCGGTAGGAAAAGGCGGTCCGTGGATGAACACAGACGTAAAAGCCGGAGTACCTTCCGACCCTTATCTGATAGCTTGCTACGATAAAAAGGAAATGCAATTGTCTCACCAGTCACAAAAAAACATTACCTTTACAGTGGAAACCGACCCGACCGGATGCGGCGACTGGATGGAATATGCTACCTATACGGTGAAACCGGGCGAGACCTTGAAACAAGTACTGCCAACCGCATTCCAAGCACGATGGATTCGGTTCAAAACCGATATGCCGACCCAAGCCACTGCTTGGCTGGAATATAAATAAAAAACGAATGAACCTATGAATGCAAAAATAAGAAGAATAACAAGTATAACCATAGTCGCATGCGCCACCGCTCTCTCGGCATCGGCTCAAATCACCGAAAGACAACGCCCTGCCGAATGGGATAAATTAATACCGGGCGGAAAATATGTAGACCGCTTTGAAGCCATGCAAGGCAGCAAACTATCCGATAAGGTGTGGGGAGCCCAAGAAGTACTTCCCCGGTTCGTGGACAATGGAATAGAACATCCGGATATTTCTTTTTGGGGTGGAAATATTCTAAAGGGAAAAGAGGGGAAATATCACCTCTTCGTATGCGGATGGCCGGAAAATGCAGAAAAAGGGCACATGGAATGGCCTAACTCTACCGTTTATCATGCTGTCAGCAAGCAACTCCATGGGCCGTATGCCATACAGGACACCATAGGAAAAGGCCATAATCCCGAAGCATTCACTTTAACAGACGGTCGTATTGTGGTTTATGTCATCAATGGTTACTACATAGCCGACAGTGTGGATGGTCCATGGGAATTCAAACAATTCGATTTCAACCCACGCGACCGGAAAATCATAGAAGGACTTTCCAACCTTACCTTTGCCGAACGTCAGGATGGCTCACGCCTGATGATATGTCGCGGCGGGGGAGTATGGATAAGCCGTAGCGGTCTTTCACCTTATAACCAAATAACCGAAAGACGCGCCTATCCCAATGTGAAAGGCGAATTTGAAGACCCGGTAGTATGGCGTGACTCACTGCAATACCACCTGATAGTGAACGATTGGTTGGGAAGAATCGCCTTTTACCAACGTTCTCTGGATGGGGTTCATTGGGTTACGGAACAAGGTGAAGCGTATGTACCCGGCATCTCCCGACACAAAGACGGGAAAGTGGAAAACTGGTTTAAATATGAGCGTGCCAAAGTATATCAGGACAAGGAAGGACGCCCCATACAAATGAACTTTGCCGTGATAGACACCATCAAATGGGAAGATTATGGGAATGACCACCATAGTTCCAAAAATATCTGTATTCCGCTGAAAAAGGACTTGCTTCTATCAGTGCTCAATACAGCGCCCATCGATGCTTCCACTCCGACTATCGAAGTAAGGATAGCCGCTGAAAAAGGATTCAATCCGTCCAGACAATTGGACATACCCTCTTTGCGTTTCGGTTCCTTTAATGAAGTGAACTTCGGCCGGGGATGCAAGCCATTGAGCTGGAAAAAGGAAGGAAAAGACTTAATCGTCACTTTCGAGGGAAAAGAGAGTGGTATCACTGCCGAGGAATTCGCTCCTAAGTTAATAGGCAAGGATAAGAAAGGCGAATTTGTCATCGGTTACGCTCGTTTGCCTTATATCAATTATACACCGGCTATCCTCTCTGCTTTGCGCCCTCGATATGATGAGGCAGAGAAGCTATGGAAGGTGGAAGTACAAAACTTCGGGCTTTCCACTTCGGAAGAAACGACATTAAAGATAACTTCCAACGGACTGACCGTGGTAGAAACCTTATTACCGCCATTAAAGCCTTACGAAACCAAGACACTCTCCATAAAAGGCGAGAATCGACTGGAAGACCAACGGTTACTGAGCGTCAAATTCTATCGAAACGGCAATGAAATAGCCGTGAATAAATTTTAGATTTTCAATAGGTATCAATCATATTGAATTTAATACTTCATGTCAAAATGAAAAGAATATACACAAAAATCATATTGGCCGTTGCCGCCTTGTGCATATTGGGAATCCATTCCTCTATGGCACGTTCCAAAGCAAAAAGAGTGGTGATTATCGCTCTTGATGGAATCTCCGTACCCGGTTTCACCACGGCCAAGACTCCCAATTTGAACGAATTGCTAAGTGAAGGTGCACTATCTATGACTACCCGCGTGGTGATGCCTTCGGTAACTTTGCCCAACTGGACCAGCCATCTGACAGGAAGCGGTCCCGAACAGCACGGAGTAGTAAACAACGATTGGGAAATAGACAAAGAACACTTCCCCGCAGTAGTGACTGATAATCAAGGGTATTATCCTTCTGTTTTCCAGATTCTAAAAGAAGAAATCCCCACATGCAAGACTGCTTTTTATTATAATTGGATTAATTTGCTCTATCCATACAATAAGCAATATTTGGATGAAATAAACTATTTGGAAAAAGACGCTTATATTCCCAACTATGAAAAAGCTTTCAATTTTATTATCAACAATAGAGATTTTCCTACCCTCGTTTTCTTGTATTCCGTACATACTGACCATGCCGGTCATGCCTTCCAATGGATGTCACCCGAATATATCCGTTCTATCGAAGAGGCTGATGTGGAAATAGGTAAGCTCATTGAGAAAATGAAAGCCGAGGGATTGTATAAAGACACCCATTTCTTCTTCCTCTCCGACCATGGAGGAATCAATTATGGACATGGTGGAATGAGCGAAGATGAAATGATTGTTCCATGGGGGATTACCGGTCCCGGCATCCGCAAAGGATTTAAGTTGGCGGAACCTAATAACACAGTGAATACGGCAGCTACAATCTTATATCTGTTCAAGGTTAAAAAGCCATTGCCCTGGACAGGTGAAGTGCCATTCTCTATATTTAAATAGTCATTTTTATTTTATCCAACAAAGATAGCATACTAAGTTTTCAATAGGTATTCAAACAATATTCAACCCACTTAACAGTCAATTACATGAAAAAGATTTTCGCATATATAGCCCTTACCGGAGCTTTGGCTGCTTGCAGCAATCATGCTGACACTTATTCTCCAGACATTACCACTGTTGCCTCACCCAAAGGGACAACAACATTTCAGCCGGACTCTGCTTCCATAACCCAACATTACCAAGAGCCCGAATGGTTCCGCGATGCCAAATTCGGTATCTTCATCCATTGGGGAGTTTATTCAGTACCTGCATACGGCAGTGAATGGTATGCCCGCTTCATGTATCAAAAAGGCAGTGACATCAACCAATATCACGAAAAAACGTATGGCAAGTTGACGGAATTCGGTTACAAGGATTTCATCCCCTTATTCAAAGCCGAGAAGTTCAATCCGGATGAGTGGATGGAAATAATCAAGGCTTCGGGTGCACAGTATATCGTCCCGGTGGCTGAGCATCACGATGGATTCGCTATGTACAACAGCACTTTCAACAAATGGAATGCAGTAAACATGGGTCCCAAACGCGACATTATCGGCGAACTGAAAAAGGCCGCCACAAAAGCGGGACTTCGTTTCGGCCTATCCTCACACCGCTGTGAGAATGCATGGTTCTATGAATATGGAATGCAAACTCCTTCGGATGTACAAGACACCACCATTACGCTGTATGGCGAACGTCTGCATGAACCGGACGGTCCCCCCGGTGGCATGAACCCTGCCGTGGACAAATACGAAGGCACCAACGCACGTTCCAGAGAACAGTTTCTGAAGCACACCTACGAACTGATAGACCAATACCAACCCGATTTAATCTGGTTTGACTGGACGGTGGGAAAGACTTCTTTTCAACCTACTTTCTACAAGTTCATGGCCTACTATTATAACAATGCAAAGGACTGGGGCAAGGAAGTGGTAGTAAACACCAAATTCGGTTATGGCGACAACATTCAGGTATTCGACATAGAACGGGGAAAGAGTGATGAAATACGCCGTTTCCCTTGGCAGACTGATACCTCTATCGGTAAAAAATCGTGGAGCTATTGCGTAGGCGAGGAAAATAAAGACCCGGACCACATTATTGATGATTTTGTGGACATCGTCAGCAAAAACGGAAATCTGTTACTGAACATCGGTCCGAAAGCCGACGGCACCATCACCGACGAACAAAAACATGTATTACAAGAAATAGGCAAATGGTTGAAAGTGAACGGAGAGGCTATCTATGCTTCCCGCCCTTGGGTAGTATCCGGAGAAGGAGACACCAAAGGAACTTCGGGCTACATGACCGACAACCAAAAAACGGCATATACCGCACAAGACATCCGTTTCACCACCCATGAAGAAGCTTTATATGCCATCTCTCTAGCGTGGACTGATGGAAAAATAACAATCAGAAATCTGGCAAAAGGCAATGCTAATATACCGGAAATCAAATCCGTATCCATGTTGGGTTGCAACGAAACGTTACAATGGGAACAGACGCTAAAAGGATTGGAAGTACAATTTCCCAAAAACGCACCGACCGATTACGCACATGTGTTAAAGATAGAATATAAATAAACCGGAATAAATATGTAAGACTCAAAATGAAAAAGCAATATATGAAAAAAATTCTCTTATTATCCGCTTTATTAGCCACCGGCTCCTCATTATCCGCTTCCTATACCGGAAGAGTTTTTGTTGATAAAAACAACAACGGAATTTGGGAGAAAGGAGAAAAGACATTAAAAGGTATCAAAGTTTCCGACGGACTGAATGTAGTAGAGACCGCCACAGATGGGACCTATACGTTACCAGGACATGGTCGTGAAAAATTTATCTTCATCACCACCCCGTCAGGATACAAGACAATGAACCGCCATTACCACAGAATAGAAACCAAGGAAAAAGGATACGATTTCGGTCTAATCCCCTATAATCCGGGCATACGTAAAGATGGTTCGCACCGATTCATCCACATCTCGGACACCGAGATATTCAACACCACTCATCACGAAGGCTGGGTGAATAATGTGCGCGACTATGCCGCCAACGAGCAGGCCGCCTTCATTGTCCACACTGGAGATATCTGTTACGAAAAAGGTCTTAAAGCACATATCCGACTAATGAATACGGAAAACATGAATTGTCCTGTATTCTATTGCATCGGTAACCATGACTTGGAACGGGGGAAATATGGAGAAGAAATCTTTGAAAGCGTGTACGGTCCGGTCTATTATTCCTTTGATGTGGCGGGAGTGCATTACATCGTTACTCCGATGCCCTATGGAGACGCCCGCCCGGAATACACCACGGAAGATGTGTGTAACTGGTTGAAAAATGATTTAGCGCACATCAAACCGGGTACACCCATCATGATATTCAACCACGACCTGCTGACCAACGATGACGCCTTTATATACAAAGGGAAAAATGGCAACAGCATCAATTTGAACGACTATAATTTGAAAGCATGGATTTACGGTCATTGGCACATCAACTACATGAAAAAACAAGGTAATGTATATACCATCTGTACCAGTTCGTTAGATAAAGGTGGAATAGACCATGCCAAAAGCGCTTATCGCGTGATGACTGTCAACCCTAAAGGAAACCTTTCCACCGAACTGCGTTATACCTACCTGGACTGCAATCTCCGTATCGCTTCTCCACAAGGAAGGACAGGTACTAAAACAGTAACAGTAAACACCTACTCATCTACATCACCGGTAGCCGAGGTAACTTACACTTGTTTGGAAAACGGGAAAACGATTATTCCCTATAAAAAACTCTCTCAAAAGACCGACTGGAGCTGGACAGCAATAATGCCGCTGCATGACACCTATGCCGGAAAAGAATTGGTAATGAGGGTACGCACTCGCTTTAAAGACGGAAGAACTGCTGAAACCGATAGTAAGTTCGTCTATGAAAAGAGTTCTCCAGAAATAACCTTAAACACAGACTGGAAAAACCTGTTGGGAAATGCTACTCACACAGCCACCGCCGCCCCACTGGAAGGTGACTTACAACTGGCGTGGAGTACCAATGTGGGAGCGAATATTTTTATGACTTCTCCGCTAGTATATAATAATAAGGTATATACCGCCTCTATCGACGAAGATTTAAAAGGACGCGCCGCCATCTATGCCTTGAACGGAAAGGACGGTTCCCTTTTATGGAAATATCCCGTAAGAACCTCCATCAAGAACACCATCGCCATAGAAAGCGGAATCGTTTTTGCGCAGGATGTACAAGGTAATCTGTATGCCGTAGATGCCGAGACCGGTAAACTGTGTTGGGAAAGTCAACTGCCGGTAAACGGTCTGCCCAACCTGATAGACGGTCTGGTTACCGATAAAGGTATCGTCTATGCCGGAAGTGGAAAGGCTCTTTCCGCTTTCGAGGCTACAACCGGAAAACTGATATGGAGAAACAAAGACTGGGCACAACGTGAAGGAACAACTTCAACACTGACCGTAGGAAATGACGTTCTGGTGGGTTCCGTGCAGTGGACCGCCCTTTACGGCAATGACGCAAAAACAGGCAAGATGCTATGGAATATATCCGACCATGGGCTACGCAATCGAGGGGCCTCAGCCGCCATGCACGGCTCATTACTATATATCATTGCTGAAAAGAGTTTCTTTATCCTAGAAGCCCGGACAGGCAGAATCATCATTCGCAAGCAACTTCCCTATAATCTGGATGTAACCTCCACGCCTTTACTAACCGAAAAAGAAATCATCTTTGGTACAGCCAACAAAGGACTTGTAGCATTGGACAACCAGACTTTGGAAGAAAAATGGAATTGTCCGGTAGAAGATGCATTGATTTTTACAGCTCCTTATACCCGGTCTTTCTCGGGAACGATAGAGACCAGCCCCATGTTGGCAGGAAATGCAGTCTATGTGGGTGCTTCCGACGGAACCGTATATGCCATAGATGCAAACACAGGAAACAACCTTTGGAAATATAAAACAGGAGCACCTATTTTCGGAACAGTCGCTATTTCAGGCAATGCATTGATTGTAACTGATTTTGGCGGGAATGTATATGCATTCCGCACTATGTATCATAAAGAATAAAAAGGCCGTCACCTTTTGGGAAGAGGATGAAACCTATTAATTCATAAGTTTCTGTATGAAAGTAGTCTTCTTTGTATCCTTCACACTGAAACACCTATGAACAAAGGAGTTTAATAGGTGTGATGTGTGAAAGCAGCTCTTATCAACATTCTCTTTGTGAGAAAACGAGCAGACTTATCTCTATGAGATATTGTTGAGAATGAGGTCATATCCCCCATAGCCTCTCCCACCTGCACTCCATTTTTAATGTATCAAGAGGATGCAGGTGGGAGGATATGAGGATATTTTATTCTATTGACAGAAAGATGCCGGACTGTCCTTGCGGGTCATACAGTATATATTTCCCCTTACCTACAGCATAGGACAATTTTAAAGTTCCGTTGACACTGACCACCGACTCTTGCGGCTGTACTCCATTAGTCACCAGGTCTTCATAAGTAAACACATTACAGAATCCTTTTCCTTTTACTTTCATAAGAACCAGTTTGAGCAGGATAGGTCTATAAGCGGAAGATTCATTCTGTTTTTCCACAATCAGCATACCGCCGATGGAATCGGCCGACAAGACAGTGGCCCGGGAAGCTGTATCCACTATCAATAACCCTTCCTGTTTTTCAATAATAGCCTTTGCCGATTCTTTCCGATTTACCAGTATTTCACCTTTACCGACTATAACATCCGTCAAAGGTTTATAATTCGGATTCGCTTGCTTTCTTGTTTCCGTG
The DNA here is from genome assembly GCF_021730445.1 of Phocaeicola faecalis. Lineage (GTDB taxonomy): Bacteria > Bacteroidota > Bacteroidia > Bacteroidales > Bacteroidaceae > Phocaeicola > Phocaeicola faecalis. The sequence goes on along the minus strand of NZ_JADNRM010000006.1, from coordinate 89,849 downwards.
ACAGCAATACTGTTCTTGCGCAAAATATCTCCCCGCTCATTCTGAATCAATAAATAGCCGGACTCCTTTTCGCCTCCATAGTTCTGCTCTACAATGATACCGGTATCCTCATCCTTCTTTATACAAACCACATCCAACAACGGACTTTGCTCAAACAACGACTGATTAGGGTTCAATTTCTTTTTCTGCTGAAAAGCAATCTGTCCGGCATTGATAACTTCCACTATGCCGTCATTCTTCAGCAAGCGGATTCTCTCTCCCGGTATCTGTTCGATGATTTGTCCTTCATACTTCTCGCCCGTACGCAATGCCACCACATCAATCAACCCTGTCAAATCAGTTGCAGCTCTGGGGGCACGCTTTATAGCTTGTATATCTTTCCAATCCAGATAATAGGAATTAGGAGTAAAATCAAGATATTTGATGACTTCTCCTTTTTCCAATATACGCACTTTGCGGGGAACAACATTCCAGTTTGAATAAAGCGGGGCCTTCGCTTCCCGAACGAGGGCAGAATCGAGGGCTATTGTATCATTCTCTGCTGTTTCCGCCAGAATGATGTCAGTCATTTGCAAAAACTTGCTGTTTCTGACAGTCTTTACCAGCAATGGGTTATCCCCTGCCCAAGCTTTCCAAGAGTCGGACAGTGTTTCTATCTCGATATCATAATCTAACATAGACTTCACCTGTTTCACCGGAATATAAACCGTTGCCTTTTCTGCAAAAAAGATAATATCTTTTCCCGGATGCTGAACAGAAATATAACCTTCGAGCACAGAGCCGTTTTTCAACACAACTGTCTCATAAGGCTCGGCAACGGCAGTTAAAACCAACAGGTTTAATAATAGTATCCAACAAATTCTCTTAGTTTTCATCATTTTATCCTTTAAAAATTGACAAAGAAGGGTTCTACAGTTATGCTCTTACTTACTTTATTCATATCAGGAACAGTAACCGTCACGACGCGTTTCTCTTCTTTTATGATTTTAGTAAATGTAGCATAAATCTTTTTGCTCTGTCCGGCATCCAGACTCACCTTTTCTTTCTTCGTTATTAATTGATTGCCTGTTATCACAGCCTCAAATTCCACCGGACCTCCTGTTTGATTTGTCAGGGTAACTACGACCGAAGCAACATCGTCTGCATTCGCTTTCACCTTAGAAGGAGCAATGGCAATGCCGACTCCGGTATTATTGTTCGCAACATTTGAAGTGTTTTTTATCATGTTGCTATTCCAAAGCTGCAGGTTTTCTCCTTCAAGCGAAAGATTGCGGGTCTCCTTTTTAGGTAAAACCAGCGAAAAGACGCGGGTGCTTTTCGCATTCCCGGGCTGGCTGAGATTCACTTTCTCGTCACGGTCATTGGAACAGAAAAGTTCCAGTTCCGTCTCCTGCCAGGCCTGAGGCACTGTCACTACATAGTCCACAGACTCCATTCCTGCATCCACCGACTTTAACGAACCTACGGAAGAACGGCATTGGAAATATCCCGGATAAAGTTTCAGCAAACCATATTTATTATCCTTAGAAGCAATGGCATATCCTCTGCTGAAGGGTTGCGCATCGTCAAATTGTGCAGGTAATACGATAGTGCTTCCCCGTTTATAACCATACAAATCATCTTCCGAATAAACAGTCGGGCCATCATATACGATTCTGGATTTAGTTCCCTTTGCTGATTTATCCGCATGCTGTCCAATAGCATAATACTCATCAAACGACAAGACAATATTATTGTCTATCTTAAGCAACTGCCCTGAGGTATTGATGACACAATAACGATTGTCTTTTGTTATAACCAACGCTTCTCCATTCTTAAATGTCGTCCCTGTATATATATCACCTATATCGGATTGCAACACCAGATTTTGTCCGTTTTCGTTTACATAGAAGACTTTGTCCTTGTTTTTTGCATTCAGTAACCCGCTGACAGCATTAAGCCCTGCGGAGAAAAGATTTTTCCCCTTGCAAACAGAAGCCCAACCTTCAGAAAACGGATGCGCCACACTGTATGCAAAATCCAGTATCACCCGGCCATTAGGCCCAATGTATCCAAATTTTCCCTTCTTGTTGCAGACCGGCAATTTGCCTTCAGAGAAGAAAGTATAGTTTCCCACATACCATTCCTCGGAGATTTGTGAGGTAGTCTTATCCTTATGTAAGATGCTCACCAGCTTGTTCTTACCATCTACAAAGCGTAATACCAGTGAGCAGTCTTCAACCATATTGGTAATAGAATCGGCATACACACCAACTATTATTTTACCGTCTTTGTCCACCATTCCCACTTGCTTTCCTATTTTCACCTTGTACATGTCTTCGCCATACGGAGTGATAGACGAATACTGAGGAGCTATCGCCCACTTAGCCGTTTGAGCATTCATTCCGCACGGAATGAATGCCCAAATCGTTAATAGCCAACAGGCATACGTCATTACTTTATTCATAGGCCCACCTCCTCTTCATACATTTCTTTCAGATACCTAGCCTGACATGCCAAGCCTAAAGTAGACCCCATTTTCCAGCCTCCCCAAAGAACACCTACCAATTCGCCATGTTTATTGAAAATAGGTGACCCGCTGGCTCCGCCGACAGCTTCTCCCTGGAATTCAAAATCATATCTTCCCGGCACTTTGCTACACATTGTTTCCCGAATATCCGGTTCGAGTGAATGGTTGGTCTTCTCCACCGCACGATACGTACCTGCCGGATAACCGATGGTATACAATTTTTCTTCCAACGGTTTCAGTTTCTCTGTATTAAATCGTTTTACATCGAAAATATATTCGATGTCGGATGGAGTTTTCTTTTTGTTCAACTGCAAGATAGCGATATCCTTTTCATCCGTATCAGAAGCCTTTACAACATAGCATCTCTCAAAGTCATCATAATGGGTATAGTTTTGTCCGGGATAGCCTACCGATATATAATCGGATGCACCGGATATGGTATACTTCGTTTGTCTTACTCTGTTAATCAAAGCATTGAGTGACTTTACCCTTTGTCTGGGACTTTCTCCCAACGCTTTTTCTATTAAAACAGTACCGACGGAACTCGATGCCAGAAGTGTCAAATCGCTGTCTGTCTTTACTTCCTTTGTCGGAATCAGTTCCTCCAAAAATTCTTCTATAGCCTGCCTTAACATATCTTCCGTTTCAGGATTCATATAAGCCTTGTCCCAAGGATAGGCCACATGTCTGTTAGTCCCCATACGCCCTTCCCGGTCAATAAAAAATGCCGTCGCCGTATAACTGAACTTATTATACCCCTTAGGTATATTGTCGGAACCTACAACCCGGGCATGCTTGCCATCCGTCGAGCACAGAACGGTATAAGGCTGACTGCCCAACAGAACATCGTCAAATGTAACCGTATAATAATAATTAGCCATTACCCAAACAACCGCCGGTCTGAATTTGGTAGGGTCAACGGTCTTACGTCCCAATATCCATATTGCCCCAAAAAGAACCGCAGCAGCCACACCGACAGCAGCTACCCATTTAATCCACGGATAAGGGGTGGGGAAAGGTAATTGCTCGGTTACATCCACATCTCCACAGAGAACAATATCTCCCTTTTTCACCCTAATTTCTTTACCCGGTTGTATCTTTACACCATTCACTTTAGTGCCATTTTTACTTCCCAAATCCGTCAGATAACACTTTCCGTCTTTTGCCACCTTGAACATAGCATGAAAACGGCTGACAAAGGCACCGGAAATAACCAAGTCATTCCGAAAGTTCGTACCGATATTAAGAATCGATTTATATTTGCTGGTATTTTCTAAAGCAGGAACTCGGCTCCATTGCAATTCAACATCAGCAAATTTCACATAATCCCCCCGTTGAATGGTAACTTCCTTGTTGGGAGTAATTCTCTTGCCGCCCACAAATGTTCCGTTTGTACTGTTTTTGTCTTCCAAAATGATTTCACCACTATCCAATAATAAGATTTCTGCATGATGGTTACTCACAAATTCGCTATTCAATACAATATTCGAGGAAGACGAACTTCCAATTTTTAATAGTTTCATTGTATATTGTTTTTTTATTAGTATTAGTATATAATAGGTACAGCCTGTTCTTTCTTGGATTCAGAATCATTCTCTTTTTTATCTCCGTTTTTCTTATTCTCCTCTTTCTTGTCCTCCGTCTTTTTCTTAGGGAAGAAATGATTCGACACATCGCTCTTCTCTTTCTTTTCAGAGAGAGAATCCTGCTTCTTCTTTGTCTCTGCCTGTGGTGCCACATCCTTTTCCGGAAGCACCTTTTCATTCTGCGGACATTCAACAACCGGAAACTGGGGAGTATCATCCTTCATATCCTGTATAACGACAATGGCTGTAATGATTACCGCCAGAGCTATTACCGCCATAATGCCATATCTGTAATATCTTTGAACATCAGGTACCTGATTCCAATCCAATTGGCGCACATGTGCAAAAGAAACCACATCTCTTCGGGTGATAGGATAGACAGTATCCGATTTCAGCTTAACACCATTGACAAATGTTCCATTTTGCCCCATACTAATAATCTCCATCTTTCCGGTTGCATGGATTTTTAAAATAGCATGGCGCCGACTGACTGTACTATCCGACAAAACGATATTACAGCTTTCATCACGACCAATAGTTAGTATCTTCATATTCATTAATTTTATGGCTATTTTATTTTATCTCTAATCTCTTTTATCCTATTTATAATAGAATCATAATGACTTTGTGCTCTACCGCTGTTTTCTTTAGCTATATTTTGTTTCAAAAGAAGTAAAATGCCGTATTCGCGTCCATTCTTCTCTTTACCATTAAACTCTTTTTCAGAGATGCCATATTTCTTTTTCAATTCAGGTTCCAGTTCCTGAACCATTGTCACTGTTTCTTTCAACTTTTGCTCTTTTTCCTTCCCCTCGGAAACATTACGTAATTCCTGCAAATTATTAATAATATCATCCAACCGCTCTATAATATCATATTGATTAATTATAACCGCCATATATTCTTTCGCCTTGCCCGGATTATTGGTAATAATCCGCGATAACGAATCTATAGTTTTCTTCTGTTCCTGTTCTGACTTTCTCAGCTTTTCATCAAACTCTGCCTGAAGTTTTTCACTCCATACCTTTTGCAAAGCTTCTATATCCAACTCTTCATTCTTGGAGGGAGCCACCGCTTGACCCGGTAAATAAAAGCCCTGAATGATATTGCCTGCTATACTGACACAACAGATAAATATCAAAGCAAATAATATATTCCTTATTTTTGTACTCATCTTTTCTTTTAATATTGAATTAAAATTTGTTTCAATTAATGCAACGGTTAGATTATCATGCTTGCCGCCATTTGCAATTCCCTCTTCATCCACACGAATCACAATACTTTCGACAGCCCCTCCCAAAGAAGGGGTACCCGCCACAATATCAATCAACTTCCGTTCCGGAAACATTCCCCATATTCCATCCGTACACAGCATAAAACGGTCTCCCTTTTCATAAGGCAGTTCCACGATATCCGCTTCAATGTCACTATTAGCGCCCAAGGCCTTAGTAATCATGTTTGACTGTTCCGACAAACGTGCCTGCTCCTCATTAATAGTACCGTTTTTAACCATCTCGAAAACCATTGAATGGTCAAATGTGCGGAACTTCTTATGTCCTCTGCGAAATTGGTATATCCTACTGTCTCCGACATAAGCAGCAATGGCCGAATACTCATTAATCAGCAAAGCAGTAACCGTAGTCCCCATACCGCGTAATGCAGGTTTCTTCTGTATCTCTGAAATCAATGCCTGATTCGCCATCTTTATGGCTTGTTGAAGAACTGTCAGAGGAGAATCCGAAGACTTGCCGGAACGCACTGTCTGAATAATTACATCAGTAGCAGTAGACGAAGCAGCCTTACCCGAAGGACCTCCCCCCATCCCATCGCACACAACGACCAATAATCCTAATGGAGTATCGGCATATCCGCATGTATCCTGGTTCTCAGCCCTACCACCTTGTCTGGAGTCAACAAAACCGACAGCAATAGGCAATTGTGTATTTATTGGTATCATAAGGCAAACATTAATAATATAATAATTATTCCAACCAGACAACCCACGCCGACCATGACCAACCATGTCGGCACCACCGATGGAGGAGGAGCACTTAAAGCCTTTTGTAAAGCCACCTTAAACTCTCCCGACGACTGGAAACGCTCGTGTTGCTGTTTTTCTGTCGCTTTGCGAAGCACATCCACAACGGCTTTCGGTACTCCCTGTATATCCGGCAATACTTCCATTCGCTGTCTTTGTATAGTCTCTTCCCTTGTAGAAGAATCAAAAGGATTATAGCCGGCCAACAACTCATACAGTGTTACTCCCAACTCATAGATATCCGTTGTTTTATCTACAGTCAATTGGGTCTGTCCGGGTTCGATGATTTGTTCAGGAGCAGCATATTTGGGAGTACCTATCAAACCCGGAGACGTCATACTGACAGAATCGGGGGTATAAGCAATACCCAAATCCATTAACCTTATATTAGAACCGTGCTCTATCATAATATTAGCCGGTTTTATATCCATGTGAACGATTCCTTTCTGATGAAGATAATCCAAAGCATCCATCACAGGATAAAGACTTTCGCAGATTCGCTTTACCGCATCTTTCCTATTTCGTAAATGAACATTAACATGCTCGTCCAATGTTATTCCCTGCACTAGTCTGCTCACTATAAATATCGGGCCATTATATGGATTTAACTCGCAATATCCTATCATCTCTACCAAGTTACGATGCCGGAAAAGCAATGACGCTTCCAATTTGGCTCTTTCACGAATACTTGGTATATTGGCATATTTATCCACAACGCGCTTAATTGCCACCCTTTCCTGAGTCTGACAAGAACGCCCCAAATAAACAGTGCCCATAGCACCGGCGCCCAAAGGTGGTTCTGTCTGGTTGTAAAAGAACCATTCACCGTTTACGCATAAATAGATTTCATCGCCTTTTTGTACTATATTTCTATAATTAGGTTTCATTGGAGTGCTTCTATTCTTCTAGAACATTTACTTATATATTCATTATCATTCGCTTGTGTGGCAAATGTCAATCCTCGTTTGAAATACTCTAAAGCTTTCGTCAAATCCCGGCTATCGGCTTTACCTGTACGTATTTCACCGGCTAAGAAATCACAGCCCAATTCATACAAAGCTTTATAATAAGTCGAATCTGTTTTTACAATACCACTCATCATCTGATGTGCATCCTTACCGTCTTTTTTCAGCGCCTCCGATAAATAGTTCTTTATTTGTTGAATAGACTCAGACGAATCTTCTCCCGGATAGTGCAAACGCGCTATCAAATAAGCTGCATCCATAGAAGAACGATATCCTTTTTGAGCTACTTTCTCCAATAAATTCAAGCCATCGACTGCTTTACCCGAATCACCCAACAATTCAAAAGCTTCTTGTGTGAGCTGAGCGGCAGTCTTTACCATCACACTATGCCCTGATATAGAATCTGTCACCCTTTGTTCCGAGGGAACTGAAGAATCCAAAATCGTATTATTCATTTCAGCTTCCCATGCTGCAATTCGTTTCTCGGTTTCTATTCTTTCAAGTTCCGCCCGCTGCTCTTCCTGATTGTCGGCTATGATTTTCCAAGTAATGCCTCCACCGACCAACGCAACTACAATGAGCACTGCAACCCATACATTCTTTTGCCCCATCTTGCCCATAATTGCCTGAACAGTCTCCATAATATTTCCGGACTTTTCCTGTTCCGTTGCCAAAGGCATGGAAATCTTACTTATTTGCTCTACTGCCACTCTAAACTCTGCTGCCGATTGATACCGGTCTTTCTGTTTCTTGGCTGTAGCTTTGGCTATAATTTTTCGAATTTCTTTCTGTGGCACTTGTTGCAGAGGCATCTTTTGATGCAACTGCATTTCTAGAACTTCATGAGTAGCCCCTTCAAATGGTACATGCCCCACAATAAATTGAAACAGCATTATTCCGATGGCATAAATATCTGTTGTTTCATTTTGGTGCACCACATCGCCAACAACTAATTCAGGAGAAGCGTATGTTGCTTTTCCCATAAATTGTCCGGCGGTAGTCAGTTGCTGGTCTTGTGTAGTCAGTGTAGAAAGCTGTTTAGCAATACCATAATCAATAATCTTTATTTTCCGATCTGATGTAATCATAATATTACTGGGGTCAAGGTCACGATGAATATATCCTTTGTCGTGCAAAGCCATAATCCCCGATAATATATTTTTGATGACAAACAGTGCAAAGCCACAACGATCCGTCACATATTGATTATATAACTCCTGTGCAAAAGGAATATCCACTCCATTGCTATCTGTTGTTTTTCCTTTTAATAAATCACACAAAACTACTCCGTGCAACAGTTCACTTACCACATGATAATGCTGATGAACAACGGTTGGAGAAACCACTTCATCTATCTGAATAAAGCCAAACATTTCCACCAGATTTTCATTATGAATCTGGATAGAAGCTTCTCTCCGCGCTCTTTCGATGACGTGTGCAGGCAAATCGTCAAACAAGAATTTGATGGCTACATCCACACATACACCGGTCTTTTCTTGAATCCGCTTACCACGATACACCGACCCCATTCCTCCCACGCCAAGGGGCTGGCTATCCGTATCCACCTCGTAACGAATGTGGTTTTGTTTTTCATTTATGCTTTGTATGCAAATAATAGACATATCTTTTTCTTCATTTAGATTAAAAAGGGCTGAGCCTGTTACATAAACTTAGTTTTTCCCGGTTCTGTACCTTGAACTCCGTCCATTGCGACTGTTCCATTATTCATTGGACGATTATTATGGTCATACGGGTTAAAGCTGTCGCCTGTACCTTTAGGCGCAGTAAAAGGAAAATCCACATCCTCTTCTTCCTCTATAGGTATAAAGTTTTCCGATACGGTCAACCCCAAGGCTTGCGTGTCAATCAAAATCAGGAGCAATCGATAATTAAGACCGATTGTAATCAAATCATTATTAAAACACTCATGAGCGCTGTAATCCAGCTCCTCTTCATTTACAAATATGCCATTTTTGGAACCTATATCCTTAATTGAAGCCAATATCTTATGTGTAGTTTTCATCTGCTTGATATTCAGTTCCGCATGAATATCCGATACAGTACCTTCCTTCAAACATATATCACAATTACTTGAACGCCCGATTTTATTTGAGCCGATATGAAGAGGCCAATATTCACCAATACCCTGGCGGGATATAGAATACAAAAATCCGACTACCGGAGCCCCCCCTCCTTTAGCACTCGATTCGTGCCGGCCAACATTAGGAGCCATCTCTTCCATTCCGGGAACCATTGTTCCGCGACTTCCCATGTCAGGAGTTGTAGTTCTCGAATACATATTATTCTTCTTGTTTGCATAGTATGAATTTTCCATACCCGGTACAGATGTTTTTTCTTGTGACATAGTATCTATTGTTTTAATTGTTCCTTATATAATTTACAAAGATTGTTTTTTTTTAATATATAAAAAAGCCACACAACGCGCTTAAGGCGTTATGTGGCTCTTATGGGTATCCAAACAGACGAAAATAAGGATTATTCCTATGAAAATATTATTTAGAGAGTCAAACTAATTTCCCTTGTTATTCTAGTTCGGCATCATTCCTGTATCAGTTCATACTTCACTTCAGGAAACCATCGTTCCAATATATTGTCCACTTCCGATTCTATCTCGGGAGTGACATACCTGCACACTTTCTTATAAGCATAAACTAAAGAAAACGCCTCGTCTATCCAGCCGATAACAGGCAACCGTTTGGCGGAAATCAAATCTATCGGAAGTATTAAATAAGATAAAGCTGCAACAATCAACATTTTGTCTGATGACGGAGTTTCGTTACTTCTCAACACATAATACAATAAAAGTACAGGGCGAGCCGTTGTTCTTCCCGCCAGCTTTGCATAATCTACTATCTTTTCCCACCAAAAATCATAATCGATTTTATTCATAATTCTTTTCATACTCGCTTTTTTATATGGTTTTCTACCCTTTTGACGCGAGTGTTCTGAAAAAAGTTGCACTTTTAAGAACATTTTTTAAAAAATGAGGTTATATTTGCAGAAAAGCAGTATTACAAATGAAAAAAATTCTTCTAACATTAGTACTTGCTTTCTGCGTATTGGCAGGGCAAGGACAGACTTCTACGACAGCGTCAGGCGTTAATACAACAGAACTGAATTCCAAGTGGACCAAATTTACCCAACTGGCAGAAAAGAAACAATATAAACAAGCCGTAGAAGAAGGAGTGCGCGTCAGCATACTCTTTACCGAAAACAGACAATATAAAGAAGCTTTCGCCACTTGCCGTCAGATGGATGCATTGATTTATGCCAATGAACAAGAGACAAAACAGGCAAATTATCCACTCCGCTATCAGGTGGCCAAAGAACGCTTACGCATGTACACTCGCCTGAAAAATGCAGAGCAATGTAAAAACCAACTCAATCAACTACATACTTATGCAGACCAAATGAAATCGGATGCCTTGTCGGAAGACCTTCTCTTTACCGAGGCTAATTATTATCAAACATTCGGTATGCCGGACAAAAGCTTGGCATGCTATAAAGAATTGTTTCAGAAACGTTCGACAGGAAAAGACGAAAAAGGCATAGACCAATGCTATAAAGATATGCTGAGTTATGCAGAACAGAATAACAATGCGCCATTGGCCAGTGCTATGCGCAAGCTTTACACATCTTGGCAAGATTCCATCCAAGCAGTTAAAGCTGCTCAGGAACTGACAACTCTACAACAAAAATATGATGAAAACCGGCAATTGCTACAAGAAAAAGAAGATAAGATAAGTACCAATCTTTTCATTATCATTGCACTTTGCATCCTGACAGCCATTCTTGCCGCTGCACTTGTGTTTCTTGCCGCTTTACTTTTCAAACATATACGCCAAGTAAAGAAGTTAAAACACAGTCTGGGTATCGCCAATGAGAACAATGAACAAAAATCAAGATTCATCAGTAACATCAGTGCGCAGATAGAGCCTACCCTGAGCACAATGGAGGAAGCGACTACAGAAGTATTCTCGGTCGAAATCTTACAGAAGAATATAGACGCTTTGAAAAAACTCATGACTGATATTCAGACATACGTCACTTTGGAAGAGACGCGTGAGGAACATTATCCCATCAAAGAGATGAACATAAATGCTTTGTGCGAAACCATTATGGAAAAAGCCAAGGCAAACTTCAAGCCCGAAGTGGAAGCCGTAGTCAATGTGCCGAGAGTAAATATTAAGACAAATGCAGAAGCATTGGAACGTATCTTACTTTATTTATTGGGAAATGCCGCATTACATACGGACAACGGCAAAATCACATTAGAGTTTAAGAAAAGAAGTGCACACACAGGACAGTTTATCATCACCGATACCGGTACAGGCATACCGGCTGAAATAAAAGGAAAGCTATTCAAGCCATTTGCCGAAATCCATGATTTAACGCAAGGCAATGGGCTGGGCTTACCGACCTGCAGCCTCATCGCCTATAAACTTAACGGCACCTTGCATCTGGATAACGAATACAAGAAGGGAACCCGATTTGTACTGGAATTACATGATAAATAAGATACCCGCTTACTTTGAAAGAGCCAATATATCAGTTCCCGTAGGACTTTGAAATACTTTCAATCCAAACTCGGGAAGCACAGCCAATACATGGTCAAAAACTTCAGCTTGCAGACGTTCATAAGGTATCCAGTCCTTATTGGCAGAGAAAAAATAAAGTTCGATAGGCAAGCCTTGCGGAGTAGGCTGAAGTTGCCGTACCATGAGAGTAAGACTTGTATTTACGCGGGGGTGATGTCGCAAGTACCGTTCCAGATAATGACGGAAAACATGCAGGTTCACCTCCTCCTTTCCGGTTCTTTCAAACCCTTCCAACCAGCCGCGCTTCTCAAAGTTCTTCAACTGTTGAGGGGTACAGAAGTGCACTGTCGTCATATCAATATTCAGTGAACGCTTTATTCTTCGCCCGCCGCTTTCTCTCATGCCGCGCCAATTCTGAAAAGAATCACTCACTAAAGCATACGGAGGAACAGTCGTGATGGTATTATCCCAGTTTTGCACTTTCACGGTAGTTAATGTCACTTCTATCACCGTACCGTCAGCTCCATATTTAGGCATCGTAATCCAGTCACCCGGACGAAGCATATTATTGGCTGAAAGTTGTACTCCGGCAACCAATCCCATGATAGTATCCTTGAACACCAACATCAGAATAGCGGCAGAAGCCCCCAAACCGGTCAGAATATTCACCGGATCTTTATCAATCAACGTACTGATGATGATGATTACACCTACACATATCACTATCAGTTTCAGCATTTGATACACCCCCTTCAACGGATGGTTCTTCAACTTCTCGTGCTCGCTGGAAATAGTATAAAGTGAAGTGAGAAAAGAACAAATCAAGCGCATTGCCACAGCAGTAATATATACCCAGCATAGCTTGAGGATGAACGTCAAAGTCACAGGTTCATACGGAAAAGCAAAAGGAAGCAATGCATATAATATAATAGGCGGGATGAGATGGCACATATTATCCAGTACGGCATCATTGAATAGATAATCATCCCAGGTAGCCTGTGTCTTTGCTGTCAGTTTCTTTATGGTAGGAACTACTATTTTCCTACAAAAAAAATCTGCCACAAAAGCAATGATAATAATACCGGCTATAATAATGATACGGTGAGTCATCCCCAGGCTTTCCTGATGTACCCCCATCTGCTGAAGTAAACTGGTAAGTTCGCTATTTATTGTATCCATACTACATTCGTTTTCCGCAAAGATAAGAAAAACGCCCTATTACCCGCAAAGGCAACAAGGCGTTTTTTCTTTCCGGTTAAGAACTATTATTTTTTCTTCGTCAACCACTTTTCCTGAATATTCTGCATTACTTCATACCAGTTAGGAATATAAACCGTTGCAAATATTGTGTTCACAGCCATGCCGAATACTACTGCCGCACCCAATGCCACACGGCTGCCGGCCCCTGCGCCCGTAGCAAACAACAATGGCATCACACCCAGCACGAAGGTAAATGAAGTCATTAGAATAGGGCGCAACCGCACGTGCCCCGCCTCGTATGCCGCCTCACGGATTGGATTGCCGGCTTTACGGTAATCACGAGCGAACTCCACAATCAAGATACCATTCTTTGCCGAAAGAGCAATCAACAGAATGATACCAATCTGCGTATAAATACTCACCGGAACTCCCATTACCCAGCAACCGAGCATCGCTCCCAAAATAGCGACCGGTAAGCCCATCACAGCAGCCACCGGGCTTGTCCAACTTTCATATTGGGCAGCAAGAACCAGATAAGCCACCAACAATGCCATAATCAGGATAATGGTAGTGGTATTGCCGGCCTGCGTTTCCTGATAAGCAACGGAAGTCCATTCATAACCAAACTCATTGCCCAATTGATTCTTTATCAGACCCGACACTGCCTCTATCGCCTGACCGGAACTACTGCCTGCTGCCGGAGTACATGTGATGGAAGCAGCCGAATACATATTATACCGGTTAATCTGATCCATTCCCAACTTCTGTTCTATCTGCGTAAAACTACTGAAAGGCACCATCTCTCCTTTTGAGTTGACCACACTCAGTTTCAGTACATCATCAATCACCTTCTGTGCCTGTTCGCCGGCTTCCAGCTTCACCTGATAGATACGACCGAACTCCACAAAATCATTCACGTATGCCTGTCCCATATAATATCCCAGTGTAGAGAAAACCTGATTCAATTGTAAACCCATCAGCTGAACCTTGTCACGATCTATATTCAGAAAATATTGAGGTACATCCGCCTGATACATACTACTCATAGAGGCAATAGCCGGCTCTGTGTGATAATTAGCCAACAAAGCCTCAACCGCCTTTTGTAATTCTTCCGCACCCAACGACTTGCGGTCTTCCAGTTCGAGCTGCAATCCGCCCGTATTACCCATGCCCGGAATAGCGGGAGGAATAATACCAAAGACTTGGGCTTCCTGTATCATGGCGTATGCCTGTCCGTTAAAACGATTGACCACCGCTTGAGCTGTATGCTCTTTACCCGCACGCTCTTTCCAATTCTTCAGTACCACAAAATAGGTGGCAGCATTGGGCAACTGCCCGCCTCCCATAATACTGAATCCGTTTACGCCTAAATAAGTCTTCACCTCGGGATACTCTGACAAAATAGCATCAATCTGCTTGCCTACCATCTGCGTACGCTCCAACGAAGAAGCAGCCGGAAGCTGTATGGCAATCATAAAGTACCCGTCGTCTTCTTCGGGGATAAAGGTGCTGGGCCACTTCACAAACATCAGAATAGCAATGACCGATATAACAATGTAAGAACCGATAGCAATGACCGGACGTGCCAACAACCATTTCACTGAAGCGTCATAAACCCGCTGCATCCAGTCGTTCATGCTGTCGAACCAACGGAACAAACGTGCTTTATGCGCCGGAGTGGGACGCAACAGCAAGGCGCAAACTGCAGGAGTCAGTGTCAGCGAATTAAAACCGCTTATGACCGTAGAAGCTGCGATAGTCAATGCGAACTGTTTATAAAGCTGACCGGAAATGCCACTAATCAGTGTCGTGGGAATAAATACGGCAAGCAACACCAGTACCACTCCCACAATAGGTCCGGTAATCTCTCCCATAGCCTGCTCAGTAGCAGCCCGGGCATCCAACTTCCCTTCATCCAAAATGCGGGTGGCATTTTCAGTCACCACAATGGCATCGTCCACCACAATGGCAATCGCCAGTATCAGCCCGAACAACGTCAGCGTATTGATGGAAAAGCCCAAAGCAGCCATTACCGCCAATGTTCCGATAAGGGACACGGGAATAGTAAGACATGGAATAAGAACCGCCCGCCAACTTTGCAGGAAGAAAAAGATAACCAGCACCACTAGAATAATCGCCTCCACGAAGGTCTTCATTACTTCATCAATGGAGTCATGAACCACATCTGTAGTGTCCAATGTCACATTGTACTTCACCCCTACCGGAAAAGTTTCAGCCAGTTCCGCCATACGTGCACGCACTCCTTTAGACACATCCAGCGAGTTACTGCCCGGCAACTGATAGACGGCAATACCTGCCGTAGGCTGTCCCTTCAATCGGGAAACAACTCCATACTCGGCACTTCCCAATTCAATTTTAGCAACATCCCTCAAACGGAGCACCTTCCCCTGATCCTCCACTCTCAATATGATATCTCCGAACTCTTCGGGCGTAGAGAGTCGTCCTTTCACATTCAGTGTATATTGAAAATCATTATTGGCCGAAGTACCGATAGGCTGCCCCACATAACCGGCGGAAACCTCCATATTCTGACTCTGAATGGCCGAGTAAACCTGTTGCGGAGTGATATTGCGAATACGCATTGTTTCGGGGTTCAGCCACACACGCATAGAATAGTCGCCTGCTCCCATGACATTCACCGCCCCCACTCCCGGCACACGGGTCAACTGGTCCACCAGATTCAAATTAGCATAATTAGTAAGGTAAAGACCATCATAAATACTGTCACCGCTCAATGTAAGCATCATCACAATATTAGACGATTGCTTCTGCACAGTCACCCCTTGTACCTTCACTGCCTCAGGCAGAGAATTCAATGCCACACTGACCCGGTTCTGCACCATCACGGTCGCCATATCGATATCCGTTCCGACCTCGAATGTCACAGTCAATGAATATGCACCGGATGCAGAAGAGTTAGAACTCATATAAAGCATTCCGTCTACTCCATTCACTTGTTGCTCGATTGGAATACCTACTGTCTGTGCCACAGTTTCGGCATTAGCCCCCGGATACACAGCACTGACTTGCACCGTAGGAGGTGTAATGTCGGGATACTGCGCCACAGGCAATATATTTAATGTAACGAGCCCGGCCACCACAAACAGCAATGCAAGCACAGTGGCAAATATAGGCCGTTCGATAAAAAATTTAGAGAACATACGCTATTGTTTTTTGGTGGTTTCACTTTCCATTACCGGGTCAACTTTCATTCCTTGACGTACTTTCAGCAATGCTTTAGTCACATATCGTTCATTCGGAGAAAGTCCGCTTTTAACGATTCTCATATTTCCATCCGTCAACTGTCCCGGTTCGATATGACGGTAATTGACAATATTACTATCATTGACCACATACAGAAATTTTCCGAGCTGGTCTGTACCGATAGAAGCATCGTTCACCAATATTGCATGATCCGCCTCGCCGTATGGCAGCGTCACACTGACAAACAGTCCGGGGCGTAACGTCCCTTCAGGGTTATCCAGTTCGGCACGCAAACGAAGTGTTCCTGTTGTCAGCGTCACATTCGGAGACAAGTAGTCCAGTTTAGCCTTCCATGTCTGGCTACCATCCGTACCCAAACTTAATGTAACGAAATGAGTAGCAGCCGGAATCTTGCTGTTGTTCTCCTGTACCAACTGATAAGTCAGGTATTGATTGTCCGCGATATTAAAATACGAATACATCCGATCGTCTTTATAAACCGTTGCCAACTTCACCGGCTGCAAGGCTCCCCCGATGTAAGCACCCACCGAATAATTGGAAATATCCACCACTCCGTTACAGGGAGCTTTCACATAGCAATAGCTGAGATTGGTACGTGCTGTTTTCAAGGCAGCCTCCGCATTACTGACTGCCGCCTCACAGGAAGTAACGGTACTCTCGGCCTGCAAATATTGTATGCGGCTGACCGCATCACTTTTAATAGCCTCTTTCATACGCTGATAACTGCTAACGGCATAATCGAGATTAGCTTGAGCCGTTTTAAGTTCAGCTTCCGCTTGCTTGACAGCATTTTCATAAAGTGTCGGTTCAATCACAAACAATACCTGCCCCTGCTTCACTCGCGAACCCGGAACAAAGTTTTTTGCCTGTAACGTACCGTTCACCCGTCCTACCAGGTCTACGGTTGATTCCGCTTCCAGATAACCCGGATAATCCTTCGTTAGTGTGACATTCTGTACCAGCGGGCGTGCTACATCAATAGGCAAAGCTCCCATTGTCGTGCCGGAAGACTGTTTCTTATCGCAAGCCGTCAGAGTTAGGGCGGTCAGTGCGATGGTTATCATTAGTTTTTTCATATCTTGGTATAGGCTTTAATTTATTAGTTTACTTTTATTATATGAATTTTACCACCCTCCTCCCAATGCCTGATACATTTGTATAAGACAAATCAACGAATAACCCTGTGCCTGCACTAAGGCATTTTCATAAGAAAGAAGCGAGCGCTGTGCATCCAAGACGTTTTGAAATGGGCTCAACCCTTGTTTGTACAGGTCGAGAGAAAGTTTAAACGCTTCTTTGCCCTGATTCACCATCTCACGGCAAGCCACAATCTGCTTGATAGAATTCCGATAGCTGCTCATGGCATTATCCACCTCTTGCACAGCCGTCAGCACCGTATTATTGAATTGATTGATTGTCTCATCCAACTGAGCCCGTTGCAGTTTCACCGCGTTCAGACGCTGCCCTCCATTAAAGACAGTCCAACTCATAGAAGGAGCAATACTCCAGGTCATGCTGCTTCTTTTTGTCAAATCTTTTATATCATGCGAAGCATAACCTAAAGACCCGTTCAGAAAGAAAGAAGGTAACCAATCCGATTTGGATGCCCCAAGCAATGCAGCTTGCGCATTCACCTGCCTTTCTGCAGCACGTACATCAGGACGACGCAGCAAGAGTTGTCCCGGCACCCCTACCCCCACCGGTTCTATATAGTCGGGCAATGGGCGACCGTCTTTCAAAGACGACGCCACATCCTGCGGATAAAGTCCCAACAACACGGCCAATGCATTGGTATATTGGATAATGCTTGATTCGACAGAAGGAATGGAAGCCAATGTGCTATAATACACAGACTTGGCCTGCGCGACATCCAGTTTCGATACCAAGCCGGTGTTATAGCGCACTTCGGTAATTTCCACCACCGCTTTCTGAGATAAAGCATTGCGCTGCAATACGCCCAATTCTTGCTGCGCCTCCCTCAGATTAAAATAAGCGGATGCCACTTCTGCGCAAAGAGAAACCATTGTGGCATTATATTCTTCACGGCTGGCCGCAAAATTCTCTTTCTGCGCTTTCACACGCTGGCGAATAGCACCAAACACATCTATCTGCCAACTCATATTCACTCCGGCATCAAAATATCCCACACGCGACTGAGGCTGTCCGGTTCCGGTATTTCCACTGGTTTGCTGCCTGCTCCACCCGGCATCGAGCGATAAAGAAGGATAATATCCCCCACGCGTCATCCTCAGATTCGCTTTTGCCATGTCCATGCGGTTCATAGCCATCAGTGCCGAAGGATTCTGCTTTATCGCCACACGGATGAGCGAGTCAAGGGTAACATCTTCAAACACTTTCCACCAATGGTCGTCCATCGGCAGAGTCTGTTGAAACATGGCATCCTGTTCCTGCCATCCGGAAGGCAAGGGATGAGCCAAATATTTTTCCGCTTGCTGTCCCTTCACCCCCAGTGAAGAAAGAAGCAACATAAAAAGAACAAAACGTATTCTCGCCATAATCTTATCACTTAATTTTCAAAACATAGTGATAAACAGCGTAGAATACGTTTTGTTTGAGAGGTGAGACACTTTAACTGCCTCTATGTATAATGCTTATTTTCCAAACAAATTATTAATCACCGACATAGAGCCTGTCAACAATCCTCCCAATTCATCCTGATTGAACGTGACCGCATAATTGGATGGAGACAGTTGGAAGTCGATTTGGCTAATGCCGTTCTTGCCTACTTTCTTCAAGTCTTTCGCCTTGATATTATAATAGCCGAAACGACGGAATGTCTGGTACACATCGCCCCACTCAATATCAATGGACTGCAATACCGAAGCGCCTCCCGAAACAGTAGGCAGTTCCAATACTTTTCCATTGCCCAGAGTCAGCAGACATTGGCTGTCATCCGGAATTTCCACTTCATGTCCCGAACCGATTGTCACAGCCAGAGAATAACGAATCGTACTTTTATACTGGAAGCCCGCCAAAGCTACATATACACTCATCCCATTAGACACTCCCAAATCCATACCCGAGCACACTACGGTACGTACTCCCGCATCATTGGTTTTATCATAAATCACATCCTGTGCCATAGCAGTGACACCAAGCATTGCCATTACAAATAAAAATAATAATTTTCTCATAATCCATTTATTTAATGTTTCTTTTATCACAGTGCATACCCTACTATTTGTTATAACAAACTACAGCTTAATAGGATGACAAAGCTAACAATTATTTTGCAAAATAAAATTTATCCTCTTCTATTTCGTTCATTTTCAAAGAAATTCCTATCTTTAGGCAGTTTAATATAAATCCATATCAAATATGAAAAACATTCTGTTAATCCTGTTTATGGCATTGTCTGCTACCGGATATGCCTCTACCCCGAAAAAAAATGCCATGACAGTTTGCCATGAGGTGATACAAACCGGTAAGTTCCCCAAGGCTTCCGTTATCTTTTGGATAGACTTGGATAAAAGTAAATCCAACATGGGCAAAACGATTCGCAATGTCAAAGCAAAAGTTTCTATAAATAAAGAAGGAAAGATAAATGTGTTGGAATACGAAAAGAAACAACCTTCACTGATTACCAACAAAATAGACAAATGTCTCAAAACTTTCCGCGTAAAACCCGAATGGATAGCAAGCGGAAAGGTAAAAACCGGAGAAAATATTGTTTTCCTGCGCTTCCTTGACGAATACTAGCATGCAGACAAATTGCTCAAACTTCACAAGAATGTGCACATTTTCTCGTCATATCCTTTTGTCGCTTAAATAGTTTGCTTAAATTTGCCGCCAAAACAGATTTTACTAATACCAAATATATATAAATATATGAGTTTAAAAATTGTAGTACTGGCAAAACAAGTTCCCGACACACGCAACGTTGGGAAAGATGCCATGAACGCTGACGGCACCATCAACCGTGCAGCACTTCCGGCCATCTTCAACCCGGAAGACCTGAACGCCTTGGAACAGGCACTCAGACTGAAAGACACACATCCCGGCTCCACTGTTACCATTCTGACCATGGGCCCCGGACGCGCTGCCGAAGTCATTCGTGAAGGACTCTACAGAGGAGCAGACAATGGATATTTATTGACCGACCGTGCTTTTGCTGGGGCCGACACCCTGGCCACTTCGTATGCCATCGCCACCGCTATCCGCAAAATAGGCGAATATGACCTGATTATCGGCGGACGCCAAGCTATCGACGGTGATACCGCACAGGTAGGCCCGCAGGTTGCAGAAAAACTGGGATTAAGCCAGATAACTTACACTGAAGAGATTCTGAATGTAGACGAAACTGCCCGTCGCATCACGGTGAAACGTCATATTGACGGTGGAGTGGAAACAGTGGAAGGCCCTCTGCCTATTGTGTTGACTGTAAACGGAAGTGCAGCTCCCTGCCGTCCGCGCAACGCCAAACTGTTACAGAAATATAAACGTGCCCTCGGTGCACAGGAAAAAGCTGCCATCACCAAAGAAGGAGCAGCGCTGCCATACGCCGAACTATACGAAAAGTATCCTTATCTGAATATTACTGAATGGAGTGTAGCCGATGTATGTGGCGATACCAAACAGTGCGGTCTGTCAGGTTCTCCCACCAAAGTGAAGAAAATTGAAAACATCGTCTTCCAGGCTAAAGAGAGCAAGACCATGACAGGAAGCGACCAAGATGTAGAAGGATTGATTGTAGAACTGTTAGCTAACCACACAATAGGATAACGATTATGAATAATGTATTTGTATATTGCGAGATTGAAGGCACAACAGTGGCCGATGTGAGTCTCGAACTTTTAACCAAAGGTCGTAAATTAGCTAATCAGTTAGGCTGCCAGCTTGAGGCAATCGCTGCCGGAACCGGCCTTGAAGGAATTGAAAAACAAGTATTGCCCTACGGTGTCGACAAACTTCATGTATTCGATGCTCCCGGCTTATTCCCTTATACTTCACTGCCCCACACTTCTATCTTGGTGAATCTGTTCAAAGCAGAAAAACCGCAAATCTGCCTGATGGGTGCTACCGTTATCGGTCGCGACTTGGGTCCGCGCGTTTCTTCGGCACTGACCAGCGGACTGACTGCCGACTGTACTCAGTTGGAAATCGGCGCTCACGAAGACAAGAAGAACGGCATTACTTACGAAAACCTGTTGTACCAGATTCGTCCCGCCTTCGGTGGTAACATCGTTGCAACCATCGTCAACCCCGAACACCGTCCGCAGATGGCGACCGTTCGCGAAGGTGTGATGAAGAAAGAAATTCTGGATGAGAACTACAAAGGTGAAGTGGTGAACCACGACGTTGCCAAGTTTGTTCCTGAAACAGACTATGTAGTGAAAGTCATCGACCGCCATGTAGAAAAGGCCAAACATAACCTGAAAGGCGCACCTATCGTGATTGCCGGAGGTTATGGTATGGGATCTAAAGAAGGTTTTGACAAACTGTTCGAACTGGCTAAAGAACTTCACGCCGAAGTGGGTGCCAGCCGTGCGGCTGTCGATGCAGGTTATGCAGACCATGACCGTCAGATTGGCCAGACAGGTGTTACCGTCCGTCCCAAACTGTACATCGCTTGCGGTATCTCCGGACAAATCCAGCACATCGCAGGTATGCAGGATGCAGGTATCATCATCTCTGTAAACAGTGACCCGAACGCTCCTATCAACACCATTGCCGACTATGTGATAAACGGCACTGTGGAAGAAGTCGTTCCAAAATTGATTAAGTATTATAAAAAGAACAGTAAGTAATGGCAAACTTTTATACCGATATACCGGAACTCAAGTATCACTTGAACAATCCGATGATGGAGCGCATCTGCCAACTGAAAGAGCGCGACTATAGAGATAAAGACGAGTTCGACTATGCACCGCAGGATTATGCCGATGCAATGGACTCTTACGATAAGATTCTGGAAATCACAGGTGAGATAACAGGTGAAACCATTGCTCCCAATGCCGAAGGGGTGGACGAAGAAGGTCCTCACTGCGGAAACGGACGTGTGGAATATGCTTCAGGAACCAAACAAAACCTGGATGCCATGGTAAAAGCCGGACTGAACGGTATGACCATGCCCCGTCGTTTCGGTGGCTTGAACTTCCCTATCACCCCGTACACCATGTGCGCTGAAATTGTTGCCGCTGCCGATGCGGGCTTCGGAAACATCTGGTCTTTGCAGGACTGTATCGAAACACTGTATGAATTCGGTAACGAAGACCAGCACAGCCGTTTCATTCCCCGTATTTGTGCCGGAGAAACCATGTCTATGGACTTGACCGAGCCCGATGCCGGTTCCGACCTTCAATCAGTGATGCTGAAAGCCACTTTCGATGAGGCCAACAACTGCTGGCGCCTGAACGGTGTAAAACGTTTCATCACTAATGGTGACGCTAATCTTCACCTGGTATTGGCACGTAGCGAAGAAGGAACAAAAGACGGACGCGGTTTGTCTATGTTCATCTATGACAAAAACGAAGGTGGTGTAGACGTTCGCCGTATCGAAAACAAATTAGGTATCCACGGTTCTCCTACCTGCGAACTGGTTTACAAGAACGCGAAAGCCGAACTTTGCGGTGACCGTAAGCTCGGTTTGATTAAATACGTGATGGCATTGATGAACGGTGCCCGTCTGGGTATCGCTGCCCAGTCAGTAGGTTTGTCACAGGCTGCTTACAACGAAGGATTGGCATACGCCAAAGAACGTAAGCAGTTCGGTAAAGCGATTATTGACTTCCCGGCAGTATATGACATGCTGGCTATCATGAAAGCCAAGCTGGATGCAGGCCGTGCATTGCTTTATCAAACTTCGCGCTATGTAGATATTTATAAAGCATTGGATGATATTGCCCGCGAACGGAAACTGACTCCCGAAGAACGTCAGGAACAAAAGACTTATGCCAAGTTAGCCGACAGCTTCACTCCGCTTTCAAAGGGTATGAACTCTGAATATGCCAACCAGAATGCATACGATTGTATCCAGATTCATGGTGGCTCAGGTTTCATGATGGAATATGCTTGCCAGCGCATTTATCGCGATGCACGTATCACCAGCATTTACGAAGGTACTACCCAGTTGCAGACCGTAGCCGCTATCCGTTACGTTACCAACGGTTCTTACATCGCTACTCTTCGCAACTACGAAGCCATCCCTTGCAGTGAAGAAATGCAACCGCTGATGGACCGCGTAAAAGAAATGGCCAACAAGTTTGACGCATGCACCAATGCTGTAAAAGAGGCTCAGAATCAAGAGTCACTTGATTTCGTTGCACGCCGTCTTTATGAAATGGCAGCTGTATGCATCATGTCACATCTCCTTATTCAAGATGCGACAAAAGCACCTGAATTGTTCGCCAAATCAGCTCATGTATATGTAAACTATGCAGAGGCCGAAATAGAAAAGCACTTCAACTTCATCCGCAAATTTAAAGTTGAAGATTTGGCTAACTACCGCCAGTAAACACCGCCACCCCGACAACATAACGGGAAAGCGAGAGAGATAAGAATAAAAGGGAAGAGGTATTGAAACTGATACTTCTTCCTTTTTTTGTATCCCCTTTCACAAACTTTGCCGTTCTTTTATAATCTTTTCCTGCTTTCGGCGTGTTGGTAGTGGGAAAAAACAAATAAAAGAACCTTGACTTATGAAAGAATTAGAATTAACTAGCAATGCCGCACTGACAGATGTGGTATACGAAGCTGCCCTAAACGGTAGTTTTCTGAATGTCAAACTGGTAACCGGAGCTGTCGGCGATAACGAAGCCGGAGGATTGATACCCGAAGTAGACCACTATCATGTCACTCACCCGAGAACAGGTGAAGAAGTTTTGTTTGAACAACCATTGGATGCATCCGATGACAAGGCTTCGGTATATGGATTGGGACAATTGATTCAGTCGTCTGCCGGCGGTTGCCACGGCACGTTGGCAAAAGGAGAAAGCCGCACAGCCACAGCACGTAAAGTGGTTGCTCATGGGCCGATGTGGATATATGTTGCAATAGCTATCGGTATGGATAAAGCAGGTACGGAATCACCCTTCATGGTGGTGCAAAGTGCCGGCACGTATGGCTCGGAAGAAACTACCGAAAGTGAAATGATTGGTTATGTAGACGGACGCATACACGAAATGACTGCCCTGCTGGTACGTCGTGCACGTCTCGAAGCATTGAATCTGGCTGCTATCCGTGTAGGATATAAATATTTATTCGTCGAACCCGGCCAGATTGGAAAAGCGAAAGTAAAAGAAGGATAATAGATACCTGTATGCAAATGTGTCAAAACTTCCCTTTTATCGAAATCACCCTCGCTACAACTGCCTGTAGCGAGGGTGATTTTTAGTTTATGAGCGTTTCGACACACCCTCTTCTTACTGTATATTATTCCAACTCCTCCACCGGCAACTCCGTTTCTTTTCTGTAGCCCGATGAGGTAAATATAGCAATCAATTCGCCTTTTTCATCCGTTATCTTCACTTCCACAAAAGGAATACGGTGGTGATTAAACACCTCCGTGGCATCTGCATACACATATCCCAGTCTTGCAGAACGCAGGAAAGTAATATTCGCTGTCACGGAAAGTGTAAGCCGACGATGGCTGTTTGCCACGGCAGCAAAAGCCAAATCCGCCAGCGTAAACAATGCCCCTCCCTGACACACTCCTCCACCGTTAAGATGCCGTTCCGTAACCAACATACGCGCACGTGCATATCCCGGTTTTATTTCCAGCAGCTCCACACCGGTGCACGAAGCAAACTGATCTGTTTTCAGAAACTCTTTTAATGTCTGCATATATTAACGAATCGTTACCATAGTCGCTCCAAAGCCATATTCACGGAAAGAAGCGTCCTGACTTTGATAGTTCTTATACTTATATTTCAATTCTTGTAAAATGGCTTTGCGCAAAACGCCGTCGCCCTTGCCATGAATGAAAACAATCTTCTGCCCTTTCTTGTTCCTGTATTCCTCCAAAGTCCTGCGGAACACATCGAGCTGATAGTTCAGAATCTCACTATTGCTCATACCGGCAGTAGAGTCGAGCAACTCATGGGCGTGAAGGTCTATCTCCACGATATCACTCTGCGGAGCCTTTACCTCGGGCTTTCGTGCCGGAATAGTATCAGCAGCTTTCTTCGCCAAAAGCGCCCCCTTAATATCGTCCGCATTTAAAAAGGTCTGGCGGGCAGGCATATCATCTTTCACAATATCATAAATCAATGACGGTTCTTCAAAGAATATGCTTTCGCGGAACGTATGGAGTTTATAAAACTTGACCGTGTCTATACGGAGTTCCACCGATACGGCCGGCTTTATCATAAAGCTTTTGTTATCTTTAAAAGCAAGCACTTGTACAGCCACATGCTCCAATTCATTCAGAATGCTCTTGTCAAACTCTTCAATATAGAATTTGGTATTCGGCTGCACTGTTCCACAACTCCGCACACGCCAATTATGACCTTCGGCACAGAGGTAAGCAAAGGAAAGCGTATAATTACTGTCATTGATAATATAAGCATCAAAACCGGTGCTCGAAATCGCCTTGATGCCTTGCGGAACAAAGGCCAACATTACATTAAGCACATCTCCTCCTTTACGCTCGGCGGCACGGTAAGTGATGGGGCGCTCGTCTTCCTCCTCCTCTTCCATTGTTTTTTTCACAGTCTGCACAGCTCCTTTGGATTTGGCAGCACCGGGCACCTCTTTCTGCGCAACAGGTTTGCGCTTCATATTATAGTCATCAGCATCTATTACCACACATTCTTTAATAGGCATCGGAATATCAAACCCATCGGCATCTTCTACCAATGCAATATCTTTCCCCTGAAATCCTGTCACAATGCCGCCACCCACTTCACTGAGAAAACGGACTTTATCTCCTATTTTCATATTGTTTTCTTTTTAGTTCGCACAAATATCGGTACTTTTGCGCAAATTACAAAAAGTTTGTTCTAATATACTGTAGACGGCTTTTTAATTAACATGACTCGCACTTGTCTTATCCTTTTACCACATTGCATGACAACCTTATGGAAAACATTACAAAATACGGTGTAGTCAATGGTTATCTACCGTATCCTTAGACAGTTTCCTTATAGTTACTTCCCGAACTGCATCCCAATATTTACAATCCAATTCAAAAAAAATAGATGTGTAAGGCAATGTCAAAGCTGTTTTAATGACAACTACCTGATAGAGCTTGCTGACGCTATCCAACTTTGAAATCAGTTCTTCGTGGGGAAGAAAAGTCACTTTCCCTCCACCATCTAATACTTTACCTAACGAATTTCTGTATGCCGTCACACCGAGACACAGATCTTCCGTCAAGGCCAACTGCTCACGGTCCTGATATATATGTGCAAAGACATGCTCCGACCGACGAATCTGGTCCACTATAAAAGCGACAACATTTCCAAAAGTTTCAGGAGCATATAAAGTGATGATACCCGGACCAACCTGCAAGGGATATGCCATATCTGTAGCAACAATCCAATTACGATGCCCCAATAAAGGCAGCTTTTCTTGCAAGCTTCCTTTCCAATCAGCCATCGGCATCTCTTCCAGATGCAGAGCATTGCCAGCCTGTTTATGACAGGCCGGCAACATAAGACTGATACAAACCAATAAAATACACCAATAACGCATAAATTTACAATTTTATACTCTCGGACTCTCCTGCCGCGAGTTGCTTTTTCTTCGTTTTCACAGTCACATCCCCAATGCGGAGGCGTTCAATGCCCAAAGTTCCTTTCAGTACCTCCAATGTAGCTTCACCGCCAGAAATCCGGCACATTCCCCATGCGTAACCATTGCTCCAAAAATAGGTTCCGGGAGCAGACGTAAACTGCATTTGTTTGTCTACTGCCGAGTAGTGAAATCCACTCAGCGCGATTACACTCGCCCAACTAGCCATTGAACGAGCATAATGATGTCCACATTCTGGTTCACTGAACGGATTACGCTTGGCACCATCAAAACGGTCACGGATAGAACGGATACAAGTCAATGCCTCATCCGTCATTCCTTCATATATCATACCCACAGCCGCACAATATTCAAATCCGGTCATCACCTCCGCAAAATAAGGGAAGGGTACCTCCAAACGTCCTTTAGGCCATGAAGCCATCAGAAGCCCTGCTTCCCTACCCATTACGTAAGAACGCATATTGTTGAAATGCCGGCTGAAATCGGATACATAGTTATATTTCATAATGCTTTCCATAGTTGTATGAATATGCTTTTTGTCTCCTAAATATCCTAGCCCACAAATATGTGCCATATACTGCCCCACTAGTTGGTCAACCAGACACCCTTTGCCCAACTGGAAAGCCGGAATTTTACCTTCTGCATCTTTCATATTGATGAATTCAAAAGTTTCAGGATCAGTAATGTGATGTTCATAATATTCGCCGTTAAACAAATGCTCATCCATCCACCGACTCCCCTGTTCAAACAACCTCCGGCACTTCTTGGCAAAAGATTTATCTTTCATAGCCCATGCCATTTCCTCGGCTGCCCGCAATGCCCCCATATACCAGAATCCCATTTGAGGATTAGGACCAAAATAATTCACATCCATTGTGTTATGCTGTGACCCTTCCATCACTCCATCTTGATTGCCATCCCATCCTTTCTCTATCCAAGCATAAGAGAGTACTTTTTTAACCTGTCCCCAGTTTTTCCGGAGAAAAGCATAGTCACCCGACAGTTGCCATTCCCGATACATCTTCATGATACATCCCATCTGCCCATCAGCTGCAGCCGAAGTCCCCTTTGCAGCTTCCGACAAAGGCAAATCAGCCCGAAAGTTCATCAACCCATTCTCTTTCGTGGCATAGTTAAATTCCACATCGCGCATAGTCTGTGCCAAACCACCGAACAAAAAGGGAGTAGCCATCTCATAATTCCAGACATGGGTACATGACCCTTGGCAAGAGCCAAAACGATCCATTATTCCTTCCCAACCCATTAAATGGCCACTAGGCAAACGAAATACTGTCTGCGAGCGCAATGTAGCCAAGTTAAACAAAGCTGCCTCTTTCACTGTTTCAGGATAAGAACTACCCAAAAATGAATTAACAAACAAGAGAGTCTCTTCTTCCAATTGCCTCATACGGGGAATCACCTTCTCGGCCACTTCCCACGCATCAGCAAACTGTCGGCTATAATAATTGCCTACTATGGTAGATGACCATCCTTTACGGTTCGGGAAATTCCAAGTCAGATAAAAAACAAAAGTTTCCGTAGCCCGAGGAGCAATTGTTTTTTTTACTGCCAAAGAAGCCATCGGATCTTCATCTGCCGGCCGCTCCCTTTCTACCATAATCCCATCTTTGCTAAAATCGTCCCAAAAGTTCAGAATAGCATTATTCCATGAATCAGCTTTTGAAGAAGTCCGATAACTTACTTGTCCTGTTGAGGAAGTCACCAAAGCGATTGTCCCCCATGCCGGATCCTGTTTATCAACCCCTTCAGAGTATAAATAAATACCTTTCCGATTTCCGCTTTCCCGATACTCATTCCTGTTCTTCTCAGCACCAACCGGAATATAATCTCCTTTCCAGTCTGTCCGAAACTTACTACCATCTTTCCCAATAAAATTCCTCATAGAGCCACATACGGAAACCTCTAAAGGAGTATTCCCGGTATTCGTAACCTCATAGGCAAGCACCGCCACCGGCAACCCGCTGTCATCAGCATTTCCTGGAAGCAATGGGTTGAATCCCTTTATCTTTACAGTAACCGGTAATTCTGCATCCGAAAGATTCACTTGCCCGAACGGGTAAGCCCCATCGAAAGAGGCCTTGGCAAAACGGGGAAAGCCGTGATGGTTAACCGGCCGGCCTTCATAGTGCAAATATTCATGGCTGTAAAGAGGACCTTCCAGCAAAGTCGTCACAGGAATATTATCCTGTGACTTAACATAAATAGAAAAAAAAGGAGCATTATTACCTGTAGTTACCGTGCTATATTTCTTCCCCGGAACATTCATTATTTCCCAATCACGCAATTCTCCTCTTCCACCAAGAGATACGGTACCTGTTCCTATTCCACCTAAGGGAAGAGCTATCTGAAACAAGTGGTCCTTATCATAATGCTTCAATGCAGGCCAATCAGACGGTTTCCATTCCTGAGCAGA
Source organism: Phocaeicola faecalis (assembly GCF_021730445.1). Taxonomy (GTDB): domain Bacteria; phylum Bacteroidota; class Bacteroidia; order Bacteroidales; family Bacteroidaceae; genus Phocaeicola; species Phocaeicola faecalis. The sequence continues at coordinate 60,599 of NZ_JADNRM010000006.1, read as the reverse complement.
CAATGAACCCGCTGCCAAAAAGATCAACAAACTCCATTTCTGTAAATGTGTAATCATATATTTTTAATTTTAGCTATTACCAATTAGGATTTTGAGTCAAATTAGGATTCTTATCTCTTGCAGACTGGGGAATCGGCCACAGATAATGTTTTTGCGGATCGAATGTGCGTTCCTGCCCAAGGAATTTTTCCTGAGTATAATCTCCGATAGCAGTGTGCTCATCCTTATTGATACCATATCCGGGTTGATTCAATACAACTTCTGCTGTTTTCCAGCGCAAAATATCAAAATAACGCTTATGTTCACCAACAAATTCGTGTCTTCTTTCTTCCCTGATAATAGTACGCATCCGTTCCTGATTTCCAAGTTGACTGTCCACTCCGGGCAAACCGGCACGCTTCCTGACTTGATTGACCGCCCATACTATTTCTGCATTATACGGATCATATTCGTTCAATGCCTCTGCATAAATCAATAACGTTTCCGCATAACGATACAAACTGAAATTCGTCCATGAAGCATCAACTTTCTCTAATTCCAAATCGTTATATTTCAAATACATATATCCCGTTATTCCGCCACCCTCATTATTAATGCGTTCCGGATTATTATAAGCCGGATGAGGCATATACGGAGTATAACTTCCATCTGGTCTGAGAATATCCAGCCCCGGCAACATAAATGTTTTCTTCAAACGTACATCCCGGTTCTCCCATGGGTGGTCCATGTCATACAAAGAGGATTCATAAATAGTCTTTCCATCAGTCATCTCATACGAATCAACCAAATCGCGCGTCGGACAAAAACTAGCCCAGCCTTGACCTGTCACCCCAACTCCTGATGGCGAACATAGCACAGGCAACATATGTGTCAATTCATCCTCCATATACTGATGGGCAAGAATAACTTCTTTATTGTTATTATTGGCTGCAGCTGTGAACAAAAAGGCAAAATCATTTTCCAAGCCATATAAATTAAGGTCAATCACCTTCTTTGCCTGCGAAGCAGCTTCCTTCCAAAGTTCTTTTGCATCCTCTCCCTGATGAAACTTTTTATAACTTGCCATATCCAGATACATATCAGCTTTCAACATCAAGGCTGCTCCTTTAGTAATACGACACACATCATCTCCCGAATAAGTTTCCGGTAAATATTCTATCGCCTTATCCACATTTTCAATGACATAGTCCAAAACCTCCTGCTTAGGAGAGCGAGGCAATGTAGCCTCTTCCAAAGAAACAGGCTTTTCTTTAATGAGAGGAATATCCCCAAAATGCCGAGCCATCCTGTAATATTTCAATGCTAAAATAAAACGTATCTCTCCTTCAAAACGCTGTTTCTTTTCTTCTTTTATTTCCATTCCCTGAAGTTTATCCAAACAATAAAGGATGCGATAAATATGGTCGTATTTCCATTCTTCAGACAAATAGCCTGTAGCCGCATTATGTATTCCCTGGCAAATATATCCTAAACCACTCTCTCCCCACGAGTTCGTCATCAAGGAATTGTCACTTTCACAATCTCTCCAAAAATCCCTTTCACCTGGCAATAACGGATATAAAGCATTTACTCCTTTCTCTGCATCTACTTCTGTTTTCCAGAAAGTATTTGCAGAAGCTTGTTCCAACGGATCACGGTCTAAAAAATCTGCACAACCAGTCAATGTAAGCACAGCAACAAATAAAATATAAAAACTATAGTGTCTCATACTATCTATTATTAGAATTGAAGATTTATACCAAATGAAAATGTTCTAGACAAAGGATACCATCCACCCTCCGGGTCAAAACCATCGTAACCGGTAACGGTCGCTAAATTTTGTCCCGATAAATAAAGTCTCAGATATTTAATATTCACTTTCTCCAATAATGTTTTTGAGAAGGTATAACCAATCTGCACATTTTGGATTTTCAGATAATCAGCATTACGCAACCAATAGCTATTATATTGAGTGTCATTAGCCGTATTCGTTAAAGTAAGACGAGGATAAGTGGCATCCGGATTATTTTCACTCCATGCATCCAAATGCATAGGGCGTGCATTCTGAGATAAATAGAAAGCCCATCCTTCATAACCGGATATGTACTTCTTCACATTCAATTTACCATACATATTCATAGAGAAATCAAAGTTTTTATATCCAAAATGCAAATTGACCCCATAATCAATCGGTAACTTATCATTCAAGATAACACGGTCATTACCGTCAATAACTCCATTGTCATCTTGATCTTTAAATTTTATATTGCCAGGAAGAACATTTCCTTGCTTGGCATGATTCTTTATGTCTTCTTCACTCTGAAATAAGCCCTCTGCCTCATAACCGAAAGGTAATTGGTACCGCCCATTTAAGTAGGTCACCGCATTTCCTTCAATCCACTTATCTGAGTTCCCCATTTCCAATACTTTATTTTTTGAGAAACTCGTATTCATATCTACTCCCCATGAAAAATCCCCTTTGCCGTCATTATAAGATACCAGAATATCCATTCCTTGATTTCTCATTCTCAACAAATTTGAAATTGGGGCAGAAAGTCCGAATTCAGAGGGAACAGGAGGAGTATATAATATATTACGACGAAGATTATTAAAATAATCAACAGACAGTTTGATACGTTGATTCCACATCCCAAAATCAATCCCCATATTGGCCAATTCTGATATTTCCCAAGTTATATCAGGATTTATAGCAACATTATTATATGCACCACCAACCAGTTTCCCATTAAACGAATAGATTTTAGGATCGTAACTTAAGACTTGCGCAGTCGGATAATAACCAACTTTTTCCGCATCTCCCAATGTTCCCCAAGATCCCCTAATCTTTAATTCGGACAACCACGAAGATGCACCTTCCATAAATTTTTCACGATGAATATTCCATCCGGCAGAAAATGAAGGGAACACACCCCATCTATGCCCCTCTGCAAAACGAGAAGAGCCATCCGCCCTTAAACTTGCCTCAAATAAGTAACGTCCTTGATAGTCATAATTAACACGTCCAAACCAAGATTGTATAGCCACATCACGAGTTGTCGAACTTCCATTCTGCTTATTATCACTACCTACCCCCAATACATCAATATCATCAAACGGCATATTATCTCTGGAGGCCCAAAATCCTTCCTGCTTGAAATATTCTTGTGAATAACCAGCCAAAAATTTGAAATGATGCGAGTCAGCCAACGTAAGCGCATAATCAGAAGTAAACTGCAATTGTGTGCGGTATTGATAAGCATTAGAGTCTTTCAAAGAAGAAACAAGATTTTCCGTCTTTGCCACATTTCCCTTGGCATCATATAAATAATAAGTCTTGACCCGGTCTTTTGTCGTCTGGTCATGCGTATAGGCAGATATGTTTGCTTTTATATTCCAATCTTTCAAAGGAGTATAAGTAGCACTAAATATAGCAAGCATCTCTTTGTGACGCTCTTTTGAATAACCAGCCTCATTGACACCGGCAATAGGGTTTCCTCCCATCGAAGAACCAACCCCATATAGTCCGTTAGCCTCATAAATAGGGGTAACAGGTGATATTCTCGCTGCCTGAGTTTGCCAAATTGTTGTTCCTCCCTGCGGATTCTTTATATTTGTCTGTGTATATTGCAAATTAACTTGTGCAGACAAGTTCTTTAACAGCTGGAAGTGCAAATCAGGTTTGAATATCAAACGGTTATAATCATTGTTAGGTAAAGTACCCTCCTGATAGTCATTCGAAAGAGAAAAACGGTAAGTAATAGATTTCTCTTTACCCGAAACAGCCACATGAATATTATTAATCAATGTATTTTTACGGTATATTTCTTTATACCACTTATTATCTGCATATTTCCCGTTCTTCAAATCCTGTATGCCTTGTTCACCAAAAAAGGCAGCTTTACCGTCATTAACCATTGCCTCATCATACAAACGCATATAATCTTCGGCACCGACAAAATCCAATTTGAACTGTGGATTCTGAATTCCTATATTGGTAGAAAAATCAACAACCGGCCGTTCTGAGGTTTGCCCCTTCTTTGTTGTTACCAACATAACCCCATTTGCTGCACGTGACCCATAAATAGAAGCGGAAGCAGCATCCTTCAAAATAGAGATACTTTCTATGTCATTAGGATTCAATGTATAAAGATTACCGGGGACACCATCTATCAGAATAAGAACACCGGAACTTCCCCCAATCGTGGAAGTACCGTGGATATTTATAGTAGCTCCGGAGCCAACCGCACCACTACCTTTGGTTACTGTCATACCGGGAACCGCACCTGCCAACAACTCCTGAACATTGGTAACAGAACGCGCTTTCAATGCCTGATCTGCTTTAATAGTTCCGATAGAACCTGTCAAATTAACCTTTCTTTGTGTACCATATCCTACTACAACAACCTCCTCCAATGCTTGTGTATCCTCCTTTAAGGTCACAACCAGCATCTTGCCGTTTTGTGGCTTCAACTGCTGGGTCTCATAACCAATATAAGAGATTTCCAAAACAGCATTATTCATTGCATTTAGAGTAAAATTACCATCAAAATCAGTTATTGTACCATTGGAAGTACCTTGTACTATAACTGTTGCGCCAATTATCGGCTCACCATTTACATCAATCACCCTTCCTGTCACCTCACCTTGCTGCTCACGCTTCAGCGGTTGCTGTGCTCTTTTAATAATTACTTTTTTATCTTGAATTTCATAACTCAAGCCGGGGTGTCCTTTTAAAAGTTGTTTTACAACTTCTTCTATTATCGCATCTTTTACAGAAATGGAGACACGCTTTTTCGTATCCAAATCAAGGGATGAAAAGACAAATGAATATCCTGATGATTTCTTTATTTGTTCGATAGCTTCCTTAACTGTTATATTATTGGCTTTCAATGTAATATCCTGCGAAAAAGCCGATAAATTAAAGCAAAGTGCTACTGAGGCTACTAAAATAGCCTTATCAAAACATCTCATAATTCTTCTGATTTTTAAAATAAATAAATTAGAATAGGGTTATAAGAATTAAAGATTTACTATATTTGCTACTTCTTTAACTCAACAAGTGTTTTTAAAAAGAATACTTGATTTGATTTAATGGGGAGGGTGTGGCCGCATCCTCCTTTTTTATATCAAGCATCTCCTACTTTACACATCAACCGGTAGAAATTATTTGCTTCATAAATTTAGATTTTTAAGGTTCTACAATATATTAATAAAGTATATACTTTCCATTTTCGTATCGGTAATTCATCCTGCTGGTAGAAGCTATGGTTGTAAGCACCTCTTCGATGGTATTTTTATTTATCATAAAATCACCATAAAAACGTCTATCCCGCAGTGAATCCGCAACTTCTATACACACATCATAACTTCGCATCAGTTTTTTTGCAATATCCTCTAACAACTCTTCATCAAAAAACAATTTATTATCTCTCCAAATATTCGCATACTCTACATTCGCTTTCGACTTAACCATTTCACCAGTCAATTTATTCAGTACCATTCGTTCATTCGGTTCCAAATAAAGTTCTGCCATCGCTTTAATCTCATTCTGTAGTGCCACCTTCCCTTCTACCAAACTAATCATCACCTCCTCGTCATTAGAATAGTTCTTAAAATTGAATTTTGTACCCAATACACGGAGATTCACCTCTTTAGTACAAACCTCAAAGGGCACTTTCTCATTGTGGGCTACTTCAAAATAACCTTCTCCTTCTAATGTCAACTTACGATCATCTACACCAAACCCCTGAGAATAAGTAACTTTAGAACCAGCGTTTAACCAAACCAAACTTCCATCAGGCAAATTTAATTTTGTATGTGTACCTAATGAAGCTTCCACCACTATATCCGAAAAATTCTGTTTTACTGTATGTTTTCCCTGGTAATAAGTAGCAAAAGGGACTAATAAAACCAAAAGCACAGCAGCTACACGATATAACATTTTCCAAGAGAAAGAACGGCTTGCCGGTTTTTCTTTTTTCGAGAGTATAGCTACCCGCTGCTGAAACAAAGTAAAAGCCTTATCTTCATCAAATGGCGCAACACTTCCCGATACTCCCGAAGAAAACCAAAGTTCTAACTTATTCCGAACATAAATACGGTTGGCTTCCGATTCCATACTCCATTTCTGCAACTCGGAAAAAGATGCTTTATCCAAATTCCCTGATAAATAAGATGTAATCAATCTGTCTATATCGTTATATTCTTCTTTCATCTGCATATATTAAGTGCTGTTATTATATAAGGCAAAAAATAAGTTTTAAAGGGTAGTCTAAATGAAGTTTTTTTTTCAATTTCCTAAGAAAATATAGAGAACAAGTAGTTTCAGGTACTTTTCCATCCGTTGCTGAAGACAGGATAATGCGTTCTTCATGTGATATTTAACCGTGTTTATTGAAATATTAAGTTCTATTGCTATTTCTTCGTATTTTTTCTGTTCAAAACGATTCTTTTTAAACACCGTACGACATTCTAAAGGAAGTTCTTCAATATTCCGAATCAGTTCACTTTCCAATTCCTGCTCCAATAAATAACCTAAAGGATGCTCATCTTCAACAAAAATCCGGTCTAGAAACTCCATATTCTCCGGAAAGAAAAATGAAGAGACCAAAAGTTCCTCCCGCCTCCTTAGCGAATTCAGCTCATTTAAACAATGATTACGGACAGCACGCATAAGGTATGCACGAATTGAATATTCAATTTCAATATCACCTCGGTGTTCCCACAAATAAAAAATCGCATCATCCACTATTTCCTCAGCCAAAGCAGCATCGGCCAACATTTGGTTCGCAAAACGGCAAAGCAATACATAATGCTGTTTATATATGTATTTAAAAGCATCTTCATTTCCTTGCTTCAACTGCTCTATAATAAGTTTTTCCATAGCCATCATTAAAGTTATAACAACAAAAAATCAGTAACTCTAATACGGTGTTCCATCGTAGTAGATTATAGCATTTAACCTAAAAATCCGTATTGAACTTGTGAAGTTCATTCCATGGGGATGGGAAAATTTATGCTACAATACATAATCCATTAAATGAAATGGTAACATCATCCGATAACATGATAAATGACATGTCAAACGATGTGTACGCATAATGACACAGCCAAAATTCCTATCTACAAGTACTCTTTTTGTTGCCATATCAGGCGCAAAGATACATTTTTAGACGAAAAAAGAATAGGATTTTATGACTTTTCCCATTTTGTACCATCTAACAAACAACAGTTCGTTAAATATCATCAGTACCAATTACCTCCACTACTCTTGTTTCCATAATGTATAGCGACTAAAGCCTGTATAATTACCTCCGATTTCATAACCTTCGAATGAATATCCCGCCCACCAACCGAAACAGGGTTACCCCAGTAAATCTTCTTTTCTCATATATATAAAGATTTAAGAGGGATTGAAAAGGAGAAAAGAAGGGTCACATTGTTCTCTTGGGGATTTAACATGTCATATCACCAACAAAGGGAAGAGTAAGCCGTTTCTTAGGGTCAGCCAAGTCTTCTTAAACGGAAGATTATTACAGTCTCCGACAGCGGACCGTACAGTCCGTTACGGTGGACTGTACGGTCTACAGTAACGGACTATACAGTCCATTGCCGAAGACTGTAGTAATTCGACTGACAGACAGGCTTAATCGAAAGGACGAAAACGCTTATTCCGCCTAATGAAACGACTTAGGGAGTTCAAAACGTATGCAGAGGTTGAAAACCGGAGAAGACAACATCCGGAGACAGGTGTTTGATATGTTAAATCCCCCCAATAATAACTGACCCAGAAAAAATGAAAAGAGGATGAATCAGATAAAAAATAATTGTTACCTTTGTCAGGTTCAATAAGAAACATACACGTACGAGTTTGGTTACATTTAAATATAAAAAACTTATATTCAATGTACAGAGCAAATATCGGTACTTTTGCGCAAATTATGAAACGAAATCAAATGGAAGATACAAAACATATCAAAATAAGCGAGTACAACTACCCGCTGCCCGACGAACGGATTGCAAAGTTTCCGCTGACGGTGCGTGACCAATCCAAACTGTTGGTATACCGCCACGGTGAAGTGAGCGAAGATACATTCACTTCGCTGCCGGAATATCTGGAACAGGGCGAACTGATGGTCTTCAACAATACAAAGGTGATTCAGGCACGTCTGCACTTCCGCAAGGAAACAGGGGCGCTGATTGAAGTGTTCTGTCTGGAGCCTATACAGCCGAACGATTATGTACTGTCTTTCCAGCAAACGCAAAAATGCAGCTGGCTCTGCATGATTGGCAATCTGAAGAAGTGGAAAGAAGGAGCACTGAGTCGCGTGGTAGACGTGAAAGGGAAACAAGTGACACTGACTGCCACACGCGGTGAATGTCGCGGCACAAGCCATTGGATTGATTTTGAATGGAATGATGACAGCATTACTTTTGCCGACCTGCTGGAAGTGGTAGGCGAACTGCCTATTCCTCCCTACCTCAACCGTGATACACAGGAAAGCGATAAAGAAACTTATCAAACGGTCTATTCCAAGATAAAGGGATCGGTAGCCGCGCCCACTGCCGGGTTACACTTTACCGAACGTGTATTGAAAGCATTGGACGCCCACGGCATCGACCGTGAAGAACTGACCTTGCACGTAGGGGCAGGTACCTTCAAGCCTGTCAAAAGTGAAGAAATAGAAGGACATGAAATGCACACAGAGTACATCTCTGTCAACAAACAGACTATTGAGAAACTGATTGCACACGAAGGATGTGCCATTGCCGTAGGAACCACTTCGGTGAGAACATTGGAGAGCCTATATTATATAGGTGTAGTTATCAGCCGCAATCCTGATGCCAATCAGGAAGAACTGCACGTGCAACAATGGATGCCTTACGAAGAGAACAATGGTATCAGCACTATACAGGCTTTACAATATATACTTGACTATCTGAATCGTCACCACATAGAAGCATTGCACACTAGTACGCAAATCATCATTGCTCCGGGCTACGAATACAAAATTGTGAAGAAGATGGTTACCAATTTCCACCAACCGCAAAGCACATTACTGTTGTTGGTTTCCGCCTTCGTGAAAGGAGACTGGCGGAAGATTTACAATTATGCCTTGAGACATGATTTCAGGTTCCTGAGCTACGGAGACAGTTCGTTGCTGATACCCTGAGAACCTGTCACAGGCATGACATCTTCCTTCCGCACCACTAAGCGTTTTCTTCCCTACCATTAAGGCTTTTTTTACAGACGGTTACTACGTCCCGCTACGGCAGGACGTAGTAGTATTCAGTATGGAAAGGCTTAATCATCCGTATGAAAAGGGGCTCGCCATTGTTTAACGGTGGTGCAAGTTCCGGCCGGAACGATATCCGCAAGCACATGCTTGAAAATCCGAACAGGTATATGACCCCACTTGCCCAATAAAAAAGAGGCCTACCCAAACTCAAGAAAGAGTTTGACAGGCCCCTTTTTTACATTAAAACACCTATACGGTCATGAAATCTTTTAGTACACCCAACCCGGAGTTTTTGTCAGATTCGGGTTCTTTTCTACTTCCGACCGAGGTACAGGGAAGATGCTATAGTCATTTGTTGTAGACCAGCTTACACCACCGTTACCACTGCTCTGGAATCCGGGACAAGTCTTAGAACCGGGCTGATAGTTCATGAAAGGCTCGAACTTGGTTTGGCGAAGAGTACCCCAACGGAATTCTTCGAGGAAGTTGACTCCTTCCATACAGAACTCACGACGGGACTCGTTGCGGATTTTGTTCAGCGCATCTTCCTTGTTGCTAAATGTATATGGCCACATTTCTACCGATGGACGCTGACGAACCATGTTGACCTTTTCGGCCGCACCTGTCAAGTCATCCAACTGGGCTAATGCCTCAGCCCACATCAGCAAGACATAAGCATAGCGGTACACAGGTTCGTCGATAGGGCTGTCCTGCGCATATTCACATTCATAGCCTTCCATGACGAACTTACGGTAACGGTAGGCAAATTCCGCTTCACTGTTACCGTCCTGCATCAGGTCATACGGAGCATCCACACCCCAGGAAGGGTCTTTTTGCATATCCACATAATGACGCGATTGCTTCACCGGCCAGCGGAACACGTAGGGCACCGGATTGAGGTCGCCTGCATTCAGGCGCTTGGCATCGCCTCCCATGTAAGGTTCATCATAGGGCAGAATCACGTTGTAGCGCAGACGAGGGTCACGGTTCTCCCAAGCTTTCTTCAGACGGGCTTCGTTTCCGTCGCCCAAGTACAAACCGCGGTTTTTCTCCGATACAGTATTGATCTTCGTTACAATCATTTTTCTCAATTCAGGACCACCCAGCACGTCTCCGTTTTCCAAGGAGTCGCGGAGAAAATAAATCAGACGGTCTCTCTCGGAAATATCGAAATAACCGGGGATAATGTCATTCCAGTCGAAATCCCTCTGCTCGTCTTTATACTCATACAAATCCACCAAGGCATTGGATGGCGCGAAGTAAGACCAACCTTCCACTCCGTCGTGTCCCACCATAGAACGAGTTCCGCAATAACGTTGAGTGGAGTTTCCGTATCCCTTCAGCTTATCCGTATTGGAAACGGCAAAAATCATCTCCTCACATCCTTCGTTCGCTTCAGTGAAGATTTGCTTGTATCCGCCCTTGAACAAGCTGAAACCGCATTGTCCCACCTTCTCGAAATCGGCCACGGCCTTGCGGAGCAGACTTTCGTCTATCTTGGTACCCGTCACGGTGCCTACTTTATTGTCGTAATTATACTTTGCTCCCATCATCAGGTAGACACGTCCGCGCAAAGTGTAGGCAGCGCCCTTGCAGGCACGTCCTGTTTCGGCATAATGGTCGGGGAAATTCGGCTCATCTATACAGTCGGTCAAGTCCTGGATGACCTGTGCCCAGACTTCGTCTTCAGGAGATTGTCCCTTGGTACATTCGTCCACAGACCCCAACGGCTCCAGATAGAGAGGCACCCCCAGACCATAACGGCCGAAGAGCTCGTTCAGCCTGGTGTAGTAGAAAGCGCGGAGAAACTTGCTCTCGCACAACAGGCGCAAGCGGGTTTCGTCGTCCACGCCGCCGCTGCCCGGCTCCGACAGAACATCGATGGCAGAGTTGGCACGATGGACACCTTCGTATAAATACTTCCAGGCGTTTGAAAACAGTCCGTCGCCGGAACCTGAAGTGCCCTTCAGATAAGGAGGTGTACGGTAAGCATCAGTAGACATGCTCAATGCTTCGAAAGCAGGAGTCGCATTGGTATAGTCCTGATTGTAGATGCCCCATCCGCGCAAGTTCTGATAGATGGCAGCCACACCTGCGTTGGTCAATGTGGAGTTTGTCCACATGTTTCCGGAAGCAATCTGGTTGTGGGGAGCCATGTTCAGGTCCACACAGCTTTGCAACCCACAAAAAGCTAATCCTATGAGAGGAAGAATTATTTTTTTCATATTCATTGTTTCAGTTGTTAGTCAGTAGATTTAGAAAGTAATATTTAAACCACCGGAAATCATACGGGGAATAGGATAGGACTGGAATCCGGAGCCGCCCATTTCAGGATCCACACCTGGGAAATTCGTGATGGTAAGCAAGTTCTCGAATGAAGCGAAGACACGCAACTTGTTGATATAAGCCTTCTTCATCAATGCCTGTGGAAAGGTGTAACCAATCTGCAATGTTTTCAGCTTGATGTATGAAGCATTGTACAATTCGCCGGTATTCGCACGATGCGCACTGTTGGTGTTGCCTATACGCATGTAGGACGCGTAGATGTTTGCGTTCGGGTCGTTGGCAGGGTCGTAATTCGGATCGGTAACAGACAGCTCCGGGTCACAATAATAGTAGATGTGGCGCGCGTTTCTTGCCACGATGGTTCCTTCCTGCCAGCCTGCGTCGCTCATGTCATTGAAGCCGCGTTCGTAGATGCGGCGATACATGCCCGCATTTCCTGCCCAGGTCATGTTCAGGTCTATTCCTTTCCATGCAGCAGAGAAGTTGATGCCGTATGTGTATTTGGGAGTGGTGGATTTGCCTGTGAATACACGGTCATCGTCGTTTGTGCCGTACATACCGTCACCGTTGACATCCGCGTAAACCATTTCACCGTACCACAGACCCTTGCCTTGCCCTACACTCTGGTTGTTGATGTTGTACACACGGTTGCCGTCCGCATCGCGGTAGTCTATCATGGCGCGTACCCAGTCAAGGTCTTGCTTGGTACGTATCATGCCGTCACGCGGACCTCCATGGGGGTCAGGAGTCACGCCGTCTGCCAAGTAGACGTTTCCGTTACCCTTGTGACGTTCGTAAAGGAAATGTTCGTTGTATATGTGGTCTTCTACTACTATAGTGTTGCCATAGTCTGCCACATCACCACGGTTGGTCACGTAGACACGGTTCCCATTTTCATCCACTTCCCATCCTTGTTTCAGTTTGCCTTTATATTTCGTTACTTTATTATTGTTGTAAGCGAAATTGATACCTACACTATACTCAAAGTCCTTGATTTTGTCGGACCAACGCAAGTTCATTTCAATACCACGGTTACGCATATTCGATGTATTGGTAACAGGAGCACTCACACTACCCATGGTCATAAAGATGGAAGGTGTAGCCAAGATACCTTTTGTAGTACGTTGATACCAGTCAGCCTCCACTGACAAACGGTTATTCAAGAAAGCCATTTCCAGACCAACGTTAGTAGATTCACCTGTTTCCCAATGCAAATACGGATTGGCGATCTTGCTCAATTTCAATCCCTTAACAGTTTCGCCACCAAATGAGTAGTTGTTCGAGCTGTAAGTAGCCTGCCAGTCATAGTATCCGGAAGTGGTGTTACCCAAACGTCCCCATGATGCACGCAGCTTCAAATTAGAAAAGACATTCTTGACAGGTTCCATGAAAGGCTCTTCCAAGACACGCCATGCCAGAGATACGGAAGGGAATGTACCCCAACGATGGTCGGGACCGAAACGTGAAGAACCATCGCGACGGAAATTGGCTTCCACCAAGTAACGGTCCTTATAAGAGTAGTTCACACGGCCGAAATAAGATATCACGCCATATTCCTGCATAGGTGTACCGCCAACGGTTGGAATCATCTTGTCCGTAGCGGCTGTAAAATCGGGCAACGACATGTCAAGCAAGCCTGTACGGGTAGCGTTGAAGCCCTTCACCGTCCAGTAGTATTGTTCCGTACCTACCATGATGTTAAAGTCATGGTCGCCAATCTTGTTGGCGTAGCTGACAGTACCCACCTGTGTACGGTTCTGGTAGCGAGTAGTGGCACGGTAAGTGGTTGCCTGGTCGCTGCTGGTGCCTGCATAGAAGTCGCCGGTACGGAAGTTCTCCTTGTCAATGGTTCTGCTATAAGTTTCCGATTCATTGAATGTGGTCTGATAGTTGAAACGTCCCTCGATGGTCAGACCTTTGAAGGGCTTCAAGCGTGCATACCAAGTGGTATTGAGACGCGTATCGTTATAGGAACCTCCTCGAGCCAGCACGTCTGCAAGCAGGTTGGAAGTGGAAGATCCGTCCACTGCAACGCCGTAACGACCGTTGTATTCCGGAGTCATGGCCGGAGTATTCTGGAACATGTATGTAAAGCTGGTATTACCCGGTTCGCTGTTTTCGAACGTGGCATACGTCTGTGTGCCGAACGACAGGAATTTGTTGATTTCGGTTTCCACGTTCACACGTCCTTCATATCTCTTCAGACCTGTGTTCTGAAGCATACCGGGATTGTCCATATATCCGAACGAAAGCAGATAAGTGGTTTTGTCGCTACCTCCGGTGATGGACACATTGTGCTTATGCATGGTGTAAGGACGGAACAACTCTTCTACCCACTGTGTGCTGGGGTATGCCAGGAAGTTTGGTACGCCGTATGGATTGTCTATGCCATTAGGATTGGATGCCGCCTTCTTCAAGCCTTCGCGCCATTCGTCTATAGCCGCCTGGGTATATTTGGTGCCGGCCTTATAGTCGCGGTTGGTACTCCAGCGGTTGGCCATTTCCATATATTCAGCATAGTTGTCCTCGAAATGGAAAGCCTTGCCGCTCATCTTTGAATTGGTCACAATACCTGTATAGGTGATTTTGGGTGCCTGTCCCTTCTTTCCTTTCTTGGTGGTAATGAGGATTACACCGTTGGCACCGCGCGAACCGTAAATAGCGGCACTGGCAGCGTCCTTCAAGAAAGAGATGCTTTCCACGTCATCGCTGTTTACAGATGCCATAGAGGCTTCTGACCCGTCCACGATGACCATGGGAGAAGAGCTGTTGAAACTGCCGAGACCGCGCATCTGGATGCTGGCTCCATCGCTGCCGGGCTTTCCCGATCCCTGGTTGACCTGTACACCTGCGGCCAGACCGGACAATGAACTGGACAGGCTTGTTGTAGCACGGCTCTCCAGCTTTTCGGCCGAAACGGTAGACACAGCTCCGGTAAGATTTACTTTCTTCTGCACACCGTAACCTACAACCACGACTTCATCCAGCAGACCACTGTCTTCTTTTAATGTGATTTTAAATTCAGTCTTGCCTTTAACAGGGATTGTCTGGTCCTTGTAACCAATAAAGCTGACCACCAAAACAGCATCGTTTTTTACCTTAAGGGTAAAATTTCCATCCATGTCGGTGATTGTTCCGTTGGTAGTTCCCTTTTCCAACACGTTTGCACCGATGACAGACGAGCCTGTTTCATCAAGCACTGTCCCTTTGACGGTTTTCTGTGCGAAAGCCATTGTAAAGGAACATAAGAACATGCACAGTAGCATGAGAAGTTTGGGCAGTTTACCCTTAATTCTGCATTTTTGTTCCATAAAAGTTTTTTTAGGATTAATAAATATTATTTCTTTAAATATTTGCAAATGTATTAAATCGGCATAGCAGCCATCTATAAAAATCGTCCGAATAATAATATAAAATTGTCCATATCCGCCTTAGTAATACATATATTGCGATATTGTCTTGAATAACGATAAAGTATTTCATAAGAAAGAAGCCTTCCGACAGTGTGTAAGTTTCTATATCAGCATAAGACATTTTGCTACAAAAAACCGCGAATATTATCGAAGGCAACCGGTCAAGATACGTCCTGGCGAGGATGAGGAGGACGAGCGCTCTATTACCTATCGTCCTGCCGAACAGGTGCACCCGTGGAAAATGTCATTTTGCATGTTACCGACAAGGCGTGGAATTATATTACAACAAAGCCACTGCATGAGTCTCAATCTGTGCTAAACAGCAAACAGACCGACGGTAAATGGGAGGTTCGACTGAAGGTACAAGACAACTATAAATTACGTTCGCTTCTACGCTCCTTTGGCGATAGTGTTGAGGTAATAGCTCCAGCCACTTTACGCCAAGAAATGAGAGAAATGGCACAGCGTGTCTTCCAAATGTATAATGACTAAATCTATATACTATAAAAGATAGAATTGGACTTCTTAACCTGCCATAATACATAGGAGTTTCTATTACTTTATGTCACTAAACATATTCATTAATTCATAGTATCTCAGTTGTTTTACTATCTTTGTGACAAAACACCTGAATGCTATGACTATCACCTTATCTAAAGAACTTCCCGCCTATCCTACTTTTGTAGAAGGCATCCGCCGTGCGCCCGACAGAGGTTATCGTCTGACACCGGCACAAACAGAAACCGCACTGAGGAATGCGCTACGCTACATTCCCGAAGAACTTCACGCCCAACTCGCCCCGGAATTTATGGACGAACTGCTCACCCGGGGGAAAATCTACGGCTACCGCTTCCGACCGCAAGGTGACTTGAAGGCAAAGCCTATTGACCAATACAAAGGGAACTGCATAGAAGGGAAAGCTTTTCAGGTAATGATAGACAATAACCTGAGTTTCGACATCGCCCTCTATCCTTACGAACTCGTCACTTACGGCGAAACGGGACAAGTATGCCAGAACTGGATGCAATACCGCCTCATCAAGCAATACCTGGAAATAATGACTGACAGACAGACTTTGGTAGTGGAAAGCGGACACCCTCTTGGTCTGTTCAAGTCAAAGCCCGAAGCACCGCGTGTCATTATCACCAATTCGATGATGGTAGGCATGTTCGACAACCAGCGTGACTGGGAAATCGCCGCACAGATGGGCGTTGCCAATTACGGTCAGATGACAGCAGGCGGATGGATGTACATCGGTCCGCAAGGAATTGTACACGGCACATTCAATACCTTATTAAATGCCGGGCGCATGAAACTCGGTGTGCCGCAGGACGGAAATCTGAACGGTCATCTCTTTGTATCTTCTGGCTTGGGAGGAATGAGCGGAGCCCAACCCAAAGCCGCCGAAATAGCAGGAGCCGCTGCCATCATTGCCGAAGTGGATGTGTCACGCATCGAAACACGGTATCGCCAAGGATGGGTGCAACATGTCACTTCCGACTTGAAAGAAGCCTATACCCTTGCCGCCGAAGCCATGAGGTTACGCAAACCTTGTTCCATTGCCTATCACGGAAATGTAGTGGAGCTGTTGGAATATGCCTTGAATAATCATATAGCCATTGAACTGCTGAGCGACCAAACTTCGTGCCATGCCGTGTACGAAGGAGGATATTGTCCGGCAGGCATCACCTTTGACGAGCGCACACGCCTGTTGAAAGAAGACCGCACACGATTTGAAAAGCTGGTAGATGTTTCACTACGGCGTCATTTCAATGTCATTAAAGCATTGGTAGAACACGGTACTTATTTTTTCGATTACGGCAATTCGTTTATGAAAGCCATTTATGATGCAGGAGTAAAGGAAATCTCACGCAACGGAATCGACGAAAAAGACGGTTTCATCTGGCCTTCTTATGTGGAAGATATCATGGGACCGCAGCTTTTCGATTATGGTTATGGCCCTTTCCGTTGGGTTTGCCTCAGCGGTAAACACGAAGATTTGATAAAGACCGACCATGCCGCCATGGAGTGTATCCCCAAAGAACGACGCGGACAGGACATGGACAATTGGATATGGATACGCGATGCCGAAAAAAACAATCTGGTAGTCGGCACTCAGGCACGCATCCTCTATCAGGACGCACTCGGGCGCATGAATATCGCCCTGCGTTTTAACGAAATGGTACGCCGAGGCGAAGTAGGCCCCATCATGTTGGGACGAGACCACCATGACGTGAGTGGAACCGACTCCCCTTTTCGCGAGACATCGAATATCAAGGACGGCAGCAATGTGATGGCAGATATGGCAGTCCAGTGCTTTGCTGGTAACTGTGCACGCGGCATGAGTCTGGTCGCCCTGCACAATGGCGGAGGCGTGGGTATCGGTAAGGCTGTCAACGGCGGATTCGGAATGGTGTGCGACGGCAGCGAGCGGGTAGATGCCATTTTGCGTTCGTCTATGCTATGGGATGTCATGGGCGGCGTGGCACGACGCGCATGGGCACGCAATCCGCACGCCATGGAAACATCCGAAGAATTTAACCGCACCCACCAAGAACAAGGTTATCACATCACCATGCCGCATCTGGCAGAAGATGTATTAATCGACAGAGTATTAAAAGAAAAAGGTATAAAACAACAATAACGTTACGAATTATGAGCTGGACAAGAATCATGGAATGCGTTCCCAACTTTAGCGAAGGGCGCGATTTGCAGAAAATAGATCAGATAGTGTCTCCCTTCCGTGCACGTGCCGGAGTGAAACTGCTCGACTACAGCAATGACGAAGACCATAACCGTCTTGTGGTCACTGTTGTGGGAGAACCCGACGCTTTAAAAGAGGCTGTGATAGAGGCCATTGGCGTAGCAGTGAAGCTGATTGACCTCAACCATCATCAAGGGCAGCATCCGCGAATGGGAGCAGCAGACGTAGTCCCCTTTATCCCCATCAAAGGATGTACCATGGACGAAGCCATTGCCATCTCTAAAGAAGTAGGGCAAAAGGTGGCGGATACCTATCGGCTTCCTGTCTTCCTGTATGAAAAATCAGCAAGCGCTCCTCATCGCGAGAATCTTGCCACTATCCGAAAAGGAGAATTCGAAGGCATGGCCGAGAAAATCCATCAACCCGAATGGCATCCTGATTTCGGTCCCGAAGAACGACATCCCACTGCCGGAACCGTTGCCATCGGAGCACGTATGCCTTTAGTAGCTTATAATATTAACCTGAACACACCCAGTCTGGAGATTGCACATGACATTGCCAAGAAAATCCGTTTTATCGGAGGCGGACTGCGCTTCTGCAAGGCTATGGGCGTAGAACTGAAAGACCGAGGCATCACACAAGTTTCCATGAATCTGACAGACTACAGCAAAACTGCCCTCTATCGGGCTTTTGAGATGGTGCGTTTCGAAGCCCGCCGCTACGGAGTAAGCATTATCGGCAGCGAAATTGTGGGCCTGGTTCCCATGGAAGCCCTGATTGACACAGCCTCCTATTATTTGGGGCTGGAAAACTTCTCGATGCAGCAAGTGCTGGAAGCACAGATTATGGAATAACAAGGAACCTATCGCCATGAACAACAATCTTATCATCAAGAATGCCCGCATCATCACCCCTCTCGGCACCTCTGCCCTGAAAGGTAAAGAGATGAACCGACTGCTGGATCTCACCGGAGGAACCGTAGTAGTAACCGACGGAGTGATTACCTACGCAGGCCCGTCACATCCTTCGTATGCAGAGCCGAAAGAAGATTACGAAATTCTCGACGCCGGGGGCCGGGTATTGCTTCCCGGATTCATTGATTCACATACCCATCTGGTTTTCGGCGGTTATCGCCCCGAAGAGTTCGTTTGGCGCATGAATGGGGAAAGTTATATGAGTATCATGCAACGCGGAGGCGGCATTATCAACACGGTACATGCCACTCGTGAAGCGACACCGGAGGAATTGAAATGCAAAGCCGAATGGTTTATTGATGTCATGAGCCGTATGGGGGTCACTACTGTGGAAGGGAAGAGCGGTTACGGACTCGACTGCGATACCGAGCTCAAACAACTGGAAGTGATGCGTTCCATCAATCTCTCCCCGCAACGCAAAGTAGATATCGCCGCCACTTTCCTCGGTGCACATGCACTGCCTCCCGAATATCAGGGCAGAGCCGACGAATACATTGACTTTCTCATCCATGAGATGCTTCCTCTGGTCCGTGAAAAGCACCTTGCAGAGAATTGCGACATTTTTTGTGAACAAGGCGTCTTCACCGTAACACAATCCCGACGACTCCTGCAAGCGGCACAGAAACAAGGATTCGGTGCAAAGATACATGCCGATGAAATTGTAAGTTTCGGCGGTGCCGAACTTGCCGGTGAAATAAGAGCACTCAGCGCCGACCATCTGCTGCACGCTTCGGATAGCGGCATTCGTGCAATGGCAGAAAATAAGGTTGTCGCCACGCTCCTGCCCCTGACCGCCTTTACACTCCGTGAACCTTATGCACGCGGACGTGACATGATAGACAGCGGTTGTGCCGTAGCTCTCGCCACCGACCTCAATCCGGGCAGCTGTTGTTCCGGTTCCATCCCACTGACATTTGCACTGGCTTGCCTATATATGCATCTCACATTGGAAGAAGCTATCACCGCTATGACATTAAATGGAGCAGCCGCACTGGGTTATGCCCACCGGACAGGCAGTATCGAAGTCGGCAAACAGGGAGACCTTGTCTTGCTGGACACCGATACCCCGGCCGTACTCGTTTACTATACCGGCATGAATTCCGTGCAACACACCATCAAAGCAGGACGTATCCTATTTTAAATATTCACCCAACTTAAAAACATAATACCATGTTAACAGAACTCACTATCAAAGAATTTATTAATAAAGTCATCAGCAACGATCCCGTTCCCGGTGGCGGAAGCATATCCGCCCTCAATGGTGCCCTGGCGACTTCCCTTGCCGCAATGGTTGCCAACCTGACCATCGGACGAAAGAAATATGCCGAAGTAAACGAGGTTATGGAAGACCTTTCCGCCCGTTTTAAAGAATTGGCACGTCAACTCATTATCGATGTAGACCGTGACTCGGATGCATACAACCGCGTATTTGCCGCCTTCAAACTTCCTAAAGAAACAGAAGAAGAAAAAAACATCCGCAACGAAGCGATTCAAAAAGAGACCAAATATGCAGCCGAAGTACCGATGGAAGTAGCACGTACTGTCCATTCCATCCTGCCGATGATTGATGTAGTGGCACGAAAAGGAAACAGCAATGCCGTGACCGATGCTTGTGTGGCAATGATGTGTGCACGAACCGCCATACTGGGTGCTTTGCTAAATGTCCGCATCAACCTCACCTCTATCAAAGACGAGAAATTTGTGAAAGAAATGACTGAAGAAGCGGATATGATAGAAAAGACAACGATTGCCGAAGAACAAAAAATATTGGACTATGTGAAAACCGTTCTCTAAAAAAGAAGAGTATGAAAAACGTATATCAAATAGGTTCCGGCGAACTCACATTCGATATTATCGAACGTATCATCAATGAGAACCTGAAACTGGAACTGGCCCCCGAAGCTCGGGAACGCATTCAGAAGTGCAGGGACTATCTGGATAAAAAGATAGCCAATTCCGACACACCGCTTTATGGTATTACCACTGGGTTCGGCTCGCTGTGCAACCGTAATATCTCGCCTGATGAACTGAGCACCTTACAAGAGAATCTGGTAAAAAGCCATGCTTGCAGTGTGGGCGAAGAAATGCCACACGTCATTGTAAAACTGATGTTTCTGCTCAAGGCACATGCCCTCTCGTTGGGACACAGCGGCGTACAAGTCATTACCGTGCAGCGCATTATCGACTTCTTCAACAATGACGTAATGCCCATTGTATATGACCGTGGTTCGCTGGGTGCATCCGGCGATCTTGCCCCGCTTGCCAACCTCTTCCTGCCACTTATCGGTGTGGGAGACGTATATTATAAAGGTAAGCGGTGCGAAGCCATCAGTGTGCTCGACGAATTCGGCTGGGAGCCTGTGAAACTAAAAAGCAAAGAAGGATTGGCTTTGCTGAACGGCACACAATTCATGAGCGCCAACGGTGTTTATGCCATCTTGAAAGCGTTCCGACTGAGTAAAAAAGCCGACCTCATTGCCGCTGTTTCCCTTGAAGCCTTCGACGGACGCCTCGACCCGTTCATGGATTGTATCCAACAGATACGACCGCACCAAGGCCAGATAGAAACAGGGACAGCATTCCGCCGTATACTGGAAGGAAGTGAAATCATAACTCAGCCCAAGACACATGTGCAAGACCCCTATTCATTCCGCTGTATCCCCCAAGTACACGGTGCCACCAAGGATGCCATCCGCCATGCCGCGTCCGTTCTGCTGACCGAGATTAACTCCGTCACCGACAATCCCACCATCTTCCCCGATGAAGACCTGATTATATCGGGCGGGAATTTCCACGGACAACCTTTGGCACTCGTCTATGATTATCTCGCCATCGCTTTGGCCGAGTTGGGAAATATATCCGAGCGTCGCGTAGCCCAACTCATTATGGGACTTCGCGGACTTCCCGAATTCCTTGTTGCCAATCCCGGACTGAATTCAGGCTTTATGATTCCCCAATATGCAGCCGCTTCCATGGTCAGCCAAAATAAAATGTATTGCTACTCCGCCAGCAGTGATTCCATTGTCTCCAGCAACGGCCAAGAAGACCATGTGAGTATGGGTGCCAATGCCGCCACAAAACTATTTAAGGTGATGGACAATCTGGAGCATATCCTTGCCATCGAACTGATGAATGCAGCTCAAGGTATCGACTTCCGGCGTCCGCTCAAAAGCTCTCCATACATTGAGAAATTCCTCTCGGTTTATCGCAAGGAAGTGCCTTTCATCCGCGAAGACATTGTGATGTACAAAGAAATACATAAGACTGTGGCTTTTTTGAAACGCCACCAAGTGGATTATTAAGCTATTATTTCACTATCTTTGCAGGCAAAAAGAAGACAACGTATGAATAGCGACAATAAAGAAGAAATGTTTCCCATTGTAGATGAACAGGGAAATATTGTGGGAGCTGCCACACGAGGCGAGTGTCATGACGGCAGTAAAAAACTTCATCCAGTAGTGCACCTTCATGTGTTCAATAGTAAAGGGGAACTTTACCTGCAAAAACGACCGGAATGGAAAGATATCCAACCCGGCAAATGGGACACTTCAGTAGGCGGTCATGTCGACTTGGGCGAAAGTGTAGAAATAGCACTCCACCGTGAAGTGAAAGAAGAACTCGGAATCACCGACTTCACTCCCGAACTGCTGATTAATTATGTTTTTGAGTCTGCCCGCGAAAAAGAACTGGTATTCTCACACAAAACCATTTATGACGGCCCTATCACCCCCAGTGACGAATTAGCCGGAGGCCGTTTTTGGACATTAGACGAAATAAAAGCCAATATGGGGAAGGATATCTTTACACCAAACTTTGAGAACGAGTTCTGCAAATTAGGCTTCTGAAACATCTTTTTCATGGAAAGGGGCAAATTCTTGACTTGCATCAAGAATTTGTCCCTTTAGCGTATATTTTGGACTCATAAGCATACAACAGAAAACAAAAGCGCGTAATTTTGTGTTGTAAAACATAGAAAGAAAGGATAACAAGATTATGAAAAAGGTAAAAAGTATTGTAATGAAAGTCCTGGCTATGATGGGTGAAAACGAAGTAAGAGCTTGGGGCGTAGGCATTAAGTAATATAAATGCCGGTATTTAAATCAACTAAAAAGGATAACATTATGAAAAAGTTAAAAGAAATCATTAAGACAGGTCTTATTGATATGGGAAATGGTGCCCTACGTGCTTGGGGATACGAAATCAAGTAACCACCATACTTGATTAGAGAACTTTATTTAAAACTCAATAGAATAAAAGAGAGCAGTCCAATGGATTACTCTCTTTTTTATTTATCAGGTATCTTATTTACTGCAATCAGTTAGAAAAACGATAAGTATTTTAAGAACTTATCCTATCTGTATAAAGTGCCTGTAGATGGTATTTACAGTGAAAAAAGTTTTTTTCTGACTGTCTTATTTCTACCTATTATATACTGTAATGATGCTTGTCTGTGTGAGAATAAAGTGCCCCCAAATGGATAAACTGCATGAAATTATTAAGATAAAGAAACAGAAATGAGATAAATTTATATTTTCTGCTTTAATGATAGTGAAGAAATTAATAATATTATTATCTTTGCCGCTGTTAGTGGATAAAGGCGATAGGATAAGTTCTTAAAATACTTAGCAAATATTCCCTTATTCATTAGCCTTCCAAATCTATTATAGTATTATTAACTCTATGAAACACTTATGAAAATTAAGACTTTAACCCAAAGAGGTAAGTACACATTACTGGCAAGTGTACTTGGAATGATTTCAATTCCTTCGTCTGCCATCCCTACCGGTATGGTTGATGTTTCACTCCCAACCGTAGCACAACAGACGGCCAAAATCAAAGGAAAGGTTTTGGATGCCAAAACCGGAGAACCAGTTATCGGTGCTAATGTCGTTGTAAAAGGAACCACAAACGGCAGTATCACCAATTTCGATGGCGAATACGAACTGACAGCACCGGTTGGTTCTACTCTCAGTATCTCTTTTATTGGTTATAAATCAATAGAGGTAAAAGCCACCGGCGGTTTGCAAACAATCAAACTAGATGAAGACTCTGAAGCACTGGACGAAGTCATAGTAGTAGGCTACACGACTCAGCGTAAAGAAAGTTTAACCGGATCTATGAATAACATCAAAAGTGAAAAGTTGAAGGACATAACCACGCCATCGGTAGAAAATTTATTAAATGGTAAAGTTCCGGGAGTATATGTAGCCCCGGGGTCTGGTCAACCCGGTTCCAGTGGTGCAGTTGTTATCCGCGGACAAGCCACACTTAACGGTACAACTTCTCCACTGTGGGTTATCGACGGGGTTATAGTAGGCTCGGATGCCGGACAACTAAATCCTGCGGATATTGAAAGCATGACTATTTTAAAAGATGCTGCCTCTACCGCCATTTACGGTTCGCAAGGTGCAAATGGTGTTATTGTGGTTACAACCAAAAGCGGACGAGCTGAAAAAATGACTATCGAAGCATCTGTAAAACTAGGTATCAGCTCACTAAACAATGGAAACTTGGAAGTGATGAATGGCGCAGAACTTTATGACTACTATGCCTCCTTCCAAAATGCCAATGAAATTTCTTTTCCACGATGGAACAAGGATTTGCGCGACAGCAATTTCAGTTGGTGGGATTTAGCTACCCAAAACGGACTCACACAGGAGTACAATGTATCTTTACGCGGAGGTAACGAAAAAATGCAATCTTATCTATCTGTAGGATATTATGATGAAGAAGGTGCCGTGAAAGGATATGATTACAGTCGGTATAACTTCCGCTTGAAGACTACATACAAGCCATTTGACTGGTTGACAATCAAACCCGCGCTCAGTGGTTCACTTCGGAATATTGATGACCGCCAATACTCTGTCACAGCTATGTATTCTATGCTCCCATGGGATAGTCCCTATGACAAAGACGGCAACTTGGTTCCTCACCGCTACAGTGGTTGGGTAAACACTCAGCAGACCAACTACCTATACGATTTACAATGGAACCATTCAGAATCCAAATATTACGAATTCATGGGAAGTTTAGATTTTGACATTAAAATAACAGACTGGCTGACCTTCTCATCTGTCAACAACTACAAATACATCAATTCTACTTCTCACGGTTATAGTGATCCGCGCTCAAGCAGTGGCGAAAATGTAAACGGACGTCTCACAGAATGGAGAGCAGAAGTGACCCGCCGTTATACCAACCAAAAATTATTAATAAACAAAGACTTTGGCAAGCACTCTATCAGCGGATTGATAGCTTACGAATTTAATGATTATTATTATAAGAATCTAGATGTCTATGGTACCGGATTTGTACCCGGATTCGAAGTCCTGGATGTAGTATCCAAACCCGAACGTACGAAAGGCGGTATCAGCGAATGGGCTACTCAGTCTTATTTCACCCAATGGAAATATGTATATGATGGTAAGTATATTGCCGAAGCCTCTATCCGCCGGGACGGTGCATCCAACTTAGGTACGAACGCCAAATACGGCAATCTTCTGTCCGGTAGTGTAGGATGGATTATCAGCCGTGAAGACTGGTTTGATATAGATTGGATTAATAACCTTAAAATACGTGGAGGTTATGGTACTGTAGGTAATCGTCCCTCTTCACTTTACCCACAATACGACCTGTATTCGGTTTCTTCCAGCTATAATGAAAGTTCCGGTGCATTGATCAGTGTCATCGGTAACAAAGACTTGACATGGGAAAAGACCTATACCACAAGTATCGGACTTGACGCTGCATTGTTCAATAACCGTCTGCGCTTTACTTTTGATTTCTATTCAAAAGATACAGATAATATTCTTTATAACGTACCCGTTACAGGACTTACCGGTGTGACTAGTGTTTATAGAAATATCGGTAAAATGAAAAACACCGGATATGAAATCTCACTGGGTGGTGATATCATCAGTACAAAAGACTGGTTCTGGAACGTAGAATTAAATATTGGTCACAACAGTAATAAATTGAAAGACCTCTATAAACAAAAAGATACAGACGGAAACTATGTAGTAAAACCCGTTATCATCAGTGATGGAAGCAGTATTGCCGGTACAGCGCAGCGCATCCTCGAAATCGGTTATCCGGTAGATACTTATTATTTAAAGGAGTGGGCAGGTGTAAATCCAGAAAACGGTGCTCCAATGTGGTACAAAGACACTAAAGACAGCGAAGGCAATGTCACAGGAAGAGAAACAACCTCTAACTACGCAGAGGCAGGATATTATAAGTGCGGTTCAGCAGCTCCCGATTTGTTCGGAGGTTTCTCTACAACTTTAACATGGAAAGGCTTTGACTTAAATGCCGTATTCGGTTACTCTATCGGTGGAAAGATTTACAACTATTCACGTCAGGAGTATGACTCCGACGGTACTTATACCGACCGCAACCAAATGAAACTGAAAGACGGTTGGAACCGTTGGGAAAAACCGGGAGATATCGCCACTCACCCCGTTGCAAAATATAATAATCAGGATAAAGGCAACTCTGCATCTTCCCGCTATTTGGAAGACAGTGATTATCTGAAACTACGCTCTCTGACCCTGGGCTACAACTTTAAGTTACCGCAATGGGGCATCCAGAACTTACGCGTATTCATGAACGCAGAAAACCTGTTTACCATTACAGATTATTCAGGCGTAGACCCTGAAATTCCGGCTAGTAACGGTTCTGTGATGGGTACTGCCGGTCCTGCCGTTTATCCGTCTGTACGTAAATTTATGTTCGGTTTAAATCTTACCTTTTAATCAGTAGAAACAATATGAAAAAGATATTGACCTTATTATTGGCAGCGGCATCATTGACCGCTTGCGACATAGACCGTTTACCATATAGTTCTATGGCTGCAGAACAAATCACAAACGATCCTTCCGCATCGTTGGAATCTCTAATGAACGGTATGTATGCTCAGCTAAAGACATGGTCGGACCCCATGCACCGTTGTGGTGAGTATGCCGGCGACAATATGATGATTCGCGGTTCATCAACAGATGCCTTCTATGAATTCATCTCTTTCTCCCGCACTCCGGTAAACTACCGTTTACAGAACTTCTGGGATTATGGTTACAAGGCTGTTGCCCAGGCCTCAAATATCATCAAAATGATAGAAGAAGGGCAGAGTGCCGAGATAGACAACCAATTGGGAGAGTGTTATTATGTACGTGGTATGATGTATTTTTACTTATGCCGTGCTTATGGACGTCCTTACTATCAGGCTCCTGATAAGAACTTAGGCGTACCTATTGTTAATGGTACTCCCGATGATATTATGGGAGACCTGCTACTACCCGACCGTTCTACTGTAAAAGAAACCTATGAACAGGCCATCAGTGACTTGAAAAAGGCAGAAGAAATGATGACTATCAACAAAGGTGCTGCTTATGCCTCAAAAGAAGCAGCTCAGGCAATGCTCTCACGCGTATATCTGTATATGAGTGGAACGTATGAAAATCCCAATCGGGAATATGCCCAGTTAGCTGTTGACTATGCAGACAAAGTAATCAATTCGGGCACCTACTCATTATTGCCGCGCGAAGAGTTCATGAAATATAACACGCTTACTCCCGAGAACAACGACGAATCCATCTTTGTGGTAAAACGTGTTGCTTCTGAATTTTCCGGTTATGACCACTACTATGGCATTGGCGGTATGTATGCCAATATCGGCGGTATGGGTTGGGGAGAAATGTATGCCAGTGCCAAATATATTGATTTGTTGAATGAGACAGGACGG
The DNA here is from genome assembly GCF_021730445.1 of Phocaeicola faecalis. Lineage (GTDB taxonomy): Bacteria > Bacteroidota > Bacteroidia > Bacteroidales > Bacteroidaceae > Phocaeicola > Phocaeicola faecalis. The sequence continues at coordinate 33,264 of NZ_JADNRM010000006.1, read as the reverse complement.
AATGACTGGCGTCCGGATCATTATAAAATCGTAGACGCACGTGCTGCATTTATCGAACCGACATACACTGATAATCATAAAGAAGTATTCCGTTTTATCAAACAAGATTCAGAAACGGTTTTAAATTACGAACAGTTGACTGTAACACAAAAAGGAGCGGCAGTGGTTTGCCAAAAGACCAAAGAAGTAGACGGAAAAGATGTTCCGGACGGTCCGGAATACACACTGACTCCTGTAGATGCCGAACAGGATATTTATTCTATCACTTACCAAGACGGCAAAACTTATATAGGTATGCTGGACTATTACATCTCTCTCAACCGTGTATATCCACAATTCTATATCACCAAATGTTCTCGCGAAGGAGAAGATTCGCATTTACATTCACCGATTATCAGTCGTTTGGGTGAAATATATCTGAATCGTGCAGAAGCCTATGCTAAATTAGGCAATTATTCGGCCGCTTTAGCCGACCTTAATACCATTCGCGAACGCTCTATCATCGGTGGTGGATACGCTTCATTGAACGCAACAAACGCCAGCGAAAGAATTGACAAAGAACGCCAATTGGAATTAGCCTATCAAGCAGAACGCAGCTATGACGTGTTCCGCAACGGTAAGCCTTTGACACGTCGCTATCCGGGACCTCACAAACAATTTGAAGACATTCCCGCATCAGACTATCGTGTTGTTTATTACATTCCACAGAATGCAATAAATGCTTATCCGGGCACTTTGACTCAAAACCCGACTAATAGTAGCGGAGTTATCCTGAATTAAGGCTCTCTTTTCAATAACATATTAGTTTTTTATGAGATGGTTCGTAAGTGACAGCACTTAAAGAACCATCTCTTTTTATGAACAAACCTATTCAGAGAAACAAAAACATTTCATTCATAAGACATCCGGCAGCATTTACTTCTTTTTTATTCGTCCGTTCCGGAGATTTTCTATAATTTTGCATCAAACAACTATTAATCCAATAAAACTTTATCAGAAAAAACCATGATTAAAAAACCATCTACCTTGGTAGCCGGTTTAGCATTGATATGTTTGGCCGGATGCACTTTACCTCAAAAGGAAGTTGCACAAAACAATTCATTTGCCCCTATTGAAGTAGCAGTACCCGAACGACCCGCAGGACAGCAAGATGTAATCCAGCTGACCACTCCTAAGCTCGACACTGTTCGTGTCGGATTTATCGGACTTGGAATGAGAGGTCCCGGAGCTGTGGAACGCTGGACACATATCCCCGGAACAAAAATTGTCGCACTCTGCGATTTACTCCCCGAAAATGCAGAAAAAGCACAAAAAATCGTAACCAATGCAGGAATGGAAGCACCGGTGCTCTACTCCGGTTCGGAAGATGCATGGAAACAACTGTGCGAACGTAATGATATCGACCTTGTTTATATTGCCACCGACTGGAAGCATCATGCCGAAATGGGTATTTACGCTATGGAACACGGCAAGCATGCCGCCATTGAAGTTCCCTCTGCTATGACACTGGACGAAATCTGGGCGTTAATCAATACTTCGGAAAAGACCCGCAAGCACTGTATGCAATTGGAAAACTGTGTATACGACTTCTTCGAACTGACAACATTGAACATGGCTCAACAGGGATTGTTCGGTGAAGTGCTACACGTAGAAGGTTCTTATATCCACAACCTTGAAGAATTCTGGCCCTACTATTGGAACAACTGGCGTTTGGACTACAATAACGAAAACCGTGGAGACGTTTATGCCACTCACGGCCTTGGCCCGGCCTGCCAATTGCTGAATATTCACCGTGGCGACCGCATGAAGACTTTGGTAGCGATGGATACCAAGGCTGCAACTGGTCCTGAACTGGGTAAGAGATATGGCTTGGCAAACGATTCTATCGAGTTCCAGAACGGTGACCATACCATGACTTTCATCCGCACTGAGAACGGCAAAACTATTCTTATCCAGCACGATGTGGTGAATCCTCGTCCTTACAGCCGTATGTATCAGCTGACAGGTACAGATGGTTTCGCCAACAAATACCCTATCGAAGAATATTGCTTGCGCCCCGACCAGGTTGACGCTAAAGAAGTGCCTAACCACGAAAACCTGAATATGCACGCTGCTGTTCCCGAAAACGTGAAAGAAGCCTTGATGCAGAAATACAAACACCCGATTCACCGGGAACTGGAAGAAACTGCCAAGAAGGTAGGTGGTCACGGTGGTATGGACTACATCATGGACTATCGTCTGGTTTACTGTCTGCGCAACGGTTTGCCTTTGGATATGGATGTATACGACTTGGCTGAATGGTGCTGCATGGCAGACCTTACCCGCCTTTCTATCGAAAACGGTAATGCTCCGGTAGCTGTACCCGACTTCACCCGCGGTAGCTGGAACAAGGTGAAAGGTTATCGCCACGCATTTGCCAAATAAAAACAGCACGCTTTAAAACAACAATAACTTATGATTGGGGCAATCAGTGTATATTGGCAGCTCCAGTCATAAGTTATTTTTTTACGCCCTTATAAAACAAAAAAAGCAAGTTCAAACCCTGTCAAACGGAAATCTTACGACATAAGAGAAACATTTCCGAATAAACAGTTCTCTTCTACAAAAATTATACTATTTTTGCTAGAATAAAATAAGACCATGTTCAAAGGTTACCCAAAGTGTAGATATACAACCATTTTTATCATTTTTTCAATTGCTTTTATATGTGGGCTAAATTACAAAAAATGGTATGCCACTAATCATTTAGTGACAAAACGTGTCTTCCTTGCATACTCCCTCGCCAAAGACGAAATAGGTAACGGGAATCTCGAAAAACACCTCTTGCAGGAATTCAGAAGACAGGGGGTTGAAGCTATATTCGATCGCTTCTATTTAGATTGTACCAAATTAAATGAGCAAGAAGAAATAGAACATTGCCAAAACTATCTCGAATTAGTTAAGAGTAAATCCACAGACCTCATCCTCACCATAGGAGACCAAGCTACATATTCCATCTTATCCACCCGCCACCAACTGTTGGGTTCTGTTCCCATATTGGCATGTAATGTACATTTTCCAAATGAAAAACTGATAGAAGAATATAATGAAAAGAAAGTTTATGTCCTCAGCGATATCCCCGACCTGCAGCGCAACATAGAATTTATAAAGACACTGCATCCCCACACCAACATGGACATTATCTATAATATAGATTTTAGTTATCTGGGACATAAATCTTTTGATATGCTTACCCGTACTGTAGACAGAAAGAGTGTAAGAATGTTGGGATATGCTAAAGGATTTGCCCAAGAGGATGAATACAACAGACTGACGGAAATGATTAAATACTTTAATCTGATGCCCGGCATGACCAATGAAAATCCGAATAAAAATCAATTGTCCGTCAGCCTCTGCCCTTTCCGATATATAAAAGGGTCTTCTTTGCTCATTATGTTGGAACGTTCCAGACGAGATCAGGAAGACCAAGTATTCTTATTGGACAAATTTGACATGATGTCCATCCCAATTACCAACGCATTGAATATTCCCTCATTCAGTTGCATCCGTGAAGGGTTTAACGAAAATGCCAAGATTGTGGGCGGATACATGGCAACAGAAGAGATTTCAGCCAAAGCAGCAGCCGACTTAGCCGTCCGACTGATGAAAAATGAAAAGATAGGCATGCCTAAAATAAGGGCTTTGGACAAAGAATATATATTAGATTGGACTTATCTCTCCGAACATGCCAAACATATACATCAGATTCCCGCTCATATACGCATCATCAATTATCCCTTTTATGACCGTTACCACAAGGAACTTTATATACTGGGAGCATTGTTCGTTATTGCCTTTATCTTGATTTCCGTCAGTCTGCTGCGGGCCCACCGCCGTTCTTTGAAAGAGCGTACCAACCTCCGGATTCTGGAAGAGGCTCAGAAACGGTTAAGCCTTTCTGTCAACGGAGGTCATATTTCGCTTTGGAATGTTCAGGACGACATCATCGAGTTCGATGCCAATTATACGAACCCGTCAGGACTGAAACAACAGAAATTTACAAGAGATGAAATCAGGAAGTATACCCATCCGGACGACGCTCCATTATTGAAAACTTTTTATGAAACCATGCACCAATCACCCGGCATGCAAATGCAGCGGATACGGTTTTCTTTCGGCAACGAAGAGGGAAACTACCAATGGTATGAGCTGAGGTGCAGCAGTATGAAAGACACCCGGGGCAAAATGATGATGGCGGGAGTCATTCAAAACATCCAAGCACAGGTGGAGCGTGAAGAACAGCTCATACTGGCAAAACAAATTGCCGAGAATGCTGAGTTGAAACAATCATTCCTCAACAATATGAGCCATGAAATCCGTACTCCTCTGAATGCTATTGTGGGATTCACCAATATATTGGTAGGTGAAGGTTCAGACAAAATAGACCCGGAAGAAAAAGCAATGATGCTCGAGCTGGTCAATCACAACAATGACTTGCTTCTAAAATTAGTCAATGATGTATTGGAAATATCCCGCCTTGATTCCGGAGGACTGACCTTCGAAATGGAAGAATGTGACTTGAAAGATATTGTAAAGGAGATTTTTATGACCTACGAAGGGCTAATCCAACCGACACTGCAGTTTCACCTTGAAATGGACGAAAGTATTCCGTTGCCTGTACATATCGACCGGTTCCGTTTTACTCAGGTTATCTCCAATCTGCTGAACAACGCTAACAAATTTACCAAAGAAGGAAGAATCACACTGGGATGCAAGTTTGACAAAGAACATAACAAGGTATGTATCTACGTACAAGACACCGGAAAAGGCATTGACGAACAAGAACTGATTATGATTTTCGACCGTTTCTATAAGACCAATGAATTTGAACAAGGTAGTGGTTTGGGACTTTCCATCTGTAAAGTGATTATTGAACGGCTGGGCGGGCGTATAGAGGTACAGTCGGAAGTGGGAAAAGGAAGTTGTTTTACAGTGATTTTATCCTTGGCAAAAACAAATAAAAGTGATGGAAAGGAATAACAAATAATGGAAAATACACTGAGGCCTTGGCAGAGGTGGCTATTGTTCTGTGCAGCTATGGCACTCGTTTTTGTATCGGGTGTTGCGATATCCACTTTGTTGGAACATCAAACGGAAACAACAAATACAGTTACCGGTAAGAAGAAAATAAAGATAACCGGCATAGAAGCCCGCAGTTCTGTTTTCTCCGAAAATTACCCGCGCGAGTATCAGACCTGGGCAGATACACTCACCGTAGGATACCAAGGCAACTGCACAGAAGGAACAGCCGTCGATGTTTTGGCACAACGCCCCGAACTGGTTATACTATGGGCCGGTTATGCTTTTTCCAAAGACTACCGCACCCCGCAAGGACACATGTTTGCACTAAACGATATCACCCATTCGCTCCGCACCGGCGCACCTATGAGTGACACCGAAGGACCTCAATCTGCATCCTGCTGGGTATGCAAAAGCCCGGACGCCCCCCGATTGATAGAGAGCATCGGGGTGGATTCTTTCTACCATAACAAATGGGCAGCACTGGGTAGCGAAATAGTAAACCCCATCGGATGTGCAGACTGCCACGAACCGGAAAATATGAATCTGCACATCAGCCGTCCCGCCCTTATCGAAGCATTCAGCCGCCAGGGAAAAGATATAACAAAAGTATCTTCTCAGGAAATGCGTTCATTGGTATGCGCTCAATGTCATTCTGAATACTACTTCAAGGGGAACGACAAGTACGTAACTTTCCCCTGGGATAAAGGCTTTACGATGGAAAACATCGAGAAGTACTATGATGAAACGGATTTCACTGATTATATTCATACCCTGAGTCGTGCCCGCATTATAAAAGCACAGCACCCCGACTATGAAATTTTTCAAATGGGTATTCATGGCCAGCGCGGTGTATCCTGTGCCGACTGCCACATGCCCTATAATAATGAAGGAGGCATAAAGTATAGCGACCACCACATCCAGAATCCATTGACTGTGGCGCAACGCACTTGCCTCACCTGTCACCGTGGAAATCAAGAAACACTTTGCAATAATGTGTACGAACGCCAACAAAAAGCAAATGAACTGCGCATACTCTTGGAAAAAGAACTGGCAAAAGCACACATCGAGGCAAAGTTTGCATGGCAACAGGGAGCCACTGACGAGGAAATGAAAAAAGCTTTGCAGTTTATCCGCCAGGCACAATGGAGATGGGATTTCGGAGTATCTTCACATGGCGCTTCTTTCCATGCGCCGCAAGAAACGATGCGTATACTGGGACACGGACTGGATAAAGCATATCAGGCACGAATGGCCATTGCCAAAGTGCTGACAAGGCACGGATATACGGAAGAGGTAGCATTACCAGACCTCTCTACCAAAGAAAAGGCACAGCAATACATCGGCCTGAATATCCCGGCAGAGAAAGCCGCCAAAGAAAAGTTCTTGGAAAAGGTCGTTCCACAATGGCTGAAGAAAGCCAGGGAAAACGGCCGCATCACTCCACATTCACTTTAGTCAGCTTCCCTGTCACCGAATCAATGATGAATCCATAGACCTTGATATCAGAAGGTATCAACGGATGATTGACAATGGCATGCACAGTGCCGCGCACGGATTTCTCCGTATCTTCAAATCCGTCCAGCCATGCCGCAAAGTCCACACCACAATAGTGAATCATATCGATTGTTTCCTGCTTGATACCGCGCGCCTTCATGTGCTCTATCATTTCAGTGCTGTTCATGTGGCAAGCACCACAATCGGAATGGGCTATGACCATGACTTCTTTTACACCCAACTCATATATAGCCACCATCAGACTGCGAATTACACTCCCGAAAGGATGCGAGATGACACCTCCTGCATTTTTTATCATTTTCACATCACCATTCTTGATGCCCAAAGCGGCCGGCAACAACTCGGTCAGTCGGGTATCCATGCATGAAAGAATAGCGATTTTCTTATCGGGATATTTATTGGTAATATATTTTTCATACCCCTTGTTTGCTACAAATTGTTTGTTGAATTCTAGAATTTCATCTAACATGGTTCTGCGTTTTTTATGTCTCTCGCAAACATACGAAAAAAACAAATGAAGCGGTACATTCCCGCCTGAGAATTTTAATGGACGCCCGACTTTTTACATGCGGACCATCCCCCCTGCCCTCTTGAATGGGGTTGTGTCAAAACGTGGATAATGCTGTCGTTTCGTTCGTAGGGGCAAGGTTCGCTCGCCCGAAAACAGTTTACTTTGTGCCTTCGGGCAGGCAAACCCTGCCCCTACAGCTGACGATTGGATAGACTGGTTTAGTTTTGACACACTCCCAATCCGAAAATCCTGTGGGTGATAAGCGTGAACTATGGGTTACAATACCGGTACCCAATCAAGCGGTCATCTGATATACTTCATTTATAATGCCTTAAAAGAATCTGTATTCTTACATTGTCATATTGGAATCTTCTCAAAATATGATGCCCACACACTTTTTGACTTGACCCGGTATATCGGTATACGTTGCGCGAACTCACAGCCCAACGTTCCCCGAGTTCTTCCAAAATATTACGGTCTGTATCAGCACACATCATCAGGCGAAGCTGACGCTCAAACCTATGTAGTTCCACACAATCGAATGAGCCGCTACTCTTTTTTCTTCTTGCCCAACCCTGCACGGATGCGGCTCAATGACTGCGGGGTAATCCACAAATAAGAAGCAATATGCTTCAACGGAACATATTGCAAAAGCTCAGGGTTTTCTTCCAGCAAAGTAAGATAACGCTCTTTGGCACGAGGACTTCCTCCGCTGATAATCCAATTCTCCAAACCGAGAAACTGTTGTTCGAAAAGCCGTCGTCCGAAGTTGGCCAATTCTGCTGATGAAGCATAAAAAGACTCCAGTTTTGCCTTAGAAATACCATAAAGTTCACTGTCACACATAGCCTCTATGGAGACCAATGAAGGAGTATTTTCTATGTAGCCCCAAGACGAAAAAATAGCCTCTCCTTCAGAAGCAAACCAGACGGAGACATCCACCCCGTCATTCAGGTAATGTCCCCGCCAGATTCCCTTGCTTATAATATAGAAGTTCGAATTCCGTTCACCCTCCTGCACCAGAAAATCTCCTTTGCGGAAGTGGAGCTTTTCCATTTTCGCCAATAACTGCAAACTCGCTGTTATCGGCAAACTGTACTTCTCGCAAAACTTCTGAACAAACGCATCCATACTTTCCACTTGATTTAGTACCGCAAAGGTAAGAAATCATCCGTGAACCAACCGACGTTTGCGCCAATAAATTGTGGTGATTACTAAAAAAGTAAGTACTTCAGCCAACGGAACAGCCAGCCAGATACCGGGCACTTTAAGCAGCAACGGCAATCCGAAAAGGCAGATAACCATGAATACGAATCCGCGCAACACCGTAACCACCATTGCCGGGCGCGCACGCTCCACACTCTGAAAATAACCAATAGATACAATATTCACAGCAAAGAAGACAAATCCCGAAGCAAACAAAGGCAATCCTGCCACTGCAATATCGTATGCCGGATAAGAACGGTCAATAAACATGGCCACTATCTGATGATTGAATATCGCTGTAAGCATAAAAAACACAAGCCCGCAAATCACAGCAGTCATTAATGCCAGACGAAAAGCCGAACGCACACGTGCTTCATCACCGGCTCCGAAATTATAGCTCAGGATGGGTTGCACCGACTGTCCAATGGCATTATACACCATAAATATAATAGGGAAAAAATAGCAGGCAATGCTGAAAGCCGCCACCCCGTCTTCTCCCAAATAAGAGATAAACACATAGTTACCGGCAAACATCATACAGGCTATTGCCCCCTCACACAAAAACGTTGATGCTCCCAAACGGCACATATATTTCACATTACGCCAAGTGAGCTGCATGCTCTTCTTGCTGAACTTCACACGGCAGAAACGGATTACATTTTTCTTACGGCTCAAATATATGATTATCATGGCAGCCCCAATCACATAACCCAAGCTGGTGGCAAGTGCCGCACCCCTCATTCCCCAACCGAAAATGAAGATGAACACATAATCGAGCACAATATTAATCACTGCCGGAATAGCATTGCACAACATGGCATAGTTAGGAGAACCATCCAATCGCACAAAAAACATTCCCGAACTGAGCAGTGCACTGAACACTAAAAACGGAAGGAACCAATACATATACTCTACCGCCAAAGGCAACAATCGTTCCGAACTTCCCAACAATCGTGCCACTTGAGGTGCAAACATACACACCGCCCCCCATAGCAATGCCAGGAACAAAGAAGAAACCACCACCGCCTGTGTCACATTAATCCGCGCCGACTTCTGTTTATCCTGTGACAAATGAATGGAGGCAACCACGGACGCCCCCACTCCAAACATCAGCCCGATGCCTGTACTTATCAAAAACAGTGGAGCCGTAATATTTACCGCAGCCAATGCATCACTACCAATTCCCTTACCTACAAATATTCCGTCTGTTATGACAAACACAGCCGAAAAGACCATCCCCAACACAGTAGGTATCAGTAACTTCCGAAACAATTTCGGAATTTCCATACTACCAAAATCAATACTATCTTTCATACCTATATCAATTTATTTTTCCGGTTGCAAAGATAAGGCCTTATTTTAGGGTAAAAATTACCATTTGGTAATTTCAGTCACTTTTTCATTAGCCAGACTAAGCGTTTTCATCCTTTCGATTATGCCTGTCTGTCAGTCGGATTACTACAGTCTTCGGCAGTGGACTGTACAGTCTGCTACAGTGGACCGTACAGTCTGCTACGGTGGACTGTACAGTCTGTTGCCGGAGACTGTAATATTCTTCCGTTTAAAAAGCCTTAGCCGACCCTAAGAAACGGCTTACTCTTCCCTTTGTAGGTGATATGATATAAGGAGATAAAACAAGGATTTAAATTCCCAAGAAAACAATGTGTCCCACTTTTTACAACGAAAAGTTTGTGAGTTAAAAAGAAATCACTACCTTTGCACCCGCAAAACAAAAGAATTGCCTCTTTAGCTCAGTTGGCCAGAGCACGTGATTTGTAATCTCGGGGTCGTTGGTTCGAATCCGACAAGAGGCTCACCAAAAGAAGGGAGTGTGTCAAAACTAAACCGACCTATCCCATCGCCAGCTGTAGGGGCAGGGTTTGCCTGTCCGAAGACACAAAGCAAACTGTTTTCGGGCGAGCAAACCTTGCCCCTACGAACGAAACGACAGCATTATCCAGGTTTTAACACACCCCACCTCTTTCTAATTGTATCTTTTTCCCAAGAAACAAGGGGTATTGTTTGCGAAAGTTGTTATGATGGCATCCGAACCGAGGTATCACGTACCATCATCAGAATCGACATCACCAGCGAACCTCCCACTATCATCCCTCCTCCCAATAATAATGCTATTGCATTTGGCTCTGTCATCTTTGAGAATTCACGAAGCTCCGAAAAGAGAGCGATTGAAAAGAAAAGGGAGCACATCAGAAAGAAAATACCCATAAAGACACTTATCGCCCCATTCCTTCGGATAAGCTGCTTGATTAAAAGACCTGTAACCAGCAAAAGAAATACACCCAGTATAATCTCTACGGTATGCCATGTGCCTAGCAACACAGCACTCATGAGTTCTCCCCAGCCCAACAACAAAATAGCTAGAAACCACACATCCGGAAGACAGTTGAAAAACTTCTTTTTATCCCAGTGAACTAAAAATGTATCCATCATATTAAAATGTTAGTTTTCACAAATATAGGGAATACTATCAAATAAAAAAATTCCTTGCCGACTTTTTATCGCCAGCAAGGAATTTCAATCATTTATAGGGCAAAAATTACATCATGCCGCCCATGCCACCCATTCCGGGAGCACCCATCGGCATTTCGGGTTTATCTTCTTTCTTTTCCACAATCACACATTCTGTAGTCAGGAACATACCTGCGATAGAAGCTGCATTTTCAAGAGCGACACGAGTTACCTTGGCAGGGTCTACCACACCGGCAGCGTGCAAGTTTTCGTAAACGTCAGTACGGGCATTGTAACCGAAGTCACCTTTACCTTCACGTACTTTCTGTACAACTACTGCACCTTCCTTACCTGCATTGGCCACAATCTGACGAAGCGGTTCTTCGATGGCACGCTTGATGATTTCAATACCGGTTGTTTCATCTTCGTTATCGCCCTTCAAGCCTTCCAAAGATTCTGAAGCACGGATGTAAGCTACACCACCGCCCGGAACGATACCTTCTTCGATAGCTGCACGAGTGGCACACAATGCATCATCCACACGGTCTTTCTTTTCCTTCATTTCTACTTCAGAAGCAGCACCTACATAAAGAACAGCTACACCACCTGACAACTTAGCCAGACGTTCCTGCAATTTTTCCTTATCATAGTCTGAAGTGGTATTCTTGATTTCAGCTTTGATTTGGTTGATGCGTTCCTGAATGTTTTCTTTTGCACCGGCACCGTTTACGATAGTAGTATTGTCCTTAGAAACAGTTACCTTATCGCAAGTACCCAACATTTCAAGAGTAGCTTGTTCCAGTTTCAAACCTTTTTCTTCGCTGATAACGATACCACCGGTCAATACGGCAATATCTTCCAACATAGCCTTACGACGGTCGCCGAAGCCCGGAGCCTTCACAGCACAAATCTTCAACTGAGAACGCAGACGGTTCACCACCAAAGTAGTCAATGCTTCACTGTCCACATCTTCTGCAATCACCAACAAAGGACGTCCGCTCTGTACAGCCGGTTCCAGGATAGGCAAGAAATCTTTCAAGTTAGAAATCTTCTTATCATAGATTAAGATGTACGGATGTTCCATCACACATTCCATCTTTTCAGTATCAGTCACGAAGTAAGCTGACAGGTAACCGCGGTCGAACTGCATACCTTCTACCACACCGATAGTAGTGTCAGTACCTTTGGCTTCCTCGATAGTGATAACACCATCTTTAGAAACCTTGCGCATAGCGTCTGCAATCAACTTACCGATAGTAGGATCGTTGTTGGCAGAAACAGCAGCTACTTGTTCAATCTTGTCATAGTTATCACCTACCATTTCGGCCTGAGACTTGATAGATTCAACTACTTTTGCAACAGCTTTGTCTATACCGCGTTTCAAATCCATCGGGTTTGCTCCGGCAGTAACATTCTTCAAACCAACACCCACGATTGATTGAGCCAATACTGTAGCGGTAGTAGTACCGTCACCTGCATCGTCACCAGTCTTTGAAGCAACCGATTTCACCAATTGTGCACCTGTGTTCTGGAATGGGTCAGCCAATTCCACTTCTTTAGCAACTGTCACACCATCTTTAGTAATGTGAGGAGCACCGAATTTCTTTTCGATAATCACATTACGACCTTTCGGACCAAGAGTTACTTTCACCGCGTTAGCCAATTCGTCCACACCCTTTTTCAGTTCTTCACGGGCGTCAATGTTGAATTTAATATCTTTAGCCATAATCTTTATTCTTTTTTTAATCTGTCATTCTAAACGAAGTGAAGAATCAAAATAGCTCCAAGTAGTTTACCGATTCTTCGTTTTCATTCAGGATAACAAATGATTCTGTTCTATTGTTAATCTAATTATTTAAAATGAATTATCCCAAAACAGCGAGAACGTCGCTCTGACGCATGATAAGGTATTTCTTACCGTCATGTTCCAGTTCAGTGCCCGAGTATTTACCATACAATACCTGGTCGCCTACATGCAACACCATTTCTTCGTCTTTTGTTCCGTTACCTACGGCAACAACTTCACCTTGCAATGGTTTTTCTTTTGCTGTATCAGGAATGATGATACCACCGATTGTTTTCTCTTCTGCAGGAGCAGGAAGAATCAGTACTCTGTCTGCTAATGGTTTAATGTTCATAGTGCTTAATATTTTATTTGTTATACATTATATCGAGTTTATTGATGTCTTTTTAAAAGACGACGGAAAACCTTCAACTAAAAGCATGCCAAAGCCGAAAGTCGATGAATTGGCAGATATAAACTGTCAAATTGACATTATGACAAACGTTCGTTTCTGCCAAAATCCTTTTTTATTCATTTTCTTTAACGATTATAGGGATGAAACGCAAACATATCACTATCTTTGCAAAACCTAACAACTAACCTTTTGAACTATATGGCTTTTACGAACAACATTATGATTGTCCGCCACAAGTTACTGACCGAACTTGTGAGACTGTGGAAAAATGGAGAACTGACAACAGACAAGATAGACCGTCTGCCTCTGGAATTGAGTCCTCGACGTTCAAAACATGCCGGACGTTGCTGCGTGCATAAAGAACGCGCCGTGTGGAAGTATAAATCACTCCCTTTGCTGGGCCTGGATATGGACGATGAAATAGACGAACTCACTTCATTATCCGAATATGCCGCCAAAGCACTCGACCGTGCAGAAAATGGGATGCCCAAGGACAATATAATGTGCGTGATAGACGAAGCCTGCTCCGCCTGCGTACAGATTAACTACGAAATTACCGACCTGTGTCGCGGATGTACTGCCCGCAGTTGTCAATACAACTGCCCCAAAGGGGCTGTTCATGTACATGCAGACACCGGTAAAGCATGGATTGACCACGATACTTGCATCAGTTGCGGCATCTGCCACAAAAGTTGCCCTTATCATGCTATCGTTTACATCCCGGTTCCTTGCGAGGAATCCTGTCCTGTCAAGGCTATCAGCAAAGACGAGCATGGCATAGAACACATTGACGAAGACAAATGTATCTATTGCGGAAAATGTATGAATGCTTGTCCTTTCGGAGCTATTTTCGAAATATCACAAACGTTCGATGTGTTACAGCGTATCCGTAAAGGAGAAAAGGTAGTGGCTATTGTAGCACCTTCCATTCTAGGACAGTTCAGCACCACTATCGAACAAGTATACGGAGCATTCAGACAAATCGGTTTCGCAGATGTGATTGAAGTCGCACAAGGTGCAATGGAAACAGTAGAAAATGAAGCACATGAACTGATTGAGAAACTGGAAGAAGGCCAAAAGTTCATGACCACTTCCTGTTGTCCTTCTTATATTGAGTTGGTGAACAAGTATATTCCTGACATGAAGAAATATGTTTCGACTACGGGTTCTCCAATGTACTATGCCGCACGTATCGCCAAGAAAAAGCATCCCGATGCAAAAATAGTATTTGTGGGGCCATGTGTAGCCAAGCGTAAAGAAGCACAACGTGACGAAGCTGTGGATTTTGTGATGACATTCGAGGAAATTTCTTCTATCTTCGATGCGATGGAAGTCAATTTAGAAATAGTACAACCATACGCCATGGAGTTCTCTTCTGTGCGCGAAGCGCATGGATTTGCTCAGGCAGGCGGTGTAATGGGTGCTGTGAAAGCATTCCTCAAGATGGAAGCAGACAAGATAAATGCTATTCAGGTTTCAGACTTGAATAAAAAAAATATTGCAGCATTACGTGCATACGCCAAAACAGGCAAGACTCCGGGACAGTTTATCGAAGTAATGGCTTGCGAAGGAGGTTGCATCACCGGCCCCAGCACGCACAGTGGAAGCAAGTCGGGTAAGTGGCAACTATCGCAAGAATTGACCAAACAAACCAAAACCTATGAAAATATGGAATGAAATACTCTTGATAGACAAACTGAGGAAGGGACATAAACTGACGGCGGAAGAATATAAAATTCTGCTCGAATGTCAGGACAGTAACTGCTTATCTTATCTACAAAAGCAAGCTCAAGAGGAAACCCTTTCTCGGTTCGGCAATAGAGTATTCATCCGCGGACTCATAGAAATCAGTAACCGATGCCGTAATAATTGCTATTATTGCGGCATTCGGAAAGGTAATCCGTCGGTCACCCGCTACGGACTGACGCGGGAAACAATCTTAACATGCTGCCGTGAAGGATACGAAGCCGGGTTCCGTACGTTTGTAATGCAGGGAGGAGAAGATTCCGCCATGACGGACGAATGGATAGAGCAAACGGTATCATCTGTCCGTCAGCTTTTTCCTGATTGCGCCATTACCTTGTCACTGGGCGAGAAAACACGAGAGGCTTACGAGCGTTTTTTCCGTGCCGGTGCAAACCGCTATTTACTTCGCCACGAAACATACAATCAGGCACATTACCGGCAACTCCATCCCCCCACCATGTCATCCGAACACAGGTTGCAATGCCTGCAATGGTTAAAGGAAATCGGCTATCAGACCGGTACGGGAATCATGGTAGGCAGTCCCGGACAAACAATCGGGCATCTGGTGGAAGACCTATTGTTTATCGAGCATTTTCAACCGGAGATGATTGGCATCGGTCCTTTCATTCCCCATCACGACACTCCATTTGCCGGTAAAGCCGCCGGAAGCGTGAGAATGACACTCAAATTGCTTTCCATCTTCAGGTTAATGCATCCATACGCCCTTATCCCATCCACAACAGCATTGGCAACTCTTGCAACGGATGGACGCGAACAAGGGATATTGGCAGGAGCCAATGTAGTGATGCCCAATCTGTCACCACCGGAACAACGCGCGAAATATGCCTTGTATGACCATAAGGCCGCTTTCGGTGCCGAAGCTGCGGAAGGATTAAAAAAGCTGTCCGAACGGTTAGGCGCCATTGGGTACCGGATTTCGGCAGAAAGAGGAGATTATGACGGAAACAGAACATAAAAACAATTAGAATATAATGTATAAAGCAGATTCAAAAATAGCGGAAGAGTTTATTGACCATCAGGAAATTCTGGATACAATGAGTGATGCAGAAACCCATAAGAGTAACCGTGCACTGATTGAGTCATTGATAGACAAAGCTGCCCAATGTAAAGGTCTGACCCACCGGGAAGCAGCTCTCCTGCTGGAATGTGGCCAACCGGACTTGATAGAACGGATTTTTCGCTTGGCCGAAGAAATCAAACATAAATTTTATGGCAACCGCATTGTCATGTTCGCTCCGTTATATCTTTCCAATTATTGTGTCAATGGTTGTGTATATTGTCCTTACCACCTGAAGAATAAGACGATAGCCCGCAAGAAGTTGACACAGGAGGAAATCAGGAAAGAAGTTATCGCTCTGCAGGATATGGGCCACAAACGTCTGGCACTCGAAGCCGGCGAAGATTCTTTGCACAATCCCATCGAATATATCCTGGAATCCATTGACACCATTTACAGCATCAAACATAAAAATGGAGCCATCCGCCGGGTGAATGTCAACATTGCCGCAACCACAGTAGAAAACTACCGCCGGTTAAAGGATGCCGGCATCGGTACCTATATCCTGTTTCAGGAAACTTATCACAAAGAAAACTACGAAGCCTTGCATCCCACCGGTCCTAAAAGCAGATATGCCTACCACACCGAGGCCATGGACCGTGCCATGGAAGGTGGCATAGACGACGTGGGACTGGGAGTATTGTTCGGACTCAACACTTATAAATATGACTTTATCGGACTGTTGATGCATGCGGAACATTTGGAAGCCACCTTCGGAGTCGGTCCGCACACCATCAGCGTGCCTCGCATCTGTCCGGCTGACGATATTTCCACAAACGACTTTCCCAATGCCGTTTCCGATGATATATTCTGCCGCATCGTAGCCATTATCCGCATTGCCGTACCTTATACGGGAATGATTATTTCCACACGCGAATCGGTTGCCACACGCAGCAAGGTACTGCATTTGGGTATATCCCAAATCAGTGGCGGGTCACGCACCAGCGTAGGCGGTTACGCCACGCCTGAACCGAAGGAAGAAAATTCCGCCCAATTCGATATCAGCGATACACGGACATTGGATGAGGTAGTCAACTGGCTGCTCGACATGGGACACATTCCCAGTTTCTGCACCGCCTGCTACCGGGCAGGCAGAACAGGCGACCGTTTCATGTCATTAGTCAAATCGGGACAAATAGCGAATTGCTGTGCTCCCAACGCTCTCATGACTTTAAAAGAATATCTGGAAGATTATGCATCCGCCGGCACACGCGCCAAAGGAGAAGTCTTAATCCAAAAAGAATTGGAACATATCCCCAATCCCAAAATAAAAGAGATAGCCGCACATAATCTGAAAGAGATAATAGAAGGAAAACGTGACTTTAGATTTTAATATAGAATTCATGAATATGAACAATACCCCTAACGCCAACCGTCTGCATATTGCTATTTTCGGACGTCGTAACAGTGGTAAGTCATCGCTTATCAACGCTTTGACGGGACAGGACACGGCTCTTGTTTCCGATGTTCCGGGCACCACTACCGACCTTGTGAATAAAGCCATGGAAATACACGGCATCGGGCCTTGTATTTTTATAGATACCCCGGGATTTGATGACGAAGGAGTATTGGGGGAAATGCGCATTGCCCGCACCCTGAAAGCCATCGAACGCACAGACATTGCATTATTGCTTTGCGAAGACGGAAATATGGAAGAGGAGCGGCAATGGATACAGCAATTGAACGACCGAAACATTCCGGTCATCCTTATTCTTAATAAGTCAGACCATCGCGAATGTGCTGCCGACACCGCTGTCCGAATTGAAAAGACTTGCGGAGAAACGCCTCTCATTGTCAGCGCCAAGGAACGTACAGGCATAGAAGCCGTGTATCAAACCATTCTCCGAAAGCTGCCGACCGATTTCGGTCAACAAACCATTACCGGTGACTTGGTACAAGAAGGAGACTTGGTATTGCTGGTCATGCCGCAAGATATACAGGCACCCAAAGGAAGACTCATCCTTCCTCAGGTGCAAACCATGCGCGAACTGCTCGACAAAAAATGCCTTGTCATGAGCTGCACAACCGACCGACTCACCCACACACTGGAAGCCCTTTCACGCGCTCCCCGTCTGATTATCACAGACTCACAAGTGTTCCACGAGGTATATCGCCTGAAACCCGAATCCAGTCTGCTCACCTCCTTTTCTGTGTTGATGGCAGGATATAAAGGAGATATACATTATTATATAGAAAGTGCCGCTGCCATTGATAGCCTCACCCCACAATCACGGGTACTGATAGCCGAAGCCTGCACGCATGCTCCTCTTTCGGAAGACATCGGCAGAGTGAAACTCCCTCGGCTGCTCAAAAAGAAAACCGGTGAAAGTCTACATATAGATATAGTATCAGGCACCGACTTCCCCACCGACCTTAGTTCTTATGAGCTGATTATTCATTGCGGAGGTTGTATGTTCAACCGTAAATATGTATTAAGCCGTATCGACCAGGCACGCCGCCAGCACATACCGATGACCAATTACGGAGTGGCTATTGCCTGTCTCAACGGCATTTTAGATAAAATAGTTTATTAACCATTTAATCAAAAAATAAAAGCATGAAGAAACGAACCACAATGCTTGCCTTGTTATTGGCAACCGGAGCCGGTACCTGCCTGCAAGCCCAAGAGAAACTAACCCAATTCAAGGTGCGCGATGCCATTACAGTACGCACCCCGATTATGAATGACAGCATCAACCCGAAAGGTGAAAAACACACAGCCAAGGATTTGCTTAAAACTCCAGTTGTGCTTGACCTTGCCGGAGCTCCTTTTCAAGTGCTGAATGCCGATACTGCCGGAATCCTATCATTCCCCAAAGCAGAGAAAGACAACAGTATCTACTTATTGGAGACCGCCTTGCGTGCCGAACGCTTCATGACGGGGAAATTAAAAATCACTTCACCGGCCCGTTGGGAAATCTTTATCAACGGAGAATCAAAGATGTCGAAAGAAAGTGCTGAAGACAGCATATCCGGCGCCTCTACCCGTGAAGTCAACCTCCGTCTGGAACCTGAAGCCGATTACGAAATCACCATCAAGCTACTTTCCAGTTCTGAGGATAAAGCAGAGCCTACTTTAAAGTGTGAACTCATCAAAGATGATAAATTTAAAGAAATAACCTGTTTTGTTTCTCCCGAACAGAAGAAACGCTTTGCCCTCCCGAACACGGTTTACGGCAATCGTGTCATCGGCGTATCCATCTCACCCGACGGCAAGTACCTGCTTACACGCTATTGGAACAACCACTCTTTAAAACGTTCTTATACCTATACCACGCTGTCCGAGCTGAAGACAGGTAAAGTTCTGTTGTCCAATGCCAAAGAAGGTATGCGCTGGATGCCCAAAAGTAATAAATTGTATTATACCGTACAGGCGGCAAAAGGCAATGATGTAATCACCCTCGACCCGCTGACTTTAAAAGAAGAGACTATTCTGAGAGGTATTCCGGAAGAAAGTTTTACTTGGTCACCAAATGAAGACTATCTGATTTATCATCCTTCGGAAGAGGGAGTAAAAGAGGAAGGGCCGCTAAAACGCATCGTAAGTCCGGCCGACCGCATTCCCGGTTCACGCCGCCGCAGCTTTTTGGCAAAATATAATCCGGCAACGGGTATATCCGAACGTCTCACCTTCGGTAACCACAGTACCTACCTGAATGACATCTCGCCCGATGGCAAGTATATCCTTTATAGCACTTCAAAAGAGAATATCACAGAACGTCCTTTCTCATTAAGTTCTCTTTACCAAGTCAATTTGGAAACATTGGCTGTCGATACACTCTTTATCAACGACCGCTTTATGGGAGGAGCAAGTTATTCACCCGACGATAAACAATTGCTGTTGACCGGAAGTCCCGAAGCATTCGGAGGCATAGGCAAGAATTGCGGAAACCACCCTATTGCCAATGACTTCGACTCACAGGCTTATATCATGGATTTGGCTACCCGCCACATTGAGCCGATAACAAAAGATTTTGCCCCGACTGTCTATCCTCTGCAATGGAATAAAGGTGACGGCTGCATCTATTTCAATACCAATGATGAAGATTGCAGAAATATCTATCGTTACTCTCCCCAAACAAAGAAGTTTGAGAAACTCAATCTGGAAACGGATGTCACCAGTGCCTTTGCTCTTTCAGAGAACAACCCTTCCATCGCCGCCTATATCGGACAAAGCAATCATAATGCGGGGGTTGCCTACCTTTATGATATGAAAAAGAAGACTTCACGTCTGCTTGCCGACCCCATGAAGCCGATATTGGACGAGATTGAATTGGGTAAGACGGAACCTTGGAACTTCACCGCCTCAGACGGAACCACTATTCAGGGCATGATGTGTCTGCCTCCAAATTTCGACCCCAATAAGAAGTATCCGCTTATCGTATATTATTATGGTGGAACGACTCCTACCGAACGTGGCATCAGCAATCCCTATTGTGCACAACTGTTTGCTTCACGAGACTATGTAGTATATGTCATCAATCCGAGCGGAACTATCGGTTACGGACAAGAGTTCTCGGCACGCCACGTCAACGCGTGGGGTAAACGCACAGCCGACGATATCATCGAAGGCACCAAGCAGTTCTGCAAAGAACATCCATTTGTCAATGACAAGAAAATCGGCTGTCTGGGTGCATCCTACGGCGGATTCATGACACAATACCTGCAAACACAAACCGACATTTTCGCTGCAGCAGTTTCACATGCCGGTATCAGTAATGTGACAAGCTATTGGGGAGAAGGATATTGGGGCTATTCATATAATGCAATAGCTGCTGCCGACAGCTATCCTTGGAAGAATCCGGAACTGTTTACCAAGCAAGGTTCACTGTTCAATGCCGACAAAATCAACACCCCCTTGTTATTGTTACACGGAACGGTGGATACCAATGTACCCATCGGAGAAAGTATTCAACTGTTCAATGCGCTGAAGATTCTGGGCAAGACTGTCGAATTTGTAACCGTAGACGGCGAGAACCACTTCATTGCCGATTATCCGAAACGAATATTATGGCACAACTCTATCATGGCATGGTTTGCACGTTGGTTGCAGGACAGCCCTGAATGGTGGAACGATTTGTATCCCGAACGCCATCTATAAAAAATATCACCGTAGCAGCCCATGATAAAGCTGCTACGGTGATAAATAAAATATAAAATCTCTTCTTATTATCCTCTTACTGCTTCCAACAATTCATCGGGAGTCAGCAACGATTGTTCACCTGTAGTCATATTCTTCAGCGTCAGTTTACCTTCAGCCATCTCATTTTCACCTACAATGGCAACAAACGGAATCTGCTTGTCATTCGCATACCCCATCTGCTTCTTCATCTTGGCTGAATCAGGATAAATCTCGGCACGTACACCGGCATCACGCATTTTGGCCAAAACAGGCAGACAGTAGGCAGCTTCCTTCTCTCCGAAGTTCACAAACAACAGTTCTGTACCATTCACAGCCTCTTTCGGATACAAATCCAATTGGTTCAGCACATCAAAGATACGGTCTGCTCCGAACGAAATACCGACTCCAGACATTCCATCCATTCCAAACACGCCTGTCAAGTTGTCATAACGGCCTCCACCACTGATGCTGCCAATCTGCACATCCAATGCCTTCACCTCAAAAATAGCACCGGTATAGTAATTCAATCCGCGAGCCAACGTCAAGTCCAGCTCTACTTCGCTCTTTACTCCGAGAGAGGCAACAGTCTTCAGGATAAACTCACTTTCTTCCACCCCTTTCATACCAGTCTCGCTGGCAGCCAGAACCGTTTTCAGTGTTTCAAGTTTTTCCTCATTGGAACCGCTCAATAAGATAATAGGCTGAAGTTTATCAATCGCTTCTTGTGGAATACCTTTCGAAGCCAATTCCGCATTCACATTATCCAAACCTATCTTATCCAGTTTATCGATAGCAACGGTAATATCCACTATTTTATCGGCCTCACCGATTATTTCGGCAATACCCGTTAATATCTTACGATTATTAATCTTAATGGAAACACGCACGCCAAACTTGTTGAACACACGATCAATCATTTGTACAAGTTCCACTTCGTTCAGCAGCGAATTGCTGCCCACCACATCGGCATCACACTGATAGAACTCGCGGTAACGTCCCTTCTGAGGACGGTCTGCACGCCATACCGGTTGAATTTGATAACGTTTGAAAGGAAAACTTATCTCATCGCGGTGCATCACCACATAGCGGGCAAAGGGTACGGTAAGATCATAGCGCAGCCCCTTCTCACAAAACTTACCGGCCAATTTCACAGCATTGCGACTCAATAGTTCCTCATCGGTAATTCCCGAAAAGTAATCGCCTGAATTCTGTATCTTGAACAATAGTTTATCACCTTCATCTCCATATTTTCCCATCAAAGTAGACAGGTTCTCCATAGAAGGAGTTTCAATCTGCTGATAGCCGAAAAGATGGAACACTTCACGAATAGTATTAAATATATAATTGCGTTTCGCCATTTCTACGGGCGAAAAATCTCTGGTTCCTTTAGGAATACCCGGTTTTGCTGCCATAATGATTCTCTGATTTGATTTTGAGGCACAAAATTACGAAAAAATCTCTGTAATAAACGAATAAAAAGAAAGAAAACTCTGATTATGGTTAGCCTCTATTAATCTTAATGCCATTCTTCCGAAAATGAGGCTGTCATATAAAGGATAATGCTATCATTTAGTTCGTAGGGGCGAGGTTCGCTCGCCCGAAAACAGTTTGCTTTGTGTCTTCGGGCAGGCGAACCCTGCCCCTACATATAACGATGGGATAGGCCGGCTTAGTTTTGACACACTCCCATTATTCAATACAATCGGATAAATATTTACTCCCGGCGTCCCATATAAATCATAATATAATAAACCAATGTAGCCAGTGAGCCAAGCGCAGCTACTACATAAGTATAAGCAGCCGAACGCAATGCATCTTCCGCCGCATGGTGATTATAGGAATTGGTAATGCCTGCCTTACTCAACCATACCAATGCACGCTGACTTGCATTTATTTCTACCGGTAAGGTGATAAAACTGAATAGGGTAGTCATGGCAAACAAACAGATACCTGCGAGCAATAACTGCGGGAAAGTATTTACCATCAGGATTCCACCCAACAACACCCAAGTCATGATAGATGACGAGAACTGAACCACCGGAACAAGAGCAGAACGCATTTTCAACGGAGCATAGGCACGGGCGTGCTGTACGGCATGTCCGCACTCATGGGCAGCTACAGCGGCGGCAGCCACACTATTGCTTCCATATACCCCCTCACTCAGGTTCACCGTTTTGTTAGCCGGATTATAGTGGTCGGTCAACATTCCCGGAGTACTTGTCACCCTGACATCATAAATACCATTGTCATGCAACATTTTCTCTGCCACTTCTTTCCCGGTCATGCCGTTTGACAGTGGCATCTTAGAGTATTTCTTAAACTTACTCTGCAAGCTGGCTTGCACGATATAACTAATAATCGCAATTCCAATAAATAATATCCAATACATTGACATAGTTTTGTTCTTTATAATTTTGTTGTTAAATATACAGGTTATTACATACAAATAGTTTGCCATCCTTACCCTTTTAGAAAGAATTAAGAATATTAGCGGGTTATTGACAGTCACTTGGCAGATGCTTCCGCCAAATTCAATTAAAAAAACATATAAAGGAGACAAAAAGGATTGCTATATGATTATTGATTTATATTTTTGAAGCAAAATTAAGAGATATGGAACAAGAAATTGGAAATATATCCATTGCCCTCATCCGCAAACTGAACGCTGCCATGAAGGGTATAGGCAATGATTTTATAATGGACAATACAGAATATTATATTCCGGATGTCAATTCTATATTCAGATATCCTCTCCGCCTCGACGGTATCATCATCGCAGTGCGGAAACAAGGAAGTGCAACCATCAACATCAACTTGCGTGAATACAACACGACTAAAAACGACTTGGTGATTTGCGCTCCCGGCGACATCCTTCAATCAATACCCCAACCGGGCATGCATCAAACCCAGATGTTCCTCATTTCATCCGATTTCTTAAAAGAAATGTATATCAACCTGAACAGTTTCATGCCTTTCTTTATTTCATTGAAAGAACAACCTATTTTCAGCCTGACGGATGAAGAGGTAAAAGAGCTGGAGGCTTTCTACACATTAATAGAAGAAACGATTGACCGGAACGATAATTTCCGCACAGAGATTGTACGGCGGCTGATGGGTGCCTATCTTTATAAATTAGGTTCCATCCTGCATCGCAGGCAACCGGAGTTTTTGGCAGCCAACCCCAAATCCATGAAACGGGAAGAAATACTATTCAACCAATTCATTAATTTACTGACCGAACACCATCGCAAGGAAAGACGGGTGGACTTCTATGCCGAACAGTTGTTTTTAAGTCCGAAACACTTCTCTACCGTGGTAAAGAAAGTTAGTGGAAAAACAGCCGGTGAGTGGATTGACGAATATGTAATTCTGGAAGCAAAAGCATTACTTAAATATTCGGTCATGTCCATTCAGGAAGTAGCCTATTACATGAATTTCCCCAACCCTTCCTTTTTTGGGAAATATTTTAAACATCACACCGGAATGTCGCCAAGTGAGTATAAAGTGCAATAGCACATGAACGAAAAGATAAAATTATCAAGAATAAAAGATAAAAGGCAGATACATTCAACTAATATGCCGATAAATTTGTTTAAGTTTGCAGAAACGTTTGTACAAAACACACGATGAAAAAGAAATATATCCGTTGGACAATGTGGACGGTAGCCTCTCCTTTCATATTGTTCATTCTTTTATGTATACTGATTTATTTGCCCCCCATACAGAATTTCCTGGTGGACAAAGCGGCTTCGTATGCCTCTGAATCAACCGGAATGAATATAAGGGTGGGAAGAATCTCTTTATCTTTTCCGCTCAACTTGGTGGTGAATGATGTGGAAGCGTCTTCCCAGCACAACGATACGCTGCTCAGCGTAAAGCGCCTTCAGGTAAATGTCCAGTTGTTGCCATTGCTGAAAAAGCAAGTGGAAGTAGATGGTATCTCCCTCAAAGGGGCCACCGTCAATTCCAATGACCTGATTAATGGGATGCAGTTGCGGGGAACTCTTGGTGAATTGTTTATATCCAGCCACGGTGTGGCACTCGACCCCGAAACAGCCATAGTGAACAAAGTACTGCTCAAAGACACCGACTTGTCTCTTTGCCTGAATGACACCACAGCTGCCGACACCACCAAAACCGATACCACCTACTGGAAAATAATCCTGCAGGACATCGACTTGCAAAATGTGTCTTTCGCTTTGCAGATGCCGCTTGACAGTCTCGCGCTCAGCACATCGCTGGCAAAAGCATCTTTGCGTAACGGATTGATAGACCTGCATAAATCCGCCTATTCCCTTCAAAGTTTTAAAATAGAAAACGGACAGGTGAACTATGATTCGGGAGCACCGTCTCTTCTCCCGCCCGACAGCATTGCCCTGAGAGGATTGGATCCTTCTCATATCGCACTGACCGGCATCGGTGTGCAACTCGACTCTCTTCATTATGAGGGCCGTGACATGAAAGCCATTATCAACCGGTTTGTGCTAAAGGAGCGTTCGGGACTGGAACTTCTATCCACCCAAGGACGATTGCTCTCCAACCAGAAATCGCTCCGTATCCCTTCTTTGCGTCTCACCACCTCCGATTCGGACTTCGAGTTGAATGCATCCATCGATTGGGACGTATTCGAAATGAAAAGTAAAGGACGGTTATCCGCCCGGTTAATGGCTGATATAGGCAAACAGGACATCATACGTTTGGTAGGCGGTATGGACGAACATTTCGTACAGAAATACCCGGCCGAACCCTTACGCATCCGTACAGGAGTGGACGGTGACCTCAACCAACTCAAATTGACCACTCTGAGTGCCGAACTTCCCGGCGCATTGGAGCTTTTTGCCAAAGGCGAATTAACCCATCTGACCGATACGCTGAAACGCGGAGGAGACATCACACTCGAAACGGAAGTGGGGAACATGGATTTTCTGAGTGCCCTTGCCGAAGGTATTGCCATCCCTAACGGCACACGCCTGGAAGGTAAATTCAGCATGTCGGGCTCCAAAATGGGTACAGACCTTTTGTTGAAAGAACCGGACGCACGCATATTGGCAGTCATCGACACCATCCCCATCACCGTGTATAATGACAGCATCTCCATTACAGATGATTTCAAAATGGAACATGCCGCCCGGCTCTATGCCAAGTACGACCTTTCACGCGAAGCCTATGAAGCCGATGTTGCCGTCAATAATCTGAACCTGCACCGATTCTTGCCGCAAGACTCACTCTTTGCAGTATCCGCACGCCTTGGTGTCAAAGGAGAAGGACTGGACTTCATGTCTCCCCGAACCACCTTCAGTGCCTCGGGCAGTATCGACCGTTTCCATTACGGCAATTATATCCTGTCGGGCATCCAACTTTCTGCCGGACTCGAAAAACATATCATCAACACTGCTTTATTAATCAATAATAAAGTAATGGATATACGGGCACACCTCGATGGCAGCCTGAAGCCGCATAATGCGGCAGCCACGCTGAAGCTGGATATCGACCGCATGGACTGGCAGGCATTGCACTTGATGAATGAGCGCATGCAGACCTCGCAAAATATTACCGTCCACCTCGCAACGGATATGGCTAACAAATATTCCGTGGATGCATCCATGGCCAATATCACCGTCATCACGCCCAAACGCACATCTCATCCCAAAGACCTTTTACTGGGATTTGCCACAGCAAGCGATTCTACCCGGATGTATTTGCGTGCCGGTGATTTCGACCTTTCTTTGGAAGGAGCCGGGCACATCACACGCTTATCCCGCCAGGCAGAGATATTGATGAAGAAACTCTCCGAACAGTGGGAGCATAAACATATCGACCAGGAAGAGTTGAAACAATATCTGCCCGGCTTGTGTTTACGCGTCACTTCAGGACAGGATAATCCGGTCTGCAATTACCTTTCCATGATGGGCATCTCCTACCGGAAACTTTTTATGGATATGGATTCCTCTCCGACAGAAGGGCTGAACGGAGAAGCATTCCTTTATAGTCTGAGCACAGACAGCATTGTCTTGGATACAATTTATCTTGACGTACAGCAAG
Organism: Phocaeicola faecalis; assembly: GCF_021730445.1. Taxonomy (GTDB): domain Bacteria; phylum Bacteroidota; class Bacteroidia; order Bacteroidales; family Bacteroidaceae; genus Phocaeicola; species Phocaeicola faecalis. The sequence continues at coordinate 6,316 of NZ_JADNRM010000006.1, read as the reverse complement.
ACATGGAAGGCATCAAATTCCTAAGTGGAGTTGTCAACGGACCGAAGCTTAACCAAGAAGCTTACGATGTCAGCCTGGAAGGAAACATCGGTACCAATCAGGCACAACTGCTCATTCAGTACCTCAACGCCCGCAAGGAGCAAGGCGTCTATATGGGAGTGCAGGCCGATTTACGACGTCGGGGAATCCGTCTACGTCTTTTCCCCGAACATCCGACATTGGTTTACCGTCCTTTCACGGTCAACAGGGATAATTATATCTTCCTGACAGACCGCGGACGCATCCATGCCAATCTCCATCTGCACGACGATGCAGGTACGGGCCTCAGCTTCTATACCAATCGCGAAGATACCATTGCCAGTCAGGACATGACAGTCGAGCTCTCCCGAATCAATCTGAAAGAGTTCCGCCGTATCCTGCCTTATATGCCTGATATGGAAGGATGGATTGGAGCAGAAACGCACTATATCGAATCCGGCCCCTACATGATGGTGAGCAGTGACTTGAAAGTCGATGAATTCAAATATGAAGGCAACCCACTCGGTAATTGGGAATTTAGTGGCGTATATCTGCCCGGCGACGAGAAAGACCACCACGTAGACGGATACATCCGCCACAATAACAAAGAGATAGCCCACCTCGGCGGTATCTATCTGCCCACAGCCGACGGCAAAGGCAGCCTGAGTGCAGATGTTGCGCTCGAACACTTCCCGCTGAATGTCATTAATCCGTTCATCCCCGACAATATGGTGGAACTGAACGGCGACATTGACGGAACACTGGCCATGAAGGGAGACCCCTCCAAGCCTCTGCTCAATGGCGAACTGTCACTCGACTCCGTATCAATGTTCATGCCCGAACTGTCTGCACTCTTCCGCTTCGACAACGAGCCGGTACAGATGGTCAACAGCAAAATGATGTTTAAGGACTTCGATATCTTCACCAAAGGAAAAAATCCTTTCACCATCAACGGTCATGTGGACTTCTCCAATCTGGAGCGTATGACTACCGACTTGAAGATGAAGGCCCGGAACTACGAACTACTGAATGCTCCCCGCACCAAACGGGCCATGGTATACGGCAAGATGTATGTAGACTTCGACGCCACTCTCCGCGGCCCCGTAGACGCCCTCATGATGCGGGGCAATATGAATATATTGGGAAAGACAGATTTCACTTATGTGATGAAAGACTCCCCGCTGACCGTAAACGACCGTTTGGGAGACATGGTGACTTTCGTCAACTTCAATGACACCACTGAAGTGGCGAACGAAACCATCCAGCCGGTGTCCATCAATGGCATGGATATCGCCATGACAATGCATATCGACCAAGCCGTTCAAGCACATGTCGATATCACACCGGATGGTTCCAACTATATGCTGCTCGAAGGAGGCGGAGACCTTTCTTTCCAATACACCCCGCAAGGCGAGATGCTGCTGAACGGACGCTACTCGCTCATCAGCGGTGAAATGAAATATGAAATCCCGGTCATTCCGCTCAAGACGTTCAATATCCAGAACGGCAGCTATGTGGAATGGACAGGCAACGTGATGAACCCCCAACTCAGTATCACCGCCACAGAGCGAGTGCGCGCCACTGTGGGCGAGGACGGACAAAGCCCCCGCATGGTCAGCTTCGATGTAGGTATCGCCCTGAGCCAACGACTGGAAAACCTGGGACTGGCCTTTACCCTTTCAGCCCCCGAAGACGCCTCCGTGCAAGACCAGCTTACCGCCATGAGTCCAGAAGAACGGGGCAAACTGGCCGTAACCATGCTTGTCACCGGTATGTATATGGCAGAAGGCAACTCTACCGGAGGATTCAATATGAACAATGCCCTCAACTCCTTCCTGCAAAGCGAAATTTCGAATATTGCAGGAAAAGCCCTCGACATCAGCCTAGGCATGGAAACCGTCGACAATGCCGAAGACGGCGGAAAGCGTACAGATTACAACTTCCAGTTTGCCAAACGTTTCTGGAATAACCGTTTCCGCATCGTTATCGGCGGAAAAGTGTCTACCGGCAATACCGCCCAGCAAGATGAAACATTTATCGACAACGTCTCCGTCGAATATCGTCTGGACAATAGCGGTACCCGATATATCAAGGTGTTCCACGATAAAAACTACGAGAGTGTGCTCGAAGGTGAAATCATCGAAACAGGTGTCGGTATCGTTCTGCGAAAGAAGATGAGCCATCTGGGTGAGTTATTTATATTCAGGAAAAAGAAAGATTGATAAAAATGACAAGGATAAGAAAGAGAAAACTTCACGTTAACCAGCTGTTGCTGACAGCTTTTCTATGCCTGCTGGCGGGTTGCTCCACCACAAAGAACCTGCCCGAAGGCGAAACTCTTTACGTAGGCGTAAAGAACATGAACGTTATCAACGAAGACAAAACTCCCGCCGGAGTGCAAACTCTGGAAGAAGTAGAGGCAGCCCTGTCCTACCCTCCCAATAACGCCATATTGGGAAGCAACTCCCTGCGCTTTCCCATTCCGTTCGGTTTGTGGATATATAATGACTTTGTGAAATACCAGGAAAAGAAGGGACTGGGCCGCTGGATATTCAACAAGCTGGGTTCCACCCCGGTTTATATCTCCACCGTCAATCCCGAAACCCGTGTAAAGGTAGCGACCAACTTGTTGCGTGATTATGGCTTCTTCAATGGCTCTGTCTCCTATTCGGTCGACACCCTGAAGAACCCCCGAAAAGCAAAGCTCAACTATGAAATCAATATGGCCAATCCTTACTATCTGGACTCTATTGCCTACCTCAAATATCCGGCACGGGCCGACAGCCTGATTCGTGCCACCTACAACCAGCGCATATTACGCAAAGGAGACAACTTCAGCGTGTTGAAACTGGAAGAAGAACGCCAGCGGCTAAGTACTCTTTTCAGAAATAACGGATACTATTATTTCCGCCCCGAGTTTACCACCTTCCGCGCAGACACATTGCGCAATCCCGGTTTTGTAAGTTTGCAGGTAGTGCCGCAAAAAGGAGTGCCGGCAGAAGCACGCCGCCCTTATTATATAGGAAAGACCTCTGTTTACCTGACAGGATATAAGGGAGAGCAACCGACAGACTCACTGACCTTTGCAGATATGACCATCCATTATCATGGCAAGAAACCCGGTATCCGCGAACAGGTCTTGCGCAGACGTTTCCTATATAAAGAAGGACAACTATACTCCCAGATACGCCAAACCTATACCCAAGAAGCACTGGCACGCTTGGGAATCTTTAAATATGCAGAATTCCGCTACACACCCAAAGACACCCTGCCCGACTGTGACACCCTGAACATCAAAGTAAATGCCATGTTCGACCTTCCCTACGACGGAGAGCTGGAATTCAATGTCACAACCAAGAGCACCGACCAGACAGGCCCGGGAGCCATCTTCAGTTTGTCGCGACGCAACTTTATGCGCACAGCCGCCAAACTATCTTTCCAACTGAAAGGGTCCTACGAATGGCAAACCGCATCCAACAGTGTCGCTGGAGACAAGTCAAAAATGAATTCGTATGAACTGGGAGCATCCTTCTCACTGGATTATCCACGCCTGTTACTGCCATGGAAGAACAAGTCGAACCGCTTACTGTTTCCCTCGCATACCTCTTTCAAGCTCTATGTGGACCAGCTGAACCGTGCCCGCTTCTTCAAGATGTTATCTTTTGGCGGAACCGTCAGTTATGATTTCCAGCCATCGCGCACCTGGAAACACACAGTAACCCCTTTCAGGCTTACGTTCAATACCCTGCAACATACCACCAGTGAATTCGATTCCATTATCAATGTAAACAAGTCACTGGCACTCAGTTTGGGAAATCAGTTTATCCCTGCCATGAGCTATACCTTTACTTATGACAACGCCCCCCTGAAAAAACGGCATAACTTATGGTGGGAAACCTCCTTCACCTCTGCCGGCAATGTGACTTCACTTGTTTATGCCGCCTTCGGCAAAGGAATGAAGGAAAAAGGGAAAGAACTGCTGGGAAGCCCCTTCGCACAATTCCTTAAAATGACCTCGGAAGTCCGCTGCCTGTTCAAAGTAGGAGAAAAGCAACACATAGCCACCCGCCTGATGGGAGGAATACTCTATGCATACGGCAACCAGACCGTCGCCCCCTATAGCGAACAGTTCTATATCGGAGGCGCCAACAGTATACGTGCATTCACAGTCCGCTCCATCGGTCCGGGTACTTTCCACCCCAACGCAGACAACCGTTACGGATATATTGACGAAACAGGCGACGTGAAACTGGAAGCCAACATAGAATACCGTTTCCCGATATTGGGCGACCTATATGGCGCCACTTTCCTTGACGCGGGCAATGTATGGCTGATGAAAAAAGACGAAGCGCGTCCCGGTGGAGAACTCACCATGCGGAACTTTGCAAAAAGTGTGGCGCTCGGCACCGGCGTAGGATTACGTTATGACCTGACCTTCCTGGTTATCCGCCTCGATTTGGGTATTGCCCTGCATGCCCCCTACGACACCGGAAAAAGCGGCTATTACAATATACCGAAGTTCAAAGACGGGCTTGGCCTTCACTTCGCTATCGGCTACCCCTTCTAATAGAGGAAGGGGCAAAAAAAATGAGGACACCCCGATATCACATCGTAATGTCCTCCACAATCATTGAGGGATATATATTTTAATACTTTAGTATTCAAACTGATGGCGCAAAGATAGGAATATTATTCGGAAAAATACATTTTATCGATATTAAAATTCAAAAAAAGAACGTTTTTTTCTTTTTCCTCTCACAAATACATTTTCCTTCATATATTTTTGTAGCTTTGTAGTCAGAATATCAATTTTTAAATAAATAGACTATGAAACCTACATTATTCTTATTGGCAGCCGGTATGGGTAGCCGTTATGGTGGCCTCAAACAATTGGACGGACTGGGTCCTAACGGCGAAACTATTATGGATTATTCCATCTATGATGCCATTAACGCCGGCTTCGGCAAACTCGTTTTTGTTATCCGCAAAGATTTCGAACAAGATTTCCGCGATAAAATCATTTCCAAGTACGAAGGACACATCCCTTGCGAAATGGTATTCCAAGCTTTGGACGCACTGCCCGAAGGTTTCACTTGTCCTGCCGACCGCACCAAGCCATGGGGTACCAACCATGCAGTCATGATGGGTGCCGATGTTATTAAAGAACCGTTTGCAGTAATCAACTGTGACGACTTCTATGGCCGTGACTCATTCCAGGTAATGGGCAAATTCCTTGCAAATCTTCCTGAAGGATCTAAAAACACCTATTCAATGGTAGGTTTCCGCGTAGGTAACACCCTGAGCGAAAGCGGTACCGTTTCTCGTGGTATCTGTGAAACAAACGACAAGAATCTGTTGACTTCCGTAGTAGAACGTACCAAGATTCAGCGCATCGACGGAGAAGTGAAATACATCGACGACAATGGCGAATGGACAGCAACAGCCGACACAACTCCGGTTAGTATGAATTTCTGGGGCTTCACTCCCGATTACTTTGCATACAGCCAGGAATTCTTCAAGACCTTCTTGAGTGATCCCAAGAACATGGAAAACCTGAAGAGCGAATTCTTTATTCCATTGATGGTAGACAAACTGATTAGTGACGGAACAGCTACCGTAGAAGTTCTGGATACTGCCAGCAAGTGGTTCGGTGTAACTTATCCCGAAGACCGCCAGAGTGTAGTAGACAAGATTCAGGCATTGGTAGATGCCGGAGAATATCCTGCCAAACTGTTTTAATCATATATCATAAAAAAGAGAGGACACATCCCAATCGATATGTCCTCTCTTCTTTTCACCTTCTATATCCGTGCTAAAACCTTTTCAGCATCAGTGTAGCATAATCGGATTTCAAAATCAACTCCTTTCCGTTGGCCTTCACCACTTCAAACTCTGTATCCAAAGCATTGATGCCATAGGGAAGAAGCTCCTCCACCGTGACATCCTTTTTATCATCGCTTGTGGCTTTTCTTCCTTTGAAGTCCCTCATCCGCACATTTCCATTCTCCTCATGCTCAAACCGTCCGATGACCGGCCTGTGCGGTGTGCCGCTCTGCTTGGCTGCTATTTCCACCACCCACAACTGGATACTGTAATAAATCCGATTACACACATGCACCTTACCGTCAGCTGCCGTTGTATATTCCAACAACTCCCAGTGCCCTTCCATATCACTGTCGATAGCCTCCTTCTGGCATCCTCCCATGACGAGGCACAGCAGGACAGCCGCCACCACTCCCGACAAAAACTTTAATCCGCATCTATTTCTCATATTCCGAATCCTCCTGTCTTTCTTACC
>NZ_JADNRM010000059.1 GCF_021730445.1 Phocaeicola faecalis | reverse complement strand
ATCGTCGCCAGATTATCCCTGTATACTTTGATGCTCTCATCATACTTTATCCGCTCCTCTTTACTCAGGGAAGCGATATCCACAATCTTCTCCAGTTTCTCAAAGACGGCTTTGCGCGCTTTGAAAGGCAGTCTGTTCAGCGTTTCCATATTCTTGAGTATATATATCCAACGTTCAAAATCTGTCCCACATTCCTCTTCCTCCTTGTTGAAAGAAGGAAGCTCTATAAAGATAAACCGCAGCTTGTCCGAGAAGACCTCGTGTGTGTCACGGTCCGAAAGGACAATGTCCGTGCGGAGCTTGTGGGGAGTGTCCTCCAGACGGAAGTTCATGAAGAAGACGCCGTAAACGGCCTTCAGGTCGAACTCCCAGCGGGCTCCCTTCTCACCCTGACGCGTAATGGTATGCGAAAGATAGAACAAGGCACGCTCCTTAAAGTTCGTCTGCTGCCGGTTCTGCATCTCCACGATGATATGCTCCCCCGACTCCGTGGTGCAATAGATGTCATAAAT
>NZ_JADNRM010000058.1 GCF_021730445.1 Phocaeicola faecalis | reverse complement strand
CCCACCAGCAGGTCGTTCAGGAAGTCTATCAGCAAATCCTTGCTGACCTCCTGACCGAATATCTTCTTGAAACCCACGTCCGTAAAAGGGTTGATAAATTTTCCCATACCGCTTTATTTTCAACAAAGATAATCTTTTAATGGGAACCGGACAAGAAGGCGGGGGATTTTATTTAGAGAGGCCGGATTTTGCAGGAACATAATAAAACGAGAATCGACAAGCTTTTTTCTATAAGAATTGGTTGCTTTATTTGACAGTATAACATTCGTGTGAGGACTGTATGCCTCTTTCGTTTTACTCTGATAACATCCCGTTTCTTCCCTTTCCTGTTAGTATTATTTCTCTTGATGGAATCGTGGAATACCTCCAATATTTATATAGAACCTATATAAAATAAGGGATAAATCCCGAACCGCTTCTCTTCCTCCAATACCACTGATAATCAGCGTAATATCTTCTTTTTGCAATCGGCACGAATACTACCTACCTCTCGAATGTCGTGAATCATTACTTCAA
>NZ_JADNRM010000057.1 GCF_021730445.1 Phocaeicola faecalis | reverse complement strand
AAATCATACGACCAGACGCAGTATTTTACATTCTGCTGCATTATATAAAATACAAGAAAACCATTATTAACCTTTTAATCACCACCTTTATGAAGAAGATTTTAAATTATTTATTCGTGTTATGCCTGCTCGTTGGAGCATACGGTTGCAGCGATGATGACAGAGATGTAAAACGGATTTATCCGGAGGAAAAACAAGAACCTTTTGAAAGAGAGAATTTGAAAGGACATTTAGAATATGACAAATTCTATAAAAGATGGGTAATTTATCCTGATGCTAGCGAATGGAAGGAATTTCGACCTGGAGTTATTTTTTTCATTGAAAATATGAAAGACGAATACAAGGCTTATGAAGGACGTATCACCTTTAGTGGTACTCTTTTATATCTATATTATGAACCTCAAAGACCGCTAACAGATTTTCATTGTGGATTTTACATTCATTCCCTTTATCTAAAAGACATCCAGAAAAGAGAGCTAACAGAAGAAGATTTCAACAATCACTAAACAATAACCTTAAAATCATTTTATGATGAACAA
>NZ_JADNRM010000056.1 GCF_021730445.1 Phocaeicola faecalis | reverse complement strand
AAATCATACGACCAGACGCAGTATTTTACATTCTGCTGCATTATATAAAATACAAGAAAACCATTATTAACCTTTTAATCACCACCTTTATGAAGAAGATTTTAAATTATTTATTCGTGTTATGCCTGCTCGTTGGAGCATACGGTTGCAGCGATGATGACAGAGATGTAAAACGGATTTATCCGGAGGAAAAACAAGAACCTTTTGAAAGAGAGAATTTGAAAGGATATTTAAGGTATGATAATTCCCTTAAAAGATGGATAATCTACCCTGTTGACGAACCGGAATTCCGAACAGGAGATGAAGATAGTATATCTTTTTTAATTGAAAACATGAAGGATGAATACAAGGCTTATGAAGGTGATGTTACCTTCAGTGGCACCCTTTTATATTTATATTATGAAGCGAGATTGCCTATAACAGGTTGCCATGGTGGTACTGACATTTACTCTCTCCATCTAAAAGACATTCAGAAAAGAGAGCTAACAGAAGAAGATTTCAACAATCACTAAACAATAACCTTAAAATCATTTTATGATGAACAA
>NZ_JADNRM010000055.1 GCF_021730445.1 Phocaeicola faecalis | reverse complement strand
CACTACATCGTTTCCGATGAAGAAGGGGTGAAGGAAGTGGACAAGTCACAGGTTCTTCTTGCTGAAAACGGCAAGGGAAATTTGTCGGAAAGCAGAAACGGTTTTCCCGGATGTCCGACAAACTTAACAGAAGAAATAGAGGAGGAGTCTGTACAATTGGGAAGTGTTTGGGAGGTTATGAATACTGTAGGCTCGAAAGACATTAAAAAGGAAGTCGAACCAACATCTTTGGAAGATATCCGAAAGGAACTCGGAGTGAAGTCCTCGAAAGATATTAAAAAGGAAGCCGCGCTAATATCTTCGGAAAAAGCTGTTAANTTTGGAAGATATCCGAAAGGAACTCGGAGTGAAGTCCTCGAAAGATATTAAAAAGGAAGCCGCGCTAATATCTTCGGAAAAAGCTGTTAAGAAGGCGAAATCACGCTCCTTGATGCAGGAAGTGACCGCTTTCCTTACCTCCCGCTACCGCTTCCGGTTCAACGTGCTGACCGAGGAAACCGAGGTGGCGGGCGTGGAACACAGAATTCCCGATGACCACTTGCGCTACGCCAAGGTGGACGAACGGTGGATGAACTCGCTCAGTCTGGAGGCCAT
>NZ_JADNRM010000054.1 GCF_021730445.1 Phocaeicola faecalis | reverse complement strand
CCCACCAGCAGGTCGTTCAGGAAGTCTATCAGCAAATCCTTGCTGACCTCCTGACCGAATATCTTCTTAAAACCTACGTCCGTAAACGGATTGATGAATTTTCCCATACCGCTTTATTTTTAGCAAAGATAATCTTTTAATGGGAACCGGACAAGAAGGCGGATGAATTTATTTAGAGAGGCCGAATCTTGCAGGAATGGAATCGTTTTTTAGAGAAGAGTTGCTGATAACGAACGAAAGAGCAGTCCTCCCATGGGAGAACCACTCTTTCTTTTTCACCAAAATATTATAACGGCGGCTCTCTTATTCCGCAATCATAATCACTACACGGTTCCAGTCGTTGGTTGTAAACGGCTGTACCTCGGAACCTTTGCTGTCCACACTCAGACGGTCCGCACTGATGCCGTACCTGTTAATCAGTTCGTCGGCCACAATGCGTGCACGCTTTTGGGCAAGTTCGGCATTGATTTTTGAAGTACCCGTCCCCTTGTCGGCATAACCGGTGACGGTTGCCTTTGACTGAGGGTACTGCTTCATATAGTCCGCAATGGCCAGGATGTTAATCTGCTGGTCTTCCGCGATGTTTGTCTTTGCCAGTCCGAAGGAAACGTGGCTCTTGACGCCCG
>NZ_JADNRM010000053.1 GCF_021730445.1 Phocaeicola faecalis | reverse complement strand
AAGGATGGAAGAGGTATAAATTGTCCTCCCGATAAAACAGATGCACCGGACTGGGACTGCCCGATGTAAAACACTGTGGAACCTGATACAGTACATACGAATGCATAAGCTTATGCCACCATATATATAGGCTTACGCCTGCGCACGTTCAGGTTCACACGTCACTTCCGCTTGTTGTCGGATAAGCCATTGCGCTTTCAAAAAAAACTGTATCTTTTTAATAATCCCGACATGTTTTGTAATCCACACTGATTCCCCCCTCATTCTCGTTTCAGCCGCGCTTCCCAAATCCCTTCAAACCTGCCTCCAACAATTCCACTGCCTCCCCCGACNTCAAACCTGCCTCCAACAATTCCACTGCCTCCCCCGACAAGCCCGTTGAAAAACCCTTAAGCCGGCTTCGGAAACAATTATCCCTTTTCAAGAATATCCGGACTTTGCCCTTTATAATATGTTGACATCCGTTAAGACTTGCAAGTCGGGAGTAAAACGGCTGATGGACAAGATTCAATTATCTGGAAATGTGGCAAATAAGGTTTTAGGAGAAAGAAGAAAAAAAGTGCATCTCTTAGTAAGAGATACACTTTTCGATGCAAATTTACACAAAGTTTTGATAATTAAAACTTTTTGAGAAGAAAAATCACAAG
>NZ_JADNRM010000052.1 GCF_021730445.1 Phocaeicola faecalis | reverse complement strand
TTTTATCAACGGCAAAAACTGGAGCAGGCTGCAAGGATGGTAATGGAGAAAGAGCCGAAGGTGCAATCCACGGCCATCAGGCAAATGAGGGAGGAAATAAAGAAGCTGACCGGCAAAGAGTAAAGCCTATGTTTTTTCATCCTATTCCCTTTGTCAGACGAGCCATTCGATATTGCTTCTTCACAGCCGTGAGATTCCCATAAGGCTTCAGTAAGGTAAATACAAGGTTTCTGTAAGGTAAATGTGAGGTATCCTATGCTTTAAATTTAAAAATAAAAGCCTAATTTTGCCTTCAATTAATAAGATAGAGTGTATGAAAAAGAAAATGGTCTTTTCATTTATTGTTGTAGCAACAGTAATGAGTTTTATAGGTTCTTCCTATTCTAATGATAATTCATGCACGAAGTAGATTCATTGGCTCAGGGGGAAGTGCCCTTTGTTTTCTACTTCCACCCCAAGGACGTAAAAGAATTGCGTTACATTACCCGGAGGAATGCCTTCACTTATCCGGTTTGTCTCGATGAAAAGGATGATTTTAATGCATTAAACCGTTTTCCCGGTGAAATGACATTTCAATCTTTTTTATTAAACCGGGAAAACAAAGTGATAGCGATAGGCAACCCGGTTCACAATCCAAAGGTGAAAGAGCTCTATCTGCAGAGATTGACCAATGGCGAAATGCCTTCTTCG
>NZ_JADNRM010000051.1 GCF_021730445.1 Phocaeicola faecalis | reverse complement strand
AAGGATGGAAGAGGTATAAATTGTCCTCCCGATAAAACAGATGCACCGGACTGGGACTGCCCGATGTAAAACACTGTGGAACCTGAAATAGTACATACGAATGCATAAGCTTATGTCACCATATATATAGGCTTACGCCTGCGCATGTTCAGGTTCACACGTCACTTCCGCTTGTTGCCGGATAAGCCATTCCGCTTTCAAAAAAACCTGTATCTTTTTAATAATCCCGGCATGTTTTGTAATCCATACTGATTACCCCCTCATTCTCGTTTCAGCCGCACTTCCCAAATCCCTTCAAACCTGCCTCCAACAATTCCACTGCCTCCCCCGAANCTTCAAACCTGCCTCCAACAATTCCACTGCCTCCCCCGAAAAGCCCGTTGAAAAACCCTTAAGCCGGCTTCGGAAACAATTATCCCTTTTCAAGAATATCCGGACTTTACCCTTTATAATATGTTGACATCCGTTAAGACTTGCAAGTCGGGAGTGAAACGGCTGATGGACGGGATTCAATTATCTGGAAATGTGGCAAATAAGGTTTTAGGAGAAAGAAGAAAAAAAGTGTATCTCTTAGTAAGAGATACACTTTTCGATGCAAATTTACACAAAGTTTTGATAATTAAAACTTTTTGAGAAGAAAAATCACAAGGCAAGTGCAAAAATATCTTTAGTCTTAAGTTATAGGACTCTTTTTTATCAGCCTAAACTATTAATAATAAAGCGGTTATGTGCGTTCGGTGTATCTCTTACTAAGAGATGCACCGAACGCAACCCTTTTTTAAGGGTTTGAAAA
>NZ_JADNRM010000050.1 GCF_021730445.1 Phocaeicola faecalis | reverse complement strand
GACACCCATAAGAGATTCTTCGCTCTTCTGGAATCCCAGAACATCCGTGTAAATCGCTTCAGGGCAGACTGCGGTTCCTGCTCGAAGGAAATCGTCAGTGAGATAGAGAAGCATTGCAAACATTTCTACATCCGTGCCAACCGATGCAGTTCGCTCTACAATGACATCTTTGCTCTGAGAGGATGGAAGACGGAGGAGATTAACGGCATCCAGTTCGAACTCAATTCCATTCTCGTTGAGAAATGGGAAGGCAAGTGCTATCGTCTTGTCATCCAGAGACAAAGACGCAACAGTGGCGACCTTGACCTGTGGGAAGGCGAATACACTTACCGTTGTATTCTGACCAACGATTACAAGTCATCGACAAGGGACATTGTTGAATTCTACAATCTGCGTGGCGGCAAGGAACGTATCTTTGACGACATGAACAACGGATTCGGTTGGAGCAGGCTCCCCAAGTCATTCATGGCGGAGAATACTGTCTTTCTTCTGCTTACTGCATTGATACACAATTTCTACAAGACCATCATGAGCAGGCTTGACACCAAGGCTTTTGGGCTCAAGAAAACGAGTCGCATAAAGGCTTTTGTCTTCAGATTCATCTCCGTACCTGCCAAGTGGATCATGACTGCAAGGCAATACGTGCTGAATATCTACACAGAGAACCGAGCTTATGCAAAACCCTTCAAAACAGAATTCGGATAAGAATCCTTTCTTTCCGGTTTGAATCTGCGTATTACCTCAAGTCGCATCGTGGGGTAAGGGGATGGTGGCTACATATTGATGTTGTGCTGTTGCTTTTTACTGAAAGCTGCTACTAACGACTCATAAATCTACCCTTAATCGTGTATTGGATGATAGTTGCGGATTTTAGGA
>NZ_JADNRM010000005.1 GCF_021730445.1 Phocaeicola faecalis | reverse complement strand
AACAGTATGCTTGAAGATATACTTAGCGCAAGCAACATGAGACAAGCCTATAAGCAGGTCGTATCGAACAAGGGTGCGACAGGCATCGACGGCATGGACGTGGAGGAGCTTCACGAGCACTTGTGTGCGAACTGGTCTGCCATCAAACGGCAGATACAGCATGGCGCTTATATCCCCTGCGCAGTCCGCAAGGTGGAGATACCGAAACCGAACGGGGGTAAACGTATGCTTGGCATACCTACTGTCACTGACCGACTCATCCAGCAGGCTGTCGCCCAAAGGTTAAGTGCCCTGTATGATCCCGGTTTTAGTGCCAACAGTTTCGGCTTCCGTCCGGGACGTTCGGCACATCAAGCCGTAGAGCGTGCATTGGAGTACTTCGCAAGCGGTAGCCGTAAGGTAGTCGAAATGGATCTGGAGAAGTTCTTCGACCGTGTGAACCACGACAAACTGATGTCCATCCTGTGCGAGCGCATCACGGATAAGCCTCTGTTGAAGTTAATCCGGCGATACCTGCAAGCGGGAATCATGGAGGGCGGTGTGGCAAGCACACGTACTGAGGGCACTCCGTAGGGGTCACCCCTGAGTCCGATACTGTCGAACATCTTGCTCGACAAGTTGGATAAGGAACTGGAGAGGCGCGGACTTCGTTTCGTCCGCTATGCGGATGATTGCAGCATCTACGTCAGGAGCCAGCGCTCAGGGGAAAGAGTCTTGCAGAGTATCACAAGGTACTTGGAGGATAAACTCCTCTTAAAAGTAAACCGTGACAAAAGCAAGGTCAGCCGCCCCGACCAATGCCATTTGCTTGGCTTTGGTTTTCGGTATAAGAAAGGCGGTTGTGTGCCACGTGTGTCCGAGCATCCGAAAGGACGACTAAAGGACAAGATACGTGTGATAACCAAACGCAGTCGTGGAATCAGCATCCGACAGATGCTGGAGGAGTTGAACAGGTAAATAGGTATCGGTAGTAAACCGGCAAGTGCTGCTGTATCTGAAAAGATATTGTAGTGAACGACTTGTTAAAAGGCTGTAAAAAAATAGTCAGGTAGGCAGACAAAAGATGAACGGAAGTGAACCGCTGATGAAGCATCGAAATGTGCGTTAGACTACATCAGAACTTGGTTTTCACCACAGACCTTGGATAAAAATAAGAGATACCTATACTGCTGCTTATTCGATGTACGGTGTTAAGGCGGCATGATTTGTCTGTAGGCTAATTGTCGGAAAATAGGAACCTGCTTTAGAATTTCAAAGGAAAATACACAAGTGAAAGAAACACAAGGTAGAAATACTGATGTCTGATGCAGGGGCGGATTACCTCGTAGTAGTGAAGAACTCTCTGTAATGGAGATGGAGCGAGGGGGTAACTTATTCAAGCGAAATTGTATTGTACAACTTAAATTCCATTAAGGATGACACAAAAGCAAGGAGCAAAACCATTCGATATTGACCGATGGAAACTATATTACGCGTATAAGCGTGTGAATCAAAATCGAGGTGGTTCAGGTGTTGACAACGTCACACTTGAAATGTATGGCAGTAATTTGAAAAGAAACTTATACAAACTGTGGAATCGTATGAGTTCAGGCAGTTACATTCCCAAACCTGTCAGACTGGTTCGGATACCGAAGCCTGCAGGAGGAACAAGACCGTTGGGTATTTCCACGGTGGAAGACAGGATTGCACAGATGCTGGTAGTTGAAATGATAGAACCTGAAATTGAGAGGATATTCCATGAGGATTCCTATGGTTATCGTCCCAACCGTTCCGCTCATGATGCGCTGGGTCGTGCAAGAGAGAAATGCTGGAAATATGCGTGGGTATTGGATACGGATATCAGTAAGTTCTTTGATACGGTAGACCATCAGTTATTGATGAAGGCTGTAAAGCTTCATGTAAGAGAAAGATGGATAATACTGTATATAGAAAGATGGCTCAAAGTCCCGTATCAGAATGCAGACAAAAGTCTGGTTGAAAGGACCAGCGGTGTGCCCTAGGGTAGTGTTATAGGACCGATTCTGGCAAATCTCTTCCTGCATTATAGTTTCGACAGATGGATGCAAATACATCATCCTGAAATCCCTTTTGAGAGATATGCAGATGATACAGTATGTCATTGTCATAGTAAGCAGGAAGCTGAATCCCTGTATAAAGAACTTATAGTCAGGTTCAAGTCATGCAAATTAACCCTGAACGAAGAGAAAACAAAGATAGTCTATTGCAAATCAAGCAGAAGAAAGGAAAATCACTCCAATGTTACCTTTGATTTTCTCGGTCATACATTTCGACCATGTAAAACCATGCATAAAAGTTCCGGTGAAGCCTTTACAGGCTTCCAACCAAGAATCAGTATGAAGGCAACAACAAAAATCAGGGCGACCATGCGTTCATGGAATCTCAAGTCAAAATCACATACTCCGCTGGACTGCATAGCTCAAATGGTTAACCCCATACTTCGAGGATGGGCAAATTATTATGGTAAATATGGTGGGAAATCTTTTCAAAAATTACTTCGGTACTTCGATTTATTACTTGCAAAATGGGCAAAAGCGAAATATAAAACTTTCAGACGCAAGCCCATGTATGTAATATTGAAATGGCTTGGGAATATTGCAGATAGGGATGCCATTTTCTATCATTGGCAAATAGGTTTCAAACCAACCAAAGGTACGATAAAGTTATAAGGTTGAATAAGAAGAGCCGTGTGATGGGAGACTATCACGCACGGTTCTGTGAGAGGTTTAAGGTGAAACTCCTTTTATCTACTCGACTGAGAGGTCGGAAAACGAAAGTAGGAAGAAAGCTTTCGTTTTCCTCCTACTCGATTCCTTATCAGGTTTTGAAATCCTGATGATATTTACAGTTGTCTATAATACGATACAGCAATGTCCCGTTTGTATATATTGGGGGAATTCTGTAGGAGAAAGACTTGCCGAAAAATCGGATATAGATGCTAAGATCCTATATTAATCAACATTCATGGAGTACCTATCGAATATGATATTAGGTTATTATCGGGTAAACAGTTTTACCTGTACGATAGTTTCAAATTGTCGCCATTGACTCATCTCTTTACTATCACCAATCATCTGTACATCACATCATATACCATAAGCATTCGGTCTCGTCTGTGCTTTTTTTCTGCTTTTATCAGTTTCGCACATATCTTTTGATATTAAAAACTATAATAAAGAAAGCGGAGCCCATTGTCACCTTGTTTTCTTTCATGTGCCTGATCTTCTGTATGCTATGTTATATTATTGAGAGATGATAGGCGCAACGGCCCATTTCTTTATAAAGCAGCTTCTTGAAACTGTCAAGATTGAGATGGTTGACAACAGCGTTGACTATGCGGACCATTTACATCTGGAAGTCGTATCCAAAATATAAACTTTATGCTTATCTTTACCGACATATCAGGGCTTCCTTTTTTTGATTTTGCAGCACTGGAATAAGTGAAGTTACTGGTGTGGAAACCTTTACGGACTATGTTGTTTCTGAAAGGTATAGACATTAAATAAGATTTTATGCTGCACAGTGTCGGTTAATTATGAATAGAATAATATTTTTTTTGTTTTTCATTGTTTCACTCTGTTCTTATGGACAAAGGAGCTCCCTCTCTGCTGTACAAAAGAGAGGAAACGGGGTCACAGTTTCTCTTGAAGCAAAACAAATTGAGATCTCTTTTTTGAAGGATAATATTATACACATTCGAACCTATCCTGCAGGACAAGAGCAGAAGCCTTCCCTTGTTGTAAACGATAAAGCCTTTGGAGTGCAAGGTATAAAATATCGTTCATTGCAAAATAAGATTACTTTAAAATCTGCAAAAGTAGAAGCAACTTATGATGTTTGGCAGGATAGGATTCTTTTTTCTGATGCTCAAAGCCATGATACGATTCTCGTAGAAGGTGGTAATCAGTTTTCTGAAATTGATGATTTAGGGGAAAAAGCGTATACAGTGAGCCAAACCTTCATTTTAAAGCCTGATGAAGCTATTTATGGTTTGGGGCAGTATCAGGATGGGGTTTATAATTATAGGGGGCATAAGGAGTTGCTGGTACACGCCAATCGTGAAATTGCAAATCCGGTTGTTGTATCCACTTCAAATTATGTGTTGTTTTGGGATAATTATTCTTGTTCCACCTTTGAAGATACTCTTGATGGAGCTACTTTTACTTCTGAGATAGGAGATGGCGTAAATTATTATTTGGTAGTGGGGAAAGATATGAAGGATGCCATGGCGGAATTCCGCGAATTGACAGGGAACTCACCAATGCTTCCCAAGTCGGCTTTTGGATTCTGGATGTCGAAAGAACGTTACAGGACATTTGATGAACTTCAAAATGTGGTGAGAACTTACCGAATGAGAAATATTCCGTTAGACAACATCGTTCAAGACTGGCAATATTGGGGGGAAAACCTTGATTCATGGAATGGCATGATTTTCAATCCAATCACTCATCCTAATCCCCGAAAGGTAATTGAAGGTTTGCATCAGAAGTATCATGTTAAGTTGACGTTGTCTGTTTGGCCCGGTTTCGGAAAATCCACGAAAGTATATCAAGAGATGGATTCGGCAAATGTGTTGTATGACGTGCCCACATGGGCAGGTTACAAGGTAGCGGATATATATGCTCCTACAGCCCAAAAGATTTTTTGGAACCATCTGTATCAGGGACTTTATACAAAAGGTGTGGACTCTTGGTGGTTGGATGCGACAGAACCGGCTTATAAAGATGGGCTATATCCTGAAAAGCAGACTTTATGGAGCAAAAAAGCCGGTAAAACTTTTATCGGATCTGCCGCTCGTTATCTCAATACTTATTCGTATGTATTAACTGGGATGATGTATGAAAATTTAAGGGAACAGAGTGATAATCGCGCATCTATCTTAACTCGTTCTGCTTTTGCAGGGCAGCAGCGGTTTGGTACTTCTATATGGTCTGGAGACATCTATGCTTCTTGGGACGTGCTAAAGAAGCAAATTGTAGCCGGTCTTAATATTTGTATGACCGGTATTCCTTATTGGACTACCGATATCGGTGGCTTTAGAGTGCGAAGTAAGGAAAATTCCGGTGAAGGAACAGGAGAGATAGGGACGGAAATTCATAAAAGCATATCTTCTTGTGATGGAGGATATGCGAAGGGACTTAAAGATTCTGCCTATTTGGAATTATATACAAGGTGGTTTCAATATGGGGCTCTTTCTCCGATATTCCGGGCTCATGGAACAGAAGTACCGCGTGAAATTTGGCATTTTGGTGAGCCCGGCAGCAAATTCTATGATATCCAAGTTGAGACAATACATCTTCGTTATACGCTTTTGTCGTATATATATTCAGAAGCTTGGAAGGTTACGTCAAAAGGTTCGGCCATGATGCGTGGTACAGTAGTGGATTTTTCAGGCGACCGGAAAACGTTTGATGATGGAAGCAGTTATATGTTAGGGGACGCATTAATGGTTCATCCAATAACCAGACCGATGTATTATGACCGGGAAGGTGTTATTTCGGATGTCAATACATTGGAAGGGATTTACTTACCACAACATTCCGGTATTTATTGGTTTGACTTTCACTCCAACAAATGTTATGAAGGAGGAAAAGAAATAAAATATGATGCTCCTTTAGAAACGCTGCCAATATTAGTAAAAGCCGGTTCCATTGTTCCACGTAATAAAGTGGTTCAATATGTCGCTCAAGACGATGGCTCTGAAATGACATTATCAGTTTATGCAGGTAAAGATGCAGAGTTTCTGCTTTATGAAGACGATAATGAAACTTATGCCTATGAGAGAGGAGGTTATTCAGCCATTCAAATGAAATGGAATAATACGCATCGAACGTTCACTCTGTTTGCACCTACTGGTAAAATGTCGCCTAAATTGAAGAATAGAAAGTTCAAGATTCAGATTCTTACTCCTTCGAAATCGGGGGACGCGTCTGTAGTTGAAAAAGAGGTTATGTACGACAATAAAACAATGAAACTGAAGTTTTAGTTGGCCGGGCGGTATAGATGGACTGGAGGAAAGAACGCCTGTAGACAGCGAAATATCCCTGTTTTTTTATATCATATTCCATTATCAAGAAATTATTGTTATTTTTGTGCTGAATCTTAGATAAGTCCATAAATATATAATATCCTGAAAAGACATCAATCTATGAGGCTCGATGCAGAGGCGATAACCGGCAGAAAATGAATAAAGCTGCGGGTGAAAGTTTGGAGTCTGATGAAGAAATATGGGAAATGTGATATTACTATGAAAAGAAAAATATTGTTATACGTCCTTTTGTTTGTCTCTTTCACGCTTCGAGGCAATGTGTATTTTAAACATTTGGGTAAGACAGACGGATTGTCCCAAATATCAGTTATCTCCATTTGTCAGGATGAATTGGGAAGAATGTGGTTTGGCACATTGGAAGGGTTGAGTTGTTATGACGGAAATTCTATGACTGTTTATAAGCCGTCGCAGGATTCTGTCAGGAGTTTCTTGGGGAACAACGTAGATAATCTTGTCAGTGATAAACAGGGAAATCTTTTTTTTATTTCGGATTATGCACTTGTTCGTTATAATCTTCGTAAGGAGCAGTTCTCTCTTTTAAAGCAGAGGGCGAACTGTCTGCATGTGCATGACCAAGAGGTGTGGGCGGCAACGCGTGATTCTGTTTTCAAATGGAATCGGCAGAAAGAGGAATTTGCTTTTGTCTATCAACTGTCGTTAAAGAAACATATCACTTATCTTTATGTGGACGACAATGAATGTGTGTGGTTGGGGACTACCGACGGACTTTATCGGGTGGATAACTTGGATAATCCGGCTCCAGTTTGTGTTATCCCCAAAGTCAATGTCCTTTCACTCTATAGAGATACGAAGGGGAAAATGTGGGTGGCTGCGTTCAGGCAAGGAATGTATACCATAGAAAATGGTATAAGCCAACAGTTTGTTGATGAGCAAAATTTTCTATTATCTAACAATGACATCCGGTGTTTTGTGGAAGACGATGAAGGTTCTATTTGGATAGGGACTTTCAATGGACTGAATAAAATAGATACGCTGGGCAATGTATCCTGTTATAAGAAAGATACGCAACCGGGAAGTTTGAAGCATTCATCCATTTTCTCGCTTTGCAAAGATTCTCAAGGAACAATTTGGGTTGGTACCTACTATGGAGGAGTGCAATACTTTAATCCTCAGGTGGATATTTTTACACATTATTCGGAAGGGATTGGCCGGAAAGATTGTTTGAGCTTCTTCTTCGTCGGAAATATGGTGGAAGATAAACGGGGGGATGTCTGGATTTGTACGGAAGGGGGAGGATTGAATTATTTGCATAGAGACTCCACACAATTTACACATTATTTGGCAGATGAAAAGGGTGTGTCTCCGTTATTCTCTAATTTGAAATGTATAGAATATGATGAAGAACGGGATTGTCTGTATATAGGTACTCACAAACAAGGTTTCTTCTGTTTTGATATAACTGCAAGAAAAGTAGTATATCATACGGAGGAGATGGGAAAATCTCTTTCCAAAATAATTTTGCGTGGAGACAGCCTTTATATTCTTTCCGGTGGAGGTCTGTATGTAAAGGACTTGAAGCAGGAGACGATGGGGCATTTATATCCGTTTATTCGGGAAACTCATCGGGCAGGTTCCTCTTTTTTGATAGATTCCAAAGATTATATTTGGATTGCCCAGCATGACCAGCTTGTGCGGATTAATATGAAGATGCCGGAAGAGAAATACATTTATAAGTATAATGAGAGGGGGCTAGGTAGATTTCAAGTGTTGAATATGGTGGAGTATACCGATGGTACTTTATACTTTGGCACTTATGGGGACGGTCTGTATGCATTCAACCCTGCGGAAAACAGCTTTAAGCAATGTTCTATTTTCGATATTCGTTATTGTTATAATTTGTCTGTTATTCAGGGCGACTATTTGGCTGTTTCCAATGAAAAAGGATTGTTGGTTTATCATCCACAAACTCAGGAGATGAAGATGATTGATGCTGAAAATCAGTTACATCTTTCTGCCATAAATGATGGATGCGGTTTATTGAGTTGCCGCGACGGTGAAGTGTTTGTCGGCGGGACCTCGGGCATGGCTTCTTTCATGAGCCACTCTTTGTTCAATCCGTCTCCCCGGTATAACCTTTATTTTTCATCGCTGTCTGTGAACGATAAACTTGTTTCGTGCGAAACATCCGACCATATATTGGAGACAGCATTGCCTTTTGCCAATCAAATTAATCTGGAGTACAATGAAAATAATATTTCAATATCTGTAGCTTCGAATAGTTATATTGATAATGCTAACAGAAAGATTTATGAATATTGGCTGGAAGGGTTCAGTAATGAGTGGAATACGATTTATAATAATACAATAGTATATACAAACTTGAATCCCGGCAAATATAAGCTGATTGTACGTGAAAAGCAGCAGAGTTCACTTGATGAGGTGCATTCCATTGCGTTGGCTATTATTGTACATTCTCCTTGGTGGTCTACATGGGCGGCTTATTTGGTTTACCTTTGTATGGTTGTTGCAATCGCTTATTCATTGTTGCGGAACTGGCGTGCCCGGATGCAGTTACGCGCTTCGTTGGCACAAGAGAAGCTTGAGAAAGAAAAGAACGAAGAACTTATACAGGCAAAACTTCAGTTTTTTGCCAATATATCTCACGAATTCCGTACTCCTTTAACGTTGATTATCTCGCAGCTTGAGGCTTTATTGCAATCCGGTAACTATTCTCCGTATCTGCGGACACGTTTGCAGAAAATATATAAGAATACTTTTCATTTTAGGGAACTGATATCCGAACTTTTGGATTTCCGGAAGATGGAACGGGGAAAATTACAGCTTCATGTGTGCCGGTTGGATATCATTCTTTATCTGAAACAGATTCAGCAGGATTTTATGGATCAGGCGCAGTTGAAGAACATACAACTTGAGTTTCATACGGAGATGGAGAGTATGCAGTGTTGGTTTGACGGCCGGCAGTTGCGGAAAGTATTTTCCAATCTGTTGTCGAATGCATTTAAGCATACTCCGGAGAAGGGAAAGGTAGAGTTACAGATAGAGGAGAAGGAAACGGTTATTGAGATAAAAGTCATCGATACGGGTGAAGGTATACCGCAAGAAGCATTGCCTTATATCTTTGACCGTTTCTATCAGGTGGATTCTGCTATTTCTTCACCGGGAAGCGGTATCGGTTTGGCTTTGTCAAAAGGAATCGTAGAATTGCATCACGGTGAAATCACAGTGCAGAGTGCGCTGCAATACGGTACTATTTTTACGGTTACATTACCTAAAGAAAATCTTTTCCGTGATGATGATTATGTGACTTTTGTTGAGCCGGAGGAGATGTTTGACAATCATTTTGCGATGCCTCTTGAAGAAGGTGGAGAACAAGAGACAGATCAGACAGGGGAGGAGGAGACTCCCGAAACGCAAGGAGATATTACAGCCAAGGATTGCCTGTTGATAGTAGAAGATAATGAAGACTTGTTGCAGATATTGACTTCATTGCTTTCTCCTTTATATCGGGTCACTATTGCCATGGACGGTAAGGAAGGATTGCAGAAGGCAATGGAAGAACATCCTGATCTTATTCTGAGTGACATTATGATGCCCGAAATGTCCGGTTTGGAGATGTGTGCCAAAATAAAGAGTAATTTTGATTTATGTCACATCCCGGTTGTGTTGCTGACTGCTTTGACTTCGGACAATAAAAAGATGGAGGGATTGCAGTGCGGGGCTGATGATTATATAGAGAAACCTTTTAATAATAAGATATTACTGGGGCGTATTGCTAATATTATACGCAACCGCAAGATGTTGAAACAAAAGTTCGGAATGGAGATGACAACTGGTACTTCTGTGGAAACTGAGATGCAAACGTTGGTATTGAATCCGATTGATGCCAAATTCTTATCAAAACTGGAGGGCATTATAAAAGAACATTTATCAGACCCGGATTTTGATGTGAACATGTTGGCTAAAGAATTATTAATCAGCCGTAGCTCGCTATATAACAAACTGAAGGCGCTGAGCTGCATGACTCCGAATGAATTTATATTGAATACCCGCTTGAAATATGCTGCCGATTTGTTAAAGAACCATACTGAGTTACAGATAAATGAGATAGCCTATCAGGTTGGATTTAACTCTCCGCGTTATTTCAGGCATTGTTTTAAGGCTTGCTTTAATCAGACACCGCAGGAGTACAGGGGCCGTTAATGGATGATATAAGGGGGGCAAAACGTGGATAATGCTGTTGTTTAGTTCGTAGGGGCGAGGTTCGCTCGTCCGAAAACATACTTGGTGTCTTCGGGCAGGCAAACCCTGCCCCTACAGCTGACGATTGGATAGACTGGTTTAGTTTTGACACACTCCCAAGAGAAGTCCAACAGGCATTAAAGCCGGTCTTTGTAGAATCTGTGATTTATTCGGCTGCCCATTCTTTAGCACCTTGTTCTTTTAGCTTGGCTGTGAATGCTTTTGCTTTCTCCATGCTTGAAGCTTCCTCTTCAGGTGTAGCATAAGCATGTTTAAAGCCTTTCACGGTATTCCACTCTCCACGTGTAAAATCAGGAATGGCTACGGCTGCACAGTTATTGTCCATAGAAAGTTCGCCCAACTCTGCCAGGCAACACCATTCAGCCAAGTCGTAAACATCCATATCCAAGGGAAGGCCGTTTTGCAGGCAATATACCAATCGGCTGTCCATGATAAAGTCCATACCTCCATGCCCTCCTACTTCTTTTGCCATTTCTCCGTATTTCTTCAATATCGGGTGGCGATATTTGTCAACCAATGCGTCTTGTTCTGCTTTCGGCATGAATCCGTGTGCGCTCAGATTGTCTACCTGGGGCTGTACGCCTGAAGCGGCCAGTTGATCGGCGCTCAGTGCATATCCTTGTGTGGGATACTTATTGGCAAATCCTTTTGTTCCTGTCAATTGATATAAACGGTTATAAGGTTGCGGTGTCATTACATTGTGCTGAATTTCAATTACTTTTCCGTTTTCTGTGCGGATGAGGGTAGTGGTATGGTCGCCGTTGCGGAAATTATTGCAAACAGAATCGGTTCGTTGCTCCACCAATGATTTGCCGACAATCGATTTAGTATCCATGGCTACCAAGGTTTTCATACGGTCACCCCGGTGAATATTCAATGCCTGTGCGACGGGGCCCAGTCCGTGGGTGGCATACACATCACCGCGATGACGCATATTATAATCCAGTCTCCAACCTAGTTTGTCGTTTTCTCCATCTTTCCAATAATAATCCCAGAATTGATCTAAATTGTGGATGTATGCTCCTTGTGCGCGGATTACTTCGCCCAATACACCCTGTTGTGCCATATTCAGGGTGTTCATTTCAAACCAGTCGTAACAACAGTTCTCCAATAACATACAGTGTTTGCGGGTCTTTTCGCTCATGTTCACTAAATCCCAGCATTCCTTCAGGTTCATGGCTGACGGAACCTCGATTGCCACATTCTTTCCGTTTTCCAGAGCACACATGGCTACAGGAAAATGGTGCAACCAATCGGTGGCTACATAAACAAGGTCTATGTCGTCGCGTTTGCAAAGTTGTTCATATCCTTTTTCTCCCGAGTAAACGGCGGCTTTGGGCATTGACGCTTTTTGCAAATACTTCTGGCATTTTTCTGCGCGCTCTTGTTTATAGTCGCAAAGTGCCACTATCTGTACACCGGGAATGTAAGTGAAACGTTCCACGGCTCCGGGACCACGCATGCCCAGTCCCACAAATCCCACACGGACTACTTCCATTTTGGGAACAGTCAGTCCGATGGCGCTTGTCTGGTCTGCCGGACGTTCGGGAGTCTTCACTACAATGGTTCCTTTGTCCCAGCTCCATTGTGTACCGTGTTCGTTGGTTTGCACGGTAGAGGTGGATTGATTGGAGCATGCTCCTAATGTGAAACATATCCCCAGGGTTAATAACTTTAATGTTTTCATGTCTTTGTTTTATTTTTATTAAATACTAGAATTACTTTGTTCTTGCTTCTGTAATCGTGTAAACGATAAAGTAACATCCGTCCGGTTTCGGTTTGAATTGGAAGCGGTTCAGTTTGGTTATACTCCGGCCTTTGTCGATATGGATGTTCTTTATACTTCTACGTTCCACGGTTTTTCCTTTTTCGTTCTTCAATTCGATACTCAGGTGTACAGTGCGTTCGTCTCCCAGATTGAATATAACAGGAGCGATTGAGTCATTCGGTCCATAGACCACATCTACATTGTCACTTGCTGCCCAAATTCGATTGAAAACCTGCTTGTTGGCATAAAAAGCTAATTTGGGTACTCCCATTGCATCTACCAACGGTTTCTGATAAGTGAACATATTGGCGCCCGACTCCAAACTGCACCATGAAAATCCGTCATATCCCAAGAGTGTCTGTTTTTTCATGGACTCCCATGCTGAGAAAGCCTGAAATGCCTGACTGATACGCCACTCTTCCGCATTGAGTTTACGGCCTATGCTGCCTTCTTCGTATCCCCATTCGTAGGACTGTAACTTGTACCAAGGTTCTTTCTTCACTAATTCCCAATTGGGCTGGGCTGCCGATTCTTCATGCTCAAAATTAAAGTAGCATTTGTCGTTGGCTGCCAGGCAGGAAGCTGCCCAACTGTGTGGAGCTTTTCGGAGGTATGACCAATCAGCGCCATATCCTGTATAGGCATCTTGACTCCCGCGAGTCATTAATTTCTCCATTAAAACAGGGGTTGGCGTCATCGGATTACCTTTGTAATCTTTTGTTCCGTCATAGTTGCCGTAATGTGTATGCTGCCAAAAAGAAGTCGGTGAAATTAACCGGCTGGTGTCGGCACTGCTAATTGTATGGAAGATACGCTCCATATAATCGTTGGAGTCGGAGATATCATGTTTCTTGAAGCGGTTGGGATGATTGCTTGCTTCCCACATCACGATGGACGGATGGTTGTAGACTTGCTTCATGAACTTGGGATAACCTTCAAAGTCAACGTTCCACGCTTCTCCTTCACGTATCCATCCGGCTGTCTGCCATAAGAGATATACACCCAGTTGGTCGGCAAACTCGGCATAACGCGGGTCGTTGATGCCGTCTATCGTATCTTTCTCGGCATGAACGTGGATGCGCAGCATATTGCCGTTCATCTTCTTTATCATGAGTAAATCTTGTGCAACCGTTTCGTCGGATACACAGCGATTGGTTTTGGCAATGGTTTCTATCGGATACCGGTTTCCCATGATTTGAGCCCCATTCAGCATCTCGGCTTTATTGTTGACATACAGAGTACCGTTCCTTTGTTCGATGGTTCTGATGCCGGTAGTCAGCATATAATCGTCTATGGCCTCTCCTTTCTCATTTCGCAAGATGACTTCTACCTTATATAAATTAGGCTGCTCGGTTTGCCATAGTTTGGGCTGTCTTATCGGTAGGTTGATAATGATTTTATTGTCTATGGCAGGGCGGATTTCAATGTCCTGTCGGGTAGAGGCAACTTTCTCACCCTCTGTAGGATACCATGAGTAGTAGTTGACTTCCACATTTCCTTTACAACTATAGACTCCGGGGTATTGGAGAATAATCTGATTGGTTTGCATTGCCTGATTGTCGGCAATGGAAGCTGTATGGACAAACACATTCTTTATCATGCACCGGTCGGTAAGTATCAGTTCTGTTCTACCCAATTGCCAACCTATGTAAGGATCTGAAGGCGAGTGTAACATTAAGTGTCGGGCCTTGTATGGTTTCACGCGGACAGCTATCAGATTTTCGCTATTCGGTTTCAGGTAATTCGTTACATCCAAGTCATAAGGATGGCGGTTGTTTATTACGGCTACCGGTTGTCCGTTTATCCATACTTCCCCTCCCGGATCCAGTGTCTCCAGCTTTAGCACGGCACGGCCGAAATCTTTTACATGTACTTTCTTTCTTAGATAATAACTCTCTTCTCTTTCTCTGAGGCCTCCGTGAGCGGATGGAAGATTAACAGTTTGCCAACACTGGTCGTTATATGTTGGATTCTGCCAGCCGTCTATGGGCAATACTTCTTCGAAATCTTCATCCAGAAGAAGACTGGTATAATAAGGAGTATGTTGGTTGGTGCTGTCTGCTGTAAAGTTGAACAGCAGTACATCATCTATAACTGTTTCTCCTTGCAGAGAGGTTAGTTTGATACGATTGATTTCTTGTTCCAAGGTCGTATCTATGGGACATTCTAAAATCGTCTCTCCGTTGACAGTTACGAAAAAGCGGTGATTGGGTATGTCACCATAGATTTCCAACTTTATTTTTGGATCAAAATTGAATGGTGCGGTTTGTTTGTGCCGACCGGATTGTGTCATTATTTTATCTGTTGCCAGCACGATGGACAATAAGGTCTTGTCTCCTTTATTGAAAGCAAGGACAAAGTTAGGGCTCAGTTTATCCAATGTGGTGTTGAATTTAAAGCGCCAGTCTATTTTGCCTACTTCTCTTTCTGTGCTGCCATTATTAAGCTTTAGTCCGCCATTGGCAATAGTGGCTTCCGGCGCACTGGCCCATAGCCTCCATTGCTGCCTCTGTTCTTCTGCTTTTCCCGGTCGATGCCCATATGCCTGCCAATCAGACAAACGCAACGTCCGTCGCACCTTTGTTAATGGTTGTGGTTTTATATTTTGCACTACACCTTGGGCTTCTCCTATAGCCAGCAGTGGTTGGCTCAGTTGCGGATTTCCCCAAAACTCAGCAGAGTAAGCGGCATATTTATTTAAGAAGTCGATGCGTTGGTCGAGATTCATCCATTCGGTCTCCCCATGAAAATCACTATCTCCGTTTGCTTTTGTGTCAGAGGTAATATATCGCATCTCAAAAGTTGCAATACGTTGTGCGCTGACGTGCAATGCAAGTAAGATGAATGACACTAATATGTATACTATTTTTTTCATTCTCTTATAAATTAGCGAACTAAGTTCTTGGTTTCTCCGGCTTTCATTTCCACTTCTTCAACTTTCTTTGTGAATGGGTTAAAGATTTTCAGCTTTCCTCCTTTTTCCGATTGAACTTTGATATATTCCACCTTTCCGTCTTTGTAACTTGCGGTAATCAGAAAAGCTCCCATCGCCCGCATATTACGGAAAGAGGCGTTTTGCCAAGATTCGGGGATGGCGGGGAAAACTTTGATGACCCCGGTATGACTCTGTAATAACATTTCTTGGATGGCAGAGGCACACGCAAAATTTCCTTCTAAGGTGAAAGGGCGGTAGGTAAGGCCGGAATAACCTTTTTTAAGTTGGTCACCATTGAGATGGAAACTATTGGGTGAGCAGAATGCTTTGATGAAGATGTGCAATGCACGTGCTGCAGCATCTCCGTTGAAAACGCGAGCATGGAAGTTGGCTAGCCAACTGTAAGTATACCCACACCAACCGTTTACTCCCATCTCTTCGGTGTGATGAATGGAACGTTTAATTAACTTTTCCATTTCTTTTCCTTGTGAAATGTCTAATAACCCAAAAGGATGGATAGCCAGCATGTTCGACAGGTGGCGGTGACTATAGGCTAGCGGGTAGTTCGGTCCAATAGTTAGTCCGGTGGAGTCTACTGCAAAATCAGGCCACTCTTCGTTTTGTGATTTCCAGTGCTTGGCCTCTTCTTTCAGTCCTAATGCTTCTGCCATATCAGCAGCAGCTTTATTAGTAAATCGGATGCATGCCAAATCATAATTGGTCGTTTCTTTAAACCACGCATCCCAATCATTGTTATTTATTTCAGGCGAACTTGAAATAGGTAATTGTCGTTTTCCGTTTTTATTTTTTACAGAGATGTTTTCAAAAAAGCGTGCTGCTTCCTTTACCCAAGGATAGGCTTGTTCTTTCAGAAAAACCTCGTCGGCAGAATATTGCCATTGTAGATAAAAATGATGAACCAACCAGCCGGCTGCTGTAGGTGAGTGGGAGTATTGATTCCATCCTCCCAGATTCCGTCCATCGAGTGTAGATATACAAGGTACGTTCAGTCCTTCTACATCGAAAAACTGGCGGGTATATGCTTGACCGTTCTCTTTTATCTTCCAAAGCCAGTCTGTAAAAACAGAAGATTCTTCCAGATGATTGGATGCATAGCCCGGCCAATAGCTGAGTTGGGTATTTAGGTCGTTGTGGAAGTCACCGCGCCAAGGTGGAGTTTGTCCGTTGTCGGCAGTCCATACGGCTTGGAGGCAGATAGGGGGAGCGTCTTTACGTGAGGCTGCACCAAACTTATACATTTCAAGATACCATTGGCGTTCCAATACTTTGTCGGGGAGATTGATTTCACATTGTTGCCAATACTGTTTCCACCATTCTGTATGCTCTTTGCGGGCAGTTGAGAAATCTTTGGTATGGTTCTTCATCTGTTTCCCTGCAGAAAGAGATTCGCTATACCAAGTGCCATCTGTTGTGATGCAAAATACACCTTCCATTGTACTGTCATCTATGTACTCCCACTTCAAATCGGTTTCATAAGAGACATCACCATATACTTTCTGACGATAATTGATATGATTTTCTTTGTTGACAATCTTTCCATTTTTATACCCTAACCGAGAAAGAGAGTTATGTTGCTCTTTCTCTCCTTCTTTCAGTTCAAAAGAAGGAGATTGGAGATTAATGGCTATCTTTTCCGGTAGATGAACGAAACGGAAGTAACCTTTCTTATCTACTGCATTCGTAAAAAAATATCCTTTGGTTCCATTCTTCCATGTAATAGTGCAGATGGCTGTCATTACATCCAGGTCTACACTTGCCACTTCACCTAATTGTCCGATGGCAAATTCCAATGCACCTGCAGGAAGCTTGGTGGGTGCAATGTCTTTTTGTGTACGTGCGTCTATTACTTCATATATTGGCTTCATGTCTTTCTTGTCTACTGCCTCGCAGATAGCCTTATAGCTATACTTCGGGCCGTTGAACTCTTTTACCGGACGCAAGTCCCATAAGTCGGCCCGATCCAAGGCCAGGCGTAATTTACCATCTTTCTGATACACAAGTGCCCCCATGATACCGTTTCCCAAAGGAACAGCCTCGTCCCAGCGGTTGGGAAGGGTACTGAAATGCAGGCCGTGCTTTATGGCCGTTTCCTGTTCTACACAGGAGGCAGATGCAAACGGTAAATTGGGTTGCATTAAGTCGGAGGCAGGTGTGGCATATACATTGCCTACGACCAGACCTGCCAGGTATAAAATAGCCATTCGTCGACTCCAATGGTTTGAGTTGTTTTTTTTCATAATAATCGAATTAATAAATGTTTCTATTGGTTTACTTCTTAAAGCACTTCACACGTTGTCCGTCATAACCTACTGCCATGATATAGGCAGCGCCTTCCGGCCAAAGTACTTCCGTGTAGGTTTGTGTTTTGCCCGGTTCGGTGTTGCCCAGTCCCAGCATAGAGATGCGGAGCAGTTTACCATGTGAGTTATAGGTCTCGTAACCTACCACATTTCTCCAGGCATCGTTTTCAATACGCACCAGGTTGTCATGCCGGGTACAACCGGCATTCACCTTATTGGTCTGAAGCTTGGCGCCGTCGCGGAATACCTGCCAGTTATAGCAATTGATATAATTAATCATTTTGTCTGCTTCGGGATATCCTTTGGCAGCAATATATGTTTTCAACTCATCTATCATCTCTTGAGATATTTTAATCCAGAAGTCACCGTAGTCACGGAAATAGTGATTATAGGGTTTCAGCATTCCGGCTTTTTCAAAGAAAGGCAGGAAATTGATTTGGGTGGAATCGCAGAAACTCTGCATAAACTTGATTTGCAACTGACCGTTGGTAAGCTTCTCCTCATTCGGGTAGTTCCGAATGCCTTCTATTACTTTGCCGTAGGCATTTTCCGATTTACCGGCAGCTTGCGTGTAAAGCAGTAATTGCCACATGGGAATTACGCGTACAAAATGGTCGTAGTTTTTCCAGGGGATAGTTACTTCACCTGTTTTTTTTCCGTTATAGTCTTCGTCTTGTACGGTACGGTCTTGTAGTTTAGAGTTGAAATAATCCGGACCTTCCTGAGTCATCCAATTTTTACCTTGACGCACTCCTTCTTCCAGATAGCATTGGAAACGACCTCCGTTCAGTTTCTTATACTCATTGATGCCCCCCAATCTCTTTTCCAGATTGGGAAGGTTGTCCATATTGAAATTGACCCATGCGGAATAAATGTTATTGGTCACTTCGCCTGTACCTCCCCATTTCAAGCCCGGACGTACCTGATTGACGTGGCCCAGTTCGTGCGCAAAGCCCCAGTATCCGAATTTGTCAGGATTAGCCCAGCTACTGAAACCGTCGTGCCAAATAGCAGCTCCGATGTTATCGGCATAGATGCCTCCCTCTACTGGGCGGGCAAATTGATGATTTTTAGGCTCACGATTGAAAAGGATAAGCCCCATTATTTCATGCTCCAGTCTGACGACATCGTCATAAATCCTTGCCAATCGTAGTCCTTCTTTAGGGCAGTCTTTTTGCAGTGTTTCAATGGGGGCTGCTACGTGAATGCGTGGAGTAATGATATCGATGATATCACTTTTTGCGGTAGCCAGCAATTCTTCCCAATCTCGGTTACTATCTCCTCGGCGAATGTCAAAATAGCCACTTTCGCAAGCTTGGGCAAAGTGTATTTTTACTTTGGGGACTTTCTGATAGCTATCGGTGTAATAGGAAATATATCCGTTACCCCGGTTCTTCGTTTCAATCACGTTAATGCCATTTTTCAGCAGATAGGAACTTTCGGGATATTTCTCTCCTTTGTATTGTTCTTTACCAAAGCTTTTGATGATTAAACTGACCGGAGTTTGGCCGATTCCTTGTACAAACAACACTAGCTTTTCTCCTTTTGTAAAGTAGATGCCGGTAGGGTTTTCATAAGGGTCGTAACCACTTGTTTTCAACTCTTTTTTCAAACTGTCAATCGTTTGATAGGGTTCGAAAGTTCCTACGCGATAACGGGTAGTATACATACCTGAAAGTGCGTTGTGAACCAGCAAGCGGGCATAGTCATTGGTGACTGTTTCTAAATGTCCTCTGTTGATTCCGGGATAAAGGTTGGTGCAGAGCGGATCATTGAAATAGTGTGCCAACTCCTTCCTCAGCTCTTCGGCATTTTCTGCAGTAATCCGATCAACGGAACGGTTGGCTTGTTGCCATATCACAATCTCACGGCTATTATTCGAATCTCGTAAAATAATTTTAGCTGTGCGCGGTTCAAGATGATTATAATGTTCGCTGACTGATATCGTGAGCTTTTTGTCTTCTGTGACTGTAGCCGTCAGCCAAGCCGGATATTTCTCTACCGAGCAGTTGGGGCGGTTGGTTAATTGGATGATTGTGTCACAACGATTGTATGTCAGTTTCACCGTATCACTTTTAAGGGTCAGTGAGGCTGCTGTTTGCGCCTTCAGGGTTCCGATAGGAAACAGAGGACCGGTGAATGCCAATAAGATGAAGCCTAGCAATTGTCTTTTGATCATAATTACAGTTTCTTTATTGTGAATGAATAATTGTCTGTCTTTGATAGTCGTTTTGCCTTAAATGACAATCGGTAAATAGTGTTTCCCCATACATTCAAGAGATTAGGATCTGTCAGCTCTATTGGTTCAATAGTAAGATCAAATTTGTTAGCGTCATATTTTAAAGACGCTTTCACATTATTTACTTCAATAGTAACGTTGCCTTTTGTAGAGGTGTGTATTTGCCCCCATGTCATAAAATTGATTTCATTAGGAGCGATAGTTTCTGCTAATTCAAAGGCATCACCTACTTGCAATAGATTACCTTTCATGTTATAAGAACGTACCCAACTCTTTACTTTGGCCTCTGCAGGGTAGGCAGTGGCGATATTAGCGGAAAAACGACCTTTCGAAGCTTTCACGTCAGTAGCTCTAAAGTTCTGGCCTGCTTCTTCTGAAACTCCATTTATCATGGGCAAATTATGATAGTTACTTTGCATCGTCCAAATGCTGTAGCGTTCGCTACTAAATGTTTTGCCTGAATAAACTTCAACTCCTGCATCAATCAATACCGGGGTGTTGTCTATCCATAAAGAAAATGAACCTACGTCATTATGATTATGGCTTTCATTGTTGTGTCCGCCTTTGGTTGCCAAAAACAGATTGTCAGAGGTTGTCAAATAGCAGAACTCGGTTTCAGGATACCAAGTGAACAGGCCGTGTTTGTGTTCTGGAACTGTCAGGCTCAATTCTTTATCTATGGAAAGAGCAGAAAGAGTACGGAAGATATCACGTCCATTCGGACATGTCGAAGTGGAAGTGCGTATAGTAGCTGCCAGCCCTTTCATTTCCTTACTGTTCACACTTTTGCCAAAACGAAAGATAAGATGTGGGGAAGCGTCACATTGTGCTGATGCGTCTGCAAAGTTTACTACCCAGTTATCTCCAACATATGAATGGGATATGTATTCACCTATTCGACGTATAAAGGGGTCTTGGAAGATATCTACCTGTCCCTTTGTTAGAGTGAAAAGGAGGTCTAAATAGTCAAATGTCTTACCCGGAGCATGACTCCAATAATGCGGCCCTTCTTCACAAGCCCCATCTGATTTGATGTAGTTCAAATATTTGTCTACCGATTCCATAGACATATAAACAGCTTTGGCCAGTGTGTCGCGATTGTTTTCCAAAAGCATAAAGCACATTAGGGCATTACTGTTACACCATGGATTCCAGTTGTTGAGACCGCTTCCTTTCTTATAGTTACGTGCCATCCACCAAAAAGAGTTGTCGTTTAGGAAAGTGTCGAGGATACGTACTTGTAATTCGTGACGTAAACGACGGGATATCTCAGGATCAACCTCATTAAAACTGTCTTTCATGAAATAATAAGTCCATGAAAGTAAACTGCCAAGATCACCGGCAAAGAGATCAAATACGGGATTGTCATAAGAAGGTAGTGAACGGTGTGACCGTTGCAGCACTACATGTGCAGAAAGTGCCCATGTGGTCATTTCACAAAAATGGAATGTGCCGTTTATTAGCTGATCTAAAAAACGCCCCTTTCCTTCTGCTAGTTCAGCCATTAACAGAGCTGCCAATGCGTCACAACTGGCCATATATGGATTTTCCATTATTATCCGATTACCACTGCGTTCATAAGCTAAGTAATCAGTAGCTTTTATTATCGGCCATTGATAATCCAATAGTTTTTCTCCTTGACGAATGTATTCGTCTTTAAAGATTCCCAAAAAAGTGTCCCAACCGGAGCGGTCTGTATAGTCAGGATAAGTTACCCATTCTTGATTTAATATCAAGGTTTCTTTTAGTTGGTTGATATCTGCCTGTTTTTGGAGCAGATTGCGTTCCGTGTATGCTGATGTGGTGGTAACGCATAAAAACGCGAAAAATATTAAGAGTATCTTTTTCATTTGTATCTTTTTTATAGTCCTTCGACGAAGGACTGTATTTATAAGTTGCAATTCAATATGGTACCATTTTTTGTCTTTTTATTCATGATAATTTTTCCTTCTTTTTTTAGAATTACTCTGATAGTCTGATTTTCGATTCGTTCTATTTCTATGTCAAAATTAGTACTAAAAGAGCGAATTTTACGGAGAGCCATCTTATTCCATTCTTTGGGCAATCTTGGTGTCATGGTAAAAGAATGAAGTCCTGTTGGGCGGATACCAAATATACCTTCTGTTATGATGCGTCCATACAAGCCACTTTCTGCAGAAAGATGGCGTTGTCCTCCTTCCGGCCAGGCTTCTACTGCATAAGGAACATGTTCTCCTAATAATCGGGTAGCGGAATAATGTTTTAAAAATTTCAGAGTTTTCTCTGTCTCGCCTGTCATAAAGGCTCCACGTAAGGCATACAATGTGGAGCGATCCCAAAAAGTTTTACTGCCGGCTTGTGTCAATAGCCCATTATCCGTCCATAGACGTGGAGAAAAGAGTGCGTCTATTGTTCCCTTGGCACGTCTATTGATACCTACTGTTAACGGAATACAAATCCATGCGCGTAATATATTATTTCCTTTATAATAAGCATATGTATCAAAGCCCTCAACTGTAGCTGCGAAATAAGTATTGATGTTTTTTTCCAATTCTATAGCTTGTTGTCGATATCCGTTGGCTATAGCGTTTCCTTTTCTTAAATCTTCTGCTAGATATGCTGCTGAAAGTAATGCATCGTAATATAATGATGAAGTGCACAAATTGGCATTTCCCGAAGGAAAACGCCCTTCTAGTTCATCAGAGTCGGAGGTGACGACTCCCTCTGTATTTATCTTTCTGTGGCAGTATTCCAGGCACCACTCTATTAGTGGCCATAACTGTTCGGCTTCGTCTTTGTTGCCATTTGCTAATGCATAACGTGCAGCACCATAGGCTATCATTGCTGCATCTCCCCGATCGCCCGCTCCATTCCAATAATCATCACCTTCAGCGATAATGGAACTAGGGATGGGGTCCCATTTGTCATTCATATATCGAGCAAAATGCTTGAATGAATTCATAGCGGATGCTTTTCCATATTGATAGCCTACAAAAGGGAAGTAGGGATTGATATACTCTGCCTGATCATTTGCCCAAATAGCAGCGTAAAAAGATTCTCCTCCGGGTCCGTGCATAGGGCCGCCTTTAGTTTCATAAATACTTTCGCAAGCGCGAATCTTGGAAAAGGCAAACATTTCATTGATGATAAGATCTGGAGTTTCCAGTACAAGATTACCCATTAGTTCGGCCACTAAATTTTTGCGTTTCTTTAATTCTTCTTGTAAATTAGAAGTTGGTAAATCATTCATGGGAGACTTGTATCCTGCAATCGTTGCCGAATAAGTGAAAGTATTACCGGGAGCCAGCGTAACAGATTTTTCTCCGGATGTTGTTAGATAGATATAATAACTTCCATCCACTCCTTGTTCGGGAGCTGTTGTTATTGAATTTTGACCATTCGTCATTTCAATATGAACATTTTTTTTCCCTACATTAGTAAATTCGTAGATTTCACACAAAAGAGGTTGTTCCGTAGATGGGAAATAAACACGTTTTAATAATAGAGAGTCTTCTTGCCCTAGTAGGATTTCACTTTGTACCTCTAAAGTCCCGTTTAAAGTGATTGCTTTTATTTCTTCTGTTATATTACGTCTGTTAATAGTCACCATGTTCAATGGATTCCAGTTTAAACGACGCATTAAACTAGCATGAGTGTCATTGGGAAGAACTCGGAGCATAGGCCAAACCATACTTTTATTTAACTCGAATTTACCGTCTTTATTCATACCATATCTTAGCACTACTGCAACTTGCTTGCCGGCCATTTCGATATGGTCGTGATGTACTTCTCCTTTTTTTATATGCCAGGTAATGCTTTTTTTATCATTATCTATTCCCCAATATTGCTGTGCATGGGTGATTCCTAAGCATAGTAAAGCAAATTGTAATAATATATATTTTCTTATATAGTCTTTCATTGCGTTTTTTGTTTTTTATTCCACTTATTGATATTGTATTAATTATTATCAAAGTCTTTTGCTGCTCATCCGTACCGTCACCTTACCGTCTGTTCCTTTGAACGAACATTCTGCTTCAAGCATTGTGATACCCTCGATAGGTTTTTCTCCCTTATAAGTATTCTTGACCGGATAAGTCTTGAATAATGAATTGTAGATTGTCAATTATCAATCGCCCATTTTAAAGCAATCACCTTTTAATACTTCCCCTTTCGAGGCATCGGCCATGTAAGTGCCGGCTTGCGGTATTTCGATTTCCTTCTTATTGGGTAATCGGATGACCGTGGCTTGATAAGCACTGATGTAACAGATGCCTTTTACTACCACCACTTGCGCTTCCGGGGTATTTTGCAAAACTTGTATGTCTTCGATATGAAACTGTTCTGTTTGTCCGCGGGTGGCTCCCGGCAATACCACATAGACATAAGAAGCGGGGGTATGGGTATCGTGGGTCAGGTAGAGACTATATACTTTGCCTTTTTCCCGACGAGGCGCATACGAACCCATAAAACTGCTCCAATCACCCTCCACCTCTTCCACGCTACTTTTGCAAGTGTCCGCCTGCAACACGATATATCCCGTATTGCCGTGGAAATGCTTTTGCCCTTGTGCCCATTCATTGCTTGCATAGCGGCGTTGGTCTATGGTAGTCACCAACGTGGCAGTGCTGTCAGCTTGTATGCCGCTTCCCATACAAAGTATGAAGTCTTGGGTAAACACCCAACTTTTATAAGCCCGCAGCTTGTTCCTATCCAGCTTCATAGCACTTATTCCGTTTCCGTTGTGACTGATTCCACCCACTTCGTAGCTGTGGTTGCTGCCATCCACCTTATAGGGGTTTGGTATGGGGGCATCGTTCAGATAAGTGGTAATGCCGGGAATCAACCTCCAGTTCCATAATGGGAAGATGTTATGATACTCGTCGCCATTAATATAAGTATAGAGGGCACCATCTGCCATATAATATCCTTTCAGGTTATCTTCGTTTATCAGTTCCGTGCCTATGACCCTCGTGGAAGCCATACGTAGCGATGCCATCCACTTGTCGGTCCGATGCAGTGTATAATCCGAATCACCGAAATGCTTATGCCCCGCGAACCCGCCTTTCCCACTATTCTGTAACGATGTTTCCGTCACCATCTGTTTGATTTTTCTGGCAATTTCTGCATCGCTTCCTTTTATTAACGACAATGCCGTGAACCTCAGCCAAAATGTCTTGTCTATGTCGGCATTGCGGAATAGCTGGCGGTTCAAAGCGTTTACATCCCAATATCCCCGCCACGTAATCCACCGATACCCTTCCAATAACAAGGACGTAAGTGTTTCTTGCTGTTGGGGCGAGAAAGCCAACGGCGTATGTGCAAACACCGCGGAGTAAAGCCCCATGCTACTGAGAAACGCCAGCCCGTAATTGCCAAATTGTTGTTGAGCACCATGCTGGTGAAAGCTCCAGTCGTCTTTTATGCCCTCTTTCTTTCCGGTTACTATTTCACCGGCAATGGCGTTTCTTGCCTCTTTCACCAATTCCCAATCATTTTGCAGCAAAGCCCTTATCAACACGTTACCGGCAAGCCATACCTTGTTTTGCCCGGTTCTTCCTATCCGGGCCTTCAGCATTACTTCTATTGCCGACTGCTTTTCCGCCTCGCTCATTTCATCTTCCATCAGCAAAAAGGTTGCCCCCAAGGTGCGGGGAATGCCGATTTCGTTGTACCACCAATTCAAGCATACCGGCTTTTTTGCAAACCAGAAGTTCATTGCTCCATGGATGGCGTTACTTAAATCTTGCTTTTGCCCGGCAGTAAGTTCCGCTTTCTTGGAAGAATAATATTTAGACAGCAACAAGATGCGGTTGGCATGTACCTGTGCATTCCATCCGGAGTGCTTGCGGTCTTGATAATTGATGTCCTTCCAAGAGCCGTCAGGTTGTTGTTCTTTGATGTATCGTTCTACTTCATCCTGCGAAGCAGGGTACATCTGTTGCAACTCCACTATGTTTTGGTCTGACACTTCTTTTTCTGGTTCTATGGCAGCAAGCTCTGTAACAAGTTGTTCCTTTCCATCTTCCAAGCCTATGATAGTGGAAATGTAGTTCCTCTTAATATTTTGGATAAAGCGGCTGTTTGAAGCCTGCACTGTTGCCTCTTTCTTCTTTCCGAAACAGTTCCCATCAGCATGATGGATAGCCTCTATCGTGAAATCCGTTTTCGCTCCTTTCGGTGAGATAACCACGGTTTCCCCTTTCTTCAAGTCTATCTTGAAAGCATTGTTTCCCAAAGCGGTGACTTCGTAATCTCGTTTCCCCTCAAACTGAGGATTGGGCATATCAATCACCACCACGCACGGCTCTCCGGCACGGCTCTTGAGGAGGGCAAACTCCGTCTTGCCCTCCTTGCGCGAAGCCGTCACCAAGAAAGCCCCTTCGGTACGCAAGTCACGGAATGCCACGTCGCCCCAAGCATCGGGCACGGCGGGGAAGATGCGTAACTTGCCTCCCCAACTTTGCAGTAGCATGTCATGAATAGACTGCACTCCTGACAAGGGGGTCTCGATGACAGGACCGGATTCACGGTAAAGTGTATTCACGGACATGAAGTTCATCTCACCAAAATTGTCAAACAGTTTATTTAAATAATCTAATGCATCATTACCCTTTCCTAAAGCAGCTGCAATAGACGCCCCTCCTGTATAAGAGTAACCACGATGTGCAGCAGGTTTGCTTTGCCAATATTTCAATGATTCGTCTATTAATTTGTATTCTTCAGGATTTTCCCTGTTGATAAGATAGAGTGGATAGGCTGCCAGCAGATGGGAATAGTGGCGGTGCGAGTTGACATAAGGTACTCCATGTCCTATCATGAGTCCTTCTCCTTCTTTTACAGGGTACGGAGTAAGGTCTCGTAATATCTC
Organism: Phocaeicola faecalis; assembly: GCF_021730445.1. Lineage (GTDB taxonomy): Bacteria > Bacteroidota > Bacteroidia > Bacteroidales > Bacteroidaceae > Phocaeicola > Phocaeicola faecalis. Next base: position 167,741 of record NZ_JADNRM010000005.1, on the reverse strand, counting down.
TTTCCAAACAGGAATTAGTTCATCCTCTATTTTCAATCGTTCGGTAATCTCAAGCAAGGTTTTACATCCCCAATTAATTAAAGCAAGATTGAAATTACAGTCCTCAGCATTGCCATATTCAGGTGAATAGGTGGAAGGAAGATGTAACTTTCCGTCTTTGCCGCGATAGAGGAAGTGGCGATAATGATTGGTAGCCTGTTTCAATAATGGAAAAAGTTTATTACGCAGCAAGGTATCGTCCATTTTATGACGATAGATAAGCCACAGATTATGACAAGCCCAATTTAGCAAACCTATCTGTGCACCTTTATCCTTACCCGGATCAGAGACTTCTTCTGAAAGGCAGTTCAAATTAGAGGTACAAGCAATGCCAAGTGCATCTTCCTGATAAGCAGCGGGTAGATTCTTTTTTAAATTATCTGTATGATTGTAAAGTGCATTTTCCAATGAAGCAGCCAAATCCAGATGATTGGATGCGTTCAATGCCCAATAAGTAAGTTGCACATTCAAGTTCCACCAGGCATTGGGCCAAGGAGTAACAGCAAGCCACGGACCGCAATTATCAATCAAGGCACGGTCGCCACGGGTAGCACTGCCCAACTTATACATTTGTGCCCAATAAAAATTTTCCTTTTGTACATCGGGCAAAGTCAGAAAACTTTTTGGATAGAAGGCATGCCACCATGCCCGGTGTTGTTTTTGCAAATTCTTGAAACCGGTCTTCATGGCTACGGCAAGATTCTGTTCTGCTTCTTGCATCGCAGTTGATTGAGGAAAACTATGTGTAAGGGTAATATAATAAGTATGCGAGGTCTTTCCCGCTTTCTCTCTCCAAGCAACCGCTGTCTCGCCTCCGGCATTGAGCTTTTGTATGGAAAGCCCCGGCTCAACTAGAGGCTCAGGATTAAGTTGATAATTGTCAACTCTGAACCAGCTTTCTTTAGTCTTTGAGAAAAGATAACGGGGACTTTGTGCATCGGCAGGTATCCATTCCCAACGGAAATCCTGTTCACCTTCACTGGTCCGTACATCTACCAGCATAACCATCTGGTCAGCATGAACCAGAGCCTGCAGTTCGATAGTTCCTTGGGTAGTATTGATACGAGCGGTAGTTTCGGCATTCCAAAGATCTAGACGCATAGTGCCGTTCAGAATTTTACCTTGTGGACGGAGAGCGAAATGTCCGGTGAGTAAACGGGGAGTATGGAGACAACCACGTCCCGGACGATGATCTTCTACATCACAACGTCCCGTTTCCAGACGAATATAATTCTCGTCCGGTTCTTTATATATCATCAATCCCAGCATACCGTTTCCCATGAAAGCAGATTCATACCAGTACTCCGGTAATGTTTCCCATATCATGTCCTGACATTGCATAAATGATGGCCAGTCAATTTTATTTTTTACTTTAACTGATTTGGCAGTTATACATTGCCCCGCCATTAATAGCCCAAGGCAAATGAAAAGAAGTTTTCTTAAATAGTTTTTCATGCTTGTTTTATTTTTTGCTGCTCATCCGTACCGTCACCTTACCGTCTGTTCCTTTGAACGGACATTCTGCTTCAAGCATTGTGATACCCTCGATAGGTTTTTCTCCCTTATAAGTATTCTTGGCCGGATAAGTCTTGAACACTGCACCGGCAGGAGCAGTTATCTGCATATAAAAATGCTTGCCATTACGCATAAAGTGAGCTTTGTTTCCGTTCACTTCTACATTGGCTTTGGTGCCGGCTACCCATGACACCTTTGAACTGGCATCAAGCAACTTCACTTCATCTTCTATTTCCATAGTATGACTGTTGAGCATTGTGAACTTGCGATAAGCACTTTTTGCTTTTTCCTTGTACACTTCACATAAGTTCAGTTTGACGGAAGGCTGCTTGGCTTCGGGATGCTCCTCGCAGACAAAAGCATGGCCATTGGCATATTGCAGGCTATGGTCTATGTTGATGACATTGTGCGAGAAATTGTTGTTGCGGAAGTATTTCCAACGCTGGCCACCGGGCTTCCCGTCCCAGAAACCGGGCAAGTCGTAGTCATCGGCACCGAGGTCTTCTGTCCAAAGCACACCGTCACTTTCTACAATGAATGTGCCGCAATCCATTTGCTGATGTGCCTGATTGGGTAGACCGCCTTTGGCTACTAAATAGACAGAACCCTTTTTGTTGCGGTCACCGTTGAACACCACAATGTCATTAATCTTGTTGTGATACACTTCCATGGCAGGCACAGTGCTTGTTTTACCGGTAGGAGTGTTGTCAAACCAAGGTAGGGAGAGAAAGAAGAGTTGGTCGAACATTCTGGCACCATGCAGTGCTTTAGCCACTTCGTTTCTATTCCAGGCGGATACTTCGGGCTGATGGAACATTTTGCCATACAGAAAATAGGCGGGACCGCCAAAAGACTCATGTCCGATACCTGCATTGCCGAAATAGAACGGATGTCCTGATGGGGTGAGTGTGCGTATCTGGTAAAGTGCTGTACGGTTGATACCCGGCAATTGGGCAATGCCTCCCTTATCGCCGCCATTGTCTGTTACCGCTTTCAAGTACATGGAAAGGTAGCGGTTGGTGTATCCCCAATAGGCGGGCCCTTCGTAACATACACCGTCGGGAGCAAAAAGTTTCAGGCAGTTGGGCATGTATTTGGCGGCATTTTCTAAGATGACACCGGTTTCTTGGGGATAGTCTTCGGCTACAGCCAATGCGCCCAATACCATACCGGTGTTACATACCACGTTCCAGTTGGTTTCACGCTTTGCCCAACTGCCCGGTCCTCCTTTTTCGTATTCGCGCAACACCCGATGAATCGCATTCTTGTAGATACTCGCTTTGACTAGCTGTTTTGTAGCGTGTGGAAGTTCGGCAAAAAGCCAGTCGTAGGCAATGGCTACTGCTGCAGTCATTTCGGCTGTATCAAGGTAGTGCTTTGGGTCCCAATCAGGGAAGTTACACACCCACAAGATGGCATCATTGGCTGCGTTTAAATATTTATCTTCACCATAGATGCGGTAGGCTAATGATAAAGTACCCAACCGATAGACATAAGCACGTGAAGTCCACAACATATTACCGTATTTATCCATTTCGTATGGCAATTGTGGTGCCTCTGCTATGGAATCGGCTTGTGCTTTCAAATACAACGCCAATTCACCGGCCAATGGTTCGCTCTTTATCAATTCTTTCACTTCCGAGGTTTCGGCTCCGGTAAATAATAGACGGGGATGGTTTGGCAGCCAATTTTGTTGTCCCCATGCACTGCAAGTTAAAAGTAGCATGGCCAAAAGCATGATGCTTTTTCCTATGCGGTTCGTTGAAATGATAACGTTCTTCATAATAAATGATTGGTTAGGGCGTTGCTTATTTAATTTGTTCTATTCTTGTTTAATACATAAAATACAAAGGTTTGCCTTTCAGTTCCATTGTTGTGGATAGAACTCCCGATGTAAATCTTTCCGGTGCATTGGGACATACGTTGCCTATGTACACTTTTATTTTACCGGGCATGGTATTGACTCCGCCGGTTTCGTCTACATAAGCCAGATTTCGGGGGGATAGCTTAAAATGCACAATCTTGCGTTCGCCCGGTTGAAGCATTACCTTTTGGAAACCGACAAGTTGGCTGTTGGGAGCTTCGGGGGCGATATCTTTGTGTGACAAGTATAACTGTACCACCTCTTCTCCGGCAGATTTCCCCGTATTTACAACCTCTGTACTGATGCTGATAGTATCCCCTATCTGAACTTCTTGGGGAACATTGAGTTTCTTGAATTTAAACTTGGTGAAACTCAGGCCGTATCCGAATGGATAAAGTACATCGCCATTGAAATATCGGTATGTACGGTTTTTCATGGAATAATCTTCTATTGCCGGTAAGTCACTGTCAGACCGATAAAAAGTAATAGGCAACTTGCCTGAAGGATTATAACGTCCGAAAAGAATATCAGCCAATGCTGTGCCGGCCGCTTGTCCTCCATACCATGCTTGAATAATGGCAGGGATGTGTTGGGATTCCCAGTTAAATGCGATTGCACTGCCGGACATACATATAAAAATCATGGGTTTACCCGACTTTTGCAACATTTGCATGACTTGTGTTTGTACAGCAGGCAAATTGATGGTGGTTCTATCTCCTCCATAAAATCCTTCCACATTTCCGGTATCACCTTCTTCTCCTTCCAGAAGAGCTGAAATACCGCCGGCATAAATAATTAAATCCACATCTTTATACTTCTCTGCATAATGCTGCAAATCAATACCGGGGTGTAGGGTGATGAAATCTGATATGGAATCGTATACAACTTCAATGCCTTTTTCTGCGCGAAGTGCATCCAGCAATGTGGTGTTTTTACTTGGAATACCGTTATAATTCCCTAATTGAGTGGTACCATTATTGGCATTGGGACCAAGTAAGGCTATTTTCTTAATCTTAGAAGACAAAGGCAGTAACTGTTTTTCATTTTTCAGTAAAACCATTGACTGGCGTGCCATTTTCAAGGCTTGTTGCTGATGAGGCTTGGACTCCAGCACTTCGGCACCGATTTTTGAATAGGGAACTTTGTCCTGTGGGTCAAACATTCCCAAGCGGAACTGTATCTTTAGAAGTTTTTTGAGTGAGATGTCTATCTGGTCTTCGGTAATCATACCGGCTTCGACTGCTTCGGTCAGTGAACGGTAAACATTACCACATTCCAAGTCAGTACCGTGCAAGACGGCATCCGATGAGGCGGATATGGAGTCTTTATGGGTTTTATGTCCATATATAAAGTCTGATATTGCCCAACAGTCAGAAGTGATGTAGCCATTGAATTTCCAGTCATGCAATAATATTTTTCTTAAAAACAGATTGCTTCCACAGCAAGGCTGTCCTTTGAAGCTATTGTAGGCACACATCACTCCCGAAACATTTGCTTCTTTTATCAGACGATAAAACGCAGGCAGGTAAGTGTCGTATAAATCGTGTTCATCTGCAGTGGCATTGAATTCATGTCGAAGAGGCTCCGGACCGCTGTGCACGGCAAAATGTTTGGCACATGCAGATAGTTTCAGGTAATTGGGGTCATTCCCTTGTAAACCCTTGGTCATGGCAATACCCATTTCTGCGGTCAGCAACGGGTCTTCGCCATACGTTTCATGCCCTCTTCCCCAACGTGGGTCTCGGAAGATATTGATATTGGGGGTCCAGAAAGTCAGTCCTGTATACCGCTTGGCTGTATTCCCTTTTTTTACAGACAAATTATAGACTGCACGTCCTTCATCGGAAATCATTTCTGCTGATTTTTGCAGTTCTTTGGGGTTAAACGTCGCTGCTAGTCCTATGGGTTGTGGAAATACGGTTGTCTTTTCCTCCGAACGGGCAATGCCGTGCAGACATTCGTTCCACCAATTGTAGGCGGGAATTTCCAGTCTGTCTATTTGAGGGGCATTGTACATCATTAAGGATACCTTTTCTTTCAGTGTCATGCGTGACACCAAATCATTTACCCTTACGTCGATGGGTAACTGACTGTTTTTGTAAGGTAGGGGAGTTTGTGCAGAAACCATTGTTGCTAACATGGCTGCTCCTACAAATAGACTTTTCGCTAATTTTCTCATGGTTGTTTTATTCAGTATGATTTAAGACTTTCATTGTTTATTGCACAAAAATAGGAATATAAAATAGAATGTAGGGGGAAATATCATCTACTTGACGGGTGCTTTCCGTTCAATGAATAAAAATTTAAATTATATTAGAGATAGCCATAAAAATGGCTGAAATCTTTTGGTTACAAAGTCTCCGTATCAGCCGAATCGTTTCTTCCTTCTTCCTTTCATTAGCCGTTGAAACGCCCTGCTGATAGGGGTTCCGGTGGTGAATGGGCATCTTGTTGTCGTCCTTTCAGCCTCCCTTCATTCGTTAAAAAGGAAATTGCTGAAGGCAGATTGTGAAGGGACTTGGAAGGCGCGGCTGAAGGGAGGATGAGGGGATGTGCTGTCATCTTTAACCGGTTGTTCGTCAGTGTGTTAAATTTAAAGTGTAAGGATGAAGGGACAAGGAGGAATGAACAACTTTGTGAGGGGAGGCAAGCCGCCCTTACATTAAAAACACACCGAGCTTTTTTAAAAAGGTGCTGAAGTTTTTTGAAAACATAACGAGCTTTTTTAAAAACACAAAGGTCTTTTTGCAACATTCACAACACGTACGGTGGCATAAGCCTATACGTACGGTGGCATAAGCCCACACGTATATACGCATCGGGCTACACGGACGTACGCATAAGCCTGCACGTATATATGTCATTGTGTCGGGCTCCGTCAGGCTATTGGAAAAAGGATGAAATTTGTTCCTTTAACTTTTATTCTTTGTACGGAAATGTATCTTGTTGTACAAATATGTACCCTGTGCTGCAAACGTTAAAAATATAAGGGTACAAGTATACTCCTCTCAAAAACACAAATGTACCCCTGCTCCTATGTACTATTCGTATAAATTTGCAGCAAAACCTTAAAATTATATAGGACTATGTATCAACAGAAAAAACAGTGGTGTGTTTTACATACCAAGCTATTCAAACTTTTTGTGGGAGGAGCTTTGGTGTTGGCGGTAAGTCCGGCTTATGCAGCCGGAGGTAATCCTTCCGATATCAGTTCCACAAATTCTTCTCTTATCGTACAGCAGAATGGCCGTACTATTACAGGTACGGTAATCGATGAAACCGGTGAAACTGTTATTGGTGCCAATGTGGTTGTAAAAGGAACGACTAACGGTTCTATTACGGATGTGGATGGCCGGTTCTCATTAGACAATGTACCTAATGGTGCTGTCTTGGTTGTCAGTTTTGTAGGGTATGAAGACCTGACTGTGAAGGTCGGCACTCAAAGTACACTGACTATTAAGTTAAAGGAAAGTAGCGAACTTATAGATGAAGTAGTGGTAGTGGGCTATGCTTCACAAAAGAAAGTAAACTTGTCCGGTTCTGTTTCTTCCGTCAATATGGATGATATCGCAGAGAAACGTCCTATCACCAATCTTTCTTCCGGTTTGGCAGGTATGGCAGCAGGTGTTTCGGTAACATCGTCCAGCAATAAGCCGGGTGAAGACAATACAAGCATTATGATACGCGGTCAAGGTACCTTGAATAGTTCTTCTCCATTGGTGATTATTGATGGTGTGGAATCTAATATTAACACTGTTGCTCCTCAGGATGTAGAAAGCATGACTGTATTGAAAGATGCTGCATCTGCATCTATCTATGGTAGCCGTGCTGCTAATGGTGTTATTTTGATTACTACTAAAAAAGGTAAAAGTGGTAAGATAAACGTCGATTATACAGGTTATGCTGCCATTCAGTCTATTGGTCATACTATTGATGCAGTAACTAACTACGCTGATTATATGTCATTAAAAAATGAAGCAGCCAAAAACTCGAATAGAGCAGGGCAGTATGATCCGCAAATGATTGAAGATTGGAGGGCGGATAATGGTCGTAACCCTTTACTTTATCCAAATACCGATTGGGTGGACGAGGTATTTAAATCCGCTTTGGCTACTAATCATAACCTTTCATTGAGTGGTGGGTCGGAGAAGGTTACATTCTATACTTCGTTTGGCTATAATGACAACCCTGGTGTTATGGAAAACTCCGGTTATCAACGCTATAGTTTCCGTTCTAATGTTGAGGCTAAGCCTTTCAAATGGCTGACTTTAGGAATGAAATTGGGTGGTTATCTTTCTAACCGTGAAATAGGTTCAGGTCAAATTTCTAATGTATTTACTTATGGTAGCGCTGGTACTCCGGGTATTGTTTATCGTGCTCCTGATGGACGTTATGGTGGTGCGCAAGCTTTGGGTGAAGATATTCAGTTGGATAATCCTTTAGTTTATTTAAACAGTCGCGATGGTAATTATAAGCGCCGCAATTTCCGTTCAACTTTTAACGGAGCTATTACTCCTTTAGAGGGGCTTACTATAACAGGATCTTATACTTATGAATTGACTGATGATGATAACTGGGAAAAGCCTGTCTATCATGACCAGTGGGATTTTCTTCACGATCAAGTTGTGAAACATAATAGCGGTCGTACTTGGATTAGTAATTTTAATGGTAAACAAGAACGTATGTTTATGGATGCCACAGTACGCTACGAAAATAAGGTACTTAACAATAGGTTGTCCTTCAGTATATTAGCGGGTGCCAGTCAAGAGTTATTCCGTTCGTATAACATGACTGCCAAGAAATATGACTGGGCAGATGAGTCAATGGATGTTATTAATGGTTTTACCGGTGACGCAGAAGCTTCTGGTAGCCGTGGTGAATGGGCGATGAGATCTTACTTTGGACGTATCAATTTGGGTTGGGATGATAAGTATCTGGTGGAAGTAAACCTCCGTGCTGACGCATCCTCTCGCTTTCTGAAAGAAAACCGTTGGGGATATTTCCCTTCTGTATCTGCAGCATGGCGTGTTGATCAGGAAAACTTTATGGAAAGTACTCGTGGATGGTTGGACTCTTTTAAACTTCGTGCTTCTTATGGTGAATTAGGTAATAACAGTGTAGGTAATTACGATGCTGTTTCTACTTACAATGATGTAATGTATGGATTGGGACAGCAAGCTCAATTAGGTATGACTATTTCTAATTTGGCCAATGGTGGGCTGACTTGGGAAAGTACAGCTATTACCAATGTAGCAGTAGATTTTGGTACGTTACAAAACCGATTGACCGGTACATTGGAGTACTTTTATAAAAACACGAAAGATATTTTGATTAGCTTGCCTGCTCCGCTAGTACATGGTAATGCTGGTATTCCTAAGCAAAATAGTGCACAGGTACGTAATCAGGGTTTTGAACTGACTTTGAATTGGCAAGATAAAATCAATGATGATTTTCACTATAGCATTGGTGCTAATGTAACTTTTGTGGATAACAAGGTGACCAACTATAAAGATGGTGAAATGGCAGATTACGGTAGCTATTTTATTCAAGAAGGTTCTCCTATTAATCAAGGTTATGTACTGAAAGTAGACCGAATTATCCAAACACAAGAGGACTTGGATTATGTAGAAGAATTGTCTAAAAAATACAAGGAAATTACAGATGAAAATGGCAATGTGACAGGAAAGAAGGATTATTTCCAAACCTATAAACGCCCTGAATTAGGTGATGTACTCTATAAAGATATGAATGGTGATGGTACATTGGATGATGGTGACCGTATAAAAAGAGGCCATGGTACAGCTCCTCGTTTCTTCTATGATATCAATCTGGGATTCGATTACAAAGGTTTCGACTTTTCTATGTTGATGTCGGGTACAGGAAACTATTATGTACAATATCAAAATATGCATAGTACTAACTTGGCTGTTTCGGGTTATCAAATTGGTAAAGAAATTGCAGACGGTCGTTGGTATGAAGGTCGTGAAACACCGGCTAAATATCCTAGAGTTTTGATTAATGATGGTCGTAACACTCGTGCTAGCGATTTGTGGGAAAGTAACAAGCGTTTCTTTAAGATTCGCAATATTCAATTAGGTTACTCTCTGCCGCAGAGATGGTTGAAGCCTGTTTTATTGAGTCGCGCACGTATTTTCTGCAGCTTGGAAAACTTCTTCACTTTCACCGATTACAAAGGTCTTGACCCCGAAACAAGTGGCATTAATTACCCCACAATGCGTCAGGCTTCCTTTGGTGTCAATGTTTCATTCTAATAATTCAATGATTTTATCTATATGAAAAAATATATATTACTTTTGACGGTAGCAGGATTGATGAGTAGCTGCTATGATTTGGATCAATATCCTCACGATCAGCTGAGCTCGGGAACCTTTTGGAAAACCGAAAGTCATGCTCATCAGGGAATGGTGGCTATGTATGCTTCACTGAGAAATGAAAATGTGTTTGGTGCCTACTATAATATTGATGCATTAAGCGAATTGGCTGCCGACTATAATAACTGGCAGATGCCTGGTATTATCATGGGTACTTATGACTACGGTAACGGCCATGTAAAAAGCAAATGGCAAAGTGCTTACGATGGTATTTTTAAAGCTAATCTTATGTTGCAAAATGTTGATAATGTAGATATTAGTGAAGACGATAAAATCGTATACAAGGCTGAAGCTCGTTTTTTACGTGCTATGTACTATTTTCATTTGCTCGATTTCTATGGTGGAGTACCATTGTATGACGAAACGACCATTGTGGCCAATGAAGTGATGGATATGTTGAAACCTCGTTCTTCGGAGGATGAAACACGTAAATTCATTTTGGATGATTTGGACTTTGCTAGTGCTAATTTGCCTTTGAAGTGGGAAGGTGCTGAATATGGACGTGCAACTAAAGGGGCTGCTTATGCGTTACGTGGCAAGGTGAAACTTTTTGCCAAAGATTATCAAGGGGCTCAGGCCGATTTCGAGGAAATTGTGAAAGGGACTCAGTATGGCTATGGCTTGAATGACAGTTATCCTGATTTGTTTACTACGAAGGCAGACCAATGTAAAGAAATCATTTTCAGTATTATGGCAGTCAATGGTGCTAATTCAGAATACGGTATGGCTTATCCTCTTCGTTTGGGTACTCGCTGTACCTATGGAGGCGGATGGAATAATAATGTAGCAACTGATTTTTTAGCTGATATGTACGAAAATCGTGATGGCTCTAAATTTAGTTGGGAAGATTATTTCCCCGGTTTTACTACAGATCGTCAAATGCAGCATGATATATTTTGGGCAAAATTGTCTAGTGATTATAAAACAGTAGCTGAATATCCTGCTCAGAAAGACAAAATTCGTCAAGCTTACGAAAACCGTGATCCGCGCTTGGAACAAACCTTAATCACTCCTTACTCTTACTATTATGGATGTAATGGTATTGTTCCTAAAATGGTAGAATATGTGGTATCCAATAACACAAATGAAGCTAATGGATTCTTACGTGAGAATAAGCCTAGTCATTTCAATTACTATTGGCGTAAGTTTGTACCCGAAGGTGATATGGATGGTACATTGCTTGATCGTTCTCATTCACCTGTGGATTTTCCTCTTATCCGCTATGCAGATGTTTTGCTAATGTTGGCTGAATGTTATAATGAGAATGGGAATCAGGGAGCAGCAGTAGAAATGATTAATAAGGTGCGTCAGCGTCCTTCTACTAATATGCCGGCTATTAATAATGGTGATCCTTGGATGAAGGCGACAACGAAAGAGGAAGTATTTCAGCGTATCGTTCATGAGCGTGCTGTAGAATTGGCATGTGAAGGTCATCGCTTTGGTGACTTGAAACGTTGGAAACTTTGTGAAGAGAAACTAAACTATGAGTATGATGATATTGTGGGGCAAAAACTTTTTACTCGTAAGTTTATAGCGCGTGATTACAAATTCCCTATTCCTAAAGAGGAAATTCTGCGCAACCCGGCATTAGCGGAACAACAGAATCCGGGTTGGTAATTTGAAATCATTAAGGTAAAAAGGTTGGGAAATAGATTCCGCCTACTAATCAGTAGTCTTCTGGTGTGTAGGCGGGATTTTCCTGTCCGTTCAACAGTTTGAGGCTGTCATTTCATCCTCTCTCAAAAAGAGCTTGGTTTTATTCAGAAAGAACTACGGCCTTTTTTTGAAAAGACTTGGACTATACATACAGTCTCACCTGTAATTATAGTAATGGATGTCTTTCAGGCGGTCTGTAATAGAATGGAGAATAAATGTAGAGGGAGAAATTGTCCAAATGGGGTATGTTTTGTCCAATTCAGAGGGCGCTTTTTATGCATATAATGCCCTATTTCCCACTTTCTTCGTTAAAAATGCAGGAATGTACGTTTTCTCTCCTTTATAAGATTGATGTTCCTTCTTTTTACATTCAATGCCTATATCTTTGCAGTAAACCTATTTGAAATTAACACCATTAAAAACATGAATATGATAAAAAAAACCTTCGGCTTGTTCACGGCTCTTTTGTTTTCGTGTGTGACAGGTAATGTGCAAGCTCAAAATTCCGAAAAGGAATTTATTCAAGAAAATATGGAATTTGCAGCCAAGCAGTATAATCTGATGCTGAAGACTCCGAGTCAGGGAAAAAATGGCAGTGGCGTGATGCCCCACAGTATGCGTAAAGACGGAACGGTATCCAAAGGAAGTATTTACTTATGGACAGCCGGTTTCTTTCCGGGCAGTTTATGGTATATCTCCGACTTCTTAGGTGATAAGGCTTTGCAGGATTCTGCCTTGGTTTATACGCAGAAGATGGAGCCTTGTAAGACTTTTACAGACAATCATGACATCGGTTTCATGATGTATTGCAGCTACGGCAATGCGAATCGTTTTGCACCGAAAGCCGAATACGAGGACATTTTGACTGAATCGGCTAAATCACTCTGTACGCGTTTCCGTCCTAAAGCCGGTGTGATTCAGTCATGGAACGGTTTCCGTTCTTGGCACGGTGATAAAGTCTATGACTTTCCTGTTATCATTGATAATATGATGAATTTGGAGTTGTTGTTTCATGCCAGCAAGGTGACAGGTGATGACACTTATAAGAAAGTAGCTGTTTCGCATGCCGAAAAGGTGATGAAGAATCAAATCCGTAAGGACTACAGTCACTATCACATTATCTATTATGATAAAGAGACCGGAGCTCCTATCAAGGGAGAAACCTCTCAGGGTTATTCCGATAATTCTTGTTGGTCGAGAGGCCAGTCTTGGGGTATTTACGGGTTTACTTTGTGCTATCGCGAAACCGGTGATAAGCGTTTCCTGAAAACAGCTCAAGGCATGGCTGATTATTATCTGGATCATCCTAATCTGCCTAGCGATAAGGTGGCGTGGTGGGACTTCAATGCTTGGGAAGAAGGTTATGTTCCCGGTGTACGTTCCAAAGCCAGCATTACGCCTATTCTGTATCGTGATGCTTCAGCCGCTGCTTGCACAGCTTCGGCTTTGATGGAGCTGAGTACTTATGTGAAGGGTGCCAAGAGCAAAAAATATTTGGAGGGTGCCAAGCAGATTCTTCATTCGTTGGGCAGCCCTGCTTATCGTGCCAAACTGGGTGAGAACGCCGACTTCATTCTGATGCACAGCACCGGTGCCATTCCGCATGGTGGTGAAATCGATGTGCCTTTGACGTATGCAGATTACTATTTTATAGAAGCTCTGCATCGCTATAATAAATTATTGAATAATGAATCTCTCTTCTAATAAATAATGACTATGAAACGATTAAATTACTTTGCTTTGTTGTTGGTTTTTCTAATGGCAATGCCTGTATCTTCTTTGCAAGCTAAAAATAAGAAAGATAAAGCTGCGAAAGAACAACAAACGACTACCGGTGCACAAGACCGTGCCGTTTGGGTGGAGCTTATGTGGAAAATCGCCTATCCTGTGATTCATAATCTGGCAGAGAACACATTGCGTCAGAATATGCCGATAGAATCTCCGAGCGGAAATCCGAAAGGCTATGATGAAATCACCCATTTGGAAGCTGTCGGTCGTACATTGGCAGGCGTAGCTCCCTGGTTGTCGCTGCCCGATGACGATACCGAAGAGGGAAAACTTCGCAAGCAGATGCGTGAAGAAGTGTTGAAAGGATTGAAAAATGCCGTTGACCCGAATTCACCGGACAAACTGAATTTTACGAAACAGCCACAGCCTATCGTGGATGCCGCTTATCTGGTACATGCTTTCTTGCGCGCTCCCAAAGCACTTTGGGAACCGTTGGACGATGTGACCAAGCAACGCTATATTGAATCGTTGAAGGCTTTGCGCAATCGTACCGGTGCTTACAATAACTGGTTGATTTTTACGGGACTGAATGAGTCTTTCATCAATTGGGCAGGGGGCGAGTGTGATCCATTCCGCCTGAAGATTGCCAAGAATAAAGTGAGAGAATGGTATGCAGGTGACGGCTGGTATTGCGATGGTCCCAAATTCAGTATGGACTATTATAATTCTTATGTATTGAATCCGATGTATGTGGCTATGCTTGAAACATTGGCATCCAAAAAAAGAGCTGGTCAGAAAGAAGTGGATGAAGCTATGGCACGTATGATACGCCATGCCGAATTTTGTGAACGTATTATCGGGCCCGACGGTACTTATCCGGCTTTGGGACGTTCGGTGACTTACCGTTCGGCGGCTTTCCAGTCATTGGCGGATGTAGCTTTGCGTGAGAAATTGCCGGCTCATTTGAAACCTGCCCAGGTGCGTTGTGCTTTGACTGCCGTACATCGCAATTTATATGAAGGTAATCAGAACTTTGACAAGAACGGTTGGCTGGTTTTAGGGTTTAATGGACATCAACCCGAAGCTGCCGACGGTTATACTTCTACCGGAAGCCTTTATATGGCGACTTTGAGTTTCTTGCCGTNCCGGAAGCCTTTATATGGCGACTTTGAGTTTCTTGCCGTTAGGACTCCCTGCCGACAATGCTTTTTGGACAGAACCTTATGAAGACTGGACTACCAAAAAGGCATGGAAAGGAGAACACCTGCATAGAGATTATAAGGTGGAATATTAATATGGAACTAAAAGAAGAAATAGAGTTTTAACATAGTAAATGACTTGTTTGAGAATAGATGAAGGGGTTGTGTCAAAACGTGGATAATGCTGTCGTTTCGTTCGTAGGGGCGAGGTTCGCTCGCCCGAAAACAGTTTACTTTGTGTCTTCGGGCAGGCAAACCCTGCCCCTACAACTGACGATTGGATAGGCTGGTTTAGTTTTGACACACTCCCTTTACTTTATATATGGAGTCCTATGAACTTAGAATGTTTATTTCTTTTTGGCTGCGACGGCCAGTAACACTCCCAATACGATGCCTAATACGGCAGCAAATAATACTCTCATAGTTGGTGGGAGCAGGAAAGTGATGGTGTGTGCCGGATACCAGAACAGAGGAATGGTTTTCTTGAATACGAATCCCCAAAGCACCGCCCAGTTCAGTTCTGTGATAATCTGTTTCATGGGGATGGGAGTAACCAATGCCTTTACCGAACCGGCGCAATTGCTTATGTGTGTATCGGTTATTTTGTGAAGGGTCATAAAGACAGGGGCGAAGATACTGTTCATGGCAACAGAGATGGCTAATGCTATCATTATTTTTTCGAGGCACATTTCTCCGTTGATAGTATCGGAAGCATTTGCCATGCCCATATATTCCATAAACATCGGCACTCCTTTTGAAAAGATAATCATGGCCATATTGATACCCATACCCAGCAGTCCCCATACTGCCATTCGGGGAATGACTCCGAAAGTGCGGTTGATGTAAACTCCGGTACTGATGCGCAGGCCAATCATTTCGCCCATGGTAGAAAGGATGGCAAACTTCAGGAAACTCATTGTCATGCCGTGGGCGGTGTTGAATGATTTATACCATTCATAAACGGCGTCACTCACAAAGAAGGGGAGAAAGATGGCAATAGCCACCAAAAGAAAGATAAAATCGCTCTTTTTCATTGATTAAGTAGTGCTTTTTAGTAATAGATGTGACAAACATACGAAAAAACTTCAGATTTCCTATCAAAAAACTTTCTTTATTTTATTGCTTTTTATGATTGGCATGAGAAAAATAATTGGAAAAAGGATGAAGTGTTTGGCGGGAAAGGTTGTTCTTGTGATTATAATGTGTATTTTTGTGATAGAGTAATAATGAAATCTTTTATAGAATATGAAGACACCGCTTCTTTCGTTTTTATTTTTTCTAGTGATATTGGGAGCATGTATATCCGATAGGCAGCCGGCACCGGTGATTGATTATAGTTTGTTGGTGAATCCGTTTATCGGAACTGATTTTACCGGGAATACTTATCCCGGTGCTCAAGCACCATTTGGCATGGTTCAGCTAAGCCCGGACAATGGCTTGCCCGGTTGGGACCGCATCTCCGGTTATTATTATCCCGACAGTACCATTGCCGGTTTCAGCCATACGCATCTTTCAGGAACAGGGGCCGGTGATTTGTATGATATCTCTTATATGCCTGTCACTCTGCCTTATCATGAAGCCGAAGCCCCTTTGGGCATTCATTCTAAATTCTTACATTCGGATGAAGAGGCTTCCGCAGGATATTACCGTGTATTGCTAAAGGACTACAACATTAATGTGGAGTTGACTGCGACAGAGCGTTGCGGCATTCAACGTTATACTTTTCCTAAAGCACAGGCTGCCGTATTCCTGAATTTGAAGAAAGCGATGAATTGGGATTTCACACAAGATTCTTATATTGAAATTGTGGATTCATGCACCATACAGGGGTATCGTTTCTCCGACGGTTGGGCGCGTGGACAGCGTGTCTTTTTCCGTACTCGTTTTTCCAAACCCTTCAAGTCTTCCGAAATAGATACTACTGCCGTTGTGCAGGATGGCAAATCTATAGGAACTGCTTATGTAGCCCGTTTCAATTTTGATACGGCAGATGGGGAAGAAGTGGTGTTGTGTACGGCACTTTCGGGAGTAAGCATGGAAGGTGCGGCCAAGAACTTGGCGGTTGAGGCTCCGCACAATGATTTTGACAGGTATGTGGCAGAGACTAAAGAAAGCTGGAACCGTGAGCTTGGGAAGATAGAGGTCGGAGGTATCTGTAGTCTGGATGATAAAGTGAATTTCTATACCGCTTTGTATCGTACCATGATAGCGCCCACTGTCTTTAGTGATGTGGATGGTTCGTATTATGGTCCTGACCGGAAAATACATAAGGCGGATGGTTGGGTGAATTATGGTACTTTTTCTTTATGGGATACTTATCGTGCCGCTCATCCGCTTCTTACTTATACCGAGCCTGTTCGCACCAATGATATGATAAAGTCTTTCCTGGCCTTTTATGACCAGAACGGCCGCCTTCCGGTTTGGAACTTTTGGGGCAGTGAGACTGATATGATGATTGGTTATCATGCTGTTCCTGTTATTGTGGATGCTTATTTGAAAGGAATAGGTGATTTTGATGCCGGAAAAGCATTGAAGGCCTGTGTTGCCACAGCCAACTTGGATAACTATCGGGGAATCGGGCTTTATAAAAAGCTCGGCTATATTCCTTATAATATAAAAGATGAGTATAATTCCGAAAACTGGTCACTTTCCAAAACACTGGAGTATGCTTTTGATGATTATTGCATTGCGGAGATGGCTCGTAAGATGGGGAAGACAGAACTGGCAGAGGAGTTTTATAAACGTTCTCAAAACTACAGGAATGTGTTCAACCCCGCTACGGGATTTATGCAACCCATTGATGACAAAGGTATTTTTATCCGACCTTTCTCTCCCGATGACTATACTGCTCATATTTGTGAAAGCAATGGTTGGCAATATTTATGGTCTGTGCCTCAGGATATTCGCGGACTGATTACTTTGGTCGGTGGAAAAAATCGCTTTGCCGAAAAGCTCGACAGTATGTTTACTTATATTCCTGCCGGAAAGGAGGATTTGCCTATTTTCAGTACCGGCATGATTGGACAGTATGCTCACGGCAATGAACCGAGTCATCATGTCATTTATTTGTATAATAAAGCACGTCAGCCGTGGAAGACTCAGAAGTATGTGGCACAAGTGATGCATAATCTTTATTTTAATGCACCGGCCGGACTGTGTGGAAACGAAGACTGCGGGCAGATGTCTGCCTGGTACGTATTCAGTGCTATGGGCTTTTATCCGGTTAATCCTGTAAGTGGTGAGTATGAAATAGGGACTCCGTTATTCCCCGAAATGCGTATGCATCTTGATAACGGAAAAACGTTTACGGTGCTGGCACCGGCTGTCAACCGTGAGAATATCTATGTTCAGTCGGTCAAACTGAACGGAAAACCATACGACAAGAGTTATATCACCCATCAACAGATTATGGATGGGGCTACCGTAGAATTTGAGATGGGGCCGGAGCCGGGAAAGGTTTGGTATCGGTAATATATTTTGTTGGAAATGAAATAACATCAATTATAAAGCAATGAAACTCAATATACTTGTAAGCGGTTGTCTGGCAGGATTATTATGCTTGAGTGCGTGTTCTCCCCAAACGACGGAATTGAAAGAATACACTGGTTATGTTAACCCTTTCATCGGAACGGGAGGGCACGGGCATACGCATCCGGGTGCAATGCTGCCTCATGGAATGATTCAACCGGGCCCCGATACGCGTATCGATGGCTGGGACTCCTGTTCGGGTTATTATTACGAAGACTCCACCATCAATGGTTTTGCTCATACGCGTCTCAGCGGCACGGGGTGTGCCGATTTCGGGGACTTTCTTCTGATGCCTACCGTGGGTGAGCAAAAGGTGGAATATCTTGGTAAAGAGAGCCAGAAACGTCCTTTCGCTTCTGCCTTTTCACACAGCAATGAGTATGCCGAACCGGGATATTATTCGGTTTTCTTGGATACTTACGGTGTGAAAGCCGAGTTGACGGCCACCGGGCGTGCTGCCATGCATCGTTATACTTTTCCAGAAAGCAATGAATCGGGCTTCATTCTGGACATGGACTATAACATCCAGCAGCAAATTAATCAGGCTATGGCTGTGGAGGCTGTCAATGATACTGTGCTCCGCGGATACAAGCGCAGTGCTTATTGGGCTTGGCAACAGGACCTTTATTTCTATGCAGTTTTCTCAAAGCCTTTTACCCATACTCTCTATACTGATACTGTTGTAGAGGGCGGACAGCAGATTCCCGTTTGCAAAATGCTGCTCCATTTTGATACGGCTAAAGATGAGCAAGTAATGGTTCGTTTCTCTATTTCATCTGTCGACAGTGAAGGAGCCAGGCAGAATCTTTTGGCTGAGTTGCCCGATTGGAATTTTGACAAGGTACGTGCCGATGCCCGTAGCATCTGGAATGATTGTCTGTCGAAGATAGATGTGAAAACGGAAGATCCCGACCAACGTGCCATCTTCTATACCTCTATGTATCATGCATTTTTAAGCCCGAACTTGTTTACCGATGTAGACGGACGTTATTTGGGTATGGACTTGAAAGTGCATACCACCGATAAGGAAGATCCTGTGTATACTACTTTCTCTATTTGGGACACATTCCGTGCATTGCATCCTTTACTTACCATTATAGATCCTCAGACCAACGAAAGCTATATCCGTTCGTTGCTGAAGAAACAGCGTGAGGGAGGTGTTTTCCCAAAATGGGACTGTGCTGCCAATTATACGGGAACGATGATTGGCTATCATGCCGCCTCTATCATCACTGATGCATACGTGAAAGGGTATCGTGATTTTGATGTTCAAGAAGCCTACAAAGCCTGTCTGCGTGTTGCCGAATATGACACAACCGGTATTATCGGTCCGAAATGGCTGGTTCCTTTTGTGATGCCTCGCGCGCGTTATTATAAAAATACAATGGGGTATATTCCTTGCGACTTCGAAAACGAGTCGGTGGCAAAGGCTTTGGAATATGCTTATGACGATTGGTGCATTTCTGTTTTGGCAGATAGCTTGGGAGATATGGAAACAAGAGATAAATATGCTCATTTTGCCGGTGCATACAAGTCTTATTTCGATTCCGAAACTCGTTTTATGCGTGGATTGGACAGTAAAGGAAAATGGCGTACTCCGTTCAATCCTCGTTCGTCTACTCACCGTAATGACGATTATTGCGAAGGTACGGCTTGGCAGTGGACTTGGTTTGTGCCTCATGATGTACCCGGTCTGGTCGGACTGATGGGAGGAGAAGATGCTTTTGTCGGCAAGCTGGATTCCCTGTTCGCTGTTTCTTCCGAACTTGAGGGAGAGACAGCTTCGGCAGATATCTCCGGTCTTATCGGACAATATGCTCATGGCAATGAACCGAGTCATCACATTATTCATCTGTATAACTATGTCAATCGTCCGTGGCGGACGCAGGAGTTGGTCGATAGTGTGCTGCATAGTCAGTACCGCAATGCTCCCGATGGGCTTTCGGGCAACGAAGATTGCGGTCAGATGTCAGCTTGGTATATTCTGAATGCGATGGGCTTTTATCAGGTATGCCCCGGTAAGCCGGTTTACTCTATTGGCCGTCCCTTGTTTGAAGAGGTGACTATTCACTTGCTCGGTCAAAAGGAGTTTGTCATTCGAACGAAGAATAACTCAAAAGAAAATAAATATGTTCAGTCCATTGTGTTAAATGGAAAACCGTTGGAACAGCCTTTCTTTACGCACAGCGACCTGACGGCGGGAGGGGTGATGGAAATCAGTATGGGGGCTGAACCGTTAAAACCATAAACTAATCCGGCACACGATGATAAAGAAATTTTTCCTTTCAGCTATAGCTCTTTGCCTCACTTTATGGGTGCAGGCAAAAGACTATGTCGGCTATGTGAGTCCGTTGGTGGGGACTCAGTCCTCCTTCGAACTTTCCACCGGCAACACTTATCCTGCGACTGCCCGTCCGTGGGGTATGAATTTTTGGACGCCCCAAACCGGGAAGATGGGTGACGGATGGCAGTATGTTTATACCGCCAACAAGATTCGCGGTTTTAAGCAAACTCATCAGCCCAGTCCGTGGATAAACGATTACGGTCAATTTTCTCTGATGCCTGTCACCGGAAAACCGGAGTTTGATGAAGACAAGCGTGCCAGTTGGTTTTCCCATAAGGGGGAGGTATCGCATCCTTATTATTATAAGGTATATTTAGCGGAACACGATGTCGTGACCGAACTTACACCGACCGAACGTGCGGTTATGTTTCGGTTCACCTTTCCCGATAATGATTCTTATGTGGTGGTTGATGCTTTCGACCGCGGTTCCTTTATCAGGATTATTCCCGAAGAGAATAAGATTATAGGCTACACCACACGTAACAGCGGAGGTGTTCCCGACAACTTCAAGAACTATTTTGTCATTGAGTTCGACAAACCTTTTGTCTATCGGGCTACTTTTTCCAATGATGTAGAACCTAAAAGAAAAAAGGATAAGGTTTCCCTTTCTTTAAAAAGGGACGTCATGGAGCAGACTGCTTTTCATGCAGGAGCCGTAATCGGTTTCAAAACCGGTAAAGGTGAAGTGGTACATGCCCGGGTAGCCTCTTCGTTTATCAGCTTCGGACAGGCGGAAGCAAATCTTCGCGAATTGGGTACTGATACTTTTGATGTGTTGGTACAAAAAGGTAAGGATGCTTGGAACCGGGTGCTGGGCAAGATAGAGGTGGAAGGCGGAACAGACGAACAATATCGTACATTCTATTCCTGCCTTTACCGTTCGTTGCTTTTCCCGCGTAAGTTTTATGAAATGGATGCGGAGGGACGACCGATACATTACAGTCCTTATAATGGAAAAGTATTGCCGGGCTATCTATATACCGATACCGGCTTTTGGGATACATTCCGTTGTCTGTTTCCATTGCTTAACTTGATGTATCCGTCGGTCAACAGAGAAATTCAGGAAGGTCTGATAAATACATATAAAGAAAGCGGCTTCTTTCCTGAATGGGCGAGTCCGGGACATCGCGGTTGTATGGTGGGGAATAACTCGGCCTCCGTTTTGGTGGATGCCTATATGAAAGGTGTGCGTGTGGAAGATGTGGAAAGTATGTACAAGGGGTTATTGCACGGCACTGAAAATGTGCATTCCCAAGTTTCTTCCACCGGGCGTTTGGGATATGAATATTACAACCGTTTGGGGTATATCCCTTATGATGTAAACATCAACGAGAATGCTGCCCGCACGTTGGAGTACGCCTATGATGACTGGTGTATTTACCGTTTGGCTAAGGAATTGAAGCGTCCGCAGAAAGAAATCAGTCTTTTCGCGAAACGTGCCTTGAATTATAAGAACCTGTTTGATAGTGAAAGCAAGTTGATGCGTGGCAAGAACAAGGACGGAAAGTTTCAGAAGCCGTTTTCTCCACTGAAATGGGGTGATGCCTTTACCGAAGGAAACAGCTGGCATTATTCCTGGTCGGTATTTCATGACCCTCAGGGATTAATAGACCTGATGGGAGGTAAGGAAATGTTTGTCACGATGCTCGACTCGGTATTTGCCGTTCCTCCTGTTTTCGATGACAGCTATTACGGACAGGTGATTCACGAAATACGTGAGATGACTGTAATGAACATGGGGAACTATGCACATGGCAACCAGCCTATCCAACACATGATTTACCTTTACGACTATGCCGGACAACCTTGGAAAGCGCAATATTGGTTGCGTGAGGTGATGAACCGTATGTATACTTCGGCCCCCGACGGATATTGTGGAGATGAGGACAACGGTCAGACTTCGGCCTGGTATGTATTTTCTGCATTGGGCTTTTATCCGGTATGTCCCGGAACGGATGAATATATTCTTGGTGCACCGCTGTTCCGCAAGGCAACCCTTCACTTTGAAAATGGAAACGACTTGGTACTCTCTGCCCCCGAGAATAGTGAAGGAAACCGTTATATTGACCAAATGGAGGTCAACGGCCAATCTTATACGGCCAATTTCCTGAAGCACGGCGAAATGTTGGAAGGTGGCAAGATAGAGTTTCGTATGTCCGCCTATCCTAACTTGCTGCGAGGAACACAAGAGTCTGATTTGCCCTATTCCTTCTCAAGGGATGCTGTGCATTAGGCATTGTTTCACTTCCTGTCAATCGTTTTAAAACTTTTCCGGCTACTTTAAAAAGGGCCTTGGTCTTATTGAAAAACACTTAAGTTCCTTTCAGAAAGACCTTGGTCTTTTTTTTTAATCTCAAGATTTCTCCATTATGATACGTTGACATCCGTTAAGATTTACGGAACAGAAGTAAAACAAACACTTGATGATGCTTAATCTGTTGGGAACGTGATGAATAAGGTTTTGGGAGAAAGAAGAAAAAAAGTGTATCTCTTAGTAAGAGATACACTTTTCGATGCAAATTTACACAAAGTTTTGATAATTAAAACTTTTTGAGAAGAAAAATCACAAAGCAAGTGCAAAAATATCTTTAGTCTTAAGTTATAGGACACTTTTTTATCGACTTAAACTATTAATAGTAAAGTGGTTATGTGCGTTCGGTGTATCTCTTACTAAGAGATGCACCGAACGCAACCCTTTTTTAAGGGTTTGGGAAATGTGTAATTATCTGAAATAGAGACGATAAAAAGAGAGTACAATGGACTACCTGTTCCTACATCGCGACAAGCGCACCTTTACTTCCGAAAGGCAGAAGAATCTGCTCTTCCGGGCTGCCCATCTTTATTGGGAGCAGCAGTTTGCAGGCCGTAACGTGGAGCAGGCAAGGAAAGTCGATTGTGAGCTATATAAATATGTATTGTACTATTTGGAAGTGCGCCAGGTGTTCCTTGACCCGAAGCTCTCACTGAATAAGCTGAGCGATATGATTGAAACGAACCAGACTTATCTGTCGAACGTGGTGAACCGCTACTTTGGCTGTCACCTGAAAGATTTGGTGAACGGTTATCGGGTGGAATATGCCAAGGAGCTGCTCCGTTCAGGCAAGTGTCCGTTGGAGGAACTGCCCCAACGATGCGGGTTTCTGTCGCGAAGTACATTTTACACTTCCTTTAAGAAGATGACGGGCGCCTCTCCAAAAAAATATATGAAACAAGAACAGAGGGCTGTGTCCTCAGAACCGATAGAATATGTATAACCAATTTTAGTTTTTTAAATTTATAAATTTAAAGTTTTTCTATTATGAACAAAAAGTTTTTAAGTGCAATCCTGTTCGGAGCCTTGATGGTTTCGTCAACAGGAACATTCGTGTCTTGTAAAGATTACGACGATGAAATCGACGAAATCAACAAGGAACTGACAGATCTGAAATCTAAGCTTTCAGACCTTGAAACCAAAGTAAATGCTGGTGGCGCTTACGTTACCAAGATTGAATCGGTGGACGGCGGTTTCAAAGTATCGGTAAGTGACGGTACTTCTTATAATCTGACTGTTGCCAGCGCTGCTGCCGGTAGCAAGGTCGTGATTGACGACAAGACCGGTGAAATCAGCATTGATGACAAGGCTACAGGCTGGTTTGCCACTACCGGTGAAGGTGAAGAAGCAGTGGATATGACTCCGTATGTAGAAGACGGATACTGGTATCTTTATGACAAGACAGCCAAAGAGTTTGTTAAGTCGGAATACAAAGCTGCCGGTAATGCTTATGCAGTAGTGGCTAACGGTATCTGTACATTGAATATACCCGACGCTGACGGTAAGATGCAGACAGTTCAGTTGCCTACTACTTCGGCTGCGATCACTAGTGTACAATTTATAAATGTAACTAATGGAGCTGTTGAAGCTAATCCTGAATACAAATTGAACTATGGTATAGCAACAGCAGCCAATGCAAAATGGGATGGTCCTAAAGGTGCGATTGCTAAAGATCAGCTATTGGTAGGTACTATCGAACCTCTTATTTTGCAAGTATATCCTTCTTCTGCAGACTTGTCTAATGCAGATATTAAGTTGGTGGGTAGTGATGGCACAGTTGCTCCGGTTAAGGTAACGGCTACTCCGTTTGAAGGTGTTATCACCAAGGCTGCTTCTGCCAATGGTCTGTGGAATCTGAATATCGAGCCGGATGAAACGGTAACAGATAAGACTATTGCAGATGCATTTAAGGTTGAAACTAACAACTATGCTTATGCATTGCAAATCAATGGCAATATCCTGACCGGATATGCTTCTGAAGTTGCTCCTACAGATAAAGCGGCTTCTGCTTCTGCTACATCTTTGACAGCTACTGATGTTACATACAATGCTGAAGCCCTTAGCTCAGTTAAAGTACCGTTCGGTAAAACAGTCACTCTTGAATTTGACGGAACTAAAGCATACGATGCTTACTTGACTCCGAAATCGGCTAGTGCATTAGAATTGGCAGGTATTACTATTGATGGTAAGACGATGTCATTCACTTCTACAGAAAAGGCTGCCGGAAAGACGGTTAAGTTTATGGTGAATTTCGTAAACTTTAAGGGAGCAACCGGTACTCCTTTTGAGGTAACAGTAAACTTCGAAGGGGCAACTGTTGATCCTGAAGCTCCTGTAGCTGAAGTGAAATATACAGCAACAGAAGGTGTTAAACCTATCATTATTGATTTAGGTACTACATTTACAAGTTTGAGTGCTCAGACTGCTAAAGCGTTGGCTGAGGCTATTACTCAGGATTGGAATGTGGTTTCTATTGACGGTAAAGCGGTAGCTACAACAGACCAATCTACCGCTAACGGTAAGTTTGCATTTACAATGGCTCAGGTAAAATACTACTCAGACTTGAATGCTGATGGTACACCGAAAACAGAAGTTACTCCTATCAATAATGCCGATAATCTTAAGAAGGTTAAGTATGCTGTATTTGCAAATGCTGATTATCAAGCAACTGCAGCTCCGGGTGCTTATGTATTGAACATGAAATTTGCTGATGCTAGTGGTAATGAATTGAAGAAAGTCGTTGCTCCTGTAACCATCTCTGTTCCTACATTCACTGACTTGTTCTCTAAGGTTACTTCTGTATGGAATGCAGATAAGACTGTATTGAATGCTTTGTTGGTTGGCTCTGCTGATGCAACAGTTGCTAAACAATATGTAATGACTAACGCATTCAAGGCTGTAGAAAATTCAGGTGCGGATTGGGATAACTTAACTCTGACTCCGAAAGAAATGAGTATTGACGGAGCTCCGACTGCTGTTGCTACATACGGAACGCCTGCAAATACTTTGGCAATGACTGATGATTTGCTGAAAGACGGTGCAGTAAGAGGCAATGTAACAGTAGAAGGTACATATTCGATTAACGGTAAAGCAGGCTTGAAAGTTGAAGTTCCTGCATTTGCAGTAAACTTTATGTCTCCATTCAATGATGCTGTGCTTAACTTCTACAAAGCCGGTAAAGTGGCAGATTTGAATGTTGCAATTACATCAGATGGTAAAGGTACTATTGCTAAATTTGCAGGTGAGACAGGAAAAGAAACAGGTTTGCAATTAGTTGCCAGCAGTGCAAAGGTGGCAGTTTACAATACAATGACATTGTTTGGTGCAACAAATGATAAGTTCACATTCGTAGTTAAGGGTGAAGGTGTTCCTACCGGTGCGACAGCTAAATTATCTGATGCCGGTATCGATTTGACAGGTATGACTTATGCTCCTAACTATTCAGCAACTCTTGAAATGACAGTTACAGCATTGAATGGTATTAAGACTACCGTTACATTGCCTATGACTATTAATAAGCCCTAATCATTATCCTAAGTATACTGTTTACTTAAGATAGATGAATCATTGAAGAGTGTGTCCGCCTTGTGCAGACACACTCTTTTGCTATAAAGCAGGCAGGTATTTAAATAACCTTTTCAAAAGCAAACATATTATCAAAACTATTACTATTTTTGCAAACCCTTTAAATGAAACTTTAGATAGAGGCAGTATGAAACACATTTTATTTCTTGCAATAGCCCTTTTGTCGTTGGCGGGCTGTATGAAAGAAAAAACGACAGACATTCGTTGGGCCACATTCAATGTTCGCTATGATAATCCGCAGGATAGCTTGAACAACTGGCAGTATCGTAAAGCACACGTATGCAAATTCATTCAAGAACAGAAAATAGATATCCTCGGTATGCAGGAAGTATTACACAACCAGTTCCTCGATTTGCGTGCCGGACTGCCTGAGTACGACGGTATCGGTGTCGGCCGTGATGATGGCAGGACTGCGGGAGAGTATGCTCCTTTATTCTATCGGAAAGATAAATACGAGGTGTTGGATTCAAATACTTTTTGGCTGGCTGAGAATCCGGACAGTGTAGGTATGATGGGGTGGGATGCTGTTTGTGTGCGTATTGCTACATGGGCTAAATTCAGAGAGAAATCCACCGGAAAGATATTTATGGCAGTAAATACCCATTTTGACCATATCGGTGAAGAAGCGCGTCGTCAAAGTGCGTTGCTCATTATCAGAAAGATTAAGGAAATAGTAGGCGGGCGTCCGGCTGTCGTGACAGGTGATTTCAATGTGACGGATGCAAGCAATGCTTATGCAACCATTACCACGAATGAGTTTGCCATGAAGGATGCTTATAAGATAGCCGACCGTGTGACCGGTGTGGATTATACGTTCCATGACTTTGCCCGTATTCCGGCAAAGGATTGTGAGAAGATTGATTTTATATTTGTCACTCCGCAGATAAGAGTGAAGGGATGCGATATTCCGGCGGAAGTCCCGGATGCTCTGTTGTCCGACCACAATCCTCAAGTGGCTGATTTGGAATTTTAGCTGTACTCCATATAATCTTTGTCCCGGATACGATTGGATAATTCTAACAGAAGGAATTAGGAAACTTGAGGAAGAGTTTCTATCTTTGTGTGATAAAGGATGCCTAAAAAGATGTATCATGGAAAAAGTAAAAGGATTGCCTTACGGTGTGGCTCGGTTTGAGGAGGTGAGGAACGAAAATTTTTATTATGTGGACAAGACAATGTATCTGCCGTTGTTGGAAGATACGAGTAAGTACTTGTTTCTGATTCGTCCTCGTCGTTTTGGTAAGAGTATGTTCGTCAGCATGATGGAAGCCTATTATGACATTGCCAAGGCAGACCGTTTCAATACACTGTTTGACGGACTTTGGATTCAGCGGCATCCCACTCCGTTGAAGAATTCGTTTCAGGTAATCTACTTTGATTTTTCATTGGCAAATAAAGGACTGGGCGATTTGCAGCAAAACTTTAACAGTTATTGTGCCATTGTACTTGATTCCTTTATTGAAAAATACAAGTCATATTACGGTGACGAAATTTATCAGCGAACAAAAGAAACAATTGATGCTGCTGTTAAGCTGGATATTATTAATGCTGAAGCGCATCGTTTAGGTTATCCGCTTTACCTTATTGTGGATGAGTATGATAATTTCACCAATGTCATTCTGAGTGAAAGCGGCAAGCAGATGTTTCATGACCTGACGCATGCCAGCGGTTTTTATCGGGAGTACTTTAAAACGTTCAAGGCGATGTTCAGCCGTGTGTTCCTGATAGGTGTGTCACCTGTTACCCTGGATGACCTTTCCAGTGGTTACAACATAGACTGGAGTATTTCTCAAGACCCTCGTTTCAATGATATGCTGGGCTTTTCGGAGACTGATGTGCGTGCCATGTTTCAATATTATAAAGACAATGGGAAGTTGTCCGGTGACATTGATGCTATGTTGGAAGAGATGAAGCCGTGGTACAATAACTACTGTTTTGCAGAGGATTGCATGGAGGCTCCCCGTATGTTCAATTGTGATATGACCTATTATTATCTTCGTCATCAGATTCTCTATCACCGCTCTCCCAGAGAAATGGTGGACAAAAACATTCGTACGGATTACAAGAAACTGAAAATGCTGGCGGATATAGACCGTGGCAATCGTCGTGAGAACCGTATGAGTGTGATAGAGGAGATAGCCGCTATGGGCTTTATCCGTATGAAGCTGAAGACTTCCTTTCCTGCCGAATATGTGACGGACGATGATAATTTCCGCAGTTTGCTGTATTATTATGGCTTGTTGACAATGAAAAGCAGTGACTTCGGCGAATTGAAGATGGTGATTCCGAACAACTGTATCCGTGAGCAATATTGGGCTTTCATGCGTGACTATTACCGCCAGAGTGCTGAGGTGGACTTCTCGGCGCTTCGTGAAGGTTTTCGGCTGATGGCACGCGACGGTAACTGGCAGTCACTTATCAAGCAGATTGCCGCTGCCTATCAGGAGAATTCTTCTGTACGCGACAGCATATTGGGCGAGCATAACTTGCAGGGCTTCTTCAAGGCTTATCTTGCGTTGAGTAATCTTTACCTGGTGGAACCTGAAATAGAATTAAGCTACGGATACAGTGACTTTCTGCTGTTGCCGGACAAGGTACGTTATCCTGAAATAGCTCACAGTTATATTTTGGAACTGAAGTATGTGAAACCAACTGCTACGGATGCCGAAGTAACTGCCAAAAGCGATGAAGCTGATGCTCAATTGGAGAAATACAGCGGTGATAAGATGGTGCGCCGTCTTTGCGCGGATACACAATTGCATTTGCTGAAGATAGTGTTCCGGGGGGCAGAGATGGCTGTATGTGAGGAGGTTTTCTTATCGTAAACTTAAAATAAGGAGCTATGATGAAGACAAAAGGCTGGATTTTAACTGTGATGTGTGGTCTCCTGTTGTGTATAATGGGCATCACATGGGTCGTAATGGTGCTGACGGGGCAACCGGAGTTGGCAAATGAACGGTTATGGTGGTGGCTGTTGATAAATCTTGGTGTGATGAGTTTGCTGTTTGCTTACGGAGTGAAACGGGGAATTCAGTTGTTGCGTATCTTTCGGATTCCGAAGAGTAGACTGACACGTTCTCCCGGTGTTGTCGTTTGTGATTACGATATTAGCCTGAAGAAATATGCACTTTATAAATTATGGGATATTCGTCATTTTAGTTTTTCCTTATTGTTTGTCATCTATCTGTGCATTGCATTGTGTACGGGATACTATATTGCTCCTGAAGGGCAAAGTTTGTTTACTCCTCTACTGATTTTGTTCCTGTGTCTCTTTTATGTATTGATTATGCTTCCCATACGGCTGAACAAGATTTACAGGAAATCCGTTGCCGGGCATACTTGGGTTGAAATGACTCCTGAAGGACTGGTATATGACAGGGCGGAGCAGAAGAAAGAGATTGCTTGGGAGGAGCTGGCAGGCATAGCCCTTTATAAGGATTATTGTTTCTTATATGGTAGAGGAAGAGAATTCCTGGTTGTGACTTCGGACGAGAGAGTGAAAGAATCGCTTCTTTACTATCTGAATGTGAGAAAAGTAAAGTAGAAGGGTGAAGTGTTTTCCCTCAAAACGTTGTTCCTGTTGTTATAATGTGTATTTTTGTATTCATTAAAAACCAAATCAAAAAATACGTTTATGAGCAACTTATCTAACATGCCTTGGGAAGATCGTCCGGTCGGTTCGAAAGAAGTGGTGTGGCGCTACTCTGCCAATCCTATCATTCCGCGCGATTTGCTTCCTACTTCCAATAGTATATTCAACAGTGCTGTGGTGCCTTTCGGTGACAGTTATGCCGGAGTGTTTCGTTGCGATGACACGAATCGGCGCATGCGTCTGCATGTGGGCTTCAGCAAAGATGCCGTTCATTGGGATATCAATCCCGAACCTTTGAAGTTTGAGTGCGACAATGCGGAAGTGGGCGAATGGGTGTACGGT
The DNA here is from genome assembly GCF_021730445.1 of Phocaeicola faecalis. Lineage (GTDB taxonomy): Bacteria > Bacteroidota > Bacteroidia > Bacteroidales > Bacteroidaceae > Phocaeicola > Phocaeicola faecalis. The sequence continues at coordinate 137,646 of NZ_JADNRM010000005.1, read as the reverse complement.
TACGACCCGCGTGTTTGTTTTATAGAAGACCGTTATTATGTCACCTGGTGCAACGGTTACAAAGGTCAGCCTACTATCGGTGTGGCGTGGACAAAGGACTTCAAGACGTTCCATCAGCTGGAGAATGCTTTCCTGCCATTCAATCGCAACGGAGTGATGTTTCCGCGCAAGATAAACGGCCGTTATGCCATGTTGAGCCGCCCGAGCGATAACGGACATACTCCGTTTGGAGATATTTATTACAGTGAATCACCCGACATGGAGTTCTGGGGACGGCATCGGCTGGTGATGAGTCCGGCTCCTTTTGAAGTGAGTGCATGGCAGTGCCTGAAAATTGGTGCAGGGCCTATTCCTATCGAAACACCGGAAGGCTGGCTGCTGATTTATCACGGAGTGCTTCGCTCGTGCAACGGTTATGTATATGCTTTCGGCTCGGCATTACTCGATTTGGACGAACCGTGGAAAGTGAAATACCGTTCGGGAGCCTATCTGCTTTCGCCGCGTACTCCTTACGAATGTATGGGCGACGTGCCCAATGTGTGCTTCCCTTGTGCTGCACTGCACGACGAAGAGACAGGACGCATCGCCATTTATTATGGCTGTGCCGATACCGTGACGGGACTTGCCTTCGGTTATGTGCCTGAAATTATAGAATTTACGAAACGTACTTCCATCATTTAACTCAAATGATTATCTTTGCGGCATAAAGAAACAAGCAAAGATTTCATTATGATGAACCGGAACGTACTTCATTTGACATGTCCTCCTATACCTGTCCTCCGCATTGGCTTTGTGGGGCTGGGTAATAGGGGGATTTTGGCTATTGAACGATATATGCATCTGGAGGGTGTGGAAGTAAAGGCGATATGCGATTTACGCCCTCAGAATATAGAGCGTGCCGCTGCGTTGCTCAGTCGTTTTAACCGCCCTGCGGCTGTTGCCTATGGCGAAGAAGGCGGATGGAGGCAATTGTGCGGACGCGCGGATATTGACTTGGTTTATATTTGTACGGATTGGCTGACACATACCGATATTGCGGTATATGCCATGCAGCAGGGACGCCATGCCGCCCTTGAGGTGCCTGCCGCCATGAGTGTGGCGGACTGCTGGCGTTTGGTGGATACCGCCGAGCAGACACGCCGGCATTGCATGATGCTGGAGAACTGTTGTTATGATGCTTTTGCCTTGACAACTCTGAACATGGTGCGGCAAGGTGCATTGGGCGAGATAACCCATGCCGAAGGAGCGTATATCCATGACCTCCGCTGTCATTATTTTGCCGATGAAACGGAAGGGGGCTACCACAATAACTGGATAAAACTTTATAGCCAGCAGCATACCGGCAATCCGTATCCCACTCACGGGCTGGGCCCTATCTGCCAATGGATGGACATTCATCGGGGGGACCGCATGGAGTATCTTGTATCCATGTCATCGCGTGAAGCGGGGCTGTCGGCTTATGCCCGCAGGCAGTTTGGTATGCATTCCGCCGAGGCTACACAACCTTATTTGATGGGAGATGTGAATACGACATTGATTCGGACGGTCAAAGGGCGTACTATCGTATTGCAATATGATGTGACGACTCCGCGCCCATACAGCCGGCATCAGACTGTGTGCGGCACAAAAGGCTTCATGCAGAAATATCCCATGCCTTGCATCCTGCTGGACGAGTATGGTAAGGAGCCCTTGGCAGGAGAGGAATTTGAGAAAGTAATGGAACGTTATAAGCATCCGTTCACTGCTACCATCGGTGAGGAGGCAAAGCGGAAAGAGATGCCGAACGAGATGAATTATATCATGGATTATCGTCTGGTGCATTGCTTGCGCAATGGTCTGCCTTTAGATCAGGATGTGTATGATGCAGCCGAATGGTCGTGCATCACGGAACTGAGCGAACTTTCGGTGCGGCAAGGCAGTGTTCCGGTAGAGATACCGGATTTTACACGGGGAAATTGGGAAGGAGACAAGTGATGTTCTTGACAGAGGGAGTGTTTCACGGCAAATCATAAATATATATTTCATCTGCTACTGCATTGTCTAGTGCATATATTTTACGGTGCTCTTCACTGATTGTCATTAGTGTAAGTTTTCTGTCGAGTTTATAACAGGCAATTGCCTTTCCATTCCAATCCCATACTTGTAATTCATAATCCCTGGAGGAAACTTGGGCAGGCTGATTGTTGGCGCATAATGCATAGATATAATTTTTAGTAGCATAGGGTTGACCTATATAATAGACAGGTTGTTTCTCTATAGGATTATCAAAAGAGGTGTTATAGGGGGGGATTTGAACTTCAATGTCATGCAGTATATTCATGGTGTTATCGTATATTCTTATACGTTTGAAGCGTGAATAGAATGCTGCTACTTTCTTTCCATCAGGATGTACAACACATGATTTTAGAAAAGTTACAAACAAGGGCGGATCACTGGGCTTAAGGTGTTTATCTATCCATTTCGGATAAGGGTATGTTGTAGTTGTCTGCCCGCTTTTGGAGTTTAATATGCGATATTCGTTGTCTTCATCCAGCCATCCTAAAGTAAGGAAGGTGCTATCTGTCAGAGGATAAAGTCCGTTGTTGCTTATTCCTTGTTCTAATATATTTTTAGAATGAATAGTCTTTAAGTTTTTTCCATCGTAGCTGACGGTCTTTAGGAAATTGGTTCCGGCTTCTACTACATTGAATCCGTCTTGAGTAGGATAGAAGCTGCGCGTGTCCAATAGGTTAAAATCATCCGGCCCTTGTCCTCGGTTGCCTGAATCTGCTATAAAGTCAGCATCAGGTAGCCGGAAAAAGGAAAATAAAAACTCTTCTCGTTCTTTATAGATGAAGAGGTAATCTCCTGTAATACCTATATAGCGAGGAACTAGGAAAGGGGAGGGAACATGTTTAATTTTTGCCTGCAAGGTTTTCTGTTGAGGGAAACTTGTGATAATGGTTTCCCCTTTCTTGGTACATGCTGGAAGAAGTTGTAGCACTGACAGTAGAACGATTAATATAATGTGGCGGTTCTTCATATTTGCTTTGTTTTTATGGTAAAAGAGTCAAGAATCCGTTTTATCTCTTCGATTTTCGCCGGATTCTTTTTGGCATAATTCTCTCTCAGCCTTATGGTTACACAATGTACTATATCGTCATCTTGCTGTAATAAATAGTAAACACGATATGTATTCCATGTCTTATCATATTCTTGGCTCTCTTGCACAATGACAAACCTTTCTTGATTCTTATCGGATTTGATTTTCGTTTTGCTGCAGAGCCGGATAGGACCGGAAATCTTTTTCATTTCCAATTCTTCTACTTCTTTTAAAGTAATAGGGGATGCCTTATCTGTTTTCTGATAGCTTTCAATGAAACACAATACATGATTCGGTAAGTCTTCCCGGAAATTAATCAATGGAGTTTCCCATATCAGATAATAGAGATGGCAACCGATGGACCGGGCGTCTCGCTCTTCCGGTATGATGCCGTTGCCTTTTTCATTCTTTGTGCTCCAATGGCAAGGCAAGGTGATGGAGTAGAACTTATTGCTAATTTCTTTCCATTCCTTATCGTGTTGCTTGGTGAAGGAGCAACATAACAGGAACAGTAAGGAGTAGAAGATAGCAGATTGCTTGTTCATGAGTGTCTATGATATGATAATTAATATTTTAATGCCAGCCATGTTCTGGTCTATAAGCTGCGGTGGCAGAAACGGTGTAACGGAGTCCGCTCACCAATAGCCAATGCTTCTATATTAGCTTATACTAAGGATGTAAAAAGAAGATATGACTGTGTTCTTTCATAATGATAGCTTAAGTATTTTGCAATTATAAAGAAAAAGATAGAGCGAAGCAAGTGGATAAGATTAAATAAGAACAGCCGAAAGATAAATCCGGCTGTCCTTATTCAATGCTTTGAGTTATCTTTTTATTCCATGCCCACACTATGCTTTACAGGAGAGAGGATGAACGTAAATTCATAGTCTCCGTAAGGCAATTGATATTTAGGCAACGCAATCGTTCCCCAACTGTTGACGCAACCCAATCCCATTTGTGCCTTGTCGATGCACAAGTTGGTGAGGTTGGCCTTCTTCACTTCGGGTGAGTGACGCTGGTCTTTCTGTGCGCCGTCATCCAATGATTCGATGGTGTAATGCAATGCAGAGGCAGAGAAAGGAGCTTCGGCTACAATCTTCACGCCATTACCGCCGGCATTCAACTGTTTCCACCAACGGATGTCGGTCTTGTTACCGGTTTCCTGCGGACGGATGTAGGAGTAGAATTGTTCGTCTACACTCTGGCGATAGATACCTAAATCTGTGCTATGGTTACGGTCGCTGTAGTTTTCAACCGGGCCGCGTCCGTAGAACTCAATGGTATTGAAGTTCTTCGGCATTTGCATCTGCATACCGAAGCGGAACATCGGAGATACCTTGGCATTCTTGTCGGCTGTCATCTTTTGGGTGATTTTAATGGCACCTTGGTTGTTGATGACATAATCCAGATAGAGTTTGGCAGAAACGGCTTTCATGTCGTATTCGGCTGTTACCTGTACTTGATTGTCTACAGTAGTGGAAGCCAGACGGACAAGTTTCAACCCCGGATTCTTCCATGCTCCAAAGCGGTGTTGCAGGCCGGCACCGAAATCATTGTCGGTAGGAGCACGCCAGAAGTTGGGAGTCAGCGCAGCGCCTTCTTTAATCATTTCCAGACCGTTGACATCGTATTTGCTCAAGTAACCGTTTCTTTTATTGAACTCGATGGTGAAGTTTTCACCTTTTACTATCAGGTAGTTCTGCTGGTTGTCGATGATTTGAGGAGTAACGATAGCCACATTGGTTGTTGCTACATTCTTCAAGTCCATGGCCGGAGCCTTGTAGGGATTCAGAGTAAGTTGGTCTTTGGCAACTGTATGACCGGCAGCCAATAAGCCTTCGCGGTTCTTCAGTTTGTAGGATACGTTCAACAGCCATTCTGTGCACTGGCAAGTCTTGCCTAAGTCAAGTTTAATTTTGGCGGTCTGTTGCGGAGCGACATTGAGATTGTCCACACGTCCCGAACGGATTACTTTTCCGCCTTTCAGCACTTCCCATTCCATATAGTAAGCAGAAAGGTCGCGGAAGAAGTTTTCATTGTAGACGTTAACTTCCCCTTTGCTCAGGTCGGCAGGAGTAGTCCAGATGTTCTGATAGAAATAGCCTACTTCGTGCATGTGTGGATTAGGGTTGCGGTCGGGACTGATTAAACCATTGTCGCAGAAGTTGTTGTCGGATGCATCAAAGCGGTTGAAGTCGCCACCGTAAGCATAGATTTCAACTCCGTTCTTGCCTTTCCAGCGAACGGACTGGTCGACGAAGTCCCAGATGAAGCCACCTTGCAGGTTCGGATATTTGCGGATGAGGTCCCAGTATTCTTTGAATCCGCCTTGAGAGTTACCCATGGCGTGGGCATATTCACATTGGATAAGCGGTTTGGTGGCATCGGTACGCTGACCGTATTTTTCCATGCCTTCATAGCCGTAATACATCGGGCAGAAGATGTCGGTATGGTCTTCCAGACCGGCTTGTTCGTATTGGCAGGCACGGCTGGGGTCTTCTGCCTTTATCCATTTGTAACATGCTTCGAAGTTGGGGCCGTCTCCGGCTTCATTACCCAATGACCAGAAGATGATGCTGGGGTGGTTGAAGCCACGTTGAACATTACGCTGGTTGCGTTCCAGGTGTGCTTGTTTGAATGACGGGTTCTTTGCCAGAGTAGCTTCACCGTAGCCCATTCCGTGAGATTCCACATTTGCTTCAGCTACTACATAAATACCGTATTTGTCACAAAGGTCGTACCACAGGTTGTTGTCCGGGTAGTGGCAAGTACGCACAGCGTTCAGATTATATTGTTTCATGATTTGAATATCCTGAAGCATACGTTCGGGCGACACTACATAACCTCCGTCCGGGTCGAGTTCATGACGGTCGGCTCCTTTGAAAAGAACAGCTTTTCCGTTGACCAGGATTTGACCTCCTTTCAGTTCGATTTTGCGGAAACCGACTTTTACGGGGATAACTTCATTGCTTCCCTGCATGCTGGCACGCAAAGTATATAAATAAGGAGTCTCGGCACTCCACTTATTCGGATTCTCTACGTTCATGGTCACCGTGCCGCTTCCTTTGGCGGTAGCCGTGGCTACTTGTTTGCCGGTGGCATCGATCAATTCCAAATCGACGGTTCCGCTTCCTTTCAGGTCGAGTTTCACGGCCAGTGAGCCGTTTTTATATTCTGTATCCAAGTCGGGAGTGACGCGGATATCCTGAATGCGTTTCTTGTTGCGTGCATATAGATAACAGTCACGTCCTACACCGCTGAAACGGAAGAAGTCCTGATCTTCCAGATAGGTACCGTCACACCAGCGGAATACTTGAAAAGCGATTAAGTTCTTTTGTCCCGGTTTCAGATAAGGGGTCAGGTCGAATTCGGCTTCCAGTTTGCTGTCTTCGCTATATCCCACATAACGGCCGTTTACCCATATATACATATTGGAAGTGACGGAACCGAAATGAGCGATAATGTCTTTTCCACTCCATGAAGCGGGAATTGCAATTTCGCGGCGGTAAGAACCGACGTGGTTGTTTTCGGTCGGGACTTCGGGAGGGTTGTTCTTAAACTGATTGCGCCATGCATAGCCTACATTGACATAAATGGGGCCACCGTAACCGTTTAATTCCCAAACGCCGGGAACCTGAATATCGTCCCAACCTTTGTCATTGAAGGTTGTTTTCCAGAAGTCCATGGGGCGTGCATCTGCATCTTTCACCCAATTGAACTTCCATGTGCCGTTTAGCGTCATATAATTGGCTGATGATTCTTTCAGTCCTGTTTTAGCAGCATCGGCATTTTCGTAAGCAAAGTAGTTAGTGTGCATCGGTGCGCGGTTTACCGCATTAACTTGCGGGTTGCGCCACTCATTGGACTGTGCGCTTGCCGCGAGTGCAAACACGGTGAATAGTCCGGTAAGAAGTTGTCTTTTCATGCTATAATATTTATAAAGGTTTTGTGCAAATATAGTGAAAAACTATAGTTCTTATGGGTATAAATCGGGCAATATTTGTTATAATTGTGGTTAATTTGCAACTTATTCTTAAAAGTAATGGCATTTTTGAAAGGTATATGGGAAAAATGGCGGCATTTGCTGCATGATGATAAATGGAAGCATAAAATCTATGTGATTATCTTTGAGAGTGACACGTCGGCAGGGAAATGGTTTGATGTGGCACTTATCGGGTTTATCGTGCTTAGTATTTTGGTAGTGGTGGCTGAAAGTATTCAAGGTTGGGCGGCGGTTATCGGGCCTTACTTACGATTCTCGGAATATGTCTTTACCTTTTTCTTTACGGTAGAATATCTGTTAAGGCTTTATTGCTCTCCTCAACCGCGCAAGTATGCTTTAAGCTTTTTCGGTATCATTGATTTGTTGGCTACTTTGCCTTTATATATAGGATGGTTCTTTGGAACGGCACGCTACCTGCTGGTAATCCGCACCTTTCGCCTGATTAGGGTGTTCCGCATATTCAAGTTGTTCAACTTCCTGGATGAAGGCAATCTGCTGTTGCGCTCACTGACCTATAGCAGTCGCAAGATTATCGTTTTTTTTCTCTTTGTGCTGATATTGGTTATTTCTATCGGAACGTTGATGTATATGATTGAAGGACAGCGTCCCGGCACAGCTTTCAATAATATTCCGAACAGCATTTATTGGGCGATAGTCACCATGACTACTGTGGGATATGGCGATATTACTCCCGAAACTCCTTTGGGGCGTTTTCTTTCGGCTGTGGTGATGCTGATGGGGTATACTATCATTGCTGTTCCCACAGGCATTGTATCTGCGTCGATGATGAAAGAACATAGACGCAGACAAGCCCTGAAATGTCCGCACTGTGGGAGAGGCGGACATGAAGAGGAGGCTGTCTTTTGCAAACATTGTGGAGGAAAGCTGGAATGAAAGAGAAATTATTCCACTACCCATCTTTTATCATACGGAACAATCGTTTTGGGATTGTAATACATCCCCTCTTTGGTGGGTATTTTCAGCTTGTAAGTCCTTTTGCTGTGATTGGCCAGGCTGGTTTCCCTCAACCAGGGGTTCATATTCTTCAGAATAGCCAATGTGATTCCTTTGCTGCGTGCAAAGCGGGCAAGGTCTGCTATTCCTTCTGTCACAGTTATTTCGGTATAAGGGATGGCAGGGTATAAATCAGATGCTCTCAGCCGGAAACCGAAAGCAGTCGGGTTGGAGAACATGATTTTAGCAGCGAGGATACGATATACATAGCGTGCGGTTTCCTCTACCAGTTGCAAGTCCAGTGAATCGTCGACATCCTGTTTTGTCAGTTGGCTGGCAATTCTTGCTTGTCCGGCATTGTAAGAGGCGGCTACAGCTACCCAGTCTTTATATTTGGCATAAGCATCGTTCAGATAACGGCAGGCGGCGCGGGTTGCTTTTTCCACGTGATAGCGTTCGTCGATGTTGGAATTGACTTCCAATCCATAGTCTCGTCCGGTTCCTTGCATGAACTGCCACAGTCCGGCGGCTCCGGCAGAGGAGCGTGCGATGGGATTGAGGTTACTTTCTATTACCATCAGATATTTAAAGTCGTCAGGGATTCCGTTTTCCTTCAGTATGGGTTCTACGATAGGGAAATAGCGGTTGGCTTTCTTTATCATTTGCAGGGAGGTGCTGTGCATATAGGTAAATGCCAATAGTTCGCGGTCCATACGTTCATGGCGGTCATATCGGCTGAGGTCTATCGCTTTTCCGCAGAAAACAATACTGGCCGGCACTTCGGGACTGCTGTATCTCAATGCGGTGATACCCGGATTTTCTTTTATGGCTGTACTTGTTGTGTCTTCCTGTTCTCCTTTCGGAGCAACGCAACTGTTGCCCACAAGGGCAGGTGAGATTGTGACCAAAGTAAAGAGCATTGCTGCGGCCATGTTTAGTGTATATATCTTCATTTTTTCTATTTTCTTTTGACGGTTACACCGGTCTGATTATTCTTTGTTATGGCAAAGATAGTTTTTTTGCCTTATAATACCTATATTTATTTTGCAAAGGTGTAATTTATCGTTTGATGTGGACCAGGCATTATTCTTGGAGATTTAATATATCATATTCACCAACAAAGGGAAGACTAAGCCGTTTCTTAGGGTCAGCCAAGCCTTTTTAAACGGAAGATTATTACAGTCTGCTGCGGCAGACTGTATAGTCCACCGTAACGGACTGTACGGTCCACTGTAATGGACTATACAGTCCACTGCCGAAGACTGTAGTAATCCGACTGACAGACAGGCGTAATCGAAAGGACGAAAACGCTTAGTCCGCCTAATGAAACGACTTAGGGGGTTCTAAGCGTATGCAGAGTTTGAATTCCCAAGATTTCAAACAGAGCCTCTATCCCTTCCAACCGATTTTTATCTCTCTTTTCTTTCCTGCTTTGGGGCATTACAGGAGTTATACTGCTTATTGTGATAAAACATACGGTAATGAAACTCCGTTCATTTTCATATTAAATAAGAGGTTGCAACGGAATAAAGGGTATTGATATGCTCTCATTTTTATCCTGCTTGTTTTTATTGTAGTAAATATTCTTCGGATATGTCTTATTTATGGAATATATTTTCCTATCTTTACTGCCATTAAAGGACTGGAGTCTCTAAAAAGTCTAATACATGTGAAGAATAGGGTAGCAGGTTTTTGACTTTTCAGAAATGGATACTCAGCCATAGTACGAAATCAATATCTATAATTATGATAAAGAATAAAGTTCAAAAACAAAAACCGCTATCCCCGGAAGCATATATAAAGGAGAAAGCAAGACAGTTGCCGATAGTAGAGTGCTATATAGGAACAAAATGGGATCATATGGGGGAAAAGACAATTATTGTCACGCGCCAACATCCGCAAGGACACTTTACGATGGGGGTTTATTTGGTGGATATCTATTGTAAAGGTCTGCTTCATTCTGAGTATTTCTTTAATCTGGATTATGACGATTATGAAATGATGGTGAGACGTATTGATATGGATGAGGATTTGGAAAAAGCGGAGTATGCTGATGCCCACAAGTTGGTGTATGGGGCTGTTGATTTTGCCGAAGCGGTGGGAATAGATTCTGAAGATTCTTTCGATATCACGAAATATATTCTGGATGAAAAGAAAGAGGAGATACCGTTTACTGAATTCGGCAGAAACGGTAAGCATTACTTGCGTGCCGATACAGACGAGGAAGCCGACCTCTATATACCGATTATAATGGAGGCAATCGGTACTGATTTTACTTATAGTATAGAAGGGGTGACTGACGGAGAAGTGGATGCCGCAGAGGTGCCTTATGGTGATTTTGATTTCAGTGAATTGAATTACGATGAAGCGGAGTTCGACAGAATGTTTGAGAAGCTGGACAGTAGGGAACCTCAGGCTTGATGGCATTAAAGAGAAAGGACATTTAGGAAAGATAATAAAAGTGGGGATGCCAAAACTCCCTTATTATCGAAATCACCCTCGCTACGACTACTTGTGGCGAGGGTGATTTTTAGGTTATCAGAGTTTCGACACCTTCTTACTTATTCTATTATTTAGGTAAATTGAAGGCTACGGACATTTCTTTCATTTGCTCTTGGCTCATGCCGTCGGGCTCAAAGCCCATGTTCTTTGCCGCGATATAAATCAATGCTGATTTATTCAACACATCAATTTGGTCGAAAGCTGCCATTACATCGCAGTCCACTGCAAAGATGCCATGTTTTTCCCACATGACGACATCATAGTCTGCCAGTTCCTTGATAGTGGCTTCTGCCAGTTCTACTGAGCTGGGAAGGGCATAAGGAATCATGCCTAAGCCGCGCGGACAGAATGCTTTTGTTTCGGGAATCATACTCCACAGAAGATTGGTGGCTACATCTTTCTCCATGAATTTCTTGTTGTGTGACAAGGCAATCAGTTCGATGGGGTGTGTATGTACGGATGCCTTATAGGGAGAGCCTTTACCTATGAGGAAATTATGCACGCTCAGGTGGGAAGGAACTTCAGAAGTGGGCTGGACCGGTTTGTCAGCTATAATAACGTAGCTTGCGCAGTCGTCCAGAATGCGGATTACAGAGCCGTTGTCCATGGGGCGGCGGGCCAAATCACGCATACGCATATTGGTTCCTTTGCAGTAGAAATAGCATCCTTTCAGATGGGGCAGTGTTACGCCGATTTGTTTTACTTCACTGATGGCGGGCATATTGCGGATTTCGTCGTCTACGTATTCTGTGATGTTAACGGTGATATTACCTCCGTTACGCTCAGCCCATCCTTTTTGCCATAAATAACCGGCAACTTCCGCTACTTTATTTACTTCATGTGCCAGTTCGGGGCGATTGTCTAAAATTGATTTCATATTTCTTGTTTTAATTTGATTGTTCTGTAATTTACAAATATAGCAAATATTAAATATCTTCTCTGTAGCAGGCAAGATATTTATTATAAGCTTCTTCCCACTGTGTTGCATTCTGCGGCTCAAAGGAAGCAGTTTCGACAGAGGTGCTGATAAGGCGACGCATGGCAGCAATGTCGTTTACCAATCCATTTGCTTTTGCCTGCAGCATGATATTGCCGATAGCGGTTCCTTCACTCGGTCCTGCCATGACAGGAACACCTACTGCATTGCAGGTGAATTGGTTGAGCAAATTGTTTCGCGAGCCTCCGCCGATTATGTGTAATTTTTCGATAGGGAATGGCGCAATCTTTTGCAGCACACTGAATATCTGTTTGTAGCGCATGGATAAACTATCGAAGATGCAACGGGTTATTTCTCCATACGTTTCGGGGACAGGCTGATTGGTCTGTCTGCAATATTCGGCGATAGCTTTAATCATGGATGCCGGGTTTTGAAAACACGGTGCATCCGGATTGATAAGACTGCGGAAAGCGGGTGCTGCCAAAGCTGCATCAATCAATTCGGCATAAGAATAATTGTTATTGGCTGCTTCCCATTCCTTACGGCATCGTTCGAGCAACCACATGCCGCAGATATTTTTCAGAAACCGGGTAGTGCCTTCCACTCCCCCTTCGTTGGTGAAGTTCTGTTCGTAGCTTTCCTTGTTGATAATGGCATCTTTTACTTCAATACCCATCAAACTCCATGTGCCTGAGCTTAGATAAGCAAACTTCTCATTTTGAGCCGGTACTGCTGCCACGGCCGAGGCTGTATCGTGTCCGGCTATCGCAATGACGGGAACAGCCCCCAAGCCGGTCAGTTGCTGTACCTCTTCCGTCAGTACTCCGATTTGTTCTCCGGGGAAGACAAACCGGCCGAATTGTTCTTCTTTAACTCCCACTACGTCCAACAGTTCTTTTTCAAAGCGTTTGGTACGCGGATTCAGAATTTGTGAAGTAGAGGCAATCGTATATTCCGTGACCATTTTGCCGGTGAGCATATAGCCCAATGCGTCGGGCATAAAGAGAATCTTGTCTGCTGCTTCCAATGCTGTGCAGTGATGGCGGTGAAGTGTCGATAACTGGAACAATGAATTGAAGTTCATTATCTGAATGCCGGTAATATCATATACTCTTTCGCGCGGAATATGCGTGAAATACTCTTCGGGAGCTCCTACCGTGTGCGGATCGCGATAGCAATAGGGATTGCGGAGCAGTTCACCGTCTTTACCGATTAGTACGAAATCCACTCCCCATGTGTCAATGCCGATGGAGCGGATGGGAATGTTGTCCTTGGCTATTACTTTGAGTCCGTTGATGATTTCGCGGTAAAGGGCATAGATGTCCCAGTAACAATGCCCGCAGGTCTCTATTATATGATTCGGAAAGCGGGTAACCTCTTTCAGCTCTAATTTGCCGTCTCCCAGACAGCCCAAAATGGTTCGTCCGCTGGTGGCACCCAGGTCTACCGCAAAGAAATAAGTGTGTTCCATGTTTCTGCAATTGATAATTTAAGGAATTAATGATACTGCAAAAATAGTTCATTCTTTTAAACTGCTCTTCTTTTTTTTGATAGAATAACAGTTCGATTGTGTGGTAAATGCCCTAAAACATATTATTCTTACTTTTCTTGTAACTTCTTTGGTGAAATGGCAGAATATCAATACCTTCGCTAAGTGAAAAATATATGAAGGTTTTATTAAGAATGAAAAGAATAGTCGGACATCTTATTGTTCTCTCTTTATTATGCTTGACAAATATTGGTCTGGCAAGAGCATGGGATGCTGATCGACAGCAGGCTCAACCTGATGAATTGCAAAAAAGTTATATCCATTCATTCAGACAAAATGCCGGTTTTATCCATACAGAGAGGAATGACAGTATCGCTCTTTTGGGTGACAGTCTGGCGACCGTGTTGGATTCCATAGGCAAGTATGATGAGTATTTTGAATTGAGAAGGATTGTAATCCGTTCGCATATCCTTAGAGGGGAGAGTCGTATTGCCATTGCCCAAAGTGATATGATGTACTCCAAGGCTCAGGCTATGAACCACAAATTCGGTATGGCGATGTCGCTCAATGCAATTGGTGAGGTGTATAGTTACATGAACCGGTTGGAGGAAGCGGAAACATCACTCGAAGAGGCTTTCAGGCAGTTAAATGATCCTTCGGATAATCAGATTCTGACGAAAATACTACTGACGCAATTGGTGGATAATCTTCTTCACCTGAAAAAGGTTGAGAAGGCTAAACTGTATATCGAACGCATAAATGGGTATCCGCCGGCGGACTTATCTCCGGTGGAACAGGCACTTTTTCATAATTATAATGCTTATTATTGTATTCAAGCGGGTGTGCCGGACGAAGCCGACAAGTCCTTGAAGGAAGCATGGAAACTGGAACCGATGTTGCCGGTGGGGGTTATCCAGCATCTGTTGATAACTGAGGCTGCTTATTATGAGAGTAAGGGGGAATATGAAAAGGCGCTGGGCTCTTATGACCGTTTCTTTAATGGGAAGACATCGCAAAGGAATCGCGGATTGTATATTGATGCGATGCGCAATAAGGCAGAACTGTATGTGATGATGGGCGAGGAGCAAGAGGCTTTTAAGCAGTTTGTGTCTGTTTATACTTATACAAAATCTGTATTTACGGAAACTTATCCTAAAGAGATAGACCAACTTTGTACCCGGTTTCAGGCGGACCGGTTGAAGTTTATGAATGAACATCGGCGTACTTTGTCCAACCGTTATTATGTGACCGGAATTGCTGTTTGTGTCTTGGTACTGTTTTATCTTATCTTTCTGAGTTGGAAGAAGATATTTAAACTGCGAGAATCGAAAAGAAAGCAGGAGGAGATGAGGCGGAAGGCGGAGAATGCTATTCGCAAAAAGAATATGTTCCTTTCTAATATGAGCCATGAAGTGCGTACGCCGTTAAATGCTATTGTGGGTTTCTCTACTTTGTTGGCGTCGGAGGAGGACATGGGCATGGATGATGACTCCCGTAAGCAAGCTTGTGAGATTATTCGTGTCAACTCGCACCAACTGCTGAAACTGATAAATGATATACTTGACTTGTCGGATTTTGAAGAGGATAATATTCAGTTCAATATAAAGGAGTATGATGCGGTAAAGATATGTTACGAAGTAATAGAAACTATACGCGCCTCTTATAAACTGAATGTGAAGCTGGAGTTTGAGACTGATTTGGCTTCGTTGGAGCTCGAAACGGATGATTCGAGGCTGAGACAGGTGTTAATAAATTTGCTGGTGAATGCTGTTAAGTTTACTAAAGAAGGTTCTATCGTGCTCAAACTTGAAATGGCAAATGATGGGACGGCTTTTTTTTCGGTGTCGGATACCGGTTGCGGCATCCCGAAGGAGAAGCAGAAACTTATTTTCGAGCGTTTTGAAAAGTTGAATGAATTTGTGCAGGGTAGCGGTTTGGGGCTTTCCATTTGTCAGTTGATTGTGAAATTTGTAGGTGGTAGGATATGGATTGACGGAGACTATACCCGAGGGGCACGTTTTTGTTTCACTCATCCGTTAAAGTATAAATCGATGTTATTATAAGCAGAGTATCATAACATGAAAAAAATTATAACACTGATATCTTGTCTGATTTCTTTTTCATGCCTCTTCTCTCGGGGCTGGAAGGGAGATGATACGATTGCTTTTCGTGACAGTCTGATGAGGAAAGTGGAACATTTGCCAGCAGACACTTCCCGTTTGTTTGTCTTGCTGGATGCGGCATACTTGCATCAGAATCCTCCTTATAATGTGTTTTTTGCCAGACACCTTTATGAAGAAGCACGTAAACAGCAGAATATATATTATGAGAATTTGGGCGCTTATTATCTGGCTGTCTGCTATGATAAAAAACATGATTTGGATAGTATTACGTTTTGGGTGGACAAACTGCAGGAACTTGCTTCCAAGATAGGCAAGTATGATTATTATCTAGAACAAAAGGCTGCCGTCAGTCGCGTACTGGCTTCTAAAAAGATGAATGAAAAGGCGGTTTTTGTAGCTCGGGAAGTATTGAAAGAATCGGAAGAGCGTCACTGTAATAATGGAATAGTGGCTGCATATAACAGTTTGGGATGTACCTATGCTACTTCCAACCGCCCGGATGAGGCGCTTGCTGCTCTCTTAAAAGGCTATCGGGCATGCAGAAGATATACTAAATTGGGTTTGCACATTGATATTCTTTCTCGTTTGTCAAGGCAATATGCTTATAGAGCGAAGCGGGATTCGAGTACCTGGAAGCGGGATTCGGTTTTGTTTTATTTGAAGAAAATGGATGATTTATTGGGTGGAGTTGTGGAAAAGGAACCGAAAACGCTTAATAATTGGAGGGATGTAATGGTGGATTGCCAGATTAAGTACGTCAACTATTACATGAATAAAAAGAATTATCCCAAAACTATTGAAGCCCTTGAAAAGTCTAAAGCGTTGCTTACTCCGGAAGTGGATTCGGTGTATTGGCTGAATATCCAATTGATGGAAATGCAATATTATGCGCGGACACAAAAATATGACCAAGGGCTTGCATTGATTGATCAGGTTGCTCCGTTTGTGGAAAAAGGCCATATAGATGTATTCGAAACTCTTATTTTTTATAAGTCTTTAATACTGCGCGACAAGGGGGATTGGAACGGAGGTATCAATACTTTGAAGCTTTTGCTGCATAAACAGGATTCGTTGAATATAGCTACTACCACCAGCCAGTTGGAACAGGTAAAAGAGAAGTTTCAAATCAATGAACTGCTGATGGAAAAGCAGAAGATTGCCAATATGAATTATCTTCGGGCGATAACGATTCTGAGTGTACTGCTGGTTCTGATGCTCCTGTTTTATCTTTATACCGGCTATTTATCCAAGAAAATAGCTGTGGCGGAGAAGGAGGCGATAAGGGCTGCCGAACTTTCTCATGCCGACAATTTGGCCAAGGAACGGTTAAAACTTGAAATCAGTCATGATATACGGACTCCTTTGAATGCAGTGGTCGGTTTTGCCGAGATTCTGGCTGATGCGGATTGTTTGGATGAAGAGACTAAATTCACTTATAATAAGATTGTTCAGGAGAATGCCACGCAGTTGTTGGACTATGTGAATAATATTCTTGAGTTGTCTCGTCTTGAGTCGGGGAAAATAAAGTATGTGGAAGAGCGTTGTGACTTTGTCAGTCTGTTTCGTGCAGTGATAGAGGAAGCTAATAAAAATGCGCAGAACTGTGTGCATGCAGAGCTACGTACTGATTTGGAGACACAGACGGTCAGAACAGACCGGGCGCGTTTACTTTCTTTATTAGAGAGTTTGACTGTCTCTACTGTCGATACGGAATTTTATCATTCGGATATAACTGTAAAGCGTATAGATGAAAAATCCCTTTTACTGGTGACGGTTGTCAATACACCATTGGCAAAGGAGCGTTTTGAGAATAAAACAGCTATGATTCGTAATGAGATAAATGCTCACTTCATTCATTATTTTGGAGGGTATTATAAAGTAGACGAGCAGGCAAAACAAGGCCCTTCGGTAACTTTTACTTATCCGTATGATGATAAATAGCCGCAGGAAATTTATGAGCAGGATTGGAAGACAGTTGATGTTATTGACATGGGCATTGTTAGCCTGTACATTGTCGGGATGGGGAGGAGTAGCCAGACGTGTGCTGGTGATACATTCATACGAAGAGAGTTATGCCGCATATCCGGATTTTAACCGGAAAATAGCAGATGCTTTTGCTAAAAGGAATATGGAGGTGGACTTACGTGTATTCTATTTGGATTGTGAGTCTTATTTAGCACAGGCGGAGTTGGAAAGAATGTATTATATGATAGATTCAGTCCGGTCTTGGCATCCTGAACTGATTTTAGTAAATGAAGACCAGGCCACATATTCTTTATTGAAGTGCGGGCATCCTTATTTGAAGAAGATTCCTATTGTGTTTGGAGGAGTGAATTATCCCAACTGGCCATTGATAAGGCAATATCCGAATGTTACAGGCTTTCATGACAAGATGGAAATCAAGAAAAATATAGATTTTGCCAAAGCGCTATTGGGAGATGAAGTGCACTTCTTTGCCGTTATGGATTCTACTTTCTTTGATAAAAAAATAGAGGCAGATATGCATAGGCAGTTGAAAGATGAAAATATCTTGTGGATTATGGACCGGAAAACGGCGGAGTTGAAATTGGAACGGACTCATAAACTGACTTTTCATTATATTCCCATGCGCAATTCTACGAATGGTTATTTAGCTTGGAATATGAGTAAATATCAACATAATAGTTGCTATTTGCAGTGTAAGCGTGACTTTACGACTGTCAATGTCAGTAATCTGGCTCAGGGACTTACTTTGACGATGATAAATGATGGGTTTGGACAAAAAGAAAAGTTATTGGGAGGTTATTTGACTATGCTTGATACGCAAGTGGAAGAGGAGGTAGAGACGGCTGTCAGGTTGCTGAATGGTGAAAATATTTCTAAGTTGCCCATTAGGGAAAGCCGCAAGGATTATGTGGTGGATTGGAATGTTATGGCTCAGCTGGGTTGGGGGAAAGACAGAATCCCCGGTTATTGTAAAATTATAAATATTCCCTTTAAGGACGAATATCCGGTGTTGTGGTTATTCTTGGTTATTTCGATAACAATCTGGGTTGGCTTAATCATTTCGTGGCTATTGTTTCTCTATCTTCGTGAGCAGAGAAGGAAAAAACGTGTACTTCTGGACCTTGCAGATAAGAATGAGACATTGGAACTGGCTATTGAGGGAAGTAATACGTTTGCATGGAAACTACAGAATGAATCTCTTGTGTTTGAAACTGCATTTTGGAAATCACAGAATATGCCGGATGGGAAATTGACGATAGAAGATTTGGTTGAAGTGACTCACCCGAATGACAAGGAAATTATTTATAATGATTGGAAAGAACATTTGTATGCCAAAAAGAAAATAGTGCAGGTGCGTTGTGATTTCAATGATAAAGGGTATCAATGGTGGGAATTCCGTTATACTACTACTCGGTTGGCTACCGGAGAGTACCGGACTGCCGGATTGTTGCTCAATGTGCAGAATATAAAGAATAAGGAACATGAACTGGAGGAAGCACGAAGATTGGCAGAAAAAGCAGAATTGAAAGAGTCTTTTCTTACTAACATGAGTCATGAGATACGCACTCCCTTGAATGCCATTGTCGGGTTTGCCAATGTGATTAACGCTGAGGAGGATTTATCAAAAGAGGAAAAGCAGGAATATGTTAATATCATTAATGTGAATACGGAGCAGTTGCTGAAACTGATAAATGATATTCTTGAAATCTCCCGTCTTGATTCGGGACAAATGTCTTTCGATTATACTATGTGTGATGTCAGTGAGTTGGTGAATGATGTTTATCAGACACATAGCGTGTTAATCCCTTCTTGCTTGCAATTCTTGAAAGAGATTCCTTCGGGAGTTTCTCCCCGGATTTATGTGGACAGAGGACGAGTGATGCAGGTGCTCACCAATTTCTTGAATAACGCTTGCAAGTTTACACAGCAAGGATATATCAAGTTGGGATGGGAATATGCAAAAGCAACTTCAGAAGTGTATATTTATGTAGAAGATACCGGAAAAGGTATTCCTGCCGAAGAACGGAACATAATTTTTAGTCGTTTTTATAAACAAGATGAGTTTGCACAGGGTACAGGATTAGGGCTTTCTATCTGTAAAGCCATCATTGAGAAGCTTCACGGAAAGATTGAGTTATGGTCGGAAGTAGGCAAAGGTAGCTGTTTTTCTATCGTACTTCCTTGTCAGGTGTGACTCTTTCCGGTTAAAATGCAACTTCAGCACTACTTTTTTTGCATATTCGCGCAAAAATATTCCGGTTTTTGTATCTATATTCCCAGATAATGCGTAATTTTGCAGCCGAATTAGAATAATTATGCAGTATGAAGAGCAAGAATAGTAGACTTGATGCCATCAAAATTATAGTTTCCAGCAAGGAAATAGGAAGTCAGGAAGAGTTGTTGCAAGAATTGGCAAAAGAGGGTTTCCGCTTGACACAGGCTACGTTGTCACGTGACTTGAAACAATTGAAAGTTGCTAAGGCTGCCAGTATGAATGGAAATTATGTATATGTATTACCTAACAATACAATGTACAAGCGTATGACCGAACAACATTCGGCCAGCGAATTATTGATGCATAATGGGTTTATCTCCATTGAATTTTCGGCAAATCTGGCTGTAATCAAAACTCGTCCCGGTTATGCCAGCAGTTTGGCTTATGACATTGACAATAAAGAGTTTGATGAGATTTTGGGTACTATTGCCGGAGATGATACTATTATACTTGTGATACGCGAAGGCTGCACAAAGACAGGAGTGAAGAATGCGCTCTCACTCATTATACCGAATATACAATAAAAAATAATATAGAATAAGAAATGGATGCTAAACAAGTTGATGTGATGGTGGCTGATGCCTCACATGAAGTTTACGTTGATAAGATTTTAGATACCATCAGGGAAGCAGCTAAGGTACGCGGAACGGGCATCGCAGAACGCACACATGAATATGTGGCGACTAAAATGAGAGAAGGAAAAGCGATTATCGCTTTATGTGGTGAGGAGTTTGCAGGTTTTACCTATATTGAATCGTGGGGAAACAAGCAGTATGTAGCCACGTCGGGATTGATTGTTCATCCTGATTATCGTGGCTTGGGCTTGGCAAAACGCATTAAAGCGGCGTCTTTCCGCTTGGCGCGTTTACGATGGCCGAAGGCTAAGATTTTCAGTCTGACCAGCGGTGCAGCTGTAATGAAAATGAATACTGAACTGGGCTATGTTCCCGTTACATTCAATGAATTGACGGATGATGAAGCGTTTTGGAAAGGCTGTGAAGGATGTACCAATCACGATATATTGGTGGCAAAGAACCGTAAGTTCTGTATCTGTACTGCGATGCTTTATGATCCGGCTTTGCATGAGGAGGATACGATTTAAAGAAGGAATAATAAAAAACATATACCATTATGGAAAAAAAGAAGAAAAAAGTAGTAGTTGCATTCAGTGGTGGTCTTGATACCTCGTTTACTGTAATGTATCTGGCTAAGGAAAAAGGATATGAAGTGTATGCAGCTTGCGCAAACACCGGTGGTTTCAGCGAAGAACAACTGAAGCAGAACGAAGAAAATGCTTATAAGTTGGGGGCTGTGAAATACGTGACTTTGGACGTCACTCAGGAATATTATGAGAAGAGTTTGAAATACATGGTATTCGGTAATGTCCTTCGTAACGGAACTTATCCTATTTCTGTAAGTTCGGAACGTATCTTCCAGGGATTGGCCATTGCCCGCTATGCCAACGAAATCGGTGCTGACGCTATCGCTCATGGTTCAACTGGTGCGGGTAACGATCAAATTCGTTTTGATATGACTTTCCTGGTATTGGCTCCGGGAGTGGAAATTATTACCCTTACCCGTGATATGGCGTTGAGCCGTCAACAGGAAATAGACTACTTGAATGAGCATGGTTTTGCAGCAGATTTCACAAAGTTGAAATATTCATATAACGTAGGTCTTTGGGGAACTTCAATCTGTGGTGGTGAGATTCTGGATTCTGCACAGGGATTGCCTGAAAGTGCGTATTTGAAACAGGTGACAAAGGAGGGTAGCGAACAACTTCGCCTTACTTTCGAGAAAGGGGAGCTGAAAGCTGTGAATGATGAAAAGTTTGATGATCCTATCAAGGCTATCCAGAAGGTGGAAGAAATCGGTGCCGCTTACGGCATCGGTCGTGATATGCATGTGGGAGATACCATTATCGGTATCAAAGGCCGTGTAGGTTTCGAGGCTGCTGCTCCCATGCTGATTATCGGTGCACATCGTTTCCTTGAAAAATACACCTTGAGCAAATGGCAGCAATATTGGAAAGATCAGGTTGCCAATTGGTATGGAATGTTCTTGCATGAAAGTCAGTATTTGGAACCGGTGATGCGTGATATCGAAGCTATGCTTCAGGAATCGCAGCGCAACGTCAACGGTACGGCTATCCTTGAACTCCGTCCGCTTTCGTTCTCTACAGTAGGCGTTGAATCGAAAGACGATTTGGTGAAAACCAAGTTCGGTGAATATGGTGAAATGCAGAAAGGCTGGACGGCGGAAGATGCGAAAGGCTTTATCAAAGTAACTTCTACACCATTGCGTGTTTATTATAATAACCACAAGGACGAAGAGATTTAATTATGATTAAAGTAGGAATTATTGGCGGGGCCGGTTATACGGCAGGCGAATTGATTCGTCTGCTGATTAATCATCCCGAAGTGGAAATAAAGTTTGTAAATAGTAGCAGTAACGCTGGCAATAAGATAACTGACGTACATGAAGGACTCTATGGTGAGACCGATTTGGTATTTACTGACCAGCTTCCTTTGGATGAGATAGATGTATTGTTCTTCTGTACCGCCCATGGTGATACGAAGAAGTTTATGGATAGTCATAATGTACCCGAAGATCTGAAAATCATTGACCTCAGTATGGACTATCGTATCAAGAGTGACGACCATGACTTTATCTATGGTTTGCCCGAACTGAACCGTCGTGCCATTTGCCACAGCAAGCACGTAGCAAACCCAGGGTGTTTTGCTACTTGTATCCAGTTGGGATTATTGCCTCTGGCAAAACATTTATTGCTGAACGAAGATGTGATGGTGAATGCCATTACAGGAAGTACCGGTGCCGGTGTCAAACCGGGTGCGACAAGCCATTTTAGCTGGCGTAATAATAATATGAGCATCTATAAACCGTTTTCTCACCAGCATGTGCCCGAAATTAAACAGTCATTGAAGCAGTTGCAGAACAGTTTTGATTCTGAAATAGATTTCATCCCTTACCGTGGCGACTTCCCGCGTGGTATCTTTGCCACATTGGTTGTGAAATGCAAGGTAGAACTGGAAGAACTGGTGAAGATGTACACAGACTACTATGCCGAAGATTCCTTTGTTCATATTGTAGATAAAAACATTGACTTGAAGCAGGTGGTGAACACCAACAAGTGCTTGATTCATTTGGAAAAACATGGCGACAAACTGCTGGTTATCTCTTGCATCGACAACTTGTTGAAAGGTGCCAGCGGCCAGGCTGTCCATAACATGAACCTTATGTTCAATCTGGAAGAGACGGTAGGCTTGAAGTTGAAACCGGCTGCTTTCTAAAAAAAGAAGAGTTATGAAATTATTCGATGTATATCCTCTGTTCGATATTAATATCGTAAAGGGAAAAGGCTGCCATGTATGGGATGATAAAGATACGCAGTACCTTGATCTGTATGGTGGTCACGCGGTCATCTCCATCGGTCATGCACATCCGCATTATGTAGCGATGGTAAGCAATCAGGTGGCACAGTTGGGCTTTTATTCCAACTCGGTGATTAACAAGTTGCAGCAGGAAGTGGCAGACCGATTGGGCAAGATTTCGGGTTACGACGATTACCAATTGTTTCTGATTAACAGTGGTGCCGAAGCAAACGAAAATGCGTTGAAGCTTGCTTCTTTTTATAATGGACGTAAGCGGGTGCTTTCTTTTAGCAAGGCATTTCACGGACGTACTTCATTGGCGGTGGAAGTAACCAATAATCCAAAGATTATTGCTCCGATTAATGATAACGGTCATGTGACGTATCTGCCCTTGAATGACATTGAGGCAGCTAAAGCTAAGTTGGCAAAAGGCGATGTATGTGCTGTGATTATTGAAGGTATTCAGGGTGTGGGTGGCATTCAAGTCCCTGATGCTAAATTCTTGCAAGAGTTGAGCAAGGAGTGTGAAGCGGCAGATGCAGTGCTTGTACTGGATGAAATTCAATCAGGATACGGACGAAGCGGTAAATTCTTTGCTCATCAGCATGCAGGTATCCGTCCGGATATGATTACCGTGGCAAAGGGAATCGGTAACGGCTTCCCTATGGCAGGTGTTCTGATTAGTCCGAAATTCAAGCCGGTGTATGGACAACTTGGTACCACTTTCGGCGGAAACCATTTGGCTTGTTCGGCAGCTATTGCCGTATTAGATGTGATGGAACAGGAAAATTTGGTGGAAAATGCTGCGACAGTCGGTGCTCACTTATTGACTGAATTAAAGAAATTCCCGCAAATAAAGGAAGTGCGTGGCAAAGGTCTGATGATTGGTATAGAGTTTGATGAGCCGATTAAGGAATTACGTCAACGCTTGTTATTTGAACAAAAAGTATTCACCGGTGTCAGTGGCACAAATGTTATCCGCTTGTTACCGCCTCTTTGCCTGACTATAGCTGAGGCTGACGAATTCTTGGCCCGCTTTAAGAAACTCTTTTGATTGAAAGAAGTTTGCAATAATATAAGAAAGTGAAAATACATGTCCTATGGGCCGGTATTTTCACTTTTTCCGTTTATCTTTGGGCCGGTCGATTTAAAAGAATAATAAAATGAAAGTAGCAATTATCGGTGCAGGAAACATGGGAGGTGCCATTGCACGCGGCTTAGCCCAAGGAACTATAGTAAAAGCAAGTGAAATATTCGTAGCCAACCCCAGCAATGGGAAACTGGATGCGTTGAAGGCGGAGTTTCCTGAAATCAATGTGACAAATGACAATGATGAAGTGGTGAAAGAGGCCGATATCGTCATTCTGGCAGTGAAGCCGTGGATGGTAGAACAAGTGCTGAGTTTTACTAAATTGGATATTGAACGCCAAGTACTTGTCTCTGTTGCGGGAGGCCTGTCGTTCGATCGTTTTTCCGAATGGGTAAGCCCGCAGATGACTATTTTCCGTGTGATTCCGAACACAGCCATTTCCGAACGCCAAAGTATGACTTTAATAGCCAGTCGCAATGCCAGTAAGGAACAGGAACAACTGATGCTGGATATTTTCAATGAGCTTGGACTGGCTATGCTGATACCCGAAAGTCAGATGGGAGCTACCACTGCATTGACTTCTTGCGGTATAGCCTATGTGTTGAAGTATATACAGGCGGCTATGCAGGCAGGCATTGAGATGGGCATTTATCCGAAAGATGCACAGAAAATGGTGGCGCAATCGGTAAAGGGTGCTGCCGAACTCATTCTGAATAATGATACACATCCTTCTGTGGAGATTGATAAGGTAACGACTCCCGGTGGAATAACTATTAAGGGTATCAATGAATTGGACCATGCCGGATTTACTTCGGCCGTTATCAAGGCAATGAAAGTAAGTAATGTAAAATAGGATTTAGATACCAAGTGAAAGGGAAACATGTTTCATATACACATATATCAGTGATAACAAGTGTATTACAATAACTTCCTGTCTTCTGTTGCTTCTGAAATTCGTTTCTAGGATAGTCATGTTTGGTTTCCATAAGGATAAGTAAAACTTATCGTTGCTCCTGTTGCTGCATTCGGCTCAATAGTATAAGTGCCACCGAAGTATTCAATGGTCATTCGGTTAATATTATGGCGTATTTCTGTTTTTTGCGTTTGCAGTTGGGCATCTGCCAATGGACTGTTGACAATGCGGAATACTAACATTTTTCTTTCATTATCGCGGCTCAGATAGAAAGATACATTTCTGCTTTTCTCGCATGGGTCGGCATAAATCAATGTGCTTAATATTACCTGTGTGAGGCGATTATTGTCGGCTGTTATCATTTGGACGTCAATATCAGAATAAAAATTAATATATATTTTATCTCCGCACTTCATGTGTACCATGCTGGTGATATCCGAGCACAATTGAATAATTTCACACTCATCCAATTGCCATTTCGTTTTTCCGGCTTCTAGCCTTGATAAATCGAGTACGTCGTTTACCAGTTGGATAAGTTCGGCTGAATTAGCCTGAATAATTTCAGTGTAAGCTTTCCACTGAGTGGCATCGATATTCTCTACATCGGTAGTCATTAATTGGGAGAATCCTAATACGTTATTCAGAGGAATGCGGATATTGTAACTCATATTGGCAAGGAAACGGCTTTTCACTTCATTGGCCTCTTCCGCTATCATACTCATGGCACGACATTCTTCTTCTTCTTTCTTCAGTCTTTTTCGCACCGAGTAGATGCGTATGGTAGAAGGAATTAAAATAAGCAAAGCAATGGCAATCACTGCAATGATGATATAGCGCTTCATGGTTTTATGCTGTTCTTTCTCAAGAATAAGATTGTTGATGTTATACATCTCATAGATTTCATTTATTTGAGATGTTGATAAGTTCCTGTGGAAAGTATCTTTCTGGGCCAGTAATTTTTGAAAGAGGGGGATAGCCTCGTCCAGTCTTCCGGCATCGACTAAAATGCTTGCCCGGTTTATTCCAATGTTCAGTCCGTCATTGTCCGCGATGCTGGAGAGCAGGCTGATGGTACTGTCGGCACAGACTAGAGCCTTGTCATATTCATGAATCGCTTTATAGTAACGTGAATAAACATCATAATATAATCCGCGGCATGGGATATAACATTCGCTGAAAAAATTTTTATCCATCTCTTTCAGATAGGGGACTGCTTCTTCTGTACGACCGTGGTAGATATAATAATCGGCATACAAGGATTCCAATAATAGGTAGGCATTTTTTTTGGACAATACCGGATAATGGTTTGAGTACATATTATCGAGAAAACTTCTATATTCGTCTAAAACCTTCATAAGGTCTTTGTCTTTCGTGGACGAGCAGCCTAAAACTAATTCCTGCAGAACGTCTTTGCGTGTACTGAAAGGTGCATCAGGCGGTAATAGCCGATAAGCCTCTTTGCCAGCTTCGATGCCCTCTTTGTTGCGCATGGTCATTAAATAAGCGGTCATCATACATAGCTTGGCTCTAGACATACCCAAGGGATGGTTTAATTTTTGGGCTAGTTCATACATCTCTTCGGCTTCCGTTATGCTATATTCTATTTTGTGTGCAATAATCCGCATGGTGATATGGACTCTTTTCCCTAGAAAATAAAAGTCATGAAATTTATTCTCCAAGGCCAATTTCTCCAGTTTTTCCATCCATAGGTTTACATTTTCTTCATCTTGATGGTTGAAGTAGTAGACTAAGTGGGAATAAACGGCATAACATTCGTAATACTTATTACCTTGTTGGATAGCTTCCTCTAACATTTGATCTAAAAATGTGAGGGAGGAAGGCGACATAGGGTCCAGATGCACCAGTGTGATGAACATTTCTAGTCGGGTGGTATCGGCCGGCAATGTCTCTAATACTTTTAGTAAACTGTCTTTGGCGGAAGTGCTACTGTTAGAAAGCAATTTTGCTCCTCCGCTATAAATCAGTATGATGAGCAGTATCAGTATTCGTTTCATGGTTTTTCCCCTTCTGTTTCTTTTTTCTTATCTATTGGGTTAATAGGATGGGTAAAACAAAATCTGCATCCGCCGGTATAACTCGAATCCAGCCAGATATTTCCACCTATATGTTCTATAATGAGCTGGCAAATGGAAAGTCCGAGTCCGCTTCCCTGTGCCGTTTCGTTTAGTTTTTCGAATCGGTTGAATATTTTATTCTGCTTTTCTGGCGGAATACCACAGCCTGTGTCGGTTATGGTGAACAGGACACTGTCTTTCGAATATTGTTCCACTTCCAATGTAATGCTGCCTTTGGGAGTAAACTTGGTGGCATTGATGAGCAGGTTGATAAGTAACTGCTGCAGACGGGAATCATCTGTGTATAGTTGCAACGACTCCAGTCCGGATTTGAATAGAACTTCGGCTTCGGTCTTTTTTACGTTGTTGACAGTATTGATTACGTCCCGACAAATACTGATAGCATCATGGTAGTTAAAGTGAAAATGAATATTCCCTGTTCCGAGATTGGACAAGTCAATAACGTCATTGATTAACTTTATCAGCAGGTCTGAGTTTCTTTGTATGACCTCACTGCATTGGCGACGTGTCTCTTCATCCAATTGTTTGTCTGTCAGCAGTTCCGAGAAACCGGATATGGCACTGAGAGGAGTGCGGATTTCGTGGCTCATGTTGGATAAGAAAAGACTTTTGGTATGCATGGCGTTTTCTGCATTCAGTCGTGATTGTTCCAACTTGATTTTGGACTGCTCCAATTTTTTATTCTGTTTCAGAATACTGATGGCCAGATAGGTGATAATTCCCAATATGATAACTCCCGATACGAGTCCCACCAATAGTAGATGGTTGAGCTCTTCCTTATTTTCAATTTGCATACGGTTTTCTTCAAATCGGGCGCGAAGGTTATTGATTCGGTGTGAGTAACTGGGAGATACGACTGAGTCACTTACTTCGCTGATTCGCTCATACAGTCGGGCAGCTTCCAGTTTCTTTCCCATTTTTATTAAAAGGTTGGCCTTGGTGTATGACACATGCAAATAGTTGACCGACTTGTTTTTCTGATGGATATTTTCTAGAAACTCATCATAATTTTGCAATGCTTGTTCGTATGCACCGATGGTTTCGTTGTATTGCCCGCATGCAAAGTTGAGAAAAGGATAGAAATAAGGCTGCGGGTTTGATGTGTAAAAGTGTTCTGCTTTTTGGAGGTATTCCGCTGCTTTTTGAATATTTTCTTTCTTGATATAGAAGGCTGAATGGAGGATGTAATCAAAAAAATGTAAAGTGGTGCCGGCATATTTGTATTCTGAGGCTTCCAATTGATGGATATATTGTCCAGCTTCGTCTGTCTGGTCTGTCATCATCAGTAGTGAGATAAGTTTCAGGGTGGTTGCTTCTTTAAACAAATTATGGTCGGGAGAAGTAATATGATATTGGATGGCTTCCTTATAAGAGTCAATGGCTTCCTGTGCCATGTTGGAGCAATGGTAGGCGTCTCCGATGGCTCTGCTTGCGAGTGCCATTCCTTGCTGATAATTCATGGTTTTGGCTTTTTCATACATTAGTCGTGCTTCATCTATGGCCTGACCAATATCTCCACGATACGAATAGAGTTGGACCAGCTGCTGTTTGATACGAAAGAATAAATCTGTTTTTCCTTCTTTTTCCAATGTCGGTGTGATTTGTTCTCCCCAGTAGATAACGCTGTCAATGGGGGTGTTGGTATCAAAGGCAAGATAATTATCCATTAGATATTCCAATGTGGACAGATGTTGGCTCTCTCTGTCCGCAGCCTGAAGGGGAAGGATAAATAATATGGTTAAAAGTATAATATAGCAAATGTGTTTTCCCATTTTATTTATTAATATGGTCAGAACTTTGCAAATATAGGTAATATATATTATATATGTAAGAAGTTTGTTATGAAAAAACGACCTAATGTTGAGCCTTTCTATTTTTTTCTGATAACTTTGTAGTTGTTGAAGGTCAAAGTAGAATAACCAGGTATGAAAGAGAAAAATGAAAAAGGGATTGACAGAAGAAAATTCCTGAAGATAATGGGAGCTGGCGCCGTGGCATCGGCTACCGCATTATATGGTTGCTCGTCCGATAAAAAGCCGCAGGCATCGGAAGCGGCGGCACGTGGAGAAATTCCTACAGATAAAATGACTTACCGCACTTCACCCAAAGGAGAGCGTATATCACTGCTGGGGTATGGGTGTATGAGGTGGCCAATGAAACAAAATCCTGATGGCAAAGGGGAAATTGTGGATCAGGAAGCGGTGAACAGGTTGGTGGATTATGCCATAGAGCATGGAGTGAATTATTTTGATACGTCGCCGGTCTATTGCCAGGGATTGTCTGAGAAGGCTACCGGTATTGCATTGAAACGCCATCCCCGCGAGAAACTTTTCATAGCTACCAAGCTGTCGAATTTTCAGAACTATACGCGTGAAAATTCCATTGAGATGTATCGGCAGTCATTCAAAGAGTTGCAGACGGATTATTTGGATTACTATCTGCTTCATTCTGTGGGAGGAGGAGCCGGAATACAGACTTTCCATGACCGTTACATTGATAACGGAGTTCTTGATTTCTTGTTGAAAGAGCGTGATGCAGGACGTATCCGCAATTTGGGTTGGTCGTTTCACGGTTCGGTGGAGGTATTTGATTACCTGTTGTCGTTGGATGTGAAATGGGACTTTGTACAGATACAGATGAATTATGCCGACTGGCGCCATGCCACGGGCAATAATGTGAATGCCGAATATCTTTATGGCGAATTGGAGAAACGGGGCATTCCGGCTATTATCATGGAACCTTTGTTGGGCGGTCGTCTTGCCAAACTGAATGATCATCTGATAGCACGCCTCAAGCAGCGTCGTCCCGAGAATAGTGTGGCATCGTGGGCGTTCCGTTTTGCTGGGACTTATCCCGATGTACTGTGTGTATTGAGCGGAATGACTTATCTGGAACATTTGCAGGATAATCTTCGTACTTATTCGCCGTTGGAGCTGCTGACCGATGAAGAAAAAGATTTTTTGGAGGACACGGCACAGATGATGCTGAAGTATCCTACCATTCCCTGCAATGACTGTAAATATTGTATGCCTTGTCCTTATGGACTGGATATTCCCGCTATACTGTTGCACTACAACCGTTGTGTGAATGAAGGAAATGTACCCAAGAGCCGTCAGGACGAGAACTACCGAAAAGCGCGTCGTGCGTTTTTGGTGGGCTATGACCGTGCTGTACCTAAACTTAGGCAGGCCAATCATTGCATCGGCTGTAATCAGTGCAACCCGCATTGCCCTCAGAGTATAGATATTCCGAAACAGCTCCGCCGCATAGACGACTTTGTGGAGCAGTTGAAACAAGAAACCTTATAATAAAAAACGAATGCTTATGTTACGTAAAATAAGACTGACGGCTGCTGTGCTGTTTTTCTCCCTGATTACCTTGCTGTTTCTTGATTTTACAGGCACTTTACACGGTTGGTTCGGCTGGATGGCAAAGATTCAGTTTTTGCCTGCGGTGTTGGCCTTGAATGTAGGAATTGTGGCGGTGCTGGTGATTCTCACTTTGGTGTTCGGGCGCATTTATTGTTCGGTCATTTGTCCGTTGGGTGTCTTTCAGGATATTATTTCCTGTTTTTCGGGAAAGGTGAAAAAGAACCGTTTCCGTTACTCTCCCGCAGTGTCGTGGCTGCGTTATTCCCTGTTGGTGTTGTTTGTGGCTGTATTGGTGGCAGGTGTGGTGCCGTTGGCTGCTTTGCTGGCTCCTTACAGCTCATACGGTAGAATCGTCGCCCATCTTTTTGCTCCTTTTTATCAGTGGGGGAACAACTTGTTGGCATACTTTGCCGAACGGATGGACAGTTATGCTTTTTATTCGGTGGATATATGGATGAAAGGAATCTCTACCTTTGCGGTGGCTGCCGTTACCTTTGCGGTTCTTTTTGTGCTGGCATGGCGAGGCGGCCGCACTTATTGCAACACGGTTTGTCCGGTAGGTACGGTGCTCGGTTTTCTTTCCCGATATTCATATTTTAAGTTGGTTATCGATACTTCCAAATGTAATGGTTGCGGGCTGTGCGCACGTAATTGCAAGTCTTCCTGTATCAATCCCAAGGCTCATGAAATAGACTATAGCCGCTGTGTGGCGTGTATGGATTGTATAGACAAATGCCGTCAGGGAGCCATCCGTTATTTGCCCGGACGAATGCTTCAAAAGAAACAGCCGGCGGTGGCGCATGCTACCGCTTCGGAAGCGGAAAAAGTGGATCAGTCTCGTCGCGGTTTTCTCACTGTTTCGGCTTTGCTTACCGCCGGTGCTTTACTGAAGGCACAAGAGAAGAAGGTAGATGGCGGGCTGGCTGCAATAATAGACAAGAAGGTGCCCGACCGTGCCACACGGCTTGTTCCTGCAGGAGCGTCGGGTATCGGGCATTTCGCACAACACTGTACGGCGTGTCAATTGTGTGTGTCGGCTTGTCCTAATCAAGTGCTTCGTCCTTCGTCTGATTTAAAACATCTGATGCAGCCCGAAATGTCTTATGAGCGCGGCTACTGCCGCCCCGAGTGCGTGAAGTGTGCCGAGGTCTGTCCGGCAGGAGCCATTCGTCCCATTACTACAGTGGATAAGTCAAGTATTCAGATTGGACATGCAGTGTGGATTGCGCAGAACTGTGTGGTCAAAACCGACGGAGTGAGTTGTGGCAACTGTGCACGGCATTGTCCGACAGGAGCTATTCAGATGGTTCCTCAAGATGCCGAAGATGCCTCTTCTTTACAAATACCTGTAGTAAACACAGAACGTTGCATCGGTTGTGGTGCGTGTGAAAATCTTTGTCCGGCACGTCCTTTCAGTGCCATTTATGTGGAAGGGCACGAAGCGCATCGGGTCATTTAATCAGAACTAAAATTTATAGAAAAGAATAGGGAGTCGTTATGCCGGAGGCTGTAAGGGGAGTTCCACAACAAATCTTGCACCTCCGGTGTATTGTGTATCCAGATAGATTTTACCTCCCAACAGGGTAGCGAGGCTCCGGCAAATACTCAGGCCGAGTCCGAAGCCCGGATTCATGCTGTCCAGCTTTTCGAAACGTTGGAAAATCAATTCATCTTTTTCTTTATCAATGCCGCTGCCAGTATCGGTAACAGAGAAAATGATAGAGTGACCTGCTATCTCATAAGCCAGGGTGATGCTACCTTGGGAAGTGTATTTACAGGCATTGACCAGCAGGTTGGTCAAAATCTGCTGCAGGCGTTGTGCGTCTGTATTCAGGATGATTTCCGTATCGGGTTGCTTCAGTTCCAGTCTGACGCCTTCGGCCACTCTGTGTGCCACACCTGCCAAAGTAGATTGGCACAGTTCGGGCAAAACGACATTAGTTAAAGAGATATTATAGTTACCGCTTTCCAGTTTGCTTAGGTCGAGCACGTCATTTACCAATGTAAGCAATAAATTGGTATTGGTGTGCAGATGGCCGAGCAGTTCGCTCCGTTCTTCTTCGCTGAATTCCGCATCGGCATCGTTCAGCAAATCATTAAAACCGATGATGGCATTGAGAGGCGTACGGATTTCATGACTGAGATTCTGCAGGAAAGCCGATTTCAGCTTGTCTGCTTTTTCTGCCTGCCGCCGTGCTTTCTCTGCAGCTTCTTTCTCTACCTTTAAATGCTTGGCATGCTGTCTGCGTGTGAGTGCATATATGAAGGAGAAGCCGGAAATCAATATCAAAATGGAGAATATAACCCAGGCTTTGTGCTCATTGGCTTCTTGCTCCATCTTGATGCGTTGCAACTGTTCTTGTTTATGTATGACTTCCAGACGTTGTTTTTGTGTTTCGGCTTTTTGCAGTTCGATGGCTGTTTGTTGTTGCTTCAACTGCAAGTTGCGGTTCTCCAGCTCGATGCGTGTCTGTTCCTTTTCCAGCATCATCATCTTTTCCCGGTCTTGCAGTTGGCTGAGGCGCATTTCCGTA
Source organism: Phocaeicola faecalis (assembly GCF_021730445.1). Taxonomy (GTDB): domain Bacteria; phylum Bacteroidota; class Bacteroidia; order Bacteroidales; family Bacteroidaceae; genus Phocaeicola; species Phocaeicola faecalis. The sequence goes on along the minus strand of NZ_JADNRM010000005.1, from coordinate 104,899 downwards.
TTTTGAAGCGTCAGCCGGTTCTTTTCCAATTCCAGTTTTTGATTGTTGAAACGGGCGTTGTAGTCAGCTAAAAGTTCATTATTGCGTGCTTGAGACAAAGAATCGCGCATCAATGCACTGTTCAGTTGGTAAGTATAGGCGGTTTCAAAGTCTTTCATCTTTTCATAAATCCGGCTTTTCAGCTCCCATTGAATTTGTAGGTTTCTGATAGAATCGCTATAGGTCATGGCATCTTCATATTTTTCGGTGTGCATAAGATATGTAGCCATGATGATGTAATAGTTTTGTAGAGTACCTGTCTGCAAGACATCATTCTTTTTATAAGATTTTAAAATAGGTATAATTTCTTTTGCCTTTTCGAACTCTTTGGTTCTAGTATAGATGCGTAATAAATTGATATGTGCGCTGGCTTTGGCTTTGTCATTAGGAGATAATTCGATAGATTTTAATGTGTATTCCTCTGCTTTTTTATAATCGTTTAGATTGATATAGCTGGCTGCCAAGGTATAATAGGGATAATATAATTCATTGTCTTTCCCCACCGATTTGTAATAATCCACTGCCTGTTGGTATTGCTGAACGGCAATTTGCGGCATTTTCTGCTGAAAGTAAACATCTCCCATTTGTATATAGCTTTGCCCGATACCGTAAGAATTGTTGAGGCGTAAGGCTTCGTTTTGGTATTTTTTCAGTTCGCTGAGGGCGGCATCATATTCCCAGTTGCGTAGGTAGTAAGTAATAATCCGGTTCCATGCGCCGAATATGTATTGTTTATAAGGGGTCTTGCGTGCAAAGTCTGCCACTTTTTCCTTCTCTTTCAGGAGTGCGGTGATGTTGTCGGTGTAATAGTAATGGTCGGATTTCAGGTTTTTGGCAAGGCATTGTGCTTTCACGTCTCCCTTTTGTTCGGCTAGGTGGAAAAGTGTGTCGGCCATGAGCAATACTTTGGGCTGTTTGATGGAGCGAGTACATTTCTGATAATAAGAAAAGAGTTGGTCGTTTATTTTATAAGGATTGTTTTGACTCATCATTATCGGGCAGAAAAGAAATATTTCAGCCAATAAAATTCTGATTGTACGTTCAATAACCTTCTTCATATCCTACGTGTGTGTTTTACAAAAGTAGCAATTCTTTTATAATTAATACTATAAAAGCGTTTTTCTTTTAAATGATTAAGTAGAAAGAGAAGGCAGGCAAGGTGCTTACAATAAATAATTACCGGGATGGCTTCCTTTTAACAGTTCTACATTTTTCCCATCAAGGATAATAAGTCCCTCTTTTATCATTTTGTTTATCTCTTTGGATAGCGCAGGACGGGTGACGTTGAGATATTCCGCCAGTTGCACTTGGTTGTGGAGTATTTGTATTTTAGAGGAATTCGAATGCTTATGCTCAAACAGGTAAGCGACGAAGCGGTCGCGTACATTTTTGTATGAAAGTACATTGAGGCGTGCCACTGTACATTGATTGCAGTTGCCGGTGATGCACAGGAAACTGCGCAGAATGTTGGGCTCTTCGCTGATTAATTTGAAAGTGGATTCGCGGGAGGCGGTAAACAGAACGCTGTCTTCCAATGCGGTGAAAGTGACAGGCAAACGGTTGTCTACCGTGTTAAACAAATGGGGAGTGGCAAATGCACGTGGTGCTATGATATATTCTATCATTACTTCATTACCGGAGCCGTCGATAATGTCGGCTCTTAGTTTTCCCGATAATAATACGTATAAGCATTTACAGGAAGTTCCTTGCCGTGCCACTTCGTCTTTCTTGTTGACATGGTACAATTGATAATCCAACCTTTCGAGCAAGGTAGACTTTACATTTTGAGGCAAATCTCTGAACAGAGGGATTTGAAACAATGACTCCTTATGTTCTTTCGTACACAGTATCTTTTCCATGGTGTGAGATAGTGATGCGACAAAGATAGGAAATAAAAAAAACATTCGTTTAACTTACCAAGGAATATTTAGTAAATATCTGCTGGGTGTAATCATGATTACACTTTTATTAGTCTTGACTTTCTATTTTTGCAAAAAAAAGAAGATGTTATGAAAATATCGACACTTATCAATACACTGCTCCCTTCTCGCAAGTGGAAGGTACTGGCCGTGATTGTGTGTGGCGTTGTGGCAGGTGGCGGAGGGTTGTTCCTCTATTTGCTGCGGGCGCATACTTATTTGGGCGACGATTCGTCGGCTTGTGTCAATTGCCATATTATGGCTCCTTATTATGCTACATGGTTTCACAGTTCTCACAGCCGTAATGCTACGTGTAACGATTGCCATGTGCCCCATGAAAATGCCGTGAAGAAATGGACATTCAAGGGAATGGATGGCATGCGGCATGTGGCTGCTTTCCTCACCCATAGCGAGTCGCAGGTGATAAAGGCGAATGACGAAAGCGCTAATGTGATTATGAATAATTGCATCCGTTGTCATACGCAGTTGAATAACGAGTTTGTCAATGCGGGAAAGATTGACTACATGATGGCACAGGTTGGACACGGAAAGGCATGTTGGGATTGTCACAGGGATGTGCCCCACGGAGGAACGAATACTCTGTCCTCTACTCCTGCCGCGTTGGTACCCTATCCGGCATCGCCCGTACCTGAATGGTTACAGAGAATAAAAAAGAAATAATAATCAAAGGAAAAACATACGATGGAAAAGAAATTAAAATCTTGGCAAGGATGGCTGTTGTTCGGTGGTTCGATGGCTGTCGTGTTTGTGTTGGGACTGACGGTTTCATCATTGATGGAGCGGCGGGCAGAACTGGCAAGCGTCTTTAATAATAAAAAGGTAGAGATAACGGGCATCGAAGCCCGCAATCCGATTTTCGGTGAGAATTATCCGCGTGAATATCAAACATGGACTGAAACGGCAAAGACAGACTTTGAGAGTGAGTTTAATGGAAATGTTGCGGTAGATGTTTTGGAAAAACGCCCGGAAATGGTAGTTTTGTGGGCTGGTTATGCCTTCTCGAAGGATTACTCGACGCCGCGCGGACATATGCATGCCATTGAAGATATCACAGCAAGCTTGCGTACCGGTGCGCCGATGAGTGCAACCGAAGGGCCTCAACCCTCTACTTGTTGGACTTGCAAGAGTCCGGATGTACCCCGTATGATGGAGGCTATCGGTGTGGACTCTTTTTATAATAACAAATGGGCGGCATTCGGTAGTGAAATAGTAAATCCTATCGGTTGTGCTGATTGTCATGAACCTGAAAATATGAATCTTCATATCAGCCGTCCGGCTTTGATAGAAGCATTCCGCCGTCAGGGAAAGGACATTACCAAAGCCACTCCGCAGGAAATGCGTTCATTGGTTTGTGCGCAATGCCATGTGGAATATTATTTCAAGGGCGACGGTAAGTATCTGACATTCCCATGGGACAAAGGTTTTACTGTTGAGGCGATGGAAGAATATTATGATGAGACCGATTTTGCCGATTACACCCACAAGTTGAGTCGTGCACGAATCCTGAAAGCCCAGCATCCTGATTATGAAATCTCTCAGATGGGCATTCATGCTCAGCGCGGTGTGTCGTGTGCCGATTGTCATATGCCTTACAAGAGTGAAGGCGGCGTGAAGTTCAGCGATCACCACATTCAGAGTCCGTTGGCTATGATTGACCGCACTTGCCAGACTTGCCATCGTGAGAGTGAGGAGACGCTTCGTAATAATGTGTACGACCGTCAGCGCAAAGCAAATGAAGCGCGTACCCGTTTGGAACAAGAATTGGCTAAGGCACATATTGAAGCGAAGTTTGCATGGGATAAGGGAGCTACGGAAGACCAGATGAGAGAAGCACTGAAACTAATCCGTCAGGCACAGTGGAGATGGGACTTCGGTGTGGCTTCTCATGGTGGTGCTTTCCATGCTCCGCAAGAAATCCAACGTATCTTGGGACACGGATTGGATAAGGCAATGCAGGCGCGACTGGCTATTTCTAAGGTGTTGGCCGTTCACGGTTATACCGATGACGTTCCGATGCCGGACATTTCGACAAAAGAAAAAGCTCAGCAATATATCGGTTTGGATATTCCTGCCGAGAAAGCGGCAAAAGACAAGTTCTTGAAAGAAGCTGTTCCAGGCTGGTTGGAAAAAGCAAAGGCTAACGGACGCATTGCGAAATTATAAATTGATTAGCACAGGAACGGATACTTAAGATTCGTTCCTGTGAATGATAAGGAATGAACTATGTGGAATAAACCTTGGAAGTTGAGAGAAGGTATCATGATTGGTGCCGGTCTGCTTGTAACAGGAATTCTGTTACAGGCAACTGTCGGTAAAATAGAATGGGACTGGATTGCCTTTCCGGTGAATGTAATCGTATTGGCAGCTTTTCTGATTCTGTTGGGAGTAATGAATGCCCTGCGGAAGAAGGTCTATGTATTTGGTTGGCTGAGTCATTATACGGCTGCCGTTTCTTCTTTGCTTTGGGTAGTGGTAGCCACTGTCCTGATGGGATTGGTGAAGCAGGTTCCTTCGCATCATGCCATTGATGCGGTGGAGGGGCTTTTTACCCAAATGCTCTCTTCTTGGTCTTTCGTACTCCTATATATATGGATGAGTCTGTCGTTGGGGATGACCATTCTTCGTTCCACCTTTCCCTTCCATTGGAAAAAAATTCCCTTTCTGCTTAACCATGTCGGACTTTTTATAGCATTGGTTGCCGCCACTTTGGGCAATGCCGATATGCAGCGCCTTCGTATGACCACCTCTTTGGGCAATACTGAATGGCGTGCTCAAGATGAAGAAAATCAAAATTTGGTGGAACTTCCTTTGGCTATCGAACTCAACGACTTTACCATCGATGAATATCCTCCTAAGCTTATGTTGATTGACAATGCCACCGGTAAGGTATTACCCGAAGACGCTCCTGCCCATGTGCTGTTGGAAGAAGGAGTGTCGCATGGCGACCTGCTGGACTGGGAGTTGAATATCACGCAGTCCATCCCCGAAGCGGCTTTGGTGGCAACGGAAGATACCCTTCGTTTCACCGAGTTTCGTTCGATGGGGGCAACGTATGCTATCTATCTGAAAGCAAAGAACCGCAAAACCCATGAAACCAAAGAGGGGTGGGTGAGCTGCGGTAGTTTTATGTTTCCCTACAAAGCCCTGAAACTGAATGACCGGATAAGTATGGTGATGCCCGAACGCGAACCGCAACGTTTTGCTTCGGATGTGACCCTGTACACAGAAAGCGGTAAGCAGGAATCGGGCACGATAGAAGTCAACAAACCATACGAAATAGACGGTTGGAAAATCTATCAGTTGAGTTACGATGAAACAAAAGGACGATGGAGTAACATCAGCGTCTTTGAATTAGTGCGCGACCCTTGGCTACCTTATGTCTATATCGGTATCGGCATGATGATTCTCGGTGCCGTCTGTTTGTTTACCACCGCCCAGCTGGGGAGAAGAGAGTCCGGACAGGTTGAAGAAAGAAAGGAGGCACACTCATGAGTTGGGATTATTTCATCTTCTTTGCCATTGTTGCTCTGATTTGTTGGGCAATCGGCGCTTTTGCCGCTTGGAAAGGAAAACGCAAGGCATTGGTTTACGGCTTTACATTGGCAGGACTGGCGATATTCTTCACCTTTATCCTCTTGATGTGGATATCGTTGGAGCGACCGCCCATGCGCACAATGGGAGAGACACGCTTGTGGTATTCTTTTTTCCTGCCCTTGGCAGGACTGATAACCTACTTCCGTTGGAAGTACAAATGGATTCTGAGTTTCAGCTTCATTCTGTCATTAGTCTTTATCTGCATCAATCTGTTTAAACCTGAAATTCATAATAAGACGTTGATGCCCGCGCTTCAAAGCCCATGGTTTGCTCCTCACGTCATTGTATATATGTTTGCATACGCCATGCTGGGGGCTGCTGCAGTGATGGCGGTCTACCTGCTATGGTTCAAGAAGAAAACACCTGGAAGGCAAGAACTCGATTTATGTGATAATCTAATCTGTGTGGGACTTGCCTTTATGACTTTGGGAATGCTCTTCGGGGCAGTATGGGCCAAAGAAGCATGGGGACATTACTGGGCATGGGATCCGAAGGAGACTTGGGCGGCAGCTACTTGGTTTGGCTATCTGGCCTATATCCATTTCCGCTTGGGATGTCCCGCCGACTATAAGAAAGCATTGATTATCTCACTTGTGGCATTCGTGCTGCTCCAAATGTGCTGGTATGGCATCAATTACCTGCCCTCGGCGCAAGGAGTGAGTGTACACACATATAATCTGAACTAATTTAAAAGAATAAAGCGATGAAACATTTTAGACTATTGGCGGCAAGTTTACTCTTGCTTCCCGGCCTGACGTATGCGCAGGATGACAATAAGGAAAATGAGTTTAGTATGTCCGCACAGATTCGTCCGCGTGCTGAATACCGTAACGGTGCATTACTTCCTCGTGAGGAAGGGGAGCCTTCTGCCTCCTTCATCAACAATCGCGCCCGCCTTTCTATGGAATACAGACGCACGGGTTTGAGCATGAAAATATCTGCCCAGCACGTGGGAGTGTGGGGACAAGATCCTCAGATTGACAAGAACGGCCGTTTCATCATGAATGAGGCTTGGGCTGAGTTAACTTCAAAGAACGGCTTCTTTGCTCGCTTGGGACGTCAGACGCTTTCTTATGATGACGAACGCATTTTGGGCGGATTGGATTGGAATGTAGCAGGACGTTATCACGATGCCCTGAAACTAGGCTATCGGGATGAGCACAACCAACTTCATTTGATTCTGGCCTTCAATCAGAATGATGAGAAATATGCAGGAACTTACTACAATGCTATCGGGCAGCCTTATAAGAGCATGCAGACAGCATGGTATCACTATAAAGCAAAGGCCACTCCGTTTGAAGCCTCCCTGCTGTTTATGAATCTGGGTTGGGAAGCCGGTGACGAGCAAAAGGCGAAGAGCCGCTATATGCAGACCATGGGCACCTATCTGACTTTTCATCCGGGCAATTGGAATTTGAACGGCGCTTTCTATTATCAGTCGGGAAAGAGCAAGCCCGATAAGAATATGAATTCAAAGAATGTCTCCGCCTATATGTGGAGTGTGGTCGCTTCTTATAAGATAGACAAAGCGTGGTCGGTTACCGTCGGTAGTGATTACCTGAGTGGCAACAAGGAAGAAGGTGACAAGAACAAGGCCTTCGACCCGCTTTACGGCACCCATCATAAGTTCTATGGAGCCATGGATTATTTCTATGCTTCTTCATGGGTGCAGGGTGTATCGGCTCCCGGCTTGTGGGACAATCGCATCGGACTAGCGTTCAAGGCATCGCCGAAAGTTGCATTGCAGGTGAATTATCATTATTTCAGTGCGGCACAGAAGCCGTTGCTCGGCGGGGAGAAGCTGAGCAAAGGATTAGGCTCCGAAATAGATACTCAGGTGGATTGGAGCATTATGAAAGACGTGAAACTGTCAGCCGGTTATTCATTCATGTTGGGAACCAAGACCATGGATGCAGTGAAAGGCGGTAATCATAGCAGTTGGCAGGACTGGGGATGGGTTTCTTTGAATATCAATCCGAAACTCTTCTTTGCCAAATGGTAATCTGATGAAGAGCCCTCACTGAACTGAAACAGCCTATCATTATGTCATCCGAGACTAGTGGAGGGGGACTGTCGGACTTTTGGCACCCCTCCATCTGCTTCAATGGAAATGTAGCATAGGAGAGGATTTCTTTTTTATCAAGAACGTACCGTTTTTCCCTTTCCGCTTATCGTTTCTATATCCAGACAGATAATCTCTGTCCGGTGAAAAGATTTCTCGGCATATTTAGCGCCGACAGTTTTGTCGTCGGGTGAGTACTGTTCATTGGTATAATTTATTATTATTTTTCCTTTCGTTCGGATACAAAGAAAATGAAAATAAGGGAGATAACCTAATAATCATTGGGCGGATGGCTACTATTGGGTTAAGTTTGACTGGACACTCTCCTTGCGGCATGTAACATATCTGTCTGTTTAATATAGTCTTCGCCATTGACTCTTACTATTTCTTCTTCAGTAATCCTCTGCGCAAAACAGTTAGAATGTATTTTATCTCTCATTCTCTCACTCGTGTTGTTGAAAGTCCGATGTATAAAGCCTTTCAGGTATGAGAGATGCGGGTGAGAGACGCTTGGAAAGGTGAGAGCATTGCTCTCATTTTTGCCCAATAATGTATTTTTTGTAGGTTACATGTCATTATTTCCTGCTATCCGATGCGAATACTTTCATTTGAAACTATCCGAAAGGCAGCTACCTTCTTAAATGCCTATTCTTGCTCATGTAGAATGATATTGTGCAGTTTTACTGTCTAATAGATAGTTTTCTTAGAAACTTCTTGAAATTTTGCTAGGATTAATTAAATCTTCATTATCTTTGAACCCTAAATCTAAAGATTATGAGTGACCAAATAAAGCAAATAGCCGAACGTCTTCAGGGATTGAGAGACGTTTTGGAACTGACTCCCCAAGAGGTGGCCGAAAGTTGCCAGCTCACGGTGGAAGAATACTTGGGTATGGAAAGCGGTGAGAAAGATATATCAGTCAGTGCTTTGCAGAAGATTGCCCGCAAATATGACATCGCACTGGATGTGCTGATGTTTGGTGAAGAACCTAAAATGAGTGCTTACTTCTTGACCCGTTGGGGCACAGGGGTGTCAGTGGAGCGTACCAAAGCATATAAATATGAATCATTGGCATCGGGATTCCGCGGACGCAAAGTAGATCCGTTCATCGTTACCGTAGAACCGAAGCCCGAAGATACGCCTATTTATTTCAATTCACACGAAGGACAAGAGTTCAACCTGGTGATAGAAGGACGTATGTTGCTTAACATTAACGGAAAAGAACTTATTTTGAACCCGGGTGACAGCCTTTACTTTGATTCTGCTCAGCCTCACGGCATGATGGCACTGGATGGCAAGACTGTGAAGTTCCTGGCAGTAATTATGTAAATTGTAAGAGTATGGTAGAAAGATTCTTAGAACAAACCGCTTTTACCTCACAAGAGGATTTTATAAAGAACCTGAAAATCAAGGTTCCCGAAAATTTTAATTTCGGTTATGATATTGTTGATGCTTGGGCTGCTGAGGAACCCGACAAGAAAGCCTTGTTGTGGACCAACGATAAAGGTGAATCCCGACAATACACCTATGCCGACCTGAAAAAATATACCGATATGACGGCATCTTATTTCCAAAGTCTGGGCATCGGTCGCGGTGATATGGTGATGTTGATACTGAAACGCCGTTATGAGTTCTGGTATTCCATTATCGCCCTGCACAAATTGGGTGCGGTGGTGATTCCTGCCACTCACTTGTTGACCAAGAAAGATATTGTGTATCGTTGTAACGCTGCCGATATTAAGATGATTGTTGCGGCAGGCGAGGATGTAATCACCAAACATATCATAGAAGCGATGCCTGATTCTCCTTCTGTAAAGAAGCTGGTCAGCGTCGGTCCCGAAATTCCCGAAGGTTTCGAAGATTTTCATCAGGGGATAGAAAACGCGGCTCCGTTCGTAAGACCCGAACATCCGAATGCCAATGAGGATACTTCACTGATGTATTTTACATCGGGAACTACCGGCGAGCCGAAGATGGTGGCGCATGACTTTACTTATCCGTTGGGACATATCGTAACTGCCGGTTTCTGGCATAACCTGCACCGCGACAGCCTGCATCTGACGATTGCTGATACCGGCTGGGGAAAGGCCGTGTGGGGAAAACTCTACGGACAGATGATTGTGGGTGCAAATATCTTTGTTTACGACCATGAGAAGTTTACTCCTGCCGATATCCTCGGAAAGATTCAGGACTATCATATCACTTCACTGTGTGCTCCTCCCACCATCTATCGTTTCTTGATAAAGGAAGATATCAGTAAGTATGACCTGTCTTCTTTGGAATATTGCACCACTGCCGGAGAAGCGTTGAACTATTCTGTATATGAGACGTTTAAGAAGATAACCGGTATCCGGCTGATGGAAGGCTTCGGACAGACGGAAACGACGTTGACATTGGGCACCTTCCCTTGGATGGACCCAAAACCGGGCAGCATGGGCGTGCCCAACCCGCAGTATGACATTGACTTGCTGACTCCTGACGGTCGTTCGGCAGAAGACGGTGAACAGGGACAGATTGTCATCCATACGTCAAAAGGCAAGCCGCTGGGGTTGTTCAAAGAGTATTATCGGGCGGCCGAGCTGACAGAAGATGCTTGGCACGACGGCATTTATTATACCGGTGATGTGGCTTGGCGTGACGAAGACGGATATTTCTGGTTTGTGGGACGTGCGGATGATGTTATCAAGAGTTCCGGTTACCGTATAGGCCCGTTTGAAGTGGAAAGTGCACTGATGACTCACCCTGCAGTGGTGGAATGTGCCATTACGGGTGTTCCCGACGAGGTGCGCGGACAAGTGGTAAAGGCGACCATCGTTCTTTCCAAGAACTACAAAGGACAGGAAAGCCCCGAACTGATTAAGGAATTGCAAGACCATGTGAAGCGTGTGACTGCCCCTTATAAGTATCCGCGTGTGATAGAGTTTGTAGAAGAGCTTCCGAAGACTATCAGTGGTAAGATTCGTCGCGTGGAGATACGTGATAAAGATAAATAACCGACTTGTGCGTCGGGCGGAGTTTTATTCGTAACGAAGTAAAAGATGAAAAGAATTTTGTTTTTTGCATTTTTGTGTCTGACTGCCTGCCTGTCGGCAGGCGCACAGGCATTGTCTCCCATAACATGGACTGCCTACGGACTGACTTTCAAGGTGCCGAAGGATATTGCCGTGGAGGAGGATACGGAGGAAACTTTCCTGTTGAATGATAGTAAGTTTTATATCACTGTCCAGGCTTTGGACTCTGACGGCATCACGAAGGACGACCTGAAAGGGGTGCTTCGGGATTATGCCAATGATGATGGCGTGGAGAATCAGACTGCTGTCAAAGCCTTTGACTTGGAGCAATTCTATGGCGTTTCAATGGATGGCAAATGTGAGAATGACCATTGTTGCTATGCCTGCCTGATGACCAAGGCGGCGGGAAGTGCATTTTATATTTCTATCATTTATTCGGCCGGGCATAAAGCGGAGGCTGAGGCTATCCTGAAAAGCTTTGTGATGGAAGAATAACCAAAAGTTTTTTTGCTTTAGAAGGTATGCCAAAACTAAGATGTCCACTCTAAAAGCTGCTTTTTATAACTGACAAATATAAAAGAGAGCCATATCCAACTCGATTCTCGAGTGATGATATGGCTTTTCTCATTGCTGATAAATTGAAACACCCTCTATAGTTCTTATTTAGTCTTTACTTTAAATTGCAATGCAATAGGTTCATTCTTGATACCTTTGGGGAGTGACACCTTCACTTTGCCGTCCTTGCAAGTATATTTCACGCTCCTGTTTCCTTTTAGCATTTTCATCTTGCCTTTTGGAAGATTTCCTGTCCATTCTATCGTTTCCGGCAGTGTTTCTCCCTCGGGCAATGCATAGATGGCATAGAGTGTCTGTCCGTCTTTGTCGGCAGTGAACCATGTGTGTCCGTCCTGATAAATGGGAGTGATTCGGGTGTTGTAGATAGCCTTGCCATTTGCCCGCAGCCATTCTCCCACCTCATGCAGACGCTTGGTCACTTCCTCTTCGATGATACCGTCAGGGGTAGGCCCTACACCCAATAGCAGGCAGCCGCCTTTGGCAGTGATTTCACTCAATATGTTGATTACCTTCTGCGGCGATTTGAACGGAGCATTTGGCACCCATCCCCAATCATTGCTCAGTGTGATGCAACTTTCCCACGGATAGTCGAGCTGTGTTTCGGGGATACCGCGTTCGGGCGTCTGGTAGTTTTCGTTCTTTCCCCTGATGCTGCGGTCTACCGAAATCAATCCCGGATGCTTCCGGCGTGCCTGTGCCAGAATATCGTCCAGGCCGATGTCGTCGCCTTTCACCCAGCCGCCGTCCAGCCAAAGGATATCGAAACTTCCGTAGTCAGACATCAGTTCGTTCAGCTGATTGCGGGTAAAGGTCTGATAATTCTTCCACCAGTCAGGATGGCGGTCTTTCTTGTAATTGATGTTACGGTTGGGGGTAGCGAAATAAGGATTCCAAAACCATTCGCAATGCCAGTCGGGTTTAGAAAAATAGCATCCCATCATGAAGCCCTTCTTACGGAAAGCATCGAATACATGGTAAGCCACGTTCTTGCGCGGATTATCCTTGAAGGCTCCGTGTGCAATAGAGAAATCTGTGTATTTGGAGTCGAAAGTACAAAAGCCGTCGTGATGCTTGGTGGTGAATATCATATACTTGATACCTGCATCCTGCATTACATCCGCCCATTGTTCGGGATTGAAGTTGACCGGATTGAGCGAATCTTTCAAGCCCCAGTACCATTCTTTGTATTCATTGTAGGGTAAAGGCTTCTTGCGTGAAATCCAGTCGACGTCTTCCGAGCATATCGACCATGATTCTACAATGCCCGGAACGGAGTAAAGACCCCAATGGAACAGGACTCCGAACTTCTGGTCTTGCCATTTGTCCAGTTTGGCCAACACTTGTTGGTCGGTAGGCCATACATAATCGGTTGCTTCTGACTGCTTGTGGACAAAGCCTTGTACTTGTTGGGCGTGGAGGTTCAGGGCGAACGCTGCTCCAGCCATGCATACTATTAGTTTTTTGAGGTTATACATAACTGTTATGAGTTAGTGTTTATTGTTTTGTTTGCGTTTAATTTCCGTTTAAGGGTTGATAAAGGTAAGGTTTTCTTATTTGGCGAGCAAGAAAAGAGGATAGAAATTTAATAATTGGGTGGAAAACAAAAAAAGAATGCCCGGAAAGCATTATTCGCTTCCCGGGCATTTCCTAATAGATTATAATGTATCAATTACCATCCTGGGTTCTGTGTCAGATTCGGGTTGATAGAGATTTCATTCGTCGGAATAGCAAACAGGTAGTTCTTCGGATCTTCAAATCTTGCCTGTGTGTCTACGCGCTTACTGTAAATGTCAAGTTCACCTTGGCTGTTTGTACCCAATACATTCTGCATAGTGGCAATATTTTCAGCAGAATAAAGAGTTGCATCAGGAATCATACCCATGCGGGGTGCAACAGAAGCATCCAAGCGTTTACCGCATGCCCAACGGCGCAAGTCGTCAAAGCGGTAACCTTCACCGAATAATTCTACACGGCGTTCGCGACGGATTTCACGAATCAGTGTTGCGTTATTGGCACTTACATTCGGATATTCAGTTTCCAGTTTGGGATCAACGGTCGGAGTCATAGTCAATTTGTGGTTGAATCCTACGCGTTCACGCAGCTTATTGACTGTTGCATCCAAATCAGTCTGAGAAATGGTGCCCAGTTCTGCAGCAGCTTCTGCACGAATTAACAGAATTTCACCGAAACGGAATACCGGAGCATCCAATGTTCCCTGATGGTGAGCAGCCAAATGTTCGGCTACATTATAGAATTTGGCAATGCTATAACCGGTAGAAGATGAACCGCCTGCACCGGTATTTACAATGTTGGCAATATTGGCAGGATGTCCGTTCAGATAATAGGTGTGTTCACCGGCTTCGGGCGAGCATACTGTCTGTAGCAAACGCGGGTCGCGGTTGTTCAACTCTGCCAATAATCCGGTGTGTGTGCTATGTCCGGGGCAATTGCAAAGAGTGATAGGCAATCCTGTTTCTGCGCACAGATAGTCATCAATACAGTCTTTGCTGACACCCAGAGGGGTTTCGCCTACACCAATCTGACGGCTCAGGTTATTACCTTTACCCAAGCTGGGGTCATAGGCCTTAGACAAGATGATTTCAGGATTGTTTGCGTAATCAGACTGAATGAATAATTCATGATAAGCCTGTGAAGGAGAACTGCCCTGGAATAATGAGTAGCCATATTCCGATTTCATTAATTCTCCGGCTGCATTGTATGCTTCCTGCAAAAATTTTGTATCTCCTTCCATCTTGTGATAACGACGCCATGTACCTTCAAACAAGCAGAAACGTGCTTTCAAAGCCAATGCTGCATCTTTTGAAATGCGAGTAACATCCACTTTCGATTTCATGGGCAACCACTCAATAGCTTGATCGATTTCTTTCAGCATATTGTCTGCTACCATAGTGCGGGAATCACGTGCTTTATATAAGTCTTCGTCTCCCGGATTTACGACTTTGTCATACCAAGGCACATCGCCATAAGTTTTCACTTTGTTGAAATAGTCAAGGGTTTTGAGGAATAAGATTTCTCCTGCAAAACGATGTTTTTCTGCTTCTGAAGCCTGTGACTGTTCGTAATTGGCTAAGAAGTCATTACAAGCACGGATATATTCCCAGTTCCATTCTGTATCTTTAGCACCGGTAGGAGCTACGTGCAGACCGAAGCTGGTAGTATTGTATTCCCATGGGTAAATGTTGTCCGATTTGAAATCTTCTTCCATCATACCGAAGTTGTAAGATTGTGGGTCTCCATGCCCTTTAATCAATTTAGGATAGAGATTGTTACAATATTGCTGTAATCCATCAGCACCGGCTGTTGAAAAGAATTTGTCTTTAGAGATGGAATCCAGCGGTTCGCGATCCAAATAATCGCAGCTTTGCAATGCTAAAGCTACTAAACCTATATATAATATATTTTTTTTCATAATCGTTCCTGAATTTAGAATGTTACGTTGATACCAAATGAATAAGTACGGCAGAATGGGTATTTGGTCATACGATCTTCCATTTCACCATCTTTCTTTCTGTTACCTGTTGCATCCGGGTCTAGGTATTTATACAAACCTGTAGCTTCCCATAAGTTTTGTCCGCTTGCAAAAACTCTCAACTGAGCGATGCCGAATTTGGAAATCCAAGCTTGTGGCAGGTTATAACCGATAGTTACATCTTTCAGACGGATGTAAGAAGCATCTTGCAAATATTTAGTCTGAGTTTGACGGCTGCGAGTTGTGTTGGTCGGAGTTGGATAGTAGGCATTCGGATTTTCGGGTGTCCAATAGTCTAGATGAGTTTCATTCAATGTACTCCACCATTGTCCGTAGTATCCCCAGAAAATACCGGTACTGCCTGTACCGAGCCACAAGTCGCGTTTCATTGTACCTTCAAACAAAGCGCGGATATCAAAACCTTTCCATGATGCACCCAGATTGATGTTGAAACGATAGCGCGGAGTATTGTTACCGATAATCTTCTTGTCACCGTGGTCGCTTAATGTATTCTTTCCGTAGTCAACAGCACCGTTTCCGTCTAAGTCAGCGTAACGGATATCACCCGGCAACCAAGTGGTTGCAATTACTTTTTGGCGAACAGCCTGTTGTTCTGCTTCTGCTTTGTCCTGAATGAAGCCGTCAGTGACATAACCCCATATTTCACCCAGTTCCATTCCTTCGTAGTAGTCTCCCAGATAACCGGTCGGGTTGTCATATTTGGTAATTTTTGAATAGCTGTCCGAAAGGCCGATACCGATGTTGTAATCCAATGGGCTGCCGCCTACGTTGGCGATTTGGTCTTTCCAGCTCAAAGAAAGTTCCCAACCGTTTGTTCTCATGTTGGCTAGATTTTCCTTACCGCCGGTAGACCCCATTGTTGCAGGATAAGTCTTTGATACGACCATATCATTGGTATAACGGATAAAGTAGTCGAATGAAGCAGTCAAGCGGTTGTTCAACAGACCCAAGTCAAGACCGAAGTTGGCGGTAGTTACCTTTTCCCAACTTACATTGTTATAAGCCAATGAAGCAGGAGTGATACCGGTTGCCAATTTACCGTTCAATAAGTAGTTAAGCTGAGCAAAGCCCATAGAACTTAAGTAGTCGAAGTTACCTGTAGTAACCTGGTTACCTAATGAACCAACAGATGCACGGAGTTTAACGTTTTCGAATATATTGCGTGCAGAGTCAAAGAATTTTTCTTCAGATAATCTCCAACCGATAGAAGCTGATGGGAAGAATCCCCAACGGTCATTTTCACCGTATTTTGAAGAACCGTCATAACGACCGTTCACTTCCAATAAGTATTTACCTTTATAATCATAGTTCAAACGGAAGAAAGCACCTTGTACAGCCCAGATAGTTGCTTCTTCTTCCAGATTTTGCTTGGTTCCGGCTAAGTCGATAACAGGGATATCATTTACAAACAAGCCTGTTGTCTTGCCATACATATTACTGGTTTCTTTAGATTCCTGGTTATAACCTACCATTGCGGTAAGAGAGTGGTCGCCGAAAGATTTCTTATATTCTGCCCATAAGTTCAATGCTTCATAAGTATCGTCATACTTCCTCAGTGAAACACCGTTCGGGTCACCTTTTGACATTGAAGTGCCATCGGGTTGCTTCTGATAGATAGTCTTTTCGTGTGAACGAGTGGTTCTGAAGTAACGGTTTCCGGTATAGTCACCTCTTACAGTGAGTCCTTTGAACGGAGTTAATTTGAAAGAACCTGTATACCAGATATCATCATAAACATTCTTTGTACGTCCGGCCTGTGCCAACATACCCGCAATGTTGAAGTTGAAGTTAGAACCTGCTACACCTGCAAAGTCTCCATCCGGTAAATAAACGGGAACAAACGGCATGGCGCGATATACTTCATAATAAGGGTCTTCTGAAGTATAGAAATTAGAGTTAGGTTCGTTAGCTTCGCTACGATTGTATTTTACGTTCAATCCGATTTCCAACCAATTAGTTAATTGAGTGTTGAAATTGAATGACATATTAATACGTTTGAAATGGTCTGTTCCATAAGCCAGCAAACCATCTTGTCCTTTGTAACCTACCGAACCGTAGTAAGAGGTCTTTTCAGAACCACCACGAACGCTGGCATTGTGCTGTTGCATGAAGGCTGCATCATTAAACAGTACATCCAGCCAGTCAGTATTACCGGCATAAGCCCATTCTCCGTTGGCGGTGAATTTGTTTCCTTGTGTGTTTTCCCAAGCAGTAGGAAGACTGGGGTCTTTCATGCGTGCTTCTACAGCTTCAATCAATTCATCACTCCAATATTGAGTACCGCTGGTATTGTTGGATTCCACATTCATGGCGCGTAACCATTGGTCTGCCGGTAATCCTTTAGCCATGCGTGAAGGAGCTGACCATGAGAAATTATTGTTATAGTTGAAAGTTACTTTTTCTCCTTTCTTACCTTTTTTAGTTGTAATCAATACAACGCCGAATGCTGCACGTGCACCATATACGGCTGCAGAAGAAGCATCTTTCAACACTGAGATACTTTCAATATCCTGCGGGTTAAGCAAAGAAATATCGTTGGTTTCCACACCATCTACCAAGATTAATGCAGAACCGCCATTCAATGATGTAAGACCACGGACATTGATACTTGTGCTTGAGTTAGGATTACCATTGGCAAACGAAATGTTCAAGTTAGGAATGGCACCTTGCAAACCTTGAGCCAAGTTAGCGATAGGACGGTCTTCCAAAACATCGCTTTCTGCCATTGCTACTGCACCGGTCAGGTTTACCTTTTTCTGTGTACCATAGCCTACCACCACTACTTCCTCCAAAGTCTGAGTATCATCTTTCAAGATGATGTTCAAAGGAGTACCGTTCCATTTTACTTCCTGAGTAATGTAACCCACGAAAGAGATTTGAAGAATGTCTCCCTTATTGACATTAGATAAAGAGAAGTCACCGTCGATTCCGGTGATTGTTCCGTTAGTAGTACCTTTTACTACTACTGAGGCTCCAATGACGGTCTCGCCGGTTCCGTCTTTTACGATACCGGTACAAGCTCCGTTCTGCTGTGTGATTTTCACATCGGTTACGCCAGGATTGCTAACCGCATACGCTGCTCCGGTAGAGGCTCCCATCAGGAACAGCATCATACTGACTGATTTTAGTCGTTTTAACATAGCTGTGATTTTTAAGTGTTTATTGAAACTCAATTAAATGCTTTCATCATAAAGTTCTTTCAGAACTATGTTTTTCAATATAATTTAGATTAACGATGCAAATATATAATAATTTTAAAGAATGTAGCTTTCGAATAAAAAATATTTTGGTCTTCAGGTCGTTTTTTAACAAAGGTGAATTCCAAAACTTGTGCTACAGAAATGAAAATAATGTTTATTTCTGGATTAAAAGCTCTCTAAATCTTAAAAATACGATTTTATGAGAAAAACTTATAATTTTATAAGTAGAAACGTAGTAGAGCATTCTTGATATCAACAATGATTTTCTAATATAAGATGCTGTCAATAAATTCTATTGGCCTGTTGTACAGTGGGGTTAAACGTATTGTTAAGGTAGAAAAGAAGTAGAATTATATACATAAATCCATAGCCCAAACTCTCTAGAATGACTATTTGCACATTTTTATGCGTTTTCTTATCGTGCTTATATACAATGGCTTACAGTTTAACATAGTTCTGAAAGAACTTGGTACAGTTGGTTATTAATAAGTTTCAATAAACACTTAAAAATCACAGCTATGTTAAAACGACTAAAATCAGTCAGTATGATGCTGTTCCTGATGGGAGCCTCTACCGGAGCAGCGTATGCGGTTAGCAATCCTGGCGTAACCGATGTGAAAATCACACAGCAGAACGGAGCTTGTACCGGTATCGTAAAAGACGGAACCGGTGAGACCGTCATTGGAGCCTCAGTAGTAGTAAAAGGTACTACTAATGGAACAATCACCGGAATCGACGGTGACTTCTCAATACCTAATGTAAAGAAGGGTGATGTTATTGTTATTTCATTTGTAGGTTATATCACCCAAGAAATCGTTTGGGATGGAAAACCTATTGATGTAATTCTGAAAGACGATACTCAGACTTTGGAAGAAGTAGTAGTAGTGGGTTATGGTACACAGAAGAAAGTGAACATAACCGGTGCTGTAGGAATGGTGGATTCTAAAGTTATCGCTGCCCGTCCCGTACAAAACGTGTCGCAAGCATTGCAGGGTGTTATTCCCGGTTTGAACTTGACGGTAGGTAACTCGGGTGGTTCACTGGACGGACAAATGAACATCAACATTCGTGGTACAGGTACTATTGGTGATGGTTCCGGCTCGTCTCCGCTGGTTTTGATTGACGGTATTGAGGGAAATCTGAATACTGTAAACCCCAATGACATTGAATCTGTATCTGTATTGAAAGATGCTGCATCAGCTTCTATTTATGGTGCCAGAGCTTCGTTTGGTGTTATTTTGGTAACAACAAAAAGCGGTAAGAGCGGTAAAACTAATGTCAATTACTCTGCAAACGTACGTTTCAATGATGCTATCGGAATTCCCGATTTGATGGACTCTTACACTTTCGCACAGTACTTCAACCGTGCTTCGTCTAACCGTGGTGGTGGAGATATCTTCAGCCCGGCGGTGATGGAACGTATCAAAGCTTATCAAGAAGGTACATTGACAGCCACTACCGTAGACAACGGTTCGGGTATTTGGCAGAAATGGGCCAACGCCAATGGCAATACCGACTGGTTCGGCGAATTTTATGACAATTGGGTTCCTTCACAAGAACATAACTTGAGCATTAGCGGAGGTACGGAAAAACTTCAGTATGTATTGAGCGGCAGCTTCTTGGATCAGAAAGGTTTGTTGCGCCATGGTACTGATAAATTCCAACGTTATACGCTGAACAGCAAAATTACGGCAAACGTCACTGACTGGTTGACTGTGACTTTAAACAGCAAATGGACTCGTGAAGATTTCCAACGACCTACTTACTTGACCAGCAGCTTTTTCCATAACTTGGCACGTAAATGGCCGGTACATCCTGCTTACGACCCCAATGGATTCCCCATGGACGAAGGTGAAGTGGAACAAATGGAAAACGGTGGTAAACAAAATAGTCAAAAAGATTACTATACTAACCAGTTGCATGTCGTAATCGAGCCCATCAAGGATTGGCGAATCAACTTGGAGGGAAGTGTGCGTACCACTACTCAGTATCAACATTGGGAAGTATTGCCCGTACACGCTTATGACGTTAACGGAGATCCTTATTACACTGTATGGGATATGGGATACGGATCTTATTCTGCCGGTGCATCACGCGTAGATGAATATTCGTGGAAAGAAAATTATTATACCACCAATATTTATTCTGACTATTTTAAACAATTTGACAATGGACATTACTTCAAGGTAATGGCTGGTTTCAATGCCGAGCTCTACAAAAACCGTAGCATCGAAGCAATTAAGAATAATCTGATTAGCCCGGGGGTACCTACTATTAATACAGCAACGGACGACCCGCAGGCTTATGGTGGTTATAACCATACTTCTGTAGCCGGTTTCTTTGCTCGTATCAACTGGAGTTACAAAGACCGCTATATGTTTGAAGCCAACGGACGTTATGATGGTTCATCACGCTTCGTAGGTGACGAACGCTGGGGATTCTTCCCTTCATTCTCTGCCGGTTGGAATATTGCCAATGAAGAATTCTTCCAGAAATTCGGAGAAAAGACTAAAATTAACTCATTGAAGTTAAGAGCATCTTGGGGACAGTTGGGAAATACCAACACTAATGATGCTTGGTATCCTTTCTATCAGACTATGCCTACAGGTAGCAATTACGGATGGTTGGTTGATGGAGAACGTCCTAACTATTCTTACAACCCGGGTATGGTCAGCCTCTTGAAGACATGGGAAACTATTGAAACATGGGATATTGGTTTGGACTGGGGAGCATTCAACAATCGATTGACCGGTTCGTTCGACTACTTCGTTCGTCGCACTAAAGACATGATTGGCCCGGCCCCCGAATTGTCATCTGCACTGGGTACTACTGTTCCTAAAATCAATAACTGTGATATGAAATCTTACGGTTTTGAACTTGAAATCGGATGGAGAGATCAAATAGGTGGTGTGAAATATGGCATCAAAGCTCTTTTATCTGATGACCAGCAGAAGATTACTCGTTACCCCAATGAAAGTATGAATGTCAACCAATACTACAAAGGTAGAATGTTGGGAGATATTTGGGGATTGACTACTATCGGTATCGCTCAAAGCCAGGCAGAAATGGATGCACACTTGGCAAAAGTAGACCAGTCTACATTGGGAAGTAACTGGGGAGCAGGTGATATTATGTATGCCGACCTTGACGGAAACGGAAAGATAGACAATGGAAGCAATAAGCTGGGAGATACAGGTGACTATCGTATTATCGGTAATAACACTCCGCGCTATAAATTTGGTTTGACACTGGATGCCTCATGGAAAGGCTGGGATTTCCGCGTATTCTTCCAAGGGGTAGCTAAACGTGACCTGTGGTTGGACGGATGTTACTTCTGGGGAGCCAATGCACAAGGAAACGAGTGGCAGTCTACCGGTTTTGTTGAACACTGGGACTTCTGGCGTCCTGAAGGAGACCCCTTGGGAGCTAACTTGGATGCTTACTATCCGAAAGTAAATTTTGGTGGCGGACGTAATACGAAAGTACAGACTCGTTATATGCAGAATGGTGCTTATATGCGTATGAAAAATATCCAATTGGGATACTCTCTGCCGGAAGCATGGATTAAGAATGCCGGTATGTCATCTGTACGTTTCTATGTATCAGCCGACAATCTGCTGACCTTTACCAGTCTGTCGGATATATTTGACCCTGAGGCTACCGGAAGTTTAGCCGGAACAGGCCCCGGAAAGCTCTATCCGTTGCAAAAAGTTATTTCATTGGGCGTAAATGTCAACTTCTAAAAAATGATAAGAACTATGAAACTTAAAAATATATTATTTCAGGCTTGTGCCTTGGCAGGAGGAACGCTGATTCTTTCTTCTTGCAATGATTTTTTGGACAGGGAACCTCTGTCATCGGTAACACCGGAAGTTTATTTCACTACAACCGACCATTTTGAGGCTTATTCTATTGCTAAATATAACAACTGGTTCTCAAGTCATGCAGGATATGGTATGGGAATAGGTAATGGCGATGGAGGAACAGACAATGCTGTATCCGGAGGCTACAATTCAACATTGTATGAAAAAGGAGCTTGGAAAGTTCCTCAGTCAGGTGGAGGATGGTCTTTCAACGATATCCGTTATTGTAACTATTTCTTTGAAAACGCAGTCCCTAAATACGAAGCCGGACAGGTTTCGGGTAGTGCTGCCGACATAGAACATTATATTGGTGAAATGCACTTTATGCGTGCATGGATATACTATAGCTATTTGCGTAAATTCGGTGATTATCCTATCATTACCGAAGTACTTCCTGATGACAAGGCGGTACTGATAGAAAAATCGGTACGTCAACCGCGTAATTTGGTGGCTCGTTTTATTTTGGAAGACTTGGATAAAGCGATTAGTATGTTGAAAGGTTGGGGATTCGCTGCCAACAACCGTATTAATAAGGAGACAGCTTTATTGGTAAAATCACGTGTTGCCTTGTACGAAGCAACTTTTGAAAAATACCATAAGGGTACAGGTCGTGTACCGGGTGACGCAAATTGGCCGGGAAAGAAAGTACATCCTAATTTCACTTTGGATGTGGATAAAGAAGTGGATTTCTTCCTGACTCAAGCATTGGAAGCAGCCGAACAGGTTGCCGACAAAGTTACCTTGACCCAAAATACAGGAGTGGCTGATCCGGAAACTATCAGCACTACTTCAGGATGGAACCCTTACTTCGAGATGTTTGCTTCAGTAGATTTGAGCAAAAACTCGGAAGTATTGATGTGGAGATCGTATGCTAAAACAGGAAGTTACTCCATCACTCACGGAACACCTGCATGGGTACAATCAGGAAGCAACAACGGTTTGCTGAAAACTTATGTGGAAAGCTTCCTTATGAAAGATGGTATGCCCTGGTATGCGGCTACAACTACAGCTCCTTATATGGGTGATAAGACGTTGGATGATGTAAAAGATAACCGCGACGACCGTTTGCAATTGTTCATGTTCAGTGAAAGCAACTTCTTGCCTGTTCATTCACAGCAAACAGCAGGTACGGTGCAATATTTCATGCCGCACCCTGTATCAAACCGTCAAGAAATGCAAGACCGTACCGGTTATCGTCTTCGTAAATATGCCAGCTTCGACCTTACACAGAATGTATGGGGTAAAGCAGAGTCAACTACAGGTTGTATCATTTTCCGCGGGGTAGAAGCTTATCTGAACTATATGGAGGCTTATTATCTGAAATACGGAAGAGTGGAAGGTAAAGCTGCCAGCTATTGGAGAGCAGTTCGCGAACGTGCGGGAGTGAATCCTGACTTCAACAAAACCATTGCTGCAACAGATATGAATAAGGAGACAGACTGGGCGAAAAAATCAGGCGATGAAACAGTGGATGCTACACTGTTGAATATCCGACGCGAACGCCGTTGCGAGTTTATTGGTGAAGATATGCGCTACGATGACTTGATACGCTGGCGTGCTATGGACAATATGTTGGCGCAGAAATTCATTCCGGAAGGATGTAATTTCTGGGACGAACTTTACAAAGTAGCTGACAAAGATGAAAACGGTGCTAAAATAGAATATAAGTATACAGGTTCTGAGGGCTCTAATATTTCTGATCCTTCTTTCAAATACTTGCGTCCTTATTCTATTATGAAGGATAACAACCCGGTATACGACGGATATACTTGGGCTAAAGCTAACTATTTGTCACCGTTGCCTATCCGCGAAATAGAACTGTTGTCACCGGATGAAAATGTAGAAACTTCTGTTCTCTATCAGAATCCGTATTGGCCGACAACTATCAACGGTACTGCTATTGAATAAATAAAGAATAGTAATTTAACTGACCGAGTGGAGTATTCCACTCTGATTCTCAAAAAGAAAGGGTTGTGTCAAAACGTGGATAATGCTGTCGTTTCGTTCGTAGGGGCGAGGTTCGCTCGCCCGAAAACAGTTTACTTTGTGTCTTCGGGCAGGCAAACCCTGCCCCTACAGCTGACGATTGGATAGGCTGGTTTAGTTTTGACACATCCTCTTTTATCGAAATCACCCTCGCTACAACTATCTGTGGCGAGGGTGATTTTTAGTTTATGAGAGTTTCGACACACCCTCTTTTTTATAGATAGGTTTGAAATACAATTATTTCATCTTATACACCAATGTTCCTCCCTTCAATATATCTTCGTGTGAGATATAGTTTTTGGTATAGGGTTCGCCGTTCAGTGTAATGCTGTCGATGTATTTATGTTCTTTGGAAATACCCTCTGCAATAACGGTGAATGTCTTTCCGTCTGCCAGATGAAGCACAATCTTCGGCATTTGCGGAGCACCGAACACATAGTTTCCGCTTACCGGATCGACCGGATAGAATCCCATGGCAGAGAACATGTACCATGCAGACATTTGTCCACAATCGTCGTTACCGCAAAGGCCGTCGGGCTCGGGACGATACTGGGTATCAAAAATCTCGCGAATCAATTCCTGCGTACGTTCGGGACGTCCTGCCAAAGCATATAGATAAGTAATGTGATGGCTAGGCTCATTGCCGTGAGCGTATTGTCCGATGAGGCCGGTGACATCTGCCTGCGTCGTTTCCAATTTGAGTGTGAACAGCGAATCAAGCTTGTTCAAGAAAGATTCTTCACCGCCAAAGAGACTGATTAGCCCCGGAACATCATGTTGCACATGCCAAGTGTATTGCCACGCATTTCCTTCGGTGTAGTCGCCACCGGTGCTTTCGGCGTGCGCCACCTGACTGGGGTTGAACGGACTCTTCCAAGTTCCGTCCGAATTACGCGGACGCATAAACTGGGTTTCCGTATCGAACAGGTTCTTGTAGAAATCCGCACGTTTGGAGAAGTAAGCTGCATCTTCTGTCTTACCCATACGTTTAGCCATGTCTGCGGCTGCATAATCGTCGTATACCGATTCGAGGGAAGAAGAGACAGATTCGGTCTTAATCAAATCAGTGGGGAAGTAACCGTATTTCATGTACGTTTCCCAATCGGATTTTTGTTTGTGCGATACGGTCTGGGTTTGCTTGATTGCGTTGAAAGCGCGTTCGGCATCAAATCCGCGGAATCCTTTGCGGTAGGCTTCGGCAACGACAGATACGCCGTGGTTGCCTACCATGGTATAAGTTTCCTTGCCCCACAATCCCCAGATGGGCAGGAAGCCTTGCACCTCGCTCTGTTCTATCAGTGAGTTGACAAAGCCGTCCACTTTTTCGGGAACCATCAGTGTATAGAACGGGTGCGCGGCACGATAAGTATCCCATAATGAGAAAGTGGAATAGAATGTTCCTGTCCCTGCTTTTACAATGGAATCGGCAGCGTTGCGGTAAAGGCCGTCTACATCCGAAATTTGGTTAGGCTGAATCAGTGCATGATAAAAACAAGTGTAGAAGTTGGTCTTTTCATCTTCTGTTCCGGTCACGTCAATACGGCTCAGATAGCTGTTCCAATCGTCATGTGCCGTCTTTTTCACTCCTTCAAAGTCCCATGCGGGCACTTCGGCTTCCATATTCTTCTTGGCACCCTCTATGCCGGTAGTGGAAAGAGCGACTTTCATCAGCAGTTCTTCATCGGGCTGCATATCAAAAGAGGCAACGATGCGTTTCCCTTTTTCTGTCTCGCTCATAGGCAGGTAGATGGTATCGGTGATGGGGCGGTTGAATTTCATCACGAAGAAATAATCCTGATTGACCCAAACGCTGTTGCGTACATGTCCGGTCAGGGTTTGGGCATCTTCCCAGTTCACTTCACACTCTTTTACCTGAGAGTGATATTGGTTTTCATTCCACACCGGCCCATGTTGCAGGTCGATGAGGACGGAAGCGGAGTCGGCATTATGATAGGTGTAGCGGTGCAAGGCTACATGAGGGGTGGCAGTCAGTTCTGCCTTTACATTCGGTTCGGCTAGCTCTACCGTATAATATCCCGGTGTGGCGGCTTCCTGTTCTTTGGAAAAACGGCTGCGGTAGGCATCCCAGGCGCGGGTGCGTGTTCCGGTGACAGGCATGACGAGCACATCGCCCAAATCCATACATCCGGTTCCGTTGAGATGTGTTTGAGTGAATCCCCAGATGATGGAGTCATTATTGACATATTCGGAACAATACCTCCAGCCCACCGCACCGGTGACCGGACTGGTTTGAATCATGCCGAAAGGACGGCAGGCACCGGGAAAAGTATGCCCGTTGTCGGCAGCCCCGATAAAGGTGTTCACGTACTTTGTGTAGTCTGTTTCCGCCGGTTCGTTCTCAGTGGGGTTGCAGCTGAACAATGTCCCGGTCAGGGCTAATGTACATAGAAAATAGAAACTTTTCTTCATTGGTATTTAATTTAATAATGAACGGATTAATAAAGTAGTGTGCCTGAGATGCACCAGTAACTGTTGCTTCCTCCTTCGGGAGCTCCTTGCGGTATCCGGACGGAGAGGGTGTGTTCTCCTGCTTCCAAATCGCCCAAGTAGATATATTCGGGCATAGTTACCGTACCGGGACACCAATTGGAGCGGCTCAAATCCGAAGAACTCAGACCGTTTGAGAAGTTGCCCGAACAAGGATTGGAGTTACGATACGTTCCGCAGTCATCGCGCCAGGGGATGAACGAAATCACTTTCTTGCCATCCAGATAAACGGTATTGGGCTTTTGATTGAATTCATCTCCGTTTCCCCAACCGCCATGTCCGGTGGTGAGATAGAACAGGCGTGCGTTTTTGACCGGTTCTTCTAGGGTGAAGCTCACACGCAGAGAGTCATTCAGGAAGAAGATGGGGTAGGCTTGTCCGGCCTGTTCCAGATAATTCACGGTGTTGAACAAAGGCATGGCTTTGTTTACGCGGCGTTCGTCGTCGGGATAATACTTCAGTTTCAGGGAGAGGCGATGGCCTTTGGCATCCCAGTTGCCGATGTAGGCTCCTATCCATACTTCGCCTTGCAGTTGTGAGGCGAGAGGAGTCACCTCTGATTTGTAGATGACCGAGTCTACCCAATGTTGCCCTTTCACTTTGTTGTGGTTGAACTTACGTACACCGAAACCGGTAAAGAAACGCATCAGTTCTACAGGAGCCTCATAATCTTCTGTCGAAATGAGGGCCGGATAGTTGCCGTCTTTGGCTTGGAAAGCCGGTACGTCTTTCAGGTTCCGTATGGCATCCAGAAAAGATTGTTTCTTGTCGGTCGGGATTACAAAGACAGAGCCGGTACGGTCGTATGCGTCGCCGTCCGAGTATTGGGCGACTTCTACAAAGACGCTGCGGTTCTTCGCCGACTCCGGCAGTTTCACTTTTTTCAGGATAATGGTTCCGCCTCCTGCGCTGTAAGTCATTCCGTCTTCCAGCGTATCCGGCAGTTTGGCATTGTTGAAACAAATGGCTTCCTGGTCGAATACAGGAACGGTGATGACACCACTTTGGTTGATGGTATATTGATAATCGGCCGCATCCATCTTTTCTCCCCACGAAGCCGGCAATAGTTCTTGTGTCTTCTTGAGAGGGGTGACGGTGGAAGCTTCTTGTATCATGTCGCCGTTGCGCACCACCTTCAGCACCAGTCCGTCGGGCACACCGACATTGGCTTGCGGTGTTCCGCGGAAAGGAATATCATTGGTGTACCATACTTCTATGGTGTTTGAATTGATGGAGGTGCGCACTATCTTGCAGTTCAGTCCCAGATGCTTGCCTTCGCCGACAGGAGTAAATCCTTTGCCGAACTCAAAAGGGGTTGCTGCGGAGATAATTTTTCCGTCAGGCAACTCTGCCCACTTATAGGCTTCGCGGCTATCGTAATCGATATAGCTTTTAATGACGGGTTGTTTGTCCTCGAGGGCGTTTCCGGCCGTCGTTTCTTTTTCCTTTTCGGGCCATACACTTTCCAGTGCAACCTGGTTGCCCGATACGGTCATCATTAGCTCTCCGGGGCGGATTTTACCTTTGTAGCTGGATTGGTAAATGACTTCAATCCCTTTGGCATTCTTTACTTTCCTTTGAAGGTTTTGTGCAGAGGCTGCCGAAACGGTCAGCAGGCAGAGCATCAGTAACCATACAGTTTTTATTCCGGTTCTTCTCATATTAAGTGATAATAGTTGGTAATTGGAATGATTGTATAATAGGCAAAGTTAATCATAAATCCGTAAAAGATTGCATCTTAGAGCGTGTCTTGAGCAATAATTTTATAGATTAGAGTCTTTATTCGTATGCTTAAGCTTTTTCTTATGGACATCCAAGCCTTTTCTTATGGACATCCAAGCCTCTGTAAGCGGCAGATTACTACAGACTGCGGCAGTGGACTGTACGAACTCAGGCAGTGGACTGTACGGTCCGTTGTAGTGGACTGTACGGTCTGCGGCAATAGACCGTAGTAGTCTACCGTATGAAAGGGCTTAACCTAAAGGACGAAAATGCTTAGTCAGGCTGAAGAAAGAGACTGTGGCTGCAAATGACGGGAATGGAAATAAAGGCGTACAAATGAACTATGGGTTAATTTTTAGCTTATTTCACCTTACAGATTGATTTAAATACCTATATTTGTGTTTCTAAATTAATGAAAGAAATGGCATATCAGTTTACAAGGATAGCAGTAAAGATTGGAAGTAATGTGCTGGCGCGCAAAGATGGTACGCTGGACGTGACACGGATGTCGGCACTCGTAGACCAGATAGCGGAACTGCACAAGGCGGGAGTGGAGGTGATTTTGATTTCATCGGGAGCTGTTGCTTCGGGAAGAAGTGAAATCAAGCCCTCTAAAAAGTTGGACAGTGTTGACCAGCGACAACTTTTCTCCGCTGTGGGGCAAGCCAAACTGATAAACCGCTATTATGAATTATTTCGCGAGCATGGCATTGCCGTAGGGCAGGTGCTCACTACAAAAGAAAGTTTTGCCACGCGTCGCCATTATCTCAATCAGCGCAACTGCATGATGGTGATGCTGGAGAACGGAGTGATTCCGATTGTAAATGAAAACGATACCATATCGGTGACGGAACTGATGTTTACCGACAATGACGAGCTTTCGGGCATGGTTGCCTCGATGATGGATATGCAGGCACTGGTCATCCTGAGCAATATCGACGGTATCTATAACGGTTCGCCTTCTGCTCCCGGCGTTCGGGTCATCAGAGAGGTGGAGCAGGGAAAAGACCTTTCAGACTATATCAGGACAGAGAAATCCGGCTTCGGGAGGGGAGGGATGCTGACAAAGACGACCATTGCCCGCAAAGTGGCGGATGAAGGCATTACCGTCATTATTGCAAACGGGAAGAGGGAGAATATATTGGTCGATGTGTTGCTGCATCCCGAAGAAACGGTGTGCACTCGTTTTATTCCGGCTACGGATGGGGTGTCGAGCGTAAAGAAATGGATTGCTCACAGCGAAGGCTTTGCAAAAGGGGAATTACATTTGAACGAACCGGCGGTGAAAGTGTTGAAAGGAAAGAAGGCAGTGAGTTTGCTGCCGGTCGGCATCGTTGCCATAGAAGGGGATTTCGAGAAAGATGATATTGTGAAAATCATAGACCACAGGGGAAAGCAAATAGGAGTGGGGCGTGCCGGTTACGATTCGGAAGAAGCGCGTCAGCTGATGGGCAGACATGGCCAAAAGCCGGTGGTACATTATGATTATCTGTATTTGGATTTATCAAACTTGACAGTAATGGGAAGACTGACAGATACTTTTCAGAAGGTGCGGGAAGCCGGCAAGAGTCTGGCTTTTTGCGAGGAGGCAAAGATAAATGAGGTCTTGTGTGCCGTGGCGGATGCCACGGAAGCGCAAGCCGGACAGATTTTGTCGGAGAATGCCAAAGACTTGGCAAGGATGGATGAGTCTAATCCGAAGTATGACAGGCTGAAGCTGACGGCCGAACGTATTCACGGCATTGCCGAAGGCATTCGCAGTGTGACGCGGCTTCCGTCTCCCGCAGGGAGGGTATTGAGCGAAACGGTTCGTCCCAACGGCATGACGTTGACGAAGGTCAGTGTGCCTTTCGGCGTTATCGGTATTGTGTACGAAGCGCGTCCCAATGTTACGCTGGATGTCTTTTCACTTTGCTTTAAGTCGGGAAACGCTTGCCTGCTGAAAGGGGGAGGTGATGCCGATTGTTCCAACCGGGCTATCGTATCGGTCATTCATTCGGTCTTGATACAGCAGGGATTGAGTCCTGAGCTTGTTGTTCTGCTTCCGCCCAATCATGAATCTGCTGCCGAACTGTTGAATGCGAGAGGTTATGTAGATTTGCTGATTCCCCGCGGCGGGAAAGGACTGATTGATTTTGTCCGTCAGAATGCCACTGTTCCGGTGATAGAGACGGGAGCCGGCGTGTGTCACGCTTATTTTGACAGGAGCGGTGATGTGACGAAGGGGGCCGCTATTATCAAGAATGCAAAAACTCGCCGGGTCAGTGTATGCAATGCCTTGGACTGCGTGTTGGTGCATAGGGAGCGTGTGACTGACCTTCCGGCGTTGTGCAGTGGTCTGCAATACTCCAATGTGACTATATATGCCGATGGGGAAGCTTTTGCGGCTTTGCGGGAAAGTTATCCTGCGGAATTGCTCCGCCCTTCCACAAGTGAGAGTTATGGTACCGAATTCCTAGACTATAAAATGGCTGTCAAGGTGCTTTCCGGCCCTGAAGAAGCGGTGGCCCATATTACCCGATACGGTTCCGGCCATAGTGAATGTATTGTGACGGAGGACAGCCGTTCTGCCGACTATTTTATGAAAGCGGTGGATGCGGCGTGTGTTTATGTCAATGTTCCGACTTCTTTTACAGACGGCGGCGAGTTCGGGCTTGGCGCGGAGATAGGTATCAGTACGCAGAAACTTCATGCCCGCGGGCCGATGGGATTGGAGGAGCTTAATACGTATAAATGGATAATCCGTGGAGAAGGACAGGTAAGAGACTGACCGGTGAAATAGAAATTACACATTATATATAGAACGAATTATGAGATACTTTACAAATGTACACGATTTGGGTGATTTGAAGACAGCTTTGGCTGAGGCGTTTGAAATCAAGAAAGACCGCTACAAGTATGAAAACCTGGGAAAGCATAAGACTTGCCTGTTGATATTCTTCAACAACAGCCTGCGCACCCGCTTGAGTACTCAGAAGGCTGCACGCAACCTGGGCATGGACGTTATTGTGCTCGATGTGAACCAAGGTGCATGGAAGTTGGAGACAGAACGCGGTGTGATTATGGATGGTGATAAGAGTGAACACTTGCTGGAAGCCATTCCGGTGATGGCTTCTTATTGCGATATCATCGGTGTGCGCTCTTTTGCTCATTTTGAGAACCGTGAAGATGATTATACGGAAAAGATTCTGAATCAGTTTATTAAGTATTCGGGTAAACCGGTGTTTTCGATGGAAGCTGCTACGGGCCATCCGTTGCAGGCTTTTGCCGACCTGATTACTATTGAGGAATATAAGAAGAAAGAACGTCCTAAGGTAGTGTTGACTTGGGCACCGCATCCGCGTGCGCTTCCGCAGGCTGTTCCCAATTCTTTTGCCGACTGGATGAATGAGGCTGATGTGGATTTTGTTATTACTCATCCCGAAGGTTATGAACTTGATTCTAAGTTTGTCCGCAATGCCAAAGTGGAGTATAATCAGATGAAGGCGTTTGAGGGAGCTGATTTTATTTATGCCAAGAACTGGGCTTGTCCGGGTGTGACTCGTCCGGAGGATTATGGTAAGGTGCTGAGTAAAGATATGGGTTGGACGGTAGACACAGCTCACATGGCAGTTACCGACAATGCTTTCTTTATGCACTGTCTGCCTGTCCGTAGAAATATGATTGTGACGGATGATGTGATTGAAGCGCCTACTTCGTTGGTGATTCCCGAAGCTGCCAATCGTGAGATTTCTGCAACAGTGGTGCTGAAACGCTTGTTGCAAGGGTTGGAGTCATAGTTGTCAAGTCAAATATGGTTGGGGGTGTCAAAACTAAACCAGCCTATCCAATCGTCAGCTGTAGGGGAGTGTGTCAAAACTAAACCGGGCTATCCAATCGTCAGCTGTAGGGGCAGGGTTTGCCTGCCCGAAGACACAAAGTAAACTGTTTTCGGGCGAGCGAACCTCGCCCCTACGAACTAAACGACAGCATTATCCATGTTTTGCACAACCCCATGATTCCCTCATTATTGAAGTCGGTTATCACTTCTCGATGTCCATGCCTTCGTCTATCCAGTTTAGGATACCTTTATCCAGATTGTAGACTTTAAATCCCTTCTTTACCAAGAGTTTTGCTGCATTGCGGCTTCTTCTTCCGCTTTTACAGTATACAGCTACCGGTTGGTCTTTCTGCAACAGTTCATCAACGGCGGCGGCAAAGTTCTCGTCCATTACATTGATGTTCAGGCTGCCGGGGATATGCCCTTCCGAGTATTCGGCGACGGTGCGCACATCCACCAACTGGATTTTATTGTCTTTTATCAACTCTTCGAATTGGGCTGTTGATAAGCTTTTGAACTTCTCTTGTTCTTTTCCTGTGCATGCCCATAATCCGAGTGCAAAGGCGCAGATAAAGAACACAAAATAAATGGTTTTAATCATATCGCTTTTTTATTAATAAGTAAATGAACGGCTGGTCATACCTTCTTTGTAGGTATTCAGTGTAAAGACAATCTCGTCTCCCTCTTGCAATACGTCGGCGTAAGCCCAAAGAGGAACAGAAAGGTAGACTTTGCGGCTGAAACCTTCCACATCGTTGTGGCGGTCGTGGTAGAGAGTGAGATGCAGTGTCTTTGTGCCGTCCTCGTTGTGGGTAATTCCGTTGTCGATGAAATGATACTCGTGTGTGCGGTCTTTCACCATTGCCAGTGCTATCAGGTTCAGGTAACTGCCACTTCTCCAGATGCTTTGGATGGCAACCGGATCTGTATGTATTTCCTTGAATGTATCTTTTGCTTTGGGAATGGGAGAGATGGCCGACTGTGTGTTATACAGGATAGCTTTCAGTGACGATGATTCAGAATCATTGACAGGGGCGTACATGGTAACAGTACGGTAAACGCTGTCGGGTGTCAAGCCGTCCAGACCGGCGCGGGGCTGTATGCTCCACATTATCCCCTCGTCGTTTTTCAGATAAGCCGCCGTTCCCGTATGGTCTGTCACCAAGTCTGTCATTTCGGTCAAGACATTGGGATAGACATAATCGTCATCGCTACAAGCGGTGAGCAATGAAGGGGCAAGAAGGCATAAAAGAATAAATTTCTTCATTGGTAAATCATCTGTTTATCATTAACTGTACTGTTACCTTTGTTGGGTTGTCATTCGGAGAGATTAGCTTTTGGCTGCCTCCAGATAGTTGATTAACGGATTGGCATACATCGTCAAAATCTTGTTGCGCAAGAAAGGAATATCCTTGTCGGGCAAATCAATCTTGGCT
The DNA here is from genome assembly GCF_021730445.1 of Phocaeicola faecalis. Classification (GTDB taxonomy): domain Bacteria; phylum Bacteroidota; class Bacteroidia; order Bacteroidales; family Bacteroidaceae; genus Phocaeicola; species Phocaeicola faecalis. The sequence goes on along the minus strand of NZ_JADNRM010000005.1, from coordinate 71,631 downwards.
ATCTGTCCTTCCAGATACTTTTCAAACTTGTTCTTCTCTTCTTCGGTATATTCTTCGGCGAAGCGGTTATCTCCCATTAAGAGATCGCACGCCACATAATTGCCGGCATACAGATGATAGTTTTGATGAATATGCTTGTCTATCAGTGTGGAGATGGCGGTAAACACTTCCGTTTTGGATAAGTTGCGTTCCTTTATCTCATCCAGTTCTTTGTTCAGGCAGGCTGAAGTCTGGAAATGGATACGGCCTTTATACCCATAAAGTCCGGTTTGCATATTGATAAGGTCATCTTCCGGAGATTTCTGGAAGTTGGCATCGTCACGTTTCTGTTGCAGCTCTTTTGCTTTCAGAAAGTCGCATGGGTCGTATTCGTAAGAGATGGAGAGAGGAACGATATTCAGTTCTTTCAATCGTGCGATGGCATCTCCTTCTCCCGCCATGGCCATCATTTTGAGTACACTGTCCTGAGTGCGGTCGTTGGAGTCTTTTGCGCGTCCCTGACGTTGGGCAATCCACAGGTTCTCATGCTTATGGGTGATGGCAAAGTGCATATAGCGCGACATCAGTGCAGATGCTTCCAGTTTCTGACGCATGCTGAGACCGCGTTGCACGATGAATGATTTATTGATACGTACCAGTTTCTTTATCCAGGGATAAATCAGCAGATTGTCGCCGATGGCGATTTCCACGGTATTCATCTTTTGGTCTATCAACAGAATGCATAGAAAAGCGGAGTCGAGGATAATATCACGGTGATTGGAAATGAAGGTGTAATTCATTGTTTTGTCCGTCAGGGCAGAACAGTCGAATGTCAGCCCATTGGCGCATTTCTTTACCAAATCCCATAATAATCCGTAGAAAAATGCTTTTTGGAACTCCAGGTTTGTCCGGCATAGGCGCATCTTCTCGGCAAGGGCCTCAAAAGGTATGCCCGGCATAACAGACTCTACCACTGCTCGGAAGCTTGGGTCGGCGATTAGCTCTTCATAGATTTTCGGCAACTCTTCGGGAGTGTAGGGGCGAATCTTATCAAATTCAGCTGGTATGTTCATGGCTCTTCTAATTTAAGTTAAAACTTATTTTCGATAATATCGGTCATTACATCTTTGATGTCCAGTCCGGCGGCACGCACTTGCTGTGGGATAAAGCTGGTAGCGGTCATGCCCGGAGTGGTGTTGATTTCCAACAGGTTGACTTTGTCGCCTTCGGTAATGATATAATCGATGCGGATAATGCCCGAACAACCTAATATATCATAGATGGCGGAAGTGAGCAGACGTACGCGTTCTGCCGTGTCTTCGGGAAGACGTGCGGGAGTGATTTCCTGTACCTGTCCGTTGTATTTGGCATCGTAATCAAAGAACTCATTGTCGGTTACTACCTCGGTAATGGGGAACACCACTTCTTTATCTTTTGTCTTGTAACATCCGCAAGTCACTTCCGTGCCTTTCATGTAGGCTTCAATCATCACTTCATCGCTTTCATGGAAGGCTTTTTCGATGGCTGGCTGAATCTCTTCTTCTGTTTTGACTTTCGTCACGCCGAAGCTGGAACCGCCGGCATTCGGTTTGATGAAACAAGGCAGACCGATTTTGCTGATTACTTCTTGGTTGGTGATTTCAAAACCTTTGCGGAGAATCAGGGACTCGGATACCCGTATTCCAAATCCTTTCAGGTATTGGTTGCAGGTGAACTTATTGAATGTTATTGCCGAAACCAATACGTTGCAACTGGAATAAGGAATCCCCAGCAAGTCAAAGTAGCCTTGCAGGATACCGTTCTCACCCGGGGTGCCGTGGATGGTGATATAAGCGAAATCGAAAAGTTTCTTTTCGCCATTCTCCATGAATCCGAAGTCGTTACGGTCAATAGGAGTTTTAGTGCCATCGGGCAAGATGACTTCCCAACGGTGGCCTTCCATTTCTACTATATATAAGTTATAACGCTCTTTGTCAATGAAAGAGTAAATTCCCTGTGCGCTGCGCAGGGAAACGGGGAGTTCACTGGAATCTCCTCCGGCTACTATCGCAATGGTACGTTTCATAGTTCTTCTCTGTTGCTGATATAGTTTCTCCACTTGTCTATCAGGTTTGTCATATCCTCGGGTAACGGAGAGGTGAAAAACATCTCTTCGCCGGTGCGGGGATGGACAAAGCCCAGCGTCATGGCGTGAAGTGCCTGACGGGGGCAGGTCTCGAAACAGTTGTTTACGAATTGTTTGTATTTACTGAAATGTGTTCCTTTTAGAATTTCGTTTCCACCGTAGCGTTCATCGTTGAACAAGGTGTGTCCGATATGTTTCATGTGTACACGTATCTGGTGGGTGCGTCCGGTTTCGAGTACACATTCCACCAGCGTGACATAGCCTAACCGGTCCAGAACCCGGTAATGGGTGACGGCATGCTTTCCTTGTGTGGGGTCGCTTAATACCGCCATTTGCATACGGTCTTTCGGATTCCTGCCGATATTGCCCTCTACAGTGCCTTCGTCATTTTCTACTATTCCCCAAACCAACGCATTATATTTACGTTTGGTGGTCTTGTTGTAAAATTGAAGCCCGAGGTGTGTTTTGGCATCGGGAGTCTTGGCCACTACCAGCAGGCCGGAAGTGTCTTTGTCAATACGATGGACAAGTCCCACCTGCGGATCATTCGGATCATATTTGGGATTGTCTTTTAAATGCCAGGCGATGGCGTTGACCAATGTGCCGTGATAATTGCCGCATCCCGGATGTACGACCAGTCCGGCAGGTTTGTTAATCACCATCAGGTCATTGTCCTCATACACAATGTCCAGTGGTATGTCTTCGGGGATAATATCATTGTCGTAACGCGGACGGTCCATCATGACTGTCAGCACGTCACAGGGCTTCACTTTATAGCTGCTTTTCACCGGTTTGCCGTTTGCCATGACAAAACCGGCATCGGCGGCTTTTTGGATTCGGTTGCGCGAAGAGTTGACCAACCGTTCGAACAAGTATTTATCTATCCGCACTTGCGACTGGCCTTTGTCCACCACTACCCGGAAGTGTTCGTATAGCTCCGAAGGGTCTTCCACCACTCGTTCTATATCATCCAGCGTATCGTCTATTTCATCCGCATAGTCTTCTGTCATCATCACTTTATTTGGAATAGTTAGAACCAAGATTTGTCTATCACGGGAGTATCATCGTCACCGGTGGTTGTGGAGTCTATCAAGGTCGAGTCATTGGTCAACTCGTCATTGCCGTTACCCACATGCAAGGTTAATAAAGCCTCGTGAGGAACTTTGTCGCCGGCATTCAGGGTGCGGCCTTTGTAAGTGACGCTGTATACCCAGTCTTTCTCACCGCTGATGTATACCGGTTCGGCCACCTTGAAGCCTAAAGCGCGCAGCTTGGCTTCGGCTTGGCGCAGTGAACTGTTGTCCATGATATCGGGAACACTCACTTTGGGCGCACTGTCCATGTTGACGGTGAGGTAAACCGTTCTTCCTTCTTTTACTTTTGAACCTCCGGCAGGATTCTGTTCCAGTATGGCACCGGGAGGCATCCCTTTGACATAACTGGAGTCGATGGCGACCGCCTTGAGATTTTGTTTATAGATTTCGTTTTCGGCCTGACGTATAGGCAATCCTTTTACATTGGGAACGACCACTGCTTCACCATGGCGGGTGTAATTGTCCAGCCATTGCAGCGTTCCTAAAGCTATTGCTATCACAACAATAATCATGGCCACCAGGTTGAGCCAAAAGAAGCGGTTGTTCTTGAACGAAAAGAATTCTTTGAATGTTACCATAACTAGTTAGATTATTCCGCGTCAAAGATACGACAAATTCATAATTGTTCCTATATTTATAGTCGAATATCATCTGTAAATAGCCGAATATCTTTTCTTCTTTCTTCTGAAGAGCGTATTTATATTAAAGCGTTTCTCCTGTTTCGTATAATTATAATGGATATTTTTGTACCTTTGCGGCCCGAAAACGAACCTATTCTAAATTCAGGATTAACATTTTAAGCTAAAAAGATGACAAACGAGACAACAAACGAGCAGGAGGTCCTATTATTACGCCGCAAACTGGACCTGTTGCTGCGTACAGGAAAAATGCTCATGGAGAGCGCTGCGGATACTAATCGCATTGAGCGGAATATGAAGCGTGTCGCTGCCTATCTCGGCATCCCCGAAGATAAGTTGCACATCGATATCCGGTGGACTATGTTGATGGTTAATGTAAGTGACGAGAAACATTCTTTTTCCAAGTTCCAAAAATGTGAGAAACATGGCATTAACATGGAAGCCATTTCAAAAATCAGTAAATTGTCATGGCGTGCCATCGAACAGGATTATTCGTTGGATAAGTATGAGGAGGAACTGGAGAAGATTGCCCATCAGAAACGTAATTATACTCCTTACGTTGTTGCCATCTGTACCGGATTTGCCTGTGGCGGATTCTGTAAATTGTTTGGTGGTGACTGGATTGCTTTCTTGATAACCGCACTCTGTACTTTTGTCGGATTCCGTACCCGTGCCCGTTGCATAGAGTTCGGGATAAATGTGTACATGAGTATTGCTATTTCGGCATTTGTCTGCACGTGTCTGGCGTATGCCTTTTCGTTTACAGGATGGTCTGTAACACCTTATCATCCCTTATTGGCATGTACGCTCTATATCGTTCCGGGAGTCCCGCTAATCAACTTTGTGGATGACATGATTGATAATCATTTGCTGGTGGGTATCACTCGTGCCGCCAATACGGTCATGATGGTAGGGGGCATGGCATTCGGTATTGCCTTTGCGATGAGGCTTTTAGTGATGAATGATGTGACGATTGACCAGAAATTCAGTGAACTGAGTATGGTTCCGCATGACGGATATTGGGTGTATGCTATTGCAGCGGCTATTGCAGCGATGGGCTTTGCCACTATCTTTAATATTCAACGCCGCCTTTTGTGGGTGGTGGCTATAGGTGGAATAATTGCCGTGTGTACCCGTAACTTTGTGAACTTTGAACTGGGATACGGTCCGGTCATCGGTTCGTTTATGGGAAGTTTCGTTGTCAGCCTGTTGGCGGTGAAGGCCGTACACTGGTTTCACGTGCCGAATCACGTATTGACAATTCCTTCGGTCATTCCGATGGTTCCGGGTGTATTGATGTATCGTTCCTTGTTGGCATTTATTAATATGCACGGTGTGATAGGTGAGGTGACAAACGCCTTCTCAAACGGCATTAATTCTGCACTTATTATTTTGTGTATATCATTGGGTGTTGCTGTGCCCAACATCTTTGCGCGCCGTTATATTGCCAAAGACCGTCGGGAGTTTCTTCAGAAAGAATTGGAAGAACGCAAAGCACGAGGTAAATTTATTGAGTGGTAGTCTGTTGATTAATCTATAAGGAACTCCGCATGGTCGGTAAGTTAGAAAAACTTGCTCCATGCGGAGTTTTTTGATGCTAAAAAAGTAATTATTGTTCCCGATAGTGATTCATAATCTGTATATTTGCATTAAATCTATGCATTATTAAAATATTATATTATGAATAACCTACATTCCGGCCTACTTTATTCTTTGACGGGTGTCACGGCTTTGGCATCTATGTCTTCATGTGCTTCTCAGAAGAAAACAGAGGAGCAGAAACCTTTTAATATTGTCTATATCATGACGGATGACCATACTGCCCAGATGATGAGCTGCTATGACAAACGTTATATGGAAACACCTAACCTTGACAGAATTGCTAATGATGGGGTACGCTTTACCAACAGTTTTGTGGCAAACTCTTTGAGTGGCCCCAGTCGTGCCTGTATGATAACCGGCAAGCACAGTTGTGCCAATAAGTTTTATGATAATACGACGTGTGTATTTGACTCTTCACAGCAGACTTTTCCTAAGTTGTTGCAAAAAGCAGGTTACCAAACTGCTTTGGTGGGCAAATGGCATTTGGAAAGCTTGCCGACCGGCTTTAACTATTGGGAGATTGTGCCCGGACAGGGAGATTACTACAATCCCCGTTTCATTACGATGCAAAACGATACGATAGAGAAGCAGGGATATCTGACGAACCTCATTACCGATATGAGTATAGACTGGATGGAGAACCAACGCGATAAAGATAAGCCATTTTGTCTTTTGATTCATCACAAGGCCATTCACCGCAACTGGTTGCCCGAGTTGAAATATCTGAACGAATACGAAGACAAAACCTTCACCATGCCTGATAATTTTTATGATGATTATGAGGGACGTCCGGCTGCCGCTGCGCAGGAGATGAGTATCTTTAAAGATATGGATATCATGTATGATACCAAGATGCTGGATATGAATAAGGATTCACGCTTGAAATCGGCTTATTTGAACTTTATCGGGCGTCTGACACCGGAAGAGCGCAAACAATATGATGATTTCTATGCGCCTATCATCAAGGAGTTCTATCAGAAGAATCCACAAGGAAAAGAGCTCGCCGATTGGAAATTCCAACGTTATATGCGTGATTATGCCAAGGTGGTGAAGACATTGGATGACAATGTAGGCCGCGTGCTTGATTATCTGAAAGAAAAGAATCTGTTGGATAATACATTGGTGGTCTATACTTCCGACCAAGGATTTTATATGGGTGAGCATGGTTGGTTTGACAAACGTTTTATGTATGAAGAGTCCATGCGCACACCATTGATTATGCGTCTGCCGAAAGGATTCGACAGAAAAGGAGATATCACCGAAATGGTTCAGAACATAGACTATGCGCCTACGTTCCTTGAACTGGCAGGTGCTCCTGTTCCCGAAGACATACATGGGGTATCACTGCTTCCGTTACTGAAAGGCGAGCATCCGCAGAACTGGCGTAATGCATTGTATTATCATTTTTATGAGTATCCAGCAGAGCACATGGTGAAACGCCATTATGGTGTGCGTACCGACCGTTATAAATTGATTCATTTCTATAATGACATCGATGTGTGGGAACTGTATGACTTGCAGGCAGATCCGACAGAAATGCATAACCTCTACGGACAGGCTGAATATGAGCCTGTGGTGAAGGAACTGAAAGAAGAATTACTGAAGTTGCAGGAACAGTATAATGACCCTGTCCGTTTTTCTCCCGACAGGGATAAAGAGTAAAATACGATGATGAGATACATTTATCTGATAATTTTAGGCTTATTTTTTTCCATAGTCGATATGGAGGCGGATAATTCCGCTTCCATACCTTTAGTGCCTCGTCCGACCAGTGTTGTGCTTGGAACGGGAAACTTTCAATTTACTCCCAAAACAGTTTTTGCGGTCGAAACGGAGGAACAGGCTGCCGTTATCCGTTTGCTTTCCGAGCAGTTTGCCTGTGCCGCCGGCTTTACCCCGAAACTGAAAGTTGACAGTAAAAAGGGAGATTTAGTGTACCAGACAGACAAGAACATAAAAAGCGAAGCTTATTGTCTGGAGATTACTCCCAAGAAAATAACCGTCAAGGCGGCTGATGCCAAAGGCTTCTTTTATGCTTTGCAGAGCATCCGCCAGCTATTGCCGGCGGCAATAGAAAGTGCGGTTAAAGTGAATGATGTGGAATGGGTGGTGCCGGCAATGACTATCACCGACGAGCCTCGGTTCGGCTATCGCGGACTGATGGTGGATGTCGCCCGCTTTTTCACTCCGAAGGAGAATTTGCTTCGTATCATTGACTGTATGGGAATGTTGAAACTGAATACGTTGCATTTGCATCTGGTGGATGATAACGGCTGGCGTATCGAGATAAAGAAATATCCGTTGCTGACGGAAATAGGGGCTAGCCGGGTGGAGCGTCCGGGCAAACTTTTCCCCGAACGGCGGAATCAGCGTCAAGGTGAACCGACAGTGGAAAAAGGCTTCTATACTCAAGATGATATTCGTGAGATTGTTGCTTATGCGGCTGCACGCCGGATAGAGGTGATTCCCGAAATAGAGATGCCGGCACACAGCAATGCGGCGTTGGCAGCTTATCCTTTGTTGGCTTGTCCGGTGGTGGATAAATTTATCGGTGTGCTTCCCGGGTTGGGCGGAAATCATGCGGATATCATTTATTGTGCCGGCAACGACAGTGTCTTTACTTTCCTGCAAAATATAATTGACGAGGTGGTTGCATTGTTTCCTTCCAAATACATTCATTTGGGTGGTGACGAAGCCCGTAAAACCCATTGGAAGGTGTGTCCGCTGTGTCAGGCGCGGATGAAAAAAGAAGGACTGAAGGATGAAGAAGACTTGCAAGGTTACTTCATGGCACGTATGAGCAGTTATGTGAAGAGCAAAGGGCGCGAAGTCATGGGGTGGGATGAACTGACAAATACCAAGATTCCCGATGGTGCTGTTATCTTTGGCTGGCAAGGATACGGACAGGCTGCATTGAAGGCAGCCAAACAGGGACATCGTTTCGTGATGACTCCGGCACGCGTGTTGTACCTCATTCGTTATCAAGGTCCGCAATGGTTTGAGCCGGTCACTTATTTCGGCAATAATACATTGAAGGATGTATATGATTATGAACCGGTGGAACGAAGTTGGACAGCCGGGATGCGCTCATTACTGATGGGTATACAGGGGTCTATGTGGACTGAATTCTGCAACAAGCCTGAAGAAGTGGAATACCTGATTTTCCCTCGTCTGGCAGCAGTAGCCGAAGGCGCGTGGACTTTCCCGGTGCACAAGGACTGGGACAGATTCTTGGTGGCTCTGGATAACTTTACCGGACATCTTGATGTAAAAGGAATTACTTATGCCCGTTCCATGTACAATATCCAGCATAAAGTGACTCCGATGGACGGCAGTCTGCAAGTAGAGTTGGAATGTATCCGCCCCGATGTGGAGATACGTTATACCACAAACGGAAGTCAGCCCACAGCCAAGTCTTCTCTTTATGAACGCAAATGGCAAGTAACTACTCCTCAAACCATCAAAAGCGCTACCTTTAAAAACGGTAAACAGATGGGACAGACCTTGACTTTACCCATTCAATGGAACAAGGCGACGGCTAAACGGATGTTGCGCAGTAACCCGGTGGAGCGTGTGATGGTGAATGGTGTTCGCGGCAGCCTGAAATATACCGATTCGGAATGGGCGTCGTGGACACGGAATGATTCCATTGCCTTTACGCTGGATTTGAGAAAAAGAGAGCATCTGAATAAGTTGGTATTGGGCTGCATCAATAATTATGGTATGGGAGTGCATAAGCCCAAACGTGTTGAGGTGTGGCTTTCCAATGAAGATATTGAATATTGGAAAGTGGCTTCCAAAGAGTTTGAGCCGGAGGAGATATTCCGCGAAGGTACATTTATAGAAAACTTGCCGTTCAACTTGGATGATGCCGGTCGCTATGTGCGTGTCATCCTCTTTGGTGCAGGTGGCTGTCCGCTTACCCACGTGCGTCCGGAGCAGGAAGCGCGGGTATGTGTGGACGAGTTGATAATAGAATAAACAAAAATACTTAGAACGATGAAGAAGCGAATAACAGAAACCCTACTGGGCCTTTGGGCTTTCGTATGGTGTCTTCCCATGATGGCACAGCAACAACCCGAATGGCAGAGTCAGTATGCTGTCGGGCTGAATAAACTGGCTCCACATTCGTATGTATGGCCTTATAAAAATGCAGCCGATGTGCGGAACGGAAATTATGAGGATTCTCCTTATTATATGAGTCTGAATGGAAAATGGAAATTTCATTGGGTGAAGAACCCCGACAACCGTCCGAAAGATTTTTATAAGCCTTCTTTCTATGACGGAGGCTGGGCGGAAATCAGTGTGCCGGGCAACTGGGAACGACAAGGCTATGGAACAGCCATTTATGTCAACGAGACTTATGAGTTCGATGACAAAATGTTCCATTTCAAAAAGAATCCTCCATTGGTGCCTTATGAGGAAAATGAAGTCGGCTCTTACCGTCGCACATTCAGCATACCGGCAGACTGGAAAGACCGCCGGGTGGTAATTTGCTGCGAAGGGGTAATCTCTTTTTATTATATTTGGGTGAACGGTCATCTGCTTGGCTATAACCAGGGTTCGAAGACTCCTGCAGAATGGGATATTACGGACAAGTTGCAGGAGGGCGAGAATACGGTTGCGTTGGAAGTATACCGTTGGAGTGCAGGTTCTTATCTGGAGTGTCAGGATATGTGGCGGCTGAGCGGCATTGAGCGGGATGTATATCTTTACAGCACTCCCAAACAATATATTTCGGACTATAAAGTGATTTCTTCTTTGGATAAGAAAGATTATAAAGAAGGTATATTCGGGGTGGAAGCGACTGTTGAGGGGCCGTCTGCTTCAGTCTCTTCCTTGTCTTACCGCTTGGAGGATGCTGCGGGAAAAACCGTACTGAAGGGTGAGCAACCGATTAAGTCGAGAGGCCTTAGCAACTTCATTGCTTTTGAAGAACAACGGATACCTGATGTAAAACCTTGGAGTGCAGAGCACCCCCATCTTTATACGTTGGTTTTGGAGCTGAAGGACACCGATGGAAAAATTTCCGAGCTGACCGGATGTGCGGTCGGTTTCCGTACGTCCGAGATAAAGGACGGACGGTTCTGCATCAACGGTGTGCCTGTGCTGGTAAAGGGAACCAATCGCCATGAGCATTCCCAATTGGGGCGTACTGTGAGCAAAGAACTGATGGAAGAAGATATCAAACTGATGAAACAGCATAATATCAATACTGTCCGTAATTCTCACTATCCCACTCATCCCTATTGGTATCAGTTGTGCGACCGTTACGGACTGTATATGATTGATGAGGCGAATATCGAATCTCACGGTATGGGGTACGGTGCGGCATCTTTGGCAAAAGACTCTACCTGGCTGCCGGCTCACATGGATCGTATACAGCGTATGTATGAACGCTCAAAGAACCATCCTGCCATTGTGATTTGGTCATTGGGTAATGAAGCCGGAAACGGTATCAACTTTGAACGTACTTATGATTGGATGAAGTCTATAGAGCAATCTCGTCCGATACAGTATGAACGCGCGGAGCAGAATTACAATACGGACATTTACTGCCGTATGTATCGCGGTGTGGACGTACTCAGAGCGTATGCACGCCAGACAGAACCGAAAGTTTACCGTCCCTTTATAATGACCGAGTATCTGCATGCAATGGGTAACAGCGGTGGCGGACTGAAAGAATATATGGATGTATTTGAGTCTGAACCTATTGTACAGGGCGGCTGTATTTGGGATTGGGTAGACCAGTCGTTCCGCGAGATAGATGAAAACGGTAAATGGTATTGGAGCTATGGAGGCGATTATGGTCCCGAAGGGGTACCCAGTTTCGGCAATTTCTGTTGTAACGGACTGGTGAATGCCGTTCGCGAACCGCATCCTCATCTGATTGAGGTGAAGAAAGACTATCAGTATATCAAGTCGGCACTGACAGACCGGCGCAACCTTGCATTGAAGGTAAAGAATTGGTATGACTTCACCAATCTGAATGCATATACGCTGCATTGGCAGGTGGTAGGTGATAATGGAACCGTTATCAAAGAAGGTACTCACAAAATAGACTGTGCTCCCCACGCAACCGCTGATTTTGCTTTGGGACGTATAGAGCTGCCGTCGGATATCCGTGAAGCTTATCTTAATCTGAGTTGGACGCCTGATACGCCCCAACCATTTATCGGTACAGATTTTGAAGTGGCTTATGACCAGTTTGTCTTGCCTGCCAACAAGAGTTTCCATGCGCAAGCTCCCAAACCGGAAGGAGAAGTGAAGTGGGATATTGACCGGCAAACAGGCGCATTGCGCTCTTATATTTATAATGGTAAGGAAATGCTGGCATCTCCCGTTGTGCTGAGTCTTTATCGTCCTGTCACAGATAATGACAACCGTGAGAGAACAGGTGGCGCACGGGCCTGGAAAAAAGCGGGCTTGGACAATCTGGTTCAAAAGGCAACCTTTGTCGAATCGTCTGCAAAAGGCGGCAAAGCCAAAGTGGAGCTGTTGAATGCCGAAGGCCGTAAAGTGGGTACTGCCGACTTCCTGTATGCGCTGAAAAAGGACGGTACGCTGGAAGTGAAGACAACGTTTGTTCCTGATACAGCCGTTGTTACCTCGTTGGCGAGAGTCGGTCTGGCTTTTGAAATGTCGGATACTTATAACCAGGTTTCATATTTGGGACGCGGTGAGCACGAAACTTATGCAGACCGTAACCAGTCGGGACGTATTGGTATTTATCATACAGATGCAGAGCGTATGTTCCATTATTATGTAAAACCGCAGGCAACAGGAAATCGCACGGATGTACGTTGGATGAACCTGACGGATGAAGCGGGTAACGGATTGGCTTTCCGTTCGGACAAGCATTTTCAGTTCAGCGTCATTCCTTTCACGGACATGAATGTGGACAAAGCAACCCACATCAATGAACTGCAACGGACAGGTGTCGTAACCGTTCATCTCGATGCAGAACAGTCGGGAGTGGGTACCGCTACTTGCGGGCCGGGTGTGCTGCCTCAATACCTTGTCCCGGTGCAAAAACATACATTTGAATTTATGATTCGCCCTTTAACAAAATAAAAACAAGACACATGAGAAAAACAATTCTGACCGCAGCTTTGGTTTGTGCCTTTTTAGGTGCACAAGCTCAGGAGTATTATGAGAAGCAAGTGACCTTCCCTGCCGGGGCGACCTTGGAACAGAAAGTAGATATGGCTTCTCGCCTGGTGCCCACTCCGCAACAGTTGGCGTGGCAACAAATGGAGTTTACCGCTTTCCTCCATTTTGGTATCAATACGTTTACCGGCAATGAATGGGGAAGCGGAAAAGAAGACCCGGCTATCTTCAATCCCACCGAACTGGACTGTGAGCAATGGGTGCGCTCACTGAAAGAAGGCGGCTTCAAAATGGCGATTATTACGGCCAAGCATCATGATGGTTTCTGTCTTTGGCCTACCAAGACAACTAAACATTCCGTAGCCAATTCTCCGTGGAAGAATGGAAAAGGAGACGTCGTCCGTGAGTTGCGCAATGCCTGCGACAAGTACGGCATTAAGTTTGGTGTTTACCTCTCTCCGTGGGATCGTAATGCCGAATGTTATGGCGATTCTCCCGCATACAATAAATTCTTTATCGAACAGCTCACCGAGCTTCTGACCAATTACGGAGAAGTGCACGAGGTTTGGTTTGACGGTGCGAACGGAGAAGGTCCTAACGGCAAGAAGCAGATTTATGATTGGGATGCCATCTTGAAAACCATCCGCCGTCTGCAACCGAAAGCTGTGACAGCCATTATGGGTGATGACGTCCGTTGGGTGGGCAACGAACGCGGTATCGGGCGTGAAACCGAGTGGAGCGCTACAGCTCTTATGCCCCATTCTTATGCGGGCGCCGACGAAAGTTATGCCAAGTTGGGCATTAAAGGAACCGGAAAAGACTTGGGAAGCCGTGCTTTATTAGAGAAGGCTCCGACTTTGTATTGGTATCCGTCGGAAGTGGATGTGTCTATCCGTCCGGGATGGTTCTACCATGCCGAGCAGGATAATCAGGTAAAATCATTGGCGCATCTGACTGATATTTATTTCAAGTCGGTGGGCTATAACTCTGTACTGTTGCTGAATATCCCTCCCGACAGACGCGGCTTGATTCACGAGAATGATGCCAACCGCATCAAGGAACTGGCTGCTTATGTCAAAAAAATATTTGCCGACAATCAGGTGGAAAAGGGTAATGCCGCATGGACAGCCAAAGCCGGTGAGTCTAAAGTGTATAAACTGAAAAAAGATGCTTTGGTCAATACATTCCTCATTCAGGAAGATATCTCCAAGGGACAGCGTATAGAAGATTTTACGATTGAGGTGTTTACCAATGGTGCGTGGCGTCATGTGGCAGAAGGAACGACGGTTGGCTATAAACGTCTTGTACGCTTCTCCGACAGCAAAGCGGAAAAGTTGAGAGTGACCGTAAATGCTGCTCGCGGGACAGCCAATATTTCCAACATCGGTCTTTATTATGCACAGCCTTTGACAGAAAAGAATGCGAAAGTGAAATTAAGTGATGTCTCGGTGAAAGATTGGAAAACGGTGGGAATGCCGGCGGAAGCGGCTAATGCTATCGACGGAGATTCCCAAACAGCATGGACTGCCAATGCTCTAACTCCTTTGGTAGTGGATATGGGTAAAGAATCGGAGATAATCGGTTTCAGCTATGCACCTGCACAAAAAGAAGACCTTACGGGAACGATTTATAAGTATAACTTCTATGTCAGTACCGATGGAAAGAACTGGACGAAGTGTGATGCCAGTGGAGAATTCAGCAACATCATGCACAATCCTGTTCCTTATTTTGTCCGGTTCGGTAAGAAATATCCGGCACGCTACTTTAAACTGGAGCCGACTGCCGAGATAAACAACAAGCCGGCAACAACCGTTGGCGAGGTTGGAGTCTTGTTGAAATAAACGGAAACATAACTTCTTTATATCCTTTTGGCTGTGGCCGAAAGTGATTCTCATTATCGTTTTGCAGTGGGGGTTGTGTCAAAACGTGGATAATGCTGTCGTTTAGTTTGTAGGGGCGAGGTTCGCTCGCCCGAAAACAGTTTGTTTTGTGTCTTCGGGCAGGCAAACCCTGCCCCTACAGCTGACGATTGGATAGGCTGGTTTAGTTTTGACACACTCCCACGGCAGACGATTTGGCAACTACGTTGGCCTCATTATCTCCCCAAATGTTTTATTATTAGCTGCTTATCCCCTCCGTCGGTAATTCCTTACACACTAAATGTGGAAAATATTCTTTTTATTTCGGATGATTTTATACTATATATTATCAGAAAGGGGCATAACTTTGCTCTCGTTAATGTGAGTTACTTATAATAACCTTATATCTGATAATGGAATTTATGAATCGGAATAAACAATACGTGAAACAGGCAGCCTGTGTCTTTACATGGATGGTGACTATGTGTTTCGGGGTAGGATTGCAAACAGTCAGTGCGCAAAATAATTCGGGTGATGAACAAGGTTTGGAGAGTGTCTATTCGGCGGTCGGTCTGAACGAGCGTGCGGAGGAAGAGGCACTGAACGGTTGGTGGCGCCTTGGCGATTCCACACGTGCCGAACGTATGAAATGGTTCAATGAAGCCAAGTTTGGTTGTTTTGTGCATTGGGGGGTATATGCAAAGGCCGGAGGCACATGGAAAGGAAAGAAACTGCTGGGATATTCGGAACATTTAATGCGCCGTGAAAAAATAACACTTGAAGAGTATACCGATTCACTGGTCCGTCCGTTTGACCCGGTTTCTTTTGATGCGGACGAATGGATGCGGTTAGCTTATGAAGCCGGAATGCGTTATTTCATAATTACCGCCAAGCACCATGATGGATTTGCCATGTTTCCGAGCGATGTGTATCCTTATGATATCCGAATGACAAAAATGAAAGGTGACCCGATGAAGGAGTTGGCGGATGCGGCGCGGCGTTATGGCATTAAATTCGGATTTTATTACTCGCATGCGTTTGATTGGGAACATCAGGATGCTCCGGGAAACGATTGGATGTATGATAATCCGGGTGGAGACAAGCTGCTCCACGGCGCGGAATGGTGGATTAATTATCCCCAGTTCTTACCGGTGGCCCGCAGATATGTCAATGAAAAGTGTTTGCCCCAATTGGCAGAATTGGTGCACCGCTATCATCCTGATATCCTTTGGTTTGATACTCCTCATAAGTTGCCGTTGGCTGAGAACTTACGCATATTGCAGTATCTGCGCAAAATAGCCCCCGATGTAGTCATTAACGGACGGTTGGCACGCAATGGCGACCGTCAGTATGGGGATTATACCAATACCGGTGACCGGGCTGCTTACTTTTTCCCTACTCCCGGTGCATGGGAATCGATTCCGACTACCAACGATTCGTATGGATACAATGCCAACGACCGTTCGCACAAACCGGTGAGTCATTTCATCCGTCTGTTGGCATCTGCTGCTGCACGAGGAGGAAACTTATTAATGAATGTCGGGCCGAAAGGTGATGGAGCGATTGACGATGTGGATATACAGATATTGAAGGGTATTGGTCGATGGATGCAGCATAGTGGTTCAAGCTTATATGGTACGGTTGCTTCGGGCTTGCCTTCCCAGTCATGGGGAGAAACTACCCTGAAAGGTGACTCGCTCTTTTTGCATATCTTTCACTATCCTAAAGATGGCATCCTGTTGGTAAACGGTCTGGAAGGTGTCCGTTTGAATGAGGCTCGTTTCCTGGCTTCGGGACATCCGGTCAAGGTGCACCGCATGAGTGCATCCGAGTGGAAAATAAAACTGCCGGAAGCGGAGGTGGCCTGTATGGATACGGTAGTAGTGCTTCGCAAGTCGGGTGATATACGTCCTTCGTCACAGCGATTGCTTCATCCGGGAATGGTGAATGAACTGCCTGCTTTTGAGGCCGATATGAATAGTGGCAACTTTCAGCATGGCGATGGTAAAGTGTTGCGTAACTATATCTCCAACTGGACAAAATCGGATGAAACACTGTCATGGGAGATAAAGAGCCTTCGTTCCGCCAATTATAATCTTACGTTGGAGTACACGGGTACAGGAAGCGGAGATGCAGGAAAGATGGAATTGAGAATTGCGGGAAAGAATTATCCTTTTGAGTATGAGGGTTGCTCCGCAAATAAAGTGGCTAGGCTCCGGTTAGGGACCGTTTCGTTAAAAGCCGGTCAACATACCATTTCATTGCACGGCATTTCGCATCAGGGAAAGGAATTTATGCGTCCTGTCCGCTTGGTGTTGGAACAAGAATAAGTATTTAATTATGAGAGTTCGGTCACTAACTTGCTGAATACCCAGTCGTATACAGTAACACAAAATACAGGCATCAACAGGTATTATTCTAACCTTCCACTAAGAGGGAGAGAAGTTTTATTCCGAATTTTGTGGAGAATATAGGGTTGGTGTATCATATATTCTTATGCTCTCATTTTGTTTTGGTTTACGCATCGAGTATCTGGCGATGGCCCCTCATAATCTAGCCGGCATATTGGAAAACAAACGTCCCATCCTTCTCCTTTTTTGTCGTCGGCAGCAGCGATATATGTGTAGGCTGATGCGTACGTCCGTGTAGCCCGATACGTATATACGTGTGAGCTTATGCGTATATACGTGCAGGCCTATGCCACCGTATGTGTAGCCCGATGCATACGTACATGCTGAAGGATACAAAAAGACCTTGAAGTTTTCAGAAAAGCTCGGTGTGTTTTTTTTAAACTTCACCATCTTTTTCAAAAAGCTCGGTGTGTTTTTCATGTAGGGGCAGATGGGAGTAGTCCCTCATTAGACCGGTCATTCCCTCTTCTCCGTTCATCCTTACATTTTAATCAAAGTGCGCTGGCTATCAGATGGTTAAAGATGACAGCACATCCCTTCATCCTCCCTTCAGCCGTGCTTTCCAAGTCCCTTCACAATCTGCCTTCAGCGATTCCCTGTGTATTTTCTATACATCTTTTCAGTCTGCCCCTACAGAAAATGAAAGCGTTATCGAAAAAGTTAAAAAGCTGGAAGAAGTTTCACAAGTGAAAGGAGGCTGAAAGGACGGTGACGGGATGTCCCTTCACTACCGGAAGCCTCATCAACAGGGCGTTTCAACGACTAATGAAAGGAGGAAGGAAGAAACATATTTCTGCTTGTAGGGTGAAAAAAATATAGAGTTGTATATGCTATAGGCAGACTTTAGCACTATCTCAAAGACTTTTATGTAATATGAGTAGATGGAAGGTCGTTATGAATTTCATGTCGAAAATTGCATTTTCTCCTCTGTTGATTGAAAAATAGATTTATCTTTGTAACATGAACGCTAAGATATAAATGAAAGACTGATGAAAGAAGCAACCATAACCCCTTTTGCAAAGCCGCTTTATGTGATGACCAAGCCTGTGGGCGCAGTCTGCAATCTGGCTTGCGACTATTGTTATTACCTGGAAAAAGCAAAGTTATATGAAGAACAACCTCGCCATGTGATGAGTGACGAGCTGCTTGAGAAGTTCATAAAGGAATATATTGAATCGCAAACCATGCCTCAAGTGCTGTTTACTTGGCATGGAGGGGAAACCCTGATGCGTCCTTTGTCCTTTTATAAAAAGGCGATGGAGCTTCAAAAGAAATATGCCGGAGGCCGTACGATTGATAATTGCATCCAGACCAACGGTACACTGCTGACCGATGAATGGTGTGAGTTCTTTCGCGAGAACAATTTTCTGGTAGGCATCTCTATTGATGGTCCGCAAGAGTTTCATGACGAATATCGGAAGAATAAGATGGGACAGCCTTCTTTTGTGAAGGTGATGCGTGGCATTAACTTGTTGAAAAAACATGGGGTGGAATGGAATGCCATGGCGGTAGTGAATGACTACAACGCCGATTACCCTTTGGAGTTCTATCGCTTTTTCCGCGATGAGCTTGATTGTCATTATATTCAGTTTACTCCTATCGTGGAGCGTCTCTCCAAACGTACGGACGGACTGAAACTCTCTTCTTTGAAACAAAAAGACGGAGAATTGGCGCCTTTCACTGTCTCGCCCGAGCAATGGGGGACATTTCTCTGTACCATTTTTGATGAATGGGTGAAGAAGGATGTAGGAAATTACTTTATTCAGATATTTGATTCCACACTGGCCAACTGGGTAGGACAGCAGCCGGGGGTCTGTTCGATGGCAAAATATTGCGGCCATGCTGCCGTGATGGAATTTAATGGGGATGTTTATTCGTGCGACCATTTTGTATTTCCTGAATATAAATTGGGAAATATCTATCAAAAGACGTTGGTAGAGATGATGTATAGCAAGGAACAGGAAGCATTTGGGGCCATGAAGCACAACAGCCTGCCGCAGCAATGTCTGAATTGCCAATATGAGTTTGCCTGCCACGGCGAATGTCCCAAGAACCGCTTTGCTGTGACGGAGGACGGAGAACCGGGACTGAACTATCTGTGCAAAGGATATTATAAATTCTTTGACCATGTAGCTCCCTATATGGATTTCATGAAAAAAGAACTGTTGGCAGAGCGTGCCCCGGCAAACGTGATGGACTGGATACGCGAGAATGAATAAAAAATAAAAGGAGTAAAGTGATTCACTTTACTCCTTTTATTTTCTCCGGTCAGATGAATTATTTTCCGTTGTATTCATCAGATACAGTTAATTTCTTACGACCTTTTGCACGACGGCTCGCCAATACGCGACGGCCATTAGCAGTTGCCATTCTTTCACGGAATCCGTGTTTGTTTTTTCTCTTTCTGTTAGAGGGTTGGAATGTTCTTTTCATTGTATATACTTATTTTTATGTTATTATTCACGCTGTAACGGGCTGCAAAATTAGTGACTTTTTTGAAATAAACAAAGAGATAACTCATTTTTAGTGATTTCTTTTTGCGTTTTTTCTTGATTTACATTACTTTTGCACCCGAAATCACGACCGTAAGTGAATATAATCTGAAATAATAATCAAATATAAGCAAAGAAAAGTATGATTAATGCTCAAGACATTAAAATCGGAACTGCTATCCGTATGGACGGCAAGTTGTATTTCTGTATTGACTTCCTGCATGTAAAACCGGGAAAAGGTAATACGTTCATGCGTACTAAATTGAAAGATGTAGTTAATGGTTACGTCCTGGAACGTCGTTTCAATATCGGTGAAAAACTGGAAGATGTACGTGTGGAACGTCGTCCGCATCAGTTTCTTTATCATGATGGGGACAACTATCAGTTTATGAATCAGGAAACATTCGACCAAATTCCTATCGCTCACGATTTGATTAACGGTGTGGACTTCCTGCTGGAAGGAATGGTGGTAGATGTAGTTTCTGACGCTTCTACCGAAACGGTTCTTTTTGCTGATGTTCCTGTTAAAGTACAGATGAAGATTACTTATACAGAACCGGGATTGAAGGGTGATACAGCTACAAATACATTGAAACCTGCTACAGTGGAATCGGGTGCAACGGTTCGCGTTCCTTTGTTCATCAATGAAGGTGAAACAATCGAAATCGATACTCGTGACGGTTCATACGTGGGTCGTGTGAAAGCATAATCTCTGTAAACCAGTATATAAAAAGGCGGAACTTGTTGCAAGCTCCGCCTTTTTTGTGTTCCTTTGTACGACAAAATGATAGCAGTTTATGAGATATTCTTTTATTATACCGGTTTATAATCGTCCGGATGAAGTGGATGAGTTGCTGGAAAGTCTCACGCGGCAGACGGAGAAGGACTTTGAAGTGATAGTGGTGGAGGACGGCTCGTCTGTTCCTTGTAAAGAGGTGGTGGAGCGTTATGCCGATTGTTTGGATATACATTATTATAATAAGCCTAATTCCGGGCCGGGACAAACTCGTAATTATGGCTCCGAGCGCAGTAATGGGGAATATCTTATTATTCTGGATTCCGATTGTATATTGCCCGAAGGTTATCTGGCGGCGGTCGGAGCAGAGTTGCAAAGGGAAAGGGCGGATGCTTTCGGGGGACCCGACCGTGCACATGAGTCGTTTTCCGATGTGCAGAAGGCTATCAACTATGCCATGACTTCATTCTTTACGACCGGAGGTATTCGCGGTGGCAAAAAGAAAATGGACAAGTTCTATCCGCGCAGTTTCAATATGGGAGTGCGGGCGGAAGTATATAAAGCGTTGGGCGGCTTCTCCAAAATGCGTTTTGGAGAGGATATTGATTTCAGCATCCGGATATTCAAGGGAGGTTATGCCTGCCGGTTGTTTCCCGAGGCATGGGTGTGGCACAAACGCCGTACGGACTTGAAGAAATTCTTCAAACAGGTGCATAACTCGGGTATTGCACGCATCAATCTGTATAAAAAATATCCGGAATCATTGAAAATAGTACATTTGTTACCGGCAGTCTTTACATTGGGGGTACTGTTTTTATTATTGGGTTCGTTGGTCTGTGCATGGAGTTTGTCGTTACTTTTGCTCTTTGCTGTCATTATATGTATTGACTCGACATTGCAAAATAGGAGCTTGAAAATAGGATTGCTTTCTATTGTGGCTTCGTTCATTCAGTTGACTGGATACGGAACGGGTTTTTTACGGGCATGGTGGAAGCGTTGTGTGCTGAAGAAAGACGAGTTTGCGGCGTTTGAAAAGAACTTTTATAAATAATGGGGGAGAAACTGGCTATAAACCGTTGGGCGGAGGAGGACCGGCCGCGTGAAAAGATGGCTCATCATGGGGTGGCTGCGCTTTCCAATGCCGAATTATTGGCTATTCTGATAGGTTCGGGAAATACGGAAGACTCGGCCGTGGAACTGATGCGGAAGATATTGGGTGACTATCATAATAATTTGAACGAGTTGGGCAAATGCAGTATTGATGATTTGTGCCATTATAAGGGAATAGGTCCGGCTAAAGCCATCAGTATTCTTGCTGCTTCCGAACTGGGGAAGCGACGTAAGGAAGAAGAGGTGAAGGAGCGGAAAAGGATACTCAGTTCTTGTGATGTTTATCAATATTTTTATCCTTTGATGTGCGATTTGCCTACGGAAGAATGTTGGGTGTTGTTGCTCAATCAAGCCTCAAAAGTAATAGACAGGGTGAAAATAAGTGCCGGTGGACTGGCTGCCACTGCTGTGGATATTCGTTGTATCTTGCGAGAGGCATTGATGAAGCGTGCTGTGTCGATGGCGCTTTGCCATAATCATCCTTCGGGAAGTCTGCGTCCCAGCAGGGAAGATGATTGCCTGACCGAACAGTTGGATAAAGCTGCCAAAATAATGAATATAAGGTTGATTGACCATGTTATTTTAACAGACGGCAAATATTATAGTTATGCCGATGAGGGAAGAATATAGAACCGCCTCGGCCTGTGCCTTGTGAAGGTTCAGCAAGCGCATAGGCCGGATGGAGGCGGGTTGGTGATAAGAATTTATTTCTTCAGCTGGTTTCTTAAACGCATCAGAGCTTCTACATAATAATAATCGGCATAGCTCAAGGGAACATCAACTTCACTGTTTCCGGGAAAATGGCCGGTGGAATGCATCAGGGCAAAATTGCAGTTCGTACCTTTTGCAGCCAGATAGTCGGGACTTGTTAACGAACGAATCTGTTGTTCTGCAAAGTCCAGGTAACTCTTTGCCTCCGTACTCTTGTCCAGTTGGCTCAGTTCTATTAGGGCAGAGGCCATGATTGCAGCGGCGGAGGCATCACGGGGTACATCGGGAATGCCCGGAGCGTCAAAATCCCAATAAGGAACTTTATCGGCCGGCATATTCGGATGGTTCATAATAAATGAGGCAATATGTTTGGCATGCGTCAAATACTCTGCTTTGCCTGTCTCACGATACATCATAGTGAAGCCATACAAAGCCCAAGCCTGTCCGCGGGCCCAGGCTGATTCGTCAGCCGCTCCCTGATGGGTCTGCTTTTTATGCGGCATGCCGGTTATCGTATCATAGGAAACTACATGATAACAGCTATAGTCATCACGAAAATGGTGAAGCATGGTCTTGTCTGCATGAGAAATGGCCATTTTGCGGAAACGGTCGTCACCGGATGCCTTCGAAGCCCAACTGAAGAATTCCAGATTCATCATATTGTCAATGATGACCGGGAACTGCCAGATTTTTTTATTGAAGTCCCAGGAACGGATGGCTCCCACCCGTTCGTCATAACGGGTAGCCAGTGAATTGACTCCGGTCAGCATCACGTCTTTATACTCCGGTTTTCCGGTCAGGCGGTAACCGTTGCCGTAGCTGCAATATAGCATGAAACCGACGTCGTGGCTGTAAGTGATATGTTTTACCTCTTCTACACGGTCGGTGTACATTTCTGCATATTTTTTCATTTCCGGGGTCGGATTGTATTCATATAAATACCACAATTCACCCGGGAAGAAACCGCTGCACCACCAACTGTAATCGCTGGTTTCCAGCTTGCCTTCTTTATTGATTGTTTTCGGCAGACGACCTTCCTGTGTTTCCAGTTCTTTTGCCATTAATAGGGCCTGTTCGGTCGAAGCCTTCAAGCCGCGGTCGATGATCTCTTCGATAGGTTCTTGTTTGGGTTGTGCATCACAGGCGGCCAATAAGACGGTAACGGCCCATAATACACCATACGATAATTTGTTCATAATAGAGATAGATTATTAGGTTTTTGTGACAAATATACCGGTTTTAATTTAAAAGGCAAAAAGTATTCGGTTATGAATACTTCCTGCCTTTCAGTTTTTTTATATAACCTGATTCGGCAAATCAGTGATGGTGCTCATCTTCCATTGCCTCGGCCTGTGTCTGGTGAATGGTGCCGTGCGGATGTTCGGCGGGCGCATAAATCGAATATAGTTTAATAGGTTCGCTGCCTGTATTGATCAGGTTATGCCATTTGCCGGCGGGAACAAATACCGCCTCATCCGCCTTTACCTCCTGAACGAAATCAAGCTTGTCGCGGCTATCACCCATAACCACTTGTCCTTGTCCCTGCTCGATGCGGAGGAACTGGTCAATCTCGGAGTGGAGTTCCAGGCCGATATCTCCGCCCGCCGGAATGCTCATCACTGTCACTTGCAGGTTCAATCCTGTCCACAGGGTGGTGCGGAAATTGTCGTTGCCTACGGTATAGGCTTCGATATCCAGCACGCATGGCGCATTGCCATAATCTTTCAGTACAATTTCAGTTGTACTTTCTGTTTTGTTTTCGGCAGCCGGAGCTCCGGCTTCGGTCTGCTTTTGTCCGCAAGACACTGCCACGGAAAGAAAGGCGGCCAGTGTACCGGTACGAAAAAGAAGGTTGGTCGTTGTCATATACAATCAGGATTTAAGTGTGTTTTTATTGTTTTCAGTTCCGTTTGCAACGGTATATTCAATACTGGGTTGTGTGGCTCATATGTCAAAAGGGGGTATCCTTTTTCAGAATACTCCCTCCGATGGAACAGGTCCCGGACTACTTATTTCTTTTTATATCCGCACTTGGGACATACACCCTCTTCGTTCAGCGAGATACCGCACAATGGGCAACGCTCAATGTCGTTGTGTGTGTCAAACTCAGCCGATCCTGCGTTTACTCCGCTGGTAAAGGTAATCTTGGCAATGTTCAGTTTGTCCTTCAACAGCTCATATACAATCTTGATCATGCCTTCCACCGTCATGGTCTCCTTGGTCACTACCAGGCGACAATCCGGATATGCGGTGGCAAGAGTGGTCTTGAACGCCTCTCCCTTCATCTTGTTTTGGGGGTGTCCGTTTTTGATTCCCTGTTTCTCGTATACCTCAAGTACAGCCGGAAGCAGCGGGTCGTCTTCTCTAAGAACCAGAGCGTGGTCGAAGTTTTTTAAAACATCCCATGCTACCTTTTGGATTTCATTACACGGATAGACCATGTTCACACCGGCATTCACCGTATCCTCAACTTCAATGGTCAGGACACCTGTATGTCCGTGAAGGTACTGTGCCTCGCCCTGGAAACCGTAGAATCTGTGGGCATACTGTAAATCAAATGTAGTAATACTTCTCATGTTACTGTGTTTTTAATGAATTAATTTGTTTGTCGTGGGCAAAGTTATATCTTTTTCAAGACTGTTGCAATCGGATTTGTCTATTAGCTCATAGATTTGGTCTATCACGTTGAAAGAAAGAGCCGTATAGCTGTCGGGCGGCTTTGGGCTTTCCGGTTGGCGAAGGTTGAAACAGGCTTTTATCAGCTCATGGATACATGTTTGTACTGCCATGTTTTTTTATGCTTTGACCCGGTTCTTCATGTTGGTTCTTTCATTCCGTTTCTTCAGGGTTGGACTGCGGCGGAACATCGTTTGCATGCCTTCCGGAACGCCTGCTGTAGATATATGTAGAAACGTTTGGTATACTGTTGTAAAATCATTAAATTTGCAATTAAAATAACGAGAATTATGGATGCAGAGACCCGTTTGAAAATAGAAGAGAGAATAATAGCGATGTTGAAGACCGTATATGACCCTGAGATTCCGGTTAATATATACGATTTAGGATTAATCTACAAGATTGACCTGGAAGACAATGGAGAGGTAAGTATTGATATGACGCTTACTGCTCCCAACTGTCCCGCCGCTGACTTTATTATGGAGGATGTGCGTCAAAAGGTGGATTCGGTGGAAGGGGTAAACTCCTCCGTCATTAATTTGGTGTTCGAACCCGAATGGGATAAGGACATGATGAGTGAAGAAGCAAAACTTGAATTAGGATTCCTTTAAGATTATGAAGAATATATATTTCCTTTCGGATGCACATTTGGGGTCGCGTGCAATAGCGCACGGACGGACACAGGAACGCCGTTTGGTGAACTTTTTGGACAGAATCAAGCATAATGCCGCAGCAGTGTATCTATTGGGAGATATGTTCGACTTTTGGTATGAGTTCAAGTTGGTAGTGCCGAAAGGCTATACCCGCTTCTTGGGAAAAATCTCCGAACTGACCGATATGGGAGTGGAAGTCCACTTCTTTATCGGAAATCATGATATCTGGTGTGGAGATTATCTGGAAAAGGAATGTGGCGTGACTATTCATCGCCAGCCGCTTACCTGTGAAATTTATGGTAAAGAGTTCTTTCTTGCCCATGGTGATGGGTTGGGAGATGGCGACCGTAAGTTCAAGTTGTTGCGCTCCATGTTTCATAGTACCACTTTGCAGCGTCTTTTTTCTACTTTACATCCTCGCTGGAGTGTGGACTTGGGATTGGAGTGGGCGAAACACAGTCGCATGAAGCGCGAAGGAGGCAAAGAACCCGAATATATGGGAGAGGACAAAGAACCTTTAGTGCTTTTTACCAAGAAGTACCTTAAGAACCATCCTGATATTAATTATTTTATTTACGGCCATCGCCACATAATGCTTGACCTGATGCTGAGCCGTACATCGCGCATGCTTATTTTGGGAGACTGGATACAAGACTTCTCTTATGCCGTTTTTGACGGTGAAAATATGTTCCTAGAGCAGTTTATAGAAGGAGAAAGTCAGTATTCTTGATTGAATATTATATAACCCCCTTTTAATTTATACCATGAAGAAAATCTTTCTATTACTAATTGTATTCTTTGCATATCTTCAAGTGAATGCAGAAAACCGAAAAACGATTCGTGTGTCGACCGACAATACGGATTTAATCTTGAAAGTGGCTCCTAACGGACGTTTGTACCAATCTTATCTGGGCAGTAAACTGCTGAATGAACAGGATATTGTCAGTCTTCCGTCTGCTTCGGGCAAGGATGCTTCGGCCAATGGCTGGGAGGTATATGCCGGTTCGGGTGCCGAAGATTATTTTGAACCTGCCGTTTCCATTACTCACAACGATGGAAATCCGTGTACCATATTGCGTTATGTGTCTTCTGAAAGCAAGGCAGTAGAGGGAGGGACGGAAACAATTATCCGCTTGCGCGATAATCAGTATCCTGTAGATGTAACCTTACATTATGTAGCTTATCCCAAAGAGGATGTCATAAAGACTTGGAGTGAAATCAGTCATCAGGAAAAAAAGCCGGTGATGCTTTCACGTTATTCGTCCACTATGCTGTATTTCTCTGCAGGGAAGTATTTCCTGACTGAGTTCAGCAGTGATTGGGCCAAAGAGGTACAGATGAGTACGCAAGAGTTGCAATTCGGAAAAAAGCTCCTGGATACCAAGTTGGGAAGCCGTGCGGCTATGTTTGTCCAGCCTTTCTTTGAGTTGGGCTTTGACCGGCCTGCCAATGAGCATCAGGGGGATGTGCTGTTGGGAACTATCGGTTGGACCGGAAATTTCCGCTTTACGTTTGAAGTGGATAATGAAGGCAATCTGAGAGTGATTCCTGCCATTAATCCTTACGCTTCTTATTATGAACTGGCTCCGAAGGATGTGTTCAAGACTCCCGAGTTTGTCTTTACGCTGAGTAAGGAGGGAACGGGTAAGGCGAGCCGGAACATTCATGCATGGGCGCGTAACTATCAGTTGAAAGATGGTAAGGGTGATCGTATGACATTGCTCAATAACTGGGAAAATACCGGTTTCAAGTTTGATGAGAAAGTCTTGGTGGAACTGATGAAGGAAGCCAAGCATCTGGGCGTGGATATGTTCTTGCTGGACGACGGTTGGTTTGCCAATAAGTATCCTCGTAACAATGACCATACCGGTTTGGGAGACTGGGAGGCTACAAAAAGTAAACTGCCTAATGGAGTGCCTGCGTTGGTGGCTGCTGCCAAAGAAGCCGGTGTGAAGTTTGGTATCTGGATTGAACCGGAAATGGTAAACCCGAAGAGTGAGCTCTTTGAGAAGCATCCCGAATGGGCTATCCATCTGCCTAATCGTGAAACATACTATTACCGTAATCAGCTGGTACTCGATTTGAGCAATCCGAAAGTGCAGGATTTTGTATTTGGTGTAGTAGATAATATCATGACTGAGAATCCGGATGTGGCTTTCTTTAAGTGGGACTGCAACAGCCCTATTACCAATGTTTATTCTCCCTATCTGAAAGAGAAGCAAGACCAACTCTATATCAACCATGTGCGTGGCGTTTATAATGTTTTGGAAAGAGTGAAAGCCAAGTATCCCAATGTGCCGATGATGCTGTGTTCGGGCGGTGGTGCACGTTGTGATTATGAGGCACTGAAATATTTTACTGAATTTTGGTGTAGTGATAATACCGATCCTATCGAACGTTTGTATATCCAATGGGGATTCTCACAATTCTTCCCGGCTAAGGCTATGTGTGCTCATGTCACTAGCTGGAATAGCAAGACCAGTGTGAAATTCCGTACTGATGTAGCCTCTATGTGTAAACTCGGTTTCGATATGGGCTTGAAAGAATTGAGTGAAGACGAATTGGCCTACTGCCAGAATGCGGTTGCCAACTTTAACCGTTTGAAGCCCGTTATTCTGGATGGAGAACTTTATCGCTTGATTTCTCCGTATGAAGGCAATCACATGTCTGTGATGTATGTGGGCGAAGGACGGAAGCAAGCAGTGCTGTATGCTTATGATATCCATCCCCGTTTTGGCGAGAAACTGTTGCCTGTGAAATTGCAGGGATTGGATCCGGCGAAGATGTATAAGGTGGAAGAGATTAATCTGATGCCCGGAAAGAAATCAAGACTGGATGCCAATGGTAGAACTTTCTCAGGAGATTATCTGATGAAGGTCGGACTGAATGTATTTACCGGCGGACAGACACAAAGTCGTGTAGTTGAGCTTATCGCTCAATAAAGAACAGTTAAAAAAAAAGGAAGGCCGTTACGCATCTCGCGCAAGCGGCCTTCGATATTTATTTAACCAAACAATAAAATTACTTATCCAAGATTGTTTGTGTGTCACTGGCAATCATTAATTCCTCGTCTGTCGGGATAACTACTACCTTGACTTTTGATTCGGGAGTAGAGATGATGGCTTCGTCACCATGAATTTTGTTGTTCATTTCCTTATCCAATTCCACACCGATGAATTGTAAGCCGTCACACACAGCTTCGCGGCATTGTGATTGGTTTTCGCCTACACCGCCGGTGAACAAGATAACGTCTACACCACCCATAGCGGCAGCATAAGCACCGATATATTTCTTGATGCGATAGTAATACATCTTTTCTGCCAGCAGAGCACGCGGATTGCCTTCTTTGCAAGCTGCATCCAATTCACGCATATCACTGGATACTCCTGATACGCCGAGTACTCCGCTCTTCTTGTTCAACAAATTGGAAACGCCTGTCGGAGTCAAACCTTCTTTTTCCATAATGAAGGTAACAGCACCTGCATCGATGTCACCGCTGCGGGTTCCCATTACAAGTCCTTCAAGCGGTGTAAGTCCCATGCTGGTATCTACACATTTACCGTCTTTAACGGCCGAGATGGAGCCACCGTTACCAATGTGGCAAGTGATGATTTTAGAACCTTCGGGGTTGATGCCCAGAAAATCGCATACACGCTTTGAAACATAGCGATGAGAGGTTCCGTGGAAGCCATAACGACGTACGCCGTATTTTTCATACAGTTCGTATGGGATGGCATACATATATGCATAGTCGGGCATTGTTTGGTGGAATGCAGTGTCGAATACACCTACCTGAGGTACATTGGGCAAGATAGCTGAAACGGCATTGACACCTTTCAAGTTAGCCGGGTTATGAAGCGGAGCGAGGTCGTTGCAAGCGGCAAATGCATCCAGTACTTCTTTATCCAGTTTCACAGATTCGCTGAAACGTTCACCGCCGTGTACCATACGGTGACCTACTGCATTGATTTCTTCCAAAGATTTGATTGCACCATATTCAGGGCTGACCAATGTGTTCAGGATAAATTCAATACCTGCAGTATGTTCGGGAATATCTTTTTCGAGAATCTTCTTTTCACCGTTAGGTAAAGTCAACTTCAGGAAAGAACCTACCAATCCGATTTTTTCAATACCACCCTGTGCCAGGATTTCTTTGGTAGTCATATCAAACAACTTGTATTTGATAGAAGAACTACCGCAATTAAGCACTAATATTTTCATAATGTTGTTTCTTTATTATATTAATTGTTTGCTTTGGCAGCAATAGCCTGATTTGCAGTAATTGCAATCATCTTATAAACATCGTCGATAGAGCATCCGCGTGACAAGTCGTTCACCGGGCGGGCGATACCTTGCAGAATCGGACCGATAGCTGTAGCGTGTCCTAAACGTTCTACCAGTTTATAAGAGATGTTACCGACTTCCAGACAAGGAACTACCAGCACATTGGCTTTTCCGGCAATTTCCGAACCCGGAGCTTTGCTTGCACCGATATGTGGAACTAAAGCGGCGTCAGCCTGCAGTTCACCGTCGATTTTTAAATCGGGGGCCATTTCTTTGGCGATGGCTAAGGCTTCAACCACTTTGTCTACTACTTCATGTTTGGCAGAACCTTTGGTTGAGAAACTCAGCAGGGCAACACGCGGGTCAATGCCTGCAACTGCTTTGGCAGTTTGGGCGGTACAAACGGCAATCTGAGCCAACTGGTTGGCATCCGGCATCGGAGTTACTGCAACATCACCCATTACTAAAACGCCGTTATTTCCATATTCGGGAGCATGGGTCAACAGCAGCATGGCGCCTGATACACAAGTAATGCCCGGTACTGTCTTGATAATCTGTAATGCAGGACGAAGCACGTTACCGGTAGTGTTGCGGGCACCTGCCAACTGTCCGTCGGCATCTCCGGCTTTGATTATCAAACATCCCAAATACAACGGGTCGACTACCAGTTTGCGAGCTTCTTCGATAGTCATACCTTTTTTCTTACGAAGTTCGCACAGCAGTTGTGCATATTCTTCTTTCTTAGGGTGATTTTCGGGGTCGATGATAGTGGCTTTACCGATGTTTCCCAAACCCCATTCTTTAGCCAGGCTCATGATTTCATCGGGATTACCCAATAAAATAAGGTCGGCAACACCGTCTGTCAATATTTGGTTGGCAGCTTTTAATGTACGTTCTTCTGTTCCTTCAGGAAGAACGATGCGCTGTTTGTTTGCTTTCGCGCGCTCTACGATTTCAGATATTAAATCCATGATATATATTAATTATGTACGTTCTAAAGACGAGTGTTGTTTTTCACGATGCAAAATTAGGTAATTTTGCAATATCTACATTGCAAAACCTGTATTATTTTTGGTTTAAAGTATGCAAAAAACGTATGTTATTGAACACCAAACAGGATGTTTCCTTAACTTTGCGCAGTTTTCAATAAGTTTTTATTAAATTAATAAGGTATGATACGTCAATGCGCTATCCTTTTCGGATGTTTGGCTTTGGGTGAACTGATTGTTTTTCTGACAGGCATTAAGCTGCCTTCCAGTATCATAGGGATGCTGCTTCTCACCCTTTTCTTGAAATTGGGTTGGATAAAACTGCAATGGGTGCAGGGGTTGTCCGATTTCCTGGTTGCTAATCTTGGCTTCTTCTTTGTGCCGCCCGGAGTGGCGCTGATGCTTTATTTTGATGTAATCGCGGCACAGTTTTGGCCGATTGCGATTGCTACCTTAGTCAGTACTGTTCTGGTGCTTGTGGTTACCGGATGGGTTCATCAATTAGTTCGTAAATCAAATGGAATATTTAGAAAATAAGTTCTTTCTGTTGGCGGTCACTTTTGGGGTGTTTTTTCTGTCGCGCGTCATTCAGAAGAAGACAGGCTGGGTTATCTTGAACCCGATATTGCTTACCATTGCCGTGCTTATTCTATTTTTGAAATTTGCCGGCATCAGTTATGAAACTTATAATGAGGGCGGACAGCTCATCGAATTTTGGCTGAAACCGGCGGTAGTGGCATTGGGCGTTCCTCTGTACTTGCAGTTGGAGATGATAAAGAAGCAATTATTGCCGATTATCATTTCGCAGTTGGCGGGATGCCTGGTGGGATTGGTGGCTGTGGTTGTCATTGCCAAGTTGTTGGGAGCTACACCCGATATTATCTGTTCGTTGGCTCCGAAGTCAGTCACTACCCCTATTGCGATGGAGGTGTCGAAAACCACCGGAGGAATTCCTTCATTGACAGCGGCCGTTGTCGTTGTTGTGGGATTATTTGGAGCGGTGTTCGGTTTTAAGGTGTTGCGTGTGGGACATGTAGGCAGCCCCATAGCTCAAGGGTTGTCTATGGGGACGGCTACTCATGCAGTGGGAACATCTACGGCTATGGAAATCAGTGGAAAATACGGAGCTTATGCCAGTCTGGGATTGACATTGAATGGGATAATGACAGCTATTTTCACTCCAACAATTCTCAAATTATTGGGTGTCATTTAACAAAAACGCTTCTATCTTTGTTATTAGAGAAACAAACATTTTATGATAGAATTCAAAGACATTACTTTAGCGGATAAAGAGCTGATACAGTCATTTACGCTGAACAGCCAACGTCGCAATTGCGACTTATCATTTGCCAACCTCTGTAGTTGGACATTCCTATACCAGACCAAGTATGCCGTTTTGGACGGCTATTTGTTGCTACGCTTCTATGCCGGTGAAGAGCTGGCCTACATGATGCCGGTAGGAACGGGAGACGTAAAACCGGTGTTGGAAGCACTGATTGAGGATGCTGAAGCATTGGGGGCAAAGTTTCGTATGCTGGGTGTATGCGTAGGAATGAAAGCAGACCTTGAAGCAGTGATGCCGGGCCGTTTCACCTTTACCGAAGACCGTGACTATTTTGACTATCTTTATCTGCGCACTGATCTGGCTACCTTGAAGGGCAAGAAATATCAGTCCAAACGTAATCATATTAACAAGTTCAAGAAACAGTATCCCGATTACGAGTACAGATTTCTGACTCCCGAGCTTGTTCCTGAATGCCTGAAGATGGAAGAGGAGTGGTGTCGTGCCAATAATTGTGATGAACAAATGGCTTTGGGGGCCGAACGGCAGTCCATGACTTTCGCCCTTCATCACCTGGAAGAGTTGGGACTGACCGGAGGAGTATTACACGTGAACGGCAAGATAGCCGCATTCACTTATGGTGCTCCCATCAACTATCAGACATGGGATACATGTGTGGAAAAAGCGAATACCGATATCGAAGGCTCTTACGCCATGATAAACTATGAGTATGCCAATCATATCGATGAACAGTATATGTATATCAATCGTGAGGAAGACCTCGGACTGGAGGGACTGCGTAAGGCGAAGCTTTCTTATCAGCCGACTATCTTGCTCGAAAAATGTATAGCTGAGCTCAATGACCACAAAGGATGAAGTAAAAGCATTGTGGAAACTCTGTTTTACGGACAGCGAGGAGTTTACTGACCTGTATTTCGACCTGAGATATAGAGATGATATCAATATGGCTGTTCGCGAAGAGGGGAAAATCATTTCCGCTTTGCAGATGATTCCCTACCCGATGACCTTTTGCGGGGAAACGATTGCCACTTCTTACATTTCGGGTGCGTGCACCCATCCCGACTATAGGTCGCATGGAGCCATGCGCCGCTTGTTGGGGCTGACTCACCGTCGTATGTATGATGACGGTATTTTGCTCAGCACCCTTATACCGGCAGAGAAATGGTTGCTTGGCTATTATGCAAAGTCGGGATATACTCCGCGATTCGGTTATGTGATGGAAAGGATAAACGTAGAGGAACTTACTCCTTCCGGTTCTTACAGGGTGAAAGAGGAAGATGGGGATTGGGTTGAATTGTATCAGTACTTTGATAGCCGTATGCGCGAGCGCGTCTGCTGTGTGCAACATAGCTATGAAGATTTTCTGGTGATTATGGCGGACTTGCGGCTGGGAGGAGGTAAATTGCTTGTGGCGCGCAAGGCAGACCGGATAGCAGGGCTGGCTTTTGTGGTAATGGACACCGGAATTTTGTATGTTAAAGAGTTATTGGCAGACGGTATTCCCGGACAGGCAGGCTTTGAGGCGGTCAAAGATACCTTGTTGTCGGCCGCTGCAATCTTATATCCTGAAGCTGTTATCGAGTATATCCATCCTTCCTCCGGGGATTCGTCCACGTTGGGAATGGCACGTTTGATTCATGTGGAAAAGATGCTGTCCATACTTGCAAGGAAACATCCGGTGCTGAGTTTTTCCATTCAAATAGAGGACGATGATGCTATTCCTGAAAATAATGGTTACTATATAGTGGAAAATGGTAATTGTTATCATGGATATCGGGAAGGAAGGGAATATCATCGTTATACGATAGAAAGCCTCACAGCCAAGTTACTTGAGACGGAGCACCCTTACATGAGTTTGATGCTTAATTGAAGAAAGGCGGATTAAGATTATAAAGTTACTGTAGGGGGTTGTGTCAAAACGTGGATAATGCTGTCGTTTCGTTCGTAGGGGCGAGGTTCGCTCGCCCGAAAACAGTTTACTTTGTGTCTTCGGGCAGGCAAACCTTGCCCCTACAGCTGACGATTGGATAGACTGGTTTAGTTTTGACACACTCCCGAATACTACAAAATATGTTACTTTAGAAACATCCTCCTGATATATTGAACTGCTTTAAAGCAACTCCTGTAGCGGGGCGAGTTTCATGCTGTTCGAACCTTTTATGAGAATGTAGAATCCCTTTGGTTTAGACTTTTTCAAAACTTCCGCCAATTGGCCGGCATCTTGATAATGCTCGTAAGAGGAAGTCGCTTGCCCGAATTCTTCTCCGACCAGAATGACGCGTTCAAATTCACATTCACCCAGGTAACCGGCTATCTTTTGATGTTCTTCATGGCTGCTCTTGCCCAATTCTTTCATATCGCCCAGAATGACCATCTTGTGCGGCACTTCCATCCGACGAAAATTCTCCAATGCCGCCATCATGCTGGTAGGATTGGCATTGTAGGCATCCACAATCAGATTATTGTCGGCTGTCGGGGTGAGTTGCGAACGGTTGTTGTGTGGAACATATTCTTCCAGTGCTTCCGAAATCAGTTCTTCCGTTACATGGAAGAAACGTCCGATAGCGATGGCGGCAAGGGCATTTTTAAGATTGTAAGAGCCTATCAGATGAGTGCTTACCTTGTGCTGTCTGCCTTCATGCTCCCACTCGAAAGTGAGGAATGGGGCACATGCCCCCGTCCGGCCACTGACGTAGAGTTCCGCTTCGTTTTCTGTGCCATAGGTGATACAGGTCAGTCCTTGTGAAATTTTATTAAGATGCTCGTTATCCCTGTCAATAAAGATGACGTGCTTGCCTCCGTAACGCAAATGTTCGTACAACTCTCCTTTGGTTTTTATCACTCCTTCGAAAGAGCCGAATCCTTCGAGGTGTGCTTTGCCTACATTGGTGATGATACCATAATCGGGCTCGACAATGGCAGAGAGCGATTTAATTTCACCCGGATGGTTCGCACCCATTTCTATCACGGCAAGTTCGTCGTTGGAGGTGAGGCGCAACAGGGTGAGCGGCACGCCGATGTGGTTGTTCAGATTGCCCAATGTGTAAAGTACCCGGTATTTTTTTTGAAGTACGGCGGCTATCAGTTCTTTGGTAGTAGTTTTTCCGTTGGTACCGGTGATGCCTACAATGCAGGTGCCTAACTTACGACGGTGGAAGTTGGCCAGTTCCTGTAAGGCTTGCAGGCAGTTGTCTACCAAAAGTATATGCGGGCTTCCGCCGGTGTATTGTTCTTCGTCCACTACCGCATATCGGCAACCTTTCTCCAGCGCTTGTACAGCGAAGGCGTTTCCATTGAATGTCTCTCCCTTCAAGGCTATGAACATGGAGCCTTCGGGACAGTTACGGCTGTCGGTGGTTACTCCACTGCACTCTGTAAAACATTTATATAAAGTTGAAATATCCATTTTACCTTTCTATTAATATTAGTTGCGGCAAAGATAGCTGAAAAATAGTTCAGGAAATAACAAAAACTCAAGAATTGTGCGTACTTTTGTACGATGTAAATAACGCTTCGTAGAGATAATGAACAAAGAGAGCAAATATATTAATGTAAAGGGGCAGTTGATGGACGTGTCAGAGCCGCGGGTAATGGGGATTCTGAATGTAACGCCCGACTCTTTTTACAGTGAAAGCCGTCTTCAAACAGTGGAAAAGATTGCCGCACGCGTGGTGGAAATAGTAAATGAGGGCGCTGACTTTATTGATATCGGTGCATACTCCTCTCGTCCGAATGCCGACCATGTTTCATTGGAAGAAGAAATGAGTCGTCTGCGGATGGGGCTTGAAGTGATTACTGATGTATGTCCTTCGATTCCCATCTCGGTAGATACTTTCCGGGCGGATGCGGCACGGATGTGTGTCGAAGAATACGGTGCGGCCATCATTAATGATATCTCGGCCGGAGAGATGGATTCCAGGATGTTTTCTACCGTAGCCAAGTTGGGCGTTCCTTACATTATCATGCACATGAAGGGTACTCCGCAAACCATGCAGCAGGCTCCGCATTATGATAATTTGGTAAAGGAAATATTCCAGTATTTTGCACGGAAGATACATCAGTTGCATGAGTTGGGGCTGAAAGACCTTATTCTTGACCCCGGCTTCGGTTTCGGCAAGACACTGGAACATAACTATGGGCTCATGGAATGTCTGGAAGACTTCAGTCTTTTTGACCTTCCGATACTGGTGGGGATATCGCGCAAGTCGATGATTTACAAACTTTTGGACGCTACTCCCGAAGATGCGCTGAACGGCACGACCGCACTCAATACCATTGCACTCATGAAGGGTGCTAACATTTTGAGGGTGCACGACGTGAAGGAGGCTGTGGAAACTGTGCGGATTGTGCAGCAGATGAAGTCATGTGCTATCGACTGTTAATAGTATAATCTTGAATAATAATATAGCGAAAGATGTTTATCGACTTTAGTATAAAAGACCTTATTGATATCCTGCTGGTGGCTTACTTGCTATATCAGACTTACCGGCTGATGAAGGATTCGGGCTCAATCAATATTTTTACGGGGATTCTGGTTTTCATCGGCATTTGGCTGATTGTGTCGCAAGTTCTTGAGATGAAGCTTTTGGGCTCTATCTTTGATAAGTTGGTAAGCGTGGGTGTGCTGGCTCTGATTATTTTATTTCAGGACGAGTTGCGCCGTTTTCTTGTTACGCTGGGTTCGCATAAGCGGTTGGGTAGCTTTTTCCGTTTTCTGACGGGAAATAAGCAGGAGAAGACCGAGAAGGCGGACATTATGCCGATAGTGCTTGCTTGTATGAGTATGAGCAAAGGCAAGGTGGGGGCGTTGATTGTTATCGAAAAGACGATGCCGCTGAATGATATTATCCGCACGGGTGAGGTAATTAATGCCAATGTCAACCAAAGGCTGATTGAAAATATCTTTTTCAAGAACAGTCCGTTACACGATGGGGCAATGATTATCCGCCACAAACGTATCGAGGCGGCCGGTTGTATTCTTCCCGTGTCTCATGATTTGAATATTCCCAAGGAGTTGGGATTGCGGCACCGTGCAGCCATGGGAGTGTCGCAGGAGACGGATGCGCTGGCCATAATCGTATCTGAGGAAACCGGAGGTATCTCAGTTGCCTATAAGGGGCAGTTTCATCTCAGGCTCACCGCCGAGGAATTGGAACGTATTTTGACGAAAGAAGAGTAAATTAGTATGGGTATGTTGCGTCGTTGGGGTGTTATTCTTCCGGTTGCGTTATTAATTTATATGATGCTCTGCCGCTTCTTTCCCAGTTGCGCACGCGGATATGCCGATTATGTCTATCCGGCTGTATCCTTTGTGTTATCGGCCGTTTCGTCCGTTATTCCTGTTTCCTGGGAGGAGATAATGGCTGCAGTTGTGGTGTTCCTGATGATATTTATTCCCGTCGCAGCACGCAGGCGTGGAGATGGTTGGCGTGTCATTTTCCGGCGTTTGGCTATGCTGGTACTGTGGATAATCATCTGGTTCTATATGGCATGGGGATTGAATTACTTCCGTCCGAGTCTTTATGTACGTTGCCATTTGAAGCCCGTGGAATATGAAGAGGAGATATTCATGAAATTCCTGGATGTCTACACGGAAGGTCTGAACGCTTCATTTACACCTGACACAGGTATGGAAAGAGAGAAGGTGGAGGCTGTCGTCAAAA
Source organism: Phocaeicola faecalis (assembly GCF_021730445.1). Taxonomy (GTDB): domain Bacteria; phylum Bacteroidota; class Bacteroidia; order Bacteroidales; family Bacteroidaceae; genus Phocaeicola; species Phocaeicola faecalis. The sequence goes on along the minus strand of NZ_JADNRM010000005.1, from coordinate 34,196 downwards.
GAAGCTATGCCGATATTCCTTCTTGTTATGGGTTGGCCCGGCCGCAGCCGTGGCAGCACGTCAAGCATTTTGGATTTACTCCGCTGTATTCGAGTGTGGGCGTATTGGGTTCCATGGGGCCGTTCTTTGCTGAGGCGCAAGTGAATGAAGAGTTACTGCCCGAACAATATCCCTTTACGATGGCACATGAGTTTGCCCATTTGTTGGGAATAGGCAGTGAGGCAGAGGCGAATTATTTTGCTTTCCTGGTCTGTGTACAGTCTGGTTCTGAAGCAATGAAATATAGCGGATACTTTAGTCTGCTGCCTTATGTGGCGACCAGTGCCAAAAAGTTATTGTCTGATGACAGGTTTCGGGAGTGGGGAAAAAGTGTCCGTCCTGAAATATGGCATAATTACGAGATGAAACAGAAATATTGGAGCGGGAAGTACAGTCCTTTGCTCGGCGGGATACAGGATTTTGCTTATAATCTTTTTCTGAAAGGGAACCGTGTTTCGGGAGGAAAGAAAAATTATGGTCAGGTGGTAGAGCTTCTCATTGCCGCTTCATATAATCGGGAGAAGGGAGAGTTCGCGGACTGGGGGCGTGAAGTATCCGTTGCTCTTCCGTAACAGCCGCCCTCCTTCTTCCGACCGTCGATGAGGCGTTCGCCGGGACTTTATTTATTGGTTTTGATTCCCGAAAAGTAAATTTTTCAGTTCTTTTCAATAACATTTCTTGCTTATATGGTTGTTTTTTTCTACCTTTATACCATCTTAATAGGGTGGAAATTTAAGATTATAAACAAGGTACATCTGTGATACGCTGCTGTTTAGCTGTAAAGGCAGTAATTTATGCAATAAAAATTTTTTGTTAATGAGAGAAACTGATTAAGCCGTCTCGGATAGCGTTCCGGGGCGGCTGAATTGTAAAATGACCGTTTTTTATTCTTTAATGACCGGATATTAGGCTCTCGTTCTCCATAAAACTCATTATATTTGTATCCGTAAACGAAAAAAACATATATACTATGAATAGCATGAATAAGATTCTTTCGGCTGTTATCCTTTGGGGATTAATTTTACTGTGCAGTTGTAGCACACAGCCGTCTCCCATCCGTTCAGGTGAATTGTGGCCAGACAATAACGGAGAACATATCAACGCTCATGGCGGTGGAGTGATGTATCACGACGGTACTTATTATTGGTTTGGCGAAAATAAATGTGACACCACCAGCAGTGCCATGGTGGGAGTGATGTGTTACTCATCCCAGAATCTTACCGATTGGAAAAATGAAGGTGTAGCACTTGCCGTAGAAGACAATGACAGCAGCGACATTGCACGCGGCTGTATCCTTGAGCGGCCTAAAGTAGTATATAATGCAAAGACCAGGAAGTTTGTGATGTGGTTTCATCTTGAGCTGAAAGGCAAGGGTTATGAAGCAGCTCGTTCGGGTGTGGCGGTGAGCGACACTCCCACAGGCCCTTATCACTTTATCCGTTCCGGCCGTGTCAATGCCGGAAAACTTCCTTTCGATATGGACGAACAGGCACAGGCGACAATGGATACACTGAATGAATTGCACTATGCCAAGTGGTGGACTCCGCAGTGGGTGGATGCTGTCGGCAAGGGACTTATCTTGAAACGCGACCTCGAAGGCGGACAGATGGCAAGAGACATGACGGTGTATGTGGATGATGACGGTAAGGCTTATCATATTTTTGCTTCAGAAGAGAATCTTACCCTGCACATTGCCGAACTGAGTGACGACTATCTTTCACACACTGGGAAATATGCGCGTGTGGCACCTGCCGGACAGAACGAGGCTCCTGCCATTTTTAAGAAGGAGGGCATGTATTGGATGATAACTTCCGGTTGCACCGGCTGGGCTCCCAATGAAGCCCGGATGTTCTCCGCCCCATCCATTTGGGGACCGTGGACACAGCACCCTAATCCTTGTGTGGGGCCGAACCGGGAAATTACTTTTGGCGGTCAAAGCACTTATATTCTGAAAGTGGAGGGACGCAAGGATTGTTTTATCTTTATGGGAGACATTTGGCGTCCCGAACATCCGAGTGATGCCCGATATATTTGGTTGCCTATTCAGTTTAAGGATGGTGTACCGGTGGTGGAATGGAAGGACAGTTGGACATTGGATTGACTGCGTTTTCTAGTTGACCGAGCCTGATTTTTTGTCATGATGAGAGTGGAAAAACAAACATTAAAAAGAAAACTATTATATGAAGAAATTACTGACTTTGTTATTGGCGGTGCTCCTGTTGGCAGGATGTAGTGGCAATAAGCCCGGTACATTTGAAGCCGGAAAGAATACCTTCCTGTTGAACGGAAAACCTTTTATTGTTAAGGCTGCCGAGGTGCATTACCCGCGCATTCCGCGTGAATATTGGGAGCACCGCATTGAAATGTGTAAGGCATTGGGCATGAATACTCTTTGTCTTTATGTCTTTTGGAATCTGCATGAAGAAACACCCGGGAATTATGATTTTACGGGTAATAAAGACCTTGCCGCTTTTTGTAAACTGGCGCAGAAGCATGGGATGTATGTAATCGTTCGTCCCGGACCGTATGTGTGTGCCGAATGGGAAATGGGCGGTCTTCCCTGGTGGTTGTTGAAGAACGATAGTATTAAGTTGCGCACCCTTGACCCGTACTACATGGAACGTGTCGGTATGTTTATGCACGAAGTGGGCAAGCAGTTGGATGATTTGCAAATCACTCGGGGCGGAAACATTATCATGGTGCAGGTGGAAAATGAATACGGTTCTTATGCAACAGACAAGCCTTATGTATCTGCTATCCGCGATACAGTCCGTGCGGCAGGATTTACCGAAGTACCTCTTTTCCAGTGTGACTGGAGTTCCAATTTCCTCAATAATGGTCTTGACGACCTGATTTGGACAGTCAACTTCGGAACCGGAGCCAATATTGACAAACAATTTGCTAAGTTGCGTGAAGTTCGTCCCGAAGCTCCGCTAATGTGCAGTGAGTTTTGGAGTGGATGGTTTGATCATTGGGGACGCAAACACGAGACTCGTCCCGGAGAAGTGATGGTGGAAGGTTTGAAAGAAATGCTCGACAAGGGTATTTCGTTCAGTCTGTATATGACTCATGGCGGTACTACTTTCGGCTGGTGGGGCGGTGCCAATAATCCGGCATACTCAGCCATGTGTAGCAGTTATGATTATGATGCTCCCATCAGTGAGGCCGGTTGGACTACCGACAAATACTTTGCTCTTCGCGATATGTTGAAGAACTATTTGCAAGAGGGTGAAAAACTGCCCGAAGTGCCCCAAGCACTTCCTGTTATGGAGGTACCTGCCATCAAGTTTACACAGATTGCTCCGTTAATCAATAATCTCCCGACGCCGAAACAGACCGAAGATATCAAGCCGATGGAGAAATTCAATCAGGGCTGGGGAACTATTCTTTATCGCACTAGCCTGCCGGAGGAAGTAAAAGCGGGTACAGTATTGAGAATAACGGAACAGCATGACTGGACACAAGTCTTTGCCGATGGTAAACTGCTGGCACGCCTCGACCGCCGTGCCGGTGAACAGGAAGTCGTTCTGCCCGACCTGAAAGCTGGTACACAGCTTGACCTGCTGGTAGAAGCGATGGGACGTGTGAACTTCGACAAGTCTATTCATGACCGCAAAGGTATTACCGAAAAGGTGGAACTCGTCAAAGGTAAGGATACGGAAGTGCTGAAGAACTGGACAGTCTATAACTTCCCGGTGAACTATGATTTTGTGGCAGCCAAGAATTATCAGGATATGAACTCTTCTGCTTTCTGCGGTATCGAGAAAAACGATGAGTCTGTACCTGCCTATTACCGTGCCACTTTTACTTTGGATAAAGTGGCAGATACTTTCTTCAATATGGAATCATGGGGAAAAGGTATGGTATGGGTGAACGGTCATGCGATGGGACGTTTTTGGGAAATCGGTCCTCAACAGACACTCTATATGCCGGGATGCTGGCTCAAGAAGGGAGTGAATGAGATTATTGTCCTTGACCTGAAAGGTCCGCGTGAAACAACTGTCAGCGGTCTGGATAAACCGATTTTGGATATGCTTCGGGTAGATGTTCCCGAGACTCATCGGAAAGAGGGACAAAACCTGAAGCTGATGAATGAGACACCTGCAGCTGCCGGCAGTTTTAATAAAGGCAACGGTTGGCAGGAAGTAAAAGTACCTGCTGTCAAAGGACGTTATTTCTGTTTGGAAGGTTTGTCTTCTTTCGATGGGACAAATGTGGCGGCAGTGGCTGAGTTTGATGTCTTGGATGAAAAAGGACAGAAGATTCCGCGCGAAAATTGGAAGATTGTGTATGCCGACAGCGAGGAAACCCGCAGCGGTAACCGTACAGCCGATAAGATTTATGATTTGCAGGAAAGCACTTTCTGGCAGACGGTAGATAATGTGGCCTATCCCCATCAGGTGGTTATTGATTTGGGAAAGGAATACAATGTCACCGGTTTCCGTATCCTGCCACGTGCAGAACAGGGAGCGCCGGGCATGATTAAAGACTATAAGGTATATGTGAAAACAGGAAACTTCAGTTATTAAATTAGCTCCTGTATTTGGAATGCGTGCCAAAAGTACAAGCCACTAAGAATGTATAATCAGAAATATGAAAATCCTACATACCGCAGACTGGCATTTGGGTCAGACTTTTTATGAATACAGCCGCCATGATGAGCATGTCCGTTTCCTTGACTGGTTGTGCAGGCTAATCAAAGAACGTAAGATTGACGTTCTTCTCGTTGCCGGAGATGTATTTGACGGGCCGAATCCTTCGGCCGAATCTCAACGGCTGTATTACTCCTTTCTCCGCCGGGTGACAACCGAGTGTCCTATGCTGCAAATCATTATTACGGCCGGTAATCATGATTCGGCAGCACGGTTGGAAGCGCCGAACCCATTGCTGGAGGAGATGAACATCACTGTGAGGGGAGTGGTGAAGCGGGATGCGGACGGTGACATAGACTTGGCACACCTCATTGTACCGATTTACAAACCCGGTGCCGGACGTTCGCAAGAGGATATGAATATAAATGATATAGCTGCATTCTGCCTTGCCGTTCCTTTTCTGCGGCAAGGAGATTATCCGCCTGCCGAAAATTATGCGCAAGGCGTTCAGAGCCTCTACCGACAACTGTTTGCCGAATTGAAAGATGAAGGTAAACCTGTTATTGCCATGGGGCATCTGCAGGCGACAGGCTCGGAGATATCCGGTGAAGACCGTTCCGAACGTACCGTTATCGGGGGTGTGGAAGGCATCTCGCCGGAGGCTTTTGATACGCAGATTATTTATACGGCGTTGGGACACCTTCACCGTCCGCAGCGAGTTTCCGGAAGAGAGAATGTACGTTATTCAGGAGCTCCCATTCCCATGTCTTTCTCTGAAAAAGGCAACAGAAGCGGTGTGGTGATGGTGGACTATGAAGAAGATAAAACGAAGATTCTTCAGATTGACGTGCCGCCCTATGCCCGCCTGCTGAGTATTCCTGACCGGCCTGCGGTGTTGGAGGAAGTTTTGGAAGCCATTCATGGACTGCCCGATGGAGAGATAAGTGCGCGTTCGCCCTATCTGGAAGTGAAAATACAGATGACAGAACCCGATACTTCTTATAAATATAAAATAGAATCGGCTCTGCAAGGCAAATCGGTGAGGTTGGCGCGTGTGGTGGCGGTGATGCCTGTCCAAAAGGAGAGTGGCCTCCGGGCTGTGAGCTATGAAGAGTTACGGGGGATTCGTCCGTTGGATGTGGCGCTCGATTATTATAAAAGGAGATACGAAGGACAGAAGATGCCTGCTGCTATGAAAGAGTTATTGCAGGAAGTCATCAGCGAGGCCGGTAAAGAGTAATTAAGACAACCGTTCATTATGAAGATATTAGCTATTCGTGGAAAGAATCTTGCTTCTTTGGCAGGAGAATTTGAGGTGGATTTTACAGTCGAACCATTGAAAAATGCCGGCATCTTTGCCATTACCGGTAGCACCGGTTCCGGTAAGTCTACTTTGCTGGATGCTTTGTGTCTTGCACTGTTCGATTCCACTCCGCGTATGACCAAAGCAAGAGAAGCGAAAGTGGAGCTGGCCGATGTTCGTAATAAGACGATTGCTCAAAGTGACAGCCGTTCCGTCTTGCGCCGCGGAACAGCCGAAGGTTATGCCGAAGTGGACTTCATCGCTTTGACAGGAGAAACCTACCGCTCCACCTGGACAGTCTGTCGTGCCGGAGGTAAGCCTTCGGGTGTGTTGCGCAGTGTCGGTTTGCGCCTGATGAATCTTTCCAAGAACACTGAAGAGCAGGGCACGAGGAAGGAACTACTTGCTAAAGTATCCCAACTCATCGGCCTGTCTTTCGAGCAATTCAATCGGTCGGTCTTATTGGCGCAGGGCGATTTTGCCGTTTTTCTGAAAGCTAAACAGGCAGAGAAAGCTGAAATATTGGAAAAGTTGACAGGAACGGAGATTTACTCTCGTGTTTCTTCTTCCATCTATGCCAAGACCAAGAATGCGGATATGGAATTCAGACTTTTACAGGAGCGTATGAAAGGAGTTGAACTTCTGGCTGATGATGTATTGGCTGCGTTGGACGAGGAAAAACTTCTGCTCTCCGGCTCTCTTGCCGCTTCGAAGAGGGAAGAGGATACATTTTCTGCCTGTCTGAAGTGGATGGAGGAGAAGCGTTCGCTTATTCGTAACAAAGAGAAAGCGGAGAATGAATGGAAAGGTATTCAGACTGAAATGGAAGTGTCGGCTGCACGTTATGCTTTATTGGCACGTGTGGAACAGGCGCAGGAAATCCGTGATGTGTTTATGCAGTCAGTCGCTACCTCGGTACAACTGGCGGCAAACAGGAAAACGCTGGAAGAACGTCGGGAACAAGTGCGGCAAACCACTGTGCTCTTTTCTAAAACGCAACAGGAATTGGATACGGCAAAGAAGGCGCAAACAGCTTGGCAGGAATATCTTGTCGGACTGACTCCCCAATTGAACAAAGCTAAGGAACTGGATGTACAGATAACCGAGAAGCAAAAGCAATGGTTGGACGCACAGGCGGAAGAAAAGAAGGAACTCGGCCGGAAAGAGAAACTGGAAAGAGAACTGGCCGGACTGCACCAACAAATAAAGAAGCTTCAGGTGATTTGGAAGGAGATAGAGGATTGGTTTGGGCATTATATGGTTTATGCAGATTTGATACCGGCTGTTCCATTGGTGCTTAATCTTCTTACAGACCGGGAGACGGCTGAGACTCAGTTGTCATCGAATCAAAAAACACTGAAGGAGATTGCCGGCTTACAGGAAATAGAGCAGAAAAGGCTGAAAGCCATGCAAGAGGAGGCCGAACGCCTGAACCGGCTGCTGCCTGCCGAGGTAGTGCTGTTGCGCTCGCAGCTGCAGGAAGGAGAACCCTGTCCGGTGTGTGGCAGCGTGCATCATCCGGCTGCTACTCTCACCGAAGTGCAATCCTTGCAGGAGGCGGAACTGAATCGGGCAAAAGAGAAGGTGGCACAGGAGGTGGAACGTCTTGCCGCTTCTCTCGCCGACAGGACAATGGAAATCAATACGCTTGATACCATTGTCAAGAATTACGCCCACCGCTCTGAAGAATGTCTGTCTAAGGTGAAAGAGTATGTTTCTATTCTTCCGGGTTGGAAGGATTTACTGGATAAAGGACAGTTGAAGGGCGTGTTACGGAACTTTGACAAGCAATGGAAAGAGCGTTTGCAACAACAGGCTGACACGAAGGAGGCATTGTCACGGCAACAGGCCGAACTGGATGCCAAGCAGCATGAACAGGAGACGTATGCTGTGCAGATAAAGGATAAACAGTCAAAGACTATTGCTTTGGAGACCGACTTGACGGCTCTTCGTTCGCAGCGTGCACTGCTGTTGGAAGGACGTCCCACTCACGAGGTGGAGAATCAGAACAGGATGAGGCAGGAAGAGTTACAGCGGCACTGGGATATAGCCATGAAGCAATATCAGGATTTATCAGGTGCATTGGAATCTTATAAAGGGCAGTCTGTCCAACTGGAAAAAGAGGTGGAACGTCTGGAGGTGTTGTCGCAAGAAGAGAACCGTCGCATTGCCGAATGGCTGTCCGGCCGGGAGGAGATTACGACTCGTGCCGAGTTGGAAGAACTGTTATCGAAAGATGTCGCTTGGGTTAACCGGGAGAAGAAAGAACTGGGTGCCTTGAAAGAGCGGCTCACTACTGCGCAGGCTGTGTTGGCGGAGCGTTGCCAATTGTTGGTCAAACATGAAGAGGATTCGCATAAGCCATCGGAAGGGGAAACAGAAGAGTCCTTGTCGCTCAAATTGTCGGCTTGTAAGTCAGTCCAAGAGCAGCAAGCTACCCGCCTGACTCAAATTGGCCTGATGCTGGAGGGGCAGGAAAAGAACAGGCAGGCATTGGCAGGCATTCGGAAGGAGTTGGACGAAAAGCAGTCGGATTATGAGAACTGGTCAAAACTGAATGAGCTCTTCGGGTCGCAGAGTGGGGTGAAGTTTAAAGAAATAGCTCAGGGATATACATTAGACGTGCTTTTGCTTTATGCCAATAAGCATTTGCAGAATCTTGCCCCGCGTTATGAGTTACAACGTATCTCGGACACGCTTGCCTTGCAAATTGTCGACCTCGACATGATGGGAGAGGTGCGCACTGTTCATTCCCTTTCGGGCGGTGAGTCTTTTTTGGTGTCGCTGGCATTGGCGCTCGGCCTGTCTTCGTTCTCTTCCAACCGGATGAATGTGGAGTCATTGTTTATAGATGAAGGCTTCGGTTCACTTGACCCTGAGACATTCCGTATAGCCATGGACGCGCTTGAACGACTGCAGATGCAGGGGCGTAAGATTGGCGTGATTTCACACGTGGCGGAAATGACGGAACGGATATCCGCACAGATACAGATAGTGAAAACCGGCAATGGACGGAGCAGGGTGCAAGTAGCCGGATGACCGGCTACTTACGTGACTTGTCCATTACACGGATAGGAGGCGCCAATGGCTTGAAATTCTTTGGCCTGATTAAACTCCGTGCAAATGGCGGTGGTGTTTTCTGCACATCTTTATCAAAGAACTTTTGATAAGTCAGTTGTCCCTCTCCGGTGGCCTGAAGTATCCTTTCTACTATCAGATACCGGCTTTGTGTGTTGAAGTACGGTCTGTTATCATCCATGCAACTGATGTCTTCCGAGCGTGTGATGCCTTGGGGATAGTAATATCCTCCTTCGAAAATGCCGACTTGTGGATACTCCGGCTTGCCGATAAACCTGCTCCAAGGCACTTCCTCTTTCGTGTCATAAGGCGAGACATTTAAAAAGTAATTATACTCCTGCCAAGCCAGCAAATCGCCCTTCTCTTCATCAGGAATGGTAGTATCATAAGCTATGTATTCATCAGCAAGTCTTCCAAAGCCGTGGCCACCGAATTCATGGCGGACTATGTTGGGAAATTCTATTGTATAATAAGAATCTTCCGGATGGGAGACCGGTATCATTGCAATGCTTATTCCATTGCTTATCGTATAGCAAGTGCCTGCATAAGTGTTTTCATTGATAATCACACAGACTGATGTGTTTGTTAAGTCTGTCTCTGTAATGTCAGGAGGAAGAAGGGCATAAGAGAGCACCTTGTCATAATCGCATTCTACACCGGTCCCACCGGTGAGTGTACTAGAGAATACAGTGTTTCGCCGGATATTATCAACTTCACTGCTCATTCCGGTTTCTTCTGAAAAAGCCGCTATCTTATAAACTGAAAAATATTCTCTGTATGTTTTATAAGGCTCAACAGCGAATAAAGCTTCAATGGCTTCGTCAGCGTTTTGATCGAATAGTCCTCCATGATTAAAATGGCACGGAAGATAACCGTCTCCGGTGATTATCAGTTTTATCGGATGGGCTTTTTTGCTGGTCTGATATACGGTATAACCTCCGTTTCCATAGTTCTTGGTCTCAACGGTAATCGGAATGGATACTTGTTGTCCCGAATACTTAATGGATAGTGTGAAAGATGAATTGTTACGTTTGTTATTGTCGTTCACTATAACTTGAATGCTTCCGTTTCCTTTTCCCGACAGAGGTGAAATGCTTATCCATTCAGCCCAGCTCTTCTCTGTGATTTCCCAGCTTGCATCTGAAGTGATGGTCAGTTCGTGGCTGGTATCATCAGGTTTGAACAGCAGTGATTGGGGCGCGACTGTAAGTGTCAGAGGAGATTCTTCCTTACTGCATGACAAAACTGTCAATCCAATAATGAGGAGGAAGGTTAATCTTGAGATTTTGCTTATCATACTTGTATCTCTTGTTTTTATTGGTCATGTGACATTGTCTGTTGCCTATTTCAGTTCGGGTAGCTTCTCTTTTCCGTAGAATCCCGGCATCGGTTCATAAATAGGGTTATGCGGAATAGAAATGTTGAGCAGTTTTCCCTCCTTCGCTAGTCGGGTAATATAACGTCCGGCCGTGGCGCGTGTCAGCGTGAACAGCTGTTCGAACTCTCTGCGGGTCAGTACGCTGTGCGTCTGGAAATATTCCGTCAGCCCTTTGTCTATCTTCTCGTCCGTCACCGGGATGGAATGAGGCTTGTACTTTGAGCGTTCCGTCTTCACGTTCACCAACTGTTTCTTCAGTTCCTTGTCCGCACGGAATGTCACCGACTTGATTTTCACGTCGTAGGCTCGCGTAGATTGGGGATTTTGTGTCTCAGAACAGCTCAGGGATACATGGAAATAGCCTATCCCCTCCATGTGCACCCGCGCACCGTCCTTCAGGTGATCGGCCAATTTCTCGCTGAGCGAGATGATGGTTGCCTTGATGTCTGCCACGGTGAGTGTAGAGCCATGGTGTATCTCTCGTGCCAGATAGTCGGTGCTGATTAGTTCTCTGTTCACCACACGGGCATGATACTGCTTCTTGTGCGTACCTATCGTATTGGGTGACTCGTAAAATTCAAATTTGATGGCCATTCGTGCTTTTTGTTTTACCCGGTTATATCATTTGTTATTGTGCGGAAGAGTTTCTGTTCTCTTCCTTTCAGGAAGAACGTCTCACTACGGTGAGGAAGATGCATTACTCAGGTAATCATTTTGTATTACCATAGTGATGAAGTTTTATTATTTAAGTGAAACGATTCTCTCGACTGTACAAATATACATAATCTTTCTAATACAAGTGACTGTTTTACCGGATTTTTTAATTAATCGCTTTTTTGTTCCAACCTGTCCTGAAGATAGAATTGGGTAGGGATGTATGGAATAATGTATTGGATACCTTGATTGCCCTATATCTGTTGTGGGGCGTTTATCGTGAACGCAAGAGACATGAAAATGTAAATTCACAGGGTGGATAAGGGATTGTGGCCAATCGGAAGAAAAAAATGTGGTGTGTCCGAAATGCGGAATCTGAAATATCACCTTACGATACTGGCGGATTGGTGCGAGTCCTTTAGTTATATGCTCAGAGAGGAACTTCCCTTCCTTATATAATCGAATGATAATCTTTTGATATTTACTTTGTACGTCCCGAAAGTTCCAATGCCAGTTGCTTGTTGGTCATAAACTCCATTTAATGAGACACCGGTGCGGAAGCTATCCTCTTCCGTCGGCTCCCCACATCATTTTGTTGCGTAAGGTATTAAAGAAGATATGATTCTGCCGTTTCACCACCTTTATTTGATAGTCGGCCTTTCGGATAGTCAGCCGGCTTCCTTCCCGGCAAGTCTCGCTGCGTCCGTCGATGGCAATCAGAAAGTTGTGGCTGCGGCTTTCCACATCCAGCGTTATTTCCCAGTCGTCGTTTATTACGATGGGGCGTACGTTCAGACTGTGGGGCGCAACCGGAGTAATGGCGATTGTATTGCTATGCGGGACAATGACCGGCCCGCCGATGCTTAGTGAATATGCTGTCGAACCGGTAGGGGTGGCAATGACAAGACCATCCGCCTGATAAGTGGTAAGATAGGCACCGTTGATAGCCGTATGAATGGAAATCATGGATGAGCTGTCGCGTTTCAATACAGCTATTTCATTCAGTCCGAAAGGATAGCCTTTCAATTCCTGTTCTTTACAATAGACTTGTAAGACACTACGGTCTTCTATTCTGTAATTGTTGCTGTAAATATCGTCAAAAGTGTCTTCCATTTCTTCCGGTGAGACATCTGCTAAAAAGCCCAGCCGTCCGGTATTGATACCTAATATGGGAATGTTGCGCGCTCCCACCCGGCTGGCCGCTTTCAGAAAAGTACCGTCGCCACCGATACTTAGCACCATGTCGGCTTCAAAATCGTTTTCGTCGAAGATACCGGCTTGACGGATATGCAATTTCAAGTCATTCGTCAGAAATTGATAGAACTCCCGACAAATATAGACTTCGGCGTGGTGTCTGTTCAGAATAGAAAGCAAACGCTCTACATGCGTGGATTTCTTAGCCTGATAGGTGTTTCCAAAAATGGCGAATTTCATGGGACGCATATTCATTAGTTAATTTTATAAATCTTTTGTTTGTCAAAATGGACTAGGTTTAGATAAAACCTGCTAACTTTGCACATCAGAACTGCAAAGATAATAATATATTGCTAAGATGACAAAGTTAAGTGTAAATATAAACAAGGTAGCTACCTTGCGTAATGCCCGTGGGGGAAATAACCCTGACGTGGTAAAAGTTGCTTTAGATTGTGAGGCGTTTGGTGCTGAAGGTATTACCGTTCATCCTCGTCCCGATGAACGCCATATCCGTCGTAGCGATGTGTATGCACTGCGTCCTTTACTTACCACCGAGTTTAATATAGAAGGCTATCCCAGTCCCGAGTTTATTGATTTGGTGCTGAAGGTAAAGCCGCATCAGGTAACTCTTGTTCCGGATGCCCCCGACCAGATTACTTCCAATGCGGGATGGGACACCAAAACGAATCTTTCTTTTTTGGCGGAACTGATGGATACCTTTGGCCACGCAGGAATCCGTACTTCTATTTTTGTGAATACGAATCGTGAAATGATAGAATATGCAGCTAAGGCCGGGGCCGACCGTGTAGAGCTTTATACCGAACCTTATGCCACTCTTTATCCTCAGAATCCCGAAGCGGCTGTCGCTCCTTTTGTGGAGGCTGCCAAAGTAACCCGCAGTTTGGGCATGGGCTTGAATGCCGGACATGACTTGAGCTTGGTAAACTTGAAGTATATGCATGACAATATTCCTTGGTTGGACGAAGTTTCCATCGGTCATGCTTTGATAAGTGATGCTCTTTATCTGGGGCTAAAACAAACAATTGAAGAATACAAAAATTGTCTCCGTTAATGATGAACTTGACTTTACTGGCTGCACAAACAGCCATTGGGGATACCCTGGCAGGGGGTAATCCTGTTTTGACACCCGTTTCGGGAGAGGCGCAGATGAACCTTTGGGACATGGCGCTGAAAGGCGGATGGATTATGGCTGTTTTGGCTGTGCTGTCTGTGGTGTGTTTCTACATTTTCTTTGAACGTCTGGCAGTTATCCGTAAAGCCGGCAAAGATGACCCTATGTTTATGGAGCGTATCCGTGACTATATCCGCACCGGCGAAATAAAGTCGGCCATTAACTATTGCCGCATTACCAATACGCCTTCGGCGCGTATGATTGAAAAGGGAATTACCCGTATGGGGCGTCCTGTAGCCGACGTGCAGGCTGCTATTGAGAATACAGGTAATATTGAAGTTGCCAAACTGGAAAACGGATTGCCTATTGTTGCAACCATTTCCGGTGGCGCACCTATGATTGGTTTCTTGGGGACTGTTACCGGTATGGTGCAGGCTTTCTGGGAAATGGCAAATGCAGGAAATAATATCGATATCACGTTGCTTTCGGGAGGTATTTATGAGGCTATGATTACTACAGTGGGTGGTTTGATAGTGGGTATTGCAGCTATGTTTGCCTATAACTATCTGGTGACCCGTGTAGATAAGGTGGTGAGCCAGATGGAAGCACGCACTATGGCATTTATGGATTTGCTGAACGAACCTGTTCAAAAGTAAAAGCGTATGGCACTGAAAAGAAGACATAAAATATCACCCAACTTTAGTATGGCGTCTATGACGGACATCATATTTCTGTTGCTGATATTTTTTATGATTACCTCCACCATGGTGTCGCCTAATGCCATCAAGGTGTTGCTTCCGCAAGGTAAGCAGCAAACCTCGGCAAAGCCGCTCACGCGGGTAATCATTGATAAGAACCTGAATTTCTATACTGCTTTCGGCAATCAGGATGAAATGCCGATTGAACTGGAGGAATTGCCGGCTTTTTTGCAAGAGTGCGCTCAGAAAGAGCCCGATATGTATGTGGCGCTCTATGCTGACGAGGCAGTACCTTATCGTGAAATAGTGAGGGTACTGAATATTGCTAATGAAAATCACTTCAAAATGGTGCTGGCTACACGCCCGCCTGAGAAGAAACGATAAGCTGATTCTTGACTGTTGTTACACTGAACGAAGTGAAGAATCTGAAACCATTAGATTATAAGCATGAAGAAAAATAAGATAACAGGACTGGTCGGTACGGCTGTACTGCATATCCTTCTCCTTATCCTGCTGCTGGTGATTGCTATTCGCCGCCCTCAGGTGCAGGAAGAGGGAGGTGTCCCTGTTATGCTGGGAAATACGGAACTCTCTCAAGGGAATGCCGACCCTTATACGCTGACGGATGTCGATATAATGAATGAACCCGAAGCACCGGCCCCCGATGTGCCGGAGCCGGAGGTGGTTCCTCCTGTCGAAATAAAAGAGGAAATTATTACTCAAACGGAAGAGGAAACAGTGGCGGTCCCCAAAAAGGAACCTAAAAAAGAGACTCCTAAAAAAGAAAAGCCCAAGAAGGAAACCCCTAAAAAGGATGTACCCAAGAAAGATACGGTAAAGCCAAAGGAAAAGACTGAAGCCGAGAAGCGTGCTGAAGCCGAAAAAGCTGCTGCGGAAAAGAAAGCGGCAGCCGAAAAAGCAGCGGCGGAAGCAGCGGCAAAGAAGATAGCCGGTGCATTTGGCAAAGGTACTCAGATGGGGAACAAAGGGACCGGCACGACAGGAAGTGGACTTGAAGGCAGCCCGACAGGTAATGCTGCTGAAGGAAAATCGACAGGTACAGGCGGTTACGGAACATTTGACCTTAATGGACGTTCTTTGGGTAGCGGCGGTTTGCCGATGCCTGTTTATAATGTTCAGGATGAGGGCCGTGTGGTGGTGACCATCACCGTGAACCCGGCAGGACAGGTGATAAGTACAAGTATCAACAAACGTACCAATACGGTAAATGCTGCGTTGCGGAAAGCTGCGGAAGAGGCGGCGCGTAAAGCTCGCTTTAACCAGGTGGACGGAGTAAATAACCAGACAGGTACTATTACATATTACTTTAAACTGAAGTAGCTTATGAAAACAATTTATGTATTTTTGGCAGAAGGCTTCGAGGAAGTGGAAGCGCTGACCCCGGTGGATGTGTTGAGACGTGCAGGTTTGCCTGTGAAGACGGTCTCTGTAACCGGTGTGCTGACCGTAAATGGTGCACACGGAGTTCCGGTTATAGCCGATATGGTGTTTGAAGAAGTGAAAGAAGCGGATGCGGAAATGATTGTATTGCCCGGCGGTCTGCCCGGAGCGACAAATCTGGATGCACACCAAGGATTGAGTGATTTGATTATGGCCTTTGCAGAAGCCGGTAAACCGTTGTCTGCCATTTGTGCCGCTCCGTTGGTATATGGAAAGCGTGGTTTGTTGAAAGGAAAGAAGGCAACTTGCTATCCGGGTTTTGATAAATATCTGGACGGTGCTGACTATACAGCCGCTCTGGTACAGAATGACGGCAACTTTATTACAGGAAAGGGCCCCGGCGCTGCAATGGACTTTTCATTTGCAATCGCAGAAAAGTATGTCGGTGCAGCTAAGGTGAAGGAACTGAAACAGGCTATGATGATTGCTGAATAACAATAGATGACTATTTTATGAATATCAAAGGAAGATGTGTCGAAAGTGGATTATCAGGCTTTTAGGCGCATCTTCGGTTATTATAATATAAAACCAACATGAAGAAACACATCATCATAGTGGCCGGCGGCAAAGGCTTGCGCATGGGAGGGGATATTCCTAAACAGTTTCTTCCAATAGGGGGGAAACCTGTGTTGATGCGTACTATTGAGACTTTTTATACTTACGATTCCTCTATACATATTATATTGGTTCTTCCCTTGGCACAACAGGCCTACTGGAAGGAACTTTGTGCAACATATCATTTTGTGCTGCCTCATGATATTGCCGATGGAGGAGAAACCCGCTTTCATTCCGTAAAGAATGGTTTGTCACTCGTAGAAGGGGAAGGCTTGGTAGGCGTTCACGATGGTGTCCGTCCTTTTGTGTCCCAACAGGTGATTGCCGGGTGCTATAATACAGCGCAAAAGAAAAAAGCTGTTATTCCTGTAATTGATGTGGTGGAGACTGTGCGGCATCTCACGGAAAAGGGGAGCGAGACCGTCCCACGCAATCAATATAAATTGGTTCAGACTCCACAGGTATTTGATGTACAATTGTTGAAAGATGCTTATCGGCAAGAATATACCGATGCTTTTACCGATGATGCTTCTGTAGTGGAAGCAATGGGTAAAGAGGTATGGTTGGTAGAAGGAAATAGAGAAAATATAAAGTTAACAACCCCGTTTGATTTAAAGGTAGCAGAGATATTGCTCTGATATGTTTGATATTACCACTCGTGACATAAAGTATTTGCAGGGAGTAGGCCCTCAGCGTGCAACTATCCTGAACAAGGAACTGAATATCTTTTCCTTGCATGACTTGTTGTACTACTTCCCTTATAAATATGTAGACCGCAGTCGTCTTTACTATATCCATGAGATAGACGGAAATATGCCCTATATCCAACTGAAAGGTGAAATCCTCAGTTTTGAGACTTTTGGCGAAGGAAGACAGCGCAGACTTGTCGGCCATTTCTCGGATGGGACAGGGATTATTGACTTGGTTTGGTTTCAGGGAATCAAATATTTGCTGGAACATTATAAAACTCGAACAGAGTATATTATCTTCGGCAAGCCGACTGTATTCAACGGCCGTATCAACGTAGCCCATCCCGATATGGACTTATCGGGCGAACTTACCCTTTCCACGATGGGCTTGCAACCTTATTATAATACTACCGAAAGGATGAAACGCGGTTTCCTCAATTCGCATGGGTTGGAAAAGCTGATGAAAAACGCTCTTGCTTTATTGCAGGACCCCCTTGCGGAGACATTGAGCCCGCAAATCATAGAAGAGCATCACCTGATGTCTTTGGATGATGCGCTGCATAATATTCATTTCCCTCAAAATCCGGAACTGCTTCGTAAGGCTCAATACCGCCTTAAATTTGAAGAACTATTCTATGTGCAACTCAATATTTTGCGTTACAGCAAAGACCGACAGCGTAAATATCGCGGTCTGTCTTTTGATAAGGTAGGGGAGATATTCAATACCTTCTATTCCCAAAACCTTCCTTTTGAATTGACCGGAGCACAGAAACGGGTAATAAAGGAGATAAGGAAAGATATGGGTAGTGGGCGGCAAATGAACCGCTTGTTGCAGGGTGATGTGGGAAGCGGGAAAACATTGGTTGCCTTGATGTCGATGTTGATAGCACTGGACAATGGTTTTCAGGCTTGTATGATGGCACCGACTGAAATTCTTGCAGCACAGCATTATGAGACAATTCAGAAATTCCTATTCGGCATGAATGTCCGGGTGGAATTGTTGATGGGCTCCGTTAAAGGAAAGAAGCGCGAAAAGATTTTAAAGGATTTGCTTACCGGAGATATTCAGATTTTGATTGGGACACATGCCGTACTCGAAGACACGGTGGGCTTTTCTTCTTTGGGGATGGTGGTGATTGATGAGCAACATCGTTTTGGAGTAGCTCAGCGTGCCAAACTGTGGATGAAAAATACTTGTCCCCCTCATGTGCTTGTCATGACAGCTACTCCTATCCCGCGAACATTGGCTATGACACTTTATGGTGACTTGGATGTATCGGTGATTGACGAGCTTCCTCCCGGACGTAAACCTATTCAAACTGTCCATCAGTTTGACAATCGTCGTGCCAGCCTTTACGCTTCTATCCGTAAGCAGATAGAAGAAGGGCGTCAGGTATACATTGTTTATCCTTTGATAAAGGAAAGTGAAAAGATGGATATTAAAAATTTGGAAGAGGGGTATGAACATATATGTGCAGAGTTTCCCGATTGCCGGGTGAGTAAAGTACATGGCAAAATGAAACCTGCCGAGAAAGATGCCGAGATGCAACGGTTTGTTTGTGGAGAGACGCAGATAATGGTGGCTACTACTGTGATTGAGGTCGGTGTAAACGTTCCTAATGCCTCGGTGATGGTCATAGAAAATGCAGAACGTTTCGGACTCTCTCAGTTGCATCAGCTTCGAGGGCGTGTTGGCCGTGGCGCCGACCAGTCTTATTGTATTTTAGTGACCACTTATAAGCTTACCGAGGAAACCCGAAAACGTTTGGAAATTATGGTGCAGACGAATGATGGTTTTGAGATAGCCGAAGCAGACTTGAAACTTCGTGGTCCCGGTGATTTGGAAGGAACTCAGCAAAGCGGTGTGGCTTTTGACTTGAAGATAGCAGATATAGCTCGCGACGGACAGTTGCTTCAGTATGTACGTGAAATAGCAAGCCGCGTGGTGGATGAAGACCCGGCATGCACCCGGTCCGAGAATGCCGTGTTGTGGCAGCAACTTCAGGCCTTGCGTAAAACTAATATAAATTGGGCGGCAATATCTTAGTTTACCCTGTACTACTGTTAAAATAGAGGATATATGTTGCATAACATAAAAGACCTTTATCTTCCCTGTTTATAATGGTTTTCGTTCGTTCTATAATACTTTTGCATATATTCTACATAAAAAAAGAGTTAAAGATAGACCCGTTGTTTCGAAGAAAAAGTCTATCTTTGGGAGAATTTTTGAATAGAAGTATCTCGATAACCTTAAAAAGAACCAATATTATGATGGAAAAAACGTTAGTCATTTTGAAGCCCTGTACTCTTCAAAGAGCACTGGTCGGTGAGATAACAAGCAGATTTGAACGCAAGGGATTACGTTTGGCCGGAATGAAAATGGTTCAATTGACAGATGAGGTGCTTAGTGAACATTATGCTCATTTAAGTTCAAAGCCGTTCTTTCAGCGCGTAAAGGACTCAATGATGGCTTGTCCCGTTATTGTTTGTTGCTTTGAAGGTGTAGATGCTATTCAAGTGGTGAGAACATTAACCGGTCCTACTAACGGTCGCTTGGCTGCACCCGGAACTATCCGTGGAGATTACAGTATGAGTTTCCAGGAAAACATTGTCCATGCATCCGATTCGCCTGAAGCTGCCGAAGTAGAACTAAAAAGATTTTTTAAACCAGAAGAGATATTCGAGTACGAGCAAGCCGTGTTTGGCTCTCTTTATGCTAATGACGAATATTAAAAGAAAAACAAAAGAAACGGATGATTTTGAAATGTATTAAAGTAGTCGCAGCGGCAGCTTTCGCCTTAGTCAGCCTGAATGTGTCAGGACAGGACTTGTTGGCACGCCAGGCGCCAATCGACAGAAAGTTGAAGGCAGTAGATTCTGTTGCATTGATTCGCCAGATTAAAGCGGAGAAAGCTGCTTATCCTGCATACACTCTTTATCCTAACTGGAGCAATGAACGTGTACACGCTTACGGTAATACCGTTACTATCCCTGATACTTTCCGTATTGATATGACCGGCTTCCACATGCCGACTGAACATACAAAGATTACTTCAAAATTTGGTCCCCGCCGTCGCCGTATGCACAATGGATTAGATATTAAAGTCTACATTGGCGATACGATTCGTGCCGCTTTCAGTGGAAAAGTGCGTATGGTGAAGTACGAACGTCGCGGTTATGGAAAATACGTGGTAATCCGTCATGAGAATGGTTTGGAAACTGTCTATGGGCACTTGTCCAAGCAGATTGTAAATGAAGACCAATATGTAGAAGCGGGCGAGCCCATCGGATTGGGTGGTAACACAGGTCGTTCTACAGGTTCTCATCTTCATTTCGAAACTCGCTTCTTGGGACAAGCCATTAATCCGGCTTATTTGTTTGATTTTGAAAAACAGGATATTGTTGCCGATTCTTATCTGTTCAGAAAAGGCAGTAACAGATATCAGCGTAATAATACCAGCAGTAAGAATGTCAGTCTGATGGCATCTTCGGATGGAACGATTCGTTATCATAAAGTACGCAGTGGCGATACGTTGAGCCGGATTGCACAAAAGACAGGTACATCTATCGATGCGCTGTGTAAATTGAACCACATTACTCGCAGAACGATACTTCGTCCGGGACAAGTGTTAAGATGTTCTTAAGTAATAGTTAATTAAGAAATATAAAATAGGGCGGGAAGGAGTATTCTTTTCCGCCTTTTTGTTTACGCTTAAGCAGAAAAATGTGTAACTTTGTCGCCTATTCATAGAGAATGATGAAAGATACTAAACAACAATTTGAACATGTGATAGCTATTTGCCGTGATTTGTTTGCGAAGAAACTGCATGATTACGGTGCTGCATGGCGTATCATGCGCCCTTCATCTGTTACCGACCAGATTTTTATAAAAGCCAACCGCATTCGAAGCATTGAGACCAAAGGGGTAACGATGGTGGACGAAGGTATCCGTTCGGAGTTTATGGCTATCGTTAATTATGGGATTATCGGTTTAATCCAGTTGGAATTGGGATATGCCGAGACGGATGACATGACAGAAGCGCGTGCTTTGGAATTATACGACCAGTATGCACGACAGGCATTGGAGTTAATGCTTGCCAAGAACCATGACTATGATGAGGCATGGCGTAGCATGCGCATAAGTTCTTATACCGATTTGATTTTGATGAAGATTTACCGCACCAAGCAAATCGAGGGGCATGATGGGGCTACCTTGGTATCCGAGGGAATTGATGCCAATTATATGGATATGATTAATTATTCGGTATTTGGATTGATAAAATTAGAATTTGGAGAGTAAGCGTTTACATAGCATTATTGGACTTTGGACAAATGCATGCCGTTTCTTTTTGGCCATTGTATTTATATTTTCCGGCTTTGTCAAGGCGGTAGACCCTTTAGGTACTCAATATAAAATTCAGGATTATCTGGAGGCTTTCGGTTGGGCTGCATTGGTTCCGGCATTTCTTCCGTTCTTGGCATCGGTATTGCAGGCAATGATTGAGTTCTGTCTGGGTGTATACCTGTTATTTGGCATTCGCAGACGGACAACAACTTTGTTTATGCTGATTATCATGGGAGTGATGACGCCGCTTACTCTGTGGTTGGCAATTGATAATCCGATATCGGATTGCGGCTGTTTCGGCGATGCGGTGGTGTTGACCAATTGGCAAACTTTCTGGAAGAATATTGTCTTGTTGTTGGCTGCGGTGTCGGTGTTCAAATGGCGAACCTGCATTACTCCATTGGTAACTAAACGTTTTGACTGGCTTGTTGCGCTTTATACGTTCCTTTATATATTGGGAATGACTTTATACTGTTATCGTGAATTGCCGGTTTTCGATTTCAGACCTTACCATATCGGTGCTGATATTCGTAAAGGAATGGAAATTCCGGAAGGCGCTCAGCCCACTGTCTATGAAACTCGTTTTATCTTGAAAAAGGATGGCGTGGAGAAAGAGTTTTCACTTGAAAACTATCCTGATAGCACATGGGCATTCGTCGACTCTAAAACAGTTGTTAAGGAGCAGGGTTATGAACCGCCTATTCATGATTTTTCCATGATTAGGCAAGAGGATGGCGAGGATATCACTGAAGAAGTGTTGGACGATAAGGGGTATACTTTTCTGTTGATAGCCCACCAGTTGAATCAAGCTGACGACAGCACTATCGATTTGATAAACGAGCTTTATGATTATAGTGTGGAAAATAATTATAAGTTCTACTGTCTCACTTCGTCTCCCGATAAAGACATTGAAGACTGGCAAGAACGTACCGGAGCGGAGTATCCTTTCTGCTTGATGGATAATATTACATTGAAGACCATGATTCGGTCTAATCCCGGATTGATGTTGTTGAAGAATGGTGTAGTAATCAATAAATGGAGTGTGAACAGTCTGCCTGACGAATATATGCTGACCGACCGTTTGGAAAAGCTTCCGTTGGCACAGATGAATGCTAAGACATTCAGCCACAAGGTGGTTCTGGTATTTGCATGGTTTATATTTCCGTTGCTGTTCTTCAGTATGGTAGATGCCGTTTGGGAACAATATCACAAGAAAAAGAGAATAAAATTGAAAGAGAATCAAACAAAATAATTTCATTAACCCTTTAACAAAAAAACAAAATGAGAAAGAACATTGTTGCAGGAAACTGGAAAATGAACAAGAACCTTCAGGAAGGTATTGCTCTTGCAAAAGAATTGAACGAAGCATTGGCTGCTGACAAACCTAATTGTGACGTAGTAATCTGTACTCCGTTTATTCACTTGGCTTCGGTTACTCCTATTGTTGATAAAGCTGTTATCGGTGTCGGTGCAGAAAACTGTGCAGACAAAGTATCAGGTGCATATACAGGTGAAGTTTCTGCAGAGATGGTAGCTTCTACCGGTGCAGAATACGTAATCTTGGGTCACTCTGAACGTCGTGCTTACTATGGCGAAACTGTAGCTATTCTGGAAGAAAAGGTAAAACTGGCTTTGGCTAACAACCTGAAACCTATCTTCTGTATCGGTGAAGTTTTGGAAGAACGCGAAGCTAACAAACAGAATGAAGTAGTTGCTGCTCAGTTGGCATCAGTATTCTCTTTGTCTGCTGAAGACTTTGGCAAGATTATCTTGGCATACGAACCGGTTTGGGCTATTGGTACAGGTAAGACTGCTACAGCTGAGCAGGCTCAGGAAATCCATGCATTTATTCGTTCTTTAATTGCTGACAAGTATGGCAAAGAAGTTGCAGACAATACTTCTATCCTTTATGGTGGTAGCTGCAAGCCTTCTAACGCAAAAGAATTGTTTGCTAATCCTGATGTGGATGGTGGCTTGATTGGTGGCGCTGCTTTGAAGGTCGCTGACTTCAAGGGCATTATCGATGCATTCAAATAATTGGTTAATTAAAGGCTGCCCGGTGTAGCCTTTCCCGGGTGTGTCAAAATGAAAACAACCTGTCATTTTGCTGTAGGGATAGATTGAATCCGCTCCTGCAATAACAATGTGGCGGTGACTTTGGAATTTTGACACACCTCCAATATTCTAAATTCATTAAACGACATGAGATACATTTTTATCATATTCTTCTTAGCCTTTGGTCTTTCTGCTTTTGCACAGCAGAATATTGTAGAAAGTCTCCAGCATAGTCGCGCCGGAGAGGGTACAGTGACCATTCATCAAGATTCTAAGATAACAGGTCTGATAGGTACAATCCATACCAAGAGTGCTGTCGGAAGTGAGCAAAAGACATTGAAGGCCAGAGGATATCGGGTTCAGGTTTATGCCGGGAACAATTCTCGCGTGGCTCGCAACGAAGCCAACAATATGGCTAATAAGGTAAAAGAGGAATTTCCGGATATGCCCGTTTATGCTTATTTCCAGCCTCCTCGTTGGCTATGCCGTGTAGGTGATTTCCGCAGTATCGAAGAAGCTGACGCAGCCATGCGTCGTTTGAAGACTACCGGTGCTTTTAAAGAAGTATCTATTGTTCGTGAACAAATTAATATCCCCCTAGACTAACATGGAAGAACTATTGCACCCCGAATGGTCTGCAGAGAAGATTGCGCAGTTGAAAGGCCATTATGAGAGTATTTTATCGCTGTTGGGCGAAGATGTAGAAAGAGAAGGATTGCTGAAAACGCCCGAACGTGTGGCAAAAGCAATGCTGACGCTGACGCGCGGTTATGAACAAGACCCCCATGCTATTTTGTTGGGAGCTAAGTTTAAAGAAGAATATAGCCAGATGGTTATAGTGAAAGATATTGATTTCTTCTCTTTGTGTGAGCATCACATGTTGCCGTTCTATGGCAAAGCGCATGTGGCTTATATCCCTAACGGTTATATTACGGGTTTGAGCAAGATAGCCCGTGTGGTTGATGTCTTTTCACACCGTCTTCAGGTGCAAGAACGTATGACGTTGCAAATTAAAGAATGCATTCAGGAAACATTAAATCCATTAGGCGTAATGGTGGTAGTGGAAGCGAAGCACATGTGTATGCAAATGCGTGGGGTGGAAAAACAGAATGCCATCACTACTACTTCTGATTTTACCGGAGCATTCAATCAGGCTAAGACTCGGGAGGAGTTTATGAATCTTATTCGTCATCAACGCTGACCTATTATAACTCTACCAACTGTGGACAATGTGTCAAAACTTCCAAGTAATGTCATATTGTTGCTGTAGGGCAGATTAAATCTGCCCGAACGCATGCGGTAAATCATTTTCGTGTGGATTCAATCTGTCCCTCCGGTCAAATGATAGGCATTTCATGTTGGCACAATCTTCCTGTGATAAATGAAATCCTATGCTTTGAGTACCACCCGGTCGCCTGCACGTTTGGCCATCTCTTTCAATAGTTCGCTCAAGTCTTTGTAGTGAGCCATAATTTCCAAGCATTTGTTGGCGTCTTGAGCCACTTCGGGCCTGCCTAATGCTTGCAATGTATGTTTCATTTCTTCTTCCAGTATGGCCAGTTTAAAATCGATGATTTGATGCGGAACCAGTTCATGTAAACGCTCTTCATCCGTTATTATCTTTTGAGATTTAGAATGATATTTACTTAGTTGGTAACGGTCATTTATCATCTCTGCAGCCAATCTGCTGATGGTAGGATCGGGATGTGCCAGGAAATAACGCTCTGCCGTAAAGTTCTGGTCATGCAGATGACTCTCTGCTTCTGCCAATATTTTTCTATGTAATGGGTTGTGAAACTGCAACTCATCCTGTTTCAAGTCCATTGAAATATATTCTATCACTGTAAGTGGCGTTTCTGCATTCTCTTCTGTCTCTACATAACACATAATCCTTTCTCCATAGCGGATTAGAGTTTTTATCAGTAGTTGTTCTTTGGCATAGAATACATACTTTTCCCTTCCTTCTTCGGGAATGTAGGACTGGTATTGTGCTTCTACTTCCTCGGGTGGGAAAGGAGGAGGGGGAACGTTGTCCTCTGCTCCCATGGGAGGCGGGACCATATCAGCGGAAGGAGAAAGCATAAGGTTGTTGTCGGTCGCATCTTTCTCTTTCTTGATTTGTTCCAAATAGTTATCATCACGTTGCAGTAGATGCTTCTTTATCTCATTCAGGATAATCTGTTCGTTTACATTCAGAATGGTAGCACATTCCTTTACACAGGCATAACGAATCACATCATTGGGAATCAGTCCGATGCTTCTTGCCATATCAGCTATCAGACCGGCTCGCTTGACAGGATCTTTTTGAGCATCCTTTAGTAATAAGTTGGTTTTAAAACGAATGAAATTTTCTTCGTGATCGGCAATGTATTGCTTAAACTCTGTAGCATTGTGTTTTCGGGAAAAACTGTCAGGGTCATCTCCGTCAGGAAGGAGCAGGACTTTGATATTCATCCCTTCTGCGAGCAGCATGTCTATGCCTCGGATGCTGGCTTTTATACCGGCTTCATCACCGTCATATAATAACGTGATATTTGCAGTAAAACGATGGAGCAGGCGGATTTGTTGTTCACTCAACGAAGTTCCCGAGTTGGCTACCACATTCTCCAATCCACATTGATGCATGGCTATCACATCGGTGTATCCTTCTACCATGTAAACGCAATCAGCTTTAACAATGGCTGCTTTTGCTTGGAAGATGCCATATAGCTCTTTTCGTTTGCTGAATATTTCCGATTCGGGTGAATTGACGTATTTTTGATTGACTCCTTTGGTGCGGCTGTCCAACACGCGTCCGCCGAAGCCTAATACTTTTCCGCTGATGTTGAACCATGGAAAAATAACGCGCCCCCAAAAACGGTCGCGCAGACTGCCGTCTTCTTTTTCGTAACACAGGCCGGTCTTTATCAGGAATTCTTTTTTATATCCTTTGCGTAAGGCTTCCTGTGCCAATGCATCGTGTGCCGTGGTGCTGTAGCCCAACTGGAATTTTTTCACGATGTCGTCGCGAATACCACGTTGGCGGAAATAGGTCATACCAATGGCTTTGCCATCAGCATGGTTATAGAGGATATTTTGAAAATAATCACGTGCGAATTCATTTACCACGAAGAGGCTTTCACGTACATTTTGTACTTCTTTCTCCTCATCGGTAAGCTCACGCTCTTTTATTTCTATATTGTATTTTTTTGCCAGCCAGCGCAGTGCTTCGGGGTAGGTCATCTGCTCGTGTTCCATCACAAAGTGAACCACGTTTCCTCCTTTACCACAGGCAAAACATTTGCATAATCCTTTGGCCGGTGACACGTAGAACGATGGAGTCTTGTCATCATGAAACGGGCAAAGCCCTACAAAGTTCACACCTCGCTTGCGTAGGGTGACAAATTCGGATACCACATCTACTATCTGTGCAGCGTCCAATATTCGGTCTATGGTGGGTTGGTCTATCATTGCGAATGCGAAGATAATAAAAAAACGCCGTCGGAGGTGAGCCCGATGGCGTTTTTAACGGAATATTATAATCAGGGATTATTTGATATTCGGATTCAGCTTGTTCCATTCGGAAACAGGCGGAAGAACACCCATCGCAATGACTTCGTCACGCAATGCGCAGAGGTGTTCATAACTTTTTTCCAGTGCGGCTTCTTCTTCAGGGCTACCTTTTACGTCTTTCAAATGACAGCCGTCTTTGGTTATTGAGGTTTCCCAAGCCATCATGATGTGGTCAAACTTGCCATTTGATACATAAGTACCTGCCGGCCAGCGGAATGGTTTTCCTCCCATGGCGGCAGCAATCATTTCGATTGAAACGTATGAAGGACTTTGGAAAGAAGAACGTCCGCGCAGGTTGATGATATTTGCACCGCCTTTGGTTACTTTTTGCTGAATCTCAGCCCATTGTTCTTTAGTCAGTTCGGGAGTGCCGATGATATCGGATAAAGGCTTTCCGTTCACTTTTGCGGTGGAAGCGTAGACTGCCATCTGCTCACCGTGACCGCCATAAGTGCGGCAGTTTTCTACTTGGTCCATAGCGATACCGAAATGCTTGGACAGTTCGCTACGCAGGCGGGTAGAGTCAAGGGCGGCAAGAGTAGTGACCTGTGAAGGCTTCAGGCCTGAATATAATAAGGTAATCAGACCGGTGATATCGGCCGGGTTAAAGATGACTACGATATGTTTTACATCCGGACAATAAGCTTTTACATTTTTGCCGAATTCTTCGGCGATGGCAGCATTTCCTTTTAATAAGTCTTCACGGGTCATGCCTGCTTTGCGGGCAGCACCTCCCGAGTTTACAATATATTTAGCACCGGTCAGGGCTTCTTTTATATCGGAAGTGAACGTAATGTTCATGCCTTCAAAGCCACAGTGGAACAGTTCTTCTGCCACACCCTCCAAGCCCGGAGCATAAGGGTCGTATAAACAAATATTAGGAGTAAGGCCCATCATAATAGCGGTTTGAGCCATATTGGAACCGATCATTCCAGCAGCGCCTACGATTGTTAGTTTTTCGTTTGTTACAAATTCCATAATTCTTTTATATTTTAAAGTTTGTATAATATAAACGTTTTCGCAGGAGAGTATGTTTTCTCTTTCCGAGTACAAAGGTACGAAAGTTTTCGATAGGGTGTTTATTCTAAAATATTATATCGGATAATAGAATGTTATTAGTGAATCTAATCAAAAAAAACAGCTTGCTCTATTTTACTTTTATTTCTTTACCGGGTCTTATATATAGAACGTCCATTTGGAAGGGCTCACAAAGAGGTACGTGAAACATGAATATATAACGAAATAAGATAAACTGGTATGTGTATAACAAAAAAAATGATAGCGTATGAAACCGATTTGTAAGTTATTAGCTTTAGGAGTAACTGTTATATTCCTGATGCAATCGTGTGTAACAGTGCGTTCACCCCGCCATCGTCACCATCACAAGCATCGTTTTGTCGTTGCGCAGTTGATAACGGGCACGACCTTGTTTAACCGTCCTTTAGTAGAATGCCCTGCGGCATCAGAACCTGTCGTTTATGGAAATTGAATTGGAAAGGAAGATGATGGAGCGTCTGTATCATCGTTCTCAAAAGGGAAAAAAACAAAAACAATAAACAATTATGAAGAAGATTTTGAAAACTTTCAGTTTGTATTGCCTTTCATTCCTCTTTTTGGCTGCAATGAATGCATGTCAGAATGACGATGTGGCATCTATCGATGAACAGGAACAAGAACAGGAATCAAATTCCGAGAGTCTTACTGCTGTTATTTCCGACGGGCTTCACAGTAATTGGAGCGAAGGCGACCCCATCATGCTGGTTCATAACGGACAGACTATTATTGCAGAAGCGCAAGAATCCGGCAGTTCATCCATTCTGTCAGGTACTATTGAAGGAACTTTCACTGATGACAATCCTTTGTTTGGTATCTATCCGGCAGATAACAGGGTATCTTCAGACGATGAAAGTTTAACTGTAACCATACCTGCCACTCAAACCGGAAATGAGAATGGATATGATGAAAAGTCGGTAGTGGCAGTGGCCCGTACCACATCTGATTCTTTGAATTTCCAGACTGTTTGCGGTGGCATCAAGCTTAACTTCCAGATGTCGGGCGTAACAGGTATTGAACTTGAAAGCGTTGACGGCTATGCACTTTCCGGTACGGTCGGAATCAAATGGGATGAACAGGGAAAACCGACAGTTGATAAAATAGAAAACGCCCATTCCATCATTACCTTCAATGCTCCAAATGAGTCCGGTTTCATCCCCGGAAAGGATTATTATATCTCGACCCTGCCTTGTGACGTTTATGGAGGTTATAGACTTTCCATTTACAAGGACGGCTTGGTAGCTCATTATTTCAGTGTACATCAAACGATAGAGCGAGCCGATTATATAACCCCGGACGACTTGGTGGAAAGCGAGTTGGAGTTTGACGACCCGGATGCACCGCTTGTGGAAGAAGAACGTCCGGAACTGGATGCCACGACCACAGCCCTTCTTCGCCAGTACCAGCAAAACCAGACAGAGGACAACAAGCTGGCTCTTTTGAATCAGATGGGATTACGGTATGATAAAGTTGTCGCACGAAAGAAGGCCAAGCTTCGTGAATTGGAGAGGGAAGCAAAGACTTCCGACCTCGTAGCGGAAATGCAGGGTATTGTGGATGAAATGGTTGAAAATCGCGACATTCGGCTGGAGCAACAGTTCCTGCGACTCATTGACCCTCGAAATGACGAAAACCCGAAGGATGCCTGGATGGTGCTGCGCGGTGCATCGGCTCCGAATGCTTACATCGGCTATGCACCTGTGACCAATGCTGAATACGCAGCCTTCGAAAAGGGATTCATGTATGATGCAGGAAAGGATAATTATCCGGTAGTGAACATTACGATTGCCGAAGCTACGGCTTATTGCGACTGGCTTACGGCTCAAGATAACGCCCATGTATATCGGCTTCCGACCGATGAAGAATGGATTCTCGGTGCCGGACACATGCCGAAGGATGTTACAATGAACTCCGGTCGCGTGGAAACGGGATTGACACCGGTGGATGCCTATAGCCAGACGACAGGTGCATGTGGAGGTATTGACTTTTGGGGTAACTGCTGGGAATGGACTTCCTCGACCTATGCAAACGGACAGTATATCATCAAAGGAGGCAGTTGGGATTCAGAACGCGACGATTGCCGTAGCGAGAAATCGGATGTCGTAAGAACAGGCACACAAGGTTATGCCAATGTCGGTTTCCGAGTGGTAAGGACTGATGCCTCCAATGCACGATAGATTCACAATTTTATAAATATCAACTTATGAATAACCAAATAAAAAAGGAGAATTTACGTATGAAAAGATTATTTTTAATAATGGCTATCGCCATTGCTGCAAGCCTTCAAGTGTCTGCACAAAAGAATAATAACCAACAAATGACAGCACAACAACGAACAGAGCAGCGCATCAAATTGCTGGACGAGAAACTTAGTTTGACTGAAGAACAGAAGACAAAGCTCCGTGAGCTTTATTCAGATTTCAACAAACAGAAATATCCACGTGAGAAACGTAAAGAGGCGATGGAAAAGCTGACGAGCGACATTGCTCTTCTACTGACAACCGAACAACAGACCATTTACAAACAAATGGTGGAGCAGGCGATTGCTGAAAAGAAGAACGGAAAACGTAATAAGCCCCAAGAATGAAAATTAGTAAAGTATGGTTTCAAAGAACAGCCGTCTTTGCCGCAGTTCTTTGTATGAGTATTCTTTCTGCTGCATCGCAAAATCAAATGACAGATTCCGGTTTTGGTTTTGACAAATGGATTTACGATAATACCGTCTTTCCTTATAGGAAAACTATAATAACAGTTGTTGATACGCAGCAAAAGCCGGCATTGGTGGTTTACTTGCATGGTAGTCCCAAGCGGGGCAGCGACAATGTCAGTCAAATGACAGAAGAAGCGATTTATATAATTGCCGACTATCTTCGTAGAAACCGTATTCATTCCGTAATGATTGTTCCTCAATGTCCTGACTCCCTTACATGGGGAGCCAGGACAAACGAGGCTATCAAAGCCCTTATAGATAAATATGTGGAAGAGGATAAGGTTGATGTGAACCGTATCTATCTGCTTGGAGGTTCAATGGGAGGAACGGGAACATGGTTGATGGCAGCAGCCTATCCTCATTTATTTGCAGCTGTGATGCCTGTGGCGGGCAATCCTGAAACCGCTGATGCCGGGCTTGTGGCATATACTCCTGTTTGTACGGTAATGGGAAGCGATGATAATCTGATGACCATTCCGCGTGTCAGTACATTCGTGAAACAATTGCAAGAACGGGGTGGAGAGGTATTGTTTGATATTGAACAAGGTTGGTCACATGTGAAGACCTGCACCGGCAGCTATACTGACACACGTCTCGATTGGATTTTCGGGCATAAACGCCTGAAACATGGAGAGTATTACTGAACTTCGCTCGTTGCAAATCCGTTACCTATTCCGTTTTACTCTATGCGGAAGTTGCTTATAAACAGGTAGATAAATCTGAAACATAGAATTGTTACCAAATCGTTATCTGTATCTTTTAAATTCTATATATTTTATAATATTGTGCTGCCATCGCTTCTGTATCTCCCTATTGATGGGAATGTAGCAGTGGCAGCACATTTGTTAGCCTCCGGGAAGGGTGATATAGCTTTTAAGTGCGTCTACATATTCTTCAAAGGCTTCAACGCCTTTCGGAGTAATCTTACAAATCGTACAAGGCATTTTGCCTTTGAAGGTCTTAATGACTTCCACATATTCTGCCTTGTTCAGTTTGTCTATCTGTACACTCAGATTGCCTGCCGTTGCTCCTGTCTGTTGTTTCAGATAGCTGAATTCGGCTTCTTCCACCGAAACCAGTATTGACATAATGGCGAGTCGAAGCTCGGAGTGTAGCAATGGATTTAATTCTTTGAACATAGGTGCAGGTTATAATTTTTTTTGTTTACGGGCGGCATGGTTCAGTACATGTCCCGGGATAATCATCATGAAAATAAACACGGGTGCGAATATCAATATTTGGTTAAAACCCTGATAGAAAAGGCATCCGATGGAACTTAATGCTCCCAGTGTGCCACAAATTGTCACAGTTTTATAATTTATCACCAGTCCTGTCAATGTAGTGCCCATGCCCATCAACAGAAGAACAAGGAACAGGATGGGAAGTTTCCAGAAGAACATGGCGAGTAGGGATACCAAGAAGCCTGCCGTGCCGAATACTAGCCAAATGTAACTGATGACTTTGTCTAAATGACTTTTGACAGTCGGCTGCTGATTGCGTGCGGAGAGGTAGGTTCCTGTTCCTCCTATAATAGGGAGTATAAACCATAGATACTGCCAGTAATTATTCTGTGTGTTGGTTACCAGAAGCCAGACTAACAGGCTGACAAACACGGTGGTATATCCCCATAGCAGGAAAGGCATTCCACAATTTGTCTCCATTCTGCTTTTCGTATTCTGAATCATTTGAGCGATGAGTTCCAAACTCTCTTTCTCATTTAATTTTCTTTCTTCCATAATTTATTTGTTTTTAATAAAACCATTTGTTTGTTTCTTATCATTTTCTGTTTTTACAGGGCGCGCGGTCTGTTTTTATTTGGATGGTGCAGACGTGTTTTCGGAAGAAGTTTTTGATGCTTCTTTGTTGAGACGATGCCCCGGGATAATCATCATGATGATAAATGCGAAGGCAAATGCAGGGTATTTCAGGTCAAGTAGGCTTGGGTTCAGAATCTGGGCCAATGTCATTACCCCTATTGCCAGGCCGCATCCTGAACAGTTATATGTGAACTTGTCATTGATAATACTTCCGGTGATGCACATTCCCAATGAGACCAGTATTAAAATCATCGGTAAAATGAAAACCATCGTATTGAAGTAAAGAGCACAGATGATGCTGACACAGATACCGTATTCACCAATAATTTTCCAGATATTTTTTAATACTTTGTCAGTATAGGTTAATACAGGTTTCACTTCTTTTTTTAATTGCCAATACGTGATGGGATATCCGATGACCGGAATGGCAAACCACAGCCAATTCCATGTAGGATTGTCGGTAGAGAGGGTTAAAATGTATACGACAAGGGCAGTAACAGTGCATAGATACCCCCATAGTAAAAGTATGTTTCCGTTGCCTGTTTGGAGGTTTTTCTTGCTATTCTGAATCATTTGAGCGATGAGTTCCAAACTCTCTTTCTCATTTAATTTTCTTTCTTCCATAATGTTTTTCTTTTTAGTTTGTGATTGATTAATATTTGATGCTTTTCTCTATGGCTGTTATCAGCAGGCTGATTCCCCAACCTGCTATAACCCATAATACCCACCAGTAATGTGGACTTGTAAACCAGTTTACGGCTACCAAAAACAGGTTTATCACGACATAATAGACTAATGACCAAGTGAGCCAATTCCAAAAATAACGGGCTCTTTGTTGGCATACCGCTTCAATTTGTTCTTCGGTTGGAACGGATTTCTCATTGCTCTGGTTTGTTTTCATTTTTTTTTATGATTTATATGCTGAGTGATAAAAGTTTATCTTTAATGACTACTTTGCAAATATAATCTAGTTTATAATATAAACCAAATTCTAAGAGAACTTTTTTTGTTGTTTCTCACATTTTATATAAGTGCTTGTTTGTAAATGGTCTTTAGTTTATTTGGCTGTTTGCAAAATTTTTATTGATAGAAGGCCTCAGTTGTAAAGGGGAGACAAATGGGGCGAATTTTGGAATGAGATATTGCGGAACCTGAGGGGGGACAAATGAATCCAATCTGGATACGGGATATGACGGAGCCTGTCATAATGACATATATATGTGTAGTCTTATGCGTACGTCCGTGTAGGCCGATGCGTATATACGTGTAGGCTCATGCGTACGTACGTGCAGGCTCACGCCACCGTATGTGTAGACCGATGCGACATGTACATTAAAAAAGAACAGGCATTCCACACAGAGTGCTGAAAAAAGACCTTGATGTTTTCGAAAAAGCTCGGTGTGTTTTCAAAAAAGCTCGGTGTGTTTTTTAAAGCGGCCAGTATGTTTTTTAAAAAGCTCGGTGTGTTTTCGAAAGAACTCGGTGTGTTTTTTAAAGAGTTCGGTGTGTTTTTTAAAGAGCTCTTTATGTTTTCAAAAAACCTCAGCACCTTTTAAGAAAGCTGGGTATGTTTTTTATGCAGTGGCGGGTGGGATTATCCCCTCATTAAGCCGGTCTTCCTTCTTCTCCCTTCATCCTTACATTTTAATCAAATTGCACTGTCAATCAGATGGTTAATAATGACAACACATCCCCTCATCCTCCTTTCAGCCGTGCTTTTCACGTCCCTTCACAATCTGCCTTCAGTAATTCCCATAGTGTTACACATCTTTTTAGCCTACCGTTTTCCGTAGGGGCAGGGTTTGCCTGCCCGAAGACACAAAGCAAACTGTTTTCGGGCGAGCGAACCTCGCCCCTACGAACGAAACGACAGCATTATCCACGTTTTGAC
>NZ_JADNRM010000049.1 GCF_021730445.1 Phocaeicola faecalis | reverse complement strand
GAGATTGAACTCCGCAGTGAGGAGGTGCAGGAGGTGATGGGCAGGATTCCGCCCGCCATCCTCCGCTATGGGATTGTCGTGCTGCTGGGCATAATGGTCGTCGTCCTTGCCGGCAGCGCCTGTTTCAGCTATCCCGACACGGTGGAGACGGAGTTCGCACTCACCACGCAGCCCCCGCCCGCCTACATCATGGCGCATAGCGCGGGCAGGATAGAACAGCTGTATACCGCCAACGGACAGGCTGCCGGCAAGGGCGACATACTGGGGGTGATAGAGAATGTGGCGCAAACCGAAGACCTGTTCGAATTGAGGGAACGGATGAAGGAGTGGAAACAGGGCGGAAGCCGCACCGAACAGGTGGGAACACTCTTTTTCCACCGTATCCCGGAGCTGGGAAGCGTGCAGGCAGCGTATTCCTCCTGTCTGCTGGCCTGGAACAACTACCTTCAGCACATGCAGGAAAGCAGGACGTATGAGACGGAGGTGGCCAACACCGTGGCCGGGCTTTTCAACGCCTTGGGGGAATGGGAGAAAAGCTATCTGCTGACAGCCCCCGTGGAGGGGACGGTGGCGTTCATGCAACTGTGGAAAAGAAACCAGAATGTGGAGGCGGGAGAGACCATGTTTGTCATAGTCCCGCACGCTGCCGCTTTGCCCGTGGGAAAAGCCCTGCTTCCCATGGAGGGAATAGGGAAAGTGCAGATAGGGCAAAGAGTTATCATCCGGTTGCCGGCGTTTCCGGAACAGGAGTTCGGAACCGTAGAGGGAAGTGTGGAGTCCATCTCCCCCGTGCCCGACGAACAGGGAAGGTTTGTACTGGAAATAGCACTGCCGCAGGGACTGACCACCCGCTATGGCAAAGAACTGCCTTTAATCAAGACCATGACGGGGACGGCATCCGT
>NZ_JADNRM010000048.1 GCF_021730445.1 Phocaeicola faecalis | reverse complement strand
CGACGACTGGTACACCCCGGAGAATATGGCCCTTATTCTGGTGGGGAATGTCGATACCAAGAAAATAATGGGACGCATTGCCGCAGCTTTCGGCAAGCTGCAGCCCAAGGCCACTCCCGAGCGTAAGGTGTATCCTGACTTGGACATCAAAGGGCGTGTGCAATACAACACCAAGTTTTCCCAGTATCCCTCTGTCATGCTGGTCTATAAGGGGGTGAAGAACGGCCATCGGGATGAGACCGCGCTGGAGATTTGTATGCAGTTGCTCAGCAATACCAACCAGACCGGCCTGCTGAACAAACTGACGATTGACGGTGAGCTTTTGGGAGGGGATGCCTCCCCCGTGACCTTCCGTGAGCAGGGAAGGAATATCATTACCGGTGTCCCTTCCTATGATAATAACCAAAGGCGTTTTGAATCCAATAAAAGTGTCGAGAAGAAGTTGTTGAAGGCTGTCCAACAGATAGCCAGAGGTGATTTCGAGCCGTGGGTTGTAGAAGCCGTCAAAGCCGGCATGTGCCGGGATTTCGACTTGCGTATGGAGTCCAACAACTTCAAGGCCAGCCTTCTGGAGGATGCCTTTATCAATGAGCGGGACATCAACCAGGTGTTGAATTATAAGGATGTTGTCATGGGAATATCCGTTGATGATATCAAACGGGTTGCGAGAGAGTATCTGACGGACAATTACCTTGCCATTTACAATGAAAAGGGCAAGCCGGATAAGGGTCAGAAGATTAAGAAGCCTGACTATAAGCCCATCGAGCCTCCCGTAGGACAGTCCTCCCTATATGCCCGGCAGTTCAAGAACATGGCCATCAATAAGGTGGAGGAAAAGTTTGTTGACTGGAGCAAGGTGCAGGAACGCAAACTCAATGACTACTCCCATGTGTACTATACCCGGAATGAGGATAACGAAGTGTTCACCTTATTATTGAAATACGGTGTCGGCTCGGAAGTCTTTCCCCGCCTTGAATATGCCGCCTCGCTGATGAACAATGCCGGTATCATGGGAAGTTTCGAGCCCCAAGAGCTGAAGGAGGAGTTGAGCAAGCTGAATGCGACGTGTGTCGTGGATGCCGATGACAGCTATCTGTATGTGACA
>NZ_JADNRM010000047.1 GCF_021730445.1 Phocaeicola faecalis | reverse complement strand
ACGTTCTGCCGCCTGTTGATGCCCGATGCGCTGAAAGCCTACTATACAGAGAGTTACGACCTCAGCTCCCCGGCATCCGCCGAAGCCAGGTTAGCTGCCTACGGCCTGATTAATCTGGATGAATTCGACAAGCTGGGGGCGTCCAAAATGCCCCTGCTGAAGAATCTGATGCAGGCTTCCGCGCTGAATATCCGCAAAGCCTACAAACGCAGTGCCTCGGCACTTCCCCGCATCGCCTCGTTCATCGGCACCAGTAACCGGGAAGACCTGCTGGTGGACTGCACCGGCTCACGCCGCTTCCTCTGTGTCAGTCTGGAGCATGCCATTGACTGTACCACCCCCATAGAGCATGAGCAACTGTACGCCCAACTCAAGGCGGAANCAACACAACGCCCTGTTCTACAAGCATGTACCCGAAGAGGAGGTGTTCCGCCTCTGCTTCCGCTTTGCCACGGAAGAGGATAATCCGCAGGAGGTGCTGACTCTTTCCGCCACCCAGTTGTTCGAGCGGATGAAGTCCGCCCATCCCTCAGCCATGAGGGGCATGACGGCCTACAGCCTGAGCCGCATCCTGCCCCAGTTGGGCGAGCGGGTACATACTGCCAAGGGGAATGTATATCGGGTGGTGGAATGCTAGGCATCTGCAGGAAATGTGTTCCGAAGTAAAAGTTATCCTTGCTGATGGAGAATATAGAGGGGAACTGATTGATAACGTACAAATGTAAGTCCGGATAGATTATTCAAGTAGTAATCTTTTGGCTACAATTTGCATTGGCATATATAATAATGTATATACTTTGTTTTCCTATAGTTTATGTTCTTGTTTTTATGTTCTACAACAGGTTTATAAATCAGGCAGTTAGCTAAAAGTGCTTCAAAAATTAATAAAAAAGTGTTTGATATATTTGGATGTAATACTAAANTATATAATAATGTATATACTTTGTTTTCCTATAGTTTATGTTCTTGTTTTTATGTTCTACAACAGGTTTATAAATCAGGCAGTTAGCTAAAAGTGCTTCAAAAATTAATAAAAAAGTGTTTGATATATTTGGATGTAATACTAAAATGTCCTATTTTTGCACCCGCTAAGCAAGAGAGCTGGTTTGTAATTGACAGATTGAATTTATCGCTTACTGATGAAGAAACAAAAAAGTTTCAAAAAAGTTCGATAGAAATTTGGTAGATTAAAATAAACGCTCTATCTTTGCAAAACCTTTCCGAATAAAAATAAGGAAAGCACGGAAGAAGAGTTCTTTGAAACGATTATACATAAACAAACAAGTAGTACAAGTCTACGCATTATATATAATGTATAGTGTGT
>NZ_JADNRM010000046.1 GCF_021730445.1 Phocaeicola faecalis | reverse complement strand
CCTCTATCCCGCGTATCCTATAGAATCCGTTCCTTATTTCCAGCGTATCTCCCGGCAACCGGTGAATCTTCACCTCCTTGCCTTCCAATGCATCCCAGATATTGAAGATGCGGGTTCCCATTATCCATTTGTTCACCAACACATTATCGCCTGCCTGTAAAGCGGGATACATGGAGTCGGAAGGAATATGGAAGGTGGTGAAAGTGTTGACCTGAAAGAAGAACCATAAAATTACCAAGACACAAAGATAAAAGAAAAGGCCCGATTACCTATTTTAGCTAATATTTTATTCTTAAATTTATATTATCAATCACATCTCATACTTCATTAAAATGGATTCCCTCTCATCTTCTGGATACGTTACAGCGTATATGCAATTTGAGATTTCATCTATTGCAATATTTTTTAATAAATTATTAACTTTGAAACCTTCTTTTAAGTTCCCATTCCAATCAAACTTTAAGATGTAACAAACCTTTCCTGTTTTCCCAAAATCTTTATTGGCAATACCCCAATATAAAGCATAAATATGCTCTTTTGTTGAATATAGCATTCTGTAAGTTCGTGTTGTTTCGTCATTTTCTGATGAGCTATAGATATCTTGATTCCCATCTTTAGTATGCCTTGAAACCATTTTAGCATTCATGCTAAAATACTCTCTCACCTTTATAATTTTATTATTTTCAAATCGATAAAAGACGAGTTGGTCATGGAAATATCCCGCAGCAACAAATCGAGATTGATCTAAATTAGTACAGAGAGTCGTTTGGTTTTTTAGAAAAAAACTATTTTCAACTTCCACACCGGTATTATCTCCGGGAAAAACACCAAATTCCGCAATAATATCCGCTTTAGAATTCAATAAAGCAAATTGTTTTGCATTAAAACATCCATTTGCTAAAAAATAATCCCCAAACGCAACAATATCATAGGGACAATCTGCATTAAATCGCACTTTACGATGAAAAGTATTATTATTTATTTGAATCTTATGCTCATTAATTTTATAGAAAGAAACTTGTCTTAGCATTCCATCAAAAAAAGCCAATGAGTTATTTTTTGAATTATAAGTTATATCTCTTAAATTAAGAAATTCATTTGGCCCTTCTCCAATATTAGCAATACGTTCGATTTTATTGGTATTTATCAAATCAATCATCGTTATTTGTTTACCTTCATATTTATCTATCATTAAGAGCTTATTATCCACAATATTCATTTTTAAAGGCCGTCCAATAAACAAATCTGATAAAATTTGTTTTCCCTTTATTGTCTTAAAGTTTTTTGTTGGAAACATTATTTTATTGTTTGATACACTTGTACAAGAAATACACAGCAATAAAAGCAAAAATAATATGTGTTTATATATGAGTTTCATGGTACTTTTATTATAGGAGAGACCTAACTTTTTTAAATCTCTCCTTTTATTTAATGGGATTAATCTTTATTAAGTGTAAATGTACCTAATCCTTCTATAACTAGAGTACAACAATATACTTGTTTATCAGTACTGCAGTCACCACACTTTTGGCTTAATTCTGATTCAGCCAATGCTTCCACATTAGCCAAAGCCAACTCAGACATCACATCCGATTTCTGAGAGTTATACACATTAAATCCTGCTACCAGAGCAAACGCAGCAACAACTGTTGCTTTCAAAATATTCTTTTTCATCTCTTTTCTATGTTTCGATGATTAATAAAAGTTGTTTTCATCTTTTATCGGAAAGAACTCCACCGCAGAAAAAGCAAATACATGACTTGCAGATTCTGATTATTTCCATTAAGTTTGCATCGGACTAATCCTCCTTTCTTTAAGGAGAAACCCAAGGGGAAGAAGAGTTTCTCTAAATCAAAACTCCATTTATTTGGCATTCCCTGCTATCATTAACCGAAGCGGAGATGCCTTTGTATTGCAATACACGGTTATCATCTTGTTAAAATGACCTTTTTCTTCTGCCTCATACGTCACT
>NZ_JADNRM010000045.1 GCF_021730445.1 Phocaeicola faecalis | reverse complement strand
CAGAATTCGGATAAGAATCCTTTCTTTCCGGTTTGAATCTGCGTATTACCTCAAGTCGCATCGTGGGGTAAGGGGATGGTGGCTACATATTGATGTTGTGCTGTTGCTTTTTACTGAAAGCTGCTACTAACGACTCATAAATCTACCCTTAATCGTGTATTGGATGATAGTTGCGGATTTTAGGATCACTAAGTAAATTCATTTGTTTGTCTGTATCTATTCGCATTGTCATTCAAAAATGGCACATAACGGTTAGTATATGAAAAGTAGGCGATTTCGAAGTGCCAAATTTTCGGTTAAGCACAAAGTATAATACGAGCCAAAAGCCTTGAATTTACTACTGTTTCGCCTATTTTTTATATACATTGTTAGCGGGTCGTTGTTTTTGTTTATCAGTCATTTATGTGTTTTTCTATTCCATCAATTATTGATTTCCAATCATCAACGTGTAATTCGTGTCCTGTACCTTCAAGGGTGATTAGATTTGAACCTTTTATTTTTTCTAGTAAAAAACCTGCATTCTTATAATGCCAAATTTTGTCGTCTGTTCCGTGGATAATTAAGGTGGGTTGTTTGATTTCGTTTAATCTGTTCCAATATTCTTCACCACCTTGCAATGCAGCGTGATTGAACATACTTATATAATTGTTGGCTCTATTGAACTCAGCTCTTATCAGTTTTTCACTTCTTTGTTTGTCAAATTGTTTCTTGCCACTCATTAATTCTGCACCCTGAATTAAATAGTTTACCACACTGTCTTCATTTGTCCAATTGACTGTACCTGCTTTACTATGGAAATCTAAAATACTCGTGTCCATTTCAGGTATAGTTGGGTCTGAGTCTCCCCAAGGGCCTGATGACATAAGAGTTAAGGAGTTAACTCTGTCGGCAAACTTTATTGATGCTATTTGAGAAATTAGTCCGCCCAAAGAAATCCCCACAAAATGTGCTTTGTCAATCTTGTAGCCATCCAATATTGAAATAGCGTCATTAGTTAAGTCAACAATATCGTATGGAGTAGAACCTGGTTCATAATTAGTGGATTTTCCTACATCTCTGTTGTCGTAACGAATAACAAAAAATCCTTTTTCAGATAATTGTTGGCAAAATTCAGTGTCCCAATACAGCATTGATACGGTTGCACCTGCTACCAAAAGGATTGCTGGATTTTTCTTATTTCCAAAACTTTCCGTACAGAGTTCAATGCCGTTTGTTTTAATTATTTTCTCTTTCATTTCTGTTTTCCTTTGTTTGCAACTGATTATTATCAGTCCTAAAATTAATATCCAAAGTAGTTTTTTTTTCATTTATNCCTTTTGGAGAAATTTGACTCCATGCTTTCACCCGTTATCGACTCAACACTGGGTCAGAGATGCAGCAGTATCTTCGGATATCAGTTCAGCGAGATAGTCCGTTCGCTGATGAGCGTTTATTTCTGTGGCGGCTCATGCGTGGAAGATGTAACGTCACAACTGATGCGCCATCTCTCGTATCATCCTACCCTTCGTACATGCAGCTCTGATACCATCCTCAGAGCCATCAAGGAACTGACACAGGAAAACATCTCATATACTTCCGATAAGGGCAAGACCTATGATTTCAATACGGCAGACAAGCTCAACGCCTTGCTTATAAAAGCCTTGGTTTCCACTGGTGAACTGAATGAGGTGGAAACCTACGATGTTGATTTCGACCATCAGTTCCTTGAAACAGAGAAGTATGATGCAAAACCGACATACAAGAAGTTCCTCGGCTACAGACCTGGCGTATATGTCATCGGTGACATGATTGTCTATGTCGAGAACAGCGATGGCAACACAAATGTGCGCTTTTATCAGGCTGACACCCATAAGAGATTCTTCGCTCTTCTGGAATCCCAGAACATCCGTGTAAATCGCTTCAGGGCAGACTGCGGTTCCTGCTCGAAGGAAATCGTCAGTGAGATAGAGAAGCATTGCAAACATTTCTACATCCGTGCCAACCGATGCAGTTCGCTCT
>NZ_JADNRM010000044.1 GCF_021730445.1 Phocaeicola faecalis | reverse complement strand
TGGACTAACCGAATATATCCTTTTATTTAACATAACAAGGCGGAAGAGAAGCATGAAGCTTTCTTCCGCCTTGTTTTATTTCCCGCCATAAAATCAAGTCTTTGTCAAAATCGTTTCTGCCATAACTTATAGTCAAAACTATCAACATTTATATAGATTCCAAATAAATTAAGATAGTATACAAAGAAGGCAAACAAAGAAATAATATTGACGTAAAATAGAATTTGGAGAGGTGTATAAGACAAAGTAGAAAAAAGATATAACTCTCTTTTCTACTTTATAATGTTAAATAAAAGGACAAGAAAAAGCAAACCTGATTATTTGATTTTTTATCATCAGAATTGATTACAGCAGTTCTTATATAAGCAACCATTTCCATAATGGCAGGACTTCGATGCGCAGGTCGGCCTCCTCAATGACATCTTCTTCTTCCCACGTTATAATCTGCAGTTTTTTTAACGGATATGTCTGTGATATTTTTATTAAAGCACGGACTTCCCGTTCACGCGTGTCACTCTGCGATAATGACAGGGATACCTGAATGGCTGAGTGTACAGACGGAATATAAAAATCAATCTCCACATTCTTTTTATAGTAAAATACACCTTCTTGATATCTCTTTTTCAGCTCAATGGCAACCAGGTTCTCCAAAAGTTTACTTTCCGGTTCAATGATAAATGTATTCAATAATCCGTTGTCAAAGAAATATCTTTTTTTGATACTCTCTTTTTCACTTAACTTATCTGAGAAATTCGAAATGCCAAAAAGGAGATAGGCATCATTGAGATATTGCAAATAGTCAACAAGCGTATTGTATGACAGGGAGCAGCCGGCGGATTTTATGACTCCCAATATACGTGCCAAAGCTAATGGCTGCATGATACTTTCTGCCAGCTTTTTGACAATCAGCCTGATAGAACTTTCATTTCTGATATCATTACGCGAAATGACATCTCCCAACAGTATTTTCTGAAATAAGGAGTTGAGCCATGAGCGTTTGTCTTTTAGCGGAAATGTCTCGGCAAATCCACCAAAGTAAAAATAGGTCTCGAATTTCTTTACCAGTTCGGCTTTAACCTTCAGATTATATTCCCAGTTGGGCACAAGGTCAAAGTGTTGGTATTTCAGATATTCAGGAAAAGAGAATGGATATATTTCTTTAGCGATAAATCTGCCTCCCAAAGTGGTATATATCTCCTTACTCAGCATTTGTGCATTACTTCCCGTAATAAAAATTCGATATTTGGAATCAGCCAGACGACGTACAAACTTTTCCCATCCTTGTACATTCTGTATTTCATCCAAATAAATCCGTGGTTTATAAGAATATAATTCATGATAGGCTTCAACAATAAGTCCCAATTCCTCAACTTTGATGTCTGCAATGCGCTCATCCTCGAAATTGATATAAAGAATTTCTTCTATCCGGACTTCCTTTTTTAGCAACAGCTCCTGTATGTGTTGAAACATTAAATATGACTTGCCGGCCCGACGAAGTCCGACGAAGACATAGTTACATGTTTCTTCCAGTTCAAGTTCCCGAGGCATGATTTCCATAGTGGGAATCTCATTTTGCTTCTCTATAATCAGGCTTTTAATCACTCGTTTTTCCATGACCCTTCTATTTAGTACAACAAATATAGCAATAATCATTCAATATACAGAAAGATTATTTGCAATAATTTGCAGATATGTTATTGATAAACGACTTTTCCCATGTGTTTGTTTATCTCTGCTCATGGTTGTAGACTAAAAGAGCCGTCTTTATAATATTCTGGTGAAAGAAAGAGTGGTCTTCTGGGAGGCTGCTCTTTCATTCGTTTGTCGGTTCGCAATCCTATAATAAAGTCTTCTTCTTTCTTGTTCGATTCCCCTTAAAAGGTTATCTTTGGTAAAAATAAAATGATATGGGAAGAATTATCAATCCGTTTACGAACGTTGGATATATATACTCAAGAATATGGAAACGCTGAACAGACTGCCTTTCAAAGCGCGCAAAGCCGTCTTTGAGAAACTGGAGAAGATTGTGGATATCGCTTCCCTGAGTAAAGAGGAGCGGATAAAGTATGATGAGAGCATCAAAGTATACAGGGATAATCTGGCGACGAT
>NZ_JADNRM010000043.1 GCF_021730445.1 Phocaeicola faecalis | reverse complement strand
ATACCCGATTATTATCCACGCCAAACTCCTCGACTAGTGAGCTGTTACGCACTCTTTAAATGAATGGCTGCTTCCAAGCCAACATCCTAGCTGTCTTAGCAATCTGACTTCGTTAGTTTAACTTAGCTGTCATTTCGGGACCTTAGCAGGTGGTCCGGATTCTTCTCCTCTCGGGCACGGACCTTAGCACCCATGCCCTCACTCCTGGAATGGAACTAATGCGCATTCGGA
This sequence comes from Phocaeicola faecalis, assembly GCF_021730445.1. Classification (GTDB taxonomy): domain Bacteria; phylum Bacteroidota; class Bacteroidia; order Bacteroidales; family Bacteroidaceae; genus Phocaeicola; species Phocaeicola faecalis. The sequence continues at coordinate 2,796 of NZ_JADNRM010000043.1, read as the reverse complement.
GTTTGTCAAGACTTGATAGGCGGTGAAGCCCTCGCATCTTATCAGTCGCTCTACCTCACATTAGTAAGTTCCAAGGCTGCACCTAAATGCATTTCGGGGAGTACGAGCTATCTCCAAGTTTGATTAGCCTTTCACCCCTACCCTCAAGTCATCCAGAAGCTTTTCAACGCTTATTGGTTCGGTCCTCCATCTGGTGTTACCCAGACTTCAACCTGCTCAAGGGTAGATCACTTGGTTTCGCGTCTACCACTACCGACTGTACGCCCTCTTCAGACTCGCTTTCGCTTCGGCTACAGGAATCATTTCCCTTAACCTTGCCGGCAACGGTAACTCGTAGGTTCATTATGCAAAAGGCACGCCGTCACAGCTGACGCTGCTCCGACCGCTTGTAGGCGCACGGTTTCAGGAACTATTTCACTCTTCTGTTCGAAGTGCTTTTCACCTTTCCTTCACAGTACTGGTTCACTATCGGTCTCTCGGGAGTATTTAGCCTTACCGGATGGTCCCGGCTGATTCACGCAGAATTCCTCGTGCTCCGCGCTACTCAGGATACCACTATGCTTCGGCAACATTCGAGTACGCAACTTTCATGCTCTATGGTTGGACTTTCCAGAACATTCCTCTCTGTTGCTTTCATGCAATATCGTGGTCCTACAACCCCATCCATGCCGTAACATGAATGGTTTGGGCTATTCCCCGTTCGCTCGCCACTACTGGGGGAATCATTGTTTATTTTCTTTTCCTGCAGGTACTAAGATGTTTCAGTTCCCTGCGTTAGCATCCTACGTCGTAGGATAATACCTCTTCAAGGTATTGGGTTGTCCCATTCGGAAATCTTCGGATCAAAGGTTATTTGCACCTCCCCAAAGCTTATCGCAGCTTATCACGTCCTTCATCGCCTCCGAGAGCCAAGGCATCCGCCATGCGCCCTTAATTACTTTCTTCATACATCCGCTGACACTTGCGTGAGAGCGGGATGATATATACTTTTAGCTCTTTACTACTAAAATTACTTTTTTGCTTGTACAATATGTCATAGACCGTTTCCCTTTTAAAAGGGAGAGTGGAGAATAACGGATTCGAACCGTTGACCCTCTGCGTGCAAGGCAGATGCTCTAGCCAGCTGAGCTAATCCCCCGAATCGTTTTCTTTTCGAGATTCGTAGTCCCAGGCAGAGTTGAACTGCCGACCTCTACATTATCAGTGTAGCGCTCTAACCAACTGAGCTATAGGACTGTCAGGTTCAACCTTGTCTACCTTTAATTAGACTCGGCTTCTTCTTTCTCTTTTATATATAGATAAACAAATGCAGTAGTACAAGAACAAAAACCTCAAGATTTGAGTCCTCTCCAGAAAGGAGGTGTTCCAGCCGCACCTTCCGGTACGGCTACCTTGTTACGACTTAGCCCCAGTCACCAGTTTTACCCTAGGGCGCTCCTTGCGGTTACGCACTTCAGGTACCCCCGGCTCCCATGGCTTGACGGGCGGTGTGTACAAGGCCCGGGAACGTATTCACCGCGCCGTGGCTGATGCGCGATTACTAGCGAATCCAGCTTCATGAAGTCGGGTTGCAGACTTCAATCCGAACTGAGAGGGGTTTTTGGGATTGGCATCCACTTGCGTGGTAGCGGCCCTCTGTACCCCCCATTGTAACACGTGTGTAGCCCCGGACGTAAGGGCCGTGCTGATTTGACGTCATCCCCACCTTCCTCACATCTTACGATGGCAGTCTTGCCAGAGTCCTCAGCATCACCTGTTAGTAACTGGCAACAAGGGTTGCGCTCGTTATGGCACTTAAGCCGACACCTCACGGCACGAGCTGACGACAACCATGCAGCACCTTCACAGCGGTGATTGCTCACTGACATGTTTCCACGTCATTCCGCTGCAATTTAAGCCCGGGTAAGGTTCCTCGCGTATCATCGAATTAAACCACATGTTCCTCCGCTTGTGCGGGCCCCCGTCAATTCCTTTGAGTTTCACCGTTGCCGGCGTACTCCCCAGGTGGAATACTTAATGCTTTCGCTTGGCCGCTTGCCGTATATCGCAAACAGCGAGTATTCATCGTTTACCGTGTGGACTACCAGGGTATCTAATCCTGTTTGATACCCACACTTTCGAGCCTCAATGTCAGTTGCAGTTTAGTGGGCTGCCTTCGCAATAGGAGTTCTTCGTGATATCTAAGCATTTCACCGCTACACCACGAATTCCGCCCACCTCAACTGTACTCAAGGACGCCAGTATCAATTGCAATTTTACGGTTGAGCCGCAAACTTTCACAACTGACTTAACAACCCATCTACGCTCCCTTTAAACCCAATAAATCCGGATAACGCTCGGATCCTCCGTATTACCGCGGCTGCTGGCACGGAGTTAGCCGATCCTTATTCATAAAGTACATACAAAAAGGCACACGTGCCCCACTTTATTCCTTTATAAAAGAAGTTTACAATCCATAGAACCTTCATCCTTCACGCTACTTGGCTGGTTCAGACTCCCGTCCATTGACCAATATTCCTCACTGCTGCCTCCCGTAGGAGTTTGGACCGTGTCTCAGTTCCAATGTGGGGGACCTTCCTCTCAGAACCCCTATCCATCGAAGACTAGGTGGGCCGTTACCCCGCCTACTATCTAATGGAACGCATCCCCATCTTATACCGGTAAACCTTTAATCATGCGAGAATGCTCACTCATGATACTATCTTGTATTAATCTCCCTTTCAGAAGGCTATCCAAGAGTATAAGGCAGGTTGGATACGCGTTACTCACCCGTGCGCCGGTCGCCATCTCCACTAT
>NZ_JADNRM010000042.1 GCF_021730445.1 Phocaeicola faecalis | reverse complement strand
AAGATTAATAAATCATCGAAAAAACAAAAAGAGATGAAAAAGAATATTTTAAAAGCAACAGTTGTTGCTGCGTTTGCTCTGATAGCAGGATTTAATGTGTATAACTCTCAGAAATCAGATGTGATGTCTGAGTTAGCTTTGGCTAATGTGGAAGCATTGGCTAGCGGTGAAGAAGGTATTGGAAAGGGCTTATTGTATGGAACAGAGCCTGATGAGAATAACCAATGTCACTATTGCTGCTGCCCCGGTGATAACGATTGCGGAGCTGCAGCTTGTAGCGGATGCTAAATATTTACTAGTGGATAATAGAAAACATTTTATGTCTTTTCTCACTAATCTTTCTATTATCCACTAAAATTTATCAATTATGAAATTATCTATAATTACATTATTATTAATATTATTGCTATGTGGTTGTAGCACAAATCCTCAAAATGAGAACGGTAAGTTTATAAGGATTGACATAGAAAATTCAGCCAATAATCCATTCAATTTATCAAATCTTTCAAAAGAGGTGAGTTACATAAAACTTGAAACAAATGATTCATGTTTAATAAACAGTATAAAGGCAATATTCTATATTGACAATCAGATTATAATTAGAGACAATAACTCTATTTTATTTTTTGACAATACCGGAAAATTCCAATATAAAGTTAATCACCAAGGTGATGGACCAGAAGAATATCTTCGATTATCTGACTTTGATATTTGCTCTAAGAATGAGACAATGCACATATTGGATACGAGAAAAAAACAAATATTACAATACGATATGAAAGGGAAATTTCAGAATAAAAAAGATATTAATTTTTGGGCCATTGGGATGCAGCTTTTTAATGATTCCACGAGTATTTTATATAGTGGGAATCAAATATCACAAAACCAAAGTTATAAATTTACAATCTATAATAACATTAAGCAGACCGTATCGGGTGGATTTTACCCTATTTCTCAGAAAAAGTCCAATTATCTACATGTTCATAATAACAGTAATTTTAGTAAATATGGAAATGAATTCTTATTCTACGAATTGTATAATGACACGATTTACACTTTAACTTCAACAAATTGCATCCCTCGCTACTATCTAAATTTTGGCACTTCAAGAATTCCGAATTCATATTTCGAGAAAGATTATAAAAACATCATGGAATTCCAAAATGAAATGAGCAAAAATGTTTTTTCATATGGTATAAGTTCATTGCTCAACTTTCACAATAATATATTGCTCTCTTATTTCCATAATAAGAAAAAACACTTCCTCTATTATAATAAAAACGATAATAGTAATGTATCTTTCCATCAAATAACTGATCAAAATCTATTTAATGATTTCATCATTGATATCAAGAAATATAAAGTGAACTTTTATTCTTACGAAAATTATTTATTTACTATTTTCGACAATGAACTCTACATAGACGGGAATAGTAAAATTAAAGACAAAAAAATACAGGATGAACTCTCGGCAGTTAGCATAGATGATAATCCAATTATAAGAATTTGTAAAATTACCGATTAATAATTATGGTATCATCCGACTTGCATCCTTCAAAACAGAAAAGCAGAAACGCAAATTCACCTTGAAGAGCGTAAAAAATAGCAATAATCAAAAGCATTCTCTGCTTTGTTTAAAGATAACAGAAAGGATTATAAAAACAGTAAAACTCATGAGAGCAGAAAGAGGGTGGAAATAAACATATTTTTCTTTGCCGGAAGATGTTCTTCCCACCCTGCGACTCTCTTCTAAAAGAAAGGAGTGTTATGCCAATGCAAACTTAGCGTAAATTATCAGAATAAGCAAACAGAAGAGTTGCTTTTTCTGCGGTGGAGTTCTTTCCGATAAAAGATGAAAACAAGATTAATGAATCATCGAAAAAACAAAAAGAGATGAAAAAAAATATTTTGAAAGCAACACTAGTTGCTGCATTTGCTCTGCTGACTGGGCATAATATACATAATTTTTTTAAAACTGAAGACATGTCGGACTTGGCATTAGCTAATGTGGAAGCATTAGCTGACGATGGTGAAGCAGTAATCACTTGTTCACGTTCATGCTCAGATGGAATTGGCAGATGTTACATCAGAAGTAATTCGGGTCATTGTGCATTTACCGGTTACCAAGACGATTCATGTAGTTGCTAGTCTATTTATTTAAATAAAAAGAAGATGAAAAAATACATTCTCTCAATACTCACAATAATAGCATGTGTTTCCTCCTGCAATATTAAACCGATAGATAATTTTAAAGGCATTACATTGAAGGTCAACTTAAAAGGAGATACTGTAAAGTTTGGTGATTTGTTTTCTAAAATGGAAATTATACCTTTAGAAACATTGGACAGTTGTTTAATAATGAATATTGAAAAAATTGAATTACACAATAACCAATTGTTTATTTTTGATAATTTGAGACCTGCTTTATATGTATTTGACAAAAAAGGAAAATACATAAAACAGATTGGAAAAAAAGGAGAAGGTCCTGATGAATTTCAGGTAATAACAGATGTATTTATTGACAAAACAAGAAATGTTATATTATTCTTAAGTCACTTTGGAAGTGTGCTAATTTATGATATAGAAGGCAATTATATTGGCCGAGAAATGTTACCCATTAAAAATAATTATTATTCAATTGCAACGACAGGAAATAATAATTGGGTATTATGGTCATGTGTAGATGCAGATGAAAGCGGCATAACTGTTGTTAATAAAGATTCAATGCTTCCCATTTATGAAACATGGCACAATGACAGAATGTTAGATATGGGATTAATGAAGCCCTTCTACCAGTATAATAAAATATCTTTTTTTTCATCTGCATATCAAAATACAGTATACCAAATTAAAACGGATAGTTTAATAAGTGCATATAAATGGGATTTTAACAAAGATAATATAAAAAGTGGTATGCTCGAAGCATATTCTAAAATAAAAAATGGAAGTAAAAGAAACAACAAAATATTAAAAGATTTAGAAGAAGGAATACTTCCATATTCAATGGAAAGGCATAATCAAAATGAGCAATATTATTATGTAGCTTTAAGAAAAGGAGTCGGTATAGATCGTCCCTGGATTAATGTATTTTATAGAAAAAAAGATCATAGTACTTTTGTTTTTGAACAAATAGAAGAAGGGGTTAGCATTCGTCCAATATTGTTCACAAATGAAGATATTATTTCGACTTTATTACCCGAAGATTCTTTTTCATACAAAAAAATGTTACCACAGAACGAGTACGAAAAAATAGTATCAAGGAACTCGGACGACAATCCATGTCTAGTAAAATTATCTTTTAAATAGAGCAAGGAAGTGTTACCACGTATTATATTTATAGTGTTGTTACTTTGGATATGTTTTTCCTGTAATAGAGGAAATAATATCAAAGAGAAAAATATCATTATACAATGGGAAAATAAAGAAATCATTTTTCCAGATAGTCTTAACTTTGTCATTTTCGGAAAACAAAATACCAAGCATTTGATTCATCAGCCCGAATATAAAATAGTTCAATATGTAAATTCATCAGCATATATTTCATTATAAGTGCTCCCGAAGCACAAGGTGGCCATTCCTGGAATGTCATAAAGAATGAGACCGGAATAATCCCTTTTGAATATGATGAGGGAAAGGTTACTCAAGGATATGATGACAAACGCTTAAAAGGCAAAATATACAGACAGTGTTTTGGCAAACAGAAAAAGGATATAACGGGAATAATGGACAGGTCGGAGATACCCGCTATCTTAAAATTTCCCTACATAAAGGATGTCACCGGTGAATATTTCGGCGAAAACAGTGTGGAAATAGAAGTAGATGAGACTGAATGTGGACAATATGCCTATTTGGGAGTCTTTTCTTTTCCGGGCTGGAAGGCTATAGATATGGCGTTACACCAAAATGGGAAAGCCATGATAAACAATATAGAGCCTGATGTCATTTATGTACCTTTGGCTTCTAATCATAATGGAAGTGTGTTTCATACAATAGGATTCCCTTTCTGGCTGACAGATAAAG
>NZ_JADNRM010000041.1 GCF_021730445.1 Phocaeicola faecalis | reverse complement strand
CCGTAGAGGGAAGTGTGGAGTCCATCTCCCCCGTGCCCGACGAACAGGGAAGGTTTGTACTGGAAATAGCACTGCCGCAGGGACTGACCACCCGCTATGGCAAAGAACTGCCTTTAATCAAGACCATGACGGGGACGGCATCCGTCGTCACGAAGGAAAAAAGCCTGCTCAGCAGGTTGCTGAATTTAAAATAGAAAGAGCCTATGCTTGACAAAATGGGAGAAACGGTTGCCCTGTTCCGGCTCTACCGCGACACCGGAGAGGAAGAATGGAACATACGGGCGGAGGAATTGCTGGATGATATATGGAACGGATGCACCGGAGATATGTCATTGGCATACGGAGACGGCCTGTGCGGAATAGGAGCAGGAATAGAATATCTGATACAGAATGGTTTTGTGGAAGGAGACGCGGATGAAATCCTGGCGGAAATAGACAGCAGGGTATTTGCCGCCGTCAATGCCCGCCCGCCATTCGATTTAAGTATTGGACAGGGAATATCAGGACTGGCCTGTTATGTATACCATCGGCTTTGCTACAGGAAGGATTCTGAAGAACCGGCTGTATTGAACTTAAAAGAATATACCGTCTATCTCATTGACTGGATAGCTGAAGCCCTTCAGGATAATTCTACCGGCAAAGATTATTATGAAGTCTATTTCATACTGGTCTTATTGCACACACTGAACATAATGAATGCCAAAATCGAAAATCTGTTGGAATGGTGCGACAAGGAAATAGCAGCCGCCCCTTTAAAGAACCGATAATCAAACGATGATAACCATTATGAAAGACACTCCTTCCATGCCTCCTGTAAGTATTGTGATTCCGTTGCGGATTGAATCAACGGAACGTGAAGCAAACCTGCACTGCGTATTGCAGTATCTGCTCCGGTCGCCGTTTGTATATATTGACTTGCTGGAAGCTGATAAAGAACGCCGTTTCTTTTTCAGTCATCATGAACGGATACGCTACCGTTTCGTGCATGACGAAGCGCCTGTTTTCTACCGCACCCGCTACCTGAACGGGCTGCTTAGGGATGCACTACATTCCATCGTGGGTATATGGGATGCGGACGTACTGATACCTGAAGCCCAACTGATTGCCGGCGTATGGCATATTTTGGGGGGATGCGTCTTATGCTTTCCCTACAATGGGACATTCCGTTTCCTGGAGAAAGAAAGAAGCAATGCCATCCGTAAAAACGTGGATGAACTTCAGGCCGGAGAGGGCTGTTGCCTGCTGGGGCGCCCGTCGGTGGGAGGAGCCTTTCTGGTGAATAAGACCGGATATCTGGAAGCGGGAGGCGAGAACGAAGGTTTCTACGGCTGGGGCCCCGAAGATGCAGAGAGAGTAAAAAGACTGGAAATTCTGGAATTGCCGATAGCAAGAACGGAAGGGCCGCTTTATCATCTCCATCACGAAAGAAAGCCGGATATAGGAGTGGATAATAGAAAAAAGGCACAGCATAACCAGAAAGTCCTTCTAGCCACTTGCCGGCAAAGCAAGGAAGAGTTGGTAAAGGCACTGAAGAATCATACCGGAATATTTTTTTATTTAGACAACCATAACTGAAACCATTATGAATATAGCATTCCTTTCCTCCCTGAATCCGACAGACATACACAACTGGTCGGGGACACTGTATTATATGTATCATCATCTGGAACAAAGTCACCGGCTCACCTGGATAGGTGGGCAACAATATGAAGAAGCCATTAAATTCCACCAAGAAAATTTCGGGGAAGACACTCCTTTCTCACCGGAGAAATATGCCCTGCTATTCGGAAAGATGTTAACTGATTTCTTCCATTATGAATGCTATGACCTGATTATCTGCCGGGACTATTTCTTTTTAGCCTATCTGACAACGGATATTCCTGTTATATATATAGGTGACACCACTTGCAGGCTCTTCAACCGATACCTGGGAATCACAGACTCCCAAAAACTCGATTTAGCCGAAGGGCTGGAAGAAAGAGCCATCCAAAAGGCAACACATATTGTATATGCTTCCGAATGGGCCCAAAACAGTGCTGTCAACCACTACCATGCAGCCCCCGAAAAAATCAGCGTTATAGAGTTCGGAGCCAACATAGACAATATTCCCGAGTATGCCGGGCATGACTGTACATCTGTCTGTAACCTGCTCTTTATAGGTGAAAATTGGGAGATGAAAGGCGGGAATAAAGCTATTGAAGTCTTCTATTCTGTAAAAGAGAAAGGCATTCCATGCACATTGACCATTATCGGAAGCACCCCTGCACAAATGCCGGAGGACACGGATATCATTGTCTATCCTTATATCGACAAGTCATCATTCGAAGGGCAAAAACTTTTTGAGCAGATACTCCGCCAATCCCATTTCCTGATTGCCCCTACTCTGTTTGACTGTTTCGGCATTGTATATTGCGAAGCCTCTGCATACGGCATACCTGTACTGACCACCGATGTGGGAGGTGTCAGCCAGGCTGTCCGTAATGGGCAGAACGGCTTCCTGTTTGCTGCCGCTGCTCCCGCCTCCGATTATGCGGATACAATCATAGAATTATATACGCATAAAGACAGGTATGCCAATCTTGGAAGAGAATGCAGGAAGCATTTTGAGACACGTTTGAACTGGAGTGTTTGGGAAAAGCGCATGAACGACCTGCTTGTTTCCATAAAAGAGAATGAGGAAGGTACCTATATTCCCGTATATGTCATCAATATAAAAGAAAGGGAGGACAGAAGGAGGCATATCGTTCATGAATTTGACGGAAAACCGGAATTTGCATTCCACCTTGTTGAAGCGTGCACCCACTCCAAAGGCACGATTGGACTTTGGAACAGCATAGTAAAGGTGATAAGGATGGCTAAAGAGCAGGAAGAGGATGTAATTGTCATCTGTGAAGACGACCACTTCTTTACCGGGAATTATTCCCCCGGACTGTTATTTAAAGAAATCCGGGAGGCGTATATGCAGGGAGCCGAGCTTTTGTCCGGAGGTATCGGAGGATTCGGGCAGGCCATTCCTGTAGGATACCACCGTTATTGGGTAGATTGGTTTTGGAGTACCCAATTCATTGTAATCTATTCATCTGCGTTTGATACAATCCTGTCCTACGAGTTTCAAGAGGATGATACTGCCGACGGGGTGCTATCCGAAATTATTTATAACAAGATGGTGATTTATCCGTTTATCTCAGAACAAAAAGATTTTGGATATTCGGATGTCACCTTGGGAAATATGGAATACCCGGGAAAAATCAGGGAGTTCTTCAAAAGGTCCAATGCCAGATTCAAAATGATACGAACCATTCAAGATTTATCTGTACCCCGGTATTAATGGTTGTCTGAAGTCAGGCATTCCACCCTCCGGTACACATTTCCCCTGGCGGGTGCTCACCCATACCGGATTGTTCAGAGGATGACGGAGCCTGTCACAGACATATATACGTGTGGTCTTATGCGTACGTCCGTGTAGGCCGATGCGTATATACGTGTAGGCTCATGCGTACGTACGTGCAGGCTCACGCCACCGTATGTGTAGACCGATGCGACATGTACATTAAAAAAGAACAGGCATTCCACACAGAGTGCTGCAAAAAGACCTTGATGTTTTCGAAAAAGCTCGATGTGTTTTCAAAAAAGCTCGGTGCGTTTTTTTTAAAGCTGGGTGTGTTTTCGAAAGAGTTCGGTGTGTTTCTTCAAAACTTCACCATCTTTTTTTAAAAGCCCGGCATCTTTTTTATGTAGGGCAGATGAAAATACCCCTCATTAAGCCGGTCTTCCTTCTTCTCCCTTCATCCTTACATTTTAATCAAATCACACTGTCTATCAGACGGTTAAGAATGACAGCACATCCCTTCATCCTCCTTTCAGCCGTGCTTTTCACGTCCCTTCACAATCTGCCTTCAGTAATTTCCATAGTGTTACACATCTTTTTAGCCTACCGTTTTCCGTAGGGGCAGACCCGTGTGTCTGCCCGGATACACAAANGAAATCGTTATCGAAAAAGTTCAAAGGCATTGTACTCCTTTTTTGACGAATGAAAGGAGGCTGAAGGGGCGGTGAGGGGATGTCCCTTCACTACCGGAACCCCCATCTACAGGGCGTTTCAACGACTAATGAAAGGAGGAAGGAAGAGACCGGCTTTCCGTTTGTAAGGTGAAAAAACACAGCCGGCTTTAGTGGGTTCAGCCATCGTATGACAAGCCATTGATGGGAAAGTCCGGGAACCGGGATTGCACCCTGTACCTGCCGCGGACTTTTGTACCCGGTTCGATTTTTCCCCTCCCTCTTCATGCGCGTACATGCGCGCCCGCAATATAGTAATGTGTCTTCATATTCTCCCCGTTTTGTCCCTTTCAAAAAGTT
>NZ_JADNRM010000040.1 GCF_021730445.1 Phocaeicola faecalis | reverse complement strand
CTAAATACGATTAAGTCCTTTATAAAATAATAAACAAAAAACAAATCAAGTTTTTAAATTTATAAATTTAAAGTTTTTCTATTATGAACAAAAAATTTTTAAGTGTAGTCCTGTTCGGAGCTCTTATGGCCGGCTCTTCAGTGACTTTCACGGGATGTATCGACAACGATGAACCCGCAGGTATCGAAACACTCCGCGGTGCCAAGGCTGAACTGTTGAAAGCCAAAGCTGCTGTAGAAACAGCGAATGCTGCCTACAGAGATGCAGAAACTCAGCTTAAGTTGGCTGAAGTTGAAAAAGAAAAATTAACCAATGAAGGCATTAAATTGGCTAACCAATTGAAAGAGCTGGAGCTTCAAGAAGAAACAGCTAAAACAGAAGCTGCTATCGCTGAAATTCAAGCTAAGTTAGAACAGAATAAGTTAAAGTGGGAAGCTGAGCTGTTAAAGGAAAAAGAAACATTGGCTGTAGCTCAAAAAGCTTATGAAGACGCGATGAAAGCATTAGAGCTTTCTAAAACATATTTGAGTGAAGCTGAATTGAAGCAATTGGAAGCTGTTGAAAAGCAATTAGGTTTAGCAAAGAGTGCAATGGAAACAGCTAAGACTGAATTGGAAGGCGCTTACGATACTTACAAAGATAAAGTAACTACTCCTGAAAACTATATCAATGAAGCAACTCTGAAAGAAGACCTTCTTAATGCTCAGACCGAATTGGATAAAGCAACAAACAAACTTGCTATCAAGAAAGAGGCTCTCGCTGCTTTAGAATCAGATGATGCATATAATGCATGGCTAGCTTTAAAAGCTAAATATAATGCAAAAATTGATTCATTAAATGCTGTATTAGCCGATAAAGAAACAGCAAAAGCTAAAATTATAGCTGAAAATACAAATGGTGCTATAAAGGATTTGCAGGATGCGGTTACTGTAATGGATAATATTATTCAGAAGAAAAAAAGTGCTGCAGGAACAGCCGATTCTACATTTACTGTATCAGAAGCTATTAATGGGAATTTAGATGCCGATAATCAAGGATTTATCACATACGCAGACGGAGTATTTACTGCTAACTTTAAATCAACACAGGGTGTTCTTGCTTTGATAAAAACAAACAGCAATGATAAATCGGATGAACTTAGTGATGCTACAGCATATGCAACTTTAATGGATAATACCTATGGTTTTGCTGATGGAAATGGAAGCGCATACAAAGCTGCTGTTGATGATATTAATAAGGCAATAAAAACCGTGAATGATGCAAAAGCTGCTATCAATGCAAATGAAGTAGCTTATGCTAAAGAAGTTCAGGCGGCTGCAAAGAAAGCCATGGATGATCAGAAGAAAGTTGCTGATGCAGCTATTAAGGTTTGGAATGATGCCGTCACTGCTTATAATTCAGGAACATCTTATTCACAACAAGAATATGATGAAGCCTATGGAGCTATTCAAATTTTGTTGGAGGCAGTAAAGAATGGAACTACAGGATATACATCAGAGGAACAAATCCAAAATGTGTATAACAAATATGTTTCTTTCAGAGCCGTAATGACAGCTAATGGCCAGAAAGAACTTCCTGAAATGCCAAAAGCAATTAAAGATGGTAAGACATTAAAGGAATATTTGGCGTCTAATGAAGTAACTGCTCTTCTTCCGAACGCGTATACAGAAGTAGACTTGAAAGCCAATTTATTAGAGGCTGCAAAAACTGCATTTGGTAAAGCAGGTATATATAATGACGGAAATGAAGACCGTGGTGTTCTTGTACAACCGAAGGACGATGAAATTAAAAAGATCGACAACTTTGGAAGTGAATGTGGCGCTCAAGGCTTATACTTAACAAATGTTGATGATTATAATACAGCAACAGAAAATGTAGAGAAGGCTGAACAATTTGACAAAGCAATTGCTCAGTTAACTAAATGGAAGTCTTCTTTATCTGCAGCTAAGAATGCTTATGTTGCTAAATACCAAGAAGATATTGACGCCGTATCAACAGCACAAAATGTCGTAACAGAAAAAGTTGCTAATCCAATTAATGAATTGAAGATTGATGCAACTGAAGCTATGAAAGATGATATTCAACTGGTTATCCAAGCTATTGATGGTGATGAATTAAAAGAATATGAAACTATCATCAAGAACTTAAAACAAGAAATCGGTGATAAGAAGGGTGTTGATGGTGCAACAGTGTCTACAGGATTGAATAAAGATGTAGAAGATGCTTCAGAAGCTGTTCTAAAAGCTGAAAAGATGCTTGAGCTCTTTAATGCCGGCAATTTGAAAGAACAATATGTAATCGAATGGGCACAGGCTGAATTGGAGCGTGCTAAAGCTGCATACGAAAACAAGGTTGAAGTATTCAATTACTGGAACGGTAAACTGGAAGAAATGATGAAAGCTCTTTACAGCAAAGCTTCCGCAGAATAATTAAGTAAAAACGTAATTATACGATGATCAAGAAACTATGCACATTACTCATACTCGCTACCCTTTCTGCGCCTCTTTTGGCGCAGACTGTGGGCAGCAGTAGTGATGGCGTGTTGTTTGCTCCCAAGAAAGGCCAGTGGCAAGTATCTGTCCTGCTGGGAGGAGGTAACAATTTCTACAATGAAAAAACCTCCTACCTGCTTCCCCAAAACACTCATACCGGAGGAGAAGTCGGACTTCCCAACGGTGGCGGTGCCAATTCGGGCGACCTGAACAGATATCTGAACATTGACGGCCTGAATAACAATAGTCTGACAAATATTCTGGGTGTTGAAGGTAAATACTTCATTTCCGATTGCTGGGACATCAATTTCCAGTTCGCAATGAATATCAATCTTACTCCCAAGAAGGACTATGTGGAAGGAGACGGCAGCGTACCCGATATGGTCATTCCTGCACAGAGCTACATTAATGCGCAGGCAACGAACAACTGGTATGTTTCAGTCGGTTCCAACCGTTATTTTAAGGTGAGCAATCCACGTATCCATCCCTATCTGGGCGGCTCTTTGGGCTTCCAGATGGCACGTATCGAGACTACGGAACCCTATACGGGCGAAATGACAACCGATCCCGACAGCGGTGAGGAAGTTCCCGTCCAGCTTTATGGCAGTGGCAGTCGTGCCGGTCAGATGTTCGGCATCAAGGCCGCCGGTGTAGCCGGCATCGAATACAGCCTGGCTCCGGGCCTGGTACTGGGATTCCAGTTCCAACCGCTGGCCTACCGCTACGATGTCATCCAGCTCTGTCCCAAGGGTTTTGACAAGTACAACGCTTCACACCATAATATCAAGATATTTGATATGCCGGTGCTGAAACTGGGTATCAGATTCTGACGTAACCCGTTTACGTAGTAAATAACAAAGGCCGTTCCGCTAAAGCGATTTAGCCGGACGGCTTTTTTCAAATGAGAAAGATGAGAAAAAGAACATGTTTTCTACCGCAAATGACCGCTTTTCTGATAGTCGTCCTGTCATTATGTGCGTGTACTTCTGTTCCCAAAGGATGCACCATAGAAGGGGCGGTAAAGGACAAAAGCTACGAGGGGAAGCAGGTTTACCTGCGCCACACACTGACTCCGGAAACGTATGACAGTACCATCGTGAAGAACGGCACTTTCCGTTTCGCATTGGGAGAGACTTCACCCGGAGTATCCCTGCTGGTACTGAAGGCTTCTTCCGATGACCTGTTCCCCATTACGCTGCCCGTGGCGACGGAGAAGGGAACGGTCAAGGTAAGCTTGGGAGAGCTGGTCTTCACCTCAGGAACAGCGCTGAACGACAAACTGCAGGACTTCCTGCTGGCCGTTGACCGTTTCAGTGACGAAATGGGCAAAAAGGGAGAAAACCAGGAGAAGATCAGAAAGGATTTCTCCAGTCTGCTGGAATCCTCCATTCTTCAGAACTGGGACAATGAGGTGGGAGTATATATTTTCCGCAACTACGGTTCCCGCTTTACTCCCGAGCAGAAGTCCGATATCATGGATCGGGCTGGAGAGTGGTTCATAAAACGGATAGAAGAAACAAACAACTAATTAAAACAGTAATGACTATGAAATCAAAAGTGATTATTGCAGCTCTGTTACTGGCAGGTGCCGGTATAGGCGCCAACGCTCAGAGTACAGAAAACAACTGGTTCCTCCAGGGTCAGGTGGGTGCCTCCTATTCTTTGGACGGTACAGGTATCGGCAAACTGATCTCTCCGGCAGGCCAGATTGCAGTCGGCAAGTACTTCAACCCCTATGTGGGCGCACGTCTGGCCGTCAGCGGCTGGAGGGGAAGGGCCGGAAGCGGATGCAAGCCCGCAAGCGGATTCTATTATGGTGCGGCCACCGTGGACGGCCTGTTCAACATGAGCAGCCTGTTCTGCGGAAGCAACCCCGAACGCTTCTTCAACGCACGCCTTATCGCGGGTGTCGGTTACAACCAGACCTTTGACGAGGGTGCGAG
>NZ_JADNRM010000004.1 GCF_021730445.1 Phocaeicola faecalis | reverse complement strand
GTAGGGGCGAGGTTTGCTCGCCCGAAAACAGTTTGTTTTGTGTCTTCGGGCAGGCGAACCCTGCCCCTACAACTGACGATGGGATAGCCCGGTTTAGTTTTGACACACTACCATGCTGCAAAAAAGACCTTGATGCTTTCCAAAAAGACCTTGATGTTTTAAAAAAAACTCAAAGTCTTTTTTAAAAAGCTCGTTGTGTTTTCAGAAAAGCTCGGTATGTTTTTCATGTAGGGGCAGATTGCATCATCCCCTCATTAAGCCGATTATCCTTCTTTTCCGTTCATCCTTACATTTTAATCAAAACACTCACATAATCAGTCGGTTAAGAATGACAGCACATCCCCTCATCCTCCCTTCAGCCGCGCTTCCCGAGTCCCTTCACAAACTNTTACATTTTAATCAAAACACTCACATAATCAGTCGGTTAAGAATGACAGCACATCCCCTCATCCTCCCTTCAGCCGCGCTTCCCGAGTCCCTTCACAAACTGCCTTCAGCAATTCCCTTGTGTACTTTCTACACCTCTTTTCAGCCTGCCGTTTTCTGTAGGGGCAGACCCATGTGTCTGCCCGAGAACAGTTCACTTTAAGTTATTGGGGTCATTGGGCGGACCCATGTGTCCGCCCCTGCCGTAAAGTATTATCGAAAAAGTTCAAAAGCCGGAAGGAGTTTTACAAATGAAAGGAGGCTGAAAGGGCGGTGACGGAATGTCCATTCACTACCGGAAGCCCCATCAACAGGGCGTTTCAACGACTAATGAAAGGAGGAAGGAAGAGAAAGCTTTTCCGTTTGTAGAGCGAAATAACACAGTTGTTTTTTGTGGATTCAGTCATTGCACGGCAAGCCACTTTAGGTACTTTACGGTTACTGTTTATTTTCTTCACCCTCTTGCGGTGAATTAAGAGCAATTCCTGTCTTGGCATTCATCGGACTGATGACCGCCTTGCCTGTTTTTGCCTCCAATTCCATACGAGTGTTACGAGCTATTTCTCCACCCTCTTCCGCCACCTCCATGTATTCTTTAAAAGTCTCGGGATTTTTACTTTCCGAGATTTCTTTGGTGGAAAGTTCTTTAAAAGGTTCTGCTTTGGGCGATGGAATAGATTGAATGAGGCGGATAAGTTATTGTGTGTCAGCTACATCAGTCAGACGCATTTTGCTGTCAGCCGCAAGCATTTTCAAGAGGTTGTGTCAAAATGCTGGCACAACCTTTTTTTATGCGTAATAGGGTGTCAAAACAAAAATGACCCTTCCGAAAAGTTGCAGATTGTAACTACCAAATTTAAAAGAGCCGTATCAAACTCTGTTTCGAGTAATGATACGGCTCCTTCTCTTGCTTTTTAGGATGCTCAAGTTTCAGTTTAAAAGTTCTTCTTTGGTTTAATCCAGTTTTGACACACCCTCATAAAATATAATTATAGACGATTTAGGCTATAATTATAAAATATGCATCAAAGAGGCTATATCTGATAGAGTTGCTTTTAGTGCGTCAATCTATACTACAGATATAGGTTGTTCAACTAAAAGCAACTTATAATATCTTGGAAGGCCGTCTATTTCAACCTATACGCTTCCTTGTACCCTTTCATCAAGGTGCGTTCGATGTCGGATGTGCGGTACAGAATCTTTCCGCCCACCTGCGTGTATGGCAATATGCCATTGTTACGGTAGTTCAATCTCTGCATTCCATATTTGATAGAACAAATCATGATAACAGTTCAATCGTAAAAGGTATTCCTCCTATGATTGAACTGTTAGATTTATATACAATCAGGTATTTCCCTAAATTGCATTATTCTAATACTATTCAGTTTGATTTACAACAAAATAAAACCATCAATTTGCATATTGACTAAAAAGACAATATTACATTCAATTTTTTTAATTCAATTTCCACTAAACTGATTTCGATATTTTTATATAATAATCTCATATCATCAGATCCTGATGATTGTAAACCGATGTTATATAAATTATTCTCGCCTAACGATAATCTGACAATATCACCATTAGGCTTAGTGAAATCAACATGTGCGCCAAAATCATCTACAGTATGAGCAGGATCAGTAGATTTAACACCCTCTACCAATAGGCCTGTTTCATAACTAAGATAGGTGGTCAACAGTTCGTAACGATAGTATGTTCTGAACGTGTTAGATCGGAAATAATAGGTATGTCCGTTAGAATCGCTATAGACATAACGGCCATAAGTTCGAATATGTCCGAATAAGTTTAACAGTGATTGAGGGTCACTTATGTTCACAATATAATATTGCCAATCAGCTTTTTTATACTTGCTTTTATTTAAAGTGATTTCCCGTTTTAGTAAGTCTTCAAAAGAAAGAGAAATATTAGTCGGAAGCAACCATTTATCAATTAATGTTTTGAATAAAGAGCCATAATAACCGGTTGCAGAATCTTGCTTTCTCAAATACTGCTTCCAACTGTAGTCTCTGTTGTTGTTTAATCGCCCTAAGCTTCCAAGACCTCTGTTTAAGTTGTGACGATAGTCTTGATAGCAAAGCATAGCCTGAATTAGCAAGGCATCGATAGGTTTGTCTTCGGGTAAAGGGTTATGGAAGATTCTGTCGAGACACAGAATGTATGAATCGAACAAAGTCTTGTCATAAAATGTTCCATTATATGCCCATGATAGAGGTGCGATGATTTGTCCCCAAAGATAATAGTTGTTCTCTGCCTTTAGTATGCTGCTCTCCCAATCAATGGCAGCGACACCATTGGAACCATTGATTCTTAAATCAGCTTTAATGGATTCTTCATCAAGTCTTGCTTGTTCTTGACTATATGCATTATTTTTTATATGATAGAATATGAGTCTTAGAATATCCTGGCTATTGTTGGTTCTATAACTATTCTTGTATTTGTCCAACCAGTGGTCAATGGCTTTTATTGCAGCTTTCACATCTGCAAAATTATCCAATCCTGAGTTTTTGTTGTCCGAATTATATACATTCCGAATAAACCGCATCCAGTCAATGAAATTGTTTTTCTCTATGAGATTGGCCGCAATGTTTTTTGCCGGAACAATACGAAGATACCCAAACATGGCGTATACCATGACACGTGTATTATGCGTAGGACTGTCACTTGTGAATTCATCCAACAGGGTTAAGTCATTATTTTGATTGAGTTGTGGAAGCATATAAGATGCGTCACGCCAACCTGCTGAGTCTTTATAAATCAGGCTCTGAATATCGTTATATATACTCTGAAAATCCAAAACTGCAAATCCGGTATTGCCTATCGTGCGTTCGTGTCGGGCATATTCTATGTAACAATCAATTACATCATTCACATATTCTCTTTTTGAGATGGAGGCAACCAATCGAGCGGCATAGTCTATGGCATCATCGTTACGTTTAGGGGTACCTGTAATTTCGGTAGTGAAGAAACTCTTTCCTGCCATACGCACGAGAAGTCTTTCGAGTTTCCTTTCCACATCTCGCACAGTTTTAAGCTGCGGATTGTTTCCAATATTTGAATTGTTCCAGCAATAGTCTATCCAGTTTCCATCAATAGCCTCACGCCAAGAGTTTGCTAAGTTCATGGGTAATCCTTGTCGTTCCATTTCCTCTTCAAGCGAAGATTTGAGAATTTCAAAACATGTCAGAGCCTTGCCACGTGCGTTCATCTTCTCAAACAATTGGTCACCGTCACATACCAAATTATCAAGAAGCATAAATGTTATGTTGTCAAGATTGGCTTTTCGATTAATTCCGTCCTGATAATCCAATCCTCTTTCTTGTAGATACTTTACAGTAGACTCCAAGACTTTAATCATGGAATAAATATTCGGGTCATTATGCCAATCCCACTTAAAAGAGTCAATGGATTGCATATAATTAAAAAGGGAAGGAACTGGAATCAAAGGGAAACGCAACCTGTTACTAACGGGGTCGACAATTCCACTTGCGTTCTTTTCTGTCTTCCATCTTGATTTGTTTATTTTATTCTGCTCTTCAGTATTGGAAACTTCTTTTTGCCAACTTCTTATAATACAGCTGGCCTTTTGCCGAACCAGCCAATGGCAAAACTCCTCACTGGTATCTCTTGTTTCATAAATAAAGAGTGAGTGTTCGGTTGCTTCTGTGCGTAATTCTTCACCTCGGTTGAATAACCAATATAGAAGAAACAAGGTAGTAAGACGCTGTTGACCGTCAAGTGGCTCAAAAGCAATATTAGGGTACTTGCCTGCATCTTGCCAACCTTCAGATATGGTTTCCCCATTATTTATCATATAGCCATATATGAAATCGAAAGACAATGCTTTTCTGTAGCCATAAATGACATCAAGCATATCGTTGAGGAGGTTGTGCCTTTTACGCTCAATCATTTCCGTGTTGCGGCCCTCTGCATAATCCCGTTGAATTTTGGGTATGCGGACTGGAATCTCACGTACCTCTACCCCGCTCTGTACAATGCCATTGGGTAATGTAACAGTCCACGAATAAGTTCTGTGTAGAAGAGTATATAAATTGTATTTTGCCATGTTTAAAATATTTTGTTGATTGTCTCTTTTATAGCATTGGTGTATTCTATTTGGTCTTCGGGTCTCCATCTCATCATGCTGAAAGCAGAAACATTTCCCTGTGGGTTGGAATAATACTTGAGAAACATATATTTTGTACAGACAGGTATATATGCGCCCTCTTGATCGCTCCGTTTTAAAATGCGCAATTTTTTCGGAAATAAAGCGTTCTTATACTCTCTGTTTATAGATGAATTTAACAAAGTCAGATTTCCTATGGCATCCTTATTTGTCATTGATATTGAACTGTCCCCACATGCGTAGTAATTCTCAACTTTGGCCCTATATGGTTTGAACTTATTACCGACATCTTTGTTTTCTTTTTTAAACTCTTTGAGTAAATCGATACCCTCTATAATAAGGTCACGTGCCTCTATTGCGGCTTGAGTGATTTTTTTTGTGCTGTCAGTCTCCTTCCTGTCGATTAATAGACAAGACAATGCATGTTCTTTTATCCACTCTTCTTTTTCATCTACTTTCTCAATCGGATTGTCGGTTTGGGAGTTTACATGTTCCACATCATAGGAATTGTCTCGATAAAGGTTGAAAGGAAACTTTTGGCCGAACTTATCATTAGTCAAAACATTGAACAGAAGCAGTGTCTTACGTATCTTTATAAAACCGTCAGTATCTTGGTACGAGAAGTCATCAATGTCGTTTACATCAGCGTAACCAAGACATTCCTTAACGATGGATTTAAGTTCTTCTCCCTGAGATATTTTGCGGTAAATCTTCGAGAGTTCATAGTTGTTCTCCACAAGATAGCCTATGAAATTGTGTTTGTGGACGTCTTCGTGCCACTTGCACAAAGTGTCGAAGAATAGTTTTATCTCATTCCATAGCAACTCTATCTGTTGAGTATCAGGAGTTGTTGTCAGATTATGCATCTTATCGTAATAGTAACGATATGAATTTCTATTATTGCCGTCTTTGCAATCTTTGATAAAATCAAAGAGCAAATCCATGCGGTTGCTGTACTCCTTGTTTTTGGGCGAAAGCATCTTCCAAAATTCGTTGTCCTGAAACATTTTGCCCATCTCATCCCATTTTCTCACAAGGGTATCCGAAGTCATTAGTGAACTTCCTGAAGTAGGCGACAATTTGATACAGAGCAAAAACAAAGCCTTGATAAGTTCAGAATCTGTCAAGCCGATTTTCCCTCGATTAAGACGGTTGAAAACCTCTATATCGTGTATTCTGTCTCCATTGGGTACGGTGGCAGTGACAGGCTCAATATTATACCAAATAAATTTGGCTCGCAATGAGGGTGGTGTTGATGAACCGCGTGAAGCATCGGGATAGAACAAAAGTTCTTTGATTTTGTCTTGTAACGACGGATTACCGGACAGTTCTTGATCATACCACTTTTCGATTTTATCCTTAGCCTTTCGGACAAAATAGCTATCCAAATTATCGGTCGGTAATGGATAATCATAATTTGGAGATGTCGGAGTATATGTGATTTTTGCAAAATCAAGCTGCTTTCGGTTTTCATATTTCAGGGTGTAAAGTTTGAGTGGCGAATTAGTGTAAAGTTTTTCATTTATACACGTTAATACCAAAAGCATTGTTGTTAAGCGTTGTTGCCCATCCAGCACATCCCACACATATTCGCCGTCTACTTGTTTCGGTTTAACCATTAAGGGTTGAAGATAGTAGTTGGCTTTTCTTCCGACATTGGTCTTGGCAAAAGTTGTAAGGTCATCAAGAAGATCGTCAACTTGTTTAACATCATTGTCTTCCACTCCTTCCTCAGATGACTCCCACCTGTAACCACGTTGATATGAAGGTATTGTAAATATGAAACTACCAGTCAATAATTCACTGACAGGCATTTCGATAGGATTGGAGTAACCGATGATATTAGCAATATTCGTTAGGTCCATAATGATATATCTGTTTATAATAATTTCATTGCTATCCATGCACAAGCCTCTGCATCAGCAAGAGCATTGTGATGGTTTTCCATGTTGTAGCCACAAGCCGCTGCAGATAGGTGAAGTTGGTGACTTGGAACATCAAGACATCTACGTGATGCGGCAAGGGTACAATGGAACTCATAGTTAGGATATTCCAGTCCATATTCCTCAAATGCCGCTTTCAGGCAACTTTCATCAAAAGGTCGGTTGTGAGCCACGAGAGGAAGTCCTGCTATGCGATTTTCTATCTGTCCCCACACTTCCGGAAATATTGATTGTCCGTCCGTGTCTTGACGAGTAAGCCCGTGAACTCCAGTTGTCCAATATGTATAATAATTGGGAGACGGCTGGATAAGACTATAAAATTTATCGACAATGTAACCATCCCTGACAATCACTACACCGACACTGCATACACTGGAGCGTCGTCCATTGGCAGTTTCAAAATCTATTGCTGCAAAATCTTTCATGCTCAATCATTTTTGTATAAGTTATACATATCCGAAATCCACCCTTTCATTGTCTTTCGGAGAGAAACCGGTGAAACAACTTCTATCATTGCCCCCACGTGAAGCAGCCTCATGACAAAATCGTATGTAGGTACAAGATATAATTCAAAATCGGCATATTCACCATTGTCTTCCAACAGCTTTTGGCTGTGATGTAACGGCAGTGAATTAATATAAGGGATATGATCTTTATATGCCCTGATAACAATACGTTCCGGATTTATATTCATATTCGTAACAATCCCATAATATGAAGAGAAAAAATCAGATGCCGAAAAATCTTTTGGTAGTTTGAAAGTTCTATCTTCTACTTTTAAATCCTCTATACGGTCAAGTCCGTAAATTCTGATGTCATCGTATTGGACATTGTGTGCCAACACATACCAACGGTTTTCAAACAGTTTTACACAATACGGTTCGATGCAAAATGTGTAACTTTTTGTCTTGCCAAAAGCGCAATAGGTGATTGTTACCGTACGGTTTTCTTTCATTGCTTCAAGCAATGCGGCAAGATAATCACGGGCGGATGGAACCTGATTGACGAGAATCCTGTCTTTCAATGAAAGATTCTCTCCGATAAGGTTGCCGACAGCAAATGAATCAAGCATCCATTTTTTCAAATTATCTTCGTCAATATCCTCCGGATTTTCTATGTAATACAAATATCCCCCTGCCCGTTGACAAGAGATTATTATCCCGAACTGGCTGAAAATGGCATCTTTCCAACGATTGAATGTCGCACGGCTCAAAGGCCTGTAGTCACTCAAATCCTTGTTGCGCTCCCAGCGTTCCGAAATTTCTTCAAACGATATTTTCCCGGCTCGCCGGATAGTATCTATCAGCCAAGTGTATTTTTGCAGTTGAATCATTGTCGTAATATATTAACCAATACAAAGTTAACAAAAACTTATAACATATAATGATACATCCAATAAAATCATCACGACTATCTGGTTGTTGCTTTTTATCACATCGCTTTGAAATTGAAAATAGGACGAATAATATTGGCAATAATCACAGTTTCGCTAATATTGTTGATAATTTCCGAAGCCGGTTTGTAAACCATTGGAGATTCATCGCGAGTGGAATCTACAATGCTTTCGGAATAAATCCCATGCATAGACGTTTTGAAATCTTCCATAGAAATGACTTCGTATGCCTGACTGCGGCTCAATATACGTCCCGCACCGTGTGGGGCGGAACGATTCCAATCGGTATTGCCCTTACCTATGCACAACAGTGAACCGTCGCGCATATTGAGTGGGATGATGCACTGCTCGTCTTTGGCGGCAGAAATAGCACCTTTCCGTATGACATTATCATCCGATATGTAATTGTGGACTGATTCAAACTCATTTTCAAACTTTATATCCGGGAAGAATTTGAGTAACAGTATTGATATGAGTTTGCGGTTGAGAACTGCCCGTTGTTGGCAGATACGCATATCGTGAAGATATTGTTCACGAACTTCTCCCTCCACATAGCAAAGCTCGGCAGGAATAGAAGGCTCTGCCTTCAGTTGTTCCTTACGCATTTTCTTTATAACTTCTTGAAATTCAGATTTGCGTCCCATCGCTCCAATGCTTTCTGGTCGATATTATCTGTGAAAATTTTCACATCATACCCTTCTATTGTTTTCATAACCGAATTATTATATATTGATAGTAGTATTCATGAAGACCGCTTATTCGTATAGAGCTTCAAAACCTCTACATCCACAATCAAATTTCAAGCGGATGTCTCCTGTTTTTCCATTTCTATTCTTGGCAACAATAATTTCAGCAATGCCACGTAAGTCATTGCCATTTTCATCGGTATAAATGCGATAGTATTCAGGACGATGGATAAAGCAGACCACATCTGCATCCTGTTCAATAGTTTGGAATTCACCAAAATCATTCAACTGTGGCCGTTTTTCATTGATATCCCCACGATTTTCAATACCACGATTTAATTGACTGAACGCTACAATAGGGACATTCAAATTTTTAGCCAATGTTTTTAAGCCACGTACAATACAAGCTGCTGCTTCTTGTCTGTTTGAGTATGATAACCCAGAGCCACTCATCAGCTGAAGATAATCAACAACAATCAGTTTCACTTGAAAATCGCTTATCAGACGGATTGTCTTTTTATATAACTCTTGCATGGTCAATGCAGGTGTGTCGTCAAAGTAGATAGGTGCTATATCTATTTGTTTTTTAGCATCTTCAATCTGCAATAGTTCTTCTTTGCTTAAAGCGGAAGCGTCACCCTCTTGATAATCGTATGTTTTACCACATTCAACTCGACTTAGTATATTGCAGAATCTGTCGATAAGTTGTTTGGTGGAATATTCAAGAGAAAAAAAAGCGGTAGGTATCCTGTTTCTAATGGAGATGTTTCTGAGCATAGACATCCCAAAAGCGGTTTTCCCCATAGCAGGGCGACCACCAACAACAATCAAATCGCCATTATTCCAGCCACCGGTTATTTTATCCAATTCTGTAAACCCTGATTTTACACTTGATTTTTGAGTACAATTAAAACCATTTCTTCCAATACATTTCATAATTTTCTATCTTTACTTGGTTAATTTCCTGCAAAATTAGATGATAGCTGTCCCAATTTGTGATACAACACTGAGTTTTTCTCATGTTGTTACAATAATTGACACACCTGTATATTACCTTTGCGGGCGGATAATAAAAAAATGAAAATACTACATCTTTCTGATACTCATGGTTGCCATAGGCGGCAGACTGATTTTCCTGAAGCTGATATAGCTATTCATTCGGGCGATTTCACTATGAATGGAAGCAAACAAGAAGCTATCGATTTTTTGAATTGGTTTTGTGACCTTGATTATCCGCACAAGATTTTTATCTGTGGCAATCATGATGAATATCTGTATGGAGCAAGTATAGATGGATTGGATGCCAATGTCCACTATTTGTGTAACTCCGGTATTGAACTGTACGGTATCAGATTTTATGGAATTCCGATGTTTGTGGGTGATTGCATTACAGAACGGCAAAGCCTAAACCACTCACGAATTCCAATCGACACCGATGTGCTAATTACACATACACCTCCATTTGGTTTTTTGGATTTTGATGACAGCATCAATTATGGGTCGGAAAAATTACTTTCTCGTATATCGGTAGTTGCACCCCATTTGCATCTTTTCGGGCACATACATGCCCAGCATGGGATAAAGGTTCATAGTGGTACAACATTTTCCAATGGTGCTGTGATGAATGGTGACTATACAAATCTTGTATCCCCCAATCTTATAAAAATCTAATCTTAAAGAAATTTTCGTACCTTTGCAATCAGCTAATCATACCACTTCCATTTGATGCAAGATGAAGAAGATAACACGTTACAAATCCATTACCTATTTCCATAAGATGGATTTATATTTTTTTGAGAGACAGTGATATACCATTAAATAAAAGCATTGTTGCTAAATCATTACCTCACAATTGGGCATCTATCCCAAAGCCCTTATTCTAAGCCGATAAGAAAAACTTTCCATAATTACTGAGAAAATTTCTCTTCGAATGAATAATCCTTGCTATTTTTGCATCAAAATGTAGCAGTTATGAAATCATTATTATATATCTTTATCGGAGGAGGAACAGGAAGCGTACTTCGTTACTTACTGACCATTGCCATTCACCGCCAGACAGGGACGGCTTTCCCATGGGGGACTTTTGCCGTCAACTTTCTGGGGTGCATACTGATAGGCGTTTTTTATACGCTCGCCTCACGCATCCATGTCACCAATGAGTTACGCCTGTTGCTCACCATCGGACTTTGCGGCGGGTTCACCACTTTCTCTACTTTCGGCAATGAAAGCCTTCAATTATTAAAATCAGGTTTTTACCCGACCTTCTTTGCTTATGTGATTGGTAGCGTGGTTCTGGGAATTTTCGGAGTCATGCTCGGAGTTTGGATGAGTGAATAGAACAAAATCCTTTCCTTCTTTGTTATTACATAAAACCATCCAATTAAATTTTAGAATCAATATGAAAATAGCAAAGATTAAAGGAAGAGAGATTCTTGACTCACGTGGTAACCCCACTGTGGAAGTAGACGTGACATTAGAATCCGGTATTATGGGACGCGCATCTGTTCCGTCGGGTGCATCCACCGGTGAACATGAGGCTCTGGAATTACGCGACGGAGACAAGACCCGTTACGGAGGAAAGGGAGTTTTAAAAGCTGTAGACAACATCAATAATATCATAGCTCCGGCATTGACCGGTATGGAGTCACTAGACCAACGCGGCATTGACATGGCTATGTTGGCTTTAGACGGTACCCCCACTAAATCCAAACTCGGAGCCAATGCCATTCTGGGCGTATCACTGGCTGTGGCAAAGGCAGCGGCAAATTATCTGGACATACCTTTATATAGATATATAGGAGGAACAAACACTTATGTACTGCCCGTGCCCATGATGAATATCATCAACGGAGGTTCGCATTCCGATTCTCCCATCGCTTTTCAGGAATTTATGATTCGTCCTGTCGGTGCCAAGTCATTTCACGAGGCATTGCGCATGGGAGCAGAAGTGTTCCACGCGCTGAAAACCGTATTAAAGAAACGCGGGCTGAGCACTGCTGTAGGTGACGAGGGAGGATTCGCTCCTGTTCTGGATGGAACTGAAGATGCATTGAATTGCATTTTGGCAGCCATCGAAGCTGCCGGTTATGAACCTTTCAAACACATCACTATCGGTTTGGACTGCGCTTCATCAGAGTTCTACCATGACGGCATCTATGATTATACGAAATTTGAAGGAGCAAAAGGTGAAAAGCGTACCGCATCGGAACAGGTGGCGTATCTGGAGAAACTGTGCTGGGATTATCCTATCGATTCCATCGAAGACGGCATGGCAGAGAATGACTGGGAAGGCTGGCGTATGCTGACCGAACGCCTCGGAAATCGCTGTCAATTGGTAGGTGACGACCTGTTCGTAACGAATGTGAAGTTCCTGGAGAAAGGAATCAGCGAAGGTTGTGCCAATTCTATCCTGATTAAAGTAAACCAAATCGGTTCGCTGACCGAAACGTTGGATGCCATCGAAATGGCTCAACGCAATGGTTACACCACTGTCACCAGCCACCGTTCGGGTGAGACGGAAGATGCGACTATTGCCGACATCGCGGTAGCAACCAACAGCGGACAAATCAAGACCGGTTCATTAAGCCGTAGTGACCGTATGGCAAAATACAACCAGCTGCTCCGCATAGAAGAAGAATTGGGAAACCGTGCCGTTTACGGATATAAAAAGATTGCACATGACTTCAAAGTATAAGAAGGCATGTAAAGTCACCGCCTGACATATCATTTCGGAAGTGTGTCAAAACGTGGATAATGCTGTCGTTTCGTTCGTAGGGGCGAGGTTCGCTCGCCCGAAAACAGTTTGCTTTGTGTCTTCGGACAGGCAAACCCTGCCCCTACAGCTGACGATGGGATAGCCCGGTTTAGTTTTGACACACTACCTTTTAGTCCTATCCCAAGGGGCTATATTTCTTCTTCATCTCATCCACACTCATTCCCGTGAAATAGTCTTCTATAAACTCCCATCTGCGCTCATCATCCAAGGAAGTATTACCGAAAAACAATTGGAACAGCTCAATCTGCTCAAGGAATATCTTTTCATTGTTCTCAAGCACGAAATTTTTATAGGCTCCCGATGCCACTTCTCTTTCTATCACTTCGGGCATATTGACAGTTACCTCTACCGAAGGCACACCACCTTCGACAGTAAAATCGACCACATTGAGCATTGACAAAAGATTGAGAAGCATATTAAGGTCTGAAAAAGGCGTGATGTAGAACAACAACAAATCTCCTTTCACTCCTGTAATACGCTGAGAACAGAGCTTCTGATAGCGTGAAAGCAATAAATCAAAACCTCGGGTAACAGTAAAAATCA
Source organism: Phocaeicola faecalis (assembly GCF_021730445.1). GTDB lineage: Bacteria > Bacteroidota > Bacteroidia > Bacteroidales > Bacteroidaceae > Phocaeicola > Phocaeicola faecalis. The sequence continues at coordinate 210,189 of NZ_JADNRM010000004.1, read as the reverse complement.
ACTTGTCTTCATCCTTTTTCTTTGTACTGCTGATATAACTGACACTTCTTCCCTCCTCCACTCTCGATTCCAACAAAGAGGAAAGGAAACGTTTGGCCGAAGGAACATCCATATCGTATTCGGCAAAGATACTGCGCAAATCATCTTCTTCAAACTTACCCTTATTACCATATAGGCTGACAGTCAGTAAGTCTTTCAAGCGTTTCAACAGACCGGCCAGTTTTGTACTTATATCTCCCGCATCTTCTTTCAACAACACTTCATGTTTGCCGACAGCCGCCGCACGGACGCCCTCAAACAAATTGCCATTATATAAATCGCGTTTGAACTCCCGATAACCCATTTCCGAGAAACAACTCTCCCACAATGCTTCAAAAGATACCTTATAAATACCTTCCGCACCGACAACGGGAGTCATAAACTTTTTGTACGTTTCCTTGAAAGCAACATCCCCCGTCTTTTCCTGTACATATCCATCTGTAAAAAGCGTCCGGGAGTTTATCTCAACAGGATGTCTTCCAAAACGGCTGGATAAATCTTCCTCTATCCATAACAAGGCTGTTTTTATCACTTGCCCCAAATCCGATTCGTACTCCAACTTGTTCTGCTTGCGAGGCAGTTTCACTGCAAACTCAAAGTCCGACAAGGACACTTGCATCTCCCGGTTTTTTCCCTTCATTAAATAGATTTCCCAAAGCTTCTTCAAAATCATCCCCAACTGATTCTGTGTGATGGCTCCGGCAGAATGTAAACGCTTCATAAAATAGAAATCCCGTTCGTGAAAGTCGGTAGCCGCAACGCCTTTAATCTTCTTGTCACGCGCCGCACGTCCTATCTCCTGGATATAGTCGACAAATGTACTCGAAGGAGCCACATGATACACCCGGTCAATATCGCTAATATCAATACCCATACCGAATGCTTTTGTCGCAATAATCATGCGTTTGTCACCTTCCTTAAAGGCCTCGACAATCGCTGCCTTCTGAGCCTTGTCCTTCTTTCCGTAGTAAGAAGAAACCAATCGCCAGTTGGTAGACCGCACCCACATTTTAAGTCGGGTATCTATACTACCGGCAAAAGGATAATACATGATGGTTTTATGTTCTTCCAAAAAATCATCGGTACGTCCGATAATGACACGTTGTTTTGCCCTATCATAATTTTCGTCTTCCCCGATAGTAAGCAAGCGAATATCAAAGCCGATATTTTCGCGCTTCACCGTTCCCACAAACAGTCTGCAGGGGTCGATGCGCAAGGAACGGATGGTTTCAAAAACCATATCATTCCCCCCGCGAGGATTCCAGACGGCAGTTGCAGTCAGTGCAAAAACCGGGAAAGTATATCCTTGATTCTTTTTCAGATTCTCCAGATGACGTCCCAAAAACCAGTAATCCACACGGAATTCCTTACCCCATGTAGTTACCGTATGCGCCTCATCCACCACAATCAACCCAATCCGCCGGTCACCTATAAAATGTTTAATGTCATAAGCCAATAATAACTCAGGAGAAAGATAAAATAAATCAGTCTCCCCCTCGCGGACCTGACGGTATGCCTCATTCTTTTCTTCCGGCGAAAGATCGGAAGATGCATAAGACACTCTTTCATATCCCAAATCACGCAAATTTTCCACTTGATCGACAATCAAAGCCTTCAGCGGAGAAATCACTATCGTAAGCAACTGATAGGCTTGCCCCAGATAAATGGCTGGAAGCTGGAACAGTAAAGATTTACCGGCTCCCGTGGGCGCCGTCAACAAGAAATTGTAAACAGAGTCGTCTGTCTTCATTGATTTTTCAGACTCTTCAATAACCTCTTCTATCAACTGTCCTTGGGAGATTTTCAATTTACCTTTGCCGGAAGACAAATCATTATAGACTTCAAAATCACGGAAATCGGTATAACCATATATTTCCTTTAAAAGTTCTTTTACGGCCGGGCGACATTGCTGCGGTAAAGATGCAGTCGCAATATTTGTTTCCTTCATGAAGAAAAAATTAGCTGGATAATATATAAATAGAAAAAGGAATGAAGACCTGCTCCATTCCTTTTGTCTTTCTGAGCCTCTTGTCGGATTCGAACCAACGACCCCGAGATTACAAATCACGTGCTCTGGCCAACTGAGCTAAAGAGGCGGGGGTGGGTAAGCTTACTATATCGCGCCGCTACAACCAACTACCTTTGCTGCGATCAAGCCCTGGAGGATTCATCAGGAGCTGGCCGTATAGGACTTACCCATTTTTGTTTTGCGAGTGCAAAGGTAGATATATTTTTTAAAACTACAATACTCTCATGCACTTTTTTTTGATTTTAGCAGAAAAAATACATTTTTCACCCCTAAATATAGCATGTATTCCTAATAAAAGCCGTACTTTTGTGCACTTATTAATTTTGTGCACTTATTAATAATGACTGAACGTAAACCGACTCTTCAAGAATGCGCAATGCGCTATGGCACGGGCATGGGACTGCTTTGGTCCTTTAAGTTCATGCTTTTTCCTTTAGGATTGAGAATACCTTTCCTATTACTCCTGTTTATTGTCCTTACATTAGGCGTCCCTCTTTTGGGGTATATTTTTGCAAAAAAATACAGAAACCGTTATTGCAACAATGCTATCAGCTTTGGGAAGGCATTGTTGTTTACGATATTCATGTATATGTTTGCGTCCCTATTTGTAGCAGTAGTCCATTACATCTATTTCCGTTTCATCGATGGCGGTTTTGTTTTTGAATTCTATCAGAATATGATTAACCAATTCAAGACAACGGCCCAGACAGAGCTATTGCCTTCTATTGACCAATTGCAGGAAGCCTTTGATATGGTGGCGGCACTGTCTCCATTGCAAATCACTTTCCAATTGATATCAAATAATATATTTTACGGCATGCTGATAGCAATCCCTACGGCATTGCTGATTATGCGTAAACCGAAAAAACTATAAAACATGGATATATCTGTAGTTATTCCGTTATATAATGAAGAGGAATCGTTGCCGGAACTCTTTGCGTGGATTCAACGCGTGATGGACGCCAACCATTTCAGCTATGAAGTAATATTTGTAAATGACGGCAGCACAGACCGTTCTTGGGAGGTGATAGAAAATCTCCGCGCCCAATCGGATAAAGTGAAAGGAATCAAATTCCGCCGTAATTACGGCAAATCTCCTGCACTCTATTGCGGCTTCGAGAAGGCACAGGGCAATGTGGTCATCACAATGGATGCCGATTTACAAGACAGCCCGGACGAAATTCCCGAACTCTACAGAATGATTACCAAGGAGGGATATGATTTGGTATCGGGCTACAAGCAAAAACGCTACGATCCCTTGTCAAAGACCATCCCCACCAAACTTTTCAACGCTACAGCACGTGCCGTATCCGGCATCAGCAACCTGCATGACTTCAACTGCGGGCTCAAAGCCTATCGCCGGGATGTAATCAAGAACATCGAAGTATACGGTGAAATGCACCGCTATATCCCCTATTTGGCAAAAAATGCCGGTTTCTCTAAAATCGGAGAAAAAGTAGTCCACCATCAGGCACGTAAATTCGGAAAAACCAAATTTGGCGGTCTGAACCGTTTCTTCAACGGATATCTTGATTTAATCACCTTGTGGTTCCTGTCCAAGTTCGGTGTCAAACCGATGCACATGTTCGGCTTTTTAGGCTCACTGATGTTTATCTTCGGGTTTATCTCTGTGGTTATCATCGGCGCACATAAACTATACAACCTCACAAACGGCCTGCCTTATACCCTGATAACGGATTCACCCTATTTTTATCTGGCTTTGACGTTAATGATACTGGGAACACAATTATTCCTTGCCGGATTCATCGGTGAACTGATAGCACGCAACGCTCCCGAACGCAACAACTATAAAATAGAAGAAGAGTTTTGAGAATGAAGAAGTTACCAATTATCATATTATTGCTCCTGACCGCATCAGGATACTTCTGGCAGGGGTGCAGTGAAAGCGATTGTCCCCTGAGTACAACATCCCTTGCGCATTTCGACTTGCTGAGCAGTGACAGCCATTCGCCTGTCAAACTGACTTCAGAAGTCACCATTACAGGTACGACCGTGGCCGACGTAACGGTAAAAGACACATTGCCGGACGGAACCATAACAGACAAAGTTGTGAAAGACTCTGTCCTGACAGATACCCTCTACAACAAAGAAAGTGACTTGAGCAGTTTCAGCCTCCCACTCAGTTATACATCAAAAACCACCTATACGATACATTATAATGAAAAGCTGAAAGATGTGATTGAAATAACACATCGCAGTATTCCTTTTATCAGCGATATAGAATGCGGCGCCATGATGTTCTATCAGGTGGAAAATATCAATTATACAACAAACTCACTGGATTCTGTAGTGATTGTAAACCCGGATATCAACAATGAAGAAAAGAAGAACTTTAATATATACTATACTATTAGGGAGTAGCTTGCTGGTATACCCCTTACGCTCGACAGCCCAAGAGAAGAAGATGGCGATAACAGAAGAAAAAGCCACCGTACCTCTGTATCAGGGTACATATGTCGGCTTGGACGTATTTGGTCTGGGGAGTAAAATATTCGGCAGTGACTTTACCAGTGCCGAGGTGAGTGTGGAAGTAAACTTAAAAAACCGCTTTATCCCTATCGTGGAAATCGGCTACGGCCATACAGACACGACCGATGACGAAACCAATATTCATTATAAGGCTTCAGCACCTTATTTTCGTATCGGTATGAATTACAACATTCTTTTTAAAAAGCCTCATCTTCCCGGCTACGCATACGGAGGCATACGCTATGGCTTCACCTCTTTCACATACGATGTGGATGGTCCGGCAATGGTCGACCCAACTTGGGGAAACATCACCGTCCCATTTACCTACAATGGGGTGAAAAGCAATGTCGGCTGGGTAGAACTGGTAGGAGGACTTACGACCAAAGTATATAAGAATTTCTATATGGGACTTTCTGTGCGCTACCGAGTACGCACCAGCATGAAGAAGACAGAAAACACAGAACCCTGGTACATCCCCGGATTCGGCAAAAATAAAGCCAACCATTTTGCTATCGGAACATACAGTTTAATCTATAAATTACCTTTTTAGTGAATGAACGCACTAGAGATTTGGCTTTTGGCAATCAGTCTTGCTATGGATTGTTTCACAGTGTCCATAACAAGCGGAATCATCATGCGTCGCATCTGCCGGCGCACTTTTTTTGTAATGGCATTCTTTTTCGGACTTTTTCAGGCCGTTATGCCTCTTATAGGATGGTTCTGCGCCAGCCGGTTCAGCCATTTAATAAAAGACTATGACCACTGGATAGCTTTCGGGCTTTTGGCTTTTCTAGGAGGACGAATGATAAAAGAAGGGTTCAGCAACGACGATAAATGTTGTTTTGACCCCACCCGTCTGAGAGTGGTACTGGCATTAGCCGTAGCTACCAGCATCGATGCACTGGCTGTCGGCATCTCTTTTGCTTTCGTAGGCATGAATTCGTTCATGTCTATTCTTTCTCCAATAGCAATTATCGGCTTTGCCTCCTTCGTCCTGTCTTTGACAGGCAATCTGATAGGTGTGTTCTGTGGAAAGCGGTTTAACCTTCGGATGGAGTTATGGGGAGGCTTAATCCTGATAGCCATCGGCATAAAAATCTTAATAGAACATCTTTATTTCAACTAACTATAATATTATGAATAAGAAGAAACTAATCTGGCAGTTACCTTTCCTTGTGGTGCTGATTGTGGGAACGGTTGTTATTCTGAAAAAGCAACCTCCTTTCCGCACAGACGAAGGATTTATTTTCGGCACAGTCTATAAAATCACCTACCAAAGTGACAAAGATTTAAAGAAAGAAATCGAAGCTGAATTGAAAAAAGTAGATAATTCCTTGTCTCCTTTCAACCCCAATTCGGTCATTAGCCACATCAACCATAATGAAGAGGTGGTTCTTGACACACTATTCACCCATGTATTTAATCTGGCTCATAAAGTATCCGAAGAAACCGATGGAGCATTTGACATAACAGTGGCTCCCTTGACTAATGCTTGGGGATTTGGATTTAAGAAGTCCATCTCTTTAGACTCACTGACCGTGGATAGCCTTAAGCAGCTTATCGGCTACCAAAAGATAGAGTTACAGAACAATGAAAAAATAATAAAGGCCGATGAGCGTATAATGCTGGACTGCAGTGCTATTGCCAAAGGTTTCGGAGTGGATGTAGTGGCACGGCTGTTCAACAGTAAAGGTATTAAAAACTATATGATTGACATTGGCGGAGAGGTTATTGTGAACGGAAAGAATCCTAAAATGAACGCATGGAGAATAGGAATCAACAAACCAATAGATGATTCCCTGTCTGTCAATCAGGAGCTGCAGACAATTCTTGAAATAAGCAACGTAGGAATGGCAACATCAGGTAATTACCGCAACTTCTATTATAAAGGTGGAAAGAAATACTCCCATACCATCGACCCCCGCACAGGTTATCCGGTACAACACAGTATTCTTTCTTCCACTGTTATCGCCCGTGATTGTGCCACAGCCGATGCCTATGCCACTGCATTTATGGTAATGGGACTCGATGACGCAAAAGCTTTCTGTGCAAAACATCCCGAATTAGAAGCATATTTCATCTGCTCAGGAGAAAAAGGCGAATATGAGATATTCTTCACCGAAGGAATGAAAAAATACATAGTCCACGCTAAATAACTGTTGCAAGAAACTGTGTCAAAATGAAAAACGCAACAATATGACAGTTGCTTTGGTGTTTTGACACAGCCCTCTTACAATAAATACAGTGATAAGACAATTAACTCTATTTCAAATTTTGGAACTGCTCTATCAGGAGAGTCAAATTAGCGGTAAAAAGTCGGGCAGAGATAGCCAAAAGAATAATACCGAAGAATTTACGAATCACATAGATACCGCCTTTTCCCAAGAAACGTTCTATACGGTCGGTCAGTTTTAAAACCACATACACCCATGCCATATTCAACACCAACGCTATCACAATGTTAACCGGAGCATATTCGGAACGCAGCGAAAGCAAAGTCGTAAAAGCACCGGCACCGGCCAACAAAGGAAATACCAACGGCACCAGCGTAGCCTCTTTGATAGGGCCCTGATTCTTGAATATTTCGATATCCAATATCATCTCCAATGACATCAGAAAGATAACAAAAGCACCGGCCACTGCAAACGAAGCGATATCTACTTGAAACAGCTTCAACATCATATCACCGGCATAAAAAAAACCAAGCAACAAAGCGAATGAAATAAATGTCGCCTTGTTTGCATTCACATTTCTTCCTTTCTGCTTTAAATTCAATATAATAGGTATAGAACCGATAATATCTATTACAGCAAAAAGAACGATAAATGCACTTAAGAATTCCTGAAAGTCAAAAGAACCAAACATACTTACCTCCTTTTTTGGCTGCAAATATATTTATTTTTTATGCACCATACAAGCTTTTGCTCTAAAACATTAGTAGACTGTAAGAAACAATAAAAAAGATAAAACAAGATGCAACTCTAAATAATAAATCTCGTTTTATCGTTACCTTTGTGTGTTAAACTATAACTTAACGAAGATTAGAACTTATGGAAATTACAATGTACGATACACTATTACAACTCCCTTTGTTCCAAGGATTATGTAAGAACGACTTTACGAGCATCTTAGGCAAAGTAAAATTGCATTTCCGAAAATACAATGCAGACGAGATTATTGTAGAACAAGGGACACCATGCACTGAACTTATCTTTCTGTTAAACGGTGAAATCTCCTCTCAGATGGTCGATGAGCAAAAATCCTACTCTTTACACGAAACATTTGGAAGTCCTTTTGTATTGGAGCCCTATTCTCTGTTCGGCATGCATCCCAACTATACCGCCACGTACAGAGCGCGTACAGACTTGAACTTAGTCAGCATCGACAAAGCATTTGTTCTGTCCGAATTGAACAACTATGATATTTTCCGCCTCAATTACTTAAACATATTGAGCAATCGTGCCCAAGTAGCTTATGACAAATTATGGAACAGCCACATAGGAAGTCCCAAAGAAAAGATTATCAACTTCATCTTATTACGTTCTATGAGACCGGACGGCGAAAAACGGTTGAAAATAAAAATGGAAGATTTGGCCGGTTTGATTGACGAAACCCGTATCAATGTCTCAAAAGAACTGAATGATATGCAGGAAAAAGGCTTGGTGGAGTTAAGTAGAAAAGAAATCTTCATCCCTGCTATGGAGAAACTCTCTGAGTAAAGGCTGAAAAACCTTATACAGACAATTCATATTTGATACCTGTCACATCTTTTTTTTGATAGGTATCATTTTTTTGCACCTATCCCAAAAGGATTTCAGCCAATAAGTTTGTTAGTATATGGCACTCATTTAATATACTTTGTTAAATATGTAGATAGAATGCGGTGAATGAGACTTTTTTTTAGCAATTTTGTAAGTCAAATATAATAACGTTATGACAGAAACAAGAAACCCATTTTTAGAGCCCTATAATACACCTCATCATACCACCCCGTTCCACTTAATTAAAGTAGAACATTATGAACCGGCTATCCGGGAGGGAATGAAAGAACAGAACGAAGAAATTGACGCTATCGTCAATAATGTGGAAAATCCCGATTTCCAAAATACGATTGTGGCATTGGAAAGGTCAGGAGCATTGCTCGAAAGAGTAACCACTATCTTCGGCAACCTGCTGAGCGCTGAAACCAACGACGAAATGCAGGAACTGGCAGAAAAAATGATGCCTTTACTGGCAGAGCATAATAACAGTATCAGTCTGAACGAAAAACTCTTTGCACGCATCAAAGCTGTTTACGACCGGAAAGACCAATTGGCTTTGAACGGAGAAGACACTATGCTGCTGCAAAAGACCTATGACGGCTTTGTAAGAAGCGGAGCCAACCTGCAAGGAGAAGCAAAGGAGAAATACCGTCGGCTCAATACCGAATTAAGCGTACTCGCATTGCGCTTTTCGCAGAATCTGTTGAAAGAAACAAACAATTATGAGCTTTCTCTGACGACAAACCAACTGGAAGGCTTACCCGAAAGCATGCTCGAATCATATGCCCAAACAGCTAAAGAAAAAGGAAAAGAAGGCAATATCATCACTCTGGATGCACCCAGTTTCGTTCCTTTTATGAAATACTGCAAAGACCGTACACTGCGACAACAGCTTTACATGGCCTATAACACACAATGTACTCACGACAACGAGTACAATAACATGGAAATAATCAAGCAACTGGTTAATATCCGTATGGAATTGGTACAACTCCTCGGCTATTCCAATTACGCAGATTATGTACTGAAGAAGCGCATGGCAGAAACGGAAGAATCCGTTTACCAATTGTTGAATCAACTGCTGGAAGCCTACTCTCCCACCGCACACCAGGAAGTGAAAGAAGTGGAAGAACTGGCACATCGTCTGGAAGGCAACGATTTCCAATTGATGCCCTGGGACTGGGCCTATTATTCGGAAAAACTGAAGAATGAGAAGTTTAAGCTGAATGAAGAAGAACTACGCCCTTATTTTGAACTCAGTCAAGTAAAACAAGGCGTATTCGGGTTAGCTACCCGCTTGTATGGTATCACATTCAAAGAAAACAAGGAAATTCCAGTCTACCACCCGGATGTAGATGCTTATGAAGTTTTTGATGAAGACGGCAGCTTTTTAGCCGTACTCTACACCGATTTTCATCCTCGTGCCGGAAAACGTTCGGGGGCATGGATGACCAGCTATAAAGAGCAATGGATAGAAAACGGAGTCGACAGCCGCCCGCATATTTCCGTTACGATGAACTTTTCCAAACCATCGGCAGAAAAACCTGCACTACTCACTTTCTCGGAAGTGAATACTTTCCTGCATGAATTTGGCCATGCCCTGCACGGTATATTTGCCAACAGCACTTATGCCACGTTGAGCGGTACAAGTGTTTATTGGGATTTTGTGGAACTTCCTTCACAAATTATGGAAAACTTTGCCATCGAGAAAGAATTTCTCAATACATTTGCCAAGCATTACCAGACCGGTGAACAAATTCCGGCAGAACTTATTCAGAAAATAGTGAACGCATCGAATTTCAATGTTGCATACGCCTGCCTCCGTCAATTAAGTTTTGGACTGCTGGATATGGCATGGTACACCCGCAAAGAACCTTTTGACGGAGATGTGCGTACATACGAAAAGGAAGCATGGCAAAAAGCACAAGTCCTGCCTTCGGTTGCCGAAGCGTGTATGTCTGTGCAGTTCTCACACATCATGGCAGGAGGATATTCGGCCGGATATTACAGTTACAAATGGGCAGAAGTGCTGGATGCAGACGCTTTCTCCCTGTTTAAAGAAAAAGGTATCTTCAATAGGGAAGTAGCCGATTCTTTCCGCCGCAACATATTGTCTAAAGGAGGAACCGAGCATCCCATGACACTCTATAAACGCTTTCGCGGAAAAGAGCCCGGCATTGAGGCACTGCTGAAACGAAACGGAATTATCAACTAAAAACGAGAAAAGAAATGAAACTGAAATCAATTCTTTACCTATTGATAGCACTCCCATTATTGTGGAGTTGCAATAACGAAGATAACATAGAAGATATTTTTGCAAGCGGCACATGGAATCTGGTCAATTTCTATGGTGGAGGGATTGACGATGCCGGCACCCCCGAATTCACGCCCAAAGATGACAATGCCACACTGGAAGTTATCCAGAAGTTTACCATTGTCTTCAATAATGACAATACATTCAAGGCTTTGGCACAAAATATCACATTTGAAGGCATTTGGGAAGCAAACGGAAAGGATCGTTCCGTGAGCATCCATATCGAAGACCGACGTAACTCCACTAGCTTGAGCAACAAGTTTATGGACGCATTGGTAAATGCCCGCTTTTATAAAGGAGACAGCAATTTTCTGAGACTGGCTCCCGAAGATAAGAAAAGCTTTATCCAACTCAGACATTAATAACCATGGAAACTAACGACGAAAAACAACTGAAACTCGACAAACGATACATCCGCATGGCCGGCATCTGGGCAGAAAACTCTTATTGCACACGTCGGCGGGTGGGTGCATTAATCGTAAAAGATAAAATGATTATTTCGGATGGATACAATGGTACTCCGTCAGGTTTTGAAAATGTGTGCGAAGATGATAATGGAGTCACCAAGCCTTATGTGCTGCATGCCGAAGCCAACGCCATTACCAAGATTGCACGCTCCAACAACAGCAGCAACGGAGCCACCATGTATGTCACCGCCTCCCCCTGCATTGAATGTGCCAAACTCATCATTCAGGCAGGTATCAAACGAGTGGTTTACTCCGAAAAATACCGATTGGAAGACGGATTGGAACTATTGAAGCGAGCCAACATCGAAGTAATTTATATCGACCTCAACGAATAATAGTAAATAAAAATATGAGCAAAAACCGTACATCCCGTTTTATACCGGTTATCATCGCCGTAAGCATCGTAGCCGGAATATTGATTGGAACTTTTTATGCTAACCATTTTTCAGGCAATCGGTTAGGTATCATCAACACTTCTTCCAATAAACTAAACGCCTTGTTGCGCATCATTGACGACCAATATGTGGACACTGTGAAGATGAATGAATTGGTAGAAGACGCAATGCCTCAGATTTTAGGGGAACTCGACCCCCACTCTTCTTACATACCTGCCAAAGATTTGGAGGCTGTAAATTCTGACTTGAAGGGAAGCTTTAGTGGCATCGGTATTCAATTTACCATCCAGCAAGACACAATTCATATCAACAACGTCATTCAAGGCGGTCCATCCGAAAAGGTCGGCTTGATGGCAGGCGACCGCATCATTTCTGTCAACGACACAGCCTTTGTAGGCAAGATTGTAACCAACTACGAATCGATGAAACGTCTAAAAGGGCCTAAAGGCAGCGAAGTAAAACTGGGTGTTTATCGCCCCGGAGAGAAAGAACCGCTATATTTTACCATTATTCGCGGTGATATCCCTGTCAAGAGTGTGGATGCCGCCTATATGCTGAACGAGAAATTCGGTTATATCAAAATCAATAAATTCGGAGAAACAACATATCCCGAACTGCTGATTGCATTAGCAAAACTAAATCAAGACAACTGCAAAGGTGTGATTATCGACCTACGCGGAAATACCGGAGGCTACATGGGAGCCGCTATTCAAATGGTAAATGAGTTCCTGCCCAAAAATAACCTGATTGTTTACACCCAAGGGCGCAAATCTCCTCGTGAAAACTATCACTCCAACGGAACGGGAAGCAGTCAAAAGATGCCACTGATTGTACTTACCGACGAAGGCTCTGCCTCTGCCAGTGAAATTTTTGCCGGTGCCATTCAGGACAATGACCGCGGAACCATCATCGGACGCCGTTCTTTTGGCAAAGGACTGGTACAGCAACCTATTGATTTCAGCGACGGTTCGGCTATCCGCCTCACTATCGCACGATATTATACACCTTCAGGCCGTTGCATCCAGAAACCTTACGTCAAAGGAAACGATATGAACTATGAGATGGATCTCGTAAAACGCTACGAACACGGTGAATTCTTCTCGCAAGACAGTATCAAGCAAGACCATAGCACCATTTACTACACCGCCAACGGCCGTCCGGTCTACGGTGGAGGAGGTATCATGCCCGATATTTTTGTGCCGCAAGACACAACAGGAGTTACTTCCTATTATACAGCAGCGGTAAGCAGAAGTCTCACCATTCAATTCTCTTTCCAATACACAGACACTCATCGTGCAGAATTGCAGAAATATGACACGGAAGCAAGTATGCTTCAATACTTGAAGCGCCAGAATATATTGGAACAATTCGCCCGTTTTGCTGAAAGTAAAGGATTGAAACGTCGTAATATCCTGATGTATAAGTCACAAAGATTATTCGAAAAGAACCTATACGGTAATATTATTTATAATATGCTGGGTATGGAAGCCTATATCCAATACCTGAACCAAACCGACAAGACAGTACTTAAAGCATTGGAAGTATTGGAAAAGGAAGAATCTTTTCCAAAGGCTCCCGAAGGAACCGTAGAAACAAAAGTCAGCGATGAAGGAAATAAAAAAGAAACTGCGCAAGCAGATAGCACAGGAAAAAAGCCGTCACACCCCCACAGAGTTGACAGCGAATTCCATTGCTTTGCTTAACAAGTTGGAACAACATCCACTTTTCATTGCAGCAAAAACAATATTGCTTTATTACTCATTGGGTGATGAAGTACAGACACACGATTTTGTAGAGAAATGGTACCGGCAGAAGGACATCCTGCTGCCGGTAGTCAAAGGAGATATCCTGGAGCTTCGCCGTTATACAGGTCCGCAAGACCTGCAAACCGGCGAAGCCTATCATATAGAAGAACCTGTAGGCGAAGCATTTACCGATTACACTCAAATTGATTTTGCCATCATTCCGGGTGTTTCTTTTGACAGACACGGAAACAGATTGGGCAGAGGGAAAGGATATTATGACCGATTACTTCCCCAACTCCATTCTTATAATGTGGGTATTTGTTTTGATTTTCAGGTAAGTGACGAGATACCGACAGAATCATTTGACAAGCCCATGCACGAGGTATGGACGGAAAAAGGAAAGATTTCCCTTCAACGATAATCACCGGAAAATAATATTCACAATGACCTGCGCACCTACTTGATTGTTCAAATTCTTCACCAACAGGTCTCTTCCCATCATCAACTCCTGACGGAGCACGGAAGAAGTGAGGTGTACATAAAGAATCTGATTCTTGATATAAAGGTTACTTGTATAACCGGCTATGGCAGGCCCAACTACATCTTTCCATGCCTGCACCAGCCTATATTCATTCAAAGGAGATTCCAATCCATTCAGACGGAAAAACTTACGAATCATATCCCCTATCTGTTCCGCATCATTCCGCTTCATTCCGTTTCTCCTTTCCGTTCAGCAACATTGCCATTTTCCACTCCAAACACTTTATATTTTCCTTCGATGTTCTTCAGTATCTTGTCCAAATGCTCCCGATTGGTATCTGTTATAAAAATCTGTCCGAAATTATCGCCCGCTACCAGTTTCACAATCTGCTCCACACGCGAAGCATCCAGTTTATCGAATATGTCATCCAATAATAATAAAGGAGTTGTATTGCTGCCCGTCCGTTTCAGAAAATCGAATTGTGCCAGCTTCAAAGCAATAAGATAAGTCTTGTTTTGCCCCTGAGAGCCTTCCCGTTTTATTGGGAAATCTCCTAACTGCATGATAAGGTCATCTTTATGAATCCCCTTCAGCGAATACCCCATAATACGGTCACGCTGTCGGCTGCCTTTGATAATTTCCTGCAAATTTCCCTGTATGGCATGAGATTCATACGATAAATTCACCTTCTCCTTATCCTGAGATATATAAGAATAAAACGACTGAAAAGTAGGAATGAATTCGGCTATAAATTCACTGCGTTTTTTATACACCACCTCTCCGGTAGCAGCCATCATCTCCTCCCATACAGCAATCAGTTCCTCATCAGGCTCTGCCTCAGCTTTCAACAATGCATTACGCTGAGTCAACGCTTTGTTATAGCGTATCAGAGCATCCAAATATTCTTTATCATATTGTGAAATCACCACATCCATAAACCGGCGTCGCTCCTCACTCCCTCCGGCTATCAGCTCGGCATCCGCCGGCGAAACCATTACCAAAGGAATAAAACCAATATGATCGGACAATCGGGTGTATTCTTTCTTGTTACGCTTGAACTGCTTTTTCTGCCGACGCTTCAGACCACAATAAATCTCTTCCGGGTCGCCTCCGTCCGTTGCATAAAACCCCTGAATCACAAAGAAATCCTGATTATGCATCACATTCTGCGAATCAATAGGGTTCGTGGCACTTTTACAGAAAGACAGATAATAAACCGCATCCAGCAAATTCGTCTTTCCCATCCCATTCTGACCTATAAAACAGTTCATCTTAGGTGAGAAATCCAGTTCCACCTGCTCCAGATTCTTATAATTCAATATCGAAATACGCTTCAGTATCATAGACTTTCTGTTTGATTTGAGCCACAAAATTAGGGATAAAAACGGTAAAACCTAAAAAAATATGCCTGTAAATTTCATTAATACATATAAATGAACTACTTTTGCTGTCCGAAAACTATAGCAGAAAAATAATAAAAAGTAAATATAAAAATGGCAGAAAAAAAACACACTCAAGATCCTTTGGATATGGAAGAGGCTTTAAGCACCTCCGAAGCATTCATTATCAAGTACAAAAGTAAAATTCTGGGAGCTATCGCAGCAGTTGTAATTATCATTGCGGGCTTCATGGGTTACAAGCATTTCATCTCTGAACCGAATGAAATCAAAGCTTCAGCGGCTTTATTCAAAGGAGAACAATATTTTGGAGCCGACAATTTTGAAACTGCACTGAACGGTGACAGTATCGGTTACAAAGGTTTTCTGAAAGTAGCTGACGAATTCAGCGGAACAGCAGCCGGTAATCTGGCAAATGCATACGCAGGTGTGTGCTATGCACAATTAGGCAAATATGAAGAAGCTGTGAAATACCTGAATAAGTTTAGCGCTGACGACCAACTGGTAAGTCCGGCATTGCTCGGAACAATGGGCAACTGCTATGCTCAGGCAGGACAATTGGACAAAGCTGCCGCCACTCTGATGAAGGCAGCCGACAAAGCAGACAGTCAGGCATTGAGCCCTATCTATTTGATTCAGGCAGGACAGATTTATGAAAAGTTGGGTAAGAACAGCGAAGCTGTGAATGCTTACACTTTGATTAAAAACAAGTACTTCAATTCTTATCAGTCAATGGATATTGATAAGTATATTGAACGTGCATCTATCAAATAAGAAAAAGGATACTTTTTAATCATATCATAGGCACGGATTACACGGACACACACGGTTTTTTTTTTAGAACAGACCGTGAAATCCGCGAAATCCGTGCCTTATTAATTCATATATAAACTATGGCAACAGCGTATCATAATTTATCAGACTACGATTTTAATTCTGTACCCAACGCAGAAAATATGCGTTTTGGTATCGTAGTATCCGAATGGAACAGCAATATTACCGGCCCTCTTTTAGAAGGTGCTGTCAATACTTTAAAGAAACACGGAGCGAAAGACGAAAACATTCTGGTGCAGACAGTCCCCGGAAGTTTCGAACTAACCTATGGCTCCGCACAAATGATTAAAAGCGGCAAAGTAGATGCAGTCATAGCAATAGGCTGCGTTGTGCGCGGAGATACTCCTCACTTCGACTATGTATGTGCCGGCACTACTCAAGGTATAGCTCACCTGAATGCAACAACTGACATACCCGTCATCTATGGACTAATTACAACCAATACCATGCAACAAGCAGAAGATCGTGCAGGTGGTAAATTGGGTAATAAAGGAGATGAAGGAGCCATTACAGCTATTAAAATGGTCGACTTTAAACGAAAATTGCAGGAATTTTGAAAAAAAGTTCTGCAATCATTTGCATATTCAAAAATAAGTCGTACCTTTGCATCGCAATTGAGAAACAAACCTCCTCAATGAGAGAATTAAGGAGTTCTTAATAAGCGAATGGGCAAATACCAGAGTGGCCAAATGGGGCAGACTGTAAATCTGCTGTCTTTCGACTTCGGTGGTTCGAATCCATCTTTGCCCACAAAAAATTGCGGAAGTAGCTCAGTTGATAGAGCATTAGCCTTCCAAGCTGAGGGTCGCGGGTTTGAGCCCCGTCTTCCGCTCTTAGAAAAGAGATGAGTTTTACTCATCTCTTTTTTTGTTATCCCCTCTCCCCTCCCTGACAGCCCGACCATCATGAAAACTTTTCAATGCCTGGTTTTGTTATATACATATCAATAACTTTATAAACAAAGAAAGGATAAGTATGAAAACGATTATTGATAGAGCTACCTCAAGAGGATATTTTAACCACGGCTGGTTAAAGACATACCATACATTTAGCTTTGCAAACTATTACAATCCAAGACGAATTCATTTTGGTGCCTTACGGGTATTAAACGACGACTGGATTTCTCCGGGAGAAGGTTTTGATATGCATCCCCACAAAAATATGGAAGTGGTCTCCATCCCGCTAAAAGGTTATCTGAAACATGGAGACAGTGTAGAGAATCAAAGTGTCATCACCCCCGGAGAAATCCAAGTGATGAGCACAGGAAAAGGTATCTATCATAGCGAATATAACGGCAGTAATGAGGAAGAACTTGAATTGCTGCAAATTTGGATAATCCCCAACAAAGAAGAAACAGAACCGGAATATCATAATTACAATATCCTCCCATTGATGAAACACAATGAATTGGCGACCTTCATCTCGCCTAACGGAAATACTCCGGCACATTTGCTGCAAGATGCCTGGTTTTCGATGGGGACACTGAGTGCCGGCCATAAAGTGGATTATCATTTGCACAAACCGCATACAGGCGTCTATTTCTTCATCATAGAAGGAAATGTAGATATAGCCGACGAAAACCTAACCCGACGTGACGGTATCGGTGTGTGGGATACTGAAAGCATTACCATTAAAGCCAATGAGGAATCACAAGTACTGGCTATGGAGGTGGCTTTATAAACTATTTATTTGTGGCACATTCATCCATCCGATTGATTTGCGCCACAAATTCTTCTTTGCTACCTTGTTCCAACCCCATCTTTCTGCATATACGATAGACCACACGGTCGACCGAACGAGATTGAACGCCCAACAAATCGGCAATATCATCAAATCCGAGTCCCAGTACGAACAGAAAACAGATATCCTTTTCATTGTTTGTGAGCGAAGGATAAAACGCTTCAAGACGCTCCGCCCACCGATTATGGGATACATTCAACCAATGTTCCAACTTGGCACGGTCTTCGGCAGGGTTATAACGGGGATTCTTTTTTGATACAATCTGCAAATAAGTCTGAGTGGCTTCCACTGTCTCAACAGGGAGCGAAATGTGTTTCGAACGAAACGTCACTTCCAGTTGGCGGATACGCAATTCCTTATTTCTTTTCTCAGCCTCAAGCACCTGCATCTGCTCCTGCAAATGCTTTGCTTCTCCCTGATTCTCTTCTATCCGTTCCTGAAGCGCATCAATCTGTTCCTGAAGACTAGAAGCATCCTTTTTATAATTACGCAGAATATCCAGTTTTTGATGGCGGAAAAACTTCCAGCTTCCCCACAGCAATAAGGCCAACGTACAAACAGAAGCTATCGTTATCAGTATCGTTATCGTCCAGCGGCTGCGATAATCATTACTCTGTCTCAGTACTGCCGAATAATCATATTTCTTTTCTATCTCCAATAATTCGGCACGGCTCCCCGACGTAAACAGCAACTCCAGTTCATTAATATAATGCTGCATATAGAGGGCTGCTTCACGCTCAAATCCCTTTGTTTGCATCTCTCTGTACATATCTTTATATACCGATGCTCTTAACTTAGGACGGGAAGATTTCAGAACTTCAGCACGCAGGCTGTCCACCGTTGCATCTTTACCCAACTTTTTATACACTTCAGCCAATTCGATATCGTATCCACGCCGCGCCTCAGCCGTAGAAGTACGTTCCTGCGCCTGCTTCAGCAAAGAGACAGCCTCATTCCAGTTCTTCTTATCCTTTTCTACCAGCGCCAAGCGATAGTATATCTTTTCCTGAGTGCTGAAATCCATCCGGTTTACTATATCAAAGAATTTATCCTGAACCAATTTCACCTCTTCATTATACCGGGGCGTACCTTGCCCCAAATAAAGCGGAATAAAAGCCGAGCTGCCCCCCATGGCTTTCCATGAGGGGACAGACAGGTTCAAATCCAATGCTTTTTTATAATAGCCAACAGATTGTTCGTAATGTGCATATCGCCCATTGATATGTCCCAATGCCGTATACACCAGAAAATGAATCCGTAAATCTTTTGCAGACTTCACCGCCTCTTCCGCCTGTTTATAAGCATATATGGCGGCATTATCCTTTCCCAGATTCTCCAGCACATATCCTTTATAAAGAAATGCGGATGCCTTCTCATCGGAAGTGCCATGAGACGAATAATATTCCACAGCGATGTCAATCAACGAATCAGAAGATATTTTCTGTCCGCACCTGTGCATGGCTTGTGTCATGAGCAAGGCATAAAGACTATATTCTTCTTTAGAAAGTTTTTCCGGCGAGGGAATTGTTTTCAATACCTGAAGAGCCGAATCGGGTGCATTCCACAAATAATACTTTCCCCATGACAGTTGAGGAGTATGTTTCTCCCTACTGCAAGCTCCATTGAAACACCCAATAATGACTACCCAGGCAGACAACAATATGAATGGACGTATTTTTATCATATTACAAAAATATCACTTTTTAGGCTTTCCGCAATTTATATACAATAAAAACAGGGTTACTATCGTCATTTACCTCTTTCAACTCAGGCGGAACAGTTATATTGCACTTCTCTTTATACAGATGCAACTCATAGGCAGTGAGCAGTTGCACCAGACAATCACCCTGCGTACGTCCCCATACCGGAAAATCCTGATAGCTCTTGGTTCCGAGCATTCCGTAAAGCAAATTAGCATCTCCCAATGCCCGGATATCTCCCGGCTGCACACACTTCTCTGCCAATACCTGCCCTGTCTTCTTATGGACAGAAGCCACATAATGTCCTGCATTATATTTGCAACGGAAATAATAATTGGAAGGAGTTTCAAACATATCAAATACAAAGATATCATGGTCCTCGCCAAACTTTTTCTTCAGCGAAGTAAAATCGGTAGCATCCAATGAACGTATCACCTCCTTATCCGAGTTACCTGTCCTTAACACGCACGCTGGAAGAATGTCATCCGCAGCCACTCTAAAGACGGTATCATTGCAGCCACTCTTAAACAAGACAGATTCTTCCACATCAGAATAAGCCATTGCCAATGCAATGGTGAACCCGGCTTTTTCACGGGGTACCAAAGGAGACGAGAAGTCATTCTTCATGACAATAGTATCTGCCTTTTCCGAAAAAACTCCCAATCCGTAACTACCACTTTCGAAAGGCATGTAAGGAAAGGCCACCGAAGCAAAACGATTCTTGCCCACCATACGCTGATAAGCAATCATGTAGTCATGATTCAAATTCTGAACAAACTCGCCATCCAAAGTGTAGACCATAATCTTATTGGAACAGAACAAATAAAGACGATTGTTTTTTTCGTCTGCCTGCATGCCTGCCAGGAAATCACTAAATTCGCCCGGCCCCTGTCCGAAGGGAATCAATGTCTTGATAAAATGCCCCTTCCGGTCAAACTGCACGATACGCTGTTCCTTAACAGGAGAAACATAGATATAATTACTTGTCACGGCATATTCGGACACTCCGTCTAGCAAAGAAGCCGGATCTGCCGTTGTTTCCAACGGAATGTATTCCACACTTTCTATCTCATCTTGCAAGGCAAGCATTGACGGATGATCCATACCGCTTCTCAAATCTACCGAAAGTAACTCTTGAGGAGTTTGTTCCGAACTGCAAGAAGCCATAAAAGGCAATAAACAAAGATACTTTAGTAATTTCATAGCACAAATTAATTTTTAAATGTATATACAATAACCATCGGATTATCATCAACACCCAACTGCAAGGCAGCGGGTTTATCTTTCAGATATCCTTTGTCTTTCAATTTCTCCAACGTCACAGCATTAATGACTTGCACACGGATTCTGTCTTTATAAATATAGCTCGGACAGAAAGGCACTCCCCCATCCAAATCATTTTCCATTCCCATCACATTGCCATCACTAAACCCGAAAGACATCTCCATAAAATCTTGCTTGACGGGCCGGGATAAGAATTCTCCGGTGTTCTTATCCAAACGCTGGAAAAAGCACTTCTCCGGCTTGGACAAGACAATAGTCCGGAAATAGAAATAACGTGAAGTTTCAAAAAAGGTGAACAACTCTATAGTAGATAATGTGTTTGTATTGTCTTTAGCCATTTCATTGATATTCGCAATCTTCTCATTATAGTCGGCACCATTCTTTTTATCATAAATGCAAGCGGGAAAAATACCTGTTTCCGTCACCCTAAACACAGTATCATTACAGAGCGTATAAGCCAAGGCAGAGTTTTGAAAAGGAACAAACTGTATATCCTGCATATAACAGGCATCTGCCGGAACACTGGCAGGGAAAGGCGCTTTGACTGCCATCATCTGATTATCCTTATCTTTAAGGGCAACCAGCCAAGGCGATTGCCAGATAGGAGTAATCGGGGCTCCCGCCAATGCAGACGAGCCGTTATTCAATACATAACGATTTCCTACAGCTTCTTCCGTTGTAGTATCAGTACGCAAAAACTCACCCTCATAAGAATAAACGAATGCCGGCATTCGCCTGCTGTTCAAGAAGACTTCTTTCTTATTCACATCCAACGAGATATTCTCTATCGTCCAAGGAGCATATTCGCCGGGGCCGTTCCCCATCCTGCCTATCTGACAGACAAACTTTCCCTGTCTGGTAAATTTAAAAATCTGGTCCGTCTTCCCATTTTGAATAAAGATGAAATCATCATCCATCACCAAATAGGTCACATTACTGATTAGACAAGAGTCTGTTGTTTCCAAAGGAATATATTCTATTCCCACTACATCCTCCTTCATAGAGAAAGGAGTGTCTTTTGTCATGGCTGAACGTACATCCGCCACCCAAACCTCATCTTTTTTAGAAGAGAACGATTGACATGCTCCCAACGTCAATAAAGCTAGAAGAGCCACCATCAATACCTTTACTTTGTTTTTCATAATCGTATTTTATTTAATTTCCGAAGCAAAGGTATAGAAGAAGAATACATTTCGAGCTATAAAATCAGGAGAGTTTTGCGACTAAATAAGTCTCTGATTTTCTACCAATTACGATTGTTATGAAAGATTTTGTGCGACAATTAAAAGCTCTTTTTTGAAGTGTTTTTCTGGACACGACGAGCTATGTATAAATAAGATTCACATTATAGCCCCCCATCTTAAGGCAAGTTCTAAATTTCATAGCCGTCAATGCAACCGGCACAGTATAGATAATACATCACCGTAGGGGCACAATGCATTGCTCCCTACGGCCAAGGCATTTACAGTTCGATTGTCAGTTCCACCGGACAGTGGTCCGAACCGAGTATATCCGTATGGATTGCCGCACCCTTCAATTTATCATTCAATGAAGAGGAAGTGACAAAATAATCAATACGCCAACCCGCATTCTTCTCTCTCGCCTTGAAACGATAAGACCACCATGAATAAATATCCTCCTGCTCCGGATAGAAATAACGGAACGTATCCGTAAATCCCGATTCCAGCAAAGTAGTAAATTTAGCACGCTCTTCATCTGTAAATCCGGCATTCTTACGATTGGTTTTCGGATTCTTCAGGTCAATCTCACGATGTGCCACATTGAGGTCACCACAAACGATGACAGGTTTCTTTTCCTCCAATTTCTTTAAATACGCACGGAAGTCATCTTCCCACTTCATGCGATACTCCAATCGGCGCAACCCATCCTGAGAATTAGGCGTATAAACCGTCACCAAAAAGAAGGAGTCCAGTTCAAGAGTAATCACACGTCCTTCGTGATCGTGCTCGTCAATGCCTATCCCATAAGTCACCGAAAGAGGATTTAGACGGGAAAAAACAGCAGTGCCCGAATACCCTTTCTTCTCTGCATAGTTCCAATAAGAGTGGTATCCTTCAAATTGAGCATCCAACTGTCCTTCCTGCATCTTTGTCTCCTGCAGACAGAAGAAATCAGCATCCAGCCGACGAAAGGCATCGGCAAAACCTTTATCGTAACAGGCACGCAGACCGTTTACATTCCATGATATGAGTTTCAACATAATTCTGTATTATTTGGGGCATTAAAACTTTTAGGAGCAAATATAAGTACAAAAGCATATTTATCAAAACAGAATACGATGAAAAATACATAAACCTACTTTCCTGAAAACTCCCAAGCTTCGCCATAAACGGCTCAAGATACGCCAACGCAAAGAAGAAACCGATATGACACGTCCTGAACCTCGATAAACCAGCCTCAATACCCCGATGATATCTGCAGCTGTACATTCCTCATAGAAAGTGCAAACACCATCTCCCTGCATAATAAACCGACCCTTTTCCATCCCGACAATCCGGTGAAGTAGACACCGTCCGCGATAACGAAACAAAACCACATCCATAGGTTTCAAAGATTCTGCCTTACATGGATAAACCGCCACTTCATCCTTCCCTTCGCGTAATAACGGAAACATAGAGCTGCCTTTCATCCGAAAACGTACACTCTTCCCATTATGAATATCATCCTCTACAAGAGAGAAAAAACAATCATTTGGCAACTGCTTCATCATTCTCTGCAAATAAAGTACGACAAGACAACTTCACAGCCTCTTCATCCGGCAAACAGGCCAAATGATAAAAAGGAACCTTGGAAACGATTTCCCCTAATGTGGTACTGATACCTTCATAAAGTCTCCTATCATAAGCAAACTCCGGAGGAGAAGAAGGATGAAGAGCTGCATAGGACTGCAATATCCCTAATCTGACCATTCGATTGGAAGTTTCCTGTGATAGTCTCACACAACCAGCCAATTCATATCGTTCTGCTTTATAACAAGGCGTTTTCCCACTCCATGGACTACCATAAACCCATATTCCGGTATGTTCAACATGCACCACCGGACTGTCGTCGTTCAGCAATACGGCTCCTGTCCGATACTCCTGCCACAAACGAGTATGAGTGCTCTTTCCTGTACCACTTTCCCCCAAAAAGAGCACAGCCTTTTGATGATATACGATACAACTGCTATGTATAGCTACCGTATCCGACATTGCCGTCTGTATCCCATAACCCATCCACAAGGCAAACCGCACTAAGCGAGCTGACCAGTTGCCGCACAAATAACAAACATTTACTTCATTATCAGTCCACAGAAAAAGACTTTTTTCCTTTACCGGAGATAATCTTAATAAATAACCGTCCGAGGTACATCCGAAGATTCCTTCCACTCCTTCATGAGCAAACACATATTGCCGTTCACAAAAATCGGGAATATTCCCTGACTTTCCTTCCATAACAAAGAATTCCGGTACATGACCATCCCCCTCGGCAACCTCAAAAGGAGCAAACCCCGTCATTCGCTCCAAGACAGAACACAGGCTACTGCCCGATACTTTAAAACAGTGACCGCCTACCTTATATATATGATGCATTTTTCTTTTCATTTTAAAGTTATTATACGATTACAAAAAGCTAACGAACTCTCACGATGGGCTATTGATAAAACCGTCAGTTCCCGATAATCATTCCTGAGCCCGCATATCATCTCATTTATCTCGCGTTCGGTTGCCGTATCCAACGCTGAAGTCGCCTCATCCAACAACAATACATCCGCCTCCTTATAAAGCGCACGTGCGATTCCTACCCTTTGCTTCTGTCCCCCCGACAAACGTGCCCCGCCTTCACCAAGCAGCGTATCCATTCCCTGCGGCAACTCATCCACCCATTCATCCAGCCTCACCTGCCGCAATATCCGTTTCACTTTCTCCTTGCTGATATCACAACATCCCAATGCAACATTCTCAGCCAGCGTCCCGTCAAGAATAAAAACGCCCTGCGGCACATACCCTATCCGGCGATGCCACAACTCCCTGTTCTCTGCAGAAAGGAGAACACCGTCTATCCGTATCTCCCCTCCGTCAGGCTTCAAGAACCCCAATAAAAGATTGAACAAAGTGGACTTGCCTATACCGCTTGGACCTCGAATACCAATATACTCCCCTTTCCGAATCGTACAATCAAACTCCTTCAAGACTCTCTTTCCCTCCGGATAACTATACGAAAGATTGGATATTGCAATCTCTTTTTCAAACGATAATCCGGCTGTCTGTTTTTCTTCGAAAGCTGAACATAAATCTTCTATTCCCGCTTTTATAATCCGCAGACAAAAAACGGAATTCTGTATCTGAGTCCATGCAGAAAGCGATTCACGCAAAGCCGGCAATAAACGAAAGGCACCTACGGCAAAGATTCCCACCAGCGCTTTCACATTTCCTGTTCCATACAATGCAAGCAGTGTGAGTCCTATAACGACTGATAATTCTGAAAGGCAAAGCGGCAGATGGTACACCGTCTCCAGCTTCAAACGGCAAAAGGAAATCGCATCCAAACCCTTCAGAAAAGAACGTTGCAAAGAAGGAAAAGCATGATTCACTTCCAGCTCGGCATATCCTTTATAAGCTTCGGTTACAATACGTGTCTGTTCGCGCCGTGCCACCAACTCTTTTTCACCATAATACCTTATCCGCTTTTTGATTCCGAATATATACATCAACATAAAAGGGAAAAAAGCAATATATAACATCAGCACCGTCATCGGCGCATAGGCCAACAGTACCGTAGTTATCAATAAAACAAGCAATACATCAGCCGTCATATTCAGCAACGGAGACAACAAATTCATACTGAAAGTATAGCACACATAATTTACCTCATATCCCAAACGGGTGCTGCCAAGCCGACAGACAAACAACAATCCGCGATGATAATAAGAAGAAAAAAGAGACAGACTTAATCGTTTATACAAAGACAATAAAAAATAGTTTTGAAAACGGGACAATCCCATGACCAGCACACTTTTAAATAAAACAAACCCGACAGCCAACAGGCAAAACAATAGTGCTTCACCCTTTTCTTCCTTCTCTTCCATCAAAAAAAGAAGTACCGGTATTAAAGCTGCAAGCCCGGCAAAATCCAGCAATGCCCTGAAAAACACGGCTAGTATTACCCTCATCCCCATTCTTCGCTCCGAGGGCAATAATAAATGATAGATTTCTTTCAACATAAACTATGATACACTCCGGCGGAATATGGATTGTGGAAAACGTACATGTTGGATAACAGATATCCAAAGCCACTTTACCAAAGATACACGCATCACACTATCACACAAACGATGAATATGTAACATCCGTTTCAGTTTATAAACCAATATTCCCCATTTCCCGGTAACCGGTACATTGATGCTATAAGTGGGATGAAGCATTTCCTTTAATAAATTCTCCACCAGTTCTTCTCCTCTTTCCATAACAAGAACATCCGTACCCAAGTAGCGGTTGCACAAGTGTGTAAGTGCATAAATCATATCCAGGAAACGTTCATCCGTCACTCCTTCAGGTATTTTCAGTCCCTGCCTCTTCAACAGGCATGCCCAATCACATAAGTGATGCATGGCAAAACCAAGCGCATAATGCTGTGCCGAATGAAAAGCAAGGAAAACAGTATTGAAATCCGGCGAGGGAGTCAGCACCTCATACTTGCCGTCAAGCACTGTCAGCCGGGGACGGAGAAGCTTCCGCAACAAAGCATCCATTGAAACAGCCGTACGGTATATTTCCGTATTCAGAAATTTTTTATGATTCTCTATCGGAATACCTTTATAATAAAACATACTGTGCTTTTGCGAATGCGAAAAATCCACTTCTATCCCCTGCTCTCTCATCAACTTGTCGACAAGACTGTTAGCTTCTCTATCGCTCAGGTCGGAAGAATCTGCAGAATAAGTAAAGATGTCAATATCACCTCCCTCACGGTGAGAAGGAATAGGATAATTATCAGCAAAACCCACTCCTTTCAGTTGCACGGCAGTGATGCCGTGTGTGGCATAGAATGTCGATAAATCGGATATAACCCGACAATAGTACCGATACCTCTTTTCACACCTCTCTACCGCCAGCCACCAATTCAACTTTAAGGATTTGGATGGTTGTAACTCGGCTGGAAGAGTAATCAAGCCATCCCAGGCAAGTGCCATTACACCCTGTTGGACGGACAAGCGGTAACATTCCCCCCAAGCTTCGGGAGTGATGCCGGCAAAGACTGTTGCATCTGCATGAGTACCATGCAAGGCAGAACGCAACAAGGCAAAAAGCATCTGTTCCGTAATATTCAATTTCATGTTAGATAAACCTTAGCATATACATATTTTAATCATCCGATATGATGCCACATTTCCTCAAGGCATCCACCCAAACCGTTGCATCCTCCTGTGCCGTTTCTTCCGAAACAGGATAATGCTCCATTAATATTTCCGCAGCATCTTCTGTCAAAAAGTCTTTGCCCGAAAGCTCATTCCAAAGCAGTCGTGCCGAAGCATTGAGGGAGATGATGCGGGTGAGGTCGGCTTCGGGCGTACCTTGATTGACTATGATAGTTTCTCCGGCTATATCGCGGAGCTTGAATTTTGTATTGATTCGCATAATAATTTCATACTTTAAGAAAAAGAAAGTCGTCCCACCGAACCATAACGGACGAAACGGCTTTCTTTTGATGAATATTACAAACTTTTTTATTGAACAATTATCAGTTCTCTGTTTCTTGCTTTACGTTGCTATCGACCTTCTGTCCGTTCACGGTAATATTGGTAGTACCATATTCCACAGCCGGATTATAAGTTGAAGTGAAAGAGCAAGCATCATCATAAGTGAGCGTTACACCTTTGTCCGTTGCTGCATTCGCACAAACATGCATAGCCGGGAATGAAGAAGCATGAGTACCCTCTACGGTTACTGTAACACCCATCATAGCAACCGTGGTAGGATATTGATAAGCAGAGCTCAAATAATTGCCGATTGTTATACCTGCAAATGCTGCTTGGTTACCTTCGCTCCATTGTTTCATGTGATTATTATCACCGTGACTGCTCTCAAGCTCAGCTTTCAGCGTAAATGAAGAATTCTTAATCGTATAAGTTCCTCCACGCAAAAAAGCTGCCTGATGATTTCCTGAGAATGTGCAATTATCAATATTCACCTCCGACGGAATATTTATTAAGAGAGCTGTTTCAGTAGCTACAAAGTGAGAATTTTCCAGCACTATCTTTGTACTACCTACCACTGGATTCGTATGAGCATTAGTATTAATTGCATAGTATCCACTCGTTATAGTGGAGTTTTTAACTATGATAGAAGTACTTTGAATATTTTTGTCATTCAATATACCTACAGCATCTGCAGCCGTTGCTTTATAAACTATATCATCCAATTCCAATTTAGCATTATTTGCCGTAAGAGCTATTCCCCTTTCATTATCTGTGATATTTCCATCAGTCAATTTAAGACTACCTCCCCTCACCAAGATGAATGTTCTGCCTTCAAGCTTATCATCAATGGTCAATGTTTTCTTATTAAGATTAATATTCACTACTTGAGATGCAAGTACAATAAAGGGAGAAACAGTACAGTCTTTGTCCAATACAAAATTGAGATTAGCATCATCTGTCAAATAAATCAATGTTCTTTCAATTGATTCTAAAGCACTTATATCAGAGAATGTACCACCTTTAATAAAAGCAGTACAATTCTTGCTATATACTTGCCCTTCAAAGAGACCATCTTTAATTTCCAAAGATTTAGTTCCGGTCTCATTTTGCAAATCCTTTTCATACAAAGCATAAGGACCTGTCAGTGTTCCTCCATTAATAAGCACTTTAAGGTCTTTATCGGTAACATGCTGTGAGACGGCAATTGCCACACCGGTCATAGTCGTACCATCGCCATTGGCCTTCTCATCAAATGTAGTTGCTGTACTCTTTATAACACCCGCATTGACTGTCAATGTACCCGAACGCATTTCTATACCGGTCGGTGCACTGACAGTACCGCCATTAACTGTCAATAATCCGTCTTGCGGATAATAAATGGCTGTACCTTCTTCAGCATTCGCAGCCGTAATTGTTCCACCATTGATAACCACTTCGGTTTCGTGACGATCACCATTACCGCAGATACCGTAATAACTACCCTTAAGCGTACCACCGTTTACTGTCAGTTTTGCCACATCACCACTGGCACCATCATCGCCGTCAGTCAACTTCAGTGCTGTATAAACACTTTCCGCCCCATTATAATCAATGCTACCTTTACCGTTACTGCTGTCATTAACAGTCAGGTGAGCACCACGACGTACAAGAACCACCGCATCCTTAGTCTTCAACACTTGTTCCAAACCTGTACTTTTAGCCTTTATGCTATGGCCATTCAAATCAAGAACCAATGCCCCCTCAACCATCAACGGTCGGAAAAGAGTGACATCCTGTTCCAAAATAAAATTGCCGCCAGTTTTGGCAACCGCTTCCATTTCCGCTACTGCCGCATCGACTACTTCAAAGTTCGCATTGCCAGATAAATCAGGATATCCCTCATCCGATTCCACAAAGACTTTCACTACATTGGTATTCTCCGAATGTCGTTCTATGTTAGTGATTGTTGCACCCTTTTTCAGTCTCACATTCCCTTTCTTCACAATCAACTTAGTGATTGTTACTCCTGCATCAACGACAAGTGTGTTTTCGGCTGTAGCAGCTGTCGCCTCCTTGATGGTAGTACTTCCTCCGTTTGAAGATAATGTGACAGTCGTATTCGGCATATTGACATTTACCACCGGAGCCTCTCCAGCACTCTCTATTTCCGGCAGGGCAATCGTCATGTCTTTCACAGATGATGAAGTTCCGCTACCGCTACTTGCTTTATCTTCAAAGTCTATTTTAGCTCCCGATGCCACATTTTGGAAAGCAATACTTATAGGAGTCTCAGATGATTGTGCAGCAGGCACTTCTATCGTATTACTATCGCCTGAAACCTCACCCGATACAGTTACTGCAGTATTCTTCTCTAAAGCCGTGGCAACCTCAGACACAGAAGATACAGTCTTGGCTTCGCCACCGGTAATCGTTCCGCTAGCAATAGACAATTTCTTCAAATCTCTGCGAGCTATGCTATAATTGCCGCCAAAGACATTTGCCAATTCTTCCGTACCATTCAATATCTTCACACGTACATTGGTATAACTACCTGTCGGCACAGGAATATAAAATGTACCGGAAGTATTTTCAACATTGTTACTAAAAGCAATACTGACAGTCTTTTCCGAATCATCTGTAGCATTTGTGGCTTCCAATTCAGGTGCATCACCAGACAATGTTACCGTATACTTACCGGCTATCTTTTGGTCTGCCGTGAAAGTCAGTTTTAGATTATCCCCCATGGGCAATTTGGCGAACTTAATGCAAAACACACCTCCCAAATGCTTCAATGCTACATTACTGTTCTCAATCTTTCCCCACATGGCAGGATTATAACTATTGCCTTTACCTTTTGTTTCCGTTTGATAATCAGCGTCCACCTTCGTATAGCTGTACTCTTTCGGGAAATTGTAAGTAAGCGTTGTAGTACCACCTTCAGCAGTTGAAATAGAGTGTCCGTCATTATAAGGATAAGCTGCATAACCGGCTATAGTTCCCGTCATATTCCCACTAAAGGAAGCCGTGGCTTGACCGGCTCCG
The DNA here is from genome assembly GCF_021730445.1 of Phocaeicola faecalis. GTDB lineage: Bacteria > Bacteroidota > Bacteroidia > Bacteroidales > Bacteroidaceae > Phocaeicola > Phocaeicola faecalis. The sequence goes on along the minus strand of NZ_JADNRM010000004.1, from coordinate 179,792 downwards.
CCTTCAGCCAGAGTAAGGGCTGTAAAACCGGTGGTATAACCGTTTCCGTCTTGCATGGTTACACCCAAACGGTCGCCTTCCGACCAATAAAATACACCTTTATCATCAAATCCTGCACGTGCCATGCCGGAAGCATTGCTTTCCATGGTGGCTCTTAACATTCCATTCGTGACCTTTGTGCCAAAGTCGTCTTCGTTGCTACAGCCAGCCAGCAAAGCAGTCGCCACAGCCAAACTTATTAAATATCTAACTTTCATGATTCGCTTTTTGTTTTCATACATTATTCCTAACACTACAAATGGAGTGTGGCAAAACTCAATCGGTCTATCCAATCGTCAGCTGTAGGGGCAGGGTTTGCCTGCCCGAATACACAAAACAAACTGTTTTCGGGCGAGCGAACCTCGCCCCTACGAACTAAACGACAGCATTATCCACGTTTTGACACCACCCCCTCATAAATTTCTTCAGTCAGTCCAATTACCGTTTTCGCCACCACCACTGGTTGCAAATCCTTTTTCCACTTCCACTTCAATGATTTCCACTTTCGGAGCTTCATACGTTTCAATGCTATTTTCTTTCATAATCTTCGTACAATAAAATTTAAATATGATTTTCTAGTTGATATATCAGACATTATACGCCCCAATTACACATTGCGACACTTGGCAAAAATAAATAGTAATTGCTGCCTGAGGGCGGAAGATTCCTGGTGGACCGGTGGTATATATCTCACCGCTGTAGTCCCCCGACGTGAAATGGAATGCGAAGAACGGCATTCGCGTGTGTTTTTGTTTTTTCATACGCCTGCATTGTTTTAGTTGCCTAAAAACGGTTAACTCTTGTCATGTCTTCCCTCTTTGCATGACAATTAATAAAAAAGCGTGAGGGCTGTATCTTGTTTATCCTATCATCGGGCCTTCGCAATGCCTTTCACCTGGATAAACAACAGCCACCCACGCCGTTTGATATATAGATGCCACACCAATGGCAGGTATATAACACAGACGTGAGCGTTGTTGTTATCATCTTCAGGTGAAATCAAAGTTGCGAAGTTTGATGATAGAAGATAATTTCAATAACGCTTCTTAATAAATACATAAATCCCCTTACGCATAAGAGAATATTCGGCACAAATATAATATATTCTTAATTAGGAAGAAAGTTTCTTATATACTTTTTTGCTTTTATTATGTACTTTCTTTCTACAGGTGAGGTCTTTTTCTTCACCCAAGATAGTTTCAACAAAACTGCTTTCACACAAAACGAGACTCAACACACTGATTTACAATAGTGTTCTGTGAAAGGAAACAATAAAGATTTGTATCTACCAACATATAACAATAGTCACGGTAGGCATTTTTTATAGAAATGACCCACCAACACTACTTACTTTTCAGAAAATAATAAATCTGGTGTCCAAAAACAATTTTCACGTCCTTGTCTTTATCATTCCACCCAGGTGAAACGCTCATGCCACCCGGGTGAAATCCTCGTCTCAGCCGGGTGAAACGAGGATGTCACCCGACTGAAACGACAACCGGAAAAGCATCCGACAGCCAGTTCATGCTTATCGGCAGACGTCAGTTCAGAAACAACTCTTACGTGATTACATTTCCGTATCTACTTTCTCTCTATCCTATCTATTAAAGTATTGTCTATACGCTTACCATACAACGGATTAGCATTCATGAGAGTCAATTCATACGGAAGCAGAGACGCGCTGCGAGACACGGAACGGTCTGTCTTACCTGCTGCCCTATCGAGTGCAACTTTCAACAAAGTTTCATTCTCATCACCCAACTGCCAACCGTCAAGCGGAGCGTCTGCTACCGCAACATCCGGCTGTAAGCCATCAGGCATGCAAGGGTTCTTGCCATCCCTATCGGCATATCGGTTAATCATTACATACAATCCCCAGTTCTTGATGACCTCCGGAAACTTCGAATAAATATTTTCAGGGCCAAGCAACGCTCCCGTACAATATTTGCCATGAGACTGACTTCCAATCAGTTCCACTGTCATATAAGGCATTAATCCGATAAGTATAGATTCGGAAGCCGATGCTGTGCCCGAACCGATAAGCCCGTAAATCTTGGTGATGCCCACATTGGCCCCTTCTACATTAATAGTTTTGGAACCATTGGTGACAATGGTACTGAAATAAGTATTCAAGTCTTCTCCCTTTTTCTTGTAATAGTCCATTAAATCCTTATTCCATATCTCCGTTTCATATATGGCCTTGCTCTTCACCGCATCTTCCGGTGCAAGCATAAATGCCAATACCTTTTCCGTAAAGACATAACCTCCGCCATTATAACGCAAATCCAGAATAAGTTCACTGATGCCTTCTTCTTTAAACTGACGACAAATCTCCACCAGTTTCTCTGCCGAATCCAAATCGAAACTGCTATATGCCAAATAGCCGACCTTCTTGCCTCCGACATCGAATGTTTTATGTACAAGTATCGGATTTTCGTACATTTTAACGGCATCAAGCGTTATTTTTGTTCCGCTCAGCCCAATGCCATTGCCTTTCTGCTCACCCATACCCAGAGTGATATTCGAACTATAAAGAGCTTCCTGATAATTGTCCTTCGTAATCTCTTTTCCATTCAGCTGCATAATGACATCCCCGCGCTTCATACCTGCTTTGTAGGCCGGGCTGTTCTCATAGACAAACGTCACGATGAAGAAATAACTGTCTAAGTTGGAAAACTTTCCAAGCATCAGATTATATCCGTAAGTAGTGGAAACTCCATCCATATTATCCACGAGACTTGCCATATCGTCCGTCATCATCGTCCACTTGTCCACCTCCTTATTGTTTTCCTTAAACCGTATCTCTTTTATGGTGCCAATCGGATCTTCATTTACATTCGGATCGAGTTTCTGCATCCCTACGGCTATTTCATCTTTCCACAAATAATAGGTATCCAGCGCATCATAAGCAAACTGGTTGGCATAATAAATTTCATCGGTTGTCACCCTGCCGTCACCGCCGCCTTGACCACCGCCATTGTCATCCTCTTTAGAGCATCCGCTCATTATGCATAAAACGCATAAAAAGAGAGAAAGGGAATAGATTTTTTTCATATATGATATTTTTTAGACATACTCCATACCGCGTATGGATATATTCGTTTTCGCAAAAATACAATAATCTTTTTAAAATCATTCGATGAAGGTAAAAGAGTTTAAAAAAAAGCGGTTTGCCTCCTGAAAGAAGCAAACCGCTTACCCTTATGATTAAGGAAAATACTGTCTAAAAAATTACTGTGCAGAATCAGCCGGAGCAGTTTCTGTTGCAGCGCCGTCAGTCTGAGGAGCAGCAAAGCCTGAAGGTGCGTTCAACGGATTAGTAGCGCCTTCTTTTACAGCTTGTTCCATGATTACAGAAGATTCTGCATGAGTTGTAGGAACGAAATAAGCAGTAAGCACACTGCATGCCACCATGAAAGCAGCCAATCCCCATGTCAATTTCTCAATAAAATCCGTAGTCTTGCGAACACCCATAATCTGATTAGAAGAAGCAAAACTAGAAGCCAAGCCACCTCCTTTTGAATTCTGAATCAATACAACGAAACACATCAAAAGAGCTGCAAGCACAATTAATCCAATAAGTAATAAATACATTTTCTTTATTTTGATTTAGTGTTAATAATCAATTTCTCCAAAAATCTTATTTGGTCTGCAAAGTAAGCGTTTTTTTTTGGATATTTCAAATTTAATTTTTTAATAATTTCAAGAGCCTTTGAATATCTTTGTTGTTTAACGTATATTTTTGCCAATGTCTCGGTAAAATAACTCTCATCTTCCGTTTCCGGCTCTTTTTCTTCCACTTCCGATTCATCGGTCACCTCTTGTGAAGATAGAAGGGGTTCGTCTGTATTGCTTTCCAAAAAATTGTCTATCAAATCCTGTCCTTTCAATGGCGGAATTTCGGCAACCGGAACTTTCTCTTCCGTTTCTGTCAATAGATAAGATGTATAGTCCGCCGTTATGTCCATCGGCAGTTGGGTGACATCTCTCTGTTCTTCCTCCGGCTGCCCGGCCAGAAATGCATCTATCAATGAGAGTGTACGGTCAAGCCCCAATAAATCGGAAGTCTTTGCTTCTCCTTCCGAGAGCATAATGGTAAACCGCTCGCCTTCAATCAAATAAAACAGCACTTTACGGTCGGCTATATACAAGGCCGCTTTCCTCAGCTCTTCTCCAAACGTAATGTCATGGAGCAAAAACAGATTTTTCAGATAGAGCAGTCTCACGGTCTGAAAATAAGGATAACGGGCAAGCAAGGTACGAAGCTCGTAAAGGGTATCCCGATTCAAAAACTCGGGATGTGCAATCCATTCATATAAGCGCTGTTGTGTCATGTCGAAGATAGGTATTACCAGTTGGCCACCGTCATATTAAATATCTGGTCCACAATATCTTTAATCATCTGATTTACCAATTCATCCTGTACGGACGAAAGCTGCTGAGTGGATTTATACTCACGGCTGGCCGAGAATTGCTGATTGGTAAAGTTATTCTTCGGGTTAGACTTATCGACAAAGTTCACTCTGACTGTCATACGGAGTTCCACCATATTTGAATAACCGTCGGAGCCGATACCTTTATTTACAGCATCATAGTTTGTGATTTCTCCCGAAAGTTGCAAATCGCCTCCACGTTTCACCTGTATCAGACGCGTTTGCTGCAAATAAACATCTTGCAGCGCAGTGTTGAACATATTCTCCATCGGACCCCAAACAAAGCCGACAGAACGGTTGGGGAAATTCTCGAAAGAGATTGTTTTAGTCTTCGCATAGTCAATGGACGCGCCATTAAATTTATAAGAAACCGAGCAAGCCGTGAGTATACCTGTCAGTACAATCAGGCAGCCCATCCATTTCATGTTCTTAATCCAAGCCATATTCTTTTATTTTTCTATATAGTGTGCGTTCTGAAATATTCAGGTCTTTCGCCGCATTTTTCCGTTTTCCGTGATGACGCTCCAAGGCTTTCCGTATCATTTCTTTTTCCACTTCATCCAGTGACAGTGTTTCTTCCACATATTCCTCCGTGTCCTGAATATCGTCGTCCACCGGCATCTGCTTGGCTGCAGAGATGTTGATGGTAGGGACAGGAACGGGAGCCGGTGTTGCCGGAACCAGATTGCGTGAGGGTTCCTGGTAATAAGATACCGCAGTTGTCGTTGCCGGAGCTACGGTTGCTGCCGTTCCGCGTTCGGCCATCAGGGTATTGACCAACTTCTTGAGCTCGGTCACATCGCGACGCATATCAAACAATACTTGATATAAAATCTCGCGTTCACTGCCGAATGTTTTATCTCCCGGCTTTATACCGAACAGCATAGGCAAACGCGACTCCTGCTGTTGTGCAGGAAGATAATTCTGTAAAATAACGGGGGTGATGTCACGGTTTGTTTCGATAATGGATATTTGCTCCGTGATATTCTTCAACTGGCGGACATTGCCCGGCCACGGATAAGCCAACAGCATTGCTTTCGCATCTTCTGTCAACTGAATGGCAGGCATACGATATTTCTCGGCAAAATCCGAAGCGAATTTGCGGAAAAGCAAAGCGATGTCTTCCGCACGTTCTCTCAAGGGCGGTATCTTGATGGGGACAGTATTCAGACGATAATACAAGTCTTCGCGGAAACGTCCTTCGGAAATGGCTTCTGTCAGGTTGACATTTGTGGCGGCAACGATGCGCACATCTGTTTTTTGCACTTTCGACGAACCTACTTTAATATATTCTCCGCTTTCGAGCACACGCAACAAACGGGCCTGGGTGGACAAAGGCAATTCACCGACTTCATCCAAAAAGATTGTACCCCCATCGGCCTCTGCAAAATAACCTTTACGGTCACTGATAGCGCCGGTAAAAGCTCCCTTCTCATGACCGAAGAGTTCTGAATCTATGGTTCCTTCAGGAATCGCTCCACAGTTTACGGCTATATATTGTCCATGTTTACGGCGACTGAATTGATGGATTATCTGCGGAAAGCTCTCTTTTCCGACACCGCTTTCACCGGTTATCAATACTGACAAGTCGGTAGGTGCCACCTGAATAGCCACATCTATGGCACGATTCAGTCCTTCTGCATTTCCGATAATACCGAACCTGAGCTTCACATTTTGTATTTCTGACCTAACCATATTTCTCATATTAATATGACAAAATTACAAATTCCCCGGCAGACAACAAGTAATTCTGGCAGAAAAATAAAAAACAGGCGCGGATTTCACGGATTAATACGGTCTTTAATAAAGAGAAACCGTATATCCGCGTAAACCGCACCTGTTAAACAATGAAGATAATGGTTAGTCTATTTCCTGATCTGCTTCATAACCACCCATTTCGCGAATAGCATTCTTCAGAATAGCATACTGCTGGAAGAGGTGATTGACAGGAATTTCGTTTTCTGTATAGTCGTGCATCGGGCTCTTCAAGAAGAAGCTCAAGAAACGCTGGATGCCGAAACGTCCTGCACGTGCAGCCAAGTCGCTCAACAATACCAAGTCCAGACACAGAGGTGCAGCAAGGATTGAATCACGGCAAAGGAAGTTAATCTTAATCTGCATGGGATAGCCCATCCATCCGAAGATGTCGATGTTGTCCCAACCTTCCTTACTGTCGTTGCGGGGAGGATAGTAATTGATACGTACTTTGTGATAATAATCTGTGTACAGGTCAGGCTGTTCTTCAGGTACCAAAATTGATTCCAGTGTAGACAACTTGCTGACTTCTTTTGTGCGGAAATTAGCCGGTTCATCCAAAACCAAACCGTCACGGTTACCCAAAATATTAGTTGAGAACCAACCTTCCAAACCTAAACAGCGAGTTCCGATAATCGGAGCAAAACCTGATTTTACTAATGTCTGACCGGTCTTGAAATCTTTACCGGCGATAGGCATCTTAGTCTTTTCTGCCAATTCCCACATAGCGGGGATATCGACTGTAGTATTGGGAGCACCCATAATGAAAGGAGCACCTTCCGACAGAGCTGCATAAGCATAGCACATAGACGGAGCGATGTGTTCTTTATCGTCAGCCTTCATAGCTTCTTCCAAAGCAGCCAATGTTCCATGTATCTTTTCCTCAACCGGAACATAGATTTCTGTAGAAGCAGCCCAAAGAACCACAATACGGTCACAATTATTCGCAGTTTTGAAATTACGGATATCTTCGCGCAGTTGTTCCATCATGTCCCAACGGTTCTTGCAATCTTTCACATTGTCTCCATCCAGACGGCTGGCATAGTTGTGGTCGAAAGCAGCTTTCATCGGAACAATTTTTTCCAACTCATCCTTTACAGGATTAATGTCTTTCTCTTGCAAAACTTCAGCATTGACTGCTGATTCATAAGCATTAGCCGGATAAACATCCCATGCACCGAATACGATGTCATTCAGGTTTGCTAATGGAACGATTTCGCCATAATGCAAATACTTTTTATTTTCTCCACGGCCAACACGCATCTTATCATATTGAGTCATAGAGCCGACAGGTTTTGCCAAGCCCTTACGAGCCATCAGAACTCCCGTCATAAAAGTTGAAGTAACAGCGCCCAATCCTACACAAAGAACGCCCAATTTACCGGTAGCCGGTTTTACATTCATTTTTTCCATTCTAATTTCCTTGTTAAATTGCATCTCATAGTAGAGATTAAGATAATTGTGACAAAGTTACACCTTCTTTTGAAAACTACCATGCTTTTCTCAGTTTTTTTGTACCTTTGCAACCGTTAAACATTTAATAGGTATGAATGATATTTGTTGTATAGGGCATATAACACTGGATAAAATTGTAACACCAAAGCAAACGACTTATATGCCGGGAGGTACTTCTTACTACTTTTCTCACGGAATCAGCCACTTAAAAGACACCAAGCATTATAAACTGGTTACTGCACTCGCCCCTACCGAGTTTAAATCTGTGGAGGATATTCGCGCCAAGGGGATTGAAGTAAAAGTTATTCCGAGCCGTCGCACTGTGTATTTCGAGAATACATACGGAGCGAATCAGGACAACCGCACCCAACGTGTTTTGGCTAAAGCCGACCCTTTCACCGTGGAGCAATTGGAGAATGTGGAAGCGAATATTTTTCATCTGGGAAGTTTGCTCTCCGATGACTTTCCCCTTGATGTAATCAAATATCTGTCAGGAAAAGGTACGCTGTCTGTCGATGCTCAGGGATACCTTCGCGAAGTAAGAGGTGAAAAGGTGTATCCGGTGGACTGGACAGAAAAAACAGAGGCACTGAAATATATTGATATCTTGAAAGTGAATGAACACGAAATGGAAGTGCTCACCGGATACAAGGAAGTGAAGCAGGCCGCGTTTCAACTTGCCGAATGGGGAGTGAAAGAAGTCTTGATTACTCTCGGAAGTCTGGGCTCGGTCATCTTTGCCGAAGGACATTTTTTCCGGATTCCGGCTTATCCGCCTAAAGATATAGTGGATGCCACCGGATGTGGAGATACTTATGTCACCGGATATTTGTATATGAGGAACAAAGGGGCTTCGTATGAGGAAGCAGGATGTTTCGCCGCTGCAATGTCTACACTGAAGCTTGAAGCATCCGGTCCTTTCAACGGTACGGAAGAGGATGTGTGGAATGTCATTCACAAAAAATAACAGAAGCCTTTATTGTTCTATGGATTCATGTTCTGCCCGCAAGGAATAAAACAAGACTACACAGAATGCTACAAAAGGTACGATAAATGACAAAGACATAGTACTGTTGTCTGCCACATATCCCATCAACACCGGACCGATAGCCCCTCCTATCGGAGACATCATCAGATAAGAAGAAGCACGCTTGGTGTGGTTTCCCAGCCCTTTTAAAGATATAGCGAAGATGGTGGGGAACATAATGGCCTCAAATGCATAAATCAAGAACAAAGCGACCAATGATATACGACCCAAATTGCATACTACGAGCAATGTGGCAAACACCGTTCCGACAGCACAACATAACAGCACACGTTCGGCACGGATAAATCTCATTATCCAGCTACCGATAAAGCGTCCGCACATGAACAGCCCCAGTCCTCCGAAAGAAAGCAGCACCGATGCATCACGAGCATTCATCCATCCGTCATCTACTACATAATTTATAAAGAAACTGTTGATTGAAATCTCTGCCACCTCATAGCAGAGCAAGGCAAATACCCCGAATACAAAGAGTTTATGCGACCATAATCCTTGTTTGCCACTGTCTTCCGCACCTGCTTCATCCGTATGCACAATCTCCGGAAGTTTAATTCGGGAAAACACCAAAGCCACCCCCAGCACCACGATGCCCATCAACATATAAGGGAACGAAATGTGCGAAGAGCCTTCGTCGGAGAACAATAACAAACCACCGACCAATGGCCCGCAAATACAGCCTAATCCGTTAAACGATTGCGCCAAATTCAATCGACTGGCAGCCGTTTCCTTGTCTCCCAGCTCCGTCATATAAGGGTTTGCCGCTGTTTCAAGAAACACTAATCCACACGCTATCACAAACAAAGAGAGCAGGAAAAACTCAAAAGACATCCAGTATTCTCCGGGAATAAACATCAATGAACCGATGCCATATAGCAACAGCCCCAAAACCACTCCGCGCCGATAGCCATACTTTGTGATGAAAAGTCCTGCCGGAATAGCCATCACAAAATATCCCAGATAAAACAAGACCTGTACCATGGCCGAATGAGTACGGGTAATGTCCAGCACCTCTTGGAAATGTTTATTCAGCACATCAAGAATGGCATGCGCAAATCCCCATAAAAAGAACAAAGAGGTAACCAAAACAAAAGGAACTAAATAGTTCCTTTTGACCAATGCATATCTTTGCTTTTCCATATTCCTTATAATAATGCCGGCAGGCCTGCCAAATTTGTAAGAATCACATCAGGTACGGATTCATCTGTCACTTCTCCTCCCCATCCTTCGCCTTTCAACCAGGCAACCAGACAACCGACTTGCTTTGCCGGGACAACATCTTTCGAGAAAGAATCTCCGACAACCAGCACTTTGCCGGCCTCATATCCCATTGCCTCCACTCCCAAACGATAAATGGCCGGATCGGGCTTGCGCACTCCTACCACCGACGACTCAATAATATCATCGAAGAAGGTGTACAGTCCAAAGTCTTTAAGGATGGTTTGGATGTTTCCATAGAAATTGGATACAAGCACCAGTCTATACTTTTTGGAAAGCGCTTCCACCACAGGACGAGTCACCTTCAGCACCTCCAGCACATATTCATAACAGCCGTCCGCCACCTGCTTTGCATAAGTTTGCAACATCCTTTCGTCCAGCGGCAGTTTTCCCTGTTCAGCCAGATACTCCACCTGCAACTTGGTCTTGATAGAGAGAACATCATGAAAATTATGTTGCGGCCGAACAAAAGGATATTTAGCCAAAGCCCTTTCAGCAAACACATAAGCCTCCCGAAAACTTTCCTTGTCTACCGGCACATGGTATTCCGTATATTTACTCCACAAAACCTCTGCCCAATGACGGCTGTTGGTATCTATCGTGCCGCCATAATCAAATATAACTCCTTTGATATCTTTCAACATATTCATACTTATTTATTTGCAGGCGTACCATTACCAACTTTCATCAGCAACACACCTATTACAATCCAAATCAATTCTCGCACACGGGTAATCAATCCGGTATAAACGCCAAATGCACCCGGAATGGCTAGTCCGCCTACCGCCAACGCAAATCCCCCCTCACGTGCTCCCAACTGCATGGGAGAAAAGAAGAACATGTTGGCAAACAGAGAAGTAAACGCCATAATCAGAATACATGCGGGAAAGCAGACGTCCGTCGTCAGGATATTCAAAATGAAATACACTTCCAGGCATCCCAAGATACGCGCCATAAATTCCAGCCCCAATGAAGCATAAAAAGTGGACTTACGCTGTTTATGCAACTCCGCAATCTGGCTGTCCACACGTTCCAATGTCTCTCTTTTGTTTTCCGAAAACCGTTTCGCCCATCCTTTTATAAAAGGAATATGCTGCAACAACTTCAAAGTGCGCACCGCCATTCCGTTTCTATACCCTTTCATAAAAAAGTAAATGGCAAGCAGACAAAGAAAACCAACCACAGAAAGAACCGTCCCCATTGCAAAATCTACCGGACGAAGCGCCAAATACAAAAAGATGGAGAAGAACCAGAAACAAAAATGCGAAAAAATATGCATCATCACATATAGGATGACCGACGAAGTGGCTTTACTTGCACCCACATAAGGTGTCAGTTCCATAATGCGATAAGGCTCTCCGCCCATCAAGCCGACCGGAGTGGCATAATTCAAGGCAAAACCAGAAACGGTCAGTTTATATACTTTCCAAAACGGAATAGGCGTTCCCTTCTTCCCATCCCGAATAATAATGTACCAAGAAAGAGTATTGAATAAATAAATAATAACCCATAACCCTACGACAGCCGGCAACCAAATTCCGGCCCTGCGAAGATTAGCCAACAACTCGTCATACTCCATATCAAAAGTACAGAGCATCACAACAATGGCAACGATTCCGAATATCAGGAATATATTTCTATATTTACTTTTCACTATGCTGCGTATTTATGGTAAAAACGAGCGCTGACAGCCTCGTGGCAATGGCGCATATATACGAACAATGAGGTCATCACTACAATCTCGAACACAAAATAAAGCCACGGTTCGCCTATCAGCAAACTAATATACAATGCAATGGCACGTGTATTGAAAGTCAGTATATTGGTATATTTCATTAACGGCTTGCTGGCAGCACGGAATTCATCGCGCAGTTCTTGTGGAATATTATCGCCATACTTCGCCTTCACCAGCGCATAGAATTGCTGAAAATTAGGAGTCATCCCCTCCTGCTGACGAGTATAGTTTCCATAGAAATAAAGGAATATTTTCCACCAGAAGTTTCCCTTCCATGGCAAGCTGTGGAATATTTCGCGCTGCTGCTTAAAGTTGTCCAGCTCACTACCGCTTTTCCCTTTCAGGAAATAAAGATGAATATTGCGATAATAATCCGCCAGCGTACATTGTTTACTGTGACAAATCGTACCCGAAAGCAAAGCCAGAATCCAGATAAACACTCCCCAATGCATTCCGCCACCGATATTGAAAGGCATCGGCTGATTCATCAGTCTGAGACAGATAGCTACATAAATGGTAAAGAACCAAATGTCACCCGCAAATCCGTCCAGCATACGTCCCCACTGGGTTTTCTGTCCTGTGAGTCGGGCCAACTGTCCGTCAGCGCTATCATAATGATTTGCCCACATCAACAACAAAATACCGATAATAGTGTGTTTCATATCGGGGTAATAGAACATCACCCCCGCACCTACACCCAAAATAATAGATAAGATAGTCACTACATTGGGGTGCACTTTCAGCTTTTTAAAGAATAAGGCCCATGCATAGCCAATAGGCCGATTAAAATAAATATCCAAGAACTCCTCCGTGTCCATTGATTTGAAAGAAGCCTCTATTCCTTTCTTCTCACTCTCTTTACTCATGTCTCTATTTTTTCATTTGCTTTTTCTTTGCCCGGTTATAGATGCATGCTGCAATCTTTCCGCCTGCTTCCTCACGGCAACGGGCAAAACTGGGCCAGTCATTAAAATCAATTATCTTAAGTTCGCCCTCGGCAGATACCACACAATCACCTCCGTAAATGGGGACATTCAGTACCTCGGCCGCCATATCGCTATATTTCTTAAGTTCTTCTTCGTTGAAGGGAATCCCTTTGGCCACGCCATTGATTTTCTCCAAACCGAATTTGCTGTGCGAACAAGGAGAAGGATAGAACCAATAAAAGAAGTCCGTTCCCTGAACACCATAAAATTTAATCAAATCACCCTGAAGATGCTCGTTTATCACAGCTATCGGTATATGCCGGCTACGGAAATCAGCCAAAACCCGTTCGGCCTCTTCTTTGCCGGTGACATAACATACATCTTCCTTTACCATAGCATGAGAATCACCGCGTTTTATCCAACACGGATAACAGTCTTCCTCAAACTGCTGTTCCGTAGATATGATGAAACTCCGCGGATGGGGGACACCGTGCTTTATCAAAAGTTCCGTCATGGGTCTGCGTACGCAATTATCGATTCCATAAGCCGAATTTACAACCAAAGCCCCTTCATCTTCCAAAGATTTCAGGCGGGCAATTGTCGCCCTGTCACGAGCCATGTCAAATATCACATCCGCTTTTATTCCGCAAGCTACAAATTCTTTCTCCGCATAGAGCTCTACCTTACATCCCAACAGCCTCAACTCATCCGCCACCTTATTAAAAATGGCGGCATCATTGTCTACATGATTAGGAGAATACTCATTACCACGGCTTACCCCTATTATTGAAAATTCATCCATTCCTTTATGTTAGTGCTTTAAGTTTATTCTTTTCCGGCCAAAAAAGCCTCCGCCTTCACGATATCGCCGGCATGGTCCACGTCCAAGATTTTCTTAAAAGGATAGGCTTTCAGTTTCAGGCCGTCCGCGACCAGTTGTCTTTGGAAATTACGCATACGTGACATTCCTTTGTCCATACATGCGTGTAAAGTTCTGATAGCAGCCGGTGTCAGACAATAAATGCCTCCCGAAATATAACGACACCCGGGAATTGCCGCATCATGGAATCCCGTTATGTTCAAAGCTTCATCGGTAGAGATATAAAGTGGCTTTTCATCGTCAATATAATCTGTAACTGCCATATATCCGTCGTTATCAGCTTGCTTGAACGCTTCAATAAATGTGGCAAACTCTTCTTCACGGAAAATCGTATCTACGGTAGTCAGACAGAACTTGTCATCCTGCAAACAAGAACTCAACTCATAAAAGCTGTGCATAGAACTGGGAGTGGTCTTCACTATCACTTCCAAAGGCACTTCCGTTTCTTGTTGCAACTTAGCAAGATGCTCCTTAGTCAACGGACTCTCATTATTAATAATAACGACCACCTTATCAGCCCCATTACGGATAAAAATCCGTATCAGACGGTCAATCATAGCCACTCCATTGAGTTGCACTAAAGGTTTGGGTAAAGCAACCCCTTCTTGTGAAAGACGGGATCCTTCACCCGCTGATATAATTGCGAACTTCATTTCTCTTAATCTTCTTCGTCTATAGTATCCAACTTCAACTTATCACTGTCATCACGTCTTTCATAATATTGCTTGCGCAACGGATGCGCATGAATCGCTTTCTCAACGATACGATTGCGAAATACATCCATCGCTACATAAATGGCCTGACGGAATGAATCTTCCAAAGCAATACCCTGACCGGCAATATCATAAGCTGTTCCATGCGCCGGAGATGTGCGTACAATGGGCAGTCCTGCGGTATAATTCACACCTTCGTCCATGGCCAATGCTTTGAACGGTGCCAAGCCCTGATCATGATACATAGCCAGGATACCGTCAAAATGGGTATAATTACCCGATCCCATAAATCCGTCAGCAGGGTAAGGTCCGAAACATTGCACCCCTTTGGCAACCATCTCTTTGATGGCCGGAATAATAATTTCATTTTCCTCTGTACCTATCAGTCCATTGTCTCCCGCATGAGGATTCAGTGAAAAGACTGCAATACGTGGACTGTCAATTCCGAAGTCTTCTTTCAAAGAACGATGGAAGATGGCAAGTTTCTCCATAATCAGTTCTTTCGTAATATCTTTGGCTATCTCACGAACCGGCACATGCCCTGTCACCAACGCCACACGGAAATCATTCTTCAGTAAAATCATTAAAGCCTTCTGTCCTTCCCCCACACGCTCCTCGATATATTCGGTATGTCCGGGAAAATGGAATGTCTCCGACTGAATCGTATTTTTATTGATAGGAGCAGTAACCAATACATCTATCAGACCGTCTCTATAATCCTGCAAAGCTCTTTCCAAGGCATCCAAAGCAGCCTTTCCCGCCTCTGTTGTAGGTTTTGAGAGTTCAACCTTCAGTTCGTCTTCCGTGCAGTTCAGAATACTCAGTCTATCCGGCATAGCATCATCAGCCGAGTTGATGATGCTAAAGTTTGCCTGAATATCCATTGCTTTACGATGATAAGCCGCAACCTTTGGAGAGCCATAAATAATAGGTGTACAAAGTTCCAGCATAGTCGGATCCGAGAAAGTCTTCAGAATGACTTCGTATCCCACTCCGTTGATATCCCCGTGAGTAATACCAACTCTTATCTTGTTATTATCTTCCATTTAGTTATTATTAATCTGTTCTATTTTATTCTGCCTTTGCAGTTGAATCCACCTTTTCTTCAGGAATATCGGCATTGACCACCACTTCGTCCAACAGCGTTTCATTCGGCAATCTCAACGTATAGAGCGAAGCCTCCATCTGGCGCATCAGGTTACGTTTCATCTTATCGGGAGAATAGATAAATGCTTCAGCCACAATCACACGTCCGTTGGCGCGGTCTACACGAGCATGAGAAACGAACGGGCCACCCATCATGTCGCCTTCCATTTCCCATAATCCGCGTGCCTCCTGAGCATATTCGCCTTTTACCATAATATTCTTGACATCGACAAACATAGAGTCGGTAGCCATATACATACCTTCACGTTCACCCGGGATATTAGCTTTCATTACCGAATCGCGTTTATGCACAAAGAACTCTTTAGTAAAGGTATTCTTGTCAGTATAAGGATAAGAATATATGACGAAGTTCATATCGGCGGAAGCACGGTTGGTAGAAGCCCACAAGAAATTTTCACCGGTCTTATAATTCGACAATTCCTGAGGAATCCAAACATCACAATCAAACATACTACCCACTTTGGCAGAAACGGCATCGTTATGTTTTTCTTTCAGCAGATTAATCTGGCGATTGATCTCAGATTTCACAAAGAAGTCGATAATCACCTGACTGTTCTTTTCCACAAAGTCTGCAAACTCCTGTTCGTTAGGGGCCTGAATAGTCATAATCATTTGCGGTGCAGCATATACGTCACGCGAGAATTTTATCTTAGGCTGCGTATAGATATCCTGAATATCGACAAGAATGATATTACGGAAAATCTTCATGACACGATCAAAGTGTTCGGGAGCGATATTTGAAATACGGAACGAGCGTTCTGCTTGAGGTAGTCCGGGAACATTCGTATCCAGCACATCAAATAATGCACGTCCTGCAGGACGGTCCCACACTGCCTTATTTACTACCACCAACACTTCATAAGGTCTTCCGCTGGAAGTCGGAGTAAACAAGTTTTTCTGTCCTTTCTTACAAGAAGCCAGCACCAGCACCACCAGTACCAAACTCAAATAGAATGCGATTCGTTTCATAATTCTTATGGTATTATATTTAGTAATCTATAGTGTAACGCCTTTCTCTTTCTGTTGTTTGGCTGTCGACAACATTCCGCAGGCTGCAAATATGTCCTCCCCTCTTGATGCACGAATGGTAGCGAAAGCCCCATGTTGTGTCAAATAATCACGGAACGCCACCATTGTTTCCATGTCCGTTCCTTCCAAATCAACATTCGGGATAGCATGGAAACGGATTAAATTGATGCGGCAGTCGATGCCACGCAGCAATTTAACGATTTCTTTGGCATATACCAAAGAATCGTTCACATCTTTAAATACAATATATTCAAAAGACAACCGTCTCTGTTTACTGAAATCATAATTACGCAATATATCTACAATTTCGGTAATAGAGAAAGCTCTTTCAGCAGGCATCAATTCTTTTCTCTGCGACGGGAAAGGAGTATGCATACTGATAGCCAGATGGCAGTCACTCTCATTCAGGAAACGTTCCAATCCCTTTCTCAATCCAACAGAAGATACGGTTATTCTTTTCGGGCTCCAACGATAGCCATAATCAGAGGTAAGTATTTCGAGCACCTTCAGCACTTCGTCCAAGTTGTCAAAAGGTTCTCCCATCCCCATAAACACAAGATTGGTCAGCGTATCGCGTTCCGGTATGGAATATATCTGGTTCAGAATCTGGTTGGCAGTCAGGTTAGCCGTAAAACCTTGTTTCCCAGTCATGCAGAACTTACAATTCATCTTGCATCCCACTTGTGAGGAAACACACAGAGTAGCCCGGTCTTCATCCGGTATATACACAGCCTCTACAAAATTTCCGGCCGCCGTGCGAAACAGATACTTTACCGTCCCGTCTACCGAGCGCATGGCTTCCACCGGTGCGGAGGCCCCGACTTCATACCCATCTTTCAACATCTCACGATGCTTCAGTGACAAGTTAGTCATTTCGTCTATCGAAGCGACTTTCTTCTCATACAACCAAGATGCAATCTGCTTTGCAGCAAATTTAGGCATTCCCAGATTCTGCGTTATGTGCTGAATCTCATTTAAAGTCCTGCCAAGTAATACCGTTTTTGGAGTTTCCATTATATTTAAAAGACAATTAGCGTACAAAGGTAGAGAAAAAATAATATATATTACCTATCTTTGCGCCGAGAAATACATTTAAAGATGAGAAAAACAATTAATTGTTTTATTCCATACGAAGAAAACACAGCAATAGGCAAAGCTGTTACAGCTTTGAAAGACAGTAGTGTCGTCAACAAAATCTATTTATTGAGAGTCACCGAAGAGCCGGCTTTATCCCTTCCCTCAGGATGTGAAATATTAACCATTGATTCTTTGAACAGCAGTGATACGATTAAGAAGATTGCTCAAAAGGCAAACACTCCTTTCACGTTATTGTATACCAAAACATCTCCGTTCGAGTTAGGTTATATGGCATTGGAACGCATCGTCAGTTTCCTGCAAGACCATGAAACCGGCATGGTTTATACCGACCATTACGAATGGAAAGAAGGAGAAAAGAAAAAGCATCCCGCCATTGATTACCAACTGGGCAGTGTACGCGATGATTTCGACTTTGGCTCTTTGCTGGCATTCAGAAGCGAATATCTTATCGGGGCAGCCGACTCTATGGAGAACGGCTGCGAGACCTACCAATATGCCGGACTTTATGCTACTCGTTTATTCATAGCCGAAATGGGAAAGATTACCCATATCAATGAATATTTATACACCGAAGTGGAACAGGATAACCGCTTGTCGGGCGAAAAGCAGTTTGATTACGTCAACCCGCGCAACCGTGAAGTACAGATTGAGATGGAACAGGCCTTCACCCGATACCTGAAAAGAACAGGTGCCTATTTGCCACCTAATTTCAAAAAGGTAAACTTCCATACAGAAGTGTTTGCCAATGAAGCGTCCGTCATCATTCCCGTCAGAAACAGGGTTCGCACCATAGACGACGCCATCCGTTCCGCCCTCGGACAGAAGACAGAATTCCCCTTCAATATTATCATCACAGACAATCACTCCACAGACGGTACATCGGAAGTAATTGCCCGCTATAAAGACAATCCGCAAGTTATACATCTGCAACCCGAACGCACCGATTTGGGAATAGGCGGTTGCTGGAACCTCGCCATCCATCATCCCCAGTGTGGCCGTTTCGCCATACAACTGGACAGTGACGACCTCTATAGCAGTCCGCAGACATTGCAAACCATTGTAGACACCTTTTATAAAGAACAATGCGCCATGGTGATAGGCACGTACCGAATGACGGACTTCAACCTGAACACCATTGCTCCGGGTATCATAGACCATAAAGAATGGAGCATAAGCAACGGCCACAACAATGCCCTGCGCATCAACGGCCTGGGTGCTCCCCGTGCTTTCTTCACTCCCCTTTTAAGAGAAATCGGAGTCCCCAATGTCAGTTACGGAGAAGACTACGCATTAGGGCTGGCCTTTTCACGCACCTATAAGATAGGTCGCATTTACGAAGAATTATACCTTTGCCGCCGTTGGGAAGGGAACTCGGATGCCGCACTCAACATTGAGCAAGTCAATGCCAATAACCATTACAAAGACAGCCTCCGCACACACGAAATCAATATCCGCAAGAGCTATAGCACGCAGTACAAGAATAACAACAGGAACGAAAGAAAAATACAGAACAAACGTTTCATAAAAGAACAATTTGCCGACTGGAAGCTGGCCGGTGACAATCTTACCTCCCTAAAAAATGTGCTCGTCAAACAGGAAACGGTTTGCGGCATCCCGTTTACCGTGCAGCACAACCCCGCACGCATGGTTTCCACCGGAGCCAAGGTAGACCCCCAAAGCATATCCGACCGCCCTTGTTTTCTTTGTGAAAAGAATCAGCCGGAAGAACAGCGTACTCGCTGCATCGGATATCACTTCAATCTGTGTGTGAATCCCTATCCGATATTACCATACCACATCACCATTCCACATACAGAGCATCACGAACAAGTATTGCCTTTGGATTTTTGCGAATCCATCAATCTAATTTTCAGTGAACTGCCCTCCGAATATGCTTTATTCTACAATGGAGCGCTTTGCGGAGCTTCCGCCCCCGATCATTTGCATTTTCAGGGAGTGCCAATGGAAAATATCCCCTTGGTTAATTTCTACCGTCAGCCGGACACCGAAAAGACATTACTCTTATCAAACAATAAAGTAACAGTAGATGAAACGCACAAAAAGCTTCTAATCAATTCATCCTACTTGTATTATATCAATCATTACGCCTGTCCCCTGTTCAGCATAGAGCAATACCACGACGGAAAGAAGGACGAATCACTGTTCGAAAATATAATGAAAGCATTGCCGTGCAGCAATACCGAACCAGAAGCGAAAGTAAACATACTGGCATGGCAAGAAGATGAAAAACAAACCATCCTCATTATTCCGCGCAGCAAGCACCGCCCCGAATGTTATAGCGCCAAAGCCGGCAAACAAATGCTTGTCAGTCCGGGAACCCTTGATATGGCAGGCATCATTGTCACTCCACGCAAAGAAGATTTTGAAAAAATATCGGCTGCAGACATCCGACAAATCCTGCAAGAAGTCGGACTGGCACGCGAAGATGCACAGGAAATAATTAAAAAGTATCGAAAACAAAACAGACTATGAAAGAGCCCGAAATAAATGTAGGAATAGTAAATGCACAAGAAATTCATTTTTCACTGAACGGCAGTTTTTTTGCCAAAGGCGAGATTGTATGCGGCGAACAAAGTGTTTCTTTCAGTGAAGGAGGTATCCTATGGAACGGAAATCTATATCGTGAACTGACCTTCACCCCACAAGACGAGCGCACTTCATTCTCCCTCTACGATGTGACCATCGGAATCAACTTCCACTGGGAGCGTCAGGAAACCCAGAGCTTTATGGGGACATTGAAACTGGTAGTAGATGAAGGCAAAATAACAGCTATCAATATTCTTCCGGTAGAAGACTATCTGATAAGCGTCATTTCATCGGAAATGAGTGCCACCTCTTCATTGGAGTTTTTGAAAGCACACGCAGTTGTTTCGCGCAGCTGGCTTTTTGCCCAGATGGAGAAACGCAAAGCCATGTGCAACAAGAATGAAGGATTCTTTTCTTTTGTGAAGACCGAAAACGAATACATCCGTTGGTATGACCGCGAAGACCACACCATCTTTGATGTATGTGCCGACGACCATTGCCAGCGTTATCAGGGAATCACCAAGGCATCCAATGCAACAGTTGCCGAAGCCATCCGCGCCACACGCGGTCAACTGCTCATGTACGGTCAGGGCATTTGCGACGCCCGTTTTTCCAAATGCTGTGGAGGAGCAACCGAAGAGTTCGGTTATTGTTGGGAGGACAAAGACTACCCCTACCTGTCCGCCATCAGAGATGACGGAAAAGAAACTCCGCAACCGCTTCCCGACTTAACCAAGGAAGTTGAAGCCGAACGGTGGATACGCACCTCCCCTCAGGGCTTCTGCAACACACACGACAAGAAAGTCATCTCGCAGATACTGAACAACTACGACCGCGAAACGACAGACTTCTATCGTTGGAAAGTGCGCTACACCCAAGAGGAGCTGGTCGAACTCATCCGTCAGAACACAAAAACCGATTACGGCAACATCATCGATTTAATTCCCATCCAACGGGGAAAATCAGGACGCATCTGCAAATTAAAAATCGTAGGCACACTGAAAACCCTCACCATCGGTAAAGAACTGGAAATTCGCCGCACCCTTTCCTCCTCCCATTTATTCAGTTCGGCTTTTGTCATTGACAAAGGAGAATTGAAAAACGGTGTACCGGAATGGTTCCTGCTGACAGGCGCCGGCTGGGGGCACGGAGTAGGCTTATGCCAAATCGGTGCCGCCGTTATGGGAGAACAAGGTTATACATACGACAAGATTCTGCTGCACTATTATAAAGGAGCAGACATCCGCCGTTTCTATTAATCCAATCTTATAGGTAATAATGAAAAAGACATCACCGTGGGCATGGATACCCACCCTTTACTTTGCGCAAGGATTGCCATACGTCGCAGTGACCATTATCTCGCTTGTCATGTATAAAAGGCTGGGTATCAGCAATACCGAACTGGCCTTCTATACCGGCTGGCTCAACCTGCCCTGGGTCATCAAGCCACTGTGGAGTCCGTTCATCGACCTCATCAAGACCAAACGCCGGTGGATTGTCACCATGCAGATGCTTATCGGTGCGGGGCTGGCCGGTATTGCCTTCACCATCCCCACCGACCATTTTTTTCAATTGACACTCGCTCTGTTCTGGTTGCTCGCCTTCAGTTCCGCCACACACGACATTGCTGCCGACGGATTCTATATGCTGGCACTCGACTCTCACGAACAAGCACTGTTTGTAGGCATCCGCAGCACTTTTTACCGCATCGCCACTATTGCCGGGCAAGGGCTGCTTATCATGTTGGCAGGCCGGCTGGAGACAGTGACAGGCAACATTCCCTACTCCTGGTCTATCACTTTCTTTCTGCTTGCTGGAATATTCCTCGCCGTGTGGCTTTACCATCGTTTCATTCTCCCCCATCCGGCTGCCGACCATCCGGCAAAAGAAGTATCCGCTTCTGGGCTGATGAAAGAATTCTTTACCACCTTTACCACCTTTTTCCAAAAGAAGCACGCCGCCGTTGCTATCGCATTCATGTTGCTATACCGACTTCCCGAAGCACAATTAGCCAAAATGGGAATTCCTTTCTTACTCGATCCTGTTGAAAAAGGAGGCTTGGGACTTACCACCGAAGAAGTAGGATTCGTGCAAGGAACAGTCGGTATCATAGGACTGACGTTAGGAGGTATTCTGGGAGGTATTGCCGTAGCCCAAGGGGGTCTTAAACGCTGGCTTTGGCCGATGGTATGGGCTATCTCATTACCTGATTTTGTTTATGTATACCTCAGCCATGTACAGCCGGACTCCTTGTTGCTTGTCAATATTTGTATTTTCATTGAACAGTTTGGATACGGTTTCGGATTCACGGCCTATATGCTCTACCTCATTTACTTTGCCAACGGCGAACACAAGACGGCACACTATGCCATCTGTACCGCTTTTATGGCACTTGGCATGATGATTCCGGGAATGGCTGCCGGATGGTTGCAAGAACACCTGGGATACAACCACTTCTTTATTTGGATTATGATATGTTGCGTTGCCACATTCGGAGTCACGGCACTGCTGAAGATTAACCCCGAATTTGGAAAGAAAACCTTAAAAAGTTAATGTTAAATTCAACAATACAAGCCATTGCATTGTTTCCTTTTCAGACGATAACATATAAAACAGAAGGTATATGAAAAAAATTATTTTATTGGTATTAGTTGTATTGTTTGGCTGTGTAGGATACTCACAAGCGCAAACATCTGAAAAAAAGCTGAGTCGTCAAGAACGAAAGGAAGCCAAAAGAGCCATGGAGCAGGCATTGTTTGAAGAAGCCAAACAAGCCATAGAAGACAAAGCCTTCACCCTAGAGGCAGATCAGGTTATTTTTAAACGGGGCAGAACAGCATTTGTCTCTTCAAATACAAACTTTGTGACTGTCAATGGTGAGAGAGCTTCCGTACAGGTAGCTTTCAATATTCCTGCAAGCGGTCCTAATGGTTTGGGCGGAGTAACTGTGGATGGCAATGTATCTGGTTATAAAGTGACCACAGACAAAAAAGGTCATGTCCGACTGGCAATGAATATCACAGGTGTAGGCATTTCTGCCCAAGTCAATATAACACTGACCAACGGCAGCAACAATGCGACAGTGGATATCCTTCCTAATTTTCACTCCAACAGACTTACCTTGTCAGGCACTCTGTTGCCATTGGATAAATCAAGCGTATTCAAAGGAAGGTCTTATTGACAGACAGGCCGCTTCAATAAAGTTTTTCATTGCAAGTAATGCTTGTCCTTATTGAGGATATTTCAACCGGTCAGGAACCTGTGACTGATAAAGATGCATTTTTTCAATTATTATTCATATCTTTGCATATACTATAACCATTTATCAGTAACCATGATTGTAATAGCAGACAGTGGTTCCACCAAAACCGATTGGTGCATAGGCAACAACCTAACAGATTACCGGATAGTTCAGACTCCCGGCATCAATCCGTTTTATCTTTCCACCAAAGAAATAATCCGGCAAATAACAGAAACCCTTCTCTCACAGTTGACGGAAAAAGACACCGTCACCGAACTCTATTTCTATGGTGCCGGTTGCACTCCCGAAAAGGCATGCATTGTAGCAGATGCTCTCACCGAATGTTTTCCACACGCTCATATTGCGGTAGAGAGTGACTTGTCGGGAGCCGCCCGCGCCTTGTGCGGACACAAGAAAGGCATTGCCTGTATACTGGGAACGGGATCGAATTCCTGCGAGTACGACGGTGAAAGAATTGTTTCCAATGTTTCTCCACTAGGGTATATATTGGGGGACGAAGGAAGCGGAGCTGTGCTGGGTAAACGACTGGTGGGTGACTGCCTCAAAAAACAACTCCCCCCCGACTTGTGCGAACTGCTGCTCAAAGAATATGAGCTGACTCCTGCCCTTATCTTGGACAAAGTATACCGGCAGCCGCTTGCCAACCGTTTTCTGGCAAGTCTCACTCCTTTCTTATCCGCACACCGACAGAGAACTGAGATTCATGCGTTACTACTTTCCTGCTTCACCGATTTCTTCGAAAGGAATGTGATGCTGTATGAATATACCGATTGCCCCGTTCACTTTATCGGCTCCATCGCATGGCACTTCCGGACAGAGGTAAAAGAAGCAGCCGATGCATTGGGCATTCAAGTCGGCAAGATAGTGAAGAGTCCGATGGAAGGATTGATAAATTATTATTTCGGAATATGAGTTTTATTAAAATAACCGAGCAACCGTCTTTGCACGAAGACCTCGAACAGTTATCCGTGCGAAGCCTATTGGAAGGTATCAATGAGGAAGACCAAAAAGTAGCCTTAGCTGTGCGCTCCTGTATTCCCCAAATAGAAAGACTGGTAACTGGCATCGTGGAACGGATGCAGCAAGACGGACGGGTGTTTTATATCGGAGCCGGAACCAGCGGACGCTTGGGAGTATTGGATGCCTCGGAGATTCCACCGACTTTCGGTATGCCCGATACTTATATAATAGGTATAATAGCCGGAGGCGAAACGGCTCTGCGGCATCCGGTGGAGAATGCGGAAGACGATATGCTGAAGGGATGGGAAGAATTACAGACTTTCCACATCAATGACAAAGATACCGTGGTAGGCATTGCCGCTTCGGGAACAACGCCTTATGTCATCGGCGCATTGCAACAGGCACGGAAACGGGGCATACTGACGGCAGGAATCAGCAGCAATCCCGATTCTCCCCTTTCACACGCAGTGGATATTCCCATCGAAATGATTGTAGGTCCGGAGTTTGTGACCGGCAGCTCGCGTATGAAAAGCGGCACAGGACAGAAAATGATTCTCAATATGATTAGCACTTCCGTAATGATAAAATTAGGAAGGGTAAAAGGAAACCGAATGGTCAATATGCAACTGAGCAACCAAAAACTGGTAGACCGGGGGGTAAGGATGATTATGGAAGAACTGCGACTGGACGAAGGAAAAGCAAAACAATTGTTACAGAAATGTGGTTCAGTAAAAAAGGTCTTTGACATTTATAATAAGAAATAAATTGTATAACTAAAAACGATTAAAACATGAAAAGCTGGAAACTGGAAGCCATTATCTTAGCAGTAGGTATGCTGGTAATGGGCTATTTTATTAAAGCCGGACTGGATGCTTTCTCCAGTAAAGACCGGGTAGTAACTGTTAAAGGACTGGCAGAAATGGAAGTGCCTGCCAACAAGGTCACTTGGCCTCTGATGTATAAGGAAATGGGAAATGACCTGCCTACCTTATATAATAAGATAAACAATACGAATCAGGCCATCGTCACTTTCCTCAAACAGAAAGGCATCACCGAACAAGAAATCAGCATCAATGCTCCCGAACTGATAGACCTGCAGGCCGACCGCTATAACAGTAACCCGATTCAGTTCCGCTACAATATTACAACCGTCATCACTGTTACGTCTGACAAAGTGGAACTTGTGCGCAACTTGATAAAAGAACAGAGCGAGCTTCTGAAACAGGGTATCGCTATCACCGGAGGAGACTACCGCTACAATGTGCAATATGACTACACCGGACTCAACACTGTGAAACCCCAAATGATAGAAGAAGCAACAAAGAACGCCCGCGCCGCCGCCATCAAGTTTGCCAAAGACTCGGACAGCGAACTGGGAAAGATAAAAAGAGCCTATCAAGGACAATTCAGCATCGAAGACCGCGATGCAAACACTCCTTATATCAAACGAATACGCGTGGTGACCACCATTGACTATTCACTCGAAGATTAAAAGGTCAGACACCCATTTTATGGAGCATTCTGAAGAGTTCATCTTTGTTCAGGGGCTTTGACAAATAACCGTTGAAGCCTCTGGACATTACTTTTCTTCTGTCTTCGTCATACGCAAAAGCCGTTACTGCCACAATGGGGATGTCGGATGATAGCTGGCGAATGGCATCCGTCGCCTGATAACCGTCCACCACAGGCATACCTATATCCATCAAAATAATAGCCGGGTTACATTCCAGATATTTGGCAATGGCCTCTTCACCGTTCACGGCACGTATCAGGTCATACTGCTTTTCCAGATATATCTTATAGAGCAAATAATTGTCATCCATGTCTTCGGCTATCAGGATGGTGCGGCGAACAGCACCCTCACCGTATGCAGCTTCATCAACCCCGACTGATTCCGAATCATCTTCCGTCCGTTGCAAGGGTAAGAAGTCGAAAGGTTTTACAGGCAGAGTAAACCAGAATGTGGAACCTTTGCCATATTCCGAAAAGACCCCTATCTCACCACCCAGTTTCTTGATAATGGTCTGGCTAATAGACAATCCCAGCCCTGTGCCTTGCTTTTTGGCATCCAGTTTCATGAAACGCTCAAAGACTTTATCCACGTTCTCAGCCGGGATACCAGTCCCCGTGTCCTGCACATAGAAGTAAATGTCATCCTCACGCACCTTATATCCTAAGGTGATAGTGCCTTCTTTGGTATACTTGAATGCATTCGACAGAAAATTGGAAAGCACCTGTGACACCCGGTTCTTTTCGGTATGGATAAAGCACACCGGCAGGCAGGGCTCAAACACAATGCGCACCGGACTGTCCGCTTCTTCCAGCCGCAATCTGAAGATTCCTTCCAGTTCACGCATTATTTGATTAACATCTGTATCGGAATAGATAAACTCCAGTGTCCCCGCCTCTATCTTTGACATATCCAGAATATCATTGACCAACTGCAACAGCATATTCGTATTACCTTTGATAATCTCGACATAAGAATTACGTTCGGCCTCGGAAGCATTAGCCAATAGTCCTGCAAAACCGACTATCGCATTCAGCGGAGTCCGGATTTCATGGCTCATATTGGCAAGGAAGGCTGTCTTCTGCTCACCTGCCACTTCCGCCACTTGCCTGGCTACTTCCAGCTCTTCCTGTATCTTCTTCAAGCGGGTAATGTCACGCACGGTCAACAATACCTTTTCATCTCCGTCCAGCAACATATATGCACCCGAAACGCTCACTATACAATCCACATAATTACCGGTATCATTCGACAAATAAAGCCTCATCGGGGCTTCCAATTGGGAAAAGCCGTTTTTTTCGCGAAAGCACTTTTCGATGGAAGCACGCACCGGGCAATATTTGCAGTTCTCGTGAGTGCCGCACGCACCTGAATCCAATGCATTCTTGCAACGGAGCAACTCACCCACCCTATGAAAGACGCCGTCGTCCGCCTCGTCGTTCAAACTATAATAATTGGTTTTCTCTACCAGAAAATTACGATTGGCCAATACGATGTACGCATCAATATTACGCAAGATGGCATCCGAAAAATCCTTGTTTAAACTAAGTTCGCTCTCTTTGACAACAACTTCTTTACTCAGATTTTTTGTTTTCTTCGTTTCTAGCCACCACTTTATTACAAAAAATAAAGCAACAACCGTTAATAGTATAGATGGTAGCATTTGCTAAATAGGTTTATGTTGTCACAAAGATATGAACATAATTTAATAACGACTCATAATTAGATAATTAAATATTCAATTTTAAAGAAAAAGCCTCAAATTTATTTGTGATTCAGTAATTTATTGTATCTTTGCGCCCGAAATTAGATAATCAATATAATGTCTAACGTAATTAACTGAGAATTTTAACAATTTTATTAATGGAAAATTTAAAAAACATCGCTCCTGTTGAAGACTTCAACTGGGAAGCTTACGAAAACGGCGAAGCCATTACAGGCATTAGCCACGAAGCTCTTGAACAAGCTTATGACAGTACACTGAACAAAGTAAATGACCGCGAGGTTGTAGACGGTACTGTTATCGCAATGAACAAACGCGAAGTAGTTGTTAACATCGGCTACAAATCAGACGGTATCATTCCTTTGAATGAGTTCCGTTACAATCCTGAACTGAAAGTAGGTGATACTGTAGAAGTATACATTGAAAACCAGGAAGACAAAAAAGGACAGTTGATTCTGTCACACAAGAAAGCACGTGCAACTCGCTCTTGGGATCGTGTTAACGCTGCTCTTGAAAACGAAGAAATTATTAAAGGCTTTATCAAGTGCCGCACTAAGGGTGGTATGATTGTTGACGTATTCGGTATCGAAGCATTCTTGCCGGGTTCTCAAATTGATGTTAAGCCTATCCGTGACTACGATGTATTTGTAGGTAAGACAATGGAATTCAAAGTGGTTAAAATCAACCAGGAATTCAAAAACGTTGTTGTTTCTCACAAAGCTCTTATCGAAGCTGAACTTGAACAGCAGAAGAAAGAAATCATCGGTAAACTTGAAAAAGGACAGGTACTCGAAGGTACTGTTAAAAATATCACTTCTTACGGTGTATTCATCGACCTTGGCGGCGTAGACGGTTTGATTCACATCACTGACTTGTCTTGGGGCCGTGTAAGCGATCCGAAGGAAGTTGTAGAACTCGACCAGAAGTTGAACGTTGTTATCCTTGATTTCGATGACGAAAAGAAACGTATCGCTCTTGGTTTGAAACAACTGACTCCGCACCCATGGGATGCTTTGGACGCTAACTTGCAGGTAGGTGACAAGGTGAAAGGTAAAGTAGTCGTTATGGCTGACTACGGTGCATTCATCGAAATCGCTCCGGGCGTAGAAGGTTTGATTCACGTATCTGAAATGTCTTGGTCACAGCACTTGCGTTCTGCTCAGGACTTCATGAAGGTGGGTGACGAAGTAGAAGCTGTTATCCTGACTCTTGACCGTGACGAACGTAAGATGTCTTTGGGTATCAAACAGCTGAAACAAGATCCA
This sequence comes from Phocaeicola faecalis, assembly GCF_021730445.1. Lineage (GTDB taxonomy): Bacteria > Bacteroidota > Bacteroidia > Bacteroidales > Bacteroidaceae > Phocaeicola > Phocaeicola faecalis. The sequence continues at coordinate 151,035 of NZ_JADNRM010000004.1, read as the reverse complement.
TGGGAAACTATCGAAGATAAGTATCCTGTAGGTTCCAAGCACACTGCAAAAGTTCGTAACTTCACTAACTTCGGTGTATTCGTAGAAATCGAAGAAGGTGTAGACGGATTAATCCACATCTCTGACCTGTCTTGGACTAAGAAAGTGAAACATCCTTCTGAATTCACTCAGATTGGTGCAGACATCGAAGTTCAGGTATTGGAAATCGACAAAGAAAACCGTCGTTTGAGCCTTGGTCACAAACAGTTGGAAGAAAATCCTTGGGATGTATTCGAAACTGTATTTACTGTAGGTTCTGTACACGAAGGTACTATCATCGAAATGCTGGATAAGGGTGCTGTAGTAGCTCTTCCTTACGGTGTAGAAGGTTTCGCAACTCCGAAGCACTTAGTAAAAGAAGACGGCTCTCAGGCTCAGTTGGATGAAAAACTGTCATTCAAAGTGATTGAATTCAACAAAGACGCCAAGAGAATCATCCTTTCTCACAGCCGTATCTTCGAAGATGCTGCTAAAGCAGAAGAAAGAGCTGAAAAGAAAGCTGCTTCTAACGCAAAGAAAGCCACTAAGAGAGAAGAAACTCCTGCTATTCAGAACCAGGCTGCTTCTACAACTCTGGGCGATATCGACGCCTTGGCTGCTTTAAAAGAACAGTTGGAGAACAAAAAGAAGTAATCAGATTACTTTAAAATAACACAGAAAAGGATGTACCATCAATCGGTACATCCTTTTTTTATGCCATTATTCCTTAAAAAGAAAGCTCTTTTATGGAATATCCGATAAAAAACCGTACCTTTATGAAGTAATAAAATTTCGAGTTAGTATTTCACAACGACTTCTCCCCGTCTTCTTATTACCTATTTATTAATTCAATGCAGTATTCATATATATAATACTGCATATATACTAATTTAAAAAGATTCAAATGGCGAAACCAATTTCATTTACCAAAAGAGATTTAGAAAAGAAAAAACAAGAAAAACGTTTAGCAAAACAACAAAAGAAAGAAGAAAGGAAGAATAGCGGTACATCATCTTTCGAAGATATGATAGCATACGTAGACGAGAACGGTGTAATAACCGACACCCCTCCCACTCCAAACGAAAAGCCTCAGGAAATAGATATCACTACTATCGAAGTTTCCACTCCACGCAAAACGGATGAACCTGTGATAACCGAATATGAAGGAAGAGTAGAGTTCTTCAACACTTCCAAAGGATATGGCTTTATCAAGAACCTGAAAAATGCAGAGAAGTATTTTTTCCATGTAAGCGGACTGCAAGACGAAGTAACGGACGGAAATTTGGTAACTTTCAAACTGGAACGCGGGCCACGAGGTATGAATGCTGTAGAAATCAAACGCAAAAAATAACTCGGACGGCTGCATACGTTTTTACAACCTTTTTATATTTTTCATCCAAAAAGATAGTATCTTTGCGGCGATGGAAAAATTTGAAGTACATATATTAGGCTGTGGTTCGGCATTGCCGACAACAAGACATTTTGCCTCTTCGCAAGTCGTGAATATCCGTGAAAAGTTATTCATGATAGATTGCGGAGAAGGAGCACAGCTACAGTTACGCCGTTCTAAATTAAAATTTACGCGTCTTAACCATATATTTATATCTCATCTGCACGGTGACCATTGCTTCGGGCTGATGGGACTTATTTCTACGTTCGGACTGGTGGGGCGCACGGCTACGCTGCACATACATTGCCATGCCGACCTCGAACGGATACTCATGCCCCAACTGGAATACTTCTGCAAAGGAATGGCATACAATGTGGAATTCCATCCGATTAACCCCACAAAAGCCGAAGTCGTTTATGAAGACCGTTCCGTGACGGTCAGCAGTATCCCGTTGCGTCACCGCATTCCCACCTGCGGATTCCTTTTTGCGGAGAAACCGACCCCCAACCATATCATCAGAGATATGATTGATTTTTATAAAGTACCCGTGTTTGAACTCAACCGCATCAAAAACGGAGAAGATTATGTGTTGCCGGACGGTAGTGTTGTCCCCAACAACCGCCTGACCACCCCACCGGCGCCTCCCCACAGCTATGCCTATTGTTCGGACACTATTTTCCATCGCCCTGTCATAGAACAAATAAAAGGAGTGGATTTACTTTTTCACGAAGCAACCTTTGCACAATGTGATGCCCAACGCGCCAAAGAAACATTCCACACCACCGCCATGCAAGCCGGTGAAATGGCCCGCGACGCAGGTGTAAAGCAGTTACTCATCGGACATTTTTCGGCCCGTTATGAAGACGAAAACATTCTATTACAGGAAGCAAAAGGTGTATTTCCTAATACACTGCTTGCCAAAGAGAACCTGAAGGTCACACTATAAAGAAAACACAAAACCGGTTCATGGATACCTATAATGAAAAAGAAATAATAGCATTATTGCAAGATCCCAAGCGACAACGGGAAGCATTCGAATGCATCGTGAAACAGTATAGCGAGCAACTGTACTGGCAAATCCGCCGTATGGTGCTTTCGCACGATGATGCCAATGACCTGTTGCAGAATACATTTATCAAAGCCTGGATAAATATCGACTACTTCCGTGCCGAAGCTAAAATGTCTACATGGCTCTATCGTATCGCCTTGAATGAATGCCTTACCTTCCTAAACAAACAACGCGCAATCAACCAATTGTCCATCGATGAAGCCGACGCCGAAATGGTGAATAAACTGGAAGGAGACAGTTACTTCAGTGGAGACGAAACCCAGAGACTGTTCCAAAAAGCACTGCATACACTTCCCGACAAGCAACGGATGGTCTTCAACCTAAAATACTTTCAGGAAATGAAATATGAAGAGATTTCCGAGATATTGGGAACAAGTGTGGGAGCCCTGAAAGCCTCCTATCACCACGCAGTGAAAAAAATAGAGAGTTTTTTAAAAGAATGCCTTTAAACCTTTTCAAATAAAAAGCATCTAAAAAACAGAAAGGAGAGTGAACTATGAAAGAAGAAGATGAATTGCTGAGGAAGTGCGGAACCAAGAATCCGTTTACAGTACCCGAAGGTTATTTCGAAAACTTCTCTAAAGAACTAATGGATAAACTGCCGGAAAAGGAAATACCCCTTTCCGAACCTGTCATCACCACATGGCAACGTGTGAAACCATGGATATATATGACAGCCATGTTCTGCGGATTAATGTTGAGCGTCAGAGTTTTTGTCGGACGCCCCAAACAAGATACACCTATATTTACAGCAGCAGAAGCGGCCGAGTTCTCTGACGAATATGTAGAAACCATCATGGAACATTCGATGATGGATGATTACACACTTTATCAATATCTGACAGAGGCCGATACTGAAACATACAATTAAATTTTTAGTCGAAATGATACAAAGACTGACTACCCTACTATTTATTCTATGCCTCACCCTATCTGTGCAGGCACAAAAGAAGCCGGGATTCTCTAAAGAGGAATTTAGAGCCAAACAAGAGGCATACCTCACCCAAAAGGCAGAACTGACACCGGAAGAAGCCGGCAAGTTCTTCCCGATTTACTTTGAGTTACAGGATCGTAAAAAAGCCATCAATGACAAAGCCTGGCAAAAAGCGCGTAAAGGGAAAAGCCCTAACACCACGGATGCCGAATATGAAGAAATTGTGGATGGAATCGCTCATGCACGTCTGGAATCAGACAAGCTGGATATCGAATATTTAAACCGCTTCAAGAAGATTCTCTCCCCTCAAAAGCTATTCAAACTGCAACGGGCCGAGGTCAAGTTTCATCGTGATTTGCTGAAAATCATGCATCAGCCCAATAAACCTGATGCCCATAAAAAATAGAAAGGCAACCCTATTATAAAGAATAGAAAATGTGTCAAAAGTAAGTTCCGGAAAACCGGCTTTACTTTTGACACATCATTTTTTTATTTCTTAGTCAGGTATTTCTTGCTCAGCCATTTTCTTATCGGTTCGTCATACAGTTTAAGACAAGCGTAAGCCAGTAACACATTCCATGCACATACACACACAGCTACCTCCCAAGTTTCGCCCAATGTAAAATATTCATTCTTGATGAGCCAAGCATAAAACAGATACATAAACGGATAGTGAATGATATAAAGCGGGAAGGAAATATCACCCAGAAATTTACAGATACGAGTAGACGTTTTATCTGTCGTGCTGCCCGATGCACCCAACCATACCAACGCCGGGAAAACAACGATAATGCAGAACATCTCGAACACACCGTTCATGAGTATCGGCTCCGCACCTTCTACAAAAGGAATATGAAATAAAATCAGCAACACAATCGAACATATCCAGAACGCTCCTCTAATCTTCAGCGGTTTGAAACAACGTGACAAAAGCATACCCATAGAGAAAGGGAACAACATACGCAGTAATCCGCCTACAAAATTGACTCCATCCAGTGTCCAACCTACACCGATACTTCCATAACCGGCAGCATCAGAACAAGCAAATGTTGTCAATGCGATACCCAATATCACGACCATCACCGTCAATGCCTTGGTAGAAAACTTATGGATGAATAATGCGTAGAAGATATTACCGATATACTCGAAAAACAAAGACCACGCCGGACCATTAAGCGGAAACATCTCACCATTTCCACGCACCTCATATCCTGCACCGGGAACGGCAGGAATAAAGAACATGGCACACAAAAGAGCCAGCATCACCAAAGAGGTAGCCACATGGCTGCCGTCCCACTGCACACTGCCCTGAATAAAAAAGGTGATTGCCCCCAGTACAGCCCCCAACACCACCATAGGATGCAGACGCACCAAGCGCCGCTTGAAGAAATTCTTCACTGTAAGTGTCTTTCCCCAACGGTCGTCATACGCATAGCCAATAACGAATCCCGATAGAATAAAGAAAAAATCCACGGCCAGATAACCATGATTGATTGTCTCTATAGAGGTTCCTCCGGCAAAAGCATAACCTTCGAACACATGATACCATACTACTAATAAAGCCGCAACACCTCTTAACCCATCCAATAGGTCGTAATGAGGCTTAGAGTCTGCAAATGACGCAGAAGAAGAAATTTTTTGCATAATAAAACCAAATGTTAAATAAGTATTTTCTAATTAAAGGTTGTTTTTCATGTTGCAAAGCTACGCATTTTTAAGACTAAAAAAATTGTTCTGCGACAAAAACAAGGAGTATCATAATCAAGTCCGGCCACTGAAGGCTCAGAAAAATCGAATAAGACAGAGCCTGACATATATACGTGCAGGCTTATGCGTACGTACGTGTAGCCCGATACGTATATATGTATAGGCTTATGCGTATATACATGTAGGCTGATGCCACCGTATGTGCAAAAAGACCTTTATGTTTTCGAAAAAGACCTTTATGTTTTCGAAAAAGACCTTTATGTTTTCGAAAAACATCAGCACCTTTTTAAAAAAGCTCGGTATGTTTTTCATGTAGGGGCAGATGGAATGATTCCCTCATTAAGCCGGTCATTCCTTCTTTTCCGTTCATCCTTACATTTTAACTAAAACATTCAGATAATCAACCCGTTAAGAATGACAGGACATCCCCTCATCCTCGTTTCAGCTGCGCTTCCAAGTCCCTTCAACATCTGCCTTCAGCATTTGTCATCGCCAGAAGAAGTTTTACAAATGAAAGGAGGCTGAAAGGGTGGTGATGGGATATCCCTTCACTACCGAATCCCCCATCAACAGGACGTTTCAACGGTTAATGAAACGAGAAAAGGAAAAACTGTTTTCCGCTTGTAGAGCGAAAAACACAGTTGTTTTTTATGGATTCAGCATTGTATGACAAGTCATTTATGGGAAAAGCCGTATCAACCATTTATAAAATGAATATACTTGGCAGCTCGTTTGTTTTAAGCCTGTAGGGTTCAAAGAAAAAATCCTATTCAAGGGAGCATGGAAAGGAGTTCAAAACGGACACTCAACGGCAACCATAGAGAGAAATCCGCAACAGGCTGAAAAATTTCGTTTGACTAATAACAAGCAAGAAGTAAAAAACGCGGTTAAAATGAAAATACCTAAAAAACCATAATTATGGCATTGGACATATTCCGGTTCAAGAAAACCCATCAAACGAAAGTACCCTTTATTATGTAGTAAACAATATAAATGATAGGCCAAAGCTATAAATCTTACATAAAACAAAAACACCCAGCTTTACATTATTTGGGATGTAAAACTGGATGTTTATTTTGTAACTTGCTGATTTTCTAGCATTTACAGCGGAGAGACAGGCTCTCGAACTTATACTTTCACAGAATATCATAAAACTGCAAACGACTGATAATCAAGTGTAAATTACAATATAGAGTAAAAGTAAATGTTTCTAAATGTCTTTTGCTATCTCAATAATTGGGTGTATATTTGNGCGGAGAGACAGGCTCTCGAACTTATACTTTCACAGAATATCATAAAACTGCAAACGACTGATAATCAAGTGTAAATTACAATATAGAGTAAAAGTAAATGTTTCTAAATGTCTTTTGCTATCTCAATAATTGGGTGTATATTTGGGTGTAGAATTTCAAACGCACCCAATTATGAATATCAAGCGCAACATCATTTTTGCATTGGAGAGCCGGAAAAAGAACGGTGTGCCAATCGTAGAGAACGTACCCATCCGTATGCGTGTCATCTTTGCCAGCCAACGCATCGAGTTTACAACGGGCTACCGGATTGACGTAGCCAAATGGGATGCAGATAAGCAGCGGGTAAAGAACGGATGTACCAACAAGCTAAAGCAAAGTGCAGCCGAAATCAATACGGACTTGCTGAAATACTATGCCGAAATCCAGAATATTTTCAAGGAATTTGAGGTGCAGGAGGTCATGCCAACGACCCAACAGTTGAAGGAAGCTTTCAACATGAGAATGAAAGACACCAGCGAAGAACAGCCGGAAGAAGCCCCTGTCAGCTTTTGGGAGGTGTTCGATGAGTTTGTAAAAGAGTGCGGTAACCAGAATAACTGGACGGCATCCACCTATGAAAAATTTGCAGCAGTGAGGAACCACCTCAAAGAGTTCAAGGAGGATGCAACGTTCAACTATTTCAACGAGTTTGGATTGAACGAATACGTCAACTTCCTGCGTGACACCAAGGATATGAGAAACAGCACCATCGGCAAGCAAATGGGATTCCTCAAATGGTTCCTGCGCTGGAGCTTCAAGAAAGGACATCATCAGAACATTGCATACGATACGTTCAAACCGAAACTGAAAACCACCTCGAAAAAAGTAATCTTCCTGACTTGGGATGAACTGAACAAGCTGAAAGACTACCAGATACCCAAGGATAAGCAATACCTGGAACGTGTGCGTGATGTTTTCCTGTTCTGCTGCTTTACGAGTTTGCGGTATTCGGATGTTCGCAATCTGAAAAGAAGCGATGTGAAGTCCGACCACATCGAAATAACCACAGTCAAGACTGCCGACAGCCTGACGATTGAACTGAACAAATACAGCAAAGCCATACTGGACAAATACAAGGACATCCATTTCGAGAATTACATGGCTCTGCCCGTCATCAGCAACCAGAAGATGAACGATTACCTGAAAGAGCTGGGCGAACTGGCAGAAATCAACGAGCCTGTACGGGAAACCTACTACAAGGGAAATGAACGTATTGATGAAGTCACACCCAAATACGCTTTGCTCAGTACCCATGCAGGAAGAAGGACATTCATCTGCAATGCGCTGGCTCTCGGAATCCCGGCACAGGTGGTCATGAAATGGACGGGACACAGCGACTACAAAGCTATGAAACCCTACATTGACATAGCGGATGATATTAAGGCAAATGCCATGAACAAGTTTAATCAACTATAAAAGTATCAAACAGTTTCATAGATAGTTACCAATGACTATATTTGTAGAAATTATCATCACAATATGAGCAACAAGGAATCCAACATAGAGAAAACGAATTTTGATGCATTCATACAAGCGGTCGGTTCGGAAATAGAACAGGCACAAGTAAGGCTGATTGTTGCAGCCAATGCACAAATGCTGTTCCATTACTGGAAGATAGGCAATTACATCCTTTATCACCAGCAGCTGCACGGATGGGGAAGCAAAATCATCAAGCAGTTGGCAAAGGCTATCCGACTGCATTACCCTGAAAAGAAAGGCTATTCGGAACGTAACCTTACCTATATGTGCCAGTTTGCAAAAGCATATCCTTTAAGAGCGTTGCAAAGTTTCATAGAAACAGATGCAAGCCTGTCTGTCCCAACCATACAGAGTGTGACCAATGAAGTATTAAAACTGAATGACAAGCAATTTACGCAGGAACTTACTGCGCAAATGCAATCGATTGATTGTCAATCATTAGCAATTACGCAGGAAGTTCCTGCGCAATTTGAAGATGTGGGAAAAACCGTGTCTGCCATTTACAGGATGGGAATCAGGGAAATAGAAGAAGTTTTCTTGACCTCTCCTATAGCCAAAATAAACTGGACAAGCCAAATGACTATACTTGACAGTTCGCTACCTTTAGGTCTAAGCTACTGGTACATGAAGCAGTCTGTGGAAATGGGATGGAGCAGCAATGTATTGAAAATGCAAATTGACAGTGATTTGTATAGCCGACAAATCAGCAACAACAAGGTAAACAATTTCACGACCACACTTCCGGCTCCACAAAGCGACCTTGCCAATTACCTACTCAAAGACCCGTACATCTTTGATTTGGCAGGAGCCAAAGAAAAAGCAGACGAAAGGGATATTGAAGAACAGCTGGTGAAACACGTTACCCGCTACCTGTTGGAAATGGGCAACGGTTTTGCCTTCGTTGCCCGGCAGAAGCACTTCCAAGTCGGAAACAGCGATTTCTTTGCCGACCTGATTCTATATTCCATTCCGTTGCACGCATATATCGTGGTAGAATTAAAGGCTACCCCATTCAAACCGGAGTATGCAGGACAACTGAACTTCTACATCAATGTGGTGGATGATAAACTGAGGGGAGAGAATGACAACAAGACTATCGGGTTGTTGCTATGCAAGGGAAAAGACGAAGTTGTGGCACAATACGCATTGACAGGCTATGACCAGCCCATCGGCATCAGCGATTACCAATTGAGCAAAGCGATTCCCGAGAAACTGAAATCAGCGTTGCCCAGCGTGGAAGAAGTGGAAGAAGAACTGGCCTCTTTCCTTGACAAAGACAATAACACTCAAAAATAGTTGCGTCCATGAAAGATGTAATTACAACGCTGATTCCCCGATACGGAGAATTGAACAGAATATATAAAGACTGGTTTGATAATAAAGGTTTCTCTTTTGAAAAGCAGAAATTCATTACCAAGTTCTATCTGGACTACAATGATGTAACGGTTCTTGAAACAGCCATTCTTGAACTGGTGTTTCATCTTCCACAGGAGCAATACACACTGATTCTGAATAGCCTGAAAAAGGAAGTATGCGAAAACATAAGTTATTACAAGAAAGGATGTATGCCGGATGAACAGACCGTTTACAATATCTGCTTCCGAGTTTCAGAAATCTATAAAGAAGCCATAGAAGAACAGCAATACAAGACGACCAAGCTCCATGCTCCGCTAAACGAAGCATACCACCGATACGATTCCATAGGTTATCGGGAACACACTGCAGAGGATGAAAAGCGTGCGGAAATGGAATATGAACGGTGCAAAGATGAATACGAGGAGAAAAAAAACAAGCTGACCGAACTCTACGATCTGCAAAAACAGACCAGAGAGAAAGCCCTGCAATATGCAAAAAGCCGTTTCAATGAAATCTATCGGCTGGGCTGCCACCTCAAAGAGACATTGGCGAAATATGTATTTGATGAAACAAACGAGCCGGAAGAGCCAGCCGAACAAGAACCAAATGCCCCCAACATACAGGAAGAAGTGCTGGGAACGAAACAGACTGAGTATTTCAATATGGAACTGCTTTCGCTCATTCATGTAACCTGCGTGGGAGAACAGTTCGAGAATATTTCCGAACATGATTTCTATACCTGCATGAACCTGCTACCAAGCGACACCAAACCCCAAATCAGACCGAGAGAAAAAATACGTACCTGCTATCTGATATTCCTGATGAGCGAAAAACTGCCCAAACAGGACAGGGAGAATTGGAAGAGGAATATCCTGAAAATATTGGATATTGAGGAAAGCTACTACAAGTCAAAGTACAAAGAGCCTGTTTCCGATTTCCCCAGTGACAGCAACCGGAAATTTGCCAAAGAAATGGATGGTATATTCCGATAATCTGTGATATGCCCTGACATTTTACGAAACAACCACTTTTACCACTCAAATTAAATTTTTGAGTGGTATTTTTATTATCTGATATTCAGATAAATAACAAGATATTCCATTTATATCAACCACATCCTTACCACTTACAACCCTACCTAATTTTGCATCGTTCGAGAACAGAGATAACAGCCAGTGCGCAGGGCTGATTGTTAAACGACTAAATAGATTGAACGATGAAAAATCTTCAAGAATTATTATCAAAACCCGTCTGGCAGATGACAGGTGAAGAGTTCATATTCCTAAGTAAGCACGCTTCCCGTCAAACGGAAACGCAGCCACAGCCCATTACAGACACAGAAAGAAAATATGTGTACGGAATACTGGGCATAGCCAAACTGTTCGGGTGCAGCCTACCCACCGCCAACCGTATCAAGAAAAGCGGAAAGATTGACAAGGCAATCACTCAGATAGGACGTAAGATTATCGTGGATGTTGAGCTTGCCCTTGAACTGGCTGGAAAGAAAACAGGAGGACGGAAATAACGGGAGGCATGGCTATGGACTATATGAAAGAGACTAAGGAAATATCGGCTGAAGAAGCCATAATCCTTTGGCAAGCCTCACGTTTGAGCCTGTCGAAAAGTTATGAGAAAGCACCTGAAATCCTTAAAGTACATGATTCTGTCATTGGGACATTGGGTAATTTCAGCGCATCCATCGGCAAAGCCAAAAGTAAAAAAACGTTCAATGTATCGGCTATCGTAGCCGCTGCATTGAAGAACGGCACAGTGCTGCGGTATGTGGCTGAACTGCCTGAAGATAAGCGGAAAGTGCTTTATGTTGATACAGAGCAAAGCCCTTACCATTGTCTGAAAGTCATGACGCGCATTTTGCGAATGGCTGGTTTGCCAGATGATAGGGACAATGAGAATCTTGAATTTCTTGCCTTAAGAAAATACACGCCTGAGCAGCGTATCAGGATTGTGGAACAGGCTATTTACAATACACCCGAAATCGGTCTTGTAATTATAGACGGCATACGGGATATGGTGTATGACATCAACAGCCCCAGTGAATCAACACGCATCATATCCAAGCTGATGCAGTGGACGGACGACAGGCAGATACATATCCATACGATACTGCATCAGAACAAAGGGGATGAGAACGCAAGAGGGCACATTGGTACGGAGTTGAACAACAAGGCGGAAACCGTATTGCAGGTAGAAAAGGACAAGGGCAACGGTGACATCAGCCATGTTTCAGCCATTCACATCCGGGCAATGGACTTTGAGCCTTTCGCATTCCGTATCAACGACAAAGCCCTTCCCGAACTCATTGAGGGATACAAACCTGAAACAAAGAAGCCGGGAAGACCCGAAGAAGAGAAGTTCGACCCTTACAGGCATATCACCGAGCAGCAGCACCGTATCGCATTGGAAGCCGTTTTCGGGCTGAAAGAGGAATACGGCTACAAGGAACTGGAAGATGCCTTAATCAAGACCTATATGTCAGTGGGTGTAAAGCTGAACCATAAAAAGGCGGTATCGCTCATCACCATGCTCCGCAACAAACGGATGATAGTGCAGGAGACAGGCAGAAAATACACATTCATGCCTGACTTCCACTATTAGCCCATTTCCCTGCAATCACTTCACTTTATTCTCGGGGTGTATATATTAGGAATATAGTGAAGTGCTTGGGGAATGGGACTAAATCACTTCACTTTATTACCGTATCCTATATATACGAGAATTTAGTGAAGTGATTATAGACCGTACTTCCTAAAAAGGTACGGGCAAAAAGAAAAATAAACCAATTCACCAACTACTAAAACAATCATTTTATGGATATACAGACAGCCAAGCAAATCAGAATAGCGGATTATCTGCATAGTTTAGGATATTCTCCCGTCAAGCAACAAGGTGTCAATCTGTGGTATAAATCACCGTTAAGGGAAGAAGCCGAAGCCTCGTTCAAGGTAAATACCGAACGTGAACAATGGTATGACTTCGGTTTGGGTAAAGGTGGTGGTATCATAGAACTGGCTGCACACCTGTACGCTACCGACCATGTACCTTACATCTTGAAACGGATAGCAGAGCAGACACCGCACGTGCGCCCGGTATCTTTCTCTTTTGGAAAGCAAAACTCTTCCGAGCCGAGCTTCCAACAGTTGGAGATTGTTCCGCTGTCATCTACTGCCCTGCTTGCCTACTTACAAGGTAGAGGAATTAACATAAAACTGGCGAAAAGAGAATGTAGTGAAGCACGTTTCACTCACAACGGCAAGCGGTACTTTGCCATCGCCTTTCCCAATGGTTCGTGTGGATATGAAATCCGCAACCGCTATTTCAAGGGCTGCATCGCCCCAAAGGAAATCTCCCACATCAGGCAGTCGGGAAAAGCGAGGAATACCTGTTATGTGTTCGAGGGATTTATGGACTACCTCTCCTTTTTGACATTGAGACAAGAGAGCTGCCCAAATTATCCGGAATTGGACGGGCAGGACTACATTGTATTGAACTCCGTATCGAATGTAAACAAGGCTCTCTATCCGTTGGGCAATTACGAACGCATCCACTGCTTTTTCGACAACGACCATGCAGGACTGGAAGCACTCCGGCAAATCCGCATGGAATACGGCAGAGAGCGGTACCTCCGGGACGCTTCGCAGATTTACAGAGGATGCAAGGACTTGAACGAATACTTACAGAAACAGATTGAAAGAAAAAGGCAGCTCCAGTCCGCCAAAGGGGTGCGCAGCCAATCACCGGAAAAGAAGAACGGCTTCCAGTTATAGCCCACTATAACTACACGCTTCGCTTTCGTAGTTGTGGGCTCTCCCGAGGGGATTAGGGCTTTGCCCTAATGACCCACTCAGGGCGTTTCACCCCTGAGAACCCCGAGCAAAGAGTGACCCTCTCTTTGCAATCTCCGCTTATGGGTTACCCCTAAGAACCCCTCTGCGAAAGCGAGCAAAGTAAATCAATTGTAAACAAAGGAAAGAAGCTATGGCAACAAAATCAAGCATACATATCAAGCCTTGCAACATCGCATCGAGCGAGGCACACAACCGAAGGACTGCCGAGTATATGCGTAATATCGGGGAGTCCAGAATCTATGTCGTTCCCGAACTTTCCACCGATAACGAACAGTGGATAAATCCCGACTTCGGCACTCCCGAACTGCGAACTCATTATGACAATATCAAGCAAATGGTCAAGGAAAAGACCGGACGTGCCATGCAGGAAAAGGAAAGGGAACGCAAGGGAAAGAATGGAAAGATTATCAAGGTGGCGGGATGCTCACCCATCCGTGAAGGAGTATTGCTTATCAGACCGGACACCACACTGGCTGATGTACGCAAATTCGGTGAAGAGTGCCAAAGACGCTGGGGCATCACTCCGCTACAGATTTTCCTGCATAAAGACGAAGGGCATTGGCTGAACGGTCAGCCGGAAGCAGAAGACAAGGAGAGCTTCCAAGTCGGTAACAGATGGTTCAAACCAAATTATCATGCTCATGTCGTATTCGACTGGATGAACCATGAAACTGGAAAGAGCCGAAAGCTCAATGACGAGGATATGGCAACCATGCAGACCCTTGCTTCCGATATTCTCCTGATGGAACGTGGACAGGCAAAAGCTGTCACAGGTAAAGAGCATCTGGAACGAAATGATTTCATCATTGAGAAGCAGAAAGCCGAACTGCAACGTATAGAGGAAACCAAGCGACACAAGGAACAACAAGTAAGCCTTGCCGAACAGGAACTCAAACAGGTAAAAGCAGAGATACGCACGGACAAACTAAAGAAAACAGCCACCAATGCTGCTACCGCCATAGCAAGCGGTGTAGGTTCTCTTTTCGGAAGCGGTAAGCTGAAAGAACTGGAACATCACATCGAGCAGCTACATCAGGAAATTACCAAACGGGACAAAGCTACTGATGAATTAAAAATTCAGATACAACAAATACAGGAACAGCATAGCAGACAAATTCGTAATCTTCAAAGAATACATAATCAAGAACTTGAAGCCAAAGACAAGGAAATATCACGATTGAGCACCTTGCTTGAAAAAGCCCACAAATGGTTTCCCATGTTCAAAGAGATGTTGAGAATGGAAAAATTATGCGCTGTTATCGGGTTTACCAAAGACATGATAGAAAACCTCTTGACAAAGAAAGAATCCATACAATGTAGTGGCAAAATTTATTCCGAAGAACACAGGTGGAAATTTGACATCAAGAATGATATTTTTAGGGTTGAGAAACATCCGATGGATAGTGGTAAGCTTATGCTGACCATAAACCGACAACCCATAGTACAATGGTTTAAGGAACAATGGGAAAAGTTACAGCAGAATCTACGTAACTCGGTGCAGAGAGAGCAAAAATCCAGAGGATTTAGAATATAGAATAGCCTATTATTAATAAAATCAAGTATCTATGCATCCAAACAGATTGTTTTTATTACAGAATCAAAATCCTAAGAATTTATAAAAAATGAAGCCTAAAGAAGTTTTGGAAAAATGGATAGATTGCTTTAACAAAGCAGATGCTTATCATATAGCAGAGCTGTATGCTACTAATGCAGTAAATCATCAAGTCGCAAACGAACCAATAATAGGTAAAGAATCAATCTACAAAATGTTTGTGAATGAATTTGCCACTGCTAAAATGGTTTGTATGGTGGAAAATATTTTTGAAGATGGCGAATGGGCTATCATGGAATGGAAAGACTCTCTTGGACTTCGTGGATGCGGATTTTTTCATGTAAAAGATAACAAAATCGTCTTTCAAAGAGGGTATTGGGATAAACTTTCATTCTTGAAGCAACACAATCTTCCAATTGAATAAGTACTATCAGAATACGGACTGGGAAATTGAAATACCCAGTCCGAGTTATATAATGAATTTTACTTGTTAAACTATTTAAAGTCAGTTGGATAACAAACCATACCTTTCACATTCTCAGTAGCTCCAGGTATTAATTCAGCCACCATGCAATATTCATGAGAGACTTCGAAAGGAAATTCAATTCCTAAATCGATAGCCTTGCGATAGCCAAATCGAGGATAATACTCTTTATGCCCCAATACGACTGCTGTGCCGTAACCCAAAAGTGCTGCCCTCTGATGGGCTTACTGAATCAACATCCTCCCCAATTCCCTTACGCTGGAATTCCGGCAAGACTGCCAATGGAGCTACACTCAGGGATGTGACAGACTGGGTGTCACTGTCTATCTTTACTTCTGTAAGTAAGATATACCAGACAATTTGTTTTTCTGTCATTTTCTTGTTCTTATCTAATTGTTAGGCTCATTGTTGTTATACATTGTTTAATTATAGATAAATCGTGAATATCCTTCTCTCTTAAATCGTAGCCCGAATGGAATACTTGTTGCCCTTTTGCAGAAATGCAAGGGATGCTTCTGCCTTCAAAGACTGCTGTTCCAAAATAGTCCGGTTGAAATTCATACCAGCCTCCATCCAAGTCGGCTTGTTTGGAAGTGCCGTCCGCATTCAAGACAAAAGGATGGATATCAATATAGCCTAATTCTTTGCTATACAGTTCCATACGGGTGGGCAACCAATTTGTTTCAATTTGATATCCTCTCTCCTGCAAAAGATCAAGGAGTTGGTCTGTATAATTGGCATCAAAATCAATGTCAATATCTCTATGCAAGCGGGTTTGCTGTCCGTACAAGACATCCACTCCCCAGCCTCCATCCAACCAAAACTGCATGTCCAGGCTTTCCAACAAGTCCAAAACTTGAAATAACTCTGTAATCGTAGTGTGTTCTTTCTTTGTCATATAATAATTCTTTAATAAATAATACTATGCGTAATTATCCAACTGCTTGATTGAAGAAATAAAATTTGCACCCACTCCAATCAGAAAGATAACCCATCCGCTGATCATAAAGACGGATGTGATACCCCATGCTTCCACCCAATATCCTGAAGCTACGATACCCAGCATTGATGGAAAGGTACTCAAACTAAAGATGAGAGAAAAAGTCCGTCCAAGCATGTCCGAAGCCAAGTTCTGCTGAATAATAGCGATGAAAAGCGCATGGTAAATGGAATAGGCTATGCCTCCTGTAAATGTTAGGCAAACAAAACCTATAAATGCGCTTGATGGTAAATAACTGGCGCTAATCAGATACAATCCCAATATCACATAAGCCGTATGCATCACTAATGTTTGCTTGCTTTTCAAAGCCTTACAGGCAAGTACTAAACCGCCCAACAATGCCCCTGAGCCCCAACCCATTTCCACAACTCCCATTTGCAAAATGTTTCCGTTGAAATGCAGAAGCGTCATAAAAGGAAATAACGTAAAAACAGGCATAAGGACAAAAGTCACCAGCGTAAAGCATACGAATAAAGGCAAAATGCCCATTGTACGCCGCAAGGTATGCCAACATTCCGTCAGTTCTTTTTTGAAATCTGGAAGAACTTTCGTTTTTTGAAGAGAAGGAATCTGGACACAAAGTAAGGTCAGACAAGCAGCAACAGCTCCGATCACATCTATGAGCAGAATATACTGTATGGGAAGCCAAACAACGAGGCTTGCCCCTACAACGGGAGCTATCACCTCACTGAAGGATTGAATGGAATGGTACAAACCTGATACCCTGACAAGATGGTGCTTGGGAACCAGTAGAGGGATGCTTGCCTGTAAAGCAGGTGCATGAAACGTACTGCCTATTGAACGACAAGCAGTCAATAGATAAAAAAAAGAAAGGTCTTTATAACCCTTGGTTATCACAATAAAAAGACATAGGGTACAGAACGCGATGAACAAGTCCGAATAAAACATCGTTTTCTTTCGATTCCATCTGTCAACATAGACCCCGGCAAACAAGCCTAATACAAATTGTGGTAAAAATCCAGCTAAAATAGCCAGAGATAAAGCTGTCGGGGATTTAAATTCGTTGCTAATCCAAAAAATAATGGAGAAGCCAACAATCGTACTTGTTAAAATAGATATGAGTTGGCCTATTCCTATCACGGCCAAAGTTGATTTCCAATGATTCATTGTGCTAATATTTCATGCGTTTATAGATAAGTACTTTCGTACATTAAGCAAAACGAAATTCTATCCACACAAAAAACTTGTATTATAATCCACTCCTGACGTTGGAATACAATAACAAATACTTTCAGGACGATGTAAAGTCCTGAAAAATCAAACTGAATGGATAGATAAATATTAGTCTTTTCTCATCGGATTCTTTTAATATCGCTACTCTTTTATTATGTAGTGGTTGTATTATCTTAAATAAAACAAAAACACCCGACTTTACATTCTTGGGTGTAAAACTGGGTGTTTGTTTTGCAATTTGCTGATTTTCAGCGTTTGTTGCGGAGAGACAGGNGATTCTTTTAATATCGCTACTCTTTTATTATGTAGTGGTTGTATTATCTTAAATAAAACAAAAACACCCGACTTTACATTCTTGGGTGTAAAACTGGGTGTTTGTTTTGCAATTTGCTGATTTTCAGCGTTTGTTGCGGAGAGACAGGGATTCGAACCCCGGGTACCTCGCAGTACAACGGTTTTCAAGACCGCCGCAATCGACCACTCTGCCACCTCTCCAAAACTCCTTTGAGAAGTACTTTCTTCCTGAAAGCGGTGCAAAGGTACGCTTTTATTTTAAAACTGCAAATACTTGGGCACTTTTTTTGCTAGAAAAATTTCAAATCGTATTTTTGCAGTCAAATAACTAACGTAAGCAAGAAAGAACTTAAACATGATATACCCTCAGAACTTTGAGCAGAAAATAGGATTCGATTCTATCCGCCATTTATTAAAAGGAAAATGTCTTAGCACCTTGGGAGAAGAACGCGTAGACGAAATGGCTTTCTCTGAAAAATATGAAGAGATAAACGAACTACTGGAACAGGTTATAGAATTTATCCGCATCATTCAAGAAGAGGAGGAATTCCCCGACCAATATTTCTTTGATGTGCGTCCGTCACTGAAACGTATCCGTGTAGAGGGTATGTATCTGGATGAACAGGAGCTATTTGACTTGCGCCGTTCGCTGGAAACAATACGGGACATCGTACGTTTTCTGACTCGTACTCTCGAAGATGAGGAAGTGGAGGAAGGAACCTCCCCCTACCCTGCTCTAAGAAGGCTGGCAGGAGACATTATCGTGTTTCCACAACTTATCACACGCATCAATAATATCCTTGACAAGTTCGGAAAGATTAAAGACAATGCCTCCAATGAATTGTTACGCATACGCCGCGAATTGGCGTCTACCACAGGAAGCATCTCACGCAGTCTGAATGCCATTTTGCGAAATGCCCAATCCGAAGGGTATGTAGACAAGGACGTCACACCCACCATGCGCGACGGCCGATTGGTTATCCCTGTCGCTCCCGGTCTGAAAAGAAAAATCAAAGGTATTGTACACGATGAGTCGTCTACAGGAAAAACCGTATTTATCGAACCGGCAGAGGTGGTGGAGGCCAATAACCGCATCCGTGAACTGGAAGGTGAAGAACGCCGCGAAATTATCCGTATCCTCACAGATTTCTCAATAACGGTGCGTCCTCAAGTTCCTGCCATTTTACAGTCATACGAGTTCTTGGCCGAAATCGACTTTATCCGTGCCAAAGCACAGTTTGCCATACAGACCAATGCCATAAAACCTTCATTGGAAAACAAACAGGTTTTAGATTGGAGAACAGCCATACACCCTTTGCTCCAGCTCTCGTTGGCAAAACATAATAAAAAAGTAGTACCGCTTGACATTGAGCTGAACCATGAACAACGGATTCTTATTATCTCCGGGCCTAATGCAGGGGGTAAGTCTGTCTGCCTGAAAACGGTGGGCTTGCTACAATATATGGTACAATGCGGAATGCCTGTTCCCATGCATGAACGCAGCCACATCGGAATCTTCAGCAATATCTTTATAGATATAGGTGACGAGCAATCCATCGAAGATGACTTGAGTACTTACTCTTCCCATCTTACCAATATGAAGATTATGATGAAAAGCTGCAACGAACGGAGCCTCATCCTTATCGACGAATTCGGAGGCGGAACAGAGCCTCAGATTGGCGGTGCCATAGCCGAAGCCGTATTGAAGCGTTTCAACGAGAAAGGCACATTCGGCGTTATCACTACCCACTATCAGAACTTGAAGCATTTTGCCGAAGATCATGAAGGGGTGGTAAACGGGGCCATGCTTTATGACCGCCATCTGATGCAAGCACTTTTCCAACTTCAAATAGGAAATCCGGGGAGTTCATTTGCTGTAGAAATCGCACGCAAAATAGGATTGCCTGAAGAAGTAATAGCGGAAGCATCGGAAATAGTAGGTAGTGAATATATCAATGCCGATAAATATCTGCAAGATATCGTGCGCGACAAACGTTACTGGGAGACTAAACGCCAGAACATCCGCAAACGTGAAAAGCAAATGGAGGAAACCATCAGTAAATATGAGGCAGAAATTCAAGAACTGGAAAAAAGCCGGAAAGACATCTTGCGAAAAGCCAAAGAAGATGCCGAACGCCTGCTTCAAGAATCGAACGCACGTATAGAAAATACAATTCGCACTATTAAAGAGGCTCAGGCTGAAAAAGAAAAGACGCGACTGGCACGCCAAGAATTGTCTGAATTTAAAGAGACAATAGAAGATATCGAAAAGGCAGACAAAGAAGACAAAATAGCCCGAAAAATGGAGAAACTGCGTGAAAAGCAGGAAAGAAAGAAAGACAAGAAAAACAAAGACCAGTCTCAGAATACAACTGCCGCCCCCCCCAGCGTACCCAAAGTGCAACCGATAGAAATCGGTACATCAGTTAAATTGAAAGGGCAATCGGGTATCGGGGAAGTACTGGACATAAACGGCAAAAACGCGACAGTCATGTTTGGCATGATAAAAACGACTGTAAAAATAGAGAGGTTGGAACGAAGCGATATCTCTCTATCCGTTGCACAAAAGCCGATTGCCAAAAGCACATTTGTAAGTAGTGAGACACAAGACCGTGTATATGAAAAGAAACTAAACTTTAAGCAAGATATCGATGTGCGAGGTATGCGTGGAGATGAAGCGATTCAGGCAGTCACTTATTTCATTGACGATGCCATCCTGCTGGGAATAAGTCGTGTGCGTATATTGCATGGAACGGGAACCGGCATTCTGCGCACGTTGATTCGTAAGTATTTGGCAACAGTTTCGGGGGTAGCTCATTATCAGGACGAACATGTCCAGTTTGGAGGGGCAGGTATTACGGTTGTCGACCTAGAATAATATTTTTTAGTAATAATGGGATGTTTCCAACTAATTTTATATATATTCGCAGCAAAATAGAGAATATTAAAAGCTGGTGATTGCAGAAACTTCCCATACTCTCATTAGCATTAAGCTAGACGAACAAGAGTTCCATAATATTTTTGATAAATATTATGTGACTCTTTGTCTGTTTGCGAATCAATACACCGAAAGTGACGAAGCGTCTGCCGATATTGTTCAAGATTCTTTTGCCAAGTTATGGCAAATCAGAGAAGATTTCTTCTATTTACATCAGATTAAAGCTTTTCTCTATACAGCAGTTCGCAACAAAGCTTTGAATGAATTGGAACATTCCAAGATAGTACATGAATACGCACAAAAAGTCATCGAGAGGAAAAAAGATTCCTTTTTTCATGACGCGGTAGTGGAAGAAGAGACCTACCGGATTGTGACAGAAGCCATTGACAAACTGCCCGACCAAATGAAAGCCATTATGAAATTGGCTTTGGAAGGAAAAAAGAATGCTGAAATAGCTGAAAAACTTCATATATCCGCAGAAACTGTCCATACTTTAAAAAAAATCGCTTATAAAAAGCTCCGCGAATTCTTAAAAGAGTATTATTATCTTCTCTTCTTCTTAATATAACATCGTTCACTCCCGGTAGTTTCATTGCAGAGCAAAAAAGCTTTGTGGCAAAGCATACGTGGATTATTTCAAAGCACATGCCGATTAAAACAGATTTTCTCATTGATACATTCTTTATTTTTGAAAAAGAAACAGGAAAGAGTATATTTTAAAAAAAGTTCGTTTTTAATTCACCCTATTTCTTAATTGACCTGTATTATTATAAAAGACAGTAAAAACAGGTAAATATATGATAAAACAAGATTTCCATATTGCTAATCTGATAGCCCGACATTTATCCGGTGAAATTACCCCTAAAGAAACCGAACAGTTAAACAGTTGGAGAAACGAAAGTATCTCTCACGAAAACCTCTTCAAAAAAATATGCAAAGAAGAGAATTATAGGAAACACATCGAAAAGAGCCATTCATTCAACACAGAAACAGGATGGTCGGAAGTAAAGAAACAAATCAAGAAAGACAACCAAAACAAGCATTTTATAAACGTGCTGGGTTATGCGGCCGCCATTTTATTACCTATCCTATTTATCGGTATTTCAATAAGATACAGTTCGCACAGCCATGGAGACCAGCAGACTTTAATGGCTCATCATCCCATTTTACCTGGACAGGCAAAAGCTATTCTGACGCTGGACAACGGACAAACTATCAATCTGAACAAAGAAGCAGGTACCGAATTACAAAAACTGGAAGGTACAAGTATTGTAGTCGATTCCACCACTTTAAATTATCAGACAGCACAGAGTGCCCTTCCCAAAACAAGACCTATATATAATAAGGTAGAAATTCCACGAGGAGGTGAATATGCACTTGTTTTGAGTGACGGCACCAAAGTGCACCTGAACTCCATGAGCAGTCTGCGATTTCCGGTAACTTTTGCCAATGAGAAAAGAGAGGTCGAACTGGAAGGAGAAGCCTATTTTGAAGTAAGCAAAAATGGCTTGCCGTTTATAGTCAGCACTCATGGAATGCAAATCGAAGTATTGGGAACAACTTTCAACGTATCGGCTTATCCGAATGAAGAGTGCCAAACGACATTAGTAAACGGTTCTGTAAAAATCAATGCAGGCCAAGGAGAAAGCCTTATACTGAAACCATCCCAACAGGCCTCCATTGCTCCAGGCAGCAATGACATACAGGTAAAGACCGTCGATACTTCCTTTTATACTTCATGGATAAAAGGTAAAATCAACTTTAAAGACCAACGCTTGGAAGATATCATGAAGATACTGTCGCGCTGGTATGACATGAAGGTGGTCTATGCAAACGCTGATATAAAAAATATACGCTTCGGCTGCAATATCGACCGTTATGAGGATATTGCTCCATTCGTCAACCTACTGGAAAAGACTGAAAAAGTACACGTCAAGATTAAAGATAAAACAATAACATTCTATAACTAACTTAAAAGTAATTACTATGGACAAGAGAGACAATTACACTAAGCATGGGAAAAGTAGTAAACGTCTGTGGATTACGTTTCTATTTTTCTGTATCATCGCTACCGGTTTCATGCAAGCATCCAACAAAATGTTTGCACAAACCACTGTCACAGCAACATTCAAGAATGCTACTCTGACCGAAGTACTTTGGGAAATCCAAAGACAAACCGACTTTACATTCGTTTATAGTACTCAAGATGTAAAACAGGTTAAAGTCCAAAACCTAAATGTAAACAATGAGAGGATTGCCAACGTATTGGATAAATGCCTTCAAAATAGCGGACTTACTTATGCTGTGCATGACGGAGTGATTGCTATCAAACCGGCAAGCGAAGCTAAAGAAAACGCTGCTCCGCAACAAAAGAAAACCATCACCGGAACAATCATAGATGAGTCCGGCTCTCCCGTTATCGGTGCTAATATCCTAGTCAAAGGAACTACAAACGGTACCACCACCGATTTCAACGGTCATTTCTCATTAGAGGTAAACCAAGTTCCGGCTACGTTGATTATTTCTTATATCGGATATACCCGCCAGGAAATCAAAGCTGTAGCAGACAAGCCACTGAAAATTTCGCTGGTACCGGACAATAATATGATAGATGAAGTGGTTGTTACCGGTTACGGTACGTTCAAAAAATCGGCCTATGCCGGTTCAGCATCCAATGTCAAAGCAGACAAAATGAAAGATATTCCTACCGTATCTTTTATGGATATGCTGCAAGGCAATGCACCGGGCGTACAATTCAGTTCTTCATCCGGCCAACCGGGTGCTTCCGCATCATTAAAAATTCGCGGTATGGGTTCATTCAATGCCAGCAACTCACCTTTGTACGTCATTGACGGCATACCCGTACAGTCAGGTTCCATCAACTCCATCACGTCAGATGCCGGACTGGATGCCATGGCTACTATCAATAGCTCGGATATCGAAAATATCACTATCATCAAAGATGCCGCTGCTGCTTCATTATACGGCTCACGTGCCGCTAATGGTGTCGTTTTAATCACGACCAAGAAAGGAAAAAGCGGCAAACCGCAAATTTCTTTAAAAGCAGACTGGGGCTCTTCTGACTTTGCCATGGATTATCGTCCGGTGATGAACGGTGAACAACGCCGTGAATACATCTATAATGGTCTCAGCCTCAACCAATATAGAAAATTGGCCAAAAAGAACAAAGACGGTTCTATGAGCGAAGAAGAGATGTGGAAGCAGGCAAACGAATATGCAGATGGTAAGATAGACAAATATGCTCCCATCCCCTGGTGCGGTTTTGAAGATTGGGATAAATATATGTTCAAGAAAGGTAATCACCAAAATTATGAATTATCTTTATCCGGCGGTACAGATAAACTGAAATACTATTCTTCTTTAGCATATATGAAGCAACAAGGTATCGTTCAAAACTCCGGTATTGAACGCATGACAGGACGTGTAAATGTAGACTTTCAGGCTACTGACAAACTTAAAGTGGGTGGCAACATGATGTTTACCAGCCTTACTCAGGATGTATATAGCGAAGGAACAAGTTACACTGCTCCATTCTATGCCGCACGCAGCAAAGTAACTCCATCCGACCCTGTCTATAATGAAGACGGAACTTATAATCAGGATTTATTATCTAACAAAAGACGTAATCCGGTATTGGCAGCAGAATATAACTACCAACGCGAATATGTGAAACGTACATTCAATACCATTTTTGCAGAGTATGAATTTATCAAAGACCTGAAACTGAAATCAACATTCAGTTATGACTACAGTGTCAGTAAAGGTAAAGATTGGAAAGATCCCCGCACATCGGACGGAGAAAAGAACAATGGCGGTATGGAAAAAAAATACAGTGAATACAGCCGTATGATATGGGGTAACCAACTGAGTTATCGCAAAACCATTGCCGACAACCATCACTTGGATGCATTGGTAGCCTATGAAATAGATTCAAAAGAAAGTGACGGACTATCAGGATATGTCACCAACTTCCTGACTCCCTCTAAAAATGAAATTTCCAACGGACAAACTCAAGAATCCATCAGCGGTTCCAGCAGTAAGACCCGCATGGTTTCATACGTAAGCCGTTTGAATTATGATTATAAGAACAAATACTATATCGGCGGAAGCTATCGTATGGATGGCAGTTCACGCCTGCACAGAGACAATCGTTGGGGTAGCTTCTGGTCGGTTTCCGGTGCATGGAGAATGATGGAAGAAGAGTTTATGAAACCTGCCAACGATTGGCTGACCGACCTGAAACTGCGCGTATCTTACGGTGTAAACGGAACATTACCGTCAGACTATTTCGGTTATATGGGCTTAAGCAGTATCAGTGGCGGTTACATGGAACAGCCCGCCATTGCCCCCTCACAAATAGAAAACAGGAACTTGGAATGGGAAACCAACTATAACCTCAATATCGGCCTTGACTTCTCATTATGGAACCGTATCAATTTTACACTCGAATACTATACCAGAACCACAAAGAACCTGCTGATGGACTGCCCGGTTTCCATGACTACAGGATTCAGCTCTTACTTGATGAATATCGGTGAAGTAAAGAACAAGGGATTTGAATTTGAAATCAACTCAACGAATATCAAGACAAAAAATTTCACATGGAACACCTCGTTCAATATCTCACACAATCAAAACAAGATTGTAAAACTAGACGGTGAACAGACCCAGATTATCAGTGGTACTCAAATCCATAAAATCGGCAGTTCATACCGCACATTTTATATGATTCAATTTGCAGGTATCAACCCCGAAACAGGTGCACCGCAATTCTATACCAACGAACAGGATGCCAATGGCAACTACATCAAAGAGATAACAGAAGACCCAAGCAAAGCAAAATCAATAGCTTTGGATAAGCAGGCAGAGCCGAAAGTGACCGGCGGACTGTCAAACACATTACGTTACAAATGGTTTGACCTGAGCTTCATGTTCTCTTACCAGTTCGGTGCATACTCTTACGATACATGGGCACAAAAAACCGAACACGGAGGTTCTGAACTACTATTGAATATTCCGACCTATTACCTGGACAACTGGAAAGAACCGGGCGACGTTAGCAAATACGAAGTCTTCATCGAATCTCCATCTGTCAAGATGAAATCCGTGACAACAGACCGCCGTCTGCACAGCACCGACTTTATCCGATTAAAGACTTTAACTTTCGGTATCACAGTGCCTCAGAGTTGGACGCGCAAACTTGGAATCGACAACCTCCGTTTCTACGCCTCAGCAAACAATCTGTGGACATGGGCTGCCTATGATTATTACGATCCGGAAGCAGTCAGCGGTGGTACCGCCGGTTGGGGAACTCCTCCTTTGAAGACTGTCACTTTTGGTCTTAACATGAATTTCTAACCCTAAAAAAGAATGTAAAATGAAAACTATAAAATACTTATTTTTGGGAGCTCTATTAAGTCTCACCACAGCTTGCGGCAATGATTGGCTGGATTTGGAACCAACGACCAAAGTACCGTCAGATACCGCCATTGAGAATCTGACCGGAATGGAAGCCAGCCTTAACGGTATATACGACCTCATGCGTAATGCATATTATTATTCGGGACGCATGATGTATTATGGAGATGTAACGGGAGATGACGCCCAAGCCATTGAAACAGGCAAACGAACCAGTAGCTATTATTTCCTGAACTATACAAAAGACAATGGACCGTCTACCCATTGGTCTTATGCATACAAGATTATTCAAGATTGCAATATCATTCTAGGCAGCTGCGATAAACTGGAAATCAATGAAGATGATGAAGACGACTTCAACGACCTGAAAGGACAAGCTTTGGCATTACGCGGCATGGCATTATTCGACCTCACCCGTTTCTTTGGCTATCCGTATGCCAAAGACAACGGTGCATCTTTAGGCGTGCCCATCGTCAAAGAGATTTCCGACACAGAAAGCAAACCTTCACGTAGCACTGTTGCCGAATGTTACGAAGCCATAATCAATGACCTGAAAGATGCTTCCGAACTGTTGAGTGGCAGTTTCAATAAAGGTAAAATAAACAAATGGGCAACACTGGCACTGCTGAGCCGAGCCTATCTGTATATGGAAGACAACACCAATGCACTCGCCACCGCCGAAGCAGCTATCAAAGGGGCAGAAGGCAAAAAGTATGCCTTGTGGACAAACGAAGAATATCCCAACGCATGGGAAAAAGAATACGAAAAATCAGCTCCCGGCGAATATCTGTTCGAGCTGGTCAACCTCACCGTGGATGGAGTGGGAAAAGAAAACATCTCCTATCTGACTTGGGAGGACGGTTATGATGACTATTGTCTGACTTCCTCCTTCTATGAAGTGATGAAAGAAGACCCCGACGATATCCGTAACACAGCATACGTAATCGGTAAAAAAGCCAAACGAGCTTATATCAACAAGTTCCTTCCCCAAGGTGACAAAGCAAGAGAAGACGCCAGCATTCATGTATTACGCCTTTCCGAAGTCTATTTGATTGCAGCCGAAGCAGCTGTCAAACTAAACAATAACGACAAGGCAGTGAAATATCTGGATGCCATTGTAAACCGTGCCAATCCCGAAAAGACGGTAAAAGGAAAGACCATCACATTGGACGATGTCTTGCTGGAACGCCGTAAGGAACTCTTTGGTGAAGGACACCGCATGTTTGACGCCATCCGTAACCACAAACGTATTGAACGCACGGAAGCCACCAAGACATTCCCTGAAATAGCAGATACCAAACACATTTCCATGCTGGAGGAGAGTATGTCATTCGACTGGAGTTACTACCGCGTTGTATTGCCGATTCCTAAAGCGGAAATCAATGCCAATCCCAATATTCTGCAAAACCCCGGTTATGGCGATTAATCATTAAAACAAATATATGCTTATGACAAGAAAAGCCAGCTTAATCAACTACTTTCTTCTTGCATTCACCCTAACCTTTCTCAGTTCCGGCCTCACGGCCGGAACTCTTGGTTTAGACGGCAAAAAAAAGGATAAAGAGAAAAAAGAAGAACTATCGGCCGACGGACCTTACGTGCTCTATCAGCCTGATGGGAAAATCCGTGTAATCAGCATCGATGTAAAAGGAAAAATCACCGACAACACCTATCCAACCTTACCCAAAGACTTCACCCTGCACGTGACAGACCACAAAGGCAATTATCCTTTCGATGTAAAACTTCATCCGATAAAACGTCCCGACTGGCAATATGCGCAACCGGCAAAGGTATTCGTCATGTCCGACCCCCATGGAAGATTGGATTGTGTCATCAGCCTGTTACGCGGAAACGGCATTATCGACAAAAACTATAAATGGAGTTTCGGCAACAATCACCTGATAATCATCGGCGATATATTTGACCGTGGAAAAGACGTTCCCCAAATCTTTTGGCTTTTTTACAAGCTGGAAGATGAAGCTGCCCAAGCAGGCGGGCACGTATCTTTCATGCTGGGCAACCATGAACCGATGGTGCTTGCCAACGACCTGCGCTACACCAAAGGAAAGTATAAACTGCTAGCCGAGAAATTGGGCGTCGAATATCCCCGCTTATTCGCTCCCGACACCGAACTGGGTAGATGGATCGGTACGCGTAACACCATGCAAATCATTGGCAATGACCTCTATGTGCATGCCGGTCTTGGAAAACAGTTCTATGACCATAACCTGAACATTCCTACGGTAAATGAAGAAATAAGCAAAGCCCTCTTTATGAATAAAAAAGAACGTAAAGCTCTTTCCCCCCTCACTGCCTTTCTATACGGCAACGACGGCCCAATCTGGTATCGGGGACTTGTGCGGAAAGACGCCAAATATCATCCCATGCCACAAGACTCTTTACAGATGGTAATGGAGCCTTACAAAGCACGGCATATCATTGTGGGACACACCATCTTCAAAGACATCTCCACATTTTATAATGGTAAAGTTATCGGCGTAAACGTAGACAATAAAGAAAACCGCAAGAAAAAACGCGGACGCGCCATACTGATAACTAATGGCACTTACTACGTAGTAGGAGATAAAGGAATCCAACGGAAGCTTTAAAGGTCTCTGTCACAAACAAGAGGAAACGTCAAAAAGTCCTCTTGTTTTTTTATTCTCTTCTTGCTCCTTTTTCTCCTTTAATTTTATATCTTTGTTTCCGAAAATATTAACCTTTATAAAACAAAATGAAATCAATCCGAGAACTCTATCGCATAGGTACCGGTCCTTCCAGCAGTCACACGATGGGACCGCGCAAGGCTGCTGAAATATTTCTGGAGAGACATCCCGAAGCAAAAGCCTTTCAAGTAACATTATATGGAAGTCTTGCAGCCACCGGCAAAGGCCACATGACCGATGTAGCCATCCTCGATACATTGCAACCGCATGCACCTGTCGAACTGATATGGAAAGCACACATCTTCTTCCCTTTCCATCCCAATGGTATGACATTCAAGTCATTGAACGAAAATGGAAAAGTCACAGACGAATGGACTGTGTTCAGCGTGGGAGGCGGCGCACTGGCAGAGGAAGGACACGACAAAGGTTCCACTCCCGACATATACAACATGAGCCGAATGAGTGAAATCCTGTATTGGTGCGAACATACCGGTCGCAATTATTGGGAATATGTTCAGCAATGTGAAGACGAAGATATTTGGGACTATCTGGCTGAAGTATGGAAAACCATGAAAGAATCCATCGAGCGCGGATTGGACCAAGAAGGCGTATTGCCCGGCCCGCTGAACTTACGCAGAAAAGCTTCCACCTACTATATCAAAGCCAAAGGCTACAAAGATAATTTGCGCTCACGCGGACTGGTTTTCTCGTATGCACTGGCTGTGAGCGAAGAAAACGCTTCAGGCGGAAAGATAGTGACTGCCCCCACCTGCGGTTCCTGCGGCGTGGTTCCGGCAGTGCTTTATCACTTGCAGAAAAGCCGCGACTTCAGCGACACCCGTATTCTGAGAGCACTTGCCACAGCAGGATTAATAGGAAATATTGTAAAGCATAATGCATCTATTTCGGGAGCCGAAGCAGGCTGTCAGGCGGAAGTGGGAGTCGCATGCTCCATGGCATCTGCCGCTGCCAGCCAATTGTTTGGCGGAAGTCCCGCACAAATAGAATATGCTGCCGAAATGGGATTGGAGCACCACTTAGGTATGACTTGTGACCCTGTGTGCGGATTGGTACAGATTCCGTGTATCGAGCGCAATGCTTATGCTGCCGCACGTGCACTGGATGCCAATATTTATTCGGCATTTACCGACGGCAACCACCGCGTCTCGTTCGACAAAGTGGTAGAAGTGATGAAACAGACAGGACACGACCTTCCTTCTCTTTATAAAGAAACCAGCGAAGGCGGTCTGGCAAAAGACTATAAACAGATGGAATAATACTAATAATGGGCGGATGAATTATCCGCCCATTATTAGTATTATTCCTGTTCCTCTCCCCACAAGTCCACATCACTTGGCGCTTTCCATACCGCCCATGCAATGCATCCGCCTATCAGGACAAGAAACAATATTATACATAGCCATATCATACTCTAATTTTATTTATCTGTTATAATCGAAGCAAAGTTATATAAAATTTCCTAACCATATCAATAATCGTTTGGAATAAATATGATTGGCACGCAATATACTCAGCTCTCCTTTTGGGCTATTGCAATCCATGAATGGCGTACTGCACAAGAGGCCGGCGTGTAATGCCGTCTCACCAAACGTACTTTTCCCGATTGCCTCTTCTCGAAAATTCCAATTCTATTCATCGTTTTTTATAATAAAGAGTTGAAGACAATCAGTCACTTAGTTTCAGGAATCCGCCAAACTGATCAAAGTCCACTTCCAGCCCATTCTCTAGGGTAAGTTCATAGCCTTTGCGGTCACGCTCTATCTTGACAATCTTATGGCCGCCATAATTTTTCTGCATATATTTGGCTATCGTATTAGGAATAAATGTGGCAGGTACGGACTTGTTCTTACAGTCAATTTCAAGCCACTCTCCTTTTGAGTTGAACTCCAGCTCGATGCCATCGGACATCTTCACGTCATAAGAGGTGGAAAGAAAGATATCTTTCTCAATCTTGATATACTCCACTTTTGCTTGCGGAAAATGCTTGCCAATCATCTCACGGGCAGCAACGGGCAGTTTATTCACGTCACGGGTCACTTTGTCACCGGCCTGGCTGAACTGTACAAAACACAACAGCAGGGCAAATAAGGCAAAAATCTTTTTCATAATCTTACTCATTTTTTAGTTTGCAATGTAACTCACACAACAACCTAATACATGAAAAGATTGAATGCCTTCTTTTTATTTCCTTATTTTAGAATTAATTAAGGCTGTCACTTTGCAGTGGCGGCAAGTCTCCCATGTCTTCATCTCTCTCCATGCTCATCTTGCCGTCGGGAGTAATAGTAATGGAGAAAGGGATATATAAATCGGTCATTGGAATACTGACACTGGCAGCCAAAATGATATTCTTGGAATTCGAAGTTTTTTCATCGTCAAACACCATTCCTTCGAGGATGGAATGCGCCAGATAACGTTCGGGAATGAGGGAAGCAAAATTTTGCTTGGTAAAAGTCTTTGAGAAGAGAGTTGTCCCGTTTTCGCGGGTAATTTTAAGCACAATGCGATTGTCAGCAAAAATGCCGGCATCACTCTTTACGCTCTTCAGGGAGTCGCTGGGCGAACGGTCAATGAACAGCCGATACTTCTTCCCCTTGCAAACAATATCCTGATTAATGCGCGAAACCTGCATGCGCTGCACGCCTGTCACACGGTCTACGCTGTCTATCTGAAATATATGTTGGTCTGAATCGCCCGAAGCATCTTTCTTGCTTCCGCAACCGGTTGCCATGCATAGCACAACGGCAAATATGAAATATAGTTGTTTCATTTTACTCTCACTTTTGTGATGGCAAAGTAACAAAAAGGAACGGACACAAGCAAATAAACGTCCATAAAAAGCGAAAACCGGGCAATATCACATTGGCCGGCCTTCAGAGAAAACTAAAAACTAAACTAAATTATTATATTGGTTAGACTTCAAGAAAAGGGAAAGGTTTAATGGAAGAAGAAAAAAAATCAAAAAAAGTTTTCCCCTCCGTTATAATGCTTTCCAAAAATCCATAAAGTCTTTATATTTTCCATAACATACCAGCCGGTCTTCTTCTTCCAACTGATAATCTTCCTCAAATTTATTTTCCACTGCATGCTCCATAACAGAAATGCCCAGACTATTGACCACCTGCTTCCCTTTTATCAGGGCGATAATCTTGATATTAAACTCTTTTTCCAGTGACAAATCGCTCACTTTATATCCCACGAAAGAGTCGGGCAACTTGAATTTCATCACATAATGTTCTTCATCTATCTCGAACGACTCCACATTGACATGCAAGTCCAACAACTGCACCAGACTGCGCGCCGCCTCCTCTTCGGGCGTAAGAATACTATCAAGATTGAAAGCTTCCAGCACCGTTTTATGCACTTCGTCCACCGCACGCGCATAGATATGCTTCACTCCGTTCTTCTTCAGCAACGCCACCACACGAATGGAAGCGCCGAAATTCTCACCTATGGCAACAATCACCACATCTACATCTTTCAGCGGCAACACCGAAAGTGACTGCTCGTCGGTAGCATCGATAATGAAGGAAGTGGCTATCTTGTCTTTCAGCACATCCACCCGGCGCTCGTTGGTATCCACGCCTATCACTTCGTGTCCCAGTGCAGAAAGTTCTTCTGCCAACACACTGCCGTAATTCCCCAAACCTATGATAATGTATTTCATATCGTTAGTTGATTATAATGTTATCACTCGGATATCTATATTTGGTTATTTTCTTCTGTTTGATAATGCTTGACATCAAGGTGAGCACACCCACACGGCCCACAAACATCAGAACAATGATTATCAACTTGCTGTCGCTTCCCAGTGTGGGAGTCAAGTCGAGACTCGAACCGACCGTGCTCAATGCCGATGTACACTCAAATACCAATGCCATGACAGAGGCCTGCGGCTCCAACAGACTCAGCGTAAATATGCCTGCAAAAACAATGAGCAGATAAAGAATGAGCGTGGCATTGGAACGGCGGATGGAGTCGTGGGACAACTCACGGTTGAATATCGTGACTTTATCCGCCCCTATCAGGATGGCACGCAGATTGAGCATCACCACGGCAAATACATTCACTTTCACACCGCCCGCCGTAGACTGTGTGCCGCCGCCAATCATCATCAGTATCACCATCAGCAACAAAGTCTGCATACTGAAGGTAGTCATCCCCACACTGGAGAATCCCGCGGTGCGGGGACAAGTGGCATTGAAAAATCCCTGTACCCATTTATCCGTAGCCGACATTCCGGCAAAAGCATTGTTCCACTCAAGCGCAACGATGGCCACCGTTCCCACTATCAGCAAAATAGCGGTCATAATAAGCACGATTCGGGTATTCAGATTATAAAGGTGTATCTTGCGCAGCGTGCGTTTGTTTCCTTTGATGTAACGATGGTAAATACGTTTCGCTTCATAGGCAACCGTTTCATACAGATTCACCAATATAGGAAAACCGATACCACCGAGGATGATAAGGAAGGAAATGGTTATATAAATCGTATTATGACCGTGCATCACCATTTCATTTCCCAAATTGCCCGGCAACGTAGAGAACCCCGCATTACAAAAGGCGGAAATGGAATGGAAGACGGAAAAGGCAAGCTCTTCCCTGACAGTCATATCCATCGTGCCGTGTATATTGAGAAAGATAATACCCATGCCGGCAGCTTCTATCACCAGCGTAAACCCCAATATATATAATAAGGTGGAAAGCAGGGAACTGAGAGATTGCGAGCTGACCATATCGCGCACCACCAACTGATTGTAAAGAGACGTGTTCCCCATAAAAAACATGGCGAAGAAACTGGTCAGCGTCATCACTCCCAATCCGCCTATCTGGATAAGCATAATGATAATAAAGAGTCCTTCGGGAGTAAAAGTAGAAGAGACGTCTACCGAAACCAACCCCGTGACACAGGTGGCACTTGTGGCCGTAAACAGTGCATCAATAAAGGATATGCCGTGATAAGTGGCACGCGGAAGCATCAGCAGGGCAGCCCCGATGAGTATAAATATCAAGAAACTGGATGCAAAAATCAGTGAAGGATTGGTACGCCTGCCCAGCAACCTGACAATTCCGTTGGAGAGTTGCAGCAAAGAGAGCAGCGTAAGCAGCACCACATGGTAGAGCCTGCTGTTGAAAAAAGCCCAAAAGGTATGAATGCCGCCCTGTACCTCCGGTTCATGAAACACCACCGGGACGAGAGTAAAGTAAAGCATAACGCTCAACAGCCATGCCAGTCCCCGATATTTGCGTCGGGTGTCGGAGTAATTCAACAACAGATGCAAGGTAGTATCCGTCAAAAAGACAATCCATACGATATGATACAGACGGTTGATGACTTCTATCTCCTGAAACGAAATAAGAAAACCGTGCTCATACACCAGTGTCATGATGAGAAGGGCGGACATCACATACGTAATGACATCCATCCATTTCAGCAACTGTTCAATATATGGCCTTACCAGCTTCTTGCGATAAATGAAAAGTTTGTGTAAACGCTCCATGTCGATTTATCTTGTATCTACAAATAATTCACTCCGTTTTAATCTCGAAAGCAAACTTAATCAAAATTTCAATATCTCTTTTAACTATAACAACAAATAACTTCTTGTTTTTCTTTCGGCAACAAAATAAAAAAAGAAGCCGTTTTATTAGTAAGCAATTCTTTTTTTACGTAATTTTGACCCCAAAACTATTAATTTGAAATGCTATGAGTACAAAACAGAAACGTTTTATCTTGCCAGAGGACGAAATTCCTAAATACTGGTACAATATACAGGCTGACATGAAAACCAAACCCATGCCGCCTCTGAATCCCAAAACCAAAGAAGCCCTGAAGCCCGAAGACCTCTACCCCATCTTTGCCAAAGAGCTTTGCCGACAGGAACTGAACCAAACCGATGCGTGGATTGAAATTCCCGAAGCCGTACGCGAAATGTACAAATACTATCGCAGTACACCGCTGGTACGCGCCTATGGACTGGAACAGGCTTTGGGCACTCCCGCACATATCTATTTTAAAAATGAAAGCGTGAGTCCCATCGGTTCGCACAAACTGAACTCAGCACTTGCACAAGCCTATTATTGTAAAGAAGAAGGTATCACCAACGTCACCACCGAAACCGGTGCAGGCCAATGGGGAGCCGCACTCTCTTATGCCGCTAAAGTGTTCGGACTGGAAGCAGCCGTCTATCAGGTGAAAATCAGCTACAACCAGAAGCCTTACCGCCGCAGTATCATGCAGACATTCGGTGCCACCGTTACCGCTTCGCCTTCCATGTCTACCCGCGCCGGTAAAGATATCATTACCCGCAACCCTAATTATCAAGGTTCACTGGGGACAGCCATTTCCGAAGCTATCGAACTGGCCATGAGCACTCCCAACTGTAAATATACACTCGGCTCTGTGCTGAGCCACGTGACGCTACATCAAACCGTCATCGGTCTGGAAGCTGAAAAGCAGATGGAAATGGCAGGCGAATACCCCGACATGATTATCGGATGTTTCGGCGGCGGTTCCAACTTTGGCGGTATCTGTTTCCCATTTATGCGCCACACCATCCTCGAAGGAAAGAAAACCCGATATATTGCTGCAGAACCGGCTTCATGTCCGAAATTGACCCGCGGTAAATTCCAATATGACTATGGCGACGAAGCCGGATATACTCCTTTATTGCCAATGTTTACACTAGGGCACAACTTTGCTCCGGCCAACATCCATGCCGGCGGTCTCCGCTATCATGGTGCAGGTGTCATCGTATCGCAGTTATTGAAAGACAATCTGATGGAAGCGGTAGATATTCAGCAGCTAGAGTCTTTCCGGGCAGGCTGTCTGTTTGCACAGGCCGAAGGTATTATTCCGGCACCGGAATCTTGTCACGCCATTGCCGCTGCAGTGCGCGAAGCCGAAAAATGCAAAGAAACAGGCGAAGAAAAAGTCATCCTGTTCAATCTTTCGGGCCACGGTCTGATTGACATGGCTTCATACGACCAATATCTGGCAGGTAACCTGATGAATTATGAGTTGAAAGACGAAGACATCCAGAAGAACCTGGACGAAATAAAGAATATGTAACTGTAAATTCACTCTAAAGGAAGCACGGACCACACAGAATTCCAATCCGTATTTGTGTTCGTCCGTGCTTTCTTTTTCACCTTAGAAATTATATTGCGCACTCAGGTTTATCCGGTTCGCTTCACGACTCAAGTCGTTGAAGTCCTTACGCCATCCGTGCAAGTATTCCGCACCCACCTGCAGATTGTGCGAAACATTCCAAAACACGTTTGCCACCAGATACTGACCCTTTTTATACTGAGTCTCATTAAAGTGAGCATAGCAATCTTCAGTAAACAAACGTGACTGGCTATAGGAAGCGGAAGCAAAAACACGTTTCGAAAAATTATATTGCAACCCTGCAAACCATCCGCGCATGGGAAGCACCTGCATCCGCCCGGCCTCATCCGCCACCGGCACAATGTCCACATTCAAATTGCTTATGTCATTCAGATATTGGGCAATACCCTTACCGTATGTAAACTGTCCGTATGCACGGAAATTGCCCCATCCGGCCGTAGCCGATGCCTGAACACCCCATCCGGTAATGGATTTCGCCTTGTTGCTGACCTCATCTTCATAAGTCATGCTACGCAAGATTCCGCCCACACGCACATGGCTACCCTTTGTCCAAGAGTACTGCACATAAGCAGGGATATCCGGCATACGCTGTTTACTGATTCTTACCTCTTTGGCCGGAGTTCCGTCTACGGAAGGCATTTCCACACCCACTCCCACTTTCAGTCCTTTCACCAAATCAGCCTCGTAACGCAACTGGGTGGCACGATAGAAAGTCATGCCGTCCGGACCCTGAAAGTCGATGGTCGGAGGACAAGCCGCCAGGTCCATGAACAACCCCGTGTCATACCCCATCGTGAATCCAAGAAAAGAAAGATAAGCGTTCTGAAGCTCGAAAGTTTTGCCGCTACCCCGAAAGTTGCCTGCTGTATAGACAATGAAATTGCCCAGATGCTTGGTGCGCCCCACTAATTTAAGGAAGATGGTAGACGTGCTGGCATCCATCTGGAACTGATTGCGCACTTGGGTGCTTCCCAGTTGCGGAATAAGAGCAGGAATAAAATCGATATCATCCACCGTTCCGTCAAAATCATACTCCATGGTAGTCTTCAAATAACCGCCAATACCGAGGGCAAATTTCCCCTGCTGGTCAGTGAGCAAGAAACGCGGTGCACGGGGATCATGGAAATGCGGACGTTGTGTTTCATTAAATACATCGATTAATTCTTGCTTTCCATTTTTATCCTTCGAGATAATAATTACCGGACCGGGCCCTTCAAGTTCCGGATAGTTGTCTTTTTGTTGCGCAACGGCCGGTGCAACCATCATTGCGCCGACAGCAACGCAAATCATTGATTTTAAGATTGTTTCCATAAAAATTGAGTTTAGGTAAATAGTCAATTCAATGGAGTATGAACAAAAAGTCAGAAAAAAAGTTTGGGAAATATTTGGTAATTCAGAAAAAGTCACTACCTTTGCACTCGCAATCGAGAGAGAAATCATCGATGCCAAGGATGGCCCCTTCGTCTATCGGTTAGGACGCAAGATTTTCATTCTTGAAAGGGGGGTTCGATTCCCCCAGGGGCTACCAACTAAAACGAGCAATCAAAATTTTGATTGCTCGTTTTAGTTTATCAGGGTAATTGAAACTCTCCCCACACAAAAGTAGGGTTCGTCAACACGGGCCAAGTCAAAAAGTATGTGGACATAATATTTGAGAAACATTTAAAGTTTGCAATACTAAACNACGGGCCAAGTCAAAAAGTATGTGGACATAATATTTGAGAAACATTTAAAGTTTGCAATACTAAACACATACATCCTTCCAAAGTATTATAAATCAAGTACATCAGACGAGCACTTGATTGGACGTCAGCATTGTAACTCAGAGTTCATGCTTATCGTCACAGGGTTTTCAGATTGACCCTTTTTAAACTCTGCATCGTTTTGAGCTCCCTAAGTCGTTTCATTAGGCAGCCTAAGCGTTTTCGTCCTTTCGATTATGCCTGTGTGTCCGTCGGATTACTACAGTCTCCGGCAGCGGACTGTATAGTCCGTTGCAGTGGACCGTACAGTCTGCTACAGTGGACTGTACAGTCCATTGCCGGAGTCTGTAATAATCTTCCATTCAAAAGACCTTAACCGACCCTATGAAACGGCTTATTCTTCCCTTTGCTAGTGAATATGATATGTAAATCTCCAAAAACAAGTGACCTAGCCCGACAGCTACTTCTCTCCTTTTTATTTCTTAATCAGTTGGAAAGCTTTAGCCAAAGCATCTTCCTGTGGCACTGTATAATCAGGCAATGTACCATGTATTTTCTTTTCATCCGCACCATATTGCCAAAAACGTTTGAACGAAATAGTACATCTCAATCCCGACACCGGCAACTTATAATAGACGATATCACCGAAACTCACATTCATGCCACCGGATTCCTCCCCGATAACCGTCCCCATACCAAACTCCTTAAAAGCCCAGGCAAACGAACCGGCAGAAGAGAATGTATGATGACTTATCAACAGATATACATCACCTTCGTAATGGCCTTCTTCTTTGGTGAGCGGAGAGATAAGATTTTCTTTTGATTCATCATTATAAAAGGACCATCCGGGAACCATTTGAGTTCTTCCCGTCAAGCGTATGGTGGTGGGCGTAACACGTACCAAAGCCTTGCCCATTTGCTTAAAAGGCTTAGGAGAGATATAGCGGAAAAGAATATCTCCTACCAACGAATTACCTCCACCGTTATTGCGTAAATCAATGATTAAATTCTTAATGCCCTTGTC
This sequence comes from Phocaeicola faecalis, assembly GCF_021730445.1. GTDB lineage: Bacteria > Bacteroidota > Bacteroidia > Bacteroidales > Bacteroidaceae > Phocaeicola > Phocaeicola faecalis. The sequence goes on along the minus strand of NZ_JADNRM010000004.1, from coordinate 112,477 downwards.
GCGCAGGACGACAAACATAGAATCAGCAAACATCTTCATTCGCTGTGGATTGTTAAAGCTTCTAAAATCCATAATGGCCACATTCTTCTTTTCATCCACTCTGAAAGAATAATCCTGCACCCGAGTCTGTTCTTTCTTCTTCGGCATACGGGGGAGAAGTTCCGCCCATACAGTAGGATACAAGGTAGCTTCAAGTTTCTTATCACTACCTTTCATACGATAAACTACATCGTATTTATCAGCAGCATACATCATTTCAAAAAGTGCCGAAAAATCAGTGTTAATACGTTCTATACGGAAGAAATCGCGTTCTCCGCTTGCATAATCCATCATCGATTCTATCAACTCCCTACTCCCCTTTCCGTTGATGGAAAGGACTTCAGCATCTTGGGGTATCAAGTTGTCAATGCATGCTCTTGCGCGCAGTGTATAGTCGGACATTACATTGACAAACAAAGGAAACCGGACAGTAGATGGAGTAAAATAATCATTAAAAGGGAAACGAAGCATAGTGTGTCCATCGCCTAACTTTGTAACCAACGGAGCCGCATACTTAAACAGTTCCACTGTTGTAACAGAATCGGGCAACTGCTGTTTCACCTTATTTACCGATTTAAACCATTCGCTTTGTCTGCATACGGAAAACATATCGGGATGAACTTCGCTGAGAGTATAAACTAAGGCGTCGATGTCGAACTGTGCTTGCTTCTTTGAAAGCAATCCACCGGCAGAGCGCTTCAACATATCCCGCGAAGGTTCTTCCAAAGGATTTGCCGATACCCATTTTATTCGAGTCATGGCGGAATCACCTTGATTAGTGACCACTACAAAATCATAACATCCTTCTCGGGCTACATTGAACCGGATGGTATCTATTTTGCTTCGAAATACAACTTCCTCTCCCGATGTTTCAAATATGTCGGGACGAAGAGAGGGAGTAATCACCCATGGGCTTTGTTGTTCTTTACCATCAACTGTAATGCGCAGCACTTTGCCATCAGTTTTAAGTACTTGCATTTGTTCTACTTTCTTTGCTTTTTCTCCAACGACCTGTGCAGCCAATGGGCTTATCGCACCTGAAAGACATAGCAGCAACGCCCATCTGAAAAATTTTGTTTGTGTCATGTTGTTTCTTATTATTTTATACATCAATCTCTCTACATTCACAGATGGCAAAAACGTCTGCAGTCCATTCCATACTTAGTCTGTGAATATATTCAGTTCCAAAGTTATCTTTTTAAATCAATAAAACAAACGAGTCAACACTTTAATATGGGGATTTTACCATTTTTATAGCCAATGCCTCATTTATCTCTATCCACAACAGGAGCAGTCTCTTCTTTTCGCATACTAAACTCGCAACCGCAATATTTTTGGTTGTAAAAATCATATTCCTTAATAATGGCAATGCGACGCTCACTTAAACCGCCTTTACGCCAGTTCTGCTCCCAATAAGTAACGTCGGGATAACAGGCAGTAGCATAGCGTCCCGCCTCTTCTATCTGTTCCAGGCTTTTCCATCGGCTGGATGCCAGTGTGGTGGTTATCACCGAGAGACCATGCTCGTGAGCATAACGCGCCGTATCCAACAAACGCATCTTAAAACAACGGAGACAACGCCCTCCACGCTCAGGTTCCTGCTCCATTCCCGACATTTGACAGCGCCAAGCGTCATGGTCATAATCGGCATCTATAATCTCCAATCCCAAAGAGCGGGCATAACGGGTACATTCATCTTTCCTTATGTTATACTCTTCAAGCGGATAGATATTCGGATTACAATAATAGATGACAGGAGTAATGCTGTGTTGCATCAAACACTCAATGATGGCTGACGAACAGGGGGCACAGCAAGTATGGAGCAACACTTTGTCGGCTCCTCCCGGAACTTGAAGTTGGAATTTCTTTTTCATACGGCAAATTTAATAGATATTTGCCATACTGACCAGCGGCTCGTACAATTTTTCAATATCCCTGGCATCTATTTCTATCTCCACTTGGTCGCCGGGAACAAGTGTCTCACCTGCAGCAGGCAGAGTTTTGCGATCACGGTGGATGCTAAGAATAACACAGTTGTTGGGCAAAGTCAGTTTATCCACTTCTTTTCCATCAAAATAAGAGCCATCCATTATTTCTACGTACAGTTGATAACGTGCCCCCTCGACTTCGGGGAACTCCGGATTGTGGCTGCGAAACATCCTGTCATAAAGCAATACATTGTAAGGCTTAATCTGAAGAAGTTCCGTAAAATAATAAGTTAGTCCACCCACTACGATAGAAGGATAAAACACCTCAAAATGACCTGTTATTTCTGTTATCAGCACAATGGCGGTCAACGGAGTACGCACCACTGCTACTAAAAAAGCCACCATCCCGACAAGCATCATATAACTGACATTTTCATATCCTATCACTCCGTGCTGTACCAATATGAGTCCGAATAATTGTCCCAACAAACCTCCTGTCACCAGGGTCGGAATAAAACTTCCTCCCGGTAAGCCTGAAGACAATGAAAGCAAAGTGAATACAAAATGAATCAATATCATGAGGCCAAGCCACTGGATGTCATGCGTCCCATCCATTCCCTGCATCATCAAAAACTGTTCTCCACCTCCCGTCAAGTTTGTCTCGGTCAGAGAAATAGCGTATGCCACAATCAGCAAGTACAACATTTTAGTGTAAACAGAGAGTTTCAACGCCGGCAACCACCGCTGAAAAAAGGGAACAATAAGCGAATAGAACTTTGCTATGGCGGCAACCACGGCAGCAAAAAGAATATAAAGTTCTGCCTGTTGCTGAAAGGACAAAGCGGGAGACACGGCATTTATCAGATGATAAGGCGTAGTGGGAAACATCCAACTCGCCACACCGCCCGCCACCACGCCTGCCAATAAAGTGGTAATGGCGGTTTTGGGAGCATCAAACCGTTCAATGGATTCAATGACCAACAAAGAGGAAGACAAGGGAGCGGCAAAAGCTGCAGAAAGTCCGGCACCGGCTCCGGCAGCCAGCAACTGCTTTCTTTCACCCCGCAGAATATGTCCCCAGCGAGATACCAACGTGCCGATATATGAACCAATCTGGACGGAAGGCCCTTCACGTCCCAACGACAACCCTGCACTCAAAGCTAATATTCCCCCAAAAAACTTTGCAATCAATTCCTTGAAAGGATGGTCATAATGAATACGTCCGTTAATGACAGCCCTCGTTTGAGGAATACCGCCTCCGGCTATTAAAGGCATCTTCTTTACCATCAGGGCAACTCCGACAAGAATGCCCCACAGGAAAAAGAATAAGACAACATGACAGTACCACGGATAATGGGCTGTGAAGAATGCTTTTCGGATATCAAAGAATTCCCATAACAAATAATGATAGGGCACAGCAATCAGTCCCGTAAGCAAACCTACAAATATACTTACGAAGTAAAGGCGGGCATCAATCAGCTTCAACCTCCAGACACGCCATTTCCGCAGATTGCTCAACTGCTTCCATTTCTGTTTCCACTTGTCCAGTTCCATTGCGAGGAATAAACAAATGAAAAAGAAGAAGGTTTGAAACTATTGATAACCTTAGTCTACCGGAGAGGAAAAATAGAGATAAATCCTGAAATCTTTTCCTGCATCCGTATCCAGTTCTACCTTATAACGTTGTGGATATAATAATTCCAGTTTTTCATATACGCTCTGTATTCCATATCCTGGAATAAAATTTTCCGGGAAAGGCTTTCCATCATCCTCTACAGACAAAAGAAGTGTTTCATTAAATATAGAACAAGATACGTTTATTGTTAAAGTTGTCATATCAGGTTTCATGCCATGCTTCACACAATTCTCCACTATGGGTTGAAGCAACATTCTAGGTATCTTATAATGCTCTGTTTCAACCGGAAGCACAATCGTATAATTCAAAAGTTCACCAAAACGAATCTTTTCAATTTCCAAATATGTTTTCATCATTTCCACTTCCTCTTTCAAAGAAACCATAACTTGTTGCTCACGATTCATACTATACCGAAAAAAACACGAGAGTGCCAATGCCATTTGCCTGGTCTTTTCACCATCGACCGTAGCTAATCCGGCAATAGAATTGAGAGAATTATATAAAAAGTGAGGATTAACTTTGGCTTGCAATGCTTCAAACTGTGTTTTAATATTCTGCTTCTGATATTGAAGATCCTTATATTTACGATTTTGCCGTTCTTCCCATTTACTTAAAAGATAAATATACAGATACTTGTAATTCACTATAAGCAGTGATAAGATTATACTTAATACAATCATCTCATCCAAGTATCCCGGAGAGAAAGTATAACTACCGTCCGGAAATCGCTGATGAACAATTTGTTTAATGGGAATATCATCCAGTTCTGCCACAATACAAGCAGATAAGAACAATGTAAGCGAACACACTATAAAATCGATGACAGCATAATATACTTTCAAATGATTTCCTCTTTTATCCGTGTAAAACAAATAAAGATTGAAAATCAAAAAAATGAAGCTGACTGCCCACAAATAAGAAAGCATAAGTCTGTTGACAAACTGTAGGACCAAACCAACAGAAACTAAAAATAATAGATTTCTTTTATAAATGGCTTTCACCTTTAACATTCCCGGCAAATAAACCAAGGTATACCCCACAGCAAAAACAAGCATGAATGCGACCAAGAATTCAGTATACAGATTCATAAAGAATTATTTTAAGAGCGTTTGTAATTGTTTTCTTACTTCAATAGGATTTGAAGGCGAAGCTGCATTCATAAATGCAATTTTTCCATTCTTGTCAACGATAACATAACGTGGAATAGTCAATATCCCTTTAGAATCCTTAAAAGCAGAATATATGATTTGGGAGGTATTCTTATTCACCCGATAATGATATCCTTCTAAATTATAATAATTTATCATCCGGTTCCACTTCTCGTGCCTTTCATCTCTATCTATAGATAGATACAAAAGTACAATATCTTTTGAATCAGGAAAATGTTGTTTCATAGCTGCTACATTAGAAAATGACTGGATGCAAGGAGAACAGGTGGTTGCCCATATATCTATATAAACTATCTTTCCGGCAAACGGACGCATCATATCAGTAAAATCTTCGGGTTCTGTTTCATAACAAACTATCTGTATTTTATCATTACCGGTTTTCTGATGATAAAGAGCCGAAATCTTAGTCACTCCAGGAAGCAATATTTCGATATAGGGATTATCGGGAAATAAAGCAATATATTTATCGTATAACAAAGGAATATCCTTACTGTATCTTTTTTGAAAAATATCATCGTACAATAAATGGGCGGCTACATACTCCAGATTCTTATCTGAAAGCAGATGGCAATAATTTTCAAACAAAAAGGTATTCACAGATTCTTCGTCTACTGTTTTCGGATCTATTCCATCCAATACAAAACTCTTAATAAAAACATAATCCTTCAATATTTTAGGAAAGAATCCTGATTGTCTAGATATAGAATCTGAAAAACAAAAATCCATAGCTTTGAATTCATTCATCCAATCATCCGAAAAACTAGAAGACGCATACAAAGAAATGGCTTTTTTCAGAAACAATGCCTTATATCTTAAATCAATAAAATGCTGTTGTTGCAACATAAATCTTCCAGCCGGTATTGCTTTTTTAAGCAGGGCTTCCTCTTTGGCCTTTCGGTCGGCTATATTTTTTTTAAACATTGCCAATGATTGTACCTTTGCAAGAGGGTGGTTACGGGTATAGGAATAACTACGGCAATACTCATCTGCTCTTTCTGCCTCTTTCAGATATAAATTACAGGCCTGGTTATGACCACTAAAACAGATACTATCCCGATAGAAGAAAACTGTATCTACAGAGCCGGCAGTTGCGTAAACCAATGCTGTCTTACCCTTCCCTAATGAGAGTTTATATATAGTGTCACTACATGGGAGCTCAATCTCTGTCATCTGTCCGCAAACAGCAGTAACAGATGAATATAAACTATAAAAAGGTAGTTGTTTTCCGTCCAAAGGCCAATAACGCAATTCGGCAGATTCCTTGTCTGTTTTAATAACAAGTTTTTGTGACCGACCGTAGACAAGTGCGGTTACTGATAACAATAAAAAGAATGCAAAGTACTTTTTCATGATTATTTTGTTTTAATTATTTCAGATACAAAGATATGCTTCGGCAACCGCCATGAGAAGCTATTTTCCTTGTACCTGAACAATACTACAATAAACCTGAAAAAAGAAAGATTATCCCAGCATAAGTTCCTCTCTAATCTTATCAATATAACTTGTACCAGACGTTATTTTCGTATGATTATAATCCCTCATTTTTAGTATAAGCCGATTATTAAAGTATTTCTGTATCTCTTCTATTTTTTCTTTGTGGACTATATAAGACTTTTGTACACGAATAAAGTCGTCAGATAACCGTTCTTCTAATTGCTTCAAAGTAAGATTACAAACATACTCTTTTCCTTCATCGGTGATTAAAGAAACATATCCATCTTTTGCCACGCAATAAGTAATTATGCTGCACTGAACAAATACTATTTTTGAACCGATATTCACAGGTATTGCAAATGCTTTTTTAGGGGGATTAAGAAGTTTACCGAGTTCTTGCAGTTGACAAATATCCATTTTCCGCTCTTTGGGAAATAACCTTTCTATTTTCGCCATACATTGGGCAAAACGTTTTTCATCAACCGGTTTAAGTAAATAGTCAATAGAGTTTTGATTAAAAGCATCTATTGCATATTGTTCGTATGCCGTACAAAAAACAATGTAAGGCTGATAATCTAAATGATGCAATACATCAAAACCATTCATATCAGGCATTTGAATATCCAAAAACAATAAATCAGGACGCAACCTGTTTATCATTTCAATAGCTTGTTTGCCATTATAAGCCTGTCCGACAAGACTTATGTTGTCATACTCCTTTAGTAAAACTTGAATGGCATAATGGGCAGCTTGTTCATCATCTACCAATATTGCAGAATAAGCAGATATACTCTTCATCACCAAATATAACTCTATTTAAATAACGGTTTCAACATCTTGGGAACTTCTATTTCGTTCTCCTTCAACTGATTCAGACAAATCTTTCCCTTATCCGATAAAGTAAAATACATCTGCCGCTTGTCTTTATCGCCCAAACTGCGAACTATCAACTCTTTATCTTCTATCGAGCGAATCACCTTCGAAGCATGGGAAGCCGATAAACCCGTATTCTCTGATATAGCACTCGCCGTCAATCTGTCACCACCGATACAGCAAAGTGCCATTGCTTCATTCAATGACACCCCATGTTGCTCTATCAAATTTGTTTCCAATTCAGAGAGAGCTTTAAAAAGCTCTCTCATGACACATATTGATTTTATTTTCTCCATACATTCTTAAATAAACAAATTCACGTTTGCCTGCTCTGCGCGATTCATATAAGTAGCCACACCGCCAATGGTCACATTATCCAACAACTCCTCGCGCTTTACGCCCATCACATCCATCGACATCTGACAGGCTATGAACTCAACACCATTTTGAATGGCCTGTTCGCGTAACGATTCCAATGACTCAATATTCTTCTTATTCATTATATAACGCATCATTTTACTACCCATACCACCCATATTCATCTTTGAAAGTTTCAGTTTTAATGAACTGGAAGGAAGCATCATACCAAACATTTTGCCAAAGAAATCTTTCTTCACTGCAGGTTTATTCATCTTTTTGATGGCATTCAGTCCCCAGAATGTGAAAAAGATAGTCACCTTCTCCCCTGTTGCCACCGCACCGTTTGCAAGTACAAAAGTAGCCAAAACTTTATCCAAATCATCACTGAACAGAATAAAAGTTTTCCCTTTGTCTGCTTTACAAGTCTCTGTAGTACACATTTGAGGAGTATTCTTCTCCACTATTACCTGATATTTTCCTCCTCCTGAATGAACAGAGACAAAACGATTGCCGGTGGTCTGACACCATGCCTCAGCATCGCGAGGGAAGCCGGCATCCGTCGCCACAATCTCAAGACGCTCCCCGTCTGCCAGTTCTTCCATACTCTTCTTTAGCTTCATGATAGGGCCGGGACAAGATATGCCACAAGCATCTACTTTTATTGCTTTTATAGAAGGAATAACGGTGGATGGCACAACTTGTTTCCCTCCATCCGAGAGAGTTGCTGTAAAAGTCTTCGGTTCCGGCAGAGGAGCTGTTGCTGCTTTATAAAGTTTCAGACCACCTATTAAATTCTTTACTTCCTTATATCCGTTCATCAGCAATATATTGGAAGCCAGATAACCTCTCAAACCTACTCCGCAATACAAATAAACCGGCTTATCCTGAGGAATCTCTTGCATCCGCTCACGCATATCATCCAAAGGAATATTGACAGCTCCCTTCAAAGAGCCAAGCGCAAATTCATCAGGAGTACGAACGTCAACCAATGTAATCTTACTCAAGTCGGCAACCTGTAACTCACGCCAATAAAGAGGATGCATCTTTCCATTCAATATATTCCCGGCTACATATCCGGCTACTGCCACAGGGTCCTTGGCCGAAGAGAAAGGAGGAGCGTATGCCTGCTCCAAAGCCATCAAATCATAAACAGTCCCGTTATGCTTAATCACTTGCGAAAATTCATCTATGCGCTTATCCACTCCGTTATAGCCCACAATCTGTGCTCCCAGCAGCTTGCCGTCGGTAGGAGAGAATGTTATTTTGATGGACATTTGTAAAGCATCAGGATAATATCCGGCATGTGAACCTGAATGGATGGTTGCCGACAGGTAATCGATGCCCGCTTGCTTCAACCGCTTGGCCGGAAGGCCTGAAGCAGCGACAGTCATATCAAAAACTTTGGCTATAGAAGTACCAATGGCTCCTTCATACGTAACTTCATTCCCAAAGACCATGTTATCTGCAACAATGCGCGCCTGACGGTTGGCCGGCCCTGCCAGATAGTTCAACCAGGGTTTATCGGTCAGCGGATGGCGGAACTCAATAGCATCGCCCACCGCATAAATATGTTCATCGGAAGTCTGCAAGTAATCGTTCACCTTGATGCCACGCATCTCCCCTATCTCTAGTCCGGCCTCTGTTGCCAATGAGGTATTGGGACGCACACCGATAGACAACAATACCATATCCGCCGACAGTCTTTCGCCCGATTTAAAAATAACCTCCAGTCCATTGGCTGTACGCTCGAAAGCGTCTACCGCCTTTTCCAAATAAAGGCGCACTCCTTTCTGCAACAAATGCTCGTGCACCAACGATGCCATAGAGAAATCAATCGGTGCCATGACTTGATTTGCCATCTCGACCACCGCTACTTCTGCACCGGCTTCCTGCAAATTCTCCGCCATTTCCAGTCCGATAAATCCGGCACCGATTATCACTGCCCGTTTTACCTTATGCTGCTGCAGATAACCTTTGATGGCATCAGTATCATTTACATTACGAAGTGTAAAGATACCTTCATTGTCAATGCCCGGCAAGGGAGGACGGACAGGTGACGCACCCGGAGAAAGCAATAACTTGTCATAATGTTCCGTATAAGTTTTTCCGTCTGAAGTACGAATATCCACTGTCTTTTTAGTAGGATGAACGGCCACAACTTCAGACTGTGTACGCACGTCGATGTTGAACCGCTTGCCGAAAGCCTGCGGAGTCTGCACAAACAGTTTCTCACGCTCTGCAATCACACCACCTATATAATAAGGTAAACCACAATTGGCATACGAGATATATTCTCCTTTTTCAAACAGAATGATTTCGGCATCTTCTGTATTTCTCCTGATACGTGCGGCAGCGGTTGCACCTCCTGCTACGCCTCCTACTATTACATACTTCATAAGCTTAACTATTTTAATTCAATTAATATTTTCCCTTGGAAACTTTATGCAAACATACATGATATTTTTCACAAACAAAAGTTTCTTATGGAAAATATTATCCGGTTAACTCTTTTTAAAAGAAAGGGCGTGTAGAAACTCTCATAAACTAAAAATCACCCTCGTCACAGTAGTTGTAGCGAGGGCGATTTCGATAAAAGGGAAGTTTTGATACATCCCCCTCTTTTACATGATTCAGACCATAAATTCCTTCACTGCTTTTTCCAGTCTGTCCAACCCCAACTCGCCGGTCTGCCGCCATAACTGCTCTCCTTTCCTTAAGAATATATAAGTAGGAATATGCACGATGGTATAAAATTCGGCAAGCGGTTTCTCTTCGTCCACATTCACCTGTACGACTTCTACCTTCCCTTCCATCTGTTTTTTAAACTCCTCAATCACGGAATGCATACGGCTACTCTTCAATGAATTGATAGAATAAAATTCAGCCATCACCCAGTCTCCTGTAGTCAGTTTCTCTTTGTTCCGTTCTTCACGGGCTACTTTCTTTTCTTTCATCTTGATTCGTTTTTAAAAGTTATGTTTTGCCTATCAACAAGATTACCGGAAGAAAGTTTGCCGTGACAGGAATCGTTAGCAAAGGTTTATCCTCTAATTCTTCTACAAAGAAGCGAACATTCAGAAAAGTGTTTATTACCTTTGGGGCAAAATTCAAATTGAACAAACACGTATCATGTTATCCAAAGTAGACTTGACACAAGGAAACATCACAGGCACCCTGCTACGTTTCACCTTACCTATGATTATAGGCTCACTGCTGCAACAGTGTTACAATATAGCCGATACACTGATTGTGGGACAATATATCGGCTCCGGCGCATTGGCTGCTGTCGGATCTGCTTACACACTAATGGTTTTTCTTATTTCCATCCTGCTGGGATTGTCCATGGGAAGCGGTACTGTTTTTTCCCTGCAATATGGTGCAGGACAGATGAAGGCTTTACGACGAAGCATTTATGTATCGGCCGTGCTCATCGGAACAGTGACAATCGCACTAAACATAGTAGCTCTGTCTTTCATTCATCCTATTCTCAAACTATTACAGATTCCCAATGATATTTATCAGATGATGTATGATTATTTGTGGATTATCTTTTGGGGAATCGGCTTTACTTTTATCTATAATTTCTATGCCGCACTTCTGCGTGCCATCGGTGATGCGGTCACCCCTCTTTGGTTTCTGGCAGTTTCTGTTGTGCTGAATATAAGCTTGGATTTGTTTTTTATCTTACAGTTGGATTGGGAAATCAAGGGAGCCGCCATTGCTACGATTGTTGCACAAGGAGTATCTGCACTGGGAATTATGGGATATACCTATATTAAATGTCCCGAGCTGAGATTGCACCGCAGCGACCTGCATTTTGACCGCCGCTGCCTGAAAGAAATCACTTCGTTCTCTGCACTGACCTGTGTGCAACAGTCAGTGATGAACTTGGGGATTCTGATGGTACAAGGGCTGGTCAACAGCTTTGGCACTATGGTTATGGCAGCTTTTGCGGCAGCAATAAAAATTGACTCTTTTGCTTATATGCCGGTACAGGAGTTCGGAAATGCTTTTTCCACCTTTATCGCTCAAAACTTCGGAGCAAAGAAATATGAACGAATCCGCAAAGGAGTAAAGAGTGCACTGATTACGACAGTCGTTTTCTCCCTGTTCATTTCGGTTCTGGTCTTTTTATTTGCCAAACCATTGATGTTGATTTTTGTACGTCCACATGAAATAGAGATTCTGAATGTAGGTATCGGTTACCTGCGCATCGAGGGCGCATTCTATTGCGGCATCGGGATTCTATTCCTTTTATACGGATATTATCGGGCTATCCGTATGCCGGGAATGTCTGTAGTACTGACCGTTGTATCGCTGGGAACCCGAGTCGCTCTTTCGTATGGGCTTGCCGCCATCCCCTCTATTGGAGTAACCGGAATTTGGTGGTCTATCCCCATCGGATGGTTTATAGCGGATATGATTGGAATTATTTATTATAAATATAAGAAAAGGCTGAAGACCAGCGGCGTATATCACTCAAGCACGGATTACACGGTTAATGCGGAAAGAGAATAAACTTATTCGTGCAAACCCTATAATCCGTGCCTGAAAATCATGAGAAAATGCCCCGGCATACCTCCGGAAAATATATATCTCAGAAAGGAAACAGCAACGGAAGTACCAGCACCATCACGATTCCCATAATAATCTGCAACGGCAAACCTACCTTTACATAATCCATAAAAGTATATTGGCCCGCAGGCATCACCAGTGCATTAGGCGGAGTGGAGAACGGTGAAGCAAAACACATACTTGCCCCTAATGTCACCGCAAAGAGAAAAGGTACGGGACTCACCCCTATCTGCGCTGCACTTTGCATTGCAATGGGAGCAAGAAGCACCGCAGTGGCCGTGTTACTGATAAACATCGTCATCAGGGAAGTGGTAAAATAAATACCCGCCATCAAAGCCAAAGGCCCATAAGCCCCCAACTCGCTGACCAAACTGTTCGAGATATATTCGGAAGCCCCTGTCTTTTCCAAAGCTAATGACATAGGCAGCATAGCAGCTATCAGCACGATACTTTCCCAATTAATAGTCTTATACGCTGCCTCCACATTACGGAAACATCCCGTCAATACCATTAAGATGCCTGCAATCATTACCGCTGTCACCGGAGCCACCGGAATAAAGTCAAATACCATCATCGCCACCATCAGCACCATAATCACCGCAGCTACCGGAGCCTTGTAATCCAGCGTAACTTTCGCAGCCTCGGCCAGCGGTTGTCCCAATACCACCCAGTCGGCATCCTCCTTGCTCAGACGGGCGATATTGTTCCATGTACCCTGCACCAGCAATACGTCACCACTATGAATCCGTTCATAACCCAAATCCTGCAACAGATATTCTTTCTTCCGGCGGATGCCCAACACATTCACATTAAACTTATCACGAAAACCCGCTCCCTTGATTGTCTGGTTTATCAGATTAGAAGAAGGCATCAAGACTATCTCGGCAATACCTATATCATAGAAGTCCAATGAATTGGCGGAATCTTTCGCTTCTTCCGTCATATGCTCATCCAGCATTTCAAGTAAATAATCTTCGGCAAACGACTTTATCTTATTGAAATCGCCCGTTACATAAAGAATATCCTCTTTCTGCAGCACGGTACTCGGGTCTGCCAATTTCTGTGTTATCGTTTTCAAGAAACGATGTTGTGACATATCTCCACGGCGCACCTCCAGAATATTAAGTCCATACTTGCGACGGATGTCGAGTTCGATTATTGTCTTTCCATGCAAACGTGAGTCGCCTATCACTTTCAATCGAAAGAGATTGCTGGACAATCCGTATTCCTTCACTAACTGTTTCAATGATTTACCTGAATGTACATTGTCTTCTCCGCTTTGTCCACGCTTGGAGAGAAACCATTTGCTGAGCGGCATCAGTACCAATGTACCTACAGCCACACAAATCAGGCCCACCGGAAGAAAGGAGAAAAACGAAAGCGGAGGGAAACCTGCCGATGTCAATGCGTTCTGAATGACAAGGTTGGGAGGTGTACCGATAAGGGTCATCATACCTCCCATACTGCTGGCAAAAGCCAACGGCATCAGCAGGCGGCTGGGATTCATGTTGGCACTGACAGCCAGACTGACCACAATGGGCAACATCAAGGCTACCGTCCCCGTGTTGCTCACAAAGGCTCCGATAGCAGAAGTCACCAGCATAACGAGTAAAAATAATTTCAATTCACTCTTACCCGCCAACTTCAGGATATGCGAACTGATCATTTTGGCAAGCCCTGTCTGAAAAATCGCTCCCCCGACCACAAACAGGCCGACCATCATAATTACCACCGAATTGGAGAAACCGGACAAGGCCTCATCGGGAGTCAATATCTGAAAGACCAACAAGGCAACCAAGGCACAAAGCGCCACAATATCCGACCGTATTTTACCATTCACGAAAAACACGGCAGAGAGAACAAGAATAATAATGGTTATAAGCATAAGTATTAAATTATTATTTAATGATTCGTCATTGTATTTGTATAAGTACCGTTTGCAAAATTAAAAATATCTTCCAAAAACAGAAACAAAAAATAAAATGTTTTTGTTGCTAAAAGACATCCTTTCCAAGCAGTTGCATCCAAATTTTATGTATTTTTGTAGCCCTATAGAAAGAACAGACATGCAAATGAAAGAAGAAACAACTTGCAAACCCGATTATTCAAACTCAATGGCAGAACACTTGGGTATCCGGTTCCTGCCGTCTGCCACCAATGAGGTACGTGCCGAAATGCCTGTCGACCACCGTACCTCACAACCCTTTGGCATGCTGAACGGAGGTGCATCATTGGCACTTGCCGAAATTGCGGCCGGACATGGGTCAATGTCTTTATGCCACGAGAGAGAATATGCATGCGGTGTACAAGTAAGCGGAAATCATATATCATCGGTTCCTCTGGGTGGAAAAGTGATTGCCAACGGCCAATTAATTCATCGCGGCAATTCCTCACATATATGGAACATAGATATCACCACTCCAGAAGGAAAACTTGTTTCTACCGTTCGTGTCGTTAATTTCATACTTAAAAAGAAATGAATCTACCTAATAGACATACACAGAATTTATTGGATTGCCTTACACGCAGCCGACTCAGCTTCGCTCTCTACCGGTTGCCCTGGACAGACGAATGCTATTTTGTGCTGCAAACATCGGACGATGTGGAACAGCTAGCCGAGATTCAGGAGTTAAATGGAAAGAAAGGGTTTGTCATGGCTCCTTTCCTTCAGTCCGACCACCATCCATTGGTAGTGGTCCGTCCTGATATCACAGCCTATGACTGGAATGAAATCAGCGAAGCTATTTCCTCTTTAGAGTGTGCCGATGCCTTGTTGACATGCAAAAACCAGGCCAATGAACTGTCTCCTTTTATTTCGGAAGAAACAGATAAGGAACGATACGCTCAAGCTTTTGAACGCTTCATTACTCCCCTTCGGGAGAAACGTTTCCAAAAGCTTGTCTTGTCACGTTCTTCCGCCAGGCATATCAATGATGACTTCTCGCCATTGGCCGCATTTGTACGTGCCTGCAACAATTATCCGCGTATGATGATTTATTTGTGTCATACTCCCGTTTCCGGCACATGGTTGGGCAGTACACCCGAAATCCTACTAAGCGGACATGGCAAAGAATGGCACACCGTAGCCTTGGCAGGCACCATGCCGATGCAAAATGAAGTAATGCCGACAGACTGGGACAAGAAGAATCAAGAAGAGCAAGGCTATGTGGCTGATTATATCCGCCGTATTGTCAAAAAGTTCGGTAATAAGATGAATGAAAAAGGTCCTTATACAGCTCGTGCCGGACAATTGGTACACCTCAAGACCGACTTTTATTTTTTATTAAAGAACACGGATAATATAGGAAATTTACTTCAGGAACTTCATCCTACCCCTGCCGTTTGCGGATTGCCGAAAGAAGATGCTTTCCGGTTTATTCTGGAAAATGAAGGATATGACCGCAGCTATTATTCCGGTTTTACAGGCTGGCTGGACACCGAAGGGCACACAGATTTATATGTCAACTTACGCTGCATGAAGATAGAGCCGGGAGAAACCACTTTATATGCAGGCGGAGGAATTCTTGCCTCTTCTGAAGTAGAGTCGGAATGGACAGAAACAGGAGACAAGATGAACACGATGAAGAGCATACTTCATCCTGAATTTATAAACAGATAGCCTGTTATCGTAAGGAATTCAATTCCTCCCTACAGAGCAAGAACGATAAAAGAGAAATACATTTATATTAAAGTAAAAGAATTATGTATTCAGACAAAAAGAACATACTTCAGCTGGCAGCACTTCTCAAGGCACACGGTGTGCGGAAAATAGTGCTTTGTCCCGGCAGTCGTAATGCTGCCATCGTACATACACTGGCCAATATAGAAGATTTCACCTGTTACTCCGTAACTGATGAACGCAGTGCAGGATTCTTTGCTATCGGGCTGTCGCTACAGGGAGGAGGACCTGCTGCCGTATGTTGCACTTCCGGTTCGGCACTGCTGAATCTGCATCCGGCCATAGCCGAAGCCTTTTACCAACAAGTACCTTTAATCGTCATTTCCGCCGACCGTCCTGCCGCCTGGATAGGACAAATGGACGGACAGACTTTGCCTCAGCCCGGTGTGTTCGGTTCGTTGGTCAAGATGTCGGTCAACTTGCCCGAAGTACAAAGCGATGAAGACGAATGGTTCTGCAACCGTCTGATTAACGAAGCCATACTGGAGACAACCCACCACGGCAAAGGCCCGGTACATATCAATGTGCCCATCTCCGAACCCATCTATCGTTTCACCGCCAAAACGCTTCCCGAGGTGCGCGTCATCACCCGCTACCAAGGATTGAGTGTGTACGACCGCGACTACAAAGTACTGATTGAACGTCTGAATAAATATAACAAACGCATGATAGTGGTGGGGCAGATGAATCTGATTTATCTGTTCGAAAAGAAATATGTAAAGCCCCTCTACAAGCATTTCCTTTGGCTGACGGAACACCTGGGCAATCAGACCATTCCCGGCATTCCCATCAGGAACTTCGATGCAGCCATCTATTCCATGAGTTCCGAACGTCAGGACGATATGGCCCCCGAACTATTGATTACTTACGGTGGCCACATTGTATCCAAGGAACTAAAGAAGTACCTTCGGAAGCATCCTCCGCGTGAACACTGGCATATTTCCACCGATGGAAAGATAGCCGACTTATACGGTTGCCTGACGACCGTCATCGAGATGGACCCGTTTGAGTTTCTGGAAAAGATTGCTTTCCTTTTGGACAACAAACCGACCAACTATCCATTGATGTGGGAGAACTACTGCAAGACTGTTCCGATGCCGGAACTGCCCTATTCGGAAATCTCGGCTATCGGAAAACTCATTCAGTCATTGCCGGAGCCCTGTGCGCTGCATCTGGCAAACAGCTCTACGATACGTTATGCCCAGTTATTCACCATACCGCCAAGAGTAGAAATTTGCTGTAACCGAGGTGTGAACGGCATAGAAGGTTCACTTTCCACCGCCATCGGATATGCCGCAGCGTCCAGTAAACTAAACTTCATCATCATAGGTGACTTGAGTTTCTTTTATGACATGAACGCACTGTGGAATCAAAATTACGGTGCAAACATCCGTATTCTGCTACTGAATAATGAAGGCGGAGAGATATTCCACACTCTGCCGGGCATGGACAAATCAAGCCGCTCACGAGAATTCATCACAGCCGAACATTACACCACCGCCAAAGGGTGGGCGGAAGAGCGCGGTTTCATCTATATAAAGGTGAGCGACGATGAGGAACTGGAAGAAGCGATGAAGCAATTCGCCACACCGGAAACACTCATGCAACCCATGCTAATGGAAGTCTTTACAGACAAAGAAAAAGATACAACCCTATTAAGAGAATATTATCACAAGCTTAAAAATAAATAATTCCCCTACGGTGGACCATAAGCCCTACAATAAATAAAAAATAAGAATATATGGAAACAAGAGAATGGAAAACCATCAAAGAGTATCAGGACATACTTTTCGATTTTTATAACGGCATAGCCAAAATCACTATCAATCGTCCGCGTTACCGCAACGCATTCACCCCCACCACCACTTCCGAAATCAGTGATGCCTTATATTACTGCCGCGAGTGTCAGGACATTAATGTAGTGGTACTGACCGGAGCAGGCGACAAAGCCTTCTGCAGCGGAGGAGACATGCACGTAAAAGGTCATGGCGGCTACATCGGAACAGACGGTGTTCCCCGACTGAATGTGCTGGACGTACAAAAACAAATCCGTTCCCTCCCGAAACCTGTCATCGCCATGGTCAATGGCTACGCTATCGGTGGCGGACACGTGCTCCATGTGGTTTGTGACTTGACCATCGCTTCCGACAATGCCATCTTCGGACAAACAGGTCCCAAAGTGGGCAGCTTTGACGCCGGCTTTGGTTCATCATATCTGGCACGAATCGTAGGACAAAAAAAGGCACGGGAAATATGGTTCCTTTGCCGTCAGTACTCAGCACAAGAAGCACTGGAAATGGGATTGGTAAATACCGTTGTTCCTTTTGAATGTCTGGAAGACGAGACAGTGGCATGGGCAGAAAAGATGATGGAACACAGTCCGTTAGCCCTCCGTATGATTAAAGCCGGACTCAATGCCGAACTGGACGGACAAGCCGGAATCCAAGAGCTTGCCGGAGATGCCACCATGCTTTATTATATGACAGAGGAGGCACAGGAAGGAGGAAAGGCATTTCTGGAAAAGCGCAAACCACGGTTCCAAGATTATCCCAAATTTCCGTAATCACCCAGCTTTCCATTTAAACCACTAGCAGCCATGTTCCAAACCCGAATTATAAAGAAACAATTACACTTTAAACAACCTGCAGGCACATCGAGAGGAGTATATACCACCCGAAACGTGTCTTATATCGTTCTCACCGACACCGACAGCCGACACTATGGTGTGGGCGAATGTGCTCCTCTCCCCGCCCTGAGTTGTGACGATGTTCCCAACTACGATGAACAGTTGGCTACCGCCTGCCAGAACTTCGAAAAGACCGGAGAAATAGACCGGGAAGCCTTGCTTCCCTATCCGTCCATCCTGTTCGGTCTGGAAACTGCCCTGCTGCATTTCCGGGCACGCAGCCTTCAATTCTGGCACACTCCATTCAGTAAAGGAAAGGCAGGTATCCCTATTAACGGACTTATCTGGATGGGGAATTTTGACGAAATGTATCGGCGCATCGAAGAAAAGATGCAAAAAGGATTCCGCTGTATCAAACTCAAAATCGGTGCTATCGACTTTGAAAAGGAACTGGAACTATTGGCGCATATCCGCCGACACTTTACCCCCGAACAGATAGAGTTGCGTGTGGATGCCAACGGCGCTTTCACCCCCACCGATGCTCTCGACAAATTACAACGCCTCTCCGAGTTCCACCTTCATTCCATCGAGCAGCCTGTCCGCGCCGGGCAATGGCAAGAGATGAGTGCACTTTGTGCCTCCTCACCTTTTCCCATCGCTCTGGATGAAGAACTAATCGGTATCAACCAACGTGAGCGCAAGATTGAGCTTCTTGAAACCATCCAGCCGCAATATATCATTCTGAAGCCCTCCCTTCACGGTGGAATCAGCGGTTCGGAAGAATGGATAGAACTGGCTGCAGAAAGAGGTATAGGCTCGTGGATTACCTCTGCCCTAGAGTCAAATATCGGACTAAATGCCATAGTCCAATGGTGCGCCACCCTGCACCCTACCCTCCCGCAAGGCCTTGGGACAGGATTACTGTTTACAGACAACATAGACTATCCGCTACACATCGAAGGTGACTGTTTATGGTTTCATCCCGAAGAGCAAGAACCTGATTTATTACAATGGCTGTCACAATGAATACTTACTATACAGACATAACCACCCAGCGTATCCAAATAGAAGGAATCTTTTATACCCATTGGGAAATAGCGATGATACGCATGAATGTTCCTGCCGACAAGCAAAGCTTCCGGCAAGAACTTTTTACTTTCCTCGCCGAATGGTTCAACCATCAATCCACCGTCCTTGTCCACACCTCCGGTTCGACAGGCCAACCTAAACCGATGCGTGTAGAGAAAGAAAACATGATGGAAAGTGCCTGCCTCACCTGTTCATTCCTCGGTCTGAAAGAAAATGACACAGCACTACTGTGTATGCCTCTGCAATATATTGCGGGAAAGATGGTGGTGGTACGCTCACTGGTTGCAGGGCTGAACCTTCTCCCGGTCACCCCTTCAGGCCATCCATTGAAAGGACTGAAGGAAGCACCCGTATTTGTTGCCATGATTCCGATGCAGGTATATAATTCCCTCCAAGTTCCCGAAGAAAGAGAATTATTGAAACAAGTCAAACATCTTATCATCGGCGGAGGTGCGGTTGACAATGCATTGGCACACGCTCTAAAGGATTTTCCAAATCATGTATGGTCTACCTATGGTATGACAGAAACTCTTTCACACATTGCCTTGCGCCGAGTAAACGGAGCGGAAGCCTCCGAATGGTACACTCCTTTTGAAAGCGTCTCCATCCGGTTGAGTAAAGAAAATACACTGATTATCAATGCTCCCAAAGTGTGTGACAAGATATTACACACTAACGACATTGCAGAACTGAACGACAAAGGGCAATTCCGCATATTAGGAAGAAAAGACAATACGATAAACAGTGGTGGTGTGAAAATACAAATAGAACAGGTGGAAGCCGCACTGAAAGAACATTTCCACATCCCATTTATGATTACATCAGCTCCCGATGCGAAATTCGGTGAGATAGTGGTTCTACTCATTGAGAACAAGCTCGGAAATGAAGAAAGCTATGAAAGAATTCAAAAAATTTGTGAGGATGTATTGCCTGCCTACTGGTGTCCCAAACGTATCATACCAGTCGAGAACCTGCCTCTTACAGAAACAGGAAAGCCCAATAGGGCAACAGCTAAATTATTGGCACAAACATAATCAATAAAGAGAAAATGCAGATAAATCACCAAAACTTATTGTTCTCTTGGCTATATTCAAACCCCACGGAGTTCAGTTTTCGTATCAAAGAATCCTTATCTACATTCATATCTTCACAAAGCTCATCAAGCGAAGAATAACAATCGCGAAGTTTCATATTCACCATGCTGAACAGCATCATCGGGTCTTCCGGTAGTTCCATAACTTACAATCTTTTATTCATTTTCTAAAACCGGATGCAAAGGTACAAAACTTTTGCTTTCCGGTTATAGTTATGACTGAAAAAAAGATATAGAATCAAGTCAAAAAGTGTGTGGGCATCCTATTTTGAGAAAATTCGGGTCATTTATTATTCTTGGGGGGAGTAGATATCATATTCACTAGCAAAGGGAAGAATAAGCCGTTTCATAGGGTCGGTTAAGGTCTTTTGAACGGAAGATTATTACAGACTCCGGCAATGGACTGTACAGTCCACTGTAGCAGACTGTACGGTCCACTGCAACGGACTATACAGTCCGCTGCCGGAGACTGTAGTAATCCGACGGACACACAGGCATAATCGAAAGGACGAAAACGCTTAGGCTGCCTAATGAAACGACTTAGGGAGTTCAAAAACGTATGCAGGGGTTGAAAACCGGAGGAGACGACATCAGGAGACAGGTGTTTGATTGATATGTTAAATTCCCCAAGAATAATGACTGCCCCCTTATCACCTACAGGGTTTTCGGATGAATCCGTTACTTTCTCTTTATTGAAATCGGGATAAGGCTGCTGTGCGGTCATGGTGTACCCCATGCCGATGCATAAAAAAATAGAAGAAGAAAGCGAACTTTCCTCTTCTATTTATCAATAAACATTCACAGATATTATACTTGCTCACAAGTATACCTCATCAATCACCGCTATTTCCACTCGGGATGCTGTTCCAACATCGGATTGGTATCAATTTCACTTTGCGGAATAGGCCATACCAAGTCTTGTCCACCACGTAAGTTTCCACGTGTCACAGCACCGAAGCCATAGAATGACAAATCATGCTGCATACGTTTCTGAGCATTCTCAAACTCATTCCAACGATACAAATCGGCAAAGCGCAAGTCTTCAAAAGCCAGTTCTACGCGACGTTCGTGACGCACGATGGCACGCAACTCTTCCTGTGTCAGATTGGTTCCTTCCACATCTTCCACTGCAGGCATACCTACACGTGCACGCACCTCATTGATATATCGTGTAACTTCGGACTGCGGGTAACCGCCTTTCTCAATCATTGCCTCAGAAAGAGACAACAACACTTCCGCATAACGAATAATGTAGAAGTCAAGGCTTCCGTCATATTCGTTGGCCGTATCTTCAGGAGTATACCATTTGCGGATGCAGGCAGTAGAACTAGCCGGCAAATTATTGGTATAAAGTTTGCCGTTCCATTCCATACCGGGCAACATCAATGTGCCTTTCATACGAGGGTCACGGTTCTCATAACGTCCCATATCAGGTTTTTCCTTTGTATGTGCACCTGCCTCCAAGCTGCCTTTAAACAGAGGCGACTTATCTATCGGCAGTCCGTCTATGCAATAAAAGTCATCACAAAGATTCATTGTACCTTCAATGGCATTCATCGGACCCGACCAGCAAATACCGAAGCAGCTGCCCTCGCCCAGTCCGGGACCTTTATAGTGAACACTCAACAAGACTTCCGCTGCTGTCTCATTTTTCTCTTTAAACAAATCGGCAAAATTGGCAGCATAATCAGAACCATCTCCCGACTTAAATAACTGCACCTTACCTATCACATTCTGATAAGCAGCTATCGCATCATCCCAGCGCTGGTTAAAGAGAGCGATACGTCCCATAATGGCATACGCCGCTTCTTGAGTCATACGTCCTGTTTTGGCTTTGCCAATCACCGGAATTTTAGGAATCCATGTTTTCAAATCTTCCAATACAGACGAAACAATCTGTGCACGTTCCGTTTTCGGAGCCTGAGCCTCGGCCAGAGTAAGCGGTTTTGTCAAATAAGGAACATCGCGGAACACTGAGGTCAAGTTGCAGTACATCAATGCCCGCAGAGCAATGGCTTCTGCTTTATAAGCATCTATCTTGTCCTCTTCCATCGGAACACGGTCTATGTTATCAATCAACATATTGCAACGCTTAATCACTTCATAATTAGCATTCCAGTACATTGAAAAGCATTCGTCTGTTGTAGATGACGTACATTTGGAAATAGTACTTCCCAACATCCAGTCTCCCCACGTATGGTCTCCATTATCCGTACAAGTCTCACGACAGAGGAAACCATAATTCCAACCGTCGATATTATCGTCATACAGATTTCTGCTCTGCATGGCATCATAGCAGGCAGTCAGAGCCATCAAAGCGTCAGACTCAGTTTGCCAATAGGTACTCTGTGAAGGTTGGTTCGGAGAATCCGTCTGCAAAAAACTGTCCGAACAGGCACCGGTAGCCAATAAAGTACCGGACAATAATAAAATCTTGAATATATTTTTTGTATTCTTTACCATAATCTGTGTCCTCCCTATTATTAGAATTGAACATTTAAACCAAATGAATAAGTGCGCATATTGGGGTGCACGTCATTTCGAGCATCACCTGATGTCTTTTCAGGGTCCCAGTTCTTCAATGAAGTAAACGTCAGAAGATTAGTTCCTGCAAAATAAACACGGATACTGGAAACACCAAGTTTTGTCAGTCCGGGCTGGCGGAAAGTATAGCCGAACTCAAGATTCTTCAAGCGTAAATAACTGGAGTTCTCCAACCAGAATGATGAGTATTGGTCATTGATTGTATTACCCAGAGCAGGCATTGAACCATTTATATTGTCGGCTGAGTAACGATCCAACCAACGGTCGGTGAAGTTACCGCGAATATCCGTGGTTGTCTCCCAACTATAACGATAGATTCCTGCAACTCCCTGCCAGAAAGTAGATAAATCAAAGTTCTTCCAAGAAGCGCCCAGATTGAAACTGTAAGAGTACTTGGGGAATGGGTTACCGATAATGTCACGGTCGTCGGCTGTTATATTACCGTCGTCGTTCAGGTCAGCATACATGATATCGCCCAGTTTTGGAGCTACACCGTTTTGCTTTATCACTTCACCTTTTGAATTAGTGCGCTGCAAGTCAGCTTCCGTACGGTAGATGCCGATAGATTTATATCCAAAATAAGCTCCGATAGGCTCACCTACCCGATTGATTGAATTACCGCTGATGGTTTCTTTCAAACCGCCCATTTCAAGAATTTCATTGTTTACATGAGAGATATTAAAACCTGCATTCCAAGCCCAGTCACCTTTACTGTCCGAGTAGTTCAGGTTCCATTCCCAACCACGGTTACGTACGGCTCCCACATTCTGATAAGGAGCAGAAAGAGAACCGAGGAAAATGCCCGGCATGGACAAACGCATCAAGATATCGGATGTCTTTTTATCGAACCATTCGAACGTGGTCTGCACTCTGTTATTAAAGAAACCGAGGTCAATGGCAACATTGACTGAACGGGTTGTTTCCCATTTGATATTTTCATTGGGAACAGAGGTCTGCACCATACCCGCCTGCTTGTCTGCATTCTGATCGAAAAAGTAATTGCCACTGGCGCCCAATGTAGCCGCATACGCATAGTTACCTATTTCCTGATTTCCCAATTTACCCCAAGACAAGCGCAACTTTCCGAGTGACAACTCTCTGAAGTCTTCCATAAATTTTTCGTTTGAGAATACCCAACCTGCCGATACAGACGGGAATGTGGCATAACGATTGGCTTTAGGCATACGTGAGGAACCATCGTGACGGATATTGAATTCAAACAAGTAACGTTCTCCATAGCTGTAATTCAAACGGCCGAAGAAAGATTGCAGTTTATATTCTTCCGAATTTCCTTTGGCACTCGGATTAATTGTACCACCATTTAGTTCATAGATATTTTCGGTGGGGAATCCTTGGATAGCTGCTGTTGTCGTATAATAACGTGAACCGATAATTGAATGTCCCAGTAATACACTGATATTATGTTCATTGAATTGCTTATTATAAGTAAGCAGGTTTTCATTTGTCCACGTTGCATTTCTATACCAATAGTCGCTTGATTGATTAGTGGCGCCTTCCACCTTCTTCACATTGCCTTCGGCATCATAACGGGCTGGAGACTTGGGATTGTATGATTTCGTTGCATTCAGGTCGAACGCATAAGCGAAATTTGTCTGGAACTTTAATCCGTCTATCAAATCAATTCCTGCAAATGCCTTACCGTTAAAACGCCAATATTCGTTAGAACGATACCCCAAAGACATCAGTTCCACCGGGTTTTTCACATCCTCTGCATTAGTCATCGAACCGTCTACATATCCATAATGTCCGTTAGAGTACATCACCGGAACCGTGGGACGGGTAAACCATGAGACATATCGCATGATACCACCTTCACCCGACGGAGCCACGGCAGGAGCAGTCACATCGTTCTTATTACCAGACAGGTTCAAACCAAAAGTAAAACGTTTGTAACGAGTATCCACGTTTGAACGGAAAGATACACGTTCCACGCCCGTCTTCATCATAATACCATCTTGATTAGAGTAAGATACAGAAGTCATGAAATGTGTATTCTCACTACCGCCCGATACCGACAGATGGTGTTGATGCATACTGGCATTGCGCAATACGGCATCCAGCCAGTTGGTGTTTGCATAATGGTCAGGGTCAGAGCCGTCCTGCAATTTTTGCAAAGCCTCTTCCGAAAAAGTTCCCGCTTTTACTTCATTTCTCATCAAGGCCCAATTATAGCTGTCAATATAGTCGGGAACGATACCCGGAGTCTGCAAGGTATAACTACCTGAATAAGAAACCTTCACCTTACTTGATGCTTGTCCGCGTTTAGTAGTTATCAAAATAACACCATTGGCAGCACGAACACCGTAAATAGCAGCCGAAGCCGCATCCTTCAACACAGAAATACTTTCGATATCAGCAGATGGAATTTCCGCGATTTGAGAAATAGAACCTTCTATTCCGTCTATCAATACCATCGGATTGTTATTGCCGAATGTACCGATACCACGAATACGTATTTCGGGATTGTCATTACCGGCCTGTGCACCGTTCTGGGTCAATACCAATCCAGGCAAGCGGCCCTGCAACAAAGTGGTGGTATTGGCCACCGGAATATCCTGAATATCCTTGGCCGATACAGAAGAGACAGAACCCGTCAGATTGACTTTCTTCTGTGTAGCATAACCGACCACCACTACTTCGTCTAGTTTTTCCGAATCTTCTTCTAGTACGACTTTAAAGTTTGTCTTATTGCCAATGGAAAGAATCATATCCTTATAGCCCAAAAAGCTGATAACCAAAGACTGAGAAGGGGCAGCCTTTAGCTGAAACGCACCTTCCATATCAGTTATCACACCTTGTGTTGTGCCTTGTATGAGCACACTAGCACCTATGATAGGTTCACCTGCCACATCATACACCTTACCTGTTATTGTCCGTTCCTGTGCATTTACTGTAAATGTGAACAGCATTAGAACGCCCGCCAAAAACATACGGAATAATTTTTGCATTTGTCCATTCATAATATTAAAATTAATGATTATAGGTTTTTATATTAGATTTTGAGAGATTCAAATAGATTGAGCTTCAGACTGTTTTACTCCCACTGATAGTGCCGCACCCAGTCAACTTCCATTTCTACCGGTAAGTCAGCCGGTTCTACCGCTCCTACCCAAGTACCGCCCAACTGCATGTCAATCAACAGATATTGTGCAATATCGAAAGGGAACTGGCCTTCTTGTTCCGTTTCTATTCTCGGATAAGCAAAATGACGTTTGCCATTGATATGAAAAACCAGACTGTCCGGCCAGAAGTCCACACCGTACACATTGAAGTCGTCACGGTTAATGGGAGCAATACCTCCATGAGGCGGATTATTCTCAATGCCCAATGTATATGTATAATGTGAGTGCACCGTCTGATAGGCAATAGAATCATTGTTCAGACGTTCCATTATATCCACCTCGCCCCCTGTAGGCCAATGATACTTATCCGTTTCATAAGGCAAAGTCCAAATAGCGGGCCATGCTCCACGCGCTCCATGCAGCTTGGCACATACCTCAATGCGTCCGCGATGAAAGGCATGTTTGCCTTTCGTCCATACACCTCCGGTCAGATAAGCGGCTGTATCCGCCTCCCGGTTATCATTTACAATACCTTTTAGGATGAGAAGTCCGTTACGCATTTCATAGCAACGGTCATCAAAAGATTGTGTGTTCTGCCAGTCTGCCCTGCCCCGAGGGATACGGCTCCATACTGTGGTATCCAGTTCCGTACCGTCAAAGTTCTCTTCCCACACCAATTTCCATCCGGGCTTATGGCTGCAAGAGAGCATAACGAAGACTGTAAACAATAAAAGCATAATTTTTTTCATAATACTTTAATTTAGATTCACAAATTATCACTTCATAAATTATGGAGCAAACGTAGCTGTTTTGTACCAAAAAGGACTCAAAAATCGTATTAAACGAGTCAAATCTTGTCCAAACCTTCCATTATTCACCTCTAAGACACCCTTTTTTTGTAAAAAATCAGAAGAGGATGATTGCACAACTGAAAGAAAAATGTATTTTTGCCTAAAAATACAGTGACCATGTATCGGACCTTAATTATTATACTATTCCTGTTTTTGGGAAAAACCGTTTCTGCAACCAACCACAACACCGGTTATTCATTTACCCAACTTTCCATACAGCAAGGCCTCTCCCAACCGACCGTGCAATCAATCTTATTGGATGAAAGGGGAACGTTATGGATAGGAACTAAAAATGGATTGAACATTTATACTCAAGAAGGATTAAAAAAGTATCTTCACCATTCAGAAAACCCATATTCTCTGCCCGGCAACTATATCAATCATATTGCCGAGGACTCTATCGGCAACATTTGGGTAGCTACCCAAAAAGGATTGAGTATGTATAATTATGAACAGGACAATTTCACAACTGTTCTCCCCGACGCAATGTATTCTTCCATTTGTGTAAAAGGGGGCATCTGGTTTGGCGGCGATAACACCATCTGCTATTACGATTATAAAGACAAAACGCTGAAAAATATCCCGATAAAGAAAGAGGATAAAGACGCCAACCCGGTAGACTACAGAGTGCAAAAAATGCTCTACCTCGAAAAAGACAAGATACTGATAGGCACACGGAAAAAAGGAATGTACCTATACGATTGCCGCACACAACAGCTAACCGGCTTCATTTCGGACAAGCAGTATCTGCTTACGTCACTCTACATCACTGCAGACAAACACATCTATGCCGCCTTTTACGGACACGGTTTATACTATTATGACTCCAATGGAAATATGCAGGGGCATTACGATCAAAGCAATTCACAGTTACAAAACAATTATATCCTCGACATAACGGAACATAACGGATACTTATGGTTGGCAACAGACGGAAGCGGAATATTCATGCTTGACCCCCAATCCCGCCAATTTTCCCAATTATATCACATTGTCGGTGACTACTCCTCTCTACCTGTCAATTCCATTACCGTATTATATAAGGATAAAGAAGACGAACTATGGGCAGGAAGCGTACGCGGAGGCATATTCAGTATCAAAGAAACTTATATAAAGACTTATAAAGATGTAGCTTTGGGAAATACCAATGGACTGAGTGAAAAATCGGTCATCAGCCTCTATGAAGAAAAAAACGGTAATCTATGGATAGGAACCGACGGAGGAGGAATCAATCTGTATGATGCGCGAACCGACAAGTTTACCCATTTTCCATCTACCTATGGAGATAAGGTCGTTTCCATTTCAGGATTTTCCGAGAACGAACTATTAGTGTCCCTCTACACGAAAGGAGTATTTACATTCAATAAACAGACAGGAACCTACCGTCCTTTCATTATTGTAGATCAAGCTACAAACTATAAAGAATGCTTTTACGGTTATCTTCCCCTGGCCAATCAGGTGGCAAACGACAAAATCTATATCATCAGCAATAACGCTTATGCTTATCACACCCCTACCCGCACATTTACCCGAATGTGGATGGACAAAGAATACGACTTGTCAAATGACGCTCTGTGCCTCTCCTACTCCAACGACAAATTCTCGCTGTTGAAGTGCGCCAACCAAGCTTTCATCGTCAACCAGAAAAACGACAGTATCAAACTCCTGTTTGAATTGGACAAAAAAGAAACAATCACGTCAATGTCTTATGACGGTGACCGCATGATATGGACCGGCACAGACAAGGGGCTAGGCTGTTTCGACATGGAAAGAAAAGAGTACCACATTATCCATACCAAATTATTCAATAACATATCTTTTCTGACGGCCGATGGCAAAGGACGTTTATGGATTTGCGCCCAGAACATGCTGTTTTCATACATCATCAAAGAGAACAAGTTCACCTTGTGGAACGCTTCCGACGGTTTTCCGTCCAATGAAATTCTATTTGCCTATCAAAAGCCTTTCAACCGTGATTTCATCTATCTGGGAGGAGCTGAAGGATTAGTCAAAATCAATACAAATATCCCTTATTCCGAAGTAAAGACACCGGAAATATATCTATCCGATATTCTCTTCAATGGCAGCCCTTATATAAAAGAGCTCCAAAACAATACAATCGAGATTCCCTGGAATTACAATTCACTCTCGGTCCATTTTCGAATAAAAAAGAAAGATATTTTCCAAAAGAATCTGTTGCGATATACGATTTCAGGCCGGGGAAATCAAGAAATAGAATCATACGACCCATTCTTGAATCTGTCTTCCCTATCGCCAGGGAAATATGCGATATGGGTGTCATGCAATATGAAAAACGGAAACTATACCACTCCTAAACGCCTGGTTGACATCATCGTTACACCTCCATGGTATAAGACCGGATGGTTTATAAGTATAATTATCCTCATTTTCATATCTGTAACCGCAAGTACAGGGTATATCATATTCCGATGGAGAGAGCAAAGCATGAAAGGCAGCATGAACCATTTTCTACAAGCTGTCCTAAATGATATTCTAAAAAATAAAGAAGAAAAGTTTCAAGCAACAGTAGTAGAAGAAGAAGAACTTCAAAACACTACTGTTCCATTAAATGTCTTATCGGAAAAAGTAAAAGAAGATAATAACGAACCGATGCAACAGAAGCAGACTTTTACCAAAGAGGATGAAGATTTTATTGAGAAACTAAACAAACTCATCAATGACAATATGGCGGGCGAAGAACTCTCCATTAAATTCCTGACCGATAATATGGCTATGAGTCGGGCTTCTCTTTATCATAAGGTGAAAACACTGACCGGACTGGGTGTGAATGACTACATAAACCGATTACGTATCGAGAAATCAGTATACCTACTCACAAATACCAATCTCAATATCAATGAAATATCCTATGAAGTCGGTTTTACCTATCCCCGTTATTTCAGTACCTCTTTCAAGCAAATAAAAGGGATGACTCCCACCCAGTTTAAGGAAGAAAAGAAAAAGAACAATGCTGACTCAAAATAAAAAAGAGCGATTTCCGGTCGCTCTTTACATATATTATATACAATCGTTGATTAACAAGCCTTGAAACTCATATCCAATCCTTTTACAGAATGTGTCAATGCTCCGAATGATATAAAGTCTACCCCTGCCTGTGCATAAGGTAGCATCGTCTCATAAGTGATGCCGCCGGAAGACTCAGTTTCACAACGTCCACCCACAATCTCTACTGCCTTACGTGTATCTTCGGGAGTAAAGTTGTCAAACATAATACGGTCTACCCCTTCTGCCAATGCCTGATTCAGTTCATCAAAATTGCGAACTTCCAATTCTATCTTCAAGTTCTTGCCTTTGGCTTTACAATATTCTTTAGCACGGGTAACCGCATTGTGTATGCCTCCTGCAAAATCCACATGATTGTCTTTCAACAGAATCATGTCGAACAGACCGATACGATGATTGCATCCTCCACCTATCTTTACAGCCATTTTCTCCATGATACGCATCCCCGGAGTAGTCTTACGAGTATCAAGAACCCGAGTTTTGGTACCTTCCAACTTCTTCACATATTTATGGGTCATAGTAGCAATACCACTCATACGCTGCATGATATTCAGCATCAAACGTTCTGTCTGAAGCAGAGACTGGACTTTACCTTCAACCACCATCGCCACATCACCCGGCTTCACATGACTGCCATCCTGAATAAATACCTCCACTTTCATGGTAGGGTCAAAACGGTGGAATACTTCCTTAGCCACATCAATACCTGCCAATATACCTTCTTCCTTAATCAATAATTTTGATTTACCCATAGCATCCGCAGGGATACATGACAAGGTAGTATGATCTCCATCACCTATATCTTCGGCGAAAGACAAATCTATCAGTCTGTCTATCAAATCTTTTACTACTAATTCATCCATTGTGTTATTGTTTTTTTATGAATTGATAGGCAAAGGTACAGATTTTCCGTACTTTTGCAAAGTAAACAAGAGAAAGAACGTATGAAATTTACATTATTAGTCGTAGGACGCACGGTTGAAAAACACTATATCGCTGCCATCAATGATTATGTGGAACGTACCAAACATTTTATTTCCTTTGATATGGAGGTCATTCCCGAACTAAAAAACACGAAGAGTCTGAGCATGGAACAGCAAAAGGAGAAAGAAGGAGAACTTATCTTGAAAGCATTGCAACCGGGTGATGTAGTGGTTCTGCTGGACGAACACGGCAAAGAATTCCGTTCTGTCGAGTTTGCCGAGTGGGTAGAAAGGAAAATGCATACGGTGAATAAAAGGCTGGTCTTTATCATAGGGGGCCCTTATGGGTTCGCTCCGAAAGTATATGATATAGCACAAGAAAAAATTTCACTGTCCAAGATGACTTTCTCTCACCAGATGATACGACTCATTTTTGTGGAACAGCTCTATCGAGCTATGACCATTCTGAATAACGGCCCTTATCATCATGAATAAAAACATTAATGTGTCACACCTTAAAATATAATATCTATGACTGAAAGTAACACCCCATTAAATATAGAAAAAGTTATTTCTTTTATAAAAGAAGACATTTTCTCCAAAGATTACCATTGCCCTTATGCAGAAGCAGAAAGCATTTTGAAAAATCTCAAGAAGTTACATGAAGAACATGATTTAAAATGGATTGAGCAAGCGGCCCGATATTATGCTTTATACAGCCACTATCTCCTTCAAGACGAAGCAGAAGACCCCGGATATCATCAAACAGCCTATCGGCTATACACTTGGATAAGTGAAGGGTCACGCTACCTGCAAACAGTCTATCCCGAACAGTTGACCGCCAAACGGGAGGAGATGGAACAGTATATAGAAAGTTTACGCGCCAGACGCAATGCATTGAACCTTATCGGAGACCAGCAGTCAGACTCTTTTATCCGTACGATGCTTTATAAATTGCAGGCAAGTGATTATCTGCTATACGCTTCTCATAAAATAGAAATGTTTCTCTATTTTATGGCCTATGACAAATCCTTGTTGAGAAAGCAATTGCCCATGATTGCCGAAACAATTTATCTGATGAAAAAGAATGGGATGATAAACGACTATCACAACGCTACCCTGCAAAACATATTAAAGCTGGAAATAGAACAATATGAAATCATTATTTCGGAACTTTGGTACACAAATGCACAATGTGTATTGCAAACAAAGATAGAGGAAGCAATCCATCTCATTGTTTTGTCATTACTCAGCAATAAGGTGCCTTTCGAAGAAACCGATAACACCAGAATCCTGTCTGCACGCATATACAGATACTTGTCAAGACTGGACACTCCCTTTAGTTCTCAGCTGAAAAACAAAGCATACACGATGCTCACCGGTGAAAGTTCTTTGGAAAAAAGACTTGACTGGGAACATCTGTTGAACTTCGAACTGAACCGATTTATAGCTCAAATAGTAAACATACGCATTGACGAGCTTAATATGACTGCCGAACCTCAAGATAACAGATGGCAACAATATAGCAACGGACATAATACACTGACGCTCGATAAGGATGGATTTACGCTCAGTACCCTATTTCCACATACCGCACATACATGGAAAGGCAGAAAAGAAAGAGCGGCACTGATGGAGAACAGGGTTTTTATTGCCTTATTCAGTAAACCTACTTACCTATTCAATAATTGTAAAAGCATTGCTGAACTACAACTTTATTGGCATCAGTTGACGGAAGACTATCCTTTATATGAACGCAACCAGTCGGAATACCCTCAAAACAGTTCTATTTCGGGAACTTCTTCCATCGAGACCAAAGCTATCGATACAAAATATCCTTCCGCAAATGAAGAAATCACCATTGGAATTATCGGGCCGGACCGTACCCGGCAATATATAGAAGGAGTCATACTCGATGAACAATACCGAGGTCTGAAAGCTATTCTTCCATTGACACAAATCAATGCCTGTTACTTTTGCATCGAGAACTTTGAAAACTACTTCTCGAGTAATGATACTTATAAAGTAAAGGTATTAAGCAGCAGTAATGAAGGGGTCAGGGTCTCATTGGCATCGTGCTACAATGAATTTGTATATGCAGAAAATGTAAAAAGGAAAAAGATGCCGGCTATGATTGCCGACTGTGAAGGGAATAAAATAAAATGGCTTCTTATTACAGGAGCTACTGCCACCACCTCTGTCAATAGATGGATTAAGCCCCAGACTGGAGATATATACCAAGTAGAATTTCCGGATAACAACACTTCTCTAAACAATAACATCAATATAGGAAAAGTAAAAGCAGATATCTCTGTGGAAGCGTTCTACCAAGAAGTACACGCTCACTTACAGGAGTTTTTCACCCATCTGCGCGAATATCAAAACAACAATCTTGAACGGCAAATAAAAGAACAGACACTGAAACTAAAAAACAACCCTTTTGTTAATGCTCTGCAAAAAATAGATATACAGTCTTTCCTCGGTTCGGACGTACCGGAAACCCATACAATGGAAGAGGCGGGAGAAATGGAAGAAAAAACAGAGAAGTCTGGAAAAGCAGAAAATAAAACATGGCTGATAAACGAAAAAGTTGCTACAGAGTTGAT
The DNA here is from genome assembly GCF_021730445.1 of Phocaeicola faecalis. Classification (GTDB taxonomy): domain Bacteria; phylum Bacteroidota; class Bacteroidia; order Bacteroidales; family Bacteroidaceae; genus Phocaeicola; species Phocaeicola faecalis. The sequence continues at coordinate 78,924 of NZ_JADNRM010000004.1, read as the reverse complement.
TTTCTGTCTTGACCAACTATCCAAAGACTTGAATGAGCCCGATGAGCAATTTAATGCTTATAACTTTCTGCGACTGCTGTGTCTCTTCTCTGGTGAAAAAGAAAAAGCCACTTATTATGAACTGTGTGCCGAATATATTTATGATATCAACCAAATCGCCGTCCTGCCATCCGGTGAACGTTTTTCGCATGACAACATTCAGCGATTCAATATTCTCTTGGCACGCATGGAGCAATTAGGCATCAAACAGTACGGAATTACGTTTGAATTCTGTCAAAAGATTACCCATATCCTCTCTCTAATGGCAGACAATAACACCGACCGTCTGAAACAGCTTATGCAAAGTGAAGACCTGACCATTGCCGAGCTAGCCCGCTATTTTTGCATGAGCACACTCCTTTCCAAAGAAGATGCCGAGCTGCAACATATCATCTACAAAAACATTAACTCCCTGCTTGGCATCAAAGAACAGAAAAAAGAAGAAGCCCCTTCCATCCCTGTTTATTTCGGACACGAAGGAGTAGAACGCGAATTTAAATCATCAGCATTCAGTCACGCCAAAAAAGACGCTCACGAAGATCAAAGTATGGTGTTGGCCCGTGTCATCGCTTCATTTATGAACACCGACGGAGGTACTCTTTATATCGGTGTGAACGATAAAGGATATCTGACAGGAATCCAAGAAGACATGAAGTTGGTGCACAACGACTGTGATATTTATCTGCGCACTGTGAATCATAATATAATCTGCCTGCTGGGTGAAGGAAAAGAAGATTATAACCGCTATCAGGAATACATACGTTGCAACTTTCAAGAATACGGCAAAGGACGCATCGTACTGGCTTTTCGCGTAGCCCCCATCAATGAGGCAGTAAAAGTGAACGGTAAGATTTATACTCGTTCGGGAAGTTCGTGTATCTGCAAGCCGGAACAAAATATCCAGGAGTTCATAGCGACACGACGTAATCTGAAATTAGACTCTGTGCCTCGAAAACCGGAATTTCCAACCTTGTTCTCTGCCGAAAGAAACGAATATATCTTTGATGAGTCCACTCCGGTAGCAACCACTCCCGATGCCCCCGAAAGCAATTCTCATGAGAGTATTTCACTTTCTCTTTTTGACAATCCGCAAGAAGAGGATGTAAATGCGCCTGCCCCAGTCCTTGCAGCACCCACTCCAAAAAAGAAAAAAGCTACTTTCAATATTCAAACATCTGCATTACGCCCCAATCCCCTACAAAAGAAAGCGGAACTGGGCTATAACAGTAATTTCCAATTCATATCATTTTTCAACAATGGTAAAATAGCCGGCTCCGCCAGTCCCAAAATCGGAATATGGGGAGAAGATAGTGGAAAAGTAATCTGTTCGTATGATACAGAAGGAGATGAAGAACTGCTGGTCAGCGTTTTTAAAACAGGAGAAATCGGTATTTCCAACTTGAAAAAAGGTTTTTCACAGCTTAATTCTCCTATTGCCTTTATCGATAATATCAATGAATTGTTCTTTTGCAGTCCGGCGTCAAAAGACAAGTTCTTGCTTTTGATAGCCGAAAAAGACGGAGTCAAACGCTATCGCATTATCCGCCTAAGTGATTTTGACAAGCCTTTGGGGATACAACCCAAACTGTATACCCTTTTGGTTCCGGATAAAGGAGAATACATATTTGCTGAGATATTGGACAAAAATATAATGGAAAAAATAGAAGATGACAAAATAGCACTTAATAGTTTTGACCAATACAATGCCGGACACTACTGGGAACATACCTCTTATAAAAATGGCTTAGACACCATTAGCAAATTATGCAACCTTCCCTACTAAAAGGGAAAGGTTGCATAACCTTTATTTTCCTATTTCAAAATCTACACTTACCGGCAAGTGGTCGCTAAAACCGCCATGATATTTCCTTCCCCAATAAGTACGGAAAGGAATGTCACCGCCATATTTTTCGTCTTCTTCCAACAAGAATGGGAATCTCACTATCTGTGCTTTGTCGTAAGAAGTCCGAATGCCGTCATGTCCCTGCAACAGGAAACCGGACACAATCAACTGGTCAAGTACTCCCCACTCGCCACGGTAACGGTAAGTTCCGTCTTTACGGCCGTCCATCAGGTTGTATAACTGTGTAGCTTGCACCTCTCCTTTCGGAGCAACGGCCCCCAAGACTTTGGCTATCGAATTATTGGTAGGATAATCATTGAAATCACCCATAATCAAAATATTGGGATGCCGACGGACGTTCATCAAAGAATCGACCGAAGCATGCAGTATCTGTGCAGTAAACAAACGATAAGGCTCGCTCTTTTCCTCGCCTCCGGAACGTGAAGGCATGTGACAGACAAACACATCCAACGTATCGCCCGACAATACCTGCCCTGCCACATGAAGAATATCACGGGTAGGAGTTCTGTCAATTTCTTCGTGCGGAATACGAATGGAGTTCTTATCCAACAATTTAAAGCTTCCGCGCTGATAAAGCAATGCCACATCAATGCCGCGCTGATCAGGAGAGTCAGTCATGACATATCGGTAACCGGCTTCACGTAACAGTGAATGCTCGGTCAGGTCTTTCATACAACGGTCGTTTTCCACTTCACACAAACCAACCAAATCCGGTACATCCTTCACGCCTGTCGCCACAATTACTTTGGCTATCTTTTTCAGTTTATCATAGTATCTTGCCTGAGTCCATCCTTTGGCAGCATCAGGCAAGAACTCATAGTCGTTTTTCAATGTATCATGCTGACAGTCGAACAAGTTTTCCACATTATAAAACATGACTCTGAAAGGTTCTTGAGCATAAGCAACCCCGACCCAACAACATACACATAGAAATAGGATAATTTTCCTCATGTCTTATTTATTAGAGTTATTTTTCGGGTACATGCACCAGTACATCCAACAAATGACGCCAGAATTTGTCTACCGTAGGTATCAGCATACGTTCATCCGGCGAATGGACGCCACGCAAAGTCGGTCCAAAAGAAACCATATCCAACGAAGGGTATTTCTCAAGGAACAAACCACATTCCAGTCCGGCATGAATAGCTTTTACTTTCGGCTCCACACCAAATAATTTCTTATAGCTGTCTACGGCAACTTTCAGAATGGGTGAAGACGGATTCGGTTTCCAACCCGGATAACCTTCACCGGTAGTTACTTCAGCACCACCCAGCATAAAAGCAGAACGAATCATTTCGGACATATCCTTGCGGGAGGACAAAATAGAACTACGCTGACTTGTCACAATCTTTATCTTTCCGTCTGCCTGTTTGATAGAAGCCAGATTGGAAGATGTTTCCACCAGTCCGGGGATATCCTGACTCATCGCATACACACCGTTATGAACAGCATAAACCGCTTTCAGCAGACGACCGGCGGTTACCATATCAATAGCCTCCTTACAGGGAGCTTCGGAAGACAGCTCGGTTTTCAGATTAGGTTCGGTCACTGCAAATTCATTCTCTATCTCAGCCGTATAGATGTTTAAATCCACACGCACCGACTCTTTATCCTTCATCGGAACCGCACAAAGTGCGCGTGCTTCACGCGGAATGGCATTGTGAAGATTTCCTCCGTCTATTTCACACAAATACATCGAATACTTAGCAGCCAACTGAGTCAGGAAGCGAACCAATAATTTATTGGCATTAGCTCTTCCTTTATTTATATCATCACCGGAATGCCCACCGGTCAAGCCCTTTACTGATACACTAAAATAAAAATAATCCTGTGGTGCAGGAACCGGCTGATAAACAAATTCAGCCGTCGTATTAGCTCCTCCGGCACAACCGATAAACAGTTCACCTTCGTCTTCCGAATCAAGATTAATGAGAATATCTCCACTCATAAAGCCTCCCTTTAATGCAAATGCACCTGTCAATCCGGTTTCTTCGTCTACAGTGAAAAGACATTCCAACGGCCCATGTTCAATATCGGCAGATGCCAATATAGCCAACTCGGTAGCCACGCCTATTCCGTTATCAGCACCCAAAGTCGTACCTTTCGCCTTCAACCATTCTCCGTCAATCACAGTCTCGATTGGATCAGTCAGAAAGTCGTGCTCCACATCGCTGTTCTTTTCACAGACCATATCTATATGTGATTGCAGAATCACCGTCCTCAGATTCTCCCTACCCGGAGTTGCCGGCTTCTTAATCAATACGTTTCCGGCTTCATCTGTCTTAGTTTCCAAGCCGTGTTTCTCACCAAATGCTTTTAGATAAGCAATTATTTTCTCTTCCCTTTTTGAGGGACGGGGTACCTGGCATATTTCTTCAAAATAATGAAAAACAGAGGCCGGTTTCAAATCCTTTTTATCCATGTCTATAATTGGTATTAGTGCAAAATCCAATTGTGTTTTTGCAAAAATTAGTTAAATCAGTATCTTTAACTGACTCCTTCCTCTTTTTTAATGGAAAAAGAGAAAGCTAAGTCACTGCAAAAGTCTATATTTGCTCCGCGAATTTAGAGTACGGTTCGGAAATGCTCAAATAAATTTGGCATTTAGCTCACCTTACACTAACTTTGCACCACAAAAATAATAGAAATGCTTGATACTCTCTTTATAACAGTGTTAATAGTTGCTATATGCATAGCATTATTATGTATAGGAATCTTCATAAAAGGAAAATTCCCCAATACACATGTCAGTGGTAACAAAGCACTTCGGAAGAAAGGAATCGGATGCGTGCAGTCGCAAGACCGTGAGGCACAGAAAATAAACAAAAGAGCGATTCCCGAAGTAGAGAAACAAGACAAAGAAGAAGAATAACTAATAAAAAACATACGTAAAAAAGATTATGAAAAGAACAAATTTCATCCTGAATGGATTTTTAGCGTTGGCTACCGTGCTGGTATTTGCACAATGTACCGACAAAAACAACAATGCTTCCACTACTTCTACTGTTGCTCCCGTTGCGGGTGTTGCCGGTTCTTCCAACATGAAGATTGCTTACGTAGAAATCGATTCATTGCTCACCAAATATAGCTTTTGGAACGACTTGAATGAAGCCATGATAAGCAAGGAAGAAAACATCCGTACCACCTTGAATGAAAAAGGTAAAAAACTGGAAGTTGAATTCAGAGAATTTGAACGCAAACTTCAGAACGGAGGTTTCGCAAGCCGTGAACGTGCAGAACAAGAACAGATGCGTTTAATGAAACAACAGCAAGATTTGCAGGCTTTGCAACAGAAGTTAAGTGCAGAACTTGCCGACGAGAACCAAAAGAACAGTTTACAATTGCGTGACTCTATCAACTCATTCCTGAAAATCTATAATCAAAACAAAGGTTATGATTTGATTATCAGCAATACCGGTTTCGACAACTTGTTATATGCAAACCCTGCATACAACATCACTCAGGAAATCATCGACGGATTGAACGCACGTTACACCTCGCCTACAACAAAGAAATAAATCGGGAGTATCCCTATTAAAATAATAAGAATCCGAAATGGCCAAGCTGTTTCGGATTCTTGTTTTTTAGCCTGTCGCTCAACAAAAAGCTTTCTACAGGCGTTTATTATAAAGAATGAATTAATAATGAAAGGAGATAATATGGAAAAATTCGACGATTTAATCACTTCAAATATTCCTGTGCTGGTAGATTTTTATGCAGAATGGTGCGGCCCGTGCAAAATGATGAAACCAATCTTGGAAGATGTAAAAGCAATGAAAGGCGAAAAAGTAAGAGTAGTTAAAGTAGATGTAGACAAACACCAAGAGTTGGCTGCCTACTACCAAATACAATCAGTTCCCACACTCATGATTTTTAAAGATGGCAAGCAGTTGTGGAGACAAAGTGGTGTGCTACAAGCCAGAGAGCTAAGTGAACTGTTAGCACAATACGAATAACCTATGAAGAAGAACAAATAAAAAAGCCGTGCAAAACAAATCTGCACGGCCTTCTTTATTTATAATATAACAACTTGTTATTTCTTGAAATATCTGTTGTACAAGCCTTCGAAACCTTTGCCATGACGAGCTTCGTCTTTAGCCATTTCGTGAACAGTATCGTGGATAGCATCCAAGTTCAGAGCTTTTGCACGAGTAGCAATACGCTTCTTGTCAGCGCAAGCACCTGACTCTGCATTCATTCTCTTTTCCAGGTTAGTCTTAGTATCCCATACACAGTCACCCAGCAATTCAGCAAATTTAGAAGCGTGTTCTGCTTCTTCCCAAGCATATCTCTTGAAAGCTTCAGCAATTTCAGGATAACCTTCGCGGTCAGCCTGGCGACTCATTGCTAAGTACATACCAACTTCTGTACATTCACCCATAAAGTGGTTGTTCAAGTCTTTAATCATTTCTTCATCACAACCTTTAGCAACACCGATTACGTGTTGGTCAGCAAATTCCAAACCACCTTCAGTTTCTACCATTTCGTTAAACTTAGAAGCGGGTGCTTTACACAATGGGCACTTTTCGGGAGCTGCATCACCTTCATGGATATAACCACAAACTGTACAAATAAACTTTTTCATAATTTCTTTTTTATTAGTTAGTCAATATTTTATTTATTAGTCAATCTCAATGTTGTCAGCTTACTTCTTTTCCCTGCTCTTTTGCAGCACAAGCCGGACATATTCCTTTGTAATATTGATGTATTTCTTCAATAAAGAAACCATTCATATCAATACGTTCCACCTGTTTCATTTCGCCACTAAAAGGCAAATCATATATTTTGCCACATTTCTTACATAAAAAGTGAGCGTGCAAAGAGGTTTCCGCATCAAAACACGCATTCTTTTCATCAATTGTAAGCATTAAAGCTGCGCCATGTTCCACAAAGAGCTTCAACGTATTATAAACCGTAGTTTTCGATAAGGTAGGGATATCGTCACACAAAGCCATGTAAATTTCATCGATACACGGATGAGTTTTATGAGTTAGCAAATAGTCCATAATAGCTATTCTCTGCACAGACGGCTTTATATTATGACTGAGTAAATAATCATAAGTCTTCATAGGAGCTTTCTTTCATATTTGTAATTGTTACAACTTTATTTCACGTGCAAAGATATGTACTTTCTAGTAACTAACAAATAATTTCCTTACTTTTTTTTATTTTTTTTCTTTCATGCAATAAATCAATCAGGAATGATTATTTTTGCACCTATATATAATAAGGTATAATTATGAAATATGGTTTTGTAAGAGTAGCGGCGGCTGTTCCGACAGTGAAAGTAGCCGACTGTAAGTTTAACGCACAACAAATTGAAACCCAAATTGCTATTGCTGATGGAAAAGGTGTCCAAATCATTATTTTTCCCGAACTTAGCATTACCGGATATACTTGTGCCGACCTGTTTGGCCAAACATTGTTATTGGAAGAAGCAGAAATAGCTTTAATGCAGATTATGAATAATACCCGACAAATGGATATTATTTCTATCATAGGTATGCCGGTCATCATGAACTCCACATTGCTTAATTGTGCCGTAGTCTGCCAAAAAGGAAAGATTCTGGGTATCGTTCCCAAGACTTATTTACCTAATTATAAAGAATTCTATGAACAACGCTGGTTTACCTCCGCATTGAATCATCCTGATACCAACATACGCCTTTGCGGACAAAATGTACCGGTCAGCGCCAATCTGCTTTTCGATACTCCTGACACTTGTTTCGGCATCGAAATATGCGAAGACATGTGGGCACCTATTCCGCCCAGCTCTTCATTGGCGTTGAAAGGAGCGGAAATCATTTTCAATATGTCGGCCGACAATGAAGGGATAGGAAAACATGCTTATGTACGTTCACTTATCAGCCAGCAATCTGCACGCTGTCTGGCAGGATATGTATTCAGTTCCAGCGGGTTTGGAGAATCTACCACCGATGTGGTTTTTGCCGGCAATGGACTTATCTACGAAAACGGTACCCTATTGGCTGAGTCTGAACGTTTCTCATTCAAAGAGCAACTGGTAATCAGCGAAATAGATGTAGAACGTATTCGTGGCGAACGCTTGACCAATACCACTTTTGCAGCCAACATCGGCAACTGTCCCGGCCGTCCTGCCATCCATATCGGTACCGAATTTGTCAATGCACGCGATTTAACGCTGACACGCGCCATCGAGCCGCATCCATTCGTACCTCAAGGAAGTGAATTAGACCAGCGATGCGAAGAAATATTCGCTATCCAAATAGCAGGTTTGGCCAAACGGCTTGTACATACCAACTGCAAAACCGTAGTAGTGGGTATCTCGGGAGGGCTGGATTCCACTTTGGCATTACTGGTATGCGTCAAGACTTTTGACAAGCTGGAACTTCCGCGCAAAGATATCATCGGCATCACGATGCCCGGTTTCGGCACAACCGACCGCACCTATAATAATGCGCTTCACCTAATGGCTTCATTGGGCGTCACCATCAAAGAAATAAGTATAAAGGAAGCCTGCATTCAGCACTTTAAAGATATCGACCACGATATGACTGTTCATGACGTGACTTACGAAAACGGACAGGCACGCGAACGTACACAAATTCTGATGGATGTGGCAAACCAGCTGGGCGGTTTGGTCATCGGCACAGGCGACCTTTCCGAACTTGCTTTGGGATGGGCTACTTATAATGGTGACCACATGTCCATGTATGGCGTCAATGCCAGCATCCCCAAGACATTGGTGAAATATTTAGTGAATTGGATTGCCTTGAATGGTGTGGACAATGAATCACGCATTACGCTGCTGGACATTGTAGATACCCCCATCAGTCCCGAATTGATTCCGGCAGACGAACAAGGCAATATCAAGCAAAAGACAGAAGATTTAGTCGGTCCTTACGAACTGCATGATTTCTTCCTTTACCAATTTCTGCGTTTCGGCTTCCGCCCCGGCAAGATATTCTATCTGGCAAGCCTCGCCTTCCGCGACACATACAACGAAGAAGTCATCAAAAAATGGCTGACCACCTTTTGCCGCCGCTTCTTCCAGCAACAGTTCAAGCGTTCTTGCCTGCCCGACGGTCCGAAAGTAGGTTCCGTCTCTCTCAGTCCACGGGGAGATTGGCGTATGCCCAGCGATGCCAGTGCTGCCATGTGGTTGAAAGAATGCGAGGAGTTATAACTTTTTATCCTTCTACCGACTCATTCGCCAAGCTCTGTCGATGCGTATATCCGCGCAGGCTCACACATACGTTCACGCAGGACCACACATATATACGCGTAGGCTTACACGAACGTACGTGTAAGCCTATACGTATATACGTGTGGACACCTGCATATTATCAGTATTTCCGGTACACTCGTTATCGTTAAATGCACCCTTTGCTGGACGGTACCTCAAAATGATAGATATCTCTTCGGACCGCCATCTTCATGGCACGCGCCAGAGCCTTAAAGATGCCTTCTATCTTATGATGTTCATTCTGACCTTCCGCCTTGATATTCAGATTCATACGCGCTGCATCGCTCAGTGACTTAAAGAAATGGAGAAACATCTCGGTAGGCATCTCTCCTATCTTTTCACGATGAAACTCGGCATCCCATACCAGCCACGCCCGACCGCCGAAGTCCAAAGCCACCTGACAAAGACAATCGTCCATGGGCAGACAATAGCCATAACGTTCAATTCCCCGCTTACTGCCCAATGCCTGATAAATACACTCTCCTAATGCAATGGCCGTATCTTCGATGGTATGATGTTCATCCACCTCCCAATCACCCTTCACGCGGACAGTAAGGTCAATGCCGCCGTGCTTGCCAATCTGCTCCAACATGTGGTCAAAGAAACCGAGCCCGGTAGAGATATCGCATTGACCGCTACCATCCAGATTAAGACGAACCCATATATCTGTTTCTTTCGTTGTACGGCGGACTTCGGCAATACGCTCTCCGGCAAACAGAAATTCTGCTATCTTGTCCCAATCCGTCGTGGCCAACACACAATATGCTTCCAGGTTCTTTTCCTTCAGAATCTCTTTATCGTCTTGAAGCAAAATAGCCTTGCAGCCCAAATTCTTGGCCAGTTCCACATCTGTAGCACGGTCGCCGATAACAAAACTGTTCGCAAGGTCATATTCTCCCGTCATGTATTTGCCCATCATCCCGGTACGCGGTTTGCGGGTTGGAGCATTGTCTTCGGGAAAGCTGCGGTCTATCAGAATATCATCGAATGTGATACCCTCCCCTTCCAATGTCTTCAGCACCAGATTATGCACCGGCCAGAAGGTGTCTTCCGGGAAAGAATCTGTTCCCAACCCATCTTGGTTGGTAACCATAACAAACTCATAATCCAACTTACTCCGAATGAAGCCCAGATTGCGGAATACTTTAGGACAAAACTCCAGTTTCTCGAACGAATCGAGCTGATAGTCTACCGGCGGTTCCACCACCAATGTACCATCACGGTCTATAAATAATGCTTTCTTCATCTGTTACAATCTTTTTGTTTACCAAGCTACACGGCAAAGGCATTCAGTGCTTCCAGCAACGTATCATTTTCGGGACGAGTACCGATAGTAATGCGTAGGCAGTCACGGCACAAAGAAACGTTGGTGCGGTTGCGTACAATGATTCCTTTGCTTACCAAGTAAGCATATATTTTCTTTGCATCCGTTACTTTTGCCAAGAAGAAATTGGCATCTGTCGGATAAATCTTCTCACAGCACGGCAATTGAATAAACTCATTGATGAGGCGTGCACGCTCTTCCAACAGTGATTTCACCCAACGGTCTACCTCATAATGGCGGTGCATCATGGCAATGGCTTCTTTTTGCGTCAGCAGGTTCACATTATAAGGATACTTTATCTTGCTGAAAATCGAGATAATTTCGGGAGAAGCAAACGCCATGCCCAACCGGATAGCAGCACAGCCCCATGCTTTGGAGAAGGTCTGAAAAACGATAAGATTGGGATACTTCTCCAAATCAGGCAGGAAAGAAGGTGCATCCGAGAAATCGGAATAAGCTTCGTCAATGATAACCAAACCCTGAAAAGCGGATAATGTTTTTTCTATTTCTTCACGGTCCAATGCATTCCCGGTCGGGTTATTGGGCGAACAGAGAAATATTAATTTAGTATCATCATCCGTCGCCGCCAACAGTTTGTCTGCGCTGAACTGATAATTCTCGTCCAGCAAGACTTTACGATACTCCACATCATTCACTTCGGCACACACCTGATACATGCCGTAGGTAGGGTCGATAGCCACCACATTATCCACTCCCGGACGACAGAAAGCACGATACACCAAATCAATCGCCTCATCGCTGCCATTCCCTAAAAAGATATTCTCCGGTTTGACTTTCTTGACAGGTGCTATCATATTCTTCAGTTCACGCTGCATCGGGTCAGGGTAGCGATTGTTCGGAGTATTGTAGGGATTTTCGTTCGCATCCAAAAAGACAGACGCTTCCGCCCCATTATATTCGTCACGTGCCGATGAATAAGGTTTTAAAGCCCGGATATTGGGGCGCGTCAATTCATTCAACTCTTTCATATAGTCTCTTTTTTACTTTGCTTTTAATCTGACAGTAACAGCATTTTTATGCGCATCCAGCTGCTCGTTGGCCGCCATAACTTCGATGGCGGGACCGATAATCTGAATACCTTCAGGGGTAATTTCCTGAAACGTTATCTTCCGTATAAAACTATCCAGACTCACTCCGCTATAAGCTTTGGCATAACCGTTTGTGGGGAGCGTATGATTAGTGCCCGACGCATAATCGCCCGCACTCTCGGGAGACAGAGCTCCCAGAAACACAGAACCGGCATTGACGATGCGTTCGGCTTGCTCCGCATAATCCTTGGTTTCGATTATCAGGTGTTCGGGAGCATATTCATTGGTCAAAGCAATTGCCTCATCCATATCTCTGACTAATATCAGTTTGCTGTTGGCCAAAGATTTCTCCGCGATTTCCCAACGGGAAAGCAAAGCCAACTGCCGTTGTACTTCGTATTCCACTTCTTTCGTCAGTTTTTCGGAAGTAGTCACCAGTATCGCCTGACTATCCACTCCGTGTTCTGCTTGCGAAAGCAAATCAGCGGCAACAAAGGTGGGATTGGCCGTCTCGTCTGCCAGTACTTCCACTTCTGAAGGACCGGCAGGCATATCGATGGCCACATCACGCAGAGAAACCTGCTGTTTGGCAGCCGTCACGTATTGATTGCCGGGGCCAAATATTTTATAGACTTTCGGCACACTCTCCGTCCCGTATGCCATTGCACCGATAGCCTGCACTCCGCCTGCCTTGAATATCTTATTGACTCCCGCCAACTTTGCCGCATAGAGGATGGCAGGATGAATCTTGCCCGCTTTATCGGGAGGAGTACAAAGAACTATTTCTTTGCAACCGGCTATTTGTGCAGGAGTAGCCAACATCAACACGGTAGAGAACAACGGAGCCGTGCCACCGGGAATGTACAACCCGACTTTCTGAATGGCAACCGCCTTTTGCCAGCAAGTGACTCCCGGAACAGTCTGTACTTTCTTTCCTTCAAAACGCTGCGCAGCGTGGAAGGCATGAATATTCTTCTGTGCAAGCATGATAGCAGCTTTCAGTTCGATAGGAACTTCTTTTTCCGCCTCCGCCATCTCCGCTTCAGTCACAGCCAACGAGTCAAGTTTCACTTTGTCAAATCGTTCCTCGTATTCAATGACGGCTTTATCTCCTTCTGCTTTTACGCAGTCCAGCACTTCCTTCACGGTGTCGCGAAGCGTTTCGGTATTGAGGGCAGGACGGCGGAGTATGTCCGCCCATTCTGCTTTATCAGGATATATAATTTTCTTCATAGTCTTTCTTTTTAAAGATGGAATACCTTCTCGTTTTACACTATCATCTTCTCTATGGGCAATACCAGGATACCTTCCGCTCCCAATGCTTTCAGTTTTCCGATAATCTCCCAAAAACGTTTCTCATCCAACACCGTATGTACAGAGCACCAACCTTCTTGTGCCAAAGGCATCACCGTGGGGCTCTTCATGCCGGGCAATACTGCAATAATCTCTTTCAGCCGGTCGGCAGGCGCATTCATCAATACATACTTCTTATCTTCCGCCGCTTTCACCGCTTCAATGCGGAACAATAATTCATTCAATATCTCCTTCTTATCTTCGGACATATTCTTGTTTCCAATCAGTAATGCCTCGCTCTTCATCACCACTTCCACTTCCTTCAGACTGTTGCTGACCAATGTAGAACCCGAACTCACAATATCAAAGATAGCATCTGCCAAACTGATTCCCGGAGCAATCTCCACCGAACCGGTGATGACATGAATATCTGCATTGATGCCATTCTTCTGCATAAATTCCTTCAAGATACCCGGATAGGAAGTGGCAATCTTACGGCCTTCAAACCAAGGCAAGCCCTGATAATCCACATCCTTGGGGATGGCCAAAGACAAACGGCACTTACTGAACCCCAGCCGTTTAATAACGGCTGCATCTTCTTTGCGTTCCAAAAACTCATTCTCCCCCACAATGCCCAAGTCGGCCACACCGCTAGCCACGGATTGGGGAATATCATCATCACGAAGAAAAAGCACCTCGATGGGAAAATTAGAGGATTGTACCAATAAGATTCTTTTGGAAGAGGAAATCTTGATATCCGCTTCCTGTAGCAATGCCATTGTCTCTTCAAACAAACGGCCTTTGGATTGTACTGCAATTCTAAGCATATTTTCTATCTTTTGATTATTATTGTTCAAGTGAATAAAAAAGGGCTTACCGCATCGGCAAGCCCTTATATCATCATACTACAATATCATCACAGCCCACCGCGTTATTCGTTAGGAAAATGATGATGATGTGTAGCTGTTCTAACCATAGTTTTTCTTTTTATTTGCGACAAAAATAAAGTATTAAAATGAATACAGCAAATAATTATCATAAAAACTTCGGTTTTTCTTTCAAATTAAAGGAAGCTGCTCGTCGTTCTCCACATCGCAATGCAAGAAGTGCATCTCTTCTTTTGCCTTCTCCTGCGAGAAAGTAAAGTAAGTGCAAAGCGCTTTGGTACACAATTCCTCCTTATTGTTATAGATAGCCGCATCCACCAAAATGATATTGCGCTTCACTTCCCTGATAGAAGCACGCAGCACGATATGTGAATCATTCGTACTGATAGGTTTCATATAGCGGGTTTCCATCTTCGAAGTCACACCGGTGGTCTGCATCTTGCGCAGAATCACCCACGCACAAATCTCGTCCAGCAACACAGCCTGTATGCCGCCATGCAGCGTGTCAATCCATCCCTGGAACTGTGGCTGAGGTTTCCAAATGCTGATTACCTCGTCGCCATCTTCATAAAATTCCATCTTCACTCCGGCTTCGTTATTGGGTGCGCAGCCAAAGCAATTATATCCTTCCATCCCCTTCCAGGGATTGATTATCTTTTTCATAAGCTACATTTAGAATTCGTAATCCACGCATGCGCGTCCTTCTTTCGCATCTTTCAGGATGCCGGCAGCCGCCACATGATTGGGATGAGTTGCATACGCATTGACGTCTGCCAATGTATCAAACTCACTCTCCAAACAAATATCCCACGCTTCGGCAGAATTGATATTCAGACCGACAAATATCTTGCGAATGAAATTAATCTTTGCGGGCAATGCTTCGATAGCAACCTTAAAATCATTCATCACTTTCTGTTTTTCTTCCTGCGGAAGTGTTTCTTTCAATTTAAATAAAACTATATGCTTTACCATACTTGATATTTTAATTAATTATTCTACTTTTGTAACTAAACACCGGCTAACGCAAGTAGCCTGATGCAAAAATAACAGTTTTGTTTTAAAATACATCCTATTATTATGATAATTATTGGTATAGCCGGAGGAACCGGTTCAGGAAAGACCACCGTAGTCAAGAAAATAATAGAGAGCCTGCCCGAAGGTTCCGTTGCTGTTATTCCACAAGATTCTTACTACAACGACCAATCTTCCCTTCCTTTGGAAAGGCGTAAACAGACTAACTTCGACCATCCCGACGCTTTTGACTGGCCGCTTTTTGAGCAACAGATAGCCGAGCTGCGCAAAGGACACTCCATCGAGCAGCCCACCTATTCCTATATTGTATGTACACGTCTTTCCGAAACCATTCATATAGAGCCAAAGGAAGTCATTATCGTAGAAGGGATTATGAGTTTGTACGACAAAGAATTGCGTGACCTGATGGACTTGAAGATTTTTGTAGATGCAGAACCCGACGAACGTCTGTTGCGTGTCATTACCCGTGACATGGTGGAAAGAGGGCATCCTCTGGAAATGCTGATAGACAAATACCGCAATGTCCTGAAGCCGATGCATGATGAATTCATCGAGCCGACCAAGCAGTATGCCGACATTATTATCCCCAATGGAGGCAACAATCAGAAGGCGATTGAAATCCTTAAGTTATATATCGAAAAGATTCTGGGCAAATGAAACAAGTCTGGCTACTTCTTCTCGCCTGTATCTGCATGATGGCGTGCCGCCCGAAGCCGCAGAGCAATGAAGTGACAAATTATGATTTGCCGCAAATAAAAGACAGCGGGGAATTAGTAGTGCTGACCCTCAACAGTTCGACTTCTTATTTCAACTACCGGGGCGAACCGATGGGGTTTCAATATGAACTGGCCGAACAGTTCGCCCGTTCACTCGGTGTGAAACTAAAGGTGGAAGTTGCCAAGAATACACACGACCTGGTACATAAATTACTGGCCGGCGAAGGCGATTTAATAGCTTATAACCTTCCCATCACGAAGGAGTTTAAAGACAGCGTAGAGTTTTGCGGTGAAGACATCATCACCCACCAAGTGCTGGTGCAACGAAACGGCAACAAGGTGCCCCCCCTGAAGAATGTGACCGAACTGATAGGTAAAGAAGTGTATGTGAAACCCGGCAAGTACCTCGACCGCCTGATAAACCTGGACAAGGAACTGGGCGGCGGCATCCTGATTCATAAAGTAGAGAACGACAGTGTTACCACCGAAGACCTCATCATGCAGGTGTCCAACGGCAGCATCGATTATGCCATCTGCGACAACGACCTGGCCAAACTCAACAAAACATATTATCCGAATCTGAACATTTCCCTTGCCATCAGTTTCGACCAACGTGCTTCGTGGGCGGTAAGAAAAACCTCTCCCCTGCTGGCAGCTGCAGCTACCCGATGGCATCAGGAGAACATGACTTCTCCGTCTTACCGGGCAAGCAGTAAACGTTACTTTGAAATCAGCAAGCGGATGCCTCACGGCTCTATCCTATCCGTACAGAAAGGAAAGATATCCCACTATGACCCGTTATTCAAGAAATATGCCAAAGAGATTGACTGGGACTGGCGGTTGCTGGCTTCGCTGGCCTATACGGAATCGAACTTCGACACTACCGCTGTCTCATGGGCAGGTGCCAAAGGATTAATGCAACTGATGCCCCGCACCGCATGGGCCATGGGTGTTCCCGCCGGAATGGAACAGAACCCGGAAGAAAGCATTAAAGCAGCCGTGAAATATATTGCCGCCACTGCCAACTCTTTCAGCCGTATTCCCGACCCCGACGAACGGATTAAGTTTATTCTGGCAGCCTACAATGCCGGTATCGGACATGTCACAGACGCCATGGCACTGGCCGAGAAATACGGAAAGAACAAGTACATTTGGGACAACAATGTGGCCGACTACATCCTTCTGAAAAGCAATGAAGAATACTTCAACGATCCTGTTTGCAAGAATGGCTATTTCCGTGGAGTGGAAACTTTCAATTTTGTAAAGGAAGTAATAGGACGGGGTGAAGTCTACAAGAGCAAGATTAAACATTGAAACGGATACGGAAGCGGGTCAATCCGTCAGAATAAGTGCGCAAAGAGAACGTACATCCATGCTTCATCAGCACTTCACGAATAAATATCAAGCCGATACCCTGTCCATTGGGCTTGGTGGAAAAGAAAGGACTGAACAATTTCGCCTCCACCTCTTTACTGATGCCGGCCCCTGTATCGGCAATTTCAAGCATGGTGGGAAAGACAGAGGTGCGGATAAAGATATTGCCTTCTCCACCGATACTCTCGGCGGCATTCTTTATAATATTCACCAGCACCTGTTCAAATAGAGATGTATCCATATTGACACGCGGATTTTCATCACATAAAGTCATGTGCAGCGTAATATTACGATTGCGGCAAACAGTCTCCATAAACATTTTACAGGCTGCCACACGCTCATTCAGACAAACCGATTGTAACTGTGGTTCGGGGATTTTCACCACATTGGCAAAGTTTGTGATGAAACGGCTCATACTATAACAACGATCCACACATACCTTCATCACTTCGCGCAAATCTTCGGTATCGTCCATACATTCCAAAGCACCATCCACCGTATCAAGGGTAGAAGTAATGCCCGCCACCGTATTGTTGACTTCGTGCGCAATCATGCGGATTACCTTCTCATAAGCCTTCTTCTCCGCCTTTACCACCTCGGAAGTCAGGCTCTCTATCAAGATAAACGGATGGGCAAATCCCCTGTCGACAAACGAAAGCCGCGAACAACGGTAAATCATGGAGTCACTCAGGCGAACCGTCTCACTGGCATCTTTCGGTATGCGTTCTATCTCTTCCGCCAAAGGTGAGGTAAGCTCACAAAGCAAACGCCCCTTCACTTCATCACCTGCCGCATAGTCCAAATAACGGAGCGCAGCAGCATTAATCATTGAAATATGTCCGTCAAGAGTGAGGATAATCAGTCCCATTGGAGATACGCTGACCAGCAAATCAAGAAAATGATTCTGCTCGCGCAAGCGCAGTCGTTCATCTTTCAATTGCTCCATCATGCGGTTGAAGACGAGAACAATGCGATCCGCCTCTTTCTGTCCCACCAGAGTGAGCCGGCTACTGAAATCCTGTTCGCGAAGCAAATCCATACCATTGCCGATAGTATCCAACGGTTTAACCACCTTACGGTAAAAAAAGACAAGAAAGATGAGGCTGAAAGTAATAAGTCCCTCCACCATATAAAAAAGCATGCCACGTTCCTTAAGGGAAAGCACCAGCAAGACTCCCCAGACAGCCAGCAACAGTAATGAGAGTATAAAGAAAAAGAACTTCAGCTTCATGTTCCAATTTAATCGTTTACCACAATATTATACTTCTCCAATCTACGATAAAGGGCAGCGCGGCTGATACCGAGTGCCGTTGCTACCTGAGACATATTGTTACCATACTTCTCCAATGTCTGCAAAATGGTTTGCTTTTCAATCTCTTCCAGTGTCATACCCTGTAAGTTGGCAGTCACTTTCGGCTCCAACGGACATTGGTATTGCGCTTTAAAGTCTTCGGACATCAGCACCTGTTTACCGCTCACCAGCAACGTGCGCTCCACCAGATTCTTCAATTCGCGGATATTCCCCGGATAAGGCAATCGGCTGAGGTAGTCCATCGCTTCTACCGTAAAGTCCACTTTAGGCAAGCCGTTTGCTTCACATTGCTTATCGGCAAAGTGACGCACCAACAAGGGAATGTCTTCACGGCGTTCGCGCAAGGCAGGAAGATGTACCGTTATCAGATTAATGCGATAGAACAAATCTTCACGGAAAGTATGCTCCTGAACCATTTGGGCGAGGTCGGCATTGGTAGCGCTCACCACACGGATATCCACCTTACGGGGACGACTGTCACCCAAAACCTCAAAGGTCTGCTCCTGCAACACCCGAAGCAATTTCACTTGGCAACTCAAGTCCAAGTCTCCTATCTCATCCAAAAAGATAGTTCCTTTGTCTGCCAGTTCAAAACGTCCCATACGGTCGGAAGTGGCATCCGTAAACGCTCCTTTCTTATGGCCGAACATCTCACTCTCAAACAATGTATGCGAAATGCCTCCCAAATTTACTTTTACGAACGGTTTCTTGCCACGGGGACTATTGATATGCACCGCTTCGGCTATCAACTCCTTGCCGGTTCCACTTTCGCCCGTAATCAGCACAGACGCATTGGTGCGGGCTATCCTCTTGATGGTAGCCAGCACATCCATCAACGGCTTACTCTTTCCGATGATATGGCTGCGGTCAAAACCGTCATTGTCCACTACCGGCACTTCAGGCTTCTGCTTATCGGCAGTCAGTTCGAGAGCCGTTTCTATACGTTGCATCAAAGCGACATTGTTCCACGGCTTCGTGATAAAATCGAAAGCTCCTGCCTGCATACCCTGCACGGCCAACTGAATACTTCCCCATGCGGTCATCAATATCACAGGAACATCGGGTTGGAATATCTTTACTTGCCTTAAAAGCGTCAATCCTTCTTCTCCGGTGGTGGACAAAGTAAAATTCATATCCATCAAAATCAATTGAGGAGCCACAGAACGGACAATTTCTATCGCTTCCCGCGGACCTGCAACCGCCTGAACCTCATACTTTGCTCTTTTCAGCATAAAGCTGAGAGAAGAACGGATGGCACTATCATCGTCTATAATCAATATCATAATGATGCAAAAATAGAAATTATTATTCAATTACTGCTTGATAATCTTCTCAAAATCCGCATCAATGCCTGTATTGTCCGTAAAGTCCCATAAAGTAAGGCTGCGAATCTGATAGTAATAAGACCAATAGGCATACAATTCATTGATATGCTTTTGCCGCGCCTCGTCCTTCTTCAACTGAGAATCGTTCAGGTCGAGTGTGGAAATCTTTCCAATCATAAAAGTCTCCACATTGGTATTATAACGCTTCTCGGCAATCTTATCCGCTTCATTGGCTATCTGAAGCTGCATCTGCTGATTGTTAAACTGCTCTACAAGGATGAAAAGATCCTGGTTGAAGTTCATTGTTTCCTGACGCAATCTGCTTTCCACCACATCGCGGTTGCTCTTTGCAATCTTTACTTTCCCCCTGCGCTTGCCCCAGTCCAGAATAGGAATCTTGAAGCCGACTTCCACTATCTGATTATCTTTCAGATTACGGTATGCGGTGTTCAGCTCATTATTCGTTCCCGTAAAACCGACCTGCGCATACAATGTTATCTCGCGAAGGTCACCTTTGGCCTTTGCCACTTCATAATCAGCCTCCAACTGACGGCGACGGATATTCTGAGCAAAAGAGTTATTAGTCAGTGCCTTGTCGAGCACATCATCGTAATTAAGCAAAACCGAAGGGATACTTCCCGGAACGACCGGTTCCAAGTCTTCATCCTCGCTCAACGCCAAAAAAGAGCGAAGTTGGAACATACGGCTTTTCAAGGTACTCTCGTTATCGGTCAAGGTAGAACGGGCATCCAGCACATTCAATTCCAATTGCAATAAATCATTTTCACTAATTTGCCCCATACTGCGCTTAGCCTTTGCCACTTCGTGCAACTTCTTGGCATTCTCCAAGTTCTGTCGGGCTATATTTACATTTTCTTTTGCCAACAAAAGATTGAAGAAATAATTGATGGTCGTTCTTGTCACATTCTCGGTAGCACTGAGGAATGAGGCTTTTGCTTCGGCATATCTCACAGGCTCTATACGGCGATCCCATTTGATGTTATTAACGCCGAAGATAGGCTGGTTCAGCGTCAAGGCGATAGGCACAGACATGTAGCGTTTAGACTTGTCACCGTCCAATTGTTTCAGGAAATCAAGAGAAGAGTTCAACGAAAGCGTACCGCCTGTGAACCAAATATTTTGGTCAATGGACAATTCGCCACTCATCTGCAAGTTATTATTACGGACATAGGTATAAGTACCGTCCTCCTGCTGATATGAATTATATTTTTTGTTATAGCTGGGCAGTGTAGCCTTCAGATTCATTTCCGGCAACAGATTGGCACGAAAAGTACGATATTCCCAATAAGCGGTTTTCAATTCATTCAATGCCACGGCTGCATCCACACTCTGAGTGCGGGCTATCACAATTGCCTCGTCAAGCGTAATGGGACGTTGATGTTCTTCAGTCTGTGTCTGCGCTCCGACGGTCATTGAAAGGCCGATGGACATAAACAGAGATATTACTTTTTTCTTCATTGTCTTATGATTCTTTTTTGCAAGAGAACAGACAAATGGCATGCCAAAAGTTTATATCATTGAATAATAAGGAGTTAATATAAAAATAGAGTGTCCGAAATCGAACACTCTATTCATATACGAACAGCTGATTATTTATCTTTGTCATTGCCTCTTAACACTACTCTCTTGATTCGACAAGAAAGGAATCCAAGTTAAGCGCATTACCTTTACCATTAGTCCGGGTTCTTAATTTCTTGCATTTTCCCGCTACAACCAAATTACTTGCGGCATTCAAGCTGATATTTAAAAAATTGGCATCGACTGCAATTGCTCCATGCGAAGAACCCAAAGTTATATTCAGTGAATCAACCGTGAATGCCTTCTCCATGGCCAACACCGAATAGTCCATCCTTATCTCTCGAATAGCATTGGTATACACGATGACAGTATCCTTGGGCATTTTTCCTTCCGCATCTATCAACTTCAGACTCAATGTATTTCCCTTTATCTTCTTTTCTCCCAATTCCGGGTGTTTGATATCGATACGGAATTCTTCAGATGGTATAACCACAACCCTATAGCCGGCAAAATAAAATCTAGTAATATCTTGAGCCATACCTACGATACACACTACAGATAGGAGACAAATAAAAAATAGTTTTCTTTTCATTACATATTTATATAAAATGATTAATAATATACCATCAGTACATCATTGTGTTTGTCTTTTAGAAAAAAGACCTAGGCCTTTTAAAAAAAGACCTTGAAGCTTTCAAAAAAGACCTTGAAGCTTTTCGAAAAGAACAAGGTCTTTTTAGGAAAAGAGAACTGATGAAATCTCCTTTCACACATAACGGTGCTCAAACCTCCTATTCATGGGGATTCCCGTGTGAAAGCAACCTTCACCGCTTCCTTTCACATCAAACACCGATAAACAAAGGGATTCAATGGGTGCAATGCGTGAAAGCAACTTTTATCAACTTTCCTTTCATACTCTTATTCCCCATGCAACGCCTCGGCCGGCTGAATCTGCATAGCCTGACGAGCCGGGAACCAAATACCTAATAAGATAATAACCACTAATAACAGTAAGGCCACCAAGAAACAGAAAACAAACCGCCCTGAAGTGGCATCCATCAATGTATGTACATTTAAATCAGCCAACTGCATATGAATGCAGATAACCACAGCCGGAACCGCCGCTGATAACAAAAGTAGAATTCCTTCCAGCGAATAATATATAAATACGCCTATTCTGCTGCTTCCCATTGCCATACGTAAAGCAATCTCCCCTGCACGTTTCCTTGTGCGAAACCAAAATGTACCCAACATTCCCAAAAAGACATTGAATATAAAGAATACAATAACAGCATAAGCAGTATTCAAATAGTTCACTGTTCCTTCCTCAATATCAAAAGCCTCTTTCATATCCGCATACGAGTTCATGTCATACAAATAATAAGGCCCAATGGCCAGCTTCACCTGCATTTCCTTCATAAAACGTTCTTTAAAACCAACTGTGGCATCGGATGAAACACGTACTGCTATATGATGCCAAGAAGTTAAAGTAGAACTAGGCAAGTAAATAAAAGGCTTGTATCTCTCATAATCATCTGTCTTATGAGCCGGCAACACAGTCATTACTTTATAATTGGTTACAGGATATTGACTTTGGAGAAAATAAGGATTAAAACAAGTCGCTCCAATGCAGCCCCTATCGCCAAACAATGAGTCGCTTAGCGTAACACTCATCATTACAGGTATCGGGTATTCGCCTTCACGCCAACGAGTTTCCTCAAAAGTACCGGCCGATGGTTTCAAACGAAAAACTTTAAAATAAGTCGGGCTAACATATCGAATATAACAATTTACCAAATGAGTGGAATCCGAATGGGGGGCGTAACCTTCATGCATGGTATGTTTGGAATAAGGAATTGTACCATAATAAAAGCACGCTTCCTCCACTCCCCTATATTCCTGAATCAACTTGTAAATCTGTTCCAAATATGCCGATGAGCGACTCATCAGCACAGAATCATTTTGTAATTCAGATTTTATGCCCAACTCAACATCGAATACGTTTTCAGTATCATATCCTTTGGGCTGAATAGCTGCCGCCTCGTAATTATAGACCAAATCCACTCCATACCACAACAACACAAGTACCACCATCAATTCCATCCATACCCAAGCATTGGAGTAACGCTGATTCCATATCTGTCTAAATAAACTTTTTATCATATTTCCTCCTTCCTATTCTCCTTTGATAGCCACTGCTATATTCCGCCGGGTAGTAATCCAGGCAGGCAACAATACCGACAGCATATTAAACAAAACACATATACCGAATACCAATGCAAACAAATTGGGACGAAGCAGCAAGCCGCCCTCCAGACTGATGCCTGACAATTCCACATCACCGCTTCCGAATAACCATACACGCCCTATCCACACCATACAACAAGAAAGTACATACCCCAAAATACCACCCACAATAGCTGTCAACATATTTTCGGCAAACAAACGTCCCATTATAGAAACACGCGATGCACCATACGCCTTACGAACGGCAAATTCAGTGACACGCTCCTGCATCTGTGCATGCATCATGCCCGAAATGTTAATGGCAGGAACAATGAGCAATATTATTATCAACAGACCGTAAACCAACGATGCACTGATATCCTTTCCACGAAAGAAAGTATATTCTGTATGCGTATAGAGTTCTTTCATCTCAAAAGCATACTCGAAGGCAGCACTATTCAAACGGTCTTGCCTGCGTTGCACTTCTACACGGATATCATCGGGAGTGATGCCTGGCTCCAATTTCAGCAAGCCTAAACGAATCCCTCCCAAGCCACCTGTCCACGAAGAATATAACTCTTCGTCCTCTAATGAAAAGGGGATAAAAATATCCGCATAAGCAGTCTGAAAAATAGCACTCACATTTCTGATTACACCCACCACTTTAGCAGAAACGAAATTACACAAGAACTCTCGGCCAATCACATCCACTGTCCCAAACAATTGCAATGCCATCCGCTCGGTAATCACACTTACCCTACGGCGTGCATCGTATTCTTCTTTCGTAAATGCCCGGCCGGATACAAATTCATAATCAAAGAATTTAAACCAATTGGAGGCTACCGGTCGCACAAAACAATGAAAGGTTTCATTGGAAGCAGCCATGCTGCAAGGTGTCTTTGACACACCCCGATACCAGGTCACCTCTTTTACTCCGGGCAGGCTGTCAAACAGCACCTCAAATGCCTTGCGCCCCATCCCTGAGCTTATATTGGTATGGTCCGCTTTGCGATAGGTCATCCCTCTTCCTGTATAAACCATACAGCTACGAGAGTTTTCAGGCGAGATGTCTGCTGTCCGGAAATCATAAATCATCACCACTGCCATAATAAAAGCAATGGTCACAGCCGTTCCCATAATGCTGATAACCGTGTGAAACGGATTTTGCCGCATCAAATGCAATGCTTGTGTTAATAACTGTTTCATCAATCCTGTTGTTTTTTATACTTATTCCCCATGCAACGCCTCGGCCGGCTGAATCTGCATAGCCTGACGAGCCGGGAACCAAATACTGAACACCACTACCAACAACAAAAGCAGATAAGTGAGTATTCCTCCGATAACAAAACGCCCGATACTCCATTCCACCGGCCACGTGTTTACCAAATCGGAAACACCCAGATTATAGGCAACGAACAATGCCGGAATATAAGCAAAGGTAACCAACAAGATGCCCTCTCCCATCAATAGCCCCATAAGACTACGAGGCGTAGCTCCCGAAGTGAGTCGGATGGCAAGTTCCTCCCGACGGTGTTGGGTACGGAACCAGAAAGTGCCAAGTACCGCCAAGAATGCATTAATCAAGAAGAAACCGGCAATAGCCAGATAAGTATAAAGTTCGCTGCGGTAATCCGACAATTGTTCATTGCGGAACTGGCTCATCGGACGCATATCCGCCAAATAGAGATTGCCCACCCGAAGCTGCTTCTTCATCTCCTTGCGGAAAGACTCTACAAAGCCGGGGCGGTCGGCATCCGCCTTTACGCGAATGAACAAGTCCTGATAAGGAATACTGGCATACGTACATTTAAATCCATCATTACGGACATAATAAAATGCCGCTTGTTGCGAAGTATATTCGTTGTATTTCTGATTTTCGCAAACAGCAGATACCCGGACAGAATCGCTTCCATCCTTATTGAAGCTCACGAGCTTGCCTACCATTTCCACACCTTTGCGGGGCGTATATTCCTTTCTTCCTTTTCCACTTATCAGGTAACGTGCAAGATTGTCCGTCATCACCATTTCTTCGGGGCGGGCACGTTTCGAAAGTTCTTCGGGAGAGCATCCGTCTGCCCCCTTCACCCCGAACACGGCGAAATAACCGGGACTGACCATGCGCGTATAAGCACTTGCCTGCAAAGTATCACGAAAGACAGTCTGAGTCCCATTCTTCCACACATAATGGAAATGCATACGGGTATAGCACAAATCCTTCACTGCAGGATGGCGCCGCAAGCGACTGCAGAATTCCAGATATTCACCGGTCATCGTCTCGGGAGAACGGCTGGCCGTATCACGTTCCAAACTTTCTTGAGGCAACACACCCACTTGTATATAATAAACATTCTCCCATTCAAAGCCGAGAGATTTCTGTCCGTTGACCGCCACAGCATATACATAGTCTACGGCATACCACAAAGAAGTGGCAATCACAAATATTCCAGCCACCAAAAGCAAATTGGCGCGAAGGTTGTTCTTTATAATCTTTAATATATGTATCAGCATGGTTTCAGAGTTTTTCGTTCAACGAATCTACAATTGGAGTATGCGCCACTCTCCATGCAGGCACATAGGCCGAAAACATATTGAGTATCAGGCAAAAGCCAAATGCAACAAGAAATATCAGGGGGCTTATCATGGAAACGTTCATCGTAGCGGTGGCTCCCCATACCGTCTGTAGCAACCAGTCACTCATCAGCCACAAGAACAGATAGGATAATGCCAATCCTAACAGTCCGCCCATAACGGTCAGTACCAGATTTTCGTTCAATACTTGCCATACCAGTTCATTGCGAGTCGCACCAAAAGCCTTGCGGATGCCCAGTTCTTCCAAACGGCGGCGCATACGGGTATTGGTCAGCCCACTCAAATTGATGGCAGGAACCAAAAGAATAATCAGTATCATAATACCATACTTCCAGAAATTGGCATTCAGGTTCTCGTATTGATTGGCAAACTTACGATTGAGCTGCATACGGAAATTATCGGGCTGCCCCATCAATTGCAATTCCATATCACCCAAGGTCGTGTTTATCTGCGCCACGCTACGAGCCACTTCATTGCGGATAGCATCAAAGTCGTCGGTGGAACGGGCAAGGATGGTAATGACATTATTGCCGCTGGTCTGCCCCGCCTCCGCCTCGTTAGCCACAGCATTAGAGGTGTAGGGCGCATATACTTCGCTCCAGGTAAACTCACAAAAACGATTCACGTCATCCACCACACCACATACTGTATAGGTGGCAAAGTTAACCAGAATATCTTTTCCTATGGCATTCTCCACCCCTCCGAAAAGCCGGCGTGCCACACTCTTGGCAATGACTGCCTGCTTCAATCCCGATTGGAAATCGGCTTCAGTAAAAGGCTTGCCCGCCAAGAAACGAAATTGATATACTTTCCAGAAAGCGGCATCGGTCAACATAAGCGGAGTATTCATTTCTTCATCGGAACCGATGGTACCCACAAGAACCTCTCCTCCCTCGTAAGTGGCGGTAACCGCTTCCGGAGTAGTCAAGGGATAGAATATCTCCTTTACCAGCCACAATGAAGGACGAGAGTGCCCCGCACTGTTGGGGTCTTTTTTATCATAGACAGTACGTTCCCACTTGACGTAAAGCGAACGGGAACGGTTCACTTCAGGGGCATAATCTGCCGTCTTTGCCTGATATACTATCAGTATCACCATAATCAAGGCGATGGCAAGTGCGGTACCCAAAATGGTTATCACACTGAGCAAGGGCTGATTACGCAACTGAAAAAAGGCTTGTTGTATTATCTTCTTCATTTACACTAAAATTTATTTCATCATTGTATCTATATATATTCTTATTCCTCATGCAACGCTTCGGCAGGCTGAATCTTCATAGCTTGTGTAGCAGGCATCCAAATGCCGAAAACAATCATTAGCGCCATCAATAACCAGGTAACGCTAATGCCTGCCACAAACCGGAATGTACTCCATTCTACCGGCCATACGGCTATCAACGGACTATTGCCGACAGAAGGTTCCACCAATGCCACATTCAGGCATACAATAGTAGCAGGAATTGCAACAACCGTCAACAAGATAAGCCCTTCGCCCAGCAGCAACCGCCTCACTTGTCTGCGACAGCTTCCCATACTCATGCGTAAAGCTATTTCACTACGGCGCCGGCGAGTGCGATACCAAAACGTACCGACAATGCCCATAAAAACATTCACCAACAGGAAGAGCGCCACAAAAGAATGGGTCTGCAAACGGTCACGGCTGCCATCAGATTCATGGCTGTCCACAATCTTTTCATAGGGCACCAGATTCATCACCATTACATTATCCACCTCAATGGCAGGAGCTATCTCTTTCAAAAAATAAGCCGGGAAGTCACTTCTGTCCGCTTCGGGAAGCACACGTATCGTCACCGTAAGCGGCATATTTATCGTAGTAATGAGATTGTCATCAATACGTTTGATAAACCAACCTTGTGATTTTTCAAATCGTCCCGGACGGAAATCATCCAACACGGAATAGATGCGTATGCCGCGCTCGTCGTCTTTGCCGGTACGGAGAATGGAATCTCTGGTAAAGGCCGGATTACGCT
The DNA here is from genome assembly GCF_021730445.1 of Phocaeicola faecalis. Taxonomy (GTDB): domain Bacteria; phylum Bacteroidota; class Bacteroidia; order Bacteroidales; family Bacteroidaceae; genus Phocaeicola; species Phocaeicola faecalis. The sequence continues at coordinate 51,139 of NZ_JADNRM010000004.1, read as the reverse complement.
GCTGCATCCAATGAATCAGCATACGGGTAACCATACCATAAGAATCCGACACAGGCATCGAAGCAAAGTCAGGTTGCCCGGGCTCCGGACGGAAACGGAAGACCTTCATCATATCATTGTCCATCATGGCGTAACGTACAGACACCGAAGTCGAATCATTACAGAAAAAAGCACTCCAACGATTGGAAGCTCCCATCGGATCGGAACTATAGTGCAAACCTACCGCTTCCACCACTCTGTCCATCCGGCGAAGACGGTCACGAACCATCAATACTTTCTCTATATAAGAGTGCGTGGTATCACGTTCCTCACCTCCGGCATCCAATTGCAACTCATACACATGGCTATAATCGAACCCAAGCGGACGAGTAAACGTATAAGTGAAACACCCAATGGAATCACACAAAAACCACAGGACTATGAACACCACAAAAAGCTCGCCCAACACCCAACCATTGTTACGTGCCCGGTTCATCAACATCTTCAAATTGTGATAAATAAATCTCATAAAGCTAATTATCGTTTAAAGAAACAACAATGGGTTTTCGGGAAGCATACCATGCCGGGATACCGGCACTGAGCAGGTTCATCAGCAAACAGAACAGCAAAGCATAAGCAAAAACGGCCGGGCTGAACAAAGAAGAAACCGGAAGTGTCATTTCCCCATGAGAATATACCGTCCAGAAGGTAGAGAATATCCACCCCCGCAACAGATACACCGCCCCATAACTGAAAGCAAATCCTACAATTCCACCCAATATCGTCAATATCAGGTTTTCATCCAGTATGCGCCGCACCAACATCATACGAGTGCTTCCATACGCCTTTCTCACTCCCAACTCACTCATCCGTTGCTGCATACGGCTGCCCGACAAACCGCAAAGATTCAATGCCGGAACCAACAAAATAATAAACAGGACAATGCCATATTGCCAATACATTCCTTTCATGTCAGGATCAGGGAATATACGGTTGCGTGCCGTCATCGAATCGTCAGGCTGATTGTATATATTCAATTCATAATCGGCAAGAGAAGTATTCATTTGTGCTTTCCGGTTATGAATATCATCATAAATCGATTGAAAATCTTTCGCATTGCGGGCAAGAATACTTATTTCGAAGTCGCCTGCATATTCACCCGCCTCTTTAGGAGTCTGTAACAAATTTGCCGGATACATACACCATAGTTGTGCATAAGCATGGATAGCCGTCAACGAAGGATTACGCACCACCCCCACTATACGTTTGAAATGACGGTTCATCAAAACCGAACGACCGGCAACATGCTCCGTACCAAACAGGCGCCGTGCTACGCCGGCAGATATGACAATGGCCTCACTGCCGTCATCCTGCAGGTCTGTATCTGCAAAGGGACGTCCGTCTATAAAGTCAAATTCATACACTTTCCAAAACATGGCATCCGTATAACGAAAGTCCACACTGGCACGCGCAGATTCATCGGGCGTGGCAAGCACAGCGACCGAAACTGCCGTAGCCGATGTAGCCGTTTCTATATAAGGAGACGGAAGCACCAAGTCTTTCATCAGTGCCGGTGTGCAATACCACGAAGTATACCATCCATTCTGTGAGGTGAGCCCGATGGTGAAGGATTTGATAAACATAGTACGCTCCAGATTCGTTTCGGGAGAGGCACCACGGTATTTTACCTGCCAAGCTATCACCATGACCATTATCAGGCAAATGGCAAAGGCTGTACCCAATATGCTGATGACACTCAGTAACACGTTATGGCGCAATAACTCTATGGTCTGTCTTATTAATTGCTTTATCATTGCTCTTATACACTTTTTTATACCTCGGCATAGCGCATTTTCATCGTGGAAGCAGGTGGAAAGCCCGCATCTACGAGTGAGAAATGCACGATTTTACATCACCTGACGTCCGTCAAAGAAGCGAATCGTGCGTGAAGTCTGTTTGGCTTGTTCTTCATTGTGAGTTACCATTACAATGGTGCGTCCGTCTTCTTTATTCAGTTTATGCAATAGTTCCATCACTTCCGCACCCATCTTTGAATCCAAGTTACCGGTGGGCTCATCGGCAAGGATTATTTCAGGATTACCGACAATGGCACGCGCAATGGCTACACGCTGGCATTGACCACCGGACAACTGAGTGGGCATGTGGCGCATACGATGGCTCAGCCCTACACGCTCCAACACTTCCTTTGCCAAACGTGTACGTTCTTTGGCCGGCATTTTTCTATAGAGCAAAGGAAGTTCCACGTTGTCAATCACATTCAATGAGTTAATCAGATGGAAAGACTGGAAAACAAAACCAAGCGTCTTGTTACGGAAAGCCGCCAGTTCTTTGTCTTTCATGTTTTCCACCGACGTACCGTTTATCTCAATCTTACCGCTACTGGGCGCATCCAGCAGGCCCATGATATTCAGAAGGGTAGATTTTCCACATCCTGAGGGCCCCATGATACTTACAAACTCACCTTTTTCCACGTCCAGATTTACATTCTCAAGTGCCAAGGTCTCAATTTCATTTGTACGGTAAATCTTGTTGATACCGGTTAATTTAATCATTGCCATAATCGTTTTTATTTTTAATTGTTATTATTATCTTTATCTAATCCATTATCTTTTAATGTTCAAAAGCTATGCCAAACAGATAAACATCTTATTTTCAACAGCTTGAATCCAGTCTAAAGTGTCCGAAAACGAACACTCTGCCCGATTTCGTGAGTATCGGGAACTATTCGTCACGCAAAGCATCGGCAGGCAATATATGTGAAGCGCGCTTCACCGGTATATAGGTACCTATCAAGGCGATGACGAGCAATATGATATAAGTTATCAGTGTAACGATGCAAAAATGGGCTACAGGTTGGTTTTGCCATAAACTCATATTATATCCTGCCATTCCGCCTCCCGAAGAGAAAGTGGCAAACCCTATTTCGTGCACCAGATGGACAACCGCCGGAAGAGCCGCCACAAAAGCAACCGTAACCAATAAAAAAGCTTCCGTCAGGAACTGATTACGGACTGAATTTTCTGATGCTCCCATGCTACGCATGATACCTATCTCCTGACGGCGTGCATTGCAGCGAATCCAGAAAGTACCTACCATCCCCAAGAAAATACAGAGTAGCGCAAATCCGGCTAACGAATATTTCAGGCGAAGCTGATTGATGACACCACTTCGTTGTGCATACAGATAACTGACCTCCTCGAAAGACTGAAGCCCGGCACAATAAAAGTTACCCGCTTTAAGTTGGAGCATCACTTCTTTATTGAAACGTTGCTCAAATACATCGGCATCTACTCCCTCTTTCAGCGAAAAAGTGATGCTATATCTCCAATGCATATAAGTGTTACCTTCTATCTCACTATACGCCCATACCAACAAAGGGTAAGGCTGCTCATACTTGCGGTGCTTATAATCTTTAAACACACCGGCAATCTCAAAACTATTCTTATTCCTAAAATATATCTTCTGCCCCACCGCATCCGTTTTTCCATAAAGAGCCCGTGCCAAAGACTCCGATACAAACACTTTATGACGCGTTGCCACATCTGCCGGTATATGTATCTCCTCTCCCGTAAAAGCATCTTTCATGCCGTAAGTGCGAAACATATTACTGCCGTCCTGCATATACATTTCATAATACTGCGTATGCACGTATTTATCATTTTCAATGTTTGCCGTGTCACTAAATATCTGTGCTCCGTTCCACGAACCACAATTGGGGAAACTGGCAGTGGAAGCGACAGAGAAATCTTTCACCTCAGGAAGCTCACGCACCACACGGATAATGCGACTATAAGCCTCTTTGTTGAGAGAATCTGTAGCCATTTCCTGCTGATAGTTCGTATTGGAAGCATCATAAGCATCTATCTTTACTACATATTTTTCATGCGCATCATACCCCGGATCAATAAGCCCGGTAGCGGTCAGCACATAAATAGGGTCGACCACCGTCCAAAGGAAAACGCTGACAATAACCAGTTCTATAAATATCCAGCCATTCATTCTTCGCTGGTTCCACAACTGACATATAATTTTCTTTATCATAATCGTATCTCCATTTTAGCGTTTTGAATTAAGTGACTGAATGATAGTGCGGCGCAAAGACCATACGGCAGGTACAAATGCCGAAATAAGGTTAAGCAGCACACAAAGCCCGAAAGCAAAGCCAAACACTGCCGGATTGAACAACATCTCGAAGGTGAGGAACGGAGTCTTTGTCGGATCATCGACATAATTATCAAACAAGGTAAGTATCCAGTCACTTGCGCTCAGTACAATCAAGTAGGATATGAAGATACCGACCAACCCGCCCAGGCAAGTCAACAGCAGATTTTCCCACAACACCTGTCCCAACAATATTTTATTGGTGGCTCCATACGCCCGGCGTACACCCAACTCACACAAACGATGATCCATACGCGATGAAATCATGCCGCTCAAATTCATGGCGGGAATGAAAAGCAGGGCCAACAATATATATACTATTCCCATCACCTCCCCTTTTATATCGGGTGCACCACAAGAATTCTTTCGGAACGTGCTTTTCCAAAAATCATCAGGCTGCTCCATCAAATCATTTTCATATTCGGAAGTCTGAAGATTGTATTTACGAAAAACATCCTGTACTTCGGCACGCAAAGCTTCTTTATCAGCCGATGTCGGAGCAAGCATATAAATATGGGCATTACCTATCAGTTTCTCACCCTCAGACGTTCGGGACACCCATGATTGTAAAAACAAAGGTATCCATAAGTCACCTGCCGTATCAGGAGTGGCATTCGACACATCTTGCACAACTCCACACACACGAAACTCCTTACCATTGAGGGTGAAATATTTCCCTACTACATCTGTCGAAGCAAAAATGCGTTTAGCAAGGCTTTCCGACAAAACAGCTACAGGCAAACTGGCATCTACATCAGCCTGAGTAAAAGGTTTCCCGGTCAAAAAGCGAAAAGAGAACACAGACCAGAACCCGGAATCAGCATAGTATGGATTTACCGTCATTACCTCTTTCTTATCAGGCAAAGCTATCGTATTATTACCCATAAAATCCTGTGTACCGGCACCGATAGCTTCCAAATGAGGTAAATCTTTCAGCATCTTATCCACCAGATAGTAGGAAGCACCGCTATTACAATTCCAACTTTCCTTATTTGTCCTAGGATAACATTTCATTGCCTTAATTGTCAATATCCTATCACGGTTGTACTCCGGATAAATCGGAGCAAACTTCACATAAAAGATAATGAATATAGTCATGGTCAAGGCAATGGAAAGCCCTGTACCCACCACATAGATAGAAGTAAAAAGCTTGTTTTGCTTTATCAGTGTCCATGCTTGTCTTAAATATTGTTTTATCATTTCTTAGATAGATTAAAATGTTTATTTTATTCATCGCGAAGCGCATCTACCGGTCTGATGCGGCTGATATTACGTGCCGGTATATAAACAGCCATAATCATGGTAGTGGCAATGGCAAGGGCTGTGCCAGCTACATAAATGGAGGTGAACAATTTGTTTTGTTTCACCATTTCCCACGCCTGTTTTACATAAAGTATAATCATATCGAGAACGAATATAGATTGAAGGTTGATTAAAACCAAGAACCCGGCAAAAGACCCGGGTTCTCCGTCAATCCCCCTATGAAATACTTATTATTAAAGAGAGAGTTTTATTTCTTCGTTTATGTTGTAACTGTCCCTACTTGACTTTCAACTTGTTCTTGTTCTTATAGTTGCTCATATCGCTGACCACCACTTTATCACCGGGTTGCAGTCCGCTCACCACCTCCACATATTCAAAGTTGCTGTCGCCAAGCTGTACCTTACGCTTTATAATCTCATTATCACTGTCCTGCACGAACAATTCATATTCGCCACGGCCTACATAATAAGAAGCATTTGCTATTCTCATCACATCCTCTTTCACGGCATTCATTACATATACATCTGTTTTCAGTCCTGAACGGAGACGCTTGTTATTGTCTTCCACCAACTGAACGGTAAACGAAATTACACCATTCTTTGACAGCGGTGTGACACTGCTCACGGTGCCTTCGAGTTTTTCATTACCGATTTTAACAATGGCTCGTCCTCCTGCCGCTACACGGTCGCCATACGTATCGGCTATTTCACCTTCCACCTTAAAATGGCTCAAATCTGAGATGACAGCCACCTGTGTGCCTTGCGGGACCTGTGCACCGACCTGATTATTAATATAAGTAAGAATGGCTTTGCGCGGCGAACGAATTTGGGCGTCATCCAATGTCCGCTTCATTTCGGCCAGACTCTTTGTAAAGATATTAAATTCCAATTCCTTCACTTTGAGGTCGGCTGCCTTAACTTCTTTTTCATTCGCATACTGCTGGCGGAGCTGTTCCAGCTCCAACTTTCCCGTATTAAAGTTCAATTCAGCCTGACGCACTTTATCCGTAGTTCCCGACCCCAGACTATCCAAATATCTTTCATTACGAAGTTCCACTTCCATACGGTTCAATTTCATGGCAGAAATCTTCACCTGCATTGCCAAATCACTCAGATAAGTATTGTTGTTCACCTTCAACTGCTCCAACTGATAACGCTTCATCTGCTCCTCATCCAGCAATTTCTTATATTCCGTCTCCGTACTCTGAAGATCCAGCTTAAGAATCGGTGTTCCCACATCCACACTATCCCCCCCCTTCCGGTAGATTTCTACAATACGGGTATTGATAGGCGAATTGATAATTTCCTCAAAAGCCGGAACCACCTTACCGGAAGCACTCACACTTACTTCTATTATCCCGCTATCCACTTCCGAGAATACCAGATCCTTCCGGTTCACACTGCTCCGCATAAAAGAAATCAGCAAAGCTATGCATACAACGCCGGCAATGCCTATCGCACCATATTTAACCAACATTTTCTTACGCTCTTTATCACGTACCTCTTTTGGAATTTCTCTGTCCATAATTCTATTGTTGTTTTATTATTTTTTTCCGTATCAAATATGAAGCAACATTCATGCCAAAGGAACAATAGTTTGATTATCAACACCAAACAAAAAAGAAAGGGTGTCCGATATCGAACACCCTGTACGTTTTTAAACTTCTGCAAACGGACATCCTCCCGGTTCCGTTTCATCGCAGACGCAATATTTCCCCCACCTTCGGTGCTGCATCCTCAGGCTTCATTTTATTCATTTTATATAGATTCTTCAGACGGATTCCATATTTCTGTGCGATGGAATACATGGAGTCTCCACGACGTACCACATGGACAATATGCTCTTTGTCGGCACGACGGTGTTTCTTATCCAAATAGATAATATCTCCCGGTTTCAATACATATCCTTTATACAAGTCATTATACTTTCTAAGTTTACGCTGGCTGATACCAAACTCTTTCGACAGGCTTTTAAAAGTATCCCCGCTACGCACCACAATATATAGCAAATCATTTGCCAAATAAGGCTGGTGTGGGTTTGGAAATTCTTTCATCCACTTGATACCGTCACGAGTATCGAATTTATGCAAATCATACAATTCGATAATGTCAATCAAACGATAGGCATAGCGGGGATCTGTTGCATATCCGGCTTTTTTCAGTCCATGCGCCCAACCTTTATAATCCGTTATCTTCAACTTAAACAAAGAAGCATAACGCGAACGCCCTTTCAAAAATTTGGAATGGTCTTCGTATGACTCACGCGGATGCTTGTAAGCACGGAAACATTCATTACGGGCATCATCATCATAACGCACCGTACGTCCCGTCCAGTCTCCCCCGCACTTAATGCCAAAATGATTGTTCGACTTACGGGATAAAGTACTTTTTCCGGCCCCCGATTCCAACAGCCCCTGTGCCAGTGTGATACTGGCAGGGATGCGATAACGCTTCATTTCCTCAATAGCTATATCCTTATACTTATGAATGTATTCTTCGTATTGGCGGTTACGCGTCTGAGCCTGTGCCGTAAAGAAACAGCATCCGCACAGCACCATAAGAATAATATATCCAAGCGTCGTTTTCATCTTCTAGAATTGTTCCAATATTTGTATTCGTTTTTCGATAGGAGGATGTGTCGCAAACAGTCCGCTCAGCCCACTCAATGCACTCTCCGCCTGCTTTCCCGGATGCTGAATAAAGAGCTGGGCCACATCTTCACGCTTCACCGCTTCTATATCAGGATCGGCCGATATCTTACGCAAAGCACTTGCCAAAGCCAAAGGATTCTTCGTCATCTCCGCCGAACCTGCATCTGCCAAATACTCGCGTTTGCGCGAAATGGCAAAACGCATCAATATGGCAAAGAAATATCCGACAGCCGCAACCAACATAGTCAACAGAATAATCAAGGCCGCCCCTCCTTTGTCATCACGTTTACGTGTAAAAGAAGAATAATAAGCGGAGCGCAATGCTATCTGTGCCAACATCGAGAAAATTCCCACAAACACGATGGAGATGATAAGCAAACGTACATCATGATTACGGATATGGGACAATTCATGGGCGATAACAGCTTCCAGTTCTTCATCATTCAGTTTCTCAATGATGCCTTTAGACAATGTTACGGTGTAGCTTTTCTTATTTATACCACTGGCATAGGCATTCAGTGAATCATCATTTATAATGTTGATTTTAGGCATCGGCATCCCCTGACTCATACAAAGATTTTCCACCAGATTATAAACACGTTTATTTTCTTTCCGCTCCAAAGGACGGGCGCCCGTAGCAGCATTGATGATGGAAGTATTGGCAAAGTAGGCTATCAGAAACCAAATGAATACGCCTCCCAATACATAAGGAGCCATTTCTATAAATAAAGCCATTGACCGGTCGGTGACACTCACCTGATAATAATGGGGGGCATCACCTTGTGTCAAATAAACCAGCAAATAACAAAACACAAACAAAAGCCCCACTACCAGGCAGGGAAACAAACAGAGCAGAAGCAGCGAACGAAGGTTATTCCTGCTCTGCTGTGTGTGTATGCCAACATATTGCATCGTCCTTAAAATTTAATTTTAGGAGCTTCCTCCAAAGTAGCGCGTTGCTCTCCCAAGTCAAACATCACTTCTTTACGGAAACCGAACATACCTGCCAAAATATTGGAAGGGAATGTCTCTACTGCATTATTATATTCTTTTGTAGCAGAATTAAAATAACGGCGCACGGAAGAAAGCTTATTTTCCAAATCGGCTATTTCTTCCTGCAACTGAAGAAAGTTTTGGTTTGCTTTCAGGTCCGGATAGGCTTCCAATGTTATTTTCAATCCACTCAAAGCAGAAGACAAGGCATTCTCTGCTACAATTTTCTCATCAATGGTTTTGGCACCGATAGCCCCGTTGCGAGCATTGATAACCCGTTCCAACGTATCTTTTTCGTGAGCCGCATATCCTTTTACAGTTTCCACCAACTGAGGGACCAAGTCATGGCGCTGCTTTAGCTGAACATCGATGTCTGCAAACGCATTCTCGCGGTTATTACGCATTTTAACCAATGAATTATACATGGAAACCAACCAGGCCACCAAGATAACGACTACTACAATCACGATAATTGCTGTCATAATTTTCTCATTTTAAATTGTTACTCGCAAACATACTGATTTTATCCGGCAGTATGTATTCTTTTTCAAATAATTCACGTTTTTACTCAAATTCCAAGGAACCAAAGAAATCGGGTCTGTGGAAATCCGGTTTTTCTATATTAATGGGGTTCCACGACAAGAAATGTGGAGTTTGCAATTCATCACCGCATTTGTAAAAGTTAGCCTTCACCGTATGCCCGTCCAATGAAGTAATCCGGTGCTTAAAGAATACGGCATAAGGAATGACCAAAGCCACTTCCCACGTACATTCCCCTATCCGTTCTTCAAAAGGTGTACGGCCCAAGCTCGACCAACGGGACACTTTTTCCATCACTTCACGCGGTGCATGTTCCCGATTATTCCGCCCAGCTCCTGCCCCAACCAGAAATGTGCCGATACAGCTACACTCCATATTGTAATACACACCATCGTCTGCAGGAATAGAAAAAAACTCCATGCATGAATCAGTCCAGACCGCTCCGTTATCTTCGCCATATTTGGCACGAACACTGCCTTCGGTCACTTTATAATGTATTAAAATGGAATCAGCCGTATGCGCAATGCGAAAAGCAGCTTCAGGGTGATAAGGATATTCTTTCCAATTTACAGTATCTATCTTTTGAAATGATACGCCTTCATTGTCCAGCACTTGGGGCACAGCTTGTGCATCATTAACAGATGTAGTTATTTTCTTGACTTTCATGGTTTTCTTTTTAGATTATTGAATTCATTTTGGTTTTGTTCTCGCAAACATACAAAAAAGAGTCGACACTCGGAAAGAATCTTTCTTTTTTTCGAGAATGATGAAAGGATTATTCATTCTCTTTACGGCGGATAAAAAACTTTTTTGTATCTGTCCGGTTGGACAGCATACAGCAGAGCCCATACGTCCGCACAGGCTTATGCGTACGCATGTCTTTTATGAAAAATGCTAATACAAAAAAATATATTGGCGGACAGGTATCTAATCCGTTGTTAAATAATCTCCGTCGAAGGACAAAGGCAACAAAGCACTTACCCCTTTCATGATATAAATGTCTGATTTGCTGTAAAGTAAGATGCGCATTGGGTGTCCAAACCGCTTTTCAGTTTCCAGTAACACTTGCCGGCAGGCACCGCAAGGAGGAATAGGAGTGTCAAGGAAGTCATGTTCGGTACGTGCGGCAATGGCAAGCACTTTTACCGCTTGGTCGGGGTATTGGGAATTGGCATAAAATAGAGTAGTGCGTTCGGCACATAATCCGGAAGGATAGGCCGCATTTTCCTGATTGGTTCCCGTTACCACAACGCCGTTTTCCAGCAGGGCGGCGGCTCCTACCGAAAAATGCGAATAAGGTGCATAACTCCTTTGTGTTGCTTCGCACGCTGCATCCACCAATTTACGGTCTTCTTCCGTTAATTCGTCATAATTACGTGCTTCGATATTGATTTCCAGTTTGATTTCTTTCATGGTGTTTAAGCCTTGGTTTATATGCAAATGTAATCTTTTGTTTTTGATTTCCAATTTCTTTCTTTTCATTAATTTCCAATTTCTTGCAAATGCTGTTCATTACACTTCTTCTTTTCGTAAAATAATCACCGTATATGATTAAAAGTCATTAAAAAAGCTGTATATTTGTGCTTCGTGATAGAAAACGAAGAACGGAAAATGATAAATCAAGCAGTAATTGACAGAATAAATAAAGGCGATGTAAAGGCTTTCGAGCGTCTTTATAATGACTATTTCGTTTATTTATGTGCTTGTGCTAATTCTTATATCTTCAATTCTCAGGAGGCTCAGGATATAGTGAATGAAGTCTTTATGAAATTGTGGTATAAACGTGGTGATTTATTATTTCCTATTCATTCTTATTTAGTGCGCAGTGTGCAAAACGGATGTTTGAATTATTTGCGTTCACTCCATAGCCGTGAGCGCGTGGTGGATGAATATCGTGAAACGTTACTTGAATATCAGGAAGAATATTGCATGAGTGAATGTAGTCCTTTAAAAGAAATGGAACAGGCCGACTTGGAGCGTCAGGTACAAGCTGTAATTACTTCCCTTCCCGATAAGTGCAAAACTATTTTTGAACAATATCTTTATTCTGAACTTACTCCGCAGGAGATTGCTGAAAAGAATGGAATCTCTGTCAACACTGTGCGCGTACATATTAAAAATGCGATGGACAAGCTGAAGGAGAAGTTGGGTTCACGGGTCGGAATTCTCTTATTTTTTCTTTTTTAAATAGATAATAAAAAAAAGTCCGTATTTTATTAAATGCTTTTAAGATGGCGCGTGTATTATTAATAGTTAGTAATACAAAACCAACAGAATGAGCAATTCAATACATGAGTTTGATGGCTTGATGCTGGATTATCTGAAAGGTGATATAACGCCTGAAGATATACAGAGGATGACCGAATTATTACATACAGATGCTTCCTGCCGGGAGAAGTATCGTGAAATGTCACGTGCTTATGCCATTGCTTCTGTGCCTTGGTTTGAACGGAGGAAGGAGCAGAACCTTGAGTCTTTGCGTGAAAAGTTAGGTCTTCGTTCCTCTCCACAGCGTACTTTATTTAGAAGGATGAGAGTTGGTAGCTTTGCTGCAATGGTCACATTACTGATTGGCTTTAGCATTAGTTTCATTTATTTGAACAATCATTCGGCAGAAGTGGTTGCCCCGCCTGTTTCCTACTGCCAAATAGAAATACCTCAGGGTGCGCAATCCAAACTGATATTGCCGGACAGCACATTGGTTTACCTCAACGGAGGTACAATCATAAAGTATGATGCATCATTTCAGAATAAGGCTGAACGTGAGGTTTATCTGAATGGGGAAGCGTACTTTGAAGTGGCAAAAGATGCGGAAAAGCCCTTTATCGTTCATGCGGCGGATTTGAATATCAAGGTACTTGGCACCAAATTTAATGTATCGTCTTACCTGGACGAGCCCAACATAAAAGTCAGTCTTTTGGAAGGAAGGGTCAAGGTGTCCATGGCTTCGGATGAGACTGATAAGTTTTACCTCTTGCCCAATGAACAAGCTGTGTATGACAAGGCAAAAAATATCTTGTCTGTAAGGGGTGTAGATGCCGGTTCTCAAGTGATGTGGACAACAGGACGTCTTGTCTTTGTAAACGAAACCTTATTTCATATCTTGAAAACTGTCGGAAAAAAATATGATGTTCAGATTCTAATCCAATCCCAAAAGGTGAATACGGAATATTTTTCCGGTAGTATAGATGCGGACCTGACTTTGGATGAGGTTCTTTCTTATCTGGATGTAGATAATAAATTTGTCTGGAGAAGGAAGGGGAAAACCGTGGTTATTGCTGATAGATAGTATGTAAAACCGTACCTATAGGTACACCTTAAATATTTTTGTTAACTAATAATTCTAAGTATGAAAAAAACTTTTTGCAAGACTCGCAGGGGGCATTGGGTCCCTCTGGCATGGGCAGCTTCATTCCTTTTATGGGGAAATGTCGCTTTTGCTGCATTGCCTATTCAAGAGGCAAGATTTTCCATGCAGCAGCGTTCTGTATCCTTGAATCAAGTCTTCAATGAAATTGAAAGACAGACGGGTTATTCTTTTTTGGTTCGTAACAATGATATCAATACGAACCAGAAGATTTCTATCGATGTGAAGAACAAAAGTGTCAAGGAAGTGCTGGAGATTTTATTTGCCGGCAAGAATATACGTTATGAAGTAGAAGGAGAACGTATTTCTGTTTATAAACCGCAACAGGCCAAACAGACTACCATTTCCGGAATCGTTGTAGATGCCGCTCAGGAACCGATTATCGGAGCTTCTGTGATGGTGGCAAACACAACGAATGGTTGTATTACAGACCTTGACGGAAAATTCTCTTTGGAGGTGTCGCAATTACCGGTGAAAGTACAAATCACTTATATCGGTTATAAACCGCAAGTGGTAACAATCAGTGATTCCAAAACGGCTCAGATTGTTCTTCATGAAGACACGGAGACATTGGATGAAGTAATAGTGGTGGGTTATGGTTCTCAGAAAAAAGCCAACCTGACCGGTGCTGTCGCTTCTGTAAAGATGGACGAAGTGATAGGTAATCGTCCGTTGTCTAAAGCGGCAGATGCATTACAAGGAACTGTTCCGGGTTTGCTGGTTTCCAGCAATGGTAATGCTCCCGGTAAGAGCAAGTCTTTCCAGATTCGCGGAGCATACTCTGTAGGTATCAAGAATGACAACGGCTCTTATGGCAATACCATTAGTCCTTTGATTTTGATAGATAATGTGGAAGGGGATTTGGACATGATTAATCCCGAAGACATCGAGACTATTACTGTATTGAAAGATGCAGCTTCGGGTGCCATTTATGGCGCACGTGCTGCTGGCGGTGTTATTTTGGTTACCACCAAACGTCCTCAAGGGCAAACTAATTTCCAATTAAACTACAATAATAATTTTGCGTTTGCATCAGCGATGAATTTGCCTGAGCAAGCTCCTCTGACGGAGTATTTGAAGGCATATTCGGATGCTGCCGGAGATCAGTTTTGGACAATGGGATCGCCGAGTGTGAGCAAATGGTTGGGCTATCTGGAACAATACCGCAACAATCCTTCTTCCATCCCGACGGTAGGCGATGGTATTTATAAAGATGAAGAGGGTGGTGTATATTATTTGAATGAAAAGGATTTGGTGAAAAACATGCTTGAAACCAGCTTTCAGCAGACTCATAATATTTCCATGACAGGCGGTACCGAGAAATTGCGCTATCGTTTGTCGGGCGGCTATATTTCGCACGACGGTGTGCTTATCACCAATAAAGATAAATATGAGCGTATGAATGTGAGTGGATTTATATCTGCAGATATTACTAAGTGGTTTACCCAAGAGGCAACATTTAGTTATGCACACACTAAGAATATGGAACCTTCATCGGCTTTGGGTGCAATATATTCAACACGCTTGGGATCCTACCATCCTGAAGGAACGATGCCTGAAGGCATATCAACGGCAGGGTCTGCCGGCCTACCGTTCAATACTCCTAGTAATCAGATTCGTTGGTCTAACCCTGCAAAAACATTATATGATAATCCACGTATTTTCTTGAAGTCTATTTTGAAACCTTTCAAAGGTTTTCAGGTAGCATTCGAATATACGTTCGACAAAAATATATATGATTATCATTGGTATACCGGAAGTGTAGACTATACAACCATTCAGGGTGGCAAGAATACGACTCCGACCAGTGATTATCTGCGGAAGATAAAGAGATATACCGATTATAATTCAATAAACCTGTATGCAACCTATGACTTTAGTTTGGGAGAGCATAAATTTAAAGTAATGGGCGGTTTTAATCAGGAATCAAGTTATCGTGAAACAATGGAAGTATATTCATACGGACAGGCAGTGGTTGAAGTGCCTTCATTAGGCTCGGGCGATTCCAGCCTGTTGAAAGCTACCGATAAATATAATGAATATGCAGTACGTGGCGGATTTTTCCGTGTGAACTATAGTTATAAAGATAGATATTTATTGGAAGTGAACGGCCGTTATGACGGTTCTTCCAAGTTCCCGAAAGATTCTCGTTACGGTTTCTTCCCGTCTGTTTCCACAGGTTGGAATATTGCTCAGGAAAAGTTTATGGAGGGTGCACAGAGCTGGTTGGGCTCTTTGAAACTGCGCGCTTCTTATGGTATGATTGGAAACCAGAATGTACCGGCTTATTCTTTTATTCCCACAATGAGCATGACCAATAAGTACAACGGTTGGTTGTCCGGCGGTAGTTATGTGACGGCTATCAATTCTCTTCCTGCTTTGGTTAGTAGTAATTTTACTTGGGAAAAGGTAGGAACATTCGACATCGGCCTTGATTTCTCTATGTTTAGCAACCGTTTCACCGGTACATTCGACTGGTATCAGCGCAATACAAACGGCATGTTGGCTCCGGGTATGCAATTACCGGGCGTTGTCGGTGCAAATGCTCCTTATCAGAATACGGCAGATATGCGCACCCGCGGTTGGGAGCTAAGCTTTAATTGGCGCGACCGGATTGGCAAAGTGGGTTACCGTGTCGGTTTCAACTTGTCGGACAGCAAGTCTGTAATTATGAAGTATAATTCCAATGAATCGAATATCCTGACCAGTTCACTGAGTGATGGAAGTACTTTCTGGAATTATTATGAGGGCAAGGAACTGGGTGAAATCTGGGGATATGAATTTGATGGATTCTATACTGTAGATGATTTTACAGATACTTCTTCGTGGAAATTGAAGGACGGCGTTGCCACTATTGATGGTTATAATCCTCGTCCGGGTGACGTGAAGTTTAAAAATCTGATGGATGACGAAAGAGGCACCAATATGATTTCGAGCGGAGACAATACAGTGAATAATCCGGGCGACCGTAAAGTGATTGGCAATAATACCCCGCGCTATCTGTATGGCATTACGTTGGGAGCAAACTTCAAAGGATTCGATTTGAATGTATTTATGCAAGGTACGGGCAAACGTGACTCATGGATTGCCAATACGCTGACTTTCCCCTTGTATTCAGACTTCAAGTTTATCGCTTTATATAAAGACCTGAGTAATTACTGGCAGCCGGTAGATGCAGCCAATGGGGATTATACAGCTCTAAATCCTAATGCCGAGTTCCCGCGCATTTATGGTAACTATGGTAATCAGGCCTCTAACTACCGTCAGTCAGATAAATATTTGTCAGATGCTTCCTATTTCCGTATCAAGAATGTTACATTGTCCTATACTTTCCCGAAAGCATGGATAACAAAAGCATCCTTGTCGCAGTTGAAGGCCTTTGTCAGCATTGAAAATCTGGCTACATTCTCATCATTGCCGAAAGGTATTGACCCGGAAACATTGTCATGGAACTATCCGGCATTCCGTACCATATCTTTCGGGCTTAATGTCACATTATAAACCTAAAATTAGTACGAGTATATGAAAAAACTATTTATAAGTTTGGCTATCATCGCAGGAATCAGCCTTTCTGGTTGTAATGATAGTTTTCTGGAAAAATCCCCTGTTACGGACTTGACAGAAGAAAACGCATTTAATTCCTACGATAACTTCAAGGCTTTTATGTGGCCTTGCTATGAAATGTTTACGAATAATACCATCCGTACTTCTTTGAACAGCTGGGGACAAAACGGACAATACAAGGGCGATATGGATGCCGGCTATTTTGAACAGAAATACGAAAGCGGTTATAATGATTTTGCCTATCAGACGGTGGCTAGTGTCGCATCGGGCAATGGCTGGAATTTCAGTTCATTCATTCGCCGGATCAATATCATGCTTTCACATATTGATGATTCCAGTATGACTGAAGCACAGAAAAACCATTGGCGTGCGGTAGGTTATTTCTTCCATTCCTTCTGGTATATGGAGTTGATAGACCGCTTTGGCGCTGTGCCTTGGGTCGATCAGGTCTTGCAAGAAGATTCCCCCGAAGTCTATGGACCCCGCATGGACAGAAAAGAAGTGGCGGACAAAGTATTGGAACGTCTGAAATGGGCTGAAGAGAATATCGGCGATTTCACCTCGCAAGATGGAGAAAACACTATAAACAAAGCGTGCATACAAGTGGCCATTTCACGTTTTGGCTTGCGCGAAGGTACATGGAGAAAGTATCATGAACTGGGAGATTATGATAAGTATTTGCAAGAATGCGTACGCGCTTCGGAGCTGTTGATGAGCGCTTATCCTACTCTTTATACCGGAACGGACGGACAGCCGGCGGCAGGATATGGTGAAATGTGGACTACAGAGGACTTAAGTACCGTTCCCGGCATTATTCTGTATAAACAATATGTGGCGGATATCAATCCGATGGGCGCTTCCTATATCGAACATACTTCTTCACACTATGTGGAAATGAATCAAAAAACGGTAGACTTGTATCTGATGAAGAACGGTAAACCTATCTTGAATACAGAATCGGGCTATCATGGAGACAAAGATATGTATGCCACCTTCCGCGACCGCGACCCGCGTATGTATCACACCGTCATACCTCCTTATAAAGTAAAAGCCGGTGGAGGTACATACCGCACCTGGTCGTATACCGACAATGAGGCCGACCGCGAATATATCGACATTATGGGAGCCAATACCAGCTGTAGCAATCCGGGTATCGGCATGAAACGTTTGCCGGGACAGAACTGGAGTGCATCCCTCGTACCTACCATTCCCCGACTGGGAACCGGAGCCTTTGTGACTTGTCGCTCGGGTTACTATGTATGGAAGAATTGGGACAATTGGGAAACCAGCTTCAATAATGGCAACCTGAATACGGCGGACAAACCGATTTTCAAGATTGAAGAAGTATTATTGAACGAAGCTGAAGCCAAATTTGAATTGGGAGCGTTTAACCAAACCGTCGCCGACAACACAGTCAACAAATTGCGTGGGCGTGCAGGTGTGGCAAAGATGGTGGTGGCCGAAATAGATGATAACTTTGATGTCAATCGCGGAAAATATTATCCCAAAGGAAATGATACCGGTATCTTGGTTGATCCTGTATTGTGGGAAATTCGGCGCGAGCGTATCATTGAGCTGATGGGTGAAGGATTCGGATTCTACGATATCCGCCGTTGGCGTATGGCTCCCTGGTTCTTGAACAGACCGGCAACCGGACTCTGGATGAGTAAAGCGGATGCGGTAAGTAACAGTATGACATTGTATAATCCTGAAACGGGTTATTCCGATGGTACATCAGGTACAATGTCCGAAGGCTATCTTTATCTTTTCAATGACCCTCTGAAAGAAGGAAAAGGCTGGTTGGAAAAATACTACTTATATCAGGTGCCGACTACCGAAATATTATTGAATCCTGCTCTGGAACAGAATCCGGGCTGGTAATTTGAATAGTATATAAAAAACAAGCAGATGGGAGGCCGGCTCAACTAAGCAATTAGTAAGAGGTGGCCTCTTTTCTTTAAAAACAGAAGTGAAAATGGGAAACCAGAAAATGTGGTTTAATGCCACGCTCTTATGTACAGTAGGAATGCAGCAACTCCTTGCGGCAGAAAGTGTAAAGGAAGCCAAACCTAATATCGTGTTCATTCTTGCGGATGATTTGGGCTGGACTGATTTGGGAGTGATGGGAAGTGACTATTATGAAACTCCGAATATAGACCGCTTGGCCGCAGAAGGATTGCTTTTCGATAACGCCTATGCTGCTGCAGCAAACTCTGCACCCAGCCGGGCCTGTATGATGACAGGCATGTACACACCCCGTCACGGTGTATATACCGTTAGTCCTCCCGACCGGGGCGACCGTAGGCTGAGAAAATTAGTCCCAATCGCCAATACAGATGATGTACGTGCCGATTTTGTGACAATGGCTGAAGCACTCCGGCAACAGGGATACCGGTGCGGTCATATCGGTAAGTGGCATTTGGGAGATGATGCAGACGGGACAGGTCCTCTTTCGCAAGGATTCATTTGGAATGTCGGAGGAAACCGGGCCGGAGCGCCTTATTCTTATTTCTATCCTTATTGCCTGCCCGATAAAAAAAAGTGCCATCTGGGATTGGAGGAAGGAACACCGGGAGAATACCTTACCGACCGTTTGACGGATGAGGCTGTTTCTTTTATAAAATCCCACAAAGAAGGTCCGTTCTTTCTTCACCTCTCTCACCATGCAGTCCATACGGCTTTGCAGGCTCCTGCAGCGGTTGTTGATAAATACAAGAACAAACCTGTAGGAAAGTACCACACTAATCCTGTATATGCTGCGATGATTGAAAAACTGGATGATGGAGTAGGAAAAATATGTCGTGCCATTCAAGAGATGGGAATAGAAGAGAATACCATTATTATATTCTATTCCGACAATGGCGGTTCCGAACCGGTGACTGATAATTATCCGCTTCATGGCGGAAAGGGGATGCCATACGAGGGGGGCTCGCGTGTACCTTTGATTATCAGATGGCCCGGAAAGATACCGGCCGGCACACGCACTTCTGTTCCGGTCATCGGAGTAGATTTTTATCCTACTTTTGTCCACCTTGCCAAGGGAGAGACATCGGGAAATCTGGATGGAAAAGATATCTTTGAAGTTGTGGAAAATGAGGAGACGGAGCGGGATTTATTTTGGCATTTTCCGGCATATCTGGAATCGTATCTCAATGGCGGTAAGGACTTCAGAGCCCGACCTTATTCGAGTATTCGTTCGGGTGATTGGAAATTGATTTATAATTACGAGGACAAGTCAATGGAATTGTATAACCTGAAAGAAGATTTAGGAGAGACAAGGAATATGGCAGAACTCAATCCTCAAAAAAAAGAAGAACTTTATAACAAGCTTATGAAGTGGATTGATGATACAAATGCGCCTGTTCCTACCCAACCCAATCCGTATTATCAAGGCATAAAGTAATCTTTGATGATAGGGCATATTCCCTTTGCCTTTTCTGAAGAATGCCTGCCATAGCTACTATTTGTTTTAAGTAGATTATGGCAGGACTTTTTTATTATATACGGATGAAAAAAATGACTATCGTCTTTTTGAAATGCCAAGCATTTCTTTGGCTTTGTTTTCACTGGATAGAAAGTCAAGTGAGTTGATAATCTCATCATAATTCTCTCTGTCTACAATGCGGGTTGCCAATATTTTCAGCACTTTCAATTTGTCATCGTCGAAGGTATAGATAGACATAAGTCTCACACACTGTCGGCAGCTGAACCAGCGGCGCTCGGCAGCCAATGACAATATATCCAATTGGTCGTCTTTGAAAGGTTTCTGCTTTACCTTATTGTATAATTGTTGGAAATCATTGTCACCCATTATTTGGGGATAACCAGGGCGGTATCCATCGTGATGCGGCGGACGAGGCGGAGCAATTGTCGATTCCACTTGAGCGGGAGGACATACTGCCACCGCAGGAGGAGTGGGGACACTCTCAAAAGAATCCAAATTGCTAACCAGGCTGTTCTTGAAATCAATCAGGATGGTGGTTCCATAGCGTCCTAGTCCTTCTCCCTTCCTGTATTCCCATTGCTCTCCTTGTTCGTCGAACCGACGATAATCGGGGCGTCCCAGCAGTTTAGTCACTTCTTCCTGTGTCATACCTTTGTGAATGGATAGTAATATGTTATTGTCCATTAAGCTCCCGCAACTTCCGAGAACAAGGCTTAACAAGAAAATAGCTAGTGTTTCTTTTACTCTTTTCATATACTGTTGTTTTTATGTGTAGGCAAAGATAGAAAGGGAAATTCGATATAATTGGATTCTTTTCCCTATTTGACGATAGGGATTTCCCTACAATTGTTATTGTTTGGAAGAAATATGCATCGGATACTTAATTAATGCAAAATCCGTCGTTACACATTTAACTTCGTCACATTTAAAGGTTCTAACCGATAAACATTGCAAGAAACAGATGATAAATGAAGATAAAATCCGAGAAGCTTGCACTTCTGATAAGGAACGTGGATTCAAATTGCTGATGGAACATTTCCAACAGCCTATATATTGGCACATCCGACGGTTGGTGGTAGCCCACGAAGATGCGGAGGATATCCTTCAAGAAGTATTTATCCGTGTCTTTCGTCACCTTGACCGGTTTAGGGAAGAGAGCTCGCTGGGCACATGGATGTATCGGATTGCAACCAATGAATGCCTCCGTTTCTTGAACAACCGGAAAGAGCAGGCTGTTTCGGCCGAGGAAGTGCAAGAGGAATTGATGAATAAATTGATGGCATCCGATTATGTGGATTACGATAATGCAATGGCAGTGAAATTTCAACAAGCCATTCTTTCGTTACCTGAAAAGCAACGTATCGTGTTCAACCTGCGTTATTATGATGAACTGGATTATGAGGAAATTAGCCGGATAACTGATACGCGGGCAGAAACGTTGAAGGTGAACTATCATTATGCCAAAGAGAAAATAAAAGAATATATGACTAATAATTAAGGACAGGATGGAGAAAGAATTTGATTTTAAAAACATTGGAAAGCAGATGCCTTATCGCACACCGGATGGTTTCTTTGACCGGATGCAGACACAGGTGTCGGCACGTATAAAAGTGGAGAACCGTAAAAAACAACCTCGGATGAAGTTGGTGATTGCGGCTACACTGGCGGCGGCAGCGATGGTGTTAGGATTGGTTTTCTTCCCGGCTGCGAATCCGGAAGCGGGACAAGTATCTTCCAACCCTTTACTTGTTGCGACCGATATTGATTGCTCATATTCGGATGCAATAGATAATTTTATCGCAGAAATGCCGGATGATGAGTTGGAGGAATGGGTGGAATTATCAGAGTATGATATATTTATGAATTAATTATTTATTTAAAAAGTAACAGATTATGAAGACAAAAAAGTTTTTTATGGTGTTGGTAGCCCTCTTTATGGGTAGTCAAGTGGCAATTTTTGCACAGGGTAAGAAAGAAGGAAAGACGGACAGAAAGCAGTTCAGCCAAGAACAGTTGCAGGAAATGCAATGTAATCACATTATAAATGCACTGGCATTGGATGATGCGGAGACCGCTAAGTTTAAACCTGTATACACCAAATATATGGAGGAAATGCGTGCTACCCGTAATATGAATCCGCGTACTTCCCGTTCTGAACTTACGGATGCAGAAGTAGACCAGGCAATAAAGGCTCGTTTTGCCCAAAGCCGTAAGATGCTGGACATTCGTGAGAAGTATTACAATGAATTCCGTAAATTCCTATCACCGAAACAAATACAGAAAATGTATAATATGGAAAAAAGAACCGGTGATAAAATGAAAAAGGAAATGGGTAAAAGGCAAGGAATGAAGAAGAATAATAATAATCGTGGCGCTAAGAAATAACTCCTGTTCTTCATGAATAAATGACACGGATTTTACGGACAATAAAGAGCGAATCTTTTGAATCCGTAAAATCCGTGTCTGAACAATAATAGACGGTCGATTTTAGCTTATTTCCTGTAAACTTTCAAGTTGGATATTTTACTCTTGAACGCTCCTGCCTGTTCTAATGGGAATACCAGTGTGCGAACATAGTTCATTTTTGTTTTTCCTTCTTTATCGAAAAAGCGTTGCTGGGTATTCAATTCTTCTACTAATTTTCCATTGATGAACAGACGTGTAGCCTTGTTATCTCCTTCTATACCGATATTTAAACGTTGGCCCGGTTGGATATTGTAACTGAATGTGTTTAAGTATCCGTCGCGTGCAAAACCTAACATTCCACGTATGGGGTCGGACAGATAGAATACGGCATCCGGCGAACGGAACAGTTCGGTTCCCAAAGTTTCTGCTGCGCCTTCCACATCAAATGTCACACGATAGTCATAACCGATTTCACGATGTGGCGTGCGGCTTTTAGGAGCAACATTAGCTTGTTCGTATACCAGTCCCGGAGCACAGCCGATGCGTCCCATTTGGTTTACTCCCGGTGCTTCGCTCAATGCCTCGCGCATGCGGTCGAATTCATTATACGGAAGTGAAGTTGCTGTTCCTGTCCACATTTTTACGGCTAAAGTTTGCAAAGCAGGGAAAGTGCGGTGATGAATATCTTTGGTAGAGATACCATTTCCTACATGGTCATTCCATACTGCAAACATACCTCCCAGAATGGCAGGGTCTTTTTCGTCGAAAACGGCTTTACCTACATGGGCAGGAGTCCAGGAGTTATATAGTTCTTCCGTGTTCAGATAATCATAATAATAACCGGCGGCAGGTACGATATAAAGAAATCCGTCGGGAATGGAAATCAGTTTGTATCCTTGCTTGACCATTTCTTTGGGATCTGCATATCCGTTATACCAGGCGCTCATGATTACATTTTCTGCTTTCACGGGAGTTTCTCCTTGGGCATGTGTCAATGCTCCCCATACACAAGCTTGTTTTCCGAAGCCTTCTACATAACGAATATAATGGTCTGTAAACTCACGGAATTTTTCTACTACTTTCTTGTCTTTATTTGAGTATTCATCTGTGCCGATATGTACGCGTGGGCCACGGAAGACAGGTTCTTCTCCTTCCAAATACTCTTTAAAGAGTCCGTCCATGAATTTATATGTTTCGGGATTGAACAAATCCAGATGATCCATTCCATACTCTTTACTTCCTATCTCGGGTTTATAATGGCTGAATGCCAATGTGTGGGCAGGTGCATCTATTTCCGGGATAATTTCGACGAAACAATCTTCTGCCAACTTCTGCAAATCGATAAATTCTTTTTTGGTATAGAATCCGTCACGTGCCGTAAGTCCGGGATAAGTATCCGATTCCAGGCGGAAAGCTGCATACGTCTTGTCCCAGTCCTGTTCAAAATACTGTTTAAACCCATTATCATTCAGATGGATTTGCAGCGTGTTCATTTTGTAGTATGCCATGATTTTCACATAATCGCGCAAATAAGACAGAGGAATGAATTTTCGTCCGCAATCAATCATAAATCCACGCATGGCATAGTCGGGATAATCACGGATTTCACCTTTGGGAAGAGCCAGATTTTCTTTGTTTTGTTCGGCTATCTGCAGCAGGGTACGTGTTCCCCAATATACACCGATTGCTTTGGGGGCAGTCAGCTCAATTCGGTCGGTAACGCGGATGGTGTATCCTTCCTCCCCTAATGATTTGTCTTTTTTAAGTGAAAGAATGAGGTCGCCTTTCTTTCCTTTCCCTTCCACTATCTGCGGAGTATGATTAAATAAAGTATTGCAGTCATCTGCCAGCATACGGGCGATGCGCTGCAATTCAGCGTTTCCTTTGGGATAGACAATACGAGTTTGTTCTGTAGGAATAAATTTGCCTTCGTTTCCTTTCCATTCTTTCAGCTCAGGGACGACAAAAGGTTTGGGATTAATGGCAGCTTGTGCTATGTTTATACAACATACGCAACAAAGAATCATCATTAAATAGATTCGGTTAACTGATTTCATAAACTATTTTTTTAGATATTGTGTAAAATGTAAGTTTTGTTTTTCTTTTGCAGGACAAAGATAGAAATAAAAAATGAAAATGGAAACGGATTGGGCCAAGAAGGTTGTAAACAAAGCATTTAGGATAAAATGAATGTAGGAACGAAGTCGGGCGAAACCTTCGAACAACCGGATGAACCTTTCAAAAAAAACAGCTGAAACCGGAATTGCATTACATACGGTGGCACAAGCCTGCGCGTACGTATGCATTGACCTACACGTACGTATGCATCGGCCTGCGCGTATATACGTGTAGCCCTACGAGGACGTACGTGCAGAAGCGTGCTTTCTGTCGGCTGTCAGTTTTGGATATATAGTAAAGGAACGTACTACACTTAATCTGTAACCTTTTTGTTATAGTACTCCCCCCAATACCCCTTCGTCTATCTCACTCAACCGTTTCTGATTAACCCGACTCCTTCGCAAGGTCTTTTTCTTTTGTATATAGGGGACATCTCCACAAAGACACCACAAGCAGGAATACGACCTTACAAAGGCTTGACTTTAGCTACTCCCTTTGCCATCCAGAAATTAGTAAGAGAAAGCTGATTCGCCTTGCGCTTTTGTTCTTCCTCTACTACATAACCTTTTTTTTCAAAGAAAGGGCGGGCAGTTAAACTCACTTCGGATGTAATCCGCATAATCCCGGATGTAATTGCATACCGTTCTATTTCTTCCAAAAGCATCGTAGCAATACCTTTACCTTGAAAATCCTTGTGGACAAACATAGAATGTAAATAGCCTTGGGACGTAATAGATGAAAAGCCAACGATTTGCGACTGTTGATTAACAGCTACAATAAAATAGTGGGTCTTTATCATATCTTCTATTTTAGAAAGATTATCTCCGCACGATGCCCAATCTTCAACTTCCGCTTGTGAGTAATCACGCCTGTTTATCACAAGAACTGTATTTTGAAATAACTCTCTCAGTTCAACCGCATCTGGCTGTTGAGCTTGCCTGATTGTAAATTCTGTCTTCATAGTATTACCTCCTACCTTTCTTCTTTTGTAGTTATCATAGAATATCCATATCTTACACTTGTTATTTCATCTCATTTTTTCTCTTTTTCCACAACTGATAACTATTAATCGTGTTTTGCCACACGACATAGCTACCGGGACCGACAGAGGATAAAGGATTGAGATAAGTCACTGCCATCCAGATGGCAAGCACTGTGTTTTTCTGTCCCAATGCCTGCCCCGCGCTGATTCGGTCATGATAGGCGCTGCCAATCCTTTTACCGAAATAAAATTGCAGACAGCAAGTGACAAGTCCCGCCAAAGCAATCATTATCTCGATGGAAACATCGGCGGTACTGGTAACTAGCGAGCGCACAGTTTGCCCCGTTACAATGGTCAGCGCAACCGCCCACAAATAAAAAGCAACCCCATGATACTTCAATAACAGTCGATGCAAAGACGGGATATAATAACGAAGCAACAATGCCACAAAGAAAGGAGCAAGTAATAAGGGGAACACTTTGCTCAGAATCTTAAGAAAGGCAATCACGAAGGTAATGTCGGCATGAGGCTCTACAAGCGGAAACACAAGCGGCACCGCTATTGCCGCCAATATATTCGAAAGTAATGTATAAGTAGTAAGCGTAGAAGCACTTCCTCCCAATTTTCCTGTAATGACAGCCGCCGCTGTAGCTGTAGGACAAATCAGACACACCATTGCCCCCTCAAAAATATCTCTGTAAGCCTCCGCCATCGGACAAAGAATCAGCAACAAAGCAATAATGCCGCTCGACACTGCCTGAATAGACAACAACCATGCATGCCATGCCTTGGGTATGAGCTCCTTAGGCTCAATTTTACAGAAAGTGAGCAACAACTGTGCGAAGATAAGAAAAGGAGTCAAGACCACAATCAGCCCATTCACAAAAGGTTTTACCGGCTCCAAAATAGTGACGTTAGCTAATAGGAAATATCCGATAGCTCCGGCAAGCATTGCCAACGGCAACGTCCAATTCTTCAGAAACTTAAGCATATTATAGATTATTTGGGGATGCAAAGTAATAGAAAATCAACCAAATACTCGTCTGTTTTTCGGGTTTTATGGCATCTTTCTACTAAAAAACACAAAACTTGAGGGTAAAAGCCAAGTTTTCATTAAAAATCGCTACATTTGCACCTTAATTAATATGAGAACCGATAGACTTAAAATAATAATTCTGTTGTGTAGCCTTGCGCTAGTCTTGCCTTTTCTTTGTCTGACAGCCAAAGGAAAGGACTTCACTGTTGTCATTGACCCCGGTCACGGCGGCCATGACCCCGGTGCTATCGGCAGACGCGGAAAGGAAAAGAATATCAATCTGAATGTGGCGCTGAAAGTAGGACGCCTGATACAGAACAACTGTAAAGATGTAAAAGTCATATTCACACGTCGCACCGATGTGTTTATTCCTTTGGACCGCCGCGCACAAATAGCCAATAACGCCAAAGCAGACTTATTTATTTCCATTCATACCAATTCGGTAGCCCGCGGGCGTACCGTCAGAGGTGCGGAAACTTATACCCTCGGTCTACATCGAACGGAAGAAAATCTGGAAGTCGCTAAAAAGGAAAACTCTGTTATTTTAATAGAGGATGATTATCAGCAACGCTATGCCGGTTTTAATCCGAACTCTTCGGAAAGTTACATCATCTTTGAATTCCTGCAGGACAAGAACATGGAGAAGAGTGTAAAACTGGCCACTCTGATACAAAAACAATTCAAGACTTCGGCACGCCGCATAGACAAAGGCGTACACCAGGCGGGATTTCTTGTACTTCGTGAGACATCCATGCCCAGCGTTTTGGTAGAGCTTGGCTACATCTCTACTCCCGATGAAGAACAATATCTTCTGTCTGAAGCGGGTAGCGAAGCTTTGGCAAACAGCATTTACAAAGCTTTCTTAAACTATAAGCGCGAACACGACGCACCCATCAGCCGTAGCAAAGTGCAGCAACAGGAACTGCCTGAACCGGAAGAGAAACCGGAGGAAGCTATAGCAGAAACACCGACTGATGAACCAGACAGTGCATCCGAACCGGCAGTCATCCATAAACCGGTATTCAAGATACAGATATTGGTATCCGACAAGGTATTGCCCAAAGGCAGCAGACAGTTAAAAGGACTTTCTCCGGTAAGCTATTATAAAGAAAAAGGACTCTATAAATACACCTATGGCGAAAACACCGACTATAATAAGGTATTACGCATGAAGCGCGAAGTTACTGCCAAATTTAAAGACGCATTCATCATTGCCTTCAAAAACGGGAAAAAGATGAATATCAACGAAGCCATCAAAGAATTTAAGAAAAACAGATAAATAATATAAAAGAGATAACAGAAATGACGAAAGAGGTAAAAATAGGATTAATAGGCATCGCTGCTTTAGCCATGCTCATCTATGGTATCAATTACCTGAAAGGAATCAATATGTTCCAATCAGCAAACTATTATTATGTAGAATATACCAACATAAACGGTTTGGCCGGCTCCAGTCCCGTATTCGCCAATGGTTTTAAAGTAGGTACTGTGAGAAGTATCAACTATAATTATAAGAAACCGGGACACGTGACGGTAGAGGTGGAGGTAGATAAGGAAATGCGCATCCCCAAAGGAAGTAGAGGGGAATTGGTTACCGAAATGCTGGGAACAGTAAAAATGAACCTCCTCTTGGACGATAAAAACAACGAGTTCTTCCAGCCGGGGGATACTTTACCCGGAATAACCAACAATGGCCTGATGGGAGTAGCCGAAGAAAAGTTGGTCCCCCAAGTAGAACAGCTTCTTCCCAAGATGGATTCCATTCTTCAATCATTGAACAAACTTCTGGCAGACCCGGCACTGACAGCAACCATACACAATGCCGAGAAGCTGACAACCAACCTGGATGTCACTACACGCCAGCTAAACTCATTAATGAATAATGAGTTGCCGCAGATTACCGGCCGATTAGTTACCATTACCGACAACTTCTCTGTCATCAGTGAAAACTTAAAAGGCATTGACTATGCAAGCACTTTCAGCAAAGTGGACTCTACATTATATAATGTACAACTACTGACCGAAAAGCTCAACCGTAAAGATAATACCATCGGCTTACTGTTCAACGACCCGACGTTCTACCATAACTTGAATACAACGACAGCCAATGCAGCTTCCCTGCTTGAAGACCTGAAGGCACATCCCAAACGGTACGTACACTTCTCGCTGTTCGGCAAGAAAGATAAGTAACGCCTCTGCTTAAAATAGAAATATTCTAAATAGAGCCTTATTTCCTTTTTTTCACTGTTGATTAGTAAAAGGCTGTCAACAGGGAAGAAAGGTTTAAAGAAACGGAGTTAATCACCAGGATAGCTCCACAATAAAATCTCAATAGGAAGCTAATAATCAGGAGTTTACAAATGTGCAACTTTTGTTCTAGACAGACTTTAAAGCGATTTTTATAAGTCATTGAAACTAAAGAGATTACTTTTTAAACATAAAAAGCAAGAAAAAAGCGATTTGTTTTTCTAGAATTTCATTTCGAAATTTGCATTGTAGAAGTTTCGCTTTTTATAATAAATGTCTTATATGATTGAAAACGATCACGTCGTTTTATGGAACCGATGTCTCAATATCATCAGAGATAATGTTCCTGACACGACCTATAAAACTTGGTTTGAGCCTATCGTGCCTCTGAAGTACGAAGACCACGCCTTGACCATTGGAGTCCCGAGCCCCTTCTTCTATGAGTTTCTGGAAGAAAAGTTCGTGGATTTATTGCGTGCAGCCCTTTATAAAGAAATAGGGGAAGGTACGCAGTTGATGTATTGCATATTGACAGACAAGACCAATCATATAACTGTGAATATAGAGGGAACGAAGCGTTCTTCGGCGTTACCCGCACAAACAGTTATAAAAGATGGCAATAAGGCTCCCAACCCGATGCAGGCTCCGGCTCCGCAGGATTTGGATCCGCATTTGAACCCAAACTACAATTTCGAAAACTTTATTAAAGGAAACAGCAACGAGTTTTCGCGCACTGTAGGAGAAACCGTAGCAAAGAATCCTGCCCGAACATTCAATCCGTTGTTTTTGTACGGACCGTCAGGGGTGGGAAAGACTCACTTAATCAATGCCATAGGTACACGCATCAAGGAACTTTATCCGGAAAAACGAGTATTATATGTATCGGCACATTTGTTCCAGGTACAATATACTGATTCTGTGCGTACAAACCATTTCAATGATTTCATCAGTTTCTATCAAACAATAGATGTACTGATTATCGATGATATTCAGGAATTTGCCGGTGTAACTAAAACCCAGAACACCTTCTTCCACATCTTTAACCACCTGCACCAGAACGGCAAGCAACTTATTCTGACTTCCGACCGTGCACCGGTGATGCTGCAAGGTATGGAAGAACGCCTTCTGACCCGTTTTAAATGGGGATTGGTAGCTGAACTGGAAAAACCTGATGTGGAATTGAGGAAGAACATTCTCCGCAACAAGATTCGCCGTGACGGATTGAATATTCCTGAGTCTGTGGTAAACTACATTGCCGAGAATGTCAACGAAAGCGTACGCGAACTGGAAGGTATCATCAACTCTCTGTTGGCACAGTCCATCATCTTTAAGCGTGATGTAGACATCGATTTGGCAGAACGCATTGTCCGCAAAGCCGTCCGTTGCGAAAGCAAACCGATTACCATTGAAGACATTATTGCCAAAGTATGCAGCCATTATGAAATAGAAGAATCAGCCATCCACACCAAAACACGTAAAAGGGAAGTCGTGCAGGTACGTCAGGTGGCCATGTTCCTTGCCAAAAAGCATACGGATGCCTCCTCTTCCAAAATCGGTCAGCTCATCGGGAATAAAGACCATGCTACCGTGCTGCATGCTTGCAAAATCGTGAAAGATCAGGTAGAAGTGGATAAATCATTCAAAGCTGATATAGAAGAAATTGAAGCTTTGCTAAGAAGAAAATAAAACGTTTCATTCTCCGGAGAATACTTTTTAGGCACGAATAACACACAATTGACGGAAAAGATGAAAAATCCGTGTTTAATCTGTGTCATTCGTGCCTAAACTACAACTATTCGGCCGGATTATTTTTCAAACCCCTGTTTCTTCAATGTTTCCTTCAGAACACCCGACATATATTCATTATCAGACTTCTTATAGCGCACATCAGTAAACACCTGGGCCAATGTCTCTTTATGATTCTCCTCTATAAACTGATGATTCTCAGGCAATGATTCCTTATAAGCATAAATACGGTCAATATCTTCGACCGAGTAATCATGGTAAACTTCATCATGCAATATCCCCTGAATAGGAAGGCGGTCCACCTGTGAAGGACATTCGTCAGGATAGCCCACTGTTATGGTAGCCACCGGCATCACCAATTCCGGCAATTGGAGTATCTCAACAATCTGATCTGGGTTATAGATTGTAGTACCCAAATAACAAATACCCAATCCGTGCGCTTCTGCCAATGTACAGAAATTTTGTGTTACCAACAATGCATCCGTCGCCGCATTCAGAAAAGAAATAGGATTATCATATCCCGGCTCCGCCTTACGTGCCCGGCACCACTTGCTAAAGCGGTTAAAGTCGGCACAAAAGGTAAGAACCACCGGTGCACCTGTTACCATAGGCTGATTAAAATGAGCCGGTGCCAACTTTTCCTTCATTCGTTTATCACGAGTGACTACAACACTATACAGTTGCATATTCCCCATGGTAGAAGCACGAAAAGCCTCTTCAAGCAAATCATTTAACAAAGATGCGGGGATTTCATCCTGTTTGTATTTACGGATAGACCGTCTGTTCTTTATTGAATCCATATTCTTTTTCTTGCAAAGATAAGAAAAGAAAAGCGTATTCAATCACCTTTTTCGCAAAATAATCCACTTCAAACATTTGGAGTTTTCAATTATTTCATTACCTCATTGTTTAATTGAATTTTCCAAATAGAAAACTTCGCCGACCAATGATTTTACAATCAGTACTGAAAATCAAACAATTAACAAGCGAGTTTGGATAACTTTCAAATTGTTGAAAACTTATTCGATATTTATTTTGTTTATTCAGAAAACATCTATAGCTTTGCCGAAGCTTTTGTTATAATGAGTTAGGACTTCTACATCTTTAAACTTATTGATAAATATAGTAAATCTGAATATAAAAGTGGAAAAACAAACTTATTCCTACGATGAAGCCTTTGAAGCATCTTTACAATACTTTAAGGGTGATGAACTTGCTGCAAGGGTTTGGGTAAACAAATACGCAGTAAAGGACTCTTTCGGTAATATTTACGAAAAGTCACCGGAAGACATGCATTGGCGTATTGCCAATGAAGTGGCCCGCATTGAAAGCAAATATAAAAATGGGCTGGACGCACAACAACTTTACGAGTTATTGGACCATTTTAAGTACATCGTTCCACAAGGAAGCCCGATGACAGGTATCGGCAATGATTATCAAGTAGCATCATTGTCCAATTGTTTTGTTATCGGAATGGAAGGTGCGGCTGATTCTTACGGCGCCATTATCCGTATTGATGAAGAACAGGTTCAGCTGATGAAACGCCGTGGAGGAGTAGGTCATGATTTGTCCCACATCCGTCCGAAAGGTTCACCGGTCAAGAACTCAGCATTGACTTCTACAGGATTGGTTCCTTTTATGGAGCGTTATTCAAACTCCACCCGCGAAGTGGCCCAGGACGGTCGTCGCGGTGCATTGATGCTGAGTGTATCTATCAAGCATCCCGATTCAGAAGCATTTATTGACGCCAAGATGACAGAAGGCAAAGTTACAGGAGCCAATGTTTCTGTAAAATTGGACGATGCTTTCATGCAGGCAGCCATTGACGGTACTCCGTATACACAACAATATCCTATCGATGCTGCCACTCCTTCGACAACCAAAGAAATAGACGCTTCGGCTTTATGGAAAAAGATTGTACACAATGCGTGGAAATCGGCAGAACCGGGCGTGCTGTTCTGGGATACCATCATACGTGAATCCGTCCCCGACTGTTATGCAGACTTAGGCTACCGCACGGTGTCTACCAATCCTTGCGGCGAGATTCCATTATGTCCTTATGACTCATGCCGCCTGCTGGCTATCAATCTATATTCTTATGTAGTCAATCCATTCACCAAGGATGCCTATTTCGATTTTGAACTGTTCAAAAAGCACGTTGCTTTGGCACAGCGTATCATGGACGACATTATCGATTTGGAGCTGGAGAAAATCGAAAGAATTATGACCAAGATAGAATCTGACCCTGAAAATGAAGAAGTGAAAGGGGCAGAAAGACATCTGTGGGAGAAAATATACAAGAAAAGCGGTCAGGGACGCCGCACCGGTGTAGGTATTACTGCCGAAGGAGATATGCTGGCCGCTATGGGATTACGCTATGGAACAGAAGAGGCAACCGAATTCTCGGAAAAAGTACATAAGACCGTTGCCTTGGAAGCATATCGTTCTTCTGTAGAAATGGCAAAAGAACGCGGTGCCTTCGCCATCTATGACAGCGAAAGAGAGAAAAACAATCCCTTCATCAACCGCTTGAAAGAAGCCGATTCGAAATTGTATGAAGACATGCTCAAATACGGACGCCGTAACATTGCCTGTC
Organism: Phocaeicola faecalis; assembly: GCF_021730445.1. Taxonomy (GTDB): domain Bacteria; phylum Bacteroidota; class Bacteroidia; order Bacteroidales; family Bacteroidaceae; genus Phocaeicola; species Phocaeicola faecalis. Next base: position 18,025 of record NZ_JADNRM010000004.1, on the reverse strand, counting down.
TGACCATTGCACCGACAGGCACCACCAGCTTGATGACTCAGACTACTTCGGGCATTGAACCTGTGTTTATGCCTGTTTACAAGCGTAGAAGAAAAGTCAACCCGAATGACCCGCAAGTGCATGTTGATTTTGTGGATGAAACAGGTGACGCCTTCGAAGAATATGTGGTATTCCACCATAAGTTCGTAACATGGATGGAAATAAACGGCTACGACCCTGCCAAACGTTATACACAGGAAGAGATAGACCAATTAGTTGAGAAATCACCATATTATAAGGCCACATCAAATGATGTAGACTGGCTGATGAAAGTCAAGATGCAAGGCCGCATCCAGAAATGGGTAGACCATTCCATCAGTGTCACTATCAACTTGCCAAACGATGTGGACGAAGACCTCGTAAACCGTCTTTACGTAGAAGCATGGCGCTCGGGTTGCAAAGGCTGTACCGTATATCGTGACGGTTCACGTTCCGGCGTATTGATTTCCAACAAGAAGAAGGATAAGAAAGAAGAGATGCCACCTTGCAAGCCGCCTACGGTAGTCGAGGTCCGTCCGAAAGTATTGGAAGCTGATGTAATCCGTTTCCAGAACAATAAAGAAAAATGGGTAGCCTTTGTCGGCCTGCTGGACGGTCATCCATACGAGATATTCACCGGTCTGCAAGACGATGAAGAAGGTATCTTATTGCCGAAATCCGTCACTAGCGGACGAATCATTAAAAATGTAGACGAAGACGGCAACAAACACTACGACTTCCAGTTTGAAAACAAGCGCGGATACAAGACGACTATCGAAGGCTTGTCCGAGAAATTCAACAAAGAATACTGGAACTATGCCAAACTGATTTCAGGTGTGCTCCGCTGGCGTATGCCTATCGACCGTGTCATTAAGTTGGTGGACTCACTGCAATTGGACAGCGAAAGTATCAATACATGGAAGAACGGTGTAGAACGTGCCTTGAAAAAGTACGTTACCGACGGAACCAAAGCCGACGGTCAGAAGTGTCCGAATTGCGGACATGAGACTCTCGTTTACCAGGAGGGATGCCTTATCTGTAAGACATGTGGAGCGTCAAGATGCGGATAATGGTTTATTATATAATGTAATCACAAAAAGAGAAGAAAAGAGGAACTGCCATTCGATACAGGCAGTTCCTCTTTCTTTTAGCACTTCTTCTTCTTCTTCTTCTTCTTCTTCTTCTTCTTCTTCTTCTTCTGCTGCTGCTGCTACTGGTGCTGTTACTGGCTGCTAATGACTACCGGTGCTACTACTGACTACTGCTGCCGGCTACTACCTCTGCTACTACTCTGCAGTTACTATCTCTACTGCTGCTACCTCTACTGCTCTGTTTCTTCAGCTACCACCACTGTCCCTCTTCCCCACCCCATCCTTTTTTTATGGTTCAGTTTAAAAGGGTCAATCCGAAAGCCCTGTGAGTGACAAGCGTGAACTATGAGTTACAATGCTGACGTCCAATCAGGTGTTCGTGTGATGTACTTGATTTATAATACTTTGGAAGTATGTATGTTTTTAGCATTGTAAACTTTAAATGTTTCTCAAATATTATACCCACATACTTTTTGACTTGACCCGTTTGAAATCATGGGGTATTGAAACTCTGCATAGGTTTTGAACTTCCCTAAGTCGTTTCATTAGCCGGACGAAGCATCTTCGTCCTTTCGATTATGCCTGTCTATCAGTCGAATTGCTACAGTCTTCGGCAATGAACTGTATAGTCCGTTGCCGTAGACCGTACAGTCCACCGTAACGGTCTGTACAGTCTGCCGTAGTAGACTGTAATAATCTTCCGTTTAAAAGGACTTGGCTGACCCTAAGAAACGGCTTACTCTTCCTTTGGTTAGCGATATGATATGCTACTCCCCAAGATTTCAAGCTGAGCCTTTTTATCCGGTCTTTCCACAAAAATCTCTTATCAGTTCTTTCCCACAAGAAAAAAGTACCTTATATTTGTCCATTCATTAAACCGGAAGTATGAAAGCAACATCGATGTATATATGCCTGGAAGGTATCAAATTCTTTGCCCGCCACGGAGTAGACCCGCAAGAAACGGTTGTGGGAGCCAATTTTACTATTGACTTAAAATTAAAAACAAACTTTATCCATGCTGCCCAAACAGACAGACTGGAGGGAACCGTGAGCTATGCCGACGTGCATACCGCAGTAAAGGAAGTGATGAAAACCCCTTCCCGATTATTAGAACACGTGTGTGAACGCATAGCGGAGCGGCTGTTCCATGACTTTTCCGCTATCGAGGAAATAGATATCCGTCTATTCAAAGAAAATCCGCCTATGGGGGCGGATTGTCAAAAAGTAGGAGTCGCCGTGCACTACGACCGATAAGATACACCTTACGAGGATGTGTCAAAATTGAATTAAACCAAAGAAGAACTTTTAGTCTGAGACTTGAGCATCCTAAAAAGCAAGAGAAAGAGCCGTATCATTACTCGAAACAGAGTTCGATACGGCTCTTTTAAATTGGGTAGTTACAATCTATAACTTTTCGGAAGGGTCATTTTTGTTTTGACACATCCTCCATTATTTGTTCCTTCTGCCTTTTCGCTTCTTGACCTGCTCCACTGCCTCAGACACCACCGGTTTATTGGCAAAACGCTGAGTATATCCGGTATAATCCGGATGGGTACGCTCATATTCCCGGTCAAGAAACAGAGGGCTGGTTATGATATGGTCAGCCGTAGAACGATTACAGCAGAAAACAATATTCTCCACGCCCGCCAAACGGGTCAATGCCTTTACATCCGTATCATGCGGCTGGAGAGTCATCGGGTCGGTAAAGAAAAAAAGATAATCTATTTCCCCTTCCACAATGCGTGACCCAATCTGCTGGTCACCACCCAGCGGTCCTGATTTCAAGATAGTGATATCCCATTCCACATCCGGATGTTTCTCCTTCAATGCTTCCCGAATAAGTGTCCCTGTAGTTCCCGTGCAATAAAACTTATGACCCACCAACCGTTCCGAGTTCCAAAGAACCCATTCTATCAGGTCTTTCTTCATGGCATCATGTGCCACCAAACCAATCTTTCTAACCAACTTGTCCATAGTCGCATTTTTTAATATACAATATTTTGTTTACCCCTCGCCTGCCGAGATGAAAACAAAGTTAATTACTCTATATATTAAAACAAATGAAATCCGTTTTTTCTCACGAAAGAAACGGATTTCATTGATATAAGTCAAAGTTTTTATGTCAACTGCATTACATTCAGGCAGTCAGTCCTTTCACAAAATTACGCAGTTGTGAGAACCTTTTCTTGCCCAACGCATGATATTTCCATAAAATGCTATACCCCACTCTTTCGGGAATAGGCCCGTCGGCAGCCTTCATCATATTCTCTACGCGGGCAGAAGCAAAACCATAACGGGTGCTCTCAAAATCTTTCCTTGCCTGAAGAACAGCCTTAGCATTCTCTTTATCCTTCTTAAGATAAAAAACTACCACCGCAATCCTATCCAGCAAACTACGCACGCGAAGCACGTGATTTAATTCCTTTTCGGGCAAATTCTTGTAAAGCATCAATAAATTATTGCGAAAGTTCAGATATGTTTTCCGGGGACTTTCTTTTTTCAACGTAGCTGCACCTACATGATACACCACACTTTGCGGAATACACACCAATCCCCTTCCACGGCTGCGAAGACGCCAGCAAAGGTCGATTTCCTCCATGTGGGCAAAAAAGCTCCCATCCAGTCCCCCTGCCTCGCGATAATCTTCCAAACGGACAAAAAAGGCAGCCCCGCTCACCCAGAACACAGGCATTACCGTATCATACTGGCCGTCATCCTTCTCTACCGTTTCAAAAATCCGTCCGCGACAAAAAGGGTAACCATAACGGTCGATATACCCTCCTGCAGCACCGGCATACTCAAAAAACTCTTTATTGCGCCGGCTCAGAAGTTTGGGCTGGCAAGCAGCCACTTCGGGATGAGCCTCCATAAAATGCAGCAAAGGCTCCAACCAATGGGGCGTCACTTCTACATCACTGTTCAAAAGAACCGCATATTCCGCATCCACCTGCTGCAAGGCACGGTTATACCCTTCGGCAAAGCCATAGTTTTCTTCCAGTTCAATCAGGCGCACAGAAGGAAATTCTTTCCTCACCACATCACACGACGCATCCGACGAAGCATTATCAGCTACACACACCTCCACTCCTTCCGCTTCAGAATATTCCACCACCGAAGGAAGAAATTGGCGAAGCATGGCTTCCCCATTCCAATTCAATATGACCACTGATATCTTTTTCATATAATTGTACCTTTCAAGGCAGTGCCGTCTTCATCAAAATCACCTAACTTCACCCGCACCAGTCGATTGTCAAGCGCATCATCGTGTTCCAATTCCACACGGATATAATTATCCGTAAAGCCATGCATCGGCATTCCCGCCTTCGACTTTTCAGCCAGCACGACAGCCTCTTTGCCTATATGCTTGGCATAAAAGGCCTTTGTCTTTTCATCCGAAAGCGCCAATAGACGCTGGCTGCGCTTATGTTTCTCTTCGGGAGAAACCACGTGCTCTATTTTCAACGCCTGAGTGCCGGGACGTTCAGAATAACTGAACACATGAAGTTGGGTCACCTCCAGCCCCTCGATAAAACGGTATGCGTCTTCAAAATACTCCTCCGTCTCACCCCGAGTCCCTACAATCACATCCACACCGATAAACGCATCCGGCATGATATCCTTGATTTTATGAATTTTGGAAGCAAACAATGCCGTATCATAACGGCGCCGCATCAACTTCAGCACATCATCACTGCCACTCTGCAAAGGAATATGGAAATGAGGCATAAAGGCACGCGAACGAGAGACATACTCGATAATCTCATCCGTCAGCAAATTAGGTTCGATGGAAGAGATACGATAGCGTTCAATCCCCTCTACTTTATCCAGCTCCTTCACCAAATCAAAGAATGTTTCACCGGTCGTCTTTCCAAAGTCCCCGATATTTACCCCGGTAATCACAATTTCCTTTCCCCCTTCGGCTGCAGCCTGACGAGCTTGCGCCACTATTTCTTCCACCCGTCCATTACGGCTGCGCCCACGTGCAAACGGAATCGTACAATAAGAACAGAAGTAGTCACAACCGTCCTGTACCTTCAAAAAATAACGGGTGCGGTCTCCCCGCGAACACGAAGGAGAGAAACTGCGAATATCCTTGGTAGCCGTTGTAATGGCTTCTCCCTTCTCGTGCTTTTCCAGATTTCCAAGATAACTCATCAATTCCCCTTTCTGCTCTGCACCGAGAACAACGTCTACCCCCTCAATCTTCGCCACCTGTTCCGGTTTCAGCTGGGCATAACATCCGGTCACAACGACAAAAGCACCCGGATGCTGCTTAGTCAGCCGGTGAATAGCCTGACGGCACTTTTTGTCGGCAACTTCGGTAACCGAACACGTATTTATGACACAAATATCAGCTTTTTCTCCTTTACGCGCAGTACGGATACCGGCTTCTTTCAGAGTTTTGCCAATCGTTGAGGTTTCTGAGAAATTCAATTTGCAGCCCAATGTATAATAAACGGCTGTTTTATTTTGAAATATCGTCGTATCAATCATACCTAATTTATCTGTTTAGGCGACAAAGTTACGCATAATTCTCCTTAATTCTTTTAGAATACCAATAATTATGCTTATTTTTGCACATTACATCAAAAAATGTGCAATGATAAAAGAGAACTTTATCAAGCTATACGAGAATAGCTTTAAGGAAAACTGGGATTTACCATGTTACACAGATTATGGCGAGGACAACACCTTTACGTATGGACAAGTGGCGGAAGAAATAGCCAAATTACACTTGCTATTTCAACATTGCAGCCTCCGGCGCGGTGACAAAATCTCAATCATAGGCAAGAATACTTCTCGCTGGTGCATAGCATATATGGCAACCATCACCTATGGAGCCATCGTTGTGCCCATTCTTCAAGATTTCAAGCCGAATGACGTTCATCATATTGTCAATCATTCCGAATCCACTTTCCTGTTTGTCAGTGATAATATATGGGAAAACCTGGAAGAAGAAGCATTGGGCAACCTGCGTGCAGTCTTTTCATTGACCGACTACCGTTGTCTGCACCAACGTGACGGAGAAACGATTCAGAAATTCATGCGCAATATGGGTACGGCTATGAGAAAAGCCTATCCCAAAGGATTCCAGAAGGAAAACATCATCTATACCGAACTGTCCAATGACAAAGTGATGTTGCTTAACTATACATCGGGCACCACCGGCTTCAGCAAAGGAGTGATGCTGACAGGCAACAACCTGGCAGGCAATGTCACCTTCGGCATCCGGACAGAGCTGTTGAAAAAAGGAGAAAAAGTACTTTCTTTCTTACCATTGGCCCATGCTTATGGTTGCGCCTTCGATTTTCTGACCGCCACAGCCGTAGGAACCCACGTCACGCTGTTAGGCAAAACCCCCTCTCCGAAAATCCTGATGAAAGCATTCGAAGAAGTGAAGCCCAACCTGATTATTACAGTCCCCCTGGTGATAGAAAAGATATACAAGAATGTCATCCAGCCGCTTATCAACAAGCGCAGCATGAAATGGGCGCTGAATATTCCTTTGCTGGACAATCAGATATATGCACAAATCCGCAAAAAGCTGATTGATGCGTTAGGCGGCCGGTTCAAGGAAGTTATCATTGGCGGTGCAGCCATGAATCCTGAAGTAACAGACTTCTTCTACAAAATAAAATTCCCCTTTACCATCGGATATGGCATGACAGAATGCGGGCCGCTCATCAGCTATGCCCCATGGAGTGCTTTCATCCCCGGTTCTGCAGGAAAAATCCTCGACATCATGGAAGCGCGCATCGAGTCGGATGACCCCTACAATACGACAGGCGAAATTCAGGTACGCGGAGAAAACGTGATGAAAGGATATTATAAAAACGAAGAAGCAACCCGCGAAGTATTTACCGAAGACGGCTGGTTGAAGACCGGTGACTTGGGAACCATTGACGCAAACGGCTTCATATATATCCGCGGCCGCAGCAAAACGATGCTGTTAAGTTCCAACGGACAGAATATCTTTCCCGAGGAAATTGAAGCGAAATTAAATAACATGCCCTTCGTTTTGGAAAGTCTGATTATAGAGCGCAATAAGAAACTTGTGGCTTTGGTTTATCCGGATTACGACAGCCTTGATTCTCTGGGACTGAACACCCCTGACAATCTAAAAACAGTAATGGACGAGAATCTGAAAAATCTGAATAAACTGGTAGGTAACTACGAACAGGTCAGTACCATCCAGCTTTATCCTACCGAATTTGAAAAGACTCCCAAAAAGAGTATAAAACGCTTTCTCTACAACAGCATTGCAGAGGAATAGAATCATGTTTTAAAACATACTATAAATCAGTAATTTAGGTTGTATAACATAAAAACATAGAAAAAAAGTTGGTCTCAGGAGTACAACGTATTGAAAAAGTGTATACCTTTGCAACGTTTTAATAAAGCAACTATTTAGTATTACAGATTTAAAAAGCAAAGAAAATGAAAAAATTAGTATTTTTGTTCGTAGCATTTGCAGCTGTTTCTTTCGCATCTTGCGGAAACAAGGCTGCTAACAATGAAGCTGAAAACGCAGACTCTACTGCAGTTGAAACAGTTGAAACTGCTGTTGTTGAAGTAGTTGACACTGTAGCTGCTGCTGATAGCGTAGCTGCTGACTCTGCAGTTGTAGCTGAATAATATTCAGAACGAACATTAGAGAGAATTGAAAGTCTGCCATGCGAAAGCATAACAGACTTTTTTTATGTCCACTACCTGCATCTGTCTACCTATACGTTTGATCTATCAATGCAATCATTTCTTTTATAGCTTTCTGGGGAGCAGTAAAAGGATTTTCGTCAAAGGTATTTGGCATAGACAGAATTAGTTGCTTTATTTCAGTTTCTTGCAATCTCAATTTCCATTCCTCATAAATGTTTTTATAGTTCTTTTGGGGATTGTAAACTGTTGGATGAGACATAAACCGGGTAACATACTCTTGCTTATGCTTATAATAATCTGCATTAGTCCCATGTATTTTTCTACAACCTTTATAGGCCTGCAAAAGCTTTAAGATAAAGCCTTTGTCGGATATTTGCTGCATGAGTGCCGAGTTTTTCAGGACTTCCAGTGCATCTTCCGAATACTCAATGTCCCGTGAAATAAAAGGTGCATTGATATTGTCTTCCAAGATAGAGGCCTCGATGGTTTGAAGCGAATCCTGCTTTTGTATCAACAGCCGAAAGAAGTTGATTTCATCCAAATAGGCATCCTCCGCCCAATTGATACTTTTCAGATTCTCACTTAGCTCTATTTTTATCATCTGCATGCTTTCCTTTATCTGCTTCTCTTGCGAGGCAGTGTTTATAAAGTCAGTACCGGCAAAAGTGATAACAATACCTAGCACTACGGCAATAAAATTGCGAAAGAAGTCACCACATTTATACTCTGTACTTATGTACTTCATCTTGTCTGTCAGGTTTGTTTTCATAGTTTACTTATATAAAAATACGTGCTAAAGGTAGCGAAATTTATGCATCCAGCAAGCTAAACTCTTCAAAATCTCCTCCCAAGGACAAATTAGTTTAAACAGAAGAAGCCCGGCTCTTTCGAACCGGGCTTCTTCAACATATACTTAAAGTATTTACAGATTATTCAGCAACTACTTCGAACGGAATTTCTACAGAAACTTCCTTGTGAAGTTTAACGATAGCTTTGTAAGAACCAACTTCTTTCACAGCCTCTTTCACAACGATAATCTTTCTGTCGACCTTGTGGCCTAATTTTTCCAATTCTTCAGCAATCTGGATGTTGCTAACCGAACCAAAGATAGTACCAGTAGCACTAACTTTAGTAGCAATAGTCAAAGTTACATCCTTCAACTGTTCTGCCATAGCTTCAGCATCCTTCTTAATCTTTTCCAATTTGTGAGCGCGTTGTTTCAACTCTTCTGCCAACATTTTCTTAGCAGCAGGTGAAGCAATCACAGCTTTACCGGTCGGAATAAGATAGTTACGGCCGTAACCTGACTTTACAGTTACAATATCATTCTTGTAGCCTAAGTTTACTACGTCTTCTTTCAAAATTATTTCCATACTTATTCCTCCTTATTATTTCATCATGTCAGTTACAAATGGAAGTAACGCCAAGTGACGTGCTCTCTTAACAGCCTGCGCAATACGACGTTGGAACTTCAAAGAAGTACCGGTAATACGGCGAGGAAGGATTTTACCCTGTTCGTTCAAGAATTTCTTCAAGAATTCAGGATCTTTGTAATCGATATACTTAATACCACTTTTTTTGAAACGGCAGTATTTTTTCTTTTTAACGTCTACTGAGGGCGGAGTTAAATATCTGATTTCTGATTGTTGCTGTGCCATGATTAATCCTCCTTTTTAGTTGATTTAACATTTCTTCTCTTAGCAGCGTATTCAGCAGCGTATTTATCCATTCTGAAAGTCAGGAAACGGATAACACGTTCGTCACGACGGTAGTTTACTTCTAACTTTTCAATTACCTGCGGTTCTGCTTTGAACTCAATCAGCTGATAGAAACCAGTTGATTTTTTCTGGATGGGGTAAGCCAATTTTTTCAAGCCCCAGTTTTCTTCATTGATAATCTCTGCACCTTCTGCAGTCAGAATACCTTTGAATTTCTCTACCGCTTCCTTCATCTGAACATCAGATAAAACGGGAGTCAAAATGAAAACGGTTTCGTATTGATTCATACTACGTTTATTAAATTATTAAATTAAAATTTTAAATTGCGAGTGCAAAGGTAGACATTTTATCTTAATCCACAAAGAGTTGCAAGTATTTTCTTCAAAAAATATAGTTTCGTTTTACAATCAACCTTGCCTTTTAGTATTTTTTCGTCCTTAAATTCTGCGTTATTTCCATAAGAATCGTATCTTTGCAAAGTTGTTTAAACAATAATTATATGATAGAACAATTTAGTTTTGACATCCAACTGATATTCGCTATTCTGAACGGAAAAGTGTCGGCAGCCATCAATAGGAAACTGAGCCGCAACTTCCGTCAAAACGGAGTAGACATTACTCCCGAACAATGGACTGTGCTTCTGTTTTTGTGGGAACGGGACGGAGTAACCCAGCAAGAACTGTGTAATGCCACTTTCAAAGACAAGCCCAGCATGACTCGTCTTATCGACAATATGGAACGTCAGCATCTGGTGGTCCGTATATCGGACAAGAAAGACCGCCGCACAAACCTGATTCATTTAACCAAGACAGGACGTGAACTGGAGGAAAAAGCACGGTTCATTGCCAATAAAACATTGAAAGAAGCTTTGCAGGGACTAACGTTGGAAGAACTGAAAGTGAGCCAAGATGTACTAAGGAAGATATTTACGAACACCAAAGATTAAAGAATTTCTTCATTTTCATCTTTTTTTCCTAAAATAATTTCCTTCATAAGAGAATTATGCTTTAATTTGTGCACAAGAAAAATAATCTATTAATAAAATACACACATGAAAAGCTTACTTAAGAATTTAGGTCTGATACTTATGATCATTGGTGCCGCTATTTTGGTTGGTATCTTCTGTGCAGGAAGTTCTGCTATTAATGATAATGCAGTTTTAGGTGGTTCAGCTGCCCTTATCGTTATTGGACTAATTGTTTATATCGTCTTGAACAAACGCATAGTCGATTAAAGTATACAAGAAAAAAAAATTGAATGAGGTTGTGTCACAATGCTGGCACAACCTTTTTTTATTTTAAACTTTTCAAGCGCCCGCAATTATATGAACACCGACAACGGTTGGTATAAAAAAATATTAGGAAGACAATCGCTATTGCCTCCCTAATATAGCCCTTGCGCTTTTCACAAAGAACAAGGGTGAATTATTCTAACATATAATTGACCGGCTATATTTGTTTTCCGACCGGCCGCGGAAATGGCATATATAGTATAAGTCTAGTTACCACCACCTGTGTGCTGACGATTGGACGTAACAACCGCAACCGTCACATTACCGTAACGTGTTCCGGAAGCCGACTTGCCGAATGCACTCGCCGATACGCTCCATTTTGTCTGCACGCCACTAATCTCCAGCATCGTACCGATAGGCAATGTAACATTGATGGGATAAGAGCCGTTGACAGTAGCCACCGTTGCTCCAAAACGTTGCGCCAGCTTCTCTACCAAGAGAGCAGTCAGTTTACTTGTACCTTTGGTAGTGATTTCAGTACCTGCCTTATAAGTATAGGCAGCCTCACCCACAGACATATCCTTTGAACCATACAGGTTATCCCATTTGCCTTGTGTAAACGAAACCGCTTCCGTGCTCTTCTGCTCAGAGAATTCCACACCGAGGAACAGACCATAAGAGGCGAACTCGGTTGCGGCAACAATCACACGGCCGTCTTCGATACGGCTGTCTGCCTTCACCCATTCACCGTTCTTGTACTGTTTAGCCTCCACCTTGCTTGCCAATTCGGAATCCAGTTCAAAGCCCAGGTCTATCGCTTTTTTCAAGGAAACGTCCTCCAGGTTACAAGAAAGACTGGCCCCCACCAGCATCGTCTCATCCGTAGCGCGTGCAGCACGTGCCACTACATCTTCCTCCTTATAAAGCGGAGAGATAACGACCTTCACTTCCTCCTCGGTATCCGCTTCCACAGCACCGGCAGCAATTTCAGCCTTCACTTCCACCTTCGCCTCGTCATTGCCTTTCAAGTGCTCCGTTTCCACTTTTCCTTCACTTGCCTCCTCAGCAGATACAGTCACTTCCTTCTTCACGTCAGAGATAAGTACCGCATTCCACACCAGATTCTGGCTCTTTTTCTCGTCGGCAACAGTCAGTGTGCCTTCTTGCGACAACTTGCCTTCAGCTTCCGCTTTCACCTGGTAAGTACCTGCCTTGACATCCTTAAACAGATAAATACCATCGGCACCGGTCGTAACGGAATTATCCGCACCCAATGAAACCTTGGCACCCGAAATTCCCTCACCGTCCATACCGGTAATGACACCTGTCAGCGTATTGGCAACCACCTCAACTACAGGAGGAGTCACATTTTCATAATCAGGATCGTCATCACTACAACCGGCTGCACCCATGGTCAAACCGGCAATCAGGAGCATATAAGCTCCTTTTTTTACTAAATTGTACATAATAGATTAATTAAATTAAAAAATGATATTGATTTTCTTCTTTACAACAGATTGATGCAGAAGCACACCCCGCCCGAAAAGTACTTGCCGTCCTGCAGCGAAGACTGTATCAGCAAGTGCCGCCACAACTTCCAGTCAAAGCCCACGTTCACCTCATCGCCCGTATATTCCGCTATCAGTCGGAAATTCCTCTGAAACGAAGGGCTGAACGTGATGCCGCCCACCGGTCCGTTCCATTTCGAGTTCAGGCTCCATCTCCAGTGGCGGTAAGCCATGTGCACTCCCACCACATTCCCTTTCAGCCAGAAATGCTTGGACAGGGCTATGTAATAATTGGAAAAATAACTGTTCACCACACGTGACACCTTCTCCTCATGCTGTGTCTTCAGCCAGTTTACACGGAGGTCGAGGTCATTGACCCCTATCGCCACACTCGGCCACCACCTGCCCGGCTTTTCACGGAGCGGCTGTAACTTGAGCGAAAAATAACGGTCCTTGCGGTGTAGCCCCGGATGCTCCTTATCTTCTACACCGTCAATAATCCTCGTCGATTTCAAAAGCGTACAGGTATACGCGATTTCCATCCACCGGAACGGCGTGACACTCAGGTAATAATCCATCGTATGATATTTATCCTCTCCATACGTCAGCACGTTCGGGGTAAACTCCCGGTTCAGGAAATGCCCCCCTACGCGGGCCTCCCCCTCTTCACTCATGTCCGCTGAAGGAACATGTATCAAACCGCTCATGCCCGTATACTGCTGTGCCATGGCCGTCACCGAAAACAGCAATGCCATAAAGCACCCCATTATATATCTCATCTTCATTCAGTGCCTCCTTTCTGCCTAACAGTAAAATCAGGCGTCATGCCATTCGCACCCCAGTCCCACCGACTGCGGTCAAACCATCCTTCGCGTTCATTCTCTTCAGGATCAGTCGTGTACATTTTACCCGCATAAGCATCCGCCTCCTGATTATACGTCAGGCGGAAATTAGATGCCGGACGGAAACGCACCCTTCTATTGCTCCGTTTATAGGGAGGAATCATCATCACCACCTTAAAACCAAAATTCTCTTTTCCCTCATCGGTGTATTGGGCAAATACCCCCACCGTGCAATGTCGGAAATGCCTCATCGCCTCCCCCTGCACACCGCAGTCCTCGTACAGAAAACGACCGCCTCGCACCCGGAGTTCCGTATTCACCCCCTTCAGATAGGCGCGCACCCCAGCAAGAGCCGTCAAACGCTCCATCGGGCTGCACTCCCATCCCGCCGCCATGGAGCAAAACCCCGTCCATCCCGCCTGCGCGTCCAAGGCAAGCCAGTCCGTAGCCGCATACATCCACTTCACGTCCCATCCGTAGCGTTCCATCGCAAACAGCCCTCCGCTCACTTTCAGAAAATGCCTTCGATGCCAGTCCCATTCCTTGCTAAGCACAGCCATGTTCAGGCGGACTTTCTTATAACGGTCGCCATAATCATTATAAACAGGCACGATGGCCTGTCCCGCCAACTGCCAGCGGTTTCCCATATACCACTTCACTCCGGGAGTCAGGTTCACCAGCACCTCATATATCTTATTGTGAAAAATATCACGATAATGCAATTCGGCTCCCATAAACACATCCACCCGCGTGTTCTCCGCCGATTGCGCCCTTCCGGTGCAAACAAGCACCACCCACAAGCACACCGACAAAAGCCATCGGTGCCCGCCCTCATTTATCCAATACTTCATACACCGAATGTTTACTTTTGAATTCGGGAACCATTTCCTTCATCTTCCTTACAATCTGCATATCATCCTCCGTCACGCTGAAGCCGACCAAAGCATCCACCTGCCGGCACACCCCGGCATAATCATACTCACGCACCTGCGCAATCTTGATTTTAGGATGGAAAGTAGGCTTGGTCGTCTCTTCCTCATTCAGCACCTCCTCGTACAACTTCTCACCGTCGCGCAGCCCCGTGAACTTGATTTCCACATCCTTCGCCCCGCTAAGCTGAATCATGCGCCGGGCCAAATCCACAATCTTCACCGGCTTACCCATGTCGAACACGAAAATCTCGCCGCCGTTGCCCATTGTACCCGCCTCAAGCACCAGCTTGCAGGCTTCGGGAATCAACATAAAGAAACGGATAATATCGGGATGCGTCACCGTTATCGGGCCGCCCTGCCTAATCTGTTCCTTGAACAGCGGAATGACCGAACCGTTCGACCCCAGCACATTGCCGAAGCGGGTCGTCACAAACTGGGTGATACCCTCCACCTTGCCATCCTTCACAGCCTTGTCCAGACTCTGCACATAAATTTCGCAGATACGCTTGGAGCAGCCCATCACGTTGGTAGGATTCACCGCCTTGTCCGTAGACACCATCACAAACTTCTTCGCCTGATACTTCACGGCCAAATCCGCAATGATACGCGTGCCCTCCACATTATTGCGCACACTCTCCCCCGGATTATTCTCCATCATGGGCACATGCTTATACGCCGCCGCATGAAACACATAATCCGGACGATACCTGTCGAAAATCTCCTCCATACGTTCCTTCATGCAGATATCACTCACAATGGTCTCCGCACTGATGTCGGGCCACCGGCGCGCCATCATCAGACGTATATCATGCAGGGGCGTCTCCGCCTGGTCTATCAGGACAAGCTTCTGTGGGCCGAACCTGGCAATCTGCCTTACCATCTCGCTGCCGATGCTGCCGGCAGCCCCCGTTATCAAAATACTTCTGCCTGCAAGCAGTTCCTCCACCGCTTTCAGGTCTATTTCTATCTTATCGCGGGGCAGTAAATCTTCAATATCCACCTCCTTAAGCTGGCGGTGGTCGATGTCACTCTTGCCGTCCCACTCCTGCGCAGCAGGAATCATATAAATCCGTATACCCGCCTTTATCAGCCTATCCACCATTTCAGGATTATTCCGAACATCCTCATTCTTCAGCGGAGAGACCAACAAGATATGCGCCCTGCAGTCCTCCATCCTTTCCACCAGACGCTCATCATTTGGGAAAACCCTTTTTCCCATCAGGAAACGTCCCTGCATATCCGACAAATCCGAAACGAAACCGCTCACCACATATTGAGAGGCCGTCTGATTGCGGATACTCTTGGCCAGTCCCACTCCACCGGTTTTCACCCCATAGATAAACACACGTCTCCCGCGTTTCCTGTTAAAAGTAGAGTCATACAGATACTTCACAAACACCCTCACACTCCACATCAGCAAGACGGCAAGCAGTGCGGCAAGCCCGATATCCCTCATGCGGACAGCCATCAGCCAGCAGTCTTCATTCAGCAGATACCTGACACCTATAATCAGCAACAGGCCCGTAAGCATGGCAAACCCCATCCGCTGCAAATCGATGAACGAAGAATAACGAATCACCCCCGAATACGTGTGAAACATCCGGAAACTCACCATATAGAACAACAGATAAAAGCAGAAAGCCCCCGCCAGTTGTCCGAAGTTCTGCAGTAAAGAAAGCATTCCGTTATTCAGGGCATAAACCAAGAAATCCGCGCCCAGCACTATCAGGCAATCCAAAACGAATATGCACCAATAGGGCAACGCATCTTTCGAAAAATACCAGTTTGATAATTTCCAAATCATATCCAAATACCGATAATAGTCCATTATTTTCTTATACAATCCCTCATTGTCTGCACGATGTAGGCCACATCCTCATCACTTACCCAAGGACCTGCGGGAAGACACAATCCGGTCTTAAAGATTTCCTCTTCCACCCCATTGGTATAATGGGGCGCATCCGCATAGACCGGTTGCCTGTGCATCGGCTTCCACACAGGGCGGACCTCTATCTTCCTGGCGAGCATGAAGACACGCATTGCCTCCACATTCTCATTGGGCTGGCAATCCGTGGTAGCACTGTCTACTGCCTTAATCACACCGGCAGCACCGCCCACCGCTGTCTTAATAACTTCTTTATACGCATTCTCCTGACCGGCAACCTTTACATCAGGGTCAACGGTAACCGTGCACAGCCAGAAGTTGGCATCATAACGCGAATCCTCAGGCTGCCTGTGAATGTGGATACCCTCCACATCCTTCAACAGTTCTTCATACAAAGCCTGTACATGCTTATGGTGGGCAATATGTGCATTCGCCACCGTCATCTGTCCGCGGCCGATACCGGCACAGACATTGCTCATGCGATAGTTGTAGCCGATTGCTGTATGCTGATAATAAGGATAAGCATCGCGCGCCTGGGTAGCATACCACATAACCGTATTTTTATCTTCGGCATCCCGGCAAATCAAAGCACCGCCGCCCGAAGTGGTAATCATCTTGTTGCCGTTGAAAGACAACACGCCAAACCTGCCGAAAGTGCCCAGCACCCTGCCGTCGAACCTGGAACCGAACCCTTCTGCCGCATCCTCCACTACCGGAATGTCATAGCGGTTGGCAATCTCCATAATCCGCTCACAGTCGTATGGCATACCGTAGAGCGCCACCGGAACAATCGCCTTGGGTTTCCTGCCAGTCTTCTCCATACGGTCTTTAATCGCTTCCTCCAGCAGCACCGGGTCCATGTTCCATGTATCCCTTTCAGAACCGACAAACACAGGCTTTGCACCCAGATAAGTAACCGGATGCGATGAAGCACAGAAAGTAAAGCTTTGTACCAGCACCTCATCACCTGCCCCTACGCCACAGCCTATCAATGCAAGATGTACCGCAGCCGTACCCGCTGAAAGTGCGACAACTTCATTCTTTCCCCCGACAAAGTTCTTGAGGTCTTCCTCAAAAGCATTTACATTGGGGCCCAAAGGCACTACCCAGTTGGTATCGAATGCTTCCTTTACATATTTCTGCTCTATTCCGTCTTCACTCATGTGAGCAAGACAGAGATAAATTGTTTTTCTTTCTTCCATAGAGCTATCAACTTATTTTAGTTTGTATCATACGCATAGCATGTTTGTTGCCACCGTCCCAGACAGTAGCAAAAACTATTTAAATATATATTTATGAGGTATGGAGCCTGACAGTGTAACGCAGCTTTTACTCGCTACACCGAATAAGGCCATAAAAATAGCAGGCCGAAAGAAGTACGATTCGACCCAAATGAAAAAAATATGTAATTATTTATTCTATCCTATTATAAAAGAAGTAAGATGTTCATAACTGCTGAGTTTACAAAGCAGGTGACATCCGTCTAGCACACGGAGACCGTCGTTTATTCAAGTTTCATCTTCATGTCATTGATAGTCTTTATGGACAATCCGGTGGCTTTCGATATTATTTCAGGAGAAACACCTAAACTAAGTAAATTTTCGGCGTCTTCCAATTTGCCTTTCTGCAATCCTTCTTCACGGCCTTTCTGCAATCCTTCCTGCAATCCTTCCTCATGCCCTTTCCATTTTGCCGTATCAATCACATTGGTCAAGTCGCGATAAGCCTTCAAACTCTCTTCATATTCCATCCGCTTCTGAGGAGTAAACCTCGCTATCTCGGCAGCCTCAAAAAGACGGGTAAACACACGTTCCTGCAAGGCGGCAGGGCGTTCCAGCAAACGAGACAGATTGTGCAAAACAAACATCCACTTGTCAAACGGTGTAACCAGTTCGTCCTCACTCTTATGGAATTTGGGCATTTCCAAGTAGACAAAGGTCAGCTTGTCATAAAACACTTCCTTGCGATGGATATCCATCAGTTTCACTTCATGGTGGAAATAATTCTCATCATCACGGTCTTCATCAAACACAAAGTTCAGAATACCGACGGTGTATACAGCCTTCAATTCATAGTTCCAGTCGCCGCGTTTGGCCTGCTCACGAATAGGAAAAGAAGCATAAAACACGCTGCGGTCCTTGAA
>NZ_JADNRM010000039.1 GCF_021730445.1 Phocaeicola faecalis | reverse complement strand
CTAAATACGATTAAGTCCTTTATAAAATAATAAACAAAAAACAAATCAAGTTTTTAAATTTATAAATTTAAAGTTTTTCTATTATGAACAAAAAATTTTTAAGTGTAGTCCTGTTCGGAGCTCTTATGGCCGGCTCTTCAGTGACTTTCACGGGATGTATCGACAACGATGAACCCGCAGGTATCGAAGAACTCCGCACAGCGAAGGCTGCTTTGATTAAAGCAAATGAAGCCTACAGATTGGCCGAAGTTGAATGGATGAAGGTCCAGACAGAGTTTAAGCAAGTTAAGGTGGAGGAAGAAAAGGTTCAATTGGAAATTCAAAAGTTGGATCTGGAAATCAAAAAAGCCAGCAGTGATTATGAAATCGCTTTGTGGGAGGCTAAAAAAGATTCTGTAATTGAAGATTTCAAGGGAAAGATATTAGACTTGCAAAAGACAGCAGCCGACAACGAAACTGCTTATTTGAAAGCTCTTGCTGAATTGGAAGCTGCTAAAGTATATGTTACTGACTCTGTGTACTCTAAAAAGTTAGTGGCTATCACTGGAGATATGAAAGAAGTCAGTGGTAAGATAACAAACACAATGACAAAGATTACTGAACTCAGCAATAATTTGCTTAAGTTCTCTTCTGACTCTATCGCTGTTGCTAAAGAATTCATTGCGGCAGACATCAAATCCGGTCAGTCCAAATTGGCTAACGACTCTGTCACATTGGCAGAATTCAAGAAATTAGCAGCAGACTATAGCAACGATGCCGTAAATGCCCAGATTCTTGATATCGATAAACAAATTATAGCAATCGATAAGAAGGTGGCAGAATTGAAACAAACAATTATTGCTAATGAAGCTACTGTAGCTCCTATCGAACAAGCTATCTCTAAGCAAAAAGTTGCTTTTGAAGCTAAAAATCAATCATTAGCTTTGAATGTTCCAGCTGCTGTAGAAAGCGAATTCATTAATTGGGCAATAGCTAAATCAAATAGCTCTGCATATACAGCATTGGTAAATGCCGGAAAGTATACCTCTGATTACGAAACTAAGCAGATAAATGGTAACCCTGTTTATTCATTCAAAACTGCTCCTGTTATCAAAGAACTTCAGTTGGGTACTGTAGCAAGCGACAACACTATTGATGAAAAAGTAGTTTTGTCTGCTAAGATAGAAAATCTTGCAACAGATGTTAAAGATCATGGCGTTGAACTTTATAGAAATGCTTATACTAAGTTACAAGCTGTAGGTGTTTATAATTTACCTTCTATATCAACTAGCGGAGATATAACAGAAGATGATAAAGCAAAAGTTGCCGTAGCTTTGGAAAAAGTCAACGCAGACTTTACTACAGCTGAAACAACCTATAAGGCTGATACTGTTGCATTCAATGCTGCTTATGCTGCTTATAAAACAGCTGCAACAGCCTATGGAATCACTCAGCAGTTAACTTCTACTATTGAAGCATCTTTGAATACTAAATGGGAGGCTTATGAAGCTAAAAGAACGGCTTATGAGACTAAAATGGCTGAAGAAGGTGTAACAGAAAAGAAGAATACTTATGATACAGCTGTAAAAAAATATGACGAAGCTGTAAAGATTGTTACAGACAAGCAGAAGAACGATCCTACTTATGAAGCATCAGATTCTGAAAAACTTGCTATTTACAACGCAAATGCAGTAATGGAAACAGCAAAAACAGCATATGAAACAGCTCTTGCAAAAGTTCCTTCTACAGATTTAACAGCAGCTATTACAGCTTTGAAGGCAGAAATGACTGCATATTATCCTAAGAGAAAGGCTTTAGTTGGTCAAGAATTCAAAGCAACTATCACTGGATTTAATGAAGGTAAAGAATTTGTGATTGCAGATAAATTAGCTTCTTTAGATGCTGAACAATTTAATGTACTTATTGGGCAAGGAAAGGATGCTGTTGTTGGCGTACAGCCATGGAGTAATGTAAGTATAGACCAAACTTCTACAGATAAGGACGGTGCAGTACAGACATGGATTAAGGCTTCCGCTAAATTGTATGGAACATGCATGGACGCAATTAATGTAGGTTTACAAAACGCAAAAACCACAATTCTGCCTTTGGACGAAGTTTATGCAGACATTAGCACAGCTAGTGTAACTCCTTCAGGTGCTAGTGCAGAGGTATATGTAGTTCTTCAATACGCTAAGAATGCCTTCTCAACTATCGATGACTGGACTTCTTATGCAGAGGCTCTGAGCAAGACAGCCGCAGAAAAGGCAGCTCTTGAAGCACCGATTATTGCAGAAATTGCAAAACAGAAAGAAGCATTGGATGCTAAGTACGAACCGCTTAGAGATACAATTTATGAAATCTGTAAATTGGATGCGAATGAATACAAAGATAATGTTAAAACCATAGCTGATAACTTAGGTATCACAGCGCGACCTAATACAAAAGGTGAAAAGCAGACATTGAATGATTTGAAAGCTGCTCTCGATGTTACTATTAATGGTCAATTAAAGATTAGTTATACTTATTCTACCTATAAAGATGGTAAATTAACTTCTGCCTCTGGTACAATTACGACAACTTCTGAAGATGTTGCTAATAAGGGTAATAGAATTTCAGATGCTATTACCAATATCGAAAGTAGCATTGAAGCTTTGAATAAGTACATCGCTGACAAGAAGGATGATTTGGCCTCATTCGACAACGAGAGTGTAACCATTGCTGAGAAGACTAAAGCTCAGTACGAAGCTGAATTGGCTAACGCCCAATCTCAATTGGAAGCTTATCAGGCTGCATTCGCTGCTTTGACCAAAGCCAAGGATGAGCTGATTGCTGCAATCACTAAATAATAGGGTTTCATCAACACTATAAAATAGTATATAATGATTAAGAAACTATACACATTACTGATACTTGCTACCCTTTCTGCGCCTTTATTGGCGCAGACTGTGGGCAGCAGTTGTGATGGTGTGTCGTTTGCTCCCAAGAAAGGTCAATGGCAGATATCAGTGCTGCTGGGCGGAGGTAACAATTTCTACAACGAAAACACCTCTTACTTGCTGCCTAAATTCTCCCACAACGGTAAACCCGGAAACGGTGGTAACGGTACCGTAGGATTGCCCGATGATAAGGACAATGCCCAAAACGGAGACTTAAGCGCATATCTGAACATTGACGGTTTGAATAACAACAGCCTGACCAACATCCTGGGTATCGAAGGCAAATATTTCCTGTCTGACTGCTGGGACATCAACTTCCAGTTCAGCATGAATATCAACCTGACTCCCAAGAAGGACTATGTGGAAGGCGACTACGAAGTGGAGGATATGATTATCCCCGCACAGGACTATATCAGTGCCCGCATGAGCAACAACTGGTATGCGGCCGTAGGAACCAACCGTTATTTCAAAGTGGGCAATCCTCGCATCCATCCCTATCTGGGAGGCTCTCTGGGCTTCCAGATGGCACGTGTTGAGACAACAAAACCTTATACGGGTGATACGGTAGTAGACCCCGATACAGAAGTGGAAGTACCCGAACAGCTTTATGGCAACGGCAGCAATGCCGGTCAGATGTTCGGTGTCAAGGCTGCCGGTGTAGCCGGTATCGAATATAGCCTGGCTCCGGGTCTGGTATTGGGATTCCAGTTCCAACCTCTGGCCTACCGCTACGATGTCATCCAGCTCTGCCCCAAAGGTTTCGACAAGTACAACGCTTCACACCACAATATCAAGATATTTGATATGCCGGTGCTGAAACTGGGTATAAGATTCTAAGGCGTAACGTTGGTTGCGTTGTAATATAAAAGCGAAGGCCGTTCTGCTAACACGTTAGCCGGGCGGCCTTACTTTTTAAAACATAAAACAAGAATGAAAAAACATGTTCTTTTTCTGTCTGTCCTGATCCTGTGTATTGTCATGATGGCGGCCTGCAGTCCGTCACCCGGTTACCATATATACGGTATGGCCAAAGATTCCCGATTTGAGGGTAAGACGGTTTATCTGACGGATATGCAAAGCAATGCGATACGGTATGACAGTACTGTCGTCAAGAACGGAAAGTTCGGATTTGCGGACTCGGTGGATGTGACAGTCCCCTATATACGCGTGCTCTCTGTCCAGATCCCTGACAGTATAATGCCTTATTGCCTACCTGTGGTGATTGAGAACGGAAATATCACAGCCTTATTGGGAGACCGGATTTGTACATCCGGCACCGGACTGAACGACCGGTTACAGGATTTCCTTTTAGGTCTGGATGAATTCATATCTTCCATCTCCAAACATCCAGAATGGAGTGCGGATGATGTCAGGTTGAATTTTACCGATTATTTTATCCGTCACATTGAAGCCAATGCCGACAATATTGTCGGTGTTTACATTTTCAAGACTTATCGCTCGAATATACCGGAGGATAAATGCCAGCCTCTTTTATTGAAATATCCACAGTTGAAAGAGCAGGTAGAAAAATAATTCATAAAAAAAGTGACTATGAAATCAAAAGTGATTATTGCAGCTCTGTTACTGGCGGGTGCCGGTATAAGCGCCAACGCTCAGAGTACAGAAAACAACTGGTTCCTCCAGGGCCAGGTGGGTGCCTCCTATTCTTTGGACGGTACAGGTATCGGCAAACTGATCTCTCCGGCAGGGCAAATCGCTGTCGGTAAATACTTCAACCCCTACGTGGGCGCACGTCTGGCCGTCAGCGGCTGGAAGGGAAGGGCCGGAAGCGGAAGCAAGCCCGCAAGCGGATTCTATTATGGTGCGGCCACCGTGGACGGCCTGTTCAACATGAGCAGCCTGTTCTGCGGAAGCAACCCCGAACGCTTCTTCAACGCACGCCTTATCGCGGGTGTCGGTTACAACCAGACCTTTGACGAGGGTGCGAG
>NZ_JADNRM010000038.1 GCF_021730445.1 Phocaeicola faecalis | reverse complement strand
TCCGGCTTCTCCGAAACAACGGAAAATCCATTGAAGAAGAATGAAATGCATCAACAACAGGTCATATAAACCAATGAAATTAAGTCCTTTAAAAACGATAAACAAATTGAGTTTTTAAATTTATAAATTTAAAGTTTTTCTATTATGAACAAAAAATTTTTAAGTGCAATCCTGTTCGGAGCCTTGATGGTATCCTCTACAGGAACGTTTGTGTCTTGTAAAGACTATGACGATGACATCGACGAAATCAACAACAAGTTGAATACGCTCGAGACCACTGTCGCAGAACTTCAGAAGAAGATTGTCGACGGTGCTTATGTTAAGTCAATCACTCCCAATGCAGAAGGTTTTGTCGTTACGATGAGTGACGGTACTACCACCACCATCAAGTCTGCCAAAGGTCAGGACGGTAAAGACGGTACTCA
Organism: Phocaeicola faecalis; assembly: GCF_021730445.1. Taxonomy (GTDB): domain Bacteria; phylum Bacteroidota; class Bacteroidia; order Bacteroidales; family Bacteroidaceae; genus Phocaeicola; species Phocaeicola faecalis. Next base: position 4,827 of record NZ_JADNRM010000038.1, on the reverse strand, counting down.
GTGGACAATCACTGAAGACGGTTACTGGGCTTGCGACGGCGAAAAGACCAATGTAAAGGCAGTAGGTGTTGACGGTCAGGATGGTCAGCAACAGGTGAAAAAAGAAAACGGAAAATGGTATCTGTGGAACGGAACCGACTTTGAGGAAGTAGCCGTAGGAGCTTCGGCAGCAACAGGTATTCCTTACTATTATGAAGATGCTACCGATCCTAACTACACCATCCTGGTCATTTATGATGAAAACGGAACAAACAAGAAGGAAATCCGTTTGCCTATGAACTCGGGACTGGGACAGGTTGTTGTACTGAATAGCGCTTTGACTATCAACTACAGCACGTTTAATGGTGTGCACAAAAGCGGTAAGACTGCAGAATGGGGAGGCTCGAAGGCTTTACCTGAAATGGGAAAATATATGTTGACTGCCAGCAGCAACGCATATTATGTGCAGGTTATTCCTGCTGACTATGACATCAGCAAGCTTAACTTTAAATTGGTGAATACCAAAGGCGACGTGGCTCCTATCACATTAGGTACTCCTGAACCTTGCACGGATGCAGTATCAAGAGCTGTAGCAGAAAGTGGTGTTTATGCCATTCCGTTTGAACTGAATGAAATGACAGACCAGACTTTGGATGAATACTACAAGAACATTAGTGGTAAAGTCCTGTCGTTGGTTGCCACAGAAAGTGTACGCTCTACTTATAGCAATGCTTTAAGTATATATCAGGCCACTAATGGATTTGGATATTTTACACCCAATATGACTGTTGCTGTTGAGGATCTTGGAAATCCTGTCACTATTACACCGGCCGGAGACGCCAAGAATGTATATGATACATTCTTAAGTATGGCAGATGAATCTAAGGCTGACTCTGTAAAATACGGTATCAAGTTCGATGGTATGACTATTTCTTATAATAAAGATATCAAGAAAGGTACCCAAATGACATTCGTTGTTAACGAATTGAATGCCAAGGCCATGATTAATCCGAACCCCTCAAAGGTAACAGTTGTCTTTGGAGAAGAAGCGACAACCCCTGCTAAAGAATTCGTATTCGACGAACAATCTCACAATGCTGTGGCTGTTTATAAAGATAAGACTACTAACAAGGATGTAAACAAACAGTATCTGGACGTTGACTTTGCCGAGTTCTTTAAAACTATAACTCCGATGGAAGGTGACCGCATCGTTTGGAATAATGATGTTCAGTTCTCTCATGTAGAAGTAGTATGGACTCCGGTTGACAAGGATGGAAATCTGATGGATGAAGAGCCTGTTACCGACAAGTTGGTTGGTGCTGATAAGGCACAATTGCTGTCTGATGCAGGAAAAGCAGAAGGAATGGCTAAGTTTACAACTTTGAGAATTCCATTCGAGAAGAACTATCCGGGTATACAGCTTGGCAATGGTACATTGGTTGCTAAAGTTCACTTCTACAACAGCGATACAAAAACAGAAACAGTAGCGATTATTCCGTTCGTTATCAATGAACCGACTGCTGCTGAAATCGCTTCTTGGTATTCTTGGAACAAGACAAATAATTTCGTAAATGGTACATTGACTGCATTTGTTGATGGTACTAGCGATGCCAAAATCAACTTGAAGGACGCATTCGAAACCATTGACAATGGAATTACATTGAACATCTATGCTAAAGAAAGCCAGAGAGACAATGCGTCTTGGTTTACTCCTAACATGACAATCGGTTATCCGGCAGCTATCTTCAAAGATATAGCAGCTGATGCATATGAAGATAGAGGTAAAGCTAAGAAGTTGATGACTTGGACAGGTTACGATTCTTACATCTCAACGACTAAAGACGGTGCAGACGGTTCTGATACAGAAGGTAATATTACAGGAATGACCAACTTCAGTGATGCACAGTTGACATTGAAGAAAGAATCCGATAGAACTACTGATAACTCTGCTAACGCCGATGCATACTTCAACAATGCTTATACAATTAGTGGCATTGAAGTTAAGGCTTTGGGTGATGATGTTAAATACAACCACGAAACCAGAAAATGGGAAGTAGGAGCAAAACGTTCATTCGGTATCAGCAATATCAAGCTTGTTATCAAGAATACTAAAGAGGCTAAGCTTGACCAAATCAGCTTCTCTAAAGCATTGCAGATTCCTTCTGTAAAAGATGAGTACATCAAGTTGAGCAACGCTCTTCGCACTCCTAATACAGATACATTCTTCGGTACATTCTCATTGCTGAACAACTTGGGAACTAAGAAATATGAATTGGGTTCTAAAACTACGATTACTGTCAACGAGTTGCAAGAAAATGGTACTTATAGTGGTGATGCATCAAAGAACTTTACGGCAACAGTTGTAGAATATAAATACATGGTAGGTACTACAGAAACATCAGCTTACGGTATCAAACTGACTTATACCGCAGATGAGAACTACACAGCCGGTAAGACATTCACTCTGAAGCTGACATTCTCAGCAGATGGCACTCAAGCCGGTGAGAAACTGACTCTTGACGGTGAAGATGCAACAGAAGCTGCAGTAGTTGAAGGAGTAAGTGTATTAGTAAAATAAATCTATAAGAATAAAAGCATTCTTCCATAGATGAAATGGAAGTAGCTTTTATCCCATGGATTCATCCATAAAAAAGATTGGAGCGACCCTTATCAGAAGGGGCCGCTCCTCTTTAGCTTAAAGAAAAAACAGAAAAGAATGGAAATGACAAGTTAATAACCCTAGTATTCACCATAAATCTAATCCATTATGAAAAGATTTATCAGACTTCTGAGCTACTTTTTCAGTTGGCTCTGTCGCAGGGGAGACACACTTCCCCAACGACTGTTGATGAAGGGGCATATATCATGCTTTACCTTCGGTGCCGTCTCTTTCACCCAATTGTGGACAGAGAGATGGATAGTGATAGACGAACCCATTCAGATAGCAACAGCTTTCCTGATGGGATTTGTCTTTTCTTGCGAGTTGAGAGGATGGACACTGAACCATTCTCGAGGAATCTTCTCTACATTCCTTTTGCATGTATTCCATTCATTGGCCACGTTCATTGATCGGATGTTGACAGTTCTATACATTTATTGGTACCGGCGGATGTTGTTACCACAATCCATTCCGAAAAAATATCCTACCGACAAACCGGTTCTGAGTAAAGCAGTCTGGGCAGGCACAATGGTCATGCTTCTTTTTCTTCCTCTTGTATCAAATGGAGAAGTTAAAGATTTAACCCTTATGTTTGACTTGTGGACAGCGATTCTGAATTTCTTGAAAGTCGTTATTTATTTGAATTAATAGCAAAAGATATAAAGATAAGGTGTCCGTGAGGATACCTTCTTTTATTATACAAGAACTCAAATAAACGTCTTCAACCTGCTTATCCGATACCCGTTAAAAAGCTTTTTTGCTAAAAATAAAACGGTCTAGGAAAATTCATCAATCCTTTTACGCGCATAGGTTTTAGAAGATAGCAGCCGCTTTTTGATAGTTCGTTGTTCTCAACCCAAAGTTATTCATTTCTCCTTTCACACATTTTCAGTCATAACTTACTAAAAGACTGTTTGTTACGGTGAAAGGACAACAATCCCTATTTTGTATTAAAGCCGTTCCCCGTTCTATTTATTTAAAAGGAACACTAGACAAAGGACCCGGGCATTCTTATAAAGAACCAAGTATTATTTCAATCTTCTTTCGGCTGTTTCTTAACTGCTTTTTGATTATTCCGGGAATCAGATATCTGCATCGATAATCTGAAAACGCATAAATTCAAAACAATACGCCTAAGTCTTTTTCCAAAACTCTTCCGTCTTTTCCAAAAACTCCTATATGTTTCCGAAAAACTCTTCCGCCTTTTAAAAAAACTCTTCTATCTTTTTTTAAAGACTCAGGTCTTTTTCTTAAACTCTTAGGTATTTTCAGAAAAGACTTAGGAGTTTTTCAGGGTCTTTAAATTCTTTTCTGCGAAAGATTTTAGTGTAAAAATGGGAAATAAAAAGGACTGTCATAACGGGAATGCATAGTATATATCAATATTGAAAATTAGGTAATCAAGATAAGTCATTTCTCCAATATAAAACAATGGAGATGTTTACTCGTTAAAAGAGAAACACACTGATGAAGCGTAGTCTGCTTTCACCATATCGCTCAGTATATCAGATGGTTATACCATATAAGCGTGTGAAAGGAGAAATAAAAAACTTTTAGCCAAAAGGAGAAACGATGCATTAATATCAAAATCTATTTATATCATGATGCCGAAAAATGAATTCTGAAAGTAGTGAAAGATGGTATATTAATAAAGACAGGGCAGTCTCTTTGCCGCCCTGTCTTTTCACCAAAATATTATAACGGCGGCTCTCTTATTCCGCAATCATAATCACTACACGGTTCCAGTCGTTGGTTGTAAACGGCTGCACCTCGGAACCTTTGCTGTCCACACTCAGACGGTCGGCACTGATGCCGTACTTGTTAATCAGTTCGTCAGCCACCACGCGTGCACGCTTTCTTGCCAGCTCCTCATTGATTTTTGAAGTACCCGTCCCCTTGTCGGCATAACCGGTGATGGTTGCCTTTGACTGAGGGTATTGCTTCATATAGTCCGCAATGGCCAGGATGTTGATTTGCTGGTCTTCCGCAATGTTTGTCTTTGCCAGTCCGAAGGAAACGTGGCTCTTGACGCCCGGTATGGCTTTCTCCACCTCGGGACACGGAGCCGGTTCGGGACACTTGTGGTTGTCGATGGTACCCTGCAGCTCGTTGATTTTGTCATTGAGCGACTTCACGTAAGACTCGCTGTAACGCTCGTTCCTGTAGGCCACCGGCTTGCAGTCGGGACA
>NZ_JADNRM010000037.1:4453-5301 GCF_021730445.1 Phocaeicola faecalis | reverse complement strand
CTTTTGATGCAGTATGCATCGGGAAATTTATTTTTTAAGTAATGCAGTATAGTTCGGAAAGGTTCCTTGTCCTCGTTCTCTCTACTATATTCCGGTAGCCATACGGTGTATAGTTCAGCCAATCGTGGATACTTTGTTTTATATATTTCGTTAATGCAGAATTTGTCCAAATACTTTTTATAGTATTCCACACTGTCTTTATGAATCGTAGGGTCTGCTATTTTCTTTCTGATATCCTCTTTTTTACGTTGGAATAGCCGTTGCTCATTGTGCATATCGTTCCCCTCAATGGGCAACTTGTACCATCCGTCTTTGGTGTTTTCGTCGATAGTCAGTTCCGACTTTGTTCCCGGAGTGGAGGAAAAGTATAAGTTGACAGGTCCGTTTTTCATGAACAGGATTTTCACAGTAAGGCTTTCTTTTACATAAAAAGACAGTTTGGCTTGCTTGGCTCCTTTGGTTATCAGGGTGGAATCTAGGATGACATAATCTAGCTTTTCCGCTTCTACCACAGCCCATCCCGTTGCGTATACCCATTGTTCTTCTTGGGTTACTTCCGGGGACAGGCGCATAATTACTTCTGTCTTTGGAGTTTGGGCATTGCCAATGGTTAAGACTAGAATGAATAGAATGGTTACCGCTAATGTTTTCATGGTCTTAGTATTATTCACCTATTTCTGTATTGGTAATAGTAACAGTTGGGTATGTTGCCGTTTCTCCTAATCGGATAGTGACAATACTTTCATTTTGGTAAGCCGTTGGAACATCAACGATGTATAAGCTTTTCCTAGTAGCAAACATACGCATAAAATCAATAGGTTGGTGCTCTGCAACCGTTACATAAAAAG
>NZ_JADNRM010000037.1:0-4447 GCF_021730445.1 Phocaeicola faecalis | reverse complement strand
TGTAATTATAGCTTTCTCGATGAAATGGGGCGTTTTTATTTATCGAATATGATTCGGAAGGTTTCTTCCGCCATATTTTTCTTTAATCTGCTTTTGCGGGTTCGCAAGGCTCCTGCAGGAGTTTTCATACAGTACACAATGGCCCGGCTCTTGTCTTTTGTTCAGGCGGTTTTATATAGTTGCCGGGTAGAATTGTTTTTTCAACTGTTCCTTCAAATACCGATTCAGTATGTTCATTGTGTAGTTCATATCGGTCATGCTATTTCTAGTTTATCAGTTGCTCCAAAGCATTCAGCAGTTCTTCTCCCCTTAAATCTTTTGCAATGATGCGTCTCTCTTTGTCCAACAAGAAATTTCTTGGGATGGATTTAATCTTTAAAGCCCTGACCTGCTTGTCGGGTACATTCCTGTCATTCACCCCTCTCACATGGATGAAGTGTCGGGTGCTGTCCTCCTCTATGGCTTTTTCCCATTTGAGNGTATCGGCATCTATTGTCACTGCATATACAGCCAGTTTGTCCTTATATCTTTCTTTTGCCATTTTCAGGAAAGGTGTTTCCTTGCGGCACGGTACACACCAGCTTGCCCAAAAGTCTACTAGCACATATTCTTCTGCAATGGAGTCTGTGTTTATTTTCTTTTTTGAGATATGCGGGAATGCGAGTTGCAGTTTTGCTCCCATGGTGGTGTCTTTAGGTTCTACATAATATCTTTTTCTTTCCAGTTCTCTAATTCGTCTGGATGCGACTTTGCTTTGTGCGCTTGCCAGTTCACCACTTGCTCTGTTAAACCTCTGTATGTTGGGATCATTAGGGAACTTCTGTTGTGCGTATTGAATTAGTGATTTGAAGGGCTCTTCTCCTCTTCGCTCTTTGGTATATCCCGGCAGCCATAAAATATACGCCCAAACCAATGTGGGGTATTGCGTCCTGTAAATCTCTTTTGTATAGGCTTCTGTTAGTTTTGTTTTGTAGTATTGTATACTGTCTTCAGGCAGAGATTTGTCCTTGCTTTTTTTTCCTGTATCTAGAATTTTATTATAGAATGTGAGAAATTCATTGTACATATCATTTCCTTTCATGGGAAGTGGATATCTTCCGTTCGTATTTTCATCAATTTCAATTTCACAATTTGTATTAGGTTCTATATCGAAAAAGAGATTGACGGGCCCTTTCTCTGAGCATAAGATATATATACTCATCCCATTGTTAATGTCGAAAGACAGTTTTGTCTTCATATCTCCTTTGTTCACTTTTACAGAGTCTAGAATGGCAAATTCATTTCCTCCGATATATCCGTTTGCATATATCCATTGCTCTGTTTGGGACAGTTCAGTTGATAGGTTGATGGTGATATTTACATTCTTGTCTGTGGCGCAGATAAGTAATGGCAGCCAGATAAGTATCAGAAATAAAGTGTGTCTCATGATGCTGTTTTTTTTATTCTCATTAAAATAAGTAATTCTCCTCCTTCTTCGTCTATTTTAGAACGCAGTGTTAAAGTATCCGAGTTTTTGGATTGCTTTAGCTTATTTTTCAAATCATCGCTTTGCACGGTGGCACTTACATATTCTCTGCCATTGATGATATGATAATTGCGAGAAGTGGTAGATTATGCAAATCATTATAGCTAATATGCAATGTAAAGCTCTCCTTTCCAATTCTTTGTAATATATATTGTAAAGAAAGGAAACTGGGAAAATCAGGGTGTTGCTTAAGAATTTGGTATAAAGCAAATGTATGATTGCATTTATAGTATTTGGCAATAATTTTTAAAATACTTTTAGCGTTATTTTTGACTAATTTCCAATGTGCATTCATGGCTTGATATAGTTATTTAATATTTCTATGATATTTTTATTGCTAGGTCTCGGTGCATTTTTTTCTACGAGTATACCGTCTTTATTGAATAATAGAAAGTGAGGAATGAGTTTTAAGTTTATTTTTCTTAAGAAACTGCTGTTCTTGCTATTTAGAATAAAGTAGCAATACTTTGTATCCGCCAGTTTTTCCTCTTTGATAGCTTTATGCCAATCTTCTTCTATGTCCTTATATGCCAAATAGATAAATACTATATCTTTATTTTTATATTGCTCTCTTAATTGATTAGAGTATTTCATTTCTTCTCGACAAGGTACACACCAGCTTCCCCAGAAATCTACATATATAACTTTTCCTTTATTATTATCTAGTATTTGTTGGAATGTAGTTGTATTTCCCTCTTTGTCTTTGAGCAAGAGCTGTTCCGAGTCTGCGGATAAGTTGTATTTGTCTACTAACTGTTTATAAAGGAGAGAATCTTTAGTTATATGTATGTATTTATTAATGTAATTATTCAATATATCTACTGATAGGTCTTCACCGATGCCTTGAATACATTGCGCTAAAAGGATTTGTTTTGATAAGGGAGGAAAAGGTTTGGCTGCTAAACTGTCAAATGTTTCTTGCCAATTGGTTGTACGTTTGTGAAGTTCTGTAATCGATTTAATGTTACGATTATAGAATTGTACATAAAGGTTGAGGAAATCATGGTAAGAAGGATGATGAATATCACTGTCCCTTACAGTCGGCTCCATCCGTTGATAGTATGTAGTTTCTTTATTCAATATTCTTTGGCTCTCGTGCTCTTTTAGTTGTAAGTTAAATAGATATCTTTCATAAATATCATCGTTCATATAAGCCATACTTTTGTATGAACTGATGGTATCTAGATAAGTTTTTTTATAAGAATTGAATAGAGATAATAGTGAATCGACAGGGCAATAATCTTTCATGACTTTCCAACCCTTTGTACGTATATAAGTAATATGTTGAGCGGTTGTAATGAAATAGCTTTCTCCTAGCCATGTACAGCTTTCCAATCCCAAATGGGTATATCCTTTTCGTAATCTGTATGGTAGATTGTATATTTGATTGTATTCGGGATGATGTTTGCTCTTTAGTATAGGATAATTTAAACTGTCCACGGTGACTATAACTGTATCGCCTTGATATATTGGGTAATATATGTTTTCGAAGTTCCGATATCTAAAACTACATTCTATGAACTCATTTGGGCATGAGAAAATTAAGGTGTCATTTTCTTCATTTGGGAAAAAATGCTTGAGTTGGTAGTTACTGTCTACAATGGTGATACCTGTATTATTTATATTTGCTACACCTCCCGGTGTCTGGTAGGCTGGTGAGGTATAATGGTCAAAGCATAGAACCACCATTGGTTTCTTGATTTCATTCTGTAACGGTTTGTTCTGACATGAAATCAAAAATAGAAGTATAAAACTAAAAACTTTCATCAGTTTTAAATAGTTTAATTATGCTGATAATCATTTACTATCCGCAATAACGAGTTCCAGAACAACTGTCACAGCACCAATTGGTACCTTCACCACTATCTGCGTAGTAACATAAGGCGGCTTCTTTTCCTAGTAGCAAACATACGCATAAAATCAATAGGTTGGTGCTCTGCAACCGTTACATAAAAAGGGCAAAGCGTTACAAGTTGGTATGTTGTAATTATAGCTTTCTCGATGAAATGGGGCGTTTTTATTTATCGAATATGATTCGGAAGGTTTCTTCCGCCATATTTTTCTTTAATCTGCTTTTGCGGGTTCGCAAGGCTCCTGCAGGAGTTTTCATACAGTACACAATGGTCCGGCTCTTGTATTTTGTTCAGGCGGTTTTATATAGTTGCCGGCTAGAATTGTTTTTTCAACTGTTCCTTCAAATACCGATTCAGTATGTTCATTGTGTAGTCTATATCGGCCATGCTATTTCTGGTTTATCAGTTGCTCTAAAGCATTCAGCAGTTCCTCTCCCCTTAAATCTTTTGCAATGATGCGTCTCTCTTTGTCCAACAAGAAATTCCTTGGGATGGATTTAATCTTTAAAGCCCTGACCTGCTTGTCGGGTACATTCCTGTCATTCACCCCTCTCACATGGATGAAGTGTCGGGTGCTGTCCTCCTCTATGGCTTTTTCCCATTTGAGCGTATCGGCATCTATTGTCACTGCATATATAGCCAGTTTATCCTTATATCTTTCTTTTGCTTTTTTCAGGAAAGGTGTTTCCTTGCGGCACGGCACACACCAGCTTGCCCAAAAGTCTACCAGCACATACTCTTCTGCAATGGAGTCGGTGTTTATTTTCTTTTTTGAGATATGCGGGAATGCTAGTTGCAGCTTTGCTCCCATGGTTGTGTCTTTAGGCTCTACATATAGTCTTTGTTTCAAAAGTGTGTAATAATGGTTTTGCCCTATCTTGTAATGCTGATTGTTAGAACTTGAGTCGGTACGGCATAACCTTTTGATGCAGTATGCATCGGGAAATTTATTTTTTAAGTAATGCAGTATAGTTCGGAAAGGTTCCTTGTCCTCGTTCTCTCTACTATATTCCGGTAGCCATACGGTGTATAGTTCAGCCAATCGTGGATACTTTGTTTTATATATTTC
>NZ_JADNRM010000036.1 GCF_021730445.1 Phocaeicola faecalis | reverse complement strand
AATCCGGTACCGAACTTGTAGGTGATACCCACCAGCACATTATAATAGGAATCGAAGCTGTGGTCGTCCTGACGGTTCCAGCGGTCGGAAACACCGTTGGCCAGTGCTTCAACATTGAAGTCGAACGCCTTGTTCAGACGGAAGCTGGCCTGAAGACCCAGTCTGGCCATAAAGCTGCTCGCACCCTCGTCAAAGGTCTGGTTGTAACCGACACCCGCGATAAGGCGTGCATTAAAGAAGCGTTCGGGGTTGCTTCCGCAGAACAGGCTGCTCATGTTGAACAGGCCGTCCACGGTGGCCGCACCATAATAGAATCCGCGTGCGGGCTTGCTTCCGCTTCCGGCCCTTCCCCTCCAGCCGCTGACGGCCAGACGTGCGCCCACATAGGGGTTGAAGTATTTACCGACAGCGATTTGCCCTGCCGGAGAGATCAGTTTGCCGATACCTGTACCGTCCAAAGAATAGGAGGCACCCACCTGGCCCTGGAGGAACCAGTTGTTTTCTGTACTCTGAGCATGTGAAACGGCTGCGGTGCCGAACAGGGCGAAAGCAGCCACTAATAAAGTCTTTCTCATAATCAATACTTTTAGGGATTAATTATTTTATCTGTTTACCAAACCACTCACCACATTGTCTGATCAGTTCTTCTTTTTTCTCGGGAGAAAAACGGGATTTATATGATTTATAAATATAAACCCCTACAATGTTATCCCTGTTCAGAAGTATCTGTTCCTGCAGCAAAGAAGTGAACAGCGGAGCTATTTCTGCAGCAGACAATTCTTTTTTGAGCATTTCCCCATGAAAAGCATCGGTTGCCAAAAGGAAATCCTGTAAACGGTCATTCAAGGGGGTGCCATACGTAAGAATGGTTTCACCCATGATTACATTTACATCTCCCTCACCCACTACCACAGGCAGGGAAAGGGGAAGATTCTCCTCCAGGGCATTTCTCAAGGCCAACAGACGGATGCCTTTGACTGAATCGGGAATATGGAACACGAATTTGCCATCGTTTACCCTGGTACTGTCTATCGTCTTATAACTATAGGCATCGCATAAATAGACATTCTTGGCTTCATGCTTCAATACGCTCAGTTTGCCATGGATGGTCGTACCACCGTCAGAACAGGAACTGAAGGAGACAGCTTCAATTGTAATAAGTAAAAACAGAATATATTTTTTCATTCCGGGTTCTCTCATTTGAAAAAAGCCGTCCGGCTAAATCGCTTTAGCGGAACGGCCTTTTGTTATTTACTACGTAAACGGATTACGTTAGAATCTTATACCCAGTTTCAGCACCGGCATATCAAAAATCTTGATATTGTGGTGAGAAGCGTTGTATTTGTCAAAACCTTTGGGACAGAGCTGGATGACATCGTAGCGGTAGGCCAGGGGTTGGAACTGGAATCCCAGTACCAGACCCGGAGCCAGGCTATACTCGATACCGGCTACACCGGCGGCCTTAACACCGAACATCTGGCCGGCATTGCTGCCGCTGCCGTAAACCTGTTCGGGTACTTCCACTTCTGTATCAGGGTCTTTCACCATATCACCCGTATAAGGTTTTGTTGTCTCAACACGTGCCATCTGGAAGCCCAGAGAGCCGCCCAGATAGGGATGGATGCGAGGGTTGCCCACCTTGAAATAACGGTTGGTTCCTACAGCCGCGTACCAGTTATTGCTCATCCGTGCACTGATGTAACTCTGCGCGGGAATAATCATATCCGGTACTTCGTCATATTCTCCTTCCACATAGTCCTTCTTGGGAGTCAGGTTGATATTCATGCTAAACTGGAAGTTGATGTCCCAGCAGTCAGACAGGAAATATTTTCCTTCAATACCCAGAATATTGGTCAGACTATTGTTATTCAAGCCGTCAATGTTCAAATATGCGCTTAAATCCCCATCCTGAGCATCCGCATCGGGAAGCCCTATGGTACCGTCTTTGTCAACCGTACCATTATGAGAGAATTTTGGCAGCAGGTAAGAGGTGTTTTCGTTGTAGAAATTGTTACCTCCGCCCAGCAGCACTGATATCTGCCATTGACCTTTCTTGGGAGCAAACGACACACCATCACAACTGCTGCCCACAGTCTGCGCCAAAAGAGGCGCAGACAAGGTAGCAAGCAAGAGTAATGTGCATAGTTTCTTAATCATTATATACTATTTTTATAGTGTTGATGAAACTCTATTATTCGGCTGATGTATCACCAGCCATGATTTGCAAGGCTGTTTCCAAATTCTTAAGAGCAACAGCATACTTGTCTTGAGCTTTTTCCAAATCAGTCATTGCTGCTTCCAATTGCTTGCGAGCCAAGACTTCTGCTCCATATTCACCGGACAAGGCCTTTTCTAATGTGACTTTAGCATTTGCAAGAGCAATCTTCTTATCATTGAGTTCGGTCTTTGCTTCTGTTATTTTTTCATTAAGACTTTCGATGAAACCTTCATAATCATTAATCTCTCCATCGGTTTCATTTTTAAGGTATGTGTTAACAGCAGCAACTAATGCAGCCTTTACTTCACCCGCTGCTTTTTTATAAGCATCCACGACTTGTTTTTGAGCAGTTAATTCTTTAGTATCCTTAGCTGTTTCCCAAGCCTCTTTTGCTTCTTCTTCAGCAGTATTCAATGCTTCCAATTTTTCAACAGCAGCTTTTTGTGCAGCTTCAATGCTTTCTTTCTCAGCTGTCAGGCTAACTTTGGCAGCAACCAAGTCCTTCATCCATGTTTCATAATTTTCATATTCTTTATCTTCCATGGCAAGTTTGGCATCCAAATATTTACCCATAGCACCACACTCGTCAAATGTAGCATGACCGCTTTGTACGAAAGCAATAACTTCTGCTTCTGTCGGTTCAATCTCAAGATACTTTTTGCCACTTTGAGATTCTTCTGCAATCTTTAGACCAAATGCGTCTTCGGATGCGGTTACTAATGCAGTCAACAAAGAAGTTTTATTATCTCTCTTTACCAAACCGGCACTAATCGTGTGTTCTATTTTTGTTTTACCATCAACCACACTAGTAATTGTTTCCTGTTTACCAGTAGAAACCATCTCAACAAAATAGTTTACATCACCAACTTCTGTTGCTATGTTCATTAATTCAACGCCACCATTTGTACCAGACAACCATTCTTTAATAGTCTTGGTTGTATAGCCTGTTGGGATTTCAGTACCACCTACAGTCGTTGTATTCAATACTGAGAACTTCGCTAATACTACATTGAACTTTTCAGCTTCTGTATAGAATGTAACCAATGCTGAAGCTAACGTATTGGCTGCTGTCAGTTTTGCAATTGCCTTGTCAGTAGCTGTCCCTGTACCATTCTCAATCTTACTTACGGCATCTGTATAAGTTGCAACAGCAGTTTGTGCTTTGTCTAAAATACCAGTTTTATTAGTGTTTGTCCATTTGTCGTCAGCCGGACAACCTTCATACTTAGTCTTGGCATCTTTATATTCTGTCACAGCATCTTGGTAAGTCTTAGTTTCAGCCTTGATACCATTTTCTTTCCAATTCTTCAATACATTAATTCTTTCACTGGTATAACCGGCCAATTTGTGGTCTACCTTTTCTATCTCACGTTTTACTGTTTCCAAACTTGTACCGGCAGGAGCGTTCTTTTCAATTTCAAAGTCTGCCAGACCATAACTATATCCGTTGTCAAAAGCGTATTCATACTTATAAGCATCAACAGGCAGTTTTTCACCTTTTGAGCCTATCTTTGTTTTGTATTCATTTGTAGCTCCTTGAGCCTTCTTATAAGCTAATTCTGCATCTACAGCTTCCTGGCTATTCTCTTTTATTTCAATTTCAGAAGCCAGTTTCATAGACTGATTTTCCAAAGTTTTAATAGAGTCTGTCAATGTTTCAATTTCTTCTACCCAATTAACAGCTGCAGGATTCTTTTCGACGAAAGCTTCCAAATCAGCAACTTTTTTTGTTGCAGTTACAACGCCCAAAGAATCTTTGACAATCTGATTTTGATATTCTTCAATCAAATTATCTTTTTGGTCATCGTCAACATACAAACCGTGAGCCTTTTTCATCAAAATCTCATTCAATTTTTTCTGCTTATCATCTACAATTCCAGCAAAACTGTCCTCTGCTTTTATTGTAATAGTATTTTTCCCATCTGCAGAAACAATTGTTCCACCATAAATCTGTGCATACAAATCATCTACAAGTCCTTGTAGGTCAGATACTTTTACTCGATCTTTTTCAGATAAGGTAGCCTTAGCTATTTCAATTTGTTTAATAGCTAATTCATATTGACGCTTTGCTATAGCCAAATCTTTTTGTAACTTAACCATAACAGTATCGTGTGTCAAGGCTGCTTCTTCCATCTGTTGCTTATAATAAGCAATCAGACTATCAGCTTTTGCTCTTTCTGCGTCAGAAACAGCTGCCATAGAATCAGCTTCAGCTTGTTTCTTTGCAGCATCTGCATTCCAATAAGCAGCTTGTGCTTTCTGTACTTCAGCTTGTGCTAAGATTAAAGCGGCATTTGCATTTTCACGAGCAGCATTTGCTGCTTCTACGGCTACTTTTGCTCTAATCAGCTCAGCTTTGGCACCGCGAAGTTCTTCGATACCTGCGGGTTCATCGTTGTCGATACATCCCGTGAAAGTCACTGAAGAGCCGGCCATAAGAGCTCCGAACAGGACTACACTTAAAAATTTTTTGTTCATAATAGAAAAACTTTAAATTTATAAATTTAAAAACTTGATTTGTTTTTTTTGTTTATTATTATATAAAGGACTTAATCGTATTTAGAGGGAAACGGGAGCGAGTCTCCGGGGTACCGTGAAGGGACCGTGCCAACTTCTTTGGTAAAGGCAGAATAGAAGACACTTCTGGAGGTAAACCCGCAAAGCTTTATCAACTCGTCAGCCGTGTATTTTTCCTTTCGCAGAAGGAGTTTGGCATACTCCACCCGACACCTGTTTACCAGTGTCTTAAGGTTGCACTTGAAGTAATGATTCACGACATTTGAGAGGTAGGTAGTATTCGTGCCGATTGCAAAAAGAAGATATTACGCTGATTATCAGTGGTATTGGAGAAAGAGAAGCAGTTTGGGATTTATCCCTTATTTTATATAGGTTCTATATAAATATTGGAGGTATTCCACGATTCCATCAAGAGAAATAATACTAACAGGAAAGGGAAGGAACGGGATGTTATCAGAGTAAAACGAAAGAGGCATACAGTCCTCACACGAATGTCATACTGTCAAATAAAGCAACCAATTTTTATAGAAAAAAGCTTGCCGATTCTCGTTTTATTATGTTCCTGCAAAATCCGGCCTCTCTAAATAAAATCTCCCGCCTTCTTGTCCGGTTCCCATTAAAAGATTATCTTTGTTGAAAATACAGTGATATGGGAAAATTTATCAACCCTTTTACGGACGTGGGTTTCAAGAAGATATTCGGTCAGGAGGTCAGCAAGGATTTGCTGATAGACTTCCTGAACGACCTGCTGGTGGG
>NZ_JADNRM010000035.1 GCF_021730445.1 Phocaeicola faecalis | reverse complement strand
AGGGCGTGTCCGTATTCAAACAGATAGCGGGCATTCCATTTCATGTCTTCGTATATCTCTGCATACACTTCCGCCGCCTGCTCATAAGCCCCCGAACGGTAGAACATCTGTTTCCGGTGCCATGCCGCAGAAGCTGTCTCGCGCACCTCCTTCCACCGATACACCCGGTAGCACCCATAGCCTGCCGGCAACAATAAGAGTATGGTTCCCACCATGCAAACCAACGGCCGTTGGGATGAAAGGGCCTTTATCGTGCACCCCATTACCAGCAGTGCCAGTGCGATGACAAACAGAAGAAACTGGAATGGATAGGAAGAAAAAGAGAACACGGCCAAAGACAACAGTGCCCCGCACAGTCCATATTCCTTCTGCCTATGCCCGGCATAACCGCTTCCACCCACCGCCAGCAACGCAAGCAGGAGTACGGGAACTCCCCATGCCATCGCCACCTGAAGATATTCATTGAACACATACTCGGGTGACCCCGCCACCCGTTCTTCCGTCTCTGTATAATCTCCCGCCAAGAAATAATCCTCCTGCGCCTGCCCATAGGCACCGGGGACACCTTCCCATCCGTATCCGCGCCACGGTTGTCCGGCTATGGCGTGCACGGACACCTTCCACATCAGCAGCCTTCCGTCTGCCGAGTCCTTCTTCATCAGGTAAACACCGGCAAGTATCCCTCCTGCAAGCAATATCAGCAGAATTGTTCCCGCTTTCGTCCGTCTCGGGTGACAACGGATGTAGGCGTGAATCCCCTTCCGGTAATGCATATATGCGATGTATGCCGACGAGACCGCCCCGGCCATCCATGCCGAGCGGCTCATTCCGGCCGGCAACACACAAATAAGGAGTACCAACACGGATAAAGTTATATAATAGATTGCCGTTTTCTTTTCCTTCCTGCGCTTCAGCCATTCATACAGACAGACCGGAAGCGTCATGGCAAGGAAACCGGAGTAAGGCCCCGGATTGTAGAAAGAGCCGGTAAGGGCATAGAGCGAGTGGTTGGAGGCGGTAAAGCCATATACCTGTGCAAGCCCCCATACCGCTTCCACCGCACCGGCAAGAATGAAGAGCCAGGTGATNGGCCCCGGATTGTAGAAAGAGCCGGTAAGGGCATAGAGCGAGTGGTTGGAGGCGGTAAAGCCATATACCTGTGCAAGCCCCCATACCGCTTCCACCGCACCGGCAAGAATGAAGAGCCAGGTGATTAAAACCGGTATGCCATGCAATGCCTTCTTAATAAAAGAACTGTTCTCCATGCTCCTTCAATATAAATAACTGTTCCTCACGTCCGCGGCTCAAATCACGCAACCACAACACGGCACCGGAAGGAATACGGTCATACTTCAGCCTGTCTGTCACCGCCGTCTGCCTTCCCAACGATATCCAGCCTTCTGCGCCATTCTGGTAAAACAATTCATACTCATCGCCCGGACGGATAAAATTATCATCGTTGCGGGGAACAATATGAATCCTGTCCACCCGGCATTCTTTCTTCAAATCAACGGTTATCGGTTCCCTGTTTTGTTCTTTGGACTGATAATAGGACAGGATATCCCCATCCGTCATATAGTTCCCTGTATGCCTCAAGTCCATGGCAGCCGGAATCCGGTACAGTTCCGCATCCAGTTTCAGTCCGTCTTTCCCATAAAAGGCGATTTCGGCTATCTCGGTATATCTTACTCCCGGAGGAGTGATGCGTATGTATCTGACGGGACTGTCGGGAAGTGAGTCCAGCCACACATGGTTTGTCCTGATTGTATCCTTGATGTGTGCCAACAATACCGTCTGCCGGAAGTCCGCCGAACGTGCCCCCTCTATGATACTTCCGGTCAGGGCCGCCACGTATTCCTTCATCTGGATGTGGAGGGGATACTTCCTGAAAAGTTCTGCCGTCCGGGTATGTAAAGTATCGGGGACATAGGTATGCACCTTTCCATCCTTATCCAGGCTGAAAGGGTATCCGGCAGCTGAATAAACCCCTCCTTTTGACTTCTGATACATGGGAAGAAAACGGATGCCCGGCTCCAGATTGTGGAAAGTCACTTCCTGTCCGGCACGTTCGGTCCTGTCGACAGCCGTCATTGCCCCGCATGAGAAAATACAGAGACTGACCTCTTTCACCTCGGGCGGACATTGTATCTTTACCTTTGCGCTGTTCTTGCCGAAATATTCAGCCGTCACATCTTCCAGCTGTCCCCAATACTGCTTACGGAAAACTTTTCCCTTGGGACGTCCGTCATCCGCCCCTCTTTCCGGCTCCGTCTGGGTAATCCAGAATGGGACAAACAGCCCTGTGGTATCCCTTAATATAGTCCAGGAGTGCGCCCCACTGATATAAGGTGAAGCAATGTAGCAGTCGGTACCTACAGGGATGCCCAATGCGCGGAGGATATAGACCGTGATGTCGCATGATTCGGGACATTGCCCGGTGTGGTGGTCGAGCAGGAACAGACCGCCGCAATGCGGGAGGCTGAAGTGGGTATTCCATATAAATCCCTCTTCTTTAAACTTCTTACGGACAGCCTTTACCACCTCCAGCACATCGCTGCCGCCATACATCGAATCGACGGTTGCGGCATACCGGTCATAATAAACCCTTCTCCATGCTTCCAGAGGCTCGTTTGCAATGCGGTATGGGAGTACATATTCGCAAAAGTCATCAAATGAATAATATTTTGCCCACGGACGTTTTCCCCACACTTCAAAAGCATGGTCGATATTGTCTATCAGATAGTCGGCTGTTATGACCTCCGCATCATATACCTTGCGGGTGTCTCTATAAGAAAAATGACTCCATACCCTTTTCACCGAATCCAGCCACGGGCCTTCGCGATATACCGTAGCCATCCATCTCAGGCTCTTCAGGGAATCAATCCGGGGGTCGGCATAAAAGTAGCAGTTCTCCATGTGCTCTATCAGGTAACAGGCCGCCTTGTATTTCAGCTCGTCGCCGGCATAATGCTCCAGCACTTTCTCCAGTTCGGCCCTGTTCTTACCGGCGCGTTCCAGAGTGCCCTCCATGCCGTTCCTCCGGCTGCAGGCCATCACCAGCGACAGGCACACCACCCATAAACCAAGAAAAAGTATCCTTTTATTCATTTCACTCTATCTTTTTAAATACCCTGTCCCAGCGGATATGTCCGTCGGCAGGGTCTTTCGATTTCCATATTCTTGTTGCTTTTCCCACTATGTAGCTTTCGGGCAGCAGCCCCCAATACCGCGAATCGCGGGAGTTCTCCATGTTGTCGCCCGATACAAAGTAATAGTTCTCCTTAAACCGATATTCCCTTATCAGGCTGTCGCCCAAGTAAATAAGTTTATCCCTCAATGAAAGTTCCTTTTTTTGTTCGTACCTTATGATATGTTGATAAAATAATATTGAAATGCTATCCAATGATACCACCTGCCCTTTTGCCGGGACAGGCAATGGACCGAATTCCTTTATCGTCCATCCCAACCGTTTGCTCCACGGAAAACTCTCCATAACCACTCCCCGTGAATCGTTTTCCGTCAGGGCGGAGATGCGTCTTTGGGCGGCCATATTTCCTAATTCTTCCCCTGTTCCGCGTATCCTATAGAATCCGTTCCTTATTTCCAGCGTATCTCCCGGCAGGGCGATACAGCGTTTTACATAATACAGCATGACATCCATCGCCAGGGAGTCTTTCTTGGCAGGATAAGGGAAATTAAAGACCAGCACATCATTGCGCTTAATCTTTCCGACTCCCGGCAACCGGTGAATCTTCACCTCCTTGTCTTCCAGTGCATCCCAGATATTGAAGATGCGGGCTCCCATTATCCATTTGTTCACCAATACATTATCGCCTGCCTGTAAAGCGGGATACATGGAGTCGGAAGGAATATGGAAGGTGGTGAAAGTGGTGACCTGAAACAATATAAAGACTATAATCAGAATACAAATACTGAATAATACGGTTAACAGTCTGTCTGCTATCCGTCCTATTTTTTTTCTAATCAAATCTTTGTACTCCATCTTATAGTTTCAAAATATATAAGTTATCATCATCGGTATATTTCTTCAGATAGAAAGTATTGTCTATTAATACTCCCATCAGGTATAAATCGTCGAGCTCGATACGTCTTACAGGATTCCCATCCCAAGAGTACACATCAATATATGTTTTCTCTCCAAACTTATCAGTATCCTGATTCAGCATATAAAAATATTTTTCATCAGCATTTATATTATACATGTAGCAGGCTCCCTCTTTGATGTAATTCTCGGCAGAAGCATTCTTGTAGTTGATGACAGAGGCCGGAACCAGCCTTTTGTCGGTCGTATTGATGTTATACAGCTCTATCTGGTTGAACTTGCTGCGTCCTATGATTAGTTTGTCTCTGTATACGTGGCATACCAAGTCATAGGGAATATCTTTATTGTCGAAATATCCTTGGGCTACACTGATGCTGTCGTATGATTCTTGCGTTAAGAGATTCACCAAATGGACTCCGGTTTCTTTTGGGGCAAGTTTGTAGACGCAACACAATGTGTCATTCACCGAGCATATATATTGATAGAAATTCGGTGTGGTCTTGCCGTTCGTCGTTTTTAGATATACTACACTGTCGTTTTCGTATTTGAATTCCTTTATGGCGTAGTTATCGTATAATTTGAGCTTCTTTCCGCTGTTATGCATCATCTGTACATTCAGCGATAACTCTTCCTGCGCCCCGCCATAGGTGCCAAATGCGGTACTTTTCTTTAAATCGGTAGGAAGTATGTTGAATGCGGGAGCTGTTTTATCGCTCTTTAATAAAATCATGGAATCATAGGTTGTCATTTCTGCTATATCACACACCAGTGGGAGCGGCTGAGGTAATGGCTTTCTTTCTTCAGTCATCTCTTCCCAGTTAATTTCTGTAATTAATGAAGGCGAGTGGCTTCCTGTTTTTGGCGTGCAACCTGCAATTCCGGCGGCTATAACTAGCAGACTATATAAATATATATATTTCATTGTACAGAGTAAGCTATGCGATAAATCGCATAGCTTATTTTTTTATTTATAATTAAATTAGACCATTCAACTCTAAATATCCGAACTGTATATCATCATTGAACGACATGATAATTCTATTGCTATTATCATCATAGCAAAAGTCTGTTATTTTCCGATTTATATCTAAAGTTTTAAGATAGTTTCCCTCGATATCGAAAACAAAGAATTTTGTAGGATAATAATCATCGGTTCGCTCGTTACCGCCTGAATATGAAGCGATAATCTTATCTTTGGCTAATGCTACTTTACTATAGTAATGAGTTGCTGTCGGATTTTCTTTCCATTCCGGTCCATAAATATTATATTTCAAATTTCCCATTATATCAGTTATTACCATTAAATCATAGCCTGTATAGCACTCCACACAGATGTTTTTAGTTTCTGAAGCAGTAAAACAAACACGTTTCTTTTCTATTTCAGGATGGTTTTCTTTTAAAGGAAGTATTTTACCTGTTTGCATATTAAGACGTGCCAACATTTGTTTGAAAGAAGAAGAACTGGTAGGGGAAATCATTCTGCCTATAGCCAGCGTATCGCTGAAAAATTGATATACATCTGGGAATATTCCTTTATCCATTTCCATTTTCACGTTTGGCATATAGAAAGGATTAGCAAACGCACTATCCACATTGTAACTGAATATTTTTTGTTTTCCATAGTCGGATATATATAAATTCTTGCGTATATTGTCTATGCCAATATTCCCAAGAATTGTAATTTCACCAGGTCCTTGTCCCAATTCTCCTATACTTTGCACGTAAGTAAAATCCTGCATGTTAAAAATATGAATAAGCTGATTTGAGGATTTATGGTCTGCAATAATCAGATGATTATCCATAGAATATAAACGTGTTGTAGAGCCTATTAAAATATCGCCAGTCTGGAATTCTTTTACTTTCTGATAACAGTTTTCTATTTTGTTACGAACTGTCTGGTGCTTTTCGGTTGTTGCATTATTAGTGCAACTAGTTATGGCTAACACAATAAATAATATGTTTGCTATTTTTCTTAACATAAGTATTTGCTTTTAGAAAGAGAAAAGCAAAAATTAGAATAAGATTCTATTATCATAAATTCTACTTTTCTCCTTCGTTTTTACTTTTAGAGAATTCAATCAAGCTGTTCGGCTATTAATTCCTCTTTTTATAGATTTGCTTCTCTATAAGTCGGAAACCAGTAATGGCATAAACAACCATCACCATTATCCAAACAACCATTTTCGCACATTGGGTTTTCATCATCAGCCAATGCTTCCACATTAGCCAAAGCCAAATCAGACGTCACATCCGATTTCTGAGAGTTATACACATTAAATCCTGCTACCAGAGCAAACGCAGCAACAACTGTTGCTTTCAAAATATTCTTTTTCATCTCTTTT
>NZ_JADNRM010000034.1 GCF_021730445.1 Phocaeicola faecalis | reverse complement strand
TCCGGCTTCTCCGAAACAACGGAAAATCCATTGAAGAAGAATGAAATGCATCAACAACAGGTCATATAAACCAATGAAATTAAGTCCTTTAAAAACGATAAACAAATTGAGTTTTTAAATTTATAAATTTAAAGTTTTTCTATTATGAACAAAAAATTTTTAAGTGCAATCCTGTTCGGAGCCTTGATGGTATCCTCTACAGGAACGTTTGTGTCTTGTAAAGACTACGATGACGACATCGATGAGATCAACAACAAGATCTCCGGTATTGAGTCAACCATCGCAGAATTACAGAAAAAAATCGGTGACGGAGCCTATGTGAAATCAATTACTCCGACAACAGACGGTTTTACTGTTACCATGAGCGATGGTTCAACAACATCCATTGCTGTTAAAAACGGACAGGACGGCAAGGATGGTACAGAATGGACTATCTCAGCAGACGGTTACTGGGAATGCAACGGTAAAAAGACTACCGTAAAGGCTGTAGGTGAAAAAGGTGAAGCCGGCCAGCAGGAAGTAAAAAAGGAAAATGGCAAATGGTATTTGTGGAATGCTGAAACCGGAGCTTTCGAGGAAATCTCTGTAGATGCTCCGGCCACTGCTAATGTCCCCTACTATTTTGAAGACCCCAGCGATCCTAACTACACCTACCTGGTTATCTATGATGAAAATGGACAGAATGAAAAGACACTCCGTTTGCCGATGACTTCAGGACTTGCACAGATTGTACTCGTTGGTGAAGAGCTGAATGTATTATATCATACATTTAACGGTGCACATTTCAAGAACGGTAAGGCCACCGGATGGAACGGTGCCAAGGAATTGCCTGAAAAGGGTGAATATCTGTTGACGACAGACGCTAACGCCATCTATGTACAGGTAGTACCTTCAAACTATGATATCAGTAACCTGGATTTCAAACTGGTGAACTCTAAAGGTGATGAAGCGCCTATTGTATTGGGAACGCCGGAACCTTGCAAAGAGGCTATTCCTGCTGCAAGAGCAAACGTGTCTGAAAGCGGAGTTTATACTATATCTTTCACTCTGCCGGAAATGACAGATGAAGTTCTTAAAGCTTATGATGCCGATATCAAAGACAAAGCACTGTCATTGGTGGCAAGTGAAACAGTACGTTCAACCTACGGATATAAATTAGAGGTGAAAGGAACAACTTCTAGTGATAATCTCACGTTTGGTTCAGTTAATGGCAACGAATTAACCACAGCTGACCAGCCCTATACTGTTAAATTGGACACAGATGCAGACAAGGTATATGACTCATTCTTGACCATGAAGGATGCAAAAGCCAAGGCTGACTCTGTAAGATACGGTATGTCTATTGATGGTATGACTATCTCTTATACTGGTGAAATGCCTGCAAATAAAAAGATTAGCTTTACTATTAATCAGATTAATGCTAATGCGATAGTAAATTCAGAAAAAGCAGTTGATGTAACATTCAATTCTCAGGAAATAAAAGCTCAGAATATCACTTTGGATGCTCTTGAACCGCATAAAGCTGTTGCAATTAGAACTGTTAGCGGTTCAGTGGTCAACAAACAGTATGTTGATGTGGACTTCGCTCCTTATTTCGCACAGATTACTCCGGAAGAAGGTGACCGCCTGATGTGGAATCAAGATGTTAAGGATATTGTTCC
The DNA here is from genome assembly GCF_021730445.1 of Phocaeicola faecalis. Lineage (GTDB taxonomy): Bacteria > Bacteroidota > Bacteroidia > Bacteroidales > Bacteroidaceae > Phocaeicola > Phocaeicola faecalis. The sequence goes on along the minus strand of NZ_JADNRM010000034.1, from coordinate 5,417 downwards.
AGCCGATATCGAAGTTATGTGGACCGAAATTGATGCACAAGGTAATATGAAGCCAGCTGTTGATGCTACTAGTTTGATTGGTGGTGTTAAGTATCTGACTGCTGACGGTGCTGATAAAGTTAATAATAACCCTGTTGCATTAAAAGACTTTGGTCAGTTGCGTATCCAGTTTGCTGCAAACTACGGCTCTGCTATTAAATTAGGTAACGGCTATTTGGTTGCAACTGTTTCCATTAAGGATAAAGCAACCGGCAATGTTCTCCAGACTGTAGAAGTACCGTTTACTATCGAAGAGCCTACTAAAGAAGAAATCGCTTCATGGTATAACTGGAATGCAGAAAGTAATTATGTTGATGGAGCATTAGTATTCTATGCAAGTAAGGGTACATTCAATTTGGCTGATCAATTCCAGGTAAATGGAGGTATTAATGGTGTAGGATTAAGCCTGACCGAAAAGCTAAATTCTACAGATAGCAAATACTATCCTAACATGGAAATCAAGCGTCCGACAGGTGTTACAGCTGCCAAAGTGTTCTGGGCAGGAGCTGACGCGAGTCAGGATTATTGGACTAATAGTAATGCTACTTATACCACAAATGCTCAAATACAAGTTGGTGCTCTTGCAGATGCTGATTATGGTACATACACCATCAAGGGAGTTCAAGTTGAGTTAGGATGCCACATACTTAATGCTGCTGATTTGAAAGTTGCTATTAAGAAAGACATCACTAGAGCAGACGTTATCACATTCTCTGACGAATTGCAGATTGCTTCTAAGCAGAATGAATACATCCGTCTGTCTGATGAAGCATTCACACCGAATGCAGGTTCATTCTTCGGTACATTCGCTTTGAAAGACTATATGGGTAGAAGCTATATACTAAAAGGAGTAGATCCTACTACTACTATCAAAGTTGTAGAAGTTGGCGCTGACGGTTCTTACGATGATACATTCACTACAAGTGTAAGTACTGCTATCTCTGCTAAATCAGTGGAATACACTTATACTTTAGGAACTGATGCAAATCAGAAAGCTTATGGTATTGAACTTACATACATAGGTAGTGAAGAATATCCTGCTGGTAAGACATTTAAAGTAATGTTGCAAATTACTGGTATGGATAAAGATGGTGTTGTTAGTGGACCAGTGGTAGTTCCTGCTACAATTACTATAGGCGGTATGTAATTATAGATTAGACTTTAGATAAAGAGAGGCATTCTTCCAAGAATGCTTCCCTTTACAGAAAGCAGACTCTTGCAGGTAGGGAAAGAATTATTTCATTATTGAATAATATTCTTTCCCTACTTTTTTATTCCATAGTTATAAATATCAAAGAACTTCCTTCTCAAAGTGGTTAATAGGTGTTTATCAGAAATTGAATTTGAGATTAAGATTGCATTTTCTTTCTAAATAATAATCTTTCATTTCTTTACATGACAACACGTTCTGGGCAAATACAAAATGTTCCGATTGTAACAAGAGACTATTTCATTGATTGTCAGTAATATTATAGAAAGAAAAACGATTTGGAATTTATCCCTTATTTTTATAGGTTCTACATATTGACAGTTTTGGCTATAGACTATGATAAAAGCAATTATGACAGAATCTTGATTTGGCTATAAAAAATAAAAACAGGACGGAAGAGAAGAATAACTCCCTTTCCGTCCTGTTTTATGTTTGCCCAATATGAATTGGATACAAATCCCTGCTGCAGCCTAATAGCGGCAAGCGTACAGCCAAAGGCAACGGTTTCATCGCGAAGTGGAATCTGAAGGAAGCCGGCGGCAAACATTTGATGAGAAGCCGGTAGATTTCATAGTGGCGAAGGGAGAAAATATTGTTTCTTCCTTCCCCCTTTCATTGACCGCTGAAACGCCCTGCAGGTGCGGATTTCGGTAGTGAATGGACATCCTGTATTGTCTTTTCAGCCTCCTTTCATTTGTAAAACTTCTTTCGGCTTTAATTTTTTCTATAACGCTTTCATTTACAGTAGGGGCGGACCCATGTGTCCGCCCAATGGCTTAAAGTGAACTGTTCTCAGGCAGACACACGGGCCTGCCCCTACAGAAAACGGTAGTCTAAAAAGATGTGTAGAAAGTACACAAGGGAATTGCTGAAGGCAGCTTGTGAAGGGACTCGGGAAGCGCGGCTGAAGGGAGGATGAGGGGATGTGCTGTCATTCTTAACCGACTGATTATGTGAGTGTTTTAATTAAAATGTAAGAATGAACGGAAAAGAAGAATGACCGGCTTAATGAGGGGATGATGCAATCTGCCCCTACATGAAAAACATACCGAGCTTTATTAAAAAGATGCCGAGCTTTTTGGAAAACATCAAGGTCTTTTTGGAAAACATCAAAGTCTTTTTTTCAGCATGGGAGTGTGTCAAAACTAAACCGGGCTATCCCATCGTCAGTTGTAGGGGCAGGGTTCGCCTGCCCGAAGACACAAAACAAACTGTTTTCGGGCGAGCAAACCTCGCCCTACGCACGAAACGACAGCATTATCCACATTTTGCCCCCCCCTGTTTGTAAAGTGTGTAGTGTGTACGTACGCATCGGTCTACACATACGGTGGCATAAGCCCACACGTATATACGCATCGGCCTACACGTACGTACGCATGAGCCTGCACGTATATATGTCATTGTGTCAGGCTCCGTCATATTGAAGTGCCGGGATTGGATTAGGTTGTCTTCCCTCTTGACAAAGGCTTTTTTATGTTGTATATTTGTAGTTCGTCAAATCTAAAAAGAAGTGCCTCATGAATGTATTCGCCACTCTCAAAACAGTCTTCTTCGGAAGCAAATTCCTGTCCGGTCCTGTTCCCTCCGACGGAACACCACGCCGTGACCTCGTATCCGCCCTCAACGGACTGATGCCGCTTTGTCGGACCATGCCCGGTGTGCACCTGGCAGTGGATATCTGTGAAGGCCGGGTGGCTCTGGTGCTGGACTGGACTCCGCGCACCGACGGGAATGCGCTGGCGGGCAGTTACCACTACATCGTTTCCGATGAGGACGGAGTGAAGGAAGTGGACAAGTCACAGGTTCTTCTTGCTGAAAACGGCAAGGGAAATTTGTTGGAAAGCAGAGACGGTTTTTCCGGATGTCCGACAGACTTAACAGAAGAAACGGAGGAAGATTTCGTGCGACCGGGAAGCGTTCAAAAGGTTATGAATACTGTACGCTCGAAAAACATTAAAAAGGAAGTCAAACCAACATCTTTGGAAGATATCCGAAAGGAACTCGGAGTGAAGTCCTCGAAAGATATTGAAAATAAAGTCGGAGTGATATCTTTGGAAGACATCCGAAAGGAGCCTGGACTGAAATCCTCGAAAGATGCTGAAAATAAAGTCGGACCGATATCTTTGGAAGACACCCGAAAGGAGGCCGCGCCAATATCTCCGGAAAAAACTGTTAAAAAGGCGAAATCACGCTCCTTAATGCAGGAAGTGACCGCTTTTCTCACCTCCCGCTACCGCTTCCGGTTCAACGTGCTGACCGAGGAAACCGAGGTGGCAGGCGTAGAAAACGGCATTCCCGATGAGCACTTGCGCTACGCCAAGGTGGACGAACGCTGGATGAACTCGCTCAGTCTGGAGGCCATCGAAGCGGGTATCGACTGCTGGGACAGGGACATCCAGCGCTTTGTGCGCTCGCGCCGAATCAGCGAATACCATCCCTTTACCGCCTACTTTGAGCGGCTTCCCGAATGGGACGGCACCGACCGGGTGTCCGCACTCGCCCGCAGGGTGTCCGACGACCCGGTATGGGTGAACGGCTTCCACCGCTGGATGCTGGGGCTCTCCGCCCAGTGGATGCAGTTCCGGCCGGACACCAACCGCGCCAACAGCGTGGCACCCCTGCTGGTGAGCAACCGTCAGGGACTGGGGAAAAGTACGTTCTGCCGCCTGCTGATGCCCGATGCGCTGAAAGCCTACTATACAGAGAGTTACGACCTCAGTTCCCCGGCATCCGCCGAAGCCAGGTTAGCCGCCTACGGCCTGATTAATCTGGATGAATTCGACAAGCTGGGTGCGTCCAAAATGCCTTTGCTGAAGAATCTAATGCAGGCTTCCGCTCTGAATATCCGCAAGGCCTACAGACGCAGCGCTTCGGCACTTCCCCGCATCGCCTCGTTCATCGGCACCAGCAACCGGGAGGACCTGCTGGTGGACCGCACCGGCTCACGCCGTTTCCTCTGTGTCAGTCTGGAGCACGCTATTGACTGCGTCACGCCCATAGCCCATGAGCAACTGTACGCCCAGCTCAAGGCGGAGCTTCTGTCCGGCGAACGCGGCTGGTTCAACAAGGAAGAGGAACAAGCCATACAGCAACACAACACCCTGTTCTACAAGCATGTACCCGAAGAGGAGGTGTTCCGCCTCTGCTTCCGCTTTGCTACGGAAGAGGACGAACCACAAGAGGTGCTGACCCTTTCCGCCACCCAGTTGTTCGAGCGGATGAAGTCCGCCCATCCCTCAGCCATGAGGGGCATGACGGCCTACAGCCTGAGCCGCATCCTGCCCCAGTTGGGCGAGCGGGTGCATACTGCCAAGGGGAATGTGTATCGGGTGGTGGAATGCTAGGCATACGCCTTTCTTCTTATTCAGATTGTGACAGAATGCTCTTTGAGAATGTTTTCTGTCACGGACTTTTGTGGGTGAGCCATTTTTAATCCGGCTATCCACAGACGTTTGTGCATGCCCCTTTATTATTAGAGGAAAAGGGATCAAGTCAAAAAGTGTGCGGGCATCATATTTTGAGAAAATTCCAAGATTATGATGTAAGGATACAGATTCTTTCAAGGCATTATAAATGAAGTATATCAGACGGCCGCCTGGTCTGGTACCGGTATTGTCACTCATAGTTCACGCACTTATCACTCGCAGGATTTTCGGATTGATCCGGAAAAAGCTTTTTAACGGGAACCGGACAAGAAGATGGGAGATTTTATTGGGAAAAAGCGGATCTTGCAGGAATGGAATCGTTTTTTTTGGAAAAGACTGTCCGATAAAAAGCAAAAGAGCAGTCCTCCCATGGGAGAACCACTCTTTCTTTTTCACCAAAATATTATAACGGCGGCTCTCTTATTCCGCAATCATAATCACTACACGGTTCCAGTCGTTGGTTGTAAACGGCTGTACCTCTGACCCTTTGCTGTCCACACTCAGACGGTCGGCACTGATGCCGTACCTGTTAATCAGTTCGTCGGCCACAATGCGTGCACGCTTTTGAGCAAGTTCGGCATTGATTTTTGAAGTACCCGTCCCCTTGTCGGCATAACCGGTGACGGTTGCCTTTGACTGAGGGTACTGCTTCATATAGTCCGCAATGGCCAGGATGTTAATCTGCTGGTCTTCCGCGATGTTTGTCTTTGCCAGTCCGAAGGAAACGTGGCTCTTGACGCCCG
>NZ_JADNRM010000033.1 GCF_021730445.1 Phocaeicola faecalis | reverse complement strand
AATAAAACAGATGAGAGAGGAAATAAAGAAGCTGGTTATCAAGGAATAAAATATTCTTTTACTATATTTGCATTCTCATGCACATTAGGGGGAAAGCTATTTCTATATAATCTTACTTTTTAACAAAGAGTATGCATATATGGAAATAATCAGAACCAGCAAGTCATGTATTTGCTTTTTCTGCGGTGGAATTCTTTCCGACAAAAGATGAAAACAACTTTTATTAATCATCGAAACATAGAAAAGAGATGAAAAAGAATATTTTGAAAACAACACTGGTTGCTGCATTTGCTTTGCTGGCAGGGTATAATGTGTACAACTCTCAGAAATCGGATGTGATGTCTGAGTTGGTTTTAGCTAATGTGGAAGCATTGGCTGATGGAGAAGATGGAGGTTCGTGCCGATAGAGCCGTGTGTACGATTCAGAAGGATGTGTTTATCACGTCTGCGTTGCCAATGGTTCTGGTGATATTTGTACATGTGGAGCAACTAAAGGATAAAAATCCTCAAAAAAAACAGAGAGGAAACGACTCTCTTTCATCCCCTCTTACAATGTTTATAAGAGGAGAGTAATTACTCTTATAAAAATCAAAAAGGAGAGTTCTATACTCTCATTACCAATTTATAAATTTAACATGAGAAAGGCAATTTTTCTATTTTTAATAATATCATGTTGCTTTGTAGGATGCACCCAACAAGATAGGACAACAACTTCTTTGTTTTCTATGAATGACTACAATTTATTAGAGAATCAACAAACAGTAAAGCTCTCAGATATATTCAAAAATTATCGGACAATAGCTCTAGAAACCAATGACTCTTGTTTGATTGGAGGGCGTAGTAACAAAATTATCAAACGCAATTCTACGTTTTACATCCAATCTCAAAATTCAATTCTACGTTTCGATGAAGAAGGACATTACATCAATAAGTTATCCCGTGCAGGCAATGGACCGGAAGATTATACTTCAATTTTTGATTTTGATATAGTAACCAATGGACCGGAAGAGATATGGATTTCCACTATTGGTGGAATTAAAATCTATGACGCAAAAACAGTTTCATATAAGAGAACTATTGCCATAAACAGTTATGTAAACCAATTTAAATATCTCAATAAAAATACAATATTAACTGTAACGCCCGAAGATTCTGTTTTCAATGTTTGTAATATTGATGGAAGTGTACGATTTAAATATATGAAAAAAGACTTGGCCAATTCTGGTTTGAAACCCAATCAATTCTTTGTATATAATAATAAAGTAATATACCAATTAGATAATACACAATGTGGAGTTGCTTACAGTGCCGAATCGGATTCTATGTATTATCAAGATATTTTGGAGTGTAATGAAGCATTGTTAACTCCGGCAATCAATAGGAGTTATTATGAGAAATACGGTTATGAAGACCAATATGAAAAAATAAAGGAAGAATATATTTTTCTGTCTACGGTTCGCACATTGGGAGATGATGTATTGATGACAAAGTTTTATCCCGATAAAGAGAAAGTGATTGTGATTGGTAACAAAGAAGGGCTAAAAGGTTATACTTATGGTAAAAATGCAACATTGGAAAACGATATAATACCCACAAAGAATCTAAATTTTTTATCATCGATTATATGTTGTGAGGGAGATAACTCTTTCATATTCATGATTCCTGCTGAAACAATTAGCAAAGATAAGATTAAAGACGATGATAATCCTTGGCTATTGGAATGTGAATTGCAATAAAATGAGAGAGAATAAAGAAATTAATTGGCAAAGAGTAAAAGTCCTTAAGAATTATCGACGTAAATGTTTGGAAAATTAGCTTATTCTCCATATCTTTGATAGCGTTTTATTAATAAACAGTTGATTATAAATACTTTAATCTGATAAAACAGAATAGAATGGATATGAATGTTAAAACTATATTATTAGGGCTGCTTACGTTAAGTTGTATTCAATGTACCACTCGCACAGCGGACACAACCATAGGATATAAGTTTTCCAATCAAGAGAAGTTAGTATTTGAAGACATAGATTATCCTGAAATACTAGGTGATATCATGCAGGTTATTAAAATAGATAGCCTTTTGTTGATAAATGATTATTATGGAGATTCTTTACTTACTGTATTCAATCTTAATAATAATAAAATAGAACGAAGGTTATTAGGACAAGGAGATGGCCCCAACGAATTGCTATCTCCGTTAGAGGTTCTTTTGTTGAATAATAATTTGTGGATTTTAAGTCGTCCTATCCATTTATTGAATCATCTGTCAACCCAGTCTATTCATAAATCCCCAAAACTGGTAAGGGACCTGCAGGCCAAAACAGAAGCGGATTGTTTCGTTCCATTAACCGATACTCAATTTGTACTGTCCGGTTTTTGGAAGAAACGATATGCGTGGATGAACTTACAAAAAAGTAATGAGTTAATAGAGTTTGGTGAATTCCCGGACTTCTGGGAGGCAGAAAAAGATATTCCACACTTATCTAAAGCTATGTTTCATCAATGCCATTTTGCAGTAAATCCTCAAAAACATTTATTTGCTTCATGCTCTTATTTTGTTCTGGAGATTTATGAATATGACCCAATGGGAAAAAGATGCCCGACCCTGAAGTTCAAAAAGCAACTTGGAAAATATAAATATAAATTCAGTACTGACGAACATGTTGTCTTCGCAAAGATGAAAGAAGGATGCGACCCGGTCTCTGTCGACATAGTGGGCACGGAAAATCATATTTATCTCTTGACTCAAGACTCGGAACAGAGAAAGCAAAGGAATATTCTAGTCCTTGACTGGGAAGGAAATCCTGTAAAGTTATTAAAAACAGGGCAACGATTGATGTGCTTTGCCGTTGATGAAGAGAACCAAATGGGATATGGAATTATTCAGGACCCTGAAGATAAACTTGTATCATTTAAATACAATCTGTGAAAATTTACGCAATAGCTTAATTTAAAGAATAAAACGAAGATGAAAAAAATTGAAAGCAACAGTTGTTGCTGCGTTTACTCTGGTAGCAGGATTTAATGTGTATAACTCTCAGAAATCGGATGTGATGTCTGAGTTGGCTTTGGCTAATGTGGAAGCATTAGCAAATATAGAGGGTGATACTACTGATTATTATTACTGTAAATCTGGTGGACCTTATTGTGATTTGTATCTCAATGGACAAATGGTCTTTCAATCTCGTTCACATTAATATCATTATTTAACAAGTAAGAGTTGTATTAATACTAAATGATGTTTTGGTATAAAAGTAAATAAATGAAGAAAATCATATTCAGCCTTCTGTGCTTAAGTTGCTTGTTGGGGTGTAAGAAATCGAATGATTTTTTCCCACACGAAATATGCATAACAGGAAAAATGTTGTCTGTCGGAGATAGTTTAGGTATACCTTTCACTATAAATATTGCTAATGGTTATTTTATATTCCGCGACTTCTATGATAATACCTGCCTGACAATGCTAAAATCAGATATGTCATTTTGTTATCATTTTGGAGAAAGAGGCGAAGGCCCCAATGAAGTTATTGACCTCGGTCCGGTCCTTGTCAATGGCTCTAGCTTTTCTGTCTATGACGGTGGGAAAATGTCATTATTAACTTATTCGACAGACAGTCTTTTACAACATATAGACAGACCTTTGGTTAGCTTCAAGACGGAACTTGAAGGCAGTATTATATCATTAATAAATATATCCGATTCTGTTTATATTGCTACAGGTTCTTTTCCATGTGATAAACGTTTTAGCATATTGAACTCTAAAGGAGAAAAGATTAATGCATGGGGTGAATACGAAATCAAAGAACAAGAAAAAGATATACCTTTTTATATCAAAGGAGTTGCTTATCTATCAGATATGGAACGTAAACCCGGCTCTAACCGTTTTGCGGTAGCAACAAGATATGGCGGTGTGTTAGAGATATACGACTTTAATCCTCAGAATATGTCTATAACAAAAGTTGCAGATGGAGCAAAATTTTTTACTCCACGTTTAACAACCATAGACATTCAGGGGAGCTTAAATTTTGCACCGGATAAGGATACGCGATGGGGGTATCTGTATTTATCTTCTGATTCTCAATATATTTATGGTCTTTATTCGGGGATGTATCAAAGAGAAGGCGAGCCCTTTATTTCCGGAAATACCGTTCATGTTTTTAGTTGGGATGGTCTGCCTATATGCCAATTGATATTAGATAAACGTGTCAGAGACATTGCCGTGCAGGGGAATAAATTATATGGTTTATATGAGGACACAGAAATTGGATATGAGATAATTGAATATGTTTTACCCGATAATTTGAGATAGTATGAGATTAATATTACTTATATTTATAAATGCATTATTTCTCTTTCCTTGTAATATAGCATCGCAAGAAATAAAAGCAAATGATGTTACACTCATTGCTTCTCCAAAGGATAAGGATGTTTGTGTCATTAAAATCGATAAGGATTATTTTTTAGCACATGTGTCAGATGTACGGTTGATTAATCCTCTGGCAATGGAGTCTATCGAACTTTTCTTACCGGATAGTGATTATTTTAAATGTGTAAAGAAAGAACAGCCTTTATTATTTGAGAATATACAAGCTGTTTTTGTAATAGAAAAGAAAAAAGGCAAGAAACTTCCAAATAAGTTCACGAAATAAATTGTAAATCTTTGCAATCTGCCCAAAAGATAATGGAGGTATATTGGATATTGGTTAATCAAAAGGAGATAAGATGCTGATAATTTATATATTTTGAAACTATAAAATGGAGTATAGCGATTTGATTAGAAAAAGGATAGGCGGATAGCAGGCAGACTGTTAACCGTATTGTTCAGTATTTGTATTCTGATTATAATCTTCATATTCTTTCAGGTCACCACTTTCGCCACCTTCCATATTCCTTCCGACTCCATGTATCCTGCTTTACAGGCAGGCGATAATGTGTTGGTGAACAAATGGATAATGGGAACCCGCATCTTCAATATCTGGGATGCATTGGAAGAAAAGGAAGTGAAGATTCACCGGTTGCCGGGAGATACGCTGGAAATAAGGAACGGATTCTATAGGATACGCGGGATAGAGGAAAAATTAGGCAAAACCACATGCGGAACTGGGAGGTTATCAACGACAAAAACTGGAACAGGATGCAAAGATGATAATGGAAAAAGAACCGAAAATACAATCCACAGCAATAAAACAGATGAGAGAGGAAATAAAGAAGCTGGTTATCAAGAAATAAAATATTCTTTTACTATATTTGCATTCTCATGCACATTAGGGGAAAAGCTATTTCTATATAATCTTACTTTTTAATAAATAGTCGGCAAAGAGTATGCATATATGGAAATAAAAAGATGAAAACAACTTTTATTAATCATCGAAACATAGAAAAGAGATGAAAAAGAATATTTTGAAAGCAACACTGGTTGCTGCATTTGCTTTGATAGCAGGGTATAATGTGTATAGCTCTCAGAAGGCTGAGGGAATGTCAGAATTGGCTTTGGCTAATGTGGAAGCATTGGCTAGTGAAGAAGGGGGTGGAAATCATATAACTTGTTATTCCGGCAGCGGTTCTTCTTTTTTGTGCAAATGTAGCACATGTACTTGGGGATACATAGGGACAAGTAGTAAATCAACCTGTTATTAAATGGATTGGATGCGAACGAAGGTAGAAAATATCAAATATTGTATTTGTATAGTATTACTTATACTCTTGGATTCCTGCGTGAATAGGGAAATTACCATTATGACAGAGGATAAAATAGCATATCCTCAAGTGGAAAATGTAGACCTGTCAGAAGTACTATATGCAGATAAATTAATAGTGTCTGATTCATTTCTGGTAGTGATAAACCGGAAGGCAGAACCTTTCTTTTATATATATGATGCTGATTCCTTCTTGTTTAAAGAGAAATTTGGTTTTTCGGGAAATGGACCGGAAGATTTTCTATTTCCTTTTTTTATGAATCAGACGGATTCTGTATCTGAGCATGTTTCTGTGTACGATGTGAATTTGGCTTCATTCAAGGATATTAATATAAAGCGTTTATTGGCGCACGAAGAGAAAGCCATTGTATCTTCTTCCATGCCCTCTGCCTTGATAGGTGCATCTGTATTAGTGGAGAACAATCATCTGTATTACGGCAATATAGACAGTGGCGAAGGTTTGTTCTTTGTTTATGACAGTATCCTGAATGTTCGCAACTGGATTTCTTTCCCCTCCTCTCTATTGCCTTCCGAAGGCGATTTTACGGTAATGAATTCCAATAGGATTGCTGTAAATACTCGATTGCATCGAGTTGTATCGGGTATGCGTTTCTATAATAAACTATATTTATATGATGTAGAGAAAAAGGAGATGTTGAAAGAGGTGATGATAGGCAGGAATCCTATCTTCCCTATATTGGAAGGGCAGTCCATAAACGGAGAAAGCCAACTTTGCTGTATGGAAACACACGCTACGGATCAATATGTTTACGTGTTGATGCAGCGCGTCAGGGAAAAAGACTGGGATAACGCAGATGGGGAACCTTCGCGTATCATAGTGTTGGACTGGGAGTTGAATTATGTGAAAACATATCAATTGGCTCATCATACTAATTCTTTTGCAATTGATGTTAGAAATAATCGTATTTTATATACGGCAGCCAATGATGAAGGGCATACGATTCTATATTATTGGAAGGAAACTTTTGATGATGTCAAATAGCATACTTGCCAATCAACAAGTTTTTTCCGGAAGAGGGACAATATAAATAATAATAAGCCGGATGCTTATATAAAGTCGATGGCTACCCATCGCTTAAATAAGATGTTTGTATGGAAACACACGCTACAAACGTTTGAAGCAGTTTCTAAGCCTATTCGAAATTTTCTCAACAATAATCTTATAGTGGTCAATTTGACTAACGGAACCGTTTTTACCTAGATTGGAATTGACAACCAATTGATAGCCAACACCTCTTATTCTTTCTATTTTATATTGAGGATAATCTTGTAATGCTTTCCTTAACCTATTAATACTTGAGTCAACTCTTCTATCCAAATTCATTTCGTCCAATGCCTCGTACTCATTTGCCCACAGTCCTTTTTTTATTTCATCTCTAGAAACAAAATGTTCAGATCTTTTCTGAAAAAGCAGTAACAATTGAAAGGCTTGCTTGGAAATATCCAACTCTTTTGAACCCATATGTGCTTTTGTCTTATTCGTATCCAAGATTATATCTTCCAATCGAATATTCCCTTCTGCCACTTCTCCTCCACTCTCCGGCGCTTTAACTTCGGCAGCAATAAAATTATCCTTCGCATTACATTTCTTATTCTTATAGTAGGTGTATATAAGTATTAATAGCATAAAAACACCTAATACACAAACTACATAGAATATCATCAATAGGGGTATATATTTTATTATTGTCCAAATATTGTAATTCACCCATGCCTGCACACTGACAGTTTCTCTTGCATCCAGAAATTGTATCGTTGTGCAATATGCTGTTCGGGGAGAAAGAGAATCATTATTACTATATTGGGGCTGTCCCTTATATCGATAAATAATTCCCATTGAATCCGTTATGCCATTCTTTTTCATCTTTTCATTAAAGATAACCATAAACATATCCGGATTTATAGGAGAGTACTCCGCCAAGAGGTATTGGGTCACTAATTGATTAGCCCTATATTCATATATACTATCTTTAAAAGAAAAAGTCTCTATCCCTTTTTCTGTCTCTATTTGATAATTTTTAATCTTCCTTCCTCCAGGTCGAGAATATATTGGTTTCGTATTGCTTCTGACATGATAATCCTCTATTATAGTTTCTTGCAAAGCGCGTTCAGCCAACATGTGAATATCCTCTTCTGCTAACGAAACTAAAAAATAGAAAACACCAATTATTCCAATCACGATTAGAATAATTAATCCAATTGTATTTTTGAATCTTGCAGCCATACTTTTTTTTGCAAAGATAACGAAAATAAGAATATGGATAAAAATATAATAAAAAAGAGAAGATTGTAGATGTAATATATCTATTAATAGCATCGGTGAGGTTCCCATAAGGCTTCAGCAAGGTAAATACAAGGTTTCCGTAAGGTAAATGTGAGGTATCCTATGCTTTAAATTTAAAAATAAAAGCCTAATTTTGCTTTCAATTAATAAGATAGAGTGTATGAAAAAGAAAATGGTCCTTTCATTTATTATTGTAGCAACAGTAATGAGTTTTATAAGTTCTTCCTATTCTAATGATAATACTAATGATTTATTATTAGACAATATAGAAGCATTGGCAAATGGAGAACAGGAAAATGGTATAACATGTATAGGAGAAGGAACGGTAGATTGCCCTATTGGTATTAAAGTAGAAGCAGTAATCAGATATTATAGTTTAGAATAATATATGAAACACATTTATTTACTGTTTTTTCTCTGTTTACTATGTTCTTGCAAGGAATCAGAAAAAGAGAAAATCGCTCGTTTGGTTAAAGAATGGGATGGGAAAGAGATTTCCTTTCCTCCCCATTCTGTTTTCACCATTCAAGGGAAAGATACGATTGATTTTTCTTTCGCAGATGCCGAATATAAGATAGTTACTTATGTAGACTCTGTAGGTTGCACCAGTTGTAAGTTGCAATTGCCTCGTTGGAAAGAATTCATGCACGAAGTAGATTCATTGGCTCAGGGAAAAGTGTCCTTTGTGTTCTATTTCCACCCCAAGGATATAAAAGAGTTGCGTTACATTACCCGGAGGGATGCCTTCACTTATCCGGTTTGTCTCGATGAAAAGGATGATTTTAATGCATTAAACCGTTTTCCCGGTGAAATGACATTTCAATCTTTTTTATTAAACCGGGAAAACAAAGTGATAGCGATAGGCAACCCGGTTCACAATCCAAAGGNATGCCTTCACTTATCCGGTTTGTCTCGATGAAAAGGATGATTTTAATGCATTAAACCGTTTTCCCGGTGAAATGACATTTCAATCTTTTTTATTAAACCGGGAAAACAAAGTGATAGCGATAGGCAACCCGGTTCACAATCCAAAGGTGAAAGAGCTCTATCTGCAGAGATTGACCAATGGCGAAATGCCTTCTTCGGCAGTTGCCATGACAGACGTTTCCGTCAATACGGCCAATATGGATTTCGGGACTTTTCCACAATCGGAAAGGCAGGAATACAAATTTGTATTGACCAATGAGGGCAACAATCTGCTGGTCATTCAGGATGTCACTACATCTTGCGGTTGCACCAAGGTGAGTTACAGCAAGGAACCTGTCCGTTCCGG
>NZ_JADNRM010000032.1 GCF_021730445.1 Phocaeicola faecalis | reverse complement strand
TATAAGGACAACTCATCGGTACGCAGCAGCATAGAGGGCGAAAGGAACATTCAAGGTTTCTTCACCGCCTACCTGAGTATCAATGCCTATTACCTGACCATGCCCGAAGTGGAGCTGAACCACGGTTTCTGCGACATGTTCCTCATGCCGGACCTGCAGCGATATCCGGAGGTGGAGCACAGCTACATTCTGGAACTGAAATATCTCCCGAAAGACAAGTTCGAGGCACAGTCGGCGGAACAGTGGGATGCAGCCGTGCAGCAAATCCACCGTTATGCCGAAGGGGAGAAGGTGCGGCAGCTTTGCAGGGGAACCCGCCTGCATTGCATTGTGATGCAGTTCTGCGGATGGGAACTGGAAAGGATGGAAGAGGTATAAATTGTCCTCCCGATAGGGATAAATATACTTAATAATACCACCCTTTATCAATACAAAGAATACCCTCTTTACTTATGCCTTTATGAATATTATCACAAAGTTAATATTTCCGGCGAAATTCTCTAAAACCAATCTCTTTTTGGTTGGCCAATAGAACTTCAGCCGGCGTCTGCGCTGCTCCGGGTTGCCGGCCGATGTGTCCGCCACCTGTTCCATATCCAAGACAAGCTGGCAGTTGGGAAATTTCTCTTTCAACAAGTAGAGGATTTTGCTGCCATAGCCGCCACCTCGTCGTTCGGAATCTTCTATTCGATGCCTGCCACACAGATATTGCCCATTTCGTCAAACATTCCGCGATGTTCGTTGCCCCACACATCCATCATGCGGATAATCGGTACGAGCGACTCGCCCAACTCCGTCAGAAAAGCCCCCGTTTTCATCGGCACGGTGTCATGCACCACACGGCGCACGACACCGACCGATTCCAGTTCGCCCAATTGCTGCACCAGCACACGTCGGGTCGCACCCTTTATCACTCGTTGAAACTCCACGGGACGGTGAATGCCTTTGGTCATGCAGTTAATCAGGTAAAGCTTCCACTTCGCACCCATGACATATTGCGTAATCGTAACGCCGCAGTCTAAATCAATCGGGGGTATCTTATACTCATATATACGCATTCGATACGCCTGATCCATGTCCCGGCGGAAATTCTCATCCTGCATATTGACGGACAATGCCACACTCAAACGCTTCATCTTTTTGAGTAAATCCAAATCACGGAGTATCAATTTGTTTTGGTAGCGATTTGCAGATAGCAATCCACACCGACCAATTGCTTCAAGATGAAGCGAGTGATACCGTATTTTACCTCATACGGGTTGTAACAATCCGTCACGGTTCCCATAAAGACATTTTTCCCAGTTATTTGAGAACCGTTTATTTTATGTCTTGCCCGTTTAATGTCGATGAAATCGCCCCACGATTCTGAATGTCCCGTGAAGCGTTTCATAAATGACGCATAGCAATATTTGCAGGCATGGGGACAGCCTACATAGGGGTTGATGGCAAACTGACCGATTTTGGATTTGGTCAGATAGCTTTCGACCGTTTTTTCCGCTACAATTATTTTTTCCATTACATAGTTTCAGATGATGAAGCTCTTTTGTTTTCCTTCGTGAATAATATCGGTAGGTTTCACGTGTCCTATCAAGAGCGGAGATGCCGAATCGTGAAGTTGGTAGTTCTCCATTGCCAACTCCGGTTTCTTGTTGGCATAACAGTATCTACAACCGTTTAGGCACGTGTTGTATGCTCCGATGTCGCGTGTAGGCATACAACTACACCCGATGCGGGTTCCTTTGTGTGCCATATTTTTGAACCGACAGCCCAACGCATTTCCCAAATTGGCGGTAGTCATACAGCCTGAAACGGCTATTCCGTATCGGGTGTAATTCTCCGATGTCCCGCAGGTTTGTAGGTGCAGCCCATATTTCCGGGCGATTGCGCCCATTTCCTCTGCCAGTTTTTCCTTGTCCCTATCTGTCAGCGGAATCAGTTCTGGCATATTGTATTCGAGCCTCTTATACATTTCCACGAAACTGAATACGCAGAAATTCACATACGGTGCAAGGCGTGAAGCCATGTAATCGAACATTTTCAGATGGTAATCCACTGTGTATTTCCGGGTCAGCAATACAGGATCATAACGCCATGCTAAGTGTTTACTCCCTACTTTTTCAGAGAGTTCGACAAGCGTGTCGATACTCCGGTCGATGTCCGGTACGTTCGGTTCTACGTCTTTGCCGTATGCCGTGATGGTATAGTGACAGAATACGTTGAAACGGTCGGTAATCCGATGAAGTTTCGGCAGAATCGGTCGGTAGTTTTTAGAGCAGAACACCACACAATCCACTACTGACGGGTCGAGCGTATATTTTGTAATATGATTCGGGAACAGAGGGTTACGCGAATAGACATATCCTTCCTCGAATCGGTTCAACAGCCAATCGCTGTAATAATTGACGGTATCGGTCCGTCCTCCTGTATTTATAATCATGTCTTGTGTAATATTAAATTTTTCATCTCTTCTTTTTTCTTACTCTTCGTCACCAAGTAAACACCGGCAAATACCAAAGCCGCCGACAACAGTTTTTGTATCGAGAGGGTGTCCTGCCCGACAGCAATGGCTATTACGGAGGCAACAATGGGCTGCACATAATTGTACATACTGACCGTAGTGGGACGGATGTGTTTCAATGCCATCGGGATAAGCATGAATGCGACGAACGTGGCTCCGAACAGCAGATAAAAGAGCGCGCACATTTGCGTCATGTCGAAAGTTTCCCGATGGAATATGGGGACGTGCTGCACGTGCGGGAGACAAAACGGTGCGAGTACTATTGTGGAGAACAGAAACATCCATTTCATCATCGTCACGGACGAGTAGCGTCGAGACAAAGGTTTAGACAAGACCAGATAGACGGAATACATCAACTGGTTCATTAACATCAGTGTATCTCCCCAAAGGCTGGCAGTTCCGTTGGAAGTATGTGCGGAGTTGAACACGAGCAACACTCCTCCACTTACGCCAAGAAATACGCCGAATGACTTTTTTGCCGTAACAGGCTCTTTGAGGACAACGGCAGCCAGCAATAATACGAAAATAGGCACTGCGGTAGCGATAATGGAGGCATCGACAGGCGAAGAACTTTTCAACCCTACGACAAACAACCATTGGTTGATGCCCACGCCGCACAAGGCGCAGATGAAAAGTGTTCTCAAATCTTTCGGCAGAACTTTTTCTTTCGGCATGAAGAGGGACACGAACCAAAACATCATGCAGGCGAAAATCGCCCGCATGATGGTAATTGCTTCCGGTGGTACATCTGAAGTCAGCAGGTATTTGAATACCGGCATACTGACACCGAACAGGATATTTGCCGACAATATCAGAATATGTCCTTTCATGTTGCTGTGTTACCAGAGATTCGTATGTATCCGCTCCTCGATGTCGATTTCTTTTTGTTTGGGCAGAAAGGCATTTTCTGCGGGATAACCCATCGTAAGCAGACAGGTAAATTCGTAGTCTTCCGGAGCACCGACAATCTTCTTAATTTTTTCCACTTCGTCGGCAACGGGAATGTGGAATACGGTTCCTAATCCTTCTGCAGTGGCGGCAAGCAGCATATTTTCCAACGAACACCATGCCGAAGCGAAGTAGTTGAGCGAGCTTTGCTCCTTGGGTTGGAGCAGCGGGCTTTGTTTCTGACGAAAGAAAGGCAGAATCAGCAGACCGCTCTGCATCAGCATACGCTGTTGTTTGGGCAGGGCATCGGCGAACATATCCATCTTGTCCTTGTCACCCGATTCATCCACTTCATGCACCAAATTTTTGAACGCTTCCATGTTTTTGGCAAGCGGTTCTATCACTTTGGCAATATTCTCACGTCCACGCACCACGATGAATTCAAGCTGGCGCAGGTGATCGTTCGTTGGGGCTTTGAATGCCGCATCGATTACTCTTTTAAGGATTTCATCGCTCACTTCACGGTCGGAGTAGTCGCGGTAAGTGCGGCGTTTCTCCAATACTTCGTACAATTCCATAACAATACGTTTTTAAGTTACATTTCTTGTTTTCGGTTGCAAAGTTACATCGCTTTATTGTTCTAAATTTGTTTTATTGTTTCATATAATTGTTGTAAATTTGCAATCGTATAAATTAAAACAATTATTTATGGAAGATACAGCCATACCGTACGAACTGCCCGAAACGGAGAATCATTCGTTTTTCTTCATTGACCAACGGGTGGAGCCGAGCCTCGAAGCCAAGCTCCACCGGCACGATGCGTGGGAATTATATTATGTCGTTCATGGACAGGGTAACCGAATGGCAGGCGACACATTACAGCCTTTTACGGCAGGCGATGTGGCGTTGATTCCGCCGTCGATGCTTCATCGCTGGGAATACGCAGTCAACAGTGTGGACGAGGACGGTTGTGTCCGTTATCTGATGGTGGCTTTCGGCCATTCTTTGGTGGAGCGGTGCATGGAAGTATTTCCCGAATTGCGGAACAGACTGGCGGGCGTGATGTTTCCTACCGACGCATTGAAATTCGGATCGGAAAGCGCGCGGATTATCCGTAAGTCATTGTCCGAAATAAACGGTATGGACGAATTGGGACGTTTAAGTGCGATGTTTCGTTTGCTTCCTGTTATTTTCACCTCGTCCGACCATATATTTGTTGGGAAACCGATGCGCATCGAAAAGGACGTTCGGCGTATGCAGCAGATTTGCGCATACGTAATGAAGCACTACGTTCATTCCATCACATTGGACGACATTGCGGAGGAGGTGGGGATGAACCGTTCAGCGTTCTGTTCCTATTTCAAGCGGTGCAAGGGGATGACCTTTTCGCAGTTCGTCACGCAATACCGTCTGAATACCGCTTGCGAGTTGTTGAAGCACTCGCAAAAAGGAGTGTCGGAGATTTGCTATATGGTTGGTTTTAACGACCTGCCTCATTTCGTGCGGGTGTTCACAGCAGCAATGGGGCTGTCGCCGAGCAAGTATCGGAAACAATTTCAAGTGACGAATACTTAAATGCATCCCTCCCGATAACATATATATGGTAAGCTGATGCGTACGTACGTGTAGGCTTACGCGTATATACGTGCAGGCTGATGCCACCGTATGTGTAGACCGATGCCTACGGGCACATTTTAAAAACGCTATTTTGCTTATAAATGGGCTGTTCTATGCAAGTTTAGCCCTCGAATCGCACGGTTTTACGATTTTATTCATTACCTTTGTATCTGCCATGTAAATGGAATAAATAAGAACTTAAGTATAACAAATTAAAACGAAACGCATATAAGAAGCAATTTAAGTTAGTTACATAAGTCTGAATATCCTTGCTTAACTGAGTATCAGAACTAGCACTTCACGAACAACCAGTTCAGCCAGATCAACGGGTATTCACACTCAAAATATGGGTGTGGATAGGGAGGTTGTTGTCTGGTGGGCTGTGCTAGGCCTTGATACCAATAATCAACCTACCACGCCCTTTTTTCTAACGAAAAGAGGGCTTTTTGTATTGCCTAATCTGAGTACTATGGCGTACAATACTTTTAGGAAAAACGACATGAATGTTGAACGAGAAGTAGCAAACTATCTCGACAAACACCTTTACTCTAGAGATATGTTTACTCAAGCTGAACGCACTGATAATGCTAATAATCAGATAAATGGCTCAGATATCATCATCTCTATCCCTGACAAGAATCTTGAGAATATTGTCGTAGATGAAAAGGCAGCTATATATTATGTCAACAAAAATTTGCAGACATTTGCTCTTGAGCTATCATTCCTAAATAGTAGTCTTCACTATAGTGAAGGTTGGTTTGTAAATACCAATCTTGCGACTGAATATTATCTCATTCAATGGCTCAATGCTGATATTGACGACCCATGGCAAGTAAAAGAGAATAACATTACTGAAATAGAGTGTGTTTTAGTAAGCAAGGCAAAGTTGAAGGAATACTTTGCTAATGAAGGTTATGACAAAACAAAGTTCTTGCAAATTGCCCAAAAGATGAGAGCTTCAAATCAAACCATGATTGCTCCCCCTGGTAAGCCATATCGCTTCTACTACACTCAGAAACTAGCAGAGAAACCTGTTAATTTATTGTTAAGCAAGGAAGAATACATTCGTTTGAGTGAATTCCACTATTTTGTAAGACCAAATGGCAACAATTGAACAAGCATTAGAATCAGTAGCTATCAATAGACCGATAGCACATTCTCGAAATGCCGTTTACCGTGATGCAGAAATCGCTATGAAACAGGCATTAATTAACGAAGCGGTTGCTTATCCTGGCACCACACCAAGAGGAAATTTTATTTTCACTCAGGTATGGGCTGGCGATAACTATTCCGTAAAATTCGGTAAATATGGAAAGGAATACTATCGTGAAGGTGACAAACGTAATGTTAACGATATGGCTCCTACCATATTCTGCGACAATGAGATATGCGAGTATGACGCTAGTTTTAGAGCAATATTTAGATTATCAGAAAACCTAAAGAACTCAGGAGACACTAATTCTCTTCTGCTCCTTGGCTGTTTGTTTATACGTAATGCATTTTTGGTAGATCACGTGCATACTGATAATGGTTATCGTTATGTAATACCTCATGCAGCACTTGAATACCTCAAAGAACATGTAAATGCTCATGCAGGGATTCCTATTGAAGCATTTTTGATGTACATAGATGCAATTGCATGGCAGGAAGATGTTAAGTATACAACTTTGGGAAAAACTATCACTAGTGATGTTGGTCGTAAGAACAACATGCTAACTTATGCACGCTTTATTGCTTGCCTTCTTGGACGTTCTTCTTATGCAGAAATGCTTAACAAATTCTCAATGGGGGTTTCTGCATTGCCAAAAGCTGAAATTGCAGCAACATTTCCTGAACTTAGAACAAGTTATTAATCAATAAAATAGAGCGCATCTCATTCGAAATGCGCTCTATTTTATTATCCAAGACGATTCTTTAATTCTTCGCCTACAGCCGTAACGATACCACAAACCAAGGCGTTTCCCATAAAGAAAGCACGCTTTGTGTCAGTTTCTCCAATTGTATGATTGTCAGGGAACATATCCAGTCGTTCAAGTTCCAAAGGAATGAGTCTTCTCAGTCTTCCGTTCTCAGGGTCCTTGATTACATGTTTGAAACGAGATGCGGTTGCACCTCCTTCTGAAGTAATGATGGTACGTGAAGCCTTATCCAATGGATCTGGAAATACCATACCACCCTCATTGTAACTAAACTCAAAACCATCCTTTGTTTTGCGTGTTTCATGTTTAGCTCCTTTGAGATACTCCCACTTAGGTAAATCTGATTCTTTTATATAGAAATCTTCAGTAATTAAATCACGATCTTTACCTGTTGCAAGAATTTCCCCAAGCGTTGTGTAATGTCCATGATAGTTTGGAGTTACTTTATAAGTATAGAATAGTCCGTCCTTCATTAAACCCGCAGTTTGAAATGGCGAGTTCTTACCTGCTTTATTAAACCCTGCTGACAAATCTGCCATATCCCAATTTGGATTGTTTTTGAGAGGAATTGCACTTAGAGGCATCAACTCTGAATAGTCGGCAATTGGAAAAGCATGTGCAAACACGCCATCAGCAAAAATCCACTCCGTTGGATCAACAACTTGCTCTGCAATTCGAGAACCATTCTTGTAAGCCAAAATGTAGGTTCGTCTTCTTCTTTGAGGCATACCATAGTCAGCAGCATTGATTATTCGCCACTCAACTGTATATCCTAACTCGTTGAGTGAGTCCAAGATAATAGCAAAGTCACGACCTCTTTGCTTAGCAGGAGAACCTAATAATCTATCTACATTCTCAAGAAACAAAACTTGAGGTGCATTATCCCCTTTTTCTTTCACTATACGAACAATCTGCCACCATAATACACCCTTCTTACCCTCGATACCAGCAGCTTGGCTAAGTACTCTTGCTACGGAATAGTCTTGACAAGGAAAACCACCAACCAATATATCGTGTACTGGGATGTCGTTACTATCTACTAATGCAACATCGCAGTTGAAGTGACCCTCTTCTCCAAATACACGGCAATATGTACGTGAGGCATGCTGTGTTTTTGTTGCAGGTTCAAACTGATTACTCCAAATCGTACTGAAGAAGGGGGCTTCGTTTGGATGATTCGCATTTACTCGATCAAAGCCAACTCTAAAGCCACCTACACCAGCAAATAATTCAATGATATTCATTTATGTAGGATATTTAGTATTATCTAATTTTATTTATTATCTACAAGTAAATCCTTGATATTTACATCAAGTAATTTTGATATTTTGTCTAATGTTTGCAAGTCTGGTTGAACAGTATTCTTGCACCATTTACTAACTGTACAAGTGGACTTACCGAGTTGGTCTGCTAGCCATTTGCCAGTACGGTCATGTTCTACTAATACGACCTTTAATCTATTTAAATTTGCCATAGAAGTTATATTTATTAAACTTTGATACAAAGTTATAAAATTTCAGTGAGACTTCATTATATATTAAGAAAATGTTTTTGATATGGCTGGAATTTTCCAAATACTTTACTTTTATTCAGCCAACATTGCGAAATAGTGAACTGTATATGATGGGATATCTCCCATATATATATGTAGGCTGATGCGTACGTACGTGTAGCCCGATGCATATATACGTGTAAGCTTGCGCGTATATACGTGCAGGCTGATGCCACCGTATGTGTTGACCGATGCCTACGGGCACATTAAAAAAAAACAGGCAGCCCACACTGAATGATGCAAAAAGACCTTGAGGTTTTCAAAAAAGGTCGGTGTGTTTTCAAAAAAGATCGGTGTGTTTTCGAAAAAGATCGGGAAGTTTTTTAAAAACATCACCATCTTTTTTAAAAAGCTCGGCATGTTTTTCATGAAGGGGCAGATGGGAGTATCCCCCTCATTAAGCCGGTCATTCCCTCTTCTCCCTTCATCCTTTCATTTTGATTCATACACACTGGTTATCAACCGGTTAAAGATGACAGCACATCCCCTCATCCTCCCTTCAGCCGCGCTTCCCAAGTCCTTTCACAACCTGCCTTCAGCAATTGTATGTCTACACATCTTTTTAGCCCACCGTTTTCTGTAGGGGCAGACCCGTGTGTCTGCCTGAGAACAGTCTGCTTGAAGCCATCAGGGTTGTGTCAAAACGTGGATAATGCTGTCGTTTCGTTCGTAGGGGCGAGGTTCGCTCGCCCGAAAACAGTTTATTTTGTGTCTTCGGGCAGGCAAACCCTGCCCCTACAGCTGAGATTGGATAGGCTGGTTTAGTTTTGACACACCCTCCCACCGTAAATGAAAGCGTTATAGAAAAAATTAAGCCGGAAGAAATTCTACGAATGAAAGGAGGCTGAAAGGGCGGTGACGGGATATCCCTTCACTACCGAAACCCCCATCGGCAGGGCGTTTCAACGACTAATGAAAGGAGGAAGGAAGAGACCGGTTTTCCGTTTGTAGGGCGAGAAAATACAGTTGGTTTTGGTGGATTCAGTCATTGGATGACAAACCCTGTATGACAAAAGCCGAGAGCCGGCATTACATCCGATACTTGCCACGAACTACACATTTTATTTTCCTTTTCCTGCTCAATATCCGGTTGAAAAAACTATCTTTGTCTATCGGTTGTTTTAAACTCAAAAGGAGAATAGATTATGGAAGCGATAAAAGGAATACCTTACGGAATGTCAAACTTCACGGATGTGATAGAACAGAACCGCTATTATGTGGACAA
>NZ_JADNRM010000031.1 GCF_021730445.1 Phocaeicola faecalis | reverse complement strand
CCTTGCTCTTGGCTAACGATTCCCACTATCAGGGCTCGTTCGGGACTTGCACCCTATAGTTACTACACATGCAGGGCAAACATGCAAAGATAGGAAAAATGAATCATTTTTCCTATCTTTGAAATAAAAAGGATATAATCTTACTATTACCTGAGAATGAGTATCTTTGTATCATAGAATAAAAATATATTTATGGAACTAGAAAAAATATTGAATATAAACAAGAATACGGGTAATAATTTATTAATTGATTATATACAATCGGTAGTAAGTGTGCCTAATAATGTAAAAATTGTATATCAGTATACAAATATAGAAGCTTTATTTAATGGTATTATAGTTAAAAATCCCATATTAAATAAAGAAATTTGCTTATGGGCTTCTAATTGTGAATATATGAATGACCCAGATGAAGTAAGAACTGGACGAAAATTTATAGACAAAGCATTTAAGTTATCTCTCGATAAAAAAAGAGTTTCTTCATCAGAAAATAAGAAAATAGAAGAAGCGATAAAAAAAGATTTTTTTATTACATCTTTTTCATTATCTCAAGATAGTTTACCAATGTGGAAAATGTATGGAAGAAAAGGACATGGTATTGCGCTAGGATTTGATAAGGAAATACTGTTGAATGATTTTTCAGATTTTATGTATAGGTGTATTTACGTAGATAATACACATAAAAATATAGTAAGTCAATTGCTAAAAGAACCAATAAGTATCAATGAGAATTTGAATTTGACAAATAAAGAAGATGCTATCAAAATGTTTGGTAAATTAATTATTGATATAATGGAAAATATAATAACTTTTAGTTTGGTATCTGTAGGAGCAATGTTTCTTGTAAAGAATCCATATTATAAATATGAAGATGAAGTGCGTCTATTACAAATAGCAAAAGAAAAGATAGAGTATCGTTATCAAAATAACTTTATAATACCATATATTAAAAATTATTTTCCGAAATCTGTATTAAAAGAAATTTGGATAGGTCCAGCTAATAGTATAGACAGAACAAAAAAATCATTACGTATATATCTTGATGCAAATGGTTTTGATAATGTTAAAATTATATCTTCAAAAATTCCCTATCGAAGCTAAATATTTTTAAATCAAAAGAAAATAACCTCCAGTTTTCTGTGCTCCTCTAAATTCTATCAGTCCTAATTTAACCAAAGAATTTAAATAACGTTTAGCAGTAGGTACACTTTTTCCTATTAGTTCAGCAATCTTAGACGAATTAAGTCCCGGATATTGATTAATGATATTTAAAACTTCCTGCTCTTTGGAATTTACAGCATTATTTACAGTATCATTTACAGTATCATTTACAGTATCATTCTTGATACTGATACCTCTTTTGAATATAACCGTAAACATCCCGTCCGTATGAAATTCCGGTTCAGGAAGATTTGCTTCTCTCATGGCTTCCTGCATACGAGGAATACCGGATGCAACTCTTTCAACCAAGTGCATACGGGTAAATAAACCGAAAATTAGCGGATTACGTGTCATACTTTTATGTCCGAAATCTTTAGCCACAACAGGTAGAAGTCCTCCGGGATTGGAAATCTCTACCCGGTCGTCAAACATTTCTATCATAATGCTTGCGCCTTGTTCGTAGTAATCACGGTGCGACAGGGCGTTTATAATAGCTTCTTTAAATACGGTCAGAGGGATTTCCCAAATTTCCTCTCTTGGTCCTGTTCCCTCTATTTTATAAGCTACTTGCAGTTTGCTTTTCAGCCAAGACATAGCCTGTAAATACTGTTGGTACAATGAACCTCCGAAAGTTTTGTCATCTATAATATAGACTTTATTCGTTCCCTTGAAAAGAACACATCTTGTAACAACGTGTGGAAACTTTCGTTCAGGTTGTTTTCCGAAGAACATCGCTGCACCGTTCTTTGCCGTTCCATTCTCGGTAAACAATTCCAAGTTCTCAAATATTTGTTTATCGGGTGTGGATGGACTAAGTTTGGCTTCTGTTCGGAAATCCTTAATCATCTGTTCATCCGCATCCGTGTAGATATTGAACCAATGGCAGGGTATATGGTCGAAAAAGATTTTGTTACATTCCTGAAAGAAGCTGCGCATTTCTTCGGCTGTGCGAAGTTTTTGCGAGTTCGCTCCCTCACGCACATAGATAGAACCGGAAAATATATAAGGTTTGTCCTTGCCGGACG
Organism: Phocaeicola faecalis; assembly: GCF_021730445.1. GTDB lineage: Bacteria > Bacteroidota > Bacteroidia > Bacteroidales > Bacteroidaceae > Phocaeicola > Phocaeicola faecalis. Next base: position 10,624 of record NZ_JADNRM010000031.1, on the reverse strand, counting down.
GAACATCAATCACCCAAATAGTTTTATCTTCAATATTTACCGAATACAATTCACAGTGGAGTGTAGGAGATATTTCACTGATAGACCCTTGAATGGCAGAACGCTTATCGTTTTCTAAGTTAGTATCTACCACTTGTCCGTTATCATCTACTCCAATAAGCAAATATCCTCCGTCTGCATTGGCAAAAGCACATATTTCCTCTGTCAGTTCACGAACCTTTGAAGGGACACGAACTTTAAATTCTACATTGTAGCCCTCTCCGCTATCAATAAGTGATTGTATATTTTTTGTATTCAGCATGAATCTCAAATAATTAGAATACAAAGTTAGTTATTTGTTCTATATAACTCCATTAAATTTTATTTTATTTATCTTCAATCGTATCATTGGGTTGTATTTATATTTACCTTTTACAAAATTAGCTATATTGGATAACGGAACAAATAAAAAACAAGCTATTTTTGCCTTATCAATCAAGTTATTACAATTCATCATGGAAAAAGACTTTCAAATACCGACTTCGGAAGCTATAGAGTCTTTGATAGGAAAAGGACTTTATCAAATATGGAATGCTCTCTGTCTTTTGATTGAGCATAAGTATGAGATGGAACAATTGTGGAACAATGGTGGGAGAAAATGGAAATATGAATATAAGTATCGAAGAGGTAGAAAAACTCTCTGTGCTTTATACGCTAAAGAAAAATCCCAGCTCAGTTGTAATTCTTGAGGGAATTACAACTGAGCCTTTAAAACCAGTCCCTTGAATAAGGACGTATGGTTTGCTTCAATCCCACTAATTTTGCCTATTCTTGGAAAAGAGAAATCCCTGAACTTCTTTGAAATTCAGGGATTTACATCGTTTTTCCTTCTTAAAAAGTGGTGCCACCAGGAATCGAACCGGGGACACAAGGATTTTCAGTCCTTTGCTCTACCAACTGAGCTATGGCACCATTGTTTCTTGTTTGCGGTTGCAAAGGTAGGCATATTTTTTGAATCTACAAATTTTTTGCAAATTTTCTACCAAATTCTTTTTGGTTTCAAAAAAATGATTTACCTTTGCACTCGCAAAACAGAAACGGAATGTAGCGCAGTTGGTAGCGCACTACGTTCGGGACGTAGGGGTCGGGCGTTCGAGTCGCCTCATTCCGACAGAAGACGACAAGCAATGAAAATTGTTTGTCGTCTTTTCTTTTACCTCTACAAATACAAATAGAATTATAGGGGGTCAAGTCAAAAAGTATGTGGGTATAATATTTGAGAAACATTGAAAGTCTGCAATGCTAAAAACATACATCCTTCCAAAGTATTATAAATCAAGTACATCAGACGAACACCTGATTGGACGTCAGCATTGCAACTCAAAGGTCATGCTTATCACCCACAGGGTTTTCAGATTGATCCGAATTATACCTGCTTTTAAACAGATTGCTAAATAATTACTTAGAGAGATGATACAAACTATCGTATTTTTCAATACCTTTGTGTTAGGCACAATAACAATTGAGAATAATGGAAGATATTAATCGGATAAAAGTGGTTCTTGTTGAAAAGAAAAAAACAGGAAAATGGTTAGCAGAGCAATTAGACAAAGACCCATCAACGGTATCGAAGTGGTGTTCTAATGCCTCACAGCCGGATTTAGGTACATTAACCAAAATTGCGGAATTGTTGGACGTTGATAGACGGGAATTACTAAACAAGAGTAAGTAAGATTTAAAAGAATTCGTATGACAAGTATAATACAAAGAGCCGAATTGCAAGCTAAGATATGGAAAATAGCCAACGAGGTACGCGGTGCCGTTGATGGATGGGATTTTAAACAGTTTGTACTGGGTGCACTCTTCTATCGTTTTATAAGTGAAAATTTCACGAACTATATCGAGGGAGGTGATGATAGCGTAGACTATGCCAATTTACCAGACAGCATAATAACGCCGGAGATTAAAGATGATGCAATTAAAACGAAAGGGTATTTTATCTATCCCAGTCAGCTTTTTGTAAACGTTGCAAAGAATGCCAATACAAATCCCAATCTTAATACAGACCTCAAAGCCATTTTTGATGCAATTGAGAGTTCTGCAAATGGTTATCCATCCGAGCAAGATATAAAAGGGTTGTTTGCCGATTTCGACACTACCAGCACACGGCTTGGCAATACGGTTGAAAATAAGAATAGCCGTTTAGCGGCCGTATTGAAAGGGGTAGAAGAGCTGAACTTTGGTAATTTCGAGGATAACCAGATAGACCTATTTGGCGATGCCTATGAGTTTCTTATCTCTAACTATGCAGCTAATGCAGGAAAGTCGGGAGGTGAATTTTTTACGCCCCAACACGTTTCCAAACTCATTGCACAACTTGCCATGCACAAGCAGACAAGCGTTAATAAGATATATGACCCTGCCGCAGGCTCGGGTTCATTGCTTTTACAAGCCAAAAAACACTTTGACAATCATGTTATTGAAGAGGGGTTCTTTGGTCAGGAAATAAACCACACCACTTATAACCTTGCTCGTATGAATATGTTTTTGCATAACATCAACTACGACAAGTTTAATATTGCACTTGGCGATACGCTTAGAGATCCTCAATTTGGTGATGACAAGCCTTTTGATGCCATTGTATCTAATCCACCATACTCGGTAAATTGGATTGGCTCGGATGACCCCACACTTATCAACGACGACCGCTTTGCCCCTGCCGGTGTGCTTGCCCCTAAGTCAAAAGCAGATTTTGCCTTTGTGCTGCACGCACTTAGCTACCTTTCAAGCAAAGGCAGGGCGGCTATTGTCTGCTTTCCCGGCATCTTCTATCGTGGAGGTGCAGAACAGAAAATTAGAAAGTATTTGGTAGATAATAATTTTGTAGAGACCGTAATTTCTTTAGCTCCGAACTTATTCTATGGCACTTCGATAGCTGTAAATATCTTGGTTCTTGCCAAAAACAAGCGAGACACAAAAACGCAGTTTATAGATGCAAGTGGCGAAGACTTCTTTAAGAAAGTAACTAACAACAATGTGCTTGAGGATAAGCATATTGAGAAGATTATGGGAATCTTCGACCGTAAAGAAGATGTTGAATACATAGCAAAAACCGTAGACAACAAACTCATTGCTGAAAACGATTATAACCTTTCGGTTAGTTCTTATGTGGAAGCTAAAGATAATCGTGAGGTGGTGGATATTGCAAAGTTGAATGCAGAGATTTCAGAAACCGTGAAGAAGATAAATGCACTCCGAGCTGATATTGATGCTATTGTAAAGGAGATTGAGGCATGAGGTATTTAGATAAATTATTAGATGGCGTTACTGTTGAATGGAAAGTGCTTGGAGATATTTGTGATTTCCAAAATGGATTTGCATTCAAAAGTAATTTATTCAAAAACAAGGGACTTCCTATTGTCAGAATAACCAATATTGATGGAACAAATGTTGATTTGACAGATGTTAAATACTTTGCCCCTACTGACTATAACAGTGGGAATCCACTCAATTACTCTATTGCAAAAGGTGAAGTTCTAATTGCTATGTCTGGTGCTACTACTGGTAAAATTGGTTATTACAATCTTAATGAAACAGCTTATCTAAATCAGCGTGTAGGCAAATTTATACCCAATAAAACGATAGTCAACAATCGTTATTTGTATCATTTTCTGCTTACTAAAACAGACTTTATGAATCTTTTGGCAGGGGGAGGTGCTCAACCAAACTTAAGCTCAAATATCCTTAAAGAGAAACTTAAAGTTCCTATTCCATGTCCGGAAAATCCTGAAAAATCACTTGCAATTCAAAAAGAAATTGTTCGTATTTTAGATACTTTTACGGAGCTTACAGCGGAGCTTACAGCGGAGCTTACAGCTCGTAAAAAGCAGTATAACTACTATCGTGAAGAGCTTTTTAATTTTGACAAGGAGGCGGTTGAGTGGATGCCATTAGGGGAAATTGGCGAATTAGTAAGAGGTAATGGATTACAGAAAAAAGACTTCACACAAATAGGTGTCCCTGCAATTCATTATGGCCAGATTTATACTTACTACGGCACCTACACATCCAAAACGATTTCTTTTGTTTCCATTGAAACGGCAGAAAAATTACGAAAAGTTAATAATGGTGATGTTGTTATAACGAATACCAGTGAAAATGTAGAAGATGTTGGGAAGGCTGTGGTTTATTTAGGTGAAGACCAAGCTGTAACAGGTGGACATGCTACAATTTTCAAACCCTCAAAGTATATCTCAGGTAAATATTTAGCTTATTTTACACAAACAGAAAAATTTGCAAGTCAGAAAAGAAAGTATGCAAAGGGCACAAAGGTCATCGATGTTTCTGCTACGGATATGTCAAAAATACAAATTCCACTTCCAACTATTGAAGAACAAGAACGTATCGTTGCAATCCTCGACAAATTCGATACCCTTACTACGTCAATTAGTGAAGGTCTACCCAAAGAGATTGAACTAAGACAAAAACAATATGAATACTACCGAGATATGTTATTAACATTTCCGAAAGATAAAGTAAAGGCATAATATGGGACAGACATTAACAGAAATAGCGCAAACGCTTAGAGATGCCAAAAACAAAGTACAGTTAATCTATGCCTTTAATGGCACAGGAAAAACACGGCTGTCCCGTGAGTTTAAGACTTTAATAGCACCAACAGATGCTAATGCAGCAGAGAACAAACAGGAACAAAATGATTCTATAGGAGAAATACTTTACTATAATGCCTTTACCGAAGACTTATTTTATTGGGATAATGATTTAGAGGCTGTCTCAGATTTAGATGCAATACGCAAACTAAAAATACACCCAAATAGCTTTACCGACTGGGTACTTGCAGAACAAGGACAGGATACGAATATAATAGCCCACTTTCAACGTTATACCAATGATAAACTAACACCTCGTTTTAATGATCAATACAATGAAATTACTTTCTCTATTGACGGAGGCAATGATGGAAATGTTGAAAATATAAAGATATCAAAGGGGGAAGAAAGTTGTTTAATCTGGTGCATATTTTACAGCCTATTGAAACAAGTTGTTGAAGTCTTGAACCAACCTGAACCAGCGGAACGAGAAACGAATAGATTTAACGACTTGAAGTATGTTTTTATAGATGACCCTGTCAGCTCATTAGATGATAATCACTTGATTGAGTTAGCTGTTAATATTGCAGAATTAATAAAATCAAGCCCCTTAAATTTGCATTACATCATAACAACACATAATCCGCTATTCATCAATGTGCTAATCAATGAAATTGGGAATAAAATCTGTTATATGCTTGACAAGCAAGATGACGGCACTTATGAGCTAAAAGAGAAGAAAGGTGATTCTAACAAAAGCTTCTCCTACCATCTCTATTTAAAACATATAATTGAAGAAGCAATTACAACAAATAGCATTCAAAAATATCACTTCATACTATTACGGAATCTCTATGAGAAAACGGCAAATTTCTTAGGGTATCCACAATGGTCTGATTTGTTGCCTAATGACAAAAAAGTCTACTACAATAGGATAATTCAATTCACAAGTCACTCGACATTGTCAAATGAGGTGGTACCGGAACCTACGGAACCAGAGAAGCAGATTGTGAAATATTTATTAAAACACCTTATTGATAACAATTACTATAAAGAAAAACAAAATGACACAGTATAAAACCATAGCAGAATCAAAAAACTTCATAGTTCTTGAAGATTATGCCAAGTACTCAATGATGAGTGAGGCTCCTGTTGGTTATCAAACGGAGTTTGCCCTTGAACGTGAGTTTATACAGGACCTAATCAATCAAGGCTATGAGAATCCCACATTAAAAAATGCTGAAGCGATGCTTGCTAACGCAAGAATACAGCTTCAGGAGCTTAACAATATGGTGTTTAGTGATGGCGAATGGGCTCGCTATGTGGAGGAGTATTTGGATAAACCAAGTGACAACCTTGTCGAAAAAACAAGGAAGATACACGATAACCATATCTATGACTTTGTGTTCGACGATGGGCATATTCAAAACATCTACTTAGTAGACAAAAAAGATATCGCACGCAACAAGCTCCAAGTAATATCGCAATTCCAACAGACCGGAACGCACGCCAACCGTTATGATGTTACCATATTGGTCAACGGATTGCCATTGGTGCAAATCGAGTTAAAAAAGCGCGGCGTAGCTATTCGTGAAGCCTTTAATCAAGTACATCGCTACACAAAAGAGAGTTTTAACAAAAAAAATTCCCTATTCAAATATCTGCAAATATTCGTAATCTCAAATGGAACGGATAGTCGCTACTTTGCCAACACCGTAGAGCGAAACAAAAACAGCTTTGACTTTACGATGAACTGGGCAAAAGCCGATAATTCACTGATTAAAGACTTAAAGGATTTCACGGCTACATTCTTCCAAAAGAACACACTCCTAAATGTGTTGCTCACCTACTCGGTTTTTGACACCAGTGACACGCTCCTCATCATGCGCCCATACCAAATCGCAGCAACAGAGCGTATTCTGTGGAAAATAAAAAGTTCCTTTCAAGCTAAACAATGGTCTAAGCCCGAAGGTGGCGGATATATATGGCACACAACTGGTTCAGGAAAAACACTCACCAGCTTCAAGGCGGCAAGACTAGCGACAGAGCTTGATTTTATTGATAAGGTTTTCTTTGTTGTGGACCGTAAGGACTTGGACTTTCAAACAATGAAGGAGTATCAAAGATTCTCCCCCGATAGTGTAAACGGATCAGAAAGCACCGCAGGGCTAAAAAGAAATCTCGACAAGGATGATAATAAAATCATCGTCACAACCATTCAGAAGCTAAATAACTTAATGAAAAGTGAAGGTGAACTATCAATCTACCAAAAACAGGTCGTTTTCATCTTCGATGAATGCCACCGTTCTCAATTCGGGGAGGCTCAAAAGCTCTTAAGAAAAAAGTTTAAACGATACTATCAATTCGGCTTCACCGGAACACCGATATTCCCCGAAAATGCTTTAGGAGATGAGACAACCGCAAGTGTGTTTGGACGTGAATTGCACTCGTATGTCATTACCGATGCTATCAGAGATGAAAAGGTATTGAAATTTAAGGTTGATTACAACGATGTCCGACCCAAATTCAAAAAAATAGAATCAGAGCAAAATGAAGAAAAGCTAAGTTCTGCCGAATATAAGAAAGCGATGCTCCACCCTGCTCGTATAAAAGAGATATCGCAATATATTTTGCAGAATTTCAGAATCAAAACCCACCGAAACCAAGGAGGAGGCAAAGGTTTTAATGCTATGTTTGCCGTAAGTAATGTCGATGCCGCAAAATGCTATTACGAGGAGTTGAACCGTCTGCAAAAGGATAGTGAAAAGCCTCTCAAGATTGCGACAATCTTCTCTTTTGCTGCCAATGAAGAGCAAAATGCAGTAGGTGAAATACCGGATGAAACCTTTGAGCCATCGGCTATGGAACTGAGTGCAAAAGAGTTCCTAACAAAGGCTATTGATGATTATAACGGAATGTTTAAAACAAGTTATGGCGTTGATAGTAAAGAGTTCCAGAACTATTATCGTGACCTTGCCAAAAGAGTAAAAAGCAAAGAAGTTGACCTTGTTATTGTTGTAGGCATGTTCCTTACGGGATTCGATGCTCCCACACTCAATACGTTATTTGTAGACAAAAGCCTGCGCTACCACGGGCTAATGCAGGCATTCTCTCGCACCAACCGAATTTATGACGCTACCAAGACTTTTGGTAATATCATCACTTTTAGAGATTTGGAGGCTGCCACCATTGAGGCTATCAGAACATTCGGGGATAGTAGCACAAGAAATGTAGTACTTGAAAAAAGCTACAAAGAATATCTGGAAGGCTTTACGGACATTGTTACAGGTGAAGCACGTAGAGGTTATATAGAAGTTGTAAAGGAGCTAAACGAAAAGTTTCCAAATCCGGAGGAAATAGTCACAGAGAAAGATAAAAAGGAGTTCACAAAACTATTTGGTGAGTATTTGCGTGTGGAAAACATCCTGCAAAACTACGATGAATTTACACATCTTAAAGCACTTCAAGCAATAGACATAAACGATCCTCAAGCCATTGAAGCATTCAAAGAGGCTTATTTCGTAACAGACGAGGATATTGCCACAATGCAAACTATTGAGGTACTGCCTGATCGCACAATCCAAGATTATCGCTCTACTTATAATGATATTCGTGACTGGTTTAGACGGGAGAGAAACAGCAAAGAAGAGGAGAAATCAAAGGTCGATTGGGATGATGTAGTCTTTGAGGTCGATTTGCTAAAATCTCAAGAGATAAACCTTGACTATATTCTCGAACTAGTCTTTGAACATAACAAAAAGACCAGCGACAAAGTTACATTGATAGAGGAAATTCGTCGTGTTATTCGTGCCAGTATCGGAAACCGAGCCAAAGAGAACTTAGTGGTTGATTATATCAATGAAACAGATATTGACGCTATCTGTGATAAACCGAGCATTCTGGATTCGTTCTACAGCTATGCACAAGAAAAGTTGAGAGTAGAGGCTGCACAGTTAATTGTTGATGAGAATCTAAATGAGCAAGAGGCAAAACGTTACATAGCAACCTCTTTAAAGCATGAGTATGCAAGCGAAAACGGAACAGAACTCAATAGCATACTGCCTAAAATGAGTCCATTAAACCCTCAATATTTAACTAAAAAACAAAGTGTATTCCAAAAGTTAGCTTCTTTTGTTGAGAAGTTTAAGGGTATAGGAGGGCAGATTTAGAAACAGTAATTACAATCAAAAGTGATAATACTCCGAATGTAAAGCACTATATTATAAAGTATATGACTATCCCCAATATGCGACTAATGGGTATCAGAATGAACAAATGTTATTTGGTGATAAAGGTTAAAAGGTTTTATGTCTTTACCCCTTGTTTGAGCAACAGTTTAAGGACTGTCCGAAATTTCCAGGCTTTGTACTAAAATCCGTGGCAGGAAACATTCTCAAAGAGTATCCTGCCTAGCATTCCACCACCCGATACACATTCCNTGCCTAGCATTCCACCACCCGATACACATTCCCCTTGGCAGTATGTACCCGCTCGCCCAACTGGGGCAGGATACGGCTCAGGCTGTAGGCCGTCATGCCCCTCATGGCCGAGGGATGGGCGGACTTCATCCGCTCGAACAACTGGGTGGCGGAAAGAGTCAGCACCTCTTGCGGTTCGTCCTCTTCCGTGGCAAAGCGGAAGCAGAGGCGGAACACCTCCTCTTCGGGTACATGCTTGTAGAACAATGCGTTGTGTTGCTGTATAGCTTGTTCCTCTTCCTTGTTGAACCAGCCGCGTTCACCGGACAGAAGCTCCGCCTTGAGTTGGGCGTACAGTTGCTCATGCTCTACGGGAGTGGTGCAGTCTATGGCGTGCTCCAGACTGACACAGAGAAAACGGCGCGAACCGGTGCGGTCCACCAGCAGGTCTTCCCGGTTGCTGGTGCCGATAAACGAGGCGATGCGGGGAAGTGCCGAAGCACTGCGTTTGTAGGCCTTGCGGATATTCAGCGCGGAAGCCTGCATCAGGTTCTTCAGCAGGGGCATTTTGGACGCACCCAACTTGTCGAATTCATCCAAGTTGATTAGGCCGTAGGCAGCTAACCTAGCTTCGGCGGATGCCGGTGAACTGAGGTCATAACTCTCTGTATAGTAGGCTTTCAGCGCATCGGGCATCAACAGGCGGCAGAACGTACTTTTCCCCAGTCCCTGACGACTGCTCACCAGCAGGGGTGCCACGCTGTTGGCGCGGTTGGTATCCGGCCGGAACTGCATCCATTGGGCAGAGAGTCCCAGCATCCAGCGGTGGAAACCATTCACCCATACCGGGTTATCGGACACCCTGCGGGCGAGTGCCGACACCCGGTCGGTGCCGTCCCATTCGGGAAGCTGCTCAAAGTAGGCGGTAAAGGGATGGTATTCGCTGATGCGGCGCGAGCGCACAAAGCGTTGGATGTCCCTGTCCCAGCAGTCTATGCCCGCTTCAGTGGCCTCCAAACTGAGCGAGTTCATCCACCGTTCGTCCACCTTGGCGTAGCGCAAGTGGTCATCGGGAATATTGTGTTCCACGCCCGCCACCTCGGTTTCCTCGGTCAGCACGTTGAATCGGAAGCGGTAGCGGGAGGTGAGAAAAGCGGTCACTTCCTGCATCAAGGAGCGTGATTTCGCCTTTTTAACAGTTTTTTCCGAAGATATTGGCGCGGCTTCCTTTCGGGTGTCTTCCAAAGATATCGGTCCGACTTTATTTTCAGCATCTTTCGAGGATTTCAGTCCAGGCTCCTTTCGGATGTCTTCCAAAGATATCACTCCGACTTTATTTTCAATATCTTTCGAGGACTTCACTCCGAGTTCCTTTCGGATATCTTCCAAAGATGTTGGTTCGGCTTCCTTTTTAATGTCTTTCGAGCCTACAGTATTCATAACCTTTCGAACGCTTCCCGATTGTGCGGACTCCCCCTCTGTTTCTTCCGTTAAGTCTGCCGGACATCCGGAAAAGACGTCTCTGCTTTCCAACAAATTTCCCTTGCCGTTTTCAGCAAGAAGAACCTGTGACTTGTCCACTTCCTTCACTCCGTCCTCATCGGAAACGATGTAGTG
>NZ_JADNRM010000030.1 GCF_021730445.1 Phocaeicola faecalis | reverse complement strand
GTGCTTTCCTTATTTTTATTCGGAAAGGTTTTGCAAAGATAGAGCGTTTATTTTAATCTACCAAATTTCTATCGAACTTTTTTGAAACTTTTTTGTTTCTTCATCAGTAAGCGATAAATTCAATCTGTCAATTACAAACCAGCTCTCTTGCTTAGCGGGTGCAAAAGTAGGACATTTTAGTATTACATCCAAATATATCAAACACTTTTTTATTAATTTTTGAAGCACTTTTAGCTAACTGCCTGATTTATAAACCTGTTGTAGAACATAAAAACAAGAACATAAACTATAGGAAAACAAAGTATATACATTATTATATAGATACTACACAAATGGTTCTTCAGAAATCGTTTGCCGCAAGCAAAAGGAAGGGTTAATCTACTCCCGGCTATAACCGCGCTCTCTTAAACGGCAGATTAAGAGAACTTGTCAGCAATATTTATACGTCCTGCTACAGTGGGACGTATATCCTGCTGCAATGGGACAGAATAATCGACCGAATAAAACGACTTAATCCAAAAGAAGAAAGCACTTAGCTATTCATACTCTATTTTTTCTATCTTAGAAGTCAACTGTTCTATGACTTTAATTAATTGTTCTTCCCATGGAATAACATTAAAGTCCTCCCAAAAATCAGAGTCGTATTTGAAATGCGTATCGGCAAAAACCGTCCGTGTGGGAATCCGCTCGTTTCGCTGAAACCGAGTCACCCCCACTGTATCTATTTTACAAGTCACCATCTCGAACCAAGTATGAAGGGACGAACTGCCCAACCACCGACGTTTTTGTTTGACCTTAAAATGAAGGTCACCACGAATATGATTGATATAACAAACGCCATTCCACGGCTTATAAGATATGGTATAAATCAATTCTTGCAAAACAACCTTCATCCTCCGCGCCTGACGCTGCACCACCATAGCTGTCGCTTGCTTCATATAATGAGGATGAATCCTTATTTGCGCCTGCAATAAAGCACCATTGTCCGAATCTATATACAGCTCACCGCAATACAAAGGTTCTTTGACTTCTTTTTTTTGCTCAAACGAGATTACATTCACCAAACGATCACCGACAATCGTCACATCAGCAGATGTATAAGCATATACATCTTTATGCGCATCAGCCAAAAGAAAATCAGGCAAATGATTAATGATATCCAATTGCAGACAAGCATCAATCCCTCCACTCATTTTGGCTATCAAAGTATCTTGTTCAATCCCATTCGTGATACGACTCATTTTCAGTAATTTCACTTGTTCTCTCGCATACAGAGACTGTACAGGAGCTTTGTATATCTTAAAAACAGCTTCTGTCAGGCTGCGAAACTTTTGCTTGTACTGAATACCCTCCCGATAAAAAGTAGTAAGATATACCGGTTTCTGAGAATAATTTATCATACGTTTCTCCAGCATCTCCCGCATAAGCCGAACAGGATTTACCACACGAATTACCACTTCCTGTAAAGGAATTATTCTTGGCTCCAGTGTCAATGTAAAATGCTGCCCGACAGTCAACAATGGAATGTCAATCTTCTGAGCCACATAGCCGACATGAGAAAAAACAATACTCTTCCGCGCCAAAGAGTCGGCCAAGCACAAACGAAATTCACCTTCCCGATTGGTAACACTGCCTATGGAAGTCCCCTCTATCCCTACCGTAGCATAGGCAATAGGTGTCCCATTCTTTTTATCGAGCAATGTTCCTTCAAAAACAAAATGAGTAAGAGTATCAGCGACCTGTTCCGTCGGATGCTCCCTCTCCACCGGAGCATTGATTAAGATATGATTGCCAACCACACGAAGTTCCAAGTCGTGTGTTCCGACTATTTCTGTAATAGCCTGACGAAGAGTGCGCGAGCCTTTCCCGATTTTCACAAGACGTTCATTATCCACCACCTTACTGTCATAAATAAACAAAAAGTCAGTGCGTTCGGACACCATCCCAAGCAAAACGTATACCGTACCTTTACTCTTCGGCAAGTACACAACACGATTCAACACCTCTTCTTGCGCCTTCACCGTTGTTGCCATACAGCTCAACCAACAGAAAAGAAGAATACATAACCCATATGGAAAGATATGTTTCGCCATCCTGTTATTCCGATAAAATAAATGTATTTCCTTCGCGAGTACACTTTAGATTCATAGCCATACCAATCAGTTCAGCCATGGCATCCGGTGACTCTCCGGAAAAGGCAACAGTCAGCTTTCTACGTTCAAGAGACGGAATTGTCTTTAATTGTACCTCCGGCGAATGCAGATTGATAACTCGAAGAATATTTGCCAGTGTCTCATCTTTAAAACGAATATGCTTCAGATAATGGGCAAACTGCGCATCATCCCTATTCATACTCAAATGAAACCCTTCTTTTCTGAGCGTAACCGTTTCGCCCGCCTGAACATACACCTCCTGACTATTCTTTTTAAACGTTACCTTCACCCTCCCTCTTTGCACCGACAATTCAAAAGTCCTCAACTCATCACTTTTTACATTAAAAGCAGTTCCCAGCACTTCAATACGTACCAGCCCCGTCTCAATCAGGAAAGGACGGCTACGGTTCCCCACCACATCAAAAAGTGCATTCCCCTGCAATATCACTTCACGTTTTTCCGGTAAGAAATGTTCCGGATATTGCAACGAAGTCTCCCCTCCCAAATAGACAATAGAGCCATCCTCCAGGGTAGTCACCAGCGTAGAAGCCTCCTTATTTTGTTGCACCATCAAAGAGTATTGGACAGGAGATTCCACTTCAGAAAAATAATGTATTCCGGCATAGGCCAACACCACCAGCAAAACAGCCGCCACCGCCCCCCATTTCCACAAAGGAGACATCCGAAGTCTCCCATCTTCTTTTGCAGGCACCAACCGGTCTTCTTCCAAACGCTGATAAAGCCTGTTCCATGCCCCATCTGTTTTAGTTCTATTTCTTTCTGTACGATTCATATTCATCCGATATATTTTTCAACTTCTTTTCGCAATGCTTTTAGAGCTTTAGTCATTTCCGCTTCCACCGTTTTAACAGAAACAGTAAGTAAAGATGCTATTTCGGCATACTTCTTTCCTTCCACGCGATGCATTTTAAAGATACAGCGTCTGCGTTCGGGTAGTTTTTCCAACGCCCTATTAATCAACTCTTCCAGTTCTTTATATTCCATCTGCATCTCAGGGTCGGAAAAAATATCCGATTCTCCCGACGCCTGCATAGCTTCACGATACCTGTTCCTCACCTCCTGATGCTCACAATATTGAAGAGCCTCATTGTGAACCGCACCATACAGATAACTTTTAACAGAGCAAAAGATCTGCAAGTTTTCTCTCTCCCGCCAAAAGACATAAAACAACTCTTCTACTATCTCTTCCGCCACTTCCATCTGTCCGATAATACCGGCGGCATACCAGCAAAGAGGGGAATAATAGCGGCGAAAGACTTCTTCGAACGCTTTTATATCGCCTTCCTTTATCTTAGACAGGATGAACAGTTCATTCAGCATACCGCAACTTATGAGTAAAGATTATCGTGATTGTTTCTTCAGTTTATGCACCGCATGTTCCAACGATTCAGTCGGTTCAATAATATTGTAAGCTCCCCAGAAGTCCTCGTTCCAATATTCATAAACCTTATCATAAAACGGTTCTTTCTGACCAAACGAAAGTTTATTGGGGATAGGAGCCACCTTATTCTCTTCACGGTCGGTAACTACCATTTCAGAAAGCACCGTATAGCCTGTAGAGAACAGTTTACGTTTCCAGTCACATTTAAACCGAATACTATTACGAATATAATTCAAGTAGGTTTTCCCATTTTGCTCTTTATAGGTGACCAGATAAGAAACTTCCTGAGGCTTAAAGCGCAATCCATAAGGCTTCTTCTCTAATATAGCCTGAACAGCCTTCGCCTTATTATCCATACTGAGACTGAATTCGGCACGGGTAAATGACAACTTCTCATAATCCACATACAGCTTGCCATAATACAAAGCATAAGGCAATACCACTTTGGGACGAAAACTTATCACATATTGCAAGCGGTTATCTAATTGAACAGGCTCCTCCATATTAAACTGATAGAAGTCCAAACTCTCCATATCCAATAATGCGTCCTGATTCTTCACAACATCCACATAGACAGACAATGTGGGACCACCCGCCAACTTTACCGCCAACGTATCGCTCCGCTTTTGACTGAGCAAACGCCTCCCTCTTAAAACCTGCACCCCGTCACGAGTCGTCTCCCTGCTTTCATAAGAAGTTTTATAAGTATGAATCACAGCCTCGGAAATATTGATATAACGACGCCCTTTCTGAACAGTCTCCCGATAGAACCCTGTCAGCATATTACTCCTACCGCTATAATTGAGAGGTATTTTACGAATAGCTTCCTCTACAATATATCGGGGATTATTAGCATACACAATCACTTCTCCCAATATATTGGTATAAGGACTCAATAGAATTTTCAAACCGTCAAGATTTCCCGGCTTAAGATTCACCCGCACATTCCGATAGCCGATATGCGAAATTTCCAAATACGGAATATGCTCCGCACTATCCAACTTCAAAGTAAAGGCACCATCAGAATTAGTTACTGTTCCGATATTACTGCCGGGCACTGATACATTGACATACTCCAAGTCTTTCCTGCTCTGTTTATCTTTTACGACACCACTAACAGTGATATATCCTGCAGAGCCCCCTTCTTGTCCCCACATTGGGATAACAACCAACCCCAGGAGCACCGCCAGTATCAGTTCCACCAAATGTTTATTCTGCTTTTTCATCTTCATAAGGTATTAAAAGGTAAATACTAATCTTGCTTTCTATCTTTAAGATGGCTCAGCACGCAAATACCCTATGAAGATAAGAATATTTTTTTTATTATTCTTCTGTTATCTCCTTTTCTTTTGCAACCGATTTCTTCTTTTTCATCCTTCCGTTTTTCCGCAATGCCTCCGCTATAATCCATTGAAGCTGACCGTTAGTGGAACGGAACTCATCTGCCGCCCACTTTTCGATCGCCTCCATTGTTTCGGCATCTACACGAAGCACAAAACTTTTTATAGTTTCCTTTTTTGCCATTCCGTTCTTCCAAAAGCTTAATGATTCAATGTTCCCGAATTGATAACAGGCTGTGCAGGCTCGTCAGCACACAATACAACTAATAAATTGCTGACCATTGCCGCCTTCTTCTCTTCGTCCAGCTCCACGATTTCTTCTTCCGAGAGCTTGTCCAATGCCATCTTGACCATTGACACCGCCCCTTCCACAATCTTTTCACGAGCAGTAATAATAGCACTTGCCTGCTGTCGGCGAAGCATCACTGCTGCAATTTCGGGTGCATAAGCCAAATAATTGATGCGCGCCTCAACCACTTCCATACCCGCCATTGACAAACGCTCGTTCAATTGATGTTCTAACTGATTGTTTATTTCTTCCCCTCCGCCACGCAAAGTCAATTCATTTTTATCATGTTCATTATCGTCATAAGCATATTCTCCCGCCACTTGGCGCAATGCCGCATCACTCTGCACACGCACAAAAGCTTCGAAAGCATTCATCCGTCCGGCCACCGTTACAGACACCTGGCCATTCCCCTTTTCAGCCATTGTTTGTGCATCAATCTCAAACATAGCTTTATACGTATCCTTCAATTTCCACACCAATACAAGACCGATAAGAATAGGATTACCTATCTTATCATTTACCTTAATCGGTTCAACATCCAAATTACGCGCACGTAACGAAAGTTTCTTCTTATTCATAAAAGGATTCACCCAATAAAATCCTGTTTTCTTGAAAGTTCCTTCATACTTTCCAAAGAAAACCATAACACGAGCTTCATTAGGCTCTTGAGAAAAATATCCCGGCAGCATCAATACAAATGCCAGAATAAACACAAGCAATACCGGGACAGCCAACCAAACAATTTCTTCCAGCAGATAGAAACTCAGGAAAGCCAGTGCCGGCAACATCACCAAATTAAACAAGATAGCAACAAATCCATTGATTACCATGCCATTGTAAGTCTTTTCTTTTGATTCCATAGTACATTAATTTGATATTATTTTGATATCACAAAGCAAGCAATAAAACACCGAAAAAGCAAATGAAATAGCATGTTAAACAACAGCAAATGTATATTTTAAGACAAAATGAGTAGCAAGACAAGCCGGTCTCTTCATATTGTAATCGGCAGAGAGCGTTTTTTAACCGCCTTTTTTATGTCTTTTTGCAGGATTTCCGCTATCTTTGCCATTCATCTTAAAATAGAGCATACATGCAGGTAGATACCCAAAACAAAGAGTTTCAAGACGCCTTGAATCTCATTCAATATACGCGCCAGTCCGTTTTTCTAACCGGAAAAGCGGGTACAGGCAAGTCTACCTTCTTAAAATATGTATGCGAAATAACCAAGAAGAAACATATTGTATTGGCTCCCACCGGCATAGCAGCTATCAATGCAGGCGGAAGCACCTTGCACAGTTTCTTTAAGCTTCCCTTTTATCCCTTATTGCCGGATGACCCCAATTTCAGTTTGAAAGGTGGAAAACTTCATAGCTTCCTAAAATATACTTCTGCCCACCGCAAATTAATAAAAGAAGTGGAACTGGTCATTATTGATGAGATATCCATGGTGAGAGCAGACATTATTGATTTCATCGATAAGATATTGCGCGTATATTCGCAGAATATGCGTGAACCCTTCGGTGGAAAGCAAATTCTTTTAGTGGGAGATGTATACCAACTTGAACCTGTTCTCAAAAATGACGAACGAGAAATCATCAACCGTTTCTATCCCACCCCTTACTTCTTTTCGGCACGCGTTTTCAATGAAATAGAGTTGATTTCCATCGAGCTGACCAAAGTTTATCGCCAGACAGACAAAGTATTTGTAAATGTCTTAGACCATATTCGTACAAATACAGCCGGAGCTGCTGATTTACAACTGCTCAACACACGGTATAATGCCAAAATAGAAGAGAACGAAAGTGATATGTATATCACACTAGCCACACGACGGGATACCGTTGATTTTATCAATGAGAAGAAGCTAGCCGAACTTCCCGGAGACTCAACCATATTCACCGGTGAGATAAAAGGAGAATTCCCGGAAAACAGCTTGCCCACCCAAATGGAATTGGAAGTAAAACCCGGCGCACAGATTATCTTTATAAAGAATGACTATGAGCGTCGTTGGGTAAACGGAACTATCGGAACCATCGCAGGCATAGACGAAGATGAAACCCTCTATGTCATCACAGAAGACGGAAAGGAAGTCGATGTTAAAAAAGACAGTTGGCGCAACATACGCTACCGCTATAACGACAAGGAGAAAAAGATAGAAGAAGAGGAATTAGGTGTATTTATCCAATATCCCATTCGTCTGGCATGGGCAATAACCATACACAAAAGCCAAGGTCTTACGTTCAGTCGTGTAGTCGTCGACTTTACCGGAGGAGTATTTGCCGGAGGACAGGCATACGTAGCCTTAAGCCGTTGCACCTCTTTGGACGGCATCCGATTGACAAAGCAAATCACCCGGGGCGATATATTCGTCCGTCCGGAAATCGTGAACTTCGCTCAAAGGTTCAACAACCGTCCAGCCATAGAAAAAGCATTGAAACAGGCACAAGCGGATGTGCAATATGTAGAAGCGGTCAAACAGTTCGACCAAGGAAACTTTGAAGGATTCCTAGAGCAATTCTTCCTTGCCATCCATTCCAGATATGATATAGAAAAGCCCGTCATCAAACGATTTATCCGCAAGAAGCTCGAGATTATCAATCGGCAGAAAAAGGAAAACCAACGGTTGCGGGAACAATTATATGTACAGCGCAAGAATCTGGAGAAATATGCCCGCGAATACTACTTCATGGGAAATGAATGTATCACGCAGGCACATGACTCGCGGGCGGCCATTGCCAATTATGATAAAGCCATCGAACTCAATCCGTCTTATACAGATGCATGGGTTCGAAAAGGAATCACTTTATACAATAATAAAGAATACTACGAAGCAGAAGTATGCCTGAATGAGGCCGTACGTCTCAGTCCCATGCTATTCAAAGCCATATACAACCGTGGGAAAAACCGAATGGCACTCAATAATATAGAAGGAGCTCTTGCCGATTTCGACCGTGCCGTATCCATCAAGCCCGAGCATGCCAAGGCGCACGAACTGTTTGGAGATGCACTGATGAGAACAGGAAAAGAAGAAGAAGCAGCTCTGCAATGGGCCATTGCAGAACGATTGCGCGAAAAAAATGCTAAAGATTAAAATACCATGCTGTTAAAACTGTACGAAAAGAATAATAATCCAAAGGATTTAGACCGGATTGTCGAAATCCTACAAGAGGGAGGTCTTATTATTTATCCCACCGACACCATGTACGCCATCGGTTGTCATGGGTTGAAAGAACGTGCCATTGAAAGTATCTGCAAGTTCAAAAACATTGACCCTCGAAAGAACAACCTATCCATTATCTGCTACGACCTGAGTAATATTAGCGAATATGCCAAGGTAGACAATACAACTTTCAAATTAATGAAACGAAATCTTCCCGGTCCGTTTACCTTTATATTAAATACCGGCAATCGTTTGCCCAAAATATTCAGGAACCGCAGGGAGGTAGGTATTCGTATCCCGGACAATCACATCATCCGTGAAATCTGCCGG
The DNA here is from genome assembly GCF_021730445.1 of Phocaeicola faecalis. Classification (GTDB taxonomy): domain Bacteria; phylum Bacteroidota; class Bacteroidia; order Bacteroidales; family Bacteroidaceae; genus Phocaeicola; species Phocaeicola faecalis. The sequence goes on along the minus strand of NZ_JADNRM010000030.1, from coordinate 15,532 downwards.
TTACTCGATGCCCCCATACTGACCACCACCTTGCCTCTGGAAGAGGGAGAAGAGGTGGAGTACATCACCACCCCCGAATTGATAGAAGAAAAGTTCGGCAATCAGGTAGACCTTGTCATCGACGGCGGCATTGGAGGCATAGAACCCTCTACTATCGTAGACTGCACCAACGAAGAAGCAGAAATTGTACGGCAAGGAAAAGGAATTTTGAACGAATAATCCATTTAATTGTTTAATATAAAAACTATCAAAGTAAAATTATCATGTTAATGTTATCATCATCAGAAACCAGCGTTCAAATAACCAACGCGCTTGAGAAACTTATTGACGCGGGAATCTCCCTGGGTGGACGAGTACTGGGTGCACTTGTTATATTTATAATAGGTAAGTTCCTGGTTAATTGGTTAAACCGCTTATTTGCCCGGATACTGGAAAGACGTAAGGTAGACCCCAGCATCCAGTCATTTTTAAAGAGCATGGTCAATATCCTGTTGCTCATCATGCTTATCTTGGCCGTCATCGGCAAGCTGGGCATTGAATTAACCGGATTCGCAGCCCTGTTAGCATCTGCCGGTGTCGCTATCGGTATGGCCCTGTCGGGCAATTTGCAAAACTTTGCAGGCGGCTTGATTATCCTGTTGTTCAGACCTTACAAAGTGGGAGACTATATTGACGCCTCAACCGGTGCGTCAGGTACAGTAAAAGAAATCCAGATTTTCCATACCATCCTCATTACCCCGGACAACAAAATGGTGTATGTGCCCAATGGTGCAATGAGCAGCGGTGTCATCACCAATTATAGCAACTTAGATACCCGCCGCATTGAATGGAACTTCGGAGTAGACTATGGAGAAGACTTTGAAAAAGTGGAAACAGTATTGCGCAATATCATTAAAGCAGACCAACGCATACAGACTGCTCCGGCTCCCTTCATTGAGTTGGGAGAACTGGCAGCCAGCAGCGTAAACATCAAAGTCAGAGTATGGGTGAAGAGCTCCGATTATTGGGATGTATTCTTCTACATGAACCAAACGGTATATGCTACCTTCAACAAAGAAGGAATCAATTTCCCCTTCCCGCAACTTACTGTACATCAAGCATAAATCATGCTTGTTTGTCTTTAGACAGAAAAAAAAACGAAAGAACCAATCAGACTCCCGATGTGCTCTGATTGGTTCTTCTTTTATCAAACCTAAAGCTGCGCCAGCGCAACCATACGTCTTTTATTTCCTATCCGCTTTCAAACGATCCGCCATAGCCTTCGCCAATTCCTTGCATTGTGCATAAGTTTCCGCTTTCATGCTATGCTTCATTTCTATCGGATTTCCAACCGGTTCAAACTTCAGCTTATCATTGAATTCCGTAATCTTCTTTACGGCAGCACTCGCCCAAGTGAAAGAGCCGAACCATCCCATATAGCGTCCCTTTATCTCACGTGCAGACAATTTGTTCAGCAACGCTTCCATTTCAGGATACATCTGCGTATTATAAGTAGGACAGCCCACTATCAGACCTCTATACTTAAACACATCCGCTATAATATAAGAATGGTTGGTATGTGACACATTATGCATCACAATATTGCGGATACCCTGTTTACTTAATTCCTCCGCTATTGTTTCTGCCACCTCAGCAGTATTGCCATACATTGTACCATAGGCAATCACCACCCCTTCTTCCGCTTCATAACGGCTCAAGCGATCATAGATACGCACTACGCGGGGAATCTCTTCCGTCCACACCGGTCCGTGCGTTGCACAAATAGCGTTAATCTTCAAACCTTGCAGTTTCTGCAATGCTTTTTGAACCGGAACTCCATACTTACCCACAATGTTAGAGTAATATCTCACCATCTCATCCCAATAAATATCCGTATTGATATTTGCGTCAATCACCCCTCCGTTCAAAGCGCCGAAGCAGCCGAAAGCATCTCCCGAGAACAGAATACCCTCCGTCTCATCATACGTGACCATTGTTTCAGGCCAATGCACCATCGGAATCAGAGAGAAACGTAACTTATGATGTCCCAATGCCAGGAAATCTCCTTCGCCTACCACATAACGTTCTCCTCCCACACCATAGAAACCTTCCACCATATCGAAAGTTTTCTTGTTGCCTACAATTACGATATTAGGATAATACTGTTTAATCAAGCTGATAGAACCGGAATGATCAGGTTCCATGTGGTTAATAATCAGATAATTGATAGGTCTGTCACCGATTATACTACGAATCTTCTTTAAATACACTTCAAAATAGCAAACATCAACAGTATCCACCAGCGCCACCATCTCATCATCAATCAGATAAGAGTTATAGGACACGCCATAAGGCAACGGCCACAAGTTTTCGAACAGAGGCTTATTACGGTCATTCACTCCTACATAATGTACTTTTCCTTTAATTTCCATACCTGTATTTTCTTCTTTATGGTTTATAGTATTTGCCTTGCCAGGCATTTCTTTCATTCATTCTTTTCTTCACCTTTTCCGTGAATTCATAGTTCTTCAACCCCCAATCGGGAGCTATCAGCAACTCTTTCGGCGATTGCGAGACAAAACGTTCCAACACCAAATCGGGACGGAGATGCTCTATATAATCAATCACCAAATCAATATATTCGTCGGCAGAATACAAATGAAAAAGTTCCGGTGTCTTTTCATATTCACTCGCCATCCGCGTCCCCCTTATCAATTGCAATTGGTGCAACTTCAGCGTGGTGAGCGGCAGGCGCGAAAGCTGTTCCGCCTGTTTTATCAAAGCCTCCCTTTCTTCTCCCGGCAATCCCAATATCACATGTCCTCCGACCGGCATCCCCCTGCGTGCTGTTCTCACAATAGCATCCTCAGCCTCTGCAAACGTATGTCCCCGGTTGATTCGTCTCAATGTCTCATCATCCGTACTTTCAATGCCATATTCTATCCATACGAAAGTCCGTTTATTCAGTTCTTCCAGATAGTCCAGCAAATCATCGGGCATACAGTCCGGTCGTGTTCCTATGACCAGCCCCACCACATCAGCCACAGCCAATGCCTCTTCATACTTGCGTTTCAACTCCTCCAGTTCACCGTAAGTATTAGTATAAGCCTGAAAATAAGCCAAATATTTCATTTCAGGGTATTTTCCGGAAAAGAACCGCTTTCCTTCCTCCAATTGCTGTCCCACCGACTTATCCGTATGGCAATAAGCAGGGTTAAACGTCTGGTTATTGCAATAAGTACAGCCCCCATAACCTACCGAACCATCCCGATTAGGACAAGTAAAGCCTGCATTAATGGAAATCTTCTGCACCTTGAACGGAAAGTGCAGACTTAGGAAGGTTGATAAATCATTGTATAGCATCTCTTTGTACATGAACTGATTTTAGCGCGACAAAGATACGCATTTTCAAACAAAAGTCTTAACTTTGTCCTCAGTTATCATTTAAAGAATTTATTTATTATGAAAAAATTAAGCATATTTATTATTCTGCTTATGTGCCTGTTGCCGGTCAATGCGCAACAAGTAACCATCAAAGACGTAGCAAATGCTACCTATCGTGCTGAAGGAATCAGAGGCATCAGACCGATGCTGGACGGTGAACACTACACCCAAATCAGCAGCGACGGCAAACGTCTTGTCAAATATTCGTTTAAAACAGGAAAAGAAGTCGCAACTATTTTTGATGTGGAAACAGCCCGCGACTGCACCATCAAGCATTTTGACGACTACATTATGTCGCCCAATGAAAGCCTGATTCTGATTCAAACAGATACCAAGCCCATCTACCGCCGTTCCTTTACCGCCAATTATTATATTTTCAATGTAAAGAACAATAAGATGGAACCGCTCTCTACAGGAGGACCGCAACAAGTTCCTTTATTCTCGCCGGACGGTACCCAGATTGCCTTTGTGCGCAACAACAACATCTATCTGGTCAAACTCCTGTTCAACAACAGCGAGTCACAAATTACCACCGACGGCAAATACAATGAAGTATTAAACGGTATCCCCGACTGGGTATATGAAGAAGAATTCGGCTTCAACCGTGCATTCGATTTCAGTGCAGACAGCAAAATGATTGCCTATATCCGTTTCGACGAAAGCAAAGTTCCCATGTACTCTTTCCCGCTCTATAAAGGCAAATCCCCATCATTGGACCAATATGCCACCTATCCGGGAGAATACGAATATAAATACCCCATGCCCGGTATCGACAACTCCAAAGTATCGGTACATACCTTCGATATCAAGAGTAAAGTAACCCGCAAAATGGATTTACCTTTAGACGAAGACGGTTACATCCCGCGCATCAAATTCACCAATGATGAAAACGCATTGGCTATTATGACACTCAACCGTCACCAGAACCGTTTTGACCTTTATTATGCCAATCCGCGCAGCACGCTCTGTAAGCTGATGGTTCGTGATGAAGCCCCGCAATACATCAAAGAAGACGCCTATTCAAATATCACTTTTTATCCCGACCATTTCGTTATCATGAGTGAAAAAGACGGATACAATCATCTGTATCTGTACACCAGCGGCGGCAACCTTGTCAAACAAATCACCAAAGGCAACTTTGAAGTAAAAGACTTTTTGGGTTGGGATCAGGCAAACAACACCTTCTATTTCACCAGCAACGAAGGTAGCCCTCTCCGCACAGCTGTCTATAAAATAGACGCAAAAGGGAGAAAGACCAAACTTTCTACTCAAGAAGGCAGCAATAGCGCCATCTTCAGTAAAAACATGAAATATTTTGTCAACACATACTCCAGTGCCAATATACCTCCTGTCATCACTCTGAACGATAACAACGGAAAAGTGCTGACCACTTTGGTTGACAATCAAAAGTTGAAACAACAAATGTCGGGCTTGAATATGCCGAGCAAAGAATTCTTCACCTTCAAGACCACAGACGGAGTAGAATTGAACGGTTGGATAATGAAACCCGCCCATTTCGATGCCGGCAAGAAATACCCTGTCATCCTGCACCAATACAGCGGTCCCGGCTCTCAGCAAGTTTTAGACCGTTGGGGAATAGGAGCCATGGGCAACGGAGGACTTTTCGAAGCTTATATGGCCGACAAAGGCTTTATCATGGTATGTGTAGACGGACGTGGAACCGGTGGCCGCGGTGCTGAATTTGAAAAGTGCACCTACCTCAACCTAGGAGTAAAAGAAGCCAAAGACCAGGTAGAAACCGCTAAATACCTCAGCACCCTGCCTTACATAGACGGAAACCGCATCGGCATCTGGGGATGGAGTTTCGGTGGCTACAACACATTGATGTCAATGAGCGAAGGCACCCCTATCTTCAAGGCAGGCGTTGCCATTGCCGCACCTACCGACTGGCGTTTCTACGACTCTGTTTATACAGAACGTTTCATGCGCACTCCGAAAGAAAACATGGAAGGCTACGAAGCCTCATCAGCTATCAACCGCGCCAACAAATTACATGGTGAATTGTTATTGATTCACGGTTCGGCCGATGACAATGTACATCTGCGTAATGCAGCCGAATATAGCGAAGCGTTGGTACAAGCCGACAAGCAATTTGACATGCAGGTTTACACAAACCGCAACCATGGCATTTTCGGCGGCAATACACGCCACCACTTACTCACACGTGTAAGTAACTTCTTTATTGAGAACTTGAAATAATACATATTCATCAGGCACGGGTTACCGTGCCTGAAAAAAACAAATAACCATGAATCACGTCAAGAAACCGGACTGGCTGAAAATAAACATAGGTGCGAATGCACGATATGCCGAAACAAAACATATTGTAGATTCCCACAAACTACACACCATCTGCAGCAGTGGCCGTTGCCCCAATATGGGTGAATGTTGGGGAAAAGGGACAGCCACATTTATGATAGGCGGAAACATCTGCACCCGTTCATGCAAATTCTGTAACACCCAGACCGGCCGGCCCCTTCCCCTCGACCCCGAAGAACCCACCCACGTGGCAGAATCCATCCGGTTAATGAAACTCTCACATGCCGTCATCACTTCGGTAGACCGTGACGATTTGGAAGATTTAGGTGCTTCCCACTGGGCAAAAACCATTCTCGAAATAAAAAGATTGAACCCCGAAACCACCTCCGAAGTGCTGATTCCCGACTTCCAGGGAAAGAGCGAACTGATACAGCAAGTCATCGACGCCAAGCCCGACATCATTTCGCACAATATGGAGACAGTTCGGCGCATAAGCCCGCTGGTGCGCAGTGCCGCCCATTATGACACCAGCCTGAAAGTCATCAAGCAGATAGCCGACAATGGCATCACGGCAAAATCCGGCATCATGGTGGGATTGGGCGAGACACAAGAAGAAGTAGAACAAGTCATGGACGACCTATTGGCTCACGGTTGTAAAATAATGACCATCGGCCAATACCTGCAACCCACCCACAAGCACTATCCGGTGGCAGAATATATCACCCCCGAACAATTCAAGATATACCGTGAAATCGGGTTAAAGAAAGGATTTAAAGAAGTAGAAAGCGCCCCTCTGGTACGTTCTTCCTATCATGCAGAAAAACATATTAAATTTAAAGGCTAATCCGCAAACCTATTTTATATCTCATTTGTTATAAAGATATAAAAGAGATAGAGAGAATGAAATCATTACTAGAGTATAAGAATTTAATCATGTCTACAGGATTAATTCCTACTATTGTATGCATGATTTTATGTATTTTTTTTTCAGATGCATACGTTTTATATGCCTGTAGTCTAGCCAGTTTGCTTTATGTGTTATACAGACAGGCCAAGCCCCCCATCTATCGACCCAACTTAGTGTTATTGCATACTACGTTGGCACTTGCCGTATGCTCGGTCATCAAACTTATCAGTGGGGATTCATTAATCCCCGACCGCACTGTACCCATTATACTGGAAATCATAATCCTTAGTTTTTCCTTGTTTTATCTTATCGAGCCGGTCGTTTACAACAAGATATTCTCATTTTTCAATTATAAAATATCCATTTTAAATTGTTGGGCCACCCAGATTATCGCCCTCTTCAGTGGCATCCATTTATTCATGCTGTGTGGCATTTACCTATTGTTCCGTCCCCTGCCCTATCCCGTGCTCTACACATTGACCCATATCCTGCCTCCCCTGGTGTATATCCTCTCCATTGCCGTCAACTACATTTTTGTAAAGACCGTCAGCACGACCTACAGAAAGATGCCGTTCCTTCGGATAGCCCCCATCTGCAACGGAAAGATTTATGTACTCCCACGCCACGCACACAGCGAAGAGCCCGGCAAACTGGATATTCCGATGGAAGACTATATTTACGCATGTAAAACGGATACAGACCAATACGCCAAGGAAATTGAAAAGAAATACAGCCGGTATATCGATGGAGACATCCAGCCCCGTTTCAGTCTTAAGCACATCACAAGCCCCGCCAAAGGCACTTCCAAAACAGTCTTACTATATATTCTTCCATTGGATGATGAAAGCCAGATTCATTTTGACGGAGGAAAGTTCGTCAGCCCCGAAGAGATAGAAGCCGACGAACACAACTACAGTTCCTTGCTAAAAGAAGAGATTGAACATCTGGATGTAGCAGCCCAAATGTGGAAAGAATTCAAGTAAATTCAAAATCACTCCCTCACAAAACCCGAAACAGTAACTTCCGCCAGTGCAGCCGGAATCTCTTGAGTATTATCCATGAAACTAATCCGCACAAACCGTCCTTTTACTTTTCCGGCATCCGACCATATCTCATGTCGGGAAACAGGCATCCGGTTCTCCTTCATATCCTCTATCACCCTCCATTCCTTCCGGTCGTCAGACACCTCCACCCGGAATCTATAAACANCCTTCCGGTCGTCAGACACCTCCACCCGGAATCTATAAACAGCCGTTTGCGGAAAAGCCAAAGTAATTTGTTGCAAATCCAATCCCTTCTCCGTATCAAGCAACCAATAAGGCGAAGCATCCCCTTTCGCAGCCTGCCACCAAGTGGTCACATTCCCGTCGGCAGCCAATGCAGCCGCATGTCCTTCAGCCTGACTGCCGGTAAACGTCGGATTATTGCGTCCGAAAGTCTGCAACGGACGTTCTTTATTTGCCGAAATATAACGGACATACGGACGCTCTTTCACCTGCGGAGTCACATTCGGAACATATTGAGGAGCCTCTTCAAAGAGCAGTTCCACACGTGCCGGAGCCAATCCCGGAGAAACAGCCTCGATAAGAGTCTTCCCAGCGTAATACGACCGGAAAGCGATAGCCGCTTTCCCATCCAGCATACGGATATCACTCCCCTGTTTAAAAGTAATAGATGTCCCCGTAGGAAACTCACCGGGGCCATCCACCAATCTTAATGTCACCTCGGGAGAATTACTGATTTCTTTTCCTTGTGCATCCAGCACCGTCACCGTCAATTGCACATCATCCGTACCGTCGGCACCAATCCCCGTTGTCTTATCCGCTTCCAGCCTCAACTTAGCCGGAACACCGGCTTTTGCCCATTCGGGAGGCGCTATATGATTATATTCATTCCGATACCAATACCATGAACGCTTTGGAATACGGAAATAATCCACAATACCCATCTTGCCCAACTGACTTCCGGCAATACTTCCGTGGTCGAACCCGCACCACACAGCCTGTCCGCTCCTCCACTCATAGCCTTTCCAACCATCATTCTTCTCCAAGTCCCCCCATCCCGGAATATATTCCCCCGGTCTGTCGGCAGTCGTACTGCCATATTCAGAGACCACCCCCGGAATCCCCGGGTTCAGGAAATCAGGCTGAGTAGCTCCATCACCATTATATCCGCCGATATCACCCAGTTTGTCAATTCTTCCCGCTCCCAACGGGCGCTGCGCCCCACCTATTGCAGCAGGACGTGTCGGGTCAAGCTGATGCGACAAAGCCACCATCTTTTTCAATAACCCCCTCACTCCGTCCATTGCTTCCGGTGCAGAGAAAAACGCCTCATTACACATACTCCATGCCACGATAGAAGGATGATTGCGATGAATGCGAATCATCTCTCCCAACTGCTGTAACGCACTGGCATCAAACCCGGGCCTGTCTTTTTCATAAATGGGATATGCGCTCGAATTCCAATACCCGTCAGGGCCAAACCCGCCAATCCCCCAAAAAGGAGCTTCCGACCAAAACAACATCCCCATTTCATCACAAGCCTTAGAGAAAGCAGGCGCATGCGGATAATGTGACCCTCTGATAAAGTCGAAGCCTGCTTCCTTCATTTGTTGCACGTCCCGCCTCATGGCAGCCTCCGTCACCGCATCTCCCCACCCGGCCTGGTCTTGATGCACATTCGCCCCTTTAAAGAAAAGATGCTCTCCATTTAAAAAGAACCCTCTGTCCGCCGTCCATTCAAACCAACGAAAGCCGAACACAGTCTCTTTACAGTCAAGCAACTCATTTCCCTTATATAGCAAACTCACCAGCTTATAAAGATTCGGATGAGCGGGATGCCACAAATCCGGCTCATTTACAACAGGTGTAACCTGCACGAACTGCTTGTCGGCATTTGCTCCGATATACCCGGTCGTAATGACAGAAGTCACCGCCTCCCCATTCAGTTTCCGAACCTCAGTCACCAATTTATATTCCGAAGAGAGACTTGAGCGGTTACACACTTCCGTAGTCACTTTAACGGTAGATGCTTTTCCCCGGTTCTTCCCCAGTTCGGGAGTGGTAACAAACGTACCATACCAATCAATATAAACCTTCGATTTCTGCACGAGCCTTACATTGCGATAAATTCCCCCACTAAAGACATGCTCCCCCGCACGCGGTGCCACATCAGGTTTCCATATATTATTAACACGCACTGCCATTTCGTTATAACCCGTCCTCACAGCTTTAGTCACATCGACAGAAAAACCGGTATATCCTCCGACATGGCTTCCCACCCTTTGTCCGTTCATATAGACTTCAGCTTCTTGAAAAACACCGTCGAACTCAATGAAAGTACATTTCTTCAAGTCATCTTCCGACAACCGGAAACTCTTGCGATACCATCCATACCCCACATAAAAATCTTTCGACATAAAATAAGGAATACTGAACGAATGCGGCACTCCCACCGTTTCCCAATCCGAATCATCATATCCATTTTTTTCGGCTCCCCGCACATCCCCACGCGCATATTTCCATTCGCGATTAAAGTTTATATTCTTTCTTGGAGATTCAGATAGCTGTGCTTTCATCACGCTGCAAAAGAGGCAGATACAAAAAGCAAATACTAATCGTGTATTTTTCATTTCTTGATATTTAATGTTTTATTATATTTTTCGAATAAACAAAGATAAAGACTTTTTCAGATAAGAATGCTGTTTTTGATAAAACTTTCGTATCTTTACCTCCTAATGAAGGTGCGTTTATTTCTTATATTATTCATTGGGCAGAGTTGGTGTATGGAGCTCCTATACACATAATGGGAACTGCCTTAATTATAGAAATTCATCTTCCAATTGTGGTGATGATGGTAGCTATTAATATTAAAACACGTATGAAAAATTACTTTCTTTTTTTACTCATCTGCCTATCATGTCTCTCTTGTTCAAGAACAGACACAACAGACAATGCAGAGCCAATCAAAATTAATTTGATAGCCCCTGCTGACTCAACTCTACTTTTGAGCTCAATAGCCGATTCGATTATGTATTTCCCATTATCCGAAATCCAAAGCGAAAGGCCCGGTTTAGATGAACGAATAACCGTTTACCTATCTCCGAATAATGTTTGGATGACTTATGCCCATTATGGAATACTCTACGACCGTAACGATGGAACTATAAAAAAGAAAATTGATACCGGCTCCTTTTTCAATCAACCCAGCTATTGGTTTACTACAATGAGGTCGAATGTCTCAATTACACCTGACGAGAATCATTTCTACCTCCGAAAGAGATTGGAAAAAAGTGGGATAGTCTATTTCTCAGATGTGATACGCAGATATTCAGACGAACAGCATGTCGATTCTATCAATCTTCCCTATTATTATAGCATTGGTCTGAATGACTCATTGATAATGGGCTGTTCTTCAAAAGCGACTCTCTTTGAACCCTCTACGATAGAATGGTATGACACTCATGGCCATCTTTTATCCCAAGACGCTTTGCTCGACACCCTATTTTTTGATGGTCAAATAGAGCGATGCCAACTCTCTGTTTTGAAGAATAAAATTTATTACCGTCTCGGCATTTCATCTACAGTTTATGAAGTGGTATCAGCCCCCAAATGCCTTCCTGCTTTTTACTTTGACTTAGGAAAATACACCCCTCAGTACCACAAAATGAAAGAACTGAAGAATATAAAGCCTCAAGATTACAGCTCTCTACCTTATTATTACCTTACTAAAGTGCAAATAGGTAATGACTTTATTTTCGGCACTTTCTCTTATTTTGGAAAATCATATCACATATTTTCAGATAAACAAGACACATATATACTACCTGTAAAACCTTCAGGATACCAAGTTGACAACGGACTTATCAATGATTTGGATGGAGGGCTGGATTTTTGGCCTCGTAACATATCGCAGGAAGGAGAAATCTACACTTGGTACTTGACAGACAGTTTAAAAGCTAAAGTGAATCGGGCGGACCTTTCGAATATAAAAAATCCGACTGCCGCTTTAAAACTAAAGAAGATGCTAGATAATCTTCCCAAAGAGACAAATATTATTGTAGCGATAATGAAAGAAAAAGAACAATAAAAATATAACTATGAAAACACTTGAGAAACTGGCTTCTGTCTTTGTATTAGGAGCACTGCTCTCCTCGTGCGGAGGCAAAAAGGCATCAACAAACACCGAGTCAGATGGAGATTCGCCACGAGTGGAAGCATACTCTTTTGATGTAACCGAAAACTATTTGCAGACTTATACCAACTCTTCCTGTTATGCCGTTGCCACCAAATTGGAGGGAACAGATTGTATGCTGGCATATAACCATCAGTTACACACCATTGATATTTTCGACTTAGTAAACAAGAAACCTCTGAAACAAGTTAAATTGGAAAAGGAAGGACCTAACGGAATAAATGGAGTAACTGGACTCTTCTATTATAAAAATTCTTTCGTATTGCAAACCTCGTATGGTTACAACCGCGTAGGCATGGATGGGAATATACTGTCGAGCTGGTCAAAAAATGACTTTCTGACCTCTCAGGAAGGATTCACCACCATGGTTCCCGACTTGGGGGTATATTTCAATATGTACAATTTCATGGGCTTTGACGCCAAGCAGGGATTGGTTGCTTTTACCATCTATAAAATGGAAAAAGAAAACGGAGAATATCCTAAAAAGATAGTCCTGCTGTCATGCGATGACTGGTCGGTGCTGGAAACCATAGATATTGCTTATCCCGAGCAGATGAAGAAAGAAGAGAAACTTGCCTTACTGGGAAGTATCAATGCCTTGCCTCATGGTAACGAAGTGATTTATAATTTTCCTGCATCAGCAGAGATATATGTTTATAACCGGACAGACAAAACGGTCCGTTCTTATCCGATAACCTCGAAGTTTACAGAGCCTTATTATCGCATTGAAGACCCTGAGGACCCTGAAGAATGTGGCATTATCAATGGTTTCTATTTTCCTTTGTGTTATGATGCCTGTCACAAAACTTTCTGGCGGATTCAGCAACGGCCTACTGACGTAGAAAAAAGACAGGGGGTTGCAGGCAAATCATTCTCTATCATACAGATATCTGCCGATTTCAAGGATAGCCATGAATATTTAATTCCTGAAGACCAGAAAATTCACCCGAGTCTACTGTTTACGGACAAAATGATATTGCTTCCCTATCAGGGGGGAGAGAAGATAGGTGAAAACAATATTTGTTTCTATGGATTGGAATGGACTGCGGCCCCACCTGCCTGAGAATGATAGCCAAATATTACGGCAAGAACTATTCGCTGCAGACACTCCGCCTTAAGCCGAGCGTACAGTTGTTCATGTATTTTGTCATCCTATCATTTTTTATGGTTTCAACACCCTGAACTCGCACTGAGACGTGCCTAAGTTTCCTAAGCCATCCGTTCCTTCCATCACGCCCACAAAGCTTGTATTGATGTCCGAACAGAAGAATTCTACTTCGGCTTCTCCTTTCTCATCGGTGACAATGTCCGGCTTCTACAGCAAGACGTTCCGCGCATCCGGTATCGGGCTTTGCATGTCCAGCTCATCGGGTTGGTAGAACTCACGCGTGCCGTAATAGCCTTTTACACGCCATAGGTTGTTCATACGAAGAAGCTCTTCTTCGGTAAATTCCTCTCCCTGATAAATGACATGATCCATAGCAGTTACAATCCATCCATCATTCCATCCACCTTTTTTCCCCACAGGTTCATATTTTATAAGCGCGTACCTCTTTCCAATAACAGGAGGAATCTTTTTTTTGGGTGGAACGCACGGACATCCTATTGGATGATGTGAATATCCTTTATAATCATTCAGATAAGTTGTTCCATCATATGAAGAACATCCGCAATCCCATGCAACCCCGATACTTATCTGCGCTAGGCTGTCCAACCTTCCCATCATCTTATCCCGAAACACTCTTCCTTTCTTACCGGTAACTGTTATCTCGGACAAAAGAATACTGCTATCCTGACTGATAATGGGATAATCAAGCTGCAATTCCGACAACACTTGCGAAGGATTCATATATGGGAAATAAGACTGGCAAGACTTCCGCAAGCTGTCTGCCTTACCAAAAGTCTCTTCCACGATGACGGAAGGCTTGTATTCGTCTTTATCCAGCATAGGTTTCAAATAGACATATCCGCCTCGCAATCCGAGCATTAAATCGGTAGGCACAACGAACTTTCCCAAAGAGTCTATAAGCACAAAACGGTTTTCAGTGCTTGGACCGGAAACTTGTAGCAACTGCTCTCCGTTTCCCAACTCTTTCTGCTTCTTTTTCTTGCCGAGAATCTGCCTTCCCTTGATTTCATCCGAAAGGAAACAGTCCGCCAGCATTGCCGAATCAGCCTTTTCCCATACATACCTGCGCCATCCTTGGGTGAGAAGCAATAAATCAAGAGCTGACAGGCGGTCTTTGTTGTTGCCATCAAAGTAATACGCCGGATTGTGGATATTACCCTTTATCTCGGTGGAAAGTAAACAATACGATAGCATATTTTCGGGATTCAACTCATTCTGATAAGCACCATCGAAAAGGCTCAAGCCCAAATGCGCCTGTACAGGCTTGCCCGCCTCGTCCGTTACCTTTACGTTCAGTTTGCCTTTGCCACGGGTAAAGTAGCGTGCACTGTCCGTATTCAACTCGATGTGCAACTTACGCTCGGGATGGACATACACCAAGCGTTCCACCATTGGTTGACCGTCGGCATTATATAAAGTAAACTCGGCAATGCCCTGCATCGTGAATTCCTTCAGTGGAATCCGTACTTTCAGACGTTCGCGTAAAGTGCCTGTCGCCATGCAGCAAAGCTTGCCACGCATCCTGCCTTCCAGCTTGACCGTCTGTGTCGCCGTTCCTTTCGACTGGGAAAGATGAAACTCCAAATACTCATCGGTCTGCTTCCGCAGGTGGATGGACAAGCCGGAGGCCGTCACCTCGGCAAACGGAAACTCCCGACCATCGTCCAGCACTACTTTGTAGGATGATTCTTTTCGCGGAAGTATGAAAACAAATCCCATGCCATCATGCACGGTTTCCAAACGCGCAATTTCCTTGCCGTTTTCCTGCAATCGGCCTGCCACTTTTGCGGGCATCCCTTTGGCATCCTGTGCTTTGAAAGCCACCTTGGTGGGGATGCCGTCAATCAAATAACCACCTTCGGGGAAGAACGAAAGACGGGCGACAGGTTGGTCTTTTTCCTGCGGAGTGTTCGTTCCTTTGTAGGCTATGCTCTTTACAACACGTATCTTCTTGGGATAGACCGGACGCAACGTGTCATTCAAAAAAGAAAAGCGGGTATAGGCATGGATGCGGTAATCGCCCTCTTTCAAGTCTTTGTCCACATAGATGTGCCCCGCAGCAATACCGGAGAGGACGGGGTATTTCTCCTGCCACACGATGCTGTCCCGGGCATTANGTGTCATTCAAAAAAGAAAAGCGGGTATAGGCATGGATGCGGTAATCGCCCTCTTTCAAGTCTTTGTCCACATAGATGTGCCCCGCAGCAATACCGGAGAGGACGGGGTATTTCTCCTGCCACACGATGCTGTCCCGGGCATTAAGCATCTCCACAAACAGTGTCTTGCTTCGCTCGGAAAGAGCAAGGCTCTGAGCATCCATAACATATGTCTTGAACCAAAGGTCTTCACCGGTCTCATAAATCCCCTTGTCCGTCTGGAGGTATAGAAGTTCTCTGGATTCCGGCACGGTTCCTTCCTGCGAATGGCAAGTAAGCGTATGACCAACAAACAGACACAGGAAAAAGAAAAATAATAACCTTACATTATAAAGCCGCATTTCCATTATTTTTTATGATAAAGATTACTCTTTATGCTGTTGTTTTAATAGTTTTTCCAAATTATAAAGAGCAGAAGTCAGTCCTCCTCCCTTAAAAGTC
>NZ_JADNRM010000003.1 GCF_021730445.1 Phocaeicola faecalis | reverse complement strand
GAGAGGTAGGTAGTATTCGTGCCGGATACTACCTAGTATTTGTAATATTCTGTATATCAGAATAGTAGAAAATGGGCTTAATGTAGTGGGGTCCCATAAGGGACCCTTTTATTATTTATAATTTATAGTTAGGTCAGGTAAACTATCGACAGCTTTTTGCTTCAGCTCATCTATTATGTGTACATACTTTTCGGTGTGCCTGGTCGTTGAGTGACCGGCAAGGGAAGCAGCAGTTTTAATGTTGGCTCCATTGGCCATGATATTTGTGATAAAAGAGTGGCGGGCACAATGGAAGGTGATATGCTTTCGTATATTGGCATCTAATACCCATTTACGAAGAATTCTGATTGTATATGAGTAGGAGGGAAGTGAGAAAACCAAGTCCTCCCTGTCCCCAGTACGTTTCTGTAAAAGTTTGAGAGCCGTGTGGTTTAAGTTCAAGTGAAGAATGGCACTTTTGGAATGCGTTTGCACTTTCTGTTGTATGATGGTTAATCTTTTTGCCGGAAAGTCAACATCCTTATATCGCAATTGATACACATCGCACCAACGTAATCCACAATAACATGAAAAAAGAAATGCTCGCTTTACTTCATTATTTGAGCAAGAAGTAACGGCTAACTTCTGTATCTCTTTTAATGTCAGTATCTCCTTTGTTACTTCATCAAATTGTGATAGTCGTATCCCATTAGTAGGATTATGAGAAATTAACTTCTTTTCAACACATTTATTGATGCACATTCTGAATTTCTTGAAATAGCCAATAGGGGTATTGCCACGGAGTTTAGATCTTAAATAGTCGAGAAAATCTACACAAAATTCCTTTGTTATTTTGTTGATTGGTAAGATTTTCTTTTTATTAAAGGTGCGTAAATGGAGGATGGTCGATTTTACCATCTTCTTATCTTTTTTATAATAAGTGCTCAGGTATTCATTCATGATGCGGAAAAAGTCCGGCCCATTACTAGGTGCTTCGGGCAGAATATCCTCAAATGTTTCCGCTGTTTTATTTAAGGCATATTCGACAGACAGGAATTCAAGCTCCTTTTTGGCTCGGATTTGTTTAGCAATCAATATTTTATTCTTGTTCTCCGCTCTGGCTTCCNCATTACTAGGTGCTTCGGGCAGAATATCCTCAAATGTTTCCGCTGTTTTATTTAAGGCATATTCGACAGACAGGAATTCAAGCTCCTTTTTGGCTCGGATTTGTTTAGCAATCAATATTTTATTCTTGTTCTCCGCTCTGGCTTCCGGTGTAACAGGCGGCTCCAGAATAATGCCTAAATACTCCTTACGACGCTTGCCGTTGTGACTGTAATTTAAATAAAGGGAAACTTTTCCCTTGTTTAATTGTTTCTTACCTAGTGTAACTCCCATAACAATTAATTATTTAGACAATAATGAAATTATATAAAGGACGGATGAGGGACTGAAAATGAATTCCTCAATCTTTCTTTCTATTATAATAATATCTTTTGTACCTTTGTGCGAGAAACAAAAAGATGGAAGAGAATTTTGATATACGTGAGCATCAGCTCACAAGTAGAGAACGTGATTTTGAGAATGCCTTACGCCCATTAAATTTTTCTGACTTTAGTGGACAAGATAAGGTAGTGGATAATTTACGTATATTTGTCAAAGCCGCTCGCTTGCGGGCTGAGGCGCTCGACCATGTTTTATTGCATGGTCCTCCGGGGTTAGGAAAAACAACATTAAGTAATATCATTGCAAATGAATTGGGCGTAGGTTTTAAGGTTACTTCCGGACCGGTACTTGACAAACCCGGTGACTTGGCAGGAGTTTTGACCAGTCTGGAATCTAACGATGTCCTGTTTATTGACGAGATTCATCGGCTCAGTCCTGTTGTGGAAGAATATCTTTATTCGGCCATGGAGGATTATCGTATTGATATCATGATAGACAAGGGACCGTCTGCGCGGAGTATCCAGTTGGACTTGAATCCTTTCACATTGGTAGGGGCAACGACTC
Organism: Phocaeicola faecalis; assembly: GCF_021730445.1. Classification (GTDB taxonomy): domain Bacteria; phylum Bacteroidota; class Bacteroidia; order Bacteroidales; family Bacteroidaceae; genus Phocaeicola; species Phocaeicola faecalis. Next base: position 254,076 of record NZ_JADNRM010000003.1, on the reverse strand, counting down.
GTAGTGGATTGCTGACAGCACCTCTTCGTGCCCGTTTCGGCATAAACCTCCATTTGGAATATTACGATGATGATGTGTTGACTGCCATTATCCGCCGTTCGGCAAAAATATTGAATGTGCCTTGTGATACACAGGCGGCGGGTGAGATTGCTTCCCGCAGTCGTGGAACTCCTCGTATTGCGAATGCACTCCTTAGGCGTGTACGGGATTTTGCGCAAGTTAAAGGCTCTGGTAGAATTGATATAGAGATAGCCCGGTTTGCATTGGAGGCTTTGAATATTGACCGCTATGGGCTTGATGAGATAGATAACAAGATTTTATGTACTATTATTGATAAGTTCAAAGGGGGGCCGGTAGGTTTGACTACTATTGCCACTGCTTTGGGAGAAGACCCCGGTACCATTGAGGAAGTTTATGAACCTTTCTTAATAAAAGAAGGTTTCTTGAAACGTACTCCTCGCGGACGAGAAGTGACAGAGCTCGCCTACATACATTTGGGTCGGAGTATCTACAATAGTCAGAAGACACTATTTGACGATTAAAATATGGCCGGATTAAAATCATTAGCCAAAGACACCGCAATATATGGCGTGAGCAGTATTGTGGGGCGATTCTTAAATTATCTGCTGGTGCCCATTTATGCGGCAGCTATGTCTGCGGCATCAGGAGGTTATGGGGTGGTAACCGAAGTATATGCTTGGACTGCTTTACTGATGGTAATTTTAACCTATGGCATGGAAACTACTTTTTTTCGTTTTGTCAATAAAGAAACGGAAAATCCCGAGCGTGTGTATTCCACTGTTCTCTTTATGGTGGGAAGTACTTCTTTGCTGTTTGCTGCTTTGTGCATGATATTTCTTCATCCTATTGCCGGTATGATGGGATATGCCGACCATCCTTGGTATATCGGTATGATGGCATTGGTTATTGCGATGGATGCGTTTCAGTGTATTCCGTTTGCTTATTTACGTTATAAGAAGCGTCCGATACGTTTTGCCGGCTTGAAACTTCTTTTCATCTTGCTCAATATCATTCTGAATCTAGTTTATTATGTGGTGATGAAGGGGAGTGATGTTTTCTATGCTTTTTTCTTCAATTTGATATGTACCTCGGTTATTATGTTATTGATGGTCCCATATCTGAAATTTGGCGGAGGCTTTGACAAGCCATTGGCGAGACGGATGCTGATATATTCATATCCTATTCTGATACTGGGAGTGGCAGGCATCCTGAATCAAGTGGCAGATAAAATAATTTTCCGTCATATATATCCCGATAAGGTGGAGGCTAAGACTCAGCTTGCCATCTATGGTGCTTGCAGTAAGATTGCTATGATTATGGCAATGCTCACTCAGGCATTCCGTTATGCTTATGAACCTTTTGTATTTGGAAAGAGCCGAGATAAGGACAGCAAGATTATCTATGCACAAGCAATGAAGTACTTTGTTATTTTCACATTACTGGCTTTTTTGGCTGTCATGTTCTATTTGGATATATTGAAGTATATTCTTGCCCCCGATTATTGGATAGGATTGCGTGTAGTGCCTATTGTGATGGCGGCTGAAATCTTTATGGGTATTTTCTTCAATCTTTCATTTTGGTACAAACTGATTGACGAGACCAAGTGGGGGGCCTATTTTTCGTTTGCCGGTTGTGTTGTCTTGATTTTGATTAATGTGATTTTTGTTCCCATATACAGTTATATGGCATGTGCTTGGGCTGGATTTGCCGGTTATGCAGTAGCTATGTTGCTTTCTTATTTTGTGGGGCAGAAAAAGTATCCCATTGATTATGATTTGAAAGCGATAGGTAAATACGTTGTATTGGCACTTATACTTTTTGGTATATCGGAAGCCCTTCCCTTCCAAAACATTTTTTTGTTATTGTCTGTTCGTACAGTGTTGTTGCTACTGTTTGTAGCCTACATTGTGAAAGTAGACTTTCCGCTGCATCAGATTCCTGTTATTAATCGGTTTATAAAGAAATAATTATGGCTGACATTAAAGGTAAGTTAAAGAATGATTTGAAGAATATGCCTTATATCAGGCAGTTTCTTCATGAATATTTTGATTTGGGCAAAGATAAGGATAACGAATCCTTAACCGTCGAATCTATCCGTAATGGAGTAGAGTTTAAAGGTACTAACCTGTGGATTTTGATATTTGCTATTTTCATTGCGTCTTTGGGGTTGAATGTCAATTCTACTGCAGTGATTATCGGTGCCATGTTGATATCTCCTTTAATGGGCCCTATCATGGGAGTGGGGTTGGCAATCGGACAGAATGATTTCGAACTGTTGAAGCGGTCGTTGAAGAGTTATCTGATAGCGACTGTTTTCAGTGTTATTACTGCTACTTTATATTTTTCGCTTACTCCATTGGATGAAGTGCAATCAGAATTGCTGGCACGAACCTCGCCCACCATTTATGATGTTTTGATAGCTTTGTGTGGTGGGCTGGCAGGTATTATTGCACTTTCCACTAAGGAAAAAGGAAATGTAATTCCCGGTGTAGCCATCGCTACTGCATTGATGCCTCCTTTGTGTACTGCCGGTTTCGGACTGGCAACAGGAAACCTGCTTTATTTCTTAGGTGCTTTCTATTTATATTTTATCAATTCGGTATTTATAAGTTTGGCAACTTTTATTGGAGTGCGTGTGATGCGTTTTCAGCGAAAAGCGTTTGTGGATAAAGAGCGTGAGAAACTGGTTAAGAAGTATATCGTTATCATTACTTTAGCCACCATGTGTCCGGCGATATACCTGACATATGGGATTGTGAAGAATACCATCTATACGGCATCTGCTAATAATTTTATTAGTGAAGAATTGAATTTTCCCGATACGCAGGTTATTGACCGTAAGATTTCGTTCGAGAATAAGGAAATTCGTGTTGTACTGATTGGTAATGAAGTTCCGGCAGCAGAAATTGCTGCTGCAAAAGATAACCTGAAGCATTATAATCTGGCCGGTACAAAACTTATCGTGATGCAGGGAATGAATAATGAGGCTATGGATATCGGAAGTTTGAAGGCTCAAGTAATGGAAGATTTCTATAAGAACAGCGAGAAGCGTCTGTTGGAACAACAGAATAAGATACATGAATTGGAAAATGAATTGAAAGTCTATGCCGCCTATAATGCCGTAGACAAGAAAATTATCCCCGAACTGAAAGTTCTTTATCCGTCGGCAGAAACTATTGCAATGGCTAAAACGGTGGAACTTTCTGTTGATTCGACACGTATGGATACATTGACTTTGGTCTTGATGAAATTTGCAAAGCATCCCAACGAGAAGGAACAGGAAAAGATAACCGAATGGTTGAAAGCTCGTGTAGGAGCTAAGAAACTGAAGTTGGTGATAGAATAAGAAACAGAACACTAAACAAAACACTCATGTCATGAAGAAACTACTGATATTGCTTGTATTTCTACCTATATATATATGGGGTAGTGAGGGTATGTGGCTTCCTTGTTGTCTAAGTAAACAGACTCAGCAGGTGATGAAAGAAATGGGATTGAATCTTACTCCACTGCAGTTGTATAATCCCGGTGGCGCTGCACTTTCCAATGCTGTAGTCAGTTTTGGAGGCTTCTGTTCCGGTGTGGTTGTTTCGCCGGATGGGTTGGTGTTTACCAATCATCATTGCGGTTTTGATGCCATTCAGCAACACAGCACGGTGAAGCATGACTACCTGCGTGATGGTTTTGTGGCTGATTCATTGTCGGACGAACTTCCCAATCCTGACTTATTTGTCAGTTTCCTTATTCGTACCGAAGATGTGACAGAGCGCATTTTACAAGCTTTGCCACAAGATGTGAGCGAAGACGACCGTTCCTTGATTGTAGATTCTCTTTCTACGTTGATTGCTGACGAGGCAGTTAAAAATGATACCTTACTGCGTGCAGTCGTTTCTTCTTTCTATGCCGGCAATGAATTCTATCTGTCTGTGTATAAGGACTATTATGATGTTCGCTTAGTCTATGCTCCTCCTTCTTCAGTTGGAAAGTTTGGGGGAGATACCGATAACTGGGTTTGGCCGAGGCACACCGGAGACTTTTCTGTTTTCCGTATCTATGCTGATGCTCATAACGAGCCGGCAGTTTATTCCAAAGACAATGTTCCTTATCATCCCGATTATTATGCGCCTATTTCCTTGGCGGGTTATAAGGAAGGTTCTTTCTGTATGACGATGGGATATCCGGGGACCACCAGCCGTTATCTATCTTCTTATGGCGTGGAAGAACGCATGAATGCCGATAACATGGCAAGAATAGATGTTCGTACTATCAAACAGGCTATTTGGAAAGATGCTATGGAGAAAAGTGATGCCATTCGTATAAAATATGCTTCGAAGTATGCTCAAAGTGCTAACTATTGGAAGAATAGCATTGGGATGAATCAGTCTATTAAAGAACTGAATATAATCGAGAAGAAACGTAGGTTGGAACATCAATTGGCGAAATGGATTCGTCGGAAGCCGGAAGAACGGAACAAGTATGCCCAGGTATTGACGGAATTGGAGAACAGTTATCGCAATCGTTATAAGAACGCTCGTGCAATGGCTTACTTCGGTGAATGTTTTGCCAATGGTCCCGAGTTGGTTACTGCGGCATGGTCTGTCTTGAACTTTGATTTTGAAGCGGAACAGTCGGTGTTGGAAGAGAGGGTGCGTCAATTGTTGGAGCTTTATGTCAATATTGACTTGGACATTGATAAGAAAGTCTTTGTGGCCATGCTTAAAGAATATGCGGCAGTAGTAGAGCCGGAGAGCCTCTCGGAAACTTATGCTACTATAGAAAAGGAGTTCAAAGGTGATTATCAGGCGTATGTGGACGATTTATACAGTCGGACAGAATTGGATACACCCCGCGGATTTGAACGTGTAGTAAAAAAGGATAGCACTTATGTTCTTTTTGAAGACCCTGCCATTTCATTTGTTATTGATATGTTGGTGAAATCTTACGAACTGAGTGCGGCTGCAGATGATGATAATATGAAAATAGAGAAAAATGAGCGCTTGCTTAATGAGGCTGTGCGTGAGATGGAATCGGATAAGGATTTCTATCCGGATGCTAACTCGACTATGCGTCTTAGTTTCGGAATGATTGGAGGATACTCGCCGAAAGATGCATTGGAATATACTTATTATACAACAACGAAGGGAATCTTTGATAAAATCAGGGAATATAAAGGGGATAGTGATTTTGAGGTTATTCCGTCCATCGTTGATTTGCTGGAGCGTGGAGATTTCGGGCGTTATGCCACAAAAGATGGGAATATGAATGTCTGCTTTATTTCCGATAACGATATTACTGGGGGAAATTCCGGTAGTGGAATGTTTAATGGGAATGGAGAACTGATAGGATTGGCTTTTGATGGCAACTGGGAAGCAATGAGCAGTGATATTATTTATGAACCCAACTTACAGCGTTGCATCGGGGTGGATATTCGCTATGTGCTTTATATGATTGAGAAATATGGGAAATCCACGCGCTTGATTGAGGAATTGAAATTGGTGGAATAATCACTGCTTTTTAGAAAGAAGGTGTGTTAAAATGATAGATTGTTCTCATTTTAACACACCTCAATAAAAATATAATTTTAGGCTGTCAATCTTATTTCTTCGGCTTTCTGCGCGCCCATCCTTCTTCATCGAAGTTTGGTTCTTCGCCTTTCAGACTTTTATTTTTGCTTTTGCCTTTTCCTTTTGTATCATTGTTGAAGAACTGTTTCCAATCATCCTTCTTGGGACCACGGGCTTCAGAGTATCCGCGTTCCTCACGGCTGGGCCTCGTATTTTTTTTCTTGGCAATTTCTTTCTTGCCTGCACCGCTTTTATCGCTTTTGCCGTTATTCTCACCGGCTACTTCAACAATAACCTTACGTCCGTTCAAGTTTACTTTATTGAGCGCGTTGATAACATCATTTGCCTGTTTCTCAGCCACTTCAAAGAAAGAAAAGTTTTGCATCAGGTCTATTCTTCCGATGGTTGTACGTTGCTTCTTCATATTGCGGTTAATCAACTCAATAATCTGATTGGCATAGAAACCGTCTGTTTTTCCTAAGTTTAGGAAAAGGCGTGTATATCCTTTTTCCGCTTTGCGTTCAGTCTTTTCGCGTGAACTGCCATAGTCTTTTCGCTCTTTAGGTTCACGTTCGCTACGACGGTCACTTGTGCTCGGTGTTTCAATTTCGGGTGCATTACTGTAATAGTCCAAAAAGCGGTTGAACTCCATAGAAACTACGCGCTTTATCAAATCTTCCTTCGAGAGCCATTCCAGTTTGCGGTAAATGCCCGGCAAGAAAGACTCGATTTCTTCCTCGTTTACTTTTACCTTTTCGATGTCATCAATCAGTTTGATAAGCTGTTGCTCACAAATTTGCTTACCGGTAGGCATTTCGCCTATTATAAATTTCTTGTTGATGATACGTTCTATTTCACGCATCTTTCCTCTTTCGCGTAAGTTGATGATAGCGATAGAGATACCTGTTTTTCCGGCACGTCCGGTACGTCCGCTTCGGTGAGTATAACTTTCGGTGTCATCGGGCAAACCATAGTTAATGACGTGTGTCAGGTCATTAACGTCCAGTCCGCGGGCAGCCACGTCAGTAGCCACCAATAGCTGCAGATGGCGCTGGCGGAATTTTTGCATCACCAAGTCACGCTGTGCCTGACTCAGTTCGCCATGCAGTGAATCGGCATTATAACCGTCCTGTATCAATTTATCGGCAATTTCTTGTGTTTCCTTACGGGTGCGACAGAAGATGATACCGTAAATTTGCGGATAATAATCGGCTATGCGTTTCAGTGCTGCATATTTATCTTTGGCGTGCACCACATAAGCAATGTGGTTTACGTTTTTGCTTCCTTCGTTTTTGGTTCCGATGGTGATTTCTTTTGCATTACGCAAGTATTGCTTGGAGATGCGTGATATTTCGGGGCTCATAGTGGCCGAGAACATCAGTGTATTTCGGTCTTCGGGAACTTTTTCAAGGATAGAGTTGATGCTGTCGGTGAAACCCATATTCAGCATTTCGTCCGCTTCATCCATTACTACATTGCCGATGGTATCTAGTTTGGCCACTTTCCGTTCCATCAGGTCAATAAGTCGTCCGGGAGTTGCAACAATAATGTGCACTCCGCTTTTGAGCATGCGTATTTGGCTTTCGATGGATGAACCGCCGTATACGGGAAGGACTTTCAGTCCGTCAATATACTTGGAGTAATCATTCAGGTCGCCTGCGATTTGCAAGCACAGTTCGCGTGTGGGGCAAAGAATTAACGCTTGCGGTACGCGGTTTTTTACATTAATTTTCTGGATTAGCGGCAGACCAAATGCGGCTGTTTTTCCAGTCCCTGTTTGTGCTAGGGCCACTACATCGTTTCCTTCACCGAGTAAATACGGTATAACTTCTTCTTGTACAGGCATCGGGTTTTCATAACCCATTTCTTCTATTGCTTTCCTGATTTCGGGGGAAACGCCTAACTCTTCAAATGTCTTCATTTATTTCAAATATCTAATTCGTTACAAAGATACGGATAATCATGGGATTATACGGTATATATGAAATATTTGTTTGACTGGATAGTACAATTTATAGAAAATTGACTAAAAGATGCCTGAGAGAATAATAAAGGACTGCCTAAGGCAATCCTTTATTCCTTCCCACTGTAAGAGTAATGAGGGGGCAGGTATGAGAGAATTTATATTAGAGTGTCTGTGTTGCCTGTTAGGTTATTCATCCTCCTCACGATACTCCAGAATATCTCCGGGCTGGCAGTCTAATTCTTTGCAGATGGCTTCCAGTGTAGAGAAGCGGATAGCTTTTGCTTTCCCGGTTTTCAGGATAGAGAGGTTGGCCGGGGTGAGATCAATCTTCTCGGCCAGTTCTCCCAGCGAAATCTTTCGTTTCGCCATCATTACGTCTAAGTTTACTATTATAGGCATAGTCCAGGTTTTAATTATTCGTTTTTAAATGGTTAGGTCCTGCTCTTCCTTTATCTTCACTGCCTGTACAAAGATTTCTATCAGCAGAACAATAATGAACAGTTCTGTCCATGGGTATTTCAATGAGAAATTGCTGAACTCATAACCTGTATATGCCAATTCATGGATGGCTTGCGAGTAGGTGATATAATTCAGCAATTCGAATATGGCTGATAAGGTTATCATGGGATAGATGAAGAACCGGAGTCTGCGGCTGTTCTTCTGTGTCAGAATCTCTCCTTTGCTTACAGATATCAGCATACGTGCCAGGCAATAATAGCCATACAGTGCCAGCAATGCTATTAGGCTGGCAGGTATACTCAAAAAAGAAAGGACAGTATTGGACTTGATAAAGGATTTTACTTCCTTTATCTGAGCAGGTACTTTGCGCTGTAAGGCCTCATTGAAGATGCTGTCTGTGGCAGCATCCTCAGTCGGATGGACGGAGAAAGTATAGGATTCTGCTCCGGGAACAGGAATGTTGTCCGCTGCGTTCCATCCGTCAATGAATCCGGGAATGAAATCGTTGATGGTACTGACCAAGAGAATCAGCACGACCAATATTCCGAGCAAACGTATTGTTTTCATTGTTTTCCGGTATGAGTTAAATGGTTAATTCTTGTTCTTCTTTCATGCGGATGCCTATTTGGAACAGATATCCGATAAAAATGATGAATACCCCAATGAGGACATATATCATATAAGTCTGTCTTGGGTTTGTTACGGGAGCGAACTCATTCAGGATGGCTTGCAGAATCCCGTTAAACTCGATGATAAGGCCGATATAATATATTAGATTGGCGTTAGCTCTTACAAATACCAGATTACGTTTTACATTGCGAAGCATCAGATAGATGAAAACGCTGCATACAGCCATGGATAATAGAGTGATGCCTTGCGGAAATACTTGCCGGATAAATTGTTCGGATGCTCCTGCTTTTCCGGCATCAATGGCAGCCCGGTTAGCTCCCAACTCGAAACACAACATTGCGTTTTGAAAGATAGGAATGAAGGTGCAACAGAAACAGATGATAGTGAGGCAAGTCATAATCAGCTTCATTTCTTTTAAGGAGTGTTCTTTGTTCTTTTCTTTCATGGTCGTTCTGTATTTAAATGGTTAGGTCTTGCTCTTCTTTCATTTTCAGACCGATGGCAAACACTTCGGCAATGACGAATGCCAGTACACCAAGCAGAAGGCTGGAGTGTGAGAAGGGATTGAGCCAATTATAAGAATAACCGGATATCTTCAATGTTTGCGAAAGCTGCCAGGTATGTATGTAAGAACTGGTCAGGGTAGCGGCGAATGTAATTATCAGATAGAGTCCCAGTCTGCGCAGCAATTTTACATTTGTCCAGCAGAAGATATCCGAACGGTTGATGTTACGGATGAACTTGATGAACTGCAGGACGGCTTTGATACCGAATATGATAAGAATGAAACTTAGAAGAGTGCCGGTGAAGGATAGCCAGATGGGTGTATCGGCATCGACCGCTACCATGGACTGTATCTGCCATGTCGGTACATTCTTTCCGGTCATCTCATTGTATATAGAGTCGGAAGTAGTGGTCAGGTTATCCGGGAGCAACATTAGCGGATGCATATTGTTTATGGCCCCTGTTTTATTTTCTATACCTGCTTTTCCTCCTTCGATGGCTCCCCATATCATGGCATAGATATTTTCGGACAGAGAAAGCAGCAGGACGGCAAATACCATTGCACAGAGCAGATTCAGTTTCTTTTTCATTGTTATATTTTGTTATTGGATTAATTATTTTGTGTACCGGTTTCTGTTGTAGAGGTGGGTTCAGACACTTCTGCCGGCCATTGGGCGGGTTTTACTTCTTTTCTGAACAGGAAGAGAGTAAGGCAGAAGATGGCAATTCCCATCATACCGAGTGTATGGACGGTAGTGGTACTTCCGAAGATATCAGTCAGGGTATCCTTCTCCTCAAAAACATTCATTAGTATCAGTGACAGGGTATTGTTGATAAAATGAAGAATGATGGACGGAAGCAGACTGCCGGTGCGATAATAAAGTTCGCCCAAGATGATACCGAACAGAAAGGCAAAAAGCATCTGTGCCGGATTCATGTGTATCAATCCGAAGATAAGGGCTGACACGAGGATGGCCCAACGAGGGTTTCTCCATTTGCGCAGCAAGTATCCTTCGATGGCACCGCGGAAAAATATTTCTTCAAAGATGGGTGCGACAATACATACACTCAAAATGCCGAATACATTGTTTTTCATCTGTGCGAAGATGTTTTCGGCTATATTGGGAAGATGGGCCATCTCGCTCAGCCAGTTCATCCATATAATGGCGGCGACTCCCATCGCAATGTAAAGGCAAGTAGATTTGAAAGGCAGGGACGCAAGAGTCTGTTTGTCCAGTTTTACATATTTATAATGTATCAGATGCCATGCCATGAGCAAGGTGCCTAGCAATGAAAGGATAATGCCCAGAGAAGTAGGGGCGTTATGCAGGTCGAAACTTTGCGTTTCAAAGCATTTCCATATTGTGTATCCGAACATTCCCGGAATAGTTGCTGCCAACTGATAAGCAAAATAGTAAAGTATTAATTTAATCGTGCGTCCCATATTAATTTGATTTTTATGATTATTATTTCTTTAAATGATTACTCAGGAATTTATCCATAGCGCGATAGAAATCGAATTTATTCTCTTCGTTATGAAAACCGTGTCCTTCGTTGTCTTTCACCATATATTCTACTTCTATACCGCGTTTTTTCAATGCTTCTACCATTTGGTCGGATTCAGCCTTGTTCACGCGCGGGTCATTGGCTCCTTGTGCCACAAACAGTGGAGCTTTAATTTTATCTACGTGGAATACCGGAGAGTATTTTTCCATCATTTCTTTGTCTTTCACCGGATCGCCTACCATTTCATACATCATATCCAGTAATGGTTTCCAGTAAGGAGGAATGGTCTGCATAAAAGTGAGCAGGTTCGATATACCTACATAGTCAATGGCACATGCATAAAGGTCGGGGGTGAAAGTGACGCCTGCCAGTGTAGCATAGCCACCATAGCTTCCACCATAGATTGCTATTCGTTTAGGATTGGCAATGCCTTTATCAATTAACCATTTTACTCCGTCGGTTATGTCATCCTGCATGGTTTGTCCCCATTGTTTATAACCCAATTCGGTGAATTTGCGTCCGTAGCCGGTAGAACCGCGGAAATTCATCTGCAATACGGCATAACCGCGTTCGGCAAGGAATTGTACTTCAGGATTATATCCCCAGGTATCACGTGCCCATGGACCTCCGTGAGGGTTAACCACTACCGGCAGGTTCTTTGCAGTTTCCATTGTATAGCCTTTCGGCAGGGTGAGATAGCCTTCGATGGTCAGTCCGTCACGGCTGGTGTAGGTGATAGGATTCATCGGGACCATTTCATCTTCTTTAATCCAGGGAGCTACATCGGCCACCTTTGTCAGCTTGTCTTCTTTCACATTATAAGTGTAGTAAGTGCCATACGTGCGGTCACTGCCGGCATAAATCATACGGATATTCTCGCTTTTGTCTTCGCTGGCAGTTTCAATATCATATCCTGCAAGTTTCTTTTCCAGTTTGGCACGGATAGCTTCTTCATCTTTATCAAAATAATGGCGGATAGTACCTTTGTGGCCGGTGCAGGAAACTGCAATCAGTTTCTTTTTTAGTTCTGAATAACTGAGTCTTGAAATGTCATATTTATCATTGGTGTACAGCACTTCTTTTTCTTCACAATTGGCGGGATCCATCAAAACAAGGGCTGTCTTGTCACGACCGATATTTGTGAGGGCATACACCATTTTGTTATCGGGAGCAAAGGTTACAAAGTCTACTGTTTCCTTAAAGTTGGTAGTCAGTACCGGGCGGAAAGGTTGGTCTTCGGTTTCACGATAAAGGATTTGGGTATTTACTCCGTCCACGATAGCGTAAGCGACACGCAATTTTCCATCATGGTCGGTTTGCCAGCCTTGGATGTTTCCGGGATTTTCTGCCAACATGGTTAATTCACCTGTGTTCAGGTTTAAACGGTATGGATCGAATACTTGAGGATTGCGTTTGTTCAGACCGACAATGACCAGTGAGTCGATATTTTCCAATTTATCGATGAGCTGAGTTCCTACTTTGGGAAATGCTGTGTATGCTTTTGCATCTGTACCATCAAGGTTGACTCCGTAAAGTTGGTAGTTTTCATCTCCTCCCGTATCCTTAATATATAAGATGCGATGACCATTCGCCCACATACTTCCGGCAATGTCACGTGACGTTTCCGAGGTGATACGGGTCGCCTTGTCTGAGCCGATTTCTTGTATGAATAAGTTCAGGCGGTTCTCGTACGGGGCCATGTATGAGAAGTATTTGCCATCCGGAGAAATTTGGAATGCTACTTTCTCCGGATTTTTAAAGAAATCTTCCAAAGGAACTTGTGCATTAGCTTTAGAAGCGAAGCCAATAGTTACTAATAAAGTAGCTATGGCAAAAATGCGTTTGAATGTTTTCATCTTCATGTATTTTAAAGTTGTTATTTTTATCAGTTTATTATTTATCAACATGTATGCTTTGCAATACTTAGTGCGATTCCGGACCAAAATCCGATGGTAAAGCAAAACATAAATACTTTTACCCGGAGATTTATACCTGTTGTTTTCTTCGTTTCCATTACTTTTTGTTTTGTGTGTCGGCCAGCAAATTTATGTTACTGTCTTCACGGTAAATACTTTGTTGTTTGTTGCTGTTAAAGGCACTTTCTTTGGCGTTCCATTCAGCGTAATTCAGTTTCGTTTCAGATGCTCCGGGAGTTACAGTAAGAAGATAAGCCGGCTTCCATATTTCGCGGTAAGCATCCCAACGATATGCTTTCTTTTCAATCACTTGTCCTGTTTCATTGTGTTTGTACTCATACTTCACTTTGCGTGTTAATGTTTTGCCGTCTTCATTTAGTGTGTACACTGTTGTGTTTGTGTCGTCTTGACAATAAATGTACTTCGTGTTTTCTGTTGTTTGTGCGTGTGCTGTTGTTGTACAACTCATCATTACTGCTGCAATTGCTGCTACTAAACCTGATTTTAATACTGACTTTTTCATTTTACTTTGTGTTTTATATTTATACTTGTGTTTGTTTTTCGATATTCATTTATCGTTTATCGATATGCAAATGTACATGTTATTTTTATACTACCAAAGGAAAACGAGAAAAATTTATCGAAATTCGATAAAAATATATCTTTTTTCGTGGTTTTGGGGGGAGGAGTGGATAAAGAAGCGGTTTTTATGCAAAAAAAGGCTTAGAGGTTTTCTCTAAACAATGGAGATAGTTTTTGCAAACAATGGAAACAACCTTCGCAAACAATGCCCATTGTTTGGGGTAAGGGATGCTGGTAAATATACTGCCTTGTACAATGAGACAGGAATAATTTTATAGCAGCACTTTTGCCGCTTCTTCTCTGTCTTTATGCATTTGGCGGATGAGCGCTTCGATATTATCGTATTTTTCTTCAGGGCGGAGATACTTTACGAATTCAATGCGTATCTCTTTGTGATAGATATTATCCGAAAAATGAAGGATATTCACTTCAATACTCAAATCTTTTCCATTATTAATAGTAGGACGGTGACCTATATTCAACATCCCTGCCCATTTTTTACCTTCTATATATACATATACAGCATATACTCCCTCGGAAGGAATGAGTTTTTCGGGATAATCTACTTTTAGGTTTGCGGTAGGAAAACCTATCTTACGACCGACTTTATAACCGTCGACGACAGTCCCGTCTAAATAATAATTGTATCCTAAGAACTGGGAGGCGCGGTTTACATCTCCTTCTTTTAGCAATTGGCGGATAACGGAAGAGCTGATTTTATCTTCACCATCGGTATAGGCGCGCGCGCGTACTATATATATACCGAGTTCTTCACCATAGCGGCGATAATCTTCAAAACTTTCACTCCGGTTGTGACCGAAGCGGTGGTCATAACCGATTACCAGTATATGGATATTGAATCGGTCACGTAACAACTGCATGAACTCGCGTGCGGAAAGCAATGATAAATCATGCGTAAAGGGAAGAAGGATGCAATAATCAGCGCCTGTCGTTTCCAGCAATTCCAGTTTCTCTTGGGGAGAGGAGAGGAGCTGGGGGCAATAGGAGGTTTGTATCACCTGTCTGGGATGTACCGGAAAGGTGACTAACGCAGAACATAATCCTTCCTTTGCGGCCATTTCCTTTACTTGACCAATGAGGAAACGATGTCCGCGATGCACCCCATCAAAAAAGCCGATGGTGGCAACCGATGGGGAAAGGGTTGGATGGTTTATGCCTGATATAATTTTCATTATTCGAATAATAAACTTAAATCTTCGCCGATGCGGTAGTGGTGAGTTTGAATGCCAAGTGCCGCGGCTGCCCGGCAGTTGGCTTCCGAATCGTCTATAAAGAACGTCTCCTCGGGAAGAATGTTTGCCTCCTTCATTACTTTCTCATAGATAGCCTTATCTGGTTTGGCTAAATGCATTTTGAAAGAGAGAAACGTGTCTTCAAAGAAGTCATCTGCACGAAAGCCCCGGTAGTTGAACATTTCTTCGCCGGCATAATTCCAATGAATCTGGTTAGTATTGCTAAGCAGGTAAACCATATAGCGTTCGCGTAGTTCCAACAGTAATTCCAGCTTTTCGCGGGGAATATTCAGCAACATCAGGTTCCACATATCATCTATCTTGCGGTCGGTCAACGATTCGTCAGCCTCTCTGCGGATAGCGTTTCTAAACTCTTCGGGAGAAATTTCTCCCAATTCAAACCGGGAAAACACTCCGTTGCCTTGCATTTGGCGAACTTGTTCTTCTATGTCGGCGAATCCTGCAGTGCGAAATGCATTCAGGCAACTATCAAAATCAAGGTTAACCAATACCCCGCCTAAATCGAAAATAACATTCTTAATTTTACTGTCCATAACTCTTTATGCTCTTTTACCTAATTTACTTTGTTGCTTGCAACCGTTTTATCAGTCGGTAAATTTCACCTGCCACCAACACTAAAGAGGTAGCGGCGATGATTATAATCCATTCGGTCAGACTCAGCGGCACGGTGCGGAATACTTTTCCTCCGAATTCGACAATGAATATCTGGCCTATCAATATGATAACCGCTACACTAAGCATGCCCAGTGCATGGCGTGAATCTTTAAATACAGAATGATTGGTTCCGAAAACGCTGGCATTGAATAGGTTCCAAAACTGAAGCATCACGAAAATGGTGAAGAAACAAGTAAGAGCCCACTCTGTTTGTGAGGCAGGAAGCTGCCTGATACCTACGATGAGTGACATCAGGATGACCAAAAATGCAAGTCCTACGCTTAATATATTGTTGCGCATGGCCTTGGTGATGATAAAGTCATTGGTTTTGCGCGGTTTCTCGTTCATGACATCGGGGCTGGGTGGTATGGAGGCCAGTGCCATGGCTGCAAAAGTATCCATAATGAGGTTTACCCATAACATTTGAGTGACAGTCAGCGGAAGCTCAGTGCCTAGGAAAGCGCCGAGCAATACACTTGCCAATGCCACTACATTGATTGTCAGCTGGAAGACGATGAAACGCTGAATGTTTTTGTAGAGCGAACGTCCCCACATGACGGCAGTGGCGATACTGTGGAAAGAATCATCCAGCAATGTAATATCACTGGCTTCTTTTGCTACGGAAGTTCCCGTTCCCATCGAGAGACCCACTTGTGCGTGGTTGAGGGCGGGAGCATCGTTGGTTCCGTCACCGGTAACGGCAACTACTGCACCTTTTTGCTGGAGCAACTGCACCAAGCGTTGCTTGTCCATCGGGCGGGCACGGCTCATCACTTTCAAGTCAAGTACACGGTCGAGTGCTTCTTCGTCGCTCAAGGCGGCAAATTCCACTCCTGTGATTCGGTTGCGTTCCGTGTCTTCAGGCTTCCATAATCCTATCTGACGAGCAATCTCGGTAGCAGTACCCGGAGTGTCGCCGGTTACAATCTTCACACCGATACCGGCTGACTGACATTTGCCGACTGCCTCGGGCACATCGGGACGAATGGGGTCACTGATGGCGAAGATACCGAGAAAATCCATTCCGCCTTCGTTCACCAATTCGGCACAATCCTCTCCGGTTCCTTCGGGGATATATTTATAAGCCAATCCTAAAGTACGCATGGCCTTGTTTTGGTAGGCCAGCAGGTCAGCGTTATACTGTGCAATGGCATCAGGGCTCAGGTTACATTTGCCCATTATAATTTCGGGTGCACCTTTTATATATAACACTCTTTTTTGCTGGATGGGAGAGTCGACCAGAGTAGCCATATATTTACGTTCGGTGGAGAATGTGAGCTGGTTGACGACTGTTGCTTTTTCGCGCAGTTCCATATAATTCTTTCCCTGCTCGTTAAGCCATAACAACAAGGCGATTTCAGTAGGGTTTCCTACACCGGAAGGTTTCTTTCCGGTCTCTGCCTCTTCCAGAAAAGCCGTAGAATTGGCACTGATGCCTTCTGCTATCAAGTCTGCTTTGGAAGCGTCGAGCTTTGCTTCATGCACTTGCATCAGGTTTTGTGTCAGAGTGCCGGTTTTGTCTGTACAGATGACGGTGATGGCACCCATTGTTTCGCAGGCATGCATCTTGCGGACAAGGTTATTTGTCTTCAGCATACGGCGCATGTTCAGTGCAAGGCTGAGTGTGACACTCATCGGCAAGCCTTCGGGGACGGCAACCACTATTAGTGTAACGGCCATCATGAAGTATTTTAAAACAATACGTGCGATATGCATCCATTGCTGCCAACCGGTTATTTCATTCATACTCAAATATCCGTAAAGGTCTTTGGCTGTGAAGACAATAAAGGTCAGCGTGGCAATGGTAAATCCGATTTTGCCGATAAAATCGGCTAATTTTGTTAATTGAATATTCAAGGGAGTCTGTTCTTGACTCTGTTCGGTCGCTTGGCGAGCCACTTTGCCGATTTCTGTCGCATCGCCTACGTGCTCTACGCGCATCATGCCGTGACCGTCCACTACTGTAGTCCCACGCATGACGGTGTTACTGGGATAAGTGGCCTCGTCATCGAACAATTCTTCATTGACAGTTTTGTTCACCATTAATTCTCCAGTCAGATTGGATTCATTAATCTGCATAGAAATGGCTTCCAACAAGATGCCGTCTGCCGGCACTTCTTCACCGGTATTTAATATGACAATATCTCCCACGACGATATCTTTACGCGGAATCTCTTGTATTTTGCCGTTGCGTATGACCGTGACGGGAGTTTCTTCACCTACAGCATTTAGCAAATCAAATTTCTTGTTTGCATCATATTCAAAATAGAATCCGATGCCTGTCGCCAAAAATATAGCGAAGAATATTCCGATTGTTTCGGCATATTCATCTTCGATAACAGCTATGACCAGCGAAAAGAATGCTGCAACGAGAAGGATGCGTATCACCGGGTCGCGGAACTTTTCGAGATAAAGTTTCCACATAGAAGGGCGTTTGGGGGGTGTCAGGAGATTCATTCCGAATTTCTCCCTACTTTCAAGAACTTCTTTATTTGTCAACCCTGTCAGGGCTGTTTCTTGTTTTGTATGTGCCATACGGCTATTCTCAATTAATTAGTGGAGCACAAAAGTACAATTTAAATCCTTACGAATAAGTGAATTAAATCTTTTTATCAAATTTTGGGTTCGATTCTTTGCAAATCTCAGAGAAATGTTCTACTTTTGCACCTGCTAAGGAGAAATCCACATAGCTCGGACTTGTAGCTCAGTTGGTTAGAGCAACAGACTCATAATCTGGAGGTCCCTGGTTCAAGCCCAGGCTGGTCCACAAACTAAAAGGCTGATTCCTAACGGAATACAGCCTTTTTTGTTTGCAGACCCTCCAGATATGAATCTGTTGCTCTTGGTTGATTTAGCCCTATTTTAAGCAAATGTTGACTGATTGTTGACTAATTAAAATGGAGCTAATATGCTGACTATTAAAGCCGAGATTAAAAGGAGTGAATTAAAAGTTGACGGAACATATAACGTCAAGATTAGATTCACATTAGACCGTAAGGTAAAACGCTTGTCCACTAACTTGTTTGTAACTCAACAAGACCTAACCAAATCCCTCAAATTTAAAGAGGACACTTCCATTAAGAGAGAAATAGACAGGCTTGTTCTCTATTACAGGGAACAATGTCTAAAGTTGCAATTAGACCGTAATCATTATTCGTTGGACGAGATAGTTGAGTTCTTGAATGGAGAACAGGAGAAACAGCAGACCATTGACTTTATAAAGTTCAGTCGTGAGTGGATAGCTTCTGCCACTATTAAAGGTGCGCCCAATTACACTACTGCCGTCAATGCCTTAGTACGATTTGTTGGTAAAGAAGAATTGGATATAAATCTTATCACCTTAGACTTCTTGGAACAGTTCAAAGCATTTTTAATTGGAGAACGTGATGCACGTACCAAGAAACTGATACAGCAGGGTAAGCGTGTTACTTCTAATCGTACCCTCTCCCTCTACTTGATAAGCATTAAGAAGCTGTTCAATGAAGCCAAACGTAAGTACAATAAGAAAGACAAGAACCTCATTCTTATTCCTAACTCACCTTTTGAGGACTTCAAGATACCTAAACAGGAAGCTACACGTAAGAGAGCCATTCCAGCAGACATCATTAAAAAGGTGTGGAAGCTGCCTTATAAAGACATGAAGAAAGGATATAAGTCCACCTGCCGTTATAACTTGGCTAAAGATTGTTTCATTCTCTCATTCTGCCTTATGGGAATCAATTCAGCAGACCTTTACAATGCTACTGAAATGAGAGGGAACACTATTATCTATAACAGAACTAAGACCAAAGCTCGCAGATTGGATGGTGCAAAAATGATGGTAGATATTCCTAAGATAGTGCAACCTCTTATTGATAAGTACAAAGATAGCACAGGCAAACGTCTGTTCAACTTCTATCAATACTATGGGGATGAAAAGACTTTTAATAAAGCTATCAATTGCGGTCTAAAAGAGATTGGAGCAATATTAGAAGTAGATGATTTGGAATACTATGCAGCCCGGCACTCATGGGCTACTATCGCTCTCAACAAAGTAGGCATAGACAAATACATTGTTCACGCGGCTTTGAACCACATAGACGATTCCATGAAAGTGACCGACATCTATATTGAACGAGACTTCGTTAATGAGAACAAGGCTAATACTAAGGTTGTGAAGTACGTGTTTGGTAAGTAAGCTAATAATTCCCCACTTGTAGCAATGCAGGTGGGGATTATTTTTTTAATTTTGCTTTCCATATAAAAATAAGACCATGCTTGAAGTAACATTTGACATACCAACTATAAAGAAGCTATACCAAGAACTGAACAGATGTTTTGGCTTTACCTATGACGACATATCCAACGAACTGACCCAAGTCTATGCTAAGAAAGTCTTCAATCTAACACCAGAAGAAAAAGAACTTGCCAATCAGTGTAAATCAGACGATGGTTATGGTGTGGATGCGGTAAAGTTTGCATTGGCTACCAATGAAAACATAGCAATGGCAGTTCCAGACAACTTTAATCCTAAAACAATCGTGGAATCGTATGCACCGAAACTTCATAATGAAGAATTGGCTTCATGTGCATTACTATTCATGGCTGCACTTCTATATAGGGACAGGATAACAGAAGTCCCCATATCAGAGGGAGAATATGACGATATGCAATATCAGCAATATATCCATGAAGTCAGACCAGATATGCTAAAGCTATACATTGCCCTCAATCAGCCTAAGCAGAAAAACGGGAAAGACTTCAATACTGATATAAAGATTGCAGCAGGTGGTAATTCTCCAATACTTATCAATAATAAGGACAGCTGGTTGGAGAACAGGCTGAATGAATACCTGCACCAATATTTAGGAGTAGATAATTTAGAGGAAGTTCAAAAGGAATTAGACTTCATCTATGGGAACAAGACAGTAGGCAATAAGAAAATTGACCCCATTCAGTCACTTTATATATGGGGAACATATCAGTTGCTCCAGAACACACATTTAAAATCAACTAAAGAAAAAGTACCAACAAGACCACAAGCCAATTTAATAGAATCCTATCTTAGGGTTATTAAAACTGATTAAGACGGATGATGTTGATACGGACGCAAATAATATCAGAAGCAGACTGAAATATTTTCTGAATAGATATGATACGGTAAAAGCCCTGTTGGACTACAGGACATTCAGACTATCACCTTATAATATAGGTGGAACTAAATTTTGGTAAATCCGACTTCCCTTATATAAAAAGGCAGCTCTTACGATGGTAAAGAACTGCCTTTTTTTTGGCTCAATTATTATTAATCCAGCCCCATCCCAATATTCTACCTTTGCAACGCTTTCAGAAAGCTGACAGGCACGTTGCCGCAGACTATTCACTGAAAGGTTTATTTTATATGGAAAAACATGCAATAACCACAAAGCAAGTGGCGAAGGATAGTTTTCAAGCTCTTTTGAAAATAAGTTATTAAGTAGAAGACATTTCTGATGACCCTAAGGTTCTTAGAGCTGTAATAGGTAATTTGATGAATTACTATGGATGTTCTCCTGAAAATGCTGTAGATGGATTCCTGTCTGATATAGAACTGGAGCTATCTTCCATTAGAAGCAGATTAGAAGAAGCTGCCTCAAATATACAACGGGAACAAAATGCAACAAAGTAAATTCCTTACAAAGGAATCTTTCGCAAAGGGAGATTCCTTTGGTAAAAAACTCACTTAAACATACAGCTATTCTTTACCAATTCGCCACAAGAGAACATCATAACTTTGCAGCGTAATCAGATAACCAAGTGTACATAGGTTTGATGGTTACAAAATCAGTAATAACAAATTAAAAAATTAAAACTATGAGTAATTCAGTAAATACAACAGTAGAGATGGTAAATAATGAAATGAAATCTTTAAACCAAGATGACAATATGGAAGAAGTAAGAATGACATCAGCAGAGATTAAACTGCAAGCAGTGGGAGAAGCCCGCCAGACATTGATAAAAGCCAAGAGCGTGCTTGAAGCTAACAAGGATGCAGAAGCCAATATCAAGAAGTCCGCACAAGTCAATGTAGGCAGAGCTGAAACTGCATATCTTGAAACACTTAAAATGGTGGAACTGCCAACCGCTAAAATAGAATTGTGGAATGAAGTTGCCAACACAGATGAGCAGATAATCTTCACTAAAGAACAAAAGGAAATCATCATCGCCACATCTGTTTACAGCATGGCAGTAAGCAAGGTAAACATCGAATGTGGAAAGGACTTGATAACCAATAAGAACTTTGATAAAGTTCCTCTCTATATCACGGAAGCCACCCTGTTTTACAACGCGGACATTGAGTTGAAAGACCTTAACGGGAACATCATACCTAAAGATACTCCCAATGTTTACGTTCCTGTTGATAATGCAAACGGATATTGGCAATGGGCAAGCTACCACGAACACAACCTCAATGCCATAGTCAAGGATGACACCAAGCTGACCATAGAGAATGTAAGAATCAAGGAATTTAAATCATTGAAAGAGTTTGGCGAATACAGAGGAGTGAACAATGTGTTGAGCAGAGGTTTCAATGGATTAGAGAAAGCTGGTAACGCAGCATTAGCCACACAGCAGGAATTCTTTAAAAAGGTGTTCCAAAAGGCATTGGAACTGAAAGCCAATATCAGCGTAATCACCAAATATTATAATTCTGGCAAGACACTAAGTTTGAAAGTCTGGAACAGTGCCATGCAGGGAGTTTGTGAAGCCAAACTTGCAGAATATGACTTGAATGTAGGAGATGAGATTATTAAAACTTTAGGTGACATGAAGATTTCTAAAGACACTATCAGACATCGTTATATGATTGATGCAATCACCCAACTTGCCAACTACGCACCGAATGGAGAAGACAAGAAGATTGGATTAGATGAAGTGCTTAACACCATAAAGGCATTGAATGAGAACAGCATTAAAATTATAAATGAAGTAAAGTCAGACCATGTGAACACTATTTATTCTGAAATGCTCACTCAATATCTAAAGAATCAAGGAATAATTAAGGAAGAACAGGCGGCATAAACCATCAACAATAAAGCCCATGTGACAGGTGGGCTTTATTCTTAACCAACTAAATAATAAAACAATGAACCCATATATCATACAATCCAGTTTATATTTAAGCACTATCTACGAAGCAATAATTGCTAAGCAAGAAATACTAAGAGCTAAAATGCAGCAATACAATGATGTCAAGCTCTACCTGTTCAGTTCATTCTCCCAGAATATAGTTCTAATGAATATATTGCAAATAGTCTCAAACTTTATAATGAAAATGAACTGTTCCCCATTATTATAACTTCCATTACATATAAGGAAGTTAATAATCCAAGAATAGCTTTCAAGAATGAGAATGGAATTATACACTTAGTCCTATGTTTTGAACATAACAAGGAGGATTGACAAGAAGCAGGGAAATGTGAGAGGTTTCCCTGCCTACTTAATACTTCTGAATTGTGGTCTTATCATTAGTTCACCACCTATAAAGTTCTTACCTTTACAGTACCACAGACAGATAATTCCACCACACAGATTGACGGACTACAAACTATTTAGAATATCTAAAATGGAAGAATTTACCTATGAACAGATAAGGGCTAAGGCTCTTAAACAGGGAGTAAAAGATAACAAGGTTCATATTGGATTATGGGCTAATCTTAATAACTACCTAAAGACAAGGAGGAAGAAAAATGGTAAAGTTACTACCTACTATATTGCATTGCAGAGATTGGCTTATTAATCAATTAATATTTAAACTGATATGATAACCCATCTACCAACAGGGAAGAATTTTTATAACAGGAAAGATGCCAAGCTATATTTTGGTACGGCTCACTATTACAAGATGGAACGAGAGAAGAAAGATTTACTATTTACTAACAATATTCAATCAGTTACTAATGAATATGAAGATAAATCAAAGGCTATTACAAGGCAGAATAAGTACAATTAGACAAGATTATGCTACCATTAACAAGTCTATCGTGGATAAGCTCAACCCATCTAACCTGTACAGATTCTTCTGTCTGTCCTTATATAGAAATGACTATTATAAGGTCAGATGGAGAATTGAGGATTTAGCCAAACGGACAGGAGAGAAAGAAACTGCATTAAAGAACTTCAATAAGGATATAGAAGCAGTGTTGGTAAGAAAGAGATACCCAGTACCAATTAACCATCCTCTTATTGAATTTACAATGAGAAGCCTTTACTGCATCTCGGCTATAGAGCATCCCAACTTTATAACCCTGTCCCACCTCTTTATTAAAGTGAATTTGGATATTAAAGTGAAAGGATATTATATCAAACTCTTATTAATTGCAGAGGATAATAAGGTACTGCTTACTCCCAATAAGTTGGCTGATAAGTTGGAAATGGGCAAGAAGAATGTGGAGAGTTACAATCTGGATTTATATAGTGCAGGTCTCTTAAAATACTTGCCCAAAGGGATAGAGCTTACTCTTAAAGAACTATTATTAGGCAATGATATTGCCAAGCAATGTAAGGAGTGGAATCCCACCAACTCAAAAAACGTGATTAAGATAGGTTTCAAGTCCAAATAACAGGACATGGGGATTTTTCATACTGTTTATTAATATATTAAGAGATAGTACGAATAATCCCCAATCTGCCTTATTCTGGCTTTAGAAGCATCTAAAGTGAAATTTCTAAGATTAGGGGTAAGCAGACCTTATGAACGCTATTTTATAATGCCAATTTAAAACCATCAGAGTTATGCACGAGACACCCCTACCCACATAAACACCCCCTCATAGCTCTTAAATAAAAAGAATGCTTTAGAGATTAGTTCCAAATCATCAATAATAGTAAGCATTCTTATTAATCAGAAGGATGGCACGATGCACTATTACCATAGCCAAGCTATAATTTACTATTACTCCCAACCTCCATTTAATGATACTTAGGGAATAACACAAAATAGCCATATATGTAAAATATCCTAATGATATAACACTTATAGCTATTTAGCGGTATGTGGTATCATCTTAAATGTAGGAAACTGCATGATAACTACAGCAAGATTGTCGCTTACCGCTATTCATCAATCAATAACCATTTAATTCAATTTCATTATGAGAGATTTAGTAATTATGCCAGCTATGGCACAGCGTAGAGAATCATTAAACATGGGTGAGTTTGCAGAAGAAGCAATCATTATGGAAGAAGTTGCAACACCCAAGAGAGTGAATCATTTCATTGAAGCCAACACACAGGAAGTAACCTTGCAGCACCTACAACAAGACTGCATCATTCCCAGTTTTGCGTCAATGGAGGAAACCATTAGCCACCAATCCTTTATAGGTGCAGTGGTGGATGCTGCCAAAGACTACTTCAATGGAGAGCAGTTTGATATGCCAGAGATTAGAATATCACACCCTATCAATGGAAGAATACCAAGTGCATTAGGCAAGAAGGCTTCTGAACTGACTGATGCAGAGAAAACATTGTTCTACCAGAGAATGTGCTTTTGCTTTGAAATCCCATCCATTGTACATGATGAATACGGTAATCGTTTGGCATTATCCATTGGTGGAGTAAGGGCATATAACGAGATTAACCTGTACAGCAAGAAGTCTGTTGAGAGATTTAAAATCTTCATAGGTTTTAGGAATCGTGTGTGCTCAAATTTAATGCTCACCACTGACGGCTTGCAGGATAAGATAGAAGTTCTAAGCGTACAGGAACTATATGCAGCAGCTTTGAATTTGTTCCATGCCTACAACCCATCCAAAGACCTGCACCTATTAAGAACACTTGGGCAGATGTCAATCTCTACAAGCGAGTTCTGCCAAATAATAGGCAGGATGAGACTATACCAAGCTCTTACACCCAACCAACAGAAACGCTTACCTCGTCTATTGTTGGGAGACAGTCAGATTAATGCGGCTTGTAGAGCATTCGTTTCAGATGCAAACTTCAAAAGTACAGGGGACAGCATTACAGGTTGGCAGTTGCTTAACTTGCTCAATGGTTCTGTAAAGTCAAGTTACATAGATAACTTCTTGGAGAGGAATCTTAACTGCACAGAGTTTGTACAAGGCATACAACGTGCCAAATTAGGAGATAGTGAATACGCTTGGTTCTTGGGCTGAGTGGATTGTTGATTGAGAGAGGAAAGGGCATCATTAAGTTGGTGTCCTTTCTTTATATCTACTAACCTATTAAAAGATTATACATTATGAATACTAATGATATTGAAAACGCAATTAATCACATAATCTCTTTACAGGAGAAGTTGTGTTACTGTGAGAACAATCTACAATACATCAAACGCTTGCAAGCCATCAAATATTGGCTACATAAGTTTGATTCATTCTTAGATAGGAACAGCAGGCAGCATGGTGAATATGCGGCAGTTTATGAAAGCTACTTCCACACTTGCTGTGGGTTCTCATTCTATGATAGAGTTTGCCATTCTATCATCGTTTACGAATATGGAGATAGACCATTCTAATACTTGACATTATGGATATAGATTATAAAGTGGGTGAAGTGGAGCTATACTACAAACCCAAATTCAAGAATCTGCATAAGATTATAAGTTCAGAAGATGCTTATAAATATTTGCTCCCTACATATAGAGAGGGAACTATCTGTTACAAGGAATACTTTAAAGTCTTATTTCTTAACCAAGTCAATCAAGTCTTGGGTTACACTCTTATATCAGAAGGAGGATTGACTACAACAGATGTTGATGTCAGAGTTATTTTACAGGCAGCATTGCTTACCAATTCAGTAGCTATCATTCTTGCACATAACCACCCAAGCGGTAATCTGAAACCAAGCAGGCAAGATATGGAGACAACGAAGCAGGTCAAAGATGCAGCCCAACTTATGAGAATTACAGTAATAGACCACCTCATTCTTACAGATACAGGATATTACAGCTTCTCTGATGAAGGACAATTGTAAGCTGTTCTCATATATAACAAGGTAAAGGACATTCAATTTCCAAGTTGGGTGTCCTTGCTTAATAATATTCACTTCTACTATTAGTGAATTTCCCTTTAGTAATCAATGAGTTAGTAAATCCAACTCAGAATTAATATTCACTTCTATTCATTAACATATAAAACAGAACATTATGTCACTTAAATATTCAAGCACAACGGCAGACTATCTTATATGGTCTGATGCAATGAACCTCATAAGGAAGTTAACCAAAGACGAGAATTATAAAATCTCGCTCCTTATAGCTTTGGGATGCTTCACAGGTTTAAGAATATCTGATATTCTATCTCTAAGATGGAAGCAGATATTAGGTGCTGACGAGTTTACAGTAATTGAGAAAAAGACAGGCAAGGTAAGAACTATCAGACTGAATCCCCAATTACAACAACATATCAAAGAGTGCTACGAGCATATAAATCCTATTGGCATCAATGCACCTATCTTAGTAAGTCAGAAAGGTACAATCTTCACAGTTCAGAGAATTAACATAATTCTTAAAGAGGTGAAGAAGAAGTACAGGTTAAAGATTAAGAACTTTAGCTGCCATTCCCTTAGAAAGACATTTGGCAGGCAGGTCTATAATATGAACAGTGATAATGCAGAGCTTGCTTTGGTAAAGCTGATGGAACTGTTTAATCATAGTTCAGTAGCTATTACTAAGAGATACTTGGGGCTAAGGCAGGAAGAAATCTTGCAGACTTATGAATGTTTGGGTTTCTAATCATAGGTAGGACAAAACCAGAGCAAGGTTAGCTTTATATACCCCAATCTGACTTTGTCCTACCCTAAAATTTCAAACGGAGAAATAATCACCTACACCTTATATATAAGGTACATCTCAAATATTAAGTTAAGAAGCATCTAAAGTTCATTATTTAAAAGTTTGGTTTTTATCCCTTATATAATAAGGTCAATTACACTAATTACAAGAATCCATATACATCTAAAGTCTTAAAACTTATGTCGAAGATAGCCAATTGTAAATCACCAACAATATGTTGACTTAAAGATGAAAATTCAAGGCAGGTGCAGAAGTGGAGAATTTTACACTTATAAGGGCAGAAGTGGATTTACTACCTACCTAAACTACTTAACTTTAGGCTTGTCTCAACATTTTATAAACAATAAGTTCTTGCCATTCAAACGAATTTCGTAACTTTGTGCCAATTCCAGACACCTAATGCGTTAAAGACTGGAAGGACATATTAGCTAACGAAGGACGTTTTAAATATTATCCCTTATTGAAATCTCGACAGTTTCAAAGCACAAGGGTAGTAGGCAAGAACGTCCACGTCTTGATTGTTGTTACATATCATTCATACTTTTGAATGGATTAACTGCATAGGGACGTGGACTATTGTTTATTATTTGTGCTGGGCAGTCGAGAGCCTCAATAAGATAATATTCAGTAGTTTCCACGTCCTCTTTGTGTTTAATCGCTTACTAAGGGAACAAGTGGGCACAATTTCGAATCTATGTTTACAAGTAAAGAATTAATCGCATTTAGTGCAATCCTTAGAGCAGCTGCATATGGAGAGCAGTCTTATCCTACAGGAAAGCCACTCAGTATCTTATTAGATGCAAATGATAAGTTTTCAATTTCACCAGAGATGTCAAATCAATCCGCACAGTTATCTCCCAGAGAGGCTTTCATAGTTTTACACAATATGGATTACTCAAAGCGCAAGGTAGTCTTTGAATGGATTAATAAAATCGCTACTTGTGACGCTGTTGGTAGTTTTAGATATAAGTTAGCTCAAAACGTAAAGAAGATATTAGACTTATAAGCGTAGTAATACCCAAATATTACTATTCCTTACGCTTTAATTATAACAATTTCCCCAAAAGAATAGGGATGGATTAATATTTAACAATATGTCACTTAGCACAAAAGAAAGATTAGCGATATTACATACATTGATAATAATCGCAAATGCAGATGGACGTAGAGGTTCTCTTGAGAATCGCCTACTCAGTGAAATAGCAAGTAAAGCTCTTTGCTTTAGTTTGGAGGATTTCTTAGGTGGAATAATCGAAGAAGCCGCCCTAATGAAAGAAGAAGAGGTTCAGACATTGATTAGTAACTTGGATTTTCAGAAGAAACTTATGATACACAAATTACTTGTTGAAATGGCAACAGTAGATGAAGTAATTAATGAAATGGAACTTAAAGCACTACATTATATGGTTAAGATGTACAATCTACCTCCTTTGGTTTAAGATTCCTAATACAATTACTATCAAGAACAGAATTAAACATATATGGAATTCTTAGCAAACACATTAGAAGAAGTTATAGATGGTTTCTCTAATGAATACATACGCCACAATGGAGTGGAGAAGTTTAAGAAGGTCTATGATAAAGTCTGTAGCTCAAACAAGTTAGCAGAACTATATGGTAAATCATTACAGTTAGAATTAGCACCTACTGCACATGACTTTCTGACTACTCTTAATACAATTCCATACTTTATCTTTAGCTCCCAATACACTTGTGCATTAGGAGCGTTGTTTGCCATTAAGCTATGGGATGAAAAGGTTAATAGACTTTATCACTTGAATTTTTCTCTTGAATTGAGAAACAAGGCTATAGCAATTTTAGAAATATTAAAACTATAATGACATGGGATTATTCAATGCTTACAAGACAGTGAATCGAGCTAATCAGCTTCTAAAGGAAATGGAAGTTCAATTTGACATCATTTACTATAGTATGGAATGTGGTTCTCCACTTCAACAGATACGAGTGGAATGGCGCATCCTAAAGAAACAATTCATGGAGTTACAAGAAACCATATCAAGTAGCAGTGCCGCATCCATAGCATCTTACAGGTTCAAAGGAAGACAGGCTACCACAATGGAGTTATTTTCATTCATAAAGTCCATATTGGATGATTTAGATGTGGGACTTAAAGAACAAGGAGCATAATATATAACCATGTGACAACTTTGTTGATGTTTACAAATAAGGCAACTATGAGAACCTATATAATTATTCTTGCGACAATATGCTTTACTTCATGCCAAACCAAGCAGCATAAAGTAGAACTAACATCCACCATAGACAGCACTTTACAAGTGAAAGCGACCTCTATCTTAGAAAGTAAACTATCTGAACTCAATGCCTTATCTGGGCAAGTTATCATTATGGAAGTTCAAACAGGGCAAATCAAGGCTCTGATTGGACTTACAAGGAAAGATAGTGCCAACTATCAACCCTGCGAGAACTTCTCTGTACAACGACCAACAAGTCTTATGCACCCAATATCACTATTGGCAGCATTAGAAACAGGGAAAGTAAACCTATCTGATAAGGTCGATGTTGGAAGTGGAATCTACTCTGTTCATGGCAGAGAACTTAAAGACCATAATTGGCATAGAGGTGGATATGGTGAAATCTCTATCAAGCAAGGTTTAGCTTCAAGTTCAAACATTGCTGTTTATAAAACAACGGAGAAAGCATTTGGAGATGATGCACAAGCATACTTCAATCTGTTGAATAAGGTGAATTATGGTAAACCAGACAGCATCGCAGGAATAGCTAATTTGAAACCTGCATACTTTGTTACTCCTAAAGATAGTGGTTGGAGTAATACGGCTTTTGCATGGTTCTGCATTGGATATAATCAAACTATTACCCCTATACAAATGCTAACCTTTTATAATGCTATTGCTAATAGTGGAAAGATGGTACAACCTCAACTTTACAAAGACAGTACAACAGTTATCAATCCACAGATAGCAAGTCAAGCCAACATTGACAGTCTGAAACAGGCATTGGAATATGTGGTAACTGATGGCTTAGCGCAATCAGCCAAGTCTGATAACGTACAGGTAGCAGGTGAAACAGGAACAGTACAGCTTGAAGATGGAAGCTATATTGTAGAGTTCTGTGGTTACTTCCCTACCAATGCTCCCCAATATTCTATCATTGTTTCCATTCATAAAAATGGACTACCTGCAAGTGGTGGATTAATGGCAGGTGATGTGTTTAGGCAGATAGTGGATTACATGAACGAATAACAATCTAAAGGAAGCAGCATTTGAGGAAACTCTTATGCTGTTTTCTTTTTTATATAAGCACTACGAATGTTACATACTAACAACCCAATTCTTTGGAATATAGAAAACTAATATTTAACTTTGTACCGTAGGTTTAGCTGTTGACTAATTGTTGACTGATAAACTTCCAATGAGATTATTAATACGTTGACATATTGCAATTTAATAGGATGAAATTTAGAGCCTCATAATCTGGAGGTCCCTGGTTCAAGCCCAGGCTGGTCCACTTTAACAATCAAGCACTTACGAGAAATCGTAGGTGCTTTTTTCTTTGTCTGCGTAAACAATGCGTAAACAAACTGTTTGAGTTGGTAGTGTTTACGCATAGAACTTCTGTGAAACTCCGTGCTATCCTGTAGCATCTTTGCTGAGAGATTGTATTGGTGCGGCTACACCTTACAGTTGCCTGTCATTGATGTAAGTTTCATCAATGACAGGCAGCTAAATTTGTTTTGATTTATATCGAACTCACGTTAGATTATATGGTATAATACTGCATTTTTGCTAAAAGAAACAGATTCTTCCTCTCAATTATTAGTGCATTAATGAGTTGAAAAAGTGCTTATAAGTAAACAATATGTTTTTTCTATTGTTTACTTAATGTGTTATATAATATTGTATGATTATCAGATTTGATAATTTTTATAATGAATTTTGTTATCATAAAGAATAAAATTCTTATCTTTGCAGAAAGATAATGAAATTACATGAATATCTATACAGAAGATGAAGCATTAATAGAGTTATTGGAAGTGGGTTGCACCAATGACAAAAGATACAAAAGACTTCCTAAGGATGTTGTTAAAGGTTATATAAAAGCATATAATCATTTAAGGACAGCCAAGCGAATAGAAGATTTATTCAGAATTGGAAGTTTGCATTATGAACGGTTAAAAGGAGATTTAAAGAACTTTGAATCGGTCAGATGTACTGGACGCTGGAGGCTAATATTTAAAAGCTCTACCATAGACGGCTCATTGATAATTACAGAAATAGAATTAATAGAAATATCCAACCATTATGGCGACTAAATTTAAATTAAACGATTGTGTACCTTGTATAGCAATTCATCCGGGAGAAGTCATTAAAGACGAATTAGATGCAAGAGAGATGAAGCAAAAAGAATTAGCTTCATTTATGGGCATGCCTACTTCCGTACTCAATGATATAATAAAGGGACGTCGTGCTATAACTCCTGAAGTTGCTGTTTTGTTACAGGAAATTTTAGGAATAGATGCTTCTTATTGGTTATCATTACAAAATCAATATGATATAGACAAAGCAAATATCAATATAAAAATAATAGAGCGGAAAAAAAATATTGAGATTTGGAAAATCATTTCTCAATATTGTTCTATCAAATGTTTTGAGAAATTTAATATTATAGGGAGCAAAATATCAGAGAATATAAAAACTATATACTCAATTTTTGGTGTAGCCTCTGTTGAAGAATTAGTAACATCATACTCTCAGGAAAAAGAAGTTTCTTATTTTAAGAAATCTGAGCGGTTGAAAAGTGACCCTATAAATATTTTTTCATGGAAACACTTTGCTTTCTATGAAAGTTCAAAAATTCAATGTGATACGAAGTTTGATAAAGACGGTTTAAATAATCTTGTTGATGAGTTAAATCATTTATTTCTGATAAATAAAAATACTATAGATATAACAAAAGAAATTCTATTACGATATGGAATCAAATTTATCATAGTGCCCAAATTTGACAAGACTCCCATTGATGGATTCTCTTTTTGGAAAGGAGAAAATCCAACGATTGTATTAACATTGCGATTAAACAGGATTGACAATTATGCCTTTGCTTTATTACATGAGATATATCATGTTTATATGCACCTTTTCAACAATAGAGAACAAAAATACATTTCTATAGAAGGAGCTGAAATAAATAAATGTGAGGAAGATGCTAATAAATTCGCTAAGTATTCTTTGATTACCAAAGACTTATGGAACACATTCTTAAAACAACATTCTATGATTTCTCCGCATGCGATGCAAATGAAAATAAAACAATTTGCTCATCAACATAATATCAATGAAGCTATTGTTTTAGGATTTTATCAACATGATATTAATTTGTATTCTATTAAGAGTTCAATATCAAGAGAGATAAAATAATCCAATATACATGTACCGTGCAAATCTAATTGCACACATCTTAAGAAAATAGAAGGAAACAAAAGAGGTTATTTGAAAAAGAAATACTACCTTTAGGCTTGAAAATCAAATATTTGCGAATCACGTTCTGGAGGTCATTGGTTCAAGCCCAAGCTGGTCCACTTTAAAAGTCAAGCACTTACGAGAAATCGTAGGTGCTTTTTTCTTTGTCTGCGTAAACAATGCGTAAACAAACGGTTTGAGTTGGTTGTGTTTACGCATAGGGCTTCTATGAAACTCCATGCTATCCTGTAACATCTTTGCTGAGAGATTGTGTTGGTGCGGCTACACCTTACAGTCAAATAAACTCAAATATATTCCATTTATATATTGATTTACAGAATAATGTTGTAACTTTGCAAGTGCAATGCATTTATGGTAAGCCATGACCTAAAGGTGCTCTTTCTCAAAAGGGAAAAGTGAGTTTGCCTAACTATCGTGGGAGGGTCATTCTATTCCGATGAATCGAAGCGTAGAGGGAGTACCAGTCGGAGGGTACTCTACGACAAACGAAACGCGAGAGTTGCTTCAGGGGTTGAGACCGATTAGCATAAGCCCGGTTACCAGTCAGCGACAGAAGACAACGAGATTGCACCGCTGCATATAACGACAATGTTTTTATCCGTCAAAGGATAGGGACTCAGTAG
Organism: Phocaeicola faecalis; assembly: GCF_021730445.1. Classification (GTDB taxonomy): domain Bacteria; phylum Bacteroidota; class Bacteroidia; order Bacteroidales; family Bacteroidaceae; genus Phocaeicola; species Phocaeicola faecalis. The sequence goes on along the minus strand of NZ_JADNRM010000003.1, from coordinate 221,124 downwards.
TTATATGCAGCGTTTTGTATATGTACGCCTCACATTGCAAAGCGGCTGTATTCAGAGGTTATGTTGAACATAAACAATGAATGCAATGGAAAAATTGACAAAGTCCCTGCCTCTTTTCAAAGAGCGGAATTGCTCTGTTTCTATCGTATTGGACTCACGTACTCGCAGAAAGAATGCGTATGAGTTTCCATTATCTCTCCGTTTCACGATAGACCGCAAGTTTTTTTATCTTACTGCCGGAAGTTCTTTTACTGAGAAAAAGTTCTCAGACATCTGCAATGCGACTAAATGCAAGAGTGAGAACTACAAACTTCAAAAAGAATGGAAAGACACCTTTGTTCCCAAATACAAAGAAGTTTTGAGTAACCTGAACAAAGGAGGTATCCTAACATTTGAGATGGTGCGCCAACGTATTATGGGTGAGGATGTGGCACTATCTGAAAAGGAAATAACCAAGTCACAATCGTTTATCAGTATATGGGAACAAGTCATCAAAGGTTTCAAAACTGATGATGGCGGAGCACGTTTTACCACGGCTGAAAGCTACGAATGTGCGCTCAAATCATTCAAGAAGATACTTGGGACAAATGCAATCAAAGGATTTTGTATCAGTGCCGCAGAAATTCAGAAATGGAAAGAGGGGATGCACAATGGAGTAAAAGATGAGAATGGCGCAATTGTAGGTAAAATCAGCGATACTACGGCTGGTATCTATTTGCGCTGTTGCCGTGCAGTATGGAATAGGTGTGTGCATGAAGGCTACCTCAAAGATGTCCCTTATCCTTTCTCTAACAAGAAAGAGAAAGGGCTTGTGAGTATTCCCAAGAGTGCGAAGCGCAAACAGAGTTTCCTGAATGTCAGTCAAATGACGGAACTTTACAATCTTTTTGTCTCAAAGAAATATCCCGAACATTGGTCGGAAGAATATGTGCAACGTGCGCATTATTCATTGGGATTATTTCTTGCCCAATACCTTTGCAACGGTTTCAATATGGCTGATGCTGGCCGCTTGATCTATAATAGTTATTATTATCAGACAGATGGTAAGGCCTTCCGCTTCAATCGAAAGAAAACTTCCCGAAGAAGTGCTGACGGTTCTGAGGTAATAGTTCCCATCACCCCTCCTTTACAATATGTTTTAGATGAAGTGGCAGCTCCTCCGACTCGTGGCGGTATGGTATTCCCCAACATATTAAAAGGTGCGGAAACAGAAGCGTTACGCCGCAAATATACTATGCAGGAAAACTCAAATGTAAAAGACCGCATCATCAAAATATGCCATGAAGTACTGCACTGGGATAAGTCCATCTGTCCGTCCGGCACATGGTGCCGACACTCGTTTGCTACTAATCTGCATAATGCCGGAGTAGATATGGATTATATCTCTGAAAGCATGGGACATTCAACTTCTGATCATGCCATTACTCAAATCTATATTGAGCATTACCCTCTTGAAATCCAAATGGAGAATAACTCGAAACTGCTGAATTTGACAAAGACCTCTGAAAGAGATTTGTTATTGGAGAAACTGACGAATATGTCCACTGAGGAATTAACCAAGTTGTTTACACGAACATAACACGACCTTGAATATGATAAATTTCATAGAGAAAATAAAAGACTATTTGCAAAAAAAGGATTGCGCTGATATGGCTATTCGTGCTTGGAAATCAGCCAATGAAGAGTTGTATGTCTATTTTTGTAAACGTATGGAAGATGTAAGCAAAGGGAACTTATCCGTTTTGATGGATATGTACCAGATGATGCGGAATTGTACACCACCTGAAGCCTTGATGCTGTATAACTGGCTCTCTGATTTCATAAATGGTAAAGATGTACAGAACATGGTCAATCAACAATGGGCTGGCAAATACACAGACATTATAGCACAATGTATCACTAACAAACGACTGTGGATAGGTATCAATATAAAAACAGGCGCAGTAGAGTTACTTGCATCCGCGAAATCGGATTTATTGATGGTTCGTTCCGAAACACCGATTGAAATTTGGAATCATCTGCCACAGGAAACAAGAGTCTATTTGACTGGGCAGTTGGATGCACTTATGAAAAACAGCAAAGGATGCTATCTGTTGAGCAAGTTGGAAAGAAAGATGGTATACCAGTTCCTGATGTACATTTCCCAAATCATTTTCCTGTCCCATGCCGTGTTTGTTGGTGAATTTATGGCTAACCTGTATGATTATGTGATAGAGAAAAAGGAGGCATTGGCTTATTGCATGTACTATTTCGTGATATTTGACCATGGTCTTTCACGTATGGCTAAGTTACTTGACCGTCTATTGAGTAGCGAAGAAGTTAATCATGGCGACATGGTCCTAATAAAATCATGTGTTGCAACTCTTGTAACTCAAAGTATCGAAATAGGGACAGAAAATAAAGCCGGATGGGAAGATACGGCAGAAGGCTGTAATCCAGAGATTTGGAAAGAAGTGATGTTTGTCTTGCGGAAAGTAAAAGGCAAACGGGGGAATAGAAAGATGATACAATCATTGGATGATATTCTTGTGGGCGACAAGGAACGCATCACGCAAGGCATCCGCTTGTTTATTGAAGAGAACACAGAAGACATAAGCCTTGCCTACCTGTTGAAATCTTTGGTAAAGGCAGGCAGGATGAAAGCATCTACAAGATACATGACGTTCCATCGTGCCATAGAACAGTTCTCACAACGGCATTACGGACACGACATACCACAGAAGCGGTATGGTGAAATCAAGGATATGTCATTAAACTCGCGCCAAAGGGGAAGCAGTTACACTAAGGCGAAACGAATAATAGACCGATGGACGGATTATTTTATCAATAACGGGTAGTCGGGAAATCCAGCTATCCGTTTTTTCTGCGAACAACTGTTGTAATATGGTCGGTTAAATTAAGGTATAAATAAACCGACCAACACACAGAACTTCATACACTACCTTTGCTTGTGAAATCGGTTTCACAGAGTTGCACCGAGGCTTAAAGTATTTAATAACCAAACAAGTAAAGGTATGGAAGAAAAACTTAATTTTACCCAACTACTTCAAAAGCCCATCGCCATGATGACGGGTGAGGAGCTTTGCTTTCTCATCACCAAAAGTATGGAGAGTACAGAAGTGGTCACTTCCCAAGTGGCACCCAAAGGTAATTACTATGGTATAGAGGGTATCGCCCGCGTGTTCGGGTGCAGTGTACCTACGGCCAACCGTATTAAGAAGAGCGGTATCATAGACAAGGCTATCACACAGATAGGGCGAAAGATTGTGGTGGACGCAGACCTTGCGCTGTCTTTGGCAAAGGAATCAGGTGGAATCCACATTAAAGAATGATGGTATGGATGATAATTGGAAAAAAGACTTGGCAACAGATAGCTACGGGAATCCAGTTCGTTCTATCGCAAACCTCCGACTTATTTTCACATTGGATGAGAATCTTAGTCAGATAAGGTACGATACCTTCTGTCAAGATGACATATGCTTTTGCCCTTTGTCTCGTATGTCAATGGCAACAAAATTGATGAGGAATCAGCAGGAAAGATACAAGACTATTTGGAAAGGACATATAGGTTGCGTCTTACACAGAATAAGGTATTTGAGATACTGAAGACCACTTCTTCCGAACGAAGTTTCAATCCTGTGCAGGAATTCATCACACAAGAAACATGGGACGGACAGCCTCGCATATCCACAACCCTCATTGATTATTTGGGAGCAGAGGACACGCCGCTTGTCAAGGAGCAGACAACGCTATGGTTCGTAGCGGCTGTAGCCAGAGTGTTCTGTCCCGGTTGCAAGTTTGACAACGTACTGACTTTGCCTGGCTCACAGGGTATCGGGAAAAGTTCCTTTTTCAAGGCCATTAGCGGGAAATGGTTCAATGATTCATTCTCTTTCGCCAGTGGCGATAAGGAGAAAGTAGAAACCATCACCAATGGGTGGATTATTGAAATCAGCGAGTTGAATGGTTTGAAACGAGCGAATGACGCAGAGGCGGCCAAGGCTTTTCTGAGCCGTTGCAGCGACTATATGCGTCCTGCATACGGGCATAAAGTAGTGGAATTTATGCGGCACAATGTCTTTGCGGCTACGACCAATGAGACAAATTTCCTGCAAGGGGACAATGGGAATCGCCGTTGGTGGATAATCCCGGTCAAAGGCAATGGTCATGTATCTGAATGGTTGGATATTTTACAACGTGCTGTTCCTCAACTTTGGGCAGAAGCATACGCCTATTACCGGCAAGGAATGAAACTCTACTTGTCACCAGACATGGAGATTAAAGCCAACGAAGTACAGGTACAACATTCCAGTATCCTTGTTGACCCCATCATGGAAGATTTGGAAATGTATTTGGAACGTGAGATACCCATACAGTATGTAAGTTGGGCTATTCCTACCCGATTGGCTTATCAAAAAGAGGCATATTCAGAGCCAAACTCAACAATGACCTCACTCAACATGGTTTGTGCCCGGCAAATTATTGAGGAAATGCCTAATGATTTAGTCAGACGTAATCCGTCCAAATATACCTCACAATATATCAACCGCTTGATGTACATGATTCCTAATTGGAAACGGAGTGAGCAGGAGAGAGTAAAAGGTCTGCATCCTGCCTATTGTGACAAGACAGGACGGACAAAGCATCCTTGGGTGAGGGTGGGCACACCGAGCGAAGAAGTTTATACTGCATTACCCAATGAGCCGGATTTACCATTTTAAATATCAAAATATGGGAAAAAAAATATCATGTCCCTTTGTCCCTCTTTCCTTTGAAAAAGAATAAAAACAAAAAACAGAGAAAAGAGAATGTTACAGAATATGCTTGGGACATGGGACAAAATAATTGAAAACATGAACAAGGAAGAACTTATCGAACAACTACAAGAACGTGAACCACTGCTGGCAAATGCGGTCAGCCACATGGTTGCGTATGTTCAAGACCGTTACCCGGCCGCATATCCGAGTAAAGAACAGACCGAAGCCGTGAACGATTACTTGCAGAGCGTTCATGCTGATGGGGACGGCAATATGTCAGAAAGGAATTGCGAACACCGCCGTATCGCTTCACAGAACATCACCATTGCCGCTATTCGTGTGTTGGACAGTCAACAACTGGACAGGTTGCAAAACGTACTTGACCACATCGCATACGACAAGGTGTATTATATGCCGGAGAGAGGATACTGCATACACCGCTGATTTTCTCTTTTGGCTGCACCAGTTATAAACTATCTCAAATTATACAGACAATGAAAGCAGACTTGAATTATTGCATAGTGCTTTCGTCAGATCAACTTGCATATCTGGCAGGAAGCAAATATGGCATTGACCGTATGAAGATATTTCACCGACTTATTGAAGCGGCTGTGTTGGAAGAAAAAGATTATACCATGAAAGGTTTCTCCACAACCTTACAAGTCGGGCAATCCATTCTATCGGAAGTGGAATTGTCCAGCAAGTTGGATTATGACAAAAAGACCATATCCCGTGTACTTGACAAGATGAACCAGTTGAGAATTATCTCATCCGCGCAGAACAACCGAACAAGCGTTCACACGCTGAAATGCATATCGGCATGGATGTTGGACAGTAACCGTATTGATAACCCATTTCATGTCCGGCTAAAAGACCGACAAAGTGAAAGAGAGAATATGCCTGTTATATCAGAAGAAAGTGAACTGTTTTCCCCTTCTTCTTTCCCTTCTGTTTCAGTTTGTTCACAGTCTGCGGCAGAGGAAGAATCTGACAAAGATATTTCAGAGAATTGTCCCAAATAACCATTATCAGAGAGACGGTGTGTCCGAAGTTGTTGTATGTAGTATTACAAGAAGTTCCTATGTCGCACAAATTCGCTTCGCTTATTCGTACTACATAGGCGTATTCCGGCAGTCGCAAGCTCCCACCGTGCTGACCCTTTTTGAATTGATGTTTCACCCATAGCATAACAGAGCATGAAGAAGAAAAAGAATAGTGATAAAGAAGTCGATGAAGAAAACGACAAGAAAGTTACAAGGCGTACCCTACGGCTTGAAGCCAGAGTGACCGAACAAGAATATATCCAAGCGACTGAACTTGCCAAAACCTGCGGCCTGTCCATGAGCGACTATGTGCGTCGTACTGCCTTGGGGCAACACCCACGGCAACGGTTGACTGAGCGTGAAGTGGAAGCTCTGTGCAGTCTGACAGATGCGAGGGGCGACCTTATCCGTATTGCGGCAGCTGTGAAGTCCATCCAAGCAGATAGGCGGGCAATCTATTTTAGCGATACCCGGTTTGTGGAGCAATGGATGAGAGCCGCCACACAACTCATCAACCGCTGGAGCCAAATAGAGAATTATCTTACCGAATAAAGTTCCTTACTCGCTATGATAGCAAAAGCCAGTACCATATCGCATGGCGCAAATGCCATAAGATACTCCATCAACAAGGAGAAAGCGGATATTGTCAAGTTCAATCTGTTACCCGATGATATTTCACCGGAAGCAATGTACGGACGGATGATGCTTGTGCAGAAACTGTTTGCTGAAAAAATCAATAAGGGCAGGCCTCTTGGCAGAAATGTGATAAGAATCGAGATTTCCCCATCTGAGGAAGAAAGTTGTGACTGGGCGATGGACGACTGGACACGTTTGGCAGATGAGTTCATTCGTGTGTTTGACTCTATAGACCTTTCCAAAAAGACCAAACAGGCATTCTCAAAGCAGACCAATCTCAAAGGTTCACAACACATAGCAGCCCTACATCGTGATTCCAAAAGTGGTATTCTCCATCTGCATATTGATGCCAACCGTGTGGACATGGATGGCAAAATTAACGACAGTCATAAGATTGGCGAAAGGGCTGTCATGGCTGCGAACATCATTAACGAGAGACGGGGATGGGTACAGTCGGAAGAAATCAGCATACGTCACAAACAGGAAATATCTGACTGTTGCATGGAAATACTTCGCGCAATAAAGGAGTTCAGTTGGCAGAAGTATGAAACAGAACTGGTTAAGCGAGGCTATAAGGTACACCTGCAAGAAAAAGACGATGGCGGCGTTTACGGCTATTCCATCAAACGGGGTAACTCCACTTATAAGTCATCCGTGTTGGGTATCGGACGAAACCTTACTCCATCAAAGATTGAGGCTACTTGGGCAAAACTACATCCACAGGAAAGGAAATCCGAACCGGCAAAAACTAATTCTTGCCAAACACGGACAGCAGATTTTATTCCTATTTCACAGCTAGTTATAAAGCACTACGATATAGCGACAGATGAATATCACAGATATCATGTGGAGATACCCGAAGTCGCAGATAATATCATCCGACAAGATTGTTCTTTGGAGGAAGCCCATCCATTGGCTAAAATCGAAGAGATACAGCACACGGCTCTTTTACTCTTTGCAGGGTATTTGGATGCTGCCACAAGTATGGCTGCTTCAAGTGGCGGAGGCGGTTCTGACACAAACGGCTGGGGAAGAGACAAAGACGAGGATGAACTAGAATGGGCACGCCGCTGTGCAAGAATGGCAAACAGCATGTGCAAACGCAGAAGAGGACTCCACAGATAAATACTATCATTAAAGACAAGAATCATGGGAATTGGAAAATCAAAAATCGCTCCATCAATAGACGTTGATGACATGTTTAAGAAGGCTGAAATCAACCATGAGATAGAGGCCGAAAAGCAGGATGCCGACAAGCGACTTGCGGAAGTGCGTGAAGCAAAAGAGGCATTGTTGAAGATTCACCAAGACCTTCAAGACGCTATTAAAGCAGAGCGTGATGCTGCAATGATATTGAAAACTGCTATTGATAGTTCTGGCAATATCATCAACGGCATTTGCAATGCGATTGTAAAAACAGAACGAGATACACAGTTCAAGGCAACCATAAGCTCCGAACATCTTGCCCAACTTCAACAACTCTTAAACCAAGCTATCGGGACATGGAAAACCGTATTGGAAAATCATCGTTCCGAACAAACGAAAATGTTAACGAACCATGAATCTAGTATGCGCAAAATCCTTAGGCGAAATGAAGGCGTTTGGTTCTCTGATTTCTGGATGAAAGTATTGGTGATATTTTTGTTTGTTTATACGGTGGTATTAGGGCTGATAGCATATTGCTCCATATGAAGTTCATATGCGATACCATACAATGCGGACGGCTTTCTGTCTCTGTTTAACTAACCAGCAAATTACCAGCAAGTTAAATACAAAATGATATTATTTAACTTTCAATAGGTTATGTGTGCTAAATGACTTCTTAGCAATTTGCTAGCAAGTTAAATTCTCTCTAAATATGAATAAACCTCCTATTGTGGATGATAGGAAATATAGTAGAAAAACAATGCATTGAAATAATATTACAACAAAAAGGGGAAATAAAAATATCTTTTTTTTTATCAACCTTATAGTCTATACTATGACAACATAATTTAAAAATATTTCTACATAGGAATATAATAAGATACTCAAAAACTTCCTGGTGAAATTCTTCATTACTGCCAAAAACATTATAAAAAATCCCTACCATTAGAAGATTGAAATTACGATATTTTTTTCATACAGATAAGGCTCAAATTAAAGATTATTTAAAATGCTTTCTCCCATCATCTTTCAATTCTATTTTACCTAACACTTTGGGTTGGGGAGCAGAAATATTCTGTTTCTCAATGCTTTTGCTATATTTTTTTAATTCTGGGATATACCCCCCACCCCTCTTTTATATATTCAACATATTGCGCCAACACCCCTAGAAATTTAAAATAATAGAGTGATTTCAAAGGGAATATTCTGTCAAAGGTTTCTTTTTCCCATTGGTTTTGAGAGTTTCCGCGGTGATTCATGTTGCGACATTGATAAATATCATTTAGCAGCGACGTGATTTCAACAAACGAGTCATAATCACCGCTCTTCATCATTGCTTTATAACCCAAGAAATATACAATAGTACGTATCTTGTCCATTGCATATTGAGTTTGCAATGATATTCTTGATTTCACAAAAGCATTAGTATTTCCTGATTGTTTGTTATTACCTGGGAACAATAAGCTTGCAATTGTATAGTCACCACCTCTGTTATAAATGGATGTATCTTTGCCTTTTTCTATCTTCAGATATGCAGGATGCCCCCACATTATTTCTGTAATATCAGACAGATCTTTATTCTCGCACAATTTATTAGTCATACACTCTATCTGTTGATACAGTGACAAACAAAAGTCTTCGAAATTATCTTTTCTTCTGAATGACTCCATACGGGTATAATCTCCAATCAAACGATCTTTTATAGTCTGTAAAGGGAAGTCTGCATAAAATTCTGTAGCTTGCTTCTTTATGATGTCCTCAATGCAGTACTCGTAAATATCGTTTATACGTTCATCGTCTGACAAAACAGAATTTGCGGAAGCAACATTCAGTCGCTTTCGCAATTCCATATCAAACTCAGTATTTTGCTGAGTCAATCTTGCTATTTTGTCAATCGTGGACATCAACTTATCATCCATATCAAATGCTTAATAGTAAGTCTAAATCATTATTCAATTCATCAATATCAACAGGTTTTGGCTTGAATTCAGTCATTTTATCAACTAAATGTATGAGCCAAAATCGTTCTCCTTTAGAATCCCTACAATAAGAGATAGCCAGCTTCTCTTTTTGCTGTTCATCATCAGGTGTTACACTTTTATTTATTGATACTATCTGGGTTGTTTCTCCTATTTTGAACGTAGCATATCGCTTATTACAATCCTTGTGATGGATAGTGATAATTGTATTTTTATCTTTCTCAAATTTCAGAAAAGGTAAAGACTCAATGTAGGTAATACCATAAGAATTGGTTTTATCCGAACTAGAATCTCTATTGACTAACTCCTGAAATTTCGTATAAAGTTTCACATATACAGAATCTTCATCACCTTTCACCATTTTCAGATACATGAGTTTTCCATCAATAACATTCTGCAAATCCGGGTTTCCCTTTTTGACATGTCCTTTGGCAGCCTTATATTTAGGAAGAAACTTGGATATTGCTGTCGTATATCCATATCTGTCCCAAATATAAAGAATATTACGAATATCTCTTACATACTTTTTAGTAACATTAAGCTTTTGACTGATAATAATGCCTGTTACCTCTTGGCGTGATCCAAGTTTTTGAAGGCGTGTTTTGTCTTTATTTATGATAAATCCTTGTTCTGTAATCAGGCGGTACAGTTCTGTATGAAATTTACCATTAGGGGCATATACATAATGCATTGAGCTAAAAGTAATGTCATCGGCATATCGTGAATAGTGAAGCCCAAACCTACGCGCCAATCCCGCTAAACGGCGATCCAATGTATCACATACCATATTAGTAATAATTGGAGAGACAGGAGAACCTTGTGGCAAAACATATTTGAATTTTTTGTCATTATCATGCTCCTTAGTTTCGTCAATAACGTTTCTTACTTGACGCATAAAACAAAGCCCCGCAACAATATTAGCTATTTGCTTGGGGAAATTAAATGGTTTTAATTGGATCCTTTTCCATACACGAAATTGTTCAACACTAGGGAAAAAATCTTTCAGGTCAATATTGAAAACATAGTTTTGACCTTTATGAATGGTGGCATTAGTAACTACTGATCTGCCTTCAGTAAATCCCATAGCATAATCGGAAGGAGAGTATAGGGCTTTCAGAATTTCATTTACAGCTTGCAACATCATCATAAAGCTGCGGTTTCTCGGGGCCGTAATTACTCTGGTTCCACCAGATTTTTTTTTGATATGAAACTGACGGTATCGATGGAAAACATTATTTGGATTGCAATAATAGTTAAGGTGCCTAATTGTGAATGGATGAAACTTAGAAGCATCAAATCCCATCTCCTCAAGCTCGTCTCTTTTGATACAATTGAGGAGATTCAACAAATCTTCTTTTGATTTGATTTGAGATACCTGTTTTACTATTTGTTTCTTATCCATTCTTGTTCTCAATTTATATAAAAGCGATCTCTGAGGAATGATTTACCAAAACGTCTTTTCTTTATGTAAAAAAAATAATAGACAATATAAATATATAAAGTCATAAAACATAAAAACAAAAAAAATAGAAAGTACATCGTATAAAGTGTTATCACGTTAACGTACTAACATTATCGTCTCCCCGTCAAGCGAAGAGATATCCAGCGAATCTATTCTCTTGCGAAAATAGGGTTTGCACCACGCCGGACAAAAAGTCAAATAACATTTTGGCTCACCAAACCTATCAAAGATCGCTTATTTTTTGGTTTACAAAAGTACTAAATATTCACGAAGCCTATGTTCATATTACTCGTTATTTACAAAATATCCTAAGAAATCTAATCCTTTATCATTTTGAATCACAAATTCGGAATAGCAAATAACAATCCGACACGCATAGAAATCCGCACTTAAATTAAATCCCATTTTGGTCTTAAAATAAAATATGTTTGTTCGTTTTAGTAACTAGCCGAAGAACAGCCTCACTCATATTAGCAGAGTCAATGCGTATTACACTTCTGTCTTCAGCAAGTATTTGACGATTCAAATCATACATTGCAATATTGTGATGCTTGCTGTCATTATAGATAACGCCACGTTTGATACCATAGGATTTAGCCTTTTCCATGGCATGTCTCGAACCACAATCATTTCCTAAGTTATTGGGAGCATAGCTTGCAGATAAGAGTACGGCATCAGAGAATAAAGCTTGTAGCCTGTCTCGAACAACAAATCTGCTCACCATGTCATTTCTACTTTTGGGAGCTTCGTAGTATTCACTGATAAGCAATCCTCCTGCTTCGACAATTTTTTCAGCAAGTTCTACATTCTCCTTAGGTAAGATACTGTCAAGAGTGCTAGGTAGAATGGCGATAGTTTTGGCACCTTTCTCCAAAGCTGTTTTATGAGCAATAGAGTCACAACCAAGAGCGAGGCCACTCACTATTGTTGCGTTGTGTTTTATAATTTCTGACGTAACCATTCTCTCAGTCAGTTCAATCTTTTCATCAGGATTGAGGACTCCTATAACAGCAATGTTCAAATTATCTTTGCTTAGCAAGCTTATATCACCTTTATAGAAAAGTGCAAAAGGCTTGTCTGCTGGTTTCACGCTTCCGCGCAAAGAAGGGAAATTAGCATCACCGATTGCGACAAGACCATCTGTACAATTTTCAAGTTGGTTGATGACAGATTCTATTCTTTCCCGCTTTTTCATAAACTCGTATTCATGAGTCTCTAAAAGGTGATATAAAATAGATAAGTCTTCGTTTCCACGTATTTTTTTATCTATCCACGCAGGCCCCTTTTGAGGAAAGGTACGAACAGTTAGAATGTTTAATGCATTTTCCGAGTATTTCATATACAGAGCTTTGTTTAATATCTTGATAACGTTTTGCCAATAGAATAGAAAATGACACTTTTTGCACCTTTGTCCAATAGGGCTTGAATACAATCCTCGTCAATGTTAACGGTCTTAGTGTAAAGATCGTCAATTAGCAATATATCTTGCCCGATTACATCATCCGAAATATTACACGTATCTTTTGTTATACCAACATAAGGCAATTCGCCTGAACCTCCATGACCACTACGAGCCAAATGCGTTGTGGCGGTATCAGTGTGTCTAATAATATCATGTGTACCATCTATAAAACCATTCAATTGTTGTGTCACAAATTGGATTGTGGCTCTTAAGTATAGTTGATTACAGCGATACGAATTTTCTCGTTTTGATCTAGGAATGACACAAACACGAAGATTTTGTTTTCCACTAAGACGCAGAATCTCAGGCAAGTCGACTTTCAAAATTTGAGTAAGTTTGTTTATCGCATTATTCAGAGTTTGCTGTGAATATGTCGTGACATCATTCTTAAAAGTGCAGATAAGATTTTCAATGGTGCCAGACACGCGCCAGTTACCACCACCTTGATAATCATTGTGATAAAAAGCGATTATATCTTGCTTGAGGGCTTTCTCGAGACCACCTTCTCTTTTACGACAAAAACTGGCTCTTGACTGAATTACAAACTGTTCCATACTTTTCAAAATTCTACTTTGATGATTTTATCTAAATTAATTCCGTTAGTAACTGCCTCTGAGGAAGAAGCCTCGTCGTTTTCATATAAAACGACGTTCTGCAAGTCGTACCCCAGAGATTTAAGAAGAGTGTATTTGTTGTCAATACAATCTTCGTAAAAAAAACGCTGAACAAAATACTTCGTGAGATTGTAGAAGTTACATAGGCTAATTGCCCTGCTAGAACGACAATTAGTTAATAGAATTGTATGATGTCCTTCTTGATGGAGACTTTTCAAGATGCTGAGTAGATTACTGTTCAGCTCTGTCTCAGTGAGGTACGATTCAAAGCACTTTTCTTTATAATCAATTATTTCATTAATTTGAGTTTGTGTCAATTGGGGAAATAACTCCTTTAGTTCGTTCCTCGTAAATCTCTTCTCATTTTCAATATTATAATTTACACCCAGTACTGAACTTATTGCCTCGGAATAGGCGAGGTTGTTAGCTTTATCCGTTTTGATTAATGTATTGTCCATGTCGAAAACAAAAATGCTGTTGGGATTCTGAGTGTTCATAACGCTTGTTTTTATTATTTCTGCTGCAAAGGTAAATTGGCATAACGAACCCTATGTTCGTACACCAGAATAACTATCAAGCATTGATTTAATATGATTAAAAATATCGTCTTGGATGGATGAAGGCAACAACACGATAAGTTCTTTACCAAAGGAACAAAGTTCACGTATTAACTCATAGTTCGGAATGCAATCTATAGAGAAGAATGCACCCTCATTAAGAGATGGATATTGCTTACGGAATTCGTCATCTTTTTCACTTTTATATTGGCATTGTGACCCGTGAATCGGCTTGGTTCCAACATAGTCCTTAGAACGATTACTCACCCAGAAAAGGATATGTTCAACATCCCGGTCTTCATATAGGGTTACTCCAATAATATCTTCGAAACGGTCAGCCAGGTCTTCGTTACATGGTTTGTATTTCACTTCAGGAAGAGCAGTCACAGCATCAATTCTGTCGAGGGCGAAATTGAGGATTTTGCCATCATCATCAGCCGCGCCAATCAAGTACCACCTATTATTATATTGTTTAAGCAAATAAGGATGGAAAATGATTTCTCTAGTTTCTTTATCTGTAAAAGTGTGATACCCCAATTTAATGACAACTTGGTTTGAAATATTGTCGAACAATACACCTAACAAGTTGGAATTTTGCAGGTAAGGGTTATTACTAAAGCTAATGATCCGAGGACGTTTTTTCAGACCAAGTCCGATTTTGAAACGGTCAAGCCATTCAAAATGAGCCAAACCATCAAATTGTCCTATTGTGTTAAGCACCTCCAATATCAGGTTGCTTTCTTCCTCACTCAGTTCCTTTCTGAAGATAGTAAAAGAAGGGTTCTTATACCTTATACACCGATGACCATTAACCCTATAGCGTTCTATTTCAGCATAAAATGGATCATACTCCAAATAGTTTATATCCTTTTCAATGCAACGCTGAGATACTTCAGGGAATCCTGCATCAATAAGTTTCTCATTGCATTTTTTTGTGAGGTCGTGAATATCATAGAAATGATGTCTATCTGACAGCATTTCATCAAGATACTTGTATCTTGTCAAAGCATTCTTATTTGTCGGCATATCTTAATATTTTTGCAAAGGTAAATGCAGTTCACGAACACAATGTACGCGCTGTTTGGTGTCATGTTTGCGATAGTAAATAGGCTTTATACTCACGAACTATCAGTTCCTTAATGTCTACTTCCAATAAGTCTGCTATCTTTAGCAAACTAGTTATATCTGGCTGTGATGTATTTGTGCACCATTTTGACACAGTAGATGGGTTAACTCCCATTTGTTCTGAGAGCCATTTACTAGTACGTTTTTTCTCAACTAAAACGAGTTTTATTCGATTTACATCTTCCATTATTACACCTTTTGACTACAAAAATAATGATTAATTTTCATTTTTGTTATTATATGACAATAAAGTTGCTAACTTTACGCGTGATTATTTGAATCAGACAGATTATATGAATATTATATTTACAGCCAAAACGGTTATTGATGGAAACTTTGTACTGAAAGAGCCGGTACAGATATTATATTGTTTATATAAAATAAAAATGTACATCGAAAATGGAACGTACATGTTATCTGTTTCCAAAAAGATTAGCATTGAGCACTCTGATTTAGTCGAATTGTCTAGAAATGGAGAAAAAGCATCATTTACTATGAATATTGACAAATACCTTGACAGTAGGATGCTTGATATATTTCGTAATATAGAAGTTTATGGTGGATTTCAGCATGGCGTAATGAAAGTCTATTATAATGAATACTTAGATTTATTATGGATAGACAAGGCTAAAAATGAGGTATTGTTTTCTATGAGGAAATCATTAAGCAAACAGAGAAAGGCATTAATTACTAGTGACAATTTCTCAAGACTAATGCTTGACAAAACATTTATACCAGAAGCTAAAGTGCCATATAATTTCTTTAGAGAAGCTAATAGTTATTTAGACAAACTTGATTATATCTCTGCCTATATTCATTTTTATATGATTTTAGAATATTGCTTTGCAGAGGGTAAATTTTCAGCAGAGCAAAAAAAGAATTTCAGAAAATCAGACATGCTTAAATATGCCGTATTATCAACAATAAATATGATTAAGGAACAAAACTATAATTTGTATTTAAAGATACAACAGATATGTACAGATAAGCACAAAGAACTAAACTTTGATTCTCTTATTGATATAATATATTGCTATCGCGGAGAGTTGTCACATGCAACGAAAAGAGCTGTTTATGAAGAAAATCAAGAGTTGGTAAAACCAATAACTCTCTTTATTTCATTTGTTTGTTTTTCTGTCTGTGGTAACATGAAAGTTTATTGCAAAAAATTTGTTCCGGAAGAAACGAGAAAACACAGAGTAAACGAACATATAAAAAGATTAGAACTACAACTTGGTCTTAAATAGACTCAGAGTGTATAGGTTTGGTATAAACATGCACTGGTTGAGGTTGTTTTAAACTGTGGCTCATTTTGTCGCAAAACACAAATAATTTGCGACAGCATTATACCTTATGCAAAACAAAAGAAGGTACTTGGTATTACTCCAAATAGGCTTAATATCGGTATCCTTTTCATGCAATTCTGCGTAAACAATGCGTAAACAAACGGTTTCAGTTAGGGAGATTTAGTGAGTTTCATAGAGAGTAGCAACCTATATAATTATTTGATATTCAATAAAGGCTAAAATTGTTGGCTGTCACAAAATATCATTTTATCGTTCTCATAATCTGGAGATCCCTGGTTCAAGCCCAGGCTGGTCCACAAAAAATTGCCTCATAAACAAGTGTTTATGAGGTTTTTTTATTAGGACTTCTTCTCTTTGGATTTTTGAAATAAAGTCCAAGTCCTCACTTTGTCGAGTTCCCATTTGCAATGACAAAGCTGTGCCACCTACCAAAAGATAGGGTTTGATACAGTCCAATTTAGAGACAGCTTCAAAAAAACTTGCAGCGTGTGTGGAGCTAAACCTTTCATGCAAACATTTTATTAAGGTGGCGGGTAGCCATAGACTTTATATAAGCATCTGGCTTCTTTGCCTTGAAATAATACCATGCGAAGAAACGATTCAACGTGTAGAGATATTCCGCTTGGGGAACAAGATAATTCAGCCACACCTGCTTGATTTTCTTGAAAGGATAAATTAGAAACAGTTGGTTTATTTCTTCCAAGTCAAGATGTAACAAGGTTTTCTCAATCAGCATATCATCTGGAATATCCTTGATTGAGTTTTCATTGTACGACTAAAAGCAGTGTTCTTGTTTCAGTTTCGCCAATAGTTCTTGTTTTACCACATCTCTTGACATAACTCCCTGTTTTAGAATAACACAAAATTAGTGATTATTCTTGTTCAAAGCAAATCACAATGGAGAATGTTTCATTGTGAATAAGATTTTTAGTATATTGGGATAAATATACTTAATAGTACCGCCTTTTATCAATAGATTGATTATCAATACAAAAAGCTGATTTTACATGAGTATGCAAAATCAGCTTTTTTTAGCACCTTTCATCTTAACTATATTAATTAAATATGTTAATCAGATTCTTACTAATTGTCTTTATACAAATAATACCCTCTTTACTTATGCCTTTATGAATATTATCACAAAGTTAGATTTCCGGCAAAATTCTCTAAAATCAATCTCTTTTCGGTTGGCCAAAGATAGGGAATTTTTTTGTGGAATTATTTGTGCGAATAAAAATGATATAAACACCTGCAACCGCATAGGTAAGGATAATTTCTGATTGATATTTATCCTGATTTCCGTCACCATATTCAATGACTCCAGACTATACCCATATCAGGTATGGCTACCGTCAGATTTTTGTTTGAAACGCTTTCCTGGTATTTCAGTCCCCCAGCTCGGACTTGAGTTTCCCCATGTCCACATAGTTTGTCTCCCAATCCACACAACGAACAGTTATGGATCAACGACATTTAGTTGGCATCGAATATATATTTTCTCCTTCTTAAATTTCATTACAGAAAGGTCAAACACACACCTGTGCCCGTCAATCGTGTAGTAGAAATACACATCACCTTCTTGAAAAAACGCCATGATTTTGTCACTTTATCAAAAGGTTGAATACAAAAAGAGGGATGATTTTGTATTGCTAAAACCTCCCCTCTTCTTATTATACAATTAATTCTTATAAGACAACTTTCATCATATTAAAGCTTACCTGTCTAATTCATGCCTCTGAAATTGATGAAGTTCCTGTTGGCTATGGATAAACTTGCGACTGGATATTCAGACCATGTAGTGATGGTGATGTTATAGGTCCCCGCAGTAGCATAGGTATGAGCCAATCCGGATTGATATGTCTCCTTATTACCGTCTCCCCAGTCCACGGTGCCATCAATATTGCCAAGGTCGGGGATGGTTACCGTCAAATTCCCGGCCGATACCTTTTCCTGATATTTCAAACCTCCCGGGTAGATTTTTATTTCCCCCGTCTCAATGTGGCTTGTTTCCCAGTCGACGCAACGGACCGAAATAACATCCACCTGGTTCATGGTAATATCGAATATATACTTCTTTCCCTTCTCAAACCGCATATTTGCCGGCAAATCAAATTCGTAATCGCGGTTGTCTATTGTATAATGCACTTGAACTGCGTTCTCATAAGCAAGGAATGGGAAAGGCGCAACACTTGGCACGCTGCCATCGTCCCAGCCGTCAGTATTGACTTTCATCTCGAATTGCTTCTCACAATTAAACCAAGTATCCCACCGGTCTTCATTGTTGTATTCCAAATCTCCCGTAGCCGGATCCAAGTAGCCATAGCCATGGTATCCTTCCCATTCATCATAGCTCCATGCGGCCTTTCTGACTCTCAATGCCGTAAAATTACCGCTCCCTTGATAATTGCCTTTCTTTACATTGACACCAATACATGTCATCGCATGTTTCATGGTCAGGACAACATTGGGCTTGGTCTGTGTGGCGATGTTACCGCCTCCTGCGTACAAATAGTCATGCCCGCGATTGTCTATTCTGTATTTCCCGTTTTCCATTTCTCCGTAAGAAGGATAGCAGGCATAGACGTATGCAGGATCTTCAGTCAATTGAATTTGGTCTTTTAGCTGCCACTCGTTTTCCCCGTAAGAAGCGGTCGTTTCGGTATCTCCACCATAAGGTGCGTCAGTAAGGCTTCCTTTGGTTATCCATAGTTTCATGACTTCATTCCCTACAAAATCGGATACGCTCCTCGATTCCACTTTGGTCTTGATTTTCAGATAGCTTATTTCCGATTGCGCGTCTTCCTTTTCGCTACAACCGTAAAGGCACAATACGAGTGCCAATAATATTGTTGTTTGTTTCATGGCTTATTTAGAAATATAGTTTTACATTGCGGTTTATTTTTCCCCTGAAGCATACAAAGTAACCGCCTTTACTTTTTGAAATGCTTATCCGGATAGTTTTACCGCCCCGGATTCCGGTTATGTCCGTAGGATCTATATCCGGGCACGAACTACTGGTAAAAACATAAGTATCCGAGTCTACCCCTTCAATCTCCAGGTAGCCATCGCGATATTCAAAGACTGATTGGTCTCCATTGGCGTGGTAGATTATTTTAATGTCATGGGACAAGTCTGTGTCAGACAGTTCTCCTTTTCCCAAGAAAACTTTCCTACGATTGATGCCAAGGCAAGTAGTGCTCATGTGCGAGTTTTCTTCAAAATAGCTACTTGTATCAGGCGGTATCAGTTCCCAACTGGTACTCCCTTCACTTTGGAAATAAAGATAGCAGGACGGCGTCCAGGTATCGCCCACATTTATGTATTCCTTAAACATACAGGGAATCTCAAACTGTGCCTTGGTACCGGGTTCCATTTCAAGGGGAATTGGTTCAGATATGTCAATACGCATGTCCTTGTCTTCCGGGATTACGCTGCTGTTTTCATACCTCAAGAAGCATTTGTAATTTCTTTCGAATACCACTTTTATTTTCCCCTTTAATTTATAACCGGACGGATTATTGAATTTGGCAGTCATCGTAAACAACTCACCCGGTATAACTTCAGGTATTGAACCTGCGTCATTGCCCACATCGCCAGGCAATTCCCAATCAGCTGCAAAATATTTACAGAAGGGCGCTCTAGGCCGGTCATAAACTGTGAAACGTTGGTAAGTGACATTTATTCCATGGTCCTCCGACATAATTACTTTCCAGGTGTCCTCTTCCGGGAACTTGATCAAAGTCCTCAAATCATAATCACCACCGGGAACTTTTACCATAAAAGGCAACACGAATGAATTGAATTTATTTCGGGCTACTTTCATATTCTTAATTGAAGACAATTGCTTGAGTATTCGGTTCTGATAAAGGCCTATACGAATCTGTACATTGGTCCCGTTGATTTCCGGGGTATTTATTTGTCCCTCATAAACAAATCCATGTCCCGAAACCATGACATCTCCTGATAGCATAAAAGTGGCTTTCCCTCCCCAGTTCTCCCAATATGGGTCATTCACATAATTGATGATTTTCACCTTTGCCAAACCTTCCGGATCCACTATGTCACCGGCATGGATGACTTGTATGCCCAAAACGGCACACAGCAGTATCATTAGCTTTTTCATCCCATTATTCTCCCTGATAGATACCCGTCAATTTCTCGGTCACGAACCATAGATCTTCACCGTTAGGGTTGGCGGCTAATAGAATGCTGAATGAAGCCAATTCTTTTTCCTCCTTTCCGGATCCTTCAATCAGTGTAAAAATATTATTCACTTCATGCAAGGATACAGCTTGCGGTTGATTGTATTCCAGCATATATTTCCCAGTTTCCTTTCCATCTTTAATTATCTGATAGGTAATGTCATTAAACTGGCAGGCTTCATACTTTACACCATTCAGTGAATAAGGTACCTTTCCCTTCGGGTTGCCGTTCACTATCATCTCGCGTTGGCATGTGAAAGCTACCCTACCGGCCCCGCCATTGTAATCCAATGATGCCTGTTCGTAATCAAAAGTAATCTCGTATGCCCCGTATTCCATGGTGGCAGCATCCTGGTTAAGTTCCAAAGTCTGAATTTCGGTAACGGAATCATCTTCTATAGCCAGTATAACCTTGCCCTTTTGCATTTGCTCAGTTTTATTTTCCCTAGCGGTAATTTTCAACTGCAAACCCGCCTCAGTTTCTAATGATTCAACAATAAACTGCTCTCCTTCCACGCTTGCCGTAACCTTTGCGGGCTCCTTTTCTCCGGATGGTTTACCGTCCCAATAGATTTCTTTGCTGGCAGAAACAGCGATGGTTTTGATTTCTCCCAATGCGGTAAATGATACAGGCGAAACAGCATCGACCGTAATCCGGTAATTAGAGTAAGATTTCACAGGATCATCTTCCGAACAAGAAGTGAATAACAGACAAGAGCAGATTGCTCCAAGAAAGAGGGTTCTCGACAGTGAACCGGGTAATGTTAGTTCCATAGTGTTAAGTTTTGGCGGCTTTGTTCCCCAAAAGCCGGTTTGTATATAAGGAGCGCGGGAACTGCGATTTTTTACTGTTGGACTTTAGAAAATTAATTCATGAAATAACCGAAATGATAAAACTGGTTTCATGTTTTAATTCTCCAAATTTCGACAGATATAATATCGTGTCACTCCCATTAATTTAATAATCCAATTCAAACAGATTATATTTATTGCAAATATAGATATATTAAATTATAAACAAGAACTAAAATCCTAATAAATTCGATTTTTCCTTTCATTATTGTCTGATATTACTTACCTTTGCGTAATATTAATTAACAATTTAAAAGTATCAAAAGAACTTAGCTATGGAACTATTTGATAATATTTTAAGTGCAACAGAGTTGGGACAACCTATAAAATATTTTATTCCTACAACAATTATAAGTGCAGTTTTATTTTATTGGGTTCAAAACAATATATGTCTATACTTAGATAACTTACCTTACACAATGCTTATTGCGGAATGTTATGCTATGGCATTTGCCAAAGTAGGTTGGATGTATCTTTGCATTCTTAGCCATTTTTCAAAAGTAAAAAGAAGAAAATTTAATTTGGAAAACGAAAAGGGAGTCGACACGATGAATAGAACTATTTTTAAAAGAATAATCACTATTATGTCATTTGAAAGTATTCCACTGGGATTTTTTGCATTTGTATTTATCAGAATTCTTGGCTTTATTGGTAATTCAAAAAGAATTTTTTTACTCTTTTTCATATTATATTTCTTTACCTTTATTTTTAATAATTGTCTCGATAAATATATGGAACAATGTGCTCGTAAAAGGAGGTATAAATCAATTATCAATAAAAGAGCTTATAATTTTGTCTAAAGCAATAAGACACATAGGTACAAGCACTACAAGGATTAGATGGAAAAGTAAATATCCTATAAACAAAATCTTTCCCGCATGAATAAACCCATGATATAAATCATTGTAGTATAGAAGAAATGATAAGATTGTGGTGGATATAAACCACCAATAAAGACTTACCTTTATGTAGGAAAACAAATCTTTAATGCAATATTTAATGTCTTTATTCATAGCTAAGTTCTTTTGATACTTTGCGATGCGTTTTAGAACCTGTGAAGTGTATCTTATAAGATAGGAATATTCCTTTTTGAACTGATTATTAGAATTTAGTATTTTTCTTGATAATATATTTTCTACCTGATTTATCCTGTCAATAAACTCTGTGTATAAAACAGGGCTACTTTATCAGAAAAGAAATGGAATTGAGTGCTACTTTTTTTCTACCAAGCACGTACAAATAGTAATTTATATTAATTTTCGTTTCTCGGTGGCTTGGTATTTGTTTTCATATCTGCTCTATCATTGAAGCGATAAGGCAAACTTTTATATCGTTAGTTACGAAATTAGCAACTATAATTTGTATGCTATTTTCTTTCCGATAGCGAGAATTGCGGATTTGGTACTATTAAGTATATTTATCCCAGTATATTTGCATATATACGTGCAGGCTTATGCGTACGTACGTGTGGGCTTATGCCACCGTATGTGTAGACCGATGCGTGCCTACGTGTGACCGATGGCGCAAAAAGACCTTGATGTTTTTAAGAAAGCTCGGTATCTTTTTAATAAACCTCGGTATCTTTTTCACGTAGGGGCAGATAGCATCATTTCCTCGCTAAGCTGGTCATCCCCTCATTAAGTTGGTCATTCCTTCTTCTCCCTTCATCCTTACATTTGAGTTAATGCATACTGACAATCAGTCGGTTAAGAATGACAGCACATCCCCTCATCCTCCCTTCAGCTGCGCTTTCCGAGTCCCTTCACAATTTGCCTTCAGCAATTCCCTTGTGTACTTTCTACACATCTTTTTAGACTACCGTTTTCTGTAGGGGCAGACCCGTGTGTCTGCCCGAGAACAGTCTGCTTTAAGCCATTGGGCGGACACATGGGTCCGCCCCTACCGTAAATGAAAGCGTTATAGAAAAAATTAAAGCTGAAAGAAGTTTTACGAATGAAAGGAGGCTGAAAGGGCAGTGATGGGATGTCCCTTCACTACCGGAACCTTCATCAACAGGGCGTTTCAGTGGTCAATGAAAGGAGGAGGGAAGAAATGTTTTTGTTATATATTGCCACTCTGTTTCCATTAAATCAGCCCGATACATTTTTTAGTTTGGTCACTTCAAAAAAGAAATGATTCGGCTGATATGGAAACTTTATAATAAAAAGATTTCAATCATTTTTAAACAGGCTCTGAATATATTTATATTTCTTTTTGTAGTAGACTCGTTTGCTGCGGTAAATGATAGCATTCGTATAATGGGATGGCCTAAAGATGCTTTTACCATGGAACCGGCGATAAACGGCACTCAGGTTGATATGCTTAGAGATGACAGCTATTATTCCCTCATGTTATGTATCAGTGTTTCTACTCTTTTTCTATTTTATACATTAAGGGTTAGCTTGAAACTACGCTGGGTAGGGGAGTTTATGCAGTCATATAAAGTTCCTGTAGAACTAAGAATATCTTATGGCTTTATATAATGGGTGCAAATATATAATTTTTTTAAGATATAAAAGGAGTGGGAGGAATTTTTTTATAAAAAAAGAACTAATTATATAAAAAGTAGAATGCCAAACAGGTTGTTTTTATGCAAATGAAACGTTCTTTTCTTCTTTTATCGCTCATTGTCATACTATATATAGGTAGAATAGAGGTAGAATGAATCAATATGTATTATTTCAATATATCATAAATCAGTCAATTTATAATATCGTATATCTACGTTTCTTAGTTCTACAGGAACTAAGAATATAGGTTATAACATCAAGTTTAAGTTAAAAAATTAACTTAAGGTAGAGTTAAAATATGAGCATAAACTGATTCGACAAATGATGTGTTAGCCGTTTTTATGGGAAATAAATGACATTGCTTATTTATTAACATAAAATTAGAGAGTATTATGAAAAAAACGTTTCTATTGACAGTTTTGCTATGCTCCTTTTTTTCGGGAATTGATGCATCCGGCATTCCTGTTACAGATGAATCAACTATCGTTCTGCAAAATCGTAAGGTGGAGGGAGTTGTAGTAGATGAAACAGGCGAGCCTATTATCGGTGTTAATGTCCGAATTAAGGGAAATTCTACTTTAGGGGCAATTACCGATTATGACGGTAAGTTTGTCATAAATGCGTCTGAGAAAGACATTTTAATTTTGTCTTATATCGGTTATAAAACTCAAGAAGTAAAAGTGGGAAACCAAAAGAGCTTGAGGATTAAAATGAAGGAGGATAGCGAGACCTTGGGAGAGGTTGTGGTTACGGCTTTCGGAACCGGACAGAAGAAAGAGTCTATTGTGGGTTCTATCCAGACAGTACGTCCCAATGACTTGAAAGTGCCGTCGGCTAATCTTTCTAACTCTTTCGCCGGACGTCTTTCGGGGGTTATCGCCTATCAGCGCAGCGGACAGCCAGGCAGCAATGGCTCTGATTTCTACATTCGTGGTATTTCTACTTTGAGTGGTATGACTTCTCCGCTTATTATTTTGGATGGAGTGGAAGTAAGTTCGTCGGACTTGGATGCGTTGGATCCTGAAATTATAGAAGGGTTCTCTATTTTGAAAGATGCTACTGCCACTGCCATGTATGGTACACGTGGAGCTAACGGTGTAATGATTGTTACAACCAAAAGCGGTGCCGACCTTGAGAAACCCATCATCGGTGTGCGTGTGGAAACAAATATTACGCAACCTACAAAAGTGCCTAGCTTTGTAGACGGATACCGCTACATGGAACTGTATAATGAAGCTGTGACCAATGAAGGGACAGGTAATATTCTCTACACTAACGAGCAAATAGAGAATACCCGCAATGGGGTGAATCCTTATATTTGGCCTAATGTGGATTGGTATGGTGCTTTGTTCAAGGATTTGGCATTCAACCAAAAAGCCAACTTCAATATCCGTGGAGGTACGAAGAAGATTACTTACTTCATGAATGTGGGAGCCAATCATGAAACCGGTATGCTTAAAAATGAAGCATCCAAGTATTTCTCCTACAAGAATAATATTGATTTGATGAAGTACACTTTCCAGAACAATATTGATTTCCACATGTCTAAGACTTCAACCATTTCTTTGCACCTGAATGTGCAGTTGAATGACTTGACACAACCTAACACTTCTGTAGGCGATTTGTATGGGGCTGTAATGAACTCTAATCCGGTCGACTTCCCTATCGCTTATCCGGCAGACGGTGTGAACAACTGGATTTATTGGGGAGCGTATGCCGGCGGTAACGACCAGGGTGCAGTCAACCCGATGGCCAGCTTGACCAACGGCTATACTGATATTTTTGAAAGTACGGTAATGGCTAATATTGACTTTGAACAAAAGTTGGATTTTCTGTTGAAGGGGCTTCGCTTTAAGGCTTTGTTCTCTTATAAGAACTATAATAAAACCACTACCAGCCGTTCGCAAGGCATTAACCGTTATACATTGACCGGCTATACTCAGAATGCTGACGGTACTTATAATCTGAACATATCTCCGTTTGGTTCTTCCAACCCAAGCAAGCCGGTATTGAGTACAACTTCGAGCGTTTCGGGTGACCGCCGTATTTATTTCCAGTCTTATGTGGATTATATGAATAAATTTGGTGACCACAATGTGAGCGGTATGCTTCTTTGGAATATTGACCAATACGATAATAATGCTCCTAGCGGTTTGGTGGCCTCACTTCCCCGACGTAAGATGGGCTTTGCAGGTCGTCTTTCTTATGATTATGCCAATCGTTATATGTTGGAAGTAAATGCCGGTTATAATGGTTCCGAAAACTTTGCCAAAGGACATAAATGGGGCTTCTTCCCCTCTGTGGCTGTAGGTTGGAATGTAAGTCAGGAAAGTTTCTTCGAACCTCTGAAAGATGTTGTTTCCAGCTTGAAACTGCGTGCTTCTTACGGTTTGGTAGGTAATGACCAATTGCTCGATTCTTCTGGTGGCCTTATCCGTTTCATATATATGTCCGATATCACGCTTCAAAGTGATAATGCAGGATTTACTACAGGTGACAAGCAGCAGGTTTCTTTAAAGGGTCCTGTATATACCCGTTATCAGAACAACGACTTGACATGGGAAGTGGGTGAGAAGTTGAACGTGGGTCTTGATATGCAGTTGTTCAATTCCGTTAATGTTACTGTGGATGCTTTCCGCGAAATCCGTCGTGATATATTCCAGCAGCGCTATTCTATTCCTAACTACCTTGGTACAGCCAGCACAGCCGTTTATGGTAACTTGGCTAAAGTGAAGAACTATGGTTTCGACCTCTCGCTTGATTATGGAAAGCAAATCAATAAAGACCTTGCTATTCAGTTTAAAGGAACATTTACTTTTGCACGCAATGAGATTTTGGAATATGACGAGGCTCCCGGTGTGCGTCCCTCTCTGTCTAATATCGGCAAGAAGCTGAATACCATCTACGGTTATGTAACCGACGGCCTTTATATTGACCAGGCTGATATCGCTAATAGTGCAACTTCTACATTGGGTAATATCGCTATCGCTCCGGGTGATATTAAATATGTAGACCAGCCCGACAGAGACGGTAACTATGATGGAAAAATCACGAGCGACGACCGTGTAGCCATGGGTTATCCTACTGTGCCTGAAATTGTGTATGGTTTTGGTCCGTCCATTTCTTATAAAAACTGGGATTTCTCTTTCTTCTTCCAAGGCGTAGCCAATACTTCGTTGATGATGTCTG
This sequence comes from Phocaeicola faecalis, assembly GCF_021730445.1. Classification (GTDB taxonomy): domain Bacteria; phylum Bacteroidota; class Bacteroidia; order Bacteroidales; family Bacteroidaceae; genus Phocaeicola; species Phocaeicola faecalis. The sequence goes on along the minus strand of NZ_JADNRM010000003.1, from coordinate 194,283 downwards.
GTTTTGCCCCGTTCGGTACTCAGTATAACCGTAATGTATTGTCATGGATTTCTGATGACTATTGGTCACCAACTAATCAGAATCCTAATGCCGCTTATCCGCGTTTGACTAAGAATGATAACAATCACAATACTCAATCATCAGATTATTGGTTGCGCAATGGTGCTTTCCTGAAACTGAAAAATGCAGAAATAGGTTATACTTGGAAGAAAGTTCGTTTCTATGTAAGTGGAGCTAACTTGCTCACTTTCTCTCCTTTCGATCTTTGGGACCCTGAAATGGGTGGCGGTAAAGGTTTGAGCTACCCGACTCAGCGTACCTTTAATCTTGGTTTACAGTTGTCATTTAAATAATCCAAAAACGAACAGATATGAAAAAGTTTAATCAAATATTTATTGTAGCGGTTTGTCTGCTTTTGGGCATATTGTCTTCTTGCAATTACTTGGATGTTGTTCCTGACGAAAAGGCGACGGAAAAAGATGCATTTGAAGACAAAGATGCTGCAAAACGTTTTGTTTATTCGTGCTATGCATATATTCCTAATCCGAGAAGCGGTACGGGCTCATTGGACCTCTTTACTTCTGATGAAGTGGTAACGGCTTTTGAGCATGAAACATTTGCTGCCTTTCCTAAAGGTAACTATTCAGCCTCTAATCCGGTTATCTCGTACTGGAACTCTTTGTTCCAAGGTATCAAGCAATGCTATATCTTGCTGAACAATATTGATATGGTTCCTGCATTGGAGCCTTCTATTAAGGCGGACTATATTGCCCAGGCTAAGTTCTTGATAGCTTATTATCATTTCTTGCTGGTACGTAACTATGGACCGGTTATTCTGGTGAAGGAAGAACCGTCACTTACTACTCCTGCAGACCAATATGCAGCACGTTCGCCTTATGATGAATGTGTGGATTATGTTTGCCAGATGTTTGATGAGGCTGCTGCCGAACTGCCTGCAACCCGTATCAATGAGAACTACGGATTGGCTACAAGTGTGGCTGCCAAGGCACTAAAGGCACGAATGCTGCTTTATGCCGCTTCCCCCTTGTTTAACGGAAACAGCGAATTCTATTCCAACTTTGTCAATAAAGACGGAGCGGCATTGATGCCTCAAGCATATAGTGCAGAGAAATGGCAGAAGGCTAAGGTGGCTTATGAAGAAGCGATTCGTGCGGCAGAAGGAGCTGGACACAGTCTTTATACCAGTACAGATTATATGTTGGACGGATATGACAATGCAGAACCTGTCGACCCTGTGCAACACAGATTGCGCTATACTATTATTGAACCTGCCAATAAAGAAGTAATCTGGGCTGATTGCCGTTCGGAAGGTGCCTATAGTGTCCAAAACAAGTCTCTTCCATTCTGTAACGGATCTGCTTACAATGGTGTGTCTCCGACTCTTGCCATGTTGAAGCGTTTCTATACCAAGAACGGACTTCCTATTGACCAGGACCCCGAGTTCCCGAAAGGCAACGGTATGTATGAAGTGACTGCTTTGGGTGAAGAAAATGCGGCTATCGGTGAGCCGGATGCAAAGACCATCCGCTTTAACTTGAATCGTGAACCTCGTTTTTATTCATGGGTTGCTTTCCAAGGAGGATTCTTTGAAATCATGAGTGCGTCAGATGGTAATGGGGCTTATCAGAATGATGAGAGCTATAATAAATACAGTGATGACTCTCAAGGAAAATTAGTATGCGACTTTGTGATAGGCGGCAATACTTCTCGTCAGCCGGCAGGAAGCAGTCTGCGTACTAATAACTATTCACCTACCGGCTATCTGAACAAAAAGGGAGTGGTTCCCGGTTACAACGTGCGTACCTCTTTATATTATCCGCCGTTCTATCCATGGCCTGTCATTCGTTTGGCAGAACTGTATTTGGGATATGCCGAGGCTTGTGTGGAGTGTAATGATTTAAATACTGCAAAGACTTACTTGGACAAAGTGCGTACCCGCGCCGGTATCCCCACGGTAGAAACATCATGGAATGGCATTGCTACATTAGACCAGGCCAAGCTGCGTGAGATTGTCCGTCAGGAACGCACCATTGAGTTCTATCTGGAAAACCAGACTTTTTGGGACTTGCGCCGTTGGAAGCAGGCCGAAGAATATTTTGGTGTAAAGGCTAAGGGGATGAATATTGCAGGCAAGACCATAGACGAGTTTGCACAAGAAACTGAAGTGACCTTTGAGCGTAAGTTTGAAAGTCCGACCCAATACTTGATGCCTATTCCTTTAACAGATATCAACCGTAACATGAATCTGGTTCAAAATCCTGGTTATTAATCAAAATAGAATAAAGATGAAGAATACATTCAAATATTATGCCGGATTGCTCCTGGTTGGAGTTGCCTTGGTGAACATCAGCTGCAGCAGTGATGAAGATGGGATTACACCGGCCGAAATTACGAACTTGACAGCAGAAAGTACTTCCGGACGCATTGTGCTTCGCTGGGATACTCCTGAAGATGCAAGTATCCGTTATATTGAAGTGAGCTATTATGACCACTTGCTGAAAAAAGATGCTGTACGCACTGCCAGCATTTATGCAGACAGTATTGAAATACCGGATACTCGCGAGAAATATGGTGAGTATCAGTTCTCGGTACAAACGGTTAGCCCTACAGGTGATAAAAGTGCGGTTCAAACTATTTCCAAGGTTTCGGAACCGGCATTGCCTACTTTTGTGAGCACACCGATAGCTTTGACTGCCGCTGACCTGAGCACGAATGCACAGGAACCGAGTGAAGGACCTATTGCTAATTTGCTGGATGGCAATACCGGTACTTTCTTCCATACAGCATGGAGTGTCAGTATACCGGCTCCCCACTGGCTGCAGGTTAATTTGAAAGAAGAAATAACAGGCTCCTATAAGTTTTATTATGCACCTCGTAATAACGGTAATAACAAGCCGACGGACTTTGACTTGATGGGTAGCACGGATGGTACCAACTGGTTTCTTATCCGTAAATTTACCAAAGAGGCAGACGGACTTCCGGTTACTTCTACGGGTACATTTACTTCCGAGATTTATGAAGCGCCACAGCCGTTCAGTCAAATCCGACTGGTCGTTAATGCTACTAACACGGGCAGCATTTTCTGGACAATGTCCGAATTTAAATTTTATTCGGTTTCTGTGATGGATCCCGAAGCTGCTGAAGAATAAGAGGCTCTCTTCACACATTAAGATAGTGATTTAGATTATCGAGGGGGGTGTTCGTGAGAACATCCTCTTCTTTTTTGTTGTAAAGTCATGGAACATCTTTAAAAAAGATATACCTTTACGGCTTCAATAAAATTTTCATCTATGAATAACACTAGTACATTATCTACTGCTAAGAATCGTGTAGTTTGGTTGGATGTTGTCCGTTTCGTGGCAATGTTTACAGTGGTTTGCTGTCATTGTGCAGACCCATTTAATTTTTATTCGGGCGAACCTTCTGCCGAGCTTGAACAAATAAAGTTTTGGGGAGCGGCTTACGGAGCCTTTCTCCGTCCTTGTGTTCCTTTGTTCGTCATGATAACAGGGGCTTTACTGTTGCCGGTGCGGGGGGAAGCGTCAGTTTTTTATAAGAAAAGGATTAGTCGTGTATTTTGGCCGTTTCTCATTTGGTCTGTACTTTATAATCTGTTTCCCTGGATTACCGGTTTGTTGGGATTCAAACCGGAAGTGATTCTCAATTTCTTTCCTTATTCGGGCGAAGAGGCTACTCGTCAGGCTTTGAGCGTCTCATTGAAGAATATTGCAGAGATTCCGTTGAACTTTTCTCTTTTAGATGTACACATGTGGTATATCTATTTGTTGATAGGGCTGTATCTTTACTTACCCATTTTTTCTGCATGGGTGGAGAAAGCATCAGAGAAAGCTCAATTATGGTTTTTGGCCGCTTGGGGGATTACCACTTTGTTACCTTATTATTATGAATATGTTTCGCCTTATCTATGGGGTAGCTGTTCATGGAACTCATTCGGCATGCTTTATTATTTTGCCGGTTTCAACGGATATTTATTGTTGGGGCACTATTTGCGCAATAAAGACTGGTCGTTGGGCAGAATCCTGGCTTTCGGAATTCCCATGTTCTTGGTCGGATTTGCGGTGACTTTCTTCGGTTTCCGCCATGTGACTTCTTTGCCTGAATATAGCGATGAACTGCTTGAACTGTTCTTTACTTACAACTCTTTGAATGTAGTTATGATGACGATACCTTTCTTTTTATTGGCTAAGAAAGTAAATGTGCGCTCGGAATTTGTTCAGAAGTTGTTGGCTAATTTAACAATCTGCGGATTCGGGGTATATATGGTTCATTTTTTCTTCACCGGTCCCGGTGTCCTTTTGATGCGTACCATCGGGGTGCCTATTTGTATTCAGATTCCGGCAGCAGCTATGGTGGCATTTGGCGTATCGTGGCTACTGGTCAACTTGATTCGTAAATTGACAGGCAGGAGTTCTAAATATATAGTAGGTTGAGTCTCTGTCGGATGAAATATTGAGTAAGATTAACTTCTTTCTATCCATCTTTCGGGCTTTGTCATCTGTTATCTGTTTAAACCATTCATTTATTATCAATATGGAAAGAAGAGAAATGGCAGGGTCCGATAGATTGGATACCGAAGAACGCAAAGAATTAAGTGATTCTGACTTTGGCTTGCCCGAAGAAAGAGCTTACCCCATGCCCGATGCGGCTCATGTCAGAGCTGCCGAGGCTTATTTTCGTTATGCCCCTGAAGAGAAGAAGCCTGAGTTAGCCCGTAATATTCTGAAAAAGGCAGCTGCATTCGGAGTAGATGTGCAAAGCCCGACGGTGCTGGAATGGGCGAAACAATGACCGGAATAGTGAAGGAAAGTTATTATTTTAATATTTTCCCAAGGAAATTTGTTTTATAGGAAACCAAGAAATACTTTTGGAAAAGTTTCCATTGGAAATAATCTATGGTATAGGTACTTAGTTTAATATTAAAAGTAAAGATTATGATGAAAGAGTTTTTTAAGGGGTATGGGTGGACGATTGCCGGCATTGTATCGGGAGCCTTGGGCGGCTTCTTGTACTGGCATTTTGTGGGATGCTCCACAGGAAGTTGCCCTATAACGTCTTCTCCCATTAATAGCTCCATTTGGGGAGCCGCTATGGGAGGATTGGTATTAAGTTCATTTAAAGCGGATAAACAAGTAAAGAAGGAGAAATAATTATGAGAAGAATCACATTGTTTTTATTGGGAATTGTACTGATGTCGACAGCGGCATGCGGAAGAACAAATAGTAATGCTAATTCAGATCGGGTGACTGCTACAGAAGAATCTAAAGCTAAAGTCATTCACTTGACGAAAGCGGAATTTTTGGAAAAGGTATATAACTTTGAGAAAAATCCCGATGAATGGAAATATGAAGGTGACAAACCAGCGATTGTCGACTTTTATGCTACTTGGTGCGGTCCATGTAAAATGGTAGCTCCTATTTTGGACGAGCTTGCAAAAGAGTATGACGGACAGATTGTCATTTATAAGGTAGATACGGATAAAGAAGCTGAATTGGCGAGTGCTTTCGGTATTCGCAGCATCCCTTCCATCCTGTTTATACCGATGAGCGGAAAGCCGGAAATGGCACAGGGAGCTCTTCCCAAAGAAGCTTTTAAGAAGGCTATTGATGAGTTTCTATTGAAAAAATAAGTATTTTTGTGCAATAGCTGTTCAAAAGAATAAGATATGGATACATTATGTAAAATCAGAGACCTCTATCGGGCTATTGCATTGTTTGAAGCACGATTTGAAAAGACGCATCACCTTTGTCTGAATGAGGGAATGTTGCTGTGTTGTCTTTCGCGGTATGAGCGATTGTCCTCGGGAGAGATAGCAGAGCAACTGAACCTGACTCATTCGAATACTTCCAAAGTAATCAGGACAGTGGAAGACAAGGGCTATATAGAACGTAATTTGGGGAGTAATGACAGACGGCAGATGTATTTTTCATTGACGGCCGAAGGACGGAAGGTACTGGCCGAAATGGAATGTTGCAAGATTGAAATTCCCGGCTTGTTGAAATCCGTATTATAACAAACAAGATATAACATGAATTTATCGGTAGAAACCCTCCGTTTCATCGAGGAACATAGTCATGATGATGTCCGGGCTCTTGCCTTGCAGGGGAAGAAATATCCGGGTGTGGATATGGCATGGGCTGTGACACAGATATCCGGACGACAAATAGCGGAGCAGAAGGTGCCTTCGTGGTATGCATTGTCCGGATTGCTTTATCCCCGACATTTGTCAATGGAACAGTGCTCGTCCGAGTTGACGGCAAAGTATAAGGCCAATCTGGTGGAAGGGGAGTCTTTTGCTGATTTGACCGGTGGTTTTGGAATTGACTGTGCTTTTATTTCCCGCCGCTTTACACATGCCGATTATGTGGAGCGTCAGGATGAATTATGTGCGCTGGCTGCACATAACTTCCCTTTATTGGGTCTGGAACATATCCGTATTCATCATATGGATGGGGTGGACTACCTGCGTAATATGTCTCATGTAGACTGTCTATTTCTGGATCCTGCCCGTCGGGACGGGCATGGAGGTAAGACGGTTGCTATTTCGGATTGTGAGCCGGATATTAGCGCATTGGAGTCATTGCTGGTTGAGAAAGCCGATAAGGTAATGGTAAAACTGTCACCGATGCTGGACTTGTCTTTAGCTCTGAAAGAGTTGAAAACAGTTAGTGAGGTACATATTGTATCTGTGAACAATGAGTGTAAGGAACTGCTTCTTCTATTGCAAAAAAGCCCCATTTCATCGAATCTTCTTATTCATTGTGAACTGAGTACACAAGCAGGGGAGAGCCAGCATTATGTGTTTACTCAAGAACAGGAGAAGTTATCGTCGTGTCCTTTGGCCGGGCAAGTGGAAACATATTTATATGAACCGAATGCGTCTATCCTGAAAGCCGGAGCTTTCCGTTCTTTGACTCAGGCATATCCTGTAAAGAAGTTGCATGTGAATAGTCATTTATATACCTCTTCCTCTTTTGTGGCTGACTTTCCCGGAAGAAAGTTCAAGGTAGAGTCGGTGACAGGCTTTGGCAAGAAGGAACTGAAAGGCTTTTTGCAGAATCTTGAAAAGGCCAATCTTACTGTCCGCAATTTTCCTTCTTCGGTAGCCGAACTGCGGAAAAGGTTGAAGCTGAAAGAGGGTGGGGAAGATTATATCTTTGCCACTACCTTGTCGGATGGACAAAAGGTCTTGATAAGGGGTAGAAAAGTGAATTAAATACGTGCAGGCCGCGAGAGTTGATTTCAGGCACGAACAACACGGAATCTATAGGGTAAAAGAAATCCGCGTTTGTCCGTGAAGTCTGTACCTGAAATAAATGGAGTGAATCCGTTGGTAGTTTACCGTTCAAACGGTTTTAGCCTTCCATCTTTGTTTTGAATGCCAGGGCATACATACGCATCTGCTTTACCATAGCCAGCAAGCCATTGCTACGTGTGGGTGACAAATGTTCTTTCAGACCGATTTTCTCTATAAAGTAGAAATCGCTGTTTAATATTTCGTCGGGGGTGTGTCCTGATACGACTTTTATGAGCAATGCGATGATGCCTTTTACGATTAATGCATCGCTTTCTGCTTGAAAAATCACCTTGCCGTCTGTCAGGTCAGCCTGTAACCATACACGGCTTTGGCAACCGTCAATCAGGTTTTGTTCCGTTTTATATTGAGGGTCGAGTGGTTCTTGCTCGTTTCCCAAATCAATCAATAATTGGTATTTGTCCATCCAGTCGTCAAAATCACTGAATTCCTCTATAACCTCATCTTGAAGTTCATTTATTGTTTTCATTGTCTTGAATTTTATTTCTCGTTATAAACTACATCCATCACAGTTTGACCGACAGCCTTCAGCGTATTGCGGTCTATATTATCCATTGTATCGTTTATTGTGTGCCAGGTAGAGCCGAAAGAAGAACGCTCGTTATTGGCATCATAATTGATGATGTCTACACATGGGATGCGTGCCAATTTGTTTACATACAAGTGATCGTCGGTTACAGGAATGCCGTCTGCTTTCACGAAATACTTGCCATAGCCCAGTTCATGTGCCTTTTTCCAAATTTTTTTCATTTCGGAACGTGCCGTTTCCGAGGAATAGCCTTCATAATAGAAGGTTGCATCTTTGCCGCCTACCATATCGAGCAAAATGCCGTAACGGGCGTTGTAATTCTGTACGTGGGGGGTACGTGCCCAGAATTGTGAGCCCAGACACCATGTGTCCTGTTTGGGCTGTCCTGTATAAAACTCCGGCGTTCCGTAGTCTTCCGCATCAAAGAATATGATATCGACACCCAGTGTCGGTTCTTTCTGTTGAATTTGACGGGCGATTTCCAGCAATACACCTACACCGCTTGCGCCGTCATTTACTCCGAGGATATGCGTGTGATGATTCTTTGGGTCGGGGTCATTGTCGGCATACGGCCGGCTGTCCCAATGTGCGCAAAGCATGATGCGTTTTTTGCTTTCGGGTTTATAGGCTCCGATGATATTCCGTGCTTTCAGTATGGTTCCGTCCCAGGCAATAAGGTCTGCGCGCTGATTGTAAACCTTGGCTCCAAACTTCTCCAGCTGTTGAGCCAAAAACTCTCCACATTCTTCGTGTGCCTTTGTATTCGGTACTCTCGGACCGAAGTCCGCTTGTGTCTGAACGTATGCATAAGCACTGTCTGCATTAAAATCGGGTGCTTTGATTACTTCTTTCTCCACGGCATCTATCCGGTCACTTTTCTTATTGCTGTTTCCGCAAGAAACGACGGTCAGTATGAGCATCAGGAACAGGATGGTTAAAATGTTCTTATTCTTCATATATTTCTCTTTTAAATCTTCCACTTTGTCCGGCTGCAAAGTTACATTATTTTCTTTGTACTTCTTCCATTACCCGCAGGAAGTTTCCTCCCCAGATGAGCCGGATACTTTCTTCGCTATATCTTTCTAACAATAATTGGCGGGTGAAGTTGATGAGCTCCGATGCAGAAGCACAACCGATGATGCCTCCGTCACCGTCAAAGTCGGTACCGATACCCACATATTCTATTCCCATAATGTTCACCATGTGGTTCAGATGATTGATGGCGTCTTTAATGGTTGCATGGCCTTCTTTCCGCAGAAAACCGTCGTATAGTGTCACTTGGGCTACCCCTCCTTTGGCAGCGAGAGCTTTCAGTTGGGCATCTGTCAAGTCACGCGGATGGTCGCACAATGCACGTGCAGAAGAATGGGAGGCGACAATCGGCTGTGTGCTGATTTCCAACGCATCATAAAAACTTTTTTCTCCGGCATGCGAGATATCTACCATCATGCCTACACGGTTCATCTCTTTAATTACGTCTTCTCCGAAAGCACTGACTCCCAGTCCTTCGGCATTATCGCGCGCCGAACCGCAGATGTCATTATTTCCATTGTGGCAGAGCGTCATATACACCACTCCGCGGTTTCGGAAACGCTCCACATTACTTATATCCTTGCCAACGGCATAACCATTCTCTATTCCCAGCATGATGGCTTTCTTTCCTGCCATTTTCAACCGCAATAAATCGTTCGGCGTATAAGCCAAATCAACAGCTGTACAGTTTTTGGCAACCATCTCTTCTATTTCGTTCAGAATACGGTCGGCTTTGGCGGTAGCTGCCAGCAAAGCCTCGTCGGTACGTTCCAACTGCTTCAGATAGGCTACCATGATTGTGGCATCCAGTCTTCCTTCCGTCATTTTGTGCAAGTCTACTAATATCTTCTTGTCACGGGAAGCAAAATCAATACCCCGGTCAAAGAACATCGGAGTGTCGCAATGCGAATCGAGTGTAATCATACGGCTGTGCAGACGTTTGGCTTCCTGAAAAGAAGCGGCTTCCTTTATCAGCCAGTTAAAGAGTGGCATCATGCATTCGTCACCTCGTAAGATGAAACACTCGGGATGCCATTGCACGCCCAACATTGATTTATATTCAGCAGACTCCATTGCTTCTATAACTCCGTCGGCAGCCCGGGCGCACACACGGAAACCCGGTGCGACCTCTTTTACGGCCTGATGATGGAAAGAGTTCACCGGCAAGGCATCCTTTTTAAATAAATGATGCAGTAATGAGTCTTTTTCTATCTGAACCGAATGTGATGCATAACTTCTTTCTAAATCCTGGTCGTGTTTTATGCGCGTTCCTTCCATTTGTGAGTGGATATCTTGATACAGGCTTCCTCCGAGGGCGGCATTCATTATCTGTATGCCACGGCAAATACCTAATATCGGGATTTGCCTGTCGGCCGCCAACTTTGTCAATAAGAGTTCCTGTCTGTCGCGGTGCGGGTTAATACTGTGGAGTTCCTTTACCGGCTCTTCGCCCATGAAGAGTGGATTGATGTCCGCGCCTCCTGTCAGCAGGATTCCGTCCAATGACTCAAGCGCATTAATCAAACTGTTAGTGTCATCGAATGAAGGAATGATAAAGGGGACTCCTCCTGCTTTCAGAATGGAAGTAAAATATCCTTCTGCCAAAGTGCACTCCCCATCCCGAAAGTTTCCGGTCAAGCCGATAACAGGTGCTTTCTTGTAGCAGGGGAATGTGCGGTGTATATCATCGTACTCTGCTGAAATGTCAAATGTTTGAAAAGTTTTCATAAGTTAAATTATTCATAGAAACTAAGCAAAGATAGGGATAAATCCAGATTTATTTTTCATATTTGCTAAAAATCTGATGATTATGGAACCTATACAGGACTTTGCCCGATTAATCAGCCGTTTACGTGCGCAGAAAGAGCGTAAACGAGTTGCAGTGGTTTGCCCTAACGACCCGCATACGGAGTATGTTATCATCCGCAGTTTGCACGAAGGGTTCGCCGATTTCCTGTTGGTGGCTGATACTCCCCATTTATTGAATGCCGAATATATCCGGTTGCAGTATCCGGAGCATGTAAAAGTCTATGAGGCGACAAGTCCCGACAAGGCAGCCCAGGAAGGCGTGGCATTGGTCAGAGAAGGACATGCCGATGTGCTGATGAAAGGAATAATCAATACCGACAATCTGTTGCGTGCGGTTCTTAATAAGGAGCATGGCTTGCTTCCCCAAGGAAATGTCTTGAGTCATATTACAGTGGCTCAGATACCTACTTACAATAAATTATTGTTCTTCTCGGATGCGGCAGTAATCCCCCGCCCTACATTGGCCCAGTTTGAGGCCATGCTGAAATACGATTTGGAAGTTTGCCGTCGTCTGGGAATTGCCGAACCGCGTGTGGCGCTGATTCATTGCACAGAAAAGATAAATGAAAAGTTTCCCCATACCCTTGACTATGCTACTTTAAAGGAACGTGCGGCATCCGGTGCTTACGGTTCCATGTTTTTGGATGGCCCGATGGATGTAAAGACAGCTTGTGATGCTCATAGCGGTGAGGTAAAAGGCATCAGTTCGCCGGTAGTGGGACATGCTGACCTGTTGATATTCCCCAATATCGAATCAGGCAATACATTCTATAAAACAGTCTCCCTGTTCGGTGATGCTAATATGGCCGGTATGCTGCGCGGAACCATTGCTCCGGTAGTTGTCCCTTCACGCGCCGACTCAGGTAACTCGAAATATTACAGTTTAGCATTGGCTTGCGTGGCCGGATAAAACCTTAAAGTTATATGAAGATATTTGTCATTAACCCGGGCTCTACTTCCACGAAGTTGGCTCTCTTTGAAGATGAGAAAGTGATATGGGCGGCAGGTGCCCACCATTCCTCAGAAGACTTGCAGCATTTTCATCATGTGAATGAGCAATATGAGTATCGCAGGGATTTTATATTCCGATTGTTGGCTGAGGCCGGCATCCCTATTGAGTTTGATGCAGTGATTGCCAGAGGCGGCTTGCTGAAACCGACTCCGGGCGGAGTGTATGCCATTAACGAACAGATGAAATACGATTTGCTTCATGCACGCATGGAGCATGCTTGTAATTTGGGGGCTTTAATTGCCGATGAAATGGCGAAGAAATGTGGTTGTCCCGCTTATATTGCCGACCCGGAAGTGGTGGATGAACTGCAGCCGGCGGCACGCTATACCGGTATCCCCGAGATAGAACACATCTCTATTTTCCATGCATTAAACAGTAAGGCAGTTTCCCGCAAATATGCCGCTTCCATCGGAAAGCATTATGAAGAATTGAATCTGATTGTAGTTCATTTGGGAGGCGGCATCTCGGTAGGTGCTCACTGTAAAGGCAGAGTGATTGATGTAAACAATGCCTTGAACGGTGAAGGTCCTTTCAGCCCGGAACGTGCAGGCACTATTCCTGCCGACCAGTTTGCCGAACTGTGTTTCAGCGGGAAATATACGTTGCGTCAGGTGAAGAAGATGCTGAACGGCAAGGGCGGCCTGATAGCCCATCTCGGAACAAATGATGTCGCTTCTATTGCCCATAAAGCCGAAACAGGCGAGGAGCCCTATAAAGGAGTGCTGGATGCCATGCTTTATACGGTTGCCAAGCAAGTAGGGGCGATGTACGTTTCTCTTCGCGGGAAAGTGGATGCCATTATTCTGACAGGCGGAATAGCCCATAGCGATTATTGTGTAGGTGTCCTTCGTGAACAGATAGATTATCTGGCACCTGTTGTATTGATTCCGGGAGAGGATGAAATGGGTTCGTTGGCATTCAATGCTTTAGGGGCATTGAAAGGAGAACTGCCTTTGCAGGTGTATCAGCCGCAATAATACATTCTTTTCAGCTTTCCTCCATGCTTTTCTGTTACCATCCGCAGAATGGGGATGTATCAAAACTTCCCTTTTATCGAAATTGAGGGTGTCAAAACAGGATTAAACCAAAGAAGAACTTTTAATCTGACACTTGAGCATCCTAAAAAAGCAAGAGAAAGAGCCGTATCATTACTCGAAACAGAGTTCGATACGGCTCTAGTCACCCTCGCCACAGGTAGTTGTAGCGAGGGTGATTTCAATAAAAAGGGCGTTTTGACACATCTTCTTTCGGAAGGGTCATTTTTATTTTGACACATCCTCGACTGTTAGTTTATGAGAGTTTCGATACACCCTCATGGAGGTGAGCCTCTATACAGTGTTGCTGAGCTTTGTTCCCTCTGACATGCCTTGGATTTGTCCAACGTTGTCTTCCCATTGTTCAGCCGGTAGGGGTTTGCATTTCTCTTTCGGCAGTTCTGTTCGAGTAAAAAAGGGAGCTAGGCATTATTCTTGAAGACTTAACATCTCCATCAAACACCTGTCACCGGATGTTGTCTCCTCCGGTTTTCAAACCCTGCGTGCGTTTAGAATTCCCTAAGCCGTTTCATTAGTCGGACTAAGCGTTTTCGTCCTTTCGGTTATGCCCATCTGTCCGTCGGATTACTACAGACTCCGGCAGTGGACTGTATAGTCCGTTGCAGTGGACCGTACAGTCTGCTACAGTGGATTGTACAGTCCATTGACGGAGACTGTAATAATCTTCCGTTCAAAAGGCCTTGGCTGACCCTAAGAAACGGCTTATGCTTCCCTTTGTTTGTGATATGATATTTAATCCCCAAGAGAACAATGTGTGCCCCCCCAAAAAAAAAGGGAGTGTCAAAACTAAACCAGCCTATCCAATCGTCAGCTGTAGGGGCAGGGTTTGCCTGCCCGAAGACACAAAGTAAACTGTTTTCGGGCGAGCGAACCTCGCCCCTACGAACGAAACGACAGCATTATCCACGTTTTGACAACCCCTTTATTTAGTCTAAACCGTTCTGAGGGTTAGTCAGATGCGATTGTTATTAGTTATACTGATAGTCGATAGTGGATGTTGTTACTACGCCATTCTTATCAGTGAAGGTTACTACCAATGTACCCTTCTCACCGCTCTTCATGTCGGTAACACTTACGCCTTTTGCATCTTTGGTGGTTACTGTTCCTGTCGGAGCAACAACAGTTCCTTTGGAAGCATCAGTGTTGCTGTATCCAGCTTTTACTTCAGTAGCATCAATCTTAACGGATGTCAACGTATCATAATGGAGAGATCTTGAGGTATTTGGAAAAGACCAAAGAGTTTCCGAAAAAGAACTAAGGCTTTTTCAATAAGACCAAGACTTTTTAGCCAAAAGGGAGCAATCTTTGTCATTATTCTAAGAACCGCTTGTCGGAGCTGCCGGAATCTCAATATTGGAAAAATAAAGTATGTATTCTTTTGGGTGTTCCCGAAAGTATGCGTACTTTTGATTTCAAATAAAAAATGAGTATGTCACGATTCGTCAATCCCTTTACTGACCTAGGGTTCAAGGTCATCTTCGGGCAACCTGCCAGTAAAGGGCTGCTCATCACCCTGCTGAATGAGTTGCTTGCGGGCGAACATCATATAGAGGACCTTTGTTTCCTTGACAAGGAAGACCATGCGGACAATGTGCATGACAAAGGTATCATTTACGACCTCTATTGTCGCACGGACAGTGGCGAGTATATCATTGTGGAGATGCAGAATCGCTGGCACAGCCATTTTTTGGACCGTACATTGTATTATGTATGCCGTGCCGTGGGCAGGCTGACCGAGCTTCCGCCTCCCGATACAATAAAGATACCCATTGAGAAGGATACGGACGGCATGGTATGTGAAGGTAGTGTCCCGTATGGCTCCCGTTATAGACTGAGTACCGTATACGGCATCTTCCTGATGAATTTCAAGGAGGACGGACTGGATAAGAAATTCCGTACGGATATAGTGCTCGCCGACAGGGATACGGGACGGGTGGTCAACCCCCATCTACGACAAATTTATCTGCAATTCCCTTATTTCAATAAGGAACTTGCTGAATGTGAGACATTGTATGATAAACTAATGTATGCATTGAAGAATATGAATGACTGGAACAGAATGCCGGATGCACTGAAGGAACAAGTGTTTAAGTACTTGGACCAATTGGCCGCTGTTGCCAATTTATCGGAAGAAAACAGAATAGCTTATGACAAGGCGGTGGACCGCTATCGGGTAAGCCGGATAGTGGAAGAAGACATTCGTAGGGAAGCTACAGAAGAAGGAATGAAAGAAGGGATGGAAAAAGGAATGAAAGAAGGACTAGAAAAAGGATTGGAAGAAGGGATGAAAAAGACCCAGACGGAAACGGCCCGCAAAATGAAGAGTGACGGAATCCCCTTTTCTACGATAGCCAAATATACAGAACTGTCGATAGAAGAGATTGAACAATTGTAAATCTCAGCTAAGGTTCGCCTAAAAGGTTCTACAACGGAGAACCTTTATTCTATCCGTGGCTGAGGGACATAAAAAAACTCCTCACTATTTTCACAAACAATGAGGAGCGCTATGTTAAAACAATATTATGTTAAAGTCAATCTTTATTCGGTTCTGAGTGAATGATGTCCATCGATGGGGAAGGGTTGTCCACTCCATGCCTTTTGTGAAGTCCAAGGTTCGGCAGCATCTTTCCAGAACGGATGGTCGGCTGGCAGACCTAGTGGCATGAATACCAGAGAGGTCATATACAAGCTGCCATTGTTAGTGTAATAATTGGAAAGGTCAGGCTGATGACCGGCAAATCCCAATTGCAGGAATCCTTTTTCGTTGAAATTACCTTCCACTTTGAACATGTTGTTCATTACGGCAGTCAATGCACTGCGCACCTGGCCGTTACTCAATCCTTCGGGCAGTCCGTATTTCCATGCTGCCATGGCAAGTGTTTGGAAAGCTCCCATACGGTAAACCACTGAACGGCCGAATGCGGGATAAGTGCCTTCGGGAGAAATAAGACGCTCCATAAACACATTGAAACGTTGCATACGTTTGATGGCCAGTTTGGTGCTGATAGGAGTCCAGAAACGATGTTTGTTCAGTACTTCCAGCATCTCAATATACATGGGGTGAATAACGTAGGCATTGTAATAGTCGAGCGAGAACTCGGCACCGTCTGAGTACCAGCCGTCGCTTAAATACCATTCGTTAATCTTGTTGGAAGCAACTGTCAATACATATTGGTCGGCATCTTCGCCTACCGACATCAGGAATGCTTCAATCAAGCCACGGAACAATAACCAGTTGTTATATGCCGGACGTACGATTTTCAAACGCTGGAAACGTTCGATATAGCGTTTTTGAGTTGTTTCGTCCAACAATTGCCAAGTGGCTTCGGGTGCACGCAGGAAACTTTCTGCTATATAGGCAGCGTCTACCAATCGTTGTGTTGACTTGGTTTCCCACAATAAGAAGTCGGGGCTGTCGGGGTCTACGGCATTCTTGTATGAGAGTACTGCCCATTCGCGTATCTGCTTACGCATCTTTCCTTCTTCGGTATCATCGTCCGGCAGTGCCAGCCAAGGTGAAATGCCGGCCATCAGTCGGCCGAAAGTTTCCATATAGGCCACACGCTTGTCGCGTCCGTCCCAAGTGGGGCTGAGCTCGAGTTGCATATTTTTCTGAAGTTCACCCTTACTCATGTTTTCAAGTACTGGAGCGGCTATGCGGTAGCATAATTCCACCCATTGCTGGCGATCGTTGGTCGGTGCCGGAGTTTTCTTTTTGGCAGACGTTGCTGTCAGGAAGAAAACAGATATTAATGCTAAAGTAATTAATCGTAGTTTCATGTGGAGTCTTATTTAAATACTTGTTTCATGGCGCGTCCTGTCCATACTTGTGGCTGTTCTAATCCGAAAATGTATGCCATGGTAGCAGCGACGTCATATTGCACCATGCTTTCTTGGAATTCTCCTGTTTTTTTTATGTTCTTTCCTGTGATAATAAAAGGAGTCTGCATCTCGGCCATTGTTTTTCCGCCATGACCTTTCTTGATGCCTCCGTGGTCTGAAGTAACGATAAAGATAGTGTCGTCATACATACCTGCTTCTTTTACGGCTGTCACGATACGGGCAATGTAACCGTCCAGTTCTTCTAGTTTGCTGTAATAAGCCGGGGTGTCATGACCTTCCTTGTGTCCTACGTGGTCGGGATTGTCAAAGCAGATGGCTACCAATGACGGTTTGCTCTCTTTGATGTATTTCTCGGCCATTTCGCACAATGCGGTCGGGAATTTGTTATAGTCCGGCGCTACGGCATGATAGTTGGTAGAAAGTGTGTCAACCAGGAATTGGATACCTGCCCACTCGCTCAATACTCCTATTTCGGCCTTTGGATTGGCGTCACGGTAGATTTGGAAGATAGTGGGGAAGATGTTATTCTTCACGATAACGCGTGAAGGCAGTTCGGGTGTACGTGACCCCCATTCTGTATATCCGTGAACTTCGGGACCGGCTCCCATGAACATAGATGCCCAGTTTACTGCGCTCGATGAAGGGAGTACCGTTCTTTTCTGCATGGTATAGCATCCCGATTCCATCAGTGATTTAACGGTTGGCATATTGGCTTTGGGCATACTGTATGCTCCCCAACCGTCAAGACCGATGTAGACTACATGTTTTGCTTTGGGTTTTGCAGCATAGCTTGCCATTGAAAAGCATCCCAACAGTAAGAAAGCTAGAATTAAGAATTTCTTCATTATATTTATTTTTTATGGTTCTTATTTCTCAAGGTCAACTTTACGTTTCAATGCTTCCAGATAATAGTAGTCGGCATAGTTCAACGGTACATCGATTTCGCTGTTGTGAGGAATACTTCCCACACTGTGCATCAACAGGAAGCGTCCGTTTTCGCCCAGAGGTGCGGTATAGTCTGCTGTAGCAAGTGATTCCATTATCTTGTCGGCATATTCTTTATAAGATTGCGGGTTCTCTACGGGATATGTACAGATTTCGTACAAGGCAGAGGCAATAACGGAAGCAGAAGAAGCGTCACGCGGTTCGTTCGGGATGTTGGGAGCATCCAAGTCCCAATAAGGAACAAGGTCGGCGGGCATATTCTTGTGATTCTTCATAAATTCGAAAGTCTTAAGTGCCTGATCCAGATATTTGCGGTCTTTGGTTTCGCGGAAACATACTGTGTAACCATAGATGGCCCATGCTTGTCCTCTTGCCCATGCTGATTCGTCGGCATAACCTTGTGCAGTTTGGCGGTGACGCACTGTTCCGTCTTCTATGCTGTAATCGATGACATGGTAGCAACTGCCGTCGGGACGGAAGTGTTCTTGAAGAGTGCGGTCAGCGTGTGCCACGGCTACATTGTAGAAAGTAGAGTCGCCTGAAAGTTTGGTGGCTTCAAACAATAATTCAAGGTTCATCATATTGTCGATAATCACCGGACATTCCCATCCGCGTTGTGACTGCCAGCTGTTGCCTTTCACGTCCCAGCTCTGGATGACTTGCGGTTTCTCGCGGAAACGAGTGCAAAGTGATTTGGCTGCCTGTATCATTACATCTTTGTATTCAGGGTTCTGATTGATGCGCAGACCGTTACCGAAGCTGCAATTGATAATGAAACCTATATCGTGGTGCCAAGTGAGGTGTTGTGCTTCGCTGATGGCTTCCGTATATTTCTGTGCCAAAGGAAGCAAAGTCTGGTCGCCAGTCAGTTCATACAGATACCATACACTGCCGGGGAAGAATCCGCTGCGCCAGTCTGCCGGACCGCAATAATATACTCCTCCCTTGCTGTTAAGGGTAACAGGGTTGAGGCATTTCCCACTGGCTTCGATTGTATCTATCTCCAGACCAATCTGAGCGCGTGCGTTTTCGATAACTTGTTCCGACCAAGATTTTTTGGCGGGTGCTGTAGTACATGAGGTTGCAGTGAACAGAGCTGCACATCCCAAAAGAATTGAGGTTCTTAATTTCATATTATAGTTTTTTTATAGTAAATGAATAGTTCCCTTTATTGATTTGTTGTTTGGCTTTGAATGACAGACGGTAGATGGTGTTTCCCCATATCTTGGACAGTCTGATGTCATCCAGCTTTTTGGGTTCTACGGTCAGTTCAAACAAGGCGGCATCATAGAGCAATGCTGCTTTTACATTGTTGACGTGAATGATTACTTTCCCTTTTTCCGAATGGTCTATTTCGCCCCAAGTCATAAAGTTGACTATATTGGGAGCTGTCGCTTCTTCCAGTTCGAAGGAGTCGTTGATACGGGCTTGTTTGCCTTTTACATGGTATGAGCGTATCCATCTCTTCACTTTGGCTTCTTCGGGATAAGCAGTGGCTATATTGGCTTCGAAGCTGTTCTTCCCGGCTTTTACTTCGGTGGCTTTGTATTGTTTCCCATATTTTTCGGGCACACCGTTTATCATCGGGAGGTTGTGATAGTTGCTCTGCATGGTCCAGATGGTATAACGCTCGCTGCTGAATGTCTGGCGGGTGTAAGTGCCGACACCGGCATCTATCAAAATCGGTGTTTGGTTCATCCATACCGAGCAGGTTCCGGCATCGTTGTGATTATGGCTTTCGTCATTATATCCTCCTTTTGCTGCCAGGAACAATCCTTCTTTGGTAGAGAGGTAGCAGAACTCCGTTTCGGGATACCAGGTAAAAGGACGGTTCTCATGGCGGGGCTCTGTTTGCTGCAGCTCTTTGTCGATAGCGATGGAAGCAAGGGTGCGGAAGATATCGCGTCCGTTGTTGGGCGAAGATTTCAGTTGATGCATCAAGGCAGCGAAACCTTTCAGTTCATCACTGTTTACAGCCTTGCCGAAACGGTAGATAAGGTATGAGTTGCCTTCTCCGCGTGCCGATGCATCGGCAAAGTTCACTACCCATCCGTTACCTATATAAGAACGTGAGATATACTCACCCATGTTTTTAATCATCGGTTCATTGAAGATATTTACCTTCCCGCCTGTAATATCCGAAAGAAGTTCGAGATAATCCAGCGTCTTTCCGGCTGCGTGTCCCCAGTAGGAAGGTCCTTCTTCGCAAGCTCCGTCCGCTTTGATATAATTGAGGAATTTATCTACTGATTCCATTGTCAGATAGACGCCCTTGGCCAGTGTGTCACGGTCGTCTTCAAGAAGCATGAAGCACATCAAGGCATTGCTGTTGCACCATGGATTCCAGTTGTTGAGCATACGTCCGTTGTAGTTGCGGCCCATCCACCAGAAAGAATCATTGTTCATATATGGGTCGAGAATGCGGGTTTGAAGCTCATGACGCAGGCGGCGTGAGATTTCAGGGTCTACCTTGTCAAATGATGGGCGCATAAAATGGTAAGTCCATGCGAGGAGCCCTCCCAAGTCACCGGCAGTAAGGTCGATGACAGGATAGTCGTATGCGGGCAATGCACGATGAGTGGGCTGTAAGATGATGTGTGCGGCCAATGCCCATGAAGTCATCTCGCAAGCATTGAATACTCCGTTGATGAGTTGGTCGATAAATCGTCCTTTACCTTCTGCCAACTCAGCCATAAGAAGGTCGGCAATGGCGCTGTTGTTGGCACCGAAGGGGTTTTCCATCACTTGACGGTTACCAGTGCGTTCGAAAGCAAGGTAATCGGTGGCTTTTACTACTTGCCACTGATAATTTAGTCGTTTTTCTCCACGGCGGATATATTCGTCTTTGAATGTTCCCAAAAAACGGTCCCAACCGTCACGGTCATTGTAATCGGGATAAGTCACCCATTGGCGGTCTAATACCAGTATTTCTTTTAACCGGTTGATGTCGGCTTGCTTTTGGAGCAGGTCGCGTTCCGTGTATGCGTATGTGAGTGTAACACATAATAATGCAAGTAGTAATAGAGTTAGTTTCTTCATCGGTATATAGATTAAGATATTTATCACACTGCAAAAGTGCGAAAAAAGAATAGTGGCAATACTCTATTTTTGTCCTTAAAACATGTATATATTTTCCATAAAGGCTGAAAAACAGCCTATTTTCGGATATGTATAAAAAAGCCGTCTCAAATATGACTTTGAAACGGCTTATTATTCAACAATACTTTTTACCTTGAAAAGACTGGACTATTACCAGCCCTGATTCTGTGTCAGGCTTGTGTTCATATCTGTTTCATGTTTAGGTATCGGCCATACATAGTATTGGTCTCCACCCCATGTCCAGTTGTAAGTTATAACACCCCAAACGTCTTTCATACCGGCAGTACCGTCAGCGTTATTGAACTTGCTTTCTTTCCAGGTTTTCCAACGAATTTCTTCATAGAAGGAAACACCTTCACCGGCAGTTTCCCAACGATATTCGTTCTGGATACGAGTGCGCATATTGTCTTGCCCGCTAACCTGTGTTGCAGCATTGCTGTTCAAAAGGGCTACACCGGCACGTTCACGTACAAGATTTACTTGTTCGATGGCTTCAGCAGTCTTGCCTTGTTCGTTCAGCGCTTCTGCCAATCCTAATACGACTGTTGCATAGCGGATGATAGGCAAGTCAATCGGAGATTTTTCACGGTTGGTCATTTCGCTTGAACCTTCGGCTACAAACTTGCGGAACAGATAGTACAAGTGGCTCTGTGTATCGGTACGGAGGTCGAATGGAGCGTTAGTATCTGCACCATAGTACGGCCAGCGTGAAGTAAAGGTGTGGTCTACACTGTTACCCGAACCATTGTAGGTAGCATACGGAGTAATGATAGTCTGTGCCAAACGTGGGTCACGGTTTTCGTAAGCGGCTTTGATACGTGCTTCATTACCGGCCGGCAAATATAATGCTTGTGCGGCAGCGCTCAGTTTGCTCAAACGGCTTTCCACTTTTTTCTTAATATTTTCGATTTCTTTGTCAATGTCACCTTCATAGCCTAATGAAAGAAGCTCAGCCTTCAATACATCTGCATCTGTATTGCGCAGGAAGAACACTTCACGATCTTTAAGATCCATGGATGAGTATCCGGGAAGATAATCATCCCAATTGAACTTGCTGCCGTCTACATTTTCATAAGTGTCAACGAAGTCGGTGCTGGCCAAAATGGTATTCCAGCAAGAACCGAATGTCGTACGACCACCGTAACGGAAGCTCATTGAGTTACCGTCGGCACTTCCATTGTTGTCGATACATTGCAATGAGAAGATAGCTTCATCACTTTGTTCGTAAGCTTCTTTGAAGAGTTGTTTATAACCTCCATCGAACAACTTGTGTCCCATGTTTCCTACTTGGCGGAAGTCAGATTCAGCCTTTGCCCATTCTTGCATCCACAAATAAACTTTACCGCGCAATGCGTAAGCAACAGATTTGGTTATATGTCCCCATTGTGCATTACCGGCAGCAATACGGTCGGGCAATGTCGGCTCGTTGATGGCATCAGTTAAGTCTTTGATACAGCCTTCCCATACTTCCGCTTCACTGTTGCGTGGCTTTTTGGCTTCTGTTACAGGGATAGGTTCGTCATAGTAAGGAACACCTCTGAAAACAGCATTCAATTTATAGTAGAAGAATGCACGCAACACTTTAACTTCAGCAATTAGTTTGTTTTTAAATGCATCGGGAACCGGAGCCTCAGCAAGATGCTGGATAGCATCGTTTGCACGTTGGACTCCTTCATAGTGTTGTCTCCAATAGTCTGAGAAAAGGCCGGAACCGATAGATGCTGTTCCTGCCAGAATAGGGTAGTCATTATCACGGCAGCTACCGCTTGCGCAGAATGCCTCCAGTTCGTATGCCTTCTTTGCAACATAGTCTTCGCGTAGCTCGCTGTACACACCGGCTACACCCAGTTCACAAAAGTTTTCATTACTCCACATGGAGTTTGATGCCGCTTTGTCATAGGGCACGGTGTCCAATAAGTCACCCCGGCAACTACTTAAAGCTGTTACCGCAGCTGATAATATAAATAATTTTGTAAATAGTTTCATGAGTTCGTATCTTAAGGTTATTAGAATGTTATGTTAGCACCGATGGCGATACTTCTAAATGGAGAGTATCCCATGCCGGTTGCTGATTCCGGGTCCTGACCTTCGAAAGAAGTGATTGTCAGTAAGTTTTCTGCAGAAACATAAATACGTGCATTCTGCATTGCTACTTTTGTTACCCATTTTTGTGGCAAAGTATAGCCTAAAGACAAGTTCTTCAGTTTGATATAGTCACCATTGTACAACCAGCGGTTAGATGATGCATTGTTCTGAACGTTGCCGTCAAGGTAAGTCATACGCGGGTATTTACCATTGATGTTTGTACGTGGGTCATCAGGATTGCTCGGATCGTAGAAATAGTGGTCGTCTGCAATGCGCTGTGCGATGTTGTTACCCCATTCTGTCTTGGCAGCGTTGTAACCTGCTGTCGGACCCCAATAGATGTCGAAACCGGCAGCACCTGCCCATACCATTGAGATATCAAATCCGTTCCATGCAGCAGAAGCTTGGAAACCGAAGTTGTATTTCGGAGTCTTGGAACGTCCCTGGAATTCTTCGTCGTCAGAGTCACCATATACACCGTCACCGTTAACGTCGGCATAGATGTAGTCACCATAGTAGATATTAGCTTTACCGATTGAGTTGCCCGGTTTGAATTTGTAACCTGCATCCATCATGGCTTTTACCCAGTTCATATCTTCTTCCGTACGAATCATACCACCTTTAGGACCACCTGCCGGATTTACAGAACCGTCTGCATTGAAGTATTTACCATTTCCTTTATATACACTGCGATAGCGATATTCGTTTAACATGTGACCTTCTACTACTGGAGAGTTACCGCCGGATGAGGCTTTTCCGATATTGTCTGTCCATTTACCACCAGTCAATGTATTGGTCGGATCTTCTACCCATGTTCTGGTATATTCACCGTTGTACTTGTCTACCTTATTTTTATTATAAGAGAAGTTACCGCTTACAGAATATTCTACCTTTCCGATTCTGTCACGCCATCCTAATGAAAGTTCGAAACCGTCATTGCTTACTTCTGCAATATTCTGGCGGGGAGCCTTCACATTGACACCGTCACTGTTGTTATGGTAACCCAAAACGTATTCCATGGCAGGACGATACAAGATACCGGAAGTCATCTTATGATAAATGTCGATTCCGACAGTCAAACGGTTGTTCAGCAATGCAGCATCGATACCTAAGTTGGTAGTGGTTGTTGATTCCCACTGCAACAGTTCGTTGGCATAAGCTGTGATAGCCAAACCTGAAACCAAGCTGTTACCAAATACATAGTTACTGGTTCCGTAAGCTGATTGGTATTCATAGTTACCGATTTCAGAGTTACCCAATTTACCCCAAGACAAACGAATCTTCAAGTTATCCAACCATGAACGGGTTGATTCCATAAACGCTTCTTCAGAGATACGCCATGCACCTGACAATGATGGGAAGAAGCCCCAACGGTGGTCTTCGTGGAAACGTGAAGAACCGTCATAACGGAAGTTTGCCTCGAACAAGTAGCGTGAGTCATATGCGTAGTTTACGCGGCCGAAATAAGAACGAGTGGCATAGTCCTGAGTAGAACCGCCGATGCTTGTCATTTCTGTAGCTTCACTGAACTGGTTCAATGATTCGTCAATCAAACCTTTCTTGGATGCATTAACCTTATAATAGTTCTTGTAGAATTCCTGATAACCCAACAATGCAGAAACATCATGCTTCTGAGCAAATGTGTGGTGATAGTTAATCAGGTTCTCCAATGTATAAGAATAGTTTGATTCATAGTCGAAACTAGTGCTCAACTGTGAGGGTGGAGTAATACCGTCAACAATTACACCGTCACTGAAACGTGTCTGATAAGCAGGCACACCATGTTGGCGTGTTTCATAAATATAGCGGTTATAGTTGAAGTTGAAATCCCAGCTCAAATCTTCAAAGAATTTGATTTTGCTGAACAAAGTGGTATTGAAGCGGTTATAACGTTTGAAACCGTCGTTACGTGCCAACTTGTATAACGGGTTATTGGCCGTAGCACGTTCGTCAGGACATTCCGGATAACCGTAGCTACCGTTCCAGTAAGGATAAGTACCGGCTGTAGACTGGCGCAGGAAGTTATTCGCATTTGAAAAGTCACCTACTTCACGATCCATCTGTGATGCATAAGTACGAGTACCTACCGTTAACCATTTGGTCGGATTAGCTTCAATGTTGGCACGCATTGAATAACGTTTGTTGGCAGTATTATCTACCACACCTTCATTATCCTGATAACCTGCAGACAACAAGAAGCGAATTTTGTCAGAACCACCGGATACGGACAAGTTATGGTCATGGATTACACCACCCGAGAATAATTCTTCGGCCCAGTCGGTATTCGGATAAGCAATGTAATTGGGCACACCGTTTTCGTTCAGACCATTCGGATCTTTAGATTTCTCACGCCACAAATCAATGTATTTCTGGTCGAACAAATCATCTGACTTTCCTACATTTCTATATGATTCATTCATCAACTCCATGTAATCAGCATAATTACTCATCATTTTAATCATACGAGTTGGGCTGTTGAATGAGATGCGGCCGCTATAGTTGATGTTGATTTTATCACGTGTACCAGCCTTGGTAGTTACTAAGATAACACCATTGGCAGCACGTGCACCATAGATAGCACAAGAAGCAGCGTCCTTCAAAATAGAGATGTTTTCAACGTCCAGAGGGTTTACGGCATTCAATGAACCTTCCATACCGTCGATAATAACCAACGGAGATGCAGTATTCATGGTACCGACACCACGAACGCGCAGAGTAGTGTTGTCTTCACCTGGCATTGCAGAACCTGATGATGCTTGCAAACCGGGGCTCAAACCAGCCAATGCAGAAGACACAGTAGTGATGGGACGAGATTTAGTTTGTTCCTCGAAGTCCACGGAAGCAACCGCACCGGTTAGATTTACTTTTTTCTGTACACCATAACCAACAACTACCACCTCATCTAAAGTTTCGGAATCTTCCTCTAACTTTATAGACAGGTTATTTGTTGTGCTTGTAATCTTTATATCCTTTGTGACGTATCCGATATATGATACTTGCACGGTGCAGTTTAAAGGGACGATAAAGTTCAATGCATTTTCCCTAAAAAGGGCTAAGTAATTTTATTTGCAATAAGACAAGTAGTAAACTAAAAAACAAATAAAATAGTTTTCAGAAAAAGAGGGGATACTTCACAACCGANCAGTTTAAAGGGACGATAAAGTTCAATGCATTTTCCCTAAAAAGGGCTAAGTAATTTTATTTGCAATAAGACAAGTAGTAAACTAAAAAACAAATAAAATAGTTTTCAGAAAAAGAGGGGATACTTCACAACCGAAGCATCCCCTCTTTATAGTATTCTAATCAGAATATAGATCTTTTCACCTTAATTTTTGAATTAGTCTTTCCATCCGTCAGCCAATTTCAGATTTTCATTCAATTGGCGTTCGCTCCACGGTGCAGGCCAAGTGTAAACTTGATCGCCACTCCATACATATTTATATTGCACTGTTCCCCAGATCTGTTTTAGAGCAGAGCCCTCAAAGAACTTACTTTCTTTCCAAGTCTGCCAACGCATTTCATCAAAGAAGTTCACACCTTCTCCATTAAATTCCCAACGGCGTTCGTTACGAATACGATTTCGCAAATCATCCTTGCCTCCTACTGTTGTTGCGGAGTTTGAGTTCAACAGAGCTGCACCGGCACGTGCACGCACCTTATTAACACATTCCACAGCCTTGCCTTGTTGGTCTAATTCATTATAGCACTCTGCCAAGTTTAACAATACATCTGCATAACGAATCAAAGGAATATCAATAGGCGAATATGAACGATTGGGTATTTCAGACGGTCCTTCAGCTACAAACTTACGGAACAGATAATAAAAACGATTGTTGGTATCTGTCTTCAAGTCGAATGGAGCAGCAGTGTCGTAACCACGATACGGCCAACGTAAAGTATAAGTAAATGCATTTGAGTTATTTGCTCCATCGTATTCAGCATACGGAGTAATAATACTAGCAGCCAAACGAGGGTCACGGTTTTCGTATGCTTTCTTGATGCGCGCTTCGTTACCTTCAGGTAAGTACTTGCTCATATCAGCACCGGCTTTAGCCATTGCTTCTTTCTCAGTCTCTGTTAAACCGTCACGAAGGAAATATACTGCTCTAGCATCCGGTGACATTTCATTGTATCCCGGGATATAATCATCCCAGTTGAACTTACTTCCATCTGCATTCTCATAAGTTTCGACAAAATCGGTACTTACCAAATATGTATTCCAACATGATCCAAATGTACTACGTGTACCATAACGGAAACTGATATCATTACCTAAACCTGACAAGCCGATACATTGAACAGAGAATATCATTTCACTAGACTGTTCATTTTCTTCTTTGAACAGCTGTTTGTAATCGCCGTCAAACAAAGCAAATCCGCAGTTTCCAACAGCCTCAAAGTCTGAAGCGGCTTTTGCATACTCTTTTTGATACAAATAAGCTTTTCCGCGCAAAGCATATGCTAATCCCTTTGTTACACGGCCATACTCACTAGCACCTTTTTCATAAATATTAGGTAAATTAGGTTCATTAATAGCATCAGTCAAATCATCAATTATTACCTGCCATACCTCGGCTTCCGAACTTTGTCCTGCAGTACATTCCGAAGCTTCTATCGGTTCTAAATATACAGGTACGCCTTTATACATGATATTCAGTTTATAATAAAAGTATGCACGGAGTACCTTTGCTTCTGCCATATAACGCGCTCTCTTTGCTTCGTCCATTGTTACATCAGGAAGATGAACTATTGCATCATTAGCGCGTGATATACCGGAATAGTGTTGTGCCCAGTAATCACTGAATAAACCGGTTTTAGTCGTGACTTTATTAACCATAAGAGGATAATCTTGATCACGGCAATCTGCTGATACACCAAAACAATCAAGTTTATACAAACTCAAACCTACATAATCTTTACGTAAAGTGGAATAGATAGCTGTCACTCCTTTGTCAGCCAAATTTTCAGATGTCCACATATTACCTTCTGCAACACTACCATGAGGCACTGTGTCCAGCAAATCGGCACGGCATCCACTCAATAACAGGACAGCCGCAGATATGGTTATTATATTTTTTAATGCTTTCATATTTTGTTCTTATTTTAGAATGTTATATTGGCTCCAAACGCAAATGAACGTACTGATGTATATTTAGGGGTGGAACCGATTTCAGGGTCTTGTCCCGGGAAGTCATCAATGCTTAGCAAGTTTTCACCAGATACATATAAGCGAATGCTTTGAGTATACAGTTTATTGGTGAGATGTTTTGGCAAAGTATAACCAATAGTTATGTTCTTCAGTTTCAGATAATCACCGCTATACAAGAAACGTGTACTTGTAACCTGATCTTGTGCGCCACTTTCACCGTTTGTCAAACGAGAATATTTTCCTCCGATATTGGTACGGGGATCATTGGGATTTTCCGGGTCATAGAAATAGTGATCTTCCACAACCATTTTAGAAAGTCCTACACCGACGCGTGTACCTGAGCTGTTATAACCTGTGGTCGGTCCCCAATACAACTTACGTCCGGCAGCTCCGGCCCAATTCATTGAGAAGTCAAATCCGTTCCATGCAACAGATGCCTGGAAACCAAAAGTATATTTCGGGTCGCTTGAAACTCCTTGGAAGCGATTATCATAGGAATTACCATAGATACCATCACCATTAGCATCACCATACAGCACATCGCCATACCAAATATTATTTTTACCGATTGTCTTATTCGGCCAGAATTCGTAACCAGATGCTATCATCGCTTTTACCCATGCCATGTCTTCTTCTGTACGAATCATACCGTCTTTCGGACCTCCATTAGGCAATACATTACCATCAGCATCATAATATTTACCATTACCCTTATATGCATCCATCATATAATATTCCCCTTTCATATGTCCTTCTACAATCGGGCTGTTAGAGCTACCATTGTTGAATACGTCACCGGCGTTATTACCCCAAATCTTATCGGCATCATTTGTTACAATGTTACCATTCTTATCAACATAGTTGAAATTTCCATCTTTCTTATCTGTGTATGCATAAATAGGATTGCCATTAGCATCTTTTCCTTTTTCATACTTCCATCCTTGAGTGAAACGTCCATTATAACTCTTAACCTTATTCATATTATAAGAGAAATTACCCTTCACAGAATATTCCACCTTGCCAATACGGTCTCTCCATCCCAAATCTATTTCAAAACCTTTAGCATCCATTTTTGCGATATTAACACGCGGTGCAGACAAACCTCCCAATGTGATAGGAATGCTTCTTGTAGTAAGAATACCTGTAGTTCTCTTATTATAAATATCAAAAGTAGCAGTAAATCGATTGTTCAACATAGCCATATCAATACCAAAGTCCAAGTTATTAGTTGTTTCCCAACCTAAAGCCGAATTAGCCAAAGAGGTCATTGCCAAACCTGAGACTTGTTTTCCTCCAAATGAATAATCGGTAATACCATAAACAGACTGATACTCATAGTTACCAACATCATCGCCACCATCATTACCAAGACGACCCCATGATCCACGGATTTTTAAGTTATCCAACCATGAACGCGTACCTGCCATGAAAGATTCTTCAGAAATTCTCCAACCGGCCGAGAAAGAAGGGAAAGTACCCCAACGATGATCTGCTCCATAGCGGCTGTTACCGTCATAGCGGATATTTGCTTCAAATAAATAACGTCCTTTATAGTCATAAGTGATACGTCCAAACCATGAACGAGTCGCACGGTCATTGGCTGTACCACCGATGCTTTTCATTTCAGTAGCAGAGCTAGGTACATTGATAGATTCATCAATCAAACCCTGCAAGCTGGCATTTGAAGTATTCCAATACTTATACCACTCTTGATAACCTGCCATTACTCCTAAGTTATGATCTTTGGCAATAGTGGTATTATAGTTTAAGATATTTTCTAATGTATACGACCAATTTCCTTCATTACTAAAAGAAGTACTCATCAAATCAGGAGTAGTACCCGGTTTAATAACCTCACCCGTACTGAACTTTACTTGATCACTGGCATGTGTCCATGTACGTGCTTCATACCAATAGCGCTTATAGTTGAAATTAAATGTCCAAGTTAACCCTTTCATAAAAGTTACTTTACTGAAAGCTGTTGCGTTGACATTTGTTTTTTTACGAGTACCATTTTGGTTATTCAAGAACTGAAGAATACCATTGGCTGTAGGACTTTCTTCGGGAGCTTCAGGATAACCATAACTTCCATTCCATTCGGGATAAATACCCGGAGTAGTCTGTCTCAAATAGTTATTGGCATTCGAAAAGTTTCCGGCTTCTTGGTCCTGCATATCACCATATACACGAGTACCTACCGTTAACCACTTAGTGACATCGGCTTCCAAGTTTACACGAAGTTTATATTTCTTAATACCAGTATTATCTACCAACCCAGGATTATCCAAATAACCAAGCGAAGTAAGGAAACGTACATTGTCAGTGCCACCACTCAGTGAAACGTTATGGTCTTGTATAATACCATCTTGGAATATTTCATCCTGCCAATTCGTGTTTGGATAGGCCACATAGTTAGGCACACCATTTGCGTTTAACCCATTCGGGTCTTTTGATTTTTCACGCCACAAATCAATTGTAGATTGATTAAAGTGATTAGGTTGACCGATATTATAGAATGATTCATTAATCAAATCCATATAATCCGCATAGTCGTTAACAAAATCAATCAAATTTGTCGGCTTTGCATATGATAAACGACCGCTATAGTTTACGCTGATGCGACCTTTACCACGTTTAGTATTAATCAAGATAACACCATTAGCGGCACGAGAACCATAGATGGCACAAGAGGCTGCATCTTTCAAAATAGATATTGTTTCAATATCCTGTGCATTGATATTATCCATAGATCCTTCCATACCATCAATCAATACCAAAGGATTAGCATCATTCAATGTTCCTACACCACGCACACGGATAGTAGCACCATCACTACCTGGCTGACCGGAATTTTGCATAACTTGTACACCGGCACTCAATCCAGCCAAAGCAGCAGATACGGTAGTTACAGGACGTGATTTGGCTTGCTCTTCAAAATCAACTGAAGAAACGGCTCCAGTCAAATTGGCTTTCTTCTGTACACCATAGCCTACTACTACAACTTCATCCAAAGTCTTAGTATCTTCTACCATCTTAATATTTAATGTTTGGGTAGTAGAAATAATTTTCACTTCTTGCATATTATATCCGATATAGGATATTTGTAGAGTACTGTTTAAAGGGACGTTTAAAATATTATCTTTGCACTAAAAATGATATACGCTTACATTCGTGTTTCGACGGACAAACAAACGTTAGAAACCCAACNTAATTTTCACTTCTTGCATATTATATCCGATATAGGATATTTGTAGAGTACTGTTTAAAGGGACGTTTAAAATATTATCTTTGCACTAAAAATGATATACGCTTACATTCGTGTTTCGACGGACAAACAAACGTTAGAAACCCAACGACTTGAAATAGAAAAATTTGCTCTAAACAAAAAGTTTTTTGTGGACGCATGGGTTAGTGAAATCGTATCCGGTACTAAAGCTGCAGAAGACCGAAAACTTGGTTCGCTACTAAAAAAGATGAAGAAAGGAGATATTCTAATCATTTCTGAAATCAGCCGGTTGGGAAGAAATCTTATGCAAATTATGAGTATACTTAACCTTTGTATGGTTAAAGAAGTTTCAGTCTTAACCGTAAAAGAGCAATATGAGCTTGGGAATAATATAAATTCTCAAATTTTAGCTTTTGCTTTTGGGCTTTCCGCCCAAATAGAAAGAAATCTAATTAGCCAACGAACTAAAGAGGGATTAGCGAGAAAAAGAGCAGAAGGATGCCGTTTGGGAAGAATTCCCGGCAAGAAAAACTCTAAATATAAATTAACCGGAAAAGAAGATATTATAAAACGTATGTTAATGAAAGGTGAAACAAAGAAGAGTATTTGCCGGAAATTGAAGTGCAGTTTCAACACCTTAAAGAAACATATAGCCCGTAATTCTTCATTAATCCAATATATAAAAGATAATTAGCCTCTTTTTATATAAAGAATGGTATATCTCTGATTTATAATAATTTAAGGCCTATTCCTAAACATAATAAAATATTCCAGTAATCCTATACAAAATATCCACGGACAATTTTTATAGTTAGTTTGGATAATTTAGATAGCCTTCCTACTTATTTTAATAGAAATTTGCAGAGTTTTAAAAACTAACTTTAAATTAAAACTCTATGAGAAGGAATGTCAAACATTACTGCTCTCTACCAAAGAAAATGGTGTTGGGAGCGTCGTTAGCTTTAATTGCTAGCGGTTCTGTATGGGCTACAAACGGAAATTCTCCGTCGCCTCATGCTGATATGGTACAAAGTATCATGCAGCAAAAAACAATCAAAGGTACAGTTGTTGATGAAACAGGAGAGCCAATTATTGGTGCCAATGTAGTTGAAAAAGGAACAACAAATGGTGTCATCACAGACTTCAATGGCGAGTTCACATTAAACGTCCCTTTAAACNATCATGCAGCAAAAAACAATCAAAGGTACAGTTGTTGATGAAACAGGAGAGCCAATTATTGGTGCCAATGTAGTTGAAAAAGGAACAACAAATGGTGTCATCACAGACTTCAATGGCGAGTTCACATTAAACGTCCCTTTAAACTGTACTCTACAAATATCCTATATCGGGTATAACACGCAAGAAGTGAAAATTACTTCTACTACCCAAACATTAAATATTAAAATGGTAGAAGATTCTGAGACCTTGGATGAAGTTGTTGTCGTAGGTTATGGTGTGCAGAAGAAAGTTAACTTAAGTGGTTCTGTATCATCGGTTAATTCTGAAAAAATAGCTAACCGTCCTGTAATGAACCTTGGACAGGCTTTGGTTGGAGCCGCTCCGGGTGTGCGCGTAACTCAGGGTAGTGGTAATCCTGGTGACGAGAGCATTGGTATACAGGTACGTGGTCAAGGCTCATTCAATAATAGTAGCCCCTTGATTCTAGTCGATGGAGTACAAGCTGATATGGGTCCGTTAAATACGGATGATGTGGAAAGTATCTCTATTTTGAAGGATGCCAGTGCAGCAGCTATTTATGGTTCGCGTGCAGCCAATGGTGTAATTTTGGTAACGACTAAAAAAGGAAAGAAAGACGAGAGCCCCAAAGTAACCCTTACTGCAATGTTTGCACAGGAAAAGCCGATTACTGACTTTAAGCTGATGTCAAGTACAGCTGATTTCATGGAGTTGCATAATATTGCTAAATTAAATGCCAATCCTACAGCTAACACTCCTGACTATAGCTGGGAGAGTATTGAGGAGTGGCGTGAAGCAGATAAAAACCCTAATGGAATTTATACCAATCCGGTGACAGGACAGCAGATACCTAATTGGTTGGCTTATCCCAATACAGACTGGGCACAAATTCTTTTCCAGCCTGCATTCTACCAAAAATATGGTGTAAATGTATCCGGTGGTAGTAAAAACACTACTTATCTGTTGTCGCTCGGTTATCAGAATAATCCGGGAACATTGGATAATACCAGTATGGAGCGTTTTAATATTCGTGCTAATATAGAAACAAAGATTGCCGATATTATCACTTTTGGTACACAAACTTATGGAACAAAAGAATTTAAGGATCCGGGAAGTACTTCAATGACCTATTTACTTCAGGCATGGCCGGGAATGACACCTATTTATAATGGAAAATATGGCGCCAGTGAACATCCGGAAGTAACCCAAAAAGATAATATCCTGCAACAGGTGGCTTATCAGGGTGGACAAAATACTTACACACGTCTTAATACTACATGGTATGCCAATATAGAATTGCCATTGAAAGGTCTTGTTGCAGAAGCTAAATTCAACTGGAGTCAATACTCTCGTCATGATGAACACCATTCACAGAATTTACCACGTTATAGTTTCCGTGAAAGCTTTGATACTCCGAAAGAAGGAATCGGGGTACTGGACCAAGCGACAACTTACCGTTATGCTTATGAGTCTACCAGTTATACAGCTGACCTGTTGTTACGTTATAACAATACTTTTGGCAAACATGATGTGGGCGCATTTTTCGGTTATGAACAATATCGCGGTGAAACCACAGGATTTAGCGCAGAAAAGAAAGGCTTGATAGATTGGAGTATTACAGATATTACCTCAGGAGCGGAAATGAATTCCATCGGTGGTAGTGCCAAGTCGGTTAATGCAATAATCTCTTATTTTGGCCGTATAAATTACGCTTATAATGGAAAATATCTGCTTGAAGCCAGCTTCCGTTCGGATGCTTCTTCAAAATTTGCTCCGGG
This sequence comes from Phocaeicola faecalis, assembly GCF_021730445.1. GTDB lineage: Bacteria > Bacteroidota > Bacteroidia > Bacteroidales > Bacteroidaceae > Phocaeicola > Phocaeicola faecalis. The sequence continues at coordinate 160,170 of NZ_JADNRM010000003.1, read as the reverse complement.
ACATCGTAGCAGTTTCTTCCCTTCCGGTTCTGCTGCATGGCGTATCAGTGAGGAAGCCTTTTTTGAACCATTGAAGAATACTGTCAATAGTTTGAAAATCCGTGCTTCATACGGTTCTTTGGGAAATACCGTTGGTGGCAACTATGACTGGCAGGCACTTTATAAGAAAGTAAATAATGTATTTGATGAAAGAGTACAAAACGGTCTGATACAATCGTCTATTCAAAATCTGGCACTTTCATGGGAAAAAGTGACCACCTATAACTTTGGTTTGGATGCCTCTTTCCTGAATCAACGCTTGACTCTTGAAGCAGACTTCTACTTGCGTAAAACATCAGACATTCTTACTAACTCTATTATTTATAAGACAATGGGAAGTATCAGTGCACCTATGTCTAATACAGCAAGCTTGACTAACCATGGTTTTGAATTTAATTTGGGATGGAATGACCAAATAAATGATTTCCGTTATGGTATTGGTGTCAATCTTGCCTTCAACAAGAATAAGGTAACTGACTTTAAAGGCGCACTGCAATATGAATTAGATGAAGATACTAAAGATATTTGGGGTAATCCGACATGGCGGTATACAAACTTGGCTGATGTATCTACCGGTGGAGATACGCGTCGCGTAGAAGGACATATGATAGACGAATATTTCTTACGTCGCCCTTATAAAGGAGATGGCTCATATAAATTAGCTGACGGCAGTGTAAATCCTAAAGGTGGTCCTCGTGATGGTATGATTCGCACTAAAGCTGACCTCGACTGGGTAGCTGCTATGATGGCTGCCGGATATACATTCAATAATAACTTGAAAAATATCGGTTCTGACGGTTCTAATCTATGGTATGGTGACTTGATTATGGATGACGTGAACGGTGACGGTAAATATGGTAACGATGACGACCGTGAATTTACCGGCAAGAGCAGCACCCCGAAAGTAACTTTGGGCTTGAATATCACTGCTGCATGGCGTGGATTCGATTTCAGTATGATATGGTCAGGACGCTTTGGCGGTTATCATTACCTCAATTCAAAAGGAGCCAACGGTTCGCTGATTACCAACGTGGGCGATGCATTGCCCGGAGATGCATGGAGCAGATTTTACTCTTATGACTCTGAAGCGTCTCATGCCGGTATAATCAGAAATGAAAATGGAACTATTATCGGTTCTTCTTATGACCCTGCTGCCGATCCCAATGCCAGCATTTACAACGAATACCCACGTCTGTTAAGTTCTGGCGGTACGACTCCGTCAAATACATTCTATTTGTATAATACGTCATTCTTCAAGTTGAAATCGCTGCAAATTGGCTATACATTGCCTAAAAAATGGATTGCACCTGCCAAAATCAGTAATATGCGCGTATTTGTATCAGGTGAAAACCTGCTGACTATCAAATCAAGCAGATTCCCCGGTGTAGACCCAGAATTGGGCAGCTCACTTGCTGTATATCCGATTGCCAGAATGTTCTCCGGCGGTTTATCTGTAACCTTTTAATTAAATAGAAACGAACATGAAAAAGATATTCAATTTATTAGCATTAGCAGCTGTATTGGGAACTTCAACGGCTTGCACAGACATTTTGGACACTGCGCCATATGATAAACTTTCCAGTGGAACAATGTGGACCACAGAAGAAAGTGTAGACCAAGGGGTTATTGGCGTGTATTATTCATTACAGAGACCCTTCCATGGAGATAAGTTTATTGGTGCTAATGCCATGATCGGATACTACGGTTATGATGCATTAGGCATGGCAGGACAGGGAGAATATGGTATGCAAAACCTATTTACCAAATCGGTAAATCCTAGCAATGGTTTCTTTTTGAAAACATGGCAATGGATGTATGATGGAGTACACCGTGCGAATGCAGCTATTGCCGGTATTCAGAATGCTCCTATAAATGATGCTAAAAAAGCGCGTCTTGTAGCTGAATGTAAAGTGTTACGTGCCTTTTTTTATGACCGTCTGAATATTCTTTTCGGTAATGGTGGCCTAGGTGTACCTCTTTATACGGAGCCTGTCAATCCGTCTGAATGTAACAAAGGGCAAAGCTCTGAACAGGAAGTATGGGCACAAGTAATTCAAGACTTAAGTGATGCCATAGCTGAACCTAATCTGCCGGATAATCAGATTCAAGGTGAAGGACGCGTAAGTAAGGGTGCAGCTTATGCACTACGTGGTAAGGCCTACTTATTAACAAAAGAATATGATAAAGCTATTGCAGATTTTGCTAAAGTAGGAGATTGTGGTTATAAACTGTTTCCTAACTATAGACAGCTTTTTAAGGTTGCAAACGAACGTTGTGAAGAAATGATTCTTAGCGTACAGTATATTGAAGATCCTACTGGATATGGTACGGGTATACAAAAATATTGTGCAGCATTTACTCAAGGTGCAAAAGACTCTCGCGGGTGCTGGGGAGACTTGCAGGTTACTCCTGCGGTCGTAAATCTCTATGAAGAAGTAGATGGACAGACAGTAAAGAAATTCGCTTGGGAAGATTATTTGTCCGACTGGAAGAAAGTAACAGATATGGAAGCTGCAGAAGGTCACACCAAATACCGCAAGGTTTTCTTTATTCGTGATAAATATGTAAATGGTCAGGAAATTCATTCGACTGTGACTAAAGCTATTGACACAGAATTGGCTAAGTTGCCCAAAGAAATTCAGGCAATTTATTTACCCGAAGGCAATGAGGCTCGTTTGAAAACAGCTTACGCTCATCGTGATCCTCGTTTGGCTTATAATGTGGTAACACCTTATGCTGATTATTTAGGTGTAAACAGTAACTCAACTGCAGAAGCATGGTATACTTTCCGCTGGCCGGTAGCTGGAAAATATTATGCTGACCAAGCATCTGCCGAACCTAATGCTAATCCTAACTTGCCAGATAGTTATTATGCTTCAGGCTTCATGAATGCACAGGCTGAATTTAAATATATCCACCGTAAGTTCATTGGCGAAGGCCTGGAATATCAACGTCGTGAACAGAATCCGGTGGACGAGCCTATCATCCGCTATGCCGATGTATTGCTGATGTGGGCTGAAGCTCTTGTTGAAAAAGGTGATTTGTCAGGTGCTATGAGTAAGGTAAAAGAAGTGCGCGACCGTGTTGGCATACCTACAATGGCTTCTAGCTTCTCCGACCAAACCACAGCCCGCAACTATGTACGCGATGAACGTCGCCGCGAATTTGTAAACGAGGGTGTTAACTTCTTCGACGAAATGCGTTGGCGCACATTGAAAGAGACTAAATTTGATGAAAAAGTTGCTCAACATGCATGGGGAGGTTCAGAAAGCACAGGTGGTACTGTTTATGATTGGATAGGCGATCAATGGTATACATGGCCTGTACCTAAGAGCGAAATAGAGCTTAATCCGAATTTGACACGCACACCGGGATGGGAATACTAATTGTTTAAAATCATAGGCTAAGACAGAATATGGCTGAGTTTATCTGGATGCAGATGGGCTCAGCCGTTTTTATATATTCTGATTCTTTTCGTATTGCACAGGCACGTACTGATTATATCTTGAAATAAAAGTTCAGAGGAAATTCCCGGCATTTGATTGCGGATAGTTCCACATTGATTGCTGAATCCACAAAAAACAACTGTGTTTATTCTCCCTACAACCGGAAATCCGCTTCTTCCTTCTTCCTTTCATAAACCGTTGAAACGCCCTGCTGATGGGGGCTCCGGTAGTGAATGGGCATCTCGTCACCACCCCTTCAGCCTCCCTTCATTCGCAAAAAAGGAAATTGCTGAAGGCAGATTATGAAGGGATTCGGAAGCGCGGCTGAAGGGAGGATGAGGGGATGTGCTTTCATCTTTAACCATCTGATAGCCAGTGTATAATAATTAAAATGTAAGGATGAACGGAGAAGAGGGAATGACCGACTTGGTGAGGGTGAGATACAATCTGTCCCTACAAAAACACCCCGAGCTTTTTGAAAAAGATGCCGAGCTTTTTAAAAAACATACCGAGCTTTTTTAAAAACATCAAGGTCTTTTTGCATCATTCAGTGTAGGCTTTCTATTTTTTAATGTGCACGTAGGCGTCAGTCTTCATACATACGGTGGCATCAGCCCACACATATATACGCGTAAGCCCACACGTACGTACGCATCGGGCTATACGTACGTACGCATAAGCCTGCACGTATATATGTCATTGTGTCAGGCTCCGTCTTTAAATTGAGCCGGATAGTCTTTGAGTTAATTTTCCGCTTTCTTTTCCTTGCGATAGTTTTGCGGAGTACATCCATATTGGTTCTTAAAGCAACGGCTGAAATATACCGGTGAGCTAAATCCGCAACGGTCACTGACCTCTGCGATAGGAATGTCGGGATATTGCTGTAATAAAGTAGCGGCATGTTTCAGTCTGTAATTCAAGATAAAGTTGTTAGGCGTCATGCCGGTCAATGCTTTAAATTTGGTATAAAGGAGTGAACGTCCGATACCTACTTCTTTGCAAAGCACCGGAATGTCATATTCCGTATCATCAATATGTTGTTCAATGCTTTCTGCCGTTCGTTTCAGAATATCCTTATCCAATGGATTGATGCAGGTTAAATCGATTTCGGATATCGGTTTCTTATCGAACTGATGCTGCATGAGCAAACGGCTTCTAATCAGATTGTTGGCACGTGCTAACAATAATTGGGCATGGAAGGGCTTGGTGATATAGTCGTCCGCACCTCGGTTCAGTCCTTCAATATTCTGTTCAGTAGAATTAAGGGCAGTAAGTAAAATGAGAGGTATGTGGCAGTAGTCGATATTGTTCTTAATCTGCAGACACATCTCCGTACCACTCATTTTGGGCATCATAATATCACTGATAATTAAATCTATCTTATGCTCATATACTTGTTTTAAGCCTTCTTCTCCATTGGTGGCGCAAATCACTTCGTAAAATGGAGAGAATAGTTCCGTTAATAGTTGGAGCAGTTCTTCATTATCTTCCACTAATAATACGGTGTGCGCTTTCTCTCCCGTCCCTTCTGTATGGACCGGTTCCATTGGATATGCATCGGTTTCGGGCAAAACATCCAAAGAACCGGGTACAATGGCGCTTTCTTGTTGCGGGTCGGATAGCTGTATGTTCTTGTCTTCACGGAAAACATCTACGTTTCTGGGAAGCCGGACTGTGAATGTAGTGCCTTTGCCCAGTGTGCTGTCGACAGTTATCGTGCCATGGTGTTTTTCAATGATGCTTTTGGATAAAGCAAGGCCGATACCGGTGCCGGGCGATGAATATTCACCCGGCTTCTGGTTGTTTGCCTGGAAGAAGCGTACGAATATTTGTGAAACATCATTCTTGGCGATACCCGCTCCTGTGTCGGATATACTGATTTCTACTTCGTTGTCTGTTGTGCGTCCGGCTATAACAATATTTCCATTATCCTGAGTATATTTGAAGGCATTGGACAATAAATTGAAGAATACCTTTTCAAGCAACTGGCTGTCAAACCAGCATTGTGTAGGAGTTTCCGATAACTGGAAAACATAATTGATATTACGCAAGTGGGCATAATCAACAAATGAAAAATAAATTTCTTTCAAGAATGAGGTGATGTCTTGCTGGGATATCTGCAATGTTTTATGGTTTTGTTCCAACTTTCGGAACTCAAGCAGCTCTGAAATCAGATTGCTCATTTGCTGTGCGTTCTTTCTGATTTTTAGTATCTGGTTATAGATAGAAGGACTCAGTGAAGATTTTTGCAAGATGATATCTATATGGCTGATTATCAGTGTTAGAGGGGTGCGGAATTCATGGCTGACATTGGTGAAGAATACCAGTTTCTCCTGATTGAGCTGCTCTATCTGCTGTTTCTCAAAGCGTTCTTTCTCTAATGAAAGTGCCAATGTGCGTTTGGCAACGCGGCTGGATATAAAATAGTAAAGGCAGCCTATGAAACTAATGATATAGAGCAATGATGCCCACCATGTGGCATACCAGGGAGCGGAGATGGTCAGTTGTATACTGATTTCTTTATCTGTGATATCTCCACTTTGATTACTGCTGTTATTAATGGCGGCCACTCGCAATGTATAAGTGCCGGGATCAAGATTGGTGTAATGCACTTCTGTCTGGCTGGTCTTAATCCATTTTTTATCGAAACCGTCCAACTTATATTGGAACTGCTTTTGCGATAACTGCTGCTCATAATCGGGCAGGGCAAAGCTGAAAATCAGATTATTCTGGTTATGGTTTAACTTGAGTTTTTTGGTATATGGAAAAGCCTTGGTGAGTACTCCGGTTTCATCTCCTGCCACTACTTGTTGATTATTTATCCATAGTTCCGAGAAATAGAGGCTGGGGTTATGGTGAAATGTATTGGCTTTGTGAAACTCTTCTTCCGAAAAGGAGGTTACCCCTTTGGTATCACCTACATAAATGCGCTTCTGGTTGGAGGCAAAGATGCCACAACCGCTTATGATGTGTGCTGTTGGAAAGTTTTCCATCAAATTGATAGTGGTGAAACTGTTTTTTTCGGGAGAATAGCTTGTCACTCCTTTGTCGCTGGTTATCAGTATATTCCCGCTGGGAGATAAGCAAACATTATAGCAGAAGTTGCTGGGAAGCTGATGCTCTTCTACCGTGTAATGGGTCGTTTTATGAGTTTTCTTGTCATAAAAGAACAGTCCGCCTCCCAACGTGCTGATATAGGCACCGTTATTGGTTGCCAGGATACGGGTTATCTTGGCATTGTATCCTCTTTGTGTCAACGGAACATAAGAAGCCTTCATCGAGTCTAAATGCATGGATACCAGATTAAACGTCCCGCTCAGGTATAAATATCCTTCCGGGTCGATATCGAAGCTTTCATAATAGGCGGTTGGAATATCCAGCTTTTGGAACTGTTGTGTTTTGGTATCCAATGAGAATACACCGTTGCGTGCCGATAAATATAATTTGCCTTTCCACATTTTTACATGAAAGACTACTTCATTCGGGGTGTTGGGCTCTCCCTTTCTTCTTTCCAGGTAATTGTAGAATTGTCCGGTTTTCAGGTCATAGCGTGACAATCCCCCTAAGTAAGTACCTATATACAGGCATGCGTTTTCTTCGTCGTAACATATGCTTTTTATGTTATTGTGAGGTATTGAGTTCTTTTCTCCGGCGGTAAACTGATGGATAATGTTCCAGTTTTTGTCGGTGCAACTGATTCCTCCTCCGTCTGTACTGAGCCAAACGTGTTCATTCTTGTCGACTACGATATCGCCTATATATGAATAATACTGGTTCTTGGTGGCGTTTTGGTCATAGTCGTAATGCACGAAGCTGTCCTGCTTGGGAGTGAAATAGTTCACTCCCCCAAAATAACTTCCCACCCAAATGGTGCCTTGCAAATCTTTGCAAAGGGAAAAGATGGAGGGATGGTTTAATCCTCCTACATATTTGGGAATCTGGATAAGGGAATACTGCCCTGTCTTCGGGCTGTATTTATGTAATCCGTCAAAGGTCCCGAACCATATGTTATGTTCACCGTCTTCCACAAAATCACGAATCTGCCAACTGCTGATTCCCGTGGGGGAACCCGGACTGAAAGGCACCTGTCTGATTTCTCCTTTTTGGTTAATTCTGTATAATCCATACATTCTTGTTCCAATCCAAAGTTCTTTCTGTGAACTTTCAAAAATGCGGTAGATGTCAATTCCTCTGAGCACATGTGTCTCTTTTCCGCCGGAACGGTCGTAGAAGAAAATTCCGTCATGCGAACCGATGCAGATTTTATTGGGCAGCAATGTCAGGCAGGTAATGGGGGAGGTAATTCCGGTTTTCAGCATGAAGGTTGGTTCCGTGGTTCCTGCAGGGCATTTGAATAAGGAATCACGTCTCATGTACCACAAATCTCCTTCAAGTGATGTTAAAACGGGAATGCGGCTACCTTTGGTAATACGACTGAATTTCTCTGTTTGTATATCAAATTTTATAATATCATCGTCGACTAAGAAAAAAATATTCCCTTGCTTGTCTTCGACAATGGATGAGACTTCATTTCCTAACCAAATAGGCGATGAATCATCGGAAGCGTTGCACCAGCCTTTGAAAGAAGTAATCCGTTTGCCATCATACAAATTTATTCCCTCTCTTGTACCAAACCACATTCTTCCCAATTGATCTTGGTATATAGCCATTACCGATGGCTGCGTCAATCCTTCGGATAATCCAATATGCCTGAAATATTCAGCAAAAATGGGAGTATTTAATGCCAATAGTGCAAATAAGAGTAATAAATATTTGTATCTCATGTTGTTTTTCCTCAGTTTATATTAGATGTTGTCCACAAAAATAAGAAAAATATGGCAAATAGAGTAGCCGCCAATGACATTATGAGAATCTTTTTTCTCTATAGTGATAAGTTGTCCTTGCAAGAAGGGTATTATTTTCCGGGTATTTCTCATTATACTTGAAATGCCCGGAAAATAGAAATTTATTTTTCTTCGTACTCGTGTTTTCGCTTGGGGTTCATCGGAAACCAGCCTTTCAGTACGCGTTCCCGTTGCTCGAAGATTTCTTTTATAGTCCAAAAGGAGGAAAACGAGAAAACGCCAGCGAGTGAAGAAATAAGTATGTCGCTAATCAAGATTGAGCAGATGATGCCGACTATTCCTAAAAGAAGGAAAATCCACCAGCAGCGTGTTCCCCAATAATATTCAGCCTTGACCACAATGGGGTGGAAAAGACCGATTATCAGAAATGTGCAAATGCCGATGGCAATGCCACTTAAATGGTATTCAGTCAGCCATTCCATTATTTTTCGGTTTGGATGGGAATTTCTTTCTTGATACTTTGTTCCAAAGATATCATTGTTTCGGTAGCTGTCACACCGGGAATCTCTTGGATTCTGGAGTTTAATATATCCATTAAATGTTCATTGTCACGAGAGTATACTTTAGTCAGCATAGTGTATGCACCGGTGGTGAAATGACATTCCACTATCTCGGGAATTTTTTTTAATTCATTTACTACAGCTTTATACATTGAACCTTTTTCAAGTTTGATTCCCACGTAAGTACAAGTTCTGTAACCCAGACTCTTAGGATTTACATGATATCCCGAACCGATAATAACCCCCAGATCAATTAATCTTTGTACGCGTTGGTGAATAGCGGCACGGGAAACGCCACATTCTGCCGCGACATCTTTAAACGGGATGCGGGCATTTTGAGATATAATTTCAAGAATCTGTCTGTCAAGACTGTCAATTTTCTCCATAATATTTTGATTTTAGTGTTGTCAATCTGTAAGCAAATATAGGAATAGTTTTTAATTTATCTACTATTTTGAAAGAAAAAACATAGATTCTTTGAAAAAAAGTGCATTTTTTTAGTCTATATCTCTAATAACTTCTTGATTTCACTTATTTTGTTTCTTCGCTCAAAAGAAAAGGTGTCACTATGGGTGTCCAGATACTCTTTTAGGTAGAGCGCTTTTGATAAAAAATATTTCTTTTCGTCCGGCTCTTTCAACAGGGCATCCTGGTAGAGTAACTCCGACAACATATCGATTCGGGTCAGAAACTCTTGCCCTTCATAGTCTTGAGACAGGTCGGTCAAGATATATTCTGCATCCTGCTCATAATAGAAGTGGTGGCTGTGGTTAAAATAGGCTCGATAGATACTTTGTATTTTTAGTTGAAACTCAGAGCCATCCTCTTTTTTCTTCTCTTCCACCAATTTCTCCAGTGCTTCTATAAATTGGCGAACCAAACGCATGATATAATCTCTTTGTAGCATACCTTTATTTATCTTCTTTGTTTTTGTCTGACAGGGTGACCAATATCTTATCGATGCGTGCCCCATCCATATCTACAATTTCAAAAAGGAAATCGTTCCATTGGAGAAGCTCTCCGGTTTTGGGAATATGTCCCAACTGCTGTAAAATAAGTCCACTCAATGTATTGTAGTTATATTCAGGATATAAATCTTCCATTTCGAAATGACTTAGGAAGTCATAGAAAGAGCATTGTCCGTCTATCAGCCAACTGCCGTCTTTGCGGAGAATGATATCCGGCTCTTCAGAGTCGCCGGGCAGTGCCCCTACCAATGCTTCCAATATATCTTTCATTGTAATAACTCCCTGAAGGCTACCGAATTCGTCGCAGATTAGTCCGTATTTAATATGGTGTTGGCGTATTTGTTCCAATACTTTATAAACATCCATGTTTTCATGGAAGTATTGTGCCGGACGAATAACGTCACGCAGGTTAAAGTTCGTCCCTTGTAATTTACCGAAAAGGTCTTTCAGATAAACCACACCTATGATATTGTCCAAGGTATTGTCTTGTGTTACCGGATAAACCTGATATAAATGCTGGCATACGATATCATAAATCTGTTTGTTTCCCATATCTATATCGATAGACACTATATCATTACGATAGGTCATAATGGTATTGATGCTGCGGTCGCCCAACGAGAAGACACGGTCTACGATATCTTGTTCTACTTCTTGTACCTCGCCATTTTCGGCTCCTTCTTCAATCATGGACTTGATTTCTTCCTCCGTAACCTTTTCTTCGGCAGTGTTGATATGTAGCAAGTTGAAAATCAGTGAAGTACTTTTTGCCAGAATCCACACGAAAGGAGAAGCTATGACAGACAGCCAATACATGGGACGTGCCAATAGCTTGGCTGCACGTGCAGATGCGCTCATACCGATTCGTTTCGGAACAAGTTCTCCAAAGATGATGGTGAGATAGGTCACTAAAATGACAATCAGAATTTGTGCTATTATATGTGCATAAGCGATTGGAACGCCTGCTGAAACCAGCACTTTGCTGAAATCAGATGCTAATACATCGCCGGAATAGATACCGGTGAGGATACCAATCAGCGTAATTCCGATTTGTATGGTCGATAAAAACTTATCCGGGTCATTGGCTAATTTAAGAGCGATACGTGCGGAGGAACTGCCGTGACGGACATCATTGTTCAAACTGCTTTTACGCGCAGAAATCAAGGCTATTTCGGACATGGCGAATACCCCGTTTAGTAAAATAAGTGCGATAATTATGACAATCTCCATGTGAGTGATTTACATTTGTATTTGCTAACAAATGTACTAAGAATTGTGTTTTCTCTTTCTTCTTTTAGATTTAATTAATGAATTATCTGTCATTTAAGCTATCTTTGCGGTGTCTATAAAAGAAAAGGAGTAATTATGCATCCACTAGAGCTATTCAAGTATTGTCCCAAATGTGGTTCTTCACATTTTGTGGTAAATAATGAGAAGTCCAAACGCTGTGCGGATTGTGGCTTTGTCTATTACTTTAATTCAAGTGCCGCTACAGTGGCATTTATCTTGAATGAGAGAAATGAATTATTGGTTTGCCGGCGGGGTAAAGAACCCGCGAAAGGAACATTAGACCTTTCGGGAGGGTTTATAGATATGTATGAAACCGGTGAAGAGGGTGTAGCACGTGAAGTGTTGGAAGAAACGGGTCTTGAAGTGAAAAAAGCGGTCTATCTGTTTTCGTTGCCCAATACATATCTTTATTCCGGCTTTTTGGTACATACGTTAGATCAGTTTTTCCTTTGTACGGTGAAAGATACGACTCGGATTGAAGCGATGGATGATGTGGCGGATTCTTTTTGGATGCCGCTTGACAAGGTAAATCCGGAGGAATTTGGTCTTGATTCTGTGCGTGAGGGAGTAAAACGTTTTTTGAAAGAATATAAATATTAGATATAGAATATGAAGAAAAGGACTTTATTAATAGCTGCGTTGATGGGTGGGTGTGCTTTGCAAGGCATGGCCCAACAAATCCTTCCCGATGATGTGGCGGGTGATAAGGAATACCGAAGGGTATGCAGAGAGTATGACTTGAAGTCAAAAAACAGCGTGGAACTGTTGCAGGCTTATCTGGATAAATACCCTGATTCACGATATACAGACAGGGTACGTTCTTTGATTGCTTCGGTGTATTTTGAAGAAGGTAAATATAAGGAGGCGATAGCTATGTTTAGGGCGTGTGATATTGAGACCTTGCCCGATGCAGAGCGCGATGATTGCGCCATGCGCCTTGCCACTTCTTATTTAAAGGAAGGAAACTTGCGTGATGCTTCCGTATGGTTCCTTTTACTGAAAGAGGTGAGCCCGCGTTATCAATCGGATGCTATTTATAATTTGGCTTATATTGATTATGTAGAGAAACGGTATGACAAGGCATTAAATGCTTTTTTATCTTTGAAAGATGATGCCGTATATTCATCTTTGGTGCCCTATTATATAGGAGAAATTTATTTATTGAAAGGTAATTATGAACAGGCACGTTCGGTGGCCGCTCATTATTTGCAGGTTTATTCCGGCCATAAAGATGAGGCTCAGATGGAACGTGTTTTGGGGGAGGCTTATTTCGGCCTGAATAATTATCAGGAGGCTATTGCACCATTGGAACGTTATCAGGTCGCAGTGCCTCGTCCGCAGCGTAAAGCGCTGTATGAGTTGGGTATGAGTTATTATTATACCGGTGTCTATTCAAAAGCGGCTGCCATATTGGGCGAAACGACTTCGGTGAACGATGCCTTATCTCAGAATGCATATTTGCACATGGGCTTGGCCTATTTAAACTTGAAGGAACGCAACCAGGCAAGAATGGCTTTTGAACAGGCTTCTGCATCAGGATTTGATCCGCAGGTGAAAGAACAAGCTCTTTATAATTATGCTTTGTGTATACATGAGACTTCGTATTCTCCTTTTGCTGAATCTGTAACGGTGTTCGAACGTTTCCTTAATGAATTTCCCAACTCGCTGTATGCCGAACGGGTAAATGATTACTTGATAGAGGTATATATGAATACCCGTAGCTACGAAGCTGCGCTGAAGTCTATTGCAAAGATTGAGCATCCGGGTGCACGAATCATGGAAGCGAAACAAAAGATTCTGTTCCGTCTCGGTACTCAGGCGTTTGCTAATGCCGATTTTCATGAGGCGATAGAATATTTTAATCGTTCCTTGGCAATCGGACAATATAATATGGCTACTAAGGCTGATGCATATTATTGGCGTGGTGAGGCAAACTACAGGTTGGAGCATTATGCTCAGGCTGGAAATGATTTACGCCGGTACTTGGAGTTTGCTCCCGATAAGACGAACCGGGAGTACGGATTGGCACTTTATAATCTTGGCTATACTGACTTTAAGCAAAAGAATTATAATGGTGCATTGAATTGGTTTACCCGTTTTGTTGATCGTGGAACTGTCAATGACCGTGCTGTACAGGCAGATGCTTACAATCGCATCGGTGACTGTAACTTTTATGCCCGCCGTTTTGATTCGGCCCGTCAGGATTATGCCCGTGCTGTGGAGATAGATTCTTCTTTGGGTGATTATTCTTTATATCAAGAGGCTTTTGTCCGTGGCTTGCAGAAGGATTATAATGGAAAGATACAAATTTTAAATCGTTTGATAGCAGATTATCCCGAGTCTCAATATTTGGATGATGCTTTATATGAACAAGGCCGTGCTTTTGTTCAAATGGAGGATCATACGAATGCTATTAACCGTTTCAATATTTTGCTGAAGAAATTCCCGGAAAGCAATATGGCTCGTCGGGCGGCTAATGAAATCGGTTTACTCTATTATCAGGGCGATAAGTATCCGGAAGCTATTCAGGCTTACAAGCAGGTAATCACTAATTATCCGGGAAGTGAGGAGGCTCGTCTTGCCCAAAGGGATTTGAAATCTATTTATATTGATTTGAACAAGGTGGATGAGTATGCCAACTTTGCTTCTACTATTCCCGGTGGAGCCAATTTTGATGTGAACGAACGTGATTCGTTGACTTATGTTGCTGCCGAAAGAGTGTATATGCGCGGTGAAATAGACGAAGCACGCAATAGCTTTACTCACTATCTGCAAACTTTCCCGGAAGGTGCATTTAGCTTGAATGCCAATTACTATGTCGGATTGATAGATTATAACCGTAAGGCTTATAATAGTGCGGCAGAACATTTGGACAAAGTTTTGGCTTATCCCAATAATAAATATTCGGAAGATGCCATGATGATGAGTGCTGAAATGGCTTATTCGGCAAAGGATTATGAAAAAGCATTGACTGTTTATAAGCAATTGAAAGATAAGGCTGTTTCATCGGAACGCCGGCAATTGGCAAAGACGGGTGTGCTTCGTAGTGCATATATGTCGGGCAATGGAGAAGAGGTCATTCTGGCGGCAACGGATTTGCTGGCAGAGACGAAAATTGCTCCCGAATTATCCAATGAGGCTCATTATTATCGTGCAAAGGCTTATCTGGATGCAGGAAAAGCAGAAGGGGCTATGGAGGATTTGAAAATCTTGGCAAAAGATACTCGCAATGTATATGGTGCGGAAGCGAAATATAAAGTAGCACAGATTTATTTTGATGCCGGACAGACAGGGCAGGCCGAGAAAGAAGTCTTGAATTATATTGAGGTCAGCACTCCGCATACTTATTGGCTGGCGCGTAGCTTTGTGTTGTTATCTGATGTTTATATGAAATTAGGACGCAACCTGGATGCCAAACAATATTTGCTTTCATTAAGGCAGAATTATCAGGCGGATGATGATATTGCAGGAATGATAGAGAGCAGACTGAATAAGTTAAATGCTGAAAATTAAAGATTATGAAGAAAATAGCAATTATAGCATTTGTGGGCTTGTTGCCTCTGTCGGCTGTATATGCACAGCAAGACAGTACACTGAACCGCACTGTGGTAGTGGAAAATGAGTATAACCCTACTGTCATGGATGCTTCCAAAATAAATGTATTGCCCAAGGTGGAGGAACCGGCAGTAATGAAGAAGGGAATTGAGTATGCCACGGCTTTGCGCCCTGTGGCTGCTTGGAATTATGAGGAGATGTTTCCCATTGTTCGTGAATGGGAATGGGAGAAGGCGAAACGAGGATATGTGCGTGCCGGCGCCGGTAATTATGGTAATGTGGATTTTAAGGCCGGGTATGTATGGGACATCACGAAAGATGACCGGCTGAATGTCGCTGCTTCTTTGGACGGTATGAATGGTACCCTGAAAGATGCGATTGATAATGATTGGAAATCGCGTTTCTATTCTTCCTCTTTTAATGTAGGATACCGACATAGCTTCAAGAATATGGATCTGCATCTTGGAGGAGGACTTCATTCTCGTGTGTTTAATTATATGTTGAGTCCGATTTCTTCTATTTCCGGTGAGAATGATAAGCAGCATCACACTTTGGGAGATTTCCATGTCGCCCTGTCTTCTACGGATGAAATGATGCCACTGCAATTTACGGTACAAACGGGCTTTCAGTATTTCAAGCAGAAATACCCGGCAATTTCCGATGAGAGCAGCACGGAAAAAATGATTCATACAGTAGGTGATGTATGGGGAAAACTGAGTGATATTCAGCGTGTGGGTATTAAGTTTGAAATGGATAACTTATTCTATTCGGATGACTTCATGAAGAATTATACTTCGTTAGGCCTGAATCCTTATTATGCCATTGACGAAGACAGTTGGCGACTGCATCTCGGTGCGCATGTCGACTGGGTGACAGGTAATAATAGCGGCATAGATGTAGCTCCGGATATTCGTGCAGAGTATATTTTCTCGGATAGTTATATTCTTTATTTGAATGCACAGGGAGGCAGACAGGTAAACGATTATCGTATGTTAAGCCGCATCTCTCCCTATTGGGGAATAGGGCAGCAACTCGATGCGACGTATGTTCCTCTTGATGCAACTTTGGGTTTTAAGGCGTCTCCTGCAAGCGGATTATGGTTTAATGTATTTGGTGGTTATCAGATACGTAAACATGAGTTGTTTTGTACGTTAGTGCCCGCAGGACAATTTGTATATACGGGTTTTGTGCAGGATAAAGGAAAAATCGGTTATGGAGGTGCGGAAGTGAAGTATGGTTATAAAGACTATTTTGATGCATCGGTAAAAGGTGTGTATTATGGTTGGACGACCAAGCATGACGATGATGCGATAGCTGCCATGAAGCCTGAAATGGAGTTGAACTTTAAAGTTGATGCCAAGGTAATGGAGGGCTTGAAACTTCGGTTGGGTTATGATTACGTAAAGCGTAAGGGAGAGGATGTGGATCCTGTCAGTAATCTGAGCGTGGGTGCTACCTATGCATTATTAAAAGACATCTCTATCTTTGTGGATGTGAATAATCTATTAAACAAACAATACTATTATGAAGGAGGTTATCCTGCTGAGAAACTGAATGTTTTAGGTGGCCTTACTTTCCGATTTTAGTTAAAAAGGCTCTGTAAAAGAGCCTTTTTAAGAAAAAAAAGCAGAAACATACCTTATTATATAGGTGTAGTTCTGCTTTTTTTCTACTTTTGCCCTTAATTAAAATGGAATACATTATATCATGCAAAAAAATCTTGTAATTGTAGAGTCACCCGCAAAAGCCAAGACCATAGAAAAATTCTTAGGAGAAGACTATAAAGTCCTTTCCAGTTACGGGCATATCCGTGATTTAAAGAAGAAGGACTTCAGTATCAATGTAGAGAAGGGATTTGAACCGACTTATGAGATACCTCCTGATAAGACAAAACTGGTAAGTGAGTTGAAAGCTGCGGCGAAAAAAGCCGATATGGTGTGGCTCGCATCCGATGAGGACCGTGAGGGAGAAGCCATTTCGTGGCATTTATATGAAGTGTTGAAATTGGATCCGAAGAGGACAAAGCGTATTGTATTCCACGAGATAACCAAAACTGCGATATTAAAAGCCATTGAAACCCCGCGTGACATAGATGAGAATCTTGTAAATGCTCAGCAGGCGCGTCGTATCTTGGACAGAATTGTGGGCTTTGAGCTTTCTCCTATTTTATGGAAGAAGGTAAAACCTGCTCTTTCTGCCGGTCGTGTGCAGTCTGTTGCCGTTCGGTTGATTGTGGAACGTGAGCGTGAGGTGCATGCTTTTGTCAGCGAACCTTCTTATCGTGTAACTGCTATATTTGAAGCTCCTGATGCCGATGGCAATAAAACGGAAGTAAGGGCTGAATTGAGCAAACGTTTCAAGACAAAAGAAGAGGCTCAGGCATTCCTTGAATTGTGTAAGGATGCGGATTTCTCGATTGAAGATATTACAACCCGTCCGGTTAAAAAGTCGCCGGCAGCTCCATTTACTACTTCTACTTTGCAGCAGGAGGCTGCCCGGAAGTTAGGATTTACGGTTGCGCAGACCATGATGGTGGCGCAACGTTTATATGAAAGCGGACAAATTACTTATATGCGTACCGACTCTGTGAATCTTTCGGATTTGGCATTGGCTGCCAGCAAGTCGACGGTCATGTCGCTGATGGGGGAAAAATATGTAAAGACACGTCAGTTTGCAACGAAGACAAAAGGTGCACAAGAGGCTCACGAGGCAATCCGTCCAACGGATATGGCGAATGAGACCATCGAAGGAACAGCACAAGAGCAGAAACTGTATGAACTGATTTGGAAACGTACTGTTGCATCACAGATGGCGGAGGCTGAACTCGAAAAGACCACTGCTACCATCTCTATCAGTAATAGTGAAGAAACTTTCGTTGCTATTGGCGAGGTTGTGATTTTTGATGGTTACTTGCGTGTATATAAAGAGTCTTATGATGACGATAACGAGCAGGAGGATGAAAGCCGCTTATTGCCTCCTTTGAGCAAGGGACAGTCATTGGAAAATAAAGAAATTTCTGCTACTCAGCGTTTCAGTATGTGTCCTCCGCGCTATACCGAAGCCAGTCTGGTGCGTAAGCTGGAGGAACTGGGAATCGGTCGTCCGTCTACATATGCTCCTACTATATCGACAGTCCAACAACGTGGCTACGTGGTAAAAGGAAACAGTGAAGGCGTAAAACGTCCTTATGAAATATTGAAACTGAAAGGAAATAAGATAACCGAAACCATCAAGACGGAAACGACCGGGAATGAGAAGTCTAAGTTGCTGCCTACTGATGTAGGTATTGTGGTTAATGACTTTCTGATGTCATTCTTTCCTGAAATTATGGATTATAATTTCACCGCAAATGTTGAAAAAGAGTTTGATGAAGTAGCGGAAGGTGAGAAAGAATGGACCAGTGTGATGAAGAACTTCTATGACGGTTTTCATCCGTTGGTGGACAAGACCATGAATGCGAAGAGCGAGCATAAGGTGGGTGAAAGAATGCTTGGAAATGACCCGGTGACTGGAAAACCTGTGTCGGTAAAAATCGGTCGATTTGGTCCGATGATACAGATAGGGGTAGCCGATGATGAGGAAAAACCCAAGTTTGCGCATTTGCCGAAAGGTCTTTCGATAGAAACAATTACGTTGGAAGAAGCGCTTGATTCGTTCAAACTCCCCAAAACTTTGGGTGAATATGAAGGCAAGACAGTGACGGTAGGAGTGGGGCGGTTTGGTCCTTATGTCCGTCATAATAATGTGTTCGTATCTATCCCCAAGGGTGAAGACCCGATGGAAGTAACCTTGGAAGGAGCGATTGAAATGATTAATGCCAAGCGCGAAGCTGCCGAAAAGAAGGTTATTAAAACATTTGATGAAGAACCGGATTTGCAGATTCTGAATGGTCGGTACGGACCTTATATCGCTTATCAGAAAAAGAACTATAAGATTCCTGAAAGTGTAGAGCCGAAAGATTTAAACCTGGAGACCTGCTTTAAGGTGATAGAATTGCAGAAAGAAAAAAGTGAAACTCGTAAACGGGTGGCTGCTAAGAAAAAGAAATGACACGTATATTTTTAATAGGATATATGGGTG
This sequence comes from Phocaeicola faecalis, assembly GCF_021730445.1. Classification (GTDB taxonomy): domain Bacteria; phylum Bacteroidota; class Bacteroidia; order Bacteroidales; family Bacteroidaceae; genus Phocaeicola; species Phocaeicola faecalis. The sequence continues at coordinate 141,427 of NZ_JADNRM010000003.1, read as the reverse complement.
CGGGAAAAACGACTTTAGGTAAAGCGTTTTCCCGCGAACTGGGTCTTACTTTCATAGACTTGGATTGGTATATTGAGGAGCGTTTTCACAAAACTGTCCAGCAGTTGTTTTTAGAACGCGGAGAACAGGGTTTCCGCGAACTGGAGCAAAAGATGCTGCATGAGGTGGCTGAGTTTGAAGATGTTGTAATTTCGGCCGGTGGAGGCACTCCTTGTTTTTTTGACAATATGGACTATATGAATGCTTGCGGGGATACTGTGTTTCTTCAGGTGGAGCCCGAGGTATTGTTTCGCCGGCTGAAAGTGGCGAAGCAGCAGCGTCCGTTATTGGCAAACAAGAGCGATGAAGAATTGATGAACTTTATTTGTGAAGCGTTGCAGAAGCGTCATCCTTTTTATTCGCAGGCGAAGTTATTGTTTCGGGCTGATGAGTTGGAAGACAAGTCGCAGATACAGACTTCGGTAGATAGCTTGAGAAAGCTGCTGAATAAATAAACAGATTAAAAAGTTATAATCTATTTAGTAAAAGTATACACTCTTTGCACAGAACAAGAAATGAGAAAATGGCGTATTGAAGATTCGGAAGAACTCTACAACATTACAGGTTGGGGAACTTCGTACTTTAGTATCAATGACAAAGGTCATGTAGTGGTAACTCCCCGTAAGAACGGTGTCGCAGTCGATTTGAAAGAATTGGTGGACGAGCTTCAGTTACGGGATGTCGCAGCACCTATGCTGGTCCGTTTCCCGGATATTCTTGATAATCGTATCGAAAAAATCTCGAAATGTTTCAAGCAAGCATCCGAAGAGTATGGTTATAAAGCTGAAAACTTTATCATCTATCCTATTAAAGTGAACCAGATGCGTCCGGTGGTAGAAGAAATCATAAGTCATGGCAAGAAGTTTAATTTAGGACTGGAAGCCGGTTCCAAGCCCGAACTGCATGCAGTGATTGCCATCAACACGGATTCGGATTCACTGATTATCTGCAACGGATATAAAGACGAGAGCTATATTGAGTTGGCTCTACTGGCACAGAAGATGGGAAAGCGTATCTTTCTGGTCGTAGAGAAGATGAATGAGCTACGCTTGATTGCAAAGATGGCGAAGCAGCTCAATGTACGTCCTAATATCGGTATCCGTATTAAACTGGCTTCTTCGGGCAGTGGAAAATGGGAGGATAGCGGCGGCGATGCCAGTAAATTCGGACTGACTTCCAGTGAGTTGCTGGAAGCGCTTGACTTTTTGGAAAAGAAAGATATGAAAGACTGTTTGAAACTGATTCATTTCCATATCGGCAGTCAAGTAACCAAGATACGTCGTATAAAAACTGCTTTACGCGAAGCTTCACAGTTTTATGTGCAATTGCATGCGATGGGCTTCAGCGTTGAGTTTGTTGATATTGGAGGAGGTTTGGGGGTAGACTATGATGGTACCCGCTCTTCCAATAGTGAGAGCAGTGTGAATTATTCCATTCAGGAGTATGTAAACGACTCTATCTCTACACTGGTAGATGCAAGTGATAAAAATAACATTCCGCATCCCAATATCATTACAGAGAGTGGACGTTCATTGACGGCACACCATTCGGTACTCATCTTTGAAGTGCTCGAAACAGCCACTTTACCCGAAATGGATGAAGAGTTTGAGGTCAGTGAAAAAGATCATGAGCTGGTGCATGAGTTGTATGAAATATGGGATAATCTGAATCAGAGCCGTATGCTGGAAGCATGGCACGATGCACAGCAGATTCGAGAAGAGGCGCTTGACTTGTTTAGCCATGGTATTGTCGATTTAAAAACCCGTGCACAGATAGAACGTCTCTATTGGTCTGTGACTCGTGAGATTAATCAGATTGCTTCGGGATTAAAACATGCTCCCGATGAATTCCGTAAATTGGATAAACTGTTGGCTGATAAATATTTCTGCAACTTTTCGCTTTTCCAATCTTTGCCGGACTCTTGGGCGATAGACCAGATATTCCCTATTATGCCTATCCAAAGACTGGACGAGAAGCCCGACCGGAATGCTACTTTGCAAGATATTACTTGTGACTCTGACGGAAAGATAGCCAACTTTATATCTACTCGTTATGTATCGCACGACTTGCCTGTACACTCATTGAAGCAAAAAGACTCTTATTATATAGGTGTCTTTTTGGTAGGAGCTTATCAGGAAATTTTGGGAGATATGCACAATTTGTTTGGCGATACGAATGCAGTGCATGTATCGGTGGATGATAAAGGATATTCTATTGACCAGGTGATTGATGGCGAGACCGTGGCCGAAGTGCTGGATTATGTTCAGTATAATCCGAAGAAACTGGTGCGCACATTGGAAACTTGGGTGACTAAATCTGTAAAAGAAGGCAAAATCTCGGTAGAAGAAGGAAAGGAATTCCTGTCCAACTATCGTTCCGGCCTTTATGGATATACTTATTTGGAATAACATAAAACGATGAAAGAAAAACTGACTATAATAAAGGTAGGCGGAAAGATTGTAGAGGAAGAAGCTACGCTAAACCGGCTTTTGGCTGACTTTTCCGCTATCGAAGGATATAAACTGTTGGTGCATGGTGGGGGACGTTCTGCCACCAAACTGGCAGCCCGACTGGGTATTGAAAGTAAAATGGTGAACGGTCGTCGTATTACGGATGCCGAAACTCTGAAAGTGGTAACCATGGTTTACGGTGGACTGGTCAATAAGAATATCGTTGCCGGTCTGCAAGCTAGAGGAGTGAATGCTATCGGGCTGACCGGAGCGGATATGAACGTAATCCGTTCAGTGAAACGCCCGGTGAAGGATGTGGATTACGGCTATGTGGGTGATGTGGAAAAGGTGAATGCCGATTTTCTGGCCACATTGATTCGCCAAGGTATCGTTCCTGTCATGGCTCCTCTGACACATGACGGACAGGGAAGCATGCTGAATACGAATGCCGATACTATTGCCGGAGAAACAGCAAAAGCGTTGGCGTCACTCTTTGATGTGACACTTGTCTATTGTTTTGAGAAGAAAGGCGTATTGCGTGACGAAAATGACGATGATAGCGTCATTCCCATTATTACTCCCGAAGAGTTTAAAGAATATGTAGCCCGGGGTATCATTCAGGGAGGGATGATACCTAAACTGGAAAACTCCTTCTCTGCCATTGATGCAGGAGTGAGCCAGGTGGTAATTACCTTAGCTTCAGCCATTAAAGGAGAAGGTGGAACTATAATCAAAAAATAATTCAAAAAAATAAGCGGGTGAGTGTAACTTTTGTACATCTCACCCGTCATTATTACAGAGCAATGCAAGAAATCAGTTTCCGAAACGACATTTTGCCCCTGAAAGACAAACTCTACAGGTTGGCTTTTCGTATTACGCTGAACAGTGCTGAAGCGGAGGATGTGGTGCAGGATACGATGATTAGGGTATGGAATAAACGTGATGAGTGGCCGAATTTTGAATCCATCGAAGCCTACTGCCTGACGGTAGCAAGAAATCTGGCAATAGACCGGAGTGAAAAGATAGATTCACAGCACATGGAATTGACACCCGAAACACAGGAACTGCCCGATGCATTGAACCCTTACGAACAGTTGGCACAGAGTGAGCAATTAGGTTTGATTCACCGCCTGCTGAACGAACTTCCCGAAAAGCAACGAAGTATTATGCAGTTGCGGGATATTGAAGGAAAGAGCTATAAAGAAATTGCAGATATTTTGCAGATACCGGAAGAGCAGGTGAAAATAAATCTTTTTCGGGGTCGGCAAAAGATAAAACAAAGATATACTGAAATAGAAAATTATGGATTATAAGTACATTGAACAGTTATTGGAGCGCTACTGGAACTGTGAGACTTCTTTGGAAGAGGAACAGATTTTGCGTTCTTTCTTTCGTCAGAAAGAGATTCCTGCTCATTTACTCCGTTACAAGGCAATGTTTGCTTATCAGGAGATTGAGAAGGAGAGAGGGCTGGACAGTGACTTTGATGCCAAGGTTCTGGCCCGGGTGGAAAAACCGGTTGTGAAAGCGCAACGCCTCACTTTGAGAACGCGCTTTATGCCGTTGTTCAAGGCTGCTGCTATGATAGCTGTCTTGTTTGTGATGGGAACGGTGGTGCAACGTTCCATGCAGGATGATGGTAGTGATGTGGTGTATATGCATGACGACTACCGTGATACGGCAAATGACCCGCAAGTGGCTTATGAACCGGTGTTGCCAATAGATACGGTTACAAAGATAGCCGCAGATGAGGCAACGACAGGAGTAAAGAAGTAGATAACATTTTCATTTGCTTTTATATATAAATAGATAGTTAGTGCTTATTAAAACAACTTTTTAATTCGAGGCTGTGAAGTTTCAATTCTCTCAAATTTTAAATTAACTAACTAAATAATGTAAAAAGGATTACCGCGTGAGCAGTAATCCTTTTTTTGGTAGATAATCTAATGTAAAGAGAGAGTTATGAAATGAGCTTTATCTTCTTTTTACGTTGCCGATACCTGATTTATTGATATCAGTAGTTGGAGGATTCCCAAAGTAATCGACATTTCCTATTCCGTTTGTACTTACGGTTATCTTCCCTGATGCATAACAAGAAACATTTCCAATGCCCTTTTGTTCAATGACAACATCCGAAACAATCATATTTTTGGCGTTTAGGTTTCCAATGCCTTTGATGTGATAGCTGGCCTTCTCTGCCTTTCCTTTCAGCATTACATTGCCTATTCCGTCAGACCGTACACTTATGTTGTCGGCTATCAATTCGTCGGCTTTAAAATTTCCTGTTCCGCTGGAAATGATTTTTATATCATCCACTTTGATGGAATCTTTCAAGGTCATATTGCCTGTACCCTGTTGGCTGATGCTGCTTAGCTCGGGAGCAGTAATGGTGATTGTGACATTGTTGTCCTTCAAACCGCGGAACTTCACACCTTTCTTCATGGAGATGTTCAGTGTACTGTCTTCCGAAGTAACAATAAGATTGGAAATGACATTGTCAGGACCATAGGCCTCTACAGTTGTGGCATTACTTTGCTTGAATACAATATTGACGGTACCCTGGCTGGCAATATTATCGAATGCTTCCACATTGTATTTCTTGGTTATTTTGTTTTTACTGGGAGCAATGCCGTTTACACAGCTTGTCAGAGTCATAACCAGACCGAGTAAGTAAAAGTATGTACGTTTCATATTTCTGTGTTTTTTTATTGGTTTCTATCTATTAGACGAAGAGGATAACAGTAAAGTTGCAATTTCCTCTTTTTTTTCTTGTGAATAATATATCTTTGTGGCTGATATGGCAACAAAGAGAGTATTAGCTGACAAAGACTTCAACCGTATTATTGTGCGTACCCATCGTTTGGCACGTAACATTACCATGCGTGTAAAGCCGGATGGACTGCATGTTACGGTACCGCCTTACAGCCTAAGCAGTAAGGTGATGGAAGTTGTAGAGCAATATCGTGAACGTTTGTTGCAGGACTGGCAGAGGGTATGTAAGAAACCTATAGACTTGGACTTCCGTATTCAGGCTCCTTGTTTCAGGCTATGGCTGGAAAAAGGCAATTTTACCTGTTTTTCTGTGCGGAATACGGAGGAAGGAATAAAAATCATTTGTCCCCATGATGTTGACTTTACAAAGGAGGAGGTGCAGCGATTGGTGCGTAATGCCATTATCAGAGCGATGAAGAAAGCGGCCGCCGAATATTTGCCACCTTTGCTTGATGCATTGGCAGAACACTATGGCCTGTCATACAAACGAGTGAAGATAACCGGAAGTAAAGGACGCTGGGGCAGTTGCTCGGCAGCCGGAAGTATAAACCTTTCTTGTTATTTGATGCTGTTGCCTTCGCATCTGATGGATTATGTGTTGTTGCATGAGTTGTCGCATACCAAAGAAATGAATCATGGTCCTCGTTTTTGGGAACTGCTGGATAGTATGACCGAGGGAAGGGCGCATCTGCTGCGGGCGGAGTTACGACAATTCAATACTGATTTTTAGAAAGAATTTTGATATAAATATGCCGGATGTGAAAAGCCATTTATGAAACGGTATTTTATAGGGAAAGACGGTCAAGTCAAAGAAAAAAATACTTCGTGCGGGAGAAATGGAAACATTTAAGCTGTAATAAAGTGTTTTTCCGATAATATTTCTTATATTTGTTTCGATACCATAACCTTTAAATACGAACAAGCATGACCGATCTTACTATTCTTATTGCTGTTATAGCATTGGCATTATGGCCGTTAACCTTTTTGCTCCTTCGCGTCCGTCACGAACGGAAAAAGCGCAGAGATCACCTTGACCGCATGACGAAAGAAGATTTGGAAGAAATCGGGACGGAAGAGTTGGTTATTGCTGTGTTGAAGAAGATAGGTTGTCAACCCGAGACGAATGAGGAAGGGCATATCGTGTTTAAGTATCAGGGAGATGATTTTTATATTGCTGTAGAGGATGAGGCTCGCTTTATTATGATTTGGAATCCATGGTGGGCTTCTATCAGCATCGAAAATCCGGCATTGCCTTACCTGAAAGAAATAGTAAACCTGGTGAATGTGGAATCGTTGGTTACTACTATCTATACTGCCGATGAAGACGAGAAGAATGTAGGACTTCATTCGAAATGCCACACGTTGTTTACTCCGAAAGAGGGGCCGTTGGATGAATATCTGAAAGCGATGCTTGACCATTTCTTTATTACTCATGACAGTATCAAAGAGAATCTGCAACAGTTGAGCAATGCTGCATCGGAAAGTGACAAGCAGGAGCGTGTGAAGATTAAAGGTTTTGCCGCCTATAAAGACAACTCCACTCCGCTTCCGGTAGATGATAAGCAATAATTATTATAGAATCGGAAAAACTCTATAGGTATGGATTTGGGTGGTGTCCTGAAAGCTTTGTTATATCAGTGGGTGCACGGACAGGAAAGTTATAGTATTTTCTCCTTTCACACAAAGCAGGTGTTTCTTTCACGGTATATAGTTTTAAATCAGCACTTTATGATAGGAGTTGTGTGAAAGCAAGATAATTGATTCTTGTTTCCTGCTGAGTAAAACTGAATAACGCTTTTATTGTTGGCTGAGAAGATGGAAGTCTTTAAAAGACCAAGGCCTTTAAAAAAAACAATTAGGTGTTTTTCAAAAAGACTAAAGTCTTTTCGGAAAACACTTTAGTCTTTTTGGAGTGCATCGGAATCTTTTAAGAAAATCTATATTTAATAAGCGGAAATTTATCTAACTTTGCTCCATCGAATGTTGCCTTAACCTTTAATTGAAACTATTCCGTGATGAATCAATTTATAGATTTTGATGAAAAGTTATATGCCAGACTCCGCCGGGGAGACGAGGCCGCCTTTACCATTGTCTTTGAACGGTACAATCGGCTGTTGTATGCATTGGCTTATCGGTATTTTAAGTCCGGTGAAGAAGCTGAAGATGCTGTTCAGTATACTTTTATGAAATTATGGGGACAGCGCGATTCTTTTGAATTCCAGTCCGGTATCAGGAGCCTGCTGTTTACTATTCTTAAAAATTATATTTTAAATGAATTGCGGCACAGGCAGATTGTGTTTGAAAAGCACTATGAGATAGCCCAGCAAGGTGAAGAAGTGGATGAAGGTTTCCTGAAAGAACTTGAGAGCAAAGAGTTGAAGGGGCATTTGTGGTCGGCAATAAACGAGCTTCCTCCTCAAAAAAGAAAGATATGTCAGCTGAAGATTGGAAAAGGACTTTCTAATCAAGAGATAGCAGACATGATGCAGATAACCGTTCCTACTGTAAAATCACATTATACACAGGCGATTAAATTGTTGCGCAATGCCATTGAACCGCTGATAATGTTGCTTTATGTAGTATGGTTTTATTTTTTTTATTAAAGACAGACTCATACCTTTATCGGGGTGAAGTGTTTTATTAATTAGCGAAAAACAGGCAAAAAGATGAAAATAGATGATGCTGTAATAGATAAAGTTCTGAATAATAAGGCATCTGCAGAAGATGCGAGACAGGTTTCGGAGTGGTTTGCCACCGAAGAGGGACATGATTATTTATCGAAACGAATGGATGGGGAAATGTTGTCCTTGACGGAGGGTGAGGTAGAGAATTGGGTACCTCATGCCATACCGGAGGAAAAGATGAAGCAGCGTTTCCTGCAACAAATAAAATCCCGGCGTCGGGTTAATTCCTATCGTCGTTGGTGGGCTGCCGCTGTATTGATTCCCTTTATATTTCTTTGCGGTTCAGTTTGTTTTTTGGCAGATAAGGTTGGCCTTTTTTCTGAGACCGAATATGCAGAATTGGTCGTACCCTGTGGTGAGCAGATGCGTGTCGTGTTGCAAGACGGAACGATTGTTCAATTAAACTCGGATACCCGGCTGAAGTATCCCAAAAAGTTTGGTATATTCACTCGCACAGTGGAGTTGTGGGGAGAAGGATATTTTGAGGTGGCCAAAGAGAAGGATTGTCCGTTTGTAGTCGATTTGGGAGATATTAATGTAAAGGTGACCGGCACAAAATTTAATGTTAAGGCTTATACGGCAGAATCGAATCTGTGGGTGACACTGGATGAAGGGGGCGTGCTGCTGAAAGATACCAAAGGTAAGGAGTATCCATTGCATCCGGGGGAAAGTGCCGAGTATAACCGTCGGTCGGGTGTTTGTCAAATTTCTCGTCCTGAGAATATGGAACAGATAACCTCATGGCGCTCCAAAGGTTTGAACTTCTATTTGACCCCTTTGAAAGAGATAGTCAAGGTATTGGAACGACAGTACGATGTACATTTTATTGTACCTGATTCGTCATTGCTGGATCATAGGTTTACTTTATCCACTAATAAAGTAAATGTAGTGGATGTCTTAAATGATTTGGAAGCAGTATCGCATATCTCTTTCAACGAAACTGGAAAAGGCATATTTGAGATAACCGAAAAGGAATAAAGTTGTTATTATAAAATCAGTCGGTGATATTTTTGTTCTATACTTATTATAATGAATAAGGTAAAACAGAGGTATCACCGATTGTCGTTTTTACTATGAATGGGCTTTTTGCGATTTTAAAGAAAAAAAGAGAATTTTGACTCATACCTATTTTTTGATGATGTGTTAGCCTATGCAGAAAGGCCTTTTGTAATAATGAAATAATAATTTAATACTGTGTATGAAATGAACTCAAAAAACAAAATGAAAAAGTTACTGCTGTTGGGTATTCTCTTATTTGGCTTTACAGCCTCTGGGTGGTCACAAAAAGTTTCTTTAAATTTCAAGAATGAGAAAATAGAGAAAGTCTTGTCTTCTATAAAGAGTCAGACAGGAATGGCACTGGTATTTAGTGACCAGGTAGTGGATGTCAACCGATTAGTTTCTATCCAGGTAAAGGATTGTAATTTAGAGGAAGCCTTGGGTAAGTTATTGACCGGTACAAAAGTGGCTTATGAAATAAAGAACAATAAAATTTATCTGATAGAGAAAAAACAAATAGCTACTCCTTCAAAGAAGAAAAAGGTGACAGGTGTCGTAACGGATGCTGTCGGCGAACCTATCATCGGAGCAAATGTAGTTGAAAAGAATGTAAAAACGAATGGTGTAATTACAGATATTGACGGACAGTTTAGTCTTGAGATAGACACCAATGGAGAATTGCTAGTTACGTATATTGGCTATTTGACGCAAAATGTTGCTACAAAAGGGAAAGACTCCTTTAGAATAGTCTTGAAAGAAGATACACAGACATTGGAAGAAGTGGTAGTGGTAGGTTATGGCTCTCAGAAAAAATTGAATTTGACAGGATCTGTGGCTACTGTTGGCAGTGAAGCATTGACAGAACGACCTGTTACAAATGTGACGGCGGCTATTCAAGGGGCAGTTCCGGGAATGACCATTACTTCAGGACAAGGACGTCCGGGACAAGATGCTGGTACAATTAGGGTGAGAGGTACAGGAACCCTGAATAATTCAGACCCCTATATTTTGGTAGATGGTATCGAAACTGGTACGATGAATTCTATAGATCCCAATGATATTGAATCTATTTCTGTATTAAAAGATGCTGCATCTGCAGCTATTTATGGGTCAAAAGCAGCTAATGGTGTAATTTTGATAACAACAAAAAGAGGTAAAAGTGGAAAGCCGACAATTGCTTATAGTGGAAGTTTTGGTTGGCAAAAGGCTACAGGTATGATTGATCGGGTAAGTTCGGCAGATGCAGCTACCTTATATAATAAAGCCTTAGAATCGGATGGAAAATCTCCGCGATTTACAGAGGAAGATATTCAATTGTTTCGTAATGGGACAGATCCTTATGGACATCCTGATACGGATTGGCAGGATTTGGCTTTTCAAGGAAATGGATTTATGCATAAGCATAATGTAAATCTTTCTGGCGGAGCTGACAATGTAAAATACATGACTTCTATTGGGTATCAGCATCAGAATGGTATTATGGTTAATAGTAACAGGGAACAGTTTAATTTCCGTATGAATTTGGATGTGAAAATGAGCGATAAGTTGGACCTGAAAGCGAATATGGCATATATACATAATGACTATGATGATCCAACCAACTCTTATGTAGGAGGGGGGTCAGATCAGATAATTCGTCAGTCTAATCGTATTGCTCCTTGGATTCCGTATAAAAATGCAGATGGAACATATGGAACTATTGGAGATGGTAATCCAATTGCGTGGTTAGATTTAGATCAGGTTGTTACTCGTAAGAATCAGAATTTCACAGGAACTTTGGCTTTGGATTATGATATTCTTCCAGATTTAAAATTGACAGCACAAGGATCTTATGTTTCTAATATTCAGGATTATAAAGATTATGTGAAAGACATTCAGTATAATGCTAATAAATATCATGGACCTAACTCTGTTGATAAACGAATTTATCAATGGAATCGTTATAACTTCGATTTATTGGCTAATTATGATCATACATTTGGAAAGCATAGCATAAAAGGGTTATTAGGATATCATATAGAGAAATATAACAAAGATGAGGTAAGGGCTTCTCGTGAAAGTTTTCCTACTAACGACTTGACGGATATTAATGCAGGTGCTGTTGCTACTCAGAAAAATTCTGGATTTACTCGGGAGTTGGCTATGATGTCTTATTTTGGCAGGATAAATTATGATTATGCTGGAAAATATTTGTTCGAAGCTAATTTCCGTGCGGATGCCTCTTCTCGTTTTAGCAAAAGTAACCGTTGGGGATATTTCCCATCAGTTTCTGCTGCTTGGAGGATTTCAGAAGAGTCTTTTATGGAAGGCACACAAGATTGGTTGCAGTCGTTAAAAATACGTGGCTCTTGGGGAAAGTTAGGAAATCAAGATGCTTTGGAGGACTTTTATCCTTGGATGGTGACTTATAGTATAGGATCTAAGTATCCATTTGGTGGCATAACCAATACAGGAGTAACTCAAACGAGTCAAAAGATTGAGTCTATTTCTTGGGAGACTACAACTAACTGGGGAATTGCTGTTGAAACTAGTATATTTTCCTGCTTGGATTTCTCGATTGAATATTATAGCCGTGTGACTGATGGTATTATAATGGATGTACTTGTTCCTGCTACCTTTGGATTAGGGGCTTATAAAGATAACGTAGGGAAAATGGAAAATCGAGGAGTTGAAGTTACAGCATCGTTTCATAAACAATGGGGAGATTGGCGTTTTAATGCATCTGGAAATGTAGCATTTAATCATAATGAAGTTTTAGATCTGGGAGTTGGAGGAGATAAGATTTCAAGCTACTATATCAATCGGGTAGGAGAAGCGTATAATTCTTTTTATGGATATGTGGCAGACGGTATTTTTCAAAGTCAGGAAGAAGCTGATCAGTTTACAAAAACTTATGGGAATCCCTTTGGAAAGGCTTTTAAAGCTGGAGATATTCGCTATAAAGATACAGATGGTAATGGAAAGCTGACGGCAGATGACCGTCGTGTTGGAGGAGCAGAACAGCCTAAGGTTACATTTGGATTGAATTTGAATACTTCTTGGAAGAATTTCGATTTGTCTGTATTATTACAAGGGGCTACTGGAGTAGAACGTTACTTTACTAGCGAAGTGTTTGGCGAATTTTATGGTGATGATTCTCATCCTTCTACTATATGGTTAGATGCTTGGTCACCAGAAAACCCTGATGGTTCCTTCCCACGTGTGGCATTAGGTGGAAAATCTGCTAGTGACCCTTCTAATTATTCCAGCTTTTGGATGCAGTCTGCTAATTATTTACGTATAAAGAATGTGCAGTTTGGATATACACTTCCTAAAAATTGGTTAAAAGGGTTAGGCATTTCTAATGCAAAAGTATACTATTCAGGTGAAAACCTGTTTTGTTTTGACAGTCTCCCTGTTGATGTTGATCCTGAAGCTCCATCAGGAAGAGGCTCTCATTATCCACAGATTGCAACTCATTCAGTGGGTGTTAATTTGACTTTCTAATCTAAAAATGAATTATATTATGAAAACGATAAAGTATTTGATTGTATCTGTTTGTTTATGTGGAGGATTATCTGCATGTAATGATTTCTTTGATACGATTCCCAATGATCAATTATCTCCGGCAACATTTTGGAAAACAGAAGCTGATGTAATAAATGCAGTTACGGCTTGCTACGAAAATTGGAATAATCCGGCAACAGGTTCCAGTGACATTTTTTTTGCCGATTGTATGTCGGACATATCCTATAGTTTTACTGGGTCTAGTTCTTATAAGAATGTGTCAAACGGCTCTTCATCATCGACTTCTACTGTAGGATATTATAGCTATACAACCATTCGCCGTTGTAATCTCGTTTTGGAGAATGCAGGACAAGTGCTTTTTGCAGATGAAGCTAAAAAGAAAGATTTGGTAGCGCAGGTTCGTACGATTAGAGCCTGGCGTTATTTTCAGATGAATTTTTGGTATGGAGGTATTCCATTAATAACTGGTCTTCCTGAACTTGCGGAAGACGCACAGTTACCTAGAAGTTCGGAAGATGACGTTAAGAAGTTTGTCTATGATGAACTTGATGTGGCCATAGCCGATTTGAATAAAAGGCCAGAAGAACGAGGTCGGATAGCTAAAGGTACTGCTTTAGCTATTAAAATGCGGGCTTCTTTGTATTGGGGAGATCTAGATCAGGCTATGAAGGCTGCTCGTGATATACAGAACTTAGATTTATATAAGTTGGACCCTGATTTCTTGACAATGTTCAGCGAAGCTGGTGTTGATTCTGATGAAATTATATGTGCAATGCAACATGTAAAGGATACTTATGCTTTCGATAATGCAGTGCGTATGTTTAATAATCAAGATGGAGGATGGGCCTCTTGGGTGCCTACCCAGAACTTTGTAGATATGTATGAAATGAACAATGGACAAACTATTGATGAAAAAGGTTCGGGGTATGATCCTGTTCATCCATTTTATAACCGTGATCCACGTTTGTATAAGACCGTGATTTATCCGGGTATGGATTTTACATCGCCTGCAGGGGTGAAGCGCATTTTTAATACATTAGATAAAAAAATAGGTGAAAGTGCAAATGCTGATTTTATGGATGCGGCTACTAATGCTTCACATACAGGATTACTTTGGGCCAAATATATTCTTCCAACAACTCAGTTTTCTCCTTCATTAAGTAATGCTGCTATTTGCCCTATTTTATTTCGTTATGCCGAGGTTTTGTTGACCATAGCGGAAATTAATGTAGAAAAGAATGAGAATACAGAAGAAGTTTTTGATATATTAGATGAATTGAGAACAACGAGAGGGCATATTGTAGTGGATCGAAACAAGTATAATACTCAAGATAAATTGCGGGAGTTGGTACGTAGGGAGCGTTGTATCGAGTTGGCAGGAGAAGGTTTACGTAGGGCAGACTTGCTTCGCTGGAAGGATACAACAGGAAAGCCTTTGGCCGAAACAATTATGAATCAGACATTGTATCGTATTTCAGGTACAGTGGATATGAAAGAAACAGATCCTACTCGTAGGGCAGTAGTAGAATTACCGACAGCGGAGAATGAGAAGTTCCGTAAACTGGAACAACTTAAGTATGAGCCATATAACCGATACTTACCTTTTACACAAACGGAATTAGATCGGAATCCCAACCTAAAACAGAATGAAGGCTATTAAAACCGAGATGAAGATTTAGATATTAAATATGAATGAAATGGAAAAAATCAAGCGCTTTTTGATAAGCATTCTTTTGATATGCTTTGGAGCGGTGGTAGTATTTGCTCAAGAACGTGTAGAGATTAAATATGGTCCGTATTTGCAGAATCTGAAAGAAACGGAAACTACGATTGTTTGGGTGTCTAATAAACCTTCAATAGGTTGGGTAGAACTGGCTCCAGATGATGGATCTAATTTTTATCAAAAGGAGAGAAGTAGGTATTTTGATTCTAAGAATGGAGTGAAAAATACAAGTCTGATTCATAGCGTAAAAATCTCAGACTTAAAGCCTGGCACAACTTATCGTTATAGGGTTTATTCTCAGGAAATATTAGATCACCAAGGAGTAGAAGTTATCTATGGAAGAATAGCTGCAACAGATGTTTGGAGTAAGAAACCGTTATGCTTTACTACGAATAACCGTAATAAGAAAGAGATATCTTTTACTGTTCTAAATGATATTCATGGTCGGACAAATGATATTTCTGAATTATTGAATGCTGCAAATTATACAGAGAGTGATATGGTTATTTATAATGGGGATATGGTTTCTCAATCCAAGAGTGAAGAACAAGTATTTGATAGCTTTATGAATAAGTCAATAGAATTATTTGCTCAAGAAAAGCCAATGTATTATGCTCGTGGTAACCATGAAACGAGAGGGGTTTTTGCAACTTCTTTCCAAAATTATTTTTCAGTAAAAGAACCGCATTTATATTTTACTCTGCGTCAGGGGCCTGCTTTTTTTATCTTTCTTGATACAGGTGAAGATAAACCGGACTCTGATATTGAATATAGTGGGATAACTGATTATGATAATTATCGGACAGAACAAGCTAAATGGTTGGAACAAGTCATAGAATCTGATGACTTTAAACAAGCTCCTTATAAAATTGTAATCGGTCATATGCCTCCGGTAGATTGGCAGGGTGATATATGGCATGGTCCAACTGAAGTATTAGAGAAGTTTATACCTATTTTGAATAGAGGTAAAATAGATGTAATGATATCAGGGCATTATCATATTAACAAGCCGGGGTATTATTATTATGAACCATCGGAAAAAGTTCATTTTCCAGTTTTGGTAAATGAGAGTGTAACAGCTTTAAAAGGTAAGATTGCTAAGGATGGCTTAAAAATACAAGTAGTTGATAAACAGGGAAATATCTTGTTTGGAAAAACTTACTTGGCTAAATGATAGAATGTGAGAGTGTAGTGTTTGATAGGACACTATGCTCTCTCTGTTTATAAATCAATCTGTTTTGTTTATTGAAAGACTATTCACTAGTAAATCTCCACTTACCATTTTTTTTAATGAATCTATATTTAATAAGCGGGAAACTATTTAACTTTGTTCAATTGAATATTGCTTTAATTTTTGGGAAGGCATCTTAATATAAATATATATGAACAAAAAGAATATTGCATCTTTCGCATTCGTTTTATTGTTTGCTTTACCGCTTGGCGCACAAAGCATAAAAATCAATGCTGATTGGGAGTTCCAACGTTTGAAGAAGGAACAACAATTGACTGAAATAAAGAATCAAGGTTCTGATTGGAGTTCACAATTCAATATCCAACATGTAGAGGCACAAAATCAGGCTTTGGCAGTACATCCGGACACTTTGGAACTGGAACTCAATCAGCTTTCGATGGGAAAATGGGAGCAGGTCAATTTGCCACATACTCCTTTTGTGGAACCGCTTGTTGTACTTCATCAGTGGCAAGGGATATGCTATTATCGTAAGCAGTTAAATATCAGTAGAAAAGAAATAGATAAGCAACTTTGGCTGGAATTTGAAGGAGCGATGCATCTGGCAGACGTATGGGTGAACGGACAACACTTGACACAGCATTCCGGTGGTTATACTCCGTTTGTGGCGGATGTTACCGGAATGCTTCATGCCGACCGCGCCAATGAAATATTGGTGCGTTTGGATAATCGGAACAATCCGCTCATACCTCCCGGCAAACCTTTGGAGACGCTTGATTTCTGTTACTACGGAGGATTGTATCGCGATGTGAATCTCATCGTAAAACAGCCTGTGCATATTACTCATCCTATTATGGCGGACGAAGTGGCCGGAGGAGGAGTCTTTGTCACTTATCCCCGGGTATCGGAGCAGGAAGCTGAGGTAAAGGTGAAAACACAGGTAAGTAATAAAACCGGAATACAAAAACATCTGACTATACGGCATACTCTTTATGAATGGAGCAAGAAGAAAGGAGGATGTGGCAAGAAAGTGGCTTCGGTGGAAAGTCCGCTTGTCTTGGCTGCCGGCACTACGCTGCATCATACGCAGCAGTTTGCAGTGAACAATCCTAAATTATGGTATCCCGACTCGCCTGCTCTCTATGTATTGCGTACCGAGGTGATGGACGGTCGGGAAGTTACCGATTGTGAGAATACGCGTATCGGAATACGCCGTATTGAAATGACGCGCGAGAAAGGGTTTGTCATTAATGGCAAGCCTCTGATACTGGAAGGAAGCAACCGGCATCAAGAGTATCCTTATGTGGGGAATGCCATTTCCGACCAAGCGCAATACCGCGATATGTATCAGATACGTAACAATGGTTTTAATACGGTGCGTTTGGGGCATTATCCGCAAGACCCATCTGTGCTGGAGGCTTGTGGTGAGTTGGGTTTGCTGGTTATTGAACCGATTCCCGGATGGCAATTCTTCAATAAGGCACAGGGGTTCATTGATCATACATACAAGGATATTCGTGATTTGATACGCCGTGACCGTAACCATCCCTCTATCATTATGTGGGAAACAACCCTTAATGAATCATGGCCTCCCAAAAACTGGAAAGATCAAGCGGTGCAGACTGCTCATGAGGAATTTCCCGGTGACCAATGTTATACATCGGGCGATACTTATGGATATGATGGTTTCGATGTATGCTATAATGATTGGGAGGAAGGATATAATCGTCCCAATACAACCCGAAAACCGGGCTTTATCCGTGAATATTATGATTATGAATTTGGTGGACATTATAGCACGACTCGAGTGACTCGTGGAGACGGTGACCATGCAATGACGCAAAACGCTTGGAATGCCCAGTGGAGTCATAACCGTTATCGTGCTTATTATCCTTGGACGATTGGTGGCGCAGTGTGGAGTATGTATGACTATAATCGGGGATGTTGCGACAATATCTGTTACAGTGGTTTGGCTGATGTGTTCCGTTTGCCTAAATTCGGTCTGCTTTATTTCCGTACGCAGGTAAAAAAAGGAAGTTTTACACCTGCCGGACCTATGGCATACGAAGTTTTTATCAACAGCCATTGGCTGGAAGATTCTTCGGATACATTGCAAGTATATGGTAATGTAGATGAAGTGCAACTGTTGTTAAACGGGCGAGTAGTGGCACGTCAGCGTCCTGACAACAAACCGTCTACTGCAAAGTATGTATCGCGTCCTGATGGCGGAAATGCTGTGAATATCGACTTTCCTCCCTTTACGTTCTTCAATGTCAAGTGGGAGCAGGGTGAATTAAAAGCGATAGGATATAAGGATGGAAAAGCTGTGGCCGAACATGTTGTCCGCACACCGGGTGCAGTTGAGGCGATGGATATCACTTATTTTGAAAGCGGTGTGCCTGCCTCGTGTTGTGACTTGCTGATTGTTTATGTCAACTTGAAGGATTTGCATGGTACCGATTGTTTTGGAGAGAACAATCGTGAAGTAAGGCTGGAAGTATTACAAGGCGGCGAGGTGCGCGGTCCGGCTACAATAAAAGCTGAAGCTGGTGTTGCTTCGTTTCTTGTTGCGACGGCCGATTCTCAGACGCTTGTGTTGAAGGCTGTTTCGGGGAATTTGGAGGCTTCGCGTAAGTTGAAACTGCAGAAGTGATAAAAACAGAGTGAAGAGACAAGTACTGAAAAGAAATTTGATAAATAAATGATTATTCAATGTTAAAAGTACATTGTATCAAGAAATCGAATAGGTACTTTTCTTGTTAGGGGTAAATATAGCAGCCTTGAAGAGTATCATTAGTAATGAAGGAGATGTGTCAAAGTTCCAATCATAAACATAACTGTTGACACATCTCCTTCTTTGTCATTCCGGCTCTTTATTGGGCTGTATCCGCTTCTTTTTCAAGTATATAAATCACGTCTCCATCCTTTTTGACAATCACTTTGCTTCCCTTTGGATTAAGATTGAAAGGGGTGGTTTTATCCGTTTTGTTGTCCACCACCATTAGGACATTTCCTTCTGCAAACCGATTGATTTCCAGTTTTAGGCTGGCATCGGGCATGGTGCGGTCCATCAGTAGGCTGTCATTTACATATATTGCGATGCTGTCACCGGCAAAGTCTTTACTTACCTCGATGTTGTACACGCCTTCGTAAGTGACGACCTTATTTGCATCCCGCTTGAAACGGAAAGACATATAAAGGAAGATAATGACTACAGCCAAGACTCCGAAGGCAAGTATGCCATTGCCTATCATGAATTGTTTGTTGGTATTTAAACTGTTTTTACCCATAGTGTTATAAGTTTCTGCAAAACTACAATTTTTTAATAGAATATTTTGTGGCACTGATAGATAATTTGTATCTTTGCAGCGAAATGGATGAATGGTGGGGCTTGATTAAGCCCTTTTTTTGTTCTTAATAACTAATAAATGATAGATAAGAATGTAGTAACCCGGATTGTTGACGAATGGTTGGAAGGTAAAGATTACTTTTTAGTAGACGTCACAGTGAACCCGGATGACAAAATTGTAGTAGAAATTGACCATGCCGAAGGGGTATGGATTGACGATTGTGTGGAACTCAGCCGCTACATTGAGTCTAAGCTAGACCGTGAGGAGGAAGACTATGAGTTGGAAGTAGGCTCGGCTGGTATCGGACAACCTTTTAAGGTGTTACAACAATACCTGATACACATTGGTAAGGACGTTGAAGTGCTGACTAAGACCGGTAAGAAGCTGGAAGGTGTGTTGAAGGAGGCTAACGAAGATAACTTTACTGTAACTATTGAGAGAAAAGTGAAACCGGAAGGAGCAAAGCGTCCCAAACTGGTGGAAGAAGATGTTACTTTTTCGTATGATGAGATAAAATACACTAAATACTTAATTAGTTTTAAATAATTATGGCCAAAAAAGAAGAAACAATCAGCTTGATTGATACATTTTCGGAATTTAAGGAATTAAAGAATATTGATAGAACAACTATGGTAAGTGTACTCGAAGAGTCTTTCCGTAGTGTAATCGCGAAAATGTTTGGCACTGATGAAAATTACGACGTTATCGTGAACCCGGATAAGGGCGATTTCGAAATATGGCGTAACCGTGAAGTTGTTGCAGATGAGGACTTGACTAATCCGAATATGCAAATCTCACTGACGGAAGCTCAGAAGATAGATGCTTCGTATGAGGTGGGTGAGGAAGTGACTGATGAAGTAATCTTTGCCAAGTTTGGCCGACGCGCCATCCTGAATCTGCGTCAGACATTGGCGTCGAAGATTCTGGAACTGGAAAAAGATAGTTTATACAACAAATATATTGATAGGGTAGGTACTGTAATCAGTGCGGAAGTTTATCAGATTTGGAAGAAAGAAATCTTGTTGCTTGATGATGAAGGCAATGAGCTGTTACTCCCCAAAACTGAACAAATCCCGAGCGATTTCTACCGTAAGGGCGAAACAGCCCGCGCTGTAGTGGCTCGTGTGGACAATAAAAACAATAATCCGAAAATTATCCTGAGCCGTACCTCACCTGTGTTCTTGCAGCGCCTGTTCGAAATGGAAGTCCCCGAAATTAATGACGGATTGATTACCATTAAGAAAATCGCGCGCATTCCGGGCGAACGTGCAAAAATTGCAGTTGAGTCTTACGATGACCGTATTGACCCGGTAGGTGCTTGTGTTGGTGTGAAGGGTTCACGTATTCATGGAATCGTGCGCGAGTTGCGTAACGAGAACATTGACGTGATTAACTATACTTCTAACATTCAGTTGTTCATTCAGCGTGCCTTGAGTCCGGCCAAAATTTCTTCAATCGTGTTGCACGAAGAAGACAAGAAAGCTGAAGTCTATCTGAAACCGGAAGAAGTATCTTTGGCAATCGGTAAGGGCGGTATGAATATTAAGCTCGCCAGTATGCTTACCGAATATACGATTGATGTGTACCGCGAACTGGATGAAAACGCGATGGACGAAGATATCTACTTGGATGAGTTCAAGGATGAAATTGATGAATGGGTTATCAATGCCATTAAAGGTATCGGATTGGATACGGCTAAAGCTGTAATCAATGCCCCGCGTGAAATGTTGATTGAAAAAGCGGACCTCGAAGAAGACACGGTAGATGACGTGTTGAGAATTTTAAGAGCTGAATTTGAAGAGTAATCTTCGGCACCGGCTCGTAGTTAATAATTAAAAAACGAGTATGACGATTAGACTGAACAAAGTAACAAGAGATTTAAATGTAGGAATAACGACGGTAGTTGAATTCTTGCAAAAGAAGGGCTACACCATTGAGGCCAGCCCTAATGCGAAAATTACCGAAGAACAATATGCTGTACTTGTGAAAGAGTTCAGCACAGATAAGAATTTGAAAATAGAGTCTGAGAAATTTATTCAGGAAAGACAGAATAAGGATCGTAACAAGGCTTCAATCTCTATTGACGGTTTTGAAAAACCTAAAAAAGAGGAAGTCGTGAAAACTGTTATCCCTGAAGATGTACGCCCAAAATTCAAGCAAGTGGGCAAAATAGATTTGGACAGCTTGAACAAACGCCCTGCTCCTAAGGCAGCCGAACAACCGGTCTCTGTGAAGACTGAGCAGCCGGCACCCAAGAAGGAAGAGCCTGTGAAGGTTGAAGAACAGAAAGTTGAAGCTCCTCAAGAACCGGTAGTGGTAGAAGAGAAGATACAAGAGCCTGCTCCGCAACCGAAGCCTGCCCCTGTCCAACAAGAAGAAAAGAAAGAACCCGAAGTTCAACAAAAAGCGGAAGAACAGAAGAAACCCCAGGTGATAGAAATGGAAAAAGAAGCACCCGCAGCACCCGTTCAGGAAAAAGAAGAAGACGATGTATTTAAAATTCGTCCTACTGAATTTAAATCAAAGATTAATGTAGTAGGTCAGATTGACCTGGATGCATTGAACCAGTCTACTCGTCCGAAGAAGAAATCGAAAGAGGAAAGGCGGAAAGAGAGAGAAGAGAAGGATAAACAGCGTCAGGAACAGCGTAAGCAGATGAAAGATGCTATTATCAAGGAGATAAGAAAGAGTGACGATAAAATTGCTAAACCGGGAGCAGGAAGTGCAACCGATGATGGCAAGAAGAAGAAACGTAATCGTATTAACAAAGAACGGGTAGATATTAATGCTGCCGGTGGTACGAATAACAATAATAGTAATAATAATCAGCGCAGGGATAATAACAATTCCGGTAAAGGTGGTGGAAATAACAGACCGAACAATAACCAGAGTGGAGGCGGAAAATTTAATAAAGACCGCTTTAAGAAGCCGGTTGTCAAAACGGAAGTCAGCGATGAGGATGTAGCTAAGCAGGTAAAAGAAACTTTGGCTCGCCTGACTAACAAGACGAAGAGCAAGGCCTCTAAGTATCGTAAGGAGAAACGTGAAAACGTGATGAACCGCCAGTTGGAACTGGAAGAAATGGAACAGGAAGAAAGCAAGGTATTGAAGATTACCGAGTTTGTTACAGCCAACGAACTGGCAAGTATGATGGATGTTCCTGTCACTAAGGTTATCGCTACTTGTATGAGCATCGGTATTATGGTTTCCATCAATCAGCGTTTGGATGCTGAAACGATTAATCTTGTTGCTGAAGAGTTTGGATATAAAACTGAATATGTCAGTGCAGAAGTGGCACAGGCCATTACCGAAGAGGAAGATGCAGAAGAAGATTTGCAACCGCGCGCTCCGATTGTTACTGTGATGGGTCACGTAGACCATGGTAAGACTTCATTGCTGGACTATGTTCGTAAGGCAAATGTAATTGCAGGTGAAGCGGGTGGTATTACCCAGCATATCGGTGCGTACAATGTGAAGTTGGAAGACGGACGCCGTATCACTTTTCTTGATACGCCGGGTCATGAAGCATTTACTGCGATGCGTGCCCGTGGTGCGAAAGTAACGGATATCGCTATTATTATTGTAGCTGCTGATGATAATGTGATGCCACAAACCAAAGAAGCGATTAATCATGCTATGGCTGCCGGTGTACCTATCGTGTTTGCTATTAATAAGGTAGATAAGCCGCATGCCAACCCTGATAAGATTAAGGAAGAATTGGCTGCTATGAACTTTCTTGTAGAAGAATGGGGAGGTAAATATCAGTCACAAGATATCTCGGCAAAGAAAGGTACAGGTGTACACGAGTTGCTGGAAAAGGTATTGTTGGAAGCCGAAATGCTTGACTTGAAGGCTAACCCCGACCGTAAGGCTACCGGTTCTATTATTGAGTCAACATTGGATAAGGGGCGTGGTTATGTAGCTACCATCCTTGTGTCGAACGGTACACTCCGTATGGGAGATATCGTGTTGGCAGGTACTTCATACGGTAAGGTGAAAGCAATGTTCAACGAACGCAACCAGCGTATCAAGGAGGCAGGTCCTTCTGAACCGGTGTTGATTCTGGGTCTGAATGGTGCTCCTGCTGCCGGTGATACTTTCCATGTGATTGATACCGAACAGGAAGCTCGTGAAATAGCCAATAAGCGTGAGCAGTTGCAACGTGAACAGGGCTTGCGTACTCAGAAGATGTTGACACTGGATGAAGTCGGACGCCGTCTGGCGTTGGGTGATTTCCATGAATTGAACATCATCGTTAAGGGTGACGTGGACGGTTCTGTGGAAGCATTGAGCGACTCCTTGATTAAATTGTCTACCGAGCAGGTGCAGGTTAACGTAATCCACAAAGGTGTGGGTCAGATTTCTGAGTCTGATGTTACTTTGGCTGCTGCTTCGAATGCAATTATTGTTGGCTTCCAGGTGCGTCCTTCAAGTGCTGCCGCTAAGATGGCAGAACAGGATGGCGTCGATATCCGTAAATATTCTGTTATCTATGACGCTATCGAGGAAGTGAAGGCTGCGATGGAAGGTATGTTGGCTCCTACATTGAAGGAACAGGTAACTGCTACTATCGAAGTGCGTGAAGTGTTCAACATCAGCAAGGTCGGTATTGTTGCCGGTGCGATGGTGAAGACCGGTAAAGTGAAACGTTCGGATAAGGCTCGTTTGATTCGTGATGGTATTGTGGTATTTACAGGTACTATCAACGCACTGAAGCGTTTCAAGGATGATGTGAAGGAAGTCGGTACTAACTTTGAGTGTGGTATCAGTTTGACAAACTGCAATGATATTAAGGTTGAAGATATCATTGAAACTTACGAAGAAGTAGAAGTTAAACAGACTCTATAATAGTTTTATCAGGCACGGATTACACGGATTTCACGGATGGTATTTATAAAACCGTGTATCTCCGTGTAATCCGTGCCTTTTTTATATCATAAAGATGACGACAATAGATATTATTATATTGGTGGTGATAGGTGTCGGAGTGCTACAGGGCCTGATGAAAGGGTTTGTGAAGCAGCTGGCCTCTATTGTCGGGTTGATAGCAGGGCTTCTGGTGGCGCGGGCTCTATTTGCTACCGTTGCCGAAAAGCTTGCCCCTGTCTTGGGAACATCAACTACTATTGCCCAGATATTGGCATTTGTTCTTATTTGGGTGGCAGTGCCGTTGGGGTTTGCATTGGTTGCCTCTCTTCTGACGAAGGCTTTGGACGCTGTCCGTTTGGGATGGTTGAATCGTTGGTTGGGAAGTGGATTAGGGGCTTTGAAATATATGATACTGATAGGGTTAGCCATCCATGTATTGGAATATATTGACCCGAAAGATGAGATGATAGATGCAACAAAGAAGCAGGAGTCGGTGTTATATTATTCAATGAGAGACTTGTCCGGCATCTTTTTCCCGGTATTCAAAAATGTAACAGAACAATTAATAGAAATATAAGATATGCAAGAAGAACCCAATAAATATGTGAAAGAGCTGACGCAGGAGAAGTATAAATATGGCTTCACTACGGATGTTCACACAGACATTATAGAGAAGGGGTTGAATGAGGATGTCATTCGGTTGATTTCTGCCAAGAAAGAGGAACCGGAATGGCTGTTGGAATTCCGATTGAAAGCATACCGCCATTGGCTTACAATGGAGATGCCTACATGGGCGCACCTCATGATTCCCGAAATAGATTATCAGGCTATTTCTTATTATGCCGACCCGACCAAGAAGAAGGAAGGTCCCAAGAGCTTGGATGAAGTAGACCCGGAACTGATTAAGACCTTTAATAAATTAGGTATTCCTCTGCACGAACAGCGTCAACTGAGTGGTATGGCGGTAGATGCGGTCATGGACTCTGTATCGGTAAAGACTACTTTTCGCGAAACGTTGTTGGAGAAAGGCATTATTTTCTGCTCATTCAGTGAGGCAGTGAAGGAACATCCTGATTTGGTACAGAAATATATGGGCTCGGTGGTGGGCTATCGTGATAACTTCTTTGCCGCACTAAATTCGGCTGTATTTAGCGATGGCTCTTTTGTGTATATTCCGAAAGGAGTGCGCTGCCCTATGGAGCTTTCTACTTATTTCCGTATCAATGCGGCAAATACCGGACAGTTTGAACGTACATTGATTGTGGCGGATGATGATAGTTATGTGTCATATCTGGAAGGATGTACGGCTCCTCAGCGTGATGAAAACCAGTTGCATGCCGCTATTGTGGAGATTGTGGTGCACGATCGTGCCGAAGTGAAATATTCTACTGTCCAAAACTGGTATCCGGGGGATGCCGAAGGTAAAGGAGGTATTTATAACTTCGTGACTAAGCGCGGACATTGTAAAGGGGTGGACAGCAAATTGAGTTGGACACAGGTGGAAACGGGTTCGGCCATTACGTGGAAGTATCCGAGTTGTATCCTGAGTGGAGATAATTCTACGGCGGAATTCTATTCTGTTGCTGTCACCAATAACTACCAGCAGGCCGATACCGGTACCAAGATGATTCATCTGGGTAAAAATACACGTTCTACGATTGTGAGTAAAGGCATCAGTGCAGGCAAAAGCCAGAATTCGTATCGTGGATTGGTGCGTGTGGCCGAGAAAGCCGAGAATGCACGTAATTACAGTCAGTGCGACTCTCTGCTGCTGGGCAGCCATTGCGGTGCACATACTTTCCCTTACATGGATATTCACAATGAAACGGCTGTGGTGGAGCACGAAGCAACGACCAGCAAAATCAGTGAAGACCAGTTGTTCTATTGTAATCAGCGCGGCATTCCGACAGAAGATGCCATCGGGCTGATTGTGAACGGTTATGCTAAAGAAGTTATCAATAAACTTCCGATGGAGTTTGCTGTGGAGGCTCAAAAGCTGTTGGCTATTTCATTGGAAGGAAGCGTAGGATAAATAAAAAGATAAAGGATTATGTTAGAGATAAAAGATTTGCATGCCAGTGTCAATGGCAAAGAGATATTGAAAGGTATTGATTTGAATATAAAGAAGGGTGAGGTTCATGCTATCATGGGGCCGAATGGTTCCGGCAAGAGTACCCTTTCGTCTGTATTGGTAGGTAATCCGGCTTTCGAGGTGACGAAAGGTTCGGTTACATTTGAAGGAAAAGACTTGTTGGCGTTGAGTCCTGAAGACCGTAGCCATGAAGGTTTGTTCCTTTCGTTCCAATATCCGGTAGAAATCCCCGGTGTGAGCATGGTGAACTTCATGCGTGCTGCGGTGAACGAAAAACGGAAGTATGAAGGTTTGACGCCTTTGACTGCCAGCGAGTTCTTAAAGTTGATGCGCGAGAAGCGTGCAGTTGTCGAGTTGGATAATAAGCTGGCCAATCGCTCGGTGAATGAGGGCTTCTCGGGTGGAGAGAAAAAGCGTAACGAGATATTCCAGATGGCAATGCTTGAACCGAAGTTAAGTATTTTGGACGAGACAGATTCAGGTCTGGATATTGATGCTTTGCGTATCGTAGCGGAAGGTGTGAACAAGTTGAAAACTCCCGAAACCAGTTGTATCGTGATTACTCATTACCAACGTCTGCTGGACTATATCAAACCGGATATCGTTCATGTGCTTTATAAAGGCCGTATTGTGAAAACTGCCGGTCCGGAACTGGCATTGGAATTGGAAAAGCGTGGTTACGATTGGATTAAAGCTGAATTAGGAGAATAATTATGAGAGCAGAACAACAATATATTGACCTCTTTTCCCAATGCGAAGCAATGATATGCAAGCATAGTGCCGAGGTGTTGAATGCTCCCCGTGCACAGGCATTTGCTGATTTTGAACGATTGGGATTCCCTACTCGCAAGCAGGAGAAGTATAAATACATCGATGCAAGTAAGTTGTTTGAGCCTGATTATGGCTTGAACCTGAACCGACTTGATATACCGGTGAATCCATACGAAGTGTTTAAGTGTGATGTGCCTAATATGAGCACTTCTCTTTACTTTGTAGTGAATGATGCTTTCTATAATAAATCATTGACCAAATCACAATTGCCGGAAGGCGTACTGTTGGGTAGCCTGAAAGAATTGTCCGAACAACATCCTGAGTTGGTAAAGAAGTATTATGGTAAACTGGCCGATACAGCCAAGGACGGTATTACTGCCTTTAATACAACCTTTGCGCAGGATGGTTTTATGTTGTATGTTCCCAAGGGAGTAGTCATAGACAAGCCGATTCAGTTGGTGAATATTCTTCGTGCAGATGTCAATTTTATGGTGAACCGCCGTATTCTGATTGTGCTGGAAGATGGGGCACAAGCCCGCCTGCTTGTCTGCGACCATGCAATGGATAATGTGAACTTCCTTTCTACGCAGGTGATTGAAGCTCATATCGGCGAGAATGCGGTCTTCGATTTATACGAACTTGAAGAAACCCATACCAGCAGTGTGCGTTTCAGTAACCTTTATGTGAATCAGGAAGCCAACAGTAATGTCTTACTGAACGGCATGACTTTGCACAACGGTACTACCCGCAATACAACGGAAGTGACATTGTCGGGCCGGGGGGCCGAAATCAATCTTTGCGGCATGGCCATTGCTGATAAGAACGAACAGGTGGATAACCATACTTTTATTGACCATAAAGTGAGTGACTGCACCAGCAACGAACTGTTTAAATATGTATTGGATGACCAGGCAGTCGGTGCTTTTGCAGGAAAGGTATTGGTACGTCCGGGAGCACAACATACCAATTCCCAACAGACCAACCGCAATCTTTGCGCTACGCGTGATGCACACATGTACACTCAGCCTCAACTGGAGATTTATGCAGATGATGTGAAATGTTCACATGGAGCCACTGTAGGACAGTTGGATGAAAATGCATTATTCTATATGCAGCAGCGCGGTATCAGTCTTCATGAGGCCCGGCTGTTGTTGATGTTTGCATTCGTGAATGAAGTGATTGACACCATCCGTCTGGAGGCATTGAAAGACCGCCTGCACCTGTTGGTGGAAAAACGCTTCCGTGGCGAACTGAACAAGTGCCAGGGTTGCGCTATGTGTAAATAGAAAGGATAACTATGTACGATATACAGAAAATAAGGGAAGACTTTCCGATATTGAGCAGGGAAGTATATGGTAAGCCGCTTATCTATTTGGACAATGGGGCAACCACACAGAAACCGCGTTGTGTTGTAGAAGCCATTACCGACGAATATTATTCGGTCAATGCCAATGTTCATCGCGGTGTGCACTTTCTTTCCCAGCAGGCGACCGAGTTGCACGAAGCCTCACGCGAAACTGTTCGTAAGTTTATCAATGCACGCAGTTCGAATGAAATCGTGTTTACACGGGGGACTACTGAAAGTATCAATCTGTTGGCCTCTTCCTTTGCCGAAAGTCAGATGAAGGAAGGTGACGAGGTGATTGTTTCTACCATGGAACACCATAGCAATATCGTTCCTTGGCAATTGCAGGCCGAGAAAAGAGGTATTGTGCTGAAGGTTATTCCGATGAATGATAAGGGTGAACTGCTTATAGATGAGTATGAGAAACTCTTTTCTGAACGTACAAAATTAGTGAGCCTGGTGCATGTCAGCAATGTACTCGGAACTGTAAATCCGGTGAAGGAGATGATTGCAACGGCTCACGGTCACGGTGTCCCTGTCCTGATAGACGGTGCACAGAGCGTACCTCACATGAAAGTGGACGTGCAGGACTTGGATGCAGACTTTTTTGCATTTAGCGGGCATAAGATATATGGACCTACGGGGGTAGGTGTACTTTATGGAAAAGAGGAATGGTTGGATAAACTTCCGCCTTATCAGGGGGGAGGGGAAATGATACAGAGTGTCAGTTTCGAGAAAACCACTTTCAATGAACTTCCTTTTAAGTTTGAAGCCGGAACACCCGATTATATCGGCACCACGGCATTGGCAAAAGCGCTTGATTATGTATCGGCTGTCGGAATGGACAACATTGCTGCCTATGAGCACGAATTGACTGTGTATGCCATGAAACGTTTGAAAGAGATAGAAGGGATGCGTATCTTTGGTGAGGCGGAACACAAAAGTGGTGTCGTTTCTTTTCTGGTAGGGAATATTCATCATTTGGATATGGGAACCTTGCTCGACCGATTGGGCATTGCTGTCCGTACCGGACATCATTGTGCGCAACCGTTGATGATTCGTTTGGGTATAGAAGGGACAGTGCGTGCTTCTTTCGGACTTTATAATACGAAAGAGGAGATAGAAGCTTTGGCTGCCGGCATCGAACGTGTCAGCAAAATGTTTTGACCCTCTGCTTCTTCGATTCTTCAGGCACGGATTTCATGGATTTACACGGATGAATTTATTTCTTTTCCGTGTTTCCGTGTAATCCGTGCCTGAAGAATGTTGATTGATAACTCCGATTGGGTTTGTTTATCCGGCGAATGATAAAACTTACGGAAACGAACAAAATAAAGTGACTAGAAACGGTACGCTAAAATCTACCACAAACCCATGGAAAATAGAAACGACCACAAAACTTTCCCCCGCTGTCCTTGTGATAATAGGCAGGGTTGTATCCATAGTAGTTGCTCCACCGGATGATATGGGGGCAAGATTTCCAAACCATCTTACAAGCAAAGGTGCAAACAGCAGTGTAATAATCTCACGCGATATATTGGACAGTAAGGCAATAGTTCCTAATTCCGCTCCTTTATATTCGGTTATGAAGATGCTTGACAATGAATAGTAACCGAAGCCGGAGCCGACAGCCAGACAATCCGACAAAGAACGGTGGGAGAGGAATAAACTGATAACCGCGCATCCTGCTAATGTGCCTAAAATGGTCATGATGGGCAGAAATATAAGGCGTGGATTGAGTGAACGGAAATTGCGGAGTGTCTGCGGGTCATTTCCCACGCTGATGCCCACGCTGAACATTAATGCGCATAGGGCATAATAACTTAAATTGCTTTGCGTAAAGTCGTATGGAATCAGATGATAAGCCCCGCATAGCGTGCCGATAACAAAAAAAGAGATGATAATCAGACTTCCTTTCATGCTTCGGTCCTCCCGTTTCTTTTATATACCATATACCATAATGCCCAGGCAGCAGTGACGCTACCCAGTACGGCTGCCAAGGTGAGGGTGATAGCTTCCAAACCGATAGTATGTAATCCGTTGATAATCTCTTGATTACCTCCCACATCTATTCCCAGCAGGAAAAGCAGTAGCCAAATAAAAACAGTAATGACTTTGTGTATCCACGATAGTCGTTGTTTGCGTAGCAGAAAGCCGAGCAACATCCCGGCAAACATAATTCCTATAATAGTAAACATATCTTTTATCGTTTTGCTGCAAAGATACGTCCTTTTCTGTAAAAGAAGAGCCTATTTTGCAAGCAAGATAGGCTCTTGTCTGTCTTTGGAGAAGACATATTTTATAGCCGGGCTTTATTGTATATAGTCCAGTTTCACCACAATGACCCTGATATCTTGCGAACCGCTGTCTGTCGCAATTTTTGCAATGTGCCAGTCACAAGGGAAAAACAAGAAGAAACGTCCGGGTGTGGAGTCTATAAAAGTTGTTTTATCCACATCGAAGTCATAGCTTATAAAGTCGGGTGTATAAGCACGGTTAGGGTAAGAGCTGGCATGGTCCAGCAACCCGAAGCGTTCCGTGCCCTTCACCACATATTGGAAATCTATATGATGGTAATGTGATTCTGAGCCTCGTTTCTCCAGTGGGTCATTTTTGCTGTCTTCAACGGATACAACCAGCGAGGTTCCTTCTATCGGATGTCTTCCGGCAGGTATGGTTTGCAAATCATGGCCTGCCAGCCATTTGAACATGGCATCCCATTGTGCCTGATTTTTGTTGTACTGTGCTTGGAATTCCTTCAGATTGGTACAGACATCGGGCAATGCTTTGAAGCCATTGCTCCAGGTGCGTGATAAAGTCCATTTCAAGGGATTGTCGCATTGTGCATAAACCTTTGTCAGCGGAGCCACTGCCAATAGGATAGTGAATAGAATGAATTTGAGTGTTTTCATAATAGCTTATTTAATTTTTTGAACAATAATAATTTATAGCTCATATTTTAAAATACTATAACCTGTTCCCGGAGACTCGCTTACAGCAAAGAGATATTGATTGTCAGGCGAGATAGCTATCTGCAATACCTCACAATCTAACTTTATTTTTTCCAATAGATTCCCATCCCAGTCATAACATCTCACCTCATTACCACGCATCAATCCCCGAGCACAGTCTCTTTCTTTTTTTCCACTATATAAAGCATAAACCTTTTTATCAGATGCAGTAACCCAAGCGTAGTGCCGCAAAGATTCTTTTGTGAAAGCAGCCTGTACATTCTCCGAATCAAAATGTTCCACATAAATATCATTAGGGTATTGAGCTTTGACAAATTTAGTCTTCAAACCATTCCCATCCAATCGCGCAAATCCTATCACATCGGCACCATAACAAGCCACCGCCAATTTTTCAGCATCTGGAGATACTGCGCTACACGAAGCATACAACTGAATATTAGCTCTGTCTGTAAGTTCACTGTTTACTTTTTCTTTATCAGGATAAGCCTCATAATAAGAAAACTCTGTCATTTGCTGATTAAAATAGGCTAACATTCCTTCTGGAGCAGCACCGGATGCCAGCATTTTCCCATTTGACAAAAATTTCTGCCAGCCACCAATCATTGCATTTTTGGGTAGCTTCTCAGGTTGAAAACGAAAGATTTCTTTTATATTGGGGTGTGCTTTTTCAATATCCGATTCCGACACTTCATAAATTAGATTCTTTAAGACATCAGACAAGTAAAAGCAGCGACCGGCTTTAGAGTATTGTATACTGGATAAAAGCAACATTTCTCCGGGACCTTCTCCGTGAAGTAAAAACTGATTTATTTTTTTCCTTTCGTTTAGTGTATATACTTCTAAAATCGTATCACTCTTCATATTTCCCAAAATTAAATATTTGTCTGTCACACAAATATGATAGGGAGTACCTAAACTTTCATCGGACAAAAGCTTCACCGACGACAGGGTACGTATAGTGGGCTGAGATGCCTTATCCGAACAAGAAGTCAGTAAAAAATTGGAAACAGCAATGGTTATAATGGCCATGCCAATAAAAAAAATCTTTTTCATATATAACTTCTTATTTTAACTTACAAGCGCAAGTAAGCGAAAAAAAACATGAAACACAAGCAATATCTATTTTAATATCGGTTGAGGCTATTGAAATTTGAATGGTCGAAGTAAAGCTTAGCTCCTATATAAAAATAACTGTTTATTTTGAGACTGTCTACTGATTTTTTCTTTTAAACAAGTATCTTTGCAGACGACAATTTGAAATGCAATAGTATGCTGTTACCTTACTTAAACAAAGAATTGGTGGAAGCCGGATGCGATGAGGCCGGCCGTGGATGTTTGGCCGGTTCGGTCTATGCCGCTGCCGTTATCTTGCCAAAAGACTTTAAAAATGAGCTGTTGAATGACTCCAAGCAATTGACAGAACATCAGCGGTATGCTCTTCGTGAAGTGATAGAAAAGGAGGCTTTGGCATGGGCTGTGGGAGTGGTGACACCTGCAGAGATTGATGAGATAAATATTCTGAATGCTTCATTTCTGGCTATGCATCGTGCTGTGGATGGGTTGAAACTGAAGCCCCAACATTTGTTGATAGATGGAAATCGCTTTAAAAAGTATCAGGATATACCGCATACCACAGTGGTGAAAGGAGATGGCAAATATCTTTCTATTGCAGCAGCTTCTATTCTGGCAAAGACGTATCGTGATGACTATATGAATACTTTGCATGAAGAGTATCCTTATTATGACTGGAGTTCTAATAAGGGATATCCTACCAAGAAACATCGTGCGGCCATCAGGGAATATGGCACGACTCCTTACCATCGGATGACATTTAACCTTTTAGGGGAAGACCCGCAATTGTCATTACAGTTTTGATTATATATGTAGGTTTATGCGTACGTACGTGCAGGCTTATGCGTATATACGTGTAGCCCGATGCGTACGTACGTGTAGCCCGATGCGTATGTACGTGTGAACTGATGCCTACGTCCACATTGAAAAATAGGAAGCTCACACACTGAATGATGCAAAAAGACCTTGGTGTTTTTCAAAAAGCTCGGGATGTTTTTTAAAAAGCTCGGCATCTTTTTCAAAAAGCTCGGGATGTTTTTGTAGGGGCAGATTGTATCTTACTCTCACCAAGTCGGTCATTTCCTTTTCTCCGTTCATCCTTACATTTTGATTCATATACGCTGGCTATCAACCTGTTAAAGATGACAGCACATCCCCTCATCCTCCCTTCAGCCACGCTTTCCAAGTCCCTTCATAATCTGCCTTCAGCGATTGTATGTGTACTCCTCTTTTTAGCCCACCGTTTTCTGTAGGGGCAGACCAGTGTGTCTGCCTGAGAACGGTTTACTTGAAGCTATCGGGAGTGTGTCAAAACTAAACCGACCTATTCCATCGTCAGCTGTAGGGGCAGGGTTTGCCTGCCCGAAGACACAAAGCAAACTGTTTTCGGGCGAGCGAACCTCGCCCCTACGAACGAAACGACAGCATTATCCACGTTTTGACACACCCACCTACCGTAAATGAAAGCGTTATAGAAAAAGTTAAGGCGGAAGAAATTTGACGAATGAAAGGAGGCTGAAAGGACGGTGACAAGAAGTCCATTCACTATCGGAACCCCCATCAACAGGGCGTTTTAGCGGTTAATGAAGGGAGGAAGGAAGAGACCGATTTTTCGTTTGTAGGGCGAAAAATACAGTTGGTTTTTGTGGATTCAGTCATTGTATGATAAGCCATTCAGGGGAAAAGTCGAGAGCCGGCATTACACCCTATTATTTGCCACGGACTTTAGAGCATGCTCCCCCCAAAAAAAATAGGTTTGCTAATATGAAATATTGATGAACAAACCTATTTTCTGAGTGACAGGATTAATATTTCCCTCGTTTGTAAGAACGGTGTCCGTAAATGACAATCACTACAAAGCAGATGAACGGCAAGATAAATGAGAGGTTTACTGCCGGCATATTCCAAAGAGTTTGCATATCGATAATGCTAGCCTGTAACGGCGGAAGCACCGAGCCTCCCAGGATAGCCATAATCAAACCGGCGGCGCCGAATTTGGCATCATCTCCCAAGCCGGTCAAAGCGATACCGTAGATGGTGGGGAACATCAATGACATGCAGGCAGAGACTGCTACCAGACAATACATCCCCCAGATATTTTGGAAGAAAATAACACCCGCCGTGAAGAAACATCCTGCCACTGCAAGTATAGCCAGAAGTTTTCCGGGGTTGAGATAACGTAAGATGAAAGTACATACAAAACGGCTGATACAGAAAATAATCATTGCAATGATGTTATATTCCTGAGAAAGGACTTCTGCCGCCTTTTCTTCCATACCTTGTGACATAAATAAATGAGTGCCGTATTGGATGATGAAAGTCCAGCACATGATTTGGGCACCGACATAGAAGAATTGTGCCACAACTCCTTCCCGATAGTGGGGGATGGAGAAAATACGTTTGAGGGTGGGACCGAAATTAATACTGTGTGACTGGTCGCCGTTCTTTGGCATTTTAGTAAAGCGAATCACCAAAAGCATGACGAATATGACGATTCCAATGGTGAGATAGGGAGCTATCAATACCGAAAGGTCGGAATCACGCACAGCGGCAAACTCGGTCGGGGGGAGCTGTGCACGTTCTGCCGTATCCATCGGATTAAGTTTCGCCTGAATAAAGTTCATGGCTACATACATACCCAGCAAAGACCCCATCGGATTGAAAGACTGGGCCAAATTGAGTCGCCGGGTGGCAGTTTCTTCTGTTCCCATCGACAGGATATATGGATTGGAGCTGGTTTCCAAAAATGAGAGTCCGCAGGTAAGAATAAAATAAGCCAATAAGAAAGGATAATAACTGCCGGTCATTTTTGCGGGGAAAAATAGGAAAGCTCCTATGGCATAAAGGCTCAGTCCTAAAAGAATGCCGGCCTTATAGGAATATTTACGAATGAACATTGCTGCCGGAAATGCCATAGCAAAATAGCCCCCATAGAAGGCGACTTGTACCAAGGCACCGTCAGTGACGCTCATTCGGAAAATTTTAGAGAAAGCCTTTACCATCGGATTGGTGATGTCATTGGCAAATCCCCACAAGGCAAAGCAACAGGTGACTAGTATAAAAGGCAATATATAACTGATTCCGTCTTTATGCAAAATAGGTTGGTCTGTATCTTTCATGGTTTGTTTTCTTCAAAGTATATATAAGGTATTCATTGACGGAGTGTGTCAAAACTAAACCGACCTATCCCATCGTCAGTTGTAGGGGCAGGATTTGCCTGCCCGAAGGCACAAAGCAAACTGTTTTCGGGCGAGCGAACCTCGCCCCTACGAACGAAACGACAGCATTATCGACGTTTTGACACACCCACGTGTAATTGTTATTTGTAGATAGGCCCGTAAGTAGTGCAAGCTCTATAGTCCGAACCTTCTTTGTCCATACCGAAAGCGTTCCATGCTGCCGGACGGAAAATCTTATCGTCTTCTATATTATGCATGCATACCGGGATGCGGAGCATAGAAGCCAGTGTGATAAGGTCTTGTCCGATGTGACCGTAACTGATGGCACCGTGGTTTGCGCCCCAGTTGTTCATTACTGAATATACATCTTTGAATGCCGGTTTGTCGCACAGGCGCGGAACGAACCAAGTGGTGGGCCAAGTGGGGTCGGTACGCATATTCAATATATTGTGGATTTCCGGGTCGATATCCACTGTCCATCCTTCAGCCAACTGTAATACGGGGCCGAGGCCTTTGACCAGGTTGAGACGCATCATGGTTACAGGCATACCGCCTTTTGACAGGAAGTTGGAAGAGAAACCGCCGCCACGGAAATAGTCGCGGTCTGCCGGATACCAAGTTGTCGCTTTCAGACAGGCTTCCATGTCCGCTTCGGTCATTTCCCAATTGGGCTTCATGCAGGGCTCTCCGGCAGCATTACGGCTTTCACCGGTGGCATCCAATGTAGTAGCACCTGAATTGATGAGGTGGATAATACCATTCTGGGCCATTCCGGTCAGTTCCTTGCCGGTGACACGTTTTACAGCTTCGGGGCTCCAGTAAGTACGGATGTCCGAGAACATCTGGCCGCAACCGCTCAGTAAATGACCGAATAGCATAGCAACACCGTTGCAGGCATCATTTTCGGTAGCCAAGACAAAGGCTTCGCGGATACCGTTCCAGTCGAAAGTGGTATTTAATAATGCTTCGGTAAAGTCACCGTTGGGTTTCCAGTCAGTCCATTGGCGTTGTCCTTGGAAGCCGGCAGCAATGGCATTGTGTCCGATGGCTTCTTCTTTGTATCCCATTTCACGCAGTTTAGGATTACCGGTCATCAGGTCACGCATGATGAGTGTCATTTTCACAATGAATTCCCAATCCTGATCTTTCTGTTCACGTGTTTTGCGCTTTTCTGGGCGGTTCTTAAAGTCTTCGCCTTCATTGGGCTTACAATATTTTTCAGTCCATGCCATCGCTTTGGCATATTCTTCGTGATCATAGATGCCCTCTTCCATGCGGCGCAGGATTTCTGTTTCATCCACGCTCTCATTGCGGATGCCCAAATATTCTTGGAAGAAGTTCGGGTCTACGATAGAACCGGCGATACCCATGCAGACACTGCCGAAAGAAAGATAGCTCTTTCCACGCATATTGGCAACAGCCATGGCAGCGCGGGCAAAACGCAACAGTTTTTCGGCTACATCTGCCGGAATGGTATTGTCGTCCAAATCTTGTACATCATGTCCATAGATGCCAAATGCAGGAAGACCTTTCTGTGCATGTCCCGCCAATACTGCTGCCAGATATACGGCTCCCGGACGTTCCGTTCCGTTGAAGCCCCATACGGCTTTGGGCCAGTGCGGGTTCATATCCATTGTTTCCGAACCATAACACCAGCAACTGGTCACAGTAATGGTGGCTCCTACACCTTCGCGTTCAAATTTCTCGGCACAGGCAGCGCTTTCGCCTACACGTCCGATGGTACTGTCGGCAATGACACATTCCACAGGACTGCCGTCACCATTCTTCAAATTAGTGGAGATTAGTTCGGCAACAGCTTTTGCCAAATTCATAGTCTTTTCTTCAAGACTTTCACGAACACCACCCTGGCGGCCGTCGATAGTGGGACGAATCCCGATTTTCGGATACTTTTCCATGATATTATTGATAATAAGTTTTTAATTATATGTTTTTTGACTTCTATTTTCTCGCTATAAAGAATGCCTGATGTGTACTTCGGTTGGCAGATATTCTTTTATTTCTTTGCCTGACAGGACAAAATCTGCTGCCAGCTTTCCCATTTGCTCCCAGTCAATGCTTATAGAAGTAATGCCTTGGTCAATCACTTCATAAGAGGGAGTGTCATTGTAGGCCAATAGCCCGAAATCGCTTCCGCATTTTAGCCCTTCGCTGCGGCTTCTCTTAATGATATTCACCACATCTATCTGGCGTATGACTATATATGCTTCTCCTTTCTTTATGTTTATTTCGTCGGTATTGTCGATTATTTCTCCTTTCAGTTGTCTCTCACGGCAGAATTTTATAAAATATCTGCTACTGCTGCCGGGATGCTTGCTTTCGCGGGGAAGCAATAGGATGAGTTTCTCATATTTACCCAATTGCTTTTCCAAACGGTTCAATGCCTGATAAAATCCATCATCAAAATCTTGGCATACATACGAATATCCTTTTTTGTCGAACTTCCCGAAGTCCAGTAGCAATAGTTTGGATGGCTCTATCTTATAAAGATTGCTGGA
This sequence comes from Phocaeicola faecalis, assembly GCF_021730445.1. Lineage (GTDB taxonomy): Bacteria > Bacteroidota > Bacteroidia > Bacteroidales > Bacteroidaceae > Phocaeicola > Phocaeicola faecalis. Next base: position 103,899 of record NZ_JADNRM010000003.1, on the reverse strand, counting down.
GAACTTCTCATTGTCAAAGTTCATCACGATATATTTGTTATACCTTCCCGATGATTCGCGGATAATGGTGTTGAAGAGTCTTTCGTTATATTGGTGAAAGAGCAGGTCCACTTTGTAATTAATTGATAGCCTCTTGATGAAACTGTTGTAAAGTGAATATTTGAACTGAGAGTATTCATCCAGCAGTAATAGAATGTTCTTTAATTTATTGGTGACATAATACCCTTTGCCGGGAGTGGAATCAATCATGCCGCGGTCTTTCAAGTCGATAAAAGCCTTGAAGACCGTATCTCTCGAAACATGGTAGTTACGGCTTAATTGATTGATGGAGGGCAATGCACAGTCCGATTCGTAGGTGCCCGTGGAAATCTCTTGACTAATTAAATCAGCCAATTGCTTCACTTTCGTTGTCTGTTGTCCAAAGGTTATCTTCATGTGTTATTCAAGAATTAAATTCAGACGTCAACTGTGCTGAACTGTCCCGATGCAAAGAAATGTAATTTATTTATAAACAGCAAGATGAATTGGTATGTTTTGCAACACGGTTTTGCAGAGATTAATCATTCTGTTTATTTTCTGCAGAAATAATATCATAGATTATGTTGGATGATATGTGACAATTGGTTATTTTTGTCACTTGGGTCGACATTAAAATTAACCAAACACTTTAAAGGTGATGAGAAACCTCTATTTATTAATCCTGTTCTTGGGATGGTCCTTTGGAATTCTTCAAGTACAAGCGCTGAACGACGGGCAGTACGGGCAAAGGTCTGACCGTGTTATTGCCAAAGAGAATAATCTGGAAGTTTTGACGAACTCTATGGATGCTACCCGTGGGGCAGAGCATTTGCAATGGGCAAAGAAACTTTATCAGGTCGCACTGGAGAAGAAAGACGAATATCATAAAGAAGAGGCCTTGCGTGAGATTATGGCCTATTATGTGAATAAAGATATCAAAGACACTGCGAGGTATTATATAGCTGAGGCGGAACGTAGCTTGCAGGACAGTCCATATAAAGAACACCTGCTTGCATTTATGAAAACCATAATGGATGTTCGTGTGGTTTATTACACGGATGGGGCGGAAGCGGATAGCCTGACGACGGAGGTATTGGTGAGGTTGAAAACAAAAAAGGATGCTTCCACACTGGAGAAGATATCCGATTACTATTTGTTGGGAGTCATAGCCGGACGGCGTGCGGATACAGGAGATGTGGAGAAGTCTAAAGAGGTGGTGGTTTATTTGGATGAAGTCTTGATGTTGACGGAAGATTTGCCTGTGCGGATAGGTATGTTGTTCCGCCCCAACTCTTTTTATATGATTTGTGGAAACTGTCTTCAGGAAGCGGATAGAGTGAATTATGCACTTCGTTATTTGGATATGCTGAACAAATATAAGGCAAGCCTGAAAGAAAAGAAACGTTATCTGATGAACCAGCGTCATTTCCTGAATGCTTACGGGATGCTGGCATGTTCATCGAACATCTTGGGAAAGGAAAAGGCGGCCGAATATTACAGAGGGTTTGTCAAATTGAACCATGACTACCCCGAAGATGCAAGTTTTACACCTACTTATGAATATCTTTTCACCTCCTATAATTACTATTTAACGCTCGGAAATTATGATAAAGTGGTGAATATATGTGATTCTCTTATCGCTCATTTCGCAGAGTTGAAGAAGGATGAATATGCTCTTCCTTTTGCTTTGGAAAAAGTGAACTATTGCGATAGCCTGCATCGCTATAAAGAAGCGTATCTGGCATATAAGGCGTATGATGAATTAAAAGAGAAGGTAAAGAGTTATACGGAAGCAAATGACGCCCGAGAGACTGCCATTAATCAGAAAGTAGATGAACTGATTATTGAAAAGCAGGCACTGGAAGCGCAAAAGAGCCGGATGCAAGTCTTTTTATTGCTGACCCTTTTTGTATTGGCTGTCTGCACTATTTTCTATATTATTTTCTTTTTGCGTAAGACGAAAGGACTCAACCGGAGATTGTTGGATGCGAATAACCAATTGATTGCTGCCGGAGAACGGTTGAAAGAGAGCGAAAAAATGAAATATGCTTTTCTGCGTAATCTTTGCAATGAAATATTAGCTCCTTTGAATGCCATAAAAGGCTTTTCTGATTTTCTGATAGATAATAAGGTAGAAGAAAAGGAATCGGTTGCTTTCCTGAAGATTATCAGTGACAATTCGGGACAGATAAACCGGACATTGGATGATATACAGGAGATAGCGCGACTGGATACGTGTGACGGTTCCTTGCCATTGGACTGGACCAATATACATACGTTGTGTATGCGTGAAGTGGATGATGTGAGAAGAAATGCTCCTCACGAGAAGGTAGAGTATGTGTTGGAAGGAGATCCTGAGAATGATACAGTACGCACTAACCAGACTTATTTCAGTTATGTATTGGGGCATTTGCTGAACCGTATCAACCAAATAACGGAGGAGGGGCGTATTGTTGTTTCTTATCGTTTGGAACCGGAGAAGAATGTGGCCTCGGTCTTGATAGCCGGAACAGGAAATGTATCTGCCGCCGGCGCAGCCTCTGCCGGTGCCAATGATGATGTGACCTGGCTGGTGTGCAAGATGATTGCCGAACGCATGAATGCTCATTTATGGAAAGATGAAGAATTCAAAGAGGGGCTGCGTTTTATCTTCGAACTTCCACAATAAAAAATAAGTGAAACATGATTCATTGACAGGGCTTTTTTGTACCTTTGCACCCGTAAAAGCGAGGATAAACTTTAAACAAAAATAAGATTATGAGCAAAAAAGCCCTTTTAATGATTCTTGATGGCTGGGGTATCGGCGACCAAGGTAAAGACGATGTAATCTTTAATACTCCTACTCCTTATTGGGATAGTCTGTTGGCTAATTATCCGCACTCTGAATTGCAGGCCAGCGGTGAAAATGTTGGTTTGCCTGATGGACAAATGGGTAACTCTGAAGTAGGACACTTGAATATCGGTGCCGGACGTATCGTTTACCAGGATTTGGTAAAGATTAACCGTGCCTGTGCTGACAATAGTATCATGAAGAATCCTGAGATTGTCTCTGCTTTTTCTTATGCTAAAGAAAACGGCAAGAACATTCACTTCATGGGATTGACTTCTAACGGTGGTGTACACAGTTCATTCGATCACTTGTTCAAACTTTGCGATATCGCTAAAGAATATGGTATTGAGAATACATTTATTCACTGTTTTATGGATGGCCGTGACACTGACCCGAAGAGCGGTAAAGGTTTTATCGAACAACTGACTGCGCACTGCGAACAGTCAGCCGGAAAGATTGCCTCTATCGTAGGCCGTTTCTATGCTATGGACCGTGACAAACGTTGGGAACGTGTGAAAGAAGCATACGACTTGTTGGTTGAGGGTAAAGGAAAACAGGCTGCCGACATGGTTCAGGCTATGCAGGAGTCTTATGATGAAGGTGTTACCGATGAATTTATCAAACCGATTAACAACTCTACAGTAGACGGCACCATTAAAGAAGGTGATGTGGTTATCTTCTTCAATTACCGTAATGACCGTGCTAAAGAATTGACTGTTGTTTTGACTCAGCAGGATATGCCCGAACAGGGTATGCATACTATTCCGGGCTTGCAGTTCTATTGCATGACTCCGTATGATGCATCTTTCAAGGGAGTACATATCTTGTTCGATAAAGAAAATGTGCAGAACACGCTGGGCGAATATCTGGCAGCTAACGGCAAAACTCAGTTGCATATCGCTGAAACAGAGAAATATGCTCACGTGACTTTCTTCTTCAACGGTGGCCGTGAGACTCCGTATGATGCTGAAGAACGTATTCTGGTTCCATCGCCGAAGGTGGCTACCTACGACCTGAAGCCGGAAATGAGCGCTTACGAAGTGAAAGACAAACTGGTGGAAGCTATCAATACTCAAAAGTTCGATTTTATTGTTGTGAACTATGCCAACGGCGACATGGTAGGTCACACCGGTATCTATGGTGCAATAGAGAAAGCTGTCAAGGCGATTGACGAATGTGTGAAAGATACAGTGGAAGCAGCCAAAGCCAATGATTATGAAATTATTATCATAGCCGATCACGGTAATGCCGACCATGCATTGAATGAAGACGGCACTCCTAACACGGCTCACTCATTGAACCCTGTTCCGTTTGTATACGTTACTTCCAATAAGGATGCAAAAGTGGAAAATGGTGTGTTGGCAGACGTTGCTCCTTCTATCCTGCATATTCTGGGTATGTCACAGCCGGCAGAAATGACAGGAAAAGATTTGATTAAGTAATTATTTTCAATATTTCTGAACCGAAGTGGTGTTTTGAGAACATATAGTTTCTTGAAACACCTCTTTTTTTATGATGTACATATTGATTCTTTCTTTTAAAAGGTTACCTTTGTCATTGTTACACAAATTAGTAAAATGAAACGGTTGATATCTTTGGCATTTGTTTTGTTTGGGTTGTCGTTCTTGCCACTTGATGCAGAAGAGGTAGGTGAAGATAGTCTGTACTGGCTTGATGCGGAGCAAAAGATGGAAAGAGGCGATTATGAAGAAGCTGCCAAGGAATATAGTAAACTGATAGAAAGAAGTGACTCGCTCTTCCGGACCTGCACTGTGGACCGGGTGGAGGATATGCGGAAAAAATATTCTATTGATGAACTGGAGTGGCAGGCCAACCGGCAGCAGACTCGCTTGTGGGAACTGATTTTCGGAGTTCTATTGTTCCTTTTGTCACTGCTTTTGGGCGGTTTGATTTATTTGGGAAGGGAGAGGAGGGAATTGATAAAGTCTAGGAATCAATATCAAGAAGCGAAAACACTGGCAGAGGAGTCTATCCGTAACAAAAGCCTGTTCCTTTCTAATATGAGCCATGAAATCAGGACTCCTCTGAATGCGGTGGCCGGTTTCTCCGAGCTACTCACTACTCAGGAACTGGACGAGGTGACGCGGGCCCAATGCAATGATGTCATTCATTTAAATTCCAATCTGCTGATTAACTTGATAGGTGATGTGGTGGATATCTCATGTCTGGACATTACGAATATGAAGTTTGATGTGGGCTCTCATGAAGTTGTGGCTCTCTGCCGCAACGTGGTGAGGATGCTGGGCAATATCAAGCAGACTTCTGCCGTGATTGATTTTAAAACGGAAGTCCCTATGTTGACAATCGAAACCGATTTGTGCCGTCTGCAACAAATTCTGATCAATCTGTTGGTGAATGCGACAAAGTTCACTAAAGAGGGCAGCATCACATTGGCATTAAAGGTGAATGAATGTGGCTGGGCCGAGTTCTCGGTTATGGATACGGGATGCGGCATTCCTGTGGAGAAGCAGAAAGCCATATTCGGTCGTTTTGAAAAATTGCATGAAGGCGTGCAGGGCACAGGGTTGGGGTTGTCTATCTGTAAATTGATTATCAACCGGCTGGGTGGAGACATTTGGGTGGATCAGGCATATATGGGTGGGGCACGTCTGGTGTTTACCCATCCATTAACACAGGAAGGAAGGGTGGTGCAATGAAAAGAGTCTTATTTGTATATATCTGCACCATAATGGCGTGTGTTTCTGTACATGCTTTAGACGATAACGCTTTGCGTGACAGCCTTTTCCGTATTTATCATTCCATGCCCGCAGATACGACACGTACGTTGTTTCTCCACAAAGTGTTTACGCAGAATATAGATAAAGATTGGTCGGCGGAATTACTTGATACGGCATTGGTGCTGGCAGCGGAGGCGAAAGATGTAAAAAGCGAATCGGAGCTCCGTTATGAATATTTCCGTTATTATACGTTCCGGATGAATGGGGAAATGATGGAAAAGACGTTTGACTTGTTGAAGGATGCCTGTTACCGTTGCGGAGAGTACGAAGTCTATTTTCAGGCATGGCATTATCTTCTTCAGTTTAAAGCTTCGGAGGGAAATACGGAGTATGCCATTCAAGAATCGCAGAATATGCGCCGGGAAGCCGTCCGTCTGGAGGCAGACCATGGAATATTCTTGTCGTATGTGACGGAAGGAAAGGTAAATGCCTTTGCCCGGAATACCGAGAAAGCGATTGAACGTTATAAAAAGGCGTTGCAGACTTCGCCTTTGACGATACAGGATGAGTTGATGGTACGGCAATATTTGTCAAGTTCTTATTATCTGATGGGTAAATATCCTGAGATGAAGGAAGAATTGAAAACCCAACGCAACATAATCAATCGGGCGATAAAGAAGAACCATTCTTTGAGGAAACGCTATAGAAAGGTTTTGCTTGAGATAGAACTGTTGTATTGCAAAGTCTATTTGGCGGAAGAGAGTGCAGAAGAGTTAAAGGAGCATTTGGAGGAAGCTGCTAAATTTTATAGTGAGGATTTATTCTCCTCGGCTATTATTAATTATCATTTTTCATGGGCGGGATATTACAGTTTGAAAAAAGAATGGGAGAAATGTTTCGCTGAATATAAGTTGGTGCTGGCTGCTTTCAAAGGTACCCAACCTATGTATGAGAGTGAGATGCGAAGGTTGTTGGGAGACGCTTATATGCAGGCGGGACGATATCAAGAGGCAGCAGAGACTTACAAAGTTGCGGCTTTGATGCGTGACTCTCTCAATCAGGTGGCCTTGAAGATGAATGAGGAAACTGTTCAGGCTAACTATCGGATTCAGAGGGCACTGTTTGAGAAGGAGGCGGGGGTCAGACGTTTCTGGCAGGTTGCGGTAGGCGGCGGGTCTTTGTTCCTTCTGTTTTTGGTGGCAGGCATTGTACAGTTGCTGCATATCCGCCGTGAACTGATGAAATCGGAAAAGGGAATGCGCGAAGCGTATGCTATGGCTCAGGCTGCCGACAAGATGAAAGATATTTTTCTGCATAACATAACAAATGAGATACGTGTTCCGCTTAATTTGGTGGTGAGCCTGTCTGACCGTCTGTGTAGCGAGACTGGTTTGACGGAGGTACAGCGGCAGGATTTCTCGGAAGCTATCAAGCGGAATGCCGAAAAGCTGACCAATCTGATATTTAATATTCTTGACCTTGCGCGTTTGGAATCGGGAATGATGAAATTCAATGTGCAGGTGTATGATTTGGTGCAGTTGTGCAAGGATGTGAAGTCGATGGTGGAAATGGAAAGCAACCATACGGTGGAGGTGGTCTTTCACAAGGAAACGAATACTTTACCGGTCTCGATGGATGTATCTCGCTTTACTCAGCTGCTGTCTTCCGTGCTGATGCCGCCGAAAGAAAATAAAGCCTATCAAGTGGTGAGCTATACCTTAAGGCGTGAAACGGATGACGCCCTGAAACTGATAGTGGTTAACAGTCCGCTTCTTTGGGAAAGCGAGGACCGGCAGGAGGCAGGGATTCGCCATGCCATCAACCGGCTTTATCTGAAAGCCTTTGGGGGAAGTTATCAGTTGTGCGGAGGAGATGAAGAACGATTAATTATAATAACATATCCTATAAAATAAAGAAGAGTAGAATAAACAATGGTACAAATAGATGATGTAGTAATCTCACTGGATGTATTTCGTGAAAAGTTTCTTTGCAATTTGGATGTTTGCAAAGGTGAATGTTGTATAGAAGGCGATGCCGGTGCTCCGGTAGAGTTGGATGAAGTGGAGAAGTTGGAAGAGGTGCTTCCGGTTATTTGGGAGGAACTGTCTCCCGAGGCGCGCGCTGTGATAGATAAGCAGGGTGTGGTTTATACCGATGAAGAGGGCGACTTGGTGACTTCTATTGTCAATCACAAGGATTGTGTCTTTACTTGTTATGATGAAAAAGGGTATTGCTATTGTGCTATTGAGAAAGCCTATCGAGCCGGGAAGACTGATTTCTATAAACCTGTCTCCTGCCATCTTTATCCCATACGTATTGGTGATTATGGCCCTTACAAGGCCGTAAACTATCATCGTTGGGATGTTTGCAAGGCTGCTGTCCTGCTGGGGCAGAAAGAGAATTTGCCTGTTTATAAGTTCTTGAAAGAGCCATTGATTCGTAAATTTGGCGAAGAGTGGTATAAAGAAATGGAAATAGCTGCCGAAGAGCTTGAGAAGAGGGGACTGATTTGATTCAGTCCGCCTGATGATTTGCCGGATGGAGGCCGGCACTCGCCTTTTTTGTTAAATCTAATACTAAAAAATACATTATGAAAAGAACATTCTTATCATGCTGTATCCTGTTGTGCACTGTATGTTCTGTTTGCGCACAAGAGCAGCCTTTAATCAGCCCGGATGATTCCATCCGCAGTTTATTGGGGCGTATATTCCCTAATAGTAATCCCAACTTATCGGCACACATGAATCTGGAGTTTTATACTTCGGGAGCTGCTTACTTTACAGACGGCAGTCTGGATGAGGCAGCTTTTAAGTTGAATCGTGTGCGTTTGGAGATATTAGGTTCTTTCACGAAGGACTTCTCTTATCATTTCCGTCAGTCTTTTAATAAATACAGTAATCCGCATTCACTGGATAACCTTTCCTCTTCCATCGAGTATGCCTATATGAATTGGAAAATGTCCGATAAGTTCAACCTGACAGTGGGTAAGCAATTTCTCTCTCTGGGCGGTTATGAATATTATGTAAACGCTATCAAGGTAAGGGAGTTCAGTGAATTTAATGATAATGTGGCCGCTTATCAGGCAGGAGTTACGGGCACTTTCAATTTCTCGCCGACTCAAGAGCTGGTGTTGCAGGTGCTTAATAATCGTAGCGGTGAAGATGCTGATACTTATGTTTATGGGCTTCCTGCCGGAGTCAACAAGACAAAGATTCCTATTATAACCACCCTGAATTGGAACGGTCTCTTTATAGATAAAGCACTCCAACTGAGATATGCCGCCGCATGGGGACAACTGGCTGAGGGTAAGAATATTTATTACCTGACTGCGGGAAACGTGTATGAAAAAGGCCCGATTGTTGCCTATGTTGATTTGATGTACTCCCGCGAAGGGCTGGATAGCAAAGGTATTATCAGCGATTTGCAAGGGCCGGCAGTGTTGACGCCTACTACAGCCGAGAATGCGGAGTACTTCAGTACCATTGCCAATTTTGACTATCGCATTCATCCCAATTGGAATGTGTATGTGAAGGGGGCTTATGAAACGGCAAGTGTCTACAAGGCAAATGGAATCTTCGAGAAAGGACTTTATCGTACTACTTGGAATGCTCAGGCTTGTGTGGAGTATTTCCCGATGCGTAACCGTGAATTGCTGATATTTGCCCATATGCTTTATAAAGGCCATCATTTGACGGAACGTGCCAAAGCCTTGGGAGCAGTGAGTCCTGACACTCAGCGTTTCTCCATCGGATTGGTTTATACGATTCCGGTCTTTTAGTGTATAAGCAGACCTCTATCGTGGTGGCGCAATGCTCTTGCGCCACTGCAATAGAGGTTATAATCGGTTAGTAATGTCGCTGTTACTTCCGCTTCGTTGCTTGCTTCGGATATTGGCTCCGAAAGTATACGAAGCTCCTACTGTGACGGAGGTAGAATTGTACGAGTTGCTGATATTCATCTTCATTCCATTGGAAATAATCTCTCCCTTCATGCGGCTCTGTAAAAGGTTGCTTGCATTCAGACTCAGGTTCAACTTGTTCTTGAGCAGGCTGTAACGGATGCCGGCACTTACATTATAATTCTGTTTCATATTGTAAACTCCTGATTTTCTGGGTGATATATAGTTGGCGGACAGTGAACCGATGAATGTCTTTTGCTTGTTGAAGTAGAAAGTATTGCGGATTGCCGCGTTGTAGCTCCAGCCGATAGCTTCCGGAAGAGTGACCGAAGAGTTGGAAGTACTTCTGGAGTAAGCCACTCCATGCTGTAAGTACGCCTGCCACCATCCTGTGCGCAGCGTATAGGAATTGGTAATCCCTACCTGATGAATGGTGAGAAAGTTCTCCCAAAGGGCGGAGGTAATGTTGGTCAATGAGTCCAGCGTCATGATTTGTGAGATAACATCCGTATTGTAACTGTAATAAGCGTTGATATTGAAATTATTTTTCAGCGTGTAGCTCAGTTCCGTGTTATAAGAATAGCTCGGCTTTAAGTCTTCCTTACCTTTGGCGCGGAGATGGCTGTTTTGGTACATGGTGAACGGATTCACCGTGTTGTGTGCCGGGCGCGACAGGCGGTTGGAGAAACTTAAACTGATGGCATTTTTTTCGTCGGGCGTATAAAGGAAATAGGCAGTAGGGAACAGGCGTGTATAAGAATGTTTGTCCGTGCGGTTTTCACTTTCTGAGATTCCTTCGGTGCGTGTATGTTCCATTCTGAGGCCGAGCTTGAAAGTAAACTGTTGGTTCATTCTGCGGCTGTAGTCGGCATAGAGTGCATAGATTTGTTCTTTATATTGGAAATAATCATTCTGCAATTGCTCGACGGTAGAGTTATCGTATGCAATGCGGTTACGGGTATGGGTGTAAGCGGCTTTGGCACCGGCATTTATATTATATCCGTCGCAAGGCAGAATAAAGTCGAGGGCAGAAGAAATTACATCTACCTTGCGCCTTTGGTCGTTGTCATAATTGAAATCCGAGCCGTTTGTCTTGTTTCCGTCGGGAGTCAGGGTATGAGAACGGAATATATTTTGAGTACTTTGTCGGTCGTTCAGGTAATCTATGTCCAGCAACATCTTCTTTCCCATTGTGCCCCAAGCCTTGTCCATGTGGAGATTTACATTCACACGGTCGGCACTGAAGTCGCCGTTGGTAAGTGATGTGAGCGTAGAGTCGATGACGGTCGTATACAGAGGGCTGACTAATGTGCGGTTAGTTGTTTCACTGTCGTTGTTGCGATGAGAGTAAGTAAACTGTGTTCCCACATTCCAACGGCTTTTCAAAGCCATATCCAAGCCGCCTTGTCCATAGATGCCGGTCATATCATAGTCATATTTGCTGCGGCTTTTCCAATCATTCACCGGATAATGGCTCACGTTTCTTTCCAGATGAGTGTAGTCGCCATTGTTTGTTCCTACATTGGCAAAAGCTGATACGTTCCCCTGGCTGTAATTCAAGTTCAGGCTTCCATTGTTACGATTTTCTCTGTCTCCGTATGCATAAGAAGCAGAGGCCGATCCGCCCCAATAATCATTGGGACGTGCTTTGAGACGAATATTGATAATACCTGCATTGCCTTCGGCATCATAATGGGCAGGCGGGGTGGTAATTACTTCCACCTTACCGATTTGATTGGCGCTATAACTGCGCAGATACTCAATCAGGTCATCACCGGACAATTTCGTTTCGCGGTCATTGATATACACCTTTACACCTCCTTTACCAATCACCGATACACTGTTTGGGTCAACTTTCAGTCCCGGCACGTCACGGAGCAGATCCAATGCATTGCCTCCCACGGAAGCAATCGAGTTTCCGGCGTCGAAAATGATACGGTCTGCCTCTCTTTTAATTATGGGCTTACTGCCGGTCACCGTCACTGCGTTTAAGGCTAAAGAAGACTCTGTCAGGGTCAGTTCGCCCAGGTTTATATCTTTGTTCAGGCTGATGGAGATTAGCAGGTCTTGATATCCTAATAACGAGAGTTGGAGAATATACTCCCCCTGAGATTCATTCATGGTAAAACAACCGTTCATATCGGTGATGACTCCATTCTGATAAGTGCTGTCGGTAGCCTGCAGTAGAATGACATTGGCCACTTCGATGGCGGTTTGCTTTTCATCCTTTACACATCCGGTCAGTTGATAAGTCTGTGCACAGAGGGTAGTTATGCACAAGCTGATAAAGACGATAAAAGAGATTCTCTTTGCGAATAGGTTGGAATAAAATGGTTTCATGGTGTTTGTTTTTTATGTTATTCATATTTATAATTCGATGGAATGGTTCTTTTTTGATGCTTTTACACCTTTTATCCATATTGTTGCCGCCCATCCAAAGGGCAACAGATAGTTGAGTAAGGTCAGCGTAATCAAACCGTTTCGCTCCAAAGGAAAGGTATAGTGCGGAGAGAAGGACAGTAGGTTGCGGACTCCGAATGAATATCCTTCGGGTATAAAGCGGTCGGCAATGACAGACATGATAAGAAAATAGCAGAGGGTGGCCATGCTTCCCAGCAAGAGAGATTTTGCCAATGGATGTTCACGGTAGATGATTCTTCCGGCAAAGCAGGCCGGCTGCAGAGTGAGGAATATCATGATCAGGTCTGAACGGAACATTTGTTCGGTTATTTGTTCGGTGAATGCAGCTCCCCCCTTTCCGGTAAAGATGGAAAGGATAAAATTAAGGACCAATACCGACAAGAAGCACATGGCAGGTATGACGATAATGTATTTGACAGAGTAAAACGGGTCGTTCTCTTCCGATGTGCAGCCTTCTGCGTTGGTAAACAGGCAGGGAGCAATGGCCAGCAATATGATAAACAGGAAGGAAAATGTACTTCCGTAAGTGATAGGTGAGCTGCTGTTGTTTTCAAACATAAACATTAAGATATAGAGTCCTAATGTTATCATCACGAAAATCAGGCAATGGATCAGATTGACGAAACCACTCTTTTGCTCTCTTGCCATAAGGCTCTTGAAACGTATTGTTTTCATAACGCATTTTGTTTTTGTTTGATGCAAAATTAGGGGCAAAATGCGTCTCAAACACTCTATATCGGTATATTAATTCTTTATATATTGAATGCGTAAAGTGTTGAAAATCAATGAATGTAATTAGCGTAAGTCTATATCAACGGTTTCCTGTTCTATATGTGGTTTATAAGGTCAAGTGCGACACCTGTTTCTTGCCGTTCCAGCGCGAATTATGCTATTTTCTGATGAATTCTATAATATCCTCTTTCTCGTCCATATTGAGTTTCTTGCGTATATTGGTCTTTCGCTGGTAGATAGTAGGGATGCTCTGTTGTGTCACCACACTGATTTCCTTTGTGGAGAACTCAGCGCAAAGCAGACAGCATAATTGTTGTTCCTTATCACTGAGTATTTCTCCGTATTTCCGGTTCATCAAGCTGTAAAATCCATTGTACATTTTATCTATCAACGGATACAAGTCTTTCCACACCAGCAGGCTTTCGGTTGGAATCTCCTTATTGCTGATGCCGGATACGCGCCGGAGCATTTCCTGATTCTGTGTGGTGGGCTGTGCGGCTACCATTCGGATGATGCCCAATTGTTGGAGCAATATCTTCTTGAAGAAATGCTCGTCTTCCGTTCCTTCCTTTTCATTCTTTGTCGCATCGTTCAGCAATCGTTTCAAAGCTTCGATGCGTTCCTCCGTTTCGATAAGCTTATTGCGGCGGTTGTGGATGTAGAAGGTCACGGCTCCACCGCATACCACTAATATGAACAGCGTTATTAACAGGACAATTTGTGTGTGCTGTCTCTCAATGTCCATCTGAAACCTTTCTTTTTCCAGTAATGCTTTTGATTGATTCTTTTGATGGACGGTATTCTTCTCATAATTCAGTGCATTGCCTATTGAATCGTTATATCGGTTGATAGTGATATTGTCGAAATCTTTGGTGCGCACATAGTCTATTATCATCTGATATTGGGCTATCAGATTCCTGAAAGAGACAAACCTCGGTTTTTCCTTGTCGGCCAGTGTGATATAATGTTGTGCCGAATCCAGATTCTCCTCTCTCAGATAATTTTCACCGATGCTGCTGTAGAGTATCGCTCTTTGGTCTCCGTGTGGCATGAACTGCAATGTACGTTTTGCCAGTTCAATGGCTTTCTGAGGTTGGCGATAAGCGGTAAGCATTTGGGCATGACTACTCATATAGTGACGGGCTCTTGCCGTATCTTTTGTGGCCAGCGCCAGTTCGATGGCTCTATCCATATAATAGGATGCGCTGTCGGTTTTGCTGGAGGCTGTACGATATACTATTTTGTCGAGGCCTAAACAGACTCCGAGGGAGGCAAGAAGCTCCGGCTCTTCATGGTAGCGGAGGGCTTCTTTCATATATTGGGCGGCATGTGCATAGTCTTTTTTTAGTTCGTTGTGAATGGCTCCTTTGCTGTAGTACAGATAGAATAGGTTTATGCTGTCTTTTCTCGGTAGTGCAAAGGCAATGGCAGAGTCCAGCACAGCTTCCATCTTGTCGTATTGCAAAGTCCATCGGTAGTAGGTTGCTTTTGTCAGATAGATGCCGGCTATTTTGTCGGAGTCGCCTTTGCTGAGAAAATAATCGGTTGCGGGCAGAATCAAAGAGTCCTCGCTCATGGAGATGTTACGTACATGGTGGGCGCGGGCTTGTATCCAACCGTAAAGCATCAGTTGGTCGTAGGGCAATGCTTTGGGATATTCTATTTGTTTGAGCAGTTTCAAGGCACTGTCGGGATGTTCATATAATAAGGTTTCGGCAGTTTGGAGTATTGCCTTTTGGTCTTTGGGCATACAACTAATTACGGCTTGTGTGGCAACAAGGAGCATGAAGATATAAAGTAGTTTTTTCATGTGTTTTAAAATAGTAATGGTTTATAGAGCGTTTGTGCTTACTGTTCTTTGCAAATGTAGTGCTTTTTTAGATGGAATTTGCTTGGAGAGGGATATTTTTCTCTTCCGTCTCTTCTTCCCGTCATTAAGCCCTTGATTCCTTTCTGTTAATTGGGGGAGTCCTTCTTCTGACTCTTTGATGTCTCCTCTTCTGACTCTTTAAGTGCCCTCCTTTGACTTCCTTAGCTCCCCTCATTAACCCCTCGCTTTCCCTCTCTTAACGCCTTACCTTCTTTCTTTTAAGCCCTTTTCATCTTACATGTTCTATCTCTCAGCTGCTGAGAGATAGAAGCTGGGCGTTCAAAAATGTTTAGGAATAGAGAGGGAAGAACTTAAAGGAAGGGTCGGAAGGATTCATATCGACAAGCGCATAAGGGGGAAGGCCCTATGGGACGAAACGGAGTTAGCGATGGACTCTGGGACTTCTGTTGTGGAAACGGAAACCGAGTCCCAGCATCAGGTAGTTGGGATTGTGGAAATCCTGTAAATTATAGCCGATATGCAGGAAGGAATTGCGCGTAACATCTATTTTAAGTGCCAATACCTGATAACAACCGTTCCAGTCTCCGCCTCCATGCAACACGTTGGTTCCGACGCCCAGACCGACTGTGAAATAAGGCATCACATATTCTGCACGGCCGGAAAGTCCTAGCGCTAACTGATGGCGAAAGGAGGGTTTGAAGAATTCATTGCCGTACTGGTCGGCATATACATTGGCACTTCCATCGTAAACTCCGTCAAGGGATATGCCCAAGCGGAATTTGTATCCCAAATTATACATCGGGGCAAAGTTGAAGCCGAAAACGGGATAGGCTTCCGGCGAAGCTATTTGTTCGCCATTGTATGCCACTCCCTTGCGGCGCCACGAACCGAATAAAACCAAATCATAACTGATGTGGCAAGGAAAGCGAGGGATCACAGGGCGATAGGTCGACTTGGAGAGGGCATCTTCCGTGCGGTTGATGTTGTACACCATGCCCACTTTAAGTCCGATGGTATTCAGTCCGGCATTGGGAAACTTCGTGCTTCCGTTGGAAAAGTGACTGAGGGCTATGCCGGTGGTGAGGTCGAGTTGCGGAGAGACTGACCAGTTGAGGTAAAAATTGGTATTGAGATAAGCGTTTGCCTTCGAGCCGATCACTTTGTTATACATGTTTTCGTAGCTGTCATAAGGTTTCCACCCGAAAGACAATCCGAAGTTCCATTCGTAGTTGAGTGACAGGCGTGGATTGAACTGCACGATGTTTGCCCCTTGAAACAAGTAGATGCTGACCGGCTTTCCCAGTTGACGGTTGTCACCGAAATCAAAGTAAGACAGTCCGATGCCTTGGTAAGCACTCCGATATACCCGTCCGATAGCCGTATGGGGCTGGAATTGAAATGAGTATTTCATATGGGCGGAGAATGCGTTCGAGATGGATGTTCCGTAGTAGTTGTCTCCTCTGAGGAAAGGATTGGTCGGGAAGATGTATCCCGGACGTGCCTCGATGCCTATCCGATGAATGAACCGGCGGGAGAAGGAGAGGGAATCTACGGGAGAGAGCAAGTTGTAGGAGGTGCTCTGGACAACGTATGATGTAGCCGGGATGGAATCGTTGTTGCTTCCTGCCGTATTGCCGTCTGGCGTCTTTGTTACTGCATAAACCATGTCAGAGTAGAGAAGAAATGCACTCCAAAGGAGCATAGCTCTCAATATCTGTAAGTTGGTTTTCATATATGCAGTGTTTGTATGGTTATGTATTACGGAGAAAAACCTCCAAATTGTCGCAAATATAATGATACTATTTGAAACAAATGAATGAAAATCAATAAAATTCTATTCTATAGAAAACGAACGTGCGGAAATACTTTTCAGCATCTCCGCACGTCTGATATATGAAGTGGGATTCTACAGATTAATATCTGTTTCTGCCGCCACCGTAATTGTTGTCTCTATTGCCACCGCCGTAGTTGTTGTCTCTGTTGCCATAACCGCCACCACGGTTTCCGCCACGGTATCCACCGCCGCCGTTGTTGTTATAGCTGCGACGCGGACCTTCTGTCTTGGGGCGGGCTACTGATACCGATAATGTCTTTCCGTCAACTTCTGCACCATTCAGTGCTTCGATTGCTTTGTTTCCGGCTTCATCTTCAGTCATTTCAACAAATCCGTATCCTTTAGAACGGCCTGTTTCTCTGTCCATGATAACTCTGGCTGAAACTACTTCTCCATACTCTGCAAATAATTCTTCTAGTTCGGCTTCGCCCAAATTATAGCTCAGTCCTGCGATAAAAATGTTCATTTTAAAATAAATGTTTTAATAATAAAATAGGGAAATTCTGCGATAAGGAATCTTATGAAGATAAACATTTCTACGTTAGTCACCATGCGAATAAAGTTGGAAAAGTAATATTGTTCTTCTATGAGAATACTTAATGCTCGGCAAATGTACATAATAAGATTTGAATGAGAAACAATTCAGACATTTATTTTGATAATAAATGGTTTTTCTTCACTTATATTTTATTCTGTACCCGAATCGGTTAGAAACGGGTATACAGAATGAAATGATTGGCGGGGACAGTGACTTTCTCCGTTACAGTCTCGTTTTGTCCGGTGAAATAGTTTCTCCATTCGCCTGTGGGACCTGGGAAGGTGACGTCCGTATCGGCATTGCTGAAGTTGCCGACGACAACAATAGCTTCTTCGGTAAGTCCGCTGAGGTAGAGGGAACGCCCTTGGTCCCAATCGGATGCACCAGCTCTCCATGTCAGGGTGGCGTTCCCTTCAAACAAGGATGGCTTCTCGTTGCGCAAGGCAATTAGTTGGCTATATACTTCATAAAGTTTTTTGCGCGTGGCGTTTTCATAATAATCCCAACGGATGGGTTTGCGCGATGTACGGTATTCTTCGTTAACGGTTGTTCCTGTTTCGTTACTGTTGATGCTGAAGTCGTATCCCAGCTCACCGAACTGCCATATCATTTTGGGGCCCGGAACGGTAAAGAAGAAAGCGGCATTGGCGGCTAGTTGGCTGATGCGGGTGGAGAGGTCGGTTCGAATCACTCCATTTCCCCATTGGGTTTGTTTGTAGCCCATGCGCTCTTCGTCGTGGCTCTCCATAAAGCCTACCCATGAGGGGGTGGTTTCATATAGTCCGGCGAAACCGCTATCTTCTTTCCAGCCCATGGCAGACTGGCAATAGGCATTGTTCATGTTGCGCCATAGGTATACTCCGTCGGCTGCCAATTCCTGCTCTTCTTTGTTGTCACAAAAGTGTTCGAATATGACGAATGCATCACTTTTGACTGCCTTGACTGCCGAGTTATAGTCTTTTAGAATGGCTATGCGGCTTGCATCATAGTTGGAGGCGGTGGCTTCGGTAGATGCGGTTTGGGTGAAACCTTTAGTGAGGTCGAAGCGGAAACCGTCTATTTTATATTCGTCCAGCAGGAACTTCAGGTTCCGTTTGACGAACTTGCGCACCAATGGGCTTTCGTGGTTAAAGTCTTGGAAAACACTGTAAGGATGCGGGGCGTCTGTGTTAAAGTAAGGATTGTTTCGGGCAGTCTTGTTCTTTGCATTGTCCCAATACAATCGGGCAAAAGGCATATTTCCGGTCGCATGATTGTATACGACGTCAAGAATGACGGCTATGCCTTTCCGATGGCAGGCATCGATGAAGTCTTTATACATTTTAGGGGTACCGTATGTCTTGTCGAGGGCAAAATAGAAGGAAGGGTTATAGCCCCAACTGTCATTGCCGTCAAATTCCTGGACAGGCATCAGCTCGATGGCATTGATGCCCATGGCTTTCAGATAATCCAGTTTCTGCAAAGCGCCATTGATGGTATGATCGGTTGTGAAATCGCGCAGATGCATTTCATAGATAACCAGTTGTTTGGGGTGTTGTATCTTGAAATCGGGTATACTCCAGGCATAGTTGTCTCTTTGTGTCTTGAATACCGAGACAATTCCTTTTCCGTCTTTGGGATAAGTCTTGTTGTCGGGATAGACAGATGCCGGGATATCATTGTCGTGCTCCGGGTCAAGAATTTTTTCGCAATAGGCATCTCCCAAGCGGATTACTTCACCTTCTTGGGTTCCTGTATAGTATTGAAATGCATATTCTTTGGATGGGTTGAGGTTGTTCAGTGTAATCCACCAGCAACCGGCAGCATCATCGCGATACATCCGGCAGTTATCGTTATTTGTCAGCTCCCAGTTGTTGAAGTCGCCGAGGACGTGTGCAAAGTCTTTGTGGTTACCTTCGGTGTCTTTATCATAGAGCACAAGGGTTACGGTATTGGCATTGATGATGTTGATGCCTTCTTCTACATTTTCCGGAAGGGAGGCATATCTGATTTCGGCGGGTGCAAACTCCTGGTATTTGTTGTCTGTTACTTTTACAAAGGAGTCGTTGCCGATTCCTTTTAGACTGCCGTCGGAGCTACGGATGACGATACCCAGTTTTTCTATCGGTGTCTTGTCCGAATGGAACCAATCGCGTATGCTGGGTTCCAGAGTGATGCTCCATACATTGTCTTCTCGCTTTACCATCTTGCATTTGTCTGTATTCTGGTTCCATTCGGCCGGGACATACTGCCAGTCGCCTTCGCTCACTATGCCGGTATGGATATATACATCACCTTTGTATCCGAACAGGGCGGACGACGTTGGTGCTTTGAAAGTAATGGTCAGCGCTTGGTCGGCATCCGGCGTTTGGGGAGAGTAATTCAGCCCCTCCACTTCTTCTATCGTAAAATCGTCTTTGTCGTTATCCGAGCAGGCAGCGAATAAACAGGAAAACAATAACCCTAATAGAAGGGAATAATTATATTTTTTCATAATGGGTGTCTATTAAAAAAGCCGTCCTTTTGGACGAAGGACGGCTTTCAAGGTTTTTAATCTGTATACTGGTTATTCTATTTTTCCGGTGTTGTCTGAGAAGTTCAGATATGCTTTCTGACCGGTTTTCCCTTGTACTCGGTCTTGGTCTCCACCGTTGCCGCGATACTCGATTTTGCCGTTCAGGATGATAAATTCTGTTCTCCACCAGTCAGCGGCGGCAGCTTCGGGATGTACGCATATACGGACTTCTCCGTCCTTGGCGAATGCCGGTGAGACGAATGAACCGTCTGCTTCTGTGGGGATGATAAACAAGTCTTGTTCTACTAACTGAGCATTCCAGCCGTCATAAGAAGTATCTCCCATCAGATATACATTAGGTGTTTCAAACTCTACCACCCGGTTATTACCGATGACCGATACATAGACCAGATACCAGCCTTCCTTGCCTACCTTGATATTTCCATCGGAATCTGACAATTCGGCACGGTCGACAGACGCTTGCGAGATAGTGGCGGTAAAACCGAAGTCATTACCCCAATCAGCTTGCGGAGCAAATTTCACTTGGTCGTTAGCTGCGAAATAGTAAATGCCCCAGAATGCCCCTTTTGTGTCGTTGACAGGAACAAGCTGTTTCCATATCTTGCCCCAATTATATGCACTTCCGGTCATATAGAGTTCTGTGGGGGCGCTATTGTCTTTTACTGAATAGCGGAAATCGGTTACATTGATTGAAATCTTGATTTTACCGGCTTCTTCCACCATGATGGCTCCTGCTTCTTTATCACCCACTTTCCAGGTCAGGAAGTTTTCGGCAGCCGTGTCACCGTCTTTTTTCGCTCCTAACGCCTGTGACCAGTCGATTTCCTGACCGTTGATGGCGGCAGCCGGGAAAATCTTAAAGTTCTGATTAGCCTCTGTTGTTTCGGTTTCCAGTGTATAGACATTCTCATTGTTGGGATCGGGTGTCATGGGCAAAGCACCGACTGCATTCCAACCGGTGAATGCGCCTACTACATAGTAACCTTTCGGGTCTACCTCGGGAGTGGATCCCGGTTTCAGTAGGATATTCACTTCATTGCCCGAAAGTTGGATACCGTCTCCTGCCGGGGTTGTGGCTGCTGCCTTGACAATGGCGCGCAGGCTGCGTTCTACACTGGCACGGCTTTTATATATTTCTTGGGTAATGCTGTCCAGTTGGGCCAAGGCAACTTTTACAGTACCGTCTTTGGCTGTGAAGGGTAAAGAGTAATCATCGTTGAATGATAAAGAGCTGAGAGTAATGGTACTACCTTCCACGGCTGTTGTTGAAGTTAATTTCACGATTTCCACAGAGTCGGCAGTAGCTTCGTCCATGATGATATGAGCATCTTTACCTGTTGCGAAAGTAGCAGTCATTTGTTCTGCATTATCCTCTTGGGGATTGGACTGGGGGTCAGCCCAGTCCTTAAAATCTTCGTTACATGCAGAGAATCCTATGGTTAATAGAAACATTCCTGCGTATATAAATTGTTTTTTCATGATGAATCTTTCGTTTTAAGGTTATTATTTTAGTTCTCCTGTTCCGGCTGTGAAGTTGAGTTGGACGGTTTTGCCCGCTGCTCCCTGAATAGAATACTCAGGACCTACATCTTTACCCCAACTGTCGTTGACCGGATTGTTTTCGCGATAGAAGATTTCACCGTTACAGAGTGTAAATTCGGTTCTCCACCAATCGACATCCGTCTTAACGCAGATACGGGCTTCACCGCTTGCTGTCATGGCAGGAGAGACGAATGAACCGTCTTTACTGTCAGGGGTAGTGAATTTCCAAGTGTCGCTATAGTCCCATGTTCCGCCATTGGTTGCTCCGAACAGGTATATTTCGCCCGGATAGAATGTCATGCTAAACGCATAATCACTGCCTTTTACTGCTGCTTTGATAAAGACTACATACCAACCGGCATTCTTGACAGTTATGTTGCCGCTGTTGGTGCCGGTAACACCGGATTCGGCCTTGTCTGTAATTGTTAAACGGGTATCGTCCGAACCGATATATTCTTTCTCTTTGGTTCCGAACTTGAATTCATCACCGGCTGCGAAATAAATCAGTCTCCAGAATTGTCCGTCCAAACCGCTGACTTGTACCATTGGTTTCCAGATAGTCCATTCTGTATCAAGCATAGAACCAACGAGGAACATGGTTTGGGGTGTTTCTAATTTGTCGTTGGATGCGTTGCCCAGTACTTTCGGCAATACTATTACATTAGAAATGCACACCCCTCTGTCACTGCCTGTAATGGTAGCCTTCAGACGGATAAAGACGCTAATTGGCGTCGTCGGGAAATCGGCTCCTTCATTTTGGGCAGCCCATAACTCTATGATAGCCGTATTCAGTTCAGATGCCACTACATCCATTTTGGCTGTAGAATAAGTTGTAGCCAATTCGGTATAGTTCGCTTCACTTTCTTCTGTCTTTTCTGTAAATTCAGAATCAAGCGCCACCTGGACACTGTATGTTGTGGCAGCCGGGAAACCATAATCAGGCTGTGAACAAGTCAGTTCTACTGTCTTCGAATTTTTTAAATCGTACACATTCCTAGCTGCGTATGGCGGCAGGTTGAGTGAAAAGGTGGTCGGCTCGTTTAGAACGGGATTGCTGTCATCGTCCTTTTCGCATGCTGTAAACACGGAGAGGGTGGCTACAGCAAGAAGCAATATGTTGAATATCTTTTTCATAATGTACATACTTTAATTGTTAAACGGAAACTGCTGATTAATATCCTGTGTTTTGTGACATGTTCGGATTGTTATTCATATCCGATGCCGGAATAGGATAAACATTGTAGAAAGAAGAAACAGAAGTTCCGGTTGCTGATCCGCCTTTCCAATCCCACAAGTATTTATTGCTGGTGAACATATCGAAACGAATCAAGTCCGAACGACGACGTCCTTCCAGATAAAACTCACGTGCCCATTCATCAATAATTTCTTTTTCAGTCACCGTCTGAACAAGTCTGGTGCAGTTGGCGCGTTTGCGAAGAGTATTGATATCTTCGGTTGCATCTTCTCCCAAGCGGAATTTTGCCTCGGCACGGGTCAGATAGGCTTCAGATAAACGCATCAAAGGAATGTCGGTATCAGGATATTCTGTATGATGTGTCGGCTGTCCGTCTGAACGGATATTTTGCCATTTTACGATAGATAACCCGTCTTTAAAACCGGAAATGACATCAGTCTCGACTTTGCGGATGCCGCCACCGATTCCTGAATAGAACATGGCACGGTCATCGCCTGCCGCTTTAATCATATCTACCGTTCTTGTACCATATTGAGCATCGAAAGCATCGATTTTCTCATCTGTGTTGATATTCTCTGCGGCGGGCACTTCAATGTCACCGGGCAACATCGGTACTTGAGAAAGATCAGGGAAGAATTTCTTAACCAATGCTGCGCGTGAGAAGATACAAGACCATCCATTGGTAGTACCCATACGCGGCATACCGGCAGTGCGGGTACCATTGACCAAATAAGTGGAACCTCCATAATTACGTGTCTTGATACCATCCTGACGGATAGGCAGGATAATTTCTTGCATTGCCTGTGCATTTTCATCGTTATCTGCCATGAACAGCAAACGATATTCAGGGCATAGCTTATAAGATGAGTTGATTACTTTGTCTGCATAATCCCTTGCGTTGGCATAATCTGCTTTGCCGGTATATACTTCAGCATTCAGATACAGACGTGCACGCAGTAGCCAGTTTGCTGCTTTGTCTGCACGGCCGAATGGGGCTTGGCGTGGTTCATACATGGCACTTTCGCACTCGCTTAACTCATTCTGAATGTAGGCATATAAATCGCTGCCTTTCTTTTCAACCGGAAGTTCATTGTTAAAGTGCTCTTTAAATGGAGCTTTACCAAATAAATCGAGGTAGTAGAAATAATGTAATGCACGCAGGAAGCGGACTTCAGAGCGTTGGCGCATTGTTTCTTCATCGTCTTTTCCTTCTGTCTGGTCGAGGAAGAAGTTGAGCTGTGTGATGTTGTATCCCAAGCGGACATATACCCATTCGGTACGGATACTGGAAGAGTTCCAACCGATGTTTGTCAACTGGGGAATATCTACGTCGGTCTGCCAAGCCCAGATACATTCGTCACTTGGCAATTCGTTGCAGTTAAAGATGGTACGGTAAAAGCCTGATTCACCTTCATCTTGTCCGTCGAGGTCGGCTGATCCGGCCGGACCCTTTTGTCCTGTCAAACCTAATAATGCATATTCTTTTACGAATACATCATTCTGGTCGAAGCTGGGAGCATATTGAGGATCAATCGGACTAATATCCAAATCATTAATGCACGAACTGGTGCCTAGAATGGCAGCGACCACCAGTGCTGAGGCGAATGTCTTTTTAAAATATCTTGTTTTCATGATTATTTCGTTTTAAAGTTAAGTTAAAATTGAAGGCTGACACCTAATAAGAATGTCGTTGCTCTAGGGTATGGGCTGCTGTCTATACCACTTTTGATTTCCGGGTCGAGTCCTTTGTATTTAGAAATGACAAACGGATTCTGTACGGTAGCAAATACACGGCCGCCCACTCCCTGATAGGCTTGTGACCGGAGTAAGTTTTTGAAAGAATATCCCAACGTGATATTGTCACAACGGATGAATGAAGCGTTGCGAACGAAATAGTCACTCATATAGTATTCGCCTTTTCCTGTGAAACCAAGAGCGATGGCTTCTTTGGTTGTATTGACGTATGCATTGTTTGTGTACAGGCCGGAAGCACTGACATTTGCCTTATTGCTCAAAAAGTCATAATAGACATAGTTGTTGAGGCTTGCACGTAAAGAGAAGCTGAAGTCCCAGTCTTTATACAGCATTTTGGAAGTCAGACCCATCAATACGTCGGCAGCCGGTTTCTTATAGATATATTTGTCGGCACTGTTAATCTTGCCATCGCCGTTGCGGTCTACAAACATATTTTCGATAGGCTTTCCGTTCTCATCGTAGACTTGTTGGTAAACATAGAAAGCGTTGGCTGCATGGCCTACTTTATTTGCTTGAACCTTGGTATTGTTACCCTTAGATATCTTGTCACCGGTCTCAACGTAGTAGTCACTATCGTCGCCGCCGTTTAACTTGGTAATCTCGTTGTGGTTCCAAGTAACGTTGTAAGTCAAATCCCATGTAAAGTCTTTGGATACAATAGGCTTGGCATTGATGGAGAATTCCACACCGTAATTCTTTAAAGAACCGATATTCTTCATCATCTGTGCATTGAAATTAGTTCCTACAGGAATCTTGACACTGTTCAGCAAGTCTTCTGTTTCACGATAGTATCCGTCAATAGCGCCTGATATTCTTCCATTCAGGAAGCCAAAATCCAAACCGCCGTTCCAGGTGGTTGTCTTTTCCCACTTCAAATCTGTGTTGAAAGCCTTGGGGCGTGAAGTATTGTAGTAGGTATCGCCAAAAGGATATTGTGCATAGTCATCACTCGTCACATACAGAGGAAGAAATGCAAAGTCATCACCTATATCCTGCTGTCCTGTGATACCCCAGCCAAGACGAAGTTTCAAATCAGAAAGGAAGTTCACATTTTTAAGGAAGCTTTCTTCTTTTATCTTCCAGCCTAAAGCCAATGAAGGGAATGTACCCCAACGGTTGTCGCTGCTGAAACGTGAAGAACCATCCCAACGCATAGTGAACGTGAATAAATAGCGGCTCAGTAAAGAGTAGTTTAAACGTCCGAAGAAAGAAACCAGTGTATTGCGTGTAGCATAAGCTTTTTGACTGCGCAATGCCTGATCTACCGGTTCGTTCTTATAAGCATCCCATCCTTGACCTACGCCGTCAGCACCATTACGGTGGAAGTGTTGTTCCTCACCGCCGACCATGATGTCGAAATCGTGTGCGCCAAGAGACTTGATGTATTGTGCATAAGCATTGTAGGATATATTATACTTATACTGGGTAGACAACCCATTCCATCCGTAATAGTTATTGGTGTATGAATATGGAGAAACAATTTCACGTTCATCACCGTCTGCATATTCACCGCCGATGCTGGCATGAAGACGCAAGTCCGGTAAGAAATGAACTTTATAGTCTACTTCTACATTTCCTACAAAGTCGTTGCTGTTTGCTTTCTTATTACGTTGTTCCAGCGCAGCCAACGGGTTTTGAGGAGTATTTTTATCTGTCGTATAAGTCCAGTCTTTATCACTGAAACCGTCTGTTGCCTGCATATCCTGCCAGTAACCGCCTGAGAATTTAAATGCATCTCCTGTTCCATAAACAGGGTGAGTAGGAGCAATAGACAATGCGCCGCCTACAGCTGCACCAGAATCGGCGTAACGGTTCTTGCCATACATGTATTTGGCGTTGATGTTGAATTTTAAATGGTCATCAAAGAATGACGGAGCAAGATTGACAGATGCAGTCAAACGCTGGAAGTTGGAAGTTTTGATAATACCATTTTCATTGGTGTAACCTACAGATACGCGATACGGAACATTCTTGAATCCACCGGTGATAGATACATGATGGTCAGTACTTACAGCGGTACGGAAAATCTGGTCTTGCCAGTCTGTGTTGGCTGTATCCATTTCTGCGGGATATTTATCTCCCCATAACTGCTGGGCGTAAGCACGGTATTCATTTCCATCCAGTACGTCATAACGCTTTTGAGTGGTGGCCAAAGAAATAGAACCGTTATAGTTCACTTTCGGCGCTTGTCCGCTCTTTCCTTTTTTGGTAGTTATGATAATTACACCGTTGGATGCACGTGAACCGTAGATAGCTGTTGCAGAAGCATCTTTTAATACAGTGAAAGTTTCGATATCTTCAGGGTTGACCATTGACAGACCGTTTGACATACCTTTGATACCTTGATTGTCAATAGCCAATCCGTCGATAACCAATAACGGGTCGTTGCTGGCATTTAAAGAGGAACCGCCGCGGATACGAATCTGGGCACCGCTGCCGGGA
The DNA here is from genome assembly GCF_021730445.1 of Phocaeicola faecalis. Classification (GTDB taxonomy): domain Bacteria; phylum Bacteroidota; class Bacteroidia; order Bacteroidales; family Bacteroidaceae; genus Phocaeicola; species Phocaeicola faecalis. The sequence continues at coordinate 77,649 of NZ_JADNRM010000003.1, read as the reverse complement.
GCACCGTCGTTGGAAATAACGCTGACACCGGCAACTTTACCGGACAACATGTCTTGTGCATTGGTCGTAATACCTTTGCTCAATTGGTCTGGCTTAATGGCTGTTACAGAACCGGTTGCATCATTCTTTTTAACGGTACCATAACCAATGACCACTACATCCTGCAATAATTGTGTATCATCTTTCAGAATAATGTTCAGGTTAGCAGCAGCAGGTACTTCCTGTGCTTGATAACCGATAAATGAAATCACAATAATATCGCCTTTGTTGGCGTTGAATTGGAAGTTGCCTTCGAAGTCGGTAATTGTACCGTTGCTACTTCCTTTCACTACAACATTGGCACCGATAATCGGCTCGCCGGTTGTATCTTTGACAATTCCTTTAACCGTCATTTGCTGGGCAAATGCGTCTAGGGACAAGAACAATCCCACTACTATCATGAGTAGGATTTTAAACATCACGTTTCTTTTCATGTCTTTAAATTTAAAGTTAAGTTATTTATTCATGTTTTTTACTTTAATAAATACCTATTGAAAACGGTCTTTTCGATAATTACAATTAATTTATAACCTCTTTATTCCTTTTACCTCTGATTTATCTTTCACCTCTTTAATGCTGATTGCATAACCGCCGCCACTGGCTGCACGCAAGTTTAATTTGCTCTTGCTGGTCAAAATGCCTCTGCGAATAGTGTATGCCTGCGGATTGTTTTTCCAATCGGCGTCCTTTGCATCAGCATATATGGTAGCGATGTATTGTTTTCCCGGTTCGAGGAAATCAAATGTCAGTTTGGATGTATGGCCGTTTTCGTCTGCTGTACAACCAATGTACCAGTCATTTGTTCCCTTGGCTTTGCGGGCGATAGTGATATAGTCTCCCGGTTCGGCTTCCAGATATTTACTTTCATCCCAGTCTATTGCCACATCTGTGATAAACTGGAACGCATCCATGAAGCGTTCGTAGTTTTCGGGAATGTCAGCAGCCATTTGCAATGGACTGTACATGGTGACGTATAATGCCAGCTGACGTGCCAGCGTAGAGCGTACTTGTGAATTATTCGTCGGACTCATCTTGTTGCAATGTGTCTCAAAGATGCCCGGAGTGTAATCCATTGGTCCTCCAATCAGTCTGGTAAACGGAAGTATAGTAGTATGATTAACATTATTTCCGCCAAACGATTCATATTCTGTTCCGCGAGCCGATTCGTTGCCTATCAGGTTAGGATAAGTGCGACAAATACCGGTAGGGCGTACTGCTTCATGTGCATTTACCATGATTTTATAATCGGCTGCTTTCTTTACCGCATAGAGATAATGGTTGTCCATCCATTGTCCGTAATGGTGTTCTCCACGAGGGATGATGTTGCCCACATAACCACTCTTCACCGAGTTATAACCATTGTCGGCCATAAATTGGTAAGCTTTGTCCATGTGACGCTCGTAGTTACGTACAGAAGCCGAAGTTTCATGATGCATCATTAGTTTAACACCTTTACTTGCCGCATAGTTCTGAAGTTCTTTCACATTAAAGTCGGGATAAGGAGTCACAAAGTCGAAAACATAATCTTTACTCTTGCCAAACCAGTCTTCCCAACCTTCGTTCCATCCCTCTACCAATACTTGGTCAAAACCGTGCTGAGCCGCGAAATCAATGTATCGTTTCACATTAGCTGTGTTTGCAGAATGCTTTCCGTTTGGTTTGGTTTTAGAATAATCGGTTTCTCCCAATTTCACGCTGGAAAGTTCGTCTGTGTAAGCCCAAGAACCTTTACCGGTAATCATATCCCACCAAACACCGATATATTTCACCGGTTTAATCCATGATGTATCTTCAATTTTGCAAGGCTCATTCAGATTTAAAGTAATACGTGAAGCAAGGATATTGCGTGCGTCATCACTCACGATGACGGTGCGCCACGGTGAAGAACAAGGTGTCTGCATATATCCTTTATCACCTTGTGCGTCGGGAGTCAGCCATGATTCGAATACCATGTTCTTATCATCCAGATTCAGATGCATACAGGCATAATCGATTAATGCTGCCTCGTGAAGATTGATATACAGTCCGTCGTCTGTCTTCATCATCAAGGCCGTTTGAACACCTGTGGGCGAGAATGGGGTTTGTGAAGAGTTGGGGGTAATGGCTGTCTTCATCAAACCTCTGATTTCAGACAGACGGGAAACGGTATAGTCGTATTCCTGCGTGTCATAATCTCCGGGAATCCAATAAGCAGTATGGTCTCCTGCCATACCGAATTGTGAACGTTCTTCTTTGATAACAAAATAATTCAGGTTCTTCTGCAGGGGGAATTCGTAGCGGAAGCCCAGTCCGTCATTGAAAAGACGGAAGCGTATGATGATATACCTATCGTTTGCCGGCTGGTTCAGGGTTACTGCCAGCTCATTGTAATGATTGCGAATTTCTTTTTCTTCTCCCCATACCGGTTGCCAAGTTTCGTCAAAAGTAGAAGTTTGGGCATCCTTCAGCTCAAATCCATTATATAGGTTTGTTTTAGAATCAAGTTTGTCGGCATCTTTACGGTCTGTCCATTCAAAGTCTGTCTTAGCATCGGCATCTTCTTTTTTCAATTCCAGCCCCAGTTTGCTGGGTTTGATGACAGGTTTTTGTTTATAGGTCAGTTCATAAATGGGGGCGCCTTCTCCATTTAGGTGGAAGGTCATTTCCAGATTGCCATCCGGTGATGTAAGTTTTTGCTGTGCATTTGCTATGAATGAAATGCAAATGAATGCAATGAGTGAAAGTTTCTTTTTAATTTTCATATAACTATGGTATTAAATTATAAGCTAACAAGTTTCCTAACTCTGTTTTGTTTCGGATGTTGCAAATGTAAGGCTCTTGTATATTCAAAAATCTCACAAGAATAAAAATATAAATGAATTTATTCTTTGCTTAATGTTATCTGATTGAATATTAATGTATTGCCTGATTTGCAACATCCGATAAATATAAATCAAAGTGAACTACATCAGAACTCTAAAATCAATATCTCACGACCGGATAGCGTTAATTCTTTTCTTAAATCAACTTTACTACCCGTCAAAACATCAGCGGCAGATGTCTGTGGCAATATTTCTTTATAAGGAGTTAAATCAATGCATTGTTCCTTATCGTTGCCGTTCATAAATACAGTAACCGATTTGTTTCCATATTTTCTTTCGTATACATATACTCCTTTATTGGGTGCAAAATGTTTTAGTGTTCCTTTGGCGATAGCTTCATTTCCTTTTCTCCATTGCAACAATTTCTGCATATAGTCAAATGCTTCTCTTTGTTGAGCGGTGCGATTGGCGTTTTGGAAACAATTGCGTGGATCTCCCTGCCATCCGCCGGGATAGTCACAACGGAGGAGGCCGTCGCCATTCGCTTTGTCTGCCGCCATTAATATTTCTGTACCATAATAAATCTGAGGAATACCGCGGGTAGTAAGCAAGAAAGCAAGTGCTTGTTTGTAGCGGTTCAGGTTCTTGGTGTCTTCATCGTTGTGGTAGAAGCGTGAAGTGTCGTGGTTGTCGAGGAATATCAGCAGACTCATGGGGTCTGCATAGACAAGGTCTTGTGTCAGATAATCATAAAGGCGGAATAATCCTCCGTTCCAGTCGGTTGTCTCTTCATCGAAAGCCCAGTTCATGTGCTCCATCAGGGGGAAGTCCATCACTGTGCGGAGATTTGAGTTTCTGGGTGCGGCAAGTTTGCTGTCTTTTTGCCAAAAAGAAACAAGTACATTGCTGTTCAGCCAAGTTTCACCCACGATGTTGAAGTCGGGATATTCCTCATTGACGGCTTTACACCAATTTGACATCATATCAAAGTCTGCGTATGGATGTGTGTCTTGGCGAATTCCGTTGATACCTGCATATTCAATCCACCAAATACTGCTTTGAATCAGATAGTTTGCTACATGGCGGTTGCGTTGGTTGAAGTCGGGCATTGATTCGGTGAACCAACCGTCGACTGCCAATTTGCGCTCATAGTCAGCGGCATGTATATCTTGTACACTGGCGGTCTTATAAGAAGTCTGTACATAGTTTCCTCTGAAATTGAACCAGTCTTTTGAAGGCATATCTTTGAAGAGATAGTTCTCACTGCCGCAATGGTTGAATATCATGTCCATTACTACTTTCATTCCTTTGGCGTGAGCGGCATCTACCAGTTTGCGGAACTCTTCGTTGTTACCGAAGCGGCGGTCTACCTGGTAGTAGTCGGTGATGGCGTAACCATGGTATGAACCTTCTTTCATATCATTTTCTTGGATAGGGTTGAGCCAAATGGCAGTGACACCCAGCTTGTCCAAGTAATCCAAATGATTTTCGATACCTTTCAAGTCACCGCCATGGCGTGCAAACGGTTCATTACGGTCTACTTTTGCTTCAAGCATTCCCGGGATAATATCGTTCGAAGGATCACCATTAGAAAAACGGTCCGGCATAATCAGATAAAGTACGTCACCGGCATTGAATCCTTTTACATCGGAAGCACCGTTTCTACGTTGTTTGATTTCGTAAGGGACAACAGTTTCTTTTTTACCTTGTTTCAACGTTATATTGAAAGATTGGGGAGCCGCTTCCGACAAATCCATATATAAGAGAAGATAGTTCGGGTTTTCTTGTTTGACTACTTCCTTTAACAGAATGTCTTTGGAGGAAATACTCACATCGCTTGACGAGATATTATCGCCATACAATAATACTTGCAATTCGGGATTTTTCATACCTGCCCACCAGAAGGTTGGGGCAACTTTCTTGATAATGGCTGCAGACGTGGTGTGCTGTAAGCCGAAGAGTGCGAGCAGTGTCATAAGTATAAAGCTTCTTTTCATAATATATAGTATTTAATGTTATTCGGTTTGCTTGGTGTTGCAAATGTAGGAGAGTAATGAATCCCTTTTTAGGAGTAGAATAAAAATATAAATGTATTTTGCCCTTATGTGATTGATTATTAGTGGCTTTATGCCGTCAGACCTAATGGAAAATATAAATGGATATGAAAATATATTTCTTGTTTTTCTTTATTTTAATTACTTATCTTTATATATTTGTGTAATACTTAATTAATACGGAATGAGAAAAATCACATATTGTCTTATATTGCTCCTTTTTATCTGTCCGATGACTTTGATGGCAGGGAAAGGACCTAATGAATCTGTGCTGAAAGAGCTGGATAGAGTCATAGAGGAAAAGCATTCTTTCCATGTGGAGAAAGAAAAAGAAATTGATGAAATAAAGGCTCGGCTTCACCGGTCCAAGGACCATGGGGAGAAGTATGAACTCTGCGGGTCGCTTTTTTATCTTTATCTGCATTATCAGGCAGACTCCTCTTTATATTATATAAATGAGAAAATGCATTTGCTTCCGTTGCTTGACAAACCTGAGTTGAAAAACGAAATCATCATCAATCGTGCTGAGGTTATGGGAGTGATGGGGATGTATAATGAGTCATTGGAACAGTTGAGGCAGATTAATCCCCAAGTGCTGAAGCAGGGACCGTTGAATTATTATTATCGTACTTTCCGGGCTTATTACGGTTGGGTGGCCGACTATACGACCAATACGGAGGAAAAGCAAAAGTATCTGGAGAGGACTGATGCTTATCGTGATTCCATATTGGCAACGGCATATCCGGGAGTGGACAGGGATATCGTGTTGGCGGAGAAGTACATGGTGATAGGTAAACCGGACAGCTCACTGGTTATTCTGAATGGCCTGTTGGAGCAGAACCCTGATAAGCGACAGAAGGCATATATCTATTATACGTTGTCCGAGGTGTATGATGTGACTGAGGATGTGGATAAACAGATTTATTATTTGGCCTTGACCGCTGTGGTTGATTTGGAGTCTGCCACAAAAGAGTATGCATCTCTGCAGAAACTAGCCCAACTGATGTATGAAAAAGGAGATATAGACCGTGCATATAAATATCTGAATTGCTCGATGGAGGATGCCGTTTCGTGCAATGCCCGGCTACGCTTTATCGAAGTGGCTCAGTTCTTTCCCATCATCGACAAGGCTTATAAATTGAAGGAACAAAGGGAGCGTCAGATTTCTCGTACCCTGTTGATTAGTGTCAGCCTTTTGTCTCTTTTTCTCATTGCTGCAATTTTCTATCTGTATAGATGGATGAAGAAACTGTCGGCCATGCGTAGAGATTTAAGTTTGGCTAACAAGCGGTTGACCGATGTCAATGACGAACTGGAGCAGACCGGTAAGATAAAAGAAGTGTATATTGCCCGTTATCTGGACAGATGTGTGATTTATCTTGATAAGTTGGAGCTCTACCGCCGCTCATTGGCAAAAATGGCGATGGCATCCCGCATAGATGATTTGTTTAAAGCCATTAAGTCGGAACAGTTTATCCGTGACGAGCGGAAAGACTTTTATAATGAATTTGATAAATCCTTCTTGGAGTTATTCCCTCATTTTATCCCTTCTTTTAATAAATTGTTGATAGAAGAAGGAAGAATATATCCTAAATCGGGCGAACTGTTGACTACAGAACTTCGCATCTTCGCATTGATTCGCTTGGGAGTGACAGACAGTAATAAGATTGCCCATTTCTTGGGGTATTCTTTGGCTACGATATACAACTATCGCAGTAAGATAAGGAATAAGGCCATAGGAGATAAAGAACGATTCGAGCACGATGTGATGAATTTATGACGCGGCCTGACGCGTCACTTTACACGTCCGTATGTGTGGGGCTCTGCCTCTGTATGTGTGGGCTTACACGTTAGTACGTATGAGGCGATGCGTACTAACGTGTTTTATGATGCCTTTATCCGTTACTGTTTCTCCTTAATAATACCCACACAGCCGGCACCGATAATGAGGAATATCCCTGCCAATACCAGCATATTAACTTCCGGGGCAACGTTGCCTGTTGTGGTAAACATCTTCAGTATCATTCCTCCCAGCGAAGCGGCTACGATTTGCGGGACACAGATGGTTCCGTTGAACAGTCCCAGGTAAGTACCCATGTGTCCTCCTGTCAGTGCATTGGTCAGAATAGTGAAAGGCAAAGCCAACATTGCCGCCCATGCACAACCAATCAATACGAATGATACAAATAATGCATATTGATTATGGATGAACAAAATAGAGATGAAACCGATGCCTCCAAGTACCAGACTGAGTACATAGGCAAACTTTTTGTTTTTAATTGTCGGAATCACTGCAGCCCAAATGACAGAGCCGATTGCCTGTACCGCAAACAGGATACCTACCCAGTCGGCGGCATTCTGATATTGCATGGATTGAGTGTCGAGAACTACTTTCGCTACACCTCCTGCCATTGTTTCTACCGTAGGAGTATCAAAGACATTCAATGCCACAGTTCCATTGGTGTAAGTCCACATAAACATGAAGGCTGCCCAACAAAAGAATTGCACCAAGCCTACCGTCCAGAAAGCTTTCGGGGCTTTGACCAATAGCTTGAACATATTTGTCTTTTCCTTTTTCTCCTCATTGGTAATGCCGTGATATTCTGCATATTCTTCAGGTGGAAATTCCTTCACTTTGGCCGATGTATAAAGGACGCAAAGTGTCAGGATGAACGCCCCGATGTAGAAAGAGTAGATGACAGAATCAGGCACGACACCCTTGGGGGCGATATTGCTAATACCGATTGCCGCAAAGATAAACGGAAACAGGTATCCAGCCAAACTTCCTGCATTACAAAGAAAACTTTGAATGGAATAGGCAAGCCCTTTTTGTTTTTCGTTGACCATATCGCCTACCATCATTTTAAAAGGTTGCATAGCCATATTGATGGAAGTGTCGAGGAACATCAAAGAAACCAAGCCAAAAATCATGGCAGCACCGACGCTCATGCCGAAACTTCCTGCATTCGGCAACAGGCACATGACACACACCGCAACGAGCGCCCCCACAAACAGGTAAGGAATACGTCGTCCGAAACGTGTCCAGGTGCGGTCGCTCAAGGCACCGATGATAGGTTGCACAATGATTCCTGCCAGTGGAGGAAGAATCCAAAAGTAACTTAAGTCGTGAGGGTCTGCCCCCAGTGTGGAAAAGATACGGCTTATATTAGCACTTTGCAGAGCGTAGGCTATTTGTACGCCAAAGAATCCGAAACTAATATTCCACAGTTTCCAAAATCCTAAATCCGGTATTTTCTTCATGATATTGATATAAGTTAGAATCTGCCTGTGGCATCAATCATTTCTTTCATCTTTTCATTAAACTTGTCGCTCTTCATCAGCTCTTCCAGAGTGAGATGCATTCTGTATCTCCAATAATGGCGCGGGTTGGCCGGCACATTAATTCGTTCGGCGTTTACATCCGGATAACGGATTTCCTCGTCCATCGATAACCAGTCTTGGAATGACAGGATACAGAGCAAAGACGGACATTCCAAGTGGCTGCGCACAATCTCTTCGCAAACCCATCCCGGTGCGGTGGCAGGTACTTCGCCCCAGTGTCCCATCACCTGATTGTAGTAACGGCAGGTCTGTTCGTAATCTTCTTCCCACCAGCCCCGCAATGTAGACATGTCATGGGTAGAAATGGTGCAAACCGAACGATAAGGATATTCCCATACATGGCCGAACTCGTGTTGGGGATTTTTGGGCATACGCTGAATCTCAAGGCTGAGTATCTGCAACTGTTCCATTACCCAGGGCACACAGTCGGGCACCATGCCCAAGTCTTCACCACATACCAGCATCGATGTAGACTGTGTCAGGATGGGGAGTTTCTTCATTGCTTCCTGATACCAGAACTGGTTATGACGTTGATAATAATAGTGGTTATAAAGGCGGTTGAATGCTTCTTTATCTCCCCAGCTCAGCACCTCAAAAATGAAGTCGTTCTGCACAGCGATACGCGGATGATACATGGAAGGGTGTTTACGGTCGGGCACGAAAAGTACATTGCTGATTAGTGCATACAGTCCTTCACATATATTTCTGCTTTCTTCGTCTTTCCGGTCGGCAAAATAGGATTCTACCTTACGCTGCGTATCAAATTCAGAACGCATTTCATAAATATCATCATGGCAGTGGCGCACGAATGTCTCTTTCACCATACCGGCTTTCTCGCCGAAAATGCGGTTCAGGATATTCTCATTAATGAATGGCTTCGTCATGAAGTCTTTTTGGAAGGTCAACCCATAGCTTTGTATTTCGTCTACACTCATCGGCAGGGCAGGTACAAACTGTCCCAGTAAGCCATGAACCGAATGGGATGGAATCTCCCAAATGCGGAAGAAGCCCAAGATGTGGTCAATGCGGTAGGCGGTAAAGTATTCTGCCATTTTGCGGAAACGCTTTTGCCACCATTGGTAGTTGTCCTTCTCCATTACATCCCAATTGTATGTGGGGAAACCCCAGTTCTGTCCGTTGGTAGAGAATGCATCGGGCGGTGCACCGGCTTGTCCGTTCATATTGAAATAGTAGGGCTCAATCCAGGCTTCCACACTATTGCGGCTGATACCTATGGGAATATCTCCTTTAAAGATAATACCTTTTTCGCGTGCATAATTGCCGGCATCCAATAATTGGATGTGCAGGTTGTATTGTACATAATAATAGAAAGCAATTTCTTCGTAACAGTTGCTTTCGGGTGCACACATGACCGCTATCTCATCAGCATGGTATTCATTATGTGCAGGCCATTGGCTGAAATTGGGGGTACCATACTGGTCTCTTAAATAAGAGAAAGCAGCGTAGGGGAGTAACCAATGTTCATTTTCTTTGAAGAACTTCTTGAATTCGGCAGAAGCCAGCACTTTCTTTCCCGTTTGTTGGAACATCGATTTCAGATAGGCTCGTTTGGCGTTGTTCACCGCTTCATAATCGATTTGGGGAAGAGCATTCAGTTCTTTTCGTTTCTCTTCATAGACAGCTAGTGCCTCTTTGTCTTTTAGTTTGCCCAACTGACGCAAATCAATGTACATGGGATGGAATGCATAAATTGAAATGCTGTTGTAGGGATAAGAATCCATCCAGGTATTGGTAATGGTAGTATCATTGATGGGAAGAATCTGTACAGCTTGCTGGTGGGTGCTCACTGCCCAGTCTATCAGTTTCTTTAAGTCACCGAAGTCGCCTACGCCAAAACTGCCTTCGCTACGAAGTGAGAAGACCGGAATGGCAGTACCTGCCACCTTGCGTGCAGAAGAAGTGAAATGGACTTCAGTTTCGGGAGTGAGATAGATTTCTCCCTTTTTCATTCCGTCGATGTAGAGCAGGCGGTTATTGTGGGCTTCCCATTCTTCCACTTCTTTGGTATCGGCATTGCAAGCCACAAATTTATATTCTAGTGGGAACTCCATGCTGGCGGCATTCAGAGTTACTGTCCATTCGTTGGGTTGGATTTCTTCCATCAGTACAGCTCGTTTGCCATCCCAGTCTCCCAATGCTGCACCGCGTCCGCAAATTCCCAATTGCTGATGTTTGTGATGTAAACAGGGGCAAAGGGCACGGAAGGTAATACTGCAATCGGCAGGAGCAATTGTTTTTATACTGTTGGCAGATTGGTAGTCGCCGCTGAATGCAGAACTATATAAATAGGATTCTTGTGGAAGGTCTTTCCAAAAGTCATCTAATATATAGTGGCAATTGCTCTTTTTGCCGGGACAGAAGATATGGGGCATTGTTCCGCTTTCCCGACGGATACATTGTCCGTCGCGGTACACTCCATAACGGTAGGAGATAGGGATACCTGCGGGGGCGTCCGTCATTTCGGCACTGCCTTCCCAACGGATTCCGTCCCCGGTGCTGAGCATGATTGGTTGGTTATCGTTGCCGCATAATGTTGCGCCGAGTGCTTCTCCCCAGGCGGTGCGGTATTCGATTCGGAATGTGAGTTTCATGTTATTATCTTATTAATGGTTTATATTCCAAATGGTTTGATGTTCCAAAATTAAGACTTTCCCGCATATAATCTTCATCAAGTGATTAAAATTATAAGAAAAAGAACGTTTATCTGAAGCTCTCTTATCGTTTGTGTTTGTCTGTTTTCTCCCATTTCATCGATGAAAATGGCACAAGGAAGTATTATGGCACCCTTCGGGAAAAGGAAATGAAATATAAATGAAAAGGGGAGCCCTATTGTGTGCGGAAGGGGGAGGATGTATGTAAAAAGTCCCGGCTCGGTGAAGAGTCGGGACTACCTCAAATTGTAAGATGTGAGGATTGTTTTTTTTTAATTTTTAAATATTTAGTTGAATACAACTATTACGCGTCGATATTCGCATACGTCGCGTTTTTCTCTATGAACTCGCGGCGCGGACCTACATCATCCCCCATCAGCATGGAGAAGATATAATCCACGTTTGCGGCATTTTCTATTGTCACTTGTTTCAGGATACGGGTCTCAGGATTCATTGTTGTTTCCCAAAGCTGTTCGGGATTCATTTCACCCAAACCTTTGTATCGCTGTGTATGAATGCCGTTTTCCTGACCGTCGCCATATTTTTGGATAAACTCCTGACGGGCTTCTTCAGTATAGCAATATTCGCTGATTTTGCCTTTACTACATTTATAGAGAGGCGGATTAGCAATATATAAGTGGCCGTTTTCGATGATTTCCGGCATATAGCGGTAGAACAATGTCATGATAAGAGTGTCGATATGTGAACCATCGACATCGGCATCGGTCATGATTACCACCTTATGATAACGCAGTTTGTCAATGTTTGCTTTCTTGCTGTCGTCGTCACCGTCCACACCGAAACGAATACCCAGTGCAGTGATGATATTGTTTACTTCATCGCTTTCAAATGCTTTGTGCCACATCGCTTTTTCCACGTTCAGAATCTTACCTCTCAGTGGCAGGATAGCTTGCGTGGCACGGCTGCGTCCTTGTTTGGCAGAACCACCTGCCGAGTCACCCTCGACAAGGAATAATTCACATTCCTCAGGATTACGGCTAGAACAGTCGGCAAGTTTACCCGGCAGTCCGCCACCCCCCATCGGGCTTTTGCGCTGAACAGATTCGCGGGCCTTGCGTGCGGCAATACGGGCAGTAGCAGCCAAAATCACTTTGTCTACAATCTGCTTTGCTTCTTTCGGATGCTCTTCCAGATAGTAGGTAAGTGCTTCACCCACGGCTTGATTCACGGCTCCGCTGACTTCGCTGTTACCCAGCTTGGTTTTGGTTTGTCCTTCAAATTGCGGTTCGGCTACTTTTACAGAGATAACAGCTATCAAGCCTTCGCGGAAGTCTTCTCCCGAGATTTCGACTTTTGCTTTCTCCAATGCCTTGATATCTTCGGCATATTTCTTAAGTACACGTGTCAGTGCGCTGCGGAATCCCGCTTCGTGTGTACCACCTTCTATAGTGTTGATATTGTTGACATAAGAATGCAGACTTTCACGATAACCGGTGTTGTACATGATAGCACATTCAATTGGGGTACCGTTTTTCTCTGTGTTCAGATAAATCACATCGTCAATCAGTGAATCATTGTTTCGGTTCAGAAAGCGTACAAACTCTTTCACACCTTCGTCCGAGTGGAACACTTCTTTCTTAAAGTTGCCTTCCTCGTCTTTCTGGCGACGGTCAGTGAGCGAGATGGTAATACCCTTGTTCAGGTAAGCCAATTCGCGCATACGTGCTTCGAGGATATCATATTTATATTCGGTAACAGTGAAGATAGAATCATCCGGCCAAAAGGTTTGTTTGGTACCGCTGATTTCTGCATTGCCTACTTCTTTAACCGAGTACAGGGGATGTCCGCATGAATATTCTTGCTGGAAAATCTTACCGTTGCGGAATACTTGTGTAGTCATGTGCTTGGACAGTGCATTCACACACGATACACCTACACCGTGAAGACCACCGGATACTTTATAGGAACCTTTATCGAATTTACCTCCGGCATGGAGCACCGTCATAACGACTTCCAATGCGGATTTCTTTTCTTTTTCGTGGAAATCCACCGGGATACCACGGCCGTTGTCCTGCACTGTGATGGAGTTGTCTTCGTTAATTGTTACTTCTATGTGGTCACAGAATCCTGCCAGCGCTTCGTCGATAGAGTTGTCAACAACTTCATAAACCAAGTGGTGCAAACCCTTTTCGCTGATATCTCCGATATACATGGCGGGACGTTTACGAACGGCCTCCAGTCCTTCAAGAACCTGGATATTGCTGGCCGAATAATTGTTCTCGCCGTTTATCTTTTCTTCTTCAGTCATGTTTAATTAGATTTCTTTATTTAGCTCTCAAAGATACGAAAAAATGCTGAGATAAAAGGGGATTTCGAACTAAAAAAACGCAAAAAGGAGGGACGTGCTTTATGTTCCGTGGCTTTGGGAAAGAGGATGGGGGCATGGAAATGACAAAATGCGAAATCCCGTTGTTGCATAATCCTAGCCTGCATCATTCACTGCAGCAGTTAAAGGAGTTATCACTTCTAATTCAACTTGTTGGCTGATAGCTCTTTAACTTCTTAACCCTCCGGACATGAATGATTCAGGCTAGCAGGGAAAGAGAGTCAAACCTCAGTTTTTGTCGGTGAATAAATCTTCATTCAAGCGGTAAACGATGATGCATGGATTGTCATTTTCTGTCATTGCCTCGAAGAAAGTTTTGAGTTTGCTTTCAGGTAATAAAGGTAATGCGTATTGTATTTGTTCGGGTGCGATGTTTATATAGAATGATTTTCCGGTTATGACTTTGGGGTGTGTGGAGAATATTGCACATAGCCCTTTGTTGCCCCGTAATTCATCGGGGTTAATGGTTATTGCGCTTTTATGCTTTTTGGAGTAATAAGTATATAAAGGTATATTCCACCCCATGTCTAAAAAAATTAGGCTGTCGGAATGAAGGAATCCCCCGCAGGTCAATAAATATCTCTTTTGCTCCATCTCTTCAATATTGTTGTCGCCATATTTGTAATAAAGCGTTTCCTTGTCTTTTTCTGATAGTGTTTTGAGGCCTGTCTGATTATCGAATATATACTCGGGTATCGCTTCTGATTGATGTATTCTATAGATTGTATCGGATAGCAGAGGCATATAAAGCAACTCTCCATTTTCGGCATAGCTGGCTGCGGAGGCGGAACGAATGTCCAAGCGTTTAGGTGTTTCGTCTTTTAAAAATGTATCTACTACTTTGCCCCTATTATTGACTATATGCACGTTGTTGCTTTCCATTCGCTGGTCGCTATATTGGTCTTTTCCTCCGGAATTAAGGTGAATATATCGTTTGGATATATCAGAAACGATGGATGTTGGTGAGAAATCTAAAGAAATGACTTGCTGTAGTTTTCCGTTTTCGTCATATTCAAACAAACGTTTGGAGAAACTGTCAGTAAGGAGTAGGCGGTTATTGGCTGGATCTGTTTCGAAGCTGCTTATTTTGATGTATTCTTCCGGACCTTCTCCCTGGTTGCAAATCTTTGATAAGTATTTGCCTTGCATAGAATAGATGAATACAATAGACAGGGTGTTGTCTGTGATGTATAATTTATTGTTCATAGTACGTACTAGCAGGATACCAGATAATAAAGAATGATTTGAAGCTTCTAGCCTTATCGTGTCATAGTCGGCTATTAAGTCTTCGATGGTTATAGCCGATTGTGAAGGAATCAATAGTTTTTTTCCTTCTGTTACATTACAATTTTTGCCGGAGTTTTGACATCCGGCAAAAAGTATGATGCAGAGAACTGATACTATTTTGTACATAAGAAACATAATTTACAGTTGGCAGTCAACGCATACTGGATGGTCGTGCCCGTCGCGACAAGATACTTTCTTCCCTTTGGCATAGGCTCCGCCAACATATATGTAACAATCCTCATTGTACCATGTATCGTATTTGAATCTTTTCTCACCATTAGTTTCATTGTCATCGGCCAATGCTTCAATATTCATTAATGCCATGCTTGAAAACTCCTTAGAGTCTGTCTTTGCTCTGTGAATGGTGTAACTGCTTAGAATAACTGTAGCGGTTATTAACGCTTTGATTTTAATGCTTTTCATAATTGTTTTTTTTAGTTCTTCAAAAGTAAAAAAAACATTGGATGTGCAAAGAAAGTTATTCTTTGTTTGTACATTATTAACTTCTTTGGCTTCCGTCATTTCGTTTTACGGCACTCTAAAGGAAGATTTAGCTGTCTCTTCCTAAGGGCTAAGCTTTTTCGGGCTATAGATTATTACGTCCTGCTTCGGTGGGACGTATATCCTGCCGTAACAGGACGTCATAGTCTGACGTAGAAAAAGACTTGGCTGAGAGGAAGAAAACGGGTTAATCTGAAAACCCTGTGGGTGATAAGCATGACCTCTGAGTTACAATGCTGACGTCCAATCAGGTGTTCGTCTGATGTACTTGATTTATAATACTTTGGAAGGATGTATGTTTTTAGCATTGCAGACTTTCAATGTTTCTCAAATATTATACCCACATATTTTTTGACTTGACCCAAGAAAACGCTTAGGTTATGGGAAGGGATAGTTTGAGCCGTTGTCGGGTATTCAGTCTTCCTGAAACGACAAAAGGCCGAATCGTATGATTCAGCCTATTTTATCTTTTAGTTTAAGACTTTGCTTAAGCGAGCTTGCTAATATGAGCAGCCAATTTAGACTTCAGGTTAGAAGCTTTATTCTTATGAATAATGTTGCGCTTAGCTAACTTGTCCAACATTTTTTGGATGCCCGGATACATTGCAACAGCTTCTGCTTTGTCAGAAGTCTCACGAAGTTTTTTAACAGCGTTACGCATTGTTTTTGCATAATATCTGTTATGAAGTCTTCTCTTCTCTTCCTGTCTGATTCTCTTTACTGATGATTTGTGATTTGCCATCTCGACTAATCTTTAGTTTTGTTCTTTTATTATTTTTATTTGTAGCCCCTGGGGGAATCGAACCCCCCTTTCAAGAATGAAAATCTTGCGTCCTAACCGATAGACGAAGGGGCCAGGCCTTTAACTTGCCAGCCTTAGCTTGGCTTTTGCATCAGAGAGTGTTTTTCTCTTTTGCGGTTGCAAAGGTAGGAACTATTTTTAAATCTCCAAAACATTCGAGTGATTTTTTTTAGTTTTCTGCTCATTTTCCTCGAAATTGACTACTTTTGTACGTGGTAGAGGCTTAATAATGGAAGAATATGTTGCAAAAAACAGTCGGAATCGTACTTCATAGTCTAAAGTATAATGATACTTCGAATATTGTCGATATCTATACGCAGCACACGGGACGGGCTTCGTTTCTGGTGAAAATTCCCCGCTCGCGCAAGTCGGCGGTGAAGTCGGTGCTTTTTCAACCCCTTGCTATGGTGGAGTTTGAGGCGGACTATCGTCCGAATGGCAGCCTCTATCCTGTTAAGGAGGCTAAATCATGGTATCCGTTTCGTACCTTGCCTTATGACCCATATAAGTCGGCCATAGCTATGTTTCTTGCAGAGTTTCTTTATCGGTCATTGCGTGAGGAGGCAGAGAACAGACCGCTTTTTGCTTATTTGGAGCATTCCATTCGTTGGTTGGATGAGTGTGAGCGTGGGTTTGCCAATTTTCATTTGGTGTTTTTGATGCGCTTTTCCCGCTTTCTAGGTCTTTATCCTAATACGGAAGATTATGATGAGGGATGTTTTTTTGATTTGCTCAATGCTTGTTTCACTCCCATACAGCCTTCGCATGGGGCGTTTCTGAAGCCGGATGAGGCTTCTCATATTAATATTCTGATGCGGATGAATTATGAGACGATGCACCTTTTTGCCATGAGTCGTGCGGAGCGCAACCGTTGTCTTACCATTATCAATGATTATTATCGCCTGCATTTGCCTGATTTCCCTTTGCTTAAATCATTGGATGTATTGAAAGAGCTCTTTGCCTGAAAACCGATATTTTTCTGCGGATTCAAATACGAAGTAAAGGAAAGCGGGGCAGTCAGTATTCTTAGTGATTTATATGTCATGTCATCGACAAAGGAAGAGTAAGCTGTTTCTTAGGGTCAGCTAAAGCTTTTTGAACGGAAGATTACTACAGTCTACAGCAACGGACTGTACGGTCTACCGTAACGGACTGTACAGTCTGCCGTAATGGACTGTACAGTCCACTGCCGAAGACTGTAGTAATCCGACTGACAGAAAGGCTTAATCGAAAGGACGCAAACGCTTATTCCGGCTAATGAAACGACGTAGGGAGTTCTAAGTGTCTGCGGGGGTTGAAAACCGGAGGAAAGGATGTGTCAAAACGTAATTTGATGAAAGGACAATTTTTAATCTGAAACTTGACTCCCTAAATCAATGATGAAAAGAGCCATATCATTACTTAAAAACAGAGTTTGATATGGCTCCTTTATAATTGTTAGTTACAATCTGTAACTTTGTAGAGTGGTCATGTTGGTTTTGACACACCTTCTTGATTTGTTAAATCCCCAAGAATAATGACTGCCTCGGGAAACTGCGTTTCATATATCAGGGGGGCCATTAGTGCTACAATAGCTTGGTGTGGAAGCAGGATGATGAATTAAACTTATTGTAAAGACGTTGTTGCAATAAAAAAGACAGGAGAGCGTTTCTTACACAAGACCAAGGTCTTTTCAGAAAAACTCTCCTGCCTTTTTCAAAAACTTCAGCAGCTTTTTGGCAAACGCTTCCGTCTTTTTTAAATGGTGTTTAAAGGCTTTATGCTAACAGTTCTTTTACCTTAGCTGAAATGGCACGACCTTCTGCTTTGCCTGCCAGTTGCTTGGTAGCCACGCCCATTACTTTGCCCATATCCTGTGGACCGGTTGCGCCTACTTCTGCAATGATTGTTTTCAAAGCAGCTTCCAATTCTTCAGCCCCCATCTGTTTCGGTAGATAGGCTTCGATGACGGCTACCTGAGCCAATTCGGTTTCTGCCAAATCAGAACGGCCTTGTTCGGTGTAAATAGCAGCTGAGTCCTTGCCTTGTTTTACCAATTTCTGCATAATTTTTAGAGCAGCGTCATCGGTCAGTGTATCATTGGCTCCCGGAGCGGTCTTTGCTTCGAGGAAGAATTTCTTTACATTGCGCAAAGTTTCTAATTTCACTTTGTCCTTGGCCTTCATAGCCTCTTTGATATCGTTGCTGATTACGTCAAATAAATCCATATTCTCTATATTTTAGTTGTTAAAATGTTATTGTTATGCCACCGTTTTCGGTATCGTTGTTGCTGAATGTTTCCTCTTCCTCGGCCACGGCTTTGGATTGGATACTTTCGAGCACAGTCTTGGTTCGTTGATAAGTGGGGGTTGTTTCCACCATACTGATGATGTCGTCATTGTCAAGGTCTTCCAGACTGAAGATATAGATGTTGTGGCGTTTTTTCTTGTTGCTATTCTTGAAAGTGTCGCGACCGTAGTAGTCTCCGCGGCGTTCATCTTTGCGCTGTTCTTCTTCTTCCTGTTCTTCCAGCTTCTTTTGTTCTTCGATGGTACGTTTGTTGAGCATATTGTCCATACCCGGTACATCTTTGATGCCGAAGCCGGTTGCCAGTACAGTGAATTTCACTTTGCTTTCCAACGATTCGTCGATGTAAAGTCCCCATTTGGTTTCCACATCTTTGCCAAACTTACTCATGAAGTCGTGCACTTCGTTCATTTCTTCCATCATTAACTCGCTCTTAGTGCTGAAAGAGATGTTAAACAGAATCTTCTTTGAGTTGAAAATATCATTGTTGTTCAGCAGCGGAGAGTGAAGAGCATCATTGATAGCCTGGCTCACACGATTTTCTCCTTCACCGTATCCGGTACTCATTATGGCCACACCACCGTCTTTCAATACTGTTTTCACGTCATTGAAGTCGAGGTTGATAGTACCGCGGATAGTGATAATCTCGGCAATACTTTTTGCTGCTACAGAAAGGGTGTCATCTGCTTTTCCGAAAGCATTCATGACACTGAAGTCGGAGTAAATGTCGCGCAGGCGTTCATTATTGATAACCAACAAAGCGTCTACGTGCTGGCTCATTTGCTCTACACCGTCCAGCGCCTGATCTATTTTGCGATTGCCTTCGAACAAGAAGGGTATAGTGACGATACCTACAGTAAGGATATCCATATCTTTGGCTGTCTTGGCAATGATAGGTGCCGCACCGGTTCCGGTTCCTCCCCCCATTCCGGCAGTGATAAATACCATTTTACAGCCGTCGTTCAGCATATTTTTTACGTCTTCAATGCTTTCTTCAGCGGCTTCGCGTGCACGTGCAGGACGATTTCCGGCTCCCAGTCCTTCTTTGCCCAGTTGCAGTTTGACGGGCACAGGCGATTCGGCCAATGCCTGATTGTCTGTGTTGCACACTACAAATGTTACATCGTGAATACCTTCTTTGTACATGTGATTTACGGCATTGCCGCCGCCACCACCCACACCGATTACTTTAATGATGGTCGGGTTGTCTTGTGGGAAATCGAATGGCATTATAGTTTCATCAGACATAATCTTACTATATTATATAAGGTGATGTAATTTACTTGTTTCTTTTAATCTTCTTTTAACAGGTCGTCAGAGAGCGTGGTGATTTTCTTGCCCAGCTTTGACCAAAGGCTGCTGCCTTTTTTCAATTGCTTGATGTCTTTCTCCAGTTCGCGTATCTGAGCATTCTTGGTTTCTACACCGAGCATTTCTGCTTTGCTCAAAGCAGCTAATGCTTCTTTATATTTTTCAGCATTCTTCAGTTCGATGGCTTTCTTTATGAAGCTTTCACAGTCGGCAATGCGTTGCTTTTCAGCTTCTTCCTTTCTGCGTTTCTCTTCGGCTTCCTGTGCCAGTCTTCTTCTTTTTTCTTCTGCACTTTCTCCTTCTTCAGTAAAGAGCCCGGTTTGAATGGGTTGTACCGGTTCTTTCGGGTGTTCAGGGCGGTAACAGTTCTCTTTTCCGGCAGCCAACAGTGCGATGATGGTGTTGGCCGTTCCGTCTTTCTTTAATTCAATACCTCCTTTAAGACTCAGTTGGCAGTCTTTGGCCATTCTCACTTTCTCCAGTTTGGTGCGTTTGCTGAAAGCTTCTTCCATATTTTTCAAGTTGGCTGCACCACCGGTGACAATGGCACCTGCCAACAACTTGTCATCGTAGCCGGAGAGTACAATCTGATTCCATACATTAGCCAATATTTCGTTGACACGTGCTTCAACAATATCTTCCAGCAAATGAGCTTCGATACTGCACTTTCCGTCAATGGCATAGTTGGGTGTTTCTTCTTCGTCTTGTGACGGATCAATATAGGCATTGCCGTATTTGACTTTCAACTCTTCGGCATCCTCTTCTTCTATTTGCTGGCTGCAAATATCTTTGGTAATATTGCTGCCGCCTAAAGGGATAACTGCCAGATGGCGGAGGATATTGTTTTTATAAACCGAAACAGTAGTTGTATCTGCACCAAAGTCGATGAGCATACACCCGGAGCGTCTTTCGCTGTTCGTCAGCACCGCATTGGCAAGTGCCAACGGTGAGATGACATAATCTGCAATCTCTATTCCCGCTTGACGGAAACACTTGTCGATATTCTGTTTTACACTGCTGCGGGCAATGATGTTGAGGAAGCGGCCTTCAATATGGTCACTGGGAACGCCGACAGGATCAGCCAATAAGTTAATGCCTACCTTGTATTCTTGTGGGGCTACCTCCAATATATCTTGGTCGATGATGGGCACTTCGCGGTTGCTGTCCATCAGCGAGTCAACTAACTCTTGTGATATTTTAGTCTCTTCTTCCAAATGGCGTACTTCCGTGTTGCGGATAGTGCGGAGCGACTGTCCGCCAACGCCTACATATACCTTTCCGATAGAAGCCTTTAATGTCGATTCCAGTTTCTTGATAATCGAAGTAAGGCTTTGTGCGGTCTTGTCCAGATTATAAATAACTCCTTTCCTGATGAAATCAGACGAAGGTTCGCTGGCAAGGGCCAGTACTTGTATACTTCCGTCCGGATGCTTCTTTCCTGCAATGCCTGTGATCTTTGAAGACCCCAGCTCTATTGCTACAATAAAATCTGTTGCTGCCATATCTTACTTCTCTTTTTTGGTACAAATAATCTGATTGCTAAACTCCAAACTGATGCGGCTGTATTTGTTCCAGCCCACCTGGTTCAGACCTTTTTTATAAAAAATCTTCAGTCTTTCAAACTTTTCCTCATAATCGCCGGGTTTCCCAAGGAAGATGATATGCTCTCCAACACGCGGAACCAGTTCCAGTTCTTTGGCAGGAGTGACGTTTATCTGTTCAATCTGGGCTTCCCATAGAGGATGATTCTGTAGAAAGATGCCTAACTTATATAATTCTTTCGTGGCAAAGTCACGGCTTACACTACCAGTAACAACAGCTACATGGGCCGAACTGTTGGGTATCGGCATCACTTTTCCTTTGCTGTCAATGTAATAATTATCTCCGTTGGCAGCCATTACCCTTAATAAGGGCAGGCGCTGGGTAACTTCGATACCGATTTTACAACCGGGAGTACGGTAACATTCCACGTTCTCAATCAATGGGTGCTTGCTGAGTTCATCTTCTAAAAGCCGGGTGTTGATTGTTCCCATCTTCTTTCCCACGGGAGACAACTTCTTGCTGTTGAGTAGGCGGAGTACTTCTTTTTTAGTGATGAAGCCATGGTCGATACTGTCATTGATAATCAATTCCATACCCTTGCAAGTCTGGTCTGCAGGCTTGGTATTGAAGACTGTAACCGCTACTACAAGGTAAGCTGTTATCAGTAACAAGAACAGGAGTATGAAAATTCGTTTAATCATTGTTTGTTCAGTATTTCGCAGATTTGGGAAACATAGTTTTCAATGTCTCCCGCACCTAAAGTGATTAATACTTCTATATTTTTATTTCCCAGTACCTCTGGAATCTCTTCTTTTCGGCACATAGATTTCTCGATGCCGGGGCGCAGATTGTCATAAATCAATTTGCTGGTCACTCCGGGGATTGGTTTCTCTCGTGCCGGATAGATATCTACCAAAATTACTTCATCCAGCAATGACAGGCTGTCTGCAAAGTCTTGGTAGAAATCACGTGTACGGGTATAGAGATGCGGCTGAAATACTGCAGTCAACTTCTTGTCCTGATACAAGGCGCGCATGGAGAGAATGCTTTGACGGATTTCAGACGGATGGTGGGCATAGTCACTCAGGAATACCACTTTGTCATTCTTTATTTTAAAGTCAAAACGACGGTCTACTCCATGGAAGGTTCTCATTCCTTCTTTTATTTCTTCATTGGTGACACCGCTCATCTGGGCCAATGCCATAGCTGCCACTCCGTTTTCAATGTTAATGGCGATGGGTACTCCCAATTGGATATCGTCAATATTACCCAGTGGCGAAATGTAGTCAAAGAATATTTCACCGTTTCCGATACGGATATTCTCTGCATGGAAATCACCTTCTTCTTTAGAATAGGTATATAGTTTTACACCTTCCTGCAAATCCGGTTGCAGTTCGATGCCTTTGCGCATAATCAGCGCCCCACCCGGACGAATCAAGGAAGTATAGTGCCGGAAACTCTCCAAATAGGCTTCTTTGGTGCCGTAAATGTCCAAATGGTCGGCATCAGTAGCAGTGACTACTGATATATAAGGTGAAAGCCAATGAAAAGAACGGTCAAACTCATCGGCTTCGATAACTATATATTCACTGGTATCGGACAACAGTAGATTAGTTCCGTAATTTTTTGAAATACCTCCCAGGAATGCGTTGCAACCGACATGGGATTGATGCAGCAAGTGGGCTGTCATGGTCGAAGTGGTCGTCTTGCCATGTGTGCCGGCTACACAAAGACCTTTTCCGGCATGGGTCAACATGCCGAGCACTTGCGAGCGTTTCTGTATCTCGAATCCGTTTTCACGGAAATAGGTAAACTCTTTATGTGTTTCGGGGATAGCGGGAGTATATACAACCAAAGTGCTTGACGCATCACGGAATGAGGCGGGTATTTGGTCTGTGCTATCTTCGTAGTGAATAGCTGCTCCTTCTTCTATCAACTTTTCCGTCAGTTCACTTGGAGTACGGTCATAGCCACCTACATTCTTGCCTTTTGACAAGAAGTAACGTACCAATGCACTCATACCGATGCCCCCGGCGCCGATAAAGTAAACTGATTTTAGCGTATTAACATTCATTTCTCTTTCTATAATCATCAGCCAATTCATAGACTTCGCGTGCAATGACATTTGCAGAGTCCGTAAAGGCCAGTTTTGCAATATTTGTACTTAAACTCTTTAGCAATTCAGGATGTTGGACGGTTTCAATCGCTTTATCCAACAAAGCTTCTTTGGCAGCGGCATCTTTTATATAGAGCGCCGCGTTTTTATTGACTAATGCCAATGCGTTTTTGGTTTGATGGTCTTCCGCTACGTTGGGAGAGGGTACCAGAATGACCGGTTTCTGCAATAGACAGAATTCAGAGATGGAACCGGCTCCGGCACGGCTGATTACCAAGTCCGCAGCACTGTATGCCGATGCCATGTCACTAATGAAATCGGTAACATGAAGCATGGGCAGTTCTCCCGCTTTAGCTACGGCAGCGCGGGCTTCATCAATGTAAATCTTACCGGTTTGCCAGATGAATTGCACGCCCGATGTGCGTATCTTTTCAAGTCCTTCCATCACACAATGGTTGATGGTACGTGCACCGAGGCTTCCCCCTAGAATGAGAATGACCTTTTTTTCCGAGGAAAGTCCGAAAGAACGAATGGCTTCTTCGCGAGTGATAGCATGATTGAGCAACCCTTGGCGTACAGGATTACCGGTCAGTATGATTTTGTCTTTTTCAAAGAAACGCTCCATACCGTCATAGGCTACACATATCTTACAGGCTTTTTTTGCCAACAGCTTATTCGTAACTCCGGCATAAGAATTCTGTTCTTGCAACAGGGTGGGGATTCCCATTATTCCGGCTACCTTCAGTGTTGGGCCACTGGCATATCCACCGACTCCGACTGCTGCATGGGGACGGAACTCTTTAATAATTTTGCGCGCTTTCCACTGGCTCTTTGCCAGTTTGTAAAGGACGGATATATTTTTTAGCAAGTTCTTGCGGTCGAATCCGGCAACGGGTAAACCTTTGATTGGATAACCGGCAGCTGGAACACGATGCATCTCCATTCTGCCTTCGGCGCCTACGAACAGGATTTCCGCTTCGGGATGTTGTTCTTTTATGGCATTGGCAATGGATACGGCAGGGAAAATATGTCCGCCGGTTCCTCCTCCGCTGATGATAATTCTTAAATTCTCTTCCATTTCTTGCTCTATTTTGATGCAAAGTTATGAATAAACTCCTAATATGTTCAGTCTTAGACTGATTTATTGTCTTCGGAAGTTTCTGTTGCTACTGTTTCGTCTGCCGAAATTGGTTCTGACACCTCCGAAAGTATATCTTCGTTCTCAAGTTTACCGGCTGCTTCGGTTGTTACCAGACCTCGTGCATGTTCCAGCAAAATCTGGGTAGCTGCTTGTAGCCTCACTTCGGCAGCAGTCTCTTCTTCCTGTTTCTTTTGTTCTTCTTTCTCTACTACATATCGGCTGACACTGAGAATCATGCCGATGTAGGCGCAGTTGATTAAAGTGGATGTACCTCCTTTGCTGATAAGAGGCAATGGCTGTCCCGTGACAGGGAAAAGACCTACTGCCACCATCATATTCAACATAGCCTGGGAGACTAGCAAAATGGCAATGCCCATGACAAGGAATGCAGGAAAAGCTTTTTCACTCTTTCGGGCTATCTTCCCGGCACGCATCAGTAACCAAATGTAGAGAATGACAACAAAGCCGCCTCCCAACAACCCAAGTTCTTCAATAACAATAGCAAAAATAAAATCGGAGAACGCCTGCGAAAGAAAATCTCGCTGGACACTGTTGCCCGGCATTTTTCCAATGATATTGCTGGAGGCAATGGCGATATTGGCATGGGCGATTTGAGCATCCTTGTCAATATCATATTTAGCAGCCGGAACAGCTTCTTTATCTTCGAAGAATCCTTTAATACGGTTCTGCCATGTCTCTACACGGTGCATCATCGGTACGTCACGGTATTGCTTTGCGGGTGTTACCATAATCATTCCCACAAATATGACGGCAATGACTCCTACAATGGAAGTCAGCTTGAGGAGTTGTTTCCATGGTACGCGTCCGATAATCATCATCAGAAAAACAACTCCAAAAAGTAACATGGCTGTTGAACCGTTCTCGGGAGCAATTAATATGAATACGATACCGGTAATCCACATAATATATTTGAATGCCTTCGGATTGGCACTGTCTTCTTCTTGAAACTTGGAAAGAATGAAAGCTGTGACGATGATAACAGCCATTTTAGCAAGCTCGGACGGTTGGAACTGGATGCCGAAAAAAGTCATCCATCGGGCTGCTCCGTTCACGCGGTCACCTGTAATAATACCCATTCCCATTACGAATACCAATAAAACTGCAGATATAGGCAATAAGAAGAAGGGAAGAACTCTAAACCACTTGCAGGGAATGTTATGCACCAATACCACAATGCAAGCACCCACCATTAGGATAACACTATGCTGAGTGATGGGACCCCAATGGTCTCCACTTTTGTAAGTAAGCGTACTGGCGGCGCTGAATACCTCTAC
Organism: Phocaeicola faecalis; assembly: GCF_021730445.1. Lineage (GTDB taxonomy): Bacteria > Bacteroidota > Bacteroidia > Bacteroidales > Bacteroidaceae > Phocaeicola > Phocaeicola faecalis. The sequence continues at coordinate 52,113 of NZ_JADNRM010000003.1, read as the reverse complement.
AATGGAAATCAAACAAAGAAACAGGAAGATAATCCAGATTACTTTGTCGCCCTTGAATAAGTCTTTTATCAGGTCCATGCTATTTTATTTTCAGTTTATACGTTGGCTAAATTAATCAGGTTGCCTCTTTTACAATGCCCTTACGCATTCTTTAAACTGCTCCCCACGGTCTTCGTAACTCTTGAAGAGGTCGAAGCTGGCACAACAAGGGCTCAACAATACAGTTTCACCTTTCTTTGCCATGCGATAGGCTGCATCCACAGCATCTTTCATACTCTGAACATCAGCTGTGGGGAGTCCGAATGAGTCGAAGAACTCATGCAGCTTTTCATTGTGTAACCCCATATAAATGAGCCCTACACATTTCTCTTTTACCAAATCGGCGATTTCATTGTAATCATTGCCTTTATCTTTTCCGCCTAAAATCAGAACTGTTTTTGTCTTCATGCTTTGCAATGCATACCAGCAAGAGTTTACATTGGTGGCTTTTGAGTCATTGATATAGTCCACTCCTTTTACGCGGCATACTGTTTCCAGTCGGTGTTCCACTCCTTTGAAGTCTCCCAAGGCTTCGCGGATACATTCTTTGCGGATGCCGGCCAAGTTAGCGGAAATACCGGCAGCCATGGAGTTGAATAAATTATGAGTGCCGGTCAGGGCCAACTCTTCTTGTTCCATGTTGAAGGCAATCGGTCTGGTGAAGCATACCTTGTCTTTCTCAACATAGGCAGCTGCTCCGTCTTCTTTTTGCTCGGCAAAAGGATAGTAATGTCCGTGAATTCCATATTTATGGAGTTCACGCTGAATAATCGGATCGTCATTCCAGAAGATAAAGGCATCTTCGTCTGTCTGATTTTGTATGATGCGGAATTTTGCATCCACATAATTTTGCATTTCATGGTCATAACGGTCCAGATGGTCCGGGGTGATATTCATCAGCACCGCAATGTTGGCATGAAATTTATACATATTATCCAATTGGAAGCTGCTCAGCTCAATTACATAATAATCATAATTGCATTCAGCCACTTGAAAAGCAAGACTTTGCCCTATATTTCCAGCCAGACCGACATTCAGTCCTGCTTTTTTGAAGATATGATAAATAAGGGAAGTAGTGGTGGTCTTGCCATTACTGCCTGTAATACAAATCATTTTAGCGTTCGTATAACGTCCTGCAAACTCTATCTCAGAGATAACAGGTGTTCCTTGTGCTTTCAATTTCAAAATCATTGGGGCATCATTAGGGATACCGGGGCTTTTTATCACTTCATCAGCGTTTAGTATCAGCTCTTCGGTATGCTTTCCTTCTTCCCATGCAATGCCTCGTTCGTTTAGCATATCTTTGTATTTGTCCTTAATCATAGACATGTCTGAAACAAATGTCTCAAAACCTTGTTTCTTTGCCAGAACTGCTGCTCCCGCACCGCTTTCTCCGGCTCCTAATATGACAATTCTCTTAGCCATAATCAATCTTCGTTTATCTTATCTTTAATGTAATAATCGTAATTGCAGCCAGCACGATAGTGACAATCCAGAAACGTACTGTGATTTTAGATTCATGAAATACACTGCCGGGTTTTGTAAAGACATAGCTGCAATTAGGGTCTAGTTGTGCTAATGTAGTGCGGAAATGGTCATGGATAGGTGTACGCTTGAAAATACGTTGCACATGTCCTTTCTTTTTTCCACTCTTGAAATATCTCACTTGAAGAATAACCGATAAGTTTTCTATCAAGAAGATTCCGCAGAGGATAGGTATAAGCAATTCTTTGTGAATAATGATTGCAAATACCGCTATGATACCACCGATGGTCAAACTTCCCGTATCGCCCATGAATACTTGTGCCGGGAATGCATTATACCAAAGGAAACCAATGAGTGCACCAATAAATGCACATATAAATATAACCAGTTCTTCACTACCGGGAATATACATTATATTAAGGTATCCGGCATATTCGATGTGGCTGGATACATAGGCCAGAATGCCGAGCGTCAAACCTATGATAGCAGAGTTACCGGCTGCCATTCCATCCATGCCGTCATTTAGGTTGGCACCATTCGAGACGGCAGTTACAACAAAAATGGTTACTAAAACGAATAATATCCATCCGGCAGTTTGAGCATGCTCGCCTAGAAAGCCTACAAAATCAGCATAATCCAAGTTGTTGTTCTTAAAGAACGGTATGGTTGTTTTGGTGGATTTCTCATCATGGGTCTTATGAATCACTTCTACTATTTCTCCTTCTTTCTGTATTTCTACATTCTCACGGATAACCACATTGGGGCTTAGGTAGAGAGTTAACCCTACGATTAATCCTAACCCAACCTGGCCGATAATTTTAAATTTGCCATGCAAGCCTTCTTTATCTTTCCGGAAAACTTTGATATAGTCATCCAAGAATCCTAATGTGCCTAGCCAAACAGTAGTAATCAGCATCAATATCATATAAATGTTATCCAGTTTTCCCAATAAAAGACATGGAATGAGGATAGCCACAATAATAATAATCCCCCCCATCGTAGGAACGCCTACCTTCTTTACGTTAAAAGGGTCGATAGAGGCGTCGCGCTGGGTTTCTGTAATCTGTTTCCGTTTCAGCAAGTTGATGAAATATTCTCCGAAGATAGCGGATATCAACAACGAAAGTATGACAGCCATTAATGAACGGAATGATACATAGCCGAACATTCTGGCTCCGGGAAAATCACACTGCTCTAAAAATTTAAATAAATAATATAGCATCTCTTGTGGGTTTATTCATTAGCAAATATATCTTTCAATACCTCCTTATCATCAAAATGGTGCTTTACACCTTTTATTTCCTGATAGTTTTCATGCCCTTTTCCGGCAACCAGCACGACGTCTTTCGCTTGGGCAAGCATACATGCCGTGCGAATGGCTTCTTTTCGGTCTGCTATGCTGATAACTTTACGCATATCGTCTTTGTCCAGTCCTGCAAGCATATCATTAATGATATCCTGCGGTTCTTCAAAACGGGGATTATCTGAAGTAATGATGACCCTGTCACTTTGCTTTGCTGCTTCTTGGGCCATTAAAGGACGCTTTCCCTTATCACGGTTACCGCCTGCGCCTACCACTGTAATCACTTTCCCTTTTCCGTTCAATACTTCGTGGATGGCATTCAACACATTTTCCAGTGCATCGGGAGTATGTGCATAATCAACGATGGCTGTATAGCCTTTGGGAGAACGCAAGGAATCAAAACGCCCGGCGACGGGGTGTAGTGTACTTAAAGCAAGAAGAACATCTTCAGGTTTCTTTCCTAGCAGACAGGCGGCACCATAAACGGCTAATAAATTGGAGGCGTTGAAACGTCCGATGAATTGTACGTTGACCTCTACATTATTAATGTCCAGCAACATTCCTTCAAATCCATCTTCAAGCACTTTGCCCTTAAAGTCACTGAGGCTGCGAAGAGAATAGGTGCTGACTTTCGCTTTGGTGTTCTGTGTCATAACCAAGCCGTTTTTATCGTCTAGATTGGTTAGGGCAAAAGCGCTTTTCGACAAGCCGTCAAAGAATGCTTTCTTGGCTTTTAGATAATTCTCGACCGTTTTGTGATAATCCAGATGATCGCGCGTCAAATTGGTGAAAATAGCCCCGGCAAACTTTAAACCTCCAATCCGCTTTTGGGCAACAGAATGTGAACTGACTTCCATGAAGACATACTTGCAACCTTCGTCTGCCATACGGCCTAATAATTGGTTTAATGTAATGGGATCGGGAGTGGTATGGTCTGTAGGAATCGCCTCATCATCAATATAATTACAAACTGTGGATATTAAGCCAACCTTATAACCGAATTTACGGAACATATTATATAATAAGGTGGCAATGGTGGTTTTACCATTTGTTCCGGTCACACCTACCAATTCCAGTTGTGATGTCGGGTCACCATAAAAGGCAGTGGCCAGTTTCCCGACAATATCTTCTGTATCGCTTACCTTAATATAAGTGATGTTTTCGTTCAATGTTTCGGGAAGAGTCTCGCATACCACTGCAACAGCACCTTTTTCTATTGCTTTTGTGATATAAGCATGTCCGTCTGTCTGCGTACCTTTTACAGCTACAAACGCATGTCCCGGTTCAATAAGACGTGAGTCCATATTGATTCCTGAAATATCTTTGGCGGTATTGCCACTGATTTCGCTTACGGTTATACCTTTTATAATCTCTTCCAGTTTCATTTTTTTTCTTCTATATTAATTTAATCGTAATTGTATGGTTTGTCCCTTGCGTATAGTATTGCCGGCCGGAATACTCTGCGACTTGACTTTACCCATTCCGTTTAGACGGGCTTTCAAGCCGACACTCTCCAATAGATAAACAGCATCTTTAGCGCCCATGCCGATTACGCTCGGTACCAGTTTATTATTTATTTCTTTTTTACTGAACATTACATTCTCTGGATTCGTCGTGACGTTTCCCCAGACCGGCTTGTCAATTGAATAGCTGTTTGATAGACCGGTGGTTCTTACATCAATCTGATTTAATACATAGTTTGCTGCTCCTATGTCTCCGTGTTTCACGTCAGGAACTAAGATGGAAGTTGAATCTTTCGCACCTTGTAAGTCCTGGGCAAGATGTTTGGCAAACACGCGTTCGGCTATATTGCGGAATACAGGACCGGCCATACCGCCTCCCGATGCCGGATAACCATTCTTTTGAATGGCCACGATACAACTGTATCGGGGAGCTTCGGAAGGGAAATAACCGCAGAAGCTGACCAAATACTGGCGCATTCCGTTAGTGTATCCCGATCTTCCTTGAGATACTTGAGCGGTACCTGTTTTCCCGGATACATGGAACTGTTTGGAACCTGCTTGCCGGCCTAATCCCTCGCTAACTACCTTTTCAAGAATAACTTGTATCTCTTGAATTGTTTTGGGAGAAGCGATAGCCGGGTTAAGAACCTCGGTCGGAATTTCTTCTACTACTTGTCCGTCTTTCACGATTGCCTTGACAAATTTAGGTTTGACCAATACACCGTTGTTTGCTATAGCGTTATAAAACGTTACCGTACTGATGGGAGGAATCTGTGTCTCATATCCGATAGACATCCATGCCAATGCCGTCCGTGACCAGTTATTCTTGTTAGGCATGCGGATAAATGGGTCGCCTGCTCCCGGAATATCCAAATGGAGTGGAGACGCTATACCTAATTTATATAAACCTTGTACATACTTCTCAGGATGGTCGTGATAGTTTTGGTCTATTAACCGTGACACACCGATGTTGGAAGAGTACATTAACGTTTGCGTAGTGGTGATTACGCCATATCCTCCCCGATGCCAGTTATGGTCTTTCATGCGGGCACCATGCATGTTATAAACGCCGTTTCCGGTATCAATAGTTTGGTCGGGGGTTATTTTCCCATCTTCAAGAGCTACCATGATAGAGGCCGTTTTAAAAGTAGACCCGGGTTCCATCATATCCGAGACCGCATTATTGCGGATTTCTCTGTATACTCCATCCGCACATTTGGTCATATTCACAATCGCCTTGATTTCTCCGGTCTGTACTTCCATTAAAATGGCAACACCTACGGTTGCATTAATTTCTTTCAATTTATCGACCAATGCTTTTTCTGCGATATCTTGCATACCGACATCGATTGTCGTAATGATATCACATCCGTCGACAGGTGGTATGTCTACTATGTTCAGGTATTTGTTCATCACCTTTTGACGGTGGGTAATACCTTCGCGTCCCTTCAATATAGAATCGTAAGAAAGCTCCAAACCATTCTTGGCACCTTGTTCAATGTCGGGATACATATCGCCTAATGTACGCATGGCTAATGAACCGAATGGTTTTTTGCGCTGGTTGAATGCCTGTTCGTGAAAGCCGCCCTTGTATTTGTTTAAGTTGAAGACCGGCAGACGTTTAGCCTCCTTATATTGTATGTAAGACACCCGTTTGGGATAAAGCAGATAATTGCGGCTTCCTTTCTTCCTACCTTTTAATATGTGAGATTTGAATTCCGCCTTGCTCTTATCCGGAAAAATCTGATGCAGGCCATCACAGATGGAGTCCATATAGAGCATAAGTAAGGAGTCCTTCAGGTGACCGCCGGCTTTGAAGTCCATATAGATTTTGTATTCCGGAAGACTGCTTGCCATTAACTGTCCATCAGAAGATATGATATTTCCGCGGGTTGGACGGACGGTTACGTTCTCTTTCACAAAACGGTCGGCTACATCTTTCCAATATTGCCGTTCGGCAAACATGATGACGCCGGCTTTGCAAATAATTGCAATACCTATCAATACCATCACCAGAATGATGAAGGAATAGCGGGTCATTATGCTTTTTTGATTCGGCATCATAATTTTAGTCTTTTTTTATCAGGTAAGGACGGTTGGTAGCCGTTTGTAAATGGCTCTCTTCCGTCGAAATATACTCTTCGATACGTGACTGACGGCTCTTTTCCATTAATTCGGATGAACGGGTAAGGGCGTCATATTTAATATCTACTAAATCTTTCTTTAACTTATCTATTTCAATCAGCTCCTGTTGGCTGCTGTAGCGGTTGTCGATGTACAACACCGTTAATATCATAATAAGGATAAGCAAACGGGTTTGTCTCTTAAAGAAATCGTTAGCTAGAATATCTCCTCCTAATATGCTGCGAATAGACATGTGTTTAGGAGAAGGAGCGGCATGCTCTTCCTTGGCCTGTTGTGTATTTTGCTTTTGTTCTTCTTCCATCTCGTTTATCTTTTTTCTGCGATTCTCAATTTGGCACTGCGTGAGCGGGGGTTGCGTTCCACTTCTTCGCTATCGGCAACGATTACTTTGCTGTTTATCAGCTTGAATGGTGTTTGCACATTTCCAAAGAAATCTTGTTCCGTCTTCCCCTCTACATTGCCTGTCTTCATGATGTTCTTTACCATTCGGTCTTCCAGAGAATGATAGGTAATAACGACTAAACGTCCGCCCGGCTTCAGAGCTTCGGTAGCAGCATAAAGCATTTCCTTCAGGGCTTCCATCTCTTGATTGACCTCAATGCGTAGAGCTTGAAATACTTTAGCCAGTTCTTTCTTTTCGCGCTCACGGCCGAATAAAGGTTTAATGATTTCCAAAAAATCTCCGATGGTGACAATCTGTTTGACTGCACGCGCTTTTACGAGGACGGATGCCAGCTTGCGGCTGTTCTTCAATTCTCCATAAAGATAGAAAATGTCGGCAAGGCGTTCTTCGTCGTAGGTGTTTACCACATCGGCTGCTGTCATGCCGGCACGTTTGTTCATACGCATATCCAGCTTCCCCTCAAAACGGAAGGAGAAACCGCGTTCCGAATCATCAAAATGGTGAGAAGAAACACCTAAGTCTGCTAAAATGGCATCTACACCTTCTACGCCATAATAACGAAGGAAATTATGTAAATAGCGGAAGTTGCTGCGCACAAATGTGAAACGCCGGTCGTTTACGATATTCTTCTCCGCATCTTCGTCCTGGTCAAAACTGAGCAAGCGTCCTGTATGGTCCAAACGATTCAGTATCTCTTTGGAATGGCCGCCACCACCGAATGTTACATCTACATAGATGCCTCCGGGCTGGATATTCATTCCGCTTACACTCTCGTCCAGCAGTACCGGTATGTGATATGTCTGTTCTGTTTCGCTCATTCTAATCCTTCATTATTGTTGTTTCCCATTATTTCTTCTAGCTCCTTGCCGAAATCTTCAGGCATCATGAACGGCTTGTCTGCAATTTCCTTTGCCCATATCTCGATTGTGTCATCCATCCCGATGAATCTGACTTCTTGCTGAATGCCTGCCAGTTTTAAATATCTTTTCGGGATGAGAAAACGTCCGTTGCCGTCCAGTGTGATGATTTCTACGTCCGACACGAATTGCCGGAATACCATTTGATGTTTGGAGTTCCAGCGGTTGAGCTTGCTGCGCAATTCGTTCATTTGCTCGTTCCATACACTTTCCGGGTATAAAACCAGGCAATCCTGATAGGTGTCTTTACGTAGAATCAGGCATTCTTCGGCCGCAGTTTGCAACTGCTTCCTGAATACAGCCGGAAAGAAAACCCTTCCTTTTGCATCTGTTTTTGCTTCCGAATTGCCAAGAAATCTCATCTTTACACCTTATTATATTATTCAGGTTGTAAAATTACACAATTCCCCACAATTCCCCACAATAAAACCAAGAAAATATTTCGAGAAGTTTTCAACAGGTTGTTGAAGGGGCTATGCACTTGGTAAACAGGAACTTTAATTTTAATAATTTTCTTATAAAAAGGGCTGGAATCAGGCTGGTGCGGGAAGTGGAGAAAGCAACCGGATAATTGCACATTCGTTTTTAAACTGCGCAAAAACAGTGTGCTTTGTATTGTCTCAGACACAAAAACTCTTAATTTTTTTAGAGAAGGGCTCATTTTTCTGTCATAAATTGCCAATATAAAAAAAGATAAGTTACTTTTGCAATGAAAAGACGTTTGTAAAATGGCTGACGACTCTATATTTTTAATTGACATAGATAAGATTTTAAAGACGAAAGCTGGGAAGAAATCCAAATACATTCCTCGCTTTGTTACTTCATACTTGAAGCGTATTGTGCATCAAGATGAGTTGAACGTCTTTCTGCATGACTCCAAAGATAAAGTCGGAGTTGAATTTCTGGAAGCGTGTATGGAGTTCCTGGATGCTAAAGTGGAAATTAAAGGTTTGGAAAACTTGCCTAAAGAGGGTAAGTGTACTTTTGTGAGTAATCATCCGTTGGGAGGACAAGACGGTGTCGCTTTAGGATATATTCTTGGGAAGCATTATGACGGTAATGTCCGTTACTTGGTAAATGATTTGTTGATGAACCTGCACGGCTTGGCACCGTTGTGTATTCCTATCAATAAAACCGGTTCCCAATCCAGAGATTTCCCTAAAATGGTAGAAGCCGGTTTCGCTTCTGATAATCATATCATTATGTTTCCCGCCGGGCTATGTTCGCGTCGTCAGAATGGTGTGATAAGAGACTTGGAATGGAAAAAGACGTTCGTAACCAAGAGCGTGGAGACGCAACGCGATGTAGTACCTCTGCATTTTGAAGGACGAAACTCGGATTTTTTCTATAATCTGGCCAACTTATGTAAATTCGTAGGTATCAAGTTTAACATTGCTATGCTTTATCTGGCTGATGAAATGCTGAAGAACCGGCATAAAACTTTTACCTTGACCATTGGTAAACCCATCCCCTGGCAAACTTTTGATAAGTCTAAAACTCCTGCACAATGGGCGCAGTTTGTAAAGGACGTTGTCTATAAACTATAACAGACAAAGGAGAGAGAAATATATATGGAAGAGATTATTGCACCAATTAACAAAGAAATTCTAAAGGCGGAATTAACAGAGGATAAGCGCCTTAGATTTACTAATAAGAGTCATAATGAGATTTATGTCATAACCCATCAGGATTCCCCCAATGTAATGAAGGAAATCGGGCGTTTGCGCGAGATTGCTTTCCGTGCTGCGGGAGGAGGTACCGGGAAATCAATGGATATTGATGAATATGACATTATGGAGAATCCCTATAAGCAGTTGGTGGTATGGAATCCGGAAGCTGAAGAAATATTGGGCGGTTATCGTTATCTGTTAGGCGATGAGGCTCAATTTGACGAACATGGCAAGCCGCTCTTGGCAACAGCTCATATGTTTAATTTCTCCGAAACATTCTTGAAAGAATACTTGCCTTATACTGTCGAACTCGGACGTTCGTTTGTGACACTGGAGTATCAGTCGACACGTGCCGGCTCAAAGGGCTTGTTTGCTCTCGATAATTTATGGGATGGCTTGGGAGCTTTGACGGTTATCAAGCCGAATGTGAAATACTTCTTTGGTAAGATGACAATGTATCCCAGTTATCACCGTCAGGGACGTGATATGATTCTTTACTTCCTCAACAAGCATTTTGGCGATAAGGATAAACTTATTACTCCGATGAAATCGTTGGAAATTGAAACAGACCCGGAACTGCTGAAGAACTTGTTCTGTTATGAATCTTTCAAGGAAGATTATAAGGTGCTTAATACTGAGGTGCGTAAGTTGGGGTATAACATTCCTCCATTGGTAAATGCATATATGAGTTTGTCTCCGACAATGCGCATGTTTGGTACAGCTATCAATTATGGATTTGGTGATGTGGAAGAGACAGGTATCTTGATTGCTGTCAATGAAATATTGGAAGACAAACGTGTGCGCCATATTGAGTCTTTTGTGAAGCAGCATCCTGAGTCATTGAAGATAACTTCCGGAGCACATCCTATTTTAGCTAAATAATTGTATATACATAGAAAGAGGCCGTGAGGCTGGACAAGCAATTGCCGGAAGGCGGTTGAAATATTCGGGCAGGTATAAACTTGCCCGAATGTTTTTTAGGGATAGCCGATGTCATTCTTCTCCGATACATTAAAATCACTTAGAAACAGCATGATGATATAGTAAGTTGTACCTGCTTATGCCTTCACGCTCTCATTCTTTCCTTCTTTTATTGATGAGCGTAAAATATTCATTAACCACGGCCGTGGTTAACTTTAACCACAGTCGTGACTAAGTCTAACCACGCTCGTGAGCAGGCTTAACCACCACCGTGGTTAAGCAAATACAATAGGAGCTTATACAGCAGGCAGACTGTTGCCTTTTATTTTGCGATAAAGGTCGAGCGCGTACACGTCGGTCATTCCGGATATATAATCGAGTACAGCCTGTATCTTTTCGTACAGAGTTGGGGCATTCACATTGTATTGGCTTGACATACGGTTGATTAGCAGTTGTGAATAAGCCTTTTCGGGCGTACGGACTGCATTAATCATCAAATCGATTAGCGTGCTGATTACCCTGAAACCGGCAAGTTCTATATCCAGTACGTCGCTGGAACGATAGATTTTATGAAAAGCAATCTCCGAACAATGCTGGTATGCCTCCTTTAAAGGAGAATCGATATGCTTGATGAGTGCCCCCTCAAACTCTCCCGCGAGGATGTCTTCTTCATGCTCGATGAAGACTCGGGTGCATTCTTTTATCAATGCTCCGATAACTGAAGAACGAAGATATGCAATCTGTTCATTAACGTCTGTTACGATTTGGCAAACCTCTTCTATTCGCTGCTTCCTTTTGTCATCAAAGAACAAACTATATAATTCCTTCGTCTCGGCATGAGTCAGTAGCTTTAGTTTGTGAGCGTCTTCTATATCCATCATTTGATAGCAGATGTCATCTGCAGCTTCTACCAGATAAACCAGCGGATGGCGGGCGTATTTCAATGGTTCTCCTTCTTTGCTTACTTGGATGATGCCCAATTCGGTTGCTATTTTCTGAAAGTCGGCCTCTTCGCTCAGGAAGAAACCGAACTTTGATTTCTTTCCTGCCAAACGCGAAGAAAAAGGATATTTTACGATGGAAGCAAGGGTTGAATAGGTCATCACAAAGCCGCCTTTCCGCCTTCCTTCAAATTGATGGGTTAATAACCGGAAAGCGTTCGCGTTTCCTTCAAAATGTATTAGGTCATCCCATTCCATCGATGAAAGCTCTTCTTTTAATGCTATTCCTTTCCCTTCTGAAAAATAGGTCGAGATAGCTTTTTCTCCCGAATGTCCGAAAGGCGGATTGCCTAAGTCGTGTGCCAGACAAGCGGCCGATACAATGGAACCTATTTCTGATAGATGTGAATCTGCCAGTTCGGGATGTTTCTTCAATAACCGGCTGGCTACATCATTCCCCAAAGAGCGTCCTACGCACGACACTTCCAGACTGTGTGTCAGTCGGTTGTGTACGAATATGCTTCCGGGTAATGGAAATACCTGCGTCTTGTTTTGCAAACGACGGAAAGGAGCGGAGAAAATCAGTCGGTCGTAGTCACGTTGAAACTCGGAGCGGTCGTCTTTCCGTGCTTCGTGCAGCTCTTCCAGCCCAAAGCGTTTATTTGATATTAATTGTTTCCAGTTCATAATTCGGGGTTTATATGTTTGCAAAAGTATAAAATCTCCGTTTAAAAAACTGTAAACGCTTAGATAAATCCATTGAATTGTGTAGATTTGCATCTTATTAGATAAGTTAATTTTGAAAATGAAAGTACAGGTAATCAATAAATCAAAGCATCAGCTTCCCCAATATGCTACCGGGCAATCGGCGGGAATGGATATCCGCGCTAATTTGGACGAACCGATTGTGTTAAAACCTTTGCAGCGTTGTCTTGTTCCGACAGGATTGTATATTGCCCTTCCCAAAGGGTTTGAGGCGCAAATCCGTCCACGCAGTGGCTTGGCTATCAAGAAAGGTATTGGCGTATTAAATTCTCCCGGCACTATCGATGCCGATTATCGGGGAGAGATTTGTATTATCCTGATAAACCTTTCGGCGGAAGATTTTACGATAGAAGACGGAGAGCGGATTGCACAGATGGTCATTGCCCGTCATGAACAGGCCGAATGGCAGGAAGTGGAAGTCTTGGATGAAACAGAACGTGGTGCCGGAGGCTTTGGACATACCGGTAAAAACTAGAATAAAGTAATGAATAATAAACAAACAACTAAAAGATATCTGCCGTTATTATTATGGCTTTGCCTTGTGGCTCTGCTCATGTCGTGCGGAACCATGCGGAAAGAGACTGCTTCTTCCAAAAAGAAATTGCTGGCGGAAGAGCAGAGGGATCCGTTGACACCTGAGCAACGCCGTAAATACGATTATTTTTTCTTGGAAGCACTCCGCATGAAGGAAAAAGGAGACCTTGACGCTGCTTTTGAAATGTATAGCCATTGCCTGGATATCTATCCTCAGGGAGCGGCAACTCTATACGAGATTGCCAAATTCTATATGTTCCTCAATCAGCCCGATAAAGGCGAAAAGGCGTTGAAGGATGCGGTGGCATCCGATCCCAATAACTATTGGTATAATCAGACACTCGCTGCGTATTATCAGAATAAGGGGGAGGCGGCAAAAGCAATTTATGTATACGAAGATATGGTCAGCCATTTTCCCAAACGACTGGAACCATTGATGTCGTTGGTGGACCTTTATACCCGCACCAAAGATTATCAGCAAGTAATCAATACATTGAACCGTTTGGAGGAACGCGACGGAAAATCCGAGGCCATCAGTATGGAGAAATTCCGTATGTATCTGGCGATGGATAATGACGAACAGGCGTTTACCGAAATAGAGAACCTGGCGAAAGAATATCCTTATGATATGCGTTACCTCACTATCTTGGGGGATGTCTATATGAATAACGGAAAGGAGGAAGAGGCACATTCTATTTTTCAAAAAGTACTGAAAGAAGAACCGGGCTATGCTCCTGCCATGCTGTCTATGGCTACTTATTACGAGAAGAAGGGACAAGATAGTTTGTATCAAGCTCAGTTGGACTCTATTCTGTTGAATGACAGGGTGGAAAGCAATACCAAGATGAATATCATGCGCCAGCTCATCCTCCGTTCGGAACAGACTGACAAGGACAGCACCAAGATAGCCGGTTTGTTTAATTCCATACTCGAAAGAAAGCAGGAAAATGCGGATATTGCTATGTTGGCAGCTCAATATTTCCTGACTAAGAAGATGGATAAGGAATCTGTTCCCGTTCTTCATAAAGTGCTTGAGGCAGATCCCGAAAATATTCCTGCCCGCTTGCAGCTCTTGAGTTTTGCCATTCGCGAGCAAGATATGGATGAAGTGATAGCACTCTGTACTCCGGCATTGGAGTATACTCCCGAAACATTGGAGTTTTATTATTATCTGGGACTGGCTTATCACCAGAAAGACCAGCCCGACGAGGCGCTTGAAGTCTTTAAGAAAGGGGTGAATCAGGTAAATGAGAAGAGTGATAAGAATATCGTATCAGACTTCTATGCCATCATGGGAGATTTATATCATATCAAGAAAATGAATGTCGAGGCTTATGCTGCTTATGATTCCGCTTTGGTATATAAGGAAGATAATATCGGCGCCCTCAACAATTACGCTTATTATCTGTCGGTAGAGCGCAAGCATTTGGATAAAGCGGAAGAAATGAGTTACCGTACTGTCAAGGCTGAGCCGACAAACGGAACTTATCTCGATACATACGCTTGGATACTTTTTGAGAAAGGAAAGTATGCCGAGGCTCGCATTTACATTGACCAGGCCATGCAAAACGATGGAGACAAGAGCTCGGTAGTGGTGGAACATTGCGGAGACATCTATTATATGAGCGGCGAAAAGGAAAAGGCGTTGGAGTATTGGCGACAAGCCGAGAAACTTGCCAACGAACCGCCCCGAGAGGGCAGTGAGCCGCGCGATGAGAAAGAATTGAAACTATTGAAGAAGAAGATTGCACAAAAGAAATATTTTGCAGAATGATGAAGCGTATCTATATTTATTTGTTCGGAGCCGTATTGTTGACACTCGTTTCTTCCTGTTCTTCTACCAAGAGCATGAAAAAGAGTGTGTCTATCGGTAATCTTTCGGAAACGGAGTATATGATTGAGGTTCTCAACCGTGCGCCGGCATGGGATGCTTTGACGGCAAAGATGTCAATGGCTGTCGACTTGAACGGAAAGGGACCTACCAAGGTAAACGGCACTATCCGCATGAAACGCGATGAAGTGATACAGCTGTCTCTCACGGCTCCGTTCATCGGTTTCGAAGTGGTACGTGCCGAAATCTCTCCCGATGGGATATTGGTGATGGACCGCATGAACAAGCGTTATGTGCAGGTTTCGTTTGCAGAACTTAAAGGATTGGCAAAGGCGGACTTGGACTTTCACTCCCTGCAGGCATTGTTTCTGAACGAAATCTTCCTTCCCGGCAAGAAAACATTGTCGGCTCGCGATATTTCGGCGTTCACTGTTCATCCCGAAAATGAGAATGCCGTGCTGCTGGAAGTGAAAAATGGAAAGAAGTTTGCTTATCGTTTTCGTACCACAGCCAATGAAGGGCTGTTGAAAGAAAGTCATATCAGACTGGCCGGCACTTCTTATGGATTGCGTTGGAAGTATGATGAGTTCCGTTCGTTGGAGAAAAAGCAGTTCCCGAGTCGCATGCTTGTCTCTTTTGAAGGAGGAAAGAAGCCTGTCACG
The DNA here is from genome assembly GCF_021730445.1 of Phocaeicola faecalis. Taxonomy (GTDB): domain Bacteria; phylum Bacteroidota; class Bacteroidia; order Bacteroidales; family Bacteroidaceae; genus Phocaeicola; species Phocaeicola faecalis. The sequence goes on along the minus strand of NZ_JADNRM010000003.1, from coordinate 37,034 downwards.
GCCACTTTCGACCTTTCCCGCCTGTCCACCAACAGTGACTGGGACACTCATACCGACGTGCCCAAGAAATATGATAAAGTTGAATTGCAGGATTTGCTCAAACAGCTCATTAAAAAATGAAACGTATCTTCTTACTATGCATCGCCTGTTGTTTTCTGAGTGCACTGTCGGCGCAGAGTACCCGGAAGATTAGGGAGCTGGAAAACAAACGGAAAGAATTACATCAGCAGATTGCCGAGTCAGAGACTTTACTGCAGTCTACCAAGAAAGATGTGAAAAGCCAATTGGAGAATCTGGCTCTGCTCACCGGACAGATAGAAGAACGTAGAAGATATATCCATACCATCGAAGCGGATGTAAATACATTGGCAAAGGAAATTACAACTTTGCAACGCCAGTTGACTGCTTTGCAGCGCGACTTGAAGGAGAAAAAGAAGAAATACGAGGCGTCTGTGCAATATATGTACCGCAACAAGTCTGTGCAAGAGAAATTGATGTTTATCTTTTCGGCCGAAAACCTGAGTCAAACGTACCGTCGTATGCGTTATGTACAGGAGTATGCTGACTATCAGCGTCTTCAAGGACTTGAAATAGAACGTAAACAGCGCCAGGTGATATCAAAGAAAAAAGAACTGGAACAAACCCGCAAAGCAAAAGAAAACCTTTTAAAGCAAGGGGAGGCAGAGAAAGCTAAGCTTGAAATTCAGGAAAAAGACCGTCAGACACTTTTGGCTAACCTTAAGAAGAAGCAGAAAGGAATACAGAATGAAATATCCAAGAAGAAACGCTCTGCACAACAATTGAATGCACAGATAGACCGATTGATAGAGATTGAAATAGAAAAGGCCCGTAAACGTGCTGAAGAAGAGGCTCGCCGTAAGGCTGCCGCTGAAGCTGCTGCACAGAAGGCTGTCGCGGCAAAAGTTGCCGAAGCGAATAAAAAGAGTGGTGAAGGAACTGCCTCTACTTCAAAATCGGGTGCCAAAGCTCCCGAAAGAAAGGCTGCACCGGTGGAGAAATTTAATTTGAATAATGAGGACCGCCAGTTGTCGGGCAATTTTGAACGCAATCGCGGAATATTGCCGATACCGGTTACTGGGCCGTATGTCATCGTGAGTCATTACGGACAATATGCCGTAGACGGACTCCGTAATGTGAAGTTGGATAATAAAGGAATTGATATTAAAGGTAAGCCGGGAGCAAAAGCACGTGCAATCTTTGATGGAGAAGTCTCTGCCATATTCCAGTACAACGGATTGAATAATATTTTGGTGCGGCATGGCAATTATATATCGGTTTATTGTAATCTGTCTTCCGTGGCTGTATCTAAAGGAAGTAAAGTAAGTACGAGAACTATCCTTGGAACGATTCATACCGATAGCTCAGGCAATGCGGTGCTTCATTTCCAGCTGCGTAAAGAGACGGCGAAGTTGAACCCCGAACTTTGGTTGGGAAGGTAGCTTTCTTCTGTTGTCGTTTTCATACAAAGTTCCCATGAATAGGGGCTTTCATCCTCTTTCCAAAAAACCTTGGTCTCTAAAACCTCCAAGGTCTTTTGCTTCATCTAAAATCAGGAGAAAGATTAGGCTGATAGACGAGGGCTCATTTATTCCCTGTTTGGATATGCGTAAACAGATAGAAGATGAAAGGGAAATTATTAAGAAGCTGAGTGATACAGATAGAATACTGGAGACCGACTTAAAGGCTTGCAGTGAAACCTATGCTACTTTTGAAGTACAACAAAGAATTTTGTGTCGTTTTTCTCGGGCATTTGTGCAGGCTTTTTCTGTCATTCTGTAGCGAAGAGTCTGTTGGCATAAAGATGCGTGCATCCGGATTCTTCACATTGAACAGAATGACAAAAGGAGAAGACTGTTGAGGCTTTCGGTTTTTTTTTGAAATGTGCACGAAGGCATTCTTGTGCTATTGTATCACCAGTCCGTCCAACAATTCGATATACAGTCCGATGGCTTCTTCTATTTCAGATACCATAATATATTCATCGGCCGTGTGAGAACGTGACGACTTGCCCGGTCCTATTTTTACCGATGGGAATTTCATCAAAGCCTGATCAGACAAAGTGGGAGAACCGAAAGGAACACGTCCCAACTGAACAGCGCGTCTGACAAACGGGTGTCCTGCATCAATGTGAGATGAATTCAGACGGAACGAACGCGCTTTGGCTTCACTCTTGATGTGAGTGCTGATTTCGTGGAATAATTCCTCATTGGAATAGCACTCATTGCTGCGGATATCTACCACAAATGTGCAGATATCGGGAATAACATTATGTTGGGTTCCGGCGTTAATCTGGGTAACGCTCATCTTTACTGGTCCCAATAAAGAGGATTCTTTCGGGAAACGATAGTCGCGGAGCCATTGGATGTCTTCCAATACCTTATATATAGCATTGTCACCCTCATTGCGTGCCGCGTGTCCTGCTTTTCCATGAGCCGTTACATCGAGCACCATCAAGCCTTTCTCGGCTATGGCGGGTTGCATCTCTGTCGGTTCTCCTACAATGCCCAGTGTGATGGGTGGAAGTTGGGACAACACACTTTCGATGCCGTTCTTACCCGACACTTCTTCCTCGCATGAAGCCAGAAAGATAAGGTTGTAAGCCTGTTCGGTAGTAGACAAATGGCGGTAGACTTGAAACAAAGATACTACACTGGCACCTGCATCGTTGCTACCCAGCCCGTAAATCTTTCCGTTTTCTGCTTTTGGAGTGAAAGGATGTTTGCGCCAGCCGTTCACCGGTTTTACCGTATCGATGTGTGAATTGAGCAAAATGGTAGGTTTGTTCAAGTCAAACATGGGGCTGATGCACCAAATGTTGTTTCCCGAACGGCCTGTCATGATACCGGTCTCTTCGATATAGTTTTGAAGAAAATCGGCGGCAGCTTCCTCTTCTCTGCTTAGAGAGGGGATACCTATCAGTGAATTCAGCAATGTGGTTGCCTCTGAAGTGTAATATGCTACGTCAATCATATAGATTTTATAATTATTGTGGGGCAAAGATACGATTTTTGCCCGGTAAAGTATGCTTGGAAGTGACGATAATTAAGTTATGTATGCAACTAATTTTAAAGATGGGATTCTTGTAACTCTTTGACTGGTTGGTAAAATTAATACCTATTTATGATGGATAATTCCAAATTAAACGATAACTTTGCCACGTATTTAAAATAATTTATAATGAGCAATTCCCAATTATCTGTCCTGATTCAACGTCAGGCTGAGAAATATGGCGACCGTGTAGCCCTGAAATATCGTGATTATGACACTGAAACTTGGATTCCAGTTTCATGGAAGCAGTTTGCCGAAACGGTGACAACGACTTCCAACGCACTTCTTGAGTTAGGTGTGGGGGTACAAGAAAATATTGGTGTCTTTTCTCAAAATAAGCCCGAATGTCTTTATGTGGATTTTGGTGCCTTTGGCGTTCGTGCAGTAACTATTCCTTTTTATGCCACAAGTTCGGAAGCCCAAGTGCTTTATATGCTGGGTGATGCGGATATACATTATCTTTTTGTAGGCGAACAGTTACAGTATGATGTGGCTTTTCGGGTGATGTCGCTTGGCACACAGTTGAAGCAGATTATTATTTTTGATAAGGATGTGAAACGCGACGAACGTGACACTTCCTCGATTTACTTTGACGAATTCCTGAAGTTGGGCAAAGCTCATCAGCATCAGGCGGAAGTGGACAAACGTATTGCCGAATCGGGCAATGGGGATATTGCCAATATCCTTTATACCAGTGGAACGACTGGCGACAGTAAGGGAGTGATGTTGCATCATTCTTGTTATGAAGGAGCTATCAAAGCACACAATGAACGTTTCCCGCAATTGAGTGATCAAGAAGTGGTGATGAATTTCCTACCTTTTACTCATGTGTTTGAGCGTGCCTGGAGTTATTGGTGTATTTCAATGGGATGCCAGTTGGCTGTCAATTTGCGTCCGGTGGATATTCAGAAGACCATCAAGGAGATTCGCCCGACGGCCATGTGCAGTGTTCCTCGTTTTTGGGAGAAAGTGTATTCTGGGGTTCAGGAGAAAATCAATGAGACAACCGGGCTGAAGAAGAAACTAATGCTGGATGCATTGAAAGTGGGCCGTGAGCATAATATAGAATATGTATGTAAGGGACTTACACCTCCGGCCTTGCTTCACATGAAATATAAATTTTATGAGAAGACCATTTATAGCTTGTTGAAGAAAACTATCGGTATTGAGAATGGTCGTTTCTTTCCGACTGCTGGGGCAGCCATTCCACCTGCTGTTCAGGAATTTATATTGTCGGTAGGTATTAATATGGTAGCGGGATATGGATTGACCGAGTCAACTGCAACCGTGTCTTGTGAAAATGACTTTGATCATGTGGTAGGTTCCGTAGGACGTATTATGCCGCATGTGGAAGTGAAAATCGGCGAAAATAATGAGATATTGCTCCGCGGTGTCGGCATTACGCATGGGTATTATAAGAAAGAAGCGGCAACAAAAGCTGCCTTTACCGAAGACGGATGGTTCCATACCGGTGATGCCGGTTATATCAAAGACGGACATTTGTTCCTGACCGAACGTATCAAGGATTTGTTTAAGACCTCAAACGGAAAATATATCGCTCCTCAAGCCATCGAAGCTAAGTTGGTGGTAGACCGTTATATCGATCAGATTTCTATTATAGCAGATGAACGCAAGTTTGTTTCGGCTTTAATCATCCCGGAATATAAACTGGTGAAGGATTATGCCGAAAAGAAAGGCATCAAGTATGCTTCTATGGAAGAACTGCTGCAGAATCGACAGATTATCGATTTGTTTAAGGAACGGATTGATACGCTTCAACAGCAATTTGCACATTATGAACAAATTAAACGTTTCACCTTGTTGCCTCATCCTTTTAGTATGGAACGCGGCGAACTGACTAATACGTTGAAGATTAAGCGTAATGTGTTGAATAAGAATTATGCTGCCGAAATAGAGAAGATGTACGAAGAATAAAGAATTTGATTCACCTGTATTTTAGGCACGGATTGTACGGAATGCATTGTTCTTTCATTAAAAACAGTGAAATCCGTGTAATCGGTGCCTAAATTGTTATATCTTTGCAACTTAAAAGAAAAAATCCTCAAAATGATAACAATAGAGCAACTGAAAGACGTAAAAGAACGTACCGCTGCCCTCGAAAGATACTTGGACATTGAGAATAAACTGGTTCAGGTGGAAGAAGAACAGCTGCGTACACAAGCGCCCGGATTTTGGGATGATGCCAAGAAAGCTGAGGCACAAATGAAGAAAGTAAAAGAGATTCAGAAATGGATTGACGGATATCGTGAGGTAAAGACTTTGTCGGACGAATTGGAATTGTCTTTTGATTTCTTTAAAGATGACTTGGTGACCGAGGAAGAAGTGGATGCCGCTTATTCTAAAGCAATCACTGCTGTAGAATCTTTGGAGTTGAAAAATATGCTTCGTCAGGAAGCCGATCAGATGGATTGTGTCCTGAAAATCAATTCGGGAGCCGGAGGCACCGAAAGTCAGGACTGGGCATCCATGTTGATGCGTATGTATATGCGTTGGGCCGAGACAAATGGTTATAAATTAAGTATTGCCAATCTTCAGGAAGGGGATGAGGCCGGTATCAAGGCTGTGACTATGAACATTGAAGGCAGTTTTGCTTATGGTTATCTAAAGGGTGAGAATGGTGTGCATCGTTTGGTGCGTGTTTCTCCTTATAATGCTCAGGGTAAACGTATGACATCTTTCGCTTCTGTATTTGTGACTCCGTTGGTGGATGACAGTATTGAGGTAAATATTGAACCGGCACGTATGAGTTGGGATACCTTCCGAAGTGGTGGAGCCGGCGGACAGAACGTAAATAAGGTAGAATCCGGTGTACGTTTGCGTTATCAGTATAAAGATCCTTATACGGGCGAAGAAGAAGAAATCTTGATTGAAAATACCGAGACTCGTGACCAGCCGAAGAATAAGGAGAATGCAATGCGTCAGTTGCGCTCTATTCTTTATGATAAGGAGCTGCAGCATCGCATGGAAGAGCAGGCCAAGGTAGAAGCCGGAAAGAAGAAGATAGAGTGGGGGTCACAGATTAGAAGCTATGTGTTTGATGACCGTCGTGTGAAAGACCACCGTACCAATTATCAGACATCGGATGTAAATGGTGTGATGGATGGAAAAATTGACGACTTTATTAAAGCGTACCTCATGGAGTTCTCGGGATCGGAGAATGTGTAAAAAGTAAGTAAATTATTTGTTTTCTCCCGGAAACTTTGTACTTTTGAAGACTTCAAAAGAGAAAGTTTAACCTTAAAATAAAATACTTATGGGAAAGAATAAGAAAGCTAATCATAGCAAGCGTGAAGAGGAGAAAGCAAACAAAGTAGTAAAAGGCATATTTATTGGTTTGATAGTATTGGCTCTGATTACTATGGTGGGCTATGCTGTTTATGGATAAGGCCGCAAGAAATAAGTGAAGTCCTGCCGGAAAAATCCGTGCAGGACTTTTTTATTATGTTAATCTGAAAATAAGATGGCACAGGAAATAGAACGAAAATTTTTAGTTATTGATGATAGTTATAAGCAGGAAGCGTACTCTCAAAGCCGCATTATGCAAGGATACATTTGTAGTGCCCGCGGACGTACGGTGCGTGTTCGTATCCGGGGCGATAAGGGATATCTTACTATAAAGGGGGCTTCTAATGCCTCTGGTACCAGCCGATATGAATGGGAGAAAGAAATATCCCTGCAAGAAGCAGAGGAATTGATGAAACTGTGTGAACCGGGAGTGATAGACAAGACTCGTTATCTGGTAAAAAGCGGAAAGCATACATTTGAGGTAGATGAATTTTATGGTGATAATGAGGGGCTTGTTGTTGCAGAAGTAGAATTGGAATATGAGAACGAATCGTATGAAAAGCCTCATTTCATCGGGAAAGAAGTGACTGGGGATGTCCGTTATTATAACTCATTTCTTATGAAAGACCCATTTTGTAGATGGAAAATATTATAGTTTATTTAACGCAATAAAAGTAACTACATATTATAGTTTGCCTATATTTGCACCAAACAAACACTTTTTTAATATATGAAAGACAATATTCTATGCATCTTTATCATGCTCTTGGTCAGTGTGACATTTAATGCAAACGCTCAAAAAAGTCCTCAAGGGCAGTTCTCAGTAAAAGGAGTTTTAGTAGATTCTTTATCAAATGAAGGAGAACCTTATTCAACCATTCGTATTTCATTGAAGAGCAATCCGGCCAAACCGGTAAAATTGGCTGTGACAGACACGAATGGAAAGTTTAGTGAACGTCTCGTTTCTCCGGGTACTTACCTGATTAGTTTTTCTTCTGTCGGCAAGCGGACGGTACAGAAAGAATTCACAGTGTCTGATACAAAAAAAGTAGCCGACTTAGGTCAGGTTCAGATGGCGGAAGCAACCGAAATGCTGAAAGGGGTGGAAGTGGTCGCTCAGAAACCACTTGTGAAAGCCGAAATCGATAAGGTTACTTATAGCATTGAAGATGACCCGGATTCAAAAACGAATTCTACCCTCGAAATGCTCCGCAAAGTACCTCTGGTGACTGTAGACGGAGAAGATAAAATTCAGGTGAACGGAAGCAGCAACTTTAAAGTGCATGTAAACGGTAAGCCGAATAGTATGATGAGTAATAATCCCACTGAAGTATTGAAGAGTTTGCCGGCTAACTCTGTCAAGTCTATCGAAGTAATTACTGACCCGGGCGCAAAATATGATGCGGAAGGTGTCGGTGGTATCTTGAATATCATTACTACCGGTGGCGGAATGGAAGGTTATACGGTTACGCTGAATGGTGGTGTCAGCAATCGCGGTTATAATGCCAGCGGATATGGAACGGTTCAGATAGGTAAATTCACCGTTACCGGAAATTATGCTTATAATCATAATACCAGTCCGCGTTCTTATAGTGCGAGTGGTCGTGAAGACTTCACTTCGGATGACTATAAGTATTTGAGTTCGGAAAGTTCTTCCAAGCACAAAGGTAATTTCCAATATGGCAGTATGGAAGGTAGTTATGAGATTGATACTCTGAATCTTATTACTTTCTCTATGAATATGTTTGGAGGTAAGTTTAAAAACAATGGTAGAGGAAGTACAAATATGCTGAATGCCCAAAGGGAACATGCCTACAGTTATAATACGTTGAGCCGCAATGAGTCGGAATGGGCTAGCCTGGGCTTCAATTTCGACTATCAGCGTTCTTTTAAGAAAAAAGGCGAATATCTGACTTTCTCATACCGTTATAACGGTTCTCCCGATAATAGCGAAGCTTATACGGAATATGAAGACGTGAAGGACTATCCTTACAGCATGGACTATTTGAGAGACCAGCATTATGACAATGATGCCCGTACCGATGAACACACTTTCCAGCTTGACTATACCAATCCGATTACCAAGCAGCATCAGATAGATGCCGGTGTTAAGTACATTTTGCGTAGAAATCAGAGTGACAGTAAGTATTTCAAAGCTGATGACAACAATATCTATCAGCCGGATAATGATTTGACCAGTAAGTTTAATCAAGATCAGGATATCTTGGCTGCATATGCTGATTATCAGTTGAAATTGGGTAAGTTTGGCGGTAAGGCAGGCGTACGTTTCGAACATACTATTATGGATGTAGAATATAAGTATATGCCTGACAGGAATTTCGACAGTAATTTCGATGATTTGGTTCCTTCGGCAAGCTTTACTTATCAGCTTGCACCTACCAAAACCATTCGTGCCAATTATAATATGCGAATCAGCCGTCCGAGTATCTGGTATTTGAATCCGTTTAGAGATACAAGTAACCCGACAAGCGTCAGCTATGGTAATCCTGATTTGGACAGTGAGAAATCTCATTCTGTGGGAATGACTTACAGTTCTTTCTCGCAGAAGTTTAATATGAACTTAAGTTTGAATTATTCGTTTGTAAATAATGGTATTGAGCGCTATTCATTTATGGAGAACGGCGTACAGAATAATACTTATGGCAATATCGGTCATACCAACCGCACACGCCTTTCGTTGTGGATGAACTGGAATCCGGGTTCGAAGACAAGAATTTCTATCAATGCCAGTGGTTCTTACTCCGATTATAAGAGCGATAATGAAGAATTCACAGCCCGTAATCACGGTTATCAAGGTAACTTCTTTGGTAATGCACAACAGACATTGCCGTGGGATATTCGTTTTAGCGTGTATGGTGGTGGAGGTACTCCCTATATTTCATTGCAAGGCAAGGGCTCCTCTTTTACCTATTATGGATTTAGTCTGAGTCGTTCTTTCTTGAAAGAGAAACGCCTGACGGTTTCTATGAATGCGTCTAATATCTTTAGCAAATATAATACGTATGATAATTCTACTACGACTTCTACTTTTACTTCATGGAGCAAGAGTAAATCTCCTAACCGTTATTACGGAATCAATATCAGTTGGAGATTTGGTGAATTGAAAGCTCAGGTGAAAAAGGCGGCTCGTAGTATTAATAATGATGACTTGAAGGGTGGTGGAAGCGGCTCCGGTACGACTGGCGGCGGTCAAGGAGGTGCATAAAAGTTAATCTCCAACCACCTGTTAACTGTTATATTAGGGGGTAAAAACTGTTACTTGGCAGTTTTTGCCCCTTTTGTTGTTAGTTTTTCTGTCATCCCTTTTACAAGAAGTCGTTAATATTGCAGCAGAAATTAAAAACAGAAAATAACAACTTAAAAATAAAACGTTATGAAGACAGTCGACTTTACACAGCATTTATTGAATGTTCAATCGGAATTATTCCGTTTTGCATTTAAACTGACAGCTGACAGAGAAGAAGCAAATGACCTGTTGCAGGAAACATCATTGAAGGCATTAGATAATGAGGAGAAATTTACTCCCGATACAAACTTTAAAGGATGGATGTATACCATCATGCGCAATATATTTATTAATAATTATCGTAAGACCGTGCGCGATCAGACATTTGTCGACCAGACAGATAATCTGTTCCACTTGAACCTTTCGCAAGAAAGTGGATTCGATTCTACCGAAGGTGCTTATGATTTGAAGGAAATCCACCGTATAGTCAATGCTTTGCCAAAGGATTATCGTATACCTTTCGCTATGTATGTATCAGGCTTTAAATATAGAGAAATTGCAGAGAAACTTGGGTTACCATTGGGAACCGTAAAGAGTCGCATTTTCTTCACACGCCAAAGATTGCAGAATGAATTGAAGGATTTCCGTTAAGTTGACTCTCTATCTTTATTATATAACTTTGACTTTTATCATTGCGCCGGCTGTTCGTGAAGAATCGCCGGCGTTTCTTTTTAGAATTTGCGCCACAAAAACGGGCGAATCACATAATATCCAAACAAGACGGCTAACAGTACTCCTGTGCTATTAGCTAGAAAATCAAGCCAATCTCCGCTTCTGTTGGTCGTGAGGTAAGCTTGCATCAGTTCTATGCATCCACTCATGGCTATCGGTGCAATGATGCCTCCCCATATCATATGAGTCCAGTTTATCATTTTGTGGGTTCTTAAATATTCGAACCACAAAATGCAGCAAAGCCCTCCGTACATACAGACATGAACTAATTTGTCAATGTTGGGAATCTCCTCCAAATCAGTCTTTGGTGGAGTGAAAAAGGATAAGTAAAAGATAACTGCCATAATCACCAAGGATAACGGATATCTTCTAAAATAATATAGCATACTTTAAAATATTAGTTATTCGTCGCAAAAGTACGATTAATTTTATACTTTTGCACCCCAATAGGTTTCGAATTATAATAAATTGATAGTTTTTTATGCAAAAAAGCGAAAGAGCAAATTTCGGGAGTAAGATAGGAGCGATACTGGCAGCTGCCGGTTCGGCAGTGGGCTTGGGCAATATATGGCGTTTTCCTTATGAGACGGGTAACCACGGTGGTGCAGCGTTCATTTTAATATATTTGGCATGTGTCCTTGTATTGGGTATGCCGATTATGATGGCCGAGTTTACAGTAGGGCGTCATTCAAAGGCGAGTACAGGTAAAGCATATTCTGTTTTAGCGCCGGATACCCATTGGAAATGGTTAGGTTATTTAGGAGTATTGGCGGGATTTCTAATCTTGGGATATTATTCTGTTGTGGCGGGATGGACATTAGAATATATTTTGGAAGCAGGAGCGAATGAATTTGCCAATAAAAGGCCGGATGATTTTATTCTGGCTTTTGAGTCCTTCTCTCAGAATCCGGTTCGTCCGTTGATTTGGCTGGTGGTATTTCTCCTGCTTACCCATTTTGTTATTGTAAAAGGGGTGAAAGATGGCATTGAGAAGTCCTCTAAGATTCTGATGCCAGTACTTTTTATTCTCATTATAGTGCTTGCAGTGTGTTCGTTGTCTTTACCAAATGCGGAAAAGGGATTAGAGTTCTTGTTTAAACCGGATTTTAGTAAAGTGACCGGTGATGTGTTTTTGGGAGCCATGGGGCAAGCTTTTTTCTCCTTGAGTTTGGGAATGGGATGCCTTTCCACTTATGCCTCTTATTTTGGAAAAGAGACAAAGTTAGGAAACACCGCACTGAGCGTAGGAGTTATCGATACATTTGTTGCAGTATTGGCAGGTGTCATTATTTTCCCTGCGGCATTTTCGGTTGGCATTCAGCCCGATGCCGGACCTTCTTTGATATTTATTACTCTGCCTAACGTCTTCCAGCAGGCATTTGCCGGAATACCTATCTTGGCGTACGTCTTTTCTGTATTGTTCTATGTGTTGCTGGCTTTGGCAGCACTGACGTCCACTATTTCTTTGCATGAGGTGGTTACAGCCTTTTTACATGAGGAGTTCGCTCTGACTCGCGGGCGTGCGGCTAAAATGGTTACCTTCGGATGTATACTGATAGGAGTGCTTTCATCCCTGTCGTTGGGTGTGATGCAGAAGTATACGCTGTTTGACAAAGGTTTCTTTGATTTGCTGGACTTTGTCACTGCAAAAATTATGCTTCCGTTGGGTGGAATGTTGGTATGCATATTTGTCGGTTGGTATTTGAAACGGTCAGTTTCTTATAACGAATTGACCAATGAAGGTACTCTGAAAGCCGGTTTCTTTAATGTCTATATATTTATTCTGAGATTCATTGCACCCATTGGCATTGCATTGATTTTCATCAATGAATTGGGCCTGATTTAGTGCAATATGTGGAAAGACTTCTTTTATTTCTCTAAGAAAGAACGCAGGGGGATAGTTTTCCTGCTTGGGATGATTGTTACGATAATTGGAATCTGGCTGGTTTCTCCTTATCTGATAGAAGAGTCTGATAAAGATACCAATCAGGAATCATTTGAAGAAATGGAACGGTTTTTGGCCAGTATCAAGATAATAGAGCAGCAAAGAAATGCCTCATTTAAAAAGAAAGAGGTTGTAAAAAGAAAGGTGGTATTGGCACCTTTTGAACCAAATTTGGCCGATTCCATCGAGTTTTTGCAACTTGGGTTGCCTTCTTTTATAGCTCATAATATAATAAGGTATAGGCAGGCAGGCGGAAAGTTTGCTACTGCGGAAGCTTTCTCACGTATCTATGGAATAACGGAAGAGCAGTTTCATACTTTAGAACCCTATATTTATATATCCGAATCATTTCAGAAGAAGCCTGATACTTTGCGTTATGCAAAAGTAGAGAAGCGCGACACTTTGGCTTTTTATAAATATCCCGAAGGAACTTTGGTTGATTTGAACCGGGCAGATACTACGGAACTGAAGAAAATTCCGGGGATAGGGATTGGAATTGCACGGGCTATCGTTGCCTACCGGAACCGGTTGGGAGGATTCTATGATGTTGCACAATTACAGGAACTCAAATGGGTAACTTCTGATATACAACGTTGGTTTAAAGTTGAAAATTGCCCTATTCATCGAATAAATGCCAATAAAGCGAGCTTGGACAGACTGCGTGCACATCCTTACATTAATTATTATCAGGCACGGGTTATTGTTGAGTTCCGGAGAAAGAAGGATAAATTAAAAAGCCTTTCTCAGCTATCCCTTTATGAAGAGTTTGCCGAGAAAGACTTGGAGCGATTATCACACTATCTTACTTTCGATTAATTAGGATAGCCTGCCGCCTCTGCTATTTTCACCGGGATTTCAGTATTGTCTATCCGACCTTGAAATAACTCTGCACCTGCGCCGATGGCAAATACAGGAACATATCCGCCGGAGTGTCCGCCGCTGGTCCAGCCTACAAAGGCAATGTCATCCAAAATCTTTTTAGCTTCGGAAGCCAAAGGCTCGTCTTGCTGATATTCACTCTTCTGTAAATCTACATTTTGCTCGCCGAATGATTTATCATATACTTTCTTTAATTGCGCTTCCTGTTTTTCATTCAATTGGATGCTGTCCCAAAAGCCGAAATTATCTTTCAGCGATTGTTTGATTACTTCCCAAGATACTTGGTTCTTGTATTTTTTTCTTAAGCCATTGATGATTTGGGTATAGCCGCTCTCGCTGACTTTTTGTGATTTCAAAGCCTGAAGATTGAGTGTGTAAGGGCCTTTACCCAATACGATGCCACCGGTTTCATGGTCGGCCGTCACTACAATCAGTGTTTCGTCGGGATGTTGTTCATAGAATTCGTAAGCTACTTTGATGGCATCATCCAAATCAACCACTTCATTGAATACAGTTGCCGCATCATTGCTATGGCAAGCCCAGTCAATTTTACCACCCTCAACCATCAGGAAGAAACCTTTGGAAAGGTCTTTAGAAAGGAAATTGATACCGGCGCGGGTTATTTCGGCTAAGGTCATGTCACCTTTCTTGCGGTCAATGGCATAAGGAATAGAACTTGCATCGGTGGCGGAAGTCGGTTGCAACAGAATCATTTTGTCTGATTTCTTGGCTTTCTTCTGATAGTCTTTATAACCGCGTGCTACGCTGTATCCTGCTTTGTCTGCCAGCGTGTAGAGGCTTTCCGAATTGCTGTCTCCTCCTTTTTTGTTAGTGGGGTCAAGGAAATCCGAACCGGCATAGAAGTCATAATTAGCCGCAATCAAATCAAGGCCTACATTATAATAACTGCTTCTTTGTGCTTGGTGTGCATAGAAAGCAGCCGGAGTAGCATGGTCTACACTGACACTTGTGCTGATACCCACCCGGCAGCCTTTGTCCTTGGCCCATGAAGCCACACTGTTTATTTTAGTTTCCAAATCTTTTTTCATTCCCAATGCTCCGTTCTTGGTCTTGCTGCCGGTGGCAAGTGCCGTTCCCGCAGCTGCCGAGTCGGTTACGCCATTGGTGGCGGAAAATGTAGTAGCAACAGTAGCAAATGGAAATTGTGTGAAAAGCAGTGGGGTAATGCCAATCTCTCCTTTTAGCTCGGAGCGATACATTTCTGTCCCCAATACTTGGTTAACACCCATTCCATCGCCGATGAAATAAAAAACGTATTTAGCCTGCTGAGCCTGTACAAACAGGATGGACAGAAATACAAATGTAATAATGAAAGATAGTTTCTTCATGTTTTGTGACTTAAATGATACATAATTAGTAATGCTAGCAAATATATAAATTATTTGTGCATTACAAGGGAAAAGTTTACTTTTTAATGGGTAATGATGAGGAATTATTCTATATTTGTTTTCATATATAGAAGAGAGTATGAAAGAATTTATCAAGGCTTTGGTCAGCAAAACCAAAAGTAATATTGTGCCTGCCGGGTGTAATCTTTTCGGGCATTTCGTAGGAGAATGGGATTTCGAATGGATTGATAGCCATGGAACTGCAGAAGAAAGACACGTCGAGGGGGAGTGGATTTTTCAGTGGATATTGGAGGGTACGGCTATTCAGGATGTTTTTATCTGTCCTTCACGTAAGGAGCGTGTGACTAATTATCAGCCGGATGCCGCTTACGGAACAACGGTGAGGATGTATAATCCGGATACATTGGCTTGGGATATCCTATATGCGGAACTGGGCGGAGCCACTCAACTGGAGGCAAGATGGGAAAAAGATAGAATTGTTCAAACGGCAGTAAACAACAAGAATTTGCGTTGGGTATTCTCTGAAATAACACGGACTTCCTTTCATTGGCAACGCTTAGTGCGCAAAGATGGCAAGCATTGGACGATGGAAGCTGAATTGTTTGCTGTGAGAAGATAAAGATAGGTTTTTGGAGTAATATGCACCACATATTGATTTGTTTTCTATCTTTGTACCCGAAACAGATTAGAAAGAATTGTTCAACTTATGAAACACCAACTCTGTATATAGCTACGCTCCATGAATAGTACTTCCAATTAGGCTATTTGACGGACTATGAACATAGTTCGCCACAGAGTTTTATTATCATTTTATTTATGAGAATGCTATGAGGCCCACTGCTTGTCTGCAAAGGGCACGGAATAGCATCTATTTTCAGTTGAACAATGAATTATACATATAAACAAATTTGGCTCATCAACCTTCCGGTAATGATGAGCATTTTGATGGAGCAACTTATTAATATAACCGATGCTGTCTTTTTGGGACATGTAGGTGAAATAGAATTGGGAGCATCTGCTTTAGCCAGTATCTATTATCTGGCAATCTATATGTTGGGCTTCGGCTTCAGTCTGGGATTGCAAGTTATGGTTGCCCGTAGAAATGGGGAACTTCACTATGAAGATACAGGAAGAACTTTTATACAGGGACTTTTTTTCCTTGTAATATTATCCATGTGCTTATGTGGCTTGTCACAGTGGGCCTCCCCTCACATACTGAAATACTTCATTCAATCTGCCGATATCTATCATTCAGCTGTCGATTATATATATTGGCGGAGCTGGGGACTCTTATTTTCATTTCCTTTTTTGGCTTTCCGTGCTTTTTATGTAGGCATAATAAGAACCAAAGTCTTGTCTTGGGCAGCACTAATAGCAGTTCTTATTAACATTCCGTGCAATTATCTTTTCATCTTTAGCCTTGAATGGGGAATATCGGGGGCTGCTTTGGCATCTTCTTTATCTGAAGCGGCTTCGTTTATAATGATGCTTTTCTATACCTTATATTATATGGACAAGAATAAATATGGCCTGAAGATTAAATATAATGGCCGGCTGTTGAAGAAGCTTTTACAGTTGTCTGTTTGGAGCATGATGCATTCTTTTATCAGTATGGTTCCGTGGTTTTTATTTTTTGTTGCCATTGAGCGTTTGGGAGAAACCTCTTTGGCAGCCTCGAATATAACACGTAGCGTGTCGACAGTTTTCTTTGTTTTGGTCAGCTCGTTTGCTGCAACCACAGGTTCGCTGGTGAGTAATCTGATAGGAGCAGGGGAGGGAAAGCTGATATTTTCAGTTTCAAATAAAGTACTGAAACTGGGTTATGGAGTCGGCTTACCCTTAGTGGTGCTGGCAATGCTTTTTGCCCGGCCGATAATCGGTTTCTATACCGATAGTGCTATACTGGTGGAAGTGACTTACATTCCTTTCTTCGTCATGCTGGTGAATTATGTTTTCGGATTGCCGGGATATGTCTATATCAGTATGGTGACGGGAACGGGAAATACAAGACTTGCCTTTATTTTTCAGGTGGTGACGATTATTGTATACCTGGGATATTTGTATGTACTGAGTTGCTGTTTTACTATGCCGTTGGCTGTATATCTGACGGCTGAATATGTATTTGTCATTTTGCTTGGTGTGCAGTCCTATGTATATCTTAAAAGATATGTAGGTTCAACCGGCCGACCACATGGAAACAAGAGTAAATTAGAAACAACAAAATAGTTATGGAGCATATATTAGAATTAGCCGAAAAGAATCGGCAGCAGGCATGGGAAGTGATACGAAAGACCGACGTTATGAATATTTGGAAGTCGGTCGGGGCGGAGATTAATTTGGTGGGCTCATTGAATATGGGATTGTTGGTGAAGAACCGGGATGTGGATTTTCATATTTATTCCTCTCCTTTGACTCCGGCAATCAGTTTCATGGCAATGGCAAAGTTGGCGGAAAACAAGTCTGTCAAACGGATAACTTATAATAATCTTTTGGATACGGAGGAGGCATGTATCGAGTGGCATGCCTGGTATGAAGACTCGGAGAACGGTTCTTGGAAAATGGATATGATTCATATATTAAAGAATTCCCGTTACGACGGCTATTTTGAGAAGATGGCGGAGCGCATTAAAGCGGTTCTGACTGAGGAAACGAAGGAAGCGATTCTGCGTTTGAAATATGAGACGCCGGATACGGAATTTTGCATGGGAGTGGAATATTATCAGGCTGTCCTCCGGGACGGAGTGCGGACGTATGCAGAGTTTGAAAACTGGAGGAGACAACATCCGGTGACAGGTGTTGTGGAGTGGATGCCTTGATGAAACTGCCACCCAAACAAGGGGGCACATTGTTTTCTTGGAAATTCGACAATCATATCACAAATAAAGGTAAGAATAAGCCGTTTCTTAGGCTCAGCCAAGACCTTTTGAACGGAAGATTATTACAGTCTCCGGCAGCAGACTGTACAGTCCACTGTAGCAGACTGTACGGTCTACTGCAACGGACTATACAGTCCATTGCCGGAGTCTGTAGTAATCCGACGGACAGACAGGCATAATCGAAAGGACGAAAACGCTTAGTCTGGCTAATGAAATGACTTAGGGAGTTCAAAAACGTATGCAGCGTTTGAAAGCCGGAGGAGACAACGTTCGGCGACAGGTGCTTGATTGATATGTTAAATCTCCAAGAATAATGACTGCCCTCTTTTAAAAACAGTCCCTTGAATAAGGGCGTATAGAAATATCCGCTGAGCCATAGTTGCTCCAATCCCACTGATTTTGCCTGTTCTTGGAAAAGAAAAATCCCTGAACTTCTTTGAAATTCAGGGATTTACATCGTTCGCCTTTTCTTCAAAGTGGTGCCACCAGGAATCGAACCGGGGACACAAGGATTTTCAGTCCTTTGCTCTACCAACTGAGCTATGGCACCATTGTTTCTTGTTTGCGGTTGCAAAGGTAGATAAAGTTTTCTAATCTTGCAAATATTATAGAGAGAAAAAATGCTGATAATAATTAATATGTTTATTATCAGCATTTTAAAATGGAAATTATTTTTCTTTCAATGGATTCCAACCCTGTGCTTTTAGTTCAAACTCTTGTCCGTCACGAGTGACAAGGGCGCAGCCCAGCTCTGGTTTAGTGATGTGACCAATTACTTT
The DNA here is from genome assembly GCF_021730445.1 of Phocaeicola faecalis. Lineage (GTDB taxonomy): Bacteria > Bacteroidota > Bacteroidia > Bacteroidales > Bacteroidaceae > Phocaeicola > Phocaeicola faecalis. The sequence continues at coordinate 18,831 of NZ_JADNRM010000003.1, read as the reverse complement.
TACGCCTTTCATAGCCGAAACCTTTTCATGGTCTGTCAAGGGAACTGTGAACAGGAGTTCGTAGTCTTCGCCACCATTTAATGCACAAGTGGTGACATTCATATTGAGCTCTTCTGCCATCACAGCCGTCTGATAATCAATAGGGATACGTTCCTCGTAAACACGACAGCCAGTGTTACTTTGTGAGCAAATATGTAACAGCTCGGAAGAAAGTCCATCCGAAATATCCATCATGGCAGTCGGTTGTACTCCTGCTTGGGCAAGTTCTTCAATGATATCTTTACGCGCTTCCGGTTTAAGTTGGCGTTCCAATATGTATTCCTTGCCAGAGAAGTCGGGGGTTGCTTCTTTTTGGTCTTGGAATACAGCTTTTTCACGTTCCAGCAATTGTAATCCCATATAGGCGGCCCCCAAGTCACCGCTGACACAAATCAAATCTGTGTCGTGCGCTCCATTACGGTAAACCACTTTATCTTTGTCGGCTTCGCCGATACAAGTGATGCTGATTGCCAGGCCTGTGACTGAAGATGTGGTGTCTCCACCTACAATATCTACATTGTGTAGCTGGCAAGCCAGTTTCAAGCCATCATAAAACTGCTCTAAATCTTCTATACAGAAGCGTTTGGATACAGCCAAGGATATGGTGATTTGTTTGGGAGTTCCATTCATGGCATAAATATCGGAGAAGTTTACAATGGCTGATTTGTATCCAAGATGTTTTAGTGGTGTATAAATCAGGTCGAAATGTACTCCTTCCATCAAAAGATCGGTGGTAACCAATACTTCCTTTTCTTTAAATTCAAGCACGGCTGCATCGTCACCTACACCGTATTTGGTCTCGGGGTTCTTCAACTCGATATTCTGAGTCAGGTGTTTGATGAGGCCAAACTCGCCTAAAGCTGCAATTTCTGTTCTATTTGTTTCCTGCATATTCTTGTTAAGCTCTATTAATAAGTTCGCGCATAATGGTTGTCATCCGTGGCTGCGCTTCATCTGCCGCTTTCTGAACTTCTTCGTGAGAAACTTCCACTATCTTGCCTTCCACGCCGAGGTCTGTGATGACTGATACTCCAAACACTTTAATGCCGCAATGGTTCGCAACAATTACTTCGGGGACGGTAGACATACCTACGGCGTCGGCTCCCAGGATGTGGAACATCTTATATTCTGCCGGAGTTTCAAAAGTCGGTCCTTGTGTACCGATATATACGCCTTGCTGTACTTTGATGCCCTTTTCTTCGGCTATTTTTAATGCCTTGTTGATAAGTTCTTTAGAGTAGGCTTCGCTCATGTCTGGGAAACGGGGGCCGTATTCGATATTTTTTCCGTGCAACGGATGTTCGGGGAAGAAGTTGATATGGTCTCTGATAATCATTAAGTCACCGATTTCAAAATTGGGATTAGTTCCGCCGGCAGCATTAGACACAAACAGTGTCTTGATGCCTAATTCGCGCATTACACGTACCGGGAAAGTAACTTCTTTCATTGAATATCCTTCGTAAAAATGGAACCGTCCCTGCATGGCCATGATGTCCTTGTTGCCTAATTTGCCAAAGATGAGTTTTCCACTGTGACCTTCTACTGTCGATATGGGAAAATTAGGAATATCTTTGTAACTTATTTCATATTTATCGGTAATTTCGTGTACCAAACTTCCTAAACCTGTGCCCAGTATAATTGCTGTTTCGGGGTTAGTATGCATCTTCTCTTTCAGAAAAGCTGCGGTCTCTTGGATTTTTTCTAACATATTCGGTTATATTTAAGTTGAATAATTCTTGTTGGTCATGTAAAAAGCTCACTTCTATCGGGAGTACATAGATAAATGGTTTGATGGTTTCGTCCAACAATGGATGGGATGACAGTCTCACCGCATCCTTTTCTGTGGTGATAATCATTCGTTTGCCTTCCGGCAGTTGTTCAAAGCGGCCTTTTATGATTTCCATGTCTTGAGGGGTGAAGTCATGGTGGTCACTAAATGTCAATGGGTTGATATGTTCGTTATAAGGGGCCAAGTCATGGATTAACTTAGCCGGGGATGCAATTCCGGTAACGAGCAATATATGTGCGTCTTTATGGATATTGGTTATGGGATACTCCTTCCCTTGTCGGGTGATAGGATACAATTTTCCATAATTCAGAGTTGTGAAGTAAAGCTGTTGATAGGGATATAATCCCATCTGTTTACGCAGCACTCGCACGTCCATAGGAGTTATATCCTTTGGACATTTTGTGATTATCACGATATGGGCACGGTTTTTGCCTTTTTCGGGTTCGCGCATTCGTCCTGCCGGCAACAAAGCGTCTTCGCAGATGGGCCGGTGATAGTCCACCAGAAGAATGTTCATTCCCGGTTTCACATAGCGGTGCTGAAAAGCGTCATCCAATATGACAACTTCCGTTCCGGGTGCGGTGTATCCGTTGCATAATTCCTCGATGCCGTGGCAGCGGTCATGGTCTACTGCCATATAGATATCTGGAAATTTCTGCTTCATCTGGAATGGTTCGTCACCTATCATATTTACCGGAGTATCCGGCTTGGCCAATACGAAACCTTTTGATTTTCGTTTATAGCCCCGGCTTAGTACCGCTACCTTATAGTTTGGTTGCAATAACTTTATCAGATATTCGGTATGAGGTGTTTTCCCGGTACCTCCGACGGTAATATTGCCCACCGAGATAACCGGAATATCAAAGCTTCTTTCTTTGTATATTCCCCAGTCGAATAGCTTGTTGCGCATCCATACGCTGGTTCCGTAAAGCCACGAAACCGGGTATAGCCACTTATGTATTTTGATAAAGTTATTCTCCATTAAAAGTTATTTGATGTTCAGTTCGAATGGCATACGTGCCTGTACAGGATTGATTTCTTTCAGATTTTGTAAAATTTCGAAATAGCTGTAGAAACCGCCCATATATTCTTTCATCTGACTGTTGACATAGTGTTTACGTTGGCTGTTCAGCAGGTTCATAAAGAAACTTTCTTTTTCTGGATAGCTGATAACGGTGTAGTTTTCTACGTCTGCCTGTTTTGCGGCAGCTGCCAGAGCATCGTTGATGCCACCCAATTTATCTACCAATCCTAAGCCGATAGCCATTTCACCTGTCCATACTCGTCCTTCGGCTATTTTTTCGATATCTGCTGCCGACATTTTTCTTCCTTCGGCGCAACGGTTTACGAATAGTTTATATCCATTGTTGATATAGTTTTGAAGCGCTTCCTGTTCGGCATTGTTGAATGGGCGTGTTACGAGTGGTCCGAAACTTGCTCCCATATCGGCCATTTTATTGGTTTTCACTACATCGAAATCCAGTCCCAGTTTGTCTTTGAATAACTTCTCTCCCGAAGGAATCATACCAAAAATACCGATAGAACCAGTTAGGGTTGTCGGGTCGGCAAAGATAGAATCTGCGGCGCAAGAGATGTAATAACCGCCTGATGCAGCATAGTCACCCATAGAGACGATAACCGGTTTCTTTTCTTTCAGGCGTACTACTTCGCGCCATATTTGTTCTGAAGCATAAGCACTTCCGCCCGGAGAGTTTACGCGCAGGACAACTGCCTTTACATTGTCGTCATCGCGCAGTCTGCGCAAGTCTCGTGTCATCTTTTGCCCGTCAATGACCTCTTCGGTAGAGTTGGAGGAAGCAGCATCTAAAATTTCTCCTGATGCATAATATACGGCAACTACATTTCCACTTTTATCTTTGGGGACATTCTTTTTTACGTTTATCATATCTTCGAGGAAAAGACTGTTCAGACTTTGGTCTTCTTTCCGTCCGGTCAGTTGTTTCAGATAAGCGAGCATTCCATCCTTGTACAGCAGTGAGTCGGCTAGTCCGCATTTGATATACTCTTCTGCCTGACAGAGATCCATGCATTGGTCTGCATAAGCATTAAGGGAATCTTTGGAGATGTTGCGTGACACCGAAACGCCATCCAGTAGCTGGTTCCATATAGAGTTTAAGAATACAGTGACTTGTTCACGGTTGGCAGGGCTCATTTCGGTAGCGATAAACGGTTCTACTGCCGATTTGTAAGTGCCTACTTTGAAGACTTGTACATCAATGCCCAGTTTGTCCAGCAAATCTTTGAAGAAGACAGGTTGTGATGCCAGTCCGTGCCATGAAATGTTTCCGTGAGGATTTACTACTACTTTGTCTGCCACACTTGCCAGATAATACATGCCTTGTGTGTATTGGTCTGCGTAGGCTACAATAAACTTACCGCTTTCTTTGAAATCTTGAAGCGCATTGCGTATTTCTTCCAATGACGCAAAGGAAGTGGCCAAATAAGACGGTTGGATATAGATACCCTTAATCTTGTCATTTTCTTTGGCTTTTTTGATGGAAGATAAAATGTCGTTCAGCCCATAAGAAGCATTTTCTTCTCCCAATATTTGTTGGAACGGGTTTTCTTGTACACGCTCGGACAAGTTGCCTTTCAAATCGAGGACGAATACAGAATTGTCTTTCACTATCGTTTCAGAGTCTGATGAAGCTACCATGCCTACTACGGTGATAAGGCCCAGCACAGTGAGTACCACACCGGCTAAAATGACGCCTATTAAACTAGCCAATGTAAATTTAAGAAAATCTTTCATTGAATGTGTTCTTTATAATGTTAATAATTAGCTAACAAAAATAGTTGATTGTATTGAAAAAAGCAAAGAAAGTGAACTTCTTTTGCTGTCTGCTTGTTTATATAGGTAAATAACTCATAAATAAATTGCTGAATATGACAAAAACTTTTAAGGAGGCCATAAAGAACCGCCGCACTTTTTATCAGATAGACAATAAATCCACGTTGTCTGAAAAAGAATTGTTGGATTTGATTCGTTTTGCTGTCGAACATGTTCCTTCAGCATTCAATTCGCAAACCACACGCGTTGTTTTATTAACAGGTGAAGCTCACCAAAAGTTGTGGAATATCGTTAAAAACACGTTGCGCAAGCAGATTCCTGCGGAGGCTTTTGTTAAAACGGAACAGAAAATAGATGGTAGTTTTGCTTGTGGATACGGAACGATTCTGTACTTCGAGGATATGTCTATTGTCCATGCTTTACAGGAACAGTTCTCCACTTATAAAGATAATTTCCCGGTTTGGGCAGAGCAGACTGACGCGATGCATCAATTTGCCATTTGGACGATGTTGGAGGATGCCGGAATGGGTGCTTCTCTGCAACATTATAATCCGCTGATTGATGATGAAGTGCGTGCTGCATGGAGTCTGCCGCTACATTGGAAATTGATAGCACAGATGCCTTTCGGAGTTCCTGTGGCACAACCCGGGCCGAAAGAAGTGATGCCTTTGGATGAACGTGTATTTGCTTTTAACGACTAAATTTTTCTTGTTCCGTTTGGCTCGTTAGGGGAAAATAAGCATCTTTGCGTATTATAAATACAAAGATGCATTATGAAAAAACTTTTATCGCTTCCCCCTAATTTGGTGGAATGTTTTCATGATATAGAAAAGGCCGACCGTGGTGAATGGTTTTGTACTTCTGATCCTATTGGTAGTAAACTGGGCTCGGGAGGAGGAACGGCCTGGCTGCTTGAAGCATGTAAACAGCATGTTGCTCCTGATAAGGACTTCATGGAATGGCTGGGGGAGGAAAAAAGAATACTGTTGCACGCCGGCGGACAGAGCCGGCGTTTGCCCGGATATGCTCCGTCGGGTAAAATATTAACACCTGTTCCTGTCTTTAGATGGGCAAGGGGACAGCGCTTGGAACAAAATCTGCTGTCACTCCAACTTCCCTTATATGAACAAATAATGGAGAAGGCTCCGGCTTCTCTGCGTACATTGATAGCTAGCGGAGATGTGTATATCCGTGCAGATCAGCCGCTTCAGGATATTCCTGATGCTGATGTGGTGTGCTATGGGCTTTGGGTAGATCCCAATTTGGCAAAGAATCATGGGGTGTTTGTTTCTTCGCGCAGCAATCCCGACAAACTGGACTTTATGCTTCAGAAACCTTCGGTCGAAAAATTAGGTAAATTGATGCAAACTCATTTGTTCCTGATGGATATCGGTATTTGGTTACTGAGTGATCGGGCTGTTGGTTTGTTGGTAAAACGTTCTAAAAAAGAAGGTGAGCTCTCATATTATGATATGTATTCCGAATTTGGATTGACACTGGGCGAACATCCGCGTATTGTAGATAAAGAGTTGAATGGGTTGAGTGTGGCTATCTTGCCGTTGCCCGGAGGTGAGTTTTATCATTATGGAACAAGCAGGGAATTAATCTCCTCCACTTTGGCTGTGCAGAATTTGGTGAACGACCAACGTGAAATCATGCATCGCAAAGTGAAGCCCCATCCGGCTATGTTTGTACAGAATGCTGATGTGGCTTATCATCTTACTGCGGATAATTCTGAAATCTGGATAGAAAACAGTTGTGTAGGCAAGGAGTGGAACCTTCATCAACAGACGATTATAACAGGAGTTCCGGATAATAACTGGAAACTCAATGTACCATCGGGGGTATGTGTTGATGTGGTACCTTTGGGAGAAACTGAATATGTAGCCCGTCCCTATGGATTTAATGATGCTTTTAAGGGGGCACTGACGGATAAAAATACTGTTTATCAGGGCGCTCCGGTGTGTGAATGGCTTTCTTGCCGTGGAATAGCAGTTGAAGAGATAGAAGGTATCCAAGATTTGCAGGCCGCCCGTTTATTCCCTGTTTGCTCTACAGTGGAAGATTTGGGACTGGTAATGCGTTGGATGATTTCCGAACCCGAACTTCAGGAAGGTAAGGAGATATGGAAACGTTCTCGCCGGTTGTCGGCCGATGAGATTTCCGCTTATGCTAATCTGCGTCGTTTGGCTGCTCAGCGTGATGCATTTCGGGTTATGAACTGGCCTGTGTTGGCACGTAATTATGAGCGTAGTGTTTTTTATCAGTTGAATTTGGAAGATGCCGCTTATGAATTTGCCACTCATCATTTGGAGTTGCCGGATTCATTGCCACTGTCTGCGCCATTGATGACCCGGGTAAGTGATTACATGTTTCGGGCTAAAGTCAGACAACTTAGTGGTGAAGCCTATGAAGATGATGAAAGTAAGGCGTTTGGGCTGATGCGCGAAGGTTTGACAGCTGCTGCATTGGCGAAAAAACAGCAACCTTATTTGTCGGTTTATTCTGACCAGATTGTGTGGGGAAGAAGTCCGGTTCGTATTGATTTGGCGGGCGGATGGACAGATACTCCTCCTTATTGTCTGAATGAAGGTGGAAATGTGGTGAATATCGCTATTGAACTGAATGGCCAACCTCCTTTGCAAGTCTATGTAAAGCCTTGTAAAGAATATAAGATTATTTTACGCTCTATTGACTTGGGGGCAATGGAGACTGTTGTTACTTATGAAGAACTGCATGATTTTATGCAGGTTGGTTCTCCTTTCTCTATTCCTAAGGCGGCCTTGGTGTTGGCCGGTTTCCAGCCGGGATTCTCTGTCGACGTTTATGCTACGTTGGAAGAGCAGCTCAAGGCATTTGGTTCAGGTATTGAAATCACCTTGTTGTCGGCTATTCCTGCAGGTTCAGGCTTGGGCACAAGTTCTATTCTGGCTTCCACGGTGCTTGGTGCGGTTTCTGATTTCTGTGGCTTGAAGTGGGATAAGAATGAAATATGCAATCGTACTCTGATTTTGGAGCAATTGCTCACTACCGGTGGGGGATGGCAAGACCAGTATGGAGGCGTGCTTCGTGGGGTTAAGCTTCTTCAGACCCATGCCGGTATAGAGCAAAGTCCGTTAGTTCGTTGGTTGCCCGATTATTTGTTTACTGGCAGTGAGTATCAGAAGTGTCATTTGTTGTATTATACCGGTATCACTCGCACTGCCAAAGGAATTTTGGCTGAGATTGTCCGTAGTATGTTCCTCAATTCTACAGAACATCTTGCACTGTTGGGGAGCATGAAAAGCCATGCACTTGATTTATATGAAGCTGTCCAACGTGGTAATTTTGATGAAATGGGTCGTTTGGTAGGTAAAAGCTGGAAGCAGAATCAGGCTCTTGATTCGGGGACTAATCCTACATCGGTTGAGGCTATCATTCGTCGGATTGATGATTATTGCTTGGGTTATAAGTTGCCCGGAGCAGGCGGGGGAGGCTATCTTTATATGGTGGCTAAAGACCCCGAAGCTGCTGTCAAAATAAGAACAATATTGACCCAGAATCCGCCAAACAGTTGTGCTCGTTTTGTCGATATGACATTGTCCGACAAGGGATTGCAGGTTAGTCGCAGTTAGGCCTGTAGGGTGCATAACTGTGCAATCAGCCTTTTGATATTTTCTGTAGCTATTTCAGGTTTCATTGTTTTCTCTAATGCGATGGAACCCCGAAGTAGCTATTTCAATAAAACTCTTACCAGCAGATTAGTGTGTCATTATTAATCACTCTTAGTAATTCTTACACAAATTGCTTGGTGTCGTATCTTCCTTTCTCCTCTCATCCATGAAATAAAAGACGTTTATAAAAAGAAAAACTGGGAGAAACCTTGGAAAAGAATAGGGGTAGTGCTGAAGCACATCGAAAAGTAACAAGACTGAAAGGAAGATGAACCTTTCTTCTATTCTTCACGTATTCAATATCTTAGCAAGCTCTTAGTTCTCTCTCCTACTAATAACCCCACGTGTGCAATTCTTTAGATTGCTTAGTGTTGCGGTGGTTGTTTGAGTTGGTGCAACGATAGGTGTTTATATAGAGAAATAAAATAAAAGAGCAATTTATTCGCAGAGTAATGTGAAATTTATAAAATACAAGTAAGCTTATATATTCCTATAAAAGTAAAATGAGCCATTGTGTGTTTACTGCTTATTTCTATCTTTGAATCGTAATCAAAGAAATTAATGATGGCAATAGCAGTAGAGGATTTAATTTCTCAAGTTCAGCAAGACAATGAATATGCATTTAAGCAACTTTATCAAATGTACTATTCAAAAGTCGTATTTTTCATTATGGGAATAATAAAAAACCATAATGCAGCTAAAGATTTGGCACAAGATGTATTTGTCAATATATGGGTTAACAGAAGCAAATTAGATGCCACCTCAAATTTAAGTAATTATATTTTTGTATCATCTCGTAATACAGCAATAAACTACTTGAAAAAAGAAGCAATTTTTCCACATTCTCCGATAGAGGCAGAACAATTAAATATAAGCATCGGCAATACAGGGGAAAACAATCTGTTCGCCAAAGAAATAAGTCTGTTAATAGAAATGGTCGTTTCTGAAATGCCTGCACAACGACAACGGATTTATCGGTTGAGCAGAGAACAAGGATTAAACAATGAAGAAATAGCCCACATCTTGAGGATAAGTCAAAAAACGGTTGAAAACCAAATCAGTACAGCCCTAAAGGATATAAGAAGGGCTATTTCAATGTATCTTATCTTTATGCTATATATGTTATCATAGGTTAAATATCGGTTTCGTGGATGGGAGTATAATGCTTATTGATTGTACATATAAAAAAGATAAGAATTATGAACTACATTCAGGAAATCATCGAACGATACTTCATTCGTACATATCCTAAAGATTTGGAATTGAAAATCCAATGTTGGTTATGCAATGATGAGAAAACAGAATTGAAAAATGCGGCTCTGTCAGATTTATGGAATGAGATAAAAGTCAACTCACAGAGTTACAATATGGAAAATTCTTGGAACAAAATAGCGAATCAGCTAAATTTCAAGAATATCAAAGTCATTAAAAAAAAATATTCATATTGGTATGTGGCGGCATCAGTTCTTTTATGTGTGTTAATAGGGAGTGTTGGGCTATGGAGAAATGAAATATTCAACCAAACGGTGCAAGTAATTGCAACAGCAAATAGAGAATACAAGAATATCATCTTGCCGGACGGTTCTACCGTTTATTTAAACCCAAGTTCTCAAATCAGTTATAAAAAAGATTTTGATGATACAATTCGTTATGTCAGCCTGCAAGGTGAAGCCTATTTTAATGTGAAACCTATTCAAGAGAAGCCTTTCATCGTTGACTGCAAAAATTTGACTGCAAAAGTCTTAGGAACAAAATTCAATATCAAGAATTATCAGGAAGACATACAGGCTTCGGCTTATCTGGAAAACGGCTCTATCCAAGTTTCTATTCAACAGAATTCGCAGGTCTTCATCTTAAAGCCAAAAGAAAAGATTATATATGACAAATTGTCAAAACAAACGGAATTATTATTTAACCGGAATAAAGAACAAGCAGATTTATCCTTTCACAATGCTTCAATTCATGATATAATGAATATGCTTGAACGGCGGTTTAATATTCAGATAGCATTGCAAGGAAATACATCTGAAAAGTACACGATAGAATTTAATTCTAAAGCATCCATTAAGGATATTCTTGATGCTTTATGCACTTTAGATGAAGATTTATCATGGGAGAAAAATAATCAATCATTCATAATTCGCACAAAACAATCACACAATGAAAACTAATCCATTCATCTTTATTTGCTTTTTGATGCTCTTATTGAAAAGCCCTTTATTTGCACAGAATTTGAATGTCAGATACTCGGTAGAGGGCGATTTTACTATTACTGATTTTTTGGAAGCAGTTAAAGAAAAAACCGGATATAGGATGGCGTACAAGCAATCAGATGCACAAAATAATAGAAAAATCAAAATAAAATATGAGAGAAAACCTCTGAATACAATACTGGAAAACGTATTGAAAAAGTATGGCTTGTCATTTGTTATAAACAATGGTTTGATAATTATAAAAAAAGAAGCAGTTGAATCCGGTGGTGGAATCAGAGGAACGGTAAAAGATAAAGTAACATTGAAGCCCTTATGCTATGCGAATGTTATACTGTTGGATGCCAATGATAATCAGATATGTGGCGTATCAACCGACAGTTGTGGCTTCTTTAGATTTCCGGACTTGAAAGTCGGACGTTATCGAATGAAAACGAGTATGATAGGTTTCTCTCCTTCATTATCCGATTATTTGCTCGTTACATCTTTACGGGAAAGGAACTTTGATTTCTATTTGGATGAAAGCCCTGAAAGGCTCAATGAAATAACAGTCGTAGCATCCATCCCTCGTAATAACATGCAGAATATGATGGCATTGTCCGGAGGAAGGATGCTAAACGTGGAAGAAACCTCACGATTTGCCGGAAATTTTGATGACCCTACTCGTTTGGCTGCTGCGTTTACCGGTATCGCATCAAGCAGCGTAAACTCAAATGCAATGGAAATAAGGGGGAATTCACCCCAATTTGCCCAATGGAGGATGGAGGGGATTGAAACTCCTAACCTCACGCACTATGCAGATATGACAGGACTTGGAGGGGGAATGTTGACAGGACTCAGCACGCAAATCATTGGTAACTCGGACTTTTACTATAGTGCTTACCCCGCTGAATTTACGAATTCTCTATCTGGCATTTTTGATATGAAAATGCGCAATGGAAATCCAAACCAATTTGAACACACATTCCAGTTTGGTGTATGGGGGCTGGACGTTTCATCAGAAGGACCTATTAATAAAAAGAAAGGCAGTTCTTATTTATTAACTATCGCTATTCATATTCGGGTTTAGCCGATAAAATCAGTGGTTCTGATGAAGGGCTTGATTATCAGGATTTGGCTTTCAAAATAAATTTGCCAACCTTCAATATGGGAACTTTCACATTCTGGGGCATCGGACTTTTGGACAAAATAACTCAAAAGCCGGAAGATAATGCGGAAAAATGGGAAACAATTTCGGAACGGCAAGAACAAAAGGCTGATTTTCAAAAAGGCGTATTTGGCATGATACATATTTTACCTTTGAGCAGTAGCGCCTATTTGAAGACCAATATGGGCTTAACTTATTCGGGCACAAAAGCAAACAACCATATTTATGATAACGAGTTGAATAGAATGCCAATTGCTTTCGCAACGAAACATGAAACGGACCTGCAAATCAACACGTTCATAAACAAGCGTTTCAATGCTTGGCATACGAACCGTACAGGTATTAGTTACACCGGAATATTTTATCACTTGAACTTTAACACAAGCCCTGATGCCGGATTATTTCATCCAATGGAACGTTATGCTTATGGAAGCGGACAAAATAACGTATTATATATATATTCAAATTCGCTTTTTCAGTTAAGCAAGCAATTGAAACTGAATGTGGGTGTCGGAACTCAATATTTCGATTTGAATAAAGCATGGACAATTGAGCCACGGTTAAGTCTTAAATGGAACTTTCACCCTAAACAATATCTGTCATTCGGATATGGGCTTTCAAGCAGAAGAGAAAGAATCGAATACTATTATACCCATATTCCTAATCAGAGGAATATAGACAACACCCCATTAGGTTTGGCGAAAACACACCAACTTAATCTGACTTACGATTGGATGATTACAAATAACTTGAATTTGCGGATTGAACCCTATTTCCAATATTTATATGATATTCCTGTGGAAGAAAACTCTTCTTTTTCCATTATAAATTTTAATGCGTTTATTTTGGACAGACAATTAGTAGGCGTAGGAAAGGGCAAAAACTATGGCATCGACATAACATTGGAGCACTACTTGAAAAGCGGCTGGTATTGGATGATAAACGGTTCTTTGTTCAAATCAAAGTATATGGGTGGAGACAGAATTTGGAGAAGTTCACGTATGGATCGTCGCTTTATTATAAAAGCATTGGCAGGGAAGGAATGGATATTGGGTAAAAAGGGAAATAAAATAATAGGAATTAATGCAAAGATTACATATCAAGGTGGAGAACGTTATACTCCCATTGATTATATAAAATCCGAGAATACACATCTTATCAAAGAAGATGAAACGAAAGCTTATTCTCTCCAATTAGCCCCATCTTTTATTTCAGATTTAACAATCAATTATAGAATAAATAAGAAAAAAGTATCGCATGAATTTTCTCTGCAATTCCTAAACCTGAATGGCTTTAAAAATTCTTATTATCAATATAACATATTAACTAATCAAGTAGAAAAGAAACATAGTGTAACTCTTGTCCCGAATTTGAGATACAAATTGTATTTTTAACGGTAGACAATAAAAAGAACATAAAGTTTTCCAAAGCAATGAATACAAATAATATGATATATGCAACAAGATGAAAGATTATTATGTTTTTTGTCATTTTTCTTATTTTTCGTCCTATCTATGCACAAAAACAAAGAGAATGGACGAAGAATTATTCTGTCAAATCGTCTAAAATGCTGACGGCGAAATATCTGTACATATTAGTAATGCCTTTAAAAAGGAATTAGAACAATCCTTTATCGGTAATCCGACAAAAGATGAACAGTTTGCTACAACAGAGATTTTTCCGGTTAATGTCGGAATACTCACAGCGTAAAGTTTCTGTCTTAGAGTTCACAGAAGCTATTGAAGAATTGGCTGCACATTTAGCCGATTTCAGTATTAACGAAGAATATTATAGCGTTTTACTACGTTATTTATCCTTTGGTTTACACCGTTTTAAATCGTATCGTGTACGATTTAAGCAAGGAAAAAATACTCTTTTTGCTTTAATTGATGAAGCAATGGGATTATTGAACAATGAAATGCGTATCGTCAAATTGCGCATAAAATATCCTGAACAGTTTCAGCAACATACAAATAAACTGTTCCTTTCCTCTCTCCATTTAGCTGACAAAACAAGCCTTATCAATGTCATGGAAATAGTCAGCAGCCTGTTTCTTTCCAAACGTGTAACATATCAGAATGGAAAACCTGTTCATCTGACGGACTTAGGCAAAGCCTTTGAATGGCGCTTTAATATAAAATTGGGAGATTATTTCCAAAAATACATGGATGTCATCAAGCGAAAGCCTGCCAAGTTAAGCGAGTTCCTTGATGAACTGGCAAACCTTATCCGAAAAGAACACGAAATAAAGGGTATAGATAATCAGGTGTTTAGCATCAATTTATACAGGGTAGCGTATGCTACCCTGTAATTTGTTGTTCGTCCTTTTCTGAACTTTGCTTCATCAATCGATTGACAATCTTAATGTATAACCTGAAAAATGAAGCAATATGTATGTAGATAATTACGAGTTCAAAGACTGGATGCAAAAACTTCTCGATAAACTGGAAGAAGTAGGCAAAGACGTAAAGAGTTTGCAGACCAACCCCGAAGTGATGCCAGGCGATAAACTTTTGGATAATCAGGATTTGTGTCTGTTATTCAAAGTTAGTACCCGAACATTACAGAGATTGCGAAGTGAAAAGATGCAATCATTTATGATGATTAGCGGAAAAGCCTATTACCGGGCTTCGGGTGTGCGTGAGTTCATAAAGGAACGGTTCGAGGTGGGTACGCTCCGAAAGTTTGAAAAAGAACACGGAACGGATAAGTAAGTATGAAATTCATCCCGAAGCTGTACACATGGCAGTTTCGGGATGTTTTTCCTTTGGCAAGTACATCTATTTTTCTACTGATATTATTCCCTCCTCCTTATAAGATGCTTCAAACTGTTTGGTAAGTGCAATAATCTGCTGATTCGTTTTCATCAGTTCGATAGTACATTGTTCCAGTTTGTAAAGCAACTGCTTTCTTTTCCGCAAAATTGGAATGAAGTTCTTTCACCGTTTGGTTATACAGTATGCCTATGCTCCTGAATTGTCAAAACAGTTGGGAGAGTTGGATGTAATAATCAACCTTGCTTTTATCAATCCTAAGTACCTTAAACGACTTCCCGAAAATACAGTTCTTAATGAAATGCGCTTTTACCTTATAGCCTGACTTTCTTTTTCAAGTACCTGTTTCCCTATAAAAGACAAATCGCTCACTTACTCCTGGGAATGTTGGCTGTGAGCCTCTTGCAGCTGATATTCCCTTTCCTTGCGCAATCATTGGTGGATGTCGGGATTCGGGACGGGACCCCGGGCTTTATTACGCTGATTCTGACAGCCCAACTCATCGTTTCCGTTTCCCAACTATCCGTGGAGTTCATACGGAGCTGGATATTGCTGCACATGGACAGGGGATATCAGGGCTGGCCTGTTTTTATACCATCGGCTTTGCTACAGGAAGGATTCTGAAGAACCGGTCGTGCTGGGCCTGAAAGAATAAACCGTCTGTCTCACTGACTGGATAGCTGAAGCCTTACAGGATAATACTACCGGCAAGGATTATTATGAAGTCTATTTCATTCTGGTCTTATTGCACACACTGAATATAATGAATGCCAAAATAGAAAATCTGCTGGCATGGTGCGACAAGGACATAACAGCCGCCCATTTAAAGAACCGATAATCAAACGATGACAACCATATTATGAAAGACACTCCTTCCATGCCTCCTGTAAGTATCCGGAAAGATGCTGACCGACTTGTTCCATTATGAATGCTATGACCTGATTATCTGCCGGGACTATTTCTTTTTAGCCTATCTGACAACGGATATTCCTGTTATATATATAGGTGACACCACTTGCAGGCTCTTCAACCGATACCTGGGAATCACAGACTCACAAAAACTCGATTTAGCCGAAGGGCTGGAAGAAAGAGCCATCCAAAAGGCAACACATATTGTATATGCTTCCGAATGGGCCCAAAACAGTGCCGTCAACCACTACCATGCAGCCCCCGAAAAAATCAGCGTTATAGAGTTCGGAGCCAACATAGACAATATTCCCGAGTATGCCGGGCATGACTGTACATCTGTCTGTAACCTGCTCTTTATAGGTAAAAATTGGGAAATGAAAGGCGGGAATAAAGCTATTGAAGTCTTCCATTCTGTAAAAGAGAAAGCCATTCCATGCACATTGACCATTATCGGAAGCACCCCTGCACAAATGCCGGAGGATACGGATATCATTGTCTATCCTTATATCGACAAGTCATCATCCGAAGGGCAAAAACTTTTTGAGCAGATACTCCGCCAATCCCATTTCCTGATTGCCCTTACTCTGTTTGACTGTTTCGGCATCGTATCCGCTTGTCTCTGAACAAAAAGATTTTGGATATTCGGATGTCACCCCGGGAAATATGGAATACCCGGGAAAAATCAGGGAATTCTTCCAAAGGTCCAATGCCAAATTTAAGATGATACAGACCATCCAGGAACTGTCTGTACCCAAGTATTAATGCCTAGCATTCCACCACCCGATACACATTCCCCTTGGCAGTATGTACCCGCTCGCCCAACTGGGGCAGGATGCGGCTCAGGCTGTAGGCCGTCATGCCCCTCATGGCTGAGGGATGGGCGGACTTCATCCGCTCGAACAACTGGGTGGCGGAAAGGGTCAGCACCTCCTGCGGTTCGTCCTCTTCCGTGGCAAAGCGGAAGCAGAGGCGGAACACCTCCTCTTCGGGTACATGCTTGTAGAACAGGGCGTTGTGTTGCTGTATGGCCTGTTCCTCTTCCTTGTTGAACCAGCCGCGTTCGCCGGACAGAAGCTCCGCCTTGAGTTGGGCGTACAGTTGCTCATGCTCTATGGGAGTGGTGCAGTCTATGGCGTGCTCCAGACTGACACAGAGAAAACGGCGTGAACCGGTACGGTCCACCAGCAGGTCTTCCCGGTTGCTGGTGCCGATGAACGAGGCGATGCGGGGAAGTGCCGAAGCACTGCGTTTGTAGGCCTTGCGAATATTCAGCGCGGAAGCCTGCATCAGATTCTTCAGCAGGGGCATTTTGGACGCACCCAACTTGTCGAATTCATCCAGATTAATCAGGCCGTAGGCAGCTAACCTGGCTTCGGCGGATGCCGGTGAGCTGAGGTCGTAACTCTCTGTATAGTAAGCTTTCAGCGCATCGGGCATCAACAGGCGGCAGAACGTACTTTTCCCCAGTCCCTGACGACTGCTCACCAGCAGGGGTGCCACGCTGTTGGCTCGGTTGGTATCCGGCCGGAACTGCATCCATTGGGCGGAGAGTCCCAGCATCCAGCGGTGGAAACCGTTCACCCATACCGGGGCGTCAGACACCCTGCGGGCGAGTGCCGATACCCGGTCGGTGCCGTCCCATTCGGGAAGCCGCTCAAAGTAGGCGGTAAAGGGATGGTATTCGCTGATGCGGCGCGAGCGCACAAAGCGTTGGATATCCCTGTCCCAGCAGTCTATGCCCGCTTCGATGGCTTCCAGACTGAGCGAGTTCATCCAGCGTTCGTCCACTTTGGCGTAGCGCAAGTGGTCATCGGGAATGCCGTTTTCCACGCCCGCCACCTCGGTTTCCTCGGTCAGCACGTTGAACCGGAAGTGGTAGCGGGAGGTAAGGAAAGCGGTCACTTCCTGCATCAAGGAGCGTGATTTCGCCTTCCTAACAGTTTTTTCCGGAGATATTGGCGCGGCCTCCTTTTCAGTGTCTTTCAAGGATTTCAGTTCGGCCTCCTTTCGGATGTCTTCCAAAGATATCACTCCGACTTTATTTTCAATATCTTTCGAGGACTTCACTCCGAGTTCCTTTCGGATATCTTCCAAAGATGTTGGTTCGACTTCCTTTTTAATGTCTTTTGAGTGTACGGAATTCATAACCTTTCGAACGCTTCCCGATTGTACAGACTCCTCCTCCGGTTCTTCTGTTAAAACTTCCGGACATCCGGAAAAGACGTTTCTGCTTTCCAACAAATTTCCCTCGCCGTTTTCAGCAAGAAGAACCTGTGACTTGGTGACTTCTTTCACCCCATCCTCACCGGAAACGATGTAGTGGTAACTGCCCGCCAGCGCATTCCCGTCGGTGCGCGGAGTCCAGTCCAGCACCAGAGCCACCCGGCCTTCACAGATATCCACTGCCAGGTGCACACCGGGCATGGTCCGACAAAGCGGCATCAGTCCGTTGAGGGCGGATACGAGGTCACGGCGTGGTGTTCCGTCGGAGGGAATAGGACTGGACAGGAATTTGCTTCCGAAGAAGACTGTTTTGAGAGTGGCGAATACATTCATGAGCACTTCTTTTTTAGGTTTGACGAATTACAAATATACAACATAAAAAAGCGTTTGTCAAGAGGGAAGACAAACTAATCCAATCCCGGCACAGAATATGACGGAGCCTGACACAATGACATATATACATGTGGGCTTATGCCACCGTATGTGTAGACCGATGCGTACGTACACACTACACACTTTACAAACAGGGGGTCAAAATGTGGATAATGCTGTCGTTTCGTGCGTAGGGGCGAGGGTTGCTCGCCCGAAAACAGTTTGTTTTGTGTCTTCGGGCAGGCGAACCCTGCCCCTACAACTGACGATGGGATAGCCCGGTTTCGCTTTGACACACTCCCATGCTGCAAAAAAGACCTTGGTGTTTTCCAAAAAGACCTTGGTGTTTTAAAAAAACCTCGGCACCTTTTTTAAAAAGCTCGGTATGTTTTTCATGTAGGGGAAGATGGAACCACCCTCACCAAGTCGGTCATTTCTCCTTTTCCGTTCATCCTTACATTTTAGCCGAAACATACGGATAATCAGTCGGTTAAGAATGACAGCACATCCCCTCATCCTCCCTTCAGCCGCGCTTTCCGAGTCCCTTCACAATCTGCCTTCAGCAATTCCCTTGTGTACTTTTTACACCTCTTTTCAGCCTGCCGTTTTCTGTAGGGGCAGACCCATGTGTCTGCCCGAGAACAGTTCACTTTAAGCCATTGGGCGGACACATGGGTCCGCCCCTACCGTAAAGCGTTATCGAAAAAGTTCAAAAGCCGGAAGAAGTATTATAAATGAAAGGAGGCTGAAGGGGCGGTGAGGGGATGCCCCTTCACTACCGGAACCCCCATCTACAGGGCGTTTCAACGACTAATGAAAGGAGGAAGGAAGAGACCGGTTTTCCGTTTGTAAGGTGAAAAAACACAGCCGGCTTTAGTGGGTTCAGCCATCGTATGACAAGCC
>NZ_JADNRM010000029.1 GCF_021730445.1 Phocaeicola faecalis | reverse complement strand
TGTCACATACAGATAGCTGTCATCGGCATCCACGACACACGTCGCATTCAGCTTGCTCAACTCCTCCTTCAGCTCTTGGGGCTCGAAACTTCCCATGATACCGGCATTGTTCATCAGCGAGGCGGCATATTCAAGGCGGGGAAAGACTTCCGAGCCGACACCGTATTTCAATAATAAGGTGAACACTTCGTTATCCTCATTCCGGGTATAGTACACATGGGAGTAGTCATTGAGTTTGCGTTCCTGCACCTTGCTCCAGTCAACAAACTTTTCCTCCACCTTATTGATGGCCATGTTCTTGAACTGCCGGGCATATAGGGAGGACTGTCCTACGGGAGGCTCGATGGGCTTATAGTCAGGCTTCTTAATCTTCTGACCCTTATCCGGCTTGCCCTTTTCATTGTAAATGGCAAGGTAATTGTCCGTCAGATACTCTCTCGCAACCCGTTTGATATCATCAACGGATATTCCCATGACAACATCCTTATAATTCAACACCTGGTTGATGTCCCGCTCATNGATATTCCCATGACAACATCCTTATAATTCAACACCTGGTTGATGTCCCGCTCATTGATAAAGGCATCCTCCAGAAGGCTGGCCTTGAAGTTGTTGGACTCCATACGCAAGTCGAAATCCCGACACATGCCGGCTTTGACGGCTTCTACAACCCACGGTTCGAAATCACCTCTGGCTATCTGTTGGACAGCCTTCAACAACTTCTTCTCGACACTTTTATTGGATTCAAAACGTCTTTGGTTATTATCATAGGAAGGGACACCGGTAATGATATTCCTTCCCTGCTCACGGAAGGTCACGGGGGAGGCATCCCCTCCCAAAAGCTCACCGTCAATCGTCAGTTTGTTCAGCAGGCCGGTCTGGTTGGTATTGCTGAGCAACTGCATACAAATCTCCAGCGCGGTCTCATCCCGATGGCCGTTCTTCACCCCCTTATAGACCAGCATGACAGAGGGATACTGGGAAAACTTGGTGTTGTATTGCACACGCCCCTTGATGTCCAAGTCAGGATACACCTTACGCTCGGGAGTGGCCTTGGGCTGCAGCTTGCCGAAAGCTGCGGCAATGCGTCCCATTATTTTCTTGGTATCGACATTCCCCACCAGAATAAGGGCCATATTCTCCGGGGTGTACCAGTCGTCGTAGAATTTGATAAGCTGGCTCAGGCGGGGATTCTTCAGATGTTCCCCCAAACCAAGTATTGACCGTGAGTAGGGATGGCCGGCAAAGGCCTGCTGCATCATAAACTCACTGGTCTGGCGGCTGGGATTGTCCTTGCTGCGGTTATACTCTTCATAAACGGTTTCCAGCTCATTCTGGAATGTACGGAAAACAGGGTTCACAAACCGTTCGGAAGAGATTTCCAGCCATTTGTTTATCTGATAGGGAGGAAAAGTGTTATAGAACACGGTGTAGTCCAGACTCGTTCCGGCGTTAAGGCCTGTTCCTCCCATCCCTTCAATGAGTTCGGAGAACTCATTGGAAAGGCTGAGTTTGCCTGCTTCAATAGTAAGGCGGTTTATTTCCTTTCCGATAGCTTCCTTTTGGACCGGATCGCTCTCCCCCGCCATTTCATCATATTTGGCTATGATCTCCTCATAAATCGGAGCTTCCTTGTCCCAGTCCAGGGCTCCGATCTTCTGTGTACCTTTGAACATGACATGTTCCAGATAATGGGCCAGACCCGTGTACTGCTCGGGGTCATTGACGGCACCCGTACGGACGGCGATTTCTCCAAAGACATCCGACTTGCCGGCATCCTCCCAGATAAAGACTGACATGCCGTTTTTTAACTTAAAGGCCTTTAGACCCTGTGCTTGTGCTTGAAAACAGAAACACATTGATAATAGAAGAAAGACATGAACGAAGTGTTTCATAAGATTGAGTTTATTGGTTATTNCCGGCATCCTCCCAGATAAAGACTGACATGCCGTTTTTTAACTTAAAGGCCTTTAGACCCTGTGCTTGTGCTTGAAAACAGAAACACATTGATAATAGAAGAAAGACATGAACGAAGTGTTTCATAAGATTGAGTTTATTGGTTATTATGTAGAGCCATATAACAATAGTGCACCCTTTTATAGGATGCACTATCATTTTATTGAGTTTTAGTATTTAAAGTTACGTACTTTAACCACTCTTTGAGTATCGACCTTTTGTCCTCTTACATGCATAATTCGATAATCAGGAACAGACATTAATGAATTCCCTGCAAAAACAGA
Source organism: Phocaeicola faecalis (assembly GCF_021730445.1). Lineage (GTDB taxonomy): Bacteria > Bacteroidota > Bacteroidia > Bacteroidales > Bacteroidaceae > Phocaeicola > Phocaeicola faecalis. The sequence goes on along the minus strand of NZ_JADNRM010000029.1, from coordinate 25,178 downwards.
CTTCTGCAAAGAGTTCCAATTAAATGTAGAAACCGACCTGTTTGTTTTTTGCAATGCATTCATGTCTATTTTCCAAGCGCCATAGGTATTGGCTTTATACATCTTTTCACCTAAAACAATTGCTAAAGCCTCTTTCGGGAAAGTTATAATATTATTTTTATAAGTACCACATACTCCTGCAGCCTTAACCTCTTCCAATGTCTTTCCTTCATCCAAATAATAACCAGCCATGGAATATATACCAATCTCTGCATCTCCTAAATCTAGTCCTGTTGATTGAAGCTCTATATATACCCCTTCAGGATCTGTTGCATTAATTACAATATTATGATTTCCATCAGCAAATACTGCTCCTTCAACTTCTCCATAGAAACTTTCCGGTCCGTAAGGATTCTGCAAACGGAACATTCCGGGTTGCTCCTTATTCTCATATATTTCTACAGGATAAGAAGCTACGTCATCAGCACTTTCGGTCTTAAAATAAGAAGTGAATACAAAATCGTCTGTATAGCCACAATTGCCTAATGAAACCCAAGGATTCGGTTTACCTGCCGGTTCAAAATCAAATATTAACGCATTATGGAGTTGTACTTCTTCATTTTCATCATAAGTAACGGCTACAACTGTATATTTTCCTGTTTCAGACAGTGGGAATGCTATGCTATTGTCTCCTTTAGCTTCTGTTGATTCAATACTTCCGTCAATAATGCCATCAGCTACTTTTTCCACGTCCTTATCAGACAGCGCTCCGGCAGCTAATGAATATTTATAGAAATTCACATCCGTACCAGCAACGAAACCAATAACCGCATTGTCCTGTTTATCAAGGTCAATATAATTTCCTTTATTAGTCATTGTTATGCTATAATCATATTGTTTGAAACCATCCAATTGGAATGTTTCAATACCATTACCAAAAGTACCAGCTCCAACATAATAAATCAAATTTAAAGAAAACAGTCCTGTTTCAGGATTAAAAGTACATGGATATTTTTCGTAACTTCCCGTTCCCCCCTGAATATTATCAATATAATAAACGACATCAGAAACATAAACTGCACCATATGTACTATGAGTAGCCACCTGAGTTTCTCTATACACTTTAGCTTGGTTGGTAGACTTATTATAGTCAATAATAAGTTCTGTATCTTTATTTGCTCCCCATGGAGAGATTTTAAACTGAAATTGATTGGCATCAATCAAGGATTGTTTACGATAAATATCATAACTGTCTTTACCTCCCCAATACAATGAATATGTATAAACACCGGTACCAAATTTTTCCCATGCTCCCCAAGGCGCATATTGAACATTCAGAACCAACTCAGAATTACCATATTCAGAAAGTTCAGAGTTCCCGTCAATTACAAATGAAATCGGATATTTCTTTTCCGGTTCTAACTTGTCGAAATCAAAACTTACAGGTATTTCAGCTTTAGTCGTTCCTTCAGCAAAAGTTGCAGAAGACGGTATGGTGAAAATACCGCTTTCATCTTTACTAGTGACATTTACTGTTAACGCCCCTTTTGAAGATATACGATAAATACTCACCATAAAAGATTGCTGGCCTGTTTCCAATGAAACAGTCGATGCCTCATCTGTAGCGAAATAAACCTGTGCATTCTCCGGCTTTTGCGCCGGAGTATAATCAGCCTCCTCAGTACAAGATGTAATACCAACAACTGTACTCAGAAAGAGTAATGCAGATAATAATGTATTAATAGATTTCATAATGTTTCTTTTTATACGTTAGCTCAAATTATTATTCAGCTTTATAACAATCACTTGGATCGGGATTTTCATAACCGAGAAGTGCTTTGTTATTGTTCTCTTCAGTTTGAACGATACAAATGTTCATCCAAGCCGGACGAGTTGTAGTATTAAAACGTCCCATTGCATGATGCATACTTCCTTCGTAAGCACGAGTAACAGGTAAGTTCAGACGTTTGATATCAAAGAAGCTTTGTCCTTCTCCCCAAAGTTCCACTCGTTTTTGAAAAACAATTTCTTCTACGACATCATCCTGATTAGTCACTTTACATTCATAAGACGGATAACGATAACCCTTCATAAAACTATTTATTAAAGAGATACCATCTGATGCGTTTAAGTGCGCAGCAGCTTCCGCTTCGATAAAATACATTTCTTCTATACGCATTAATGGGAAAGAAGTTGCAGATCCTACATTATAGTCAGAAACATTTCCTGAACCCGGACGGAATTTTAAAGAAGCATACTCTGCCATATCTGCCGCACTAGCGGGATTGCAATATTCATTCTGACTTTCTAAAGTACTGCCTTTAGGGGCTTTCCATGAAAGTTTACGGAAGTCTTTGTCTGAAATCTTGTTGTAGAAGCGAACATCCGCCATCGGTACAGGACCGGCACCCGCATATCCATAAGCAGCCTCACCCGACATCCATGAAGTCCAGTTTATAATACCGGATTTAACAACATCATCTTCTTTTTGTACACTTGAGCCCCACATCCAAGATGTAGCGGAAATGTCATTAAAACCAGAAGTGGTATTAGTCCAATCAGCTTTACTTGTCGGTATATACTTGCCGGTATCGATAGCTTTACGTGCATATTCTTTTGCTTTTGCATAATCTTCGACCCACATGTATAAACGTGCTTTCAAGCCATAAACACAAGCCAAGTCAGGCAATGTTTTCTTTGGACGGCTGAAATACTTAATATATTCCTCTGCTTTGTTCAAGTCTCCTTCAATAAACTCAAACATCTTTTCACGAGAAACACGAGGATTATTTCGTGCTTCTTCCTCGGTAATAGTTTCTGTTACAATAGGTACAGTCAAATGCAATACGTCATTGCCATTCGAATTAACAGATGGAATCTTGTCATTTTCCAAGAACTCAAACATACGTGCCATATCAAGATAAATAAAAGCCCGATATCCATATGCAGCTCCTAAATATCCTAATAAAGTTTCATCAGTAGTGGTAGGGTCAACACCAGCAATCAATTTATTGCTGGTTTGAACAAACTTCCAGAAGTAATTCCAAATCCATTGTGTGGTCAGATAATTCGGACCTATATACTGATTATGTTCCCATGCTGAATAGTGGTCATAATTACTTTCATTAATGACCATTTCTTCTGTCATGACATCACGGACATGCATAATGGATCCATACCCCCAGTCGTAATCTCCCGCACTCCAGGTTTTGAAATCATTGGCAAAGGCAGGCATTGCCCACAACAAAGCTTCCGTTGCTTTTGAAGAAGAAGTTAATTGTTCGTCTGTTGCAGAGTTAGTAGGGAACGTTTCCTCAATACAACCGCTGAGCAGTAATGAAGAAGAGCAACATATACCCAATATGATTTTTGATATTTTTTTCATAATGTATAAGTCTTTTGTCATTTAAAATGTAACTGTGATACCTCCCGAAATAGTACGGATAGGAGCATAATAAGATGCTGTTCCTGAACCACTGATGCTTTGGCGCGGGTCTAATCCCTGACGTTTCGACCAAGTCCATACATTGTCACATGCCAAATAAATACGTAATTTTTCCAATCCCATTGGACGACATAAATTAGAAGGCAAAGTATAACCCAAGTTCAAATTCTGCAAAGTCAGATAAGAAGCGCTAGTCAGGAATCGGTCTGAAGAAGCTGCCGAATATGAATCTGCAAATTGGAAACGAGGTATGTTTGAATTAGGATTCTCAGGACTCCAAGCATTTAATAAGTCTGCATGCATTACATTTCCTTTTCCCTGAGAAGTAGGAGAATTCATAGCACTTTGATAGTCTCCATCATAGCATTGGCCTCCCAATTGATATGTAAAGTCTACAGAAAGGTCGAATCCTTTATAGGTAAATGTAGTACCGAAACCACCGTACACATCAGGCAGTGCAGTTCCACACAGGTAAGTAGTGGCATCTGAATATTTTGTTGTGGTTTCACGCTCTCCATAAGTACCATCCTCATTCTTCTTTTGTACATAATACAAAGCTTCACCATTCTCATTAACACCAGCATACTTTTTCAAATAGAAAGTATATAATGGTATATCTTCACCATAGAAGTAATTTCCACTAGAATAACCTCTTGTTCCATCAGGCATTGTCATCGTTTTGCGTTCTTCCGGCAAATATGTCACCTTATTCTTATAATTAGTCATATTTAAACGAATATCCCATGTAATATCATTTGTTTTGATAACAGTTCCATTCAACTCTAATTCAACACCTCTATTGCGCATATCACCAATATTTGCATAATAAGAAGTATAACCAAATGTAGGAGGCAATGGGAATGAGAATAACATATCACTCGTTTTACGATAGAAGAACTCTACACTACCCGTCAAACGTCTGTCGAATATTTCAAATTCTATACCGGCATTAAAGTTACCATTCGTTTCCCAAGTAATATCTTTGTTACCCATTGTTTCTGGCACAGCTGCCGGATTTCCACTGGAATTTCTAATGGTATATATATTTGCATAACGGTAATTACCAATGTTATCATTACCCTGAGAACCATACGAAGCTTTAAGCTTCAACATATTAATCCATGAATAATCAAACCAATCTTCTTTAGATATTAACCAAGAAGCACCGGCTGACCAGAAATTACCCCAACGATTATCCGGATGGAAGCGTGAAGAGGCATCGCGACGATAAGAAGCTGAGAAGAAATATTTCTCACCATAATCGTACATCACTCGTCCAAAATAACCCTCTCTATTCAATAAGGTAGTATAAGAGTCCTGTGAACCATCAGTAACGGCTCCGGCCAATTCATGATTATTAGGATCAAACATATTAGATTTGCTGGCATTCAAATTATAATATTCATATCTATTATATTCGTGACCTAACATTACATTAATATTATGTTTGCCTATTTCTTTTGTATAATTAAGCAACTGCTGGAAATTATATGCAAAAATACGAGCATGAGTCTTGCTTACAATACCGTTAGATGAAGCGTATGAACCGTAATATGGATTGGTTACTGTGGTAGAACGCCCCTCGTCTACATAAACATCATTAGTGCTGGTAAATTTAAAATCCTTCAAAAAACGGATTTCCGCAAACGCACTTCCACTAAAAGAGTTACCATTACCTTCTCTTGTATTTAATATTGCGTCAGACAATGCATTTGACTTGGTAAATGCGGGACGTTCCAAACCTGCATTTGTTTTATCACCATAGTCGTACATTTTAAGGCCATTTTTATCATACATGATGTTACCCTTTCCATCACGAATATACAATGGATAAATAGGTGCGATTCTAGTAGCAGCTGCAAACACATTACCAGATGAAGCAGAGCTACCATCCTCACCCAAAGAGTTTGAGTCATAATGAGTATATGATGAATTAACACCAATCTTTAACCATTTAGTAGCCTGATAGTCAGCTTTTATACGTCCGGTCAAACGGCTATAATCAGAATTTGGAGAGATACCTTCATTCTTTAAATAGCTGAATGATGTGTAAAAAGAGCCTTTGTCCGTTCCTGCCGCTACACTGAAATTATATTCTTGTCGAAGACTGGTTTTATAAGCTTCATCCAACCAATTGTCAGGAGTAAGTAAATAGTCTTGTCCGTTATAGTTGACCATATTACCCACAGTTGCATTCGGATTTAATTTTCCGTTTTCTCCAATCATATACTGACCTGTAGGAATTGTATATACATTATATCCTAAACCGTAGCTGTTTGAAGCACATAAATTTTGGTTTGCCAATAAATGAGCCTGGGCAGCGGAATATGATTTTTCATTCATAAAATAATCCTTTAATCCCTTATAATAAAGTTCATAATATTGTGCCGGATTATCAATCGTTTTGTAATCTTGAGTTGCACGTGTATTCACACCCCATTTTGCATCCAAAGTAACAGTAGCTTTTCCAGAAGTACCTTTTTTAGTAGTAATCATAATGACACCATTAGCGCCACGTGCACCATACAGAGCATTGGAAGCTGCATCTTTTAACACAGTCATAGATTCAATATCCTGTGAGTTAATGTTGTTCAAGTCACCTTCATAAGGAGTTCCATCTAAAATAATCAAAGGTGAGTTGCCTGCAGTAATAGAAGATATACCACGAATTAAGATTGAGGGGGAGTTTTTACCCGGTTGACCTGAGCTTGTTCTTATCTGCACACCAGAAACTTTACCAGTCAAAGCTTCGGTCGCATTTGAAGTCTGTACTTTTCCAATCTCATCTGCTTTTATCACAGATGCAGAACCTGTAAAAGCTGACTTTTTCGCTGTACCATAGGCTGTGACAATTACCTCTTCAAGGGTCTCAGTATCAGGTTTTAATGTAATATTCAAGTTGGGCTTTATTGCCACTTCTTGAGTCGCCATACCTATGAACGAAATTACCAAAGTCTTTGCAGAACTAAAATTATATATAACACGTTGATAATTAACTAATTATTAATATTGTCGTATGATGCTTATATCCACTGAATACTGCTGTGGCATTATAATCAATAGATAATTTCTACCTTAATTCTACCATGAAATAAGATTGTATTGGTGGTATTTTACTAAATTAACCCTTATAATATTTTTACGTATAAAATAGAAAAGCCGCATTTTTCTGATGCGGCTTTAATTTTAGTTATTAATACTTAGTTAATAACCAGGGTTTTGTTCTGCTTTTAAATTCGGATTGACATTTACTTCGTCTGCCGGAATGGGTAATAAAGATCGGAAGTAAGTTCTGTCGAATCTAGCCGATTCATTGATTAATGAATAATGGAAACCTTTGTCAATATCATTAGTATAACGAACGATTGTTTCATTGTTTCTCATTGCGTCAAAAAAACGATGTCCTTCACCTACGAACTCCTTTCTGTTTTCCAGCATGATACGCTCTACAGTAGCTTCACTTTCAGTGATAGCAGTTGCGGTCGGATTAGCACGAAGGACTATTTTATTTAAATATGCGGCTGCTTTAGAACCATTACTCATTTTAGCCGCAGCTTCGGCTGCAATCAGGTAAACCTCAGACAAACGCATGATAGGAAGACTGTTTAAACGCATTTCACCACTGGATGGATCTGCGGGGAATTTGTTGACAAATATTTTAGCATTTCCAAATTCTTTCATCAAATCTTCATCACTTTGTGCTGGAATCAAGATATTGTTTCTTACATCATCAGGATCTTCTTCCATTAAGGCTAAGAATGATTTAGTTGCAATAAAATCGGCATAACCATCTTCATTCATCAGATAAGCAATACCTTCACGGTCAGTCCAGTCATCTTCACTCTTGTTCACCAGCTCGAAAATCATTTCCTTGCGTCCACTATCCGATGTAGTCCATCCATTGACATATTCTCCATTAGTCCATAATTCATAAGGAGAATTTTTGATAACATCTTCGGCTTGTGTCAAAGCATTGGCATTATCTCCTTTATACAAATATACCTTCGCCAGCAAAGCTTTCGCAAACCATTTGTTTACATAGCCATAATTCTTCTTGTCAGCAAGGCCGCCTGAAGATAGAGCATCTTCCAAATCCTGCAATATTTGGGTATAAACCTCAGCTACACTACTTCTTGATGGCAGTTCATCCATAGCCAATGGACTTGTGACTACAGGAACTCCTTTGGAAGCTCCGTTATCCATTGTATAAGGATTAGCATAAATTCGACATAAATCAAAGTGTACCAAAGCTCTTATAGTGAGGGCTTCGGCCTTTAAATTAGCCAATTGCTCGGCAGTAGCATCTTCCACTTTATTTTGTTCAACAGCTTCCAATAATCGGTTCGCTCTACGAATTACATTGTAGGGAACAGACCACATATTAGGAGCGTTATCAAGTGTGTAACGCATTTCATAACAGGAAGAAGAACGCATACCTTGAGCTCTTGCCTGCATATCATCCCCACGTACATCGCCATAATAAAACATTCTGGCTCCGTAATAACTAACACGGCTAGAATTACCTTGCAGACCATCATACACACCGGTTAAAGCAACAGTTGCAGCTTTATAGTTATTGATAGCATCATCTGCTGGTACAGAATCGCTAGGAACAGTATTCAGCCAATCGTTCCCACACGATGTCAATGCAACCAGTGAAAGAGAGATTGCTATTGATTTACATATATTTCTCATAATTCTTTTACTTTTTAAAATGATAATGATTAGAATCCTATTTCAATACCGAATGTCACCGTTCTTAAAGCAGGGGTTTCAAATGTTACTATACCGTTAGCTGGAACTTCTGGATCTACATACAAATCACCAGATTTGATTGTGAATAAGTTGTTGGCAGAAGCATAAGCTCTAACCTTGTTCAATCCCAATCTTTTGATACAGTTTTGAGGAATAGTGAATCCTAAAGTAACATTTTTCAGGCGTACATGGTTTGTGGAAAGCATCCAGCGTGAAGAACTGACAGCAGAGTTTCCATAAACGAATTGGGGTAATTTAGCATGATCACCCGGCTTCTGCCACATATCTTCTGTCTTCCAATAATCAGGAACATTACCAAGATAATGATATGTACCACCATTAGACTGAATCCAGTTGGCTCTATCGAAAGCATGGCCTCCGAATGAGTAAGTGAATGTTAAATTCAAATCGATAAATTTCCAACTGATATAGTTGGACAAACCACCTTGAACAGTGGGCTCTACATTTCCGATAATTACTTTTTCGGCTTCTGCATAATTGGTTGTTGTTTTGCGTGCATTTTCAGTTCCATCATTGATATAATATGATTCCTTACCAGTTTCGGGATCTACACCCGCATATTCATAGGCATAAAATGAATAAAATGATTCTCCCACACGGTGAATTAATTGTGAATAATCAGTATCCATCATTTCAGTCTGATTACCGTCAAGTTTTGTCAATTTGTTTTTGTTGTGAGAGATATTAAAGGATGTAGTCCAAAACCAATCCTTGGTAGATAGATTAGTGGATTTGAGTTCCAATTCAAAACCTCTATTTCTCATAGAACCTACATTCTTTAGAATACTACCCAAGCCGGTAGTAAGTGAAATGGGTTGGTCTAACAACAAATCCTTTGTTTCACGATTATACCAATCAAATGAAACAGAAAGCTTATTCCACAAGTTCAGGTCAAAACCAATGTTTGTAGCATAATTCTTTTCCCATTTCAATTCAGGATTAGTCAAACGTGTTTCGGCAGATCCCGGTTTCCCATTATAGTTGTAGCCATATTCATAAACGCCCATATATCCATAGTAATCAGTTGGCTGAGTACCATTTACACCATAAGAGGCACGTATTTTGGCATCTGTAATCACATCTTTCAATGATTCCATAAATGCTTCTTGAGTAAGTCTCCATGAACCGGATACAGACCAGAAGTTACCCCAACGGCTGTCTGCAGCCAAACGGGAGCTGCCGTCACGTCTGAAGCTTGCACTGAAATAATATTTATGATCATAGTCATAGTTTAAACGTCCCAATACCGAAGTCATGCGATATTTTGATTTATAACTGCTTGAACGAGTTGTTGCAGCATTGGTAATTTCTTCCAAATATCCCGGATAATCACTACCGTTTGAATAAGTATAATCCAACGTATAGTCCTCTGTTTCAAAACCTACCAAAGCATCAATAGAATGTTTTTCGGCTATTGTTTTGTCATAAGTCAGCTGGGTCTGACTCGTCCACTTTTCACGATTCATCATATAACGTTGATATACCCCGTTAGAAGAGCGACCGTCATTAGAACGCGGATCCCACCAAACGCGATTATTTGATTGGTTGAAATCATAGTTGAATACTTCCTTCAAACGCAAGTTATCCCAAATATTCCATGTAGCCGAAACTGTATTCAATGAACGGTTAATCGTATTTCTATCATAATTGTAGTCCATTGTTTTTACGATATTAGCTCCATTCAAAGCAGGGAAAGTCGTACTGTACGAACCGTCTTCATTGTATGGGAAAGTTGAAGGAGAAGCAGTCATGGCTGCACACATAATAGGACTAGCAAAACTTGTACCTTCACTGTTTTGATTTTGATTTGTCTTGGCAAACATTGTACTGAAATCAAAAGTAAAGCGACCTGCCGTATGGGTTAAATTGGCACGACCGGTAAATCTTTCATAACTGGAATTTTGAGTTAAACCCTCCTGGTTGGTATAAGACAATGAGGCATAGAATTTAGTCCTGTCATTACCACCCTGTGCATTGAACTCATAATTTTGATGAGAACCGTTTCTGAACAATACATCTTTCCAATCTGTATATCCGCTCCAAGGTTCTGCAGCATATTTGTCAATTTGGCTGTCTGCAAATGCAACAGCTTCACTCTCTGTCTTTCCACCGTTCAAATAATAATTTTTAAATCCGGTATATAGTAAGTTTCTTCTGTCGGCACCATTTAACACCGGACGGTAATTAATAGCCATATCAGAGAACCCCCAGTCAGATTTAGCATTGAAAACTGTTTTTCCTGAGGCTCCTTTTTTAGTTGTAATTACAATAACTCCATTGGCTGCACGTGAACCATACAGAGAGGCCGCTGCTGCATCTTTAATAACAGTCATGGATTCGATATCATTACTGTTCAGAGTCGACAACATACTTGAACCTGCTTGAGAATAAGAGAAACCACTGGCATCTCCGGAATACATGGGAACTCCGTCAATTACATATAGAGGTTCATTGCTGGCATTAATTGAACCTAACCCACGAATACGGATAGATTCTACTGCACCGGGTTGTCCTGAAGTGGATGTAATTTGTACTCCGGAAACACCACCGGCAAGTTTGCTTGATACACTTAATGCCGGAACGTCCTGTAGCTTCTCAGTACTCATATTTGATGCAGCTCCTGTAAATGAAGTCTTTTTAAAAGTACCATATCCTGTAACTACGACCTCTTCAAGTACTTCTGTATCCGACTTTAATGTCACGTTCAAAGTTGGTTTTATCGCCACTTCCTGAGACTTCATACCAATAAACGAAATTACCAGAGTTTTTGCAGAACTAAAATTATATATAACACATTGATAATTAACCAATTATTAATATTGCCGTATGATGCCTATATCCACTGAATACTGCTGTGGCATTATAATCAATAGACAATTCCTACCTTCATTCTACCATGAAATAAGATTGTATTGGTGGCGTTTAACTAAATTAGCCTTATAATATTCAGTAGATGATATGAATCAGATTATAAAAGTTTTGTATCACAACAGACGGAACCTGACACAATGACATATATACGTGCAGGCTTATGCGTACGTACGTGTAGCCCGATGCGTATATACGTGTGGGCTGATGCCACCGTATGTGTAGACCGATGCCACCGTATGTGTGAAGTGTTTTAAAAATATACAGCCCACACCGAATGTCGCAAAAAGACCTTTGTGTTTTCAAAAAAGCTCGTTATGTTTTCAAAAAAGCTCGTTATGTTTTCAAAAAACTTCAGCACCTTTTTAAAAAAGCTCGGCATGTTTTTAATGTAAGGGCAGATGGGATTATCCCCCCCCCTCATAAAGTCGGTCATTCCTTCTTGTCCGTTCATCCTTACATTTTAAATTTAATACACTGACGAACAACCGGTTAAAGATGACAGCACATCCCCTCATCCTCCCTTCATCCGTGCTTTCCAAGTCCCTTCACAATCTGCCTTCAGTATTTATCCTACCAGAAGGAATTTTACAGATGAAAGGAGGCTGAAAGGGCGGTGATGGGATGCCCATTCACTACCGTAATCCCCACCAACAGGACGTTTTAACGACTAATGAAAGGAGGAAGGAAGAATCGTATTTTTACTTGTGGAGCAAAAAAAACACAGTTGGTTTTTATGGTTTCAGCCATCGTGTAGCAAGTCATTTACTAAAATGGAATCATCCATTCCTTTGACCTTACCAAAGCAAGTATGCATAATGTTTGCAGAGGAAAAATCTGTCACACATAAAAGTACAAATACTCGAAGAGCCTTTCTTTGTGTGACAGATAAGAGAGGTGATTGTTCTACTTATTTTCTACCTGGTCCGGCAGTACAATCAATATGTCAGCAATATTCAATCTTTTCCTTTCTGACACTTTTTCAAATCACGAACAATGGTACTACCCATTACTTCACCATAAATCTGGGTTCTAGTCAGATTTTTATGTCCCAACAGTTTCTGTACAGTTGTTATATTAGCCCCCTTATATATTAATAAGGTAGCATTGGTGTGTCGGGCTGTATGAAATGAAAAGTGCTTGTCTATATTTGCCAATTTACCGATACGAATTAATTCTTTGTTAACATTGGAATTACTTTTCAGCGAGAAAAAAGTATTCCACTGGTTTTGATATTTATAAAGTATGTTCAAAGCTTTTCCGCCAAATAGTAGGTTTAAAGGAAGCTTAACCTCAATACCTGTTTTTACAGAATTGAATATCAGCCACAGTTCTCTGTCTATTTTAACAATATTCTTCTCAGTTAAATTGGTAAAATCCGAATAACGCAATCCAGTATAACAACAGAATAAAAATGCGTCTAATGTATGTTGGAAATGTATATCTCGATTCATCAAAGACAGCTCTTCTAATCTTTTCATTTCATCAGGCAAAAGAAATACATGTTTTCCCTCTTTCATTTTAATTTTATATCTTCTGAAAGCATAATCATTTAAATCGATATATCCTTTATTTATTGCTGCATTAACGAACGATTTCAAATGTTTCATGTGTTTCGCTACAGTATTCATCTGATAACCGGCGTCATACAAATACTTCTCAAAACTAGTTATAAAATTGTAGTTCAAATCTTTAAACTCTATTGATGGTTTAAATGATTGGAGCAACCCAATAGTCGTTAAATGATTTTGCTTGGTACTGTCCTTTAATTGAGATGCATCTATTTCTTTACGCGCAAAGCTTAAGAATGAAACATCTGTACTGTTTTTGAATTCATCCTTTATAAGATTTAATGTGATAATCTTACCTTGCCTCCACAAAGACAGTTCTTTTCTTTCTAGCTCAATTATAAACTCTTTAAGCATTCCATTAAGCGCATCCTGATTGGGATGGTCTTTGATAATTTTCTTTTTTACATCCCATTGTTCTGGACGTAAATAGATGTGGGTAGAAAAGTAGATCTTCTTCTTGTTGAGGTAAGCTTCTACTTGAACCAGAGCCGTTCCTCTGGAATTTAAACATTTTTTCCGGTTGTAAACAGGACGATAACTAATCTTTCTCATAATTCTTAGTTCTAAAATTGAAATACTATAATTCTATGATAAGACGTAAAGTGAACACTAAAAAAGCATTTGAAGATATTTTTGTTCTTTTCTTTATATAAACTTAGAAAGATAGCCTTCATATGTTAACAATTATAAGTTAACAGACCTTTAAAACTCAAGTTGCAGATTGAAAGTCGTCTTATTGCATATATTAAAAACTCGAATAAATATGAAGTGAATTTTCATTTTTTGTGAGATAAAAGTGCCTAAAAGCATAATAATAGAGGAGAAACTTGTGATTTTTACCATTATTTGTTTGATTTTACAATTTTATTCATACCTTTGCCAATTGTTAGAGTGAATGAATTTATATTAATCTAAAGTTAAACTTTAAGAGAGAATTTTATGAAAAGAAAATTTATGCTGTTATTGACCTGCCTTTTTATAGGTATAGGTCTGGTAACCGCTCAGGTCACGAAGGTAACAGGTACTGTTATCTCGGAAGAGGACGGATTACCCGTAGTTGGCGCCTCTATTTTAGTAAAAGGTACTGCTGTAGGTACTGTTACTGATATGGATGGTAAATTTCAATTACCAAATGTACCAAGTTCTGCAAAAACTTTGGTAATTTCGTTTATAGGTATGAAGTCTCAGGAATTACCTATAAAACAGACTATGAATATCGTACTAAAACCTGATACAGAAACACTTGAAGAAGTTGTCGTTTTAGGTTATGGTAGCGGCAAAAAGATTGGCAGTATTGTCGGTTCTGTTGCAAAAGTAAACTCAGAAAAATTATCTGCAAAACCTGTAGCTAATGCTATGGATGCTTTACAGGGGCAGGTTTCAGGTTTACAAGTTTATACTAGTTCTGGTGAGCCAGGCTCTAGCTCTAGTTCATACATTAGAGGTGTAGGCTCTTTAACTGCAGATAACGAACCGTTATATGTATTGGACGGAACTCCGGTTAGTTCAAGTGTCATGGTAATGATGAATCCGAATGACTTTGAAAGCGTTACTGTATTGAAAGATGCTTCGGCAACTTCTATTTACGGTTCACGTGCTGCTAACGGTGTTATCTATATTACTACAAAGAGAGGAAGAATTGGCGAAAAGGCTGTGATTACAGCGTCCGGTAATTATGGTACTGCCAGATTAGCACGAAGAGTAAGCAATCCAATGAATTCGACAGAATTGCTTGGCTATCAGTTGTCGCATGGTATCATCAAACAGGAAACTTATGATAAGTATATCAATTCGGGCATCGACACCAATTGGCAGGATTATTTCTTCAAAGATGATGCGCCAACTTATCAAGCCAACTTATCCATCCAAGGCGGTAGCGATAAAACTACATATTATGTATCCGGTTCATACTATTATCAAGATGGTATAACTCCCCGCTCGGAATATAATAGATATACATTCCGGTCTAATTTGGAGTCAAGACCAACAGATTGGTTGCGTTTTGGTGTAAATTTCGGTGCGACTTATGATGAACAACAAACTTCACTGTTTACATATCAAGGCTCAAATAGCCTGAATGGTGGTATCTTTGGTACCATTTTGAACCCTACTTATTATAATCCTTATGGAGAAGACGGTTCTAAACTGGAAGTTATTCCAGGCCTAAACAGATATAGTCCATATTATTTGTCTGACAAACAACCTTCATCTTCAAACACAGCGCAATTGGATGGTACTGCTTTCCTTCAATTGAATCCCATTGAAGGCTTGACTATACGTTCTCAGTTTGGTATAGAAGCTTATGATTTCAGACAAACTTCTAAACGTTTAGCTTCACATCCTAATGCTACTCAGGGAGGATATACTTATGAGGGATTTAGAAGAAATGCTAAATTGACAATCACCAATACAGCCGAATACAACTTCAAGATTAAAGATGAACATGATTTTACAATCTTGATTGGTCAAGAAGGAATTAAAAATGATTATCAACGTTTTGCTTCAGAGACAACAGGACAAAGCGATGACCGCTTAAGTATGTTGGAAGCCGGTACAGTAGCTACTTTATTGGGAGCTGATGAAAATGATCTCTATACTTATCAATTCCTATCATTCTTCGGACGTATCAACTATGCTTTAAATGATAAGTACTTTGCAGACTTTTCTATTCGCAACGATGCTTCTTCTCGTTTTGGTAAAAATAATAGAAATGCCATTTTTATGTCGGGAGGTTTGATGTGGAATATGAAGAAAGAGAGTTTCTTAGAGGATGTAAACTTTCTGTCTGATTTAAAACTAAAAGCCAGCATTGGTACTACTGGTAACTCTTCTATCGGCAACTATGAACATTTGGCATTAGTAGGAACTAATCTATATAATGCACAAGGAGGTTGGAAAATCAATACTCCCGGTAATGGAGATTTGGGATGGGAAAAGCAAACCCTGACTAATATAGGAGTGGAAGCCAGCTTCTGGAATAAATACCGCATTGAACTGACTTATTACAACAAGAAGACTTCTAACATGTTAATGGATGTACCTGTACCTTATACTTCCGGTTTCAGTTCTATTACTCAAAATGTGGGTTCAATGACCAACTCTGGTGTTGAAATAGCAATTTCACTTGATTTGCTGAAGACAAAAGACTGGTTTGTTGGGTTTAATATGAACTATGCATATAATAAGAATAAGATTACTGAGTTATTTTATGGCTATGATGAATGGGCTATGCCTAATTATCTGGTATCATACAATGTCGGTGAACCTGTACAATATTATATGGCTAAATGGGCCGGAGTAGACCCTGCTGACGGTCAGCAAATGTGGTATGTGCCGGGAACTGACGGTGAGACAACCAAAGAATATGATGAAGAACTACTTCAGCAAGCCACCGGTAAAAAACGTTATGCACCTCATAATGGTGGTTTTGGATTAAATGTATCTTGGAAGGGCCTGAGCCTAAATGCTGATTTTGCCTGGGTGTTAGGAAAATATATGGTAAACAATGACTATTATTTTGCTGCAAACCCTTATAATTTTGCCGGATATAACCAATCAAAAGACGTTCTGAACGAATGGAAAGAACCGGGGGATGTTACTGATATTCCTGCTTTTGGAAATGTCATGCAATTTGATACCCACTTATTGGAGAATGCTTCATTCTTACGTTTGAAAAATATTTCATTGTCATACACTTTGCCTAAAAATTGGTTATTGCCAACCAAAGTAATACAAGGAGTAAGAATAATGGCTACAGCACGTAACTTGTTTACTATAACAAATTATAAGGGAGCAGATCCTGAGTTGGATACTAATTTGACTTACGGTGCTTATCCTAATACAAAGCAATTTACAATTGGTGCTGAATTAACATTCTAAATATTTAAATTATGATACGTAAAATATTCAAAACTATAATATTGTCGTCATCTCTTGTCTTAACAGTGACATCGTGTGACTTAGACCAATATCCTAATGATAGTATTTCTACGGAGACATCTTGGGAAACTGTAGATGATGCGGTTAAATTCCGTAATGGTATTTATTCTTACTTTAAGTCTATCAATGGAGGAATCTATACCTATACTGCAGACCAGCAGTCAGATTTGTTCAATGCAACAATCTCTTACTCTAACCGTGGGGGAGATATGCATCGTTGGGACTTTACGGCAGCTCAATATGATATTGAGGATATTTGGCAATATAATTATTATACAATTAATAATTGCAATAATATTATAACCAATATCGATAAAATAGCAGCCGAAAATGAAGAAGACAAAGCAACTCTTAACATGATTAAAGGCGAGGCCTATTTAATGCGTGCCATTTGTTATAATACATTGGTGACTCGCTTTGCCAGTGATTATGAACCGGCAACGGCAGCATCGGCTAAAGGTCTGCCATTGGTTCTTGAGATGGATCCTCAAGGAAAGCCGTCTCGCTCTTCATTGGAAGATACTTATAAACAAATAAAACAGGATATTAAAGAGGCACGTGCTAATTTGACTACTAAAGGAGAAGCTAATTCTGTTTACTTTACAGTAGATGTAATTGATGCCATTGAAGCACGTGTTGATTTGTATATGCATAATTATGGTGAAGCTGTCACATTAGCAAAAGGACTGATTGATAAATATCCTTTGGTTACAGATGCAACAGTATTTAGCAGTATGTGGTTGAATGACGAAAGCTCTGAAATTATCTTTAAGTCATTCCAATCTGTAGACGAACGTGCCAATGCCATGACACTATACTTATCTTACAGTACGGCAACTGAAAGTTTTAGCCCGGATTTTGTTCCTGCAAAATGGGTGTTGGATCTTTATGAGGATGGGGATATCAGAAAAGAAGTGTATTATCGCAAGGATAAAATTACTTGCCTTGAAACAACAGTCAATGATGTTTATATGCTCAATAAGTACCCCGGTAATCCTAAACTCAAAAAATCAGAGTATGAATATTATCAAATGCCGAAAGTATTCCGTGTAGCCGAAGCATATTTAATCGCTGCTGAAGCTTCGTATCAAGCTAATGATGAAGTAAATGCCCTGAAATACTTAAATGATTTGAGAACTCAACGTGGTGCGAGTACAGTTACTGCAACAGGTAACGCTTTGTTTAAAGAAATAAAGAATGAATGGATTCGTGAGTTTGTTGGTGAAGGCCAGCGAATGAATGATTTAAAAAGATGGCATGATAGTATCCAGCGCCATGATTCGCAGAACCCAGCTATCTTAATGAGCGGATCTGATTATACAGAGCTTACTAAGGATGCTTCTGACAAACGTTTCTTGTGGGAGATTCCCAATAATGATATGAATGCTAATTCTAATATAGAAGGTAATTGGTAATATAAAGAAAACAAATTACTCACTAACTTTAAAAAAGGGAGTGTCAAAACTAAACCGGCCTATCCAATCGCCAGCTGTAGGGGCAGGGTTTGCCTGCCCGAAGACACAAAGTAAACTGTTTTCGGGCGAGCGAACCTCGCCCCTACGAACGAAACGACAGCATTGTCCACGTTTTGACACAACCCCCTTTTATTCTTTGCCAAAGCGAATCAAGATCAAACAGTTGTACACGGAAAAGTGTATTGGGATAGCATACAATGAAATCATTTGATTTGAAATCGATTGATTTGAAATCAAATGATTCTAAAAAATCCTTTTATATTTGTTATTCCTTTTTCTTTCATCTATCTTTGTTGAAACTAATAGACGAATAGTATGGAAGCTCCTTTTGTATATGGCCGGATAGCAGAAAAAGAAAACTTTACGGATAGACTGCAGGAAACCGAATTGTTGATACAGAACTTCAACAATCTGATTAATACAATTATCATATCTCCGCGCAGATGGGGAAAAACATCTTTGGTTCATAAAGCCGCGCAGCGTTTGGAGCTCGCGGACAAGAATATACATATTTGTCAAATAGACATCTTCAACTGCCGTACAGAAGAACAATTCTATAAAATCTACGCGAATACTATATTGAAAGCCGGCACCAGTGCATGGGACGATTTTATAGCAGCCGCCAAAAAGTATCTAGGCAAGTTCATTCCCCTTGTTTCATTGTCCGATGGCAGTCAGAGTTATGAATTCTCCTTTGGAATAGACTTTAGAGATACTAAATTCTCCTATGATGAGATTCTTGATTTGCCGGAAGTGATGGCTAAGGAAACAGGAAAGAAATTTATCGTTTGCATTGATGAATTTCAAAATATAAATGAATATGAGGATCCATTGGGATTCCAACGCAAACTCCGTTCGCACTGGCAAAAGCATACTTCTGTAGGCTATTGTTTATATGGAAGTAAAAGACACATGTTACTGAATATCTTCAATAATTATGAGATGCCTTTTTATAAATTTGGAGATGTGCTTTTCTTGCAGAAAATCAAAGAGAAAGATTGGACTGAATTTATATCAAAACGTTTTTCTGATACTAAAAAAAGTATCTCCGACAATTTGTGTGCTAATATAGTGGAATTAACCAAAGGTCATCCGTATTATACCCAACAACTGAGCCAGCAGGTATGGTTGCGTACAGCTAAGAATTGTTCTCAGCAAATTATCGAGGAAGCTTTTCAGGGCCTTGTCGGGCAGTTAAGTTTGTTGTTTACCAATATATTGGATTCTTTAACTCCGAAACAAATCAGTTTTTTAATAGCTGTTGCCAATCAAGAGTCAAATTTTTCTTCAAAAGCGGTTTTGGCCAAATATCAGTTAGGCACTTCCGCCAATATAAAGAATTTAAAGAAAGCGACTTTAGAGAAAGACCTGATTGATATACTTCCTGAAGAGAAAATAGAAATGCAAGATCCTATCTTTGAATATTGGCTTAAAAATATATATAGCAAATAATTTCTTTTTGCAGCAACTCTAAATAAAAGGGATTGATGGTAGAATCCGGGTAGAAAACATTTCATAATATTGCTGTTTAAAGGTATTATAAAGGAGGGATGAAACTTTATTCAGAAAAAAGCAAAGCATTAAATATCAATGAGATATGCGTTGCTTTAGTTCTGCAAAGACTTTGGTAATTTCGTTCATAGGTATGAAGTCTCAGGAAGTGGCGATTAAGCCTAACTTGAATATTACATTAAAACCTGATACTGAGACCCTTGAAGAAGTAGTCGTAGTTGCGTATGGTACGGCTAAGAAGTCTTCTTTTACAGGTTCTGCTGCCACTATAAAAGCGGACAAAATAACAAAACAACAAAATTCAAATGTTTCAAAAGCCTTGGAAGGAGCTGTATCTGGTGTGCAAATTACCTCTAGTACAGGTCAACCGGGTAGTGAAGCAAGTATTTTTGTACGTGGTATTGGTTCAATTAGCGCTTCAAAAAAACCATTGATTGTCGTGGACGGTGTGCCATATGAAGGCTCATTGAACTCTATCAATAATGCTGATATTGAGTCTATGACAGTATTGAAAGATGCTGCAGCCAACTCTCTGTATGGTGCCCGTGGTGCCAATGGTGTAGTTATGATTACTACTAAAAAAGGCATTAATGGTAAAACTACAGTTTCATTAGATGCCAAATGGGGAGTTAACTCTCGTGGTGTAAAGGCATATAAAACAATTCGTGATGCTGGTCAGTATTATGAAATGTTCTGGGAAGCTTTAAAGAATGCCAATATTTCAACAGGTATGGGACAAGCTGCTGCAGCTTGGGATGCTTCACAAAATTTGGTAGCCTCATTGGGTGGTTATAATGTTTATGATGTTGCAAATAACCAATTAATAGATCCGACTACTGGGCGTCTTAATCCTAATGCCCGCCAACTTTATTCTGAGGATTGGCAAGAAGACCCTTTTAAAAATGGCTTGCGTCAAGAATATAATATATCTATAAAAGGAGGTTCTGAAAAGACTTCTTTCTATGCATCTTTAAATTATCTTGATGATGATTCTTATCTTCGTAATTCTAATTTCAAAAGATATACAGGACGTTTAAAGGTTGATAATCAAACAACAAGTTGGTTGAAAACCGGATTTAATATGGCCTATGCTCAAACAACTACTAATTCTCCTAATGTCGGTGGTTCCAATTACTCGTCTTTGTTCTTTTTTGGACAGAATATTGCACCAATCTATCCTATCTATCGTCATGATGCCGAGGGTAATATGATTTATGATAGTAATGGTAATCCGGCGTATGACTATGGAGTAACAGACGGACATACGCGTCCTTATGGAGCTAATGCCAACCCATATGCACAGTTAGTGAATGATATACGTGAGTATACATATGATATTATTTCCGCTAAAGCATATGCTGAAGTTAAATTTTTAAAAGACTTCAAATTTACTTTCAATTTGAGTGCAGATAATATGAATCTAACGCAAGTTGATTTTCAAACTCCTATTGGTGGAGATGCTTTAAATGTGAATGGACGTAGCTATCGTTATGCTCAGCGTTATTTTGCATTAAATACTAATCAATTGCTGACTTATGAAAAAGATTTTGGAGATCATCATATTGATGTATTATTAGGTCATGAAGTTAAATCAGATAAGCTTACTTATTTGATGGCTATGAAGGAACAATTTTTAATTCCTAACAACCCTGAGCTGTCGAATGGAGCTTCTCTGAAAAATGCAACTTCTTATACTAATAAATATAATTTGGAAGGCTTCTTCTCACGTTTGCAATATGACTATAGAGACCGTTATTATCTGACAGCATCTTATCGTCGAGATGCTTCTTCTCATTTTCATCCGGATAATCGATGGGGTAGTTTTTGGTCTGTCGGTGCCTCTTGGCGTATTAGCGAAGAAAACTTTATGAAAGAGATAGATTTCGTGAACAACATTAAGTTAAAGGCCAGCTATGGTACGCAAGGTAATGATAATTTGGGTAATTCAACTCCTTACTTAGATCAATACGAAGTTGTACCGCAAGATGGTGCAATCGGTATTAATTATACATGGCGCGGTAATAAAGATTTGACTTGGGAGAAAAGTAATAATTTTAATGTCGGAATCGAATTTGGATTATGGGATAGACTAACAGGAAATATAGAATATTTCATCAAAGAAACCAAAGATTTGCTTTTCTATCAGGCAATGCCTCCTTCAGCCGGTTTACCGGGTACCAAAGCTGTTAATGATATGTCAATGAGAAATAATGGTTTCGAAGTGGAATTAGGCGTTAAGATTATTAATACAAATAATTTCAAATGGAATATCGATGCTAACATCACTAAGTATAAGAATACGGTTACTAAATTAGCAAAAGGCAAAGACCCCGATGGTTATTATACCGGTTCATGGTGGAGAAAAGAAGGTGGCAGTCTGTATGATTGGTATACTTACAAATATGCAGGAGTAGATCCTGCTAATGGTGATGCATTATATTATGTAGATCAAGAAGATGAAAATGGTAATATTGTCATGGGCACAACAAATGATCCAAATAAGGCAACTCGTTATCAGATAGGAAAGTCTGCCATCCCTACATTCTATGGTGGTTTATCTACTACAGTAGAAGCATATGGATTTGATTTAAGTATTGCAACTGCGTTCCAAGGGGGTGGTTATTTAATGGATAGTGGCTACTCTGCATTGATGGCTGGTGGTACTGCCGGAACAAACTGGTCTCCTGATATCTTTAAACGTTGGACACCAAGTAATCCCAATACAGATGTTCCTCGTGTTCAGCAAGGCTATCTACATGCAAATCAGAGTTCAGACCGTTTCTTGACTAAAAATGATTATTTCAGTTTAAAGAATATAACATTAGGTTATACTTTGCCTAAAGCATGGACTAATAGATTAGCTATTCAATCATTACGTGTGTATGCATCTGGGGATAATCTTTGGTTGTCTTCCAAACGTACAGGACTTGATCCAAGACAGGCTATTGACGGTTCATTGAAAGACGCTGCATACTCGGCTATTAGAACCATTTCTTTTGGTATTAGTATGAACTTATGATAAAAATAAAACATATGAAGTCATTAAAAATAACAGCGATATCTATGCTTACCGCAGCTTTAACTTTATCATCCTGCGGTGAAGATTATATAACAGTTGACCCTACGAGTGTGGCAACTGGAGAGCAGATTGATGATCTTGCTACCAAAAACCCGGACAAACTAATGATAGTTATTGATCCATTGTTGGCCGGTATGTACAATTATATGAATCAATATAATACACAGGGAAGCTCTGGTACTGTGCATAATGATTTTGGACTTACTTCATTCTTCCATTTAGGTGATGTAATGACAGATGACTTAGCTTTTGAAGTACAAGGCTCTGGTTGGTTTACTTTCGATTATCAATTCCAATATCGGGGAGAACAATACATTCGTACATTTATGTATTGGAATTTCTTCTATACGTTAATTAATAAATCTAATGATATTATTAGCAAGATATCAGAAGGAGCTGAAAGTGCTGAAATAAATGCTGCGAAAGGACAAGCGTTAGCTATTAGAGGTATGGCTTATTATTATTTAATAAGTATGTATCAACAAACTTATTCTTCTTTGCCTGATCCGGCAACAGCTTTAGGAGTACCTCTTATTTATACTCCTAATGAAGGTGAATCACGTTTAAATCGTGTTCCGGTGGCAGAAGTTTATGCACAGGCTGAAGCTGATTTAAAGAATGGTATTAGTCTTTTGGAAGGCTTTAAAAGAAAAGCAAAAACGAGCATAAATAAGGAAGTTGCTCAAATGTTACTCTCTCGTATTTATTTAAATATGGAGCGTTGGCAAGAAGCTGCAGATTTGGCGCATGCTGCACGGACAAACTCTGATGCACAATTAATGAGTTTATCAGAAATTGCTACCGATGGATTTAATAATATCAATAACAAAGAATGGATGTGGGGCGCAGATATTACAGGAGAAACTACCACTATGTTTGCTTCATTCTTTTCATTCCTTTGTTCCTATGACGCAGGTTACGGAGGGGCTGTTGGACAATATAGAAAAATAGATGCACGTTTGTTCAGTAATTTTTCTGAGACAGATGCACGTAGAAAACAATTTGCAAATCCTGGAGAAAAGGTTATTATAACTTATGATACAGGTGGCAGACAGGTACCTGATTATACTAATTTAAAATTTAAGAAGGTAACAGGATGGGAAGCCGATTACGTTTTTATGCGTTTGTCTGAAGCTTATCTGACAGAAGCGGAAGCCTTGGCGCATTTGAATAAAAATGGTGAAGCAGCTTCTGTATTGAAAGAATTGATGGTTAACCGTGATCCTTCTTGGAATAAAACATCTGTAACAGTGGATGAGGTTTATACTCAACGTCGTTTGGAATTATGGGGAGAAGGTTTTTCTTTCTTTGATCACCTTCGTTTAAAAAAGGATATTATACGTAATTATGAAGGAAGTAACCATTGGGTCGGTGGTAGACTAGACTTTAAAGCCGGAGACTGGACGTTACTTTATCAGATTCCGAGACGTGAGTTCCAAGAAAATGATCAGATGGATGAATCAGAACAAAATCCATAATAACCAATGATAAAATAAGAGAATTATGAAAAAATATTTATTCTTATCTATAACTTCTCTTTTGCTTGCTTCCTTTATGGTTGCATGTGAAGATGAAGATACTCCTTCAAAATCAGATTTTGATATAGAGTATGATGCTTCAATAGCACCAACAATATCTACAACAGATGTTGTCGTACTTAATTTTTCAACTGTAAAGATAACCGGTTCATTAGAGGTAAAAACTGATAAAGTATTGGAAATTGGTGCAATGTTGTCTACGGACGAGCAATTTACCAATTCCATTATCTGTGCTGCAGCAGACTTAAATACTCCATTTACTGTTAATGCATCTAATTTGAATGAAAATACTACATATTATGTACGCACTTATGCCGTTACTGCGAACAGCGGAATTGTGACAAGTGAGTCGAAAACGATAAAGACTCCTGCTGCTCCGGTATATAGTATAGATGGGACATATACGGCGATTCAGTATGATGCTCAAGGCAAGGAAGAACCGGAAAGTTACAAAGTTCAGATTAATTATGTTGCAGGAAGCGAAACTTCTGTAGAAATTTTCAATATATTTAATGGTGGACAAAAAATTACAGGTACTTACAATAAGGCAGATGGAACTCTTGTTATTCCAACTGATCAAATTGTAATGCTTCATCCGTCCTATGGAGAAGTTATTATGAAAGGTGTTGATGATGCGATTGAAAATTATACAAAGACAATAAGCTGTTCGTTTACGGCTAAAGGCGGCACTTTAATTACTGGAAACTGGCAGGCTTCTTGTAGTGCGGGTTCGTTCGGGTTCTTTTATTTGAGTATGAAACATGAATAGCACTTTTTAAAAAATCATAGGTTAAGGTCATACATCCCAATGTTATTAAGTAGGGATATATGACCTTTCTATTTAATCCAATAACCAATAAACTCAATCTTATGAAACACTTCGTTCATGTCTTTCTTCTATTATCAATGTGTTTCTGTTTTCAAGCACAAGCACAGGGTCTAAAGGCCTTTAAGTTAAAAAACGGCATGTCAGTCTTTATCTGGGAGGATGCCGGC
>NZ_JADNRM010000028.1 GCF_021730445.1 Phocaeicola faecalis | reverse complement strand
GTCTACACATACGGTGGCATAAGCCCACACGTACGTACGCATCGGCCTACACGTATGTACGCATGAGCCTGCACGTGTATATGTCATTGACTTATACTTGTGTCAGGCTCTGTCATATCTGGTGTCGGGTGAAGTGCCGGAATTGGATTAGTTTGTCTTCCCTCTTGACAAAGGCTTTTTTATGTTGTATATTTGTAGTTCGTCAAATCTAAAAAGAAGTGTTCATGAATGTATTCGCCACTCTCAAGACAGTCTTCTTCGGAAGCAAATTCCTGTCCAGTCCTGTTCCCTCCGACGGAACACCACGCCGTGACCTCGTATCCGCCCTCAACGGACTGATGCCGCTTTGTCGGACCATGCCCGGTGTGCACCTGGCAGTGGATATCCGCGAAGGCCGGGTGGCTTTGGTGCTGGACTGGACTCCGCGCACCGACGGGAATGCGCTTGCAGGCAGTTACCACTACATCGTTTCCGATGAAGAAGGGGTGAAGGAAGTGGACAAGTCACAGGTTCTTCTTGCTGAAAACGGCAAGGGAAACTTGTTGGAAAGCAGAGACGGTTTTTCCGGATGTCCGACAGACTTAACAGAAGAAACGGAGGAAGATTCCGTGCAATCGGGAAGCGTTCAAAAGGTTATGAATACTGTACGCTCGAAAGATATTAAAAAGGAAGTCGAACCAACATCTTTGGAAGATATCCGAAAGGAACTCGGAGTGAAGTCCTCGAAATATGTTGAAAAGGAAGCCGAACCGATATCTTTGAAAGACACTGAAAAGGAAGCCGCGCCAATATCTCCGGAAAAAACTGTTGGGAAGGCGAAATCACGCTCCTTGATGCAGGAAGTGACCGCTTTTCTCACCTCCCGCTACCGCTTCCGGTTCAACGTGCTGACCGAAGAGACCGAGGTAGCGGGCGTGGAACACGGCATTTCCGATGACCACTTGCGCTACGCCAAGGTGGACGAACGGTGGATGAACTCGCTCAGTCTGGAAGCCATCGAAGCGGGCATAGACTGCTGGGACAGGGACATCCAACGCTTTGTGCGCTCGCGCCGTATCAGCGAATACCATCCCTTTACCGCCTACTTTGAGCAGCTTCCTGAATGGGACGGCACCGACCGGGTGTCGGCACTCGCCCGCAGGGTGTCTGATAACCCGGTATGGGTGAACGGTTTCCACCGCTGGATGCTGGGACTCTCCGCCCAATGGATGCAGTTCCATCCGGATACCAACCGCGCCAACAGCGTGGCACCCCTGCTGGTGAGCAGTCGTCAGGGACTGGGGAAAAGTACGTTCTGCCGCCTGTTGATGCCCGATGCGCTGAAAGCCTACTATACAGAGAGTTATGACCTCAGTTCCCCGGCATCCGCCGAAGCCAGGTTAGCTGCCTACGGTCTGATTAATCTGGATGAATTCGACAAGTTGGGTGCGTCCAAAATGCCCCTGCTGAAGAATCTGATGCAGGCTTCCGCGCTGAATATCCGCAAGGCCTACAAACGCAGTGCTTCGGCACTTCCCCGCATTGCCTCGTTCATCGGCACCAGCAACCGGGAAGACCTGTTGGTGGACCGTACCGGCTCACGCCGCTTCCTCTGTGTCAGTCTGGAACATGCCATTGACTGCGTCACCCCCATAGAGCATGAGCAACTGTACGCCCAACTCAAGGCGGAGCTTCTGTCCGGCGAACGCAGCTGGTTCAATAAAGAGGAGGAACAGGCCATACAGCAACACAACGCCCTGTTCTACAAGCATGTACCCGAAGAGGAGGTGTTCCGCCTCTGTTTCCGCTTTGCCACGGAAGAGGACGAACCACAGGAGGTGCTGACCCTTTCCGCAACTCAGTTGTTCGAGCGGATGAAGTCCGCCCATCCCTCGGCCATGAGGGGTATGACGGCCTTCAGCCTGAGCCGCATCCTGCCCCAGTTGGGCGAGCGGGTGCATACTGCCAAGGGGAATGTGTATCGGGTGGTGGAATGCTAAACAAAGATAAAGATTTATTTGTTGCAACGGTAAGATACTGATTTTTACCGAAATAAGCAAAAGGGGCTATCCGACTTTTTGGACAGCCCCTTTAAAATACTTGTACTCGAAGCGGGACTTGAACCCGCACAGCCGCAATGGCCAAGGGATTTTAAGTCCCTCGTGTCTACCGATTCCACCATTCGAGCATCCTCGACGAGAGAGAGCGGAAAACGAGACTCGAACTCGCGACCCTAACCTTGGCAAGGTTATGCTCTACCAACTGAGCTATTTCCGCGTTTTGTTTGACGGGTGCAAAGATAAGGAGTTTTATAATACCTACCAAATTTTGCACCCATTTTTTTTATTTAAGAACGTAATATTCCTTCTATTTCAGCTAATTCATCATTTGAAAATGCCAGATTATCCAAGGCATGGAGGTTATCACTCAATTGCTTGACTGAGCTTGCGCCGACAATGACTGAAGTCATACGTTCATCTCTCAGCACCCAGGCCAATGCCATTTCCGCCAACGTCTGCCCGCGACGAACTGCTACTTCATTAAGACGGGCAGCCTTTTCTACCTTGTCAGCCGTTACTTGGTCGACTTTCAAAAAGCCGGTAACACGGGCTGCACGAGAGTGTTCAGGAATACCGTGCAGGTATTTATCAGTCAGCAACCCTTGAGCCAGCGGAGAGAAAGCTATAAAACCGGAGCCATACTGTGCCGCCAAAGCAAGAGTCCCCGCCTCCACCGCACGGTCGAACATATTATAGCGATATTGACTTATCAGACAAGGTGTACCGGCAGCTTTCATCATTTCATAAGCTACCCTCGCCTTTTCAGGCGGATATTTTGAGATTCCGATATATAGTGCTTTTCCCTGCCTTACTATATCAATCAACGCCTGAACAGTTTCTTCCACAGGTGTAATTCCATCATAGCGGTGACTATAAAAAATATCAAAATACTCCAAACCCGTACGACGAAGACTCTGTTCTATACTTGCCATCAGGTTTTTACGTGAGCTGTTGCCTCCATAGGGGCCCGCCCACATTTCATGCCCTGCCTTGGAAGAGATAATCATCTCATCACGGTAACCACGAAAATTCTCTTTCAGAATCTTGCCGAAATTTGTCTCTGCACTACCGGGAGCAGGGCCATAGTTGTTTGCCAAATCGAAATGAGTAACCCCATTGTCAAAGGCATATTTTACCATGTCGGCTGCTATCCCGAAATCGTCCACACTGCCAAAATTATGCCACAATCCCAATGAGATGCGCGGCAAAAACAGACCACTATTTCCACAGTTCCTATACTGCATTCTATCATAGCGTTCCGCTGAAGGTTGATATTCCATATCTTTATAATTTATCTGCCCAGCAGAGTTCTTTCCGCCTGTTCCATGGTAGAAAAGTTAAATCCGTCAACGACCTTTTCCATCAACAGGATAATCTTGTCGTTACACAGATTGCCGATGCTTCCTTCATGGGTGTGATGTACCTGCTTGTTGTGGGTGAACTTACCGGCTTCAATATCCAGTCCCACTTTCTTATAAGCATCGCGGAACGGCATTCCTTCGGCAGCCAAACGGTTCACCTCTTCCACGCTAAAGATGTATAGGTAACGGTCGTCATCCAAGATATGTTCGTTCACCTTTATCTTATCCATAATATAAGTGGTCATCTGCAAGCAGTCCTTCAGTTCTTGGAAAGCAGGCAGAAATACCTCTTTGATAATCTGTAAATCACGGAAGTATCCGGAGGGCAGATTATTCATAATCATCATAATCTGTTGCGGAAGCGCTTGAATTTTATTGCATTTGGCACGTGTCAGCTCAAACACATCCGGATTCTTCTTGTGTGGCATGATACTGGAACCGGTCGTACATTCATCGGGCAACTTCACAAAACCGAAATTCTGGCTACTAAACATACAAGCATCAAAAGCCAGTTTGGAAACTGTTCCGGCAATGGAAGCAAGAGCAAAAGCCACATTGCGTTCCATCTTTCCACGGCCCATCTGCGCATATACCACATTATAATTCATCGAGTCAAATCCTAGTAATCGGGTGGTCATCTCTCTGTCCAAAGGGAAAGATGAACCATATCCGGCTGCTGAACCCAATGGATTGCGGTTGCACATCTTAAAGGCTGCCTGCAAAAACATCATATCATCCACCAGACTTTCGGCATAGGCTCCAAACCATAAACCGAATGAAGAAGGCATCGCTATCTGCAGATGGGTGTATCCCGGCATCAAGACATCTTTATATCTATTACTTTGAGAAATCAGCACATGAAACAACTGCTCTACTGCTTCGGCCACCTCTTTCAGTTGGGCACGAGTGAACAGTTTCAAGTCCACCAATACCTGGTCGTTGCGTGAACGTCCGCTATGAATCTTCTTGCCCACATCACCCAACTTACGGGTCAGCATCAGCTCCACTTGCGAATGTACATCTTCGATGCCATCTTCTATAACAAATTCGCCCCTTTCGGCAGAAGCATAAATATTCTTCATCTCAGCCAGCAGAGCCTGCAGTTCTCCGGCAGTCAGCAAACCGATACTCTCCAGCATCGTGATATGAGCCATAGAACCCAAAACATCATGTTTTGCCAAATAGAGATCCATTTCCCGGTCACGTCCTACGGTAAAACGGTCAATATCCTCATTTACCCGGACACTCTTTTCCCATAGTTTCTGAGCCATATTCTTTCTATATTAATAAGGTATCATTGATAACATATCAGCCAATTTCTCCACTCCATCCTGCAAAGGTTTCGCTACCATCGCTTTCATAAACATATTCACTTCGGCACGGATGGTCACTTTCATTTTAGCTTCATTCTCATTCACCGGCAAAATCTGTATCCACAGATTTAAAGGAATCGGAGATTTGTCTCCTTCAAACTTGATACATTTGCAAGGATCACGTTCTATAATGCGCAAAGTGACATTCATTCCTTGCACGGTAAGTGTCAGCGAATCACGGTCGAACGTCATATCCTGAATCTTATCACCAATTTTCTCACGCATTTCGTCCATTCTCTCACGTATCGCTGCCAGATTATTCAAATCAGACAGCTTATCATATACACGTTCCTGACTATACGGAACATGCTTCACATTACTTTCATATTGAGCCATATCTCGACATTTATAAACAAAAAGAGAACAGTCCGAAGGAATAATCCTTCGAGCAGTTCTCTTTTAAATATATTTTAATCTTAAAGAATAAATTACTTTCCTGCATCCCAATGAGCCGGGTCTTTTCTCCATGCATCCAGAACGGGAACATCTTCTTCATTGATATACCCTGTCTTCAATGCAGCTTCCAAAACGGCTTCATAATTTGTCAAAGTCACTAAATTTACTTTCGCTTCCTTAAATGCTTCCACAGCAACAGGGAATCCATAAGTAAACGCTGCGACCATACCTATTACCTCACAACCGTCACGACGGATAGCCTCAACAGCTTTCAGGCTACTGCCACCGGTAGAGATAAGGTCTTCAATAACTACGACTTTCATACCCGGACGAAGTTCACCTTCAATCAGGTTTTCCAAGCCATGGTCTTTTGGAGTAGAACGAACATACACAAACGGAAGGTTCAGTTCATCTGCTACCAAAGCTCCTTGAGGAATAGCTCCTGTAGCAACACCGGCAATAGCATCCACTTGGCCGAATTTCTCCAGCACGATACGGCTAATCTCAAGTTTTACAAAATTACGAAGAGAAGGATACGAAAGAGTCTTGCGGTTATCACAATAGAAAGGCGACTTCCAACCGGAGGCCCAAGTAAAAGGATTAGCCGGCTGCAACTTAATAGCCTTAATCTTCAGTAATTTCTCTGCGAATAATTTTTCTAAAGTCTTCATAACTTAACTACATCTGATAAATATGTTGCAAAAATATAGAAATACATTGAGATAAAGAAAAAAGGAACAAGGTATTTTCCAAAAAAAATAAAAAGAAGGTCACGAGCTAATTTGGATTAACCGCTTTTATTTCTTCATACCGGCAACCGGTCGATGCAACGAGCTACCCCTGTCCGGCCAAAGCAAGGGTAAGTACACTGATGCGAACACCGGCAACACCTTTCAGCGCATCGGAAAAAGACACGATAGTGGCACCGGTGGTAAGCACATCGTCTATCAGCAAAACATGCTTGTCCTGCAATACTTCCGGAGTGTTACAAACAAAAATATCACAGACATTTTCCCATCGTTCATAGAGCCCTTTATGCGTCTGAGTTTCGGTGTACTTACACCTTTCCATCACATCCGGAAGCACCGGAATAGAAGTTACGCCTCCTACCCCTTTGGCAAGCCATTCACTCTGATTATAGCCGCGCAAATGCTCTTTTTTACGATGAAGCGGAACCGGAAGGATATAATCCACCCCTTCAAAAAAGCCGGAAGGCAATAGTTCGGCAGCCATATATCTCCCCAAAAACTCGCCTATTTCTTTGTTTCCATAATACTTCAGTTCATACAACAATTGCCTGACAACACTTCCTTTGGCATAATATAAAAACGAAGCGGCACGCTCCACCGGGAATTTCCCCCAGAAATTACGTTCCACCTCATTATTCTTTTGCAAGTGCAAATTCGTGCGTGGCAAAGCCGCCAAGCAGCGGAAACATAAGAAGTGCTCATGCTTCATCAAATGTTCATCGCAAATGATACAACATTCGGGAAAGAACAAATCCCACAAATCAGTCCAAATACTCCACATCGGCATCTATCTGTTTCACACACCGAAGTATTTCTTCCATCTCAAAACCACGACCGATGGCAAAGCGAATCAATTTGCCATTGCGTTCATAGTCCGTATTTGCTTTGATGCTTCTCTTCTTCTGTTCTACAAGTCCCGAAAGAATGGACAAATATTCACTCTCGTCAATCTCTTCCAAGCCTAGGCTAATCACATCTGCCGGTATCTTTTTCAAGCGCAATGCCTGCACGATTTTCATCCGTCCCCATTGATTAAACCGATACTTATCACGTACAAAGGCAGCACAATAGCGCCGTTGGTCGATATATTTTTCCTTTATCAAATGTTCAATCACTCTGTCCTTTATTTCATGGTCCGCCCCCCATTGTTCGAGTTTTGCCTCTACTTCGGACACGCACCGCTCTACAGACGAGCAATAGGCTTCCGCCTTATTGCGAGCTTCGCTTTCGCTACATTCTTTCTTCATCTTATTGCCTTTATCATCCGGTCATTGCCGGATAAGTCTTTTCTTAATTCTACATGATGATACCCCAACCTTTCGAGCATACCTACCGTAGCGGCACCATAATCCCGGTTGATTTCAAAATAAAGCCTGCCGCCCGAAACCAACATTTCAAGCCCCAGCCCGGCTATTTTAGTATAGAAAAGCAAAGGTTGTTCATCAGGAACAAACAAGGCGATAGAAGGCTCCCACTCCAAAACATTGGCCTCCATAGCTACCTTCTCTTTTTCTGTAATATAAGGCGGATTGCTGACGATGATATCATACTGTTCTCCCGAAGGGAAGGCTTGCAAGACATTTTTCCGCTCCAACCGCACCTTTACATCATTTCGCTTGCAATTACGCCGTGCGACCTCCAACGCTCCGTCAGAAATATCCCATGACGCGACATGAGCTTGCGGCAAAAACTTAGCGAGAGCAACCGGTATACATCCGCTTCCGGTACCAATATCAAGCACCCGAAGTCCGTCCTCTTTATTATCCTTCAATATCCACTCAACCAGTTCTTCCGTTTCGGGACGAGGTATCAGCACATTTTCATCAACCTCAAACGAAAGTCCGTAAAACATTTCCATACCGATAATATATTGAACCGGTTCATATTTTTGCAAACGAATCAGAATATCATCTAATTGCTTCTGCTCATTTTCCGAAAAACTTCTATCTTTGCCTCCATACAGTTCGAGCACAGTGAACCCGAGCACTTGCGTCAACAGCAATTTTGCCAAAGATGCTGCTTCGGAATCGGGATAGTAACCTGTGAGAGCTTGCTTTATATAATGTACAATAGGATTCATTAGCTGTTTAATTATATGCAAAAGTAGAAATTTAAACCGTATGGTTATGACAAAAGACGAAAAATATATATCCAGATGCCTGCAACTGGCACACAACGGCTTATGCACCACTGCCCCCAATCCCATGGTCGGGGCAGTGATTGTGCACAAAGACACTATTATAGGCGAAGGTTATCACATCCGATGCGGAGAAGCCCATGCAGAAGTAAATGCCATCCGTTCAGTAAAAGATGAGAGTCTTTTAAAGGAATCAACCATGTATGTCAGCCTGGAGCCTTGTTCTCATTATGGGAAAACACCTCCTTGCGCCGATCTTATTATAAAGAAAGGTATCCCTAGAGTCGTCGTAGGATGTATGGACCCCTTCTCTCTTGTTGCCGGACGAGGTATCGATAAATTGCGCCAAGCCGGAATAGAAGTAACAGTCGGAGTTTTGGAAGAAGAATGTCGCCGGCTCATCAAACGTTTCATTACTTTTAACACACAGAAACGTCCTTATATCACGTTGAAATGGGCGGAGTCTGCAGACGGTTTTATCGACATCAACCGCACAGAGGGAAAGCCGGTGGTCCTGTCAAGCCCCCTCACCGGGATGGTCGTGCATAAAAAAAGAGCCGAGCACGATGCTATCTTAATAGGGCGCCGGACAGCCTTGTTGGATAACCCTTCGCTGACCACCCGCAACTGGTATGGCAAGAATCCCGTCCGTCTGGTTATAGACAAGGACTTAACCCTTCCTCCCCATCTCTCGTTGTTCAACGAAGAAGTGCCGACTTACATATTCACACAAAAAGAGCCTCCCCAGCCCGATGCCAGGTTCATAGTCCTGGACTTCGGGCGTGACATCCTGCCACAGATAATGGCATTTCTATACGAGAAAAAGCTCCAGTCTTTACTGGTTGAAGGAGGTAGCATACTGCTTCAATCCTTTATTGATTCAGAATTGTGGGACGAAGCTTATATAGAGCAATCTCCCCTCTTCCTGAAAGACGGAGTTACAGCTCCCACTATTCAAAAAAAATACTTTAACAAGAGCGAAAGATACTTCGGAAGAGATTTTTTTCATGCCTGCCACCCACAGACTCACAGACAAAATGCGTCTGATTAGCAGATAAAAAGCGGAAGTTTATCTATAAATTAATATAAAACTTGTTCCAAAACTTCTATATAGAAAAAAATCTTCCTACTTTTGCGACTTGTAACAAAAAGACTCATTTGCAAATGAAAATAAAGTTTTTGACAGTTATCACAGGGCTGCTTATGGCCGCTTTTATGATTACATCATGTTTGAACGATGACGATAACGAAGTGACTCCAAGCTCGGAAGCCAGTATTACTGCTTTCTCGATTAAAGATAACATAGAGACCAAATACACCGCTACAGTTAACGGGAAAGACACAACACTGACAGCCATCGTGGAAGGCTCGGATTATCCTTTTATCATTGACCAGATAGAAAGACGTATCTATAATGCCGACTCACTTCCGGTAGGTACCAATGTCAGCAAGGTAGTGGTGGAAATCACTGCGGACACTCCTTATATTCTGATTGTAGCCGATAAGGATTCTTTGTGGACATCCAGCGACTCTTTGAATTTTGAAAGTCCTGTCAAGTTTAAGGTATTGGCGCAAAGCATGGAATATGGTGCAGTCTATACAGCTGAAATCAATGTCCATAAGCAGGAACCCGATTCATTGGTATGGTCTAATTTAAGCAGTGACTTCAACGGTAGTGCTATTCAGGCACAAAAGGCCGTTTATTTCAACGATAAGATTTATGTATTTGCGGTCCGTCAGGGCGAAGAACAAGTTGCCGTAACGACAACAAGCATCACCGACGGCCATAGTTGGAGTAGCTTGCAACCGTTGCCGTTCGGAGAGAAAGCTGACTATTCCACTGCCATGGCATGGGGAGACCATTTATACATTATTGCAGAAAATCAATTGTACCAGTCGGGAAATGGTACTGATTGGAGCAAAATAGAATCAGCACCCGCTTTGAAGATGTTGGTTTCAAACATCTATTCCCAAAACAATCCGGAAAAGAACAATAAATTGATAGCAATCAATACTAATAATGTGTTTGTCGAAACCCATAACGGAACAGAATGGACAGAACAGAAAAGTGTTCCTTACGGTTTTCCTGAAACCAGCCTGTCATTCGTTTCTTACCCTCTGAATACCAACAGCTCAATAGACCGTATGTTGGTTTTGGGAGAAAACCCGATTGCTACCGATACGACTTCGGTAGTATGGGGCCAGTTAAGCACAGAAAACACATGGGGCGACTATCCACCGGAAAAAGATAATCTGGACTTCTGTCCCAAATTGGCCAATATCGCCATGATACATTATAATAACCAATTATATGCATTTGGCGGTCCCGGCAAGAAAAATGGTTCCAACCTTGCACCCTTCAGCGCATTCTATGAATCGGTGAACAATGGCATTACTTGGAAGCAAGTGAAAAGATATGTATTCTTCCCCGAAGAATTTACCAACTTATACAAGCAAGCCGACGGCAACTATTCTTATGTAATCGACAAGAATGACTACCTGTGGATTATGTGGAGTAATTCCGGTCAGGTATGGCGAGGCAGAATCAACAAATTAGGCTTTAAAAAAAGTATATAAAACCAGAACGCGACATGCTATATAGAGAGCAAATAGACAAGAGCCGTGTACCGGCCCACGTAGCCATCATCATGGATGGCAATGGAAGATGGGCCAAGCAACGTGGGCAAAAACGAAGCTTCGGCCATCAGGCCGGTGCCGAGACTGTGCACATCATTGCTGAAGAAGCGGCCCGCTTGGGAGTCAAATACCTGACACTATACACCTTCTCTACTGAAAACTGGAATCGTCCCGTCGATGAAGTGGCTGCACTGATGAGCCTTCTCATGGACTCTATCGAAGAGGAAACCTTTATGAAGAACAATATCAGCTTCCGCATCATCGGTGACACCCAGAAACTACCGGCAGAGGTCTTGGAACGACTGAACCAATGCATCGAGCGAACTTCCGTCAATACCGGAATGTGTTTGGTTCTGGCCTTGAGCTATTCTTCCAAATGGGAGTTGACCGAAGCCATGAAACAAATAGCCACAGAAGTGCAAGACGGCAGACTGGCTATTGAAAACATAGACGACAAAGTAATAAGTGCGCACCTGAGTACCCACTTCATGCCCGACCCAGACTTATTAATCCGTACCGGAGGTGAAGTTCGTCTCAGCAACTACCTGCTATGGCAATGCGCTTATTCCGAGTTATATTTTTGCGATACTTTTTGGCCGGATTTCCGCGAAGAAGAGTTCTGCAAAGCCATTTGTGATTATCAACAGAGAGAACGCCGTTTCGGCAAAACCAGTGAACAAATATAAAGTTATATAAAATGCTATATCGTATTTCACTCATACTATTAACGCTTACATGTCTGTTTTGTTTCTCAGTCAGTAGCTACGCTCAAGAAGCAAATGTTCAAGAAAACGACAATCCGGTAATACTTTACTCTGGAACTCCCAAGAAATATGAAATCGGCGGAATCAAAGTCGAAGGGGTAAAGAACTATGAAGACTATGTGCTGATAGGTCTGTCAGGACTATCGGTAGGACAGGTAATTACCGTTCCTGGCGATGATATCACCTCAGCCGTAAAACGTTATTGGAAACATGGTCTGTTCTCTGACGTACAGATATTGGCTGAAAAGATTGTAGGCAATAAAATCTACCTGAAGATACTCTTGACACAACGTCCGCGTATCGCCGATATCCGTTACCATGGTGTGAAGAAGAGCGAAAGAGAAGACCTTGAAGCAAAATTGGGCTTGGTAAAGGGTAGTCAGATTACCCCTAACCTGATTGACCGTGCAAAAATCCTTATCAAAAAGCACTTTGACGAGAAGGGTTTCAAAAACGCCGAAGTGACAATTATCGAACGTGACCTTGCCGACAACAAAGAGCAGGTGGACGTAGATGTGATGATTGACAAGAAAGAAAAGGTAAAAGTACACCAGATTACCATCGACGGAAATACCGTTTTGACCGACAAGAAGTTGAAACGAGTAATGAAGAAGACAAACGAAAAGAATAAGCTTGCCAATATCTTCCGTTCAAAGAAATTCATCGAAGAGAAATACGAAGAAGACAAACAAAAGATTATTGATAAGTATAATGAGTTGGGTTATCGCGATGCCCAAATCGTAGTAGACAGCGTGACTCCTTATGACGACCGTACCGTAGATGTATATATGCGTATCGAAGAAGGTGACAAATATTATCTACGAAACGTCACATGGGTAGGCAATACCGTCTTCCCGGCTGATATGCTGGATGAACAATTCCGCATGAAGAGAGGAGATGTATACAACCAAAAGCTCATGAACGAGCGTTTGAGCGGAGATGAAGATGCTATCGGTAATAACTATTATAACCGCGGTTATGTGTTCTACAACCTTGACCCGGTAGAAGTGAATATCGACGGGGACTCTATCGACCTCGAAATGCGTATTCAGGAAGGTCCACAGGCAAGTATCAACAAAGTGCGTATCAATGGTAACGACCGTCTATACGAAAATGTAGTGCGCCGTGAATTAAGAACACGCCCGGGTGATTTGTTCAGCAAAGAAGCTTTGGAACGTTCATATCGTGAAATTGCCCAGATGGGACACTTCAACCCTGAAAACATTCAACCGGATGTTCAACCGGATATGGCTAACGGTACGGTTGATATCAACTGGAACTTGGAATCGAAAGCCAATGACCAGGTGGAATTCTCTGCCGGATGGGGGCAAACTGGTGTTATCGGTAAATTAAGTCTGAAGTTTACGAACTTCTCTATGGCCAACTTGTTCAATAAGAGTGATAATTACCGTGGATTCCTGCCTCAAGGTGACGGACAGACATTGACCATCAGCGGACAGACTAACGGTAGCTACTATCAGTCATACAGCGTATCGTTCTTCGATCCGTGGTTTGGAGGCAAACGTCCTAATTCATTCTCTGTTTCGGCGTTCTACTCCATTCAGACTGATATCAGCAGCAACTATTATAACTCCGCCTACATGAATAACTATTATAACTACATGTATGGTATGAATAATTATTATGGAGGAAGTTATGGCAATAACTATGAGTCATATTATGACCCGGATAAGTCTATCCAGATGTATGGAGCTTCTATCGGTTGGGGTAAACGCTTGAGATGGCCGGATGACTATTTTACACTGACCGCAGAATTGTCTTACCAGCGTTTCATCTTGAAAGACTGGAGTTACTTGTACATCAAGCTGAACAATGGCGAATATATGTCTACAGGTAGTTGCAACAACCTGAGTTTGGGATTCACCTTGGCACGTAACTCTACGGATAATCCGATATTCCCGCGTCGCGGTTCTGAGTTCTCGGCATCGGTACAACTGACCCCACCGTACTCATTGTTCAGCAACAAGGATTATTCTACTTACGGAAAAGATGACTATGATGAAGCTGCAAGTATGTTCAACTGGATTGAATACCATAAATGGAAATTCAAAGCCAAGACGTATACAGCATTGACAGGCGCCTCAAAATGTCCGGTTATCATGACACGTGCAGAGTTCGGTCTGTTGGGTCACTATAACAAATACAAGAAGTCGCCGTTTGAAACATTCTATATGGGTGGTGACGGTATGACCGGATACAGTACAAGTTACGCTTCAGAAACCATAGCATTGCGTGGTTATGAAAACGGTGCTTTGACACCTTATGGTAGCGAGGGTTACGCCTATGTACGTTTAGGTGCTGAGTTGAGATATCCATTGATGTTGGAAAACTCAACAAGTATCTATGCATTAGGATTTGTTGAAGGCGGTAATGCTTGGACGGAAGTCGGCAAATTCAACCCATTCAGTTTGAAGCGTTCGGCCGGTGTCGGTGTCCGCATCTTCTTACCGATGATTGGTATGATGGGTATCGACTGGGCATACGGTTTCGATAAGATTAACGGTAGCAGCCAATATGGTGGCAGTCAGTTCCACTTTATCTTAGGACAAGAGTTTTAACAACCCATAAAACGAAGTGATTATGAAAAAGGCTATTCTATTATCTCTATTATTTGTGGCTTGTGCATTCACAGCCAGCGCGCAAAAATTTGCTTTGATTGATATGGAGTATATTCTAAAAAATATCCCTGCATACGAACAGGCAAATAACCAATTGAATCAGGCTTCCCAACAATATCAGGCTGAAGTAGAAGCTAAAGCTAAAGAAGCCGAAGCACTGTATAAGGAGTATCAGAAAGCAGCCTCTTCACTGTCGGCTGTACAGAAATCTCAGAAGGAGGAAGCGATTATAGCTAAAGAAAAAGAAGCTGCAGAGCTGAGAAAAAAATACTTTGGTCCGGAAGGAGAAATGGCTAAAAAACAACAAGCGCTGATTAACCCTATTCAGGACAAAATATATGAGGCAGTGAAGCAAATAGCCCAACAAAACGGATACGATGCAGTAGTCGACCGTTCATCTGCCCAAAGTATTAT
Organism: Phocaeicola faecalis; assembly: GCF_021730445.1. GTDB lineage: Bacteria > Bacteroidota > Bacteroidia > Bacteroidales > Bacteroidaceae > Phocaeicola > Phocaeicola faecalis. Next base: position 18,765 of record NZ_JADNRM010000028.1, on the reverse strand, counting down.
TTTTGCATCTCCGCGTATTGATATCAGCAATGAAGTGCTTTCAAAACTAGGATATTCAAATTAATTTCATACATTTGCACCTGATAATCAAATTTGCAATAACTAATAAAAAATAGAACTATGTTGAAGAAAATTGCTTTATTACTTTTACTTATCGCTCCAATGAGCGTATTTGCCCAAAAATTCGGTCATGTTAAATTTGCAGAGATTCTCACTGTAATGCCGGAATACACCAAAGCTCAGACTGACATTCAGGCTCAGCAAAAACAATACGAAGATGAAATGAAACGTGCTTCAGATGAATTGACTAAGAAATTCACTGAGTACCAACAAGAACAGGCTAACTTGCCTAAGAATATTCAGGAAAGACGCCAGAAAGAATTGCAGGAACTGAACGAAAAAGGTATGCAATTTCAAGCTGACGCTCAACAACAGTTGCAGAAAGCATACGCCGAAATGATGGAACCTATCTATAAGAAGATAGATGATGCCATCAAAGCAGTCGGACAAGAAGGTGGATATGTTTATATCTTCGACCTGAACAGAACTGATATTCCTTTTGTAAACGAGTCATTGTCTACAGACGTTACTCCGATAGTTAAAGGTAAATTAGGACTTAAATAATTAAGATAACCCCTTTGGGCACGGATTACACAGACTTCACGGACTCTCATAACCGTGTTAATCCGTGTAATCCGTGCCTTTTTATAGACCACTGTCATGAATCAACCATCTTCCCTTTCAACCGGTGCTGTCGGTGTCTTTGACTCCGGGTACGGCGGACTGACTATTCTGAATAAAATCCGGGAATTCATGCCCGAATACGATTATATCTATTTAGGAGATAATGCGCGTACCCCTTATGGTACCCGATCGTTCGAAGTGGTCTATGAGTTCACCCTACAGGCGGTAAACAAACTCTTCGACTTGGGTTGCCCACTGGTTATATTGGCTTGTAACACCGCATCAGCCAAAGCGCTCCGCACAATCCAACAGATGAACCTGCCCAAATCAGACGACCCTACCCGCCGCGTACTCGGCGTGATACGGCCTACCGCCGAATGCATAGGAGACATCACCCGCACACGGCACATCGGCATACTTGCCACCGCCGGTACCATCAAGTCCGAATCCTATCCGCTGGAGGTGCATAAACTATTCCCCGACATAACGGTGACCGGTCTGGCCTGCCCCATGTGGGTGCCATTGGTTGAAAACAATGAATTCCGGTCTCCCGGCGCAGATTACTTTGTGAAGCAATATATCGACCGTCTGCTGGAAGCAGACCCTCAAATAGACACCATCGTTTTGGGATGCACCCATTATCCGTTGCTCATAAATAAAATCAAACAGTTTACCCCTCCCCACGTACAAATTGTAGCACAAGGAGAATATGTGGCACACAGCTTGCGCAGTTATCTAGACCGCCACACAGAGATGGACACTCGTTGCACCAAAGGCAGCAGTTGCCGTTTTCTGACGACCGAGAGTCCGGGTAAGTTTGAAGAATCCGCTTCCATCTTCTTGCGCCAGGAGAATATAGAAGTAGAAAGTATAACTTTGGAATAACCTTTTGCTCCTTCCGGCTGTTATAGCATCATTACCTATTTATGAAAAGATTATGTATGCAAACAAAGTAAAGAAAATAGCTGCCGTACACGATTTGTCCGGTGCAGGGCGTGTCTCGCTGACCGTCGTCATTCCCATCCTCTCTTCGATGGGCTTTCAAGTCTGTCCGCTTCCCACGGCAGTATTATCCAGCCACACTCAGTATCCTCATTTCTCTTTCCTCGACCTGACGGACGAGATGCCCAAGATTATTGGCGAGTGGAAAGAGTTGGGAGTACAGTTTGATGCCATTTATACAGGCTATCTGGGCTCGCCCAGACAGATTCAAATCGTATCGGGATTTATTAATGACTTCCGCCAACCGGACAGTCTCATCGTTATCGACCCCGTATTGGGTGACAATGGCAAACTATATACCAACTTCGACAAGGAGATGATTATCGAAATGCGCCATCTCATCACTCAGGCCGATGTCATTACCCCCAACCTGACCGAGCTGTTCTATCTGCTGGACAAGCCCTACAAAGCCGAAAACTCAGATGAAGAACTAAAAGCCTACCTGCACGAACTATCGGACAAAGGTCCTGAAACCGTCATCATTACCAGTATTCCGGTACAAGGCGACCCACGGAAGACTTCTGTATACGCCTATAATCGTTCGAGTGACCGCTATTGGAAAGTAACCTGTCCTTACCTGCCTGCCCACTATCCGGGCACGGGAGATACATTTACAAGCGTCATTACCGGTTCTTTAATGCAAGGCGACAGCCTACCCATTGCGTTAGACCGTGCCACACAATTTATTTTGCAAGGCATCCGTGCCACGTTCGGTTACGAATATGACAATCGGGAAGGTATCTTATTGGAAAAAGTGCTTCATAATCTGGATATGCCTATCCAAATCAGCAGTTACGAACTAATCTAACGTAGAAATAAGAAAAAAGCAATTACAACAGGCGGCGGCTGAGATAACGCACAGGATACCAGACAGAAAGGAAGCCTACCACCAATACAGTAAGGAACACCAATACAATGTCCCAGGCATGGACACTGACCGGATAGGCATCCACCACAAAGTTTCCGGCAGCTCCTGAGCCGCCTCCCAATGCAATCAAGCCGAACTCCTGTTGGATAAAGCATAAAGCCAGCCCCAATCCGACCCCGATGATGGCCCCGAAGAACGAAATCATACGTCCTTCAAGCAAAAATATCCGTGTAATCAGTTTATCGTTTGCCCCCAAATTGCGCAATGTCACCACATCCGCCCTCTTATCAATAATAAGCATGGAAAGAGAACCTATCACATTAAAACACGCAATCATCAGAATAAAAGTCAGGAACAGATAAGAGATGAGTTTCTCTATCTCCATAATGCGAAACGTGTCCACCTGCTGTTCATACCGATCCTGCACCCGGAAACCGTCACCCAAAATCGCCTGTATCTTCTTCTTGGCACTACCGATATTGATACCGGGCTTTAATCTTAGTTCTACCGAACTCACCTCCGTATCATATTGAAACAGCCTACGGGCAAATTGTAGTGAAGTCAGAATATATGAGGCATCATATTTTTGCTGATTCACAGCAAACACCAGCCCGCTAGAGAACAAATTAGCCGAGTTGAAACTGGCTGCCGGATTAGCCATATTGACCTTTGCCCCCCGCTTGGGAGCATAAATTTCCAACGGATCCAGAAAACGGATTCCCGTACCGAGTATCGAAACCAGCTCGATGCCCGGAATAGCATAATCAGCCACCTCATCATGAAGCAACAGTTCCCCCCGTCCAAAAAGGATACTGTCTATGGGTGTCAGCCGGTCAAAATTATCTTCCACCCCTTTTATCACAGTCATAGTCTGTCGGCCTTTATACTGAACCATTGCATTCTCCTCCAATGATTCGGAAAAGACAGCCACCTCAGGCAACCTCTTCAACTCCAGAATACGCTCATCCTGCCCGTCAAAAACCTTTCCGACAGTTGCCGTAATCTTCAATTCCGGATCAAAAGCAGTGAAAAAGGTAGCCACCACATCCTGAAATCCATTAAATACAGACAATGTACATACCATTGCCAATGTAGCCAAAGCTACTCCGCAAACCGAAATAGCTGATATAACATTGATGGCATTGTGCGACTTCTTAGAGAAAAGGTAACGCTTCGCTATATAAAAGGGGAAATTCACCGTTGGTTATTTTTTCAACAGTTCATCAATACGTTCGACATAATCCAACGAATCATCCACAAAGAACTTAAGTTCGGGAATGATACGCAACTGATGGCGTACACGCGTACCCAGTTCAAAACGGATAGACTTCATATTATCATTGATATTCTTCACTATTTCCTGACTCTTCTCTGAAGGGAACACACTGAGATAAACACGCGCTATACTCATATCAGGGCTGATGCGAACTGCACTTACCGATACCAATACACCGTTCATCGCTTTAGTCTGAAGCAGGAAAATCTCGCTTAATTCTTTCTGAATAAGACGGGAAATCTTATTTTGTCTGGTCGTTTCCATATTACTATTTATTTTATTTCTTTCTTATTATTGTCAGTCCGTCACGCAACGGCAGAATCACTTTCTCTACCCTTGAGTCAGCCGCCACCAAATCATTAAACTTCTTGATACCGATAGTCTGAAGGTCGGTGTGATGCGGTTCTTCCAACACATGGCCGTCCCACAGCGTATTGTCGGCTATGATATAGCCACCCGGTGAAAGCATCTTCAGCACCAGCTCATAATATTCGATATACTTACGCTTGTCACCGTCTACAAACGCCAAATCAAACATAATGTTCATATCCGGCAATAACTGCAATGCATCGCCGATATAGAATCTTATCTTGTCAGCATAAGGTGAACCTTCCAGCCACGGACGGGTAAAGTCCTCCTGCTCATCATTAATCTCAAAAGTATGCAACACGGCCCCTTCTTCGAGCCCTTCGGCCAAACATAATGCGGAATAACCGCTGTAAGTACCTATTTCGAGCACCTGACGAGGACGTATCATCCGTACAAACATTGTAAGCATACGCCCCTGCAGATGACCCGAAGCCATGCGGGGACGCAATAACTTGACGTGCGTATCACGATAAAGAGCCTTCAGATAATCACTTTCTTCATCGATATGCTGAAGGATATATTCGTCAATAGCATCCGTTTCTTTCATGCCGGCCGGTATTATAAATAACGGTTACGGTTGGGAAGCACATAATCCATCGCATACTTCAGCACATCTCCCACCACATTGATTTCGAGGAATGAAGTCTGCGTTCCTTGCTTACCGCTACTCAGGTATGCCACCATGTCGCTCTCACACAAAACACCGTCGTCCAACAACTTGCGCAAAGCAGCAAAGTAGTAAGCCTGCCCATTTGCCTTTTCAGGCATATAGATAGCCTCTACACCATAAGACAAAGCCAGATGGCGCATGGTTTTTTCTTTATAACAGATAGCCAATACCGGATACTTTCCACGGAAAGCTGCAATGTTACGAGCTGTACGTCCACTGAAACTATCGGTTATGATAGCACGGATATTCAATTTGCTGGTCGACTTCACAGCCTGTTTTGCAAGAAATGCAGTCACATCATTAGAAGACTCATCCAGCGGAATCCGGATATCATTTTCCGACAATTTATCTTTCTCTGCCTGGGCAGCCACCTTCGTCATGGTCTTTACTGCTTCCACCGGATATTTTCCGTATGCAGTCTCACCGCTCAACATCAATGCATCCGTCCGATAATAAATGGCATTGGCAATATCAGTGACCTCCGCACGGGTAGGACGCGGATTATTAATCATGGTATGCAACATCTGGGTAGCCACGATTACCGGTTTCTTGGCCAAAATACATTTACGGATTAACATACGCTGGATGCCCGGAATACGCTCTTGCGGAACTTCAATACCCAAATCTCCACGCGCTACCATCACACCATCCGCCACTTCCAGAATCTCGTCGATGTTGTCAACACCCTCCTGATTCTCAATCTTGGCAATAATCTTGATATCACTACCATAGGTATCCAATATCTGACGGATATCCAATACATCCTGCTTGTTTCTGACAAAAGAATGAGCGATATAATCAATATCCTTCTCGATAGCATACAATATATTGTTACGGTCTTTTTCCGTCAACGAAGGAAGATTGATGCGGACACCCGGAACATTCACACTTTTACGATTACCCAAAGTAGCCTCGTTCTGCACCTCACAAACCAAATATTCATCCGTCTTATCTACTACACGCAACTCCAAATCACCATCATCAATCAGAATATCACCATCCACCTGAAGGTCATGCACAAAACCGGGGTAAGACACAGCAATACACTCACGAGTCGTTTCCTGACTAGGATTCCCTACAATCTTCACACGGTCACCGATGTTATAAGGAATAGGTTCACCACCTGCAATGACAGTTGTACGCACTTCAGGCCCTTTTGTATCCATCAATATAGCAATGCGATTGGAAACCTCACGCACATTTTTAATCAACTTCTCGAAACCTTCACGCGAAGCATGCGCCGTGTTCATACGAACCACATTCATACCTGCCTTGAATAAGTCTCTAATAAATTCAACTTCGCAACGCTCATCTGAGATGGACGCCACGATTTTTGTCTGTTTCAACATCATAATCTTATCACCTTATTATATACGTACCTAAAATTTTATTTCTTCATCAACAACGCCTCTATCGCCAATCGATAGGAATCCAGTCCGAACCCGCAAATCACTCCCAGACAAGCACATGAAATCATTGATTTATGTCTGAACTCCTCACGGGCATGCACATTCGAGATATGCACTTCAATCACCGGAGCCGTCACAGCCCGTATAGCATCCTGCAAAGCAATGGAAGTATGAGTATATGCTCCGGCATTCAACACAATACCGTCATAGTCAAACCCCACCTCATGAATCTTATTTATCATCTCTCCCTCCACGTTCGACTGATAATATTCAATCTCAATATTGTGATAAGCACGTTTCAAATCCGCCAAATAGTCTTCAAATGAAACAGCCCCATAAATGGAAGGTTCACGTTTGCCTAATAAATTGATATTAGGCCCATTAATAATTTGTATTTTCATATTTAATGCTTTGTCTGAACTTTTAATACCTTTGCAGGGAATTTGGGCACAAAGTTAGAAAAAAGAAATGAAAAGAACCGAGAAAACAGATAAGATATTAGCGAAATACAAGCAATATTTAAAGTTGGAGAAGTCTCTATCTACCAATACGGTAGATGCTTATCTCACAGATTTAGACAAACTAATGGCCTATCTGACCCTTGAAAATCTCCATCCTTTGGAGGTGACATTAGAACATCTGGAAACATTTTCAGCCGGACTGCGTGACATCGGTATCCACCCCCGTTCGCAGGCACGCATTCTGTCGGGTATCCGGTCTTTTTATCATTTCCTTGTGCTCGAAGACTATCTGGAAGCCGACCCAACCGAACTGCTTGAGTCTCCGCAAACAGGCTTCAAACTGCCCGAAGTACTCACGGTAGAAGAGATAGACCGTCTTATAGAGAGCATAGACAGAGGCACCAAAGAAGGGCAACGAAACCGGGCTATCCTCGAAACGCTCTATAGCTGCGGGCTCCGTGTATCCGAACTTTGCAACCTGAAATTGTCCGACCTGTACTTAAATGAAAATTTCATCAAGGTAGAAGGAAAAGGAAGCAAACAACGCCTGGTCCCCATCTCCCCACGTGCTGTAAAAGAAATTAATCTATATTTCCCCGACCGCAACTTAATGAAAATAAAACCCGGTTTCGAGGATTTTCTGTTCATCAGCAATTTTGGGAAAAACATCTCGCGCATCATGGTTTTCCACATTATCAAAGAACTGGCCGGACGCACCGGTTTGAAAAAGACCATCAGCCCCCATACCTTCCGCCATTCCTTTGCCACCCACTTGCTCGAAGGAGGGGCAAATTTACGTGCCATCCAATGTATGTTGGGGCACGAAAGTATCGGAACTACAGAAATTTATACACACATTGACCGCAATATGCTACGCAGTGAAATCATTGAGCATCATCCTCGCAACATCAAATTCAGAGAGGAACATAAATAAAGTGTTCATTTCTACGTCCTTTTTTAAGATATTTTGAAAAAAAAGGCCCATTTAAAGTTAGCAGATAATAGAGTTTTTTCTATCTTTGCACCCAAAGATGCATACAAAAACGCGGCTTTAGTAGAAATTACATTACAAACGTTAAATAATTAAAGTAACTATGATTAAAAAGTTGTATTTGCCCCTAGTGGCTTTATTGGTCCTTGCCCTGTCATCATGCGGCAAGATGGGAGAATTGTCTTCTGACTATTTCACAACTAACCCTGAAGTGCTTGAAGCAATCGGTGGTAAAGTGCCTGTAACTATCAATGGTAAGTTCCCCGAAAAGTACATGAAGAAAAAAGCTACTGTTGAAGTAACTCCGGTATTAAGATGGAAAGGTGGCGAAGCTAAAGGTCAGCCCGCTGTATTCCAAGGTGAAAAAGTAGAAGGAAACGGACAGACTATTTCTTATAAGGTAGGTGGTAGCTATACTATGAAAGCTTCTTTCGACTATGTTCCCGAAATGGCTAACTCTGAATTATACCTTGATTTCAAAATCACAAAAGGCAAAAAGACATATACCATTCCTTCTGTGAAAATTGCAGACGGTGTAATCGCTACTTCTGAATTGCCTACTGCTGCCAGCTCAAATGCATCTTATGCAAACGACGCTTTCCAACGCATCATCAAAGACGCTCAGACTGCCAACATCATGTTCTTAATCCAACAGGCTAACTTACGCAACAGCGAATTGAATTCAGACGATATGAAAGAATTCCACAAGAAAGTTGCTGAAGTAAACGCTGACACTAAGAACTACAAATTGAACAACATCGAAATCTCTGCATACGCTTCTCCTGACGGTGGTGTTAAACTGAATACAGGTTTGGCTGAAAACCGTGAAGGTAACACAGAAAAGTATATGCAACGTCAATTGAAGAAAGGCAAAATCGATACTAACCTCGATGCAAAATATACTGCACAAGACTGGGAAGGTTTCCAGGAATTGGTTTCTAAATCAAACTTGCAGGATAAAGACTTGATTTTGCGCGTTCTTTCTATGTATCAGGATCCTGAACAAAGAGAAGCTGAAATCAAGAACATCTCTTCAGTTTACAAAACTTTGGCTGACGAAATCCTGCCTCAGTTGCGTCGTGCACGTCTGACTGCCAACTATGACATCATCGGCCGCAGCGATGACGAAATCAACGAAGCATTCAATACAGATGCTAAAGTATTGAGCGTAGAAGAATTATTGTATGCTGCTACTTTGACTAACGACAACGCTCGCAAAGAAGCTATCTTCACTAAGACTACTCAGTTGTATCCTAACGATTTCCGTGCTTACAACAACTTAGGTGAAATGGCATTTGCTGCCGGTGACGCTGCCAAAGCAGAATCTTACTTCAAACAAGCTGCTTCTAAGAACGCTAACGCTCCTGAAGTAAACGCTAACCTTGGTCTTTGCGAATTGGTTAAGGGCAATGTAGCTGCTGCTGAATCTTACTTAGGTAAGGCTACAGGTGCTAACGCTGCTAACGAAGCTCTTGGTAACCTGTACATCAAACAAGGTCAGTATGACAGAGCTGTAAACGCATTCGGTGACGCTAAGACTAACAGTGCTGCTCAAGCTCAGATTTTGGCTAAGGACTACAACAAGGCAAAAGCTACTTTGTCTGCTATCAAGAATCCTGATGCAATGACTGATTACTTAATGGCTATCGTTGGTGCCCGCACTAACAACGCTTCATTGGTAAGCAGCAGCATTAAGAGCGCAATCGCTAAGGACGCTTCAATGGCTCAGAAAGCTGCAAACGACCGCGAATTCGCTAAATTTGCTGATTCTATCAAATAATCGGACTATCTAAAATAGCCAAATAAACAGACCGGGATATCCATTTAAAGGATATCCCGGTTTTTTTATGCAAAATAACTTCTATTTATACCGCCCATTACCTGCAAAATGAGTATTTTCGCAGAAAATAATTTAAGATGAAAAAATTATCTTTTCTTTTCCTTGCGCTCATACTCCTGCTGACCGGTTGCGGCAAGAAGAGCACTTTCACTTTAAAAGGGAATATCAGCGGCTTGTCTTCTGATACCATACTCGTTTTCTATCAGGAACCCAACTATAAACTGGACACAATTATCGCCCAAAACGGAAAATTCAATTACACCATTACCCCCGATACTTTCACCATCTTCTCATTGCTGCTCAGTGATAAAGAAACACTTCCCGTGTTTGCCGACAAAGGAGAAAGCGTGACATGGGACGGTACCCCCGGAGATATACAAATCAAAGGGAAAGGCGACAACGAAAGAATGGCATATATCTTGCAAACCATCAAGGAGGCAAAAGCAGACAGCCTTATGTTCACGGTAGACCGCCTCATCAAAGAAAATCCCCATTCATTTGCCAATATCTATCTGATAGAACAATATTACGTGCAAGACAGTCTTCCCGACTATACGCGGATGGATGAATTGATACAGGGACTAAGCGGGAGCATCAAGGATACCCCCTACATGATTGACCTTCAGGCCAAGCTGAAAGAAAAGAACGAACTGAACCGGCAGAGCCTAAACACGATTTCCTGTACCGATAAAAATGGGAAAAGCATCGGCTGGAAAGAAATGAAAGACAAATATGTCCTTCTCGATTTCTGGGCAAGCTGGAACAAAGAAAGCGTAGCGGCACAGGATTCACTGGTCGCCGTGCAGAAAGCACTGAAAAAAGAAAAATTCATCATTGTCAGCCTGTCACTGGACTTAGACAAGAAAGAATGGCTGAAAGCATGCGACAAAGACACAATCCAATGGAAACAAGTATGCGACTTTAAAGGCTGGGACAACTCCATCGTCAAGCAACAAGGCATCACCCGCCTGCCCTCCAATCTGCTGATAGCTCCCAATAAACGAGTTATCGCCAGAGACATCAGAGGAAAAGAACTAATAGACAAAGTAAAACAACTTATAGAGCAAGACAAAGAAAAAGAGAAAGCCGCAAAAGCAGCCGAAAGAGAAAAGGCTCGTAAGAAGAAAAAATAATAAAATGCTAGTAAAAGTCTATGGCGCGGCTGTACAAGGAATTGATGCAACCATTGTAACTATTGAAGTCAATAGTTCGCGCGGTATAAAGTTCTTCCTTGTCGGTCTGCCAGACTCAGCCGTAAAAGAAAGTCACGAACGTATCATCTCCGCTCTGCAGGTCAACGGATACAAATTTCCCACCAGCCAGATAGTCGTCAACATGGCTCCGGCCGATATACGGAAAGAAGGCTCTTCCTATGACCTGCCTTTGGCCATCGGGATATTGGCTGCCGCCCAAATCGTCTCCGAAGAAAAGTTATCGCGCTACCTTATTATAGGCGAGCTGAGCCTCGACGGAAGTCTGCAGCCCATCAAGGGGGCTTTGTCCATTGCCATCAGTGCCCGCGAACAAGGATTTGAAGGCTTCATCCTTCCCAAACAAAATGCCCGCGAAGCAGCCGTGGTAAACCACCTGAATGTATACGGAGTGGAAAATATAAAAGAAGTCATAGAGTTCTTTAATAACGAACGGATACTGGAACCCACCGCAGTCAACACACGCGAAGAATTTTATAAGAATCAAGAAAACTTTCCTTATGACTTTGCAGACGTAAAAGGACAGGAAAACGTGAAACGCGCACTCGAAGTAGCCGCCGCAGGCGGACACAATCTGATTATGATTGGTGCACCCGGAAGTGGAAAATCAATGATGGCGAAACGATTGCCGGGCATTCTCCCGCCCCTATCGCTGGGAGAAAGCCTGGAAACGACCAAAATACACTCCGTTGCCGGAAAGTTGGGAAAAGATTCATCCCTGATAGCCACACGCCCCTTCAGAAGCCCTCACCACACCATTTCGCAGATTGCAATGGTGGGCGGAGGAAGCAACCCGCAACCCGGAGAAATCAGTCTGGCACATCACGGTGTCCTCTTTTTGGACGAGCTGCCGGAGTTCAACCGCAGTGTGCTTGAAGTGCTCCGGCAACCATTAGAAGACCGTTACATCTCCATATCACGCGCCAAATACAGCCTCGACTATCCGGCAAGTTTTATGTTGGTAGCCTCCATGAACCCATGCCCGTGCGGATACTATAACCATCCGACCAAGGCATGCGTCTGCAACCCCGGACAAGTACAACGCTACCTGAACCGCATTTCAGGTCCCCTGCTCGACCGTATCGACATACAAATAGAAATCGTCCCCGTGCCTTTCGACAAGATATCGGAAACACAACCGGCGGAAAGCAGCGTCTCCATCCGCGAAAGAGTAATCAGCGCAAGAAAGATACAAGAGAAAAGATTTGCCAACCATCCGGGAATATATTGCAATGCACAGATGGAAAGCCGACTGCTCCACCTATATGCCGAACCCGACGGACAGGGGCTCAATCTGCTGCGCAATGCCATGACACGCCTCAACCTTTCGGCACGTGCCTATGACCGCATCCTGAAAGTGGCAAGAACCATTGCCGACCTCGACAACAGCGAGCGGGTTACTTCCACCCATTTGGCAGAAGCCATCAGTTACAGAAATTTAGACAGGGAGGGCTGGGCAGGTTAATTACCGCCACAGCCCTTTCATAATAGAATGGATTAATTCAGTTTTATTTTTTAGATTATTTCTTCTTCGGCGAAAGTTTCACCTCAGCCTTCAGTTCATAAGCTCCCGAATACCAGCTTCCGCCTTCTTTTATTTGCGATATATCCATTTGGTCCGTCTTCAGAGTAGCAGATTCAAATTCTCCCCCATTCTCCTCTCCATCCACATCATGGAAGAGCACTTCCTGACTGCCTATGCTGAAAGTATGCGCCTTGTCACTCTCGAACTCACCTTTTACATCCGTATACACAGTGTCATAATCCACCACATAGTCCTTCTCGCCCTTCACAAAATAAGCATTCAAATCCTTTACCACCACCCGTACACCTTTTATCGGCTTCCCGGTTGGGTCAAGAACTTTTCCTTTCACCTGATAATCAGCCGAGGGAGTCCCATATTCACATAACCCATTACCGGGGTCATCACTGTCACAAGCAGTAAAGCCCAACAATACCAATACGCCGGATAACAACTTACGCACTGCAATTTTCTTTTTCATGTTCATATTCTCTAGTTTTATAATGTTTGCAACCTTTTATAATGGCAAAACAGCAAGTCCCCATTCCCGTCACGCAAATGCATACCGTTTCCTTTGCAATAACGGAAAAACTTACAGTCGGCACACTCCCCTTTGCGCATCCACTCGCGGTCACGGTAAGGCCGGTATTTATTATTCCATACCTCCATAAAGTCGTCCTCATAAATATTGCCTTGATGATAATCGGCACGGATGCTGGGACAAGCAGAAATAGCACCGTCCACCAGAACAGACCCTACCGATACCCCCGCCTGGCAATGAAAGAAATAATCGCGCACATCTCCCTCATAGTTCCCGAGAAAACCTTCACAGCCATAAGCCGTCTTTATCCTTCCCTCCTTGCGCGTACGTTTGATAAACTCCATCACTCCGCGAAAATCCTCGTTCGACAATTGCAGTTCCGAATCTTTTGCCGCACGGCCGACAGGAAACACAGTGAAAAGCCGCCAGCGTTTCACTCCCAAACTCAGCAAAAACTCCTTCATCTCCTCCAGACGCATATAACTATGCTTGTTGACACAAGTCACCACATCAAACACAAACCCCGGCTCTTCCGCCATCATTTTTATCGCCTCCACCGCACGTTCAAAGCTCTGTGGATTCCCCCTCATCCAGTTATGATCTGCCGCAAATCCGTCAAGGCTGACCGTTGCCGTATGCAACCCCGATGCCAGTAAGCGGCGAAAACGTTCGCGCGTCATATAAAGTCCGTTGGTCACCATCCCCCATGGGAATCCTTTCTCATATATAGCCTTCCCACATTCCTCCAAATCCTCTCGCATCAACGGTTCGCCGCCTGTAATAATGACAAATACCTTATGCGAATCTGTAGATGCCGCCACGCTGTCAAGCACTTTCAGAAAGTCTTCTTTCGGCATGTCAGGGTGCCCGGCTATCTTCTTGCAATCACTTCCGCAATGCCGGCAATGCAGGTTACAACGCAACGTACATTCCCAAAACAATTGTTTCAACGGATGTTCTTTCAGCAAATCATTATTCAACTTCCGGGCTATTTCCAGTCCGATACGATGTCTCAGAGTTAGTGATTCATTCTTCATTTTTCTTATCTTTCGGCAAACAGAAACATTTTCGTTTTACTTATAAAATGTCAATTTAACCCAAATACTGCATCAAAAAAAAAATATTTTACCCTTTGAATGAAATGCCCCTTATCTCCTTATACTTCAGCCCTTTCCTCCCTACTCCTCCCCCCTCGAACGTTCAGCTTTCATCTTTCAGCTCCCGGGAGATAAATATCAGTGCTTGAGAGACAGACATATTCAACGAATAATAGTACCTTTGTCACTAATAAATACCCAAATGAGAAAAACAATACTCATATTACTATCCATACTCACCTTTTACGGATGCCGATATAATGTACCTCCATCCGTAAAAGAAGCCTTATCCACAGCTGAAGCCTGCATGGAAGAAAACCCGGACAGCGCTTTACATATACTTCAAAATATCAGTCACCCCGAAAAATTGCGCAACCAAGCCCGGGCGGATTATGCTTTGCTTTACACACAAGCCTGTGATAAAACTCATCTTCTTCCGCCGACAGATTCGTTGATACAAACAGCCGTAAACTATTACAAAAAAGAGAAAAACAGCATCAATGCCGCCAAAAGCTATTTTTACTTAGGACGAATAAAGCGGAACCTCAGACAAGATACACTCGCCGTCAGAATGTTACTAACAGCGTTAAAAAAAATGCCGGAAAACAACAAGAGCAAACTACTGATGCAAATCTATTTTGACTTAGGAACGATATACAAAAAACAGAATCTATATAATAAAGCCATGGATATGTATCGGGAATGCCATGCAGTGACCAAGGCTTTAGATGATTCTTCGCTCCTATTCTTTCCATATCGGGAATTGGCACAGACCCATTTATTAAAACATAAGAGCGACAGCGCCCTGTTTTATTACCAACAGGCATTGGCCATCAGCCAAAAGTCTCAAAACAATTATTGGGAGGCCAACATACTCAATGATATCAGCAAAGTCTATTTACACGAAGGAGATACGCTGAAAGCCAACAACACCATAAACCTTGCCATAAGAAAAGACAGTTCAGCCACTAATCTCAGTTTGAAAGGGCAATTATTATATTATGGCAATAAGATGGATTCTGCCAGGTTCTATTTGAAAAAAAGCTGTCTGTCCGGTAACCTATACAGCAAGACTACCGGCTACTTCTATTTATATAAAGTAGAAAAGAAAGCCAATAATCATCCGGCAGCCTATGCATACAATGATTCTTTCAACATATATCGTGACTCCATCCTCCAGATGCAGCGACATCAAAAAGTTGAAGAACTAAACACACAATATGCTTTGGCCATACAACAGAAAGAGATAGAGGCCGAAAACAGGAATACATATTATGTCATTGCAATTTGCCTGATTGTACTTTTATCGGGTGCTTTTGGCATTTACCAATATTTAAAGAAAAAAAGAAAAGAAAAAGAGCTCAAGCAAGAGAAGCTGAACTCTTTGGACCAAACACAAACCATCAGCACTTTTCTAAAAGAAAAAGTAGGCGAAGAAATCCGATTACCCGAAACAGCAACAAGGTTCAAACAGGATATTCTCCGGAATGGCATCCAATCATTCCAGACATCCCAGTGGGGAAAGAATCTGGAAACAGTTGAAAAAACAATTCTACCCGGCAACTATATAAAACTGTCAGAACAAGAATCACTTTATAAGGAACTGAAATTACACTTCAATGGCTTTATTACCTGCCTCAATCAAATATACCCGAACATGTCCAAAGAAGATATCTATTTCTGCATACTGTCTGCGCTGAAATACAAAAGCCGGACCATTGTGTACTGTATGAAAACTCCTGCAGGAGCCTTGCGAACCCGCAAAAGCAGATTAAAGAAAAATATGGCGGAAGAAACCTTCCGAATCATCTTCAATAAATAAAAAGTCCCCATTTCATCGAGAAAGCTATAATTACAGCATATCAACTTGTAACGCTTTTCTCTTTTTATGTAACGGTTGCAGAGCACCAACCTATTGATTTTATTCGTATGTTTGCTACTAGGAAAAACTTATAAATCAATACAATATGAAAAAGAGTCTACTATTCATTTTCTTCTGTTGTATGGGTTTTGTAGCCAAGGCACAAACCATTGAAGAAATCGAAATCTTAACAGCTAAAGATATAGTCCCGACATCCATCGTTGATGTTCCAACGGCTTACCAAAATGGAAGCATTGTCACTATCCGATTAGGAGAAACCGCAACATACTCAGCGGTTACTATTACTAATAAAGAGACAGGTGAACAAGTCTATTCCATGATATATGCCGGCACCGACCATATTCAATTGGATTTAAAAGAAGAGACGAAAGGAACATATACTCTATTGCTAAATATACAAGGAGTAAAATACACAGGAGAATTCACACTGTAACGAGTGTGTAATAAAGATATTGTTTGCAAACAAAAAGCCAAGCGATAAGGGCTGAGCATATCGCAAAACATTTAACCACACTAATACTTTTGTGTTATGAAGACACTTAAAGACCTTGAAAGTTTCCGTTTAGGAAAAGGACAGATGAGCGCTGTGACCGGCGGATACAACTGTTATGCAACTTGGGAAGAAGGTGATGAGCCGTTGATGATTGTTAAAGACGAGAAAGGTGATGCAAAAAAAGCACAAGAAGTGCTGCAGAAGTCATACGGAGATTCAGCAACGATAAAGTGCTACTGACTCCTCGTTACCTGACTTGGACAAAAAGTGAGATTATATCATAATTTCAACCTTTCGCTCTTATACTAAGAGCTTACCCCAAAAGTCAGGAGGCACAAAGCTTTTATGGAGATGCAGTTATAATAACATACTGCCAATCTTCCATACTAAACAATCAGGAGCATTGCTATTATCACCAATGCTCCTGATTAAAACTTAATACAATTAATATATACTGCCATGAGACACACTTTATTGCTGATACTTATCTGGCTGCCGTTACTTATCTGCGCCACAGACAAGAATGTAAATATAACCATCAAACTATCAACTGAACTGTCCCAAACAGAGCAATGGATTTATGCAAACGGATATATCGGAGGAAATGAATTTGCCATTCTAGACTCTGTAAAAGTGAACAAAGGAGACATGAAGACAAAACTGTCTTTTGACATCAGCCATGGGATGAGTATATATATCTTATGTTCAGAGAAAGGACCCGTCAATCTATTCTTTGATATAGAACCTAACACAAACTGTGAAATTGAAATTGATGAAAACATGGACGGAAGATATCCCCGGCCCATGAAAGGGAATGATATGTACAATGAATTTCTTGCATTTGATAATAAAATCCTATATATAGGAAAAAAGAGCGTAGACCAATCCCTGCCCGAAGACAGCATACGATATTATAAAGCCAAACTAACAGAGGCCTATATAAAAGAGATTCACAAGACTCAATATCCTACATTGGTTTGGTCATATATTTTATGGTTGCCTGGATATGCCGAAGAACGAAGTGAAGAGGAGCCTTTCAGGTCAGTGATTCAATATGCACAACAGAAGTTTCCCCATGACAGCCACATACAGGGATTTAGCAGAATAAAAAGCGAACCGCCAACCGCAAAAAGCAAAGCCGCATCTGAACGAATCAGAGCTCTGATAAAGAAAAGGTATTATGTAGAGCCTAAAGACACAACCATGGGAGCAAAGCTGCAACTAGCATTCCCGCATATCTCAAAAAAGAAAATAAACACCGACTCCATTGCAGAAGAATATGTGCTGGTAGACTTTTGGGCAAGCTGGTGTGTACCGTGCCGCAAGGAAACACCTTTCCTGAAAATGGCAAAAGAAAGATATAAGGACAAACTGGCTGTATATGCAGTGACAATAGATGCCGATACGCTCAAATGGGAAAAAGCCATAGAGGAGGACAGCACCCGACACTTCATCCATGTGAGAGGGGTGAATGACAGGAATGTACCCGACAAGCAGGTCAGGGCCTTAAAGATTAAATCCATCCCAAGGAATTTCTTGTTGGACAAAGAGAGACGCATCATTGCAAAAGACTTAAGGGGAGAGGAACTGCTGAATGCTTTGGAACAACTGATAAAATAACATATACTGCCATGAGACACACTTTATTTCTGATACTTATCTGGCTGCCGTTACTTATCTGCGCCACAGACAAGAATGTAAATATAACCATCAAACTATCTACTGAACTGTCCCAAACAGAGCAATGGATATATGCGAGCGGATATATCGGAGCAAATGAATATGCCATTCTAGACTCTGTAAAAGTGAATAAGGGCGATACGCAGACAAAATTGTCTTTTGATATTTACGAAGGGATGAGTATATATATCTTATGCGCAGAGAAAGGACCCATCAATCTCTTTTTCCATATAGAGCCTAATACAAACTGTGAAATTGAAATTGATGAAAACATGGACGGAAGATATCCACGTCCCATGAAAGGGAATGATATGCAAAATGAACTTCTTGCATTTGATAATAAAATCCTATATATAGGAAAAAAGAGCGAAGACCAATCCCTGCCCGAAGACAGCATACGATATTATAAAGCCAAACTAACAGAGGCCTATATAAAAGAGATTCACAAGACTCAATATCCTACATTGGCATGGGTATATATTTTATGGCTGCCGGGATATGCCGAAGAACGAAGTGAAGAGGAGCCTTTCAGGTCAGTGATTCAATATGCACAACAAAAGTTTCCTAATAATGGCCTTATAAAACGCCTCTCCATAACAAGTCCAGAACCGGCAACCGCAAAAAGCAAAGCCGCATCTGAACGAATCAGAGCTCTGACAAAGAAAAGATATTATGTAGAGCCTAAAGACACAACCATGGGAGCAAAGCTGCAACTAGCATTCCCGCATATCTCAAAAAAGAAAATAAACACCGACTCCATTGCAGAAGA
>NZ_JADNRM010000027.1 GCF_021730445.1 Phocaeicola faecalis | reverse complement strand
ACTACAATGATGGCTGTGGCAGTAGGGTTCACAGCCACGTCATGCGACAGTATTTTGGACGAAGACGATGTGGACTGCTCTGTGGAATACAGGGTGAAGTTTAAGTATGATTATAACATGAAGTATGCCGATGCTTTCTCTCGCGAGGTAAGCAGTGTTGCTCTTTATGCTTTTGATGACAACGGCAAGCTGGTATACCAGAAAACTGAGGCAGGCGATGCTTTGGCCGCCGACGGCTACTCGATGGTGGTCGATATGGAGCCGGGCGATTACCACCTTATAACATGGGCGGGTTTGAGCGATGAGGCCTCATTCTCCGTTCCTTTGATTACGCAGGGAGTGTCTTCGTTGGAAGAACTTCAATGTAAAATGGACCGCATTTACTCTCGCGCAGCCGACGGAAGCGCTGTGGTAAGCAGCAAACTTTCTTCTTTGTGGCATGGCGAGGTTACCAAACAGTCGTTTACCCGCGCGGCAACCCAACAAGTGGTGACTGTTCCTTTGGTGAAGAACACCAATACCATCCGCGTTATCCTCCAGCAAATGGATGGGGTAACGGTAGATGTAGATAAATTTGAATTTACGATTACGGACGACAACGGTTTGATGAACTACGACAACAAACTGATTTCGGACGAAACTCTGACATATTATCCTTATTACCGTGCACAGGGCGGTACGGTGGTAGACAAGTCGGCACGTGCCGAAGGCGACACGGCTGGCGAAGATGACAACATCAGCGTGGCGATTGCCCAAATCACAGTGGGCCGGTTGGTGGAGGAAAACAACCCCAAGCTGACTATTACCAATACCGAGACCGGCGAAACGGTTCTCTCCATCCCCTTAGTGAAATACCTGTTGCTCACCGAAGCCGAAGGTCATGACATGACTAACCAGGAGTATCTCGACCGTCAGGATGAGTACAACATGACTTTCTTCTTAGACGAAAGTATGAAATGGATTAATACCCGCATCATTATCAATGACTGGGTGGTTCGTTTCAATGATATGAATATGTAATGTGTGTGTAACGCGTAACAAAAAGAAATTATGAAGAAATGGTACTCATATATAATATTACTCCTCGTTTGTATCGGGTTTGCTTCGTGTCAGGACAATGGCATGGTGCCCGAACCGCAGACCGACGGACGGGTGAGCGTGCACTTGCAGATTGCATTGCCGGGGGGAGACCCGGCAGAATGGGGGGCACAGGCACGAGACTTTACGGATGGTGGCACGGATGATACAACGGAGGGACAAAAGACAATCATTAAAGATGATGTCTATGTATTGGTATTCCAAGGAAACTCTTTTAAAGGGAGAGTTCCAATTGCATCTGTTACCACTCAGTCAGGCAATTCTAACGTGAAGGTTTTGGAAGGTACGTTTGATGCAACAGGTCTTTTCGGCAGCTCCTTGAAATTGGTGGTTTTAGCCAACTTAAGTCAGAATGGAGTTGATGCTGATTTCAGAGAAGGCATCTCGGAGTCTGAGCTTTATAACTCTTTGATTTATTCTTATGATGGAACTCAGACTCCGTGGAACACTGATGAAACGTCATCGGATTATCGTCGTATTCCGATGTGGGGAGCTACCTCAGCATTTACTTTATCTGCTAACCAATTAACTCAGTCTTGCGATATGCACCGTGCGGTGGCTAAACTGGGATTCTTGATAGATGGTGGTAAGGGTTATGGAAATAAATTTAAGATTACCGGAATTACCATTAAAGAGGCTATGAATAAAGGCAAATGTAAGTCTGATGCTACTCTCAGTAACAATTATTATATAGTTCCTGATGTGCCGGTTGATGCCGAAACTCAAACTATCAAATACGAAAGACTTAATGTCACCACTTCATACGAAAATAAGATTTATCTGCCGGAACAGGATATTGCTAAAAGACCTTTGACTATTACTGTAGCCTACGAACAAAACGGCGTAGTAAAGGAGAAAAATATAGAATTTTCTGAGAATGTGATTCGTAACTATTCATACATATATAATATTACGGTGAAGGATGAAAACATCATCGTTTTGTCATACGATGTTTATGCTTGGCAGGCTGGAGGCAGTGTAATTGTTCCGCCATTTGAATAAATAAGTAGAGGAGGAAAAAGTATGAAAAGAAACAATTTATATATGCAGTTTAAGTATGTAGTTTTGCTGACTCTACTTGTATCGGGCATGATTTCGTGTGCTGACGATTCGCTTGTTCCTGATGCACAGGTAGGAGGCAGGGAAGTTACAATAAGCATGGAGTTGTCTGTACCTGAAAGGGATTCGGTAAATATTTCAACTCGTGCTATAGATTTGACAGCTCAAGTCTCAGATTTTTATTTGTTTATTTTTGATGCAGGTTCGGAGAAGTTGGTAAGCAAATACTATTTTGCCAGTGGTGAAACGAATAGTGTTTCTGAGTATAGTACAAATGCAAATGCTGTCATTTCACGAAATGAAAATGGAGAAGCTGGTACGTTGTCAAATATTATCACGAGCTCGGGCGAACGGATTATTATGGGGGTTGCCAATGTGAATATGAAAGTTGGTTCAGCTATTCTTGATGATTTAAATGAAGTGACAAATGTAACCGGGCTTAAAACTGCGTTGGCAAAGGAACCGACTGTGACTCCTTCCACATTTACAATGAGTGGATATTATAGTGCCGGCACTGCTTTGTCTAGTGATGGTAGGGTTACCATTTCTAAGGATGGACAATTAGGTGGAACGATTCATTTGGTTCGTGTTGATGCAAGTATAAAATTTGATGTGGATACCAGTAGCGACAGTCAGGGAAAATTCACGTTGGCAAGCTGGCAGGTAGTGAATGCGCCACGTGAAGTGCATTTGTTTTCTACCGGAGAAGAAGTTGATGAGGCTGCGTATTATAATTCTGTGACTAGTTATGACTTTGCCAATAAGGGAGAGTTTAGTTTTTATGTGCAGGAAAGATGTGCCGGGGCTCAAAAAGAGGTGGAGGCTTATGGTGATCGTGCTGCATGGAGTGAGGTAAAGGATTCCGGCAAAGAGAGTGAAAGGAAAGTTTTCACCAATGCGCCTTCCAATGCCACATACGTGTTGTTGAAAGGACATTTTTCCGGAAAGTCTTATGTAACAGATGAAAATGGGAAAAAATCAGATGCTCCTGTTACGGTAGATGCCGATGTACAATATTATATTCTGCTTGGAGAAAACTCAGGTAATGATTATAATAGCTACATTACTAATCGCAATACGCAATATACCTATATCGTTCGGGTAAAAGGTGTGAATGAAATAACAGTGGAAGTAAATACTAAATCAGAGAACCGCCCGGATGCGGAAGGTGATGTCGTTATATTTGATGGAGGACAACCTGTGCCGTTTGATTCGCATTATGGTACCGCTGTTTTGGAATTTACAAAAGCACAGATTGAAACAGCTAAAAGGCTGAAGAGTTTTGGTTATGCTGTCAATACGCCTTACGGTAGTATTGCTTATAGAGAAGATGATACGGAGACGGCAGAACAGAAACGTTATTCCAATTGGGTGAAATTTGTTAAAGAAACGACTTATAGTGATGGTAAGTATTATCCATATCCGTATACGAAAGCTAGAAAAGGCAATAAGAAAATAATGACTGTTAAGGAATTCTTGGATGATTTGAAGCAGAATGCCAGTTATGATAACAATAAAGTCCGTTATACGGTTTATGTGGATGAAAACTATTATGAGACAAATCCGAAGACAAATGATGTTGCTTCATGGAAAGAATTTGTGAATACGGATGACCGTAAGTTATTGATTTTGGCAAACACAAAGATAAGCTCAGATGGACGGAGCAGTGTGACTTCTGCTGCTTATGTGTTGCGCCAAAAGGCAATATTGACCATTTATAATAAAGATGCGTCGGGATTGAATCGTGCTTGGGGACTGGAATCAATAGAAGAGAATTTGACAGAAGGAAGTAAAACAATGCCGAAAGGTACAAACATTACATCTGGTCAGGATGAAAAATATGGTCGTAAGAATACCCTTAGCACGGTTTATTATCCTAATAATGAAAATGCTTGGACGACCCTTATTGATGATAGAGGGTATCTGACATTTAAAATTGATAAGAAGGCACAGAATATGATATATGCTTGTATGCAGCGTAATAGAGATTTGAATGGAGATGGAAAGATTACAGCCGATGAGGTTCGCTGGTATGTACCTTCTCTGTATCAATATCAGCAAATGTATATAGGAATGTATGGCATTAATGACCAGGCTGCTCGTCTGTACTTTAATGAAGCGATTGGTGATAATAGAAAGTGGGAGTATAAACATTATATTTCTAGTTACAATCAGCAAATATTATGGGCCGAGGAGGGATTGTCGAACGGTTCTAAAAATGATTCTTTTGATTCAAAGTTCTATGTTCGCTGTGTGCGTGACCTCGGTGTAGATGTATCTGAAACGGATAGAGATAATATCAAGTGGGATGATGAAAATCAATATCAGAATATTTTCACCAAGTCTGATGAGACTATTGAATTGACCTATTTGAATAGAGCGTCTGTACGCGAGAGTTTGGAGTCTAAAGAGATAGATGGGCATTGTACCACTTTTAGTGAAAATAATAGGCCGGCTATTAAATTTACATATAATAAGTCTCTAACAGAAAAGGTTAAATTCAAAGAAGAGAATACAAAGGCTGAGAATGGGCGGAGTACTGTTTGTGGTAAAACTTTTGGAAGCTCATGGCGTATTCCGACTTTGACAGAAGTGAATATAATGATGCAGGCTACTTCTTCAGAAACGATTAAAGGGGATGCTGAAATTTTATTAACACGTACTAAATTTGAATTTTGGAAATGGAACGACCAAGAAACCAAAGATAATATACCAACTAACTCGCTTGTGACTAAATGGAATTCTAAGGGGCAAGATCGTTATTCGGGTCGTTATGCTCATGTTTACAAGTCTTTGTTCTATCTGGCTAATGGTTTTTCATATAACTGGACTCGGGATGGGCATGGTAAACTTTATAATGATGGGACTAATGATCAAAACATACAAGGAAAGATTCGATGTGTACGCGATGGAAATTAATCTAAGAATTAGAAGAAATTGATACTATGGATATTTGTATTAAATGACATGGAAACTTAAACTGTATGTTTTTTAAAGGGTCTTTCTTTCGTCAAAACCGGATAGCTGAAACAAAGCCCGAAAACGATTGGAAATCAATCGGATATCGGGCAAAAAAACACTATCTTTGTTCTAACTTTTGCAGACGAATCAATAATGAAGATGCATCGATTTACATTCATAGCCCTGCTGCTGGTTCTTCTTGCTTCATGCGGAGGGAAAAAGCAGGAAAATGGGAACGCCGACAAAGCCGGTGAGAAGAAAACATTGGCTTTTACATTGCCCGAAGTGCCTGTTATGCTACAGTCTGCCGAAGACAGGCTGCATTTTGTGGTGAATCACTATTGGGATAAGTTTGAGTTTAAAGATACGGCTTATATCCATGTGCCCGACGTCACGGAGCAGGCAATGGCGAATTATATTGATTTGCTGACACGTGTGCCGCAGGCAATGGCGGATTCTTGTGTGACCCGCACTTTGCAGAGTGCATCTGCAGAACCGAAAATGCTGGACTATTTTGTCGAAACATTGCGTAAGTATCTTTTCGACCCTAATTCTCCCATGAGAAATGAAGAGCTGTTTGAGCCGGTGTGCCGTTTCGTTACTGCTTATGCATCGGCGGATGAGGCGGCACAGAGCCGTGCACGCTATGACTTGAAGCTGATTAACATGAACCGGGTGGGTGGTGTTGCTGCCGATTTTGTCTATACACTGGCTTCGGGAGCACAACGGCGTATGCATGATTTACGTAGCCCTTATACGTTGCTGTTGTTTTATAATCCTGATTGTCATGGGTGTGCAGAGGTGTTGGCCCACATGAAATCATCTCCTGTGCTCACTGATGAGGAGATTATGAAGCAGGTCAGGATTCTGGCTTTTTATCCTGATGAAGAGCATGAGGTATGGGAGAATCATCAGGACATGATTCCCTCCAAGTGGATAAACGGTTATGATAAGGAATTGACTGTACTGAACAGGGAACTGTATGACTTGAAAGCTATGCCGACCCTTTATTTGCTTGATAAAGATAAAAAAGTATTGCTGAAGGATGCGCCGGTGGAACAAGTGGAGCAATATTTGGCACAAGTGCTTGGCAAGTAATTATTCCGGCTTTTCCATCAGCATTTTGTTGCTGAAGGTGGACGGAGTGGTGCCATAGAAATCGACAAAGTGTTTGCGGAACGTAGCAAGGTCGCTGTATCCCACCATTTCGGCTATATCTTGAACGGTGTAACGCCGGCTGCGCAACAACTCGGCAGCA
The DNA here is from genome assembly GCF_021730445.1 of Phocaeicola faecalis. Taxonomy (GTDB): domain Bacteria; phylum Bacteroidota; class Bacteroidia; order Bacteroidales; family Bacteroidaceae; genus Phocaeicola; species Phocaeicola faecalis. The sequence continues at coordinate 29,857 of NZ_JADNRM010000027.1, read as the reverse complement.
CGTTTCAGACGAACGCCCCGAATAAATTCGCTGATGGTGAAATTAGTAATCATCTTCACCCGACGGTAGAGGGTAGGTTGGCTGATGACCATGATGTCTGCCAGCTTTTTCACGTTGAAATCGGGGTTTTTCATGTTTTCATTGATAATTCTTACTATTTCCATGATGAACGGATCTTCGGGGAACCGGATTCCGGCTTCTTCTGTTTTCTCTTCCGATGATGATTCCGACTCGGGACCGGGAGTAAGAAGTCGGGTATATATTTCCTTCAATTCTGCGCGGCTCTTGATGAGACGTTTGACTTTAGTGCGCAGTATGTTGGGGTTGAAAGGTTTCTGGATGTAATCGTCGGCACCCAGCTCGATTCCTTTCATTACATTCGCCTCTTCGGTGAGGGCGGTCAGCAGAATGACGGGGATGTGGCAGGTGGTAAGGTTTTCTTTTACCAACTGGCAGCACTTGAAACCGTCCATTACCGGCATCATGATATCGGTAATGATTAAATCGGGTACTTCTTCGCACGCTTTTTTGAAGCCTTCTTCACCATTCTCGGCCATCAGCAAGTTGTATTCGTTACCGAATATCAGTTTCAGATACAGACGTATCTCCAGATGGTCTTCTATAATTAATAAGGTGTACTGTTTCTTTGCTTCGACTGTGGAAACCGGAGTTTGGACCGAATCGGCGGTTTCAGTCTGGGGTGGCAAATCAGGAATCGAGGATATGATTGGTGGGGAGGGCCGCTTTTGGAGTGCTGCACGTAAAATAGCGAGGTCAATATGGAGCCGTCTGAAAATAAAATAGACAATAAGCAGCACTATGACAAGGAATATTGTCAATATACCGCATAGGATAGCCCAAGTGTTGGGATTCCATGCACTGCTTGTCGAAAGATAGATGAAAATCATGCCCCTATGAGTCGAATTTTGTTTTGACTGAACAAAGATACGGTTTTTCTTGTTGGGAAAGCAATACTTTTGGAAAAAAGTGAACCATCCAGAGAATCGCTTATTCTTCAGGATGGTTCTATAATAAAAAATGATATGAAGGGGCTTTAGTATAATTGAAGAAATACATCGTTTATTTCTTCGATACAAAGATACGAATAAAAAATAGAAAAACAAACATTTTAGAGAAAAAATGAATGATATACCTATATTTTTGATTAAAATACCTATGTATTTGATAAAAAATACCTTTGTAGTCTCATTCAAGTAGCGAAGACGATAAAGAAAAGGAGGCTGCAATGTGTTTTCGCACCTGAGCATTAAATAAAAAATAAATTGCTTAATTCATTGTGGTATAAAAGATAATGTCTATCTTTGCACCCGCGAAACGAATAAATTATATATCAACAAATCTAAAAATTATGTATTTAGACGCAGCTAAAAAACAAGAAATCTTTGAAAAGTACGGAAAGTCTAACACTGATACTGGCTCAGCAGAAGCGCAGATTGCTTTGTTTTCATACCGTATTTCTCACCTGACTGAGCACCTGAAGCTCAACAGAAAAGATTATAGCACTGAAAGAGCTTTGACAACTTTGGTAGGTAAGCGCCGTGCGTTGCTGAACTACTTGAAGGATCGCGATATCGAAAGATACCGTGCTATCGTTAAGGCACTTGGATTGCGTAAGTAATCCATTCTTTAGGAAAGGACTTAAGAAAAGCCGCTGCTCTGAAAAGAGAAGCGGCTTTTTTTATGGGGCTATTTTACTTAGAACAGGTCGTACTCGATGGCGTCCTTGGTTATCTTTTCATTGGCTTCTATGCGTATGTAGCGCGCTTTTGCCGGTTTCTTAAAGTAGTGGTAACGGCAAGTGGGGTCATTCTTCAGATTTCCGAATTCAAATGTTTCTGTAAGAATCCAGTCTTTTCCATTCTCACTGAGCTTGACGCTTCCTTTGACACTCATCGGCATTGCATCATTTATCTGTGGAGTATACATCAGTCCGGATATGGAATAAGGACGGTCTGCCTGCAGAGTCACCACAGTAGGTCTTTCCTGTTTGATCTTCCATTCCTTTTTAAGGTATCCCAGTTGCTGCTGACACACTTCTTCCTTTTCGTTGTTCAGCAGAGCGACAGCTTTCACCATTCCGCTTTCCAAAGCAAACGGTTGGGTGTATTCTTTTGATTCTGCTGTAGGAGTACTTCCGTCTGTAGTATAATGAATCTTGAATCCGGCGTTCAAATTCCGGGCAATGTCCTGTGTATATGTTTTCCATCCGAATTTTTGTTGCATGGTGCTGATGGTTACGTTACCTTCTGTATTTCGTTTTACCTCCAGACGGGGCGGATGGGCTGTATAGTGATAGGCTGCTACTTGGCAAATGGCCGGCTTCATGCGAGATTCCAAAATACGCAGTCTGAATTTATTGCTGGTTACATCGGGAAAACGGAGGATGCGTTTGTAGCCGATGTTGGTGCCGGTTGCCACTTCTTGCCAGGCATTGTCTGTCCATGCGTCCAGGGCATGCTTTTCTACTCGTTCACTGCTCACGGTGATGGCTTCCTGAATAAGGAAACGGTTGATAGTGACAGGATCGGGGGTCTCAATAACAATTTCTTTCTTGTCCGGGCCGACTACGATATAGGTGTCTGTATTGTTGTCCAGCAGTTCCTTCGGACCCTCGGCTCCTTGCAGGTAATCGGTAGTATAGGTTTGGCTGATCCGTTTTCCTACTTCTTTCAGCACATTGACATCTTGTGCCGAAAAGCGTCCTTCACGGTTGGGAGGAATATTGAGCAGAAAAGTGGAATTGCCGCCTACGGCACGTTCGTATATGTCGAATACATCATCGACAGAGCGGACACGCTGACGGTCATCATCGCGGTAGAACCAGCCTTCACGGATGGAGGTGTTGGTTTCGGCTTGCTGGTAGTGCAGATACTTGGCCTTGCAGAGTTGTGTGCGGCTGCCTAAATCTTCGTCAGTCATATCCGGGAAATGAGAAGTGGTGTCGGGATTTTCCGGGTAAGGGATGACATTCCATTCGGTATCTCGGGTTCTTCCCGATTCGTTTCCGCACCAGCGGATGTCTTCGCGGCCGAAAATAACAGCTTGAGGGGCTAGTTTATGAATCAGTTCTTTCCAGGCGGAGTAGTTATATTTCTGTCCGCCTTTGCGCTTGGGGTGTGCACCGTCAAACCATACTTCGTGAATGGGACCGTATTCGGTGAGCAATTCAAACAGTTGGTTCATGAAATATTCATTATAGTCATCAAGCATGAACCGGAAGGTGGCCTTGTTGGTGAACGGACGCCCGGGCACTTCCCGAGGAATGGTGCGCTCGGTGTATGGACTCAGGTTGCCATAGAGACCTTGAGGATGTTCTATCTGGTATAAATCGGCAGGAGAAAGGTATACGCCTAATTTTAATCCGTATTTTTGGCAGGATGCGGAGAGGTCTTTCAGTATATCTCCCTTGCCTTCGCGGAAATCTGTGGACATGATACCGTGACGGGTATAGCGGCTTTGCCATAATACGAATCCGTCATGGTGTTTGGCTGTGAATATGACCATTTTCATGCCTGCCGCTTTCATGGCTTCGCACCATTGGTCGGTGTCCAGTTGTTTCAAATCGAAGATGCGGGGGTCTTCCATGCCGTTTCCCCACTCCATGCGGGTAAAGGTATTGGGACCGAAATGGATGAAAGCGATGAATTCATTTTTCAAAGCTTCCATTTGCATCGGGCTGGGAACAATATGCGCGGCTTTTTCCATAATGATTTCCGGGGTGTCTGTACTTTCTATTGCTATCGTGTTTTGGCATGGCAGGGTCAGAGCCGGACGATTCTTTTCTGCACAGGCTGCAAAGAGCATGCCTACGCCGAAAAGACTGCTGTATAAAAATGTTTTTTTCATTTTTTGTAAATGATTGATGTTATGGTTTATATTATTTTCGAGTAAAAACATAGACATTGCCGCCGAAATCAGTAGCGACCAAGGCGTTTCCGGATGCAGCTACCGAACTGAATACCGGTGAGCCTGTGGCATGTTTCCAAGTGATTTTTCCGGTTGCTTTATCTACTCCATAGATGGTTCCGTCTGATGCACCTACTGCTATCATCTTGCCTGCCAGGACAGGGGTGGTCTCTATGGTGCCCGATACAGGGCGGCTGTAGGGCGAGGTATAAATCAGGGCATCTCCTACGGGGCATTTCCATTTTTCTTCCAGTGTCTGGTTGTCCAAAGCTACCAGTCCCTCTTTGGCTGTGCCGAAAATGATCTCTTTATCGGTTAGAAGAGGAGTGGAGGTAACATCTACACTATAAGGTAAGGTCTTGCGGACAATGATTCTTCCGGTCCGGGCCTCTATAATAAAGCAGGCTTTATTGGAAATCAAATAGAGCAGTCCGTTGTGAATCGCTGCCGACGCACCCCGGTTACGCAGTCCGTGGTTGCTTGCACTCCAAAGCTTCTTGCCTGTTTTCAGGTCGTTGGCATACAAGGCACTCCATTGAACAGAGCCTATCACGACTCCACTGCCTACAGACAGGGTCGTTGTGGTTCCTTCACGCTGGTTCCAGTCGTTATTTCTCCATATCAGTTTTCCGGTCCGTGCTTCAAAGGCCGACAATGCTTTTCCGGTTCCGGCATACACGATTCCCTTGTCGGTAGCCAGTCCTTCAATCAGTCCGGGCAGGCCGTTTACCGGCAGTTGGGTTTTCCAGCGGAGTGTTCCGCTCTCGCAATCTACGGCATACAGGTTACCCAAAACATCTTGGGCAAATACGATATCATCAGTAATGGCTATTGTATTTTTGATGGAGCTTGCTACCGGATATTTCCATACTATTTTTCCGCTTGCTCCGTCCATGGCATAAATAAAAGCTTTTCCTTTTAAATCTTCATCTATGGAAGCGGTAAAGATTTTGCCGTTATGTATTAACGGAGAGGACATATAGAGGTTGGCGCCCACATTTCTGACCCATGCCAGCGAAAGTGTGCTGTCCAGTTGGGCGGTAGAGATTCCGGTATGGGCGGCATTTCCTGCCAGGTTGTCCCAATTGCCATCCAGTTTTACTGTGGTCTCTCCGGGAAGGTAAACAAAGTTTGTTTCTGTTTTTGTCGTTTCTCCGTTTTTGAATTCTGCCACTACCTGTAAGGTCAGTTTCTTTCCTTTATACTGTTCTTTCAGTGGCATATCGGCACTCCATGTCCAGTCCGATACCTGGGTCAGCGGTTTGTTTTTCAAGATTGTCCTTGTTCCGTCTGTGCAGGTATAGCTGGCTTTGCGTACGGGCGATACCGAGGAGTAAACATTGGCTGTAACAACGCGTGACGCCGACTCTCCGACGGGTGAGGCGATACATAATTTCTTGTCCAGGTAAGTATAGCGTAACTCGCTGGTAAAGTCTCCCTTGCCGTCTACGTGCATGACCCGGTAGGCACTGGTGGAATGGTCAATCCCCCCTTTGTCGAGGCTGGAAGTGCAGATGGTATATACGTTGCCCTGTTTCTTTTTGTGGTTGATGTGCCAATGCCCATATATCCAGGCTTTCAGGTTGTATTCGTTCAGGTTGATACTTTCAGTCTTTCCTTTATAAGTGAAGTCGTTTCCGTAAGTCAATATATCATGGTTGAATATATAGATGGGGGTTTCCGGCGAGACATGTGCCAAGTCATTCTTTAACCAACGGCATACATCGTCTTTGGTATATCCCGGGCGGTAATCTCCTCCCGGCATGGGAGTGACGATATAGTGTACACCTGCCACATCGAATGAATAATATACCGGACCATAGTATTTTTCGAAACACTCTTCTCCATATTTTCCTTTTACCAGGTCGTGGTTACCGATGCAATAGAACATGGGTATGTTCATATTTTGGGTATTCATCAGTTCGATATGTTCCTTTAATCCCTTTTCATAGCAGATGTCGCCGGTATGTATGATAAAAGCCGGTTTTTCATTGGCGGCATATTGGCGGATGTTCTCGGCCCATGCTTCGTTGCCGGTAGTATTGAATATTTCGGTATCCGATACCTGTATAAAACGGTGTGCTCCTTTCTTGCCGATGCCTGCCTGATAAGGGATGAGACCGAAATCGTAATTTTCGTCAGTCGTTGTGATGGGGTGATAATGTTTGCCACCGGCTTTATAGCCGGAGGGGAGAGTGATGAAAACAAATCGTTCACGTTCGTGTCCAGGCAAGGTATATATACCGTTTGCATCGGTTTTTACCACGTTCAGCCCGTCGGATACTTTGACGTCTTTCAGCACTTTTTCTCCTTTATCGAAACTTCCGTTGTGGTTCTTATCCACAAAAACACGCCCGTGGTGGGCGGCGGCAGCCGGCAGCGAAGCTGCCAATAACATTGAAAATATAAATTCTTTTTTCATATCTTTCTTTCCAGATGATTTCTTATTTCTGAACTCGTTTCCAGCTCTTTTTTAGTCTTAGAATCTGATTTTGGCATCCTCAATACTCGAAACCAACGGGAATACACCGATTGAATCGTTCATGTTCAGTTCCTCGGGTGTGGGAGGAAGGAAACCTGCTTTTGTTCCCTTGATATCTGCTTCGTCTTCGGTCAGAGTGACAATAGCATAAAGCGGTTTGTCATAGGTCATGGAATAGTTCAGGATAGGATAACGCTTGTTGATTTCCGCTGGATAGCGTTTCTCTGTTTGCGAAGGTTTGTCTATCCATACATACGATGCACTGTTTATCTGCACATAGGTGATACCGTCTATTTTCTTTGTATAGTTGCTGTGATTATGTCCGCTGAAGGCCAATACCACCTTTTTGGATCCGGCACGCTTGTTTTCTCCGGCAAGGAGTGCATGTACTTCTTTACCGTTGTTCATAAAGGTATCGATACTTTGGTGAGAGAAGATGATACACTTCTTATCGGTCGATTCCAGGTCTTTTTTCAGCCATTCCATTTGCTCCGGGTCTACGAAGGCTCTCATCTTGGGATTCACATAATAGTTGGCTTTGGAATAGTGAGTGTATTTTTTTCCATCATACAAGTTGTTTCCATCCAGCACGATAAAGTGGAAGTCTCCTTTGTCGAATGAGTAATAGCGTCCGGGCATTTTCATTCCTGCTACGTACTCATCGGGAGTATAAGCATCCATGTCGTGATTGCCGATGGTGTGATATTTGTCTCTCGGAAAACTGTTCCAGATGTCATGAAACACTTGATTGGCACTGTCCAGACGACAGAAGTCACCCAACTCTATGATGAAGTCTGCATTGGCGTTTTGGGCGGCACGTACAAAACTGCTTAATCGTTCTTTTCCGTCCGGGACATCTTGTGCGTGGAAGTCGGATGCGATGGCGAATGTGACCGTTTTCTCTTGCTGGCTGCAACTGCAAAAGCAGGCAGTGCATAACATTAAAAAGAGTGCGATGAGGTTGTTCTTTTTCATTGTGATATATTTAGCTATTTGTTATACAATCAAAGCCGTCCGCCAACAGGTTTTGGCTTCTATACCTGTTGTGCGGATATCGGCTCATTTATTTTCTTAATTTTTCCACCACTTGTTTTGAACCAGGTTGTTATTCAGTGTAATAGGATGATGCAAAGTAATTGAAAATGATGAGATGCATCAATAAACGATTCAGATAAAGGATAGTCTTAAATCGATATAGGTCTTAAATTGTAGTTTGCAGGAGCTACTTTTAGAGGGAACTCTGCAAGAAAATAAAATATTATAAAGGCTCAATATCTGGATTCACAGCTTCATTTTACTTGGCTACAAGTGCTATGGAAATAAATGCGGAATTCAGTAATTATTCATTTGTGGGTTAGGCTGGTATAACATAATGGTATAGAGTAACTAATGTTTCCGGTTAGACTCTTTGTAGGTTTGTGGGGTGAGTCCGGTCTGCTTTTTGAATAACTTAATGAAATACGAGTAATTGTCATATCCCAGTGTGTAGGCTATTTCCTTGATGGCAAGGTCTTTGGTGATGAGCAGTAGTTGTGCTTTCTCTATTTTCTTTTTGACGATATACTGTAAGGGGGTTGTTTTCATTTCGCTTTTGAACAGACGGATGAAGTGGTCTTTCGAAAGGCAGGAAAGTCCGGCCAAAGTATCAATGTCAATGTTTTTGTCTATATTCTTGCGTATAAAGTTGACTACATTAATGATACGGTTGTCGCTGGTGGAGTCTTTTGGTCGTGCGTCTTTTAAGAAGCGGGAGATTAGCATGTAGATGATGCCTTTGGAGGCTACTTTATTATGAAAAGCTCTCTGTTTGTTTTTTATGATATTTTGTATCAGGGTAGGGGTATTGTCGTAAGTAGCGGGATTGGAATGTGGAAGCTGAATAGCGGGATTCATTTCATGTAATAGTTTGATCAGTTCCAAATCCAGTGGACCGGCCGGAACTTCAGTGGGGAAGTCCAAATCTTCCAAGATGCTGGTGGCGGAAGAATGGTCTTCGTAAATGTGCAGATAGTAATGTTCAAAATCTCCTTCACAATGACAATTGTGACAGGTAAATGCAGGAATAATATATAAGTGGTGGGGAGAAAGTGTTATGGTTCGGTCGGGAAGAGTCACTTCTGCCATACCTTTTGTAACATAATAGATACGAAAGAACGGGCTGTTTACCTCTGTCCAGTTCCAGTCGGAATGATGAATCGCATAGCCGATATTAAGTAGCAGAGGATGAAATGTGTCTGTTTCCTGAAGTATGTCCATAGGGTTATTTAAACAGTTGTTTTTTTACAAAAGTATAAAAAAATATCGATTTTGTATTGTTTGTGGCAGATTTATTGCTACTGATTGTGTTTTCTTTTTAAAGGACGTATCAGAGTTGGTTGGAGCATGATGTGGCGTGTTTTTCAGGCTTTTACTGTTAGAAGGGCAAAAAGGGACAGATTATACGGTAATATTATTTTTGCTTTGAAAAACCGTAAATACTGTCCCTTGTTTATGAGAATGAGTGTGTTTAGTCGGGAAATGCTATGCTTTTTGAGGATAATGCAGATTTTCATCGGTCATCTTTTCGAGCACTTCATGCAGATAGCGTGCTGATTCCCATTTGGCCATAGGCAGGTCGTGCAGCAGGCAGTTACCGCAGTCTTTGGGAGCGGTACCCGGCACTTCGCCTTCAAACTCAGCAACGAAACGGAAGGTTTCTTGCATCAGTTCTACGATGTCTTTTGATTCTAAGTCGCCTTTCATCAGCAAATAATTGCCTGTGAGACAGCCCATCGGACCCCAATAGACTATCTTGTCGCCCCATACTGGGTGGTTGCGCAGGAAAGTGGCGGCCAAATGTTCGATGGTGTGCAGTGCTCCCTGACCTAAGGCCGGCTCGCGGTTGGGTTCTTTCATGCGGATATCGAAAGTGGTGACGGTGTCGCCTCCTACTTGGTCTTTTCTAGAGACGTAGATGCCGCGCAGAAGACGGATGTGGTCAATGGTAAAACTGGGTATTGTTTTCATATTTCTGTTTTTATTATAAGTTTGCTGGTAATGAATGGAGGAAAATGCGGGTTACCTCGAATGAACGGTCGGCAATGGTGTCCCAAAAGTTGGTGTATTGTTCCCAATGATTGTCGGCACCCGGAGTGTCACTGATAATGCGGAAACTGATAAACGGTACCTTATATATATAACAAATCTGGGCAATGGCTCCTGATTCCATATCTACGGCCAGTCCTTCGGGGAAGGCTGACTTGATGGTATTGAGTTCTTGGCGGTCGGTGATAAATTTGTCTCCGCTGCAGATGAGTCCGCCGTGGATGGCTGTTTCTGTGTCTAATGACATGGCGCAGTTGAACAATGTTTCGTTGCCTTCAAACAGGGCGGGAAGTCCTTGGATTTGTCCGTAGGCATTTCCTTCGCCGCACCACACGTCATGGTAGACGATTTGGCGGCTGGCAACTACATCCATCACTTTCAGGCAATTGTCTATACCTCCTGCCACACCGGTGCTGATAATGCAATCGGGGTGGAAGTTGCGGATTAGTTCTACCGTGCCGGCGGCGGCATTCACTTTTCCGATACCGCATTTCATCAGGATAATCGTGTTGTTTTGAATTGTTCCTTCTGTATACAGGAACGGCCCTTCGGCATATTCTTTCTTGTTGTCGAGCAGTTGTTCCACCTGTTTTTGCTCGGCACTCATTGCAGTTATAATTCCTATTTTCATAATTCAACTTTATTTCAGATGCAAATGTACGCAATTTATCAGAGTATATCGTATCTTTGCAGCGTTAATAAACAGATATACTTATGAACTTATTTAAAAGAATACTACCTGATATAGTAGTGATTATCTTATTTGCCGTCATCTCGTTTGTTTACTTTTTCCCGGCTGTGACCGAGGGACGTGTTCTGTCTCAGCATGATGCGGTGGCGGGAATAGGTGCCGGCGAGGAATCGAAAGAGTACTTGGAACGTACAGGAGAGCGTACGCGCTGGACAAATTCGATTTTTGGCGGTATGCCTACCTATCAGATGGCTCCCAGCTACCATTCCACTGATATGCTGAAAGGGGTGGAGAGTCTGTATCATTTGTATTTGCCCGCTTATGTGTGGTATGTGTTTGTGATGATGCTGGGTTTCTATATTCTGTTGCGCGCTTTTGACTTCTCGGTGTGGCTTGCTTCATTGGGAGCGATTATATGGGCTTTTTCTTCTTATTTCTTCATTATTATTGCGGCCGGTCACATCTGGAAATTTGTAACATTGGCTTATATTCCGCCTACCATTGCTGGTATGGTGCTGGTCTACAGGGGGAAATACCTGTCGGGCGGCTTGCTGACAGCCATATTCGTTGCTTTACAAATTGTGTCGAACCATGTGCAGATGAGTTATTATTTCTTGTTTGTGATGTTGTTTATGGCAGTGGCTTTCGGAATTTCTGCTTACCAGAAGAAAGAACTTCCTCGTTTTTTCAAGGCGACAGGTGTGTTGGTGGTAGCGGGTGTATTGGGAGTATGTATCAATCTGTCCAATCTTTATCATACCTATGAATATAGTAAGGAGACGATGCGTGGAAAGAGCGAATTGGTAAAGCCGGATACGCATAATCAGACTAAAAGTGGATTGGAACGCGACTATATTACGCAATGGAGCTATGGTATCGGTGAAACATTTTCTTTGCTGGTGCCTAATGTGAAAGGTGGTGCGTCAGTGCCTCTTGCTGCTAATGAGAAGGCAATGGAAAAGGCTAATCCGATGTATGGAAGCATTTACAACCAGCTTGGACAATATTGGGGCGAGCAGCCCGGAACGTCAGGTCCGGTATATGTGGGGGCGTTTGTAATGTTTCTGTTTATTTTGGGCTTGTTTATCGTAAAAGGCCCGATGAAATGGGCACTTTTAGCTGCAACGGTATTGTCTGTGCTCCTTTCTTGGGGAAAGAATTTTATGGGATTTACGGATTTTTTCCTTGATTATATTCCGATGTATGATAAGTTTCGTGCGGTATCTTCTATTTTGGTAATTGCCGAATTTACAATTCCGTTGTTGGCAATGCTGGCGTTAAAGCAGATTATTGCACGTCCGCAAATAGTGAAAGAACAGGCGAGGGCGTTTTATATCAGCTTCGGACTCACAGGCGGTGTGGCTTTGCTGTTTGCACTGGCTCCGCGTTTTTTCTTCCCTTCTTATGTGTCGAGCATGGAAATGCAGGCTTTGCAGAGCATCCCGGCTGACCAGCTGGCTCCACTGATAGCCAATTTGGAAGAGATTCGTGTGAGTATTTTCACTTCGGATGCTTGGCGCAGTTTCTTTGTGGTGGCAATCGGGGCTGCGTTACTGTGGCTTTATGGAATGGGTAAGTTGAAAGCAAAGCTGACGATTGGTGTATTGTTGCTGCTTTGTCTGGTGGAGATGTGGGATGTGAACAAGCGTTATCTGTATGATGCGCAGTTTGTGCCTCAAACAGCCCGGACGGAAGGCTTCCGGCCGACCGATACGGATAAGGCTATTTTGGAGGATAAGACATTGGACTATCGGGTACTGAATTTGGCTTCGAATACATTTAACGAGAATAATACTTCTTACTGGCATAAGAGCATAGGCGGTTATCATGCTGCGAAGTTGCGTCGTTATCAGGAGATGATAGAGGAACATNTTGCGTCGTTATCAGGAGATGATAGAGGAACATATCAGTCCTGAAATGAGCAATCTGTTCAAGGCCGTGTCTGAGGCCGGTGGCGATATGGCAAAGGTGGATGCGTCTGCTTTCCCGGTGCTGAATATGCTGAATACGCGTTATTTCATTTTCCCTTTGCAGGGGGGGAAGACTATGCCGTTGCAAAATCCTTATACATTGGGTAATGCGTGGTTTGTGGACGAGGTGCAGTATGTAAATAATGCGAACGAGGAAATAGACGCTTTACATAAAGTGGCACCTGCAAAGGTGGCGGTGGTCGACAAGAAGTTTGCAGAGCTGGTAAAGCAGACTGCGGCTCCTGACTCGTTGAGTTCCGTTACGTTGGTGGCTTACGAACCGAATGACTTGAAGTATGAGGTTGACTCGGAGAAGGGGGGCGTTGTTGTTTTCTCCGAAATCTATTATCCGGGTTGGCAGGCTTATATTGATGGGGTTGAGGCACCTCACGGCAGGGCGGACTATATTCTGCGTGCTATGAATGTGCCGGCAGGAAAACATACGGTTGAGTTTAAGTTCGACCCGAAGTCGCTGCATACGACAGAAACAATTGCTTTTATTGCTTTGGGATTATTGGCAGTAGCGGTGTTGCTATTGCTGGTTTTGCGGGGAAAAGCTTTATGTCGCTCCTGATTATTTTCCTTGTTGTATTTAATCAGAGCCCATCGCTTTTATTTATAAGCCAGACGCACCACAAACCAAGCATGGTGCAGCACGGTGCTGACCAGTCCGTAATGCTTCACCATGATGCGGAAACGCTCTTTCAGTGAGGCTTTATGGTTTCGGGTGGTCATTCCTTCGCTCAGATAGTCAATGAGGGTGAGATGTGTATTATGCAATACTTTCGCCTTCTTCATGATGCGGATGCACCAGTCAAAGTCTGCCGAAAAGCGGTAGTGTAAATCGTATGGTTCTTCTAAGGCCAGTTCTCTGCGTGCAAAGAAGGCCTGATGGCAGACCAGCATGCCTTTCTTGAAACTCTTCCAATGGAGTGTTTCGGGAGCAGAGAGACGGCGTTTGTAAAGGAAATGCCCTTCACTGTCCACTATGTCTGTTTCGCCATAAATTACATCCGGCAGTATCGTTCCGGTCAGGGAATGAGCGATTTGTAAAAGTGTATCATCTTCATGAAGTCCGTCTCCGGCATTCAGAAAACAAAGGTAGTCTCCTGTTGCCAGTTTGATGCCTTTATTCATGGCATCATATAAACCTTTGTCGGGTTCGCTGACAACGGTATGTATGTGCTCTCTGTATTTGTTGACGATAGTCAATGTGCCGTCGGTGGAGCCTCCGTCCACGATAATATATTCTACGTTCTTATAAGATTGGGTGACAATGCTTTGTATCGTGTCTTCCAGCACTTTCTCCGCATTATAGGTCACGGTGATGATGGAGAACTTGGGATGAGGATGAATATTATGCATGGCTTCCTGTAATCTTATTATAGATATCGATATATCTCATTGAAATAGTGCTTTCGGAATAGCTGGAGAGTGCTTTTCGGCAAGCTTCCTCGCTCAAGCTGTCGTATTCGCCTTCGGTCAATGTCCAACGGATACCATTGGCGAGGTCTTTAGCCGATTGGTATTCGGCCACATACCCATTGTGCAGATGGTCTATCATTTGGGGGATGCCTCCTACATGAAAGCCGACACAGGGGATGCCGCATGCCATTGCTTCTACAATGGTGTTGGGAAGATTGTCCTGTAAGGAAGGAGTGACGTAGAGGTCGACAGCATTATAGATATCCACCAGTTCCTTTTCGTTGCTCACATAGTTCATCGGATAAATGGGGAAAGGAAATAAGGAGGCATACTGCTCGGCTTGTTTACCGAACACTACGACACCCAATTGTTTACTTAACCCGGGGTCTTGAGAGGCAAGAATCTTGCATGCTTCTACCAGATAGTCAATGCCTTTCCGCTTGTCGGTGATTTTCACCGAGCCAAAGAGCAATAACTTCCTGTCTTGCGGCAGATGGCATTTTTCCCGTGCCTGCTGCTTGCTGCGCGGTCTGAACAAGTTGGTATTGATGGCATTGGGGATATTGGTGATGGTTTGCCCTTTCAGCAGTTCGCTTTGTTTTGCCATGGCTTCCAGCCAACGGCTGCATGCCACGAATGTGATGTTTGCCCCGTCAAACAGTTTCCTTTTCTTCTCAAAAATGCGATAGGAAAGGTCTTTCTTTCCTCCTTTAAACAATAGAGGACAGTGATGGCATTCGTGGGTATATTTGTCGCAATCGCCTGCATAATGGCAAATGCCGGTGAAAGGCCACATGTCATGCATAGTCCACACGATGGGTTTGCCCGACTCTATGATGCGGCGTATATCTGTCAGCGAGAGCATACCTTGATTAATCCAGTGCAAATGAATCACATCTGCCTGATTGAACTCGGGGAGTGCGGAAATGTTTGTACCTGTGTTGGCAATGTCTACGGCAAAAAGATTATGCTTTTTAAAATGGTTCGCTTTCCAGATGACGATGCGTTCCCAAATGAATTGCCATACTTTCCACCATGATTTCTTCAGTTGAACCACGCTAATCCGGTCGGTCTGTTTGTCGCGGACGAGCATTTTGGCTTTTATCCCATTGTTTCTCAGGGCTTCCATCAGGCGGTGGGCTGCAATGGCGGCGCCTCCTGTTCGCTCAGACGTATTGATGATAAGTACTCTCATGTGCATTAACGTTTATGCAAAGGTACGTTTTTTAGAAGAAATGTTTGATATCTCTGATAAGCTTTCTGCTATCTCGCGCGAAAAGATTTCGAGATTGAAGCGTTCTTCCGCCAGCTTGCGTGCATTGGCTCCCATTTTTCGTGCCTCTTCGGGATGGTCTGCCATGTAGCGGATGGCATTTATCCATCCTTGTACGTCGCCGTATTCTACAGTGATGCCGATTCCCTCTTTGTCAATGTCAACTTCGAAATTGGGATTACGGGAACAAATGACAGGAAGACCGAGTGCGAATGCTTCTACCAGGGTGGTCAGCCCCACTGTGTAAGGAAAGTCGAGGCAACAGATAACAATGCAACTCTTACAGGCTACCATTTTTGCCAGCTCGTAAGGGATGATGCCGCCGGTGTAATGGATATGAACCGATTCAGAGAGGGAGAAACTTTCAATAATCTCTTTGTAGTTGATATGTCCACATTGGGGGGAGATATATAAATCAAATTCTTCTTCTGTCGCTACAAAAGCCTGTAAAAGGGTACTTACATCTCTGTTTTCCTTTCCTGTAGAGACAAAACCCAGTGTTTTCCGGTCGGGTATCTCTGCCAGTAGATGGTCATAAAAAGCTAAATCCGGGCCCCAATGGATTAATTCCATTTTTAGGGGTGAAGCTTTCAGAGACAGAAGGGAATCTTTTATTAGCTTTTGACTGAAAAAGTACATTTTATCAATTCCGGTATAGAAAAAACGCGATACTGCTTCCCTAAGTTTATTTGAGGAACGGCTTACGGCTGTGTGATGCCAAATGGCGATAGGCTTCCGGTATAGCCCGAGTGCACGTAGAAAGATAATCAGCTCCAGTCCTCTGAAAGAAGTGCCATATATTGCATCGTAGTGTTCCTTGCAGCATAGAATCTCTTTGGCTGTGTATAAGGCCAATTTTAAACGGCCGTTTATCGCTTTGTAGCGGTGGAGAATGCAGTCGATGCCATTCTTTTTGAGTAATGGCAATCCGTATAAGATATGTCCCGGATGCCGGTACTGTTCCCATTCTTGAAGTGCCGGTTTGATGGGGCGGGTATGATAATAATATATTTTCATATTAATTTGCAATATCCATGTATTGATTATATGGGCAAAAGTAGTGGTTTTCAGCGAAACATCGTACAAAGTCGTAGATTATTTGTATTTTTGCGCAACATACTAAACAAGGAGAATTAATAATGAAGAAAGTCGTATTTTTAGGGTTAGGTTATATCGGCCTGCCTACGGCTGCCGTAGCAGCTGCTCATGGATATGAGGTGGTTGGTGTAGATGTGAATCCTACAGTAGTGGAAACTATTAATCAGGGGAAAATACATATTGTAGAGCCGGACTTGGGGAAAATTGTAAACGATGTTGTACGTGACGGACATTTCAGAGCCGTATCCAAACCCGAGGCTGCTGACGCTTTTTTTATTGTTGTACCTACTCCTTTTAAGCAGAATCACCGTGCCGATATCACTTATGTGGAGGCTGCAACACGGTCTGTGATACCTTATTTGCAAGAGGGCAACTTGTTTGTGATAGAATCTACTTCTCCTGTTTATACGACGGAACGTATGGCAGAACTTATTTATAAAGAACGTCCCGAGTTGAAAGATAAGATATACATTGCTTACTGTCCTGAACGGGTTTTGCCCGGAAATACACTTTATGAGTTGGTACATAATGACCGGGTGATTGGCGGTATCACTCCGGCGTCTACCGATAAGGCGGTTGAGTTTTATGCTGCTTTCGTACAGGGAAAGTTGCATAAGACGAATGCCCGCACAGCCGAAATGTGCAAATTGACAGAGAACTCATCCCGCGACTCTCAAATAGCTTTTGCAAATGAATTGTCTATGATTTGTGACAAGGCGGGAATCAATGTTTGGGAGCTGATAGAATTGGCCAATAAACATCCGCGTGTAAATATCTTGCAGCCCGGTTGTGGTGTCGGTGGTCATTGTATTGCCGTCGATCCGTGGTTTATTGTATCCGATTATCCGGAACAAGCGCAATTAATCAAGCGTGCCCGTGAAACCAACGACTATAAGGCGGATTGGTGTGCCAATAAGGTATTGGAAACATGTCAGAACTTCGTTGAAAAGAATGAGCGCGAACCGGTGGTGGCATGTATGGGATTGGCTTTCAAACCCAATATTGATGATTTGCGCGAGTCTCCTGCAAAATATATTGCTTCACGCATCGTCTCTGAGTCCAGAGCTGATGTGTTGATAGTAGAACCTAATATTACATCGCATCCCAGTTTTCATCTGACAGACTATAAGGAGGCTTATCATAAGGCGGATATCATCGTATGGCTGGTTAGGCATAGTGTGTTTGTAGGGATGCCTGAAGAAGAAGGAAAACTTGAATTGGATTTCTGCGGAGTCAGAAAGTAACGGGATTATTATTCAACTAGTTAATGCGAAAATGAAAAAGATTTTATTGGTCTTCGGAACTCGTCCTGAAGCTATAAAGATGGCTCCGTTGGTCAAAGCTTTGCAGAAGGATTCGGAGCACTTTGAGACAAAAGTTTGTGTGACTGCCCAACATCGCCAGATGTTGGATCAGGTGTTGGAGGTATTTGGCATTGTTCCGGATTATGATTTAAATATAATGGCACCTGACCAGGATTTATATGATATCACTTCAAAGGTATTACTTGGATTGCGGGATGTGCTGAAAGAATTTCATCCCGACACTGTGCTGGTTCATGGCGATACCACTACCTCTATGGCTGCGTCTCTTGCCGCATTCTATCAGCAGATTGCCGTAGGCCATGTGGAAGCGGGGTTGCGTACCTATGACATGCTTTCGCCGTGGCCGGAAGAGATGAACCGGCAAGTGACAGACCGTATTTGTACCTATTATTTTGCTCCGACGGGGAAGTCTGAACAGAATCTGTTGGCAGAAAATATAAACAAGGAAAAGATATATGTAACCGGCAATACGGTTATCGATGCTTTGCTTATGGCTGTAGATATCATTGATAAGAAACCGGGAATGAGAGAAGAGATTCAGCTGGAGCTTCAAAATAAAGGATATGCCATTGGTGAACGGCAGTATATTCTGGTGACCGGGCACAGGCGTGAGAACTTCGGAGAAGGCTTCTTGCATATCTGTAAAGCCATCAAGGAACTGGCAGAGCTGCACCCGGATATGGACTTTGTTTATCCGGTACACTTGAATCCGAATGTGCAGAAACCGGTGTATGAGTTGCTTTCCGGCGTGGAGAACGTTTATTTGATTTCTCCATTAGATTATTTGCCGTTTATCTATGCCATGCAACATTCTTTTTTAGTGCTTACGGATAGTGGGGGGGTGCAAGAAGAGGCGCCATCATTGGGAAAGCCCGTATTAGTGATGCGTAATACCACTGAACGTCCCGAAGCGGTAGAGGCCGGTACTGTGAGACTGGTGGGAACGGATGCTGCTGCTATTGTAGGCAATGTAACAGAACTGCTTCGTGATAAAGAACTCTATAAGCAAATGTCTGAGACGCATAATCCGTATGGCGACGGACATGCTTGCGAGCGGATTGTAAAAGCTTTGATATGATTGGCCGGTGTGTGCTATAATAGAAGCTCCATCAGTTTGAAATATTATCTGCACTGATGGAGCTTTTATTTTAGATTGGCGGATTGGATTTATTGTGCCATAAAGTCTTGAAAAGCTTTCAGATAGCGTTCGCTTACGGTATTGAGATTGATTTTTTCTTGTATCACTCGTTCCGATTCTTTTCCCATCTGCTTGCATAGTTCGGGCGAAGAAAACAGTTGGTTGATTTTTTCTGCCAGACTGTTTACATCACCATCCTTAAAGAAGAAACCATTTTCTCCTTCAGTCACCAAATCGCGTTCTGTGCTGTCGCACACCGAGCAGAGTATCGGCATTCCATAAGTCATGGCATCGTTTATAGAAAGACCTCCCATGCCGGCTAAGACATAAACAGTCGATTCATTCATGTAGGCGCCTAAGGTTTTAGGGTCGTACACGGCACCGATAAAGCGGATAGAGTCGTTTAGCTTGAGAAGGGCCGACTGCTGTTTCAGATTGTCCGACTCAGGGCCGTCACCCACTATAACGAGTTCTGCATCAGGAAAGTCGGGAAGTATTTTGCCGAATGCATTGATGAGTAAGTCCACCCGCTTCCATTTTACCAAACGTCCAATGTGGAGCAGTCTTCTGCTTGAAGGCGGCAATAGAGGAGATGATGTTTGTACGGTTTTCTTTTCTTTCAGCAGAGCTTCCGTGTCGGTGGCATTATAGGTGACATGTATCTGTTCCCTTTTTACCCCGTATGAAGGTAATATATCATAGGCGGCAGTGGAATAGTTTAATGTTCCTGTTGCCTTGGCATAACAATATTTGCGTATTTTGGCTGTTAGCCATTGGCGTAGATAAAACCCTGCGCCGCTGCTAAGTAAACGCATACTTTCGTCAATCATCGGATTCTTCCGGAAATATTCTTTTATCTTGCCGTAAGGAGGCGTTTGAAAGGGAATTTCCCGAATGACGAGCCGGGTGCCACACCTTTTTATGGTTTTTCTTAGTTGTGGTTGGAAGAATACTTGCAGAAAGTATGGCCAGCCCATCACAAGAATATCCGGTTTCTCTTCCCGGATGATTTCAGGTAGTGAAGGATAGCCACTTTTACCGTAGAACATTTTTTTCTCAGGCGCAGTGAGGTGTTTGTACATCCCTCCCTCCACCATTTTAACTCCTTTCCCGATAGTGGCATTTCCTTTTTGTGGGGTGACCACTACAATTTCAACACCTTTTTCGCATAGCTTGTTGAGCATAGAGCTGAGATAATGCGGTATGCCGCCAAATGTGAATAGTACTTTCATAGATGTATCCTATATATTTTTTTGTAATGACCTTTTAAACCTCTTTTTTAGTGCAGAGGGTATTAGCTTTCCTATTTTTTGTTTTGCGCTTAATGAGAATTTCCGCTCAATGGGTTGTGTAAGCAATAGATAACTTCTATATAGATAGTTCTGAAGCGTTGCATCTTTAGGACGATAGTTGGCAAAACATGTTTTTCTTATATATCTCCACCATAGCTTTCTTTGGGGATGGGTAGAGAGGATGGACCAAGGTTTTACCGGGCCGATATAATGAACGATAACCGGAGATTTCTTTGCTTCTTTTATTTCCTCTTTACTCCATATTTTTGCAGCAATATCTTTTTCCAGAAGATAATTCATATTGTATTTAGGAGGAATATATAGAGTCTTTTTTTGACTTATATAATTAAGAAAGTCCTGATCGGGTGCTCCTATCAGTTTGTAGTTTTTTTGTACAAACTCATTCATTAGAGTGACTAAATCTATTTCTCTTAAAGCCTTTAGGTTTAATAATAGAATGCCGGCATTATAGTATGCATGAGTCTTTTCTATCCCCATAGATACTTGATAATTTATATTGTAAGCACTTGCAGAGTCTTTGGCTGCCGCTATATAATAGTTGGAAATGTCTAGATTGAATAATGATGATAAATTGTCATTGACAATGATATCACCGTCTAAATATAATATTTTATCTAGTTCGGGTAATAACTCAGGCAGGCAAAGCCTGAGTAGAGTAGCTTTTCCGTGTCTTGTTTCAGGAAAACCCTCAATTTGTTCCTGTCTAATTTGGAGTCCGTTAAAAGTTCCTTTTCGTTGTCGGGTGAAGTTTGCCAAAAACTCTAAATCGGCTTCTTTCAGTGTGTTTTCCAGATAAAGCAGATAAATAGATATGTTTTCCCCTTCGTTATTGTCGAAAAGAGATTGTAAAACAACTGTGACAGGTATTATATAATTTGAATCAGCAGCTAAAGCGATATGAATTTTTTTGTTTTCCATAAAATCTTCTTATTTACGTGAGTCAAATAGATGATTGTTATAAAAGGCAAAGCATGGATAAAAGAAAGAACGGAATAGATTGATTGACAATCTTGGCATCAATAGATGCTTGTACTTTAAAGAAAGCCAACACAAAGATATGAATGAAGGTATTCCTCGTTTCAGCATCAAGCCTGCTACACGATGGGCAACTTCTAAACCTTTTTTATTTTGAGCCGTATTATATATATATTGGTAGAACCATTGCCAGTTCTCTCCTTTTTGAAGTTTTTGGAAATTAGTATACCCCTTTAAATAGGGGAGATATTTTTTATTGGCTTTATTCTTATAGCCTGCCATCACTGACTCTTGATGGAGGCGGTGATAAGTGAGTATTTGTTCACATTGAACGGCTCCATTAAACAGATAAGCATTTACGGCCAACCACCAATCGTAGAAAATATGGTCATTCCAACACGGAATCTGTTCTATGAATTCTCTTTGCAGTAACATGGCGTGTCCGGGAATAACATTCGTAAATAATAGACGTTCCAGCGTATTGTTGTAGTTGATGGCCTGCTTTATGTTGCTTACTGTATTTTGTACAGAGGTTGTGGAATACGCGTATGACATTGAATGTCTGCCGATGCACTTTACCAGTTCTTCTAATTTATTGGGATACCAGATATCATCCTGATCGGCAATGGCGATTAAATCTCCTTTGGCATCCTGAATGGCTGTGCGGAAATTCGTATTATATCCTAAATTCTTTTCATTAATTTTCCATCGGATATAAGAATAATGAGCTGCATATTCTTTGATTATAGTAATAGTGCCGTCCGTGCTTTGGTCATCTTGAATTATCAATTCATAGATGGGATAAGTTTGTGCGACAATGGAATCCAACTGCTCACGAAGATATTTTTCTCCATTATATGTACACATTGCAATAGATACTTTTTGTATCTTTTCATTATATGTTGCCATCTTGTCTTTTTCTTAAGATAAAATTAATACATTCTCTGAAAATAACTGATTTCATTTTCCATAATACCAGCCCATATCCTCCTGCTACTATTATGATTTTGGCTATAAAGTTTAAATAGATATTCGTAATGGGCAAAGTTATGTAATAGGCTAATATTATTAATGCCACTGATAAAAGGAGATAAGGGGAAATATCTTTTATCATATCTTTGAGCGTTAAAGATATTTCACGACGTGCAAAGAAGAACCATACAAAGAGCCATAATATATTGATTGATACAAATATGCGTAACATCCAGTTTATGCCGTAAGGATAGATTATACATGCAGTAATTAGTTGTAGGATGCTTAGTGTTATGGTGTTAATCATATAAATAGAAGAGCGGCCACGGCTGATTATTAAATTGGAGAAGAGAGAGCAAATAGGAATAAATGCTCCCCAAATGCAAAGTAATTGAAGGATATTGGCGCTTGCCAACCATTTGTCTGTAATGGTAATGAGAATAAACTCTTTGGAAACAAAGCTTAATCCTAACATGGCCGGGAAAGAAACAAAAGCCGTAAAACGGAGCAGTTTACGGAAAACCGCCAGCTGGCGTGTTGCATCATCCGAGATTCCTGTTAAAACAGGCTGTGCGATTGAGTTTATCATTCCTGTAACAGTGGTATGCCCCATTCCGTTCCACTTATTGGCTTGAGTGTAGTTTCCGACTTCATTTTCATTATAAAATTTTCCTAATAGTACAGAGAAAAGATTATTGTTGATAATATTGAATATGTTGGTAATCAATAGTTTATTGCTGAAACCGAACATTTCTTTTATAGGCGTAAAATCAAAGTCCAATGTCGGTTTCCATTTGGCAAAATAGAAATTGAGTATAGTGATGATAGTAACATATACCAAAGACTGTGTTGCAATTCCCCAATATGCAAATCCGTTAAGGGCCATTATGATACTTATGAGTCCGGAGATTATTAGAGCAGTAAGGTAAATAATGGCATTCTCTTTGGTTTTTAAATGTTTGAAAAGTAGGGCGCGTGGTGCAATGCTGAGGCTGGCAATAATAAAGCCTAAGAAAGAGTAACGTGCCAGCGGGGTGAGTTCGGGGATATTGTAGAAGTCGGCAATATATGGAGCACTTAGAAAAAGTATAATGTAAAGAGTGATGCTGCATAAAGTGCTAAACCAGAATACAGCATTGTAATCTTTGTGGGTGGTATCTTTCCGATTGGTTAGTGCGGAGATAAAACCGCCTTCTTGTAAAACTGCTGCTATAGCAGAAAATATGGTAAGCATCCCCACCATACCATAGTCCTCGGCGTTAAGGATTCGTGCAAGGAATATCCCGAAAAAAAGATTCAGCAACTGCTGTATGCCGTTGCTCAGTCCGCCCCAGAAGAGGCCCTTTGCTGTCTTTTCTTTTAAGGATTGTTCTGCCATCTTATAAATGGATTATAAAAACAGTCAGGCTGAAAGCGGACGTTTCGGTTGCTTTCAGCCTTTTCTGTATTTCGGTGGGTATTATTTTACTTCACTTCCGGGTTTTACCTCTTTCAACAGAGAGGTGACAGCCAGTGAACCATCAAAGTTTTCGGCGCTTAGAATCATGCCTTCGCTTACCAGGCCATTCTTGAACTGGCGTGGAGCCAGGTTTGCAATGAACAACACTTGTTTTCCTACCAGTTCTTCCGGGGCGTAGTGCTGGGCGATACCGCTGACAATGGTACGGTTCTCCAGCCCGTCGGCAATCTTGAACTTCAGCAGTTTCTTCATCTTGGGAACTGCTTCACATTCCAGTACGGTTCCTACACGGATATCCAACTTCTCGAACTCTTCAAAAGAGATAGTCGGTTTGATAGGATTAGCTTTGTAGCTTGCAGCCTCATTCTCTTTTTTAGTAGCCAGCAATTTGTCTACCTGTGCCTGAATTGTTTCGTCTTCTATCTTCTCGAACAGCAATTCAGCCTTGTTCAATTGATGGCCTTCTGCCAACAGGTCGGTACGTCCCAACTGCTCCCATTCAAAGGTATCCATATTCAACATCTTACGAAGTTTTTCGCTGCTGAACGGCAGGAACGGTTCGAATGCAATAGCCAGATTAGCTACCAGTTGCAATGCTATATTCAGGATAGTGGCTACACGCGGCATATCAGTTTTGGCAAGTTTCCACGGTTCGGTGTCTGCCAGATATTTGTTACCGATGCGTGCCAGATTCATTGCTTCTTTCTGAGCATCGCGGAACTTGAAGACATTCAGCAGTTTTTCTACTTCCGCTTTTACATCTGCAAATTCCTTCAGTGTATCCTTGTCATATTCTGTCAACTCTCCGCAGGCGGGAACGCATCCGTTAAAGTATTTCTGAGTCAGTACTAAAGCACGGTTCACAAAGTTTCCGTACACGGCTACCAATTCATTGTTGTTGCGTGCCTGAAAGTCTTTCCATGTGAAGTCATTGTCCTTCGTTTCGGGAGCATTGGCAGTCAGCACATAGCGAAGCACATCCTGCTTTCCGGGGAAGTCCTGCAAATATTCGTGCAGCCATACAGCCCAATTGCGGGAAGTGGAAATCTTATCTCCTTCCAAGTTCAGGAATTCGTTGCTTGGCACATTATCAGGCAAAATATAACTGCCTTCCGCTTTCAACATAGCCGGGAATACGATGCAATGGAACACGATATTGTCTTTTCCGATGAAATGAACCAGACGGGTTTCGGGGTCTTTCCACCATGTTTCCCAACTGTCGGGCAGTAATTCCTTTGTATTTGAAATATATCCGATAGGAGCGTCAAACCATACATAAAGCACTTTTCCTTCCGCTCCTTCTACGGGAACGGGGATACCCCAATCCAGGTCACGGCTTACGGCGCGTGGCTGCAAGCCCATGTCCAGCCAGCTCTTGCACTGTC
Organism: Phocaeicola faecalis; assembly: GCF_021730445.1. Taxonomy (GTDB): domain Bacteria; phylum Bacteroidota; class Bacteroidia; order Bacteroidales; family Bacteroidaceae; genus Phocaeicola; species Phocaeicola faecalis. The sequence goes on along the minus strand of NZ_JADNRM010000027.1, from coordinate 5,340 downwards.
CGTACACGTTGGGACGCCATTCTTTGTGGTCTTCCAGAATCCATTTGCGCAACCAGCCTTCGTGCTTGTCCAACGGCAAATACCAGTGTTTGGTTTCACGCATCACAGGCTTACTGCCGCTGATGGCACTTTTCGGATTAATCAAATCGGTGGGTGACAATGAAGTACCACACTTTTCGCATTGGTCGCCGTATGCACCTTCTGCGTGACAATGGGGACATTCACCTGTGATGTATCGGTCGGCCAAAAACTGGTGAGCCTCTTCATCGTAATATTGTTCAGATGTCTTTTCGATGAATTCCCCTTTGTCATACAGTGTTTTGAAGAACTCGGAAGCCAGTTCGTGATGTGTCTTTGATGAAGTGCGGGAGTAAACATCGAAAGAAATTCCGAATTCTTTAAAAGAGTCTTTAATCAGTGTATGATAGCGGTCGACCACATCCTGAGGGGTAATTCCTTCTTTTTTGGCACGGATGGTGATGGGCACCCCATGTTCATCTGAACCTCCGATGAACAGTACGTCTTCTTTTTTCAGGCGAAGATAGCGTACATAGATATCTGCAGGAACATATACACCTGCCAAATGGCCAATGTGCACCGGACCGTTGGCATAAGGCAGTGCCGAGGTGACGGTGGTTCTTTTGAATTTCTTTTCCATATTATGTATGTGCTTTTTGTTATTTCTGATAGTAAGGTGCAAAGGTAATGATTTTTAGTGAAGTAAATGGAATATGAGGCTATTTCTTTCTGTATTTTTGGTTGGGATGTCTGGGGCTTTCGGGATATAGTCTTTCTATTAGATTATTGCTAATCATATCTTTTAGTATATGATTTTGCAGATATTTGCTGTTTTTATTGACTCTTTGAGCTAATTCTTCCAATGAAGTATAGTCTTTGCAGTTATTGCAAATCAAATTATATAGTTCGTCTTGACTTAATCTTTGTTTGGTACTATTACTTGCAACATTACTTGCAACATTACTTGCAACATTACTTATGTTTGAAGCATATATATGGCAGTCACACCAAGCTAATATTCGAACCGGCTACAATGTCTTATCATACAATGAGTGAATCCACAAAATACAACTGTATTTTTTCGCTCTACAAGTGGAAATCTGTTTTTCCTTTTCTCCTTTCATTAGTGGTTGAAACGCCCTGCTGATGGGGGCTCCGGTAGTGAATGGACATCTCGTCACCACCCTTTCAGCCTCCTTTCATTCGTAAAATTACTTCCGGCGATACAATTGCTGAAGGCAGGTTGTGAAGGGACTTGAAGAGTACAGCTGAAACGAGGATGAGGGGATGTCCTGTCATTTTTAATAGATTGATTATCTGAATGTTTTGGTTAAAATGTAAGGATGAAAGGGGAACGTACGCATCGGGCTACACATACGGTGGCATAAGCCTACACGTATATACGCATCGGGCTACACGTACGTACGCATCGGGCTACACGTACGTACGCCTTTCCACGAAATATAGCGGTTGACGAAATTTCGTTAGCGGTAAAAAAGATCAAGATGTTCTTAAAAAAGTTCGTTATCTTTTTGAGAAAGCTCTTGCTCTTTTTAGAAGATGTCCTCGTCTTTTTGGGAAGGTGTGTCTGGGGCATTAGAACATAAACCGGTCAAAAGTGACGAAGAACTTAAAATGTATTCTCCAACGCATTTTTCAGTTCAGTACTATGGCTGGGACGTGGTAAATCAGCATGTAAAATTTCTCCTTCCGGCGAGAGAAGAAAATAACGTGGAATTTCCATGGGGCTGTCGGCAAACACAAGCTTTTTGATATTCTTCTGCAATTCGGCAGAAGCCATTAGATGATAACCACTTAACTTATAGTTGTCAATGCATCCTTTCCACGCATTTTCTTGTTTGGGAGAATCAATGGAGATGTATACTTGCTCCATGTTTTTGTACTCTTTGAGCATGTTGTGTAAGTCTTTCGTAAAATTGAATTCCCCGCGACAGGGCATACACCAGCTCGCCCATAAATCGACAAACAGGTATTTGCCTTTTAGCTCGGGTATCTCTTTTAATTGCGTAAGTGTATCAATCTTGTTCTGAATAAATATTTTGTTATAGCCGGTGTTGGTAGTCTCTTCCTTGTCTTTCATTAACTTATTTAGCAGTTTGGTATGTTCATACTGAGGATGTTTTTCGTTTAAGTAATCTTTTACTTTATAGATGTCCATTTCTCCGGTATTGAATACGACCTGACAGATAGCTGCGCTCCCCAGCAGGTAAGGTTGCAGACTTTCGGGGGCACAAAAATCATCGATGTATGGGCCGAAAATTGCTTTGTCATGCGTCTCCATTTTCCTTTTGTCGCCATGATAGCGAATATATGTGTGTATGTAAGGGCTGGCTAAAGAGAATTTGATTAGTTCGAGATTGATTGCTGCCGTTTTGTTGAATATGCTGTCGATATGGTATCTTATGGCAATACTGTCCTTTTGTTCCACCGGTTTATATTTTTCGTTCTTCAATAGGACATTTAATATATTTATGATATCCATATTCAGGGTTAATGTAAATTCCTTTTTTATCGTATTGATATAATTGGCGCTTGTTTTTGTAGCCAAAGCAATACTGTCCAGACTCTTGATGTGTGGCTCAATGAGGGTATTGTTGATTTCCGCAATAACAGATTCCAATGTCTTTTCTTGACTTATATATTTCCGGAACTTTCTATTTATCGGCAGGGTATATTTTTCAAGCAGTGGGATGCCGGAGAAATTATTATGTATATATTGGAGTCCGGCCTGATTCGTCCCTCCAAACGTTATTTGCGAAGTATTATCTATATGGATGCTTAGCGAATCATTTGGAAACAGGAGGGGATTACTTCTTCCTCCCAATGCGAAGTTGCAACGGATAAAAGCAAAGGAATCAATATGCGACACTTTATAGTCGGTTGTTGTTCCTTTATGCAGGAATATCGTGGTCGTAGGTATCCGGTGGTTGGGCATTCCGTCAATGGGCTCGTAGATGGTGACAGAGTTGTCTATGTCTGTGGTAAATGTGATGGTTGCATGTTGGGCATGCAAGTTTGTGAATAGTGACATACACAAAGCGAGGAGAGAGAAAAGTTTAAGCTTCATAATAATTGTGTTTATTGTTTGCTTGCCGACAATATCTTTATTACACGTACTGTAAATCTTCTATGCCGTACACTTGAGGCATCTCCTTTCCATTGACAGTGATAAAAGGCGTGTGTTCCAAGTGAATCTGTTGGCAATAAGCTTGTTGTGCTTCCAACATCTGTTCGGCCTGTTTTATAGGTTTGCAGGATGCTATAAACTTACTGTTTTGCTTTTCAAACCATTCATCCAGTAGATGCATGGCCTTCTGGAATCCGTGTTCAAGATAGCAGGTTATGATTGCCAGTGCGATGTCTTTGCCTACGGTATCTTGCGGAGCAATTGAGAAAAGAATCCTTATGGATGCATTTTCCAGTTTCATCCATTCTTGATGCTCGTTTGCACAATGCTTGCAATGTGGGTTTATAATAATTTGTACGAGCTTGCCGTCTTGCGCTTCTCTTTGAATTGTTATGTCCTTCTCTGCGTTGGGAACTGCATGCCCCATTTGCAGCAGTGTGTTGAAAAGGGTAGGATATGACAGCAAAAGTACTCTTTTGTCTTTCAATTTTGCCACTTCCCGCACCGAGTCCAGCAGTTCTTTCAGCGCATACCATGCGGTGCAGCAAAGTGTGCCTATCAATATAAAAGCAAGGATGGCTGATATGTTTAAATGCCAGGCAGCTATATCAGTGGAGAATAGGACAAGAGCCTGTAACCATATTATGATATCGATGGAGAGGCAGAACATACACAGTTTGCGAGCTATTATCACCTGATAACCGACGGACCACAAGGTGAATGCAATGGAAATGCAGGTGGCCCAAGTCCAGATGCTGTAATAGAGGGGGATATGGAATGCCGTAGAAAGGAATAATGTAGAGTAATATAATAAGGCCATTTCTCCCAATGTGATGATTCCATTGATGCTGGCGGCTTTGGAGTGCAATATCTCGTTACAGTCCACGACATTGCCTATTTTGCAGAAACGCTGCAAGAAATCTTTGTTGTAGGATTCTTTATAAATGATAAGGATGGACACGGCAAGCCCTATCCATGTCAGTGTGTTGAAAAGTAGGTCTCCTGTTTGTCGGGGGCTGGTCAGCAGATAGATAGTGCCTGCTAATCCGATGGTCAACAGGTATTTATATTTCTTCGCAAGATACAATATTTGTTTTAATTGATAATATGGTTCATGATAAGATGCCTGCGTTTCGCCTACTATCAGGACGACTCCTTTCCATGCAGCGATGAACTGCTTTGTCGGAAGGTTTTCTTCTTTCCCCTTGTCGGAAAGTAAGATTGTTTTTTCTTCTTGTATGCTTTTTACAAGGCAATATTTTCCGTTGTGCATCAATGCAAGGAAAGGTGCTTCTATTTTGCTTAAATAAGTGACCGGCAGTTGATATACTTCGTGTGTAATATGAAGGCTGTCAAGTGCATCACTTATCCCCCTAATGGAGCATCCCATTGGGGCGTCAAGCAGTTCCCTGATGCGTCCATAGCTTACTTTTATCGACAATTCCTTCAAATACCGATTCAGTATGTTCATTGTGTAGTCTATATTGGTCATGCTATTTCTGGCTTATCAGTTGTTCCAAAGCATTCAGCAGTTCCTCTCCCCTTAAATCTTTTGCAATGATGCGTCTCTCTTTGTCCAACAAGAAATTCCTTGGGATGGATTTAATCTTTAAAGCCCTGACCTGCTTGTCGGGTACATTCCTGTCATTCACCCCTCTCACATGGATGAAGTGTCGGGTGCTGTCCTCCTCTATGGCTTTTTCCCATTTGAGCGTATCGGCATCTATTGTCACTGCATATACAGCCAGTTTGTCCTTATATCTTTCTTTTGCCATTTTCAGGAAAGGTGTTTCCTTGCGGCACGGTACACACCAGCTTGCCCAAAAGTCTACCAGCACATATTCTTCTGCAATGGAGTCGGTGTTTATTTTCTTTTTTGAGATATGCGGGAATGCTAGTTGCAGCTTTGCTCCCATGGTTGTGTCTTTAGGCTCTACATATAGTCTTTGTTTCAAAAGTGTGTAATAATGGTTTTGCCCTATCTTGTAATGCTGATTGCTAGAACTTGAGTCGGTACGACATAATCTTTTGATGCAGTATGCATCGGGAAATTTATTTTTTAAGTAATGCAGTATAGTTCGGAAAGGTTCCTTGTCCTCGTTCTCTCTACTATATTCCGGTAGCCATACGGTGTATAGTTCAGCCAATCGTGGATACTTTGTTTTATATATTTC
>NZ_JADNRM010000026.1 GCF_021730445.1 Phocaeicola faecalis | reverse complement strand
AGCGAATAGTTCTTGCCGTAATATTTGGCTATCATACGCAGGCAGGTGGGGCCGCAGTCCATCGCATCCAACTGGAGGTAGTGGGGAAAGGTCTTCATGCGTTTTTATGGTTTTATACTGTTCATAGAGTCATGATTAATTCTTTGTATTTCTGCCGCATATATTTGATATGATATTTCTGTTCATATTCTCGTCTTGCACCTTGCCCCAATTTATCGGATAATTCTTTGGAAGCAAGCACCCTGACGATAGCTTCCGCCAACCGGTTGCCGTATGCCCTGGAAGATTGTCCGATTCGGGCTATTGCTGCATTCTCTCCTTCATGGAACATATCCCGCACTCCCGGGCCGTCTGATGCCACAATGGGCAATCCGTACATCATCATTTCGATACCTACATAGCTGCATTGCTCTGAGTAAGAGGATATGATACCTACATCTGATATTTGATACCATCTGATAAGCTCCTGTTTGCCGATGTGTCCGGTATAAGTGATTACTGACGCAATCTCCGAAGAGAAACAAGAGGGCAACGGATTTCCTGCAACTACGAGCTGTAAATCGGGACAACTTTTTATGGCGATTCTTATTGCATCCAACAAAGCATTAAATCCTTTTTCTTTACTTGTACGTCCTACAAACAATGCTATCTTCTTGCCCTTTGCTATCAATAATTGTTCTCTCCACCGTTCTTTGTCCTCATTAGAGCCAAGTGTGATTCCCCTGTGCCTTCTTAAGCCATTAGGTATCAGGGCAAGTTTTTGTTCATCAATGAGGCATATTTCTTTTAAGATTTGATAAGTCCCTTGTGAGAGGCAAACCACCTTATCCGCGATGTTCATCATCTGTTGTTCCCGCAACCAGGTGTTGATGACGAACTCTCTTTGTTTGTCGTTTTCCGTTTCTTTCCTGTCCGCCATTATTTGTTTTAGCTTACGGATATTTCCCAGCAGCACGCCGGTCCATGAAAAATCATGAATGACGTAGATTTGCTTTGATAATGGGAACGTCTGTCTTAATGCCAGCATTAATTTATCCGAAAGGGAATAATTAAAGAAGAAAACATTGTCTTCGGAATCAGTAATATGCAACTGCAGAAACCGATTGACAACAGCCGGGTGTTCCCAGAATCCACCGTTGGGAAAACAGGGAAAATTCATTTCCGTCCGTTTGTTGCTATATGTTATATTGAACTCCTTACAGTCTGCATTGAACGTAAGCAGACATACTTCCGCCCCTATTGCCTGCAGGCAATAGAGCAATTCGGTTAAATAGGTGCCGATACCATTTTTAGCCGAACTCAGGCATTCATTAACTATATAGACGTTCTTCATTATTCTTTTATGTGGCAGAGGTTGGGTCTGCCGATAACCGATTCATAATCAGAGGGAGAAGGGCATAGCCATTGATAAATGCAATCACAGCAAGGCTTCCGGTTGCGGATGTGCAGCCATGATTTTCCCTCTGTCATTTCTTTGTGGACTAGCCGTCGGATACTTTCTGTATGCAAGTTCCCTATGGGGGCTTCCAAAACGCTTCCCGCCCGTACATCGCCGTTGGAGGCAACGAACAACTTACCGAATTTATGAGTATTAAGAACTTGGTTTCTCATAATCTCCTGCATGGATATGGGTTTGGAGAATATATCCTCTTTTTCCAAAAAGACTTGTTCCTCAAAGAAAGGCAGATTAGTGTTATCATATACAGGCTCTATTTTATAGTGCTGCAATTCATACTGGTCTATCAGGTTGGAGACAGCTTCCAATTCACCTTCCGTATACACCCTGAATATCCACGAAACGGAACTATTGTCAGCATGGGGTAGGTTTCCTGCCGGAATATCTTCCGCATTCATTATGATTGTTGTCGGTTCATTGATTCCGTGCTTATCATTGAAAGCCAACTCCGCTTTCATCATCCATTCCACACAACCAGTTGCCTCTTCATGATTTTCCAGCCATGTCCGCAAGGTTTGAAGTTGTGATGCGGTGTAGATGATGATACATAAATGCTTCAGGCTGCCTGAACGGACCTGTTTCCAAACTTCATCCATCAGCGCACACAATGCTTCCCCTTCCAGTTTTTCAGTATCTACTGTCATTTTATACAGGTAGGTAAACATCTTGGTTCCGACATAACCGGAACTGAATTTTTGCAACCGGCTTACTTCTTCTTGTAGGTTCAGTATAGGGTAAAATTGTATCGGCTTCTGTTCGGATAGTGAGCATTCATATAAATCTGCAAAGAATTTATCCCTTGCTGTAATAAGCAAGTTGCGAATAGCGTTACATTGCCACTCTTTTGCAGTGACTTTCGTTACCCCACAGTTTTTCTTATCCAACAGGGTGGCAATAAAATCCAATTCATCCTTACCGGCCACTTTGATATACTCGCCATCCAATGTATTATATAGCAAAGCTGCCTTTTCCTTTAATGTGATATGTATATAAGGCTCAAAAGCGAACCAATATTCTTTTTCGGTGTCTATCATGATATTCTTTTTTAAGCTAAGACAACTTCCATTACTCTTTCATACGATTCCGGGTGTTGCTCTATAAATGATACTTTTTGACCCACGTACTCTCCAAATTTTTCTTTATTGGTAAAGCCCGGACATGCCACCTTTTCCAAAGAGTCAAACCGGTCGATATTGAACATGCACTGTATGCAGGACTGTGACATGTAGCACACTTTGCATTGAGCACGCAGCTTGTCAAAATAGTTATTGTAAAGGTCTGCAATGCTTTGGTAAGACAACTCTATATCATCATCGGGAAATGCCGTTCCCAGTCCATATTGTTGGCCGATGCGTTCGCAGGCTAATATTTTTCCATTTACGGTGATGAACATCTTTCGTGAAAAAGGAATACATCCGCCGGTGGGTATGAAATTAAGCGTTTTTTCCGAGACGAACAAATCGTTATAAGAACGATATACATTCTTGTTATACTGCTGCAGGAAAAGGCACGCCCCATAGTATTCAGGACTCTTCATAAACATCTCGTCCAGCAATCCTTCATAGTTCTCACTTTGTTTCAAATCTACGTTTCGGAACATCCGGTTAAACTCGTCCTTTTTTTCAGGACGTATTCCTGTTGTGTTCAAAGCAGTGATCTGGGGCTTTTTACCATATCTGTCTTTAATGAAGTGATACACTTCGTCCACCGTGCTTCTGTTGTGCAGTACGGCATTAAAATTCACATATTGTTCAAAGTAATCGGGATATTTCTCTTTCAATTTGTCCACATTGGCGATGTTCTTTTCAAATGAACTTTCTCCACCGGGAGTTACCCGATAACTGTTGTTCCATTTGTTACCGTCTAAACTGATTAACAAATGAAATTTCTTCTCTGCCAGATAATCCATATACTTATCCAATAACATAGCATTGGTGGTCATTGAATAATCGATGGTTCGATTGGCTATATGCAGGGACTCCACGTATTCTATCACTTGACGGATAAAGGGCATGTTTAATAACGGTTCTCCACCATAGAAACTGATAAATATATTTTTTATAGTGAATTCCTGCTTGGAGTCTTTCCACACTTCTTGCAAGAAGTCAATTGTTTTTTTAGCAGTACTGAATTGCATTCTTTGTGCATGTCGTTCGTCGTGGTCACTATACAGTTCGCCATAGCCACAATACTTGCAACGCAGGTTACACGCATCTGTTACTTCAAACACCAGTTGCCTCAAATTAGCAATGCTGTCTTTCACCATAGCAGGAGTGATTGTCCCATTGTATTGATGGTTCAGTCCCTCGGTATATCCGTGTTTTGCCAAATAAGCAGCTTTCCGAGCATAATAATCAGAGTGGCTGTTTATGGTGGTTTTCTTATATAGATAAGGCACCAACAGAGGATGTGTCAAGAACAATTGTTTTCGCTCTCTGTTTATGGTGTATATATTATGACCTGCAGTCATGCAACTTAAAATGCTGTCCATCTTTATATTAATCTTTTAATTTATAAATAGCCAGAATCGGATTATCATCCGGTCCCATCGAGTCAATCAGTTCTAGAAGCTGCTGACGCTTTTCGGGGAATTTCACGTTCGTGGACTCGGATACAATCTTTCTGATTTCATCCATATTGTCTTGGGTGATACAGATTGCGAACTGATTTTCACTGATGAAATCCATTGCACGGAGGTGATTGGAACAACCGTCAATATCATTGGTGATACCTTCACTAGATCTGACNTCGTGGACTCGGATACAATCTTTCTGATTTCATCCATATTGTCTTGGGTGATACAGATTGCGAACTGATTTTCACTGATGAAATCCATTGCACGGAGGTGATTGGAACAACCGTCAATATCATTGGTGATACCTTCACTAGATCTGACAGCCCATTTCAAGTCTGGTATAGTCCATATCGTAGCCTTTTGTTCCCATGCTTTTATCTCTTTACTTTTTTTGTCGTATCTGAAGAACCACGCTTTTTGTTCCAAACCGAAACTGCCCAACAGACAGTCTTTTGTTTCCCAAAATCGCTCAAATATGATATAATGTTTATATTCATCACAAATCTTTAATTGGAGCGGGCGTTTGTATTTTCCCAATGACAAGAAATATCTGGGGCGGATGGTGTCATCAAAGGCTGCATAGATGGTGTCCGTGAAACAAGAATAGACATTGGGATGATTCCTATAGGCCCATGCGACAGCGAAACTTGGCATAGGTGCGTTTCTGTAATCAAATCCGGTATAGTCCACATCCGGTGTTTGCTCCTGGATGATATTTCCATCAAAATCCTGAATGGTCATATCGTACATTGAATATTTGCCATCCCAGTCACGATAAAAAGGGAAGTGGATTACCCTGTTATCGCCAATGTAATAATCCTTTGCAGCGCCGTGTGGTTTGTTCAAGGGAATACATTTCACAAACTCTCCGTTCCTTATTTTATAAATGAAAAGCTCATTTCGATAAGTAGAAGATACATAAACTAAACTGTCTCTGGCTACAACATTAGTGGCCCAATGTATTTCTCCGGGTCCTTGTCCTGATTTACCAATCTTACGGATAAACTTACCCGTAAAACGGTCGAACATAAAAACATAAGGAGGGGGAGTCGTATTGCCATAACTGATATAAAAGATAGCGCTGTCGGACACATAGCTTTTAGCCATATTTCCAACCAGACCATCGTCTGCTGCCTCCAGTTTTACATATTCCACATCTTCCACAATATCACTCAGCAGCAGGGAGTCGCTACATGGCTTCAGGTTATTTGCCAAATCTATAACTCTGAAGAGCGTGTCTTCATTCACTTCCGATTCGTCTGTTGCTATTGCGGCAGATTGGGAGGGTTTATTGTTGCAAGAGAGCAATATGAAAAATCCCATGCATAAGGTTATCAGGTGCTTCATAATGATTGTTAAAAAGATGAGTAGTCCATCAAGAATTGGGGATGATTAAATATACTATTGCAGTAAACAATTTTCTATTCCTTACATCCCCATTCTGAATTTTGATGCTAAAGCGTATTTCTAATAGAGCTTTATTATGTCACAATAGTTGCTCTATATACAGAACCGCCATCATCGCTTATACATGCACCGGGTGAATGACCACCACTAGGACCGATTCCATAGTTGGCATCTGCATTATCACCAATAGAAGAACCACCACTACCAGCATAATGACAACCACAGCCACACACTCGTTCAAAGCCACCATTGAGAGCGTTCATTTCGCGATCTCTCAATTCGGCATCATTCAAACCATTCAGTTTGATTTTCTTCAGTGTTTTCATAATTCATTTAATTTAAAATTATAGTTTATTTTACCAATAAATCTCTTGAGAGGAACAAAACAAGAAAATATCCTATTGCCCAAGCGTGCGCACACTTAACGAGCCTTATTCCTTTTTNCCATTCAGTTTGATTTTCTTCAGTGTTTTCATAATTCATTTAATTTAAAATTATAGTTTATTTTACCAATAAATCTCTTGAGAGGAACAAAACAAGAAAATATCCTATTGCCCAAGCGTGCGCACACTTAACGAGCCTTATTCCTTTTTCCAGTTTTGTTTAGGCACACTAAAAGAATTGCAATTGCTTGCCGTTCTTTTGTCAACTTTGTCACATATATTTGTCACATATATATATGAACTATATATCTTTAAGCAAGATTCCCAATCCTGCTTTCCAAGATAAACTTTCTGCTTTTATGTCATGCCCTATAATACCTTCCCATATTTCTTGTTCCGGGCATACATCGGGATAAGTTTCATACAAAGTCTGTCTGTAACTCTCTTCAAAAGGAAGCTCCCCTTGCAGAGAAACGGATAAACGGCTATGTGCGTAAGCCGCTATTCCTTTTGCTCCGGTTTCCAATGAACGGTCCTTCATGTACAGAAGATTGTATTCCATTACTTTGTCGTCCATGTCTTTAAATGTTTCTTGGATATCTGTTTCCATAAATCCCTGTTTGATGAGATAGAGCATGCCCCATCCTATACCTGCCAGCCCCCTTTTGAAAGAGATAGGTGTCTCACTGTACAGACCATCCAGTATTTCATTTAAAAACTCTTCAGCAAAATCTTCGTATAAACTATTTCCGGTATATCGTGCGTAATGAAAGAAGAAAATGACCATTCCCATCTTACCGTTGTATAGTCCTAAATCGGATTTAAAAGAACCATAAAACAAGCTATGATTAGAAATCCTTTTTAATAAAACGTCATCAATGGCCATATTCTTCTTTCTTATTAGAACATTTTTAAATACCTATTTTAAAATTCCCTAATAAATAGGTTCCTCTAGGAGTGGTTATCAATAAGCTATAACTACCCACTGCATATCGGCTTACATCAAAGGTTTCAGTTTGGAAATCTGTAAATGATACCGTGCGTGTTTCTACTGTATCTGAGTTTCCCAGAATAGATATAGTTACATCTTCTATTGCATCAAAAAAGGTAAGGGTAAGTTGAGAGCCATCCAGATATGCCTCAAGAGGGAGAACCAAAGACCTGTCTTTATGGGTTTCAAATATGCCTATAATTTCTATTATCGTAGGTTCTTCTTTTGTTGTAGGTTCTCCTTGCAGGTCGGAACCATAAACCGTTGGAATGCTAAATGTGATACATAAAGCAATAATGAGCATTTTAAATAGCGTGTGTTTTTCCATAAGTTTTTAATTTTTGTTTCTGTAAAACTAAATGTCTTTTTCGACATATCCAAGTACGTTTGCAAAAGAAATGAGATTCAATACACAACTCATTATCAATAAATTAAGTCTACACAAGGCTACTTTTTGAGATTTTTCAGCTCCCTTTTTTGCTATTCAAATAGTAAGTATGTGGTTGATAAAGCTCTCAAATCCTTTTTTCCCACTTATGGGGTACTGTACTTCTTGGCAAATTAGGCTCATATACCGTTCCACCGAACGTCTTTTTATGTTACCTGCGTATTGAGCTATTTCATCAATAGAAAGACCTAAAGCAGCCAAATAGCAAATATCTAGAAACGTTTTATCTAACATAGGGTAGGTCTTATGCAGCTTATCGGCAAATCCGTTTTTTGATAAGTTGAGCCAATGCTTTATATCCTCTCTATCGTTGGATATATTAAAGGACTTGTTTTGACTTAAGTTTAATGCTACCTGCAAGGCTTTGATATCTTTTAGCTCCACACAATCATGATTACCATAAATAAGTCTGAAACGATTGTTTTGTTTTTCTACCTCTTTTAGTTTTTGATTTAAAGCTTCAAACTGTGCTTGCAATTTTTCATACTCTTGATGTTGTTCTTTTTCATTTTGTTCTTTTTCTTTTGTCAGTTTATCTATTGTGTTTTGTATTGCCGCATATTCTTCAGGTGACATAAGAACATTTTGTTCCTGCTTACTTCTTAATGCATTTATCTGGTCTTGAAGCCTATTCTGATTCTCATCGTAAGAAATTTTCATGTTATTTAAAATTTCGACCAATTGGACTATTTCTGCTCGCAATTTTTCATTTTCTTCTTTTCTTTTCTTCTTGTATTGAATAAATAAAAAACAAAGTATCCCACTCACCATGGATATGATGATTACAAAGGAATATATTATATTCGCTTGTCGGGATTTTTGGTATAGCAATTGCATGTGGTCATATTTTCTTTGCACTTTCAAGACTTCTTGATGCAGATGGCTATTGTAGATAGAGTCCGAGGTGTCTATATACAGACGGGCATATTGGGCGATTTTCTTGTAATTTTCAGTTTTCCAAGCTTCATCATATAATTGATTATAAATATATGCGCGTAGAGGTAAGTCTTTAGAAAGCAAAGCATTTTGAAACAGACTGTCTGCGCGTTCTTTTTGTCCTTTCTTCATATATAGTTGGGCTAGCCCTGCCAGTGTTTTGTAAGGGAGAGAAGCAGGTGATATATGCAAAGCGCTTAAGAAAAATGTCTCGGCTTCCTCATATTTTTCCTGATGCATTTTACTGACTGCAATGTTATGGTAAATCTTAGACTGAAGAATACTGTCTTTCAGATTATCGCTACATTTTAACAAACCGGTTATACATTGATTGATGCTGTCTGTGTCGTTGGCAATATGGTATAATCCTAATAAATTGAGCAAATCGCTAGCCTGTGAAGTTATATCTTTTATATTTGTATTTTCCTGCAATGCTTTTTGATAATATTCTTTAGCCAATTCAAAACTAAGAGATTTTTCATAGATATATCCCAAACTGCTATAAATGTGAGCAACATAATGCTTGTCATTCATATCGGGAATACACATTTCGGCTTCTTTATAAGCTAGTAGGGCATTGGGAATGTCTTTACAATATTCTTCTAATATGCATCCCTTTACATAAAAGGCTGCCCCTTTTTTATCTGCGTCATTCTTATCTTGATAATATTCTATGGCAAGGTTAATCAAGGAATCGGAGGATACAGGGATATAACAGCGATATTGGGCTAACGAAAGCAGCAAAGCATAGTCTGCCTGCTCTTTTCCGGTTAAGCGGTTGGAAGTAGAGATGGACTCCAATATGTGCAGCGCCGAATCGGGGGCAGTCCATATAAGTTCCTCCGCTTGTGACAAGTGCTCTGTGACGTGACGAGTGGAACGGTCGCAAGCTGTACATGTCAATAGTAATAGAATGATTAAGTTCAATAGAATGTTTTTCCCCTTTTTCATAGTCAGTTTGTATACTTTATATATATATTATTACAAAGTAAATAAAAAGTTTCGCTATATCAAAGTTTTAGGAACTTTAATGAATTGTTCTTTTTACAGATTATCAGAATATTGTTATCATTTGCGTGCAAAGAAGCTTTCTGTTATTCTTTATATTATTATAAAGTTTCCGTATCAGTCGGATAGTTTCTTCCTGATGTCATAGCACACCACGAAGTGGTTCTGGTTCCAGTGCAGGATGCACGGCAGCGGCATGTCTTCCTCCAGTTGCTTCAGGGTAATACGCACTCCGGATGTGCGGAAACCGATGGATTCCGCCGCGTCACTGATGCCCAGCATGGATACCCCCTCGCGTGTGAGGAAGGAGCGGGAGCGGAGCGTCTGGAGCGAATAGTTCTTGCCGTAATATTTGGCTATCATACGCAGGCAGGTGGGGCCGCAGTCCATCGCATCCAACTAGAGGTAGTGGGGGAAGGTATTCATGCGTTTTAGGGTTTTACATGACAAAGATTGGGCTTTCCTATTACCCAAAGGTATAAAACGTCATGTCATAGTAGATAAGAATGGTTTTCTTATTGCCGTAATGGTTACCATAGCCAATGTACATGACAGTAAAGCCGCTTATCTGTTGATGAGAGTCCTTAAAGAAATGTGTTCCGGAGTAAAGGTTATCCTTGCCGATGGAGGATATAGAGGGGAACTGATGGATAACATAAGAAAGAATTTTGGATATGTCATTCAAGTAGTAATCAGCGCATTTAAGGAACAAGGATTCAGACCCATTCAAAAAAAGATGGATTACAATAGAAGACTCTGCCGAAACTATGAGTTAACATTCGATTCGGCAGAGGAAAGGGTCAAATTGGCCACTACAAGATTATTATTGAGGAAAATTTAAACAGGCTCTTAATCTTTCAGTTTATAGATAGCCAGAATCGGATTATCATCCGGCCCCAGCGAGTCAATCAGTTCTAAAAGTTGCTGACGCTTTTCAGGGAATTTCACGTTAGTGGACTCTGTTACTATCTTCTTAATCTCATCGGCGTTGTCCGGGGTGATGAAACGAACAAAATGCCTGTCGTCAATATATCGGAATCCGGCTAGAGAAAGGTTATAACCATCAATATCGTTTGTGATACCCACCGGTTTCTTTGCGTATGCTTTTGTGGGTTCTGTGCTGTCTTGTTTCCAAATATCAATTTCCGAGTTGTGCTTATTGTAACGACAGAACCAGTACTTTTGATGCAAATCGAAACTAAACAGCAAAAAATCTCTTGTTTCGGCAATGCTTCCCATCTGTATGGCATCCGTAAAGAAGTCCCAGTTAACTTTGGTATGACGGTCACAAATTTCTCTTTTGTATTTTCCTTCCGGTATGTAATAACGCGGATAGATGGAATCTTTTGTAACAGCATATACTGTATCAGTAGCACAAGAAAATGCATTGTGTATGCCTTTATAGGTCCATACAATTGGAGAATTTAGCCACAGGTTTTCAGTAAACTTCCCAGGAAATTGGTGTACGCTTTCCTGTATGACATTGCCATCCCAATCCTGTACGTAGACATTGGCATATAAGCCGGTAATATTAGCATTTCCGGGATAATGAATGATATAGTCATCGATAAAATTCATATTTGGATATTGTACATTAGGCTCTAAAGGAATCTTCTTGATAAATTCCCCTGTAATCTTATGTGCAAAAAGTGCATAAGTATAGGTGGACGAGATATAGACTATACTGTCATTTTGTATTCCTACATAGCATGGCGAGAGCAGTTCTCCCGGTCCTTGCCCTACTTTTCCTATTGTCCTGATAAACTTGCCCGTAACACGGTCAAACAATAAAGCGTGGTCTACCATAAAGCTAGTCAGGATAATATATTTGCCGGACATTTTCACGTCCTCTATCCCTGCAATAAATCCTTTTTCCGTGGTTTCTAGTTTGAGATATTCCACATCATCCACGATGTCACTTAACACTAACGGCTTTCCGCAATCGGTCAGGTTTTCTGTGAAATTGATAACCCGGAAGGCAGGCTCCTCCACGATAGTGTCATTGGCTACCGTTTCTTTATTGCTTGCTTTGTGCTGGCAAGAAGAGCTGAGCAACGACAATAAACCGAGCGAAAATACAAGCGTGGTTTTCTTAAAAGTCATATTCTTCATAGTATAATACATTATCTTGTCAAAACTAATCTTTTAATTTATAAATAGCCAAAATCGGATTATCATCCGGTCCCATCGAGTCAATCAGTTCTAGAAGCTGCTGACGCTTTTCGGGGAATTTCACGTTCGTGGACTCGGATACAATCTTTCTGATTTCATCCATATTGTCTTGGGTGATACAGATTGCGAACTGGTTTTCATTGACGTAATTCATTTTACGGAGGTGGTCGGAGCAACCGTCAATATCATTGGTGATACCGGGGGCAGACCTGATTATCCATTCAAATCCTGGAAGATTATCCCATAACTTAGCATCTTGTTTCCATGTCTTTATCTCTTTGCTTTTTTTGTCGTATCTGAAGAACCATGACTTTTGTTCCAATCCGAAATTACCCAACAGACAGTCTTTGGTTTCCAAAAAATGATGAAATATGATATAATCTTTCCATTCTGGACTCATCTTTAGTTGGAGCGGACGTTTGTATTTTCCCAATGACAAGAAATATCTGGGGCGGATGGTGTCACCAAAAGCTGCATAGATGGTATCCGTGAAAAAAGAATACACATTGGGATGATTCTTATAAGCCCATGCGACACCTTGGCCTGTATTCGGTCTGTTTCTGTAGTCAAATCCGGTGTAGTCCACATCAGGTGTTTGTTCTTGGATGATATTTCCCTCAAAATCCTGAATACTCATATCGCACATTAAATATTTGCCATTCCAAATGCTATAAAATGGAAAGTGGATTACTCTGTTGTCGCCAATATAATAATACCATGCAGAAGCATAAGGTTTGTTCAGGGGGATACACTTCACAAACTCTCCGTTCCTTATTTTGTACACAAAGAGCTCATCGCGATAGTCTGAGGATAGATAAACCAAGCTATCTTTGGCTACAACATTAACCGGTGAGTACATTTCACCAGGTCCTTGTCCTGATTTACCAATTGTGCGGATAAATTTCCCCGTAAAACGGTCGAACATAAAGATATGAGGACGAATTGGGCTACCAATGCAGGAATAAAAAATAGCACTATCGGATACATAGCCCTTATACATTTCTCCAACCAAAGCATCGTCTGCTGCCTCCAGTTTTACATATTCCACATCCTCCACAATGTCACTCAATAGCAGGGAGTCACCACATGGCTTCAGGTTATTTGCCAAATCTATAACTCTGAAGAGCGTGTCTTCGTTCACTTCCGGTTCGTCTGTTGCTATTGCGGCAGATTGAGAGGGTTTATTGTTGCAAGAGAGCAACATGAAAAGCCCCATGCACAGGGTTAACAGGTGTTTCATAATATCATTTTTTATTGAAAGTACATTACTGTCTCGTTAAAGTGGATAAATAGTTCTTTGAAATAATTGAAATACAGTCAACTATACCTTATTTTAAAAGCGCGACGATTTGAATTCATATCTTTGTAGCCATATTAAATGCCTTCAAATGAATCAAGACAAATACGTTTTCGCTCAATTTGTAGAGTTTTTGAACAACAATAAGTTTAGACGACTCGTAGACAAGAATGTAAGGTATGCAAATGAGAACGCAGATTACCGAAGAATATACTCTCTGATGCAGGATAAAACGCCTTTACAAGAGTGTTCAATAAGACTAATTTCAATAATGTCAAAGAGCAATTTGCTCCCTTTTTTTCCGGGGTTATTTGATTAATATTTAATTCGTCCAGATTTTAACGGGACACTAATGATACTTTATATATATTGTTGCAAAGTAAATAAAAAGTTTCGCTATATCAAAGTTTTAGGAACTTTAATGAATTGTTCTTTTTGCAGATTATCAGAACATTGTTATCATTTGCGTGCAAAGAAGTTTTCTGTTGTTCTTTATATTATTATAAC
The DNA here is from genome assembly GCF_021730445.1 of Phocaeicola faecalis. Taxonomy (GTDB): domain Bacteria; phylum Bacteroidota; class Bacteroidia; order Bacteroidales; family Bacteroidaceae; genus Phocaeicola; species Phocaeicola faecalis. The sequence goes on along the minus strand of NZ_JADNRM010000026.1, from coordinate 25,075 downwards.
GTTCCCATATCAGTCGGACAGTTTCTTCCTCTCTCCTTTCATTAGTCGTTGAAACACCTTGTTGATGGGGCTTCCGGTAGTGAATGGACACCCCTTCATCACCCCTTCAGCCTCCCTTCATTCGTCAAAGAAGGACATTGCTGAAGGCAGACTTTGAAGGGGCTTGGCTAGCGCGGCTGAAGGGAGGATGAGGGGATGTGCCGTCATTCTTAACCGTCTGATTATCTGCACGTTTTAATTGAAATGTAAGGATGAACGGACAGGAAGGAATGACCGACTTGGTGAGGGGATTGAATATTGTCCCTACACTAAAAACATACCGAGCTTTTTTAAAAAGATGCTGAAGTTTTTTAAAAACATACCGAGCTTTTTTGAAAACACCAAGGTCTTTTTACACATACGGCGGCACAAGCCTACACATACGGTGGCACAAGCCTACACGTACGTACGCATCGGGCTACATGTATATACGCATAAGCCTGCACGTATATATGTATCCAATTCATCGGGTTGGTATGAACAAGATTAGTGCAACTGCAAACAGAAGCCCGGTCAGCACAAAAGCCCATATATTCATTACCCGTGACTCAGCCTGTAACCGGTAATTATCTGTCAGAACCCGATAGGCATCCACTTTCCAAACCAACATTCCATCTTGCGCCGATACAGCATTGGAAGAGAGCAATTCTCCCGGCATGGATAATTCAAACTTTATCTGATATTCAAATAATTGTGTAGCGATGCTTTTCTCTTCAAATAATTGCTCCATCTGCCGGGCATAGTCTTTATATAAGTTGCCGAAAACGGCAGTTTGATACCTTTTGTCCAACAAACCGCATACATACTCCGGCGGACATTCTATTTCTTTCTTCCTGTTTCCGTCAGCACTGAAGACTTCCTCCTTATCCTTCTCCAGTCTCGGCAAATAGGATAAATCGGTCGGGGTCTTTTTCAGGAAATGTTCTACTATTTCATAGCTCATTTCAAACTGGGTATGATAGTACCATTCAAGGAAACGCTGCTCCGCATCTTCCAAACTGTTTATCAGTTCCACTCCGTTCATACCTGCATAACCATCCGCTTTCCCCTGCAGCAAAAAAAGCTGCTCGGCTCTATTCAGATACTTATCCATCGGTATAGGTCCTTTATCTTTTATCTCCTGAAAATCACAGGTATAAGTATAGTAAGTATAAAACCAACGAAAATGCTTTTCCAGTTTTTCCTTGGGAACCGCCAGTGGGCACATCCAGTCTTCCCTTGCCGAGAAAAAATCCAGACCTTCCACACCATCCAGCACTTTGTGTGCCTTGAGGTTCAGTTTTCCGTTTTCTCCAAAGAAGTCCGTTTCGATACATGAATCCAACTCCTCCACCTCCCAGTCTTTTCCCAAGCGGAACAGGAAAGGATGATGCGTTTCGTTTCCGGCCAGGAAAGCAGAATCGGCCAGTGCCCATACTTCCCTATCCACCGTTCCGTCTTTGTGGACGCGCGTCACCATTTGATAATCAGTGGAACATGATGCCAGTATCATCAGCAGGACTGCCATTATTATATTCATTCTCTTTTTCATATCACATTCATTTTAATGGTTGTTACTCACCAATTGATGTATCAAGCGTTTCTGCTCGTGTTGTTTAGTCTTCCGTGCTCTCCACATTTCGGACAGTCGGGCGCCCTTTTCTTTTATTGTCATTTCTGCAGTGCAACTTGCCGACCATTCTGGTAGACAGGAGGGCAAGGAAGAAACATTTAATGGGGCATTCCGGGTATCTGCATGGAAAGATACGGAATAGAAAAAAGTCTCATACACCGTAAAGCAAAGCAAGAAACCGGCAGCTATGGCCGAAGCCCAAGTCATGAACTTTCTGCGCTCCTTTCTTTTTCGGGGAGTCCGGGCCACTTTCTGAAGAATATCCCGGGTCAAGTCATCAGGCCTTGTCAGTATCGGTTGAGTTTTCCTCACCTGTTGCAGCCATTGTTCATATCGTTCGTTTTCCTCTTGTTTCATAAGTCTGTTTCTATTTGATGGATTTTAGCTCTTATTTGTTTTCGTGCCTGATAAAGATTATGCTTTATCTGCTCGGCAGTCATTCCGGTGATGCTTATTACTTCTGCGACATCCAGTTCTTCAACGTCACGCAATGTAAACACCAATTTCTGTTTGGGAGGCAAATCTCCGGTGAAACGGAGAATCAAATCCTGCAATTCCTTATTGGCCAAAGCTTCTTCTATATTTTCTTCCGACTTCCAATTCTCATTCGCCGAAACGAAATCGGATGAGAAAGCCGAAGGCGAACGTTGCAGTACCCGCAAGCGGTCATAGCATGTATTACAGGTTATCTTGTACATCCAGGTAGTAAACCGGCATCTTCCGTCATACTTGTCCAACGAGAGCCAGACTTTCAAGAATGTTTCCTGCACCATATCCCTCGTTTCGTCCTCATTGCAAAGCAAACGAAAAGCCAGTCTGAACACCATCGTCTGAAATTCAGAAACCAACTGAGCGAAAGCAATCATATCGTTCTGTCTGCTACGGTCAATAAGTTCCTCTATCTGTTCTTGATTCATCATGCTATGTTCGTTTATTATATGATACGTGAGAAAACGTTGCCGGTCGAATGCAAATTACAAAAAAACAGGCAAACTCCGGTTGTGGTATATTAAAACCGAAGTTTGCCCGTTTCTGCTTTTTATATCATAGCCATTAAATTACACCGTGCGGGTATGCGTTGCGCTTCTTCCTCTGGATGGATTCGATTTTTTGTCATTCCTTTTATCCTCTTTCTTTGAATCTCTTTTCGGAGAGACGGAACGCCTGCTGTCACGACGGTCTTTATCAGGACGGGAATTATATTCACGGCGTGAAGGACGCTCTTCGTGCTTATAATTGTTGTCCTTTCCCGGTCTTCTGTCCGGCCGTGCCTGAGGCGGTGTGGGACGATGATTGTCTTTCTTCGGCGGACGGGCGTTTACCTGAAAGTCACGGCGGCGATGATTGTCATAAGTCACCTTGTCATGACGGATGCGATAATGTCCATCGTAGATATCGTGGCGATACCGATTATGGAAATGGGTGCGGTAATAACTGACGTTATTAAAATGAGTACGATAATGACCGCCGCAATATGAAGCATAATGATGCGGTTTTCCGAAATAGAAAAAGTTGACGTTACTGTAAACCATATAGATACGGAACTGCCATTTATTGTTTTGCGCATAAATAGGACGGTAGAAATGTTCCGCTTTCAGGAAACGACGATACTGCGAACCGGAAAGTATCCAGCGAAGGTCGTCATTGCGGACATCAAGAAAATCGTAATAGCGCTCCAAAGCATAGTCATATCCTCTTACCACATCATCCATCAGATAACGGACATTGTTGATAAAGTCATAATTCACTTCGTATACATCATCATACTGTTGGGGGCTGAGTTTCAACTCGTATGCCATACGGTCGGTAAGGAAACGTGTATTCTGTCTCATCTTGCTGATGCTCATCGCTCCCATTGCCGGAACCGACAGGCCCAGCATCATAACCATTATCCATAGTGTAGTCCACTTCTTCATAATCATACTGTTTTTAGTTTGTTAGTTCTTATGGCACAAAAATAGGGGAAATCTCTTTCCCCCACAATTGAAACTCCCCATTTATTCATAGGGGTTTTCCTATACTTGATAGGGAAAGTTCCCGTCAGGCAAGACGGATTCCTCCTTCTTCCAGCACTATCAAACGTTTTTTATACAAATCGCCAACCGCTTTTTTGAATGTCTTCTTGCTCACACCAAAAGCGCTATAGATTTCCTCTGCCGCACTTTTGTCATTCAACGGAGTGAAACCGTCCTTGCCTTTAATGTATTCCAACAAGACTCCCGAAAAATCTTCCACCTTCTTCACACCGTCCTGCTGCAACGCCAAGTCTATCTTGCCGTCTTCACGCACCTGTTTCACATAGGCCCGGAGCTGCATGCCTGTTTCGACGGGCTGGAATATCTCATTCTGATAAAGCAATCCGCTGAACTTGTTCTCGACAATCGCTTTAAAGCCCAAATCGGTTTTCTGCCATATCAAGATGTTCACTTCCTGTCCCTGTTGATAGTCAGGATGCTCTTTGGACAAGTAACGCTCTACCTTGGCGGAGCCGACAATGCGATAGCTGTCTTCATCTATATGCGCATGTACTACATACTTACGTCCTTGCTGCATCTTCATTTTCTGTTCACGGAAAGGTACAAACAAGTCCTTCATCAGTCCCCAATTGAGGAACGCTCCAAATTCATTGACCCATGCCACCTCCAGACAGGCAAACTCACCTACCTGAACCAACGGTTGCAGGGTAGTGGCTATTAATCTCTCTTCGTTATCCAAATAGATAAATACATTGAGCACGTCATCCGGTTTGCAACCGTCGGGCACGTAACGGGCCGGCAACAGTATTTCTCCATCATCGTCTCCATCCAGATAGACTCCAAAGTCTACTTCTTTCACAACCTTTAATTGATTGTATTTTCCGAGTTTTACGTTCATTAGCTAAAATTTTTATCAAAGATAAAGAAAAACCCCTATCTTTACGTTCTAAATAATAGAAAACCCTATAAAGATTATGAATAATTTCATTTTTTACAACCCTACCCGACTCATTTTCGGTGAAGGTATGATTAACCAACTGGCTCAGCAGATTCCTGCCGACAAGCGTATTATGATAACCTTTGGAGGAGGAAGTGTCAAAACAAACGGAGTTTACGAACAAGTGACCCAAGCACTCGAAGGACGTGACTATATCGAATTTTGGGGAATTGAAGCCAATCCTGACATAGACACACTGAAAAAAGCAATCGCCATAGGCAAAGAGAAGAAAATAGATTTCCTGCTTGCCGTAGGTGGCGGTTCGGTCATTGACGGCACTAAACTGATTTCCGCCGGTATCCCATACGAAGGAGATGCCTGGGAGTTGGTGAAAAAAGGAAGCTCACAGGTGACTATCCCATTGGGAACTGTGCTGACCATCCCTGCCACCGGCTCGGAGATGAACAACGGAGCCGTGATTTCACGCCGGGAGACTCATGAGAAGTATCCTTTTTATGCAAACTACCCCGTCTTTTCCATTCTTGACCCGACTGTCACTTTCTCTCTTCCCGATTTCCAGATTGCCTGTGGACTGGCTGACACTTTTGTCCACGTCATGGAACAATATATGACGAAAAGCAATGAATCATATCTGATGGACCGCTGGAGCGAAAGCATTCTGAGAACCATCGTACAGATAGCTCCCCTCATCAAAGAGAATAAACAGGATTATCACTTGATGAGTGAATTCATGATGTCGGCTACCATGGCATTAAACGGTTTCATCGCCATGGGTGTATCCCAAGACTGGGCTACCCACATGATTGGCCACGAACTGACCGCGCTGCACGGCATGACTCACGGGCAGACCCTTGCTATCGTGTTCACCGGAATACTCCGCACACTTGCGGATAAAAAACGGGATAAGATACTACAATACGGAGAACGCATCTGGGGTGTAACTTCCGGTGTGCCGAGCGCACGCATCGCACTCACCATCGACAAGACCGAAGAATTCTTCAAGAGTCTGGGCTTGAAAACCCGCCTGAGCGAAGCCGGAATCGGTGACGACACTATCGAAGAAATTGCACGCCGCTTTGATGAACGGGGTGCTGCATTCGGCGAAGACGGTGATGTGACAGGAGAAGTAGCTCGCCGGATTCTGCAGAATTGCAAGTAATATTTCCAAAAAACATTTAATATTAGGAGGAAACAAATGATGAAAACAGTTATTCTGACTACTTTTTACAACAATGTGCAAGCGCACATGTTGCAAGACCTCTTGAAAAACGAAGGAATAGAGTCTATGCTTCAGGGAGAATTGTCCGCCCAAGTGATAGCTTCCTATATTCCGGGATTGGGTATACAAGTTCTGGTCTTTGAAAAGGATTACGAACGGGCACTGGAAGTTTTGAAAACCAGTTTTCCGGAGGAAGTGGAAGGATAACTTTCTCCTCCTACATTCAAACTTTCTCATTTGCATCTTGTTATAGGGATTAATTAAACCTAAACCCTAGATGTATATGAGAAAGTTTTTATTTTTACCCTTATTGGCGTTACTGGCCTCGTGTGGAAAGGATGAAGATTGTAACAGCCACGCCCAACCGGAGGATTTGGTCACTCCGAAACTGTATGCCACACTGCAACAAAACACCACCGACCCTTATGACGGGCCGCTGGAAGTGCTCCCCTGCCAACCGGACGGTAGCGTATATGTGGGAAATTACACAAAAACCGGTTTACAAACACCCATACCGGCTTATTACAATATCGAAGCCGGAATAGGCAAATCAAAGAATGCACCGCTAAGACTTCCCGTCGGGACATACAATCTGATTTATTGGGGATATCCTAAGTTTTTCAATACCAACGATGCAGCTCTCAGTGACCCTCAGTTAATCATCGGAGAAGAATTGCAGGGAACCTCCTTGGGACTGAGGAAAGTACCGGTCGATACGGTTTACTATCCTGCACACGACCTTGTATTCGGCACACAAAACATCAATATCGGCCAAGAGGATATGCAAGCGCATCTGATACGTGCCACGGCTGCACTCGGAGTAGTGGTGACCGAGACCAACGGCAATGCTTTCAGCACCGCCATCGATTCTATGTGGGTCTATATCGGAAATATTTATAGTAACCTTAATTATTATAGCGCCCAACCGGAGGGAACTCCTCGAACCATACGCTTCGGCATAAGCCCCAGCACAGACAGGAAAGAATGGAGTAAAGAGTTCGTTTCTGTATTTCCATCCCAACCGGCCCCATTATTCCAAATCTTCGTTCAACTGAAGAACGGTACCATTAAAAGCTACCGGCAAAAGCTGACCACACAACTTGCTGCAGGAACCAAAACAACCCTCACACTAAGCATGGACGGAATCTTACTGGAAGAAGGAACCACAGGCGGATTCCAAGTGGACAAGTGGAAAGAACAGAACGAAAAGATTCATATTTCTCTCCATTAAAGCTCTGGCGAGATGCGTCCGTCCACTATATGGATGGTGCGGTCGGTCAATTTGGCAAGAGTCTCATCGTGCGTAACGATAACAAAAGTCTGGCCCAACTTATCCCGCAAATCAAAAAATAACTGATGAAGTTCTTCTTTGTTACGGGTATCCAAGCTGCCCGACGGTTCATCTGCAAGGATAACCGCCGGGGTATTTATTAACGCACGTGCCACAGCCACACGTTGCTTCTCTCCTCCCGAAAGTTCGGCCGGTTTATGGGAAGCGCGTCCGGCAAGTCCCAGAAAATCCAATGTTTCTTTGGCACGCTTCATCGCATCTCCCGAAGAAGTGCCGGATATGAGTGCCGGTATCATCACATTCTCCAAAGCAGTAAACTCTGGCAATAACTGGTGAAACTGGAAAACAAAGCCTATCTGCTTATTACGGAAAGCGGACAGTTCTTTTTCTTTCAGCCGATTGACTTCCGTACCATTCAGTACCACCTTCCCTGCATCTGCTTTGTCTAATGTGCCCATTATCTGGAGCAAAGTCGTTTTGCCGGCTCCACTCGGACCTACAATGCTGACAACTTCACCTTTTTCTATCAGCAGGTCTATCCCTTTCAGCACTTGTAACGTACCGAAACTCTTGGTTATTCCTTGTAACTCTATCATGACTATAATTTTCTTATCACATACTCTGCCAAGTAACATCCAAACACAGCGGGCATATAACTCACCGTTCCGGCTGTAGACTTCTTGTTCTTTTCATCATCGACCAAAATGACCGCATCCGCATTGGCCTGTTCTGTACTGAACACAACCGGTAACTTACGTTTCATACCCATTTTCTGCAAACGCTTTCGCACCGCCTTGCTCAAGCCACAGTGATAAGTTTCCCACAAATCGGCAAACCTGACTTGGGTTATATCTGATTTTGCACCTGCTCCCATACTGCTCACAATAGGCAGACGGCGCTGAAGTGCATTATAGATAAGGTAACATTTGGGAGCCACCGTATCAATGGCATCGACCACGAAATCAAACTTGGCACTATCCAGCAACTCAGGAATGCGCTCGTCTTTTAAATATTCCGCCAACACATGCAGTTGCAAATCAGGATTGATATCTTTGAAGCGTTCCGCCAGAACTTCCGCCTTCAACCGTCCCTGTGTGGAATGCAAAGCCGGCAACTGACGGTTGATATTACTAGGCTGCACCGTATCGGCATCCACAATCGTCATTTGTCCCACACCGGCACGACATATCATTTCGGCTGCGTATGCGCCTACTCCTCCCAAGCCCACAACAAGTACATGGGAACTCCGCAAACGCTGCATTTTATCTTTACCCAACAACAACTCCGTACGTTGCTGCCACTCTATGTTAGTTTCGTTCATCACCTTTCTTAAACCATTTATAGAACCACTTACCCACATTATCATATACCCGGGTTTCCGACTGCCCGCGCGGATCAGAGAAAGATACAATCTCTTGCGGGTCGCCCAACTGGTCGGGATACACAATCAACAAACTATTATCCGCAAAATACTTGCTGACCTGAGAAGGCAACCGTTCAAAGGAAGTCTGATAAGATATAGACCCCTTACGGGAGGAAACCACAACAAACAAATGGTCATAATTAACCTGACCGGTCAGCAGCAACAAATCATCCCACTCTTCCAGCACAGAAAACTCAGTAAAAGTATTCGCTTCCTGCTTCTCTACTACCGCACGCAAGTGTTTCAAAGTATCCTCTGTGGCAAAGAAATGCACACGGCATCCCAACAACTTACCCATGCGACACAACTGCACCACCCATTTCATAAATCCGACCTCATATTCGGCCTTATCGGGTACAGCCACCACAATACGTCTAAGCGTATTGACCGGCATCAACAGCTTGGTAATCATAATTTGCCGATGAGTGCCTTTCAACAGATTCTCTGTCATCGTACCAAAGAATGAATCCATCAGATTGGTCTTCCGATGGAGACCGATGACCACATCCGTCACCGCATATTCTTTCAGCGTATGGATAATACCTTGTGCAATATTCAGGTCATAACGAAGCACCGTCTTGACCGAAGCATCGGCAGCGGCGGCAACCATTGCCGTGCGCTCCAGATTACGCTTGCCTATCAGTTCCTTTGTCTCCGAAGCATTATTATCGTTTATCACACTGAGCGCCACCAACGGTTCTTTCTGTTTAGGATGCCTCATCATCAAAGCCATTCCCACCAATCCTTCTATTGTATCGGGATTTGCCACCGGTATAAGAACCCGTTCTTGTTCCTTATTATTCTTATCATCATTGCCGGCCATGTTCTCTTGTGTAACCATTCTGCGTGCCGCCCTCTCTGTCACCACCGAACTGATAATACAGGTAAACAATATCATTACCACGGTTCCGTTCAAGACATCATCATTCAACAGACGCTCTCCGTTTTCCATAATAATCTCGTGTCCAATCAGCACTGCCGCCAACGTAGCTGCCGCCTGCGCATTGCTCAGTCCGAATATCAAGCTACGCTCCACCTTCTGCATTCCGTATATTTTCTGGGTAATCCATGCAGCAAGCCATTTACTGAATGTAGCAACCACCGTCATGACAACTGCCACCTTAAGTGCCTCACCCTGCGTAAACAGGCAACGCACATCAATAATCATTCCTACGCCAATCAAAAAATAAGGAATGAAAAGTGCATTACCAACAAACTCCAGCCGATTCATCAGCGGAGAAACATGAGGAACAAAACGGTTCAATACCAAACCGGCCAGAAAAGCACCCAAAATGCCTTCCATTCCTACCAGTTCCATCAGTCCCCCCCCCAAGAACACCATAGCCAAAACAAAGACAAACTGCATGACCGCATCTTCGTATTTCCTGAAAAACCATCGGCTGATACGAGGCATAAGAAAAATAATCAAGCCAAACAATGCAAAGACTTTTCCCAACAAGATGACCCAGAACAGTCCTCCCACATCCTCACCTTTATACATGCCTCCAATCACAGCAAGCACCATCAAGGCCAACACAACAGTCACCGCCGTTCCGCCAATCGTTATGCTCACCGTACGTTGCCGGGACAGACCATAACGGCTGATGATGGGATAAGCTATCAAAGTGTGGCTGGCATACATACTGGCCAACAATACGGAAGTGACAAGACCGTAATCCAGTAAACTCATACTGCTCCACACTCCAAGCACCATGGGTATCAAGAAAGTGAACAGCCCAAAAACCAGTCCCTTTGTCCTGTTCTTTTTAAAGTCGTCCATATCCATCTCCAACCCCGCCAGAAACATGATATAATACAACCCCACTTTTCCGAATAACTCGAAACTGCTATCGCGCTCCAAAATATTAAAGCCATATTTACCGACCAATACACCGGCAAGAATCATACCGATGATATGAGGAATGCGCAAACGCCCCAATATCATAGGAGCAAATAGGATGATAATAAGTACCAGGAAGAATATCCAAGTAGGGTCAGTGACCGGAAAATGTATATCTAAACCAAATAGTTCCATTGCTTTTATTTAAGGGTTATACCATAATATCGACAAAATTACGAAAAAAGTTTCTTTTTTACTGATTTATATTCCAAAATGTTCTAATTTTGCAATCTGAACCTGCTCGCTTAGCAGGTAAAAAGATAAAGTATTACTAATTTATAAAAGGAAAAAGCAAAATGAAAGTAGCAATTGTTGGTGCGAGCGGAGCTGTAGGACAAGAGTTCCTGCGTGTGCTCGATGAAAGAAACTTCCCGTTGGATGAGTTGGTGTTGTTCGGTTCTTCACGCAGTGCAGGACGAAAATACACTTTCCGCGGTAAAGAGATAGAAGTGAAACTCCTTCAGCACAACGATGACTTTAAAGGTGTTGACATCGCTTTCACATCAGCCGGTGCCGGAACCACTAAAGAATATTGTGAGACCATCACCAAGCATGGCGCCGTATTAATCGACAACTCCAGCGCATACCGTATGGATGAAGATGTACCTTTGGTTGTGCCTGAAGTGAACCCGGAAGACGCATTAAACCGTCCACGTAATGTGATAGCCAACCCCAACTGTACAACCATCCAAATGGTAGTTGCCCTGAAAGCCATCGAAAACCTTTCACACATAAAACGTGTGCATGTCGCTACTTATCAAGCTGCCAGCGGAGCAGGTGCAGCCGCGATGGACGAATTATATGAACAATATCGTCAGGTATTGGCCAATGAGCCTGTTACCGTTGATAAATTTGCTTATCAACTGGCATTCAATCTGATTCCCCAAATTGATGTCTTTACAGATAACGGATATACCAAGGAAGAAATGAAGATGTTCAACGAAACACGCAAAATTATGCACTCAGACATTCAAGTCAGCGCAATGTGTGTACGCGTTCCCGCACTCCGCTCTCACTCCGAAAGTATCTGGGTGGAAACAGAACGTCCCATCTCACCGGAAGAAGCCCGCGAAGCATTCGCCAAAGGAGAAGGCTTGGTATTGATGGATAATCCTGAAAAGAAAGAATACCCCATGCCTTTGTTCCTGGCAGGTAAAGATCCTGTTTACGTTGGCCGCATCCGCAAAGACTTGGCCAATGAAAATGGACTGACCTTCTGGATTGTAGGCGACCAAATCAAGAAGGGTGCGGCACTGAACGCTGTACAGATTGCAGAATACCTGATAAAAGTGAAAAATATCGGATAAGATATTTTTTCTCGAAATATCCTTTTAAACTTTAATATAATCTTTATCTTTGTACAAGTATAATAAAACTTGTTGGGAAGGGTAAAGGTTATATTATTTTTTATAGTAGCGTGTTGTCTTTCTACTATGACCGCAGCAAACCTGAATGCTGTGAAAGATAGTCTTGTGCATGAACTTTCCTTAGTGAAGACCCCTCAAGACAGTATCCCTATCCTTTATCACCTGTTCGACATCTCTACCAGCAAAGGCAACAGAATCGAAGCCATCGCACTCTTGTTTTCAACCGCCGCAAGAGCCAATGACGTATCTACCGAACTGGATGTGCTCCGCACCTACTGCAACATGAATACAAATAATGATTCATTGATGAACGTATGTCTTCAAAACACTCAAGCCCTTCCGCAAAGCAATGAAAGAGACGAAGCCATTACCTTTATTGAAATAAACAGAGTCTCCCTGAAAACCCGCACCGCTCCCGAAGCGGAGAAAATCCAAACATTACAAAGACTCATAAAAGAGTATCAACAAGGAGTGCAACAGTCCAACCTGTATGATGAAATAAAGCAACTCTATACTTTATGCCTCTACCTATCCCATTCTACAACAGGCGAACTCTATACCGAATATCTGGAAAAACTGCATATACTTATCAATAAACTGCCGGCTGACGGAAGAAAAGTCTTACCTAACTTTTACTATACACAACTGGCTATCATTTACACTCAAAATCATCAATATCAAAAAGCAATTGAAGCTGATAAAGAATTGATAAAAATCATACATCACCTGGAACACGAGTATAAAAGCAAAGGCCGTATATTCAGAAATTATGATATTGCGTATTACAATTGCTATAGGCGTATACTCAGAAATTATCCGGGCCTTTCTCCCGAAGAAATTGAATATTACTATCAACAAATTATCGATATCACTTTACGAAACAAGAACGTAGCAAAGGATTTCGAGGAGTCACAGCGCCCACTTATCTACTATTTAATAGCCAAAAAAGAATACGCACAAGCTTTACCGATCATAAAACAAGTATATAACAACCGTCATAACCGAAAACAGAAAATGGAACTGCTGCAACTTACAATAGAAGCTGCAAAGGCAGTCAATGATAAAGCAACCCTGCTGCAATCAACGACAGAATACAATGCCTATCTAGAAGAATATAATAAACTGAAAGCTGCGGAAAAGTACAAAGAGCTGCAAATCCTTTATGATGTAAACGAGCTTAAAACCGAGAATGCACAATTGGAACTGGAAAAGAAGCAAGCCGAAATAGACTCCGGCCGGCTCATTATTCATATCACATTTATAGCCATCACAATCTTACTCTGTCTGTTGGCCATTGCATTATGGCTGTATTACCACACCCGACGGCTGGCCCGCAGTCTACAACACTCCAAGCAAAAGCTTCAAGAGGAACAGGCGGCTTTGCTACAGACACAAAAGGAGCTGACCACCGCACGCGACCAGGCTGAAAGCGCCAACCGCCTAAAGACTTTCTTTATCCAAAACATGAGTCATGAGATACGCACTCCACTCAATGCCATAGTAGGCTTTACCGAAATCATGGCCGAAAGTGCCAGACAAGAGCAACAAGAAGAATGGACAAACTATGCGGAATTAATCAGCAGTAACAGCGAATTGTTACTTACACTGGTGGGAGATGTTCTGGATATAGCCCGAATGGAGTCAGGCGAAATCAAGCTCAACAAACAACCCTGTTCCCTGCAAGCAGTGTGCAATATCTCCATAGACAGCGTGAAGCATCGTTGCCCAAAGGATGTCAAGATGTATTTTCGAGAGAGCAGCCAGGACTTTATTTTACAGACGGATGCAGTCCGTGTGGAACAAGTGCTTACCAACTTCCTAACCAATGCAGCCAAATTCACCAACAAGGGAGAGATTGTATTATCCTATGATATTGACCAAACTCAGCAACAGGTCATTTTTTCTGTAACGGATACCGGCATTGGTGTTCCGAAAGATAAAGCTGAAGTCATATTCGAACGTTTTGAGAAGCTGGACTCATTTGCGCAGGGTACAGGACTCGGATTACACATCTGCCGATTGATAGCCAAACTGTTACAAGGAAAGGTGATGGTGGACACATCGTACACACAAGGAGCCAGATTCGTATTCATTCACCCCATCAAACAATAAAACAACAGGATTATCCTTATTTCCAAGCCTATATAAACAAATAAAGAAGGTGTGTCAAAATTCCAGTGCAACTGTCATTTTAACACACCCTTACTATTTATACGCTTTGATATATTTCCCGTGCTTCAAATCTTCTATTCAAAGATTCCTACATCACTCAGCATCCAAGGCCGGCTCCACACTTTTACCTTTCGATGCCAAAGGAATAAGCTTCACCAAGTCCACATCAAAAAATAAGGTAGAATAGCCCGGTATCGAACCGCTCCCTGTTTCTTCATAAGCAAGTTCAGAAGGAATATAAAGTTCCCATCTGGAGCCTACGGTCATATTCATAAGAGCTGTTGTCCACCCAACGATAACCTGACTCACTGCAAATTCGGCCGGAACAGCAGTGCTCGGATCCAATTCTCCTTTATAGCTTTGGTCAAAAACAGTCCCGTTTATTAACTTGCCCCGATAATTAACCGCCACAGTATCCGTAAACAGAGGTCTTTCTCCTTCTCCGTTGTCTATAATCTTACAATAAACATACTCGTTCACTTTTCCCTGCTCATTCAAGCCCAAAGGAGGAAGTTTATAGGAACGGATGATTTTCCATTCGCCCGGATTCGCTTTTGCCTCAGCCGCAATGGAGTCCAAATATTTCTGATTACGTTCCTGCCAGTTTGCATAAGGATTTTCTTCACCATCCGACTCACTACATGAAACAACAGCAAAAGAAGCGGCAAACAACAGGCTAATCAGCCAAAGAATACTTTTATTCATACATTATTAATTATTGCAGAGTCTTCAACAGACTTGTTATACTTACTTTATCGGCAATGATATTGTTCAGTTCCGAAATAGCGACACGTTCCTGCTGCATAGTATCGCGGTTGCGCAATGTCACACAATTATCTTCGAGTGTCTGATGATCCACCGTAATACAATAAGGAGTACCGATAGCATCTTGACGGCGATAACGCTTACCGATGCTGTCCTTTTCATCGTATTGACAATGGAAATGGAACTTCAAATTATCCATGATTTCACGCGCTTTTTCAGGCAAGCCATCCTTCTTAACCAGCGGCATAACAGCCAATTTTACCGGTGCCAATGCTGCAGGCAATTTCAGAACGACACGAGTTTCGCCATTTTCCAACTTTTCTTCTGTATAAGCAGCACTCATGATGCTCAGGAACATACGGTCTACACCAATCGATGTTTCAATAACATACGGAGTATAACTTTCGTTCAATTCCGGGTCGAAATATTTGATGCTTTTACCCGAGAATTTCTCGTGCTGGCTTAAGTCAAAATTAGTACGGCTATGAATACCCTCCACTTCCTTAAATCCGAAAGGCATCAGGAATTCAATATCCGTTGCAGCATTAGCATAATGAGCCAATTTATCATGGTCGTGATAACGATAATGGTCATCGCCAAATCCTAATGCTTTATGCCATTTCAAGCGAGTTGCCTTCCATGTCTTAAACCAATCAAGTTCGGTACCCGGTTTTACAAAGAATTGCATCTCCATCTGTTCAAACTCACGCATACGGAAGATAAACTGACGGGCAACGATTTCGTTACGGAACGCCTTACCAATCTGGGCAATACCGAAAGGTATCTTCATACGGCCTGTCTTCTGCACATTAAGATAATTCACAAAAATACCCTGTGCCGTTTCAGGACGAAGGTAAATCTTCATTGAACCATCAGCAGTAGAACCCATTTCGGTAGTAAACATCAGATTGAACTGACGCACTTCTGTCCAGTTCTTTGTACCCGAAATAGGACAAACGATTTCCTCATCCAAAATAATCTGGCGGAGTTCATTCAAATCATTATCATTTAATGCTTTTGCAAAACGTTCGTGGAGCGCATCGCGTTTAGCCTGATGCTCCAGCACACGCGCATTGGTGCTGCGGAACTGAGCTTCATCAAAAGCTTCTCCGAATTTCTTGGCAGCTTTGGCTACTTCTTTATTTATCTTATCGTCGTATTTAGCCAGTTGATCTTCAATCAAGACATCGGCACGATAGCGTTTCTTCGAGTCGCGGTTATCAATCAAGGGATCATTGAAAGCATCAACGTGTCCCGATGCTTTCCAGATAGTAGGGTGCATAAAGATTGCCGAATCAATACCTACAATATTTTCGTGCAATAAAACCATGCTCTGCCACCAATATTGTTTGATGTTATTCTTCAACTCTACTCCCATCTGACCGTAATCATAGACAGCACCTAATCCGTCATAAATATCGCTTGACGGAAATACAAAACCATACTCTTTACAGTGAGAAACTAATTTCTTAAAAACATCTTCTTGTGCCATTTTCCTTTTATGTTTATTCTTACACTTTTGTTGTTTTTCCTGTTGTCGTCCCTTAATTAGGACGAAATAATGTGCAAAGTAAATGATTTTTTTCAATAAAAATCGTATTTTTGCGTGCATATCAGCAGAACATTAAGGAATTTAAATATATATGAGCGAAGATATTATCGATAAAGAAGAACAGAACGATGAAAATACTCCCGTAGTGGAAAACCAACATTCAGACTATCGGCCTGCAGATACCAAGAATGAATCTGTCAAGCACCAATTAAGTGGCATGTATCAAAACTGGTTCTTGGATTATGCTTCTTATGTCATCTTGGAACGTGCCGTTCCTCATATCAATGACGGGCTTAAACCGGTTCAAAGACGTATCCTTCACAGCATGAAGCGATTGGATGACGGGCGTTATAACAAAGTGGCCAACATTGTAGGCCACACCATGCAGTTCCATCCTCACGGTGACGCTTCTATCGGTGACGCACTGGTGCAATTAGGACAAAAGGACTTGTTGATTGACTGCCAGGGAAACTGGGGCAACATTCTGACCGGCGACGGTGCAGCAGCTCCCCGTTACATTGAAGCCCGACTTTCAAAGTTTGCCCTTGACGTGGTCTTTAACCCCAAAACCACCGAATGGCAATCTTCATACGATGGTCGGAACAAAGAGCCTATCACACTACCGGTCAAGTTTCCACTTCTTCTCGCTCAGGGAGTGGAAGGCATTGCCGTAGGGCTTTCTTCAAAGATTCTTCCGCATAACTTTAACGATTTATGCAATGCGTCTATCGCCTATCTGCGCGAAGAAGAGTTTAAACTATACCCTGATTTCCAAACCGGAGGTTCTATCGATGTATCCCGTTATAATGACGGAGAGCGTGGCGGGGTGGTGAAAGTACGCGCTAAAATAAATAAGTTGGACAACAAGACGCTGGCCATTACGGAAATTCCGTATGGAAAAACAACCTCGTCACTGATAGAATCCATCTTGAAAGCTGTTGAAAAAGGGAAGATAAAAGTCCGTAAGGTAGATGATAACACGGCAGAAAAAGTAGAAATATTGGTACACCTCGCTCCCGGAGTATCTTCCGACAAAACACTGGATGCCTTATATGCATTTACAGACTGTGAGGTCAGCATATCGCCCAACTGCTGCGTGATTGATGCACGCAAACCGCACTTCCTCACTGTCAGTGACGTATTGAAAAAATCAGTGAACAATACATTGTCGCTACTTCGCCAGGAACTGGAAATACGCAAAGGCGAACTTCTGGAGAATCTTCATTTTGCTTCTCTTGAAAAGATATTCATCGAAGAACGTATTTACAAAGACGTAAAGTTCGAACAATCTGAAGACATGGATGCCGCTTGTGCACACATTGACGAGCGTTTGACTCCATTCTATCCGCAATTCATCCGGGAAGTGACCAAAGAGGACATCCTGAAATTGTTGGAAATCAAAATGGCGCGTATCCTAAAATTCAATAAAGACAAGGCGGATGAAAACATCGCCCGCATCAAAGAAGAGATAGAAGACATTAATGATAAACTTGCACATATCGTCGATTACACCATCAATTGGTATGAAATGCTGAAAGAAAAATATGGCAAAAATTATCCGAGACGCACAGAACTGCGCAATTTTGATACCATAGAGGCAGCAAAAGTAGTCGAAGCCAACGAGAAGCTCTATATCAACCGCGAGGAGGGCTTCATCGGCACAAGCCTGAAGAAAGATGAGTTTGTGGCCAATTGCTCGGATATTGATGATGTGATTATTTTCTATAAAGACGGAAAATACAAAGTGGTCCGTGTAGCCGACAAGATGTTTATCGGTAAAAACGTATTATACGTAAACGTTTTCAAAAAGAACGACAAGCGCACCATCTACAATGTGGTATATCGCGATGGAAAAGACGGATTCCATTATATAAAGCGGTTCAATATCACTTCCATTACCCGTGACCGCGAATATGATGTGACTCAGGGAACTCCCGGTTCGCGTATCATCTATTTCACGGCTAACCCCAACGGCGAAGCGGAAGTCATCAAGATAACACTCAAGCCGAATCCGCGCATCAAGAAGATAATCTATGAAAAAGATTTCAGTGATATCAATATCAAGGGACGCCAGTCCATGGGTAATATCCTGAGCAAATATGAGGTACATAAAATAGCCTTGAAGCAGCGTGGCGGTTCTACTCTGGGAGGGCGCAAAGTGTGGTTTGACCATGACGTCCTACGCCTGAATTATGACGAGCGCGGCCAATACCTTGGAGAATTCCAAAGCGATGACCTCATTTTGATAGTTCAGGACAACGGAGAGTTCTATACCACTAACTTTGACTTGAACAATCATTATGACCCGGGAATCCGTGTAATTGAAAAATTCGACGCCAACAAAGTCTGGTCGGCAGCACTCTATGACGCTGACCAACAAGGCTATCCTTATTTAAAGCGATTCACCTTTGAAGCGAGTTCCAAGAAGCTCAACTACCTAGGCGAAAACAAAGACAGCCGCCTGATTCTGTTGACCAGCATCGTCTATCCGCGCGTACAAATCATCTTTGGCGGTCACGATAGCTTCCGCGAAGCTCTGGAAATTGATGTCGAAGAGTTTATCGGTGTAAAAAGCTATAAAGCGAAAGGAAAACGAATAACCACGTATGCAGTGGAATCCATCAACGAGCTGCCCCCTGTCCGTTTCCCCGACGAATCCACTTTTGCAGAAGAAGATAACGAAGGAGACAACGAAGAAGATAATAACGACAATAACGAAGAGACAATGATAGAAGACCCTGACCATGGTAAAAGTGAGTCGGATATCATAGATGAGATAACCGGTCAAATGAAACTATTTTAATCCATGAAAAGAATCATCTTATTATTGTTGCTATCGCTCTCTGTTCTTGGGACTAAAGCACAAGAAGACAGTCTGCAGGCAAACCGATACGTCATGCGGGCTACCCTCTATGGAGCAGGGTATACTAATATCCTCGACACCTATCTCTCTCCGGTAGAATATACCGGTCCTGAGATTCGCATCCTGAGAGAAAGTATGAGAATGACCAAACTACTGGACGGCAACGTATCTGCACAAAGTCTATTTCAGATTAATCTGTCACTGACAGACAATAAAGCCGAAACAGGCAGTGAACTGGCAGGACTAATCAACTGGAATTATGCTTGGCACTATCAGTTCAAGCTGACAGAAAGCCTGAAAATCCTTGCCGGTCCCATGATTGACTTGAACGGAGGATTTGTATATAACACAAGAAACTCCAACAATCCCGCACAAGCCAAAGCGTATGTGAATATTGCAGGCTCCGGCATGGTTATCTACCGTTTTCACATCGGTAACTATCCCCTGATAGCACGTTATCAGGCCAACGTGCCTTTGATGGGACTTATGTTTTCACCTGAATATGGACAATCTTATTATGAGATTTTCAATTTGAAGCATGGAGGAAAAAATATTCTTTTCACCTCTTTGCACAATCAACCGGCACTTCGCCAACTGCTCACACTCGACTTTCCTATAGGCAACATGAATGTGCGGGCAGGATATATTTGTGATATTCAGCAGGCCAAAGTCAATCACTTGAAAAGTCACACTTGGTCTCATGTATTCATGCTGGGCTTTGTGAAGAATTTCTATCTGATAAAAAACAAAAATAAAGTAGGAATGCCCCCAAAGGTCAGCCCATATTAAACTGTATATGATAAAGAAAATATTCAAACACCTTGCTATCTTCCTCCTGATGCTTCTCTCAGGCACTTCCTGCATCACCGAAGATACTTTCAATGATTCTCCCGATGGAAACTTCGAAGCTTTATGGAAAACCATTGACGAACACTATTGCTTTCTAGAATATAAGAATCAGGAATACGGATTAGATTGGAATAAAATCCATTCCGACTATAAGAATCGGCTCACTCCCGGCATGAGTAATGAACAACTCTTCGATGTTTTATCGGAAATGCTAAATGAACTGCGGGACGGACATGTCAATCTGGTTTCAAAAGATCGTACCTCCCAATATCGGGAGTGGTATGACAGTTATCCGCGCAATTTTGATGATAGCATCCAAAGTCGCTATTTAGGAAAGGATTATAATACTGCCTCAGGACTTAAATATCAGATTTTAGAAGATAATATAGCCTATGTATATTGTGGAAGTTTCCAGTCGGGCATCGGTTCCGGCAATCTGGATCAAATTCTCAGCAAATTGGCCATCTGCAACGGCTTAATCCTTGACGTCCGCAATAACGGAGGAGGCAACCTCACTACTGCCGAGAAACTGGCAGAACGCTTTACCAACGAAAAAAAACTGATAGGCTATATGTCCTACAAAACCGGCCCCGGTCATAATGAGTTCTCCACCCCCGAAGCCGTATATCTTGAGCCACCTATGGATCGTGTACGTTGGCAGAAACATACCGTCATATTGACCAATCGCCGGTCATATAGTGCCACCAATGATTTTGTAAACCGCATGAAACAATTAGACAGAGTCACCGTCATCGGCGACAAAACCGGTGGCGGTTCAGGTCTCCCCTTCTCTTCCGAGCTCCCCAATGGTTGGTCTGTCCGCTTCTCTGCAAGCCCGATGTATGACCCGAACATGAAACATTTGGAGTTCGGTATTAAACCGGATAAAAAAGTGGATATCACCTCCGAAGATTACAACAAAGGAATTGATACTATTATTGAAACTGCACGTGAATATTTACACAATCACGAACGATAAAGGATTATATGCATTTTATGATAAAATAATTTGGTTATTTCAGAAGTAAGCATTACCTTTGCAACCGCTTACCGAAAGGATTGCCGCGCCTGTGGCGTAATTGGTAGCCGCGCCAGACTTAGGATCTGGTGTCGTGAGACGTGTAGGTTCGAGTCCTATCAGGCGCACAAATTCCATGTAAAAGGAATAAAGCCTCGCTAGATGTTAATTTAGTGAGGTTTTATTTTTTCAGACTACCTCCCCGAACACGGACATTAATTCTGTGACATCAAATATGCATTGTCTTTCTCCTCACTGCAGCAAACAGGATGACAGGGTACTTCAATCCAGAATTTACTTCCTACATTTAGCTCCGATTCAACCCCTATACGGCCTCCCATTTGTTCTACCATCGATTTGCAAATAGACAATCCGATGCCGATTCCCTGAACAAAAGAGTCCACCTTTTCAAAACGGTCAAACACCTTATTCAATTTATTAGAAGGAATTCCACAACCGGTATCTGTAACGCTTAGCATAACTGCTGTCTCCTTCACCTCATAAGTAATTTTAATATGTCCCTGCGAAGTATACTTTAATGCATTCATTACAAAATGCTCTAGAATCTGTGTAACACGCTTCTTGTCCAATTCAGCCCAATAATCATTCTCCGGCTTTTTAACAATAACTTTTACCTTATCATTCACTCTGGATTCACATTTCATAGCAATCTCCCTCATAAGTTCTGAAAGATTAAAAGACGAAACATGTAAACAGACATAACCGGATTCAATCTTTGCTAAATCCAATATATTATCAACAAGATTAAGCAATAATTCATTGTTTGCATTGATTATTTGTGAATATTGCTTCCGCTCTGAAGCATCTCTTGACTCTATCAATAGATTAGAGAACCCGACAATGGCATTCAGAGGAGTGCGTATCTCATGACTTATATTAGCCAAGAAAGCAGCTTTAAGCTGATTTGATTTTTCTTCCCTTTCTTTTGCAGTATTCTTCTCTGTAGCCAACTCGCGCCTTAATTGGATATTTTCTTTCTCCAATTCATCCATTTTTACTACATAAGAATGATATTCAAGCAACGTTCTATCCAATTCGGAACGATATCTTCGATATGCTTTAGCAAAATAAATAAAAATTATAATTAAGAAGAATATTAATAATAGGCTCAGATATACCACATAATTCATTTTCTACATCTAATAACGTTATACATAGTTTTCGATGCAAAAAAAACAATCATATACGAAAAATATATTTAGAGAAACATTCTATTTATAAAGATTTGTTCAGAAGATATAAATAATAGTTTTTTCGCATTGATAATCAATCTATTATATATTCTATTCTTTTTGTGCACTTTTAAATTCAAAAGGAGTCATTCCTGTTCTTTTCTTAAACAGATTATTAAAAGTAGGCATACTGTTGAAACCAGAATCTTCCGCTATCGCCTTCATCGTATAATTGGGATGCTCATTCAACAACTGAATAGCATGGTTCAAGCGCAAATTATTTATATATCCACTTAAGTTGCCACCTGTATTTTCTTTTATCATTCTGGCAAAACGAGCATAGTTCAAATGTACGATTCTCGCCAAATCATCCCTCGATAAATTGGGTAACAAATATAATTTCTCATGAAGAATAGTTTCATTCAATTTATTAAACAATACTCTATTTTCTTCCCTCTCCATACCATTTTCTGATAAAGTTTCCCCCTCCCGGTTTTCATCCGATAAAGGCGCAGGCGCAATCTCAGCATTCTCTTTTAGAGATAACTGTTCATTTATAAGGCGTACAAGCACCTTATTTTTAGATTTGATAGTACGATTATACTTCCAGCTTTTCCAAAGGAAAAAAGACATCAATAAAATAAACCCGATTGCAAAAAAAAGAAATATGGTATGCATCTTTAATCGAAAGTCCTGCTTCGCTATCTGTTTATCCCTTTCGTTCACCTTATAAACTGCATCCAACTCCAAAGCTGCATTTCTTACTTCATCTCTATACATATGAGTGACAATATTAAGAATAGACTCGCGTAATTCCGCCACTTTCTTAAAGTCATTCAGACCTGCGTAGGCTGCTACTTCTTTTTGGAGAACACCTAAATATTGTTGATTAAGAGTATCTTGACTTTTCAAAACATTCTTAAAATCTTCACATTTTTCCAATACCTCCTTATAACGCTTGGTCAAAAGCAAATAGGGAGCAGCATCACATTTACCGTCAGGAGTCAAAGCTGCCTTTGTTGAACTATATTTTTTGAAATAATTATCAGCTTCTTCATATTTTTGCATCTTAAATGCTACATAAGCAAGCTTGACATATACATAAGAATATTGCAAATCAATAAATGAATCTGGATACTCTTTGGAAGCAGCCATTCTATGTATCAGGCTCTCACGCTCCAATCCTATTAAAAGAACTTTATCATAACAACCGTCAGAAAGAAGATAAGTCATTTTCAACCCATAAAAATAAGAAAGCATCTGCATGGAAATCACATCATTCTCTCCTTTTACCAGATTTATTGCCTGATCAAAATAATCATACCCTTCCTTTTTAAAGCCAAGTACCTTTTTATTTTCTCCCAAGCAAAATAATAATTTACCTTCAGCTCTCTTATCTCCGTTTTTACGTGCTAGGGCAATTCCCTCTGTAGCATATCGCATACTCTGCTCAAACCAACTCAATAAGAATGAAACTTCAGCCAAATCTATCGTCATTTGTAAAAAATGAGACGAATCTGTACCTTGAATAGAATCAGCAACATAAGCTTTTCGAGTATAAACGAATGCAGATTTATTCATATACATATTCCGATAAGCCCTGCCACGTAAATCATTTATAATATTCAAGGGCATGCTATTCAAATTCTCCGCTTCATCAAGCAATTCCAAAGCACGTTTGGGCTCCTCAACATAAATTTTCGTAATATATTCCTCTGTATAGTATTCGTGATTCGGCAATACATTTTCTTGTGCAATAACAGATTGCACACCTGCAAAGAACCATGCATACACAAGTATTATTAAGTAATAGTAGTTCATTTGATGATGTTAGATTCTGAGACAAAGATAAAATTTAATCCAATATACAGCAAATGCACTAAAGTTATTATATAAAAAATCTTCTTTCAAAAATATATCATTACTTTATTGGGCTATCTGCTAATTAAAAACTACATTTGCGCATAACCTAAAAAATAACACTCATGGATACACTTTTACCGTATGCATTGCTATGCTTTACTTCATTTTTCACATTAACAAACCCACTGGGTACCATGCCGGTCTTTTTAACAATGACTAAAGGAATGTCTGACGAAGAGCGACAACACATCGTCAAACGTGCTACCATCATTTCGTTTATAACCCTTCTTGCCTTTACTTTCTCCGGGCAATTTCTTTTTAAGTTCTTCGGTATATCCACCAATGGTTTCCGAATAGCAGCAGGATTTATAATATTAAAGATTGGTTACGATATGCTTCAGGCGCGTTTTACCAATACAAAGCTAAAGGATGAAGAAATCAAAACCTATGCAAATGATATTTCCATTACTCCCCTTTCCATTCCTATGCTATGTGGTCCGGGCGCGATTGCGAATGGCATCATGTTAATGGATGATGCTAATACATGGACTATGAAGGGCATATTAGTAGGAATGATTGCTTTGATTTATTTCATTACCTACCTTATATTAAGAGCTTCAACACGATTGGTCAATATTCTAGGAGAAACAGGAAACAATGTAATGATGCGCCTCATGGGACTTATTCTGATGGTTATCGCTGTAGAATGTTTTGTAAGTGGATTACGACCTATTTTAATCGATATCATACAGATGAGCAGAAT
Organism: Phocaeicola faecalis; assembly: GCF_021730445.1. Taxonomy (GTDB): domain Bacteria; phylum Bacteroidota; class Bacteroidia; order Bacteroidales; family Bacteroidaceae; genus Phocaeicola; species Phocaeicola faecalis. The sequence goes on along the minus strand of NZ_JADNRM010000026.1, from coordinate 252 downwards.
GTAATTTTCCCCCATTCCAAGCTATATGAAAAGCCTCTCCTCCTACTAAAAAAAGGAGGAGAAAAATAAAAAAGCCCCCAGTTCATAAAACCGGAGGCTTTCATTAAAACGGCAGCTACCTACTCTCCCACTGTTACGCAGTACCATCGGCGTGGTGAGGCTTAACTTCTCTGTTCGGAATGGGAAGAGGTGGAACCCTCACGCTATAGCCACCTGAAGAAGGTTGACATATTGTAAGCTTGTATTAGTAAT
>NZ_JADNRM010000025.1 GCF_021730445.1 Phocaeicola faecalis | reverse complement strand
GTTGTGTTTTCAGAAAAGCTCGGCATCTTTTTAATAAAGCTCGGTATGTTTTTCATGTAGGGGCAGATTGCATCATCCCCTCATTAAGTCGGTCGTCCTTCTTTTCCGTTCATCCTTACATTTTAATTAAAACACTCACATAATCAATCGGTTAAGAATGATGGAACATTCCCTCATCCTCCCTTCAGCCGCGCTTTCCGAGTCCCTTCACAATCTGCCTTCAGCAATTCCCTGTGTACTCATCTTTTTAGCCTGCCGTTTTCTGTAGGGGCAGACCCATGTGTCTGCCCGAGAACGGTTCACTTTAAGTTATTGGGGTCATTGGGCGGACACATGGGTCCGCCCCTACCGTAAAGCGTTATCGAAAAAATTAAAGCCGGAAGAAGTTTTACAGATGAAAGGAAGCTGAAGGGGCGGTGACGGGATGTCCGTTCACTACCGGAACCCCCACTGGTAGGGCGTTTCAACGACTAATGAAAGGAAGAAGGAAGAGACAGCTTTTCCGCTTGTAGGGCGAAAAAGACTGTTGTTTTTTGTGGATTCAGTCATTGTATGGCAAGACATTTATGGGAATAGTCGAGAGCCGACATTACACCCGATACTTGCCACGGACTTTTGTAGCTGATTTTAGTTATCTCTAACTATATTCTTATTCTGGAACTTTTCCCAAGAAATCGGCCCTCGTCGGACTGAAACAGTCTATCAATATTCCTGCTTCCAAGCAAATGCATCCGTGCGGCACATCCGGTTCCATGTAAATGCCGTCACCTGCTTCCACTATCTTCTTTTCATTGCCAACGGTAAATTCAAATTTCCCACTTTCCACGAAGGTAGTCTGGGTATGATAATGGGAATGTGGAGAGCCGCATGCTCCTTTTTCGAACTTTACTTTTACCATCATCACTTGTCCGTCGTATCCCATCACTTGGCGTACGATTCCTTCGCCGGCAGGTTCCCATGCCATTTCACTTGCTATTAAAAAGGTATTACTTCTTGTTTTCATATCTGTGGATTGTTTTATTTGGTTACAGATTGATTATAAATAATGACTTTTATGCTCATCCCTTACACTGTTTATCCAACGTTCTGGCAAACACATCCATTTCTCTTTTAGAAATACCTAACTGTACTGCCAGTTCTTGCCATCCCCTTCATTGCCTCAGTTACTTTTGGGATAATCTTTTCAGCTGTTTTGCATATACGTATTGTATCTCTTTCTTTCAGCTATTTTGTGGAATGTCCGCTATCAGATACAACGTGTTGACTGATAGGGCATTTCTGCATGGATGTTACAGAACGCTTGCTGAGTACAAAGGTAGTGGCTTTCTTGGAAATTCTGCGGTTTGTGGTGGAATTTTTGCACTCCAATTTCTAAAGCTGATAATCAATGAGGCAAGCCCATATATTTTACAAAATGAACATATAACCAATGGGTTTGCCCCAAGTAAATGTTTTATCTTGTGATAGATGATTGCTTATATATATTGTTCGTAGGTGCCATATACATTTGAATAAAAAATACGAGGAAAAGAACAATTATTGGCAGTCTTTTCCCTTTGGAATAGCTTATTTTGTGTCTCATAAATGTGAAAGACACAATGAAGAAGATATTACTCTGTATATGCCGGTTTATCATGTTCCCTTGTATACTCTTGGCGCAAGAAGGAAAGCCTGTGGGAGAAAATCCCGGATACGAAACCGAGAAAGATATGCCTCTCTTTTACTGTCGGATGAAGCAGAATCTTACTTACCCTATGGCATGGGGGAATTCCGTTATTAAAGATTTTCGGGTGTGGCGTAAAGAGGCGCGGAAGACTTTGCTCGACTGTATGCAACCGGCTCCGCCTTCAGTTCCCTTTGACATGCAAACAACGGCTGAAGAACAACGGCGGGGATATCGGGCAGCGAAGATTGTTTTCAGTGTGTCCGGTTATTCCCGTGTTCCTGCCTATTTACTGATTCCCGATGGAAAGGGGCCTTTTCCGGCTGTGCTTTTGCTGCACGACCATGGAGCGCATTTTTCTATCGGAAAAGAAAAGGTAGTCAGACCTTTCGGGGTGGATGAGGAGGCGATGGAGGATGCAAACCGATGGACTGAAAAATGTTATGACGGCAGGTTCGTTGGTGATTATTTGGCATCGAAAGGGTATGTGGTGCTGGCTGTCGATGCCCTTTTCTGGGGAGAGCGCGGACGAAAGGAAGGGGTGCGTTATGAGTCGCAACAGGCACTGGCGGCGAATCTTTTGCAGATGGGAATGTCATGGGGAGCATTGATTGCTTGGGATGATATACGCAGTGCCGAGTTTCTGGCGAGTCTGTCTATTGTCGATAAGGATAAGGTCGGAGCCATGGGCTTTTCGATGGGGGCACATCGTGCATGGATGGTAAGTGCGGCTACGGATGTGGTAAAGGCTGCGGCTGCTGTGTGCTGGATGAATACCACGGACAGCTTGATGACACTCACCAACAATCAGAATAAAGGAGGGTCTGCCTATGCCATGATTATTCCGGGTATCAGAAACCGGATGGATTATCCGCACGTGGCTTCCATTGCCTGCCCCAAACCGATGTTGTTTATCAATGGATTGAAGGATAAACTTTTTCCGGTGGAAGGGGGAAGAAAGGCTTTTGCCACCATGAGGGAAGTGTGGGAAAGCAGGGAGGCCGGACAGATGCTGGTAACTAAGTTTTATGATTTGCCGCATTTCTGTAGCAGAGAAGTACAGGAGGAAGTGCTGGAGTTTTTTGATAAGCATATAAAACAGATACACAAAAGATAGGAACGATGAAAGCAAAATTATGGATGGCGTTTATTGCCTTGTTTGTCTTTTCGGCATTTACTACCGACAGGACAGTGACTATTTTTATGATTGGTGATTCCACGATGGCCAATAAGTCTTTGAACGGAGGAAACCGGGAGCGTGGCTGGGGACATGTGCTCGGAGGCTTTTTCAGTGAAGAGGTGCACGTGGACAATCATGCCGTGAACGGCCGCAGCTCCAAAAGTTTCATTGACGAGGGGCGGTGGGCTGTCGTGCTTGATAAAATAAAACCGGGGGATTATGTTTTTATCCAATTCGGACATAATGATGAAAAGGCGGATTCGGCGCGTCATACAGAGCCCGGAACGACTTTTGATGATAATTTGCGTCGTTTTGTGAAGGAAACAAGAGAAAAGGGAGGTATCCCTGTATTGTTTAATTCCATTGTCAGGCGTAGCTTTGGTCATAACGAACATGCTGTGGCAGAGGATGATATGCGCAAAGATATGTCTAAAGATACGATGGCAGAGGAAGGAAATGTTTTGGTAGATACACATGGAAAGTATTTGGATTCTCCGCGTAGGGTGGCTGAAGAGTTGGAGGTTCCTTTTGTGGATATGAATAAGATAACTCATGATTTGGTGGAGGGCTTGGGGGCTGAGGCTTCCAAAAAACTGTTTATGTGGATTCCCGAAGGGGTTTGTGCAGCCTGTCCTAAAGGGCGTGCCGACAATACTCACCTTAATGTGTATGGCGCACGCACAATAGCCGGTCTGACGGTGGATGTAATTGCCGAAAAGGTACCTGCACTGGCTCCGTATGTGCGTCATTATGATTTTGTTGTGGCAAAAGACGGAAGTGGTGACTTTTTTACCGTTCAGGAGGCGGTGAATGCTGTGCCGGATTTCAGAAAAGCCGGACGTACTACTATCTTGGTGCGTAAAGGAGTCTATAAGGAAAAGGTGATAATACCCGCGAGTAAGATTAATATTTCGCTGATAGGGGAGTCGGGAGCTGTGTTGACGAATGACGATTATGCTTCCCGCCTGAATTGTTTTGGCGAGGAGATGTCTACTTCCGGTTCGTCCACTTGCTATATTTATGCACCGGACTTTTATGCCGAGAATCTGATTTTTGAGAATACTGCCGGACGGGTGGGGCAGGCTGTGGCCTGTTTTGTCAGCGGTGATCGCGCCTATTTTAAGAATTGCCGCTTTCTGGGCAATCAGGATACGCTTTATACTTACGGCAAGTCGAGTCGACAGTTCTACGAGTATTGCTATATAGAAGGTACGGTGGATTTTATCTTCGGGTGGTCGACTGCTCTTTTCAAGGATTGTGTCATTCATAGTTTGGCAGACGGATATGTGACGGCTCCTGCCACAGATAAAGGGAAGAGTTATGGCTATGTGTTTGTCGGTTGCAGGCTGACCGGAAGTGACGGGGCGCGGAAGGTGTATCTGTCTCGTCCGTGGCGACCTTATGCACAGGCGGTTTTCATACATTGTGAGTTGGGAAAGCATATTGCTCCCGAAGGTTGGAACAACTGGAATAAGAAAGAAGCCGAGAAAACAGTATTTTATGCTGAATATGAAAATAGGGGAGAGGGGGCGTATACAAAAGGACGCGCATCTTTTGGCAAACAGTTGAAAGAGATAAAAAAGTATGGTGCAGACCGGATATTGGCAGGAGAGGATGGATGGAATCCGGCAAAGAACGGTAATACATTGCTGACTGATTTGAAAAGATGACGATTTTATGCCCTTATTCTTGTCGGATATGCTGTTTTTTATGTATTTTTGAAACATTATTTTATTGAGTATCTGTTACATGAAAAAACACTTGTTCCTGATTTTGGCATTGGTCTTTCTGGCATTGAATACGAATGCCCAGCCCAATTGTGTTTTTACTCATTATTCTTCGGAGGATGGATTGTCGCAAAATTCCGTTATGAGCATGGTTCAAGATTATAATGGCGTTTTGTGGTTCTCTACTTGGGACGGTATAAATAAGTTTGATGGTTATGATTTTAAAATCTACAAGGCTCGCCAAGGCAATAAAATAGCTTTGACCAACAATCGTGTGGATGTCATGAAGGTAGACCCATATAATTATATCTGGGTACTGACCTATGACAATCATGCTTTCCGTTTCGACCAAAAGACTGAAAGATTTGAATCGGTTCCGGCCGACGAAAAGGGAGAGGGGATGAGGTGTACGGATATCAAAATCTTGTCCGATGGTGTGGTGTGGATGCCGTTGGAGTCGGAAGGTGCTATCCGTGTGAAAACAAATCCCGAAGATTTTAGTCTCACGACCCGACTGTATGCCACACGCGGGCAGGGAGAGGGCGGATTTAACGCGCGCGTACATAATATATATAAAGATAGAAAGCAGCAGGAGTGGTTGCTTACTTCCAACGGACTGATGAAAGTGGGCGGTGACAATGAAAAACCTGCCACTTATTTTGTAAATTCCCGGATGGGGAATGAAGAGGCGAACCAGGCGTTCTATACGTGTTGCACGTATGGGGATGAAATCTATTTCGGCTCAGATAAAGGACGCATTTGGTGTTACTCGCTGGAGAATGATATTTTTCGGCTCTGGGAGCTGCCGCTGAAAGATAAGATTGTTTCCATCAATGAGATAGAAGGACTGGGACTGCTGGTTACCACACGCAGTCAGGGGTTGGTAGTGTATAATGCGGAAACAAAAGAGAGTAAAGTCTACAACAAGTCCAATTGCCCCGCATTTCCATCCGATGATATCCATTCTGTGTATGTGGACAGTAAGCAGCAGGCTTGGTTTGAGATGACAGTGTGGGGGGAGGTCTGCCATTTCAATCCCTTTACCGGTGTGTTTAAGCAAGATAAAATGAAGGTGGAGCCTCAGGGAGCCGAACGGTCTTATCCGGCTTTTCATATCTGTGAGGATATGAATGGCAATTTGTGGGTGCACCCGCAAGGCGGAGGGTTGTCATGGTATGATCGTCAGGCTGATAAGTTGCTTCCGTTTTATAATGACCCGAATGTACCAGCATGGCGTTTCTCCAATAAACTGCACTCCATGCTTTCGGACAAGCAAGGCAATTTATGGTTGAGCACTCACTCCAAAGGGCTGGAAAAGGTAACGTTCTATGGGCGCCAGTTTCATTTGTATCCTCATGCCGGACGTAGTTATGACTTGAATTCCAATACGGTGCGTGCCTTGTTTGAGGATAGTGAACATCGCATCTGGATGTCTAAAAGAGACGGTAAGATAGAAGTATATACCAATGAATTCTCTTATTTGGGGTATTTGACTGAAGGGGGAATGATAGCAAAGAACGGACAGCCGCTGAGCGGGGTGGCCTATCATATCATGCAGGATTCGAAAGGGAATATATGGATTGCTACCAAGGGAAAAGGAGTCGTTCTGGCACAACCGGATGGGGGCGGATATAAGTTAATCCGCTTTGAATATAATGAGGATGATATTTATAGTCTGAGCCATAACAGTGCTTATTGGCTGCACGAAGATAAGCATGGCCGCATCTGAGTGGCTACTTTCGGCGGCGGGCTTAACTACATCGACCGTACCCCCGAAGGAAACTATATCTTTATCAACAACCGCAATAACCTGAAAGGCTTTCCGACAGACCGTTTTTACAGGTTACGCCATATCACTTCAGACCGGAAAGGGAATATATGGGTGAGTGGCACGGATGGAGCTTTGTGTTTTAAGGAAGATTTCAGAGAGCCGGAATCCATTAAATTTCATCTTTATGCTCCTGTGCCGGGTGATATGAACTGTTTGAGTAGCAGCAACGTGTATCGCATTCTCACTACAAGGGACGGAAATGTCTATGTGGCTACCTTTGGCGGTGGTCTTAACCAACTGGTTTCCATGGATGAGCAGGGGAATGCAGTCTTCAAATCTTATACCATTCAGGACGGCTTGCTGTCGGATATCCTGTTGTCGATAGAAGAAGATGATAACGGCAACTTGTGGATGAGCACGGAAAGCGGATTGAGCAAGTTCCTGCCTGCCGAACAGCGCTTTGAAAATTACAACGAACGTGATTTTGGTGATAAACTGCGTTTTGAAGAAAGTACTTCCCTCAATCTGAGTTCGCGGACTATGCTGTTTGGGACCAGTAACGGAGTCGTTTATTTTAACCCCGAGGAAATCAGTAAAAGTGATTATGTGCCGCCTGTCTTGTTTTCCGGACTGAAAATATCGAATCAGGAAGTTGCTCCCGGAGTGGAAGGGGGCATCCTGCCGCAGGCTTTGAACAATACAGGGCATTTGGTTCTTTCCCATAAAGAAAATATTGTGACATTTTCTTTTGCCGCACTTGATTGGGTTTATCCGGAAAATATCCGTTACGCTTACCGGCTTGAAGGATTTGACAAAGGATGGAACTATGTGGGTAAACAGCGTACGGCTACCTATACGAACCTGCCGAAAGGGGATTATGTCTTTTGGGTGAAATCAACCAACAGTGACGGGGTCTGGGTGGAGAATGAACGGAGTATGCAGCTCACTATCCTTCCGTCGTTTTGGGAGACTCCCTGGGCTATGGTGCTGTATGTGTTGGCTTTTCTCTGTATATTGCTTGCCGGTGTTTATATCTTGTTCACCATTTACAGATTGAAACATGAAGTGTCGGTAGAACAGCAGGTGTCGGATATAAAGCTGCGTTTCTTTACCAATATTTCTCATGAACTGCGCACGCCTTTGACCCTGATTGCCGGTCCGGTGGAATATGTATTGAAAACAGCCGGCCTGAGCGATGATGTACGCGAGCAGTTACGGATAGTGGAGCGAAATACCGACCGTATGCTCCGCTTGGTAAATCAGATTCTGGACTTCAGAAAGATTCAGAAGAATAAGATGAGGTTGCGCATCGAGCAGATAGATATCGTGCCATTCGTTCATCAACTTATGGATAATTTTGAATCTTTGGCGGAAGACCATCATATCGATTTCCTTTTTGAGAGTGAAAAGCCTTCTTTAAAGTTGTGGGTGGATACGGATAAGTTGGAGAAGATTGTTTTCAATTTGCTTTCCAATGCCTTTAAATATACGCCGCAAGGTAAAATGATTACTTTGTTTATTCATGAGAATGAGAATAGTGTGGCTGTAGGGGTACAAGATCAGGGTATCGGTATCTCTGAGAGCAAGAAGGCTTCCCTCTTTGTGCGTTTTGAGAATCTGCTGGACAAGAATCTGTTTAACCAACAAAGTTCGGGTATCGGACTGTCGTTGGTTAAAGAATTGGTTGAGCTTCATCAGGCAAGCATCCGTGTTGACAGTAAGGAGGGCGAAGGCAGTTGCTTCACCGTGGAATTTCTAAAAGGAAAAGAGCATTTCACGGAGAATGTGGATTTTATTATTTCCGATGATATAGAGATGGGGGCGGAGCGTCCTGTGTCTACGGTTGCCGATGGCAGTGGAACTGCTTTTTCGGAAGAGGACGAAATGACTAACCCGGGAGAACATAAGACCATGCTTCTGGTGGAGGATAATTTGGAATTACGGTTTTTCTTGCGAAGTATTTTCTTGTCGGAGTTCAATGTAATAGAGGCAACAAACGGTACCGAAGGGTTGGCAAAAGCATTGAAGTTTGTTCCGGATATCATCATCAGTGATATTATGATGCCGGAGATGGACGGCATAGCGATGACCAAAGAGATACGCGAAAATATGTCTACTAGCCATATCCCGGTCGTGTTGCTGACTGCCAAGTCGGATACCGACAGCAAATTGCAGGGAATGGAACAGGGAGCTGATGATTATATCACCAAACCTTTCAGTGCGACTTATCTGAAGGCAAGGGTAGAGAATATCTTGGCAAGACGGAACAAATTGCAGCAGCTCTATCGGGAGAAGATGATGGGAATGCAGGCCGTTTCTTTGTCCGAAGAAACGGAAGAACCGCAACGGCAACAGCCTGAAATGTCTGTCCATGACCGTAAATTTATGGATAAACTGACTGAGCTGATGGAGCAGAACATGGATAATGGCGAATTGATGGTAGACGACTTGGTGAAAGAACTGGCAGTGAGCCGTTCCGTTTTTTTCAAGAAGTTGAAAACACTGACCGGTTTGGCACCTATTGAGTTTATAAAGGAAATGAGAGTCACTCGCGCTGCTCAGTTGATTGAGACAGGCGATTATAATATGACACAGATAGCTTATATGGTCGGTATCAATGATCCCCGTTATTTCAGCAAGTGTTTTAAACAGCGTTTCGGTATGACTCCTACAGAGTATAAAGAGAAGAAACTAACACGATAACAAATAAATATTATGAAGAAAATGCTATTGTTCACCTTGTTGGTAGGTGGATTATGTACAACCACGCCCATAGTGCAGGCACAGGAACGTTTGCCCGAGTACTTACAGGCGGAGAAATTTACTCAGGAGAAACTGAATACCATGCTGTTCTCTACCGTAGTAGACCCGCATTGGTTTCAGAAAGGAAACAGCTTCTGGTTTCAGTATAAAACAAGTGAAGGTACTTTTTGGTATGTGGTAGACCCTTCGGCACGTAGTAAGAAGCAGCTTTTCGACCGTGATGAAATGGCCTCGCAACTGACCGAAATAGTAAAGGACCCTTTTGAAGCGCGCCATCTTCCCATTAAGAACTTGAAAGCTCAAGAAGACGGCCGTACTTTTACTTTTGAGGTAGTGTCTTCCCAGGATGCCAAACCCAAGAAAGAGGATAAGGAGAAAAAAGACAAAAAAGGTAAGACTGAAAAAGAAGTCTTTTATTTTTCTTATGATTATCCTACCCGTAAGCTCACTCATCTGAAAGATAAAGAAAAAGAACCCAAGAAAATCAGATGGGGGTCAATCTCTCCTGACGGAAAGACGGTGGTTTATGCCAAAGACCTGAATCTTTATCGCATGAGCCGTGAAGATTATGAGAAGGCAAAGAAGGATGAAAAGGACAGTACTATTGTCGAAATTCAACTGACTAAAGACGGTATGGAAGATTTTGGCTACGGTATTCCTTATAGCATGCTCAACACTGATACGCTGTGTAATGGTAAGCGTCGCAGGGTGTATGGGGTGTGGTCGCCCGACTCCCGTCATTTTGCAACGACTGTTTCCGACAATCGGGCCGTAAAAGAGTTGTGGGTGATTAACTCTATGGCACAACCGCGTCCTACGCTGGAAACCTATAAATATCAGATGCCCGGTGAAAAAGAAGCTCCGATAGATTATTTGTATTTGTTTGATATGAGTGACAACAGCCGGAAGGAAATAAAGGTGAGTGCTTATAAAGACCAGACTTTGGGACTCTCTTACAGTCCGTGGTTGCAGAAACAGCGTGACATGGAAGACCAGCCTTTGATTTGGTTGGGTGACAATAACCGTTTCTATCTTTCACGTAAAAGCCGTGACTTGCATCGGGTAGATATTTGTTCTTACACTGTAGGACAGGATTCTATTGTTCCTGTTATTGAAGAACGCATGAATACCTATCAGGAAACGCGTCCTTTGCATCTTTTGAACAATGGAAAGGAACTGATTCAGTGGAGTGAGCGCGACGGTTGGGCGCATCTTTATTTATATGATGACAAAGGTAATTTGAAAAACCGCATCACGAAGGGGCCTTGGCATGTGGAAGAAATATTGAAAGTAGACGATAAAGCGCGTGTCGTTTATTTCACGGCTAATGGTATGAATCCGAAAGAAAATCCATATTATGAACACTTGTATCGGGTGAATTTGGATGGTAGCGGACTGAAACAACTGTCGAAGGGAGATTATTTCCATCGTGTGGAAGTGGATGATGAGGCGCGTTTTGTGGTGGACAACTTTTCACGTGTCAACACAGTGCCTTGTGCCGACCTGCTGGATACAAACGGCAACAAGGTGATGACGATTCAGGAAAGTGATTTCTCGCAACTCTTTGCTGCCGGTTACAAGTTTCCGGAACCTTTTAAGGTGAAAGCAGCCGATGGGGTGACTGACCTTTATGGTGTGATGTATAAACCGTTTAATTTCGATTCTACAAAGGTATATCCTATTGTAGACTATGTTTATCCGGGTCCGCAGGTCGAAGGTACGGTTTATCCGTTTACCCGCATGACTCCGCGTACAGACCGATTGGCACAAGCCGGTTTTATTGTCATTTCGGTAGGGCAGCGTGGCGGACATCCAAGCCGTTCCAAGTGGTATCATAACTATGGATATGGCAATATGCGCGATTACCCCTTGGCCGACCACAAATATGCTATCGAGCAGTTGGCAATGCGTTATAATTATATAGATATAGATAAGGTGGGTATTCATGGACATTCAGGAGGCGGATTTATGAGTACGGCTGCCATGTGCCAATATCCGGACTTCTTTAAGGTTGCCGTTTCATGTGCCGGAAACCATGATAATAATATTTATAATCGTTGGTGGAGCGAAACACATCACGGAGTAAAGGAAGTGGTAAGCGAAAAGGGAGATACTACCTTTGTTTATAAGATATCGACCAATCCTCAGATTGCTAAACAGCTGAAAGGCAATTTACTGCTGATTCACGGTGACATTGATAACAATGTGCATCCGGGAAATACGCTCCGGGTAGTCGACGCACTAATCCGTGCCGGTAAACGCTTTGATATGCTGATTTTACCGCAACAACGCCACGGCTTCGGTGATATGAATGAATATTTCTATTGGAGACTGGTGGATTATTTCTCTGAACATCTGAAAGGAAAGAGTGAGAAGTTTGTGGATATTCCCAAACGCTAGTGAAGATTATACATGGGAGTGTGTCAAAACTAAACCGGCCTATCCAATTGTCAGCTGTAGGGGCAGGTTTGCCTGCCCGAATACACAAAGCAAACAGTTTTCGGGCGAGCAAACCTCGCCCCTACGAGCTAAACGACAGTATTATCCGTGTTTTGACACATCTCCATGAAAAAATATCTATTACAGCAGACCTGCAATATAAGCCTTCATTTCGGGCACGGCAGCTTTTGCTTCCAAATATAATTTATATTGGGCTTTTGTGCGTACCAAATTGTGACCTTCATACTTGGTTTGGTAATACGTATCACCGTTGATATAGTCGGCCAAGAAACGTACAGCCTGCATATATGGGAACAAAGTAGCTGCATAAGGCAACATCTCAACTTCAACCGGAGTCAGGAATGAACGGGCTGATTCGATGTATCCTTTGGCAAATGCCTTGAAAATTTCCATATTAAAACGGACATTGTTTAAATCCTTTTCGTCTTCCTTGCCTGTATTGGCTGCTGAACGCAGGAAGTCGCCGAAATCAGAGAAGATAAAGCTGGGCATTACAGTATCGAGGTCGATAACGCAAAGCACTTTACCGTTTTCATCAAATAACATGTTGCTGACTTTGGTATCACAGTGGCAGATGCGTTTCGGAAGTTTGCCTTCGCGGAACAACTGTTCAGCACTACACATTTCATTTGCATCTTTTTCAATGGCATCAACGATGTCCTGCACTTCGCTCAGTCTGCCTGCTGCATTGGCGGCAACAGCTTCGCGCAATTGTTTCATGCGGAACTCCATGTTGTGGAAATCAGGAATAATTTCACCTAACTGTTCGGGCACGTCGGCTAACATTGCTTGGAATTCACCGAATTTCAAACCTGCCAAATAAGAAGAGTCGGGAGTTACGGCTTCCAGCGTCTGCGAACGGGGAATGAACACTGATACGCGCCAGTAACCTTCGCCGTCATAATAAAATGTTTTTCCATCGGTAGCCGGAAGGAAACGGAGCACTTTGCGGTCGATGTCTGTTTCGCCCTGTGCTTCCAGTTTTTTACGGATGTGGCCTGTCACCACTTCGATGTTGTGCTGCAACATGTCGATGTCTGTAAATATCTGATGGTTGATACGCTGTAATACGTAGTCAGTTTCTTGAGAATCGACAGTTTTTACTAAATAAGTCTGGTTGATAAGCCCTGATGTCAGTGCTTTTACTTCTTTTACTTCGCCCACTTCGGGGAATTGCTTGATAATCTGATTGAGGTTTTCCATAGATTGTTATTGTAATAATTATGAATAATCAAGGGTTATGATGAGACAAAGATAGCTTCTTCTCCTTAAATAAGGAAAAGAAGCTATCACTATTTTATTATTTATTATAGGAATAGGCGTATTATTTCTTCAAATCGGTCTGGAACATACGGTCTGCACGTAGCAAATGACGCCAGCAGGATACCAATTCCTGTGATTCTTGTAGCACATTGAGGTATACCATAGAGGCTTTTACATTTACGTCGCGTTCCTGTATGCGGTCCATTTGCTCTTTGCGCAGGGTAGAAATCTTACTTTTCAGCAGAGAACCTTCGCGTAGCAGGGCATCGGTTTGGGTATAGTCCTTATTGGCTAGCACTTCTGTGGCGCGGGTCATCAGGGCGGTCATCTCGTTGCAGATGGGAATAAACTCGTTGGTGGCGCGTTCTGACAGCGGAGTGAACTTGTTGTCTACGTGCTCCTTGCATGGGTCGCAGATACGTTTCAGACAGTAGAGCATCTGTTCACAGCTATTACTACCCAAATGGAACCACGTGTTCTTCTCGATAGCGGTAAAGTTGTCAATGCGGCGCAAACCCAAGATTTCCTTGCGGCGTATTTTTTTCAGCATTTCTTTCTGGCTGTCGGTATTACTTACGGCTTTACGCAGCGCTTTCAGATTCTCATTGATGAATCCGTCGGTTATTTGACGGTAAGTTTCGTTGGTAAATGCCATTTCGGTCACTAGTGTATTGTTGACGTGCTGGCGGAGCAGTGTCCAACGTTCCTCTTTGTCTTTGCTGGCAATGAGGCGTGCGAATATATCGTCTTTGCCTTTATCTTTCTGTTTCTTGCTATAGTTGATATTACTGCGTACTAACAGGAATATGGCGAGTGCAATCAAAGCCAGCATAGCAAATGTGCCACCATAATACATAATGAGTGTAACTACAAAACAGATGGTGAAGGCAGCTCCGGCAGTGATGAACCATCCGCCGATAACGGAAAGAACGCCGGTGATGCGATAAACAGCACTGTCACGGCTCCATGCGCGGTCGGCCAATGAGCTACCCATGGCAACCATAAAGGTAACGTAAGTGGTGGAAAGGGGAAGTTTTAAAGAAGTTCCCACCGCGATGAGCAGACCGGCTAATACCAAATTGACAGAGGCACGTATCAAGTCGAATGCCGCACCGTTCTCCATAATCATCACATCCTTACTAAAACGGTTGTCGGCCCAGCGTTTCAAGTTGTCGGGCAATATCTTGGCAATATTTTCCGAAGCAGTCATGGTGGAGCGGACAATGCTACGTGCTACGGCTGATGAACCGAACATTTCGTCGCCTTCGTCCTGACGCGAAAGGTCTACTGATGTTTTTACTACATTTTGTGCTTTCTTCGAGGTAATCAGTGCGTACACCATGATGGCACCGGCCAGAAACAAGAATAAGAATGGAGTAGTGGCGGGGCCATTCAGCGAATCCATCAGATACCCCATCGGATTGCCGTTGCCATTGGCCATAAAGTCGGTATAAGCAGAGAAACCTGCCAAAGGCACACCAATGAAGTTGACCAGGTCATTGCCGGCAAAGGCCATGGCAAGGGCAAAAGTACCCAGCATAACGACTACCTTGAACACATTGATTTTACACCAGTGCAGCACTTGCATCAGAACGGTGAAGAACACAAAGCTGCAACTTACCAGCATCAGAGTGTTGTCTTGAATCCAGTGTTTGTTGTCGGGGGTCATAAAGGAAGAGTCTTTCAGTCCTTTTATCAGCATGAAATAGATAATGGCTGTTACGGCAACACCGCCAAACAGACCGATGGTGTATTTCAGTTTCTTGGTATAATTAAAAGTAAAGAGAAGGCGTGAGAGGTATTGCACCAATGTGCCGAAGAAGAAGGCTACGGCTACCGAGAGGAAAATACCCAAAATGACGGACAATGCTTTTTCCGTATTCAGCAGGTCGGCAAAGCCTAACATGCCGGTTTCGTCTCCCGCTATCTTGATGAGGGCCAAGACGAAAGTACCTCCCAACAATTCGAATACCATGGATACGGTAGTGGAGGTAGGCATTCCTAAAGAATTGAAAATGTCCAGCAGGACGACATCCGTCACCATGACGGCCAGGAAGATGCACATCAGTTCCTGAAAGTAGAATTGCTCCGGGCGGAAGATGCCGTGGCGCGCGATGTCCATCATTCCATTGCTCAGCGTAGCACCAATAAAGATACCGAGGGCGGCGATGACGATGATGGTCTTGAATGATGCGGCTTTGGCACCGATTGCGGAGTTCATGAAGTTCACTGCGTCGTTGCTGACGCCTACTACCAAATCGAATATGGCCAGCAGAAAGAGGAATACGACGATTCCCAAAAACATTGTTTCCATAAATTTTGTTCACTCTATTTTTAATGGGCGCAAAAGTAGGGGAGCCATGTTATGATGGAATGTCATACATGTTACATTTGTGTTACAATCCGAGTTTTAGGACAAATATGAGTCGATAAATAATATTTCACCTTTTTGTGTGGAAGATATAAACTGAAAATTCATACCTTTGTAGCCCAAATACTTAATCTATTAAAAATGTCAGAGGCTAAGAGAATAAAAACCGCATTGGTATCGGTTTATCACAAGGAAGGTTTGGACGAGATTATTACCAAACTACACGAAGAAGGAGTAGAGTTCCTCTCAACAGGCGGAACACGACAGTTTATTGAATCACTGGGCTTCCCGTGCAAAGCGGTAGAAGACCTGACTACTTATCCCTCTATTCTGGGCGGACGTGTAAAGACACTGCATCCGAAAGTTTTCGGAGGAATTCTGTGCCGTCGCGGTCTGGAACAGGATATGCAACAGATTGAGAAATATGAAATTCCCGAAATAGACTTGGTTATCGTTGATTTGTATCCGTTTGAGGCAACTGTTGCCAGCGGTGCCGAGGAACAGGCTATTATCGAGAAAATAGATATAGGCGGTATCTCATTGATACGTGCTGCTGCAAAGAACTTTAATGATGTGGTAATTATTGCTAGCCAGGCACAATACAAACCGTTCCGCGATATGTTGCTGGAACATGGCGCTACTACTTCAAAAGAAGAACGTCGTTGGTTTGCCAAGGAAGCGTTTGCCGTTTCATCTCATTATGATTCGGCTATCTTCAATTACTTTGACGGTGGCGAAGGCTCTGCTTTCCGTTGTGCGGTGGAAGATCAAAAGCAGCTTCGTTATGGTGAAAATCCGCATCAAAAAGGTTATTTCTATGGTAATTTGGACGCTATGTTTGACCAAATTCACGGAAAGGAAATCTCTTACAACAACTTGCTGGATATTAATGCCGCCGTTGATTTGATTGATGAATTCGATGAAATTACTTTTGCTATTCTGAAACATAACAATGCCTGCGGTCTGGCTTCACGTCCTACCGTTCTCGAAGCATGGAAGGATGCTTTGGCTGGCGATCCGGTTTCAGCTTTCGGTGGTGTATTGGTTACCAATGCAGTGATTGACAAGGAAACGGCGGAAGAAATCAACAAGCTTTTCTTTGAGGTTATCATAGCTCCCGATTATGATGTGGATGCATTGGAAATTCTGGGACAGAAGAAAAATCGCATTATCTTGGTACGCAAGGAAGCTAAGTTACCTAAGAAACAGTTCCGTTCTTTGTTGAACGGTGTGTTGGTTCAGGAGAGAGACTTGGATGTGGAAACTGCTGCCGATTTGAAACAGGTAAGCGAGAAAGCTCCGACGGCTGCCGAAGTGGAAGATATGCTGTTTGCCAACAAGATAGTGAAGAACAGTAAGAGCAATGCTATTGTTTTGGCTAAAAACAAACAATTGCTGGCAAGCGGTGTTGGACAGACTTCACGTGTGGATGCCCTGAAGCAAGCTATTGAAAAAGCCAAATCATTTGAATTTGACCTGCATGGCGCAGTAATGGCAAGTGATGCTTTCTTCCCCTTCCCCGATTGTGTGGAAATCGCCGACAAGGAAGGTGTGAAAGCTGTTATCCAGCCGGGAGGCTCTGTAAAAGACGAATTGACGTTCCAGTATTGCAATGAACATGGAGTAGCCATGGTCACTACCGGAATCCGTCATTTTAAACACTAATATAATAGTTTGAGAGGGTGTGTCAAAAGGAAGATAACTGATTCCGGCTTTGACACATCCTCCCATTGTACCTGTCAACTAAATAAAAATTATGGGATTATTCTCCTTTACACAAGAGATTGCGATGGACCTTGGCACTGCCAATACCATCATATTGAATAATGGAAAGATTGTAGTGGACGAACCTTCGGTCGTTGCACTCGACCGTCGCACTGACAAGATGATTGCCGTAGGCGAACGGGCTAAAATGATGTATGAGAAAGAGAACCCGAATATTCGCACAGTACGTCCTTTGCGTGATGGTGTGATTGCCGACTTTAACGCTTGCGAACAAATGATGCGCGGTTTGATTAAGAAGGTAAACATGGGTAATCGTTTCTTCTCTCCTTCATTACGTATGGTTATCGGTGTGCCTTCGGGAAGTACGGAAGTCGAGCTCCGTGCCGTTCGCGATAGTGCGGAGCATGCTGGCGGACGTGATGTCTATTTGATTTTTGAACCTATGGCTGCTGCTATCGGTATTGGTATCGATGTGGAAGCACCCGAAGGAAATATGATTGTCGATATAGGTGGAGGTTCTACCGAAATTGCTGTTATTTCATTGGGCGGCATCGTGTCGAACAACTCTATTCGTATTGCCGGTGATGACCTGACTGCCGATATTCAGGAATATATGAGCCGTCAGCATAATGTAAAGGTGAGTGAACGTATGGCGGAACGTATCAAAATCCATGTAGGTGCGGCATTGACTGATTTAGGCGATGATGCTCCCGAAGATTATATTGTCCGTGGTCCTAACCGTATTACTGCCCTTCCGATGGAAGTGCCTGTCAATTATCAGGAGGTGGCACATTGTTTGGAAAAGAGCATTGCCAAGATTGAAACAGCCATCCTGAGCGCATTGGAGCAGACTCCTCCAGAACTGTATGCCGATATCGTGTTGAATGGTATTTATCTGGCAGGGGGCGGTGCTTTATTACGTGGCTTGGACAAACGTCTTACCGACAAGATTAATATTCCGTTCCATATAGCCGAAGATCCTTTGCTGAGTGTTGCCAAAGGTACAGGCATTGCGCTGAAGAATGTAGACCGTTTCTCATTCTTGATGCGATAAGAGACTAATGAAGAAATAAAGATGAGAAATCTGCTGAATTTCTTTTTAAAGTACAATTACTGGTTCCTCTTTGTTTTACTGGAGGTAATCAGTTTTGCTTTATTATTCCGTTTCAACAGTTATCAGGGAAGTGCATTCTTTACCTCTGCCAATCGGCTTGCCGGTGCGGTGTATGATGCAGCCAATAATGTCACCGGATATTTTCATTTGAAAACCATCAATGATGAATTGGTACAAAAAAATGTAGAACTGGAACTGCAAGTGGAACGCCTCCGTGAAACCCTGACGGAAGCGACGGGAGACAGCAGTGGCATCGAACAGATGAAGCAGGAAGCCTTGCAGGAATATGACATCTTCAAGGCGAGTGTTATTAATAATAGCATTACCCATGCCGATAATTATATTACTATAAACAAGGGAACGGCAGACGGTGTGCGCAGTGAAATGGGTGTAGTGAACGGAAGTGGTGTGGTAGGTATTGTTTATCTTACCTCTTCTCATCACTCCATCGTTATTCCTGTTTTGAATTCGAAAAGCAGCATTAGCTGTAAAATCAAGAAGAGTGATTACTTCGGCTTCTTGAAATGGGACGGCGGCTCGTCTGAGTATGCTTATGTGAAAGATATGCCCCGTCATTCATTATTCTCTTTGGGAGATACCATTGTGACAAGCGGACACAGTGCCGTGTTTCCGTCAGGAATTCCGGTTGGGACGGTAGATGATATAGCCGATAGTCATGATGGCCTGTCTTACTTGTTGAGAGTTAAGCTATTTACTGATTTTGCTCGTCTGAATGACGTCCGTGTCATTGCGAAGAAAGGGCAGGAAGAACAGTTGGAGTTAGAGAAACAGGTTAAAACGAATAAGTAGAGTGGACTGATGATTACTTACTTGCAAAGAATAGAGTGGTTTGTCGGGCTGGTGCTGTTGCAAGTGCTGGTGTTAAATCGTATGCATATAAATGGATATGCCACTCCTTTCTTTTTTATTTATTTTATTTTGAAGTATAATTCGGGTGTGAGCCGTAATACATTGATGGTATGGTCATTCTTGCTCGGATTGTCTGTCGATATTTTCAGTAACACTCCCGGTATGAACGCTGCTGCAGCTACGGTACTGGCTTTTATGCGTGAGCCTATCCTCAGGCTGGTGACATTGCGTGACAGTGCCGAAGACTTTGAGCCGGGCGTTAAGAGTATGGGCATTTCTCCTTACTTCCGGTATATTCTGTTGTGTACGTTCCTGTTTTGTACCATCTTGCTGGTGATAGATACTTTCTCGTTCTTTAATCTGCCTGTATTATTATTGAAAATATTGACAGATGCCTCCATTACAATTGTTTGTATATTATGTGCAGAGGCAATAAGGAGGAAGAAATAAGTGGAAAGAGATTATAATCTGGAGAAGCGGAAATATGTGATTGGTGGGTCGGTCGTTGTTATTGTACTGATTTACCTGATACGTCTTTTCACTTTGCAGATTATGAGCGAAGACTATAAAAAGAATGCGGACAGCAATGCTTTTCTGAACAAGACACAATATCCTAGCCGCGGTGTGATGTATGACCGTAATGGGAAATTATTGGTTTACAACCAGCCGGCATACGATGTCACCATGGTGATGAAAGAAGTGGTAAATCTTGATACACTTGACTTGTGTCAGACCTTGAATATTACTCCGGAATACTTTAAAAGGCGTATTCGTGAAATAAGGGACCGTCGTTCTAATCCGGGGTATTCTCCTTATACTCATCAGGTTTTTATGACCCAGCTGTCTGCCGAAGAATGTGGAGTGTTTCAGGAAAAGCTGTTTAAATTTCCCGGCTTTTATATTCAAAGGCGCACCATTCGACAATATAATTATAATTCAGCCGCTCATGTTTTAGGTGACATTGCTGAAGTTTCCAAGCGGGATATAGAGGCGGATGATTATTATGTGCGTGGTGATTTTATCGGTAAACAGGGGGTGGAACGCTCTTACGAGAAACAGTTGCGTGGAGAAAAAGGAGTGGAAATACTGCTTCGGGATGCTCGCGGGCGTATTCAGGGACGTTATATGGACGGAAAATATGATAAGACTCCTGTGCCGGGCAAGAATTTGAAATTGGGAATTGATGTGGAGCTTCAGATGCTTGGCGAACGACTCTTGGAAGGGAAAATAGGAAGTATTGTCGCTATCGAACCCGAAACGGGGGAGATATTATGTATGGTGTCTTCACCCACTTTCGACCCTCGGCTGATGGTGGGACGCCAACGAGGAAAAAACCATTTGGATTTGGCGCGCGATAGTTGGAAACCTCTATTGAACCGTGCTATTATGGGACAGTTTCCGCCGGGGTCTACTTTTAAGACATCGCAGGCGCTCACTTTTCTTGAGGAAGGTATTATTGTACCCGAGACACCCTATTCCTGTTATCACGGATTTGTACACGCGGGTCTTCGTGTAGGTTGCCATGCCCACGGTTCTCCTTTGGCATTGGTTCCGGCTATTGCCACTTCGTGTAATGCTTATTTTTGTTGGGGACTGTATCACATGATAGGAGCCAAGAAGAAATACGGTTCGGTGCAGAAGGCGATGTCTACCTGGCGTGACTATATGGTTTCGATGGGGTTCGGATATCCGTTGGGTGTAGACCTTCCGGGAGAGAAGCGGGGAATGATTCCGAATGCTGAATATTATGACAAGAATTATCGGGGCTCTTGGAACGGACTGACTATCATCAGTATTGCCATCGGGCAGGGAGAGGTGACTTTGACTCCGTTGCAGATAGCCAATTTGGGAGCGACAATAGCCAATCGTGGCTACTATGTTACTCCTCATGTGGTGAAGGAGGTGGAAGATGAACCGTTGGATACGTTGTATAGCACGAAACATTATACGAAAGTGAGTGGCCGACACTATGAAACGGTGGTACAAGGTATGCGTGCGGCTGTATTGGGCGGTACATGTCGGGGAGCCAATATTCCCGGCATAGAAGTTTGCGGTAAAACCGGTACGGCACAAAACAGGGGTAAAGACCATTCTGTTTTTATGGGCTTTGCTCCGATGAATAATCCGAAGATAGCCATTGCGGTTTATGTGGAGAATGGAGGATTTGGTGCAGTATATGGAGTGCCTATCGGAGCACTGATGATGGAACAGTATTTGAAAGGAGGATTGTCGCCTGACAGTGAAGTGAAAGCGAATGATATACAAAACAGGAGGATAGATTATGGCATACACGAGCGATAACATGTTGAAATCGATAGACTGGATGACTATTTGTATCTATTTAGCATTGGTTATCTTCGGATGGTTCAGTGTATGCGGAGCTAGTTATGACTATGGTGAGATGGACTTCTTCAGCTTCGATACGCGTGCCGGCAAGCAGTTGGTGTGGATTTCCTGTTCATTGGGGTTGGGCTTTATTTTGTTGATGCTCGAAGACAAGCTTTATGATATGTTTGCCTATATCTTTTATGGGGCAATGATGTTGCTGTTGCTTGCCACTCCCTTCTTGGCGGAGGATACAAAAGGTTCCTATTCATGGATTAAGTTTGGTCCTGTCAGTTTGCAGCCGGCAGAGTTTGCTAAGTTTGCTACAGCCTTGGCTTTGGCTAAGTTTATGAACGTCTATGGGTTTACGATGAGTAAGCTGAAGTATTCTCTTCCGGTAGTGGGAATGATATTGTTGCCCATGCTGCTTATTGTATTACAGCGGGAAACGGGTTCTGCATTGGTCTATCTGGCATTTTTCTTTATGTTATACAGAGAAGGAATGCCCGGTTCCATTCTGTTTGCCGGAATTTGTGCCGTGGTTTATTTTGTAGTCGGTATCCGTTTCAGTCAGGAGATGATGGTGGATGACTGTACATCGGTTGGAGAGTTTTCGGTCTTGTTGCTGATAACCGTGCTGTCTGCTTTGCTGGTTAATTCTTATTGTAAAAAGAAGCCGGTGGTGTGGTATATTCTTGGTTTTGGTGCAGGAGGTACCTTACTGGCATTACTTTTTTCTTATTATGTGATTCCTTTTGATATTACGTGGTTCCAATACGGACTGTGTGTGGCATTGGTCTTCTACCTTATATTTCTTTCCATGCGCGAGCGTATGCGTAATTATTTCTATATTGCCCTGTTTGCCATTGGCTCTGTGGGTTTTCTTTTCTCTGCCGACTATGTGTTTGAGAATGTGCTCGAACCCCATCAACAAGTGCGTATCAAAGTGGTATTGGGAATGGAAGAGGACTTGGCTGGGGCAGGATATAATGTGAACCAAAGCAAGATTGCAATCGGTTCGGGCGGACTGTTGGGGAAGGGTTTTTTGAATGGAACACAGACAAAGTTGAAATATGTTCCCGAACAGGATACGGACTTTATTTTTTGTACGGTGGGTGAAGAGGAAGGCTTCTTGGGCTCTGCCGTTGTTTTACTGCTTTTTATGGCCTTAATTTTAAGGCTGATAGTGATTTCTGAAAGACAACATACACGTTTTGGGCGTGTATATGGTTACTCGGTGCTGAGCATTTTCCTGTTTCATCTCTTTATTAATATAGGAATGGTACTCGGATTAACGCCGGTGATTGGTATTCCATTGCCTTTCTTCAGTTATGGAGGTTCTTCTTTGTGGGGCTTTACCATCCTACTCTTTGTGTTCTTGCGCATTGACTCGGCACGAGGAAGCCATTAAGGTTTTTCCAAACGGATTCCGACATCACTGATTCCTTTCAGTGGATTGTCTGTCATGATATGAACGATACGGATACTTCTGGAAGCACTGTCTTGGGCGATTGTAAAAGAAGGAGTATAGAGTCGGGTGAATTGATACAATCCGCCGGGGCCGTCTCCGTTCCAGTTTCCCGTTTCGTCGGCAAGGAACAGTTGCAGCGTATCAGTGGAATAGGTGAGCGTGTCTTTTGCACTTTGACTGATACCCAGCCATAAATCACGATAAGGGTAGTTTTCCTGATGTCGGATACCGATAGTCATCTTATACGTTCCTGTGGGTATTGAGGTCGGGAGGGTGTAAACAAGGGTATCACCCTTACTCCATCCCATTGTGGGGATGGATTGGTAAGAGTGATAAACAGTATTGCTGTTACATGCGGCCAATAGCAGACATACCATCGGCAGGCAGGCTATTTTATTCTTTGTCGGCCACAGGAGCTTGCGGTTTGGGTTTGTCATTCGGAGTCTGGGCATTGTTACCGTTATTATTTCCGTTTTTATTGTTGGTGGGAGTGGTGTTCTCACCATTACCGGGACGTCGGTTGTTACGGTTGCGCTCACGTCCGTCCTCACGGTTACGTCTTCCTTCAGGTCTGTTTTCTTTGTTCTCACGCGGTGGTCTGCCTTCGCCTCTTGGCGGACGGCCGTCCCCTTTGGGAGGTCTATTTTCTGCTTTGGGAGGTCTGTTTTCTGCTTTTGGCGGACGACCTTCTCCCTTCGGCTGACTGTCTCTGGGCTGCTGCGGTTTGTTGCTGTTGGTAGCAGCACCTTCGTTATTGCCGTTGCTTTCTCCTTTCCTCTTTTTCTTGCGGTTGTTATTATTGCCTTTACGTTTGTCAAAACGAGTCAGGCTTTCCTGTTCCACTAAGTCGACAGGCTGTTGCGGCTCATTCTTTTTGGCTGCTTCCAGCAAGCTTTCCGGTTTTTCGCCACGTCTGTTCATATTTATGATTTCAAAGGCGCGTCGCGCGGGAATCGTCACGATATTTGCCATGAAGTTTTTATCAGTGGAGTAGGTGATGGTACCTTTCAGAATATCAGCCTTGAAGAAATAGAAAGTGCCGTCGATGGTTTCCAGTGTGATTTCCTTGCTTGGCAGGCGTTTCTGTGCTTCCACATAGGCATCTACTTCATAGTTGAGGCAGCACTTCAGCTTGGCGCATTGTCCTGCCAACTTCTGCGGGTTGAGTGAAATATCCTGATAGCGGGCGGCACTGGTGGAAACAGAGACAAAGTTTGTCATCCATGTAGCGCAACACAGTTCGCGGCCGCAGGGACCGATACCTCCGATGCGCCCGGCTTCCTGCCGTGCACCGATTTGTTTCATCTCGATGCGTACACGGAACGTCTCCGCCAATACCTTAATCAACTGGCGGAAGTCAACACGTTCGTCGGCAATGTAGTAGAAAATGGCTTTGTTGCCGTCTCCCTGATACTCCACATCACCAATCTTCATGTTCAGATTCAGATTAAGCGCGATTTGTCGCGAACGAATCATCGTATCATGTTCTTTGGCTTTCGCTTCTTCATATTTCTCCATATCCACCGGTTTCACTTTGCGGTAGATACGTTTGATTTCGACATCCGGTTTCAGGTTCGCCTTGCGCATTTGCAACGGAACAAGCCGTCCGGTCAGCGTCACTACTCCGATGTCATGTCCGGGACTTGCCTCTACAGCAACAATATCGCCTTTGTCCAGCTTCAACTTATTGCTGTTCTTGAAATATCCCTTGCGTGTATTCTTGAACTGAACTTCGACCATCTCCTGTTCCTCGGCGTTTCCGGGAATATCAGCCAGCCAGTCGTAGGTATTCAGTTGTTTATCCTGTCGTCCGCAGCCTTTGCAATACAAACAGCCGCTTCCGTTTTTCAATTTAAACTCATTATCCATAGTTGTTATATATATGTTATTTCTGCACCAGCAGCACAATCATTTTTAGCGAGAAATCAAAAAACACCATTTTGGCATTCACATTCTGCTCTATATGTTGCTGGGCTTCACTTAGTTCTTCCATAATTCCCATCACATTACGCTCATTGACAAACGGAGCGAAACGAGTGGAAAAGTTTTGTTCATCATTGCTCATATACACCAAGTCGTGTTGGCGGAAATTGAACATGAAGTTTTCACGTATCATGCGCTGGCAATAAGTAAGGAAGTTTTTCTGTCGTTCGCGTCCCATGCCTGCCACTCCTTCACTCCATCGTTTCATGTCGCGTATCTTTCGCTGATAGGACAGACGCATCAGACTGACAAACAGTTCGAAGAACAGTTTGTTTTCCTCGCTCAGGTGAATGGTTTCCAGTGCTTTCAGGAAATTACCTTCCGAGCGATGGGCAATATCATCGGCGTCTTGTGCCTGCAATCCGTATTTGCTTTGCAGCACTTTGGCTATCTCTGCTTCGTCGATACCGTGGATGTTGAACCGTTGCGTCCGGCTTTGAATCGTTTGCAAAAGCGCGTCCGGCTCTTCCGACACAAGGAGAAAAACGGTCTGCACCGGCGGCTCTTCCAACAGTTTGAGCAACTTGTTGCTACATTCCACATTCATCTTCTCGGGCAACCAGATAATCATTACCTTATAGCCTCCCTGACTGGATTTCAAACTGAGCTTGCGCATAATCTCGTCGCTCTCTTTAACAAAAATCTGTGCCTGTTGATTTTCAGCGCCCATTTCTTTTAACCAATGATTAAGACCGAAATAAGGGTTGTTCATCACAAACTGGCGCCATTCCGAGATGAAATCGTCGCACACCGTATCTTTTCCGGCTTTCTTCTTGATGACAGGGAAAACAAAATGAAAATCGGGATGTGCCAGTTTATTGAACTTGGCACAACTGGGACATACGCCGCAAGCGTCATGCTCTCCACGGTTCTCACAACAAATGTAACGGGCATAGGCTATTGCCAAAGGCAACTTTCCTGTGCCTTCGGGACCGCAAATCAGTTGTGCGTGGGGAATTCTTCCCTCCTTCACCTCGGCAATGAGCCGTTGTTTTGCTTCTTCCTGTCCTATTACATCTTTAAAAAACATCTGTCTATATTAATATATTACTTTTGCTACTTCTTTTACACTTTCTACGGCGCTTACCGTATAAAAATGGATACTCGGCACACCGTGTGCTATCAATTCGCGGCATTGGTGGATACACCATTCCACGCCAAGGGCACGCGCTTCTTCATCAGTCTCGCATTTCACGGCTTCCGAGGCCAATTCTTGCGGAAGATCAATCTTGAACGTTTTCGGTATCATACTCAATTGAGATAACTTACCGAAAGGTTTGATTCCCGGTATGATAGGTATGTTGATACCTTCCTTACGGACTCTTTCCACAAACTCAAAGTATTTACGGTTGTCATAAAACATTTGTGTTACGGCATATTCAGCACCGGCTTCCACTTTTTTCTTCAACCAATAAATATCCTGCTCTATGTTGGGCGATTCCTCGTGTTTCTCGGGGTAACAGGCCACTCCGTAGCTGAACGGTGTTCCTGTCGCTTTGATGGGAGAACCATCGACGAATACTCCCTTGTTGAAATCATTAATCTGCCCTTCCAGTTCCAGCGCATGACTGTATCCGTTTCCTTCGGGAACGAATGCAGACTCGTGCTTGGCTTTGTCACCACGCAATACCAACAGGTCGGTAATACCCAAGAACTGCAAATCCAGCAGCACATATTCCGTATCCTCACGAGTAAAGCCGCTACATAGGATATGCGGCACAGTTGTGATATTGTATTTATTTTGTAGTGCGGCGGCTACCGCAACCGTTCCGGGACGGCGACGCAACCGTGCGCGTTGGTAGAGACCATTTCCAAGGTCTTTATATACATATTCGCTGCGGTGGGTGGTGATGTTGATATATTTAGGATCAAATTCACGCAAAGTATCCACCGTCTTATAAAGCTTTTCAATGCCTGTCCCTTTCAGCGGGGGCAATATCTCAAAAGAAAAAGCCGTTTTATCGGTACTTTTTATTAAGTCAACTACTCTCATTCTTATATCTCGTCTCTTGTGCCTTCTCCGGCAAAATTACATATTTGGGCAAAAATAAGAAAAATATTGTAGTTTAAGGAGGTGAAAAGGGGATTTATTTTATCTCTGCCTTATAATAATGTGAAAACCATGTGGTAGGGAAAAAATCATCGGCACAGAACTGCAGTTTTCATGAGGGTAAACTAAAACCTTATCAGGTTGAAACGTTTCAACCTGATAAAACTGAATGAAACTATGGTTTGCTTAAAGGAACGGTGTAAACAGATTGGCAAACCAGCCTACAAAACGTTTCCAACCGGAGCGTTTTTTATATTCCTCTTTGGTGAGTAGTGTGCTGTCTTTCTTGTCGTTTTCAAACATGTTGCTCAATTCATGGGTTGTTCCTTTGTCAAAGATAAAAGCATTTACCTCGTAGTCGTAACGCAAACTCCGACTATTTAAATTGGTGCTGCCTACGGTACAGAACAAACTGTCTACCATCATGATTTTGGAATGGTGGAACCCTCCGTTGTAGATATAGATTTCGGCTCCTTTTTTTCTGAGCTTGTTTGAGGTATAGAATGCCGCATCAGGGGTAAAGGGAATATCTGATTTTCCCGGAATCATGATTTCCACTTCTACGCCACGTTTCAAAGCTCGCTTGATAGCTTTCTTTATGCTATGGGTAGGGGTGAAATAGGGATTCACGATTTGCACTTTATGTTGTGCGGCATCCAGCGACTTGACATACATGCGGCGCATTATTTTGGGAGTTTTCCGAGGTACCCGGTCGACTATCGCCACACTCTTGCCACTTGTGTCAATGGAATCGTTGCGCAAAGGATAATATGCCGGCCCTCCGATATGCTGTTTGGTACTTTTGTTCCACATGTTCAGGAAGATATCCTGAAGGTTATTAACGGCATCACCTTCGATGCGGACATGCATGTCCCTCCAATCGCCTATTTCGGGTAATCCTTTAATGTAATAATTGGCTATATTCATCCCTCCGGTATAGCCTACTTTGCCGTCTATTACTACTATTTTGCGATGGTCGCGATGAAGGGCGTGATTGATGTACGGAAACTTGAAAGGATCAAACTTCACAATCTCAATTCCCTTCTTGCGGATGGCTTTCAGATGCTTTTTCTTCAGGGGCTTGTTGTTCGACAGGTTGCCGAAAGCATCGAACATGGCTCGTACTTCCACTCCTTCTTTTGCCTTTTCGCCCAATAAGTCGAACAGAGCATTGGCAATTGAGTCATTGCGGAAGTTAAAGTATTCCAGATGGATGTGATGTTTGGCTTTCCTTATTTCTTCAAAGAGGTCGATAAATTTGGTACGTCCGCTTTTTAATAGTTTCAGTTGATTGTTTTGGGTGATGGGAATACCTGATTCTTTCAGGTAACTGATTACAATAGAATCGCTGCTTGCCTCTTGCGCACGGACTGTTCCGCAACAAGAAAGGGATAGTATGAAAAGAATTGTTAGATAAGTATGCCTGGCTATATTGATTTTCATTGCTTTTAAAATTAAGGTCGCAAAGGTATCTATTATTCTAAAGATGACCAAGATATCGGCATTATTTATACTTAAAAGCGTGAAATAGAACAGGCAAATCGAGAGGGCTTTCTTCTTGTTTTGTGCTGATTTATGGGGGAAGTTGACAAATAGAACAGTTAATTTAGCATATAGACCTTTTTTACTTCATTTAAGTAAGGTAAATTTGCAGGAAAATACTAAAACTTAAATCTATGAAACTATTTTATCCTGTTATATTAGGTGCGTTCATGGTCATGTCGGCTTCTTGCAGTCATAATACCAAAGAGACTCAAAGAGTGCAGACAGTAAAGATAGATACAATCCTTTCTGCTGAAGGGCAAACTACTTTGCAATTTCCGGGAAAAGTGAAAGCTGCTCAGGATGTCAGCTTATCTTTTAGGGTAAGCGGAACGATAGGCAAAATATGTGTGGAAGACGGAGCCCGGGTGAGGAAAGGCCAGTTGTTGGCACAGCTTGACCCTACTGATTATCGGATACAACTGGAAGCGACTGAAGCCGAGTATCAGCAGGTCAAAGCTGAGGCTGAACGTGTGATGGCCCTTTATAAGGACAATGGCACTACACCCAATGCCAATGACAAGGCTGTGTATGGACTGAAGCAGATAACAGCTAAGTATCAACATCACAAAGACCAATTGGAATATACGCGTCTCTATGCTCCGTTTGACGGATTCGTACAAAAGCATTTGTTTGATGAACATGAAACGGTAGGGGCAGGGATGCCGGTTATCTCGATGATTAGTCTGGGTGCGCCGGAGGTGGAAATAAACCTTCCGGCAGCAGAGTATATCCGCCGCACACAGTTCAACCGTTATCATGCTACATTTGATATTTATCCGGGTGAGGTTTATCCTTTGGAATGTATCAGCATTACCCCTAAGGCAAACGCTAATCAGTTGTATTCCATGAGACTGAGAATTGTTCCGGATGGCAGTCCTTCTCCTTCTCCGGGAATGAATACAATGGTTACTATTGTCTGCAGTGCAGGTGACACTCGTTCTTTGTCTGTATCGAGCGGGGCTGTTTTGCGGAAAGACGGAAAGGCAATGGTGTTTGTTTATGATTCGTCGAAAGGAACGGTAAGAAGTTGTGAGGTGACTGTACTCAGGCTGTTGACCAACGGACGGAGTGTGATAATTTCGGATGCATTGCAACCGGGCGAACTTGTTGTGTCATCGGGGGCACATCACATAGAGGACGGAGAAGCGGTGAAACCTTTACCGCCGGTTACATCAACTAATGTAGGAGGGCTGCTGTGATGGATATTAGTAAATGGGCTTTTCAGAATAGGAACCTGGTTTACTTTCTGGTGGCTGTGCTTCTTTTGGGGGGCGTTTATTCTTGCTATGAGATGAGTAAGCTGGAAGACCCGGAAGTTAAAGTGAAACTGGCTATGGTGGTCACTACTTATCCGGGAGCATCGGCACATCAGGTGGAATTGGAAGTGACGGATGTGCTGGAAAAAAAGATTCGTACAATGGGCAATATAGACAATGTGGAGAGTTATTCTTATAATGATTTGTCTATTATTCAGATAGAATTGTTGAGCACGGTTAAGGATGAGGATGTGGAGCAATGTTGGGATATGTTGCGGCGTAAGGTGAGTGATGCTTGTGCTTTGCTTCCTCCGGGAGCAAGTACACCGATGGTGAAAGATGATTTCGGCAATGTATATGGGATGTTCTATGCTCTGACCGGAGACGGACTGACGGACAGGGAACTATCTGATTATGCAGAACTTATCAAGAGGGAGGTAAGTGATTTGGAGGGTGTGGACCGAGTGGAGCTCTACGGCACAAGACCGGAATGTATCAACATCTCTTTATTGCAGGATCGAATGGCAAATTTAGGAGTGAAGCCTGCCGAAGTGCTTGCCACATTGAACGGACAGAACAAAACGACCTATACAGGATATTATGAGAATGGAGATAACCGTATCCGTGTAACGGTCAATGATAAGTTTAAAACGGTGGACGATATTGGAAATATGCTGATTCAGGGGCATGATGATGACCAGTTGCGCCTGCGTGATATCGCACGAATAGAAAAAAGTTATGAGAAGCCCACCCGCAATGAATTGTTTTATGATGGCGAACAGGCACTGGGATTGCTGGTGGCGGCCTCCAGCGGTACGGACATCATTAAGGTGGGAAATGCGGTAGCAAAGAAATTGGAACATTTGAAAGAGAATCGTTTGCCGGCAGGAGTGGAGTGTCATAAAGTGTTTTATCAGCCGGAACGTGTGGGGGATTCGTTAGGTACATTTGTTATCAACTTAATAGAGTCTGTAATTATAGTTGTGCTCATTCTGATGTTGGCAATGGGATTCAAAAGTGGGGTTATCATTGGAATAAGCCTGATAGTAACTGTGTTTGGCTCGTTCTTGTTCCTGCTGTTTGCCGGTGGCACGATGCAGCGTGTGTCTTTGGCGGCATTTGTGCTGGCAATGGGGATGTTGGTGGATAATGCCATTGTGATTATTGACGGTATTCTGGTTGACCTGAAGTCTGGGAAGTCCCGCATGGAGGCAATGACAGCCATTGGGAAACAAACGGCGATGCCATTGCTGGGGGCCACTCTGATTGCCATCATTGCTTTTCTGCCTATTTATATGTCACCGGATACGGCAGGAGTCTATACGCGTGACCTCTTCATTGTATTGGCAGTATCGTTATTGTTGAGTTGGATATTGGCATTGATTCATGTTCCCCTGATGGCGGACCGGAGGCTGAAAAGTGAGAAAACGACTGGGGAGGCGAATGTCAGAGTGTACAAAGGACGTGTTTATGCTTATTTGAGGACTGCCCTTCGCTTTGGCCTGGCTCATCGTTGGAGTTTTGTATTTGCCATGGTCGGTTTGTTGGGATTGTCGCTTTGGGGCTATGGTTATATGAGACAGGGATTCTTTCCTGATATGGTCTACAATCAGCTTTATATGGAGTATAAACTGCCCGAAGGAACTAATTCTACACAAGTTGTCCGTGATTTGCAGGAAATCGAGGCATATTTGAAGGGCAGGGAGGAAATAACTCATGTTACAATTTCTGTTGGCGGAACTCCCGGACGGTATAATTTGGTACGGAGTATCGCCAATCCTTCTTTATCTTATGGGGAATTGATTGTGGATTTTACTTCGCCGGAAGAACTAGTGGAGAATATGGATGAGATTCAGTCTTATCTGTCACGGGCATACCCTGATGCTTATGTCAATTTGAAGCGTTATAATCTGATGTTCAAGAAATACCCTATCGAGGCGCAGTTTATGGGGCCTGACCCGGCAGTATTGCATCGTTTGGCAGACAGTGCACGCCATATTATGGAGAATACCCCCGAGGTACGTCTTGTGACAACAGACTGGGAACCGCAAGTCCCGGTGCTGACTATAGAATACGACCAGCCGGCTGCGCGCGCTTTAGGACTGAGCCGTAATGATGTCAGCCTTTCGCTGCTGACTGCTACCGGTGGAATCCCTATCGGTTCATTCTATGAGGGAATCCATGCCAATACAATTTATCTGAAATGTCTGAATGAGGAAGGCGACCCGATAGAAGACTTGGGTAATACGCAGGTGTTCTCTTCCCTGCCTTCACTCAATGGTCTGCTGAATGAAGAAATGATGGTAAAACTAAAAGCGGGTACACTGTCAAAAGAAGAACTTGTGGAAGGAATCATGGGTAGCACTCCATTGAAACAAATCAGCAAAGGGGTAGACGTCAGATGGGAGGACCCTGTGGTGCCGCGCTATAACGGACAAAGAAGTCAGCGCGTGCAGTGTTCTCCGGCTCCGGGACTTGAAACCGAACAGGCACGATTGGCCGTTGCTTCGCAGATAGAGAACATTCCTTTACCCGAAGGTTATACATTGTGTTGGCAGGGAGAAAAGATAGCCAGTACGGATTCTATGAAATATTTGTTTAAGAATTTTCCATTAGCTGTTATCCTGATGATTGCTATCTTGATTATGCTGTTTAAGGATTATCGTAAACCGATTATTATTTTCTGTTGTATTCCTCTTGTTTTTGTGGGAGTGGTAGCAGTCATGCTACTCACCGGAAAGACATTTAACTTTGTTGCGATAGTGGGGACGCTGGGATTGATAGGTATGCTGATTAAAAATGGTATTGTACTGATGGATGAAATAACGTTGCAGATAGGCCGGGGAGTTGAACCGATGACAGCATTAATCGATAGTTCGCAAAGTCGTTTGCGCCCAGTGATGATGGCTTCTCTGACTACTATTCTGGGCATGATTCCTCTACTGACAGATGCTATGTTTGGTTCATTGGCAGCCGCCATCATGGGAGGATTACTGTTTGGTACACTCATAACATTACTGTTTATTCCTGTTCTTTATGCATTATTTTTTCATATAAAACAGACAGAGAAATGAAAAAGATATCTATTCTGATTGGTGCTTTGATTTGCTCATTGCCTCTTTTTTCTCAAGAAGTATTGAGTTTGGAGCAATGCCGTGAGATGGCTCTTCGATACAATAAAGAAATAGCAGCTTCTGCCCGGCAGACGGAAAGTGCACGATATATGGTCAAAAGTTATAAAGGAAACTTTTTCCCGAATATTACAGCGGGTGGAACCGGTATATATAGCAGCGCCGACGGACATTATGGCATAGCAGGAGGAAATCTGCCGGTATTTATGCCCAATGCATCCGGCCAATTTCTGCCGAATGGTGGTTTTGCCTATTTCCCGGGAATTGATTTAAAGTATAAAATCGGGCTTGTCTATATGGGTGGCGTGGAAGTTGAACAACCCCTCTACATGGGAGGAAAGATTACGGCAGCCTATAAAATGTCTGTATTGGGTAAGGAGATGGCACAGATGAACGAAACTTTGACTGCTACTACCGTTATTTTAAATACAGATAAGGCGTATGCCCAAGTGGTTAAAGCAAGGGAAATGAAGAAAGTGGCTGATAAGTATCATGCCGTGCTGACCGAGTTGCATAAGAATGTAGGGAGTGCATACCGTCATGGGTTAAAGCCTCAGAATGATGTGTTGAAAGTGCAGGTGAAATTGAATGAAAGCGAACTTAATATGCGAAAAGCGGAGAATGCATTGCGTCTGGCGACAATGAATTTGTGTCATTTCATAGGAAAACCTTTGATAGCCGATATACAGGTTTCGGGAGACTATCCTGAGGTAAAAGAGGATATGATGATGCAGGTGTCAGACATTACAGCTCGTCCCGAATATGGTATCTTGAACAAACAAGTAGACATGGCAAAACAGCAAGTGAAATTGAACCGTAGCGAACTGTTGCCTAAGGTTGGCGTTAAAGGCTCATATAATTATATTCACGGTTTGGAAGTGAATGATGAAACATTCTTGTATAAAGGAGGATTCTCTGTCTTGCTGAATGTCAGTGTCCCTCTTTTTCACTTTGGCGAACGTATCAATAAAGTGCGTGCCGCCAAAGCTAAGTTGGAACAGACTCGCTTGGAACAGGCTGATATGAATGAGAAAATGCTGTTGGAGCTGACTTTGGCGGTCAACAATCTGGATGAGGCCCGTTTGGAAAGTGAACTTTCCGACCGTTCCCTTCAACAAGCGGAAGAGAACATGAGGGTCAGCAAGAAGCAGTATGAAGTGGGTTTGGAAACTTTATCAGATTATCTTGAAGCTCAAACTTTATGGCAACAGGCCTATAGTACACAAGTGGACACTCATTTTCGACTCTATTTGAGTTATGTGGAATATCTGAAGGCTACCGGAGCTTTGTCACCAAGTGATTAAAGGGGAAAAAGATGAGAAAAAGCATAATGGAATTTGTTACTTTTAATATTGTTCGTATATTTGCGAACGATATACAAGATATGGAAGAAAAGAAAGACTATACAGTTACGCAAGAGCAGTTGGCAAGATTTGCCAAAGCATTGGGACATCCTGCCCGGATTGCCATTATGCACTTTTTGGCAAAGCAGAAAGCGTGTTATTTTGGGGATATTCACGAAGAGCTCCCTATCGCTAAAGCAACGGTGTCCCAACATTTGAAAGAGTTGAAAGATGCCGGACTTATACAAGGAGAGGTGGAAACGCCTAAAGTGAAATATTGCATCAACCGGGAGAATTGGCAGCTGGCTCGTGAACTCTTTAAGGAGTTTTTCGGGCAATGTATCTGTAAATCGGGGGAGTGTTGCTGATAGTCCCCTTTTTTAACCTTGATGTTCGTTGTTTTGCGAATTACGTTTAATATGATAAATTTATAGATTATGGAAATTAAAGTCTTAGGAACAGGTTGCGCAGGTTGCAAAGCCTTGTATGCCACAGTTGAGCAAGTAGTAAAAGAATTGTCTTTGGAGGCGGTAGTTACCAAAGAGGAAGATTTGATGAAGATTATGGAATACAATGTAATGACACTTCCGGCTCTTGTAGTAGATGGTAAAGTAGTGGCAAAAGGCAAACTTTCAGCCAAAGAGGTAAAAGAAGTATTAACCAAGTAAATCAGATTGTGATGAAACGCTTTTATCAGGGGGAATGGTTCAGGTTGCGACGGAGCCTTGTGTGGAAGTTCTTCTCTTGGTAGGCATTTATTATGGATTGATAAATTGGGGTATAATATGAGGATTTTGATTTTATGTACAGGAAATAGTTGCCGCAGTCAAATGGCGCATGGCTTCCTGCAATCGTTTGATAAGAATATACAAGTGCTTTCGGCTGGTACGCATCCGGCAGAGAAAGTTAATCCTTTGGCTGTTGAAGCAATGGCAGAAGTTGGTATTGACATAAGTAGGCATATTCCTACCGATGTGGCAACTTATTTAAGTGACACATGGGATTATGTGATAACCGTATGTGGTAATGCTAATGAAACATGCCCTGCTTTTGCAGGTAATGTAGGGAAACGGTTGCATATTGGTTTTGACGACCCCTCGGAAGAAATAGGAACAACTGACTTTATCAAAAGTGAATTTGAAAGAGTGCGTAATGAAATCAAGAATGAATTTACCAAGTTCTACATTACGGAGATAAAAAAACAAGAATTGCCTGAATGTGCTTGTAGCTGCTAATTTCTTAGACAGGTTGTTCGTGTTATTACAAATAACAATAAGGTTATGATACAAAGATTTGCTGATTGGCTGGTGTATGACATCTTCGGATTGGATGCTTCAACAGCTTTAGGAGAAGCTGTTAACTTCTTCTTTTATGATACGATAAAGATTTTGATATTATTATTTTTTATCAGCGTGATAATGGGTATTATTAATGCCTATTTCCCGATAGAACGTTTGCGCAATTATTTGACTTCCCGCAAATTATATGGATTGCAATATTTCTTTGCCGCCTTATTTGGTGCTATTACCCCGTTCTGTTCCTGTTCCTCCATACCGCTGTTTATCGGATTTGTGAAAGGGGGCATTCCTTTGGGAGTAACATTTGCCTATCTGATAACTTCGCCTTTGGTGAATGAGGTTGCCGTTGCCATGTTTATTGGTACTTTTGGGTTACGCATTACCTTTATCTATGTGATTAGTGGTATTCTGTTGGGTATGACAGGCGGACTTATTTTGGGTAAGATGAAATTGGAGCCTTATTTGAGTGATTGGGTAAAACAAATACAGCAAAATTCAACGTCCGACTCCGGAGCATGGGAAAAAGAGCATACTCCGTTCTTTAGACGATTGCCGATTATTATGCAAGAAGCCTGGGGGATTGTCAGAGGGGTACTTCTGTATATCCTTATCGGCATTGGCATTGGTGCGTTTATGCACGGTTATGTGCCGGAAGGATTTTTTGAGCAATATATGTCTAAGGATAACTGGTTTGCTGTTCCTTTATCAGTTGTGTTGGCCGTTCCAATGTATGCCAATGCTGCCGGAATAGTGCCGGTGATTGAAGTTTTTGTAGCTAAGGGCATTCCTATAGGAACGGCAATTGCTTTTATGATGGCGGTTGTTGGGCTATCACTGCCCGAAGCAACGCTGTTGAAAAAAGTAATGACTTGGCGGCTGATTGGTATTTTCTTTGGATTGATAACCTTATTTATTATTGTATTAGGTTATCTTTATAACATTGTGTTATAGTGCCATAGTCGGCTTATGAGTTTTAAGTTCTCTTAAATTATCGTGTCTTTGGTCACGGACACTATACAAAGAAAACAACTCCTACAATATCAAGGTATTGCAGGAGTTGTTTTCTTAAAGTATTGTTTTGACTTGTCTTTCAGTAATCTGCTTAGAATTTTCTTTGCCGAGTTATTGTGTTGATATTTAAAATTTTATGTCTTTTGCTTCAAGCATATCCCATGAATTGTCCCACTAATTTGCTACATGCTTTTGCTGTAGTTTGTTCATGGAGCATGCGAAAGCAAAGATAGTTTTCGTACAGACAAAACAAGATTCTATAAACTTTCAGTATTTGATATATCATTAAAAATGATAGCTAATATTTAAAATCATTGATTGTTCTGGTATATTACTTTAGCTTTTTCTATATTTGCAATAGCAAGTTCTGCATATTTTTTCATCATTTCGATACCTATGAAGTTTCTTTTCGTTTCTATTGCAGCGATAGCTGTAGTTCCACTGCCAAGAAATGGATCTAGTACTGTATCACCTTCATCTGTAAATAAGCGTATGACTCGTCGGGCCAATTCTATTGGAAACATCGCTGGATGTATGTTATTTGCACGTACACTTGGAATTTCCCATATTTGTCGATGTCCCCATTCTTTCCATTCTGTAGACGATAACCTATCCCGATTTACTAAATATTCACCAGGCTTCCAGAAAATATATAAATCTTCGGTTTCACTAACGGCCTTTAAAGTATTTGTGGTCCATTTGCTATTTGCCCAAGCCGGATCTTTTTTCCATATACGTTTGTCATAAAGAAATAATCCTGCTTCATATGCATATTGTTCAAGATTACCACCTACAAGTTTTACATGAGTTCCTGTTGCATATCGTCCGCCACGAATATTATTCCCATTTAATCTTCGGTCAATAGTTTGTTCACTGCATTTTAATACAGTTGCAATCTGCCTTCTATTAAATTCAGGATGTTCCTCTTTTACTTTAAGAATCATTTCTTTTGTAACAGCACATTTTCGATTGGAAGGATTAAGTCCCATAATACGTGGCATATTTTCGTCTTGGAAAGAAAGTATATCTGCAATATTAATAACAAGAAAACCACCAGGCTTTAATACATTATAGTGGAGGGATATAACAGTCTTTAGCAAAGACTGCCAAGATTCATATGAAGCATCCTTTTCATAATCTTTGCCAAGAAAATAGGGGGGAGACCAAAAAGAAAGTGAAAGAGACTCTGGCTTGATATTCTTCATCAATTCGCAAGAATCTCCTGTATAAACCGTATTAATTTGTAGAGTGCTCATAAATTCCTTCAAACATAAATTTCTTCAACACGCCACGAGTCAATTTTTTTAAGAATATCAAAAGAAACTCGTGCACGAATTTTCCTTGCATCCTTGCTTTTATCATCTTTTCCCGGGAAAAACAATCCAGGATATTTCCCTAAATAATTAGGATTATGGGTCAGCAGTAAACCATTAGGAATACATGCGATTTTAATCTTTTCAAGTGGTTGCCCGATTGTTTCATTCCCATTATAAAGCATTTTATATACAGGCTTAATAACAAATGTAACTAAAGGAGCTATTGTTCCATCACTTAAAACATAAACAGGTGAAAGAGAACATAGAAAATCATGTGATGCCATTTTACCATATGCTAAAATAGGATTATTGGAAACTCCATCCTCCATTTGGTTCCAATCTCCAGAACCGGAAACTTGATATGGCGACATAACAGCATGGTTGAAATCATCACGAGGTCCAGCAGATTTAATATCAATGAAAACCCAAACAGAATCAGTAATACCAAGATCTTTTTTTATTCGTTCACTAGATATAATACATCTATCATCAGAACCAGAAGGCAATCCAGAGTCTTTGATTCCAAAATTTGACGCGAAATAACGGGATAGTTTATTACCAAAGACCTGTTCTCCAACCTCAATCCAAGGATATTGGTCTCCAATAGGAGCTCGTCCACGATCAAGGGGAGGATAGTTTTTCCAAAAGGGATACAAATACGATGCCTCATCATAATCTCTTTTAATTTCGGGAAGATGTAAATTAATAAAATGACGAATTTCATTCATTACAAATTTCTCAATATTAATTATGCAGTCAGGATTAATAGTATAGTATTCAACAGCATTTTGATATGATGTAAACTGTTTATTTATATATTCTTTGAACATATGTTGTTTAGATAATGTATTTACTGTTCGATTTTTTGATTGTTATTAATGGCAATAACTCTATTAGCTGTGTATGGTTTCACCTTCAATGAATGTTCTGTTTATTCTTGAGTTTGGAGATTTGTTGATACACTACTAATTTAGTCTAATACGCAAAGATAATACTATTTTGATAATCTACATGAAACACCCACAGGGTTTTCAGATTGATCCACAATTATTTAACTGAACCATGTAAACCTACGCAAATTGGGTATAAAAAAAGAGAGCTACTTTGATGTAACTCTCTGACTTTCAAGTGATCCGCTTGGGGCTCGAACCCAAGACCCCAACATTAAAAGTGTTGTGCTCTACCTGCTGAGCTAGCGAATCAATCCTTTATTATTGCTTTTCTTCCGAATTGCGAGTGCAAAGATAGAGGTTTTTATTTAAACTTCCAAATATACTACCTAATTTTTTTGAATTATTTTTCAATTAATTTGTTTTCTCCTTGATTATCAGGCGTATTGTCATCTCTCGAAAATTCTTTTTCTTTTATGTGGATGTATCGTTGGTAGTAGGAAAGCATTAAGCTGGTGCATGGCAAGGCAATAATCATTCCTACAATTCCCATCAATGCTCCCCAAACAGACAAGGACAAGAGAATGATAGCGGGGTTCAGACCCGTTATTTTCCCCATTACTTTGGGAACAATCAGTCCGTCCTGTATTATTTGTACAATGCAAAAGACTAAAAATGCACAGAATAATATCCACCAGAAATTTTCTCCGGTATCAGCGGCTTTGAGTAGTGCTAATAATATAGTAGGGATAAAAGCGATGAGTTGTAAATAAGGTACCATATTGAGTAAACCGATAAACAATCCGAAGCCGATAGCTAATGGGAAGTCAATAATCAGAAAACCGATACTGAACAAAATGCCTACACAAAAAGCTACCACTGCTTGTCCGCGGAAATACTTGTTCATACCTTCTTGCACGTCATTTACTATTTTAACGGTCATATCGCGGTGTTTTACAGGAACCAGTTTTATCCAGCCCTTGGCAATAGCTTCATAATCCAGCAGGATGAAAAAGGTATAAAGCAGTATTATGAAAGAAGTGAATACGCTTACGACAACATTGACAGATTGCGTAAAGATAGCCCATACCTGTGGCAGTACGTCGCGCATGGTTTGAGCAATACGATCTTCATTCAATGCCTCATTTATTTTGAGCATATCGATATGCTCTTTGATAAAATTGGCCACAGTGCCGGGAATGGCTGCTTGTTTTGAGCCTTCCACAAAGTAATCGGCAAGCAGCTCTTTTAATTTCCCGAATTCTTCTACAATAGGAGGGACCAGTCCGATAAATGCCAGTACACCGATACATATTAATACCAGCATGACTGCAAAAATAGAAATAACCCTATTCTTTAAACGCAATTTATATTGGAAGAAAGTAACCATAGGATAAATAAGGTAGGCAATGAGCCATGCAACGAAAAATGGGAGTAACACTCCGCTTAAACGATTGACCAAATAGAGTATCCCTATAATGACAATTCCGCTTAGAATTCCACGGATAAAACTGTCAAATGTTATTTTCTTCTGTAACATAATTGTATGGACTTATTTGATGGTTTGTTCTTCTTCAATAGCTTTCCGGTAGCATTCGCGGCATAGCGGCTCATAGTCGGATTTCTCGCCGAGAAGTACTCTTTTTTCACTTTTTGTTATACGATGCGAAGCATAAGCCAAATTGCCGCATTTTACACAGATGGCATGTACCTTGGTCACTTCATCGGCAATGGCACAAAGAGCCGGAATAGGCCCGAATGGGATTCTCTTGAAATCCATATCCAGTCCGGCTACAATAACACGTATGCCACTGTCGGCCAGCTGGTTGCATACACTTACCAAACCATCGTCGAAGAACTGTGCTTCATCTATACCTACCACATCTTTATCTGAAGAGAATAATAATATACTGGCAGAAGTGTCGATAGGAGTGGAGGCAATGGAGTTACTATCGTGTGACACGACTTCTTCTTCCGAGTATCGGGTATCCAAAGCCGGTTTGAATATTTCTACTCTCTGGCGAGCAAACTTGGCGCGTTTCAAGCGTCGGATAAGTTCTTCCGTTTTGCCTGAGAACATGGAACCGCAAATTACTTCTATCCTTCCTCTTCTACGTGTCTCTTGTATGTGGTCTTCTGAAAAAACTACCATGATAAATAGTGATAATTGATTTTAGTTATGAATGCAAATGTACTATTTGTACCCCAAAAAAGGACTATAATCCCCAATATTTTTATTAATAAAAGATATAATGTTAAAGGAATGTGCAACATCTGTTAAATAATAGCATCAATTAACTTTGTACATTCGATTTCTTTCTACATTTGTCACCATATAACAGAATTAGGAGTGTTTTATGGGAAAACTGTATGTAGTGCCTACTCCCGTAGGAAATTTGGAAGATATGACTTTTCGCGCTATTCGCGTGCTGAAGGAGGCCGACCTCATATTGGCCGAAGATACTCGTACTTCCGGCATTCTTTTGAAACATTATGAAATAAAGAATGCAATGCAGTCCCATCATAAATTCAATGAACATAAAACGGTTGAAGGCGTTGTTAATAGAATCAAGGCGGGCGAAACTGTGGCATTGATATCCGATGCCGGCACTCCTGGTATCTCAGATCCCGGATTTTTGGTAGTG
Organism: Phocaeicola faecalis; assembly: GCF_021730445.1. Classification (GTDB taxonomy): domain Bacteria; phylum Bacteroidota; class Bacteroidia; order Bacteroidales; family Bacteroidaceae; genus Phocaeicola; species Phocaeicola faecalis. The sequence continues at coordinate 3,253 of NZ_JADNRM010000025.1, read as the reverse complement.
CGGGAATGTGTAAGAAACGGTATTGAAGTGCAATGTTTGCCGGGAGCCACCGCTTTTGTGCCAGCATTGGTTGCCTCCGGATTGCCTGATGAACGTTTTTGTTTTGAGGGTTTTCTGCCTCAAAAGAAAGGTCGGGTCACTCGACTCACGTCTCTGCAGGAAGAGAAGAGAACGATGATATTCTATGAGTCGCCTTATCGTTTAGTGAAAACCTTGACTCAATTTGCCGAGTTTTTCGGTGCCGGAAGGCCTGTTTCCGTATGTCGTGAGATTTCTAAAATACACGAAGAAAGTGTACGGGGTACATTGACAGAAGTTATAGCGCATTTCACAGAGAACGAACCGCGTGGCGAGATTGTTATTGTGCTCGGTGGAAAAGAGGACTAAAAATAATGAACTTTAAAAAGTAAAGCAGATGAAAAAGTTAGTAATTTTATCATTGTTGTCTGTTGCCCTGTTAAGCTCTTGTGGTAATGGGGCAAAAAATGAGGCTATGAAGGCTCAGAATGATTCTTTAATGGTGGAACTGTCCAACAGAAATGCTGAATTGGACGAGATTATGGGTGCATTCAATGAGGTTCAAGAAGGTTTTCGACAAATAAACGAAGCAGAAAACCGTGTTGACTTGCAGAGTGGTTCTATTCGTGAAAATAGTGCAGATAAGATAAAAGATGATATTCGTTTTATTAGTGAAAAATTGCAGGCTAATCGCGAACAGATTGCTAAGTTGGAAGAGCAATTGAAGAACAGCAGGTATAATTCCGCACAGTTGAAGAAAGCTATTGCTAATTTGACTAAGGAGTTGGAAGCTAAACAACAACAAATTGAAACTTTGCAGACAGAGCTTGCTTCAAAGAATATTCGTATAGCGGAATTGGATGACGCAGTAGCCGGTTTAAGTCAGAATGTAAGTGATTTAACTGCTGAAAATGAAGCAAAATCTGCCACTGTTGCCAGTCAGGATAAGGCTTTGAACACTGCATGGTTTGTGTTTGGTACAAAATCGGAATTGAAAGATCAGAAGATTCTTAAGAATGGTGACGTACTAAAGAATGACGATTTCAATAAAGATTATTTTACTCAGATTGATATCCGTACAGACAAGGAAATCAAATTGTATTCAAAACGCGCAGAACTGTTGACTACTCATCCTGCAGGTTCTTACGAACTGGTAAAAGATGCAAAAGGTCAGTTAATTCTGAAGATAACCAATCCTAATCAATTTTGGAGTGTATCAAGGTATCTTGTTATTCAGGTAAAATAAAATAATAAATAATTATCCCGTAAAGGGGTTGCGTCTCCATCAGACACAACCCCTTTTTTAATCTTTTTGAGTGTATATGTATAAGAGCATATTTATAGATTTGGACGATACGGTTTGGGCATTCTCCGAGAATGCCTGCGATACGTTTCAGGACATGTATGAGAAGTATCACTTTGAACGATACTTTGATTCTTTTCATCAGTTTTATACTATATATAGTGAACGGAATGAAATCCTTTGGGGAGAATATGGTGCCGGACATATCACAAAAGATGAATTGAATGATATGCGCTTTTCATACCCTCTGCAGCAGGTCGGTGTGGAAGATAAAACATTGGTAAAAGCATATTCAGATGATTTCTTTGCTGAGATAGTGTATAAGAAAAAGACAATGCCGCATGCTGTTGAAGCATTGGAGTATTTATCTTCAAAATACAATCTGTATATTCTTTCCAACGGCTTTAGAGAGTTACAAGAGCAAAAAATGCGTTCGGCAGGAGTTGATAAATTCTTTAAGAAAGTAGTCTTGTCAGAGGATATTGGTGTACATAAACCTTTTCCTGAAATATTTTATTTTGCGATGTCGGCCACGCAGTCGGAATTGCATACTTCCTTGATGATAGGAGATAATTGGAAAAATGACGTAGTCGGTGCCAAAGATGCAGGACTCGGACAGATATTTTATAATGTGAATAAAACGACAAAGTTTCCTTTTCAGCCTACGGGGATAATAGAGGATTGGAATGAAATAGGGAAGATATTATAAGAAAAGTAGCTGTTTCAAAATAAAATATTGAGGCAGCTACTTCTCAAACACTTACTGTCTTGGTTTGTTTAATTCTATAAAAGCCCTAGAACATGGTATCTTTTTCATTAAACAGTTTTTTCTCATTCATTCTTATCACTTTTCCGAACTTTTTCAACGCCTCAACACTTATATCTTTGGGATTTCCCATAATTCCAATGACAATCGGCTTTNTGTTTAATTCTATAAAAGCCCTAGAACATGGTATCTTTTTCATTAAACAGTTTTTTCTCATTCATTCTTATCACTTTTCCGAACTTTTTCAACGCCTCAACACTTATATCTTTGGGATTTCCCATAATTCCAATGACAATCGGCTTTCCCTTTATATTCTTCTGATAATACTCCACAATATCGGGGAATGTCAGGGAATCAATCCGGGGCAGCTCCTCTTTGGCAGGATCATCCGTATAGCCCCTGCGTTTCCATTCCGCTATCTGGAGACTCAGGTTACGAGAGTCAGGATGACTGGTCAGGGCAGACTGACGCAGGTAACTCTTTATGTTGTCAATGCGTTCCGGACGCTCAGGCATATCCGTCAACAGTTTCATATATAAATCAACGGCATCGACCGCCTTGTCGTTCTGGGTACCGATATAACCGGAGAAATAAGTTTGTGCTCCCGGCAGTCCGCGCGAGGAGGCAAAACCGTAAGCGGTATACGCCATCGAGTTCTTTTCACGAATCTCATTCATTATCAATCCGCTGAAACCGCCACTGATATACTGGTTGAAAGCCTCACGCCTCACGTTCTCCTCCCGGTTATAATCCCCCATGGGAATATAGAAATAAATCTGGCTCTGCTGGGCATCAGTGTTGGGAAGGAAATAAACCGTATTCTCTGTCGGACTTACCATATCCTTCATGACAGGTGAGGAACTCTGCTTCTCGCCCGCCACCAAAGGCAGTGAAGTGCTCAGCACCTGATAGACGGTTTCAAAAGGCAAGGTACCCGAGTAGTGGATTTCCGACGCATAGGCCGTAGCACGGTTGATGTCACCGGTCAATTCCGAGAGGTTCAGCTCCGTCAGCTCCTTGTCGGTCAGTTCCGATTTATAATCAGACTTGTCACCATACATGATATACTGCCGCAGGGCGTTTGCCAGCAGGTTGACATTCTCCTTGCGGGTAATACGGCCGCTTATCGCATTCCCTTCCAGACTCTTCAGCTGTCTTTCGTCCAG
>NZ_JADNRM010000024.1 GCF_021730445.1 Phocaeicola faecalis | reverse complement strand
AACTTTTTGAAAGGGACAAAACGGGGAGAATATGAAGACACATTACTATATTGCGGGCGCGCATGTACGCGCATGAAGGGGGAGGGAAAAATAAGGTTCAGACGACAATTGCGTAGCTTTTGCCGGACATCGCCGGCATTTGGAGTTCAAAGAACTTTTGGTCTCTATAACCCGTAGCCTCCCTTTCCATCGTCTTGATTTCATTGTTTATCCTTTCCGGGGACGGCGTTGTTATATGGCAGCTCGAACCGGGCCAATATTCGAACCGAATCCGCGGCAAGTACAGGGTGCAATCCCGGTTCCCGGACTTTCCCATCAATGGCTTGTCATACGATGGCTGAACCCACTAAAGCCGGCTGTGTTTTTTCACCTTACAAGCGGAAAACCGGTCTCTCCCTTCCTCCTTTCATTAGTCGTCGAAACGCCCTGTAGATGGGGGTTCCGGTAGTGAAGGGACATCCCCTCACCGCCCCTTCAGCCTCCTTTCATTCGTTAAAAAAGGAATACAATGCCTTCGAACTTTTTCGATAACGATTTCATTTACGCTAGGTGGGGTGTCAAAACGTGGATAATGCTGTCGTTTCGTTCGTAGGGGCGAGGTTCGCTCGCCCGAAAACAGTTTGCTTTGTGTCTTCGGGCAGGCAAACCCTGCCCCTACAGCTGACGATGGGATAGCCCGGTTTAGTTTGGACACACTCCCGATAGCTTAAAGTGAAATGTTCTAGGGCAGACACACGGGTCTGCCCCTACGGAAAACGGTAGGCTCAAAAGATGTGTAACACTATGGGAATTACTGAAGGCAGATTGTGAAGGGACGTGAAAAGCACGGCTGAAAGGAGGATGAGGGGATGTGTTGTCATTCTTAACCATCTGATTGACAGTGCAATTTGATTAAAATGTAAGGATGAAGGGAGAAGAAGGAAGACCGGCTTAATGAGGGGATAATCCCACCCGCCACACTGCATAAAAAACATACCCAGCTTTCTTAAAAGGTGCTGAGTTTTTTTGAAAACATAAAGAGCTCTTTAAAAAACACACCGGGCTCTTTCGAAAACACACCGAACTCTTTAAAAAACACACCGGGCGCTTTAAAAAACATACTGGGCTTTTTCGAAAACACACCGGGCTCTTTCGAAAACACACCGAACTCTTTAAAAAACACATCGAACTCTTTCGAAAACACACCGAGCTCTTTCGAAAACACACCGAACTCTTTAAAAAACACATCGAACTCTTTCGAAAACACACCGAGCTTTTTAAAAAACACACTGGCCGCTTAAAAAAACATACCCAGCTTTTTTGAAAACACACCGAGCTTTTTCGAAAACATCAAGGTCTTTTTGCAGCACTCTGTGTGGAATGCCTGCTCTTTATTAATGTGCATGTACGCATCGTTCAACACATACGGTGGCATAAGCCTGCACGTACGTACGCATGAGCCTACACGTATATACGCATCGACCTACGCGGACGTACGCATAAGACTACACGGACGTACGCATAAGACTACACATTCAACCCTGTTTTACAGAATGAATAAATCAAAAACAGACACTACACGATAACTTATTATAAGATTTATATTACCTTTGCAACCATAAAACGAATCATCCAACTATTTCAAATTATGACCATACATCATCTTGCCATTTGGACTTTCAGACTAGAAGAACTGAAAACATTCTATACCACTTATTTTAAGGGGAAAAGCAATGAAAAGTATATTAACCCTCAAAAAGGATTCGAGTCCTATTTTATTTCTTTTGACGGAGGCGCTACTTTGGAGCTGATGAGCCGCATGGATATCCAGCATACTCCCATAGAGGAAAACAGACTGGGACTGACTCATTTCGCCTTTTCCTTCGATAGCAAAGAAGAAGTACTTCAAACCACGGAATTACTTCGTGCCGAAGGATATACTGTCGCAGGCGAACCCCGGACATCGGGCGACGGATATTTTGAAAGTGTGATACTGGACCCGGACGGAAACCGGATAGAATGTGTTTACAAATAGTAAGAAGATTATTCAAAAAGATTTCAGAAGGGAAAATGCATTAAAATAGAATCAGCTGACCCAATAAACAGCATTCAGGCACAGACGACACAGAAAAAAGCTCAATGCATCCGTGTAAATCTGTGCCTGGAAATCATGACTAATTAAAATAATACAAAAAGATTGCAATACCTTCCAATGCCTTTTTAGGCTGGTCTTTAATCTCGATGGTAAATTTGATTTCAGCTTTTGCCACACCGCGCAGATTCTGCAAAGAATGCAGGCTGGCTCTCATGCGAATACTTTGTCCCGACAAGACAGCCTGACCGAACTTCATCTTATCCATTCCATAGTTAATCATCATCTTCAAGTTATTCACTTCTATAATCTGATTCCACATGTGCGGAAGCAAAGAAAGCGTAAGATAACCGTGCACAATCGTGCTCTGATAAGGACTTTCCACCTTTGCACGTTCTGTGTCCACGTGAATCCACTGATGATCCAATGTTGCATCGGCAAAAAGATTAATACGTTCCTGAGAAACTTCCACATAGTCGGAAACACCAATTTCCTGCCCTACTAATTTCTCAAAATCTTCATACGAGTTGATTATTACTTTATCCATTATTCTTTATTTATAAGATTAGTCCTTTAACTAAGGACAAAAATAGTAAAAATAGTGCTACCTTTGTCTTTATTCTTCATTAAAAATAAGATAAAGTGGATAGAATTCAATTTTACGAGGTAATATACAGTATCGTCAAGGAGATTCCTGTCGGTTATGTCACGACTTACGGGCAAATCGCTTATTTGGCAGGACAGCCTCAATATGCACGCATGGTAGGCCGGGCCCTGTTCCATGCTCCCGAAGAACGGCATCTCCCCTGCCACCGCGTCGTCAACAGTCAAGGGAGACTGGTCCCGGGATGGCAGGAACAAAAAGAGCTGTTAGAGAAAGAGGGAGTAACTGTCAAAGCCAACGGTTGTGTAAATATGAAACTTTATCAATGGCAACCGGAAGAGTATGAATAGCCCTTATTCACAACGGCAATAAGTATTGGCCCCACACCGGCATCTTGGCAAGAGTTGCTCACTCAGTTCATCCCGATAGAACTCATACAGTTGTCTGTGCATTAAATCATATACTTCGGCTACCAGCAGTTCCACCTGGCCCTCGTCATTGCAATAGGTTTGAAAAGAATCATTAAACGAAAAATGCTTCCAGTTTTTCACCACATTATCGAAATCTTTTCTGCTTTCTTCCGCTTCCCGACAAAGCGTTACCACATAATCCCAAGGCTGATGGCAATACAGTTCCACATCCACAGGTTTTTTATGGGACAAATGATACCCATTTTGTTCCATCACACTGAAAACGGCATCAGGAATACCGTTTCCCGGCAACACTCCTGCCGTAAAAACTTTCATACCTCTTCCGAAAGAAGTCAATATTTCCATAGCCATCCTGCTGCGGCAAGCATCATTATTACTGACTATCAATATATTCATCATCATACTCTCTACTTTACTCTTTCTATTACATATATTATAACAATTCCTGTGCCATAAATGTTCGTACCGCATGTGCCAGTACCCGATATCCCGCTCCGGTCAGATGCACATCATCTACCGTCATATCAGGGTTTAGCCGTCCATCCGACAACAGTTGTCCGAATACATCCAGATACACGATATCCGTTCTTTCTATTTTACACTTTATCTTATAGTTCAAAGTGGAGATGAACCGGTTCACAGCCGTACTGTCATCGTAGTCGTTCCGTGGAAAGATGCAGAACAGCAAGGTCTTTCTGGAGGCGATATTCCTCACAGCCTTCACATAACGCTCCACATAGGCATCCATATTCTCATTATTAAGCCGGTAAAGGTCATTTGTGCCGAACTGTATCACTGCATAACAGTCCGACACATCTTTATCAAAAGACTCCACATACTCAAGCCCTTCCCCCGGCCGGCCGTAGTTCAAGCATTCCCATTTAGGGAAATACATCTCGAGTGGCCAATAAGCCATGTGGCTATTCCCGATAAACGCAATCTTCGTCTCCATACCCCACTATCTTTTTACCAGTCTGCGTGGAGCACCACTCCAAGAGCATCCCAGACAAAACACCTCATCCATGTCAAACCCCTCTGTCGATACATCCTCATACTTGGGAATCACCTCCCCTTTATCAGATACATAAACCAGCAATCTCTCGCCTGCGGCATTCTTTACATACATGCCGGATATCTTGCACTGCGGACACAATAATTTTCTCATTCCATTCATCTTCTTTTAATTTTTATGGATTATTCCATTACCCATTCAAGCTGGTAATACAAAAATAAACAAAGAAGGGATGCATATTGATTATTCCATTTTAATTTTTGTTATCTCGGGACAAATACTCATCTTTGCACCCAAAACAGAAAATAACGACATACAGATATGCTGCATCATTTCACCCGCTCCATTGCCCGCATTGCATTGCCGGCAAAGTTTACATATCCTTTCCACTATACCCCTCACCCTCTCTGTGTGATGGCTGCTGATGAAGTGCAGACCTACTTGCAGCATCAGACGCAATGGCAGGACGAATTGCAACAAGGCAAAATGTTCGGCGTGCTGGTCGTACAAACCCAAGAGGGAGAAATCGGTTATCTGGCTGCTTTCTCGGGCATTCTGGCCGGAAAGAATATCCACCCTTATTTTGTCCCTCCCATTTACGATTTACTCCAACCGGACGGATTCTTTAAGAGAGAGGAAGAGCACATCTCCACCATCAACCGCCGCATACGTGAGCTGGAAGAGGATACCTCTTATCGGAAATGCCGGCAAGCATTGGAAGAAGAAACGGCACGATGCAACCGGGCTCTTTCACAGGCCAAAGCCGAACTGAAGGCTGCCAAGGAACTGCGCGACCACCGCCGTCAGACAGAGCGGCTGAGCGAGTCCGAACAGGCCACCATGATTCGCGAAAGCCAGTTTCAAAAGGCCGAACTAAAACGTCTGGAACGTACCCTGAAAGAGCACCTGTCCTCTTTACAAAAGGAGAAGGACACTTATACCTCCCGGATAGAAGCATTAAAAAATGAACGTAAAAGCCGTTCCGCCGCTTTGCAACAGCAGCTGTTTGAGCAATTCCGCCTGTTGAATGCCCGGGGAGAAGTGAAAGACTTGTGTAGCATCTTTGCCCACACCGTCCATAAGATTCCTCCTGCCGGTGCCGGCGAATGTGCCGCCCCCAAACTATTGCAATACGCCTACTCCCACCATTACCATCCTGTGGCAATGGCGGAGTTCTGGTGGGGTGCTTCCCCCAAAGCAGAGATACGGCATCACGGCCACTATTATCCGGCTTGCAAAGGGAAATGCGAACCCATCTTGGGACACATGCTCCAAGGGCTGGAAGTAGAAGCAAATCCATTGTTGGAAAACAATCACCGGACAACAGCGCTTGATATAGTCTATGAAGACAATAGTCTTTTAGTAGTCAACAAGCCGGCGGGTATGTTATCCGTACCCGGAAAAGGAGAGCTTGATTCCGTCTACAGCCGCATACACAGTCTCTACCCGGATGCCACCGGCCCGCTGGTAGTCCATCGTCTGGACATGGCCACCTCCGGCCTTCTGCTTATTGCCAAGACGAAAGAGGTGCATCAAAACCTGCAAGCCCAGTTCAGCAACCGCAGCATCAAGAAACGCTATGCCGCTCTTCTGGAAGGTATAGTGCCCGATGAGGAAGGAACGATTGACCTCCCCTTGTGTTTAAATCCTTTGGACCGTCCCCGCCAGATGGCGGACAAAGAGCATGGGAAACCTGCTGTCACACGTTACCGGGTGATTGCCCGAACGGAATCACAAACGCTTGTCGCCTTTTATCCTCTCACCGGACGCACTCATCAACTGCGGGTTCATTCGGCCCATCCCCTCGGGCTCCGATGCCCCATCAGGGGAGACGAACTCTATGGTAGCAAGGCCGACAGGCTCTACCTGCATGCTGAGTCACTGGAGTTTATCCACCCTGTCAGCAAGGAAAAAGTAACTATCGAGGTAAAAGCCGACTTTACGCAGCAGTGGCCACCCCAGCCGAAGGTGGGACTATCCGTCTGATTCTTCTATATACATAGATAAAGGCCGGAATCAGAAACAAGTCGGCAAAAATCCATGCGGTGGGGTCGCCGAAGCAAACGGCAAGATATCCCCATGCCGGCACAGCAAACAGACTGACCAGCGTGCGGGCAATCATTTCCGATACTCCCGAAAGCATTGCCAGATTGGTGTATCCAGCTCCCTGAATGGTATAGCGCAGAATGCAAAGCAGTCCCAATACCGGAAAGAAGGTCACCGATATATGCAGGAACAGTTCGGTATCTTTCAGAATCTCCAGCTCGGATGCCTCTACAAACAGTAAGGCGAAGGTCTTTGCTCCCAACAGGAGTACCACGAACATAAAAGCGCAGTAAATCAGCATCATCCATCCGCTTGCCTTGATACCCGCCCAGATTCGTTCGGGTTTGCCCGCCCCATAGTTCTGCCCGCTATACGTTGCCATTGCGATGCCCAGACTTTCCAATGGGCACATACAGAACATCTTGATGCGCATGGCCGCCGTGAATGCTGCCACACAAGCCGTACCCAATGCATTGTTGGCGCTTTGAAGCATGATGCTGCCAATAGCGGTAATGGAAAACTGCAACCCCATCGGCACACCAATATATAATAAGGTACGGGCCAATGACGATTGGAACTTACGCTCGGCAGCAGTGGCTTTCAGTATTTCAAACTTACGCATCATATAAAAATAGCACAACCCCGCCGACACCCCTTGCGAGATAACCGTGGCAATGGCAGCTCCCATCACTCCCCAACCCAATACGAGGATGCAGAACAAATCCAGCAACACATTCAGCACCGTAGAAAACAGCAGGAACCAGAATGGCGTTTTACTGTCGCCCAATGCCCTGATAATACTGGACAATAAGTTATAAAAGAATGTGCAGGGCACTCCTATAAAGGTCACAAGCAGATAATAATACGCATTTTGGAAAATCGTTTCGGGGGTACGCATCGCTTTCAGAATATCAGCACAAAAGAGACTGGTTACAATCGCTATCACAACCGACATCACCACAGCCAGTTGCAGACTGACCGACACCAGCCGCCGCATCGTGCTGTAGTCTCGCGCACCAAACTTCTGTGCCACCGGGATGCCGAATCCCCCGCAACATCCGTTACAAAAGCCAAGAATCAGAAAAACAACCGAAGTACTGGCTCCCACGGCAGCCAAATCATTGATACCCAAGAACTGTCCGACAATCGCCGCATCGACCAGCGAATAAGTCTGCTGAAGCAAATTTCCCAATAATAACGGCAGCGCAAAATTAAAAATCAAAGGGAACGGCCGTCCTGATGTCATCTCTTTAGAAGTTGCCATAAAAGTATAAGTATTGTAAATCGTGCGTAAAGATAGATGATATTCCACAATTATATGTATTTTTGCAGCCGCATTTAAACAGATAATCTCAATTACATGACACATATCAAGAGCCGCATCACCCGCGAAAAGAAAATAGTTGAACTGATGATTCGCCTCTATTGTAAAAGTAAGGAAGGACACAAAGAGCTGTGTCCCGAATGTCAGGCTTTACTGGAATATGCCCACACGCGTCTGGACCGTTGTCCTTTCGGAGAGAAAAAAACCACCTGCCGCCTATGCACCGTCCACTGTTACAAGCCCGGGATGCGAAAACGGATGCAGGAAGTCATGCGCTATGCAGGGCCCAGAATGATGCTTCATCATCCCATAGCAGCCATCCGCCACTTGGTGGAAGAATTATATACAGCAAGAAAAAATTAAGTATTCCGCAAAAACAAAATCAGGTTTTCTTTAGTTGAAAAATAGGGGCGTTGTGGATTTTTTCTACACTTGTAGGATGGATTCCACACCTTCCCACTCAATATCATTGTCTATAAATCATTGATTATGAACAAGAAAAGCACCGGGCAGTCACATGGCACGCTGCTTGTAGTTCTGTTTGTGGCATCTTAACATTAACAAATTAAGGTATGAAACATTTTTTTACACACAAAGAAATCACGCTGAAAAAGAAGAGAACAGCGATTGCAGTCATAGGTATTGGACTAGTATTAGGTATTTATTTTATAGTATCGCGTCGGCCGGCGCACCAACAGGAAATTCCGGTAGTAACCATAGAACCGGTCACACGTGAAGATGTTGAAATCTATGGCGAATATGTAGGCCGCATACGTGCCCAGCAGTTTGTCGAGGTGCGTGCCCGCGTGGAAGGTTACCTCGAACAGATGCTTTTTGCCGAAGGAACCTATGTCACCAAAAATCAGGTACTTTTTGTTATCAATCAGGAACAATACCGTGCCAAGGCCGACAAAGCCCGTGCCCAGTTAAAGAAAGATGAAGCACAGGCACTGAAAGCCAAGCGCGACTTGGAACGTATCCGCCCACTGTATGAGCAGAATGCTGCCAGCCAGTTGGATTTGGACAACGCCATCGCTGCTTTCGAAACGGCCGAAGCCTCTGTAGCCATGAGTCAGGCCGACCTCGACCAAGCCGAACAGGAGTTGGGATACACCATTGTCCGTTCTCCGTTGGCAGGCCACATCAGTGAGCGCCATGTCGACCTCGGAACACTGGTCGGTCCGGGTGCCAAATCGCTTTTGGCCACTGTCGTAAAGAGTGACACCGTACTTGTGGATTTCAGCATGACCGCCCTCGACTATCTGAAGAGTAAGGAGCGCAACGTAGAGCTCGGCCGTAAAGACTCCACCCGCTCATGGCAGCCTAATATCACCGTTACGCTGGCCGACAACACCGTCTATCCTTTCAAGGGACTGGTAGACTTTGCCGAGCCGCAGGTAGACCCCCGTACCGGTACATTCTCTGTCCGTGCCGAGATGCCCAACCCCGAACGTGTACTGCTTCCGGGACAGTTCACCAAAGTAAAACTCCTGCTTGACGTAAAAGAGCATGCCGATGTCGTTCCTCTGAAGTCTGTCATCATCGAAAAAGGCGGAGCCTATATCTACGTCATGCGCAAAGACTCCACCGTAGAGAGACGTTTCATCGAGCTAGGTCCCGAGTTCCAGAATAATGTAGTGGTGGAAAGAGGTCTTGCCGCCGGAGAACTGATTGTCACCGAAGGATACCACAAGTTGAATCCGGGCATGAAGGTCAGAGTCAGTGATGCCGTAGAAAGCAAAAAGCCGGAGGAAACCCTGTAAAGGGGAAGTTACACATTCCAAATAAAAAACATCATGAAAGTAAGTTTCTTCATAGACAGGCCTGTATTTTCGGCTGTCATCTCTATATTGATTGTCATCGTGGGTATCATCGGACTCAGTATGCTTCCCATCGACCAATATCCGCAAATCACCCCGCCGGTGGTGAAAATCAGTGCCTCTTATCCGGGTGCCAGTGCGCTGACCGTATCGCAGGCGGTTGCCACTCCCATCGAACAGGAGTTGAACGGTACTCCGGGCATGCTTTATATGGAGTCCAACAGTTCCAACTCAGGAGGGTTCTCCGCCACCGTTACCTTTGATATCTCGGCCGATCCCGACTTGGCGGCAGTAGAAATACAGAACCGACTGAAACTGGCGGAATCCCGCCTGCCTGCCGAGGTGGTGCAAAACGGTATTTCTGTAGAAAAACAGGCAGCCAGTCAGCTGATGACCATCTGTCTCACCTCCACCGACCCGAAGTTCGATGAAATCTACCTGAGCAACTTTGCCACGCTGAACGTGCTTGACCTGATTCGCCGTATCCCCGGCGTAGGCCGTGTATCCAATATCGGCAGCCGTTATTACGCCATGCAGATATGGGTACAACCCGACAAGCTTGCCAACTTCGGACTGACGGTGGCCGACCTTCAAAACGCATTGAAAGACCAGAACCGCGAATCGGCAGCCGGCGTATTGGGACAACAGCCTGTGCAGGGGTTGGATGTCACCATCCCCATCACCACTCAGGGACGTCTGTCCACTGTCAGCCAGTTTGAAGAAATCGTGGTACGCGCCAACGCCGATGGTTCCATCATCCGCTTACGCGATGTGGCACGTATCTCACTGGAGGCACAGTCCTACAACACCGAGAGTGCCATCAACGGCGAGAACGCTGCTGTACTTGCCATCTATATGCTGCCGGGGGCCAATGCCATGGAGGTAGCCCAAAAGGTAAAAGAGGCCATGGAAGAAATCAGCAACAACTTCCCCGAAGGAATGAGCTATGAAATTCCTTTCGATATGACCACCTATATTTCAGAGTCTATCCACGAGGTATACAAGACCTTGTTCGAGGCCCTGATACTGGTTATCGCCGTCGTATTCCTGTCTCTGCAGAACTGGCGTGCAACGGTCATCCCGCTGGTTGCCGTGCCTATCTCATTAATCGGTACCTTCGGTTTCATGCTGATATTCGGCTTCTCGCTCAATATCCTCACCTTGCTGGGACTGGTACTCGCCATCGGTATTGTGGTAGACGACGCCATTGTAGTGGTAGAAAATGTGGAACGCATCATGGAAGAAGAGCATCTCTCTCCCTACGAAGCCACCAAGAAGGCCATGGAAGGATTGACAGGCGCCATCATCGCCACTTCGCTGGTATTGGCTGCGGTATTCGTCCCCGTCAGCTTCCTCGGAGGAATCACCGGGCAGCTCTATCGCCAGTTCACCGTGACCATTGTCGTGTCTGTACTGCTGTCTACGGTAGTCGCCCTCACACTGAGCCCCGTGATGTGTTCGCTCATCATGAAGCCCAAAGACCCGAATAAGAAACTGAACATTGTGTTCCGCCGCATCAACGAATGGCTAAGTGTAGGCAACCGGAAATATGTGAAAGTCATTTCGCGTTTGGTGCAGCATCCACGCCGTGTGCTCAGCGGATTCGGTATGGTGCTGATTGCCATCCTGCTCATCCACCGTTTTATCCCCACCAGCTTCCTCCCCATCGAGGATCAGGGATATTTCAAGATTGAGTTGGAATTGCCCGAAGGCGCAACACTGGAGCGCACCCGCATCGTGACGGAACGTGCCGTGGACTATCTGATGCAACAGCCCGCAGTAGAGTATGTACAGAGCGTAGCCGGCAGCAGTCCCCGGGTGGGAAGCAGCCAGGCACGCAGTGAGCTTACCGTCATCCTCAAGCCGTGGGAAGAACGCGGAGAACAGACCATCGACGAAGTCATGGCACAGGTCAAGAAAGACCTGAACGAATATCCCGAGTGCAAAGTCTATCTCTCCACACCTCCCGTCATCCCCGGTCTGGGTAGTTCGGGCGGTTTCGAGATGCAGCTCGAAGCACGCGGAGAAGCCACTTTCGACAACTTGGTGCAGGCCACGGATACATTGATGTACTACGCTTCGAAACGCAAAGAGCTGTCGGGACTTTCGTCCGCTCTTCAGGCAGACATTCCCCAACTCTACTTCGATGTCGACCGTGACAAAGTGAAGTTTGCCGGCGTACCTCTGGCGGATGTATTCTCCACCATGAAAGCCTACACGGGTTCTGTATATGTCAATGACTTTAATATGTTCAACCGCATCTACCGTGTGTATATTCAGGCGGAGGCCCCCTATCGCGAGCACAAGGAGAACATCAACCTGTTCTTTGTGAGAGGTGCCGACAATGCCATGATTCCGCTGACGTCACTGGGAACCACATCCTACACCACCGGCCCGGGAAGCATCAAGCGCTTCAATATGTTCAACAGCTCCGTGATTCGCGGTGAAGCCGCCGACGGTTACAGTTCCGGTCAGGCGATGGAAATTATGGAACAGATTGCCCGCGAGCACCTGCCCGACAATATCGGTGTGGAATGGAGCGGACTTTCCTATCAGGAAAAACAGGCGGGAGGCCAGACAGGAATCGTCTTGGGACTGGTATTCATGTTTGTATTCCTCTTCCTTGCCGCCCTTTACGAAAGTTGGATGGTCCCGGTTGCTGTCCTGCTCTCTCTGCCGGTGGCAGCGCTGGGTGCCTATCTGGGTGTGTTGGGATGCGGATTGGAAAATGATGTATATTTCCAGATTGGGCTTGTCATGCTGGTGGGTCTGGCAGCCAAGAATGCCATTCTGATTGTGGAGTTCGCCAAAGAGCAGGTAGATCACGGTGCAGATGTGGTTCAAGCCGCCCTTCATGCCTCCCAGCTCCGTTTCCGTCCCATCCTGATGACCTCACTGGCATTCATCCTCGGCATGCTGCCCATGGTCATCGCCAGCGGTCCGGGCTCAGCCAGCCGCCAGGCCATCGGTACAGGCGTCTTCTTCGGAATGATTTGCGCCGTGACAGTGGGCATCCTGCTGGTGCCGTTCTTCTTTGTCCTGATTTATAAGATGAAAGCAAAAATGAAACGCTAATAATTGAAGAGTTATGAAATTGAAATATACATTATTATATATAGCTGCTGCAACGCTCACATTCAGTTCCTGCCAGATAGGGAAACACTATACGCGTCCCGAACTGCATTTGCCGGAGCAACTGGACTCTACCCAACAGGATACGCTCACCATTGCCGAAATGCAGTGGTGGGAAATCTATACCGACACCACGCTTCAAAAGTTGATTGACAAGACACTGGAGCACAACAAAGATATCAAGATAGCCGCAGCCCGCGTCAAGGAACTGGCTGCCATGAAACGAATTGACTTTGCCAATCTCTTTCCGCAACTGAACGGGAGCGTGTACACTCAGAAAGAGGCTTCCAACTACGGAGGCGACAAATACAGCAACGACCCCGAGACAGGAGCCAAAGCCACTGTCAGTTGGGAAGTGGACTTATGGGGCAACCTCCGTTGGGCAAAAGACAAGAGCATGGCCGACTTTTTGGGAAGCATAGAGGCACAACGTGCACTGAAGATGAGCCTGATAGCAGAAGTTGCTCAATCTTATTTCGAACTGGTGGCGCTCGATAATGAGCTGGCTATCGTCAAGCAGACTCTGAATGCGCGTCAGGAAGGTGTCCGCCTCGCCAAACTCCGTTTCGAGGGCGGTCTCACCTCCGAGACTTCCTATCAGCAGGCACAAGTGGAATATGCCCGTACCGCCACATTGGTTCCCGACCTGGAACGCAAAATCTCCATCAAGGAAAACGACATCGCTTTTCTGGCAGGAGAATATCCCGGACGTATTCAGCGTTCCATCATGCCCGACGAAGTGAAATTGCCCGAAAGTCTCCCCATCGGCCTGCCGTCCACTTTATTGGAACGTCGCCCCGATGTGCGTCAGGCCGAACAGAAGTTGATTGCCGCCAATGCCGCTGTAGGCATCGCCTATACCAACATGTTCCCGCGTCTGTCACTCACGGCACAGTACGGACTGGAGAGCGAAGAGATGTCTGACCTGCTGAAGTCGCCCATCCACTATCTGAGTGCCAACCTGCTCGGTCCCATCTTTGCCATGGGTAAGAACCGCGCCATCGTAAAGGCTAAAAAGGCCGCCTACGAACAAGAGTGCTACAGTTACGAGAAATCTGTGCTGACCGCTTTCAAGGATGCCCGCAATGCGATTGTCGATTTCAACAAGATAAAGGAAATCTATGAATCACGGTTGCAGTTGGAACGTTCTTCCAAAACCAACATGGAACTGGCGCAATTGCAGTATATCAACGGAGTGATTGGTTATTTGGATGTGCTTGATGCACAGCGTAGCTATTTTGATGCGCAAATAGGATTGAGCAATGCCGTCAGAGACAAACAAATCACCATGGTGAGACTCTATAAAGCCTTGGGAGGAGGATGGCAATAAAGTCACTGTATCCGGGCGGTTATTTACCGCCCAGACAGTTGACCACGTCTTTTTCCCGCTCTTTGGGAATCACTGTCAGATTCACCAGCTTTCCCCCTTTCCATTCCGCCTCCACGGTTGTCTTGCCCGGAGCATGCAGTTTGAAGTGCACATCCCACTCGCGAGGCCATGCCGGGAAAAGCAGAAGTTTTCCATTCACCTCCTGCAACAGCATCTCCTGCATCCCCATCATACCGCTGTTCCCTTCATTCAAATCGGGCGTCCATGCATCATTAGTCTGCCGGAAAGCAGGGAAACGATAAGGGCCGTCGGAGAGTCTTTCCAAAGTCAACCCGGATGCCTGGTCCGTCAGTCCCAGACAGGCTGCCCACACATTGTCCAGCTTCTCTCTGCCCTGCGCACGGCTCTGCTGCACCTCCCTGCCATGCAGATAAGTATTGCGTGCCGTCTCCAGTCCTTCCCTGCCCACTCCATATATTCTCCACGGAAAGACAGGCAACAACTGAGGTATGCCGGTATCGCCTGTCCGCTCCCACACTTCAGCCGGAAAAATCATCTCTTTTCCATCCTCTGTGCGCATGGGAATGGCAGGAATACGCGCCAGCATATCGGGCTTGCGTCCATAGGCTTCCAGCACCGAACGGAGTGCGGCGATGGTCGAAGACGGATTGTAGGCCATCTTATAGGTAGCCCCTGCCGAAGCCGGATACAAGACCAACTTGCCTTTTCCGTCCAAATCGCTGTAGCCACGGTGGGCTGCCATGCCGCGATAATAGGTGTCGAAGAAATTCAGCGAGCCCTCTATCAGCGGAATGTACCGGCTGATGTCCACACTGTCATAGCGCACGGCATCCAGCATCATGCGGCATGTCTGCAACACGCCGTCCCATTCATACTCTAAAGAAGGATGATACTCCCGCCCCTTATCAAAACCTTCGGGACGGTTCAGTCCATACGCCACCGGATTCACCAGGCCGAAATTTTCCGTCTCTTCGCTAAAACAGGCTCCGGAGTATCCCCAATACACCTGCGAACGGAGTTGCGCCACCGGCAACAGGCGATGGTAGCACTCAAACAAGGTTTTCATCAGGTCGGTATCTCCGTTTTTCAGCATCGGCCAATAGGCCATCGCCATCTCGTGTGCCGTCAGCGTACCCGCCCCTCCCTTTCGGTAGTCGGGGGTGAATTGCGAGTCGCGTCCGGTAGTCGAAGGGTCGAACGTAAACAGTCCTCCGTTGGGCTTTGCCGGCCATTGTCCGAACGCATTGCAGGCTGCCATATAGCGATACAGGTCATAGTTGCGTGCAGCATGGGCCGCTTCTCCTTCCGCCCGCACGAAACTGCGTTGCCAAAACTCATTCCACCAACGGCGGCTCGCCTCTTTGTCCTTTGCCGCATGCAGTTCCTTTTCCGTCTTCTCCAGTCCGGCTTCCCAGTCAGCCACGGCAGCAGTCTGTGCCGCATGCAGGGTGATTCTGAAAGACTGTCTGTTAGCGGGTTTCCTGCTTTTATAAATCCATGCCTCATACTCCGTCCCGCAGTAATGCCCCCGGCGTGTGCCGCTGAATATCAAGTCGCCCGAAATGCGGCCTCCGAATATCAAATCTCTCAGCGGGTTGTATAAATGAGAAGCCTCGCTTTCCAGGCCTTGCTGCTTTATGGCGGCATCGACAACAGTATGCGAGGCATTTCGATGGAAAAAAGTCAGATTCTCTTCCCCCACCAGGATGGAGTCGTGTGCGGTGACCGCTGTTCCGGGCCATTCTCCCGCATAGGAGCACTGCCGCCCCTCCTCCCGGTTCATCACCCGGTCCGTCGTCCTCCAGCTTTCATAATTGACACGCATGGATGTCACTTCTTTGGTTTCCACCTCCACGTGCACCACAGGGTGGAACACATCCACCCAGATATGCATCTGTCCTACCGGAGTGGTAACGGAAACATATCCGTCTTTCAGGTGAAGTATCTGACGGAAATCACTCCGGCCGGTAAACGGATTGGGGGTAAGCCGAATGCGGAAACGCCCCTGTTTCAACAGCGTGTTGTTTTCGTCGAACGAACCGCTGCGGCACAGATAGAAGAGGACATCATCGTCCTCTACCCACACATTCATGCCGATATCTCCACCGCCGCAAGGCATGGAGCCGGATGAATTCCGGCTTTGGCTGTTCCATACCATATCGGCAGGTTGTCCCCACAAGGCCGTACTTCCGAGGAGCCAGACAAACAATAACGTAAAAAAAACCTTCATATCTTATTTTTATTATCTCCTAGTATACCGCAGAAGCGATAATCTGGATAAAGAGTATCAGCACCACCATAGCTATCGGATAGACTGTAGCGTATGCCACACTCGGAATATTGCTGTCCACCATCGAGTCGGCAGCGGCAAGTCCCGGGGTACTGGTCATACCGCCCGTAATGGTACCCAACAAGTCCAGCAGACTAATCTTGAATACCAACCGCCCCACCAGAACGGCTATCAGCATAGGCACAAGGGTAATGGCGGCTCCCACTCCGAACAGCAGCATACCGCTTTCCTCAAATGTGGCCACGAGATTCTTTCCTGCCGATGTTCCCACTTCCGCCAGGAACAGCAGCAAACCCAACTGGCGCAACAGCTGGTTGGCAGGCCCCGACATAGACCACAGGATAGGCCCTGTCTTGCCCACAGCGCTCAGCACCAATGCTACCATCAGCACGCCTCCCGTCAGTCCCGGAGAGAAAGAAAGTCCGCCGGGGAAAGAAAGATTCAGCTTGCCGAACAACACGCCCAGCACAATCCCCATAGCAATGGGGAAAAAGTCCGTATCAGACAACTGTTTGGCATTATTGCCCAACAAACGTGCCACGCCTCTCAATCCTTCCTTCTCGCCCACCACCATCAGTTTGTCACCAAACTTCAGTTCCAGTTCGGGCGACGGAGAAAGGTCGATACCGCTTCGGCGAATACGAGTCACCGTACAACCGAAGTTGCGTTGCAGGTTCAAGTCTCCCAACTGCTTGTTTATCATATCTTTCTTAGTCAGCAACAATGACTCTATCTCTTGTGTATGGTCTAGTGGCAATTCCCCTTCCTGTCGTTCGCCCACCAGCACCGCAAACTGCTGCAACGCCTCCTCGCTGCCCACCGCCTGCACATAGTCTCCTTCCTGCAACAGCGTTCCGGCCTTCGGCATCAGAATCTCTTCTTCGTGCTTCACACGCGACACCACCGCCCCTGTCATGGCACGCGCATTAATCTGTGCCAGTGTCCGTCCGAACACGGCACGGTTTGTCACACGGAAAATGCAAGTACCCAGCTCGGGGAAACTGCCGCGACGCTCCGCCTCCAGCCTGCGTGCCTCCTTATCCAAATCCACACGCATAATCTTCGGCAACAGTTTCACAAACAAAATCACACCGATGACACCAAACGGATAAGCGATACCGTAGGCTATGGAAGCCAAAGGCGAATTGGTGCTGTCAATAGCCACCGCAAGTCCCGGAGTACTGGTCAGCGCCCCCGCTATCAAGCCCACCACACTAGGCGTATCTATGTCAAAAGCATATTTCAGCCCCACCGCTGTCAGACTGGCCGACAGAATGATGAGTACGGTCAGGATAATCAGTGTCTTTCCCTTGCTCCTGAAGGAATCGAAAAATCCCGGTCCTGCCTGTATACCAATCGTAAAGATGAAAAGCACCAGACCGAAGTTTCCTAACTCCTTGGGAATGATAACGCCGAAATGCCCGAACAGCAACGCGATGAAAATAACGGCCGACACATCCAGCGACAGCCCTTTAATCTTGATTCTTCCCAACATGAAGCCCAGCGCCACGATGAGGAAGAGCGAGAAATAAGAGGATTTTAATAGGTCAATTAACATGTTTTTATAAGATTAGTTTGTAATTGCAAAGATAAGTAAAAAAACAGATGCCTTCCAAGCGTTTCTCCATGAATAAATTGCATTTGTGATGAAATAAAGAGCCGCCTTATTTTTTATAATACAAGACTTTTTCTATATTTTCCAAGTAGTAAAGAATATTTTTAAATATTATCGCAAAATTAACGTTTATATAAAAAAAGCAAAGAAGAATTTGTTAATGCGGTTATTAATGTATAACTTTGCCCCCGCATAAAAGAGGTTACGTCAAAAGTGGGAATTACAGCCATCTGAGACAACTTCCGACAAAATAAAGATTATCTAACATATAATTGTAGCTACCCCGAACAGCCTTCAATACATGACAGAAGGAAGGGGCTAAGGAAAAGTAAAAACATGATACAGGTTCAAAGATTTAACAAAGCATTAAAATCGGCAGTGATCATAGGGGATTTAGCCATTTTGAACATCCTTTTTGTTTCACTGTATATCTTATGGACTACTTATTTAGAACAAAAAGTATTTAACGGAACACTACCCCAGATTCTGGTTCTTTTCAGTTTGTGCTATTTTGCCTGCACCATTTCGAGAGGCATCATCCTGCACCGTCGCGGCGTACGTGCCGACCAAGTGGTGCAACACAGTCTGCGCAACATGTTCTATTTTATACTACTGTCCATGGCTACTTTCACCCTGGCAGATTTCGGTGAATACTCCCATTCTTTTTTTATCATTTTTTATCTGTTATTTGCCATCTGCCTCATTTGCTACCGGCTGGCCTTCCGCTCCAGCATTAAAATATACAGAAGGCACGGAGGAAACTCACGCACGGCAGTCTATATGGGAAGCACGGAGAACATGGCAGAGCTTTATCACGAGATGACCAACGACCCCACCAGCGGATACCGCGTAATCGGTTATTTCGATTCCGCCCCCAACGAAAATTTCCCGGCCTCCTGTCCTTATCTGGGCAAGCCTGAAGAAGCCATCGACTATCTGAAACTCCACCGTGTGGAGCAGCTCTATTGCAGCCTCCCCTCTTCCATGGGCAGCTGCATTGTGCCGGTCATCAATTATTGCGAAAACAATCTGGTACATTTCTACAGTGTGCCCAATGTGCGCAACTACCTTCACCACCGCATGAGCTTCGGTCTGATAGGCAGTGTGCCCATCCTGCGGCTGCACGAAGAGCCCCTCAGCAGTTTTGAGAACAGGATGATAAAACGCACCTTCGACTTTCTTTTCTCACTCTTGTTCCTCTGCACCCTTTTCCCTGTCATTTTCCTGATAGTCAGTGCAGTGATTAAGACCACCTCACCGGGTCCCATCTTCTTCAAGCAGAAAAGAAACGGACTGAACGGCAAAGAATTCTGGTGCTATAAATTCCGCTCGATGAAGGTAAACAAGGATGCGGACAAGGTGCAGGCCACCATCAATGACCCGCGCAAGACAAAGTTCGGCAACTTTATGCGCAAGACCAACATCGACGAGCTTCCCCAGTTCATCAATGTGTTGCTGGGCGACATGTCCATCGTCGGCCCTCGTCCCCACATGCTGAAACATACGGAAGAATACTCTCAGCTGATTAATAAATACATGGTGCGCCACTTTATCAAGCCGGGCATCACAGGCTGGGCGCAAGTGACCGGCTTCCGCGGAGAGACCCGCGAACTAAGTCAGATGGAAGGACGCGTGAAAGCGGACATCTGGTATATGGAACATTGGACGTTCATGCTCGACCTCTACATTATTTATAAGACAGTGGCGAATGCACTCCGTAAAGACAAACAAGCTTATTAACTAATCAAAGATAAAACATAAAAAACGAATAGACAAATGAAAAAGATGAATTATGCCTTGCTGGTTCTCCTTGCCTTCGTATTGGCAGGCTGTTCCGCTTACAAACAAGTCCCTTATTTGCAAGCATCCGAGTTTCTGGACACTTCCAGCCAGAACACTCCCCTTTATGATGCCCGCATCATGCCCAAGGACTTGCTGACCATCACGGTCAATACTACGGACCCGGAAACAGCAGCACCATTCAACCTCACCGTAGCTACTGCCGTCAGCAACCAGAACAGAAGCCTGACCAGCCAACCCGTATTGCAGCAATACCTGGTAGACAACAACGGCAACATCGACTTCCCCGTATTAGGTACCCTGCACATCGGCGGACTGACCAAGAGCGAAGCTGAGAACCTGATTAGAGAAAAGCTGAAGACCTATATCACGGAAGCACCCATCGTCAACGTGCGCATGGCCAACTATAAAATCTCCGTCATGGGAGAAGTCACCAAGCCCGGCACATTCGTCATTACCAACGAAAAAGTAAACCTGTTTGAAGCGCTTGCCATGGCCGGAGACATGACCATCTACGGACAGCGTGACAATGTGAAACTCATCCGCGAGAATGCACTGGGACACCGTGAAATCATCCCCCTGAACATGAACGACGCAAGCATCGTGCTGTCTCCCTATTACTACCTGCAGCAGAACGATGTGATTTATGTCACCCCCAACAAGACCAAAGCCAAGAATGCCGGCATCAGTAACAGTACCACCATCTGGTTCTCCATTGTGGGTACCCTCGTGTCACTGGCCAGCCTTATTGTTACTATTTCCCGATAAAACAACCTGATTTCATTATGAAAGAAAATTTATACGACGACCTTTATACCGAACAAGAAGAACAGGTGGACTACAAAGCCCTCTTCTTCAAATACCTCATTCACTGGAAATGGTTTGTTGCCAGCATCGTGGTATGCCTGATAGGAGGATGGATTTATCTGCACTACACCACACCGGTGTATAGCATTACCGGCTCTGTCATTATCAAGGACAACAAGAAGAACAGTAGTGCCAGCAGCGGACTGGGCGATTTGGAAGACCTCGGTTTCTACTCGTCCACCAGCAACTTCGACAATGAAGTGGAAGTGCTGCACTCACGCACTCTGCTGAAGAAAGTGGTGGAGGAACTGGACCTGTATATCAACTACAGAACCCGTGAGAACCTCCGTCCTATAGAACTCTACAAGGACACGCCGGTAAAAGTGTGGCTCACCCCCGAGGAGGCGGAAAAACTGCCCGGCGGCGTAGCAGCCATCGAAATGACAGTGAAACCCGGAAGCAAACTGAGTGTCAGCACAGAAATAGACGAACAAGAATTCACACAGGAGTTTGAAAAGCTCCCTGCCCTGCTCACCACCCCCTACGGTACATTCAGCTTCACTCCCGGCGATTCGACAGCCATTGAAAAGGAACAGACCATCACCGTCACCGTGGCAGCCCCACGCATCGTAGCAGACGGATATGCGAATGCCCTTTCGGTGGAACCGACCTCCAAGACCACGACGATTGCCCAAATCTCTTTGGAGAACACCAGCCCCCAACGCGGAGTGGACTTCATCAACAAGCTGATAGAAATCTATAACCGCGATGCCAACGACGACAAGAATGAAGTGGCCAGCAAGACTGCCGAGTTCATCGACGAGCGTATCAAAATCATCAACGGAGAGCTGGGAACCACTGAAAAGGAACTGGAAACCTTCAAGCGCGATGCCGGACTGACCGACCTGAAGAGTGACGCACAGCTGGCACTCAGCGAGAACTCCGAATACGAAAAGAAACGTGCCGAGAACAGCACACAGCTCCGCTTGGTGCAATTCCTGGCAGAATATGCCAATAACCCCGACCATGCCTACGAAGTATTGCCGGTCAACGTAGGTCTGACGGATACCGGGCTAACCGAGCTCATCAACCGCTACAATGAAATGCTGCTGGAGCGCAAGCGCCTCCTCCGCACCTCTTCGGAAAGCAACCCTGTGGTGGTGAATCTGGATGCCAGCATCCGCGCCATGCGCAGCAATGTGCAGACCACCATCCTGAGCGTGCAGAAAGGACTGATGATTACCAAAGCCGACCTTGAACGCCAGGCAGGAAAATACGCCGGACGAATTACCAGCGCACCGGGCCAGGAACGCCAGTTGGTGAGCATCTCGCGCCAACAGGAAATCAAGGCGGGACTGTACCTCATGCTGTTGCAGAAACGCGAAGAGAACGCCATTACACTGGCTTCTACCGCCAACAACGCCCGCATTGTGGACGAGGCACAAGCCGGCCTGCTGCCCGTCTCCCCCAAAGGCAAGCTCATCTACCTGATTGCCTTCGTTCTGGGAATCGCCATCCCGGTGGGCATCATTTATATCATCGAACTGCTGAAGTACAAGATAGAAGACCGCTCGGATGTAGAGAAACTGACTACCGTACCCATCATCGGTGATATTCCCGCATCAGACAACATGCCGAAAGAAGGCTCGGTCGTGGTACACGAAAACCAGAACGACATGATGGCCGAAACCTTCCGCAATGTCCGCACCAACGTGCAGTATATGCTAGGCAGCAACCAGAAGGTAGTACTGGTCACCTCTACCACCAGTGGTGAAGGAAAGTCGTTTGTATCTGCCAACCTCGCCATCAGCTTTGCCCTGCTGGGCAAGAAAGTGGTCATCGTGGGACTGGATATCCGCAAGCCGGGACTGAACAAAGCCTTCCAGATGTCGCACAAGGAAGACGGTATCACCCGCTACCTTGCCGACCCGGAACACACCGACCTGATGTCGTTGCTGCAACAGTCCAATGTCACCCCCAACCTCTACATCCTGCCCGGTGGCGCCATCCCTCCCAACCCGACAGAGCTGGTGGCACGCGACTCGCTGGTACAGGCTATCGACCGGTTGAAAAAGGAATTCGACTACGTGATACTCGATACCGCCCCTATCGGCATGGTGACCGACACCCAACTGATTTCGCGTGTGGCAGATATGAGCATTTATGTATGCCGTGCCGGATATACGCCCAAAGCAGGCTATCTGTTTATCAATGAACTGAGAGACCTGAAGAAGTTGCCCAACCTGTGCACCATTATCAACGATGTGGACATCAAAACCAAGAAGTACGGATATGGCACGTATGGCAAATACGGCTATGGAAGAACCTACGGATACGGTTATGGATACGACGAAAAAAGTAAATAAATAAGATTTCAAGATTTAGTTACATAATAGATAACTATAAAATCCCCTTCCCGCAATGTTAATTATTTAACATAACGGAAGGGGATTTGTGTTTATCCAAGTATAAACTATATAAATATTTTACTCATATAATTTACTTGTCACCTCAAAACAGGGACATTCCTTCACCCACTCCTCAGGGCTGATGCGTCCGTCTCCGTTGCGGTCGGGACTCAAATCCCGATGTCCGCACACCCGGCAACCGGGATAATCCATCAACAGCGTGCGAATCAGCACCCTCAAGGAGTGTTTCTGCCATTCGGTGCGCGTATCTGCAGGACGATAACGGGCATCCAGTCCGCCTTCATAGCAAATGCCGATGCTGCACGCATTGTAACCCAGCGCATGCGCCCCCGGCTTCTCTAGGGCGCGCGTATTCTTAATATCCCCATTCTTGCGGATATAGAAATGATAGCCCGCCCCATTGAATCCGCGGCGCCGATGGCACACCTCCAAGTCATTTTCAGTAAAGTCCCTGTCCGCACGTGTGGCGGAACAGTGGACTACAATCAGGTTAATCTCTCTCATTCTTTCTTCTCTTGGCTCTGAGGAGCAGCATAATGCACTCCAAAATTTTAATAATCAAGTTTTTCATATTTCCTCCTTTTTAAAATGATTAAAACTCTATTCCGAAACGATTTCCGAGGGATGTGTCAAAACGTTTATAATGCTCTCATTTTATTAGTAGAGGCGAGGTTCGCTCACCCCCCAATAGACCATTTTAGTTTTGACACCCCCTCAGAGGTTAGCCCTCGTTTACACCGGAGACTTCCTCTTTAGGCTTATCATCATCCTTCTTAGGCAGCTTGTTCACCTTGCTGAACGACAACGCCGTCAGCATGCCGCTCAACGCCAGTCCGGGACGGAAATTGATACGCGCCTTATTAATCATGGAAACATCATACTTGTCTTCGGAATCGGCCCCCTTGCCGCTCACACCAATCTGAAACGTGCCCAAATCCGCCAGACGTACAATCTCACCTGCGCTCAGCGCCTCCACAATGACATCTTCCAACGCTGTGAGCACTGCCGCCACATCAGCACGCGTCACGGTACAGGTTCTCTGAATTCGTTCCGACATCTCGCGGACTGTAACATCACCGCTGGCCTGAGCCTGAGCATAGAAACGGACTCCCGCTTCGGGTTCCTGCGGGTTTTTACGAGGTACAACTGAATAAGATACTGACTTTGACATAATCTTCTAATTTTTAATGGTTTATACTGATATCTTCGAAATCTCAAGTACCGGTTACTCTGTGATTACATGACAAAGATACGACGGTGTGAGAAGCCATTGTCGGGCTTCGTCGGAGCTGGTGGAGAAAGGTAACGAATGGTCATGAAAACTTGCTTTCAACGAGAGCATTTGAGAAACATCGACTCCACCTCTAAAAAAACAGACCACACCGAATGCCTTTTCCATATAAATCATTATCTTTGTCCGTTGTAGAAACACAGAAAACATAATGGGCAAGTTTATCAATCCGTTCACCGATTACGGCTTCAAGAAAATATTCGGTCAAGAAGTATCCAAGGAGTTGTTAATCGAGTTCTTAAATGATTTATTGGAGGGAGAACGGGTGATAACCGACCTTACCTTTCTGAACAATGAGCAGTTGCCCGAGTATCCGGGAGAGCGTATTGCCATCTATGACATCTTCTGCACCACGGACACGGGCGAGAAGATAATCGTGGAGATGCAAAACCGCTCCCAGGTCTATTTCAAGGAACGTGCTCTGTATTACCTTTCTCATGCCATTGTCCGTCAGGGCGTGAAGGGAGAGGGTTGGAAGTTCGATATAAAAGCGGTGTACGGAGTCTTCTTCATCAATTTCCTGTTGGACGAGAACCATAAGTTGCGCACCGATGTTATATTGACCGACCGCGAGACCGGAAAATTATTTTCGGACAAACTGAGGCAAATCTTTATCGCGTTACCCCTGTTTAATAAGACAGAAACAGAGTGCGAAACAGATTTTGAACGTTGGATATTTGTATTAAATAACATGGAAACATTGAATCGTATGCCTTTTAAAGCTCAGAAAGCCGTATTTGAGAAGTTGGAAGAGATTGTCGATGTCCATTCTCTCTCCGAAGAAGACCGCGTGCGCTATGAAAATAGTGTGAACGCTTACCGTGATTATTTGGCTACCATCGACTATGCAGCAAAGAAAGGCAGTGAAGAAGGTTTTGAAGAAGGTTTTGAAGAAGGAATTGAGAAGGGCATTGAGAAAGGAATTGAGAAGGGCATTGAGAAGGGCATTGAGAAAGGAATTGAGAAGGGCATTGAGAAGGGACGGCGAGAAGAAAAATTGAAAATGGCCCGCAACCTGAAATCTTTGGGAATGACCTCTGAACAAATCATGCAAGTCACCGACCTTTCCCTTACAGAAATCGAATCCCTATAACCGACTTTCCCCATTTGCCACGAGAAAGACTTACCCCCCAAAAAAAACACCCATACATCATTCGGAGAAGGGTGTGTCGAAACTCTCATAAACTAAAAGTCACCCTCGCCACAGGTAGTTGTAGCGAGGGTGATTTCAATAAAAGGGGAGTTTTGACACATCTCCCAACGTCTTCCCAAAAGGATGGAACATGTCGAAATAAACCTCACTAATCATTTGATAATCAGACATTTTATTACTATCTTTATATCAGAAAACAATAAGTAACCATAGTAAAAAAATAATGAAGAAAGAAGAAGAAACATTCGCCATCCGCACTTATGACAAGGCAGAACTGGCATCCCTCTATTGCCCCGGACGCGAACCTGGAGCCGCCCTGCAAAACCTCTACCGCTGGATACAGCGTATCCCTCGCCTGACGGAGGAACTCAACGCCACAGGCTACAACAAATACCGCCATTGCTACCTGAAGCAAGAAGTGGAAATCATCGTGAAATACTTGGGAGAACCTTAGCGGAAAAGAGAGCCGCAAAAGAAATGCAGCGCAAAAACGCACTAAAGTGTTTTCGGAAAACTCTTCCGGCTTTCAGGAAAAGACTATTGTGTTTGGGAAAAAGACCTTGATGTTTTTCGAGAACATCAAGGTCTTTTTTCCAGGATGAATGCATTCTTCAGGGTGAATGCTATCGGGACGAATCATGCTATCGGGACGAATGATGTTACCGGGCGGACACATGGGTCCGCCCCTACAGGTATCTACACCCGTCGTAGGGGCAGACCCATGTGTCTGCCCTGAATCCCACACACATACACCATAGAAATCCACCCACTCAAACCAACAAAAGAACGGTGCAGCGGAGGCTTTCACAGCTACCCTTCAGGTGGTTGCGGCGTGTTCTAATATGGCCCCATAACCAATACACTGATTATCAGCACAATGACTTCCAATTTTGGGACCACTAGGACCAGGGCTCACCTTTATGAGTTTCCGGGCCAAGATTTACAGAGTTTATGATACATTCGACCCTCTTTTTCAATGATTCGCATCTCTATCAAACGAACAAGGTATCTTTTAAGCGAACTAACGGGTATTCCATGTTCCTTGGCGACCTCACTCAACTGCGTATAAGTGAAGTATTCGGGAAGTTGTGCCAATACCGAACGTATGCGATAAAACTTCTTCATCGGCTTGACTTCCTTGCCCGACTCCACGGCAGACACGGTGGTAGACAACAGTAAGCTATGCTCCAACAGTACTTTCACAATATCCATTGCCACATGAAAATCCTCATCCGTACACCGGCACTGCTGCACATTCCACATCGGCTCACACTTGCGCAACGCTGTCAGCACCATGGCTATGCGGGTCGCTATCAGTCCGTGACGAAGCACAATCGCTCCATGCGAATCATCATCTTCACTCACCACTTCCTGAAGAACGTTGCTGAAACGCTGCGTATGCTCCTCCCACTGTTCGGGAGTGAAACACACCTCGGTGGGCGAATCAGACAGGAAGATAAACATACGAAGCACCTCTTCACTCAATTTCCTGAACAGCTTCACATGGTCGGTGCCACCCTCCATGGGAGCTGCCGAAATCCATTCCCACTGCCCCTCACCAATATAAAAAGCCATGCGACTGTACATACCGTTCTCCAACGACGAAATGAAGCGGTGAAGCTGAGAAGGAGTCCCCGTAAGACACAATGCCAGATGAGGAGCATGCGCCACCACCATGCGCTTATCCGTTTTATAATAAGACGACGTCTCCTCGTGGTGAAAAGCAGCACGAAGCACATCATCATGCTTTCCACAGTCCTGCTTCATGGCATTGGTGAGCATATCCAGCTCCGACGCATTAATCACCACCCCTTGCGTACCGGCCTCCTCGAGAGCTATAATCAACTGACTCTTCGAGATATTGGGCGAAATCTTGAGCATGCGCTTCACCGGAGGCTCGGGACGCTTGTCGATGTCGGGCACACGCTTCTCCTGAATGGCCAAACGTTCTTCCAGCGCCCACGCCAACTGCTTCTTGTCATACTCCGACTGCAGCGTCTTGTTCTTGTCTTCCAGATAACGCTGGACAGCATCGGGCAGAATAGAGCCGAGCGTCACAATCCCCTTGCCGCGTCCCGCACCGGCAAGGCTCATCGCATAAAAATGAGGAGTGTAGCACATGTCGGCATAATTCATCCACACACCGGGAAGACAACCGCTCAGATTGGCAAGCATCCCCAGCAGCAGACGGTCTTTTTCACTAATTTAAGATAGGGAAAAAACGTTGCCCTTCGCCTGCAATCCGAGATTGCAATATGCGAAAGTACGACATATAAAACTGACGAAATATTACACTTTACGCCAAATCAACCACCGTTTACCGACTGTTTATCAGCATTCTAACAAACAGCCGGCAGAACTAAAGTGTATAATTAGCATTCTTCTTTTTATTTATTCTTTTTAACAGTAAGGACAATACTCCCCAGAGAACCCTTCCAAATTGTTCCCAATCTGTATTCTTTTAAACCCATAGTGCTTCGTTTTTTATACCCTAACGGTATAAGAAGCCCCAGAAGGACAGCCATACAGACTCACGGAGACGCTTACATACATCCTCCGTTATCACTCCTCCCCTTCCTTCTTTTAGGTCAATCTGAAAGCCCTGTGAGTGATAAGCATGAATTCTGAGTTACAATGCTGACGTCCAATCTGATATTCGTCTGATGTACTTGATTTATAATACTTTGGAAGGACGTATGTTTTTAGCATTGCAAACTTTAAATGTTTCTCAAATATTATACCCACATACTTTTTGACTTGACCCCTTCTTTTCTTGTCGGTCAATCTCCCCCTTTCTTTTTCTTTTGCCGGTTAATCTTCCCCTGGCTCTTTTTCTTTGCCAGTCAATCTTCCCCTTTCTTCTTCTTTTCTTGTTGATTGGAGAATATTTTATAGCCCCTCCTACACATCCGCTTCAGTTCCGCCAGTTGCCGGTACGACAAACTCTCAATGTCTCGCTCCAGCTTTTCCAACTCTTTTTCTACACTTCTCACCCTATTCCATCTGTCACAATTTGTTTCCAAATCTTCTTTTTATTCATATTCTTAAAATATTTAAAAAATAAAAAGGCGCAAAAATATAAAAATCTGCACTTACAATGTTAAATATTTGAGTTTTTATGAACAAAATATTGTAGTTCGTAAATTTATGTCTAATTTTGCAGAGAGTTATGAGGAGGGTTCGGCAGTGAATATTACACTGACGACCGCGTAGCGTACCTTACCTCCTCCTTTCCCCCTCTCCCCCTTGGTTAATATAGAATGAAAAAATGGTATGTAGCCTACGTGCTTTCACGTCACGAGAAAAAGACTGCTGAGCGCCTCACGAAAATGGGAATCGAGAACTTCCTGCCCGTGCAGGAGGAGATTCGCCAATGGACGCACCGCCGTCAGAAGGTGACACGCGTAGTTATTCCGATGATGATTTTCGTACACGCCACACCGCAGGAACGTGCGGAGGTGCTGACACTCTCGTCGGTGAGCCGCTACATGGTGCTGAGGGGCGAGCACACCCCTGCCGTGATTCCCGACCTGCAGATGGAGCGTTTCAAGTTTATGCTGGACTATAGCGAAGAGGCAGTGGAAATGTGCAGCACACCACTGGCTCCCGGCGAAATGGTGAAGGTGATTAAAGGCCCCCTGGCAGGAATGGAAGGCGAGCTGGTGAACGTGGACGGACGCAGCAAGGTGGTGGTACGACTGGAGATGCTGGGATGCGCCGGGGTGGATATGCCGGTGGGATTTGTGGAAGCAGTGAAATAAAAAAAGAAGCACATCCATTGCTATTCACGGAAATAGTATGTATATTTGAAAAAAAAATCAATGAGCATATAATGAAAACGACTCAAGAATATCTGCAAATACTGAAAGATTATAAATCGAGGAAAGCCGCTCAATATGGCATTTCCCGAATTGGCATTTTCGGTTCTGTAGCCCGTGGCGAGCAAGCCGAGCACAGCGACGTAGATATCTGTGTCGAATTGGATACCCCCAATATGTTCCATCTCATTCACATCAAAGAGGAATTGCAGGCTATATTCGGATGCCCTGTAGATATTGTCCGGTTAAGAAAGAATATGGATGAACTGTTGAAACGTTGCATCATGGAGGAGAGTATTTATGCATAAACAGGAAACAGTTTCATTTTGACGCATTTCATGGAATCATCGCTGAAGAAAAGGCTTGTTATGGGCTACAGCCATTTTGAACATTAACAAAAAGCTGTCACTACCCAATGGCAGCAATAATAGAAAGTACATACCAAAAACTTACTCACGAATTCAATATTTAGAAATTATGACTGCCGAAGAACTTAAACGTTATGCCGAACAATATCGTCAAAATTTTGGAGAACCAATCAATCTAAAATGTAATTCATTGGAATCTATTCCCAATGCCCTCAATACAAGCAACCGCCATGCTTGGGGAGGAATATCATGGATAAATTACTGGCGCGCTTTGACAGGACATCATGAAAATGCCTTGTTTTGTGCTCGTTGCGGAAAAAGAATATTTGCAGACATAGAGTCAAATGAGTGCAAAGACTATGTAAAACGACACAATTTAAGCAATTATCCTAAGCTACAAATCACAGTAGAAGCTTTACAAGCAATAGGAGGACACATTCTCAACAAAACAGATGAGGAATATTTTAAAGGTTACTATATCATTCCACTTTGCATAGACCATAATAATGAACATTGTGACATACAAACTATACAAAAAGGTACGTTAATGTGTGCAGAGATAGGAGCAACAATAGACTAATACATCCCTTAAAAGGATGCAAAATACATATAAAAAGATGATTATAATGACACTCCTTAATCTATAGGAACATTATTGTTCCATAAATTCCCTACCCCAACAATGCACAGATAAACACGCTTCGAATAATAAGACATTGACACTAATGAAGAATTTCAAAGAGATAAAAATAGCTGTAGCCGGTACCGGTTATGTAGGTTTGAGCATTGCCACCCTTTTGGCACAACACCATGAGGTGAAGGCGGTGGACGTAGTGCCCGAAAAAGTGGAAAAGCTTAATAGCAGAATTTCACCGATACAAGATGAGTATATTGAGAAATATTTGGCGGAAAAGCCATTGAAGCTGACAGCTACCCTTGATGGCCGCGAAGCCTACCGGGATGCCGACTTCGTAGTGATAGCTGCCCCCACCAACTATAATCCGGTAAGAAATTACTTTGATACCTCTCATGTGGAAGAAGTAATAGACCTGGTGCTGGAAGTAAATCCTGATGCCGTAATGGTTATCAAGAGCACTATTCCTGTGGGCTATACCCGTAATCTTTACGTAAAGTATGCCAAGAGAGGAGTTAAGAAATTCAACCTCCTTTTCTCGCCTGAGTTCCTTCGTGAAAGCAAGGCGTTGTATGACAATCTTTATCCAAGCCGGATTATTGTCGGTTATCCGAAGATTATTGACGCACCGGAATTTGCAGAAGAAAATGAAGCAATCAAGACAGTGACGGATGTTGACAATATGCAAGAAGCGGCGAAAATCTTTGCCGCCCTATTGCAAGAAGGAGCAGTCAAAAAAGATATTGATACTCTCTTTATGGGTATGAAAGAAGCGGAAGCCGTGAAGCTGTTTGCCAATACTTACTTGGCTCTGCGTGTAAGCTATTTTAATGAATTGGACACATACGCTGAGATGAAAGGCCTTGATTCAAAAGCTATTATTGACGGTGTTGGTCTTGACCCGCGTATCGGTACGCATTACAATAATCCATCCTTCGGATACGGCGGTTACTGTCTGCCCAAAGATACCAAGCAGCTTCTTGCCAATTACGCGGATGTTCCGGAGAATTTGATTGAAGCCATTGTGGAAAGCAACCGCACTCGCAAAGATTACATTGCAGCTGCGGTGTTGCGCAAGGCGGGGTATTATAATGAAAACAGTAGCTACGATGCTGGTTGCGAGCATGCCTGTGTAATAGGCGTGTATCGCCTCACCATGAAGTCTAACTCTGATAACTTCCGTCAAAGTGCCATTCAGGGTATCATGAAGCGCATCAAGGCAAAGGGTGCCGAGGTGATTATTTATGAACCGACCTTGGAGGACGGAACCACTTTCTTTGGCAGCAAGGTGGTGAATGATCTTGATGTTTTCAAAGCCCAAAGCCATGCTATCATTGCCAACCGCTATGATGGTTGTTTGGAGGATGTGGTAGATAAAGTTTATACCAGAGATATTTTTGGAAGGGACTAAAAGCTATATCAAAATCCCTAATAGCCTATTTAAAAAATGATAGAAGAAGTACATTTAATTTATGTTGTTCTCCAATTATTCGTTTGATTCTATTTGAAGAACAAAACGAAAATACATTATGATAAAAAAAATAGGTATACTTACATTAGTTAGTGCAGACAACTGTGGTTCGCTTCTTCAAGCATACGCTCTTCTGTATGCGTTTAGAAGTATTTGTCAAGTAGATGCAGAATTAATCAATTTTTGGCCACCACAAGCTCGAAAATTATATCGCACTTTTCATCCATCGGTAATTAAACGTCCTAAATCATTGTGGCGCACCATATATTTTTGGAAAGCTTTAAAAAATCAATCCAAAATGTATGAGGAGTTTCGTTATAAAGAACTTAAGTTAGTAGACAAAAAAATCCTCAATAAAGGATCCTTGAACAAATATTTGTCAAATTTCAAAGCTGTAGTAGTAGGAAGTGATCAGGTATGGAATGTGCGGATGTTTGATTTTGACCCCGCTTATTTTTTATCAGATTGTACATGTCGTAAATTTGCTTATGCCGCAAGTTTAGGTGGTAACGAAAAAGAAGAAGCCCCAGCTGCGTTGCTTAGTTTTCGCACGGCTATTGAAGCTTTTGATCGAGTTAGTGTACGAGAGCCACAAGGCAAACGGATATTGGACTCATTTTGTATGCGAGATATTGAAGTGTGTATTGATCCCACACTGATTATACCAGAGAAAGAATGGAATAGATTGGGAGGAAATAGATTAGTAAATGA
The DNA here is from genome assembly GCF_021730445.1 of Phocaeicola faecalis. Taxonomy (GTDB): domain Bacteria; phylum Bacteroidota; class Bacteroidia; order Bacteroidales; family Bacteroidaceae; genus Phocaeicola; species Phocaeicola faecalis. The sequence goes on along the minus strand of NZ_JADNRM010000024.1, from coordinate 12,307 downwards.
AGATTATGTATTTTACTATTCTTATAACTATTCAGATAAGGTATTATGCAAATTAGTACAGGATTGTGCACATCAATACAAGCTTCCAGTTTATGTTATCAACGCTTCCCGTTGGATTCACCATTTACCTGGTGATTATGGTTTCCACTTCGCGCCTTTAGATGGTCCTAAGGCTTTCCTTTCATTAATGAAACATGCTAAATACGTATTTGTACAATCATTGCATGGAGCTATTTTCGCATCAGTGTTTCACACTAATTATTGGTTTTTAAACAATAGAGAAACTGATGTGATAGACTTGCGCAGTGAAAATGTCCTCAGACTGTTAGGTACACGTCACCGGGTGTTGCGTCCTAATAATTATAAGGATATGGACATAAAAGCCCCCTGTGATTATTTGGGCAATGAGAAACTAGAAGAAGAACGCGCCAAATCCATCGCTTACCTTCATCAAATAGTTTTCAGCTTATGAATCGTACTCAGCATACACTAAGGAACAGTTTATGGGGACTTGTTTCACGATTGGTCTGTGTCTTTGCTCCTTTCGTGATTCGTACACTCATTATCAACGAGTTAGGTGCGAATTATTTAGGACTTAGCGGATTGTACGTATCCATCCTTCAAGTACTTAATATGGCCGAATTAGGTATTAGTTCTGCCATAGTATTCAGCCTTTACCGACCATTGGCTGAAAAAGATAAAATTACAGTTTGCGCACTGATGGCATTGTATAAAAAACTATACCGATACATTGGCTTGAGCATACTTGGGATTGGACTTTGTGTAACTCCCTTCCTCTCTTCTATTATAAAGAGTGATGTTCCCGATGGCATCGATATATATCTTTTGTTTCTTTTATATCTGGCAAACACTTCTGTGAGTTATTTGCTCTATGCCTATAAATCTTCGTTGTTGACAGCCGACCAGCGTAGCGACATAGTAAATAAAATATTAATGGCTGTAATGCTGTTACAATACGTTATGCAAATTATCGTATTGATTGTTTTCAAAAATTACTACGTTTATTATATATTGACGCCAATCTGTACTTGCTTGTATAATATTTATTTGTCGCGGATAGTCGACCGCAAATACCCCGAATACAAGCCTTCGGGTAGTTTGCCCGAAAACATAGTAAAGGACTTAAAGCAACGAGTGAAAGGAGTCTTGATAGGAAAAATATGCATGGTTTCTCGCAGTGCTATTTCCGGAATATTGCTGTCTGCCATGATGGGATTAGTTACTGTAGCTATCTATTCCAATTATTTCCTGATTATCACCAGTTTATCCAGTTTTACCACCGTATTCATCACCGCCATGTCTGCCAGTGTAGGCAATAGTATGGCAACAGAGTCGGAAACAAAAAATTATCACGACTTTCAGAAATTCACATTCCTGTATGCGTGGATAACCGGTGTCCTTTCGGTTTGTTTGCTCTGCCTTTATCAGCCCTTCATGCTTCTATGGGTAGGTAGCGAACTTATGCTTCCTTTCCAACTGGTGATCGCTTTTTCCGTCTATTATTTCATCCAAACATCAGGCGACATCAAGTCTGTATATATGAATGCAAAAGGGCTGTGGTGGGAGAATCGCTATCGAACCATTTTGGAATCCATTTTTAACTTAGTGTTCAGTTGGGTATTCATCCATTGGATGGGTGTGTTAGGGGCTGTAATAGGACCGATGTTGTCGCTGTTCATTTTCAATTTCGGCATGAGTACAACCATCATGTACAAATATTGTTTTCCACATTTCCCATTATCTGATTTTTTCAAACAGTACCTGATTTACATTATCATTACTGCCACTGCCGGTTTATTCTCTGTTATTATAATTAATAGCTATGCGCAATATATAGTATCTGATTGGTTGTCACTGTTTACAGCGGGAATTGTGAGCGTAATTGTACCCAATGTACTTTTCATATTGTTCTATGGTCATCACCGACTTTATCCTGATGCAAAACAATTTATCATACAACTAATAAAAAAGTCATGAGCACAAAAATCAGTGTGATAATTCCTGTTTACAATGTGGAAGCATATGTAGAACGTTGCATCCGTTCTTTGTTTGATCAAACCTTCATTAATTTCGAAGCCATTGCTGTGGATGATGGTTCAACCGATCAAAGCGGTGTCATTCTTGACCGTCTGCAAAAAGAAGATTCCCGACTAAAGGTATTTCATCAGTCTAATGGGGGAGTAAGCAGAGCTCGTAACTTTGCTATGCAACAAGCAATAGGAGATTTTTTTTGTTTTTTGGATTCCGATGATACTTATCAACCTGAAATGTTAGAAACTCTTGTCACTAAACAAGAGCAAACCCAAGCAGACTTAATAGTTACGTCCTATAGCTTCTACCATGAAGATACTGAACAGCGAGAGACTGTTGATTGTCTTTTCGAAGGCACATGTGACAAAAACAAATCCATGCAACTGATGTTTCAGCCACATGGATACAGATGCTATCTTTTCACTAAACTTTTTAAAAAAAGCTTAGTGAAAAGCAGCGATGCCATCTTGTCATTCCACAGCAATCTGAGAATGATGGAAGACATGGTATTTGTAGCAGAATATGTGGCACGTTGCCAAACCGTAGCTTTCATAAATGAAAGCTATTACAACTACCTGATGCGTGCGGACAGTGCTATTCATACCACAAATACAAAAGAAAAAATAAAAGCATTCGAAGCAATTGTTCCATTTGTAACAACACATTTTAACTCCTTGTGTTCCGATACATTACGATGGTCTTATTATGTAAGCTTGTTGGGCGATGCACATGAGTTGGTCAGCCAGAACCAATGTCCTCCTTCTTCCCTGATGGAAGCAATCCGTAAAGAACGCAACCATTTCTTATTAGGCAACAAGTACTCAATCATGGGATACCTCAAACATTTGTCAGAAGAGATGCTGTTGAGATTTTATATGTTTTACAAATCTTTAAAACCCTTAGAATATTGAATATTAGTTTTATCATACCAGCCTACAATGCTGAATCGTTTATTGTAAAGTGTGTGGAATCCATCCTGAATTTGAACATAAACGATTTTGAAATTATAGTGGTAGATGATGGTTCCACTGATCATACAGCTGCAGAAGTAAAAAAACATATGCTAAAATGGAACCGTTCACAACAGAAAGTAACATTTTTGCAGCAGCATAATGCCGGAGTATCTGTAGCACGTAACCATGCCTTGACACATGCCAGCAAAGAATGGATTACTTTTGTCGATGCCGATGATTTGATTCTTCCACAATTCTGCGAAGTATGTAAGTTGATAGATTCACAAGCTTGCGATACTGATGTTTTTGTGTTTGATTTATATCCATCTTCCATACGCGATGTTTCTTCCATTTATTGTCCACATTCCATTTTTCATACAGAAGTTTATGATAGCAATGATCGGCTTCTACTAATGGAAAACACATTAGGATTTGTGAACAGCAGCAGAAAGCTGAATTTTCGCTTTCCTAATTCACTAGGAAAAATTTACAACAAAAGACGAATCATCGACCCATTTAGTTTAAGATTTCCTATTGGTGTGAAAAATGGTGAAGATTTATTGTTCAATTTACAAGTATGGGAACATGCAGGAAAAGTAGTGGCCTGTCATTTTCCTGTATATTTATATTATACGAACATGAATTCACTTACACACAGATATAAACCCGACATGGACGAAATAACCCGATTGTTTTTCAACAATCTTTTGCCTATTGTCAAAAGACATCCTTCACTATGGCCTCAATACCATAGTAGTAAAATAAATAATTTTTTTATAGAATGTAATCAATTTCTTTTTCATCCTAAAAACACATCAAATATAAAACAAAAATATATCAGTTTTACGACTGTCCTGAACGGCTATTACCACGAATCCTTCCATTATAATAATAACATACAGATACCCCAAAAGAGGCTTGAATACCTTATTTTTCTACTCATTCGGAAGAGAATTTATCATATAGCATTTACTATATTTTACATGAAATTCGTTATAAAACGCATCATAAGCAAATGAATCTACAACTATCTAAAAAAATAACTTCTGCCAATGTCATTTTAACTTGTCTCATCCTACTACTCCATAGTACATGGAACGATCCATCTTTTTCCCCTCTATGGACAATAACGGACTTGGCAGTACCTACTTTTTTCTTTATTTCCAGTTTCCTATATTTTATCAAATGGGAATTATCTTTTCATTGCTATTTGCAGAAAACATGGGCACGAATACAGTCATTACTATTGCCTTTATTCATTTACAATATGTTGGCTTGGTGTTATTATATGGTTACTACTGGATATCTTTCCCTATGGCCATCAAAATCACCCCCCCATGTAATTTTTTTTCAATAATAGCATATATTTGGAATAGCGAAGGGGATACCCCATTATGGTTTCTCAGTGCCTTATTCAAATTTGCACTGTTCGCCCCATTGATAGGTATAATAATGAAGTCTTCGCGGTGGTCTATTCTTTTATCAATCATAGTGTCATTGTATACACAAAATCTTCCATATAACCATACATTTTTTTGGTTACCTTGTTTAATGGGGGGAGCATGGTGTGCCCTGTGGTTGCCCTATCTGACTAAGATTTGGAATGGTTTCCGATCAATTATTCCTTCGGGTGTATGCGTTTTCATCGGAATTATAACATTTGCTATGTATTGTCTGATATTTATGAATATAACAGACCGAAGTCATGATTCGTTTTATTATATTTATAGAATGGTATCCCCTCTCTTATTAATGCTCATCATGGCAGATACAGACATTCTCCCAGCAGAAACAGCTAAAAAATTATCAACATATACCCTGTATGCTTACGGTATGCACTTTCCTATCATTGAATTGATGAAGGTCACCTCCCGTTTACTTAATTTTGAAATATTAATTATACAATATTCTTTCATTGTCATCTCTACTTGTACATTGATTTTTTTTACTGCTTCTTTTCTTAAGAAACAATTCCCATATGTGTGGTATTTGATGAATGGATGTCGTTTAAAATAAAGGACATGAATGATAAACAAAATAAAGCACTACTTTCTGATGCTTATGACTGGGGATACTTGTTCATCCTCATAAACTGTTGTATTGGTGAAAACACATGGTCCGGAACATTATACACTTTTTTAAAGTGGCCACTTTTGCTGACTACATTAGTGATGTTTTATAAATATGCCATTAATTATTTTAAACGTAGACCCCAAGATATAAAATTTTATTTGCCCATACTTGCTATTGGAGTTTATAATTATTTTTTAATAGGAAGCGCTTGGATTCTTTATGCTATTCTCATTATATTGTTTAGTCGCGGAAGAAGTATAATTAAATTCATGAAGATGACATATAAGATCATGCTTTTAATTTTCATTGTTAATATAATAGTTTTTGCTTTCCGGTATATTTTTTTTCCTGATGATTTAGTTACTGTCTATACAGAAATAGGGAAGAAATATTCCATGAGTTTCTTATCTGCCAATGAAGCTGCTCGTAACTGGATTTATTTAGTTTTCTTATGGCATTTCTTACACCAAAAAACTACTATATTTCATTGGATTATCATTGCCATCATATCTATGATAATGTATCATTTTACCCAATCTGATGCTATCTTTTTTATTTTAATATTATTCCTCTTACACTCATTCCGAACGGTTCTGATTATCCGAAAGTATATATGCTTTTATTCACGTTATGCATTTACAATTTTTGCCTTAGGTTCTTTCATCTTAGCTTATCTTAGGCATCCGTTAATACTTATTTTAGATAAAATGTTCTTTACAGGAAGACTAAGTCAAATAGTTGTAGCTCTAAACATTTACGGATTAAGCTGGTTTGGTAATCCCATAGATACATTCAGCTTGCATACTTATGAAGAGGAAACACGGCCTTTATTTTTGGACAGCGGCTATGGCTTTATGATGATAAAAACCGGTATGATTTTCCTTTTTTTAATAGCTTCCGTATTTATCTTTTCAAGAACTTACCGCAGTTACAAATTAAGTATATGCACATTACTTTATGCTATGATGACACTGGCGGAAAACAATATGTTACATCCTACGGCTATTTTCCCTATCGTATTAGCTTTTTCCAGTGGATTCAGCCTAACCAATTTTTATAAAAGTTATTCTGCAATTATTCGAAAACAATGAACATACTTTTTTTTATATACTCTACCGTAGATCCATTACATGGTGGAATTCACAGAGTCACTGACGTACTTATGCAATCAATGAAACATACACACTGCATAAGTTGCCTAATGCTGAGAAAGACTTCTTACACCCCAATCGCTAATGATAATTTTTATTATATACCAAACGAAATAGATGTATTTAATCCCATAAATATATCTTATGTAAAGAAGTTATGCCTTACAAATAGCATTGACATAATCATTAATCAAGAAGGCATCTCACCATACACTTCACGTTTCATACTTGATGCCGCACCCGAACATGTAAAAATCATATCAGTATTTCATAACACACTGGCTTCTTGTTTCGGTTGCCATTCCAAATTACCTGTTATTTATTCAAAATGGATTCCAGAAAAAGGAATACATTTTTTAAACAATCTTTGTTACATGTATTTCCGACATAAATATGGACAGCATATCATTCGAACAGTAGAACGCAGTAGCCGAATCATCGTTTTGGATGAACATTTACTAGATGATTTATCTTGTTTTCTCGGTAAGCCCATACCATCAGGAAAGTTATGTGCTATACACAACCCTGTTACGTTACCTCAAGGAAAATATATTCCCATCCAACAAAAAAGTAAAATATTACTTTATGTAGGAAGACTGTCTGCAGAAAAAAACATCATAGACTTACTATCAATATGGAAAAAAGTATCTCTTTCACATCCATCATGGCACTTCTATTTAGTAGGCGATGGCCCTGAACGAGAGAAAATATTAAAATATATCAAAAATAACGGTTTGCGTAATATTTCTATAGAAGGAAGGAAAAACCCGATCCAATATTATCAAAAAGCTTCTATTTTTATCTTGGCTTCACTTTATGAAGGACTCCCATTAGTTTTATTGGAAGCAATGAATTATAGTGTCATTCCTGTGGCTTTTGATAGTTTTCCTTCTCTTCATTCAATAATAACCCATGAAGTGAATGGAATGATAGTGAAGCCATTTGATAAAAAAAAATACGCACAAGTTTTAACAAAACTCATGGACGAAGAATCTTTCAGAGAAGATTTGTCAGTTAAAGCATGGGAACATTCCCAATTATTTTCCATAAACACTATTCTTAACGAATGGAATAAAGTTTTTAATGATATAATAAAAGAATGAAATGACAATTAATAAAAAGTTTTTTTACCTCGATTTGCTAGTTTAGCAACCGATAATAAAAAGCAATAAATATTTCTCTTATTTAATATATTTACAACATGCTTTTATGCCAACTATCAGACCAACTAGGCAATCAAATGTTCGCCTATGCAGCAATCAAATCTATAGCCTTAGATCGAGGTTATACATTCGGAGTAACATCACAATTAGATAACCAATTTCTGAAAAACGATACAGATAAAAAGTATGGTAATACTATTATTTCCATATTTGATACTATAAAAAATGAAGTAGTAGACCATATTCCACAAGGCTATACGTCATATCAGGAAGAGAGAAATGTAATATCATCTGTTTTAAGTGAAGTAAAAAACATCAGCGATAATATTGTGATGAAAGGACACTACATAGCTCCTCTTTACTTTATGCATCGGCTGGAAGAAGTAAGGCAATGGTTCACTTTACCACAAGACATCCAATTAAAATCCGCCAAGGCATACGAAACCATAAAGGAAAAATATCCTGCAGGAACGGTATTTTGTAGCGTTCATTTCAGAAATGCAATGGACTATAGAGTGAAAGGATTTATGTTACAAAAAGACTATTGGCAGAAAGCCGCTGACAAAATGTTATTAGATAAGGGCTCGCGGGTTATATTTATGGTTTTCTATGACAAAATGACAAATATAATTCAATCATTTATCAAGAAATACAAATGCGAAGTACAACATAATTCTCTATTCGTGGACTTCGACATGATATCCCGATGTGACTGCCACATTATTTGTAATTCCAGCTACTCTCTAATGTCGGCACTGATGGACAAAAAAGGTTTAAACAATACTTACTGTCCTTCCATTTGGCCAATCCCCAATGGATATTATGCCACAGACACTTATCCAGAACAATTTATAAAGGTAGATTGTAAAAGAGACCGTTTCTCTTATTTCCTAGGGAAAGTAGCTCCATACCTGTCTCCCTTAAAACACTTGGTGGTACACAATAAAAAACGAGTTTGATGAAAAACAATGCACCTATCATCTTATTCGCATTCAATAGAATAGATACAGTTCAAAATACTATTTCTTCTTTGTTACAGAATGAAGAGGCAAGCTATTCTGACCTATTCGTTTTTGTGGACGGAGCACGTCCACATAAAAAGGGAGAAAACGGTAAAGTGGCAACCGTACAGAATTACGTGAGACACATTACAGGTTTTAAAAAAGTGACATATACTTTCGCTGACAATAATCAAGGTTTGGGCGCCTCTGTCATAAAAGGAGTAACAGAAATCATCAACCAATATGGAAAAGCTATCATATTGGAAGATGACTTAGTACTATCTTCCAATTTCCTGTCCTTTATGAACTCAGGATTGGAGTTATATGAAAAAAGCACAAAAGTATTTTCTATTTGCGGATATTCTAACAAAGTAAAAGCACCTAAAGGGTATGAAAACGATGCTTACTTCTGTACACGCAGCAGTTCGTGGGGGTGGGCTACATGGGCAGACCGCTGGAACAGTGTGGACTGGGAGTTGAAGGATTGGGACAATTACACTGCTTTAGAAAAGAAATTCAATAAATGGGGTGGTTCTGATTGCTGGAAGATGTTACGCGCATGGAAATTAGGAAAAAACCAATCGTGGGCTATCCGTTTTTGCTTTGCCCAATTCCTTCAAGACAAACTGTCTTTATTCCCAATCATTAGCAAGGTGAAAAACGATGGCTTTGATGGAAAAGGTACAAACTGCAAAAAATGGAGCCGCTTTAAATATGAGTTTGACATGACAAGTGAAAAGCATTTCAAACTACCTCAAACGGTTTCAATTAATCGACAGTTATTCCGTTCGGCTATGAGCTACCACGGAATGATTATAAGAATATATAGCAAACTGATGTACCTCTTAAACCAATAATAAAAATAGTATGAAAATAGCATATTTGATATCAGTATACAAGGACCCTACACAGTTCAAGAGAATGGTGAGGATACTAGACAACGGACACACGCATTTCTTTATACACGTAGATGCTAAAGTCGGTCAAGAGGCATTTACCCCCCTCGCAAAATATTTTTACATTTTGCAAATCAAGATATTATATACAATGGGGAGGATTCAACCAAGTAAAGTATCAGCTTGAAATGTTGAAGACCTGCATAGAATCCGGCAAAAGATTTGACCGAATATTCATATTGACAGGACAGGATTATCCGATTCGGAGCAACGCAGAAATAGAATCAGAACTAAATAACAATCCACGCAAGGAATACATTACCGGATTGAACATATCAAATTTACGAAAGCCTTCCAAACTACGTCATAAAATAACCCTTTATCATTTCTTCCGCGATTTGGAAGGTATCCCTTATAAGGTTAAAAAGATTTTCTCCGGTGGTAGCCGTCTATTGATGCGTTTGTTACCCATACGCAAAAAACCTTATATAATGGTGGACGGAAAAAGGTGGGATATATGGCAAGCATCAGGATATATGTGCCTCACTTGGGATTGTGCCTGTTATGTGCTACATGAAATGGAACATAATAAAAAAATGATGCAATACTTCCGCTATAGTTTTGTTCCTGAGGAAATGGTCATTCCTACCATTATTTTCAATTCACCGTACAAGAAGAATGCATCTGTATATCCTTATAACCAATATGATGGTTTGAAATCGCTTTCGGCCATCACTTATTTTAATTACGGTAAAAGCATCCAAGTCTTCAAATTGGAAGATTATGATGAATTAAAGAATAGCGGGAAGATGTTCGCCCGCAAGTTTGAATCTGGAACATCAGACAGTTTAATGGATAAGCTGGATTATCATCCAGATACCAAAAAATCAAAGTAACATTCCAATGAACCCCACCATTCTTTTCATCCTCCATCTCCCCCCTCCCGTTCACGGTGCGGCCATGATGGGAAAATACATCCACAACAGCAAGTTCATCAACACAAGCTTTGACTGCCATTATATAAACCTCACCACCGCCAAAGACCTTGCGGACATTGGCAAGGTGGGAATCCGCAAACTGGTTCAGTTTGCGCAGTTGCTGAACACCATCCGAAAGAGAGTAAACTGTCTGAAGCCTCAACTGGTGTATGTTACTCCCAATGCACGAGGAGGAGCGTTTTATAAGGACTTCATAGTGGTGCAGATGCTAAAAGCAATGGGATGCAAAGTAGTGGCACACTATCATAATAAAGGAGTAGCCATCCGGCAAGACCATTGGCTGGACGATAAACTTTACCGTTCATTTTTCAAACATCTTAAAGTGATATTGCTGGCAGAAGCTCTTTATAAGGATATAAAGAAATATGTAAGATGGGAGGATGTGATGATTTGTCCCAATGGCATCCCTGAAACATTGAACAAAGAACCCATATTTGAACGAAACAACAAAGTTCCTCATTTATTATTTCTTTCCAACTTATTAGAAAGCAAAGGAGTTTTGGTCTTGCTTGATGCCCTAAAAATTCTTTCAGACAAGGGCTACTCATTTGTCTGCGACTTTGTGGGAGGTGAAACTGCGGAAATAGATGCCGCAAAGTTTAAAAGAGAAGTTGAACAAAGAGGATTAAATAAATTTGTTGTTTATGATGGAAAAAAATACGGAGAAGAAAAGGAAGCATATTTTAGCCAAGCAGACATTTTTGTATTTCCTACTTATTATCACAATGAATGTTTTCCTCTAGTTCTTTTGGAGGCTATGCAACAAGGAATAGCTTGTATAGCCAGCAGTGAAGGAGGAATCCCAAGTATCATAGAAGAAGGAAAAACCGGATATATAATAGAAAAAAAGAATGCATCAGCACTTGCTGACAAAATAGAATTCCTGCGAAACAATCCTTCGCTTTGCCAGAAAATGGGAGAAAACGGTCAAAAGAAATTTTTAGCCGAATTCACGATAGAAAGATTCGAAAACAGAATGAAAACTCTTCTAGAAAAACTTGTCACAAACTAGAAGTAATTATAACAACAATGCCTTTAACGTTAAAAGAAATCTCTTTGGTGGAATATCGCCAAAGACTGAACGACTTGTCCGATGGTAAGCTGCTGATCAACACCATCAATGCTCATTCTTATAATACTGCTTTGAAAGATCCGCTTTTTGCAGAGGCTTTATTGAAGGGAAACGCGTTAATTCCTGACGGGGCCAGTATCGTAATGGCCTGTAAGTGGCTAAGCACTCCTCAAAGGCCTCTTGAACGTATTGCCGGATGGGATTTGTTTCAATTTGAAATGGATAAGTTGAATAAAAAAGGAGGAAAATGTTTTTTCATGGGAAGCAGTGAGAAAGTGCTTTCATTAATCAAAGAAAAAGCGGCAGTAGTTTATCCCAATATTACTGTAGAGACCTATTCCCCACCCTATAAGCCGGAATTTACGGCAGAGGAGAATAAGCACATTATTGAGGCTATCAACCGTGCTAATCCGGACTTACTGTGGATAGGTATGACTGCCCCTAAACAAGAAAAGTGGACTTATATACATTGGGATGAACTGAACATACACTGTCACGTGGGAACGATAGGAGCTGTATTTGACTTCTTTGCAGGAACTGTGAAACGCGCTCCCCTTTGGTGGCAGAAACATAGTTTGGAATGGCTATACAGACTAATAAAAGAACCTGGAAGAATGTGGCGGAGATATATCATCGGTAATACATTGTTTTTATGGAATATAGCAAAAGAAAAGTTTTCAATAGATTAAATTATATACAAAACTAATGCAATTTAAATCGTTTATCTTACCCATTTTTACTTTCTGCACCACCCTCTGCCTGTCGGCACAGGAACAGGGAGCGTCCACTCCGTTTTCTTACCGTGTAGAGACTTCCGTCTCGGTTGCCGATGGAACGTATGCTCCGCTGTGGCTCACCGCCAATCGTTATGGGCTGTCTTCGCAAGAGCCGAAAAGTGCTTATCTGCGTGCCGGTGTGCAATGGCAGAAGGAATGGCAACATGGATGG
>NZ_JADNRM010000023.1 GCF_021730445.1 Phocaeicola faecalis | reverse complement strand
CAAGTATCGGATGTAATGCCGGCTCTCGGCTTTTGTCATACAGGGTTTGTCATCCAATGACTGAATCCACCACTTAACTTTTTCTATAACGCTTTCATTTACGGTAGGGGCGGACCCATGTGTCCGCCCGATGGCTTAAAGTAAGCTGTTCTCAGGCAGACACACGGGTCTGCCCCTACAGAAAACGGTAGGCTAAAAAGATGGGCGGAAGTGATTTCTTCTTAACACCGGTAGCCAATACAGCTGAAGTAACGGTGTCTTTCACACTAATTTCCCATAAACAGGCGGTTCCGGCAGCTGTTATGTGTGAAAGGAGGTATGCAATAAGTTTTCTACCGCTTAATTTCTGCTTGCTTGTGACGGAAAAGTAAAGTAGTATCATCACCCCTAAACAATGGGCATTGTCTGGACAAACTGTTACCATTGTTTCAAGAAACTGTTTCCATTGTTTGAAGAAGTTCTCACGAGAGTTTTTTTGAGGTCTCATATTCTATTTATTCGACTAAAACGAGTGATTTTTCTGTCTTCTTCCTCTTTTTATCAATTGATAGAAGTGCTTTGGAAAAAGACCTTGAGCTTTTTGAAAAACGCTTAAGTCTTTTTCGGAAACTCCTTGGTCTTTTTTAAAAACATCAGAGTCTTTCCATTAGGATACGTTGACATTTGTTAGGATTTTCAAGTCGGATGTAAAGCAGGGACTTGATACTGCTTAAACTCTTGAGAACGTGATGAATAAGATTTTAGGAGAAAGAAGAAAAAAAGTGCATCTCTTACTAAGAGATGCACCGAACGCAACCCTTTTTTAAGGGTTTGAAAAATGTGTAATTATCTGAAATAGAGGCGATAAAAAGAGAGTACAATGGACTACCTGTTCCTACATCGCGACAAGCGCACCTTTACTTCCGAAAGGCAGAAGAATCTGCTCTTCCGGGCTGCTCATATCTATTGGGAGCAGAAGTTTGCAGGTCGTAACGTGAAGCAGGCAAGGAAAATCGATTGTGAGCTATATAAATATGTATTGTACTATTTGGAAGTGCGCCAAGTGTTTCTCGACCCGAAGCTTTCATTGAATAAGCTAAGCGATATGATTGAAACGAACCAGACTTATCTGTCCAATGTGGTAAACCGCTACTTTGGCTGTCACCTGAAAGATTTGGTGAACACATACCGGGTGGAATATGCCAAGGAGCTGCTCCGGTCGGGAGGATGTCCGTTGGAGGAGCTGCCCCAACGATGCGGCTTCCTGTCGCGAAGTACATTTTATACCTCCTTTAAGAAGGTGGCGGGTGTCTCTCCAAAAAGATATATGAAACAAGAACAGAGGGCTGTGCCCTCGGAACCGATAGAATATGTATAACCAATTTTAGTTTTTTAAATTTATAAATTTAAAGTTTTTCTATTATGAACAAAAAGTTTTTAAGTGCAATCCTGTTCGGAGCCATGATGGTTTCGTCAACAGGAACATTCGTGTCTTGTAAAGACTATGATGACGACATCAAGGACTTGCAGGAGCAAATCGACAAGCAGAAGACTGACCTGAGCGATAAGGTTACTGCTGTTGAAACTTCTATCGCAAGCTTGCAAACAGCTCAGGCCGGTTTGGAAGGCAAAATAGCAGAAGTGAAAGATGCCGCTGAAAAGGCTGCTTTGGAAGCTCAGAAGGCTGCCATTGCTGCAGCTGCAGAAGAACTCGCCGGTGTAAAGGCAGAGTTGGAAGCTGCTATCACTAAATTGCAGACTGCAACCGACGAGGAAATTCAGGCTGTAAAAGGTGATATTACAGAAATCGAAGCTTCTATTGCTGAAGTAAACGGTAAAATCAATGCTTTGCAGGCATTTCAGGCAACTACCGAAAAGACTTTAGACGCTTTGGTTCAGGCTGATGCTGCATTGGCAGGCACACTGACTACATTGGATGCTGAAGTGAAAGCCAATAAGGTAGCTATCGGTAAAAATGAAGCTGCTATCGATGCTCAGAAAAAGGCTTTGGAAGCCTATATCTTGTCAAACGACGAGGCTGTAGATGCCAACAAGACTGCCATTGAAGGCATTCTGGTTACATTGGGCAAACAACAGGAAATCTTGGATGGCCTGAAGGCATTCGATGTGAAAGAAACTCAAGAGGATATTGCAACTATCAAGGCTACACTGGAAACTATGTCTACCAGCTTGAAAGGCTTGTCAGATCAGATTACAGCTATTGATAATAAGTTGGAAGTTTTGTCTGCTGCTATTTATAAAGGCGTAACTCATGTTTCATTGTGGGTTGCAGGAACAGAACCTCAGAATGATTGGAATTTGACACTTCTTTCTGCCGAAGCTGTCAGAACATGGACATTTGGTGATAAGATGACGGGAGCTATTGAATTCGTTAAGGGTGAAAAAGCAACTTTGACTGAGTCATTCCTTATCCGCGTATCTCCGACTGATGCTGTGGTTTCTGCTGAGAATATTAAATTGATTAATGGCGAAGGCACAGACTTGGAAGGTTTGGTTTCTGTAAAAGAAGTAAAATCTTATAAAGGTCAGTTCACACGTGGTATTTCTGAAACAGGTGTTTGGGAAGTTGTAGTTGAAATGAACAAAGACTATGATGAAGCTAAGTTCAAAGAAGCAACTGTTGCTAAAGATAAAAATGGTAAATATACTGAAGGAGAGGATACTAAGTATAATCTTTATGCAGTAAGCCTTAACTCAACATTGGGCGAAAAAGAAGGAGAAAAGACTTATTCAAGAAGCGTTGTTTCTGAATATAATTTGGCTTTCACAACAGATAATATTAACACATCAGCGGAATTATCATTTACTGTTGATGATAAGGCGGTTGCAAAAATAGCTAACCGTTATGCTGTGTTGGCTGATAGCACATGGAAAGATGGTGTTAAGGCTGAACCTATATTCTCAGGAAAGGATGCCAATACAGAGGCAGATGATTCAGATGACCGTGATGGCAAACAAGACATATCAGCTCTTCCTGTTACACTGAACAAGCCTTTCACAGTAAAAGTAGAAGATGAAAATGTAGAAGGTTTCTATGTAGTAATTGACTATGCTCGTGCAGGTGACTCAGATACAAGTGAGAAGGTAGCATGGCAGAAGTATGAAAAGACAATGACCGGACTGAAGACTGTTTCTAAGACAGGTTCTGTCGAATTGACTATCACAGATGCTGATGCTTTGACAGATTACATTTGTTTCCGTGTATATGCTGTAAACAAAGACGGTTCTTTGGTTGACCCTGATGGTAAAGCATTCGAAGTAGTGGTAGGTGAAGCTGCCGATGCATTGGGTACTTACAATTGTACTTGGACTTGGAAAGCTGCCAATGAAGAAGAATATACAATGGCAGAAGTGGCATCAGACGTATTTGCCGGTGATTGGGTTAAGAATGTAGCTGAAATGAAAGCATTGGCTCCCGGTGATACAATTGTACTTGATAAACTCGAGAATAGTAAGGCTGCTATCACAGACTTGAAATTCTATGGTGAGGATAAAACATCTGAACTTACAGATGAATTGAGTGCTATTGCCAAGGATATTAAATATGTGAAAGCTGTTATTAATACTCAGGATGGTGCAGATGCTACTTGGTATGACAATGGTAAGAAATACACTCAGACTTATGGATTCTACAATGATAGAGGACAATTGCTGAAGACTATCACTGTAACTTTAACAAAAGTAATGCCGGGATTCCCTGCCAGTGTAGCGCCGTTTACTAATATATTGGTTAACAATACATTGAAGGTTTATCCGAAGATTGAAAATGCCGAGGATGCGAATGTTCTCTATGAGTTGGATAATGTATGGCATGGTATCACAACTGAGGTGACTTTTGCTCAGAAAGTAACCGGTGATGAGAAAGCAACTGTAATAACTTATATAGCTAAAGATACAGATGTTAAACCTGCATTGCAAGCTCCGAAGGCTATTCTGAATCCTGAAGCAGATGAATACGGAACTAAGTATCCGATGGTTGTTTCTTATGACTATGGTGATATTAGTAGCTGGGTTGAGACTCTTAAATATCAGTGGATTGTTGAAGGTACTAATTTTGATGTTGTATTTGGTAACTACATTGATGACTGTACATTTACATGGAGTGCTAAACCGACATTAACTTATCCGGGTTCAACCAATGTAACACAAAAACTTGACTTGTCTAAACTGATTGGTAAAGACTGGTATGGCAAAAATGTATATATTTATAATAACACAGTAGCTAAGATAGTGGCATTCAATGACTATGGAACGATTGCAGAAGACGATGTTGAAGTTATCACTAGCAATTCTGCAACCGGTGTAAATGAATATTATACTGCCAAATTTGTAGAAACTACTTATAATGATGATAACTCAGCAGTGAAGGAAGCTGCACATATCTTGTTGACATCAAACAGTGTAGCATCTCAGGGTAGTGATGTAGAAACTGTTATTCGTTTGAAGGTAAAAGATATCTATGGTAATATTATCAAGAAAGATCTTCCTGCATTCACGATGAAATTTCAGAATAAATAAGGAATAACTTATTTATTATATTAGAGGGTGTACATCATGAGTACACCCTTTTTTATTGTATGTGAAACGTTCCCTGCCGGATGCGCTTTCTTTTTCTCCGTCATTCCTCCTCCATTTCCTTGTCTTTTTCGGATAATACCTTTAATTTTACCGTCAAATTATAAAATCCAATCAGATAAATTTATGTTAGACACCCTTCTTTTAATCGGCGGTTTAGCCCTTATATTGCTGGGAGCAAACGGCCTGACTGACGGCTCGGCTGCTGTTGCCAAGCGTTTCCGGATTTCCGATTTGGTAATCGGCCTCACCATTGTTGCTTTCGGAACGTCCGCTCCCGAGTTGGTTATCAGTGTGCTTTCCGCTTTAAACGGAAGTGCAGAGATGGCTATCGGCAACGTGGTGGGTAGCAATACTTTCAATGCTTTGATGATTATAGGATGCACGGCGGCGGTGCTTCCCATTAAAGTGGGCGAAGGAACCATGAGTAAGGAAATACCGTTGGTCATTCTTGCTTCGCTGGTGCTTTTTTTCTGTGCCAACGACGTGATGCTCGATGGCAGAGCTGAAAATATAATCGGACGTGTCGACGGACTTATCCTGCTCGCTTTCTTTCTCATCTTTCTGCGGTATACTTTTGCCATCGCCCGAAACGGTAATGAGGAAGCGGGAGAGGAGCAAAAAATAAAAGAGATGCCGATATGGAAATCTGTCCTTTTTATAGTGGGAGGTCTTGCCGGACTCATCTTTGGCGGACAGCTCTTTGTAGAAGGGGCAAGCGGTATCGCTCGTTCGTTGGGTGTCAGTGAGTCTGTTATCGGATTGACTTTAGTGGCGGGAGGCACCTCTTTGCCCGAACTGGCTACCTCTATCACGGCTGCATTGAAGAAGAATCCGGGTATCGCCATCGGAAATGTGATAGGTAGTAATCTGTTTAATATATTCTTTGTGTTGGGCTGTAGCGCAACTATCTCGCCCTTACCGATGGGTGGTATCAATAATCTTGACTTGACGGTGATGATTGCTTCTGCACTGCTGTTGTGGCTGGTGGGCTGGTTCTTTAAAAAACGTACCATTACACGTCCCGAAGGGGTGCTGATGATAGTGTGTTATGTGGCTTATACAGCTTATCTTATTGCCCGACAATGAAAAAAGGTGTGAAAATCACCTCTTTTTAAATTAAAAACAGCTATCTTTACCGCCTGAATTTTTATAAAAATCGAACATGGCTATTACCATTAAGAAAGTCAGTACCCAAAAGGAACTAAAGACGTTTATACGTTTTAACTACGAGTTATATAAGGAGAATCCCTATTCCGTACCCGATTTGTACGATGATATGCTGAATACGTTCAGCCCCAAGAAGAATGCTGCTTTTGAGTTTTGCGAGGCTGTCTACTTTTTGGCCTATAAAGATGATAAAGTGGTGGGACGTATTGCCGGAATTATCAATCGCCGTGCCAATGAGACATGGCAGAAAAAGGAAGTGCGTTTCGGATGGATTGATTTCTTGGATGACATAGAAATATCACGTGCACTGCTGGATGCAGTGGCCGAATGGGGAAAGTCGAAAGGCATGGATACCATTCAAGGGCCTTTGGGCTTTACTGATTTTGATGCGGAAGGAATGTTGATTGAAGGCTTTGACCAGCTGAGTACGATGGCGACTATTTATAATTATCCTTACTATCCGCAACACATGGAGAAGTTGGGGTTTGAGAAAGATGCCGACTGGGTGGAGTATAAGATTTATATCCCCGATGCGATTCCCGATAAGCATAAGCGTATCAGTGACTTGATTCAACGCAAGTTTAACCTGAAGGTGAAGAAATATACATCGGGTAAGAAAATTGCAGCAGAATATGG
Source organism: Phocaeicola faecalis (assembly GCF_021730445.1). Classification (GTDB taxonomy): domain Bacteria; phylum Bacteroidota; class Bacteroidia; order Bacteroidales; family Bacteroidaceae; genus Phocaeicola; species Phocaeicola faecalis. The sequence continues at coordinate 45,086 of NZ_JADNRM010000023.1, read as the reverse complement.
TCAAGCCATATTCGAGTTGATGAATGAGGCATACGCTCCGCTTTATGGCTTCTCGGCTTTGTCACAAGGACAGATTAACCAGTATATCAAGATGTATCTGCCTATTGTAGACTTGCGTATGGTGACCTTGGTGACTGATGCTGAAGATAAATTGGTGGCGGTGGGTATCTCAATGCCTTCTTTGTCTGAAGCATTGCAAAAGGCAAAGGGACGTTTGCTGCCTATGGGTTGGTATCACCTGATGAAGGTGCTGTTTATGCATAAATATCCTCCTATGCTCGATTTGCTGTTGGTGGCTGTGAAACCGGAATATCAGAACAAAGGGGTGAATGCTTTGTTATTCTCCGACTTGATTCCTGTGTATCAGCAATTGGGATTCAAGTATGCCGAAAGTAATCCTGAACTGGAACTGAACGGAAAGGTACAGGCGCAGTGGGAGTATTTCAAGACAGAACAGCATAAGCGCCGTCGTGCTTATAAGAAAAGCATCGGTTGACAGATGCCGCCGTGAAGAAACAGAATTTGTAACCGTTACTAAGATATGGAAGAGAACAACGAACTGATAAACAATTCCGCCGTAGAATATACCGACGATAACATCCGCCACCTCAGCGATATGGAGCATGTGCGTACCCGTCCCGGTATGTATATTGGAAAGTTGGGTGACGGAGCGCATGCAGAAGACGGTATTTATGTTCTTCTGAAAGAGGTACTCGACAACAGTATCGATGAGTTCAAGATGCAGGCGGGCAAAAAGATTGAAATTACAATAGAAGAGAATCTTCGGGTCAGCGTGCGTGACTTTGGCCGTGGTATTCCGCAGGGAAAACTGGTTGAGGCGGTGAGTGTGCTGAACACGGGTGGTAAATATGACAGCAAGGCATTTAAAAAGAGTGTCGGGCTGAATGGTGTCGGTGTCAAAGCGGTCAATGCCTTGAGCTCGCGCTTTGAGGTGCGCAGTTATCGCGAAGGAAAGGTGCGTGTAGTTACCTTTGCCAAAGGGAATCTGCAGACTGACCGGACGGAAGACACTTCGGAAGAGAACGGTACTTATATCTTCTTTGAGCCGGATAATACTTTATTTGAAAATTATAGTTTCCGCTCTGAATTTGTGGAAACGATGCTGCGCAACTATACTTACCTTAATACGGGATTGGCCATCATTTATAACGGGCAGCGCATCTTGTCCCGCAATGGGCTGGTGGATTTGCTGAATGATAATATGACGGCTACCGGTCTGTATCCCATCATCCATCTGAAAGATGAGGATATAGAGATTGCCTTTACGCATACCGGACAGTATGGTGAGGAATATTATTCTTTTGTCAACGGACAGCATACCACTCAGGGCGGTACGCATCAAAGTGCTTTTAAGGAGCATATTGCACGTACCATCAAAGAGTATTTCAATAAGAATATGGATTATGCGGACATTCGTAACGGATTGGTGGCTGCCATTGCCGTCAATGTGGAAGAACCGATGTTCGAAAGTCAGACCAAGATTAAGCTGGGGTCTACCAATATGGCTCCCGGCGGCCCTACGGTGAATAAGTTTGTGGGCGATTTTGTGAAGACGGAAGTGGATAATTATTTGCACAAGCATACGGATGTGGCCGATGTGATGTTGCAAAAGATACAGGAATCAGAGAAAGAACGTAAAGCGATAGCCGGCGTTACCAAGTTGGCCCGCGAGCGTGCCAAGAAAGCGAATTTACATAACCGTAAGTTGCGCGATTGCCGTTTCCATCTCAACGATGCGAAAGGGGATAAGAAAGAGGAGAGCTGTATCTTTATCACCGAGGGTGATTCGGCAAGCGGTTCCATCACGAAAAGCCGTGATGTAAATACGCAGGCTGTGTTCAGTCTTCGTGGTAAGCCGTTGAATTCTTTCGGACTGACCAAGAAGGTGGTGTACGAGAATGAAGAGTTTAATTTGCTGCAGGCGGCTCTCAATATAGAAGAAGGTATAGAGGGACTGCGTTATAATAAAGTGATTGTGGCGACTGATGCCGATGTAGACGGTATGCATATACGTCTGCTGTTGATAACGTTCTTCCTGCAATTCTTTCCGGACCTGATAAAGAAAGGTCATGTGTATATTCTCCAGACTCCTTTGTTCCGCGTGCGTAACCGTAAGAAAGGGGTGTACGAGACTGTCTATTGCTATTCGGAAGAGGAAAGGGTGGCTGCTATCGAACGGCTGAGCCCTAATCCTGAAATTACCCGGTTTAAGGGACTCGGAGAGATTTCACCCGATGAATTCAAGCATTTTATCGGAAAAGATATGCGTTTGGAACAGGTAAGTCTCCGAAAAACCGATTTGGTGAAAGAACTGCTGGAGTTCTACATGGGTAAGAACACCATGGAAAGACAAAACTTTATAATTGAGAATCTTGTTATAGAAGAAGATATAGCGTGAGATGAGAAGAGCAATTTTTCCGGGGACATTCGACCCCTTTACCATCGGGCATTATTCGGTCGTAAAACGGGCATTGACCTTTATGGATGAGGTGATTATCGGTATTGGTATCAATGATAATAAAAAAACTTGGTTCCCGATGGACAAACGTCTGGAAATGATTCGTGGATTGTTTGCCGACGAGCCTCGTATCAGGGTGGAAGCGTATGACAGTCTGACGGTGGATTTTGCCAAAGAGCAGGATGCCGGGTTTATCGTGCGCGGCATTCGTACCGTGCATGATTTCGAGTACGAAGAAACCATTGCCGATATCAATCGGAAACTGGCAGGGATAGAGACTATTTTATTGTTTACCGAACCCGAACTGACCTCTATCAGCTCTACCATTGTAAGGGAATTATTGCAATTCGGCAAGGATGTAACTCCGTTTTTGCCCGAAGGAATGAAAATAGATTAATGATGAAATATACCAAGTATTTAGTTGCAGGCTTGATTGCCTGCATTTTTTCTTTCAGTGCTGTCCGGGCGCAGGAAAGAAAGTCTTTAGTGGATTCTCCGGCTCGTAAATTGCAGTTGGCGGAGTTTGCCATTGCAAATTTGTATGTCGACAAGGTGGATGAAGGCAAGATGGTGGAAGAAGCTATCATAAAGATGCTGGAACAGCTTGACCCGCATTCTGTTTATTCGGATGCAGAGGAGGTAAAAAAGATGAATGAACCGTTGCAAGGCAATTTTGAAGGAATCGGCATTCAGTTTAATATGGCGGAAGATACGCTTTTCGTTATACAGCCTGTATCGGGTGGTCCTTCTGAAAAGGTGGGTATCTTGGCCGGCGACCGTATTGTGATGGTGAATGATACGACTATTGCCGGTGTGAAGATGAGTACGGAGGATATAATGCGCCGTTTGAAAGGTCCGAAGGGTTCGGAAGTGAATTTGAAAATCGTGCGCCGTGGGGTGGGGGAACTGCTTCCTTTTACGGTGAAAAGGGATAAAATACCGGTTTACAGCCTTGATGCTTTTTATATGTTGAAGGATAAAATCGGCTATATCCGTATCAATCGTTTTAGCGCTACCACTCATGAGGAATTTAAGAAGGCTTTGGCTGAACTGAAAAAACTCGGCATGAAAGATTTGATTCTTGATTTGCAGGGTAACGGTGGAGGTTATCTGAATGCTGCCATTGATTTGGCCAATGAATTCTTGGAGAAACAAGAGTTGATTGTCTATACCGAAGGACGCCGGAATCCTCGTAGCGAGTTCTTTGCAAAAGGTACCGGAGGATTCAGGGATGGACGTCTTATTGTGCTGGTGGATGAGTTTTCGGCTTCTGCCAGTGAGATTGTGACCGGAGCTGTGCAGGATTGGGACAGAGGGGTAGTAGTCGGTCGGCGTACGTTTGGCAAAGGCTTGGTGCAGCGTCCCATCGATTTGCCGGACGGCTCTATGATTCGCCTGACGGTGGCCCGTTATTATACTCCGGCAGGGCGTTGTATCCAGAAGCCTTACGAAAGTATTGAAAAATATAATGAGGATTTGATAGACCGCTATAATCGGGGGGAGATGTTGAGTGCCGATAGTATCCATTTCCCTGACTCACTTAAATTCAAGACTCATAAACTGGAACGTGCTGTGTATGGCGGAGGTGGCATTATGCCGGATTATTTTGTGCCGATTGATACGACGCTCTATACGAAGTATCATCGTCAGTTGCGCGATAAAGGGGCATTGATGAAAGTACATTTTCAGCAGATAGATGCACATCGTAATGAATGGCTGTCTAAATATAAGAAGTTTGACGACTTCCGTAAGAAGTTCGAGGTTTCGCCGGATATGCTTCAGCAATTGGTAGCGACAGGAAAAGAGATGGGCGTGGAATATAATGAGGAAGAATATCAAAAAGCCCTGCCTTTGCTGAAATTGCAGATGAAGGCGTTGATAGCCCGTGATTTATGGGATATGAATGAATATTATCATGTTATCAATGAGGCTAACGAAAGTATCAGGAAGGCCTTGGAATTGTTGGAGCAACCGGACTTTGAGGGATTACTGAAAAAGAAACAGTAGTCGGGCTGTGGAGATGTGTCAAAACTCCCTTTTTATCGAAATCACTCTCGCTACAACTACCTGTGGCGAGGGTGATTTTTAGTTTATGAGAGTTCCGACACACCCTCCAATGTGAAGAAAGGGTGAACCGTTACTTGGTGTTTACAGATTTCTTTTTGAACAATACCTTATTTAGCCAGCGGTTGATATAAATATTCGCAAAAGCGCATCCCACTCCGATAGCAGCTCCTGCCACTACATCGCTTGGATAATGCACTCCTTGGTTTATCCGGGCGAACCCTACTCCGCAAGCCCACACTGCCGAAGGAGCGATGACGTACCACTTGGGGTAAGTGATGGAAAGCGATGTTGCTAGAGAAAAGGCCGCTGCAGTGTGCCCTGACGGGAACGATGGGCTGTCTGCATCCGGTGCTCCGTAAGGATGAACCTTGTCGGGGTACTTTACAAAAGGACGGTCGCGTCCTATGATATGTTTGGCAGCGTATGTGATACCTGCTGCTTCAATCACACTCGTACCGATATAAATGGCATCTTTCAGTAACGGTTGGTCTTTTTTTATTAAAGCGTAAATACCCATAGCAGTGGGAATACCTATGGGTAAGATAACTCCACTTTCGGATAATCCGCGGCTGAGGCCGTGCACTTGCCATTTGTTGATAGCCTTCACGGTGTTGATATCCCAGTTTTGCGCAGATAATTTCATGCTGAGGCATAAGCTCAGAAGTAGAAAGATAATTTTATTCATTGTATATTTTACAGTTTTCTGCCGCAAAGATAGAAAATTATGCTTTCTTCCCTTTGTTCCTGCGCTAATTAAAGAATAATTTCCATAATTCCTTGTATTATCAATAGATTTCCTTTACTTTTGCATCGTGAAGACACAGCTTTTAACAGAAATTTTAGTTCTAACAATTAAATAATTTAAATTAAATCATTTATGTGGTTAAGTAATTCATCTATTGGAAGGAAAGTGGTGATGAGTGTCACAGGTATCGCCCTTGTCCTGTTTCTGACATTTCACATGGCGATGAACCTTGTTGCGCTCTTCTCTGAAGATGCTTACAACATGATTTGTGAATTCTTGGGAGCGAACTGGTATGCGTTGGTTGCAACTGCCGGACTGGCTGCTCTGTTTGTAATTCACATCATCTATGCATTCTGGCTGACTATGCAGAACCGTGCAGCTCGTGGTAGCGAACGCTATGCAGTTAATGTTAAGCCTAAATCGGTAGAATGGGCATCTCAGAACATGCTTGTCCTGGGTATTATCGTTATTGCTGGATTGGCTCTTCATTTTGCCAATTTCTGGTACAAAATGCAGTTTGCCGAAATTATCGGTGTTCATGATTTGGGCGCATTCGGTCCTACAGACGGTGCTGCTTACATCAAGGAAACATTTGGCAACCCCGTATTTACAGTGCTTTACCTCATTTGGTTAGCAGCTTTGTGGTTCCACTTGACTCACGGATTTTGGAGTGCTTTGCAGACTTTGGGCTGGAGCAATAAAATCTGGTTCGAGCGTTGGAAGACTATTGGTAACATCTACTCTACTTTGGTAGTTCTTGGCTTTGCAGCAGTAGTCGTTATCTTCTTCGTGAAATCACTCGCTTGCGGTGCTTGCTAATCTGAATTTGTAAATGATTAAATCGTAAATAACATTATGGCTACTATAGATTCTAAAATTCCTGAAGGCGCTTTAGCCGAGAAATGGACCAATTATAAAGCTCATCAAAAATTGGTAAACCCTGCCAACAAACGTCGTCTTGACATTATTGTGGTAGGTACCGGTTTGGCAGGTGCTTCGGCTGCTGCTTCACTGGGTGCTCTGGGTTTCAAGGTATTAAACTTCTGTATCCAGGACTCTCCTCGTCGTGCACACTCTATCGCTGCACAGGGAGGTATCAATGCTGCTAAGAATTATCAAAATGATGGTGACTCTGTTTACCGTCTTTTCTACGATACAATTAAAGGTGGTGACTACCGTGCACGTGAAGCCAACGTTTACCGTCTGGCCGAAGTGTCAAACGCCATCATCGATCAGTGCGTAGCTCAGGGTGTTCCTTTCGCTCGCGAATACGGTGGTTTGCTTGACAACCGTTCATTCGGTGGTGCTCAGGTATCACGTACATTCTATGCCCGCGGCCAAACCGGACAGCAGTTGTTGCTGGGTGCTTATTCTGCATTGAGCCGCGAAGTTCAACGTGGTAACGTGAAGTTGTACACTCGTTATGAAATGTTGGACGTTGTGCTGATTAAGGATAACGAAGGTGTGGAACGCGCCCGTGGTATCATTGCCCGTAACTTGGTAACCGGTAAGATTGAACGTTTTGCTGCTCACGCAGTAGTAATCGGTACCGGTGGTTATGGTAACACTTACTTCTTGTCTACCAACGCTATGGCGTCAAATGGTTCGGCTGCTATGCAGATTTACCGCAAAGGCGCTTACTTTGCTAATCCTTGCTTTGCACAGATTCACCCGACCTGTATTCCTGTACACGGTGACAAGCAGTCAAAATTGACTTTGATGTCTGAGTCATTGCGTAACGACGGACGTATCTGGGTTCCCAAGAAGCTGGAAGATGCCAAGGCATTGCAGGCAGGAACCAAGAAACCGACCGATATTCCTGATGCAGACCGTGACTTCTATCTGGAACGCCGTTATCCGGCATTCGGTAACTTGGTTCCTCGTGACGTTGCTTCACGTGCTGCGAAAGAACGTTGCGATGCAGGTTTCGGTGTAAACAACACAGGTTTGGCTGTATTCCTTGACTTTAAATACGCTATCGACCGTCTGGGTGAAGATGTAGTTCGTGCCCGTTACGGTAACTTGTTCGATATGTACGAAGAAATCACTGACGAGAATCCATACAAGACTCCGATGATGATTTTCCCCGCTATCCACTATACAATGGGTGGTATCTGGGTTGACTATGAACTGATGACTTCTATCAAGGGTCTGTATGCTATCGGTGAAGCTAACTTCTCCGACCACGGTGCAAACCGCTTGGGTGCATCTGCATTGATGCAGGGATTGGCTGACGGTTATTTCGTATTGCCTTATACTATCCAGAACTATCTGGCAGACCAGATTCAGGTTCCTCGTTTCTCAACAGACCTGCCTGAATTCGCTGCTGCTGAAAAGGCTGTAAACGATAAAATCCAGAAACTGATGAGCATCAAGGGTCATCGTTCTGTAGACTCTATCCACAAGGAATTGGGTCACATTATGTGGGACTTCGTAGGTATGGGACGTACCAAGGAATCTTTGACCAAGGCACTGGCTCAACTGAAAGAAGTAAGAAAGACATTCTGGAGCGACCTTCGTATTCCGGGTGAAGCTAATGAATTGAATGTGGAACTTGAAAAGGCAATCCGTCTGGCAGACTTCATCGAAATCGGTGAATTGATGGCTTACGATGCTTTGAACCGTGAAGAATCTTGTGGTGGCCACTTCCGCGAAGAACACCAGACACCGGAAGGTGAAGCGCTTCGTCACGATGACAAGTTTTCGTATGTAGCTTGTTGGAAATACACCGGCGAAGGAAAAGAACCTGAATTGATTAAAGAAGATCTGAACTATGAGTTCACTAAGGTTCAAACTCGTAACTATAAGTCTTAATTATTAATTGTATAGAAATCATGGATAAAAATATAAGTTTCACACTGAAAGTTTGGCGTCAGAAAGGTCCTAAAGACAAAGGACATTTTGATACCTTCCAAATGAAAGATATTCCGGGTGATACCTCATTCCTGGAAATGATGGATATCTTGAACGAGCAGCTTATCAATGAAGGTAAAGAACCTATCGTATTCGACCACGACTGTCGCGAAGGTATCTGCGGTATGTGCTCTATGTACATCAACGGACATCCTCACGGACCTGCTACAGGTGCTACTACCTGCCAGATTTATATGCGTCGTTTCAAAGATGGTGATACCATCACCGTTGAGCCTTGGCGTTCGGCAGGTTTCCCGGTTATCCGCGACTTGATGGTAGACCGTGGCGCATACGACAAGATTATGCAGGCCGGCGGTTATGTGTCAATCAATACCGGTGGTATTCCTGATGCTAACGCAATTCCTATTGCAAAACCTATTGCTGACGAGGCTATGGATGCTGCTGCATGTATCGGTTGCGGTGCTTGCGTGGCTGCATGTAAGAATGGTTCGGCTATGTTGTTCGTTTCTGCCAAGGTGAGCCAGTTGGCACTGTTGCCTCAGGGTAAAGTGGAAGCTGCACGCCGTGCAAAAGCTATGTTGAGCAAGATGGACGAACTGGGCTTTGGTAACTGTACAAACACTCGTGCTTGTGAAGCGGAATGCCCGAAGCTGGTTTCTATCAGCAACATCGCCCGTTTGAACCGCGAATTTATTGCTGCGAAGCTGAAAGACTAATTACGGTTAGTTTTACTTGATATTTGAGAGTGCCCTGCCTGTTTTGGCGGGGCATTTTTTATTGCAATATCTCCTGTATCTCGGCACTTTTTCCTTTTCGGAGATTTCGGGGGGAGTCTCCGAAGTACTTCCTGCAGAAGTTGGAGAAGTTGGAAAGTGATTCAAAGCCATGTCCGAAGCAGATTTCAGAAATAGACAGATGGTCGTTTTCCAATTGGTAGAGGACGCTTTCTTTTCGTTGTGTTGTCATCCATTCATGAACGGGAACATGGAAAATATCATCAAAGATACGACGAAAAGTGGTGAGGCTATAACCTCCCAGTTGGGCAAATTCTTCCACAGTCTTTACTTTCTTGTAGTTCTGAATGACGAAGTATTGAAATGAAGTAGTGTACTTGGAAAGGGGATGTATGAGAGATGCCAGCTCATAATCGGTATAATAGTGCCCTAGTATAAAGGCAAGTTCTTTACGTTTTAAGGATAGGAGCTCACGGCAGATTTTGGGCTCTGCTAGATAGGTATTGGTGCATACCAGGAAATATTCCAGTGCAGGGACGATTTTCAAAGGTGTATTGATTAGAGGTTCCGGGATGTCATTCATGATATGGTGGTAGCGTTCATCACAAAAGAGTTCCGGTTGGCTGAAGCGGTAGTAGACACATTCCACATCCGTCATGGCCAATATTTCAATCTTGGAGGTGATAGGCTGTAAAATGAATTCTCCTGTTTTGACGGTAGTTCCTGCATATTCTTCGCTGTTTACCAATATTTCCCCTTTCATTATGAAGAGCATAAAATTGAATTCGCTTCTTATGACAGGGACATGGAATCCTTGTTTATGAAAGACGTGGAATACTGCGTTTTCCACTGATTTAGGACACATTTGACATTTGTCCGTATTTCCATAAAAGACGTTAGGCATTAAAATGGGGGCTTTGGTTTGTGTGAAGGCAAAAATAAGATAAATAATTTGATTTACAATGAATAAGGTGAAATAATGTTATTATTTGTGGTTGGAAGATGAGGTAGGGATGGGGGATAGGGATAAAAGTGCTCCGCAAATGAAAATAGAGTCCGGAAAGGAGGTTGTTTTCATTGCGGAGCTGGAGAGTATGTGAGAGGAAGGTTACTTCCCCAAACAGTTATATACAAGTTGAAAGATTAGTTAATTATTTATTTATAGAAGGAGTACCTCCCTCAGTTAAATCCCAAGAATCAGAGGTGCTGCCTGTTAACTGCAAGTTCTCTCCAGGGCTTAAAACTAATGTATATACAAGTGCTTTACCAGCATCCCAACTATTACTTGTAGGAAATTTTAAAGTCTCTCCTGTTGCTGTTAAATCGTATAATTCTCCACCGTCAGTAATCTCGGCTTTATACTTTATATTGATACTAACATTAGTAAGCTCTTGCGGAATTAACATTAATATACTTTTTGTACTATTGTTGTCTGCTGTATTTGGAGTTATTAATGATTCATTAATAGATTCAGTTTCTGTAACTGCTATTGTTATGTCATCGTCTGGTGCAGATGTTAATAAGGTGTATGTTTGCGATGTAGCATCACTAGCTACCTGCCAAGAACCTAATATGTTACTAGGATTAGTTGCATCAGCTTTATATGTATAAGTTCCTTTATCCTTGGCTGTAACACTAAGCTCGGTTACGGTATATGTTACATTCTTCCCTGTACCTTTGATTTTAAATCCTATTTTTGTTAATGCGTGTTGGAACACTAAATTAGTTGCAGAAGTAGTTGATGTTTGATTCATTTTTTCTGAAACGAGCAAATCCTCTTGAGTTGCAGCAGTTGTTGCTACAGTGTAAGTTAATTGGGGAGCGGCATTTGGTGTAGCTATAGTTGGTGCTTCCCATGTTGCATTATCTGTAGTTAGAGAGTATGCAAAGAAACTTACTTTATCAGTTTTGGGCCAATAAAATGTTTTGTCTGTGACAGCCCAATTCTCACCATTTTTTTCAAATTTTTCTCCGTTAATTAAAGAGTTGAATGAAGAGGTTGCATTTTCAAAGTCTTCAGAGTTGGAATATGCATAGGCTTTAAATTGCGTAAAGTTGGCATTTGTTGTTGTATTCGCTCTTAAAGCTTTACTTACAGCCGTATTAAACTTAATTTCAGCTTTTTGTGCCGGAGCATCAATTTCTTCATTCTGTGAGCAACTCGTGATTGCCAATGCAGCTAAAGCCGCAAATAAAATCTTTTTCATATTCGTATGTTTTAAAGTTAATAATTTCATTTGTTCTATATTTTAATTGACAGGTAATATCACATCTTCTTCATCTCCCCAATCATCCACATCACCGCCGATACCTCCGCCTCCCGAAGGAGGAGCTTCCACATCATCCACCACAATCTTTTCATCCTCCGGCAGCTTAATCTCTATTTCCGGAGTTGGAGGATTATGGTCTCCTTCCCCAGGGTCATCTCCGTCATCGGGAGGTTTCACCGCTTCCGTTATTTCTACTTTCGCCTCTTGTTTGGAACCATCCACCCTAACTATAATCAGTTCCAGAAACTGGGTTATATCGGCTCTGGCTTGCGTCAGCTTGGGATGACCGAAACTGGTAAAACTACCTTTTATGACTCCGTCTCCTTTACCGGTTTCGCAATAAATGGGAGAAAAGCGGCATACACCTGCATCTTTACCTAAATGATAACATTCTGCCATTCCGGAAACACTGCCAATGACGGACGAGACATTTTTTAACCCTTCTGTCTTTATGGCGAAAGTGTAAGTCGTTACCACTGCTTTGAGTTTCACCTCCAGCGTAGGCAATTCATCCTCTTTCCCGACTTCCACATCGTTCAGAGACAGCATATAAAAATCATCCGGCCCCCATACCATGCTCTCTGTTTCACTGATGCCCAGTCCTGTGCAATGTCCGGTGCACGCCATTATTGTTTCATAACTTCCTTCGTCTTTTACTTGCACCACTTCGGTGTCATAATTGTAAATCACAGCCGAATAATGTCCCGGAGGTACTTTTACCTCTCCACCTTTTGCCGGCAGATACGTATCTATTTTTCTTCCTTGGTCGTCTTTCGGATAAAAAATAACCCTAACGCCTTCCGGCAAATGATTGGTCACCCCTTCCCAGTGGAGCGAAATATTGATTCCCGTGACAGGGTAATCATCCAAAAGAGCGCGACGGCTACATCCCCACATTACCAGTAATGGGGATAAAAGCGCAAGGAATAAATAGCATGCTCTTTTCATTTTCTTTCTCTCCTCTTGGTTATCAGCCACACCAGCGAGATTTTCGCTTTGGTAGGGCCTATGAAGTTGTATTGTCCGCTACTTGTCCACACCAGTGATTCTTCGTAAGGTGTATATTTCCGATATTTCGTTGTCAGATATCCGATGCCCAGACTGAACTCGAATGCCAGATGCCGTGATACCGGAATGGAATACCCATAACTGAACCCTGCTGCACCATAATATTTCCCTTGATAACCGTCCCCTTTATATTGGAAGTCGTAAATTCCCCCTTCAGCGTATAGCCCGATAAAATGTCCCGTCAATTGGCGGCGTCTGGTGCGGTTGCCCAACCAAAATCGGCTTTCTATGCCGCCCGATAGCAATTGATAACAAATTTCCTTGCTGCTATCAGACCACCAGGGGCATTTATATTCGGCGTTCAATGACCATTGCCTCCCTATGGGAACTTCTATCTCGATGTTAGGTGCTAACGCTATGTCGTACAATAAATTGTTTTTTACGGCAAGCACTGTCCTGCCGGTACTGTCCTTTTGGTTTTCGTACTCTATTGTCTGTGCATCCATGTTTTGAGTCAATAAGCATAAAAGCACGAATATGCTGAATATAGTAGTACGTTTTCCCATGTATCATCTTTTATATGGGGCAAATATAGAAGATATAATCTGAAAAGAAACTTATTAAACGTCCTATTTTGGGGGGTGAAAGGCTCTGTGAAGCGATTGGAAGGATTTTGCAAGTTTTAGGGGAAGATTGTGAGAACAATAACCGGGTAACAGTTTGTTCTTCGGGCTTACCTGCTACGGAATGTTTCATATTCCTTTTTTAACCGCTCCTTTTTTATCGTATTGTTATATTGTGTGCGAAAACGGTTTGTTTTGTGAAATAATACTAAAAGCAAGTCCGATTTAAAGTGAATATTTGGAAGGAATAAGGGTAAACCTTACATTTGTTATGTGATTTTTTTCATAGTATTAGATTTAAGGTTAACAAAGGTTGGAGCAAGGCGTTGCTCCTTTTCCTTTTTATAGACCTACCTTTCACTGATTGTTCCGGTTCTCTCGTCTTTTCTTTCCTTTTGGGGAGGCTTCACTCCGAATTTTATGTTGTTTTCTCTTACAGAATTAGAAATAATATGTATATTTGTCTGCTAACTAATTTATAATCTGATGAAAAGACACATTGAACTTTTATTTGTCGGGACTGCCCTGAGCTTGCTTTGTGCTTGCGAGCCGGCTGTGAAAGCTCCCGAACCTATTCTTCCGATACCCGAAGCCAAGCAAGTGGAATGGCAAAAGATGGAAACATACGCTTTTGTGCATTTCGGTCTGAATACTTTTAATGACCGTGAATGGGGATATGGGGATTCTGATCCAAAGACATTTAATCCTACGAAACTGGATTGTGAACAGTGGGTGAAAACCTTCGTTGCCGCCGGTATGAAAGGGGTTATCCTTACAGCCAAGCATCATGACGGTTTCTGCCTGTGGCCGACGGGACTGACTGAATACTGCATCCGAAATACTCCTTATAAAGATGGAAAAGGAGACATTGTCCGTGACTTGTCAGAAGCATGTAAAAAGTATGGCATTAAATTCGCTGTCTATCTTTCTCCGTGGGATAGAAATCAGGCTATTTATGGCACACCGGAATATGTGGACTATTTCTATAAACAACTGCATGAGTTGTTGACTAATTATGGCGCTGTGTTTGAAATCTGGTTTGACGGAGCCAATGGCGGCGACGGTTGGTATGGCGGTGCGAAAGATTCACGTACCATCGACCGCAAGACTTATTATCAGTATGACCGCGCTTACGAAATGATTGATAAATACCAGCCTCAGGCGGTGATTTTCTCTGATGGAGGTCCCGGTTGCCGTTGGGTGGGAAACGAGAACGGATTTGCAGGAGCTACCAACTGGTCATTCTTGCGTGCCGGAGAGGTTTATCCCGGTTATCCTAAATATAGAGAATTGCAATACGGTCATGCCGACGGCAATCAGTGGGTAGCGGCAGAGTGTGATGTTTCCATCCGTCCGGGTTGGTTCTATCATCCTGAAGAAGACGACCGTGTGAAGACGGTAGACCAGTTGACAGACCTCTATTATCGCAGTGTGGGCCATAATGCCACTTTATTGTTGAACTTCCCGGTGGATAGAGACGGATTGATTCATCCGGTGGATTCTGCCAATGCTGTTAATTTCCATAAGAATATTCAGAAACAATTGGCACACAATCTTCTGTCGGGTGTCGTTGCAAAGGTTTCGGATGAACGAGGAGGAAAATACACGGCCAAGGCTATGACAGATAATGACTACGATACATATTGGGCTACAAATGACGGTGTGGTTTCGGCTACCGTAGAGTTTGATTTGCCACAGCCGGAGAAAGTGAACCGCATGATGCTGCAAGAATATATTCCTTTGGGGCAGCGTGTGAAATCTTTCGTTGTGGAATATAATAAGGATGGGGAATGGCTTCCTGTCAAGTTGAATGAAGAAACGACGACAGTGGGATACAAGCGTCTCCTTCGTTTTGAGACAGTAACAACCGATAAGCTTCGTGTGAACTTTACGGATGCCCGTGCTTGTCTCTGTATCAATAATGTAGAGGCTTATTATGCAGGAGAAGCCGGTGACGTGTCGTTTGACAGGACAGTGGCGGAAATGAAGAGCTTTCCTTTTACACTAGTCGGTGTAGATGAGGCGGAAAGCAAGAAGTGTGCGGATAAGGATGAGGCTACAACGTGCTTTGTAGACGGTAATGCGGTAGTCGTTGACTTGGGAGAGGAACAGACTGTTACTTCTTTCCAGTATTTGCCCGACCAAAGTGAGTATAACAAAGGTTTGGTTTCCGGCTATGAGATATCTGTAGGTACGGATGCCAATGCAATAAATAATGTGGTAGCTAAAGGCGAGTTTTCTAATATCAAGCACAATCCGATATTGCAATCGGTTTATTTCACCCCCGTGAAGGCGCGTTATGTAATGCTGAAAGCGGTAAAAATGGTGAATGAAGGCGAGGCGATGGGATTTGCGGAGATTGGTATCAGATAAGACTGTTTATCACCGCAGGGGTAAGTGGAAGGAAAACTTCCGCCTCTGCGGTGATTGATGATTATGCTATAATAATAAACGGTATATTCCTCCGGCAAGTGCTCGCAGCACACCTTTCATTTCCAGTTCAAAGAGCAAGCCGCTCATCCGGTTGACAGGAATATTGGTGTTTACTACCAATGTATTGATTTGCAGTCCGTCGGGTCTTTTTCTCAATAAGTCGACCACTTTTTCTTCTTCCTCGCTCAAGTCGGGGAACAGTTCCCGTTGATGGGCTATGGGTGATGTCTTTTCCTTGTTCTCGCTCCATCCCATGGTTTCTACAAAATCTTTGGCAGACAAGATTAAGGCAGCCTGATTACTTTTTATCAGTTGGTTGCATCCGGCGGAGAATTCATCATTTATCCGTCCGGGAAAGGCAAAGCAGTCTCGGTGATAGCTTCCGGCCACGCCAGCTGTAATCAGTGCGCCTCCTTTGCTGGCAGATTCAACTACAATAGTGGCATCGCTCATCCCCGCCACGATACGGTTCCGCCTGACAAAGTTCTGCCGGTCGGGATTTGTTCCACTCATAAACTCGGTGAGCAGACCTCCTTGTTCCAACATTTCTATGGCCGTTTTCCGATGAACAGAGGGATAAATGCGGTCTAGGCCATGTGCCAGTACCCCCACCGTATTGAGGTGATGGGTCAGGGCTGCGCGGTGGGCATGAATGTCTATGCCGTAAGCCAATCCGCTGACGACAAGTACCTCCGGGAGCATTTCTGCCAATTCTTTCAAAAAACGGAGGCAGATATCCTGTCCGTAGGCAGTGGCATGACGTGTGCCTACTATATTGATTATTTTCAGCGCATTCAGGTCTGCATTACCCCGATAGTAAAGCACAAGGGGAGCATCGTCACATTCACGCAACCGTGAGGGATAATCTTCGTCTGTCAGTGTCAGGCAACGGATGCGGTTTTTTTCGGCAAAAAGGAGTTCTTCTTCGGCACGGCGGAAAGCTTCGGGGCAATCCAACGCCTTTACCTGTTTGGCGGAGATACCGGGAACCAGTTCGCAAAGTTCTTTCCGGTTGCGGAATATGGTGGCGGCACTTCCCAATGCGTCTACCAATTTATGGATGCCGGTCAGTCCTAGGCCCGGAATGCGGGTCAGGGCCATAGAGTATAGTTGTTCGTCTTCCATTATTCATTCAGATAGGGTGCGAAAGTCTCGTCAAACAGAGTACTGTCACCCAATCTGCCGTTTACTACGCAAACCGATTCTACGGTTGCTTTGATGGCCACCTTCATGTCGGGCAGGCGGAAAATATCTTGGTAGAATACATACTTGATGCCTTCCTTCTTGAGATAAAGCTTGGATACAAACTCGTCTCCACTCTTCAGCGGAGTCTTGAAAGCCATGGTGAGGCGAGCCACTACCGGATCCACCCCTTCTTCGTGCAGTTGGGCAAAACTGATGCCTGCCGAAGTGAGGAACTCGTGGCGGGTATGTTCCAGATAATGTTGGTAATTGGCATTATTCACAATCCCCTGCAGGTCGCATTCATAGTCGCGTACCTTCATTTTTAATTCATAAATATACTTTTCCATATAGCAAAGGTAAGGAAAATTATGTTTCTTTGCAGTGAAACAAGAATAAAGATATGATGAAACTGTATGCTTCCCCATTGCAGGGCTTCACTGAAGCCCCATGGCGCAATATCCACCATGAGCTGTTCGGTGGCATTGACGCCTATTACACCCCTTTCGTGCGCGTAGAGAAAGGGGAATTCCGAAATAAGGATATCCGAGACATTGAAAAGGACAACAACAAGGTGACTTGTTTGATTCCGCAGTTGATAGCTTCCACACCGGCAGAGCTGGAAAAGCTGGTCGGGCTGTTTCTAGAACACGGATACCGCGAAGCGGACATCAATATGGGTTGTCCGTTCCCGGTGCTTACCATGCGGCATAAGGGCTCCGGCATTCTGCCTTATCCGTCGGAACTGAAAGTACTTCTGAATGAGTTGGCACATTATCCCGAGATGAAATTCTCGGTTAAGATGAGGCTTGGATGGGAGTATTATGATGAGTGGAGACAGGTGCTTCCGTTGCTCAATGAGGTACCTCTCACACGGATTATATTGCATCCGCGCATCGGCCGGCAGCAATATAAAGGTATGGTATACCAGAAAGAGTTGAAACTGTTTGCCGGGATGTGCCGTCATCCGTTGGTCTATAACGGCGACTTGCGCACACCAGACGACATTCGGCGCATCGAAGAGGAGTATCCCGACTTGGATGGAGTGATGATAGGGCGTGGCTTGTTGGCCAATCCCGCGTTTGCCATGGAGTATCGGGAAGGCATTGCTCTTCCGCGTGAAGAATTATATGCCAAGGTGAATGTTTTCCATGACCGTTTGTTTTGCCATTACGACTCTTGCCTGCAAGGAGGTACACAACTCTTGAGCAAAATAAAGCCTTATTGGGAATATCTTTTGCCTGATATGGATAAAAAGCTGAAGAAGGCTATTCTGAAAGCTTCCCATGTGGATAAGTATCTTGAAGCGGTTCGCATCGCTTTGATGCCCAAAAACATAGTATAAGAATTCTCCCGATAAGTCGGTTTATCGGGAATTTGTACTATTTTTGTAGCATATCAACTTAATAAAAAAACTATGATTAACAGATTTGTATTGAACGAAGTGTCTTACTTCGGTCCTGGCGCGCGCGAAGTGTTGCCGCAAGAGATTAACCGTCTTGGTTTGCACAAAGCATTTGTATCTACAGACAAGGATTTGCTGAAATTCGGTGTTGCCGACAAAGTATTGAAGGTATTGGAGAAGGCAGGCATTCCATACGAAATATTCAGTGAAATCAAACCGAATCCCACTGTCAGTAATGTGAAGGCGGGTGTTGAGGCATTCGCCAAATCGGGTGCGGATTTTATTTTGGCTATCGGTGGCGGTTCGTCTATCGATACTTCCAAAGCCATCGGTATCATTACTAATAACCCTGAATTCAGTGATGTTGTTTCGCTGGAAGGTGTGGCTCCCACTAAAAAGAAGTCAGTTCCCATCATCGCCCTGCCCACCACGGCCGGTACTGCTGCCGAAGTGACCATCAACTATGTCATTACCGATGAAGAAAACCATAAAAAGATGGTGTGCGTTGACCCCAATGATATTCCTGCCATTGCCATAGTCGATGCAGAACTGATGTACACTCTGCCTAAAGGATTGACGGCTTCTACCGGACTGGATGCGCTGACTCATGCTATTGAAGGCCTGATAACTAAAGGCGCATGGGAAATGAGTGATATGTTTGAGATTAAAGCCATCGAAATGATTGCCCGTCATTTGGAAACAGCCGTGTTTGACCCCACGAATGCCGAGGCCCGTAACGGCATGGCGGTAGCGCAATACATTGCAGGTATGGCGTTCTCAAACGTCGGTTTGGGTGTTGTGCATGGCATGGCCCATCCGTTGGGTGCTATTTTCGATATTCCTCACGGTGTGGCAAATGCACTGTTGTTGCCTGTCATTATGGAATTCAATGCTCCGGCTGCTCTGCCTAAATATGTTGATATTGCGAAAGCAATGAATGTGTATAAAGATGGCATGAGTCAGGAAGAGGCTGCAAAAGCGGCTGTCGATGCAGTCAAGGCTCTGTCTGTCAAGGTCGGCATTCCTCAGCACCTGTCGGAACTTGGTATAAAGGAAGAAGATTTGCCTCGTTTGGCGGCTTCTGCTATTGCAGATGTTTGTACTCCGGGCAACCCGCGTGAAGTGACGGAAGAAATAATTCTGGAACTGTATAAGAAGGCATTCTAAAAGCGGTTTCAGCAGTTGTTGCCTTATGGAATAATTTAAGAGGGGACGTCTTGTGAGGATGTCTTCTCTTTTTGTATTTTCCTCTTCCTTTATTTAGTTAAATCTTTCTTCTTTAGCGCTAAAGTTGCGATAGAATCGTTACCTTTGTTTATTGTATATCATCAAAAAGAAAGGCTATTGTTTATGGGAACAGAAGGCATACAAGACAAATATGTCAATCCTTATACCGATTTTGGTTTTAAGTTGCTGTTTGGCACAGCGATGAACAAGGAATTGCTCATCAGTTTTTTGAATGCTCTTTTGTTTAAGGAAGAGAAAGTGAAAGATGTCACTTATCTGAATACGGAGCATTTGGGTACACAAGAGTATGACCGTCGTGCTGTATTCGATGTGTATTGTGAGAATGAAAAAGGAGAAAAGTTCTTGGTAGAGATGCAACGTGGTGAACAGCAGTTTTTTAAGGATAGAAGTCTGTTTTATTCTACTTTCCCGATTCGTGAGCAGGGCAAGCGCGGTGAATGGAATTATGAACTGAAGGCTGTCTACATTATCGGAATCTTGAATTTTTCTTTTGATGATACGGATGAGGCGTATTTTCATCATGAAGTGAAGTTGGTAGACCTCTATACGCGTAAAGTGTTTTATGATAAGTTGACCTTTATCTATCTTGAAATGCCGAAGTTCAACAAGCATGAGGATGAGCTGGAAACTATGTTTGATAAATGGCTGTTTGTCCTTCGTAATCTTTCGTCTTTATTCGAACGTCCGCGTGCTCTTCAAAACCGTGTGTTCGACCGTTTGTTTGAGGCTGCCGAAATAGCTAAGTTTTCTCGAAAAGAGCTTGGAGAATATTGGGAGAGTTTAAAGAATTTCCGTGATTGGTATAGTGTAATGTCCACTCAGTTGAATAAAGGACGAGAAGAAGGCCGTGCGGAAGGCCGTGCGGAAGGATTGAAAGAAGGTTTTCAAAAAGGCGAACAGGAGGCGGTTCGTAAGAATGCATTGAGAATGAAGCAAAAAGGATTTTCTTTTGAAGATATAGCCGAGATAACCGGACTGGGCTTGGATGAGATTTCTGTTTTGTAATTTGAAGATTCCCTGTTCTTTACCAGAATCTGACCATTAGGAAGGATGGCAAGCGTATCGTTAAGGTCGGAATTAATTCTGATAGTGCCACTCGCACGATTGGAGATTGGATAATAGAGGTGGAATAAGTTTTTCCTGCCTCTATTATATATTGAATCGCGTTTCAGCCTTTTCTTTTCAGATATTCATATCCAATCCTGCAATATAAACATTTCTTTTTATCGCAATATTCTTTTTTTAATTGTATAAGGGCCTGACTGTCTGCTGCATTGGCAGCTTTTATTCCACATTGTTCCCACATGCGGGTAATATAGTTGTATTCTGCTTTCAGTTCTTCCAGAAAAGCACCGGCACGTGCACAATACTCTTCTTTTCCCTTGTGTACTCCGTAACTGTACAGAAAAGTCACTACCGTATTAATCACCAGTAAGTCAAGGGAAGAGTTGCTCAATGTTTTGGGGCGGAAAGGGGAGGTGTGTTCGAAAGTATAATGACTTACCCAGTATTCCGAAGTACCTCCTTTTAATATGTCACGCACTTTGGGTAAAGTGTCAGCCTCCATGATATGTGAAAGCAGTCCGTAAGAGCGGTGATACAGCACCGCCAGTTGTGCTATCCGTATATGGGGGAAGTTGGTGGGGCGCAGACGCAGGAAGCGCCATTGGGAAACATCCATTGGGGTGAGTCCGAATTTATGGGAAAGGTATTCGTATTCCTTTTTCAAACGTAAATAATACTCGTCACCGTTCGTTTCTTGAAGCAGTCCTGCCTGTCCGAAGAAAAAGGCTTCTATCTGAAACAACTCATCCCGATGCTTGTCTACGGCCCGTAAAGGAATCCGGTTTGCCCAAGTCTCAAAAGCATCTCCGTTGAGGCCGAAACCGAAATTGCGTGCCAAAGTGATAAAAAAAGCATCCTCCCAATTGGCGTTGCAACGTTTGAGTCGCTCCGATAGTTGCGAGGCTTTCTGTTCGAAACGTTCCAGTTGGAGGGCAGACATCCATGAGTGTATCGTGAAAGTGGAAAGGGTGGGGATGATGCGGTAACAAGGCGGATAACTCTCTGTCTCAACCAGTTCGTGATAGTTCCGGCAAACGTAATCAGGGCAGGGGAGTATTAATTGGGGAATAGGTTCGCCGTCAGTACGGTATACATCAATATCCGCATCAGATGTTATATGCAGAATAACGGAATCGTATGCTGCATCTGTGTGGTGTCCGTGTTTCAACCAATCCGAAGAATGTTCGTGTATTTCCACATTACCTACCCATAAAACGCCGTTCAGCTTGACTTTTGCATTAAAAAAATCGGGACCGGCATTTGTATTTGCCAGTCCCGTATCTATGATTTCAACCTTTTGGCCAGTTGTGGTTTTTAGTTCCTGAATCGGAAATATCTTGTGTTTCCAAATGTAATGTAGTAGTTGTTCCATGTTAATGAGGTGTAAATGTTGGGCAAATGTAATGGTTTACAGTGAAAAAAGCTATCTTTGTAGCAAAAATATATAGACATACAATGAAAATAGCATTAATTGGATACGGAAAGATGGGTAAGGAAATCGAAAAGATTGCAATTGCCCGTGGACATGAGATTGTGAGTATTATAGATATTAATAATCAGGAAGATTTTAACTCCGAAGCTTTTAAATCGGCTGATGTGGCTATTGAGTTTACTAATCCTACAGTGGCTTATACTAATTATATGAAGACTTTTGCAGCAGGGGTGAAGTTGGTATCGGGAAGTACCGGATGGATGGACCGTCATGGTGATGAGGTGAAAAAGCTTTGTACCGAGGGGGGAAAGACATTGTTTTGGTCATCTAACTTCAGTCTGGGAGTGGCTATTTTCTCGGCTGTTAATAAGTATCTGGCTAAAATCATGAACAACTTCCCGGCTTATGATGTCTCTATGGTGGAGACGCATCATATCCATAAGGTGGATGCACCGAGTGGGACAGCAATTACTCTTGCAGAAGGTATCTTGGAGAATATCGACCGCAAGGATAAGTGGGTGAAAGGAACTTTGGTCACACCGGACGGAATCGTGTCGGGTAACACGACTTGCGCTCCCGACGAACTTCCGGTCAGCTCTGTTCGTGAAGGAGAAGTGCCGGGTATTCATACCATCCGTTACGACTCGGAAGCAGATAGTATTTCGATTACCCATGATGCCAAGAACCGTAAGGGATTTGCTTTGGGGGCAGTCTTGGCTGCCGAATATACGGCTCAGCATGAAGGATTTTTAGGAATGAATGATTTATTTCAATTTTAGCATATGATAAAAGCAACACGTGCACAATGGATTAGGTTTGTCATTGTACTGGTACTTTGGCTGGTGTTCCTCGTTTGGCTGAAAAGCTGGATGGGGCTGTTAGTCGTACCGTTTATATTCGATGCATATATCACGAAGAAGATTCCCTGGACTTGGTGGAAAAAGTCAAAGAATCCCACTGTGGTGACGGTGATGGGATGGGTGGATGCGATTGTTTTTGCTTTGGTGGCGGTTTATTTCGTGAACTTGTACTTCTTCCAGAATTATGTGATTCCTTCTTCTTCATTGGAGAAGTCGCTGCTGGTGGGCGATTATTTGTTTGTCAGCAAGTTGAGTTACGGTCCCCGCGTACCGCAGACTCCATTGCACATGCCGTTGGCACAGCATACATTGCCTGTTTTCAATTGTAAGTCTTATTTGGAGTTTCCGCAATGGGATTACAAACGTGTAAAAGGGTTGGGAGATGTGCAGTTGAATGATATTGTGGTGTTTAATTTCCCTGCCGGAGATACGGTGATGGCAAATGTGCCCAATGATGATATTTATCGCATGAGCTATCAGGCGGGTAAAGAACTGACTAAGCCGGTGGATATGGCCGGAATGACTCCCGAACAGCAACGGATGGTGTTTGATTACTACTATCAGGCAGGCCGTAAATATATTGATGAAAACGCCAATACGTACGGCAAGGTGTTTGTCCGTCCCGTAGACCGTCGGGAAAACTATGTAAAGCGTTGCGTGGGACTTCCCGGACAAACGCTCGAAATCAAGGACCGCGTTGTCTATTTGGATGGGAAACCGAATAAAGAACCTGATAATGTGCAGTATCGCTATCTGGTAAAGGTGCACAAAGCCATACCAGACGATTTGGCGCACGAGTTGGGCATCAGTCGGGAGGATTTGTCTTATTATTATCCGGAGGCGTCGGCCTATAACATTCCTCTGACGGAGAAGGCAAAAGCCGGTTTGTTGGCACGTAAGGATATAGTGGCCGGCATCGAGAATGTTCCGGGTGATGATGCGGGAGGTTTGTATCCGCTGAATAAACTGACCGGTTGGACTACCGATAATTACGGTCCTTTGTGGATACCGAAGAAGGGTGAAACGATTCAGCTGACATTGGATAATCTGCCGATTTATGAACGTCCCATCCGTGCTTATGAAGGCAATGACCTGAAAGTGAAAGATGGTAAGATTTACATTAACGGAAAGGAAACAAACGAATATACATTTAAGATGAACTATTATTGGATGATGGGTGATAATCGCCATAACTCTGCCGATTCCCGTTTCTGGGGATTTGTACCTGAGGACCATGTGGTGGGTAAGCCTATCTTTATCTGGTTGTCTCTTGACCCCGACCGTGGCTGGCTGGACGGCAAGATACGCTGGAACAGATTGTTCTCTTTTGTAGATAACATTAAATAGTGCACATCCCCCATGTCTCCATATGGATAAAGGCAATGCTTACGGCAGTCGTTTTGGCACTGCTGATAAAGACATTTGCTTTCACCTCCTGCACCATTCCTTCTACCGGTATGGAAAACAGTCTCTATCAGGGCGAGAGGGTTTTGGTGAATAAATGGAGTTATGGGTTTCGTGTGCCTTTTTCCACTTGCCGATGGTTGGAAAAGCCGGTCGGAAAAGGGGATGTGGTGTTGTTTAATAATCCCAGTCCGCGTTCTTTGCAAACATCGGTTGGCAATAGGGAGCTGTTTATCAGCCGTTGTGTAGGTGTTCCGGGAGATACGTTGATGCTGAATGAAGAGTTGTTGCTGACGGACGAGCACGTGCTCAGCCCGGACAGCAAGTCTCTTTATGTATATCCGCATACGGCAGAAGATAGCGTGTTGCGGGCTATGCAGCAATTGGGCATCACAGGAAACCAACTGGTAGGGTATATGGATGAAAGGTATATCCGTAGCTTCAGTCATTATGAGTATTATTTGCTTGAGCAGAAGCTGGCAGGAAAAGTGAGTCTGCTTCCTCTGTATCAGAAGGAGGTGAGCAAGAGTCATCCGTTTGTGATTCCGGCCAAAGGCAAACCGGTAAAGGTATATCCATGGAATGTGACTTTGCTGTGTAATACCATTATGCGGCATGAGGGGAAACAGGCTTCTGTCAAAGGAGATACCCTGCTGGTGGAGGGCAAGCCGGTTTCGGCTTATACATTTAAGAAGAATTATTATTGGATGGCATCCAATAATCCTATAAATCTATGTGACTCGCGTCTTTTCGGACTGGTGCCCGATGACCATTTGATAGGTAAGGCCTGGCGAATCTGGTTTTCCTCGCGAAAGGGACGCTTTTTTGAACGAGTACAGTAATGGAGAAAATAATATATGTAGGTTCTGCCTATTTAGCTCCCGTAGAGTATTACACCAAATTGCTTGCTTATGACAAGGTGTATGTGGAGCGTTATGATAACTATGTGAAACAGACTTACCGTAATCGTTGTGTGATTGCGGCAGCCGATGGCCCATTGGCGCTGACTGTTCCTACCGAAAAAAGTGACGGTAATAAATGCCTGATGAAAGATGTCCGTATCTCCGATCACGGCAATTGGCGTCACATGCATTGGAATGCTTTGGTAGCCGGTTATAAGCATAGTCCTTTCTTTGATTATTACGCCGATGACTTCCGTGTGTTTTATGAGAAGAAATATCCTTTCTTATGGGATTTCAATCAGGAATTATGCAGTTTGGTGTGCCGTTTGATTGATATCGAACCTCAAATGGAGGGAACGTCCGACTATCGTACCGAGTTGACCGCCGGAGAGGATGACTTCCGTGAAATTATCCATCCCAAACGTGATTACCGGATGGCAGATACGACCTTTATTCCTAAGCCTTACTATCAAGTGTTTAAAGAGAAACACGGCTTTTTGCCGAATCTGAGTATAGCCGACCTTTTGTTTAATATGGGGCCGGAGAGTTTACTCGTCTTGCGAGATAGTATAGAACCGTTAAACTTATAATATCATGAATAATTTATTTAGTGTAAAAGATCAGGTGGTAGTTATCACCGGTGGAACAGGCGTATTGGGAAAGGCCATCGCCGCACACTTGGCTGCTGAAGGGGCAAAGGTAGTGATTCTGGGCCGTAAGGCAGAAGTGGGCAACGCTATTGTGGAAAATATCAAGGCAAAAGGCGGAGAAGCCATGTTCCTGGTGACTAATGTGCTGGATGAGGCTGTCTTGAAACAAAATCTGGAGGATATTTTGGCTAAGTATGGCCGTGTGGATGCACTGTTGAATGCTGCCGGAGGAAATATGCCGGGGGCAACTATTGCTCCTACGGGTACTTTCTTTGATTTGAAGGTGGATGAGTTCCAGAAGGTGTTGAACCTGAATCTGACAGGCACCGTACTGCCCACTCAGGTATTCCTGAAACCGATGGTGGAACAGAAAAAAGGTGCTATCGTGAACTTCTCATCTATGGCTGCCTTTCGCCCGATGACTCGTGTGTGCGGGTATGCGGCTGCTAAGGCGGGTATATCCAATTTTACTGCATTTATGGCACATGAGGTGGCTACAAAATTCGGTGAAGGTATTCGTGTCAATGCTATTGCTCCGGGCTTCTTCCTGACCGAACAGAACCGTACTTTGCTGACTAACGAAGACGGCAGCTACACAGAACGTGGAAATGATGTGATTCGCCAGACTCCGTTTAAACGCTTCGGGCGTGCGGAAGAGTTGTGCGGAACAATACAATATTTGATAAGTGAGGCATCGTCTTTTGTGACCGGTACGGTAGCGGTAGTAGACGGCGGATTTAATATTTTTGCAATGTAATATTTGATTGGTTATGATACTATGTGAACAAACATGGCGTTGGTACGGCCCGAATGATTCTGTATCTTTATGGGACATCAAACAGACCGGCGCAACCGGTATTGTTACTGCCTTGCATCATATTCCCAATGGGGAAGTGTGGACGGTAGAGGAAATCATGAAGCGCAAAAAAATGATAGAAGAAGTCGGGCTGACTTGGAGTGTTGTCGAGAGCGTGCCCGTGCACGAATATATTAAGACTCAGACAGGAGATTATCTGAAATATATAGAGAACTATAAACAGAGCTTGCGTAATCTGGCAGAATGCGGCATTATGATTGTTACTTATAACTTCATGCCGGTGCTCGACTGGACACGCACTGATCTTGCTTATACTTTGCCCGACGGCTCGAAGGCTTTGCGGTTTGAGCGGGCAGCTTTTGTGGCTTTTGATTTGTTTATTTTAAAGCGTCCCGGTGCAGAGAAAGAATACTCGGCAGAGGAAACCGAAAAGGCTAAGGCTCGCTTTGCCCAAATGGATGCGGAAGAAATCCATCGTTTAACCCGGAATATGATTGCCGGTCTGCCGGGGTCTGAAGAGAGCTTTACACTGGAGCAGTTCCAACAAGAGTTAGACCGTTATAAAGATATTGATGCGGAAAAGCTTCGCAAGAACCTTATTTTCTTCCTGAAAGAGATTTGTCCGGTGGCAGATGAGGTCGGAGTGAAATTGGTTATCCACCCGGATGATCCGCCACAGCCGATTCTTGGTTTGCCTCGTATCATGAGTACGGAAGAGGATTTTGAGAAGTTGGTTGAAGCAGTCCCTAATCCTTCTAACGGCTTATGTCTGTGTACGGGTTCATTGGGTGTGGCTGCACGCAATGATTTGGCAGGAATGATGGCACGTTTGGGTGACCGTATCAACTTTGTCCATTTCCGTAGTACTCAGCGTGATGCGGAGGGGAATTTCTATGAAGCCAACCATCTGGAGGGTGATGTAGATATGTATCATGTGATGAAGAACCTGCTGTTATTGCAGCAGCGTCGCGGTGTCTCTATCCCGATGCGCCCTGACCACGGTCATCAGATGATAGATGATTTAAAGAAAAAGACCAATCCGGGATATTCCTGCTTGGGACGTATGCGCGGTCTTTCCGAGCTTCGCGGACTGGAAAAGGGGATTGCCATGAGTATGGAAGAGGGCAAATAAACGGCCTGTTTCCGGATATTGAAAACGCGGACGTATGCATGGAATTATACATACGTCCGCGTAGGCTTATACATACGTTCGTGTAAGCCTACACGTACGTCCGCGTGAGCTCACACGAACGTACGTGTGGAATGAGGGTTTAACGGAGGGTTTTTAACTCTCCGTTTTCCATTGCAATCTTGTAAGTTTTACCTTTTGAGGTCTTAAAGGTAAGTGTCTTGTCACCGTATCTCACATGGCAGGGAGCACCTGCTTTAGACAGGATAGTGGCTTCTTTCAGGTTACCGTTTTCCCATGTTATGTCGACTTCAAAATTACCCTTTGCGCATAATCCTTCTACAGAGCCGTTTTTCCATGCATCGGGCAGTGCGGGCAATAACTGGATGAATCCCATGTGGCTCTGCAGCAGCATTTCGGTAATACCTGCCGTGCCTCCAAAGTTACCGTCAATCTGGAAGGGTGGGTGCGTGTCCCATAAGTTGTTCATCGTTCCGTTTTTCAGTAAGTTGCCGAAGAGCTTGTATGCATGGTTCCCGTCTTGCAGACGTGCCCATTGGTTTAATTTCCATCCCATGCTCCAACCGGTCGCACCGTCGCCTCTATGTTCCAGCACTACTTTGGCGGCTTTGGCCAATTCGGGAGTCGTGACAGGAGAGAGTGTACGTCCCGGATGCAGGCCGAACAGATGGTTTACGTGACGGTGTTCGTCTTTGGGGTCATCAATATCTACCGACCATTCCATGAGCTGACCGTAGCGGCCTACTTGATAGGGAACCAGATTATCCAATACATGTTGCCATTGTTTACGTTCTTTAGCGTCCACTCCCAATACTTTGCTGGCATCAATGGCATCCAGCAGTATTTCGCGAATGACGGCATGCACGAAGGTGGCTCCCTGGTCTACCGGTCCATGTTCGGGAGAAGTGGACGGGGCAGCTGTGTAAGTGCCGTCAGGACGATGCCACAGGTAGTCTACGGCAAAGTTGGCACTGCTTTTGATTAGGTCGTATCCTGTTTCTTTCAGAAATTTCTTGTCGCGTGTGTAGTCATAGTAATCCCACACGTGTGTAGCCAACCACGGTCCTGCCATGGGGTTGAAGTTCCACGACATATTCTCATCTGTCAGCGGAGAGGTAAATCCAAAGATATTGGCGGAAATGGAAGCTGTCCAGCCACGTGCACCGAAGTATGCTTGGGCTGTTTTTTCTCCCGGTTTTACCAATGTGCGGATAAAGTCGATTAAGGGCCATGCACATTCGTCCAGATTGGTGGAACATACAGGCCAATAGTTCATTTGGATATTGATATTGTTATGGTAATCTACATGCCAGGGGCCGTCTACACCATTGGCCCACATACCTTGAAGATTGGCAGGAAGGTTGCCGGGACGGGAACTGGCTATCAGCAGATAGCGGCCGAACTGATAATAGATTTCTTCCAATTTATAGTCAGGGTTGCCTTTACGATAACGGGCCAGACGTTGGTAGGTGGGCAGGTCGGTGACTGCCGGATACTGTAACGTCATGGGGGCATGAGGGTTTAGTGTCAGTCTTACCCGGCCGAACAGGTTGGTATAGTCGGCCTTGTGGCGTTCGCACAACTCATTATAGCTTTTGCCGGCGGCTGTATTCATCATGGCAAGAGTGGTCTGTTCCGGGTCTGCTCCTACGTATGTTTTCGGGTCTTTAAAGTCCGGGTCGAAATTCAATTTGTAGTCTGTATCGGCTGTCAAGAGAAAGATGACTTCATCTGCTCCTTGTGCAATGAGTTTTCCGTCAGTGGCAGTCAGGCTTCCCCCTTTATGGATGGCACGGATGCGAAGGGCAAATTTCATTTGATTGTTGTTCAAATGGCCGGTATAAAGCAGGCTGTTGTTTCCATCGGCTTTTATGCTGCCTGTAGCTTCGGGGTTCGCTCCGTAACTGAATACAAGATTCTGCATACCCGGTTTGTCAGCGGTAAACTTAATGACCATGACACTGTCGGGGTAGGATGCGAAGTATTTGCGCTCATAATTTACACCGTCTTTGCGGAAGCTGACAACGGCAAGGGCAGAATCCAGAGAAAGGGCGCGTTTATAGTCCGTCATGCCTATTTCGCTCAGCCCTGTTTCAATGTATGCTTCTCCTAGGCTGGTATAAGAGCCGAAACGGAACGGAGTCTCGCGGCTGGGTTCGTAATCAGCCAGTCCGTTGAAGTTGCGGCAAGTAAGTTCTTCCGCTTTTTCTTGGTTCCCTTCAACGAATGCCTGTCGTATCTCGGGCAACAGATGGGCCGACTCTTTGTTGGCATTCCAATAATACTCAGCTCCCTTTTCGGTGTTCGGGCCACCGCGCCATAGAGTCTTTTCATTCAGTGTAATACGCTCGGCAGCCACTGAGCCTAGTATATTTCCTCCCAGACTTCCGTTTCCGATAGGCAATGAATTACTTTCCCACGATTTGTCGGCGGTCGGGGCATACCAGGAGGCGCGTCCGTCCAGATTATTGGGTTTGTCAAACCAAATGCTCAGGCCTTTTGTATAATCAACACTTTGTGCTTGCATGGAGGCAGCCAGTAAAGTACTGATGAGGCATAAATGGAGTTTTTTCATGTCATTATGATATTAGTTAGGTTGTTATTTTGCAAAGATACGATTTTCTATGAGTATACAAGCGTAGAAAGGTATTCTTCGGCAAACATTTCATTGGCTATTTCCAGTAAATGGTCTGCGGTCAGGGCTTCAATACGTTTAAAGACTTCTCCTGGGCCTTCAAATTTGCCGTAGTGCAGAAATGCTTTCCCCATATCGAGTGCATTGTTTTCAAAGTTGTCGCTTGCCACACCGATTTGCCCGATGATTTGCTTCTTGGCAGCGGTCAGTTGGGCATCGGTCAGTTTATTGTCACGCAACTTTTTCAGTTCCTTGTGCACCAGTCGGATGCAATGGTCCACATCTTCGGTGTCGGTTCCGAAATAGATGCAGAATACGCCCGTGTCGGTATAGGAAGTCAGGTTGGCCTCTACATTATATACCAGCCCGCGACGTTCACGAAGTGCCAGATTCAGACGGCTGTTCATGCCGGGGCCTCCCAGTATATTATTGAGCAGATAGAGCCCGGTTCGTTTCTCATCGTATGCGTGATATCCCCGGCTGCCTATCATGACATGTGCCTGATGGGTGTCTTTGTTGATGGTCAGAGTCTGTGGGGTATAGGTAAAGGGAGCGGTACGCTGACGGTTTATTTCGCTTAGCGATATATCGCTCACGGCTTTTTCTACTGTTCGGATTACCTTCTTGAAGTCGATGTTGCCTTGTACAAAAAAGACCATATTGGTTGTTTTGTAGAAGCGTGCTGTAAAGTCCAACGCATTCCGGCTGGTAAATCCTCTCAATAGCTCCGGTTTTCCCAGAATATTTCTTCCTAAGGGATGATTGGGGAAGAGCAGTTCTTCAAAGTCATCAAAGATGAGCTCGGAAGGGCTGTCCTCATAACTCTGAATTTCGTCGATAATCACTTCCACTTCCTTGTCTATCTCATGTTGGGGGAAAGTACTGTGGAAAACAATATCTGCCAGCAGCTCTACTGCACGCGGAAAGTGTTCTGCCAGAAAAGCGCTGTAAATCACCGTTTCTTCTTTATTGGTATAGGCATTGAGGTCTCCGCCCACATTTTCCATACGGTTCAGTATATGCCAGGCGTGTCTTTTCTCTGTACCTTTAAAGATAAGGTGCTCCACAAAATGTGCCATTCCCTGCTCTTGCTCGTTTTCGTCACGTGTTCCGGCGTCTACAGCAAAACCGCAATAGGCTACTTTAGAGAGGTTGGGCGCATGGATAATACGCAGCCCGTTTGACAAAGTGAAAGTATTATAGGACATTGTTTTTTAGTTCAATTCTGTTTCGGTGGACAAAAATACAACAAAAGTTATTGTTGTTCCTCAAAAAATGCAGATATTTGTATTCAATAACAGAATTCAAGAGAATGGATAAGATTGCTATTTTTTGTTCTGCATCTGATAATATAGATCCTGTTTACTTCGACAAAGCGCGTGAACTGGGAATCTGGATGGGACAAAACGGAAAGACCTTGATATATGGCGGAGCCAATATCGGCTTGATGGAATGTGTCGCCCGTGCTGCTAAAGAGAGTGGAAGTATGGTGATGGGGGTGGTTCCTACCAAACTGGAAGAACGCGGAAGGGTGAGCGACCTGTTGGATGTTACTTTCCGTACAGACAATTTGAGCGACCGCAAGGATGTTATGTTGCACGAAGCGGATGTAGTGGTGG
Organism: Phocaeicola faecalis; assembly: GCF_021730445.1. GTDB lineage: Bacteria > Bacteroidota > Bacteroidia > Bacteroidales > Bacteroidaceae > Phocaeicola > Phocaeicola faecalis. The sequence goes on along the minus strand of NZ_JADNRM010000023.1, from coordinate 13,484 downwards.
CACTGCCGGGCGGAGTGGGTACTTTGGATGAGATTTTCCATGTGATGGCTGCGGCTACATTGGACTATCACCATAAAAAAGTTATATTCTATAATATCAATGGATTCTGGAATGGCATTGTGGAATTTCTGAAAGGGCTGGAAACACAGCATTTTGCACATCATCCGCTGAGCAGTTATTATGCTGTGGCGGATAACCGGGAAGAACTAACCGAACTATTAAAATAAATATCTCTGTTACTTATGATGACATCTATACACGAATTGTTGAAGAAAGAGGCTGAAGCCGTATTAAATATTCCGGTTTCGGATGCTTATGAGAAAGCTGTGGCTCTGATTGTTGAGCAAGTACATAACAAAAAGGGTAAATTAGTAACTACCGGAATGGGAAAAGCCGGACAGATAGCTATGAATATTGCCACAACTTTCTGTTCAACAGGTATTCCGGCTGTGTTTCTGCATCCCAGCGAAGCACAACATGGAGATTTGGGTATATTGCAGGAGAATGATTTGCTGTTGTTGATTTCTAACTCCGGTAAAACCCGTGAGATAGTGGAACTTACACAACTGGCTCATACTTTGAACCCAACGCTGAAATATATTGTTATAACGGGAAATGCGGATAGCCCGTTGGCGCGTGAGTCTGATATTTGTTTATGTACCGGACATCCGGATGAAGTCTGTGCATTGGGCATGACTCCCACTACTTCTACTACTGTGATGACGGTGATAGGAGATATTCTGGTAGTGGAAACCATGAAGCATACCGGTTTTACTATCGAGGAATATAGCAAACGTCATCATGGAGGCTACTTGGGCGAACGCTCACGCGAGTTGAGTAAGTAAAAATAATCTCCTTTGGGATGAAAATATTCAGGCTGTTACCTCTGTTATTGGTTGTATTGTTGGCTTCTTGCTTGAATAAGAAGAAGTCGGCAAATATCGGTGTGCCTGAAAATGAATCCCGGTATGTGGTATTGGCTTATGTTACCTCATGGGGAGTAAGTACTCCCGAAACATCGTGTCTGACTCATATCAATTATGCTTTTGGGCATGTGGCGGATGATAACAAAGGAATACGGATAGATAACGAGCCTCGTCTGCAGATGATAGCAGGCTTGAAAGAGAAGAAACCTTCTTTAAAAGTCTTATTGTCTGTGGGAGGCTGGGGTAGTAGCCGCTTCAGTGAAATGGCTGCCAATGACAGTACCCGTACTGCTTTTGCTGCCGATTGCAGGAGGGTGATTGATAAATTTGGATTGGACGGCATTGATATTGACTGGGAGTATCCGGGCAGTGGAGCAGCCGGCATATCTTTTTCTCCTGCAGATAAGGAGAACTTTACTCTTTTGATGCGTGATGTCCGGCAGGCTGTCGGGAAAGACAAACTCCTGACGATAGCTACTTCTGCCACCGGACGTTATTATGATTTTAAGGCGATTGAACCGTATGTGGATTATGTAAATATTATGGCCTATGATATGGAAGAGGCGCCTTTTCATCATGCTGCCTTGCATTGCTCGGCTATGACAGAGGAATGGTCTTGTGAGAAGGCGGTGGCCGAGCATATTGCCGGTGGTTTTCCGGTGCAGCGCTTGGTGCTTGGAATTCCTTTCTATGGGCATGGAACTAATGAGGCTCCTGAATCGTTGGATTATCGCCATATTATCTCTATCGACAGTCTATACAGTCGCTGGGACAGTGTGGCGAAAGTTCCCTATCTGGTCAATTCCGGAGGGGCAGTCGTCGTGAATTATGAAAATGCCCAATCCATCGAGCTTAAATGCCGCTTTTTACACCGGCAGGGTATGCTGGGAGCTATGTATTGGGATTACGATAGCGACGATGAAGCGGGTACTTTACGGCACGCTGTCTATCGCGGGGTTATGCAACTTCCTTGATTCTTATTTTTGTTTATTAGCTCTATAAAGTGGATAAGCCGCTTGGAGAATCTTGTTCTTCAGCAAGACCGGATAGTCGGGGTGTGCAGCCAAGAAAGCTTCTACTTCTCGATAAGCTTCAGGACTGCGATGTTGGGAGAGCAATGCGTTTACCCAGTTCTTGGGGAAGAAAATATCTCCGGTACGTTGTACGTCCAACAAGGCTTCCAATGCCGGACGGATGTATTTTACCGAATGATTTTCTCTGACCGGATGGTTTAGGTAACTCAATACGGTGGCAGTCCAAGGTTCTATTCTACGATTTTCTGCCAACATCAAAGACTGGAACAAGACATTAAGTTTCAGGGTATCGGGGATGACTGCGCGTGAGATAAAGTCGAACTCACGTAAGCGGTCGGGATTACTGAGACGCTGACGCTGTGTGGTCAGAAGTTCGTTGCTGTGTTCCGGCATGCGGAGCGAAAGAATATATGCCAGGGTTGTATAATCTCTTTCATTCAGTTGTTTGTCGGATTGGTTTGTCCAAATGTTGTGGAGCTTTTGCAAGCTTCGGGCAGATGTGGCATTTTGAATCAGGCTTCGTAAGAGCTGGATGCGGCAAGAAGGAATGGCGTGAGTCTCGCTGAGACGGAACATCGTGTCTTCCACTTCTTGTTTCTTTTCGGAAGCCAGGGTACGGAGAGGACTTCCCAAATATCCGGTGATAGTTGAGGCTATCAAGGGATTTTTTTCTTTGTCAAGTCCGGTCAACAGACTGCCAATCCACTCTTCATCTGTGAAATGCTTCACTTGATAGTTCTCATACAAGAGCATTAACAAGGCTTCTCTTGCGGTGTCGTCGACTGTTTCTTGCCAGTGTGCCAGTAACCATGATAGTGTATGGTTGTCCGGTATGAACAGACCATAGCCACGACCGTCTGTATTCGGAAGAATATAGCGGGTGGTGAAAGGCAATGGTAATGTGAATAAACTGTCGGTCAGATTAACTTCTAGAATGCTATCTTGTTGCTCACCGCACAGGGTGACATTGAAGCGCTGAGGCCAAATGATTCCCCGGTGGTAAGGGTCTTCTTGACTGATTTGCAGCTTTCCGTCTTTTTGTGCGAAATGTATAGTGGGCATTCCTTTCTGATTTACCCATACATCACTGAAGTCAGCCAGATTTTCCGTTGTCTTGTTGTCCAAAATGCGTATCAGGTCATCCCATGTGGCATTACTGTAAGCGTATGTGTTGAGATATTCTCGGATTCCTTCTCTGAATTTGTCTTTTCCCATCAGCTCCACAAGCTTTATCATCATCACAGGTGCTTTATTATAGATGATTTGTCCATAAATCAGTCCGGCATTTCTTAAGTTGTCCAACGGCTGGCGGATAGAGGTCGTTCCGGGAGTGCGGTCTTCCGATAGCGAAGAAGCTGTGAATGTCTTAATCCGGTTCAACTGATGATTTATTTCCGGATATAAAGGTTCGCTGATGCAGGCAGCAAAGTAGTTGGCAAAAACTTCTTTTGTCCATACGTCATCAAACCAATTCATCGTCACCAAGTCGCCAAACCACATATGAGCTGTTTCGTGTGCAATAAGTTCGGTACGTCTCAACTCTTCATCAGGGGTAGGATGCTCACTCAGAAACATCTGATTGTCATTATATAAAGTAGCGCCGGTATGCTCCATGCCTCCGTATTGGAAACCGGGAAGGATGATGAAATCATACTTGGCAAATGGGTAGGGGACACCGGTATAATCTTCCAGCCAACGGAGGGAAGCCATGACTTGTTTGAAGATAGTATCCAGTTGTGACAGTTTTTTCGGGTCTGTTTCCCGAAAATAAGCCGCAATCTTTCTGTTGCCTTCCTGATATTCCTGTCTTTCCAGCTTTCCGGCAACAAAAGAGAACAGGTAGGTGCTTAATGGTTCGGTCGGAGCAAAATAAATGCTTTTTCTTCCTTCCTGTTCTTCCTCCTTATTAATATAGGTGTTGGAGACGGCAACCCATTCAGACGGAATGTCCAGTTGTAATGTGAAAGAGGCTTTGAGGTTAGGCTGCTCAAAGCATGGAAAAACCGTTCGTGCCCTGTCTGGAACCAACAACGTATACAAGAACTCGTCGTTTCTGTTCAAAGATTGGTTGCCGGCAGTAAAACGGATATATATGTCATTCTCTCCTTGCAGTATTGTGCTTTTCGGTAGGATAATATGTTCGTTACAGAATTCATAAGGAGTCGGCTGTCCGTTTGCGGTCACTTCTTTTATCTTGTCTGCTTCTTCTCTGAAATCAAGGATAATCTCTTGCGGCTTGTTCAACCGGAACCGAACGTGTATCTCTCCCTCTACCGGTATTGATTTTTGTTCGGGAATGGATAAACGAAGGTCATATCTCAATCCGCTGATTTCTTGTTTTCTAAGTTCTGCCAATTCTTGGGAGATTCCTGCGTCATAGATGCGGGGATTTTGAGAAGTCGGCCGACAGGCATTGAGCAGGTAGCATATCATTATAATAATTCCGTAGCGTATTTTCATGGTCTATAATTTGTCTTGGTTATCGGCTGCTATTTTACGGATTCCGCGTTGGGATGCAATGAAAGCACCTCCCAATACTTTCTGGCCGTCGTAAAATACGGCAGACTGTCCCGGAGCAATGGCAGAGGCTTCTGCATGGAACCGTACCAGTAAGTGCTTTTCGTCAAGAACAGCTACGCGGCAAGGGATGGGTTTGCTGCGGTAACGGATGCGGACAGCCAGGCCCTTACATTGCATCAGTTCCTGCATGTCAGCTATCTGATAATCCTCCACCAACATGTATTCGGTTTTCAGTTCTTCCGCATCTCCCAGCATAACGGTATTTTTCTCTGCATTGATTCTTAATACGTAAACCGGGTGCCCTAAGGCTATCTCCAATCCTTTTCGTTGCCCGATGGTATAATAGGGAAAACCCTTATGCTGCCCGATTTTTATACCTTTATTGTCGACAAACCATCCGGGCCCTACTTTTGTATCGATATCCGGACACTGAGAACGAAGAAAATCACGATAGTCTCCTTCGATAAAACAGATTTCCATACTTTCGCCTCCCTGTGCTTTTGCCTCAAAACCTTTTTGGCGAAGATATTCCCGCACTTCTTGTTTGGTATATGTTCCAAGTGGAAAGATGAAGCGGCGCAGAATTTCCTGTGGAAGTTTCCACAGAAAATAAGATTGGTCCTTGGTCATATCATCTCCTGCTATTATATATAGGTGTCCATTATGTTCTTCCAGGCGACAATAGTGCCCTGTAGATATGTAGGCACAATTAGTTTGGTCGGCCCATTCGCATAGGATACGTTCTTTGAAAAGAGGGTTGCACATCACACAAGGGTTGGGAGTGCGGCCTTTCATATATTCGTCAATGAAATGCTTGACAATAACCTCCTTAAATTCCTCACGTACATCGGCCACGTGATGTTCTATACCTAATTTTTCTGCCAATGCTCGGGCTTCAAGCACATCATCCGGCTCTGTTTGTCCGGGAGTGGAGAACTTTGAAGGTACATCCCATGTACGCATCGTTACTCCTACCACTTCATATCCTTGTTCTTGCAGCATGATGCAGGTGGCGGAACTGTCAATCCCGCCACTCATGCCTACCAATACTCTTTGTTCTCTACTTTTCATCGTTTGTTGTTTAAAGAAACAGTTCCGGTTCTCTTCGGGCTGCACATTTCTTGTGCAACATTGGAGTATAAGGGGTATCAAAAATACGTGCTCCGTTTGGACATTCTTTCACACAGGCACAACATTTGATACATTTTGCTATTTCAGTTGCTATCTTTCCTTCTTCATTAAGGTAAATGGCATGTGTAGGACAGACCTCAATACACTCACCACAGGCAAAACATTCTTCCGTGCATAAAGGGGCAGCCGGTGTAGACGGTCCTACATGGCGATAGGGAACGTTGCCTTTAATAAAGAAATTGGTAGGAGCATCACTATCCTTGAGCTTCTTAATGCAGTCTTTACCAAACTGTTCTGCTATTTGCAGGTCGTTAGCATCGGGTCGGCCTTCGGCAACAGGCATTCCGGGACGGCTGTAACTATGCTCTCCGATGAATGCCCCGGCAGCAAGTGGCGTAAAACCTAAGCGGGTTGTCTCATCTCTTAGTTCCACCAATGCATCTTCATAATCCCGATTGCCATAAACGGCAACCAAAACGGTTGGTGCATTTTCTCCCCTTAACCGCCGGATGCGTTGTAGGGCTATAGGTGCCACTCGTCCGGCGTAAACAGGCACTGCGATAATCGTCAGTGCATTTTTAATTTCAATAGGCATGATACTCTCGTCAAGTGTCAGGTCTGTTTCTATTCTGCGTCCCATTCCTATACCATCTCCGATGGCACGGGCTATTTTCGCCGATGTATGCGTAGGCGAAAAAAATACGATATGCGTTGTATCTACCATAGTAGTTATTAGTTGATTGAGAGACAAAGATAATGAATTTTGTTTAAAGCCATAGGTTATCCTCTTCAAGATATGCTGTAGATACATATTATGTATAAAGGATTCTATTATTATAAGTCAAGATTAAAGAATAACCGGTCGATTGTGAACAAAATTGCTATATCGTTAAATGATGTTGGCTCGTGAACAAAAAAGCAGAGAAATGGCTGCTTTTATAGTTTTGGGTCGGCGATTTGGGGAGTTGCTATGTTAGAAAACATATATCTTCTTTTCTATAAAATTTTGAAAAATGGTTTTCGTTCTATCTTAGTACGATAAAACCTCTTCCAAGTTTGAACGCCCTATGTTACATGGGTATTACGCGCGTCAACTCTTGTATATATAATAATGTGTATGGCTTTTCTTCGATTCCTTTAATGCTCGCTAATACATATTTTCTATGGTTTTGCAGGTAAATAGTATGTGAAGATTCCTATTTCTTAAAAAAATCCTGTGTTTTATAAATATTTTTAGTAGAAAGTGTTGCAGAATAGAGTAAAATGGGTACTTTTGTCCGATGAAATTATGGCTATTATAGAAACTGACTAAAAAATGATGGATGCCCTTTTTCGATTACCGAACAATGATCTTTCTGCCACTTTACAGAAAGATAAGCTGTTTAAAGAAGTGGAACAGCAGTGGAATACTGTGTCATCTGAGGAAGGAAGCACTAGAAGAAAGGTCGATTATGAAATCTATAAAAGTATTGTGTATAACTTAGAAGTAAGAAAAGTATTTCTGGATCCGAAGCTTTCTTTGGTGAAGTTTAGTTCAATAGTCGGCACGAATACTACCTACCTCTCAAATGTCGTGAATCATTACTTTAAGTGCAACTATAAAAACCTATTAAACAGATATCGTGTAAAGTATGCAAAACTCTTATTAGATAAGGGCAAACACACACCGGACGAGCTTGTAAAACTCTGTGGGTTTACGTCCAGAAGTGTCTTCTATTCTGCTTTTACCAAAGAAGTTGGCGTGGTCCCTTCACGGTACCCCGATAAATCATTCAAATTTCCTTTGAAATACGATTGAGTCCTTTGATTAATAATAAACAATAAACAAATTGAGTTTTTTAAATTTATAAATTTAAAGTTTTTCTATTATGAACAAAAAATTTTTAAGTGCAATCCTGTTTGGAGCCTTGATGGTTACCTCAACAGGAACGTTTGTATCTTGTAAAGACTATGATGATGATATTGATGGCATCAACAAGGAGTTGAGCGAAATCAANTTTTTAAATTTATAAATTTAAAGTTTTTCTATTATGAACAAAAAATTTTTAAGTGCAATCCTGTTTGGAGCCTTGATGGTTACCTCAACAGGAACGTTTGTATCTTGTAAAGACTATGATGATGATATTGATGGCATCAACAAGGAGTTGAGCGAAATCAAGTCTCAGATTAAGGAATTACAAGATAAGGTAAATGCAGGCAAATACGTAACAAACGTTGCTGCATCAACAGATGGTTTGACTGTAACATTTAATGATGGTACTACTAGTCCTATAAAATTAAATGGTGCTGCCACAACTTTAACCTTGGACGCTAAAACCGGAGAATTTTCTATTGACGGTAAAGCTACAGGCTTATTTGCTACTAATGGTGAAGAAGGTACTGTCCTTGTTCCTTATGTAAATGAAGAAGATGGATATTGGTATTTTTATAATAAAGAAGGTAAAGCTGAAAAGTCAGCTTACAAGGCAGCTGGTAATGCTTATGCCGTAGTAGCTGATGGTGTTTGCACATTAAATATTCCTGATGCTGACGGCAAGATGCAAACTGTTAAGCTGCCGACCATGGCTGCTGCAATTACTTCACTGAAACTTGCTCAAATACCTGCAGATGGAGAAATTACAGCTCCCATGGCCTTTGCTGGAAGTGATGATGCCCAAATGAGGAATGTTGCCGGTACAAAATGGGCAAAAAAGGCGGTTGTTTCTACTTATAATTCCGATGGTACCAAAGGCGTCTATGTTGATGTAGTAATTGAACCAACCAATATAGATGTAAGCGAACTCACTTTTACATTACAAAACTCTAAAGGTGTGACCGTATTTGCAGATGGTGTTGTAGCTGAAGCTCCGGTTTTGACAAGAGCAGCAGGTACAGGTGTTCACCGTATTTATTTTGCATATAAAGACGGATTGACTAAAGATGATTTAACCGGTGATAATGCAATTATTGCTGAAAACGAAGCTTTGGCCGTTGCATGTGGCAATGTATCAACCTCTTACGAGTTGAAGGAAACAGTCCATATCGCTCCAGCCTCTACAGCTGGAGATGTTAAAGTTCAGAATAGTTATATAAAACTGGGAGAGAAATATAGCATTTTTGGAAAAGGTTACAATAGTGATCCCTCAAAAACAGGTGCTACCGCCCAGAATTTTCTGACTACATTTGCAGGTGTTACAGACTATAAGCTTTCTGTAGACGAAACAGTTGCTAAGACTTATGGCGTAACTGTTGATGGCGATTCATTCACTGTTTCAGGTGCAGATGCTTATGGAGTCACTATTCCCTTGACCATTACTTATACTTCGGCTGCAAGTACGGGAACATCTGGTAATGCGGCACCTCAAAAGGTTACTGTCGATGTAACAGTTCAAACTAAACCGGTTGTGGGTGCAGTGACTTTAAAAGCATCTCATGTATTAAGTACTGCTAAAGATGCTAAGTATGCATATATTCCATTGGCAGACCTTGCTAATGCGATTACAGGTGCGGATAAGATCGAATGGAACAAAACTACCGTTGCTGGTTTGACTTATAAGACTATTGTTAACAATGCAGAGCTTACCGACGTGACCATCCAATTGACCTCTTCCAAGAAATATAGTGGTGCTAATTTGTTTATTAAGGAATCAGCTGCACCAAATACAGCGACTGACGAATTAATTGCTCCAACTCTGGTTAAGGCAGATAAGACGAATGCAACGACTTTGGCTGAAGCCGCATATATCAAGGTAGAAATTAATCCGGCCAATAAAAATGTTACCGCTGATGTATATTCTGGATTGATTGAGTTTAACTTTGGTGGAAAGAAGGCTCAGGCAACAGTAGAATTGACATTGACTAATCCGGCAACTCTTGTTCGTATTTCTTCATTGTTTGATGGTGACAATGTTGTGGCTTATGGTACAGGAAATTCTGCTAACGGTGAGATTTTCAACGTATTGAGCGTATATAATACTGTAGGCGTAACATTCGGTAATAATCCTACTGTCGAAGTTGCAAAAGTTTCTGGTAAAACTGATTGGACACAAGGTACATATGATGCCAATGGAGCATTGAATGTCACTATACCTTCTAAAAAACAGATGTATACTGATACTCGTAAAGTCACAGTTCAATATAATATCTTTGCCGGTTCTACTAATAATGTTTTCAAAGATGAAATTTATGTAACAGGCAAGAGCCCGATTAAAGAAGGTACCATTGAAGCACTGAAGACTACTTTGTCATTAGGTCAGGCTAAGAAGGCAACATTTACAAATGCAGATTTCACAGCTAAGGATGTTTGGGGTACTGCTTATAACTTGTTTGGTACAGAAACTCTTGCTGATGCAACTACGACACCTGCTACTGCATGGAAATGGGATGCGCCTGCAACTGCAAAGATTCAGAATGTTGATGTTACTGCCAATACTAGTTTGGTAACAATTGACAAAACTTACAGAACGACTACAGATGGTTCTGCAACTGAAAAAACTAAGGACTATACAACCATGACCGGTTTCACTGTAACAGTTGCTAATGATGCAGCATTACAGGCAGGTGATAAGGTTAAGGTTACTGTCAAGATTACCGACCAATGGGGTATGGAATTCACAAAAGATGTTGAAATTACTGTTGTGAAATAACATTTTTCCTCATATAAATAAAAAAGCACCCATAATTATGGGTGCTTTTTTATTTATATGAGGGACTAGATTATTAGTTTTTCAGAATAGTCACTGAAACTTCTTCAGAAATAGTATAGCCCCAAGCATCTTTCACATTTACAATAATAGCTGTTTCTTGTTCATTAGGCAGAGGATCTGCTTTTACATTAATGGCACCTGCAACGGCGGCAGCATTGGCTGTTTTAGCTTTTTGACCTATCAAAGTTATATCCTTGATATAAGTATTATCGTCACCTTTCTTGGTTACGTATACATTTGCAATCTGCTCATTATCCCAAGCCTTCACAGTATTGTCTACTGCATTAGTCGGATCGGAAGTAACGTCCTTATCCGGTACTACATTATAAGGATTCTTATTGTAGTCTATACCGGTAATCATAGCTTTGGTAATGTCAAATCCCTTAGTACTATTGGCACTGATTTTGATTGTAGAACCTTCCACCGGCTTAACAGTACCTTCCATAATCGGACTCATAATCTTGATAGTGAAGCTATAAGATTTCTTGCTGTCTGTGCTATATGCCCACTTCGTATCTGAATAGTTTACATTTGTTGCTTTAACAGTCAGAGTTTCTCCATAACCAAATTCTTTACCGGTAGCAGCATCTGCAGTGACAGCATTTTTATCGTCTTTGTCTGTAGCAGAAGTTTTCAATGTTACATTTCCCGCCATAGTAGCTGCACTCAATGTTGCCAAACCGCTAGAACGATAAGAGTGATTATTCTTAGCCTTAACTTCTTTTTCTGTATCAAGAGCAACAACTGCATTAGCGTCAGATTTTGCAAAATATCTACTCAATGCAATATTTTTCTTTGTAGCCTCTGTAAGATCGTAATAGTAAGCATTAATAGTTCCATCTACAACGTAACCGGGTTTCAATTCAAATTGACTAGCTACAGAAGGAGCTGTAAATGTCACAGGAACAACGATATTGTTGACTTCTGCAGCAACACTTGCCTTATCTTTGAATGTAACCTTCAAGTAGTATTGCTTATCCAGTTTCAAGTCATCAGCGTTCTTTGCATCTACTTTGACAATAATATATTTTAAGTTATTAACTGTTGCCGCAGTTGTTTTATCTGAAGCGGTTAAAGAAATCTTCAAACCATCAGGTGTTGTTCCAACTGTCTTAGAAACATCGCTACAATCTGCCTTTTCATAAATGGCATATTTCGTTTCACCAAGATTTACAGTATTAGCCCATTGAGCCCACTTATCACCAAGAGCAGTCTTCATGATGTCCATATCAAGAGTAAATGCATCATTAGAAGCATCAGTATCTTTTAATTTAGCTACATCATAAGTAATAGCTTCATAAGTAGATGGTGTTTCGATAGCAGAACTCAACTTAACTGTATAAACAGCCTTTTTAACATCACCTTTAGTAGACAATGTAGTGATAGTCAATTCAAAGCCTGATGCAGCAGTAGAAACATCCGGGTTATTGGCAACTGTAAATGTATGAGTCAAATCATCATAAGTCACACCATAAGTCTTTTGGTCTACTTCTGCTAAAGAGAAATACATATCATACATTAATCCGGCTTCAGCTGCAACTTCTTTAATCGTATATGTTTTACCAACAGCAACGGTGATTTCTTTTCCAGTAGGATTTGACGCAGCTAACGTAGCCTCAGAAGAAGCCATATCTTTAACTTGAATCTCAGTCAAATTAGCAGCTTCTTTAGTTCCAATAGGTAAATTGTAAGCAGAACGTGCCTTGTTGTTTGCATTGACAGCAAATGCCACACAACCACTAAAATCTATAACAGTTGTATTATCTATATCAAGAGCCTTTGCATTATCTACTAACTCTTTGTCAAATGCTTTAGCATCATCCTTTGATAAGATATATTGCTTCATGCTTAACGTAAACAGTCCATTGCCAGTATTAGCAGCACGACCGTTGATACCACCAATCGTAATTGCATCGTCAGCACTTTCTGCTTCAGCATCTAAAGCAATATTACTCAAAGTTTGATTCTTTGTATTTGTCAGATAATATTTTACTTCCGCAGCAGGAGCATCCACTGGGTTGATACGAACATCAATAGAAGAAGAAGAATAGACAACTGATTTATCAGTTGGTAGCTCTTTCTTTCCGTCCCATTTGCTAGGTTTATTAAATACAGCTTTGCTAATAACAAATCCCTTGTCAGCTGCATCATCTTTTAAAACGATTGAAGTAATAAATGAAGCTGCAGAAGGTACTTTTACTTCTGTTGACTTTCCATCTTTATCTACAACGGTTAGAGTAAAGCCATCTGCTTGAGAACCAACCACAGTCACACCCGATACTGGTATACCGGTAGATTGGTATTCGCCATTGGCATTCAAAAATTCCCAAACTCCATCAACTGCTTTTACTGGAGCCTTTTCTGCATCTGCAGCAGGTTTTATACCGGTTGCTTTGCCATCAACGTAGATTTCGCCATTCTTTAATTCAAAGACCTGACCATCGTCTTCTGTAGTATCCAGTGTAATAGTTTTAGAACCACTCTTACTGAAAGTAAATACAATACCGGCATCTGTTTTCTCTACACCGGTCACATAGTCACCAGCATTTACAAGCTCTTGCAAAGATTTAATAGCATCGGCATTTGCAGTAATTTGTCCCTGAAGGTTATCGATGTCGTCATCGTAATCTTTACAAGATACAAATGTTCCTGTTGAAGAGACCATCAAGGCTCCAAACAGGATTGCACTTAAAAATTTTTTGTTCATAATAGAAAAACTTTAAATTTATAAATTTAAAAAACTCAATTTGTTTATTGTTTATTATTAATCAAAGGACTCAATCGTATTTTAAAGGAAATTTGAATGATTTATCGGGGTACCGTGAAGGGACTACGCCAACTTCTTTGGTAAAAGCAGAATAGAAGACNCGAGAGGTAGGTAGTATTCCGTGCCGGTTGCAAAAAGAAGATATTGCGCTGATTATCAGTGGTATTGGAGGAAGAGAAGCGGTTCGGGATTTATCCCTTATTTTATATAGGTTCTATATAAATATTGATAGTTTTGGCTATAGACTATGGCAGAAACGATTTTGACAGAGCCTTGATTTTATGGCGGGAAATAAAACAAGGCGGAAGAAAACTTCACACTTCTCTTCCGCCTTGTTTGTTAAATAAAAGGATATATTCGGTTAGTCCAGTTGTTCTATTTCTTCGATGCTTAATCCGGTTGCAGCAGCAATGGCTTCAAC
>NZ_JADNRM010000022.1 GCF_021730445.1 Phocaeicola faecalis | reverse complement strand
TATATAGATAGATGTCTCTTATACTCTTCCCTTCACCATAATGTTGTAGTTTTGATAGTATCCGCAGATTGTCAACACGCTGTTCTAATAGTCTTTGTTGTCTCTCTATATTGGAATTTTCTTGATGATTTCGCTGTTTTCCATAATATAAAAAGACAAGAGAGAGAACTAAAATAATAATTATATCTTTAGCTTTTATCAATTTCATGATACATGATATTTACGTCTTTAGAAATCTTTTATTTTAATTCTCGCCAACGCAGGATTAGACTCCTCATCCAATTGACTGCATACTTCGACTAAATGTGGATATTTCTTGCAAAACAAGTCCCATTTCTTTTCTCCCAAAAGTTCTCTATAAGAGTTGAATCCGTTTAATAGCGTTTGCGGACTGATTACCCATAACAAATAGTCCCCGTCTTTGTAATGGGGAGTTTTCATAGGCTTTAAATTGACTAGGTTACCTTTCAAAAATAAATCATCTTTGATTTGCCGTCCGGTTAAGATTTTACCTGTTCTCTTTGAGTATATAGAGAAACAGCTATGATATTTTTCATCTACAGCATTAATAACAAAATAATTATTCATGTCTAATATCTCATCTATTGCTAGAAAACACTCACTCTTTTCTAACATATTTGCCCAGCTATTAACATCTCCATCTTCAGCAAACATTTTCCAAGAAAGGTTCTTATCTTTGAAATTTATTTGATAGAATGGGAGATATTCTTGTGTGGATATGTCAATCCGGTAAATTATATTGCTAAATGGATGATTGAAATAAATATAATTTTCATCAAACGCGAATGCTTCTCCACGACCAAAGCAATCGTTAATTCGAGCTTCTAATGGTGAAACCTCTAAAAAGTCTTTTATATAGCGGTCTTCACTGTCATGTAATGTTAGCAGCAAATTATTACGGTTACGAGCTCCAATATTGTAGGTAATGCTTTTCCCTTTTAAATAAACTATTTTATCAGAAGTGTCTCTTTGCTTTCGTTCGGATAACAGATTTCCTTCTATATCGAAATTCATCATGTTATAGACTTCTGCTATTTTTATGATAGAGTCCCCAACTATTGTGAAATCACGTAACTCTATATATTCCCCTGGTCCTTCTCCTTCTTTACTTATTTGTCTGATAAAGTGACCTTTTTTATCAAATATAAAAAGCTTCTTAGAATTCCATCCACTTGCGGAAAGAAGATAATAGTAGTCTTTAGTAGCAATGATACGTGGAATCCAGCCAATAAGATTATCATCTTTGGTTTCTAGAGGAACTAATTCAATGGAATCTACAAAAGTAGACATGTTTAAAACATCTTCAGATTCTGTCACTATGGTAATAGTAGTCGCATTAGAGTGAGATGCATGATTGTTTTCATTCTTACAAGACATGAGGAAAACCATCACTAAACATATAATATATATTTTTTTCATATTTCTATTATGTGATATAATTGCTTATTTATTAATCTTATAAGATAAAACCATATAAATAAGCAATTAAATATTAATTAGCAGGGAACCTGATTATGGACGTTGCAAATGCCACCGTCTTCGCGTTGGCAAATCTTACATCCATTTGCATATGATTTAAGAGCAAATCCATGATAATTCTCAATTTCATTGTCATCAGCCAATGCTTCCACATTAGCTAAAACCAACTCAGACATCATATCCGACTTCTGAGAGTTGTACACATTATACCCTGCCAGCAAAGCAAATGCAGCAACCAGTGTTGCTTTCAAAATATTCTTTTTCATCTCTTTTCTATGTTTCGATGATTAATAAAAGTTGTTTTCATCTTTTGTCGGAAAGAACTCCACAGCAGAAAAAGCAAATACATGACTTGCAGATTCTGATTGTTTCCATTAAGTTTGCATCGGACTAATCCTCCTTTCTTTAAGGAGAAACCCAAGGGAAGGAAGGGTTTCTCTAAATTAAACTTTATTTATTTTGCATTCCCTGCTATCATTAACCGAAGCGGGGATGTTTTTTGTATTGCAATACAACATCTTATTTAAGCGATGGGTAGCCCTTTATATAAGTTTCTGGCCTCTTTGCCTTGAAATAATACCAAGCGAAGAAACGGTGGCTGACACAATGACATATCTAATTCTTAAGATGTAATATCTGTAATATCGGATTGTCATCCGTATTCTCTTTCCTGTATCCAAAGACAAATCGGTTGTGATTGCAGGACGAAGTCATATAGGTATATTTAACTCTGTCAATATCATTCACCAAACGTTTCCCTATTTGAAAATCTCCATTTTGTTTATTGTATAAAAACACTCTTAAACCTGATTCCGCACGCCAATATGTTGCGTACAACCAATGGGAACTTTCTATATAATTTGTCCGAATGAAATCGGGCAAATGTTGGGTGGAAACATCTTCTGTATAGGATTGTGTAGGAAGTGGATAGATTTTAAAAGGTATTTGTTGTCTTAATGCTCCTTTCTTATCATAACTGTAAACTATATTATCAAAAGGAGGTGCCATGAAAGTTATCTCATTGTCATAACCCATTAATTCCCAATTAAAATTGCATGGCAAATTGTAGGTTCGTTTTATTAATTGCGTCGACTTATGATTCTGTGAAGAATAAGAATAGACTCCTCCAATGCTGTCCGGGGCTCCCAACATTGATAATAGATATCCATCAGCGGTCTTCTTGAAATCTGAGGGATATATATCAAGTACTGTTTTATCAATGAATTTACCATCAGGGGAATATCGCAGGATGGATTTATTCCAGCCGTCCAATAATAACAGTTCCCTGTTGTCGGCATCATATTCAAACTGTATCAGGTTTATATATTCTCCGGGACCGTTACCCTGATGATGAAGTGAGCGTATGAATTTCCCTTTTGTGCTATATATCCAGACGGACTGTTGTGGGGTGTCTAAAATGAAGATGTATTGATTGGTCAGGATAGCATCCGTTATCTCCCTTATTAAACAATCATCTTTTGTTTCCAATGGTATATAACTCAAGGAGTCAACAAACGAGGAATAATACAGGGTATCACTATCTGTTGCCATCAAATCTATTTTGATTAAAGTAGTATCCTTTTGTTCTACACAACTTGTGCACAACAAAAGGAACATGAATATACATCTATACATAATTAGCGGCAGTTTCCCCATGTTAATTTATTATTGCAAGTATCATAAGGATGCGTCAGTTCGCAACGCTTGCCCGTAAGATTCCCATCTGAATCATTACAATCTCTTAGGCCATATCCATAAGAGGTGTTCACATCAATTTCACCGCTAGCCAATGCTTCCACATTAGCCAAAGCCAACTCAGACATCACATCCGATTTCTGAGAGTTATACACATTATACCCTGCCAGCAGAGCAAATGTCGCAACCAATGTTGCTTTCAAAATATTCTTCTTCATCTTCGTTTTATTCTTCGATGATTCATTAATCTTATTTTCATCTTTTGTCGGAAAGAACTCCACCGCAGAAAAAGCAAATACATTACTTGCAGATTCTGATTATTTCCATATATGCATACTCTTTGTCGACTATTTGTTAAAAAGTAAGATTATATAGAAATAGCTTTACCTCTAATGTGCATGAGAATGCAAATATAGTAAAAGAATATTTTATTCCTTGATAACCAGCTTCTTTATTCCCTCTCTCATCTGTTTTATTGCAGTGGATTGTATTTTCGGCTCTTTTTCCATTACTATCTTTGCATCCTGTTCCAGTTTTTGTCGTTGATAACCTCCCGGTTCCGCATGTGGTTTTGCCTAATTTTTNNNTTTTTATGAATCATACTATATTTTTGATTCTAAAATAGCCAGGTAATCATCTATATAATTTCTGTTGCTATAATCTATTATCATAAGATTATCAATAATCATTCTTTCGGAAATAAGAAAAGCTAAAGCATAATCATTATATTCCGGGTACAGACCAAGATTAGTTTTAATACGATATACTGGAACTTCTATTTTATGTTCATTTTTAAATATCTTGAAATCCTAATTTATTTTCATTTCCTATTAGCCTACTGAATAATACACTATCTTTATTTAAAGTATATAGATAGATGTCTCTTATACTCTTCCCTTCACCATAATGTTGTAGTTTTGATAGTATCCGCAGATTGTCAACACGCTGTTCTAATAGTCTTTGTTGTCTCTCTATATTGGAATTTTCTTGATGATTTCGCTGTTTCCCATAATATAAAAAGACAAGAGAGAGAACTAAAATAATAATTATATCTTTAGCTTTTATCAATTTCATGAAACATGATATTTACGTCTTTAGAAATCTTTTATTTTAATTCTCGCCAACACAGGATTAGACTCTTCATCCAANCCATAATATAAAAAGACAAGAGAGAGAACTAAAATAATAATTATATCTTTAGCTTTTATCAATTTCATGAAACATGATATTTACGTCTTTAGAAATCTTTTATTTTAATTCTCGCCAACACAGGATTAGACTCTTCATCCAATTGACTGCATACCTCGACTAAATGTGGATATTTTTTGCAAAACAAGTCCCATTTCTTTTCTCCCAAAAGTTCTCTATAAGAGTTGAATCCGTTTAATAGCGTTTGCGGACTGATTACCCATAACAAATAGTCCCCGTCTTTGTAATGGGGAGTTTTCATGGGCTTTAAATTGACTAGGTTACCTTTCAAAAATAAATCATCTTTGATTTGCCGTCCGGTTAAGACTTTACCTGTTCTCTTTGAATATATAGAAAAATAGCTATGATATTTTCCATCTACGGCATTAATAACAAAATAATTATTCATGTCTAATATTTCATCTATAGCTAAAACCTTATCGTCTTCCCTCAACAATTTTCCCCAAATATTAACGTCTCCATTTTCTGGGAATATATCCCAAGAAAGACTCTTATCTTTATAATCTATTATATAGTGAGGCGTGTATTTTTGTGTATCTATGTCAACTTGATATATGATATTACTGAGCGGATGATTAAAATATATATATTTTTCATCGGAAGTGAATGCTTCTCCGCGACTAAAACAATCACTAATTTGAGATTCTAAAGAAGATACTTTAAAAAAATCCGTAACATAATTATCGGCATTATCAAGTAATGTCAATAGTAAATTACCACGCTGTTGTGACCCTGGATTATAAGTTATAGTTTTTCCTTTTAAATGAACCATTTCCATTGCAGTAGCCTTTTGCTCCTTTTCAAACAAAAAGTTCCCTTCCATATCAAAGTTCATTATATTATACACTTCTGCCATTTTTATAATGGAATCTCCAATTATTGTGAAATCACGTAAATCTATATATTCTCCAGGCCCTTCTCCTTCTTTACTTATCTGCCTGATAAAGTGTCCTCTCTTATCAAACATAAAAAGCTTTTTGGAATGCCATCCGCTTGCGGAAAGAAGATAATAGCAATCTTTAGTAGCAATAATACGTGGAATCCTACCAATAAGATTATCATCTTTGGTTTCTAGAGGAACTAATTCAATGGAATCTACAAAAGTAGACATGTTTAAAACATCTTCACGGCTAACATCTATTGAGATAACTGTAGCATTAGGAGCTTGTTCTTGGACGCCTTTGTTTTTGCATGATACTAAAAAAGCCATTAATAGACATAGTATATACGTATTTTTCATAATTTGTCAGTGTTAGAATATTGCTTATTTATGAACTCAATATATTAAAATGCAGAATTCATAAATAAACAATTAAATATTAATTAACAGAGAACCAGGTCGTGGACATTACAAATACCATCATTATGGCGTTCACAAACTTTACAGCCATTGGCTTATCATAAAGGGAAAATCCATGATAATTCTCAATTTCATTGTCATCAGCTAATGCTTCCACATTAGCCAAAGCCAACTCAGACATCACATCCGACTTCTGAGAGTTATACACATTATACCCTGCCAGCAGAGCAAATGTCGCAACCAATGTTGTTTTCAAAATATTCTTTTTCATCTTCGTTTTATTCTTCGATGATTCATTAATCTTATTTTCATCTTTTGTCGGAAAGAACTCCACCGCAGAAAAAGCAAATACATGACTTGCAGATTTTGATTGTTTCCATTAGGTTTGCATCGGACTAATCTTATTCTATTTGTCTTTTTTTATGAATCTATATAAGATAGTCTTGTCTATTGCAGAGACATAACCAACAATATGTCCGTCTGCATCTACATTTATGGAACTGACCTTTTTCTTTAAAAAATATGTCTCTTTCGGGGAACCGTTGAAATCATAAGTTTCAATGATATCACCTGTTTCAGTTCCATCACTGGATTTCAAACATAAAATTAACCCTGAGTAGGTAGCGACAGAAAGGTAATATTGCATCAGATTATTATAGTCTTTTATATCAGACTGATTATTTTTATTTCCTAAAGCAAACCGGGGCTTTATTTTGTTATCTGTAATTGAATATATTTCTATTCTGTCTATATACTTATAAGCTATTATTAAAGTAGAGTCTGATATGTTTTGTATAAAATCAAAAGGGGTATATGATGATTTTTCTTTTCGAATAAGATTTTTATATGAATCTAAAATTTCACCTTGTGCCAAATCAACAATATCCCAGTAGGAAAAATTACTTTCATCCACTTTCATCAAATATTTGTCATCCGCAATCTGACTGATGAAGGTAAAAGGTTTACATAGCCCTTTTCCATCATTATATAATGGCAGTGTTTTGACTACACGTATAGAATCATGTTCAGGTGTAACTTGTACCAACTTATGCCCCATAATATCATATAATAGTATATCTTTTGCTATAGCATCCCCACAATTTAAAGTTATAAATTCATTGGGACCTTGACCTATTTTTCCATAACCATATAGCTTTCTACAAGAGGGGTAAGAGTAAACTGATAGGAAATTATTTGTCACGCCATAGGTCACAAAACATAGGTTGTTTGCATTAATTTTCCAAGATAGTATATCAAATGTTTCTGCTATTTCTATTGAATCGGATATCTCCATTTCTTGAAATTCTGTGAAGGTTCTTTCTTTGTTGAAAAAATCTTCATGCTGCTTTTGTTTTGTGCATCCCAAAACAATTACTGAAAATAATAGCCAAATAGTATATTTTCTCATTCTGTTTTATTTTCCCATTAATGTCTTATCAATTAGTGGCAATTCCCTTCGCTGGTGTTAGGTGCTTTAGCAACCCAAACAGAGCAACAATCATATGCTCCACCTGATTTTCCCATAAATGCAGTATAGCCATTTGTATCATGGCATCCCTCATCTTTTCCATCAGCTAATGCTTCCACATTAGCCAAAGCCAATTCCGACATTCCCTCAGCCTTCTGAGAGTTATACACATTATATCCTGCCAGCAAAGCAAATGCAGCAACCAGTGTTGTTTTCAAAATATTCTTTTTCATCTCTTTTCTATTTTTCGATGATTTATTAATTTTGNTTCAAAATATTCTTTTTCATCTCTTTTCTATTTTTCGATGATTTATTAATTTTGTTTTCATCTTTTGTCGGAAAGAACTCCACCGCAGAAAAAGCAAATACATTACTTGCAGATTCTGATTATTTCCATTAACTTTGCATCGGACTAATCCTCCTTTCTTTAAGGAGAAACCCAAGGGAAGGAAGGGTTTCTCTAAATTAAACTTTATTTATTTGGCATTCCCTGCTATCATTAACCGAAGCGGGGATGCCTTTGTATTTCAATACACGGTTATCATCTTATTAAAATGGTTCCTTGTTGTAACTCCCCTTGGTGCAACCGCAAGATGTAGTGACATCCTGAATGACCGGCAGATTGTTATTAGCTGAAGGTTGCGTTAATCAAATGACATATATGCATAGGCTTATGCGTACGTACGTGTAGCCCGATGCGTATATACGTGTGAAGAAATAATCCGGCTGATATGGGAACTTTAATGAAAGGGGAATATCTAAAACCCTGCCATGGGGTTCTTTCCAATATCCCATGGCAGAGTTTAAAAGATTATTTCATCGGGGTGATAGTGAAGCCCCAGCTGTAAGCCTGGTTCGGGTTAATCAAAGCCCATTTTTCGGGCCATGCTCCCCAGCTGTCATAACCGCCTACGCCTTGTTGCTGCATGTCTACGCATACTTCTACGAAATCACGCGGAGTAATGTCATTGATATGAGTTTGGCGGCGGAGAACATCTTTTGCTTTAGCTTCGCTGCGATTGGCTATTTCTTCGGCTGAGAAATTGTTCCATTGGCGCGGACAATTAGTGGTTTCTTCCGAGTCAAAATCTTCTACTGAGTTGCGCAATGCATTGAAACCGAATGTCTTGTCGGATGTGATGCGTAATCCTTTACCGTTCTTTTTGCTCAATGACACCCAACGGGTATCGAGGTGGTGACCGTTTTCTTGCGGACGGACGTAAGGGTAATACATAGCATCGGCTGTTGTCTTATAGAGGTCGACGATGGTTCCTGCCTTGCGGTCGATGTAGTTTTCTTCAGGGCCACGACCGAAGTAGGTAACTTGGTTCATTTCTGCCGGCAGACGGAAACGTACACCGATACGAGGTACTTCTGCTTTGATGTCTGCTGCCTTGAAGTCACAACCTACATGTAGGCTGCCGTTCTTGCCAAAGGTGTAATTTACAATGTATTGGTTGCCGGCAGGCAATGCGTAAGTGACACTCAGAGTGTTGTCGGCAAATGAAGTATGGGCCACCTTGAAGTCCTTGCTTGACTGTTTCCACACATGGGTGCGCTTGGGCTCGCCGTTACCGTAATCATTGTCATTCGGTGCACGCCAGAAGTTGGGCTGAATGCCAAAGCCGTCTTTGAAATATTCGGTGCCGTTTACTTTATAAGAGGTAACGATGCCACTCTTTTCGTTCAGGACAAATTGCATTCCGTTGCCCGAAACTACCATTTCGTCTCCGTTTTTCACTGCTTTCATTCCCTTGCCTGCCATGAACTCGTCTTTCAAAGGCTCGATAGGCAATTGGAATTGGTCACGTGCAATTTCGTGACCTGCCGGAATCAGGATTTCAGGTTCGACGGCAATGACATGGAAATTGACGAAATATTCGGTATCTTTCTTGGCTTTCAAACCGTTTACATTTACCGTGAATTCTTTGGAGGCCTGCGGAGCAATGTCTAACGAGACTTTTCCGCTTCTTATAATCTTATTGTTGGCTTTCAGCTCATATACAATCATATACTTCTTCAGGTTGGTGAAGTAGAAACGGTTGGTGATAAGGAACTTGCCTTGTGCCGCATCGGTCATTTCGAAACCTACATTCTGATAAGCGTATTTCACTTCTGCCATGGCAGGGTGTGGATTACGGTCGGGGTTGACAATACCGTTGCAAAGGAAGTTGCCGTCGCTAGGTGCGTCTTTTCCGAAATCGCCGCCGTATGCCCAGAACGGACGTCCGTTTTCATCTTTCTGCAAAATACCCTGATCTACCCAGTCCCAAATATATCCGCCTTGCAGGTTGGGATATTTATAGATGGCTTGCCACTGTGCCCACAGGCCACCGGTGGAGTTACCCATGGCGTGTGCATACTCGGATGGCATGATAGGACGGTCACTGCCTTCTTTGCCTATCGATTCAAACCAGCTTGCACCGGGGTACTGAGGAACGAACATATCGGTATTCCACTCCCATTGTGCGCGTTCGTAGTTCACAGGGCGGTTCATGCCTTTGGTTTCACGGTTTTTCACCCAAAGGTAAGTCTGATAGAAATTATATCCGTTTCCGGCTTCATTACCCAATGACCAGAAGGTTAAAGATGGGTAGTTCTTATTGCGTTCATACATATTGATGGTGCGGTCCATGTGGGGTTTCAACCATTCGGGGTTGTTGCCTAATGTGCCGCCTTTGCGGAGGTCGTATTTCATGCCGTGGCTTTCGATATTGGCTTCATCGTATACATAAAGGCCATATTCATCGCAGAGCTCATAGAACTTGCGGTCTTGCGGATAGTGACACAGACGGACGGTGTTGATATTGTTCTGCTTCATCAGCTCAAAGTCTTTGCGCATCAGTTCTTCGGGAACATAGTGGCCGGTTGCTTCGTTGTGCTCGTGAATGTTCACGCCCTTCATCTTTAACGGTTGACCGTTGACAAAGAAGCAGATATAAGGTTTGCCGTTTCCTGCAATTTGGTCAATCGGTTTGATTTCAAAGCGACGGAAGCCGACATTGAAGGGAATAACTTCTGTTGTTTTTCCGCCTTCTTTTAAAGAAATCAATAATTTATAAAGGTTGGGTTGTTCGGAAGTCCAAGTCTTTACATTATTTAATGCAGCATTGAAGGTAACGGTGTTTTTTCCGTCTGCGCTGACACTGCAAGGTGTCTCGGCAGAGGTGACAACTTTCTTATTGGCATCCAGCAACTCGTAAGCTACGGTTACGTTCTTGTTGGCGGCGGTATGGTTAGTCACATTTACGTCCAGTTTGAAGATACCGTTCTTGTAAGTATCGTCAAGGGTAGAGATTACTTCGAAATCCTGAACGGCAGTCTTCGGCTGTGAGAATAAGAATACATCTCTTTCAATTCCGCTCAGACGCCAAAAGTCTTGGCACTCCAGATAAGAACCGGTGCTGTAACGGAAACACTTCACCACCAATGAGTTCTTGCCCGGTTGCAAATAGTTGTTAATCAGAAACTCTGCCGGATTCTTAGAGTCTTCGCTATATCCGACTTCTTTCCCGTTGAGGTATACATAGACGCCTGATTTAGCTCCTTCCAGACGGAGATATATGTCGCGTCCGTCCCAATCGGCGGGAATCTCGATGTCGCGCTGATAGACGCCTACCGGATTGGCCTCGGGCAAATGCGGCGGTTGCGGGTTGCTGGGCTGGAAATCGTATGGCTGATTGGTATAGATGGCTGTTCCATATCCTTGTACTTCCCAGTTGCCGGGAACATTGATTTCTTTCCATGCAATGCCGGCACCGGGCTGTTCGATGTTGGCAGGTAAATCTTTATAAGCATCTACATAGTAGAAGTTCCATTTTCCGTTTAGCAATTTATAATAAGGGCTATTTTCGTATTTGCCGGTCAGTGCCCGGTCCGGATTGTCGTATGACATGAAAGCCGTGCGGGGGGCTTCTTTGTTTACTGCTACGGTTTGGATATCTTTCCAATAAGGAAGTTTACTCCCTTCTGCACTGATGGTTTGTGCTGAGAATGCACAGAGAGCTGTGCCAATGAGGTATCTCAATAAGGTTGTTTTCGTAATATTCATAGATTGTCAGTTGTTTAAAGAAAAAGGGCGCTATTGCTGGCGCCCCTCTCTTAAGTCCTTTACGTTTAAAATAAGCAATTTATTGGATTTCTTCCGATAATTCAGCACCAGCCTTGAATTTGATTGCTTTTCTTGCTTTAATGGTGATAGACTCTTTGGTCGCCGGGTTGATACCCATTCTTTCTGCTTTTTCTACAACAGAGAAAGTACCGAAACCAACTAAAGATACTTTGTCACCACTCTTCAGAGCGTTTGAAACTGCTGAAACCACTCCTTCAACAGCTTTCTTTGCATCGGCTTTGCTCAAGCCTGATTCAGCGGCTACTGCGCTGATAAGATCTGCCTTATTCATAATGAAAATGATTAATTATTAATGTAACACAAAAGAATTTTCAAAATCAAGGACAAATATAAAGTTTCAAAATTAGAAATCAAACAGATAGCCTAAAAAAGATAAGCCAAAAATCAAAAAAACGTAAGAGAATGGGGTTTTTCTGCTGAATAACAGAATAAAATTGTAAATTTGCAAGCAATCAATGAATTATAGAAGAAAAGAATATGAATAGTATACCTGTTGTAACAAAGAATATATTGATAATAAACGTGCTATGCTTTTTCGGAAGTGTGGTGGCCACAAAATATGGGATTAACTTAAATGACTTGCTGGGACTGCATTTCTTTTTGGCTTCTGATTTTAACCCTGCACAGTTGATTACATATATGTTTATGCATGCCAATTTTCAACACATATTTTTTAACATGTTTGCTGTGTGGATGTTTGGGCGTACGCTTGAACTGGTTTGGGGGCCGAAACGTTTTCTGTTCTATTATATATTGTGCGGTATCGGTGCCGGTCTGGTGCAGGAGGGGGTGCAATATATCCAGTATGCCACTGAATTGGTCAATTATGAGGGGGTCAATACGGGAATTACTGTGATTCCGATGGCGGAATATCTCAATTTGATGACTACTGTGGGGGCATCGGGAGCCGTATATGCTATTTTGCTGGCTTTCGGTATGTTGTTTCCCAATAGTCAGATGTTTGTATTTCCCATTCCGTTTCCTATCAAGGCGAAGTACTTTGTGATGGGATATGCAGCGTTGGAGATTTACTTGGGTTTCGGAAGCTCGGCTGACGGCATTGCTCATTTCGCTCATTTGGGAGGAATGATATTTGGCTTTATATTAATAATGTATTGGAGAAAAAAGAATAATAATGGGCAGTTTTATTACTGATTTAAAGAACAGTTTCAATCGGGGTAATATATATATCCAGTTTATATATATTAATGTGGGGGTGTTTGTATTGACATCCCTTTTGGGAATTCTGTGGATGCTGTTTAACCGTAACGGTGCATTTATTCTGCAATATCTGGAGTTGCCTGCATGGACGGTGCAGTTTATCAGGCAGCCGTGGTCTCTGTTTACTTATATGTTTATGCATGCCGGAGTGTTGCACTTGCTGTTTAATATGCTGTGGCTCTATTGGTTCGGACAGTTGTTCCTTTCTTTCTTCTCGGCCAGGCATTTCCGCGGCTTGTATATCTTAGGCGGGTTTTGTGGCGGTTTGCTTTATATGTTGGCTTACAATGTCTTTCCATATTTCAGTGATTCACTTTATTATTCTTATTTATTGGGGGCCTCGGCTTCTGTATTGGCTATTGTGGTGGCAACGGCTGTCCGTGAGCCTGACTATCCGGTACATTTCATGTTTATCGGAACGGTGCGGTTGAAATATGTGGCCCTGTTTATGGTGGTGACTGATTTGCTGTTTATGACCTCGGGCAATGCCGGCGGGCATATTGCACACTTGGGAGGGGCATTGGCCGGATGGTGGTTTGCCTCCGGGCTGACTCGCGGACATGATGCAACGGCGTGGATTAACCGTTTTATCGATTGGGTGGCAGGCGGATTTACGGTACGTCGTTCTCCGAAGAAGCCCAAAATGAAAGTGCATTATGGCGATAAGGCGAAGGATTATGACTATAATGCCCGTAAGAAGCAGAATAGTGACGAGATAGACCGCATATTGGACAAACTGAGGAAATCTGGTTATGACAGTCTTACGTCGGATGAGAAGAAAAGCTTGTTTGATGCAAGTAAAAAATAGAATATGAAATATATCGGTCGGCTTTTAGGTTGGATATTATTGGGGATAAATATATGCATGGCGGTATTATTGCTGATTTGTGCGTATAGTTCTTACACCAATCCGGTGGAGCACCCTGTGTGGTCGTGTGCCGGCCTTGCGTTTCCGGCTTTTCTGATAGCGAATGTTTTATTCTTTCTCTTTTGGCTGGTGGTATACCGCAGGTATGCCTTGCTGTCTCTCCTGACTTTTTTCTGTTGCTTTGGCGCTATCCGCACTTATATGCCTGTCAATCTGTTCGGAAAAGAACCTCCTAAGGATGCCATTAAAATATTGTCATACAATACGATGGCGTTTGAACAGGGACATCCTAACTTGAAGGATAACCCTAATTCGGTATTGGAATATCTGCGAAACAGTAATGCGGATATTATTTGTCTGCAAGAATATATATTGAGCAATCGGTTGACTAAAAAGGATGTGGATTATGCTTTGAGGGACTATCCGTATAAGCATTACTATAAGCTGACCGGTGTCAATGGGGTGGGGTGTTACTCACGCTATCCTATCTTGTCGGCGCATCCGGTCGACTATGAGAGCCGCACCAATGGGTCTGTGGCCTATACGATAAATGTGAAGGGAGACACCTTGCTGGTGGTTAATAATCATCTGGAATCCAATAAGTTGACGGAGAAAGACAAGGCTGTCTATCGGGAGATGATAAAAGACCCGGATAAGGCCAAAGTGTCGGAAGGTTCTCGCTTGCTGATAGGCAAACTGGCGGAGGCTTCGGCTATCCGCGCTTCGCAAGCTGACTCCATAGCAAAATTGGTTGCCGGTTTTAAAGGTGGAGGAGTGATTGTCTGCGGTGATTTTAATGATTCTCCTTTATCTTATGCCCACCGGGTAATCGGGAAGGAGCTGAATGATGCTTTTGTACAGTCGGGCAACGGATTCGGGATATCTTATAATCAGAACCATTTTTATTTTCGTATCGATCATATCCTGTTGAGTAAGAATTTGGAATCTTATCAATGTACGGTAGACAAGACAATAAAGAGTTCGGATCATTATCCCATCTGGTGTTTTGTGGCAAAGAAATAATTCGTTTACCTTTAATTTAATATGAGTATGAAGAAACTAGTATTTACGTTAGCAACTTGTTGTATAATGTGTGCATGTGAACAAAAGACAGAAACGAATCCGTTCTTTACGGAGTTTCAGACAGAGTATGGCGCTCCCGATTTTGATAAAATCAAGATAGAGCACTATGAGCCTGCATTCTTAAAAGGCATAGAAGAACAGAATGCCGAGATAAAAGCAATTGTGGAGAATCAGGAAGCTCCCGACTTCGAGAATACGATTGTAGCGTTGGATAATAGCGGAAAGACACTGGCACGTGTCAGGGGGGTCTTCTTTGCATTGACGGAGGCCGACACGAATGATGCGATGAGTGCATTGAGCGAAAAGATTGCTCCCGTGCTTTCCGGACATAATGATAATATTTATCTGAATCAGGATTTATATAAGCGTGTGGCTGCTGTGCAGCAACAGGAGCAAGAAGGCAAAATAACGCTGACCACAGAGCAACATCGCCTTTTGGATAAATATTATAAAGCGTTTGTGCGTGCGGGCGCAGGATTGGATGCCGGGAAGCAAGACCGTCTTAGGGAGATAAATAAAGAACTGTCTACACTGGCTATTACGTTCAGCAATCATGTCTTGAATGAAAATAATGCTTACCAGCTGGTTATAGAGGACGAAGCAGAACTGGCAGGATTGCCGGAATGGGTAAAAGCAGGTGCGGCGGAAGAGGCCAAGGCTGCCGGAAAAGAAGGTAAGTGGCTGTTTACCTTGCAGAACTCAAGCCGTTTGCCGCTATTGCAGTATGCCGACAACCGCGGGCTGAGAAAGAATATTTATGAGGCCTATGTCAATCGCGGCAATAATGGGGATGCTAACGATAATAAAGAGATTCTGAAGAGAATTATTTCTTTACGCTTAGAGAAAGCCAATTTGTTAGGCTTTGATTGCTATGCCAATTTCGTGTTGGATGAGAATATGGCAAAGAACGCTAAGGCAGTGATGGATTTCTTGAATAATTTGTGGGGATATTCCTTGAAAAATGCAAAGGCGGAAGCTGCCGAATTGCAGAAAATCATGGATAAAGAAGGAAAAGGAGAGAAGCTTGCCGCATGGGACTGGTGGTATTATGCCGAAAAACTTCGTCAACAGAAATATAATCTGAATGAGGATGAAATCAAGCCTTATTTCAGTTTGGATGATGTGCGCAACGGTTTGTATTATGTTGCCAATCAACTGTATGGCATTACTTTGACAGAACTGAATAATATTCCTGTTTACGAACCGGATGTGAAGGTTTATGAGGTGAAAGATGCCGACGGCTCTTATTTGGGGTTGTTCTATGCCGATTATTTCCCTCGTGCAGGCAAGCGTGGGGGAGCCTGGATGGATAACTTCCGCCAGCAGGCAGGCGATGTGCGGCCATTGATTTATAATGTGGCCAGCTTTACAAAGCCCGCAGGCGATATGCCTTCGTTGCTGACACTGGACGAAGTGGAGACAATGTTCCACGAATTCGGACATGCTCTTCACGGAATGCTGACCAAATGTAACTATTTGGGCGTATCGGGTACGAATGTAGCTCAGGACTTTGTGGAGCTGCCTTCGCAGATAATGGAACACTGGGCTATGGAGCCGGAAGTACTGAAGGTATATGCCAAGCACTATAAGACCGGTGAGGTGATTCCCGATGAATTGATTCGGAAGATACAGGACCAAGATACCTTCAATCAGGGATTTATGACAACCGAACTATTGGCAGCCGCCTTGCTCGATATGGAATTGCATAATCTGACCGACACCGAAAATCTGGATGTAGTGGCCTTTGAAAAGACGGTGATGGACAAGCTGGGCTTGATTCCTGAAATCGCACCCCGTTATCGTGCCACCTACTTCAACCATATTCTTAGCGGTTATGCTGCCGGATATTACAGTTATCTGTGGGCGGAAGTATTGGACGCAGATGCCTTTGAAGCTTTCAAGGAACATGGATTGTTCGATAAAAATACCGCAGACTCTTTCCGCCGGAATGTTCTGGAAAAGGGTGGAACAGAAGATCCTATGGTGCTTTACAGAACGTTCCGCGGTGCCGAACCGAGCTTGGAACCATTGCTTAAAAACAGAGGACTGAAATAAAATACCCCATGAAATAGAATAAATTAGGCTGCGAAATATACTTTTGCAGCCTTTTTTCTTGTTTGAAATTCAAATATTTGTGTTTCATGCCGTGCGAATGTGAAAAAAAAACTATATTTGCAACCTTGTATAAACTAAGAATTAATCAAAAAGTAAAAATAATAAATTTCAAAGTAACATGCAAAACAAAGGATTTGTAAAGGTTTTTGCGGTATTACTTACCCTTGTATGTGTGTTTTATCTTTCTTTCTCTTTTGTGACCCGCTATCACATGAACAAAGCGGCACAAGATCCGAAGGGTGAAGCACACTACCTTGATTCTATGCAGAATGAAAAAGTTTATCTGGGTAGTTATACGCTGAAACAGTGTCGTGAGATGGAGATTGGTCTGGGTCTGGACCTTAAAGGTGGTATGAACGTTATCCTTGAAGTTTCTGTACCGGATGTGGTGAAGGCATTGGCCGACAACAAAACCGATGAAGCTTTCAACAAGGCTATATCAGAAGCTGCCAAACAGTCTATTACCAGTCAGGACGACTTTATTACTCTGTTTGTCAGAGAATACAAGAAAGAAGCTCCACAAGGAAAGTTGGCTGAACTGTTCGCTACTCAGCAGTTGAAAGACAAAGTAAATACCCGCAGCTCTGACGCTGACGTAGAAAAGGTATTGCGCGAAGAAGTCAAAGCTGCCATTGATAACTCTTATAATGTATTGCGTACCCGTATCGACCGCTTCGGTGTGGTTCAGCCTAATATCCAGGCTTTGGAAGGCAAGATGGGACGTATCATGGTGGAACTTCCGGGTATCAAAGAACCGGAACGTGTGAGAAAACTCTTGCAGGGTTCTGCTAACCTTGAGTTCTGGGAAACTTTCGATGCTAAAGAAATCTATCCTTATCTGACTGCTGCTGATAACAGATTGCGTGCTATCCTTGCTACTGATGATGCTGCTACTGACTCTACTGCCGTTGAGACTGCCGATACAAAGACGGTATCTGCTGCCGACAGTCTGGCTGCTGCATTGAAGGGTGAAGCTGCAAACAACACTGTTGCTATGGAACAAATGAAGAAAGAACACCCGTTGGCTTCTATTCTTCAGTTGAACCCGAATGGTAGCTGTGTGGTAGGTTATGCTGATTATAAAGATACTGCCCAGGTAAATACTTACCTTGCCATGAAAGAGGTAAAAGAAATGTTGCCGAAAGACCTTCGCCTGAAATGGGGCGTGAAAGGTGCTGATTTCGACAAGACCGGACGTATCTTCGAATTATATGCCATCAAGTCAAGCGAACGTAACGGACGCGCTCCGTTGGAAGGTGACGTGATTACTGATGCCAAGGATGAGTTCGACAGCTTCGGCAAACCTTGCGTAAGTATGTCTATGAACACTGACGGTTCTCGTCGCTGGGCTGTCTTGACTAAGAATAATGTAAATAAGGCTATCGCTATCGTATTGGACGGCTATGTATATAGTGCTCCTAACGTAAACGGTGAAATCACCGGCGGACATTCTCAGATTACCGGTCACTTTACTCCCGAAGTAACAAAGGACTTGGCTAACGTATTGAAGTCTGGTAAGATGCCGGCTCCCGCACGTATCGTTCAGGAAGATATCGTTGGTCCGTCATTGGGTCAGGAATCTATCAATCAGGGTATCATTTCATTCGTAGTGGCATTGATTCTGTTGATGATTTACATGTGTGCTATGTACGGACTGATTCCGGGTATGGTTGCCAACTGTGCCTTGGTTGTGAACTTCTTCTTTACGCTGGGTATCCTTACTTCATTCCAGGCTGCATTGACAATGTCGGGTATTGCCGGTATGGTGCTTTCACTGGGTATGGCAGTGGATGCCAACGTATTGATTTACGAACGTACAAAAGAAGAATTGAGAGCAGGAAAGGGTGTCAAGGCTGCTTTGGCTGACGGTTACTCGAATGCATTCTCAGCTATCTTTGACTCTAACTTGACTTCAATCATTACCGGTATCATCCTGTTCTATTTCGGTACAGGTCCTATCCGCGGTTTTGCTACCACACTGATTATCGGTATCCTCTGTTCATTCTTTACTGCCGTGTTCTTGACACGCGTGGTTTACGAACACTTCATGAACAAAGACAAATGGTTGGGATTGACATTTACGACAGGCATTTCTAAGAATCTGATGCAGAATGTTCATTATAACTTTATGGGTATGATGAAACGTTCGTTCACTGTATTCGGTATCATTATTGTAGCGTGTGTGGTTTCATTCGTTCTCCGCGGTTTGGCTCAGAGTATCGACTTCACCGGCGGACGTAACTTTGTGGTTCAGTTTGAACAGCAAGTAGAACCGGAAACTGTTCGCGACCTGCTGAAACAGAAGATTACCGAAGATAACGTACAGGCTATCGCTTTGGGTACAGACAAGAAAACCATCCGTATCACTACCAACTACCGTATCACTGAAGACTCTCCTACAATCGACTCTGAAATTGAAGAGTTCCTGTATCAGTCTTTGAAAGACGGTAACTTGCTAGGCGAAGGCACTACACTGGAAATATTTATCGACCGTGATAACCGTGCAGGCGGTTCAATCATCAGCTCTCAGAAGGTGGGTCCCAGTATCGCTGACGATATCAAGACTTCCGCTATCTGGTCTGTATTGCTTGCGTTGGTTGCTATCGGTTTGTATATCCTGTTGCGTTTCCGCAATGTGGCATATAGTGTCGGTGCAACGGTTGCATTGGCTGTGGATACCACTTTGATTATCGGTGCTTACTCATTGTGCTATGGCTGGGTTCCTTTCTCATTGGAAATCGACCAGACATTCATTGGTGCTATCCTGACTGCTATCGGTTATTCTATCAATGACAAGGTGGTTATCTTCGACCGTATCCGTGAGTTCTTCGGCTTGTATCCGAAACGTAACCGTATGCAGTTGTTCAATGATTCACTGAATACTACTTTGGCCCGTACTATCAATACTTCACTGAGTACATTGATTGTATTGTTGTGTATCTTCGTATTGGGTGGAGACAGTATCCGTAGTTTCGCATTTGCAATGATTCTGGGTGTCGTTATCGGTACTTTGACTTCATTGTTCATTGCCGCTCCGGTAGCTTACCTGACCTTGGGTCACAAGATGCCCGAAGAAGAAAAGAAGGCATAATAAGAATTAAATTGTCAATAGATAAAAAGAAAGGAGATTCCGCCATGGGAATCTCCTTTCTTTTTTATCTATTTCTTCTTCTCTTCTCTATCGGGCTACCCTTCCCGATGTATTTTCTTTCATCAGACTTTCCACCTCTTCCACAGTCACCTGATTGAAGTCACCGTATACGGTATTTTTCAGTGCAGATGCGGCAAGAGCAAACTCCAATGCTTTTTGGTCATTGTCGGGATATGTAAGTAAACCGTATATCATTCCTCCTACAAAGGCATCTCCGGTACCTACACGGTCGACTTCGTGAGTAATATCGTAAATACCCGTATATTTTAATGTTTGGTCGGAATAAAGTATGGCTGCAAGCAGATTATGGTTGGAAGTAACGGTGTTGCGCAATTCCAAAAATACTTTCCGGCAGCGCGGCACTATATCCGATATCTTTTGTCCGAATGCCTCGAACCCTTCCAACTCCAACGGATAAGCAGTGTCCACTGCTTGAAATCCTACCGGAGTGATGCCGAAAACTTCTTGGTATTCGGGCTCTGCACCGAAGATTACATCACTATATTGCACCAAGGGCAACATGACATCGGCAACCGAACGTCCGTAATTCCACAATTTCTTGCGCACATTCAGGTCACAGGAGATAGTTAAGCCCATACGGTCGGCCGTTTGTAAGGCTTCCAGACAGGCGTCGGCACCCTCTTGCGACAGTGAAGCGGCTATGCCCGACCAATGAAACCAACCGGCATCGGCGAATATCTTTTCCCAGTCTATCATGCCGGGGCGCAGGGTGGCAAAAGAAGACCCTTCACGGTCGTACACCACATTGGAGTTGCGAAATGAAGCGCCACTCTCAAGAAAATACAGCCCCATACGTTTTCCTCCGAGTACGATTCCTTCCGTGCCCAGTCCGTTGGCACGGAGCGATGCGATACATGCCTGAGCCATTGCATTGTCGGGCAGTCGGGTGACAAACTCTGTGGGAATTCCGAAGTTGGCGAGCGATACAGCCACATTAGCTTCACTGCCGCCATACGTGGCAATGAATTCGTTGGTTTGGGAGAAACGGCGGAAGTCGGGAGCAGTGAGACGGAGCATCACTTCTCCAAATGTAACGACCTTCCGGTTTGTTGCAATCGGTTTCTTGTTCATAGCTTGTTTTACTTATGAAAACAGCCTTCACAAGCCGGTGGCAAGACCGATTTATGAAGGCTGTAGGGTTTCCTAAGACAGTATTTATTTCTTGAAACGTTCTTTCAGCTTGGCAAGCATGTCCTTAGTCATGGTATCCAAGTCGTATTCAGGTTTCCAGCCCCATTCTTCGCGGGCACAAGTGTCGTCCAGTGAGTTAGGCCATGATTCGGCGATAGCCTGACGCAATGGGTCTACATTGTATTCCATTTCAAAATTAGGTTCGTATTCCTTAATCTTGTTGAAGATGATTTCAGGATCGAAGCTCATTGAAGCGATGTTGAATGAGTTGCGGTGAACGAACTTGCTCGGGTCGGCTTCCATGATTTCGATAGCGGCACGCAAGGCATCCGGCATATACATCATATCCATGTAAGTACCTTTACCGATAGGACAAACGAATTTCTCGCCTTTGGCTGCTGAATAATAGATGTCTACAGCATAGTCGGTTGTACCGCCGCCCGGAGGAGTCACGTAAGAAATCAAGCCCGGGAAACGTACCGAACGAGTGTCGACACCGAAGCGGATGTTGTAGTAGTCACTCAGCAACTCTCCGGAAACTTTGGTTACACCATACATAGTGCGCGGATTGCGGATAGTGTCCTGCGGAGTCTTGTCCTTCGGGGTGTTGTTGCCGAACACACCGATAGAACTCGGAGTAAATACGGCACAATTCATAGTGCGGGCTACTTCAAGCACGTTGAACAAACCGCCCATACCGATTTTCCATGCAAGCTGCGGTTTGGCTTCCGCTACGGCCGACAGCAAAGCTGCCAAGTTGTAGATAGTGTCAATCTGATACTTTGATACAGTTTCGGCAATCTGCTGCTCGTTAGTGATATCAACGATAGCCGACGGACCTGATTCTGCCAGTTCGCCCTTGGGCTCTGCACCGGGGATGTATCCCGCTACGATGTTACCATTATAAATACTTCTTAATTTCATTGTTAGCTCTGAGCCAATCTGACCGGTAGAGCCGATAATTAATACATTTTTCATAGTGTAATAATAATACGTTAGTTTGCTATTTGCGAGCAAAGATAGGCAGAAGCATTCAGATTTTATCAAAGTTTTCTTTATATTTTTGCAGAAATTCAAAAAAAAATAAGAACTTTGTCCGTCGAAGAGAAATATCTGAACTTAATCTTTAATACTTAATAAAATCAAAGCTATGTATGGTAAAATGAAAGAGTTCCTCACGAAGGAATTGGCTGGCATCAAAGAAGCCGGATTGTATAAAAACGAACGTATCATTACAACTCCCCAAAAGGCTGATATCAAAGTAAATGCAGGAGAAGAAGTATTGAACTTCTGTGCGAACAACTACTTAGGATTGTCAAACAACCAGCGTTTGATCCAAGCAGCGAAAGACGCAATGGACTCTCATGGCTTTGGTATGTCATCTGTACGTTTCATCTGTGGAACTCAGGACTTGCACAAACAACTGGAAGCTGCTATCTCTGATTATTTCAAAACCGAAGATACAATATTATATGCTGCCTGCTTTGATGCAAACGGTGGTTTGTTCGAACCGCTGCTGACCGACGAAGATGCAATCATTTCTGACGCATTGAATCATGCTTCCATTATTGACGGTGTACGTCTGTGCAAGGCAAAACGTTATCGTTATGCCAATGCAGATATGGCTGATTTGGAACGCTGCTTGCAGGAAGCTCAGGCTCAGCGCCACCGCATCATTGCTACTGACGGTGTGTTCTCTATGGACGGCAACGTGGCTCCGATGGATAAGATTTGCGAATTGGCAGAGAAGTACGATGCACTGGTAATGGTGGACGAATCACACTCGGCAGGCGTGGTAGGTCCGACCGGTCACGGTGTAGCCGAACAATACGATGTGTATGGACGTGTGGATATCTTCACCGGTACATTGGGTAAGGCATTCGGCGGTGCTATGGGTGGTTTCACTACAGGTAAGAAAGAAATCATCGACATGCTGCGTCAGCGTTCTCGTCCTTATTTGTTCTCTAACTCTGTTGCTCCTGCCATTGTGGGCGCCAGCCTTGAAATGTTCAAGATGTTGAAAGAAAGCGATGCGCTGCACACGAAGTTGATGGACAATGTAACTTATTTCCGCGATAAGATGCTGGCTGCCGGTTTCGATATCAAACCGACTCAGAGTGCTATCTGTGCAGTGATGCTGTATGATGCAAAACTGTCTCAGGACTTTGCTGCCAAGATGCAGGAAGAAGGTATTTATGTAACAGGTTTCTATTATCCGGTTGTGCCGAAAGGACAGGCTCGTATCCGTGTTCAGTTGTCTGCCGGTCACGAACGCGAACATCTGGATAAGGCGATTGCCGCATTTATCAAGGTGGGTAAAGAATTGGGCGTGATTAAATAATCATCCGTTCCGCCTTTCATCCGAAAGGATGATTGATAAGGGAGTGTGCCAAACCTCTGACTACTGTCGTTCCATAACAGGGCGGTGTCTCAGCGTTTTGGCATTCTCCCTTCTTTTTTTGTGTTTTCCGCCTGTTTCTGCCGCTTACGGGGGCAGTCTTCTTTCTCCCTCCCCTTATGTCCTTTCTTCCTATGTGTTAAGCCTTTTCTTGCTGTCAGCTACGTCTTTTCTTCCTGTCGGTTATTACAGACTTCCACAGTGGACCGTACAGTCTACGGCAATGGACTGTACAGTCTACAGCAGCGGACTGTATAGTCTACAGTAATGGACTGTAGTATATGTAAGGAAGAAAAGGCTTATGCTTGGGGAGTGAAAGGCTTATTCATAGGGCGGGGAATGCTTAAAGCCGGTTCTTGCTTTTTATCACTAGACGCGTAGGATAAGCAGTAAGAACCGGCAAAAGAAACTTTATGTAAGAGAGAGTATTTATTCTGCTTGCATTTCTACCTGCAGCACATAGACAGGAAAAGCGTCGGAAGGGCGTTGGATATGGCTGATTCGTAGTCCTTCTTCGGCCTGTTTCCATTCGACGGCTTTCTTGTTGTCGAGCAACGTGATGCGCTTGATACGGTCGGTGTATCCCTTGAAGGCACGGAGCGTAAACTCGCCGGCAGGCACGTGGCGTACAATAATGTAGATATGGTTGCCTTTGGCAGTATATCTGAAATCGGGAATGGCATTGCCGGGTGTACCGTCGAATACGGCATCGTGGAACCCTTCTTTTACCTCTTCGCTTTTTCCATTGGCCAGGGGAGAAGTCTCGCCGTAAGTATGCCAGGGAGAGGTGCCGTAGATGGCTTCCCGGTTTGTTTTCATCCATTGGCGGAAAGCTTTGAGTCCGGGCTCGGTCTGTACCGGGAAACTGCCTTTGGGGTTGGGGCCGATGTTCAGCAACAGATTGCCTCCTTTGCTGACCACGTCTACCAGATTGCGAATCATCATGTCGGGCTTCTTGTAGACAGTATCATATTTATTGTAACCCCAGTTGGCGCCCATAGTGAGGCATGCTTCCCAAGGTTTCGGGTCTATCTCATTCATCAATTTCTGTTCTATGATGCGATAGTCGCCCAGACCGTTTCCGATGCGGCTGTTGATGAGGCAATGCGGTTGCAGGCGTTCAATGAGCTGGCGGATGGAACGGCTTTGTTCCTTGGTCACCATTTCGGGAGTGTCAAACCACATCATGGCTATTTCTCCGTAATTGGTCAGCAGTTCGGTTAATTGCGGCAGCACCTTGCGGTCAATATATGCCTGAAGGTTTTTATTGTCCTCATCGGGAAAGTCCCAAGTGTTGCTTCGGCCGGCTTTGGTCGGCCAGTTGGTGGGGACATCGGGGTCTTCCCAGTCTCTTCCCAATGAATAATAGAAGCCGAATTTCAGCCCTTGCTTACGACATTCATCGGCCAGTTCTTTCATCGGGTCGCGTGCAAACGGTGTGCGGGTAACGATGTTGTAATCGCTGCATGCCGAGTGATACATGGCAAACCCGTCATGGTGTTTGGAGGTGATGACGATATATTTCATGCCGGCTTCTTTGGCGGTCTTTACCCATTTCCGGGCGTTGAACTCGGTCGGGTTGAAGTCATTGGCGATTAAAGCGTATTCTTTTACCGGTATCCGTTCATAAAGCATAAAATGTTCGCCGCCCTGTGTGGGGTGTCCCTTCCATTCGCCGGCCGTTTGTGAATAAAGCCCCCAGTGGATAAACATCCCGAATTTGGCATCGGTAAACCATTTCATGTCTTCTTTGCCCGCTCCTTTAAGGGTAAAGGGCAACAGGCAGCAGCAGAGTATAAATAATAAGCGTGTATTCATATAAATGTAATTTAAGATTAGAATGAGTTTTATTTCGAGGTCAAAGATACAGGACATGTTCCGAAAATAGGGGTATATATTTTCCGATAATGGGATAGTAATTGTCCATAAAGGGGGATAAAAAGGGAGAGTGAAGTGTGTTTTGACCTGTGTGGTACCCCAGAGGGGAATCGAACCCCTATCTAATGTTTAGGAAACATCTATTCTATCCGTTGAACTACCAGGGCAACTTAACTTGCCTGCAAAGGTAGTCCTTTTTTGTTAAAACGGCAATATGAAAGAATGAAAAATATGAGAAAAAGGTATGGATAACAAGATGGGTGATTGTTTTGTCATTTTGAGGTCTTCAAACCCTGTATTGGTTTACTGATTTGCCGGAAGAGGTTTCATGTTGTTTGTATAATGTGGGTAGGAATAATAAACTGTCAACTTTGGGGATGCCGTGCCGATGTCATATTGATAGCATTATATGCTATTAAACAGTTAATTATCTGCTTGTTTTCTTCGTTTGGAATTAAATATTGCTGTAATTTTGTGCACTTTGATAATCGCGCAGAGATAAATGACGGAATATTTTGTTTTTTGGCAGGACTTTCCGAACTTTGCGTGCAATGAATTTAATGTAACCCTAAATTATAAGTTATGGCAGATGAAATGATAGTCAAGGAGTTGGATCAGGTTGTGGTCCGTTTCTCAGGCGACTCAGGCGATGGTATGCAGCTAGCCGGAAATATATTTTCTAATATTTCGGCTACAGTGGGAAATGATATCAGTACTTTCCCCGATTATCCGGCGGATATCCGTGCCCCGCAAGGCTCATTGACAGGTGTATCAGGTTTCCAAGTGCATATTGGTGCCGGTAAGGTATTTACTCCCGGTGATAAATGTGATGTGTTGGTTGCTATGAATGCCGCTGCGTTGAAAACACAATATAAGTTTGCTAAGCCGACAGCCTGTATCATCATTGATACGGATTGTTTCCAAAAATCGGATTTGGACAAAGCGGCTTTCAAGACAGACAATCCCATTGAGGAAATGGGTATCAAGCAGGATGTGATTGCCGCTCCTATCTCGCAGATGGTCAAGGATTGTCTGGCAGATAGCGGAATGGATAACAAATCAATGCTGAAGTGCCGCAATATGTTTGCGTTGGGATTGGTTTGCTGGTTGTTCAACCGCGATTTGACAATCGCAGAGAATTTCCTGCGCGAGAAATTCGCAAAGAAGCCGGCTATTGCCGAAGCGAATATTAAAGTGATTCATGCCGGTTATGACTACGGACATAATACGCATGCTTCTGTAGACCACACCTATAAAGTGGAATCAAAGACAAAGGTTCCCGGAAAATATATGGATATCAGTGGAAACAAGGCAACAGCATACGGCTTGATTGCTGCTGCTGAAAAGGCGGGGCTTCCGTTGTTCCTCGGTTCTTATCCCATCACTCCGGCAACGGATATTCTTCATGAGTTGTCTAAGCACAAGTCGTTGGGTGTGACCACCGTTCAGTGTGAAGATGAAATTTCGGGTTGTGCCACTGCTATCGGTGCTTCATTTGCCGGTGCGTTGGCAGCGACTTCTACTTCAGGCCCCGGTGTCTGTCTGAAATCTGAAGCGATGAACCTGGCTGTAATCACCGAATTGCCTTTGGTGGTGGTTAATGTTCAGCGTGGCGGCCCTTCTACCGGTTTGCCCACCAAATCGGAGCAGACAGACTTGTTGCAGGCATTGTTCGGACGTAACGGTGAATCTCCCATGCCGGTGGTTGCTGCAGCTTCTCCCACTCATTGTTTTGATGCTGCCTATGATGCTTGTAAGATGGCGCTGGAGCACATGACTCCGGTTGTTCTGCTGACGGACGGGTTTGTTGCCAATGGTTCGGGTGCATGGAGGTTGCCTGACTTGGCGAGCTATCCGGCCATCAATCCGCCGTATGTGACTCCCGAAATGAAAGATAGCTATACTCCTTATAAACGTAATCCGGAGACCGGAGTGCGTTATTGGGCTCGTCCCGGACAGGAGGGTTATATGCACATCTTGGGCGGTCTGGAAAAAGACAGTGATACGGGGGCTATCTCTACCGACCCCGAAAATCATGACCTGATGTGCCGCTTGCGTGCCGAAAAGGTGGCAAAAATCCCTGTACCCGATGTGAAGGTGCAAGGCTGTGTGGACGACGCCGACCTTCTGATTGTGGGCTTTGGCGGAACTTACGGTCATTTATATTCGGCCATGGAAGAAATGAATAAGGCGGGAAAGAAAGTCGCTTTGGCTCATTTCGTACATTTGAATCCGCTGCCAAAGAATACGGCGGAAGTGCTGAAGAAATATAAGAAGGTAGTAGTGGCCGAACAGAGCCTGGGCCAGTTTGCCGGATATCTCCGTATGAAAGTAGACGGATTCGTTCCTTATCAATTTAATGAAGTAAAAGGTCAACCGTTTGTTGTCAGCGAATTAGTTGATGCTTTCACAGAGATTTTAAATAAATAATAACCGTAAAGAAAGTAAGAACTATGAGCGAATATACAGCAAAAGATTTTAAAAAAGGACAGCCTCGTTGGTGTCCGGGCTGCGGTGACCATTTCTTCTTGGCATCATTGCACAAAGCTATGGCTGAATTGGGAATTGCTCCTCATGATACAGCAGTTATCTCGGGTATCGGTTGTTCCAGCCGTTTGCCTTATTATATGAATACGTATGCCATGCAGACGATTCATGGTCGTGCGGCGGCCATTTCTACCGGTTGCAAGGTAGTTAATCCGAAACTTACGGTATGGCAGATTTCAGGTGACGGTGACGGTCTGGCTATCGGCGGTAATCATTTTATTCACGCTGTGCGCCGTAATATCGACTTGAATATGATTCTGCTGAACAATCGTATTTATGGTTTGACGAAAGGACAGTATTCTCCTACTTCTCCCCGTGGGTTTGTCAGCAAGTCCTCTCCTTACGGAACAGTGGAAGACCCGTTCCATCCTGCCGAATTATGCTTTGGCGCACGCGGACGTTTCTTTGCCCGTGCTGTAGCAACGGATGGTCCCGGCACAGTGGAAGTGTTGAAGGCAGCTGCCAACCATAAAGGTGCTTCGGTTTGCGAAATTCTTCAAAACTGTGTGATATTCAATGACGGTACACACGAATCTGTGTACAATAAGGAAGGTCGTGCCAAGAATGCGATTTATCTGGAACATGGCAAACCGATGTTGTTTGGCGAGAACAAGGAGTTCGGATTGATGCAGGAAGGTTTCGGGCTGAAAGTGGTGAAGTTGGGTGAGAATGGTATCACTGAAAAAGATATTCTGATTCACGATGCCCATTGCATGGACAACACGTTGCAGTTGA
Organism: Phocaeicola faecalis; assembly: GCF_021730445.1. Classification (GTDB taxonomy): domain Bacteria; phylum Bacteroidota; class Bacteroidia; order Bacteroidales; family Bacteroidaceae; genus Phocaeicola; species Phocaeicola faecalis. The sequence goes on along the minus strand of NZ_JADNRM010000022.1, from coordinate 35,264 downwards.
AATTGGCTTTGATGGAAGGCCCTGATTTCCCGATTGCATTAGGTGTCATCCGTGATGTAGAAGCTCCTACTTATGATGATGCGGTTCACGAACAGATAGAGGAAGTTTCAGCTAAAAAGAAATATCATAATTTCCAGGAACTACTGATGACCAATGATATTTGGGAAGTGAAGTAAATTTCCGATAACGGAAATTACTTTTGACATATCGTCGGAAAAGATAAATGGTTAGTAATAAGCAGCGAATAGACTGCCGGTTACTAACCACTTGTTATTTATGACCGTTGGATGCTAAAGCTTCTCGCCAAAAGACAAGTCGCCTGCATCTCCCAGTCCCGGAACGATGTATTTGTGTTCGTCCAAAACCGGATCGATAGCGGCGCACCATAGCGTGATATCGTCACTTGGAAAGAGTTCCGCCATGTGCTCCACTCCCTGTTGGCTGGCAATGACACAGGCCATCTGTAATTTGGCGGGTTTGCCTTTCGTCAGTAAAGCTTTCCAGGCAAGCTCCATGCTTTCGCCGGTGGCAAGCATTGGGTCGACTAAAAGCAAAGTCTTGTCATTCAGAGAGGGGGCGGCGATGTATTCGATATGTACATCTACGATGCGGTGTTCGTCATCCTTGTAGAAACGGAACGCGGAAACGAAAGCATTGTCGGCATGATCGAACATATTCAAGAAACCGGTGTGCAGTGGCAGTCCGGCACGGAATACGGTGGCAATCACTATTTTGTCATCATGCGTACTGGCCGTGGCAGTTCCCAGTGGTGTCTGTACTTGCTTTACGGAATAGGTTAGTGCTTTACTCATTTCGTATGCCATGATTTCCCCTATTCTTTCGATATTTCTGCGGAAGCGCATACGGTCGTTCTGAACCTGTACATCACGCAATTCTGCCACGTATTGGTTCAGGAGAGAATTGCCTTCACTGAGATTGATGATTTTCATATCTATACTATTGTTATATTATTGACTCTGACCTGCAAAGAAACAAAATAAATTCCATATTTGTAAAGTGTAAATTGCATTTTTGTTACACAAATATAAATCTTTCACTATTACGGAAATTTTTCTCTAATAACTTCTTTTTTTTAAAATAAAGCACTAATTTTGTAGCGCCTTAGACAAGGGGATGTTGAAAAACATCTTCTCCCAAAATAGAGAGTAAAAATAACATTATACAATTAACCAATTTAAATCATTTAAAAATGGCAAATTTAGATTTAAGCAAGTACGGTATTACCGACGTGAAGGAAATTCTCCACAATCCTTCTTATGATGTACTTTTCGCTGAAGAAACTAAACCTGAGTTGGAAGGTTTCGAAAAAGGACAGGTAACTGAACTGGGTGCTGTAAACGTAATGACCGGTATCTATACAGGTCGTTCTCCTAAAGATAAATTCTTCGTTAAGAATGAAGCTTCTGAAGATTCAGTATGGTGGACTTCTGACGAATACAAAAACGATAACAAACCTTGCTCTGAAGAAGCTTGGGCTGACCTGAAAGCTAAAGCAGTTAAAGAATTGAGCGGCAAACGTTTGTTCGTTGTTGATACTTTCTGTGGCGCTAATGCTGCAACTCGCTTGAAAGTACGTTTCATCATGGAAGTAGCTTGGCAGGCTCACTTCGTAACTAACATGTTCATCCGCCCGACTGCTGAAGAACTGGAAGCTTACGGAGAACCTGATTTCGTATCATTCAACGCTGCCAAGGCAAAAGTTGAAAACTTCAAGGAACTGGGCTTGAACTCTGAAACAGCTACAGTTTTCAACTTGAAGACTAAAGAACAAGTTATCCTGAATACTTGGTACGGTGGTGAAATGAAGAAAGGTATCTTCTCTATCATGAACTACCTGAACCCGCTTCGTGGTATCGCTTCTATGCACTGTTCTGCCAACACTAACATGGAAGGCACTGACTCTGCTATCTTCTTCGGTTTGTCTGGTACAGGTAAGACTACTTTGTCTACTGACCCGAAACGTAAGTTGATCGGTGATGACGAACACGGATGGGACGACGAAGGTGTATTCAACTACGAAGGTGGTTGCTACGCTAAGGTTATCAACCTGGATAAAGAAAGCGAACCCGATATCTACGCTGCTATCAAACGTGACGCTTTGCTGGAAAACGTAACTGTAGCTGCTGACGGTAAGATTGACTTCACAGATAAGAGTACTACAGAAAACACTCGTGTATCTTATCCTATCTATCACATTGAAAACATCGTTAAGCCGATTTCTAAAGGTCCTCACGCTCATCAGGTGATTTTCTTGTCGGCTGACGCATTCGGCGTATTGCCTCCGGTATCTATCTTGAACCCTGAACAAGCTCAGTACTACTTCTTGTCTGGATTTACAGCTAAATTGGCTGGTACAGAACGTGGTATCACTGAACCGACTCCTACATTCTCAGCTTGCTTCGGTGCTGCTTTCTTGAGCTTGCATCCTACTAAATATGCTGAAGAATTGGTTAAGAAGATGGAAAAGGTTGGTGCTAAGGCATACTTGGTTAACACTGGTTGGAACGGTACTGGCAAGCGTATCTCTATCCGCGATACTCGTGGTATCATCGACGCTATCTTGGATGGTTCTATCGACAAGGCTCCTACTAAGGTTATTCCTTTCTTCGACTTTGTTGTTCCTACAGAATTGCCGGGTGTTGATTCAAAGATTCTTGATCCTCGCGACACATACGCTGACGCTGCTCAGTGGGACGAAAAAGCAAAAGACTTGGCTGGTCGTTTCATCAAGAACTTCGCTAAGTTCACTGGTAACGAAGCTGGTAAGAAGTTGGTTGCTGCCGGTCCGAAATTGTAATCTGAATTTTACAGATTTAACATATAAAAAGTGGCTCCTGAATAAGGAACCACTTTTTTTTATGCTTGAAAATAACTAGATTTGTTGCGAATCAAAAATATGAAAGTAAATGAAATCATTAAGTGTTCTTTTATTAGGTGCCGGATTGTTTACTCTGGCATTGTGTGGCTGTACATCGCAGTCTTCACAAAAAGAGGTCGGAGTGTCCGATAGCATTGTTAAAGATCAAGGTAATCCTGTTATTGAAACGATTATGGCGCGCCGTAGTATTCGGAAGTATAAACCGGAAGCTGTGGAGCGGGATAAAATGCAAACCATTTTGGACTGTGGCATTCATGCTCCCAATGGAATGAATAAACAATCATGGGAAGTGCGTGTGGTAGATAATCAGGATTTTATTAATGAGTTGACCGAAATCTTCAAGAAAGAAAATCCCAAGGCTGCCGAACGCGTCGGATTTAGGAATATGTTCAATAATGCCCCTACCGTTGCTTTTATTGCTTATAATCCTCAGTATGATATGTCTCAAGTGGACTGTGGACTTCTAGGGGCCAATATGATTCTTACAGCTCAATCTATGGGCATAGGAAGTTGCTGTTTAGGTGGTCCTGTCCGTTTTATGAAGTCTCCTGCGGCTGCCGATTATCTAAAGAAACTGGATTTTCCGGACGGATATGAGCTATTGTATGCCATTGCTTTCGGCTATCCCGATGAGGCTCCGGCTGCTAAGCCCCGCGATGCTTCAAAGGTGAGATTTATTGACTGATTCTCCTTTCCGATTATTGTCTGTATTCGGGCGGTATGTTTCCGTCCGAATATAGAAGGTGATGTGACAGTTGCATTGTAGTTTTGATATAACAAAGTCTGTTTTGTACTTCTTTATTTCTATAAACTAAAATTGCACTTTTAGAATCTATTTTTGGTATTCTCTAATAAATTGCCTACATTTACACCGTTTCATTTGAATTAATCTCAATAAATGATTGTAGGACCGGAAGTTGTAGGAGAATTTGCCTCTGGCAGCCATGAAGCCTTTCATAAGATATTCAAGCTGTTTTATCCTAAGGTATATGCTTTTATACGAGGATTTATAAAAGACTTGGATGATTCTGAGGATTTGGCTCAGATTGTCTTTATAAAACTATGGAATAAAAGAGCGATTTTTCACAAGGTACATCATTTTGATTCTTATTTGTTCATGCTTACCAAATATACTGTCTTCAATTATATCACAACTAAAAACATATCCCGGTTTACGAGTGAAGATAATATTCCCGAGATTTCTGACGGATGTACTCCCCATGATGAATTGATAGCGAAAGACCTGCAATTATTAATTGATATGGTAGTGAGTGAGATGCCCCCTAAAAGGAAAATGATATATCAATTAAGTCGAATAGAGGGACTTTCTAACGAACAAATAGCAGAAAAACTGGGAATACAGAAAAAAACAGTGGAAAACCATTTGAATATTGCTTTAAATGAACTTAGAGACGCCTTAGCTCTTTCTATTTTAGTTTATTTAATACTACCTGTTTAGGTGTAACATGAAATCGAACTGTCTTTTTTATATAAAATGTGAAAATGAATAACTATATACATAAGATAATAGACTTTTTCTTTCATCATGAAGTTTCTGATGAGATAACAGAACGTGTTTATAATCGTATGGTTTTTCCTGTGGAAGATAAAGCGAGGGAAGAAGCTGTGTCACGAATCTGGGATGAACTGGACGGCGCTTCTTGCTCTGATGAAAAAATAGAGAAGGTTTTTTATAATTTGGAGACGTCTTTAGGATTTAAAAAAGAACGGGAGACTGTCGGATTAGCAGAACAGAAACATGTAAGAATTGAGAAAAGAATAAATTGGGGGAGGATAGCTGCCATTTGGACTATTCCTTTTATTATGATGTGTCTTTCCGCATATTATTATTATTCTGCAAAGGAGCATGTGAAGGAGACTTTGTCGGAAGTGACTTATATGCAGCGTTATGCAGCTATGGGAACGCGCGAAGAAGTGGTTCTTCCCGATGGAAGTAGGGTTTGGCTCAATGCTGGTACTTTGTTGGTATATCCTTCTAGTTTCATATCCGAGTCTCGTAATGTTTATATTGCGGGAGAAGGTTTCTTTGAAGTCTCAAAAGACAAAGAACACCCTTTCATCGTTACTACCAATCATTTGGAATTGAAAGTGCTTGGCACTACATTCAATATTTCGGCTTATCCGGACAACAATCAGATAATGGCTACGTTGGAGACCGGCAGGCTACAGGTGAAGGTGAATAAGCAGTCGGGAGAGTATTTCCTGGAGCCCAATGACCAACTGATATATACTCCCTCCACAGGGGTAGTACAGCAACATAAAGTGAATGCAGTTTCCCATTCCGACTGGCGTATGGGAGGGTTATTCTTTGGTAATGTACCGTTTAATGATGTTCTTCATACCTTGGAGCGTGTGTATGGCGTGAAATTCCATGTGCATACCTCCATTTACCAGAATCAAAGTCTGAGAGTTCATTTTAATAGGAATGAGTCGTTGGAACAAGTACTTCAAATTATTAAGATATTGGTTCCCGGCATAGAATATGAAATTGTTGGCAAGAACATCTACTTAAGATAGCATATTAGTGTTTATTAACATCGTGGCTTTGGGTGTAGTATTTATTTAAGCTGTCTTCCTTATGTACGTACACCTTATGTTGTTAATAAATCTAATATGAAATGAACAAGAAATTTATTCGAGTGTTGGGGCTTGGCGTAGGCTTATTTCTGGCCGGTAGCCTCTCTGTCAATGCACAGAAAGTTTCCTTCAATGGGGAACACCTTTCTTTAAAGCAAGCGTTTGAGAAAATTGAATCGGTTTCGAAGTATAAGATTGCTTATAACACTTCGCAACTGGATGTCAATAAACAAGTTGTTCTGAATCAAAAGAATCAGGATGTATTGCAAATCCTGTCAGATTTGCTAAAAGGAACAAATTGTGTCTATCAAGTGAATGACAACTATATTGTCATCACTTTGAAAGATGATAAGAAGGTTAAGAAAATCAAGGGTACCATTAAAGACTCTGCCGGAGAACCGATTATTGGCGCCAATGTAATCTTGAAAGGAGATGCCACTGTAGGAAGTATTACAGATGTGGAAGGTAATTTTGATTTGTCCGTTCCGGGCAATGCTACTTTGCAAGTTTCTTATATTGGTTATAATACTCAGGATGTTCCGGTAGGAAATAAATCTTTCCTTAATATTACTCTGAAAGAAGATACAGAAACATTAGACGAAGTAGTGGTTGTAGGTTACGGCTCACAAAAGAAAGTTAATGTGATTGGCTCTATTGCATCAGTGGACAGCAAAGCACTGGAATCTCGTGCAGTGCCTGACGTTTCTAATATGTTGACCGGTCAGATGTCGGGTGTTACCATTACACAGGAAAGCGGTAATCCGGGCCAGGATGCCGGTACCATTCGTATCCGCGGTGTCGGTTCATTTGGAGCGACTCCCAATCCTTTGGTCTTGGTGGATGGACTTCCCGGTTCTTTGAGTGATTTGACTCCGGCTGATATTGATAATATTTCAGTTCTGAAGGATGCCTCTTCCGCCGCTATTTATGGTTCTCGTGCAGCCAATGGTGTTATTTTGGTAACGACCAAGAAAGGAAAAGAAGGTAAGGCTCGTATTATTTATAATGGTTCGGTGGGTATGAGTCAAGCTACTGAATTGCCGGAAGTGGCTCATTCTTATGAATATGCAGAATTCTATAATAAAGCGATTGGTACAGAAACGTATACACCTGAAATGATTCAGAAGTATCGTGATGGCTCTGATCCTGATAATTATGCTGATGAAATGTATCTTGATGACCTTTTGGGTGGTCATGCACTGCAAACCAAGCACGAGTTAAGTGTAAGCGGTGGTACGGAAAAGGTACAATATATGGTATCGCTGGGCTATTTGCGCCAAAATGGTTTGTTGGATAACAACTATTATAACCGTTACAATGGCCGTGTAAACCTCAGTGCAGAGCTAGCTAAGAACTTGAAGTTGCAAGTTCGTCTGAGCGGTGTGACTTCTGACCGCCACGAACCTTCTACACCGGGTATCTTGGATACTGGTGGTTTCAAGGGTATCATTGCCAATGCAGTTCGTTTCCCGGGTATGACTCCCAGCTATCTACAGAATGGCGAAGTCGGTCTAGGACCTAAGTTGCAAGGAACTCCGGTGGCATGGGTAGACTGTGCTTCTTCCTATCGTGAAGACTTTGATAAGTTTAAGAATAATATAGAATTGTCTTATCAGCCAATCGATGGTTTGACTCTGAAGGTAATAGGAGGCTATAATTATACATTGAGCCATGTTCGTAATTACCGCTGCGATTTGATTCTCACCGGTGGTAAGAGCACAGGTCCTTCTACTTTGTCGGATGAAATGAAGCGAACAGTCTATAAGACTTTCCAGGCTGTAGCTGATTATAATAAGTCCTTTGGTAAACATAATCTTGCTGCATTGGTAGGATATACTTGGGAAGACGAAGGTCAGCGTACTTTATCGGGCAACCGTAATAACTTCCCCTCTGATGACGTGCCTTTCCTGAATGCCGGTGGTGCAGACGGACAGACAAATGGCGGTGGCGGTTACGACTGGGCTATACAGTCTGTATTCGGTCGTTTGACTTATAATTATGACCAGCGTTATTTATTCGAAGCCACGATGCGTTATGATGGTTCTTCTCGTTTCCCGACAGACAGCAAATATGGTTTCTTTCCTTCAGTGGCTGCCGGATGGCGTATCTCTGAAGAAAAGTTCTGGAAAGAGAATGAAAACCTGTCTTTCATCAATAATTTGAAGCTGAAAGCTTCTTATGGTGTATTGGGTAACAATAATATCGGTAACTATCCTTATCAGTCAGTATACTCTTTGGGCCAGGCACAGAACTACGTATTTGGTGGAGTATATACACAGGGAGCAGCTGTTACTACCTATGTAGATCCGGCTTTGAAGTGGGAGCGTACTCGTACGACCGATGTCGGTATCGAAACAGCATTCTTCAATAATAAGTTGACATTTAATGCTTCTTATTTCTATCGTAAGACTACGGATGTATTGTATAAGCCGGCTGCAAGTTACTCTTCTATCTTCGGATTAAGCGTATCGCAGGTAAATACCGGTGAGTTGGAAAATAAAGGTTGGGAGTTTGAAATAGGTCATCAAAATACAATTGGTAAGTTCCATTACCATATTAATGGTAATTTCTCTATCATCGACAATAAGGTATTGACATTGGGTATGGGAAATGTGACCCAGAATAATGGTATGGTAGGTAATGGTAGTGATTTGTTTATCGGTTATCCGATGCAGATGTTCTATGGTTATAAGACGGACGGAGTATTCCTGACCGACGATGAAGTAGGTGATTGGTATGATCAGACTGCGATAGCCAAAGGTTCTAAAGCCGGAGATATTCGTTATATCGATACCACCGGTGATGGCAAGGTGACACCGGATGACAAGGTGTTCTTGGGTTCCCGTATACCTAAATACACTTTCGGTTTGAATTTTGGCGGAGAATACAAAGGTTTTGACTTCAGCGTATTGCTTCAGGGAGTTGCCAAAGTGAAAGGTATGCTGTCTGTTTATGCAGGTCATGCATTCTATCAGGAAGGTAATATCCAGAAATGGCAAATGGAGAATTGCTGGAATGTGCAGCAAGACAACCGTTATCCGGAATATCCTCGTCTGGAGGTTATGTCTAATGCAGGCAGTAATAATACGTTAGCTTCTGATTTCTGGGTATTGGATGCTTCTTATTTGAAAGTGCGTAATGTTCAGTTAGGTTATACATTGCCCGATCATATAGCTAAGAAGTTTGGTTCAAGCGGTTTACGTTTTTATGTATCTTTGGATAACCCTTTGACTTTCAAAAGTTATCGTAAAGGGTGGGATCCTGAAAACACGAACAACAATGGACAATATTATCCGACTATGTCAACTTATACTTTGGGCTTAACTTTAAAATTCTAATGACTTATGAAAAGATTAAAATATATAGCTTTTGCTGTTTTATTAGCTTCATTTTCATTTCAATCATGTGATTTGGAGCGTTATCCTTTGACAGATTTGTCGGAAGATAATTTTTGGAATGATGATAAGAATGCTGAATTGGCATTGACTTCTTTATATAGAGGTAGTATCACGAATGGTTTGGAATATAATGTTTCGGACTTTTGGTCTTATCATGGTATGTTGTTTATGGAGCATCTGACAGACAATGCTTATGACCGTCGCGGAGAAAATAATCCATTCTTTAATATATCCAGTGGAAAGTTACTGAACAACAATGGATTCGTAAAGAACTATTGGTCGTCGGCTTATAAGCGTATCGGTTTGTGTAATCGTTTCTTGGAGGGTATTGCCAATGCTCCTGAATCAGGACAGAAAACCCGAATGGTTGCCGAGGCTCGTTTCTTGCGTGCCACTCAGTATCATTATCTGGCCAGCTATTTTAAGGATGTACCTTTAGTGACCAGAACCCTGACAGGTGAAGAGGCGAATACGGTTGAAAAGGAGACTCAAGCCAATATTCTGTCGTGGTGTGTGACAGAGTTCAAAGAATCGGCAGCCGATCTGCCTCGTTTTAAAGACATATCAAACAGTGAGACGGGACGTGCTTGCAAACAGGCTGCCTTAGCATTTCTAGGCAGAACTTGCATGTTGATGCAGGACTGGGCAGGCGGAGTTGCCGCTTATAAGGAAATTATCGACTATGGTGATAACTCAATTCATCCTGTATATCGGGAACTTTTCCATCCTTCGACCGGTGTAGGTAATAAAGAGAATATTTATTATATATCCTATCTTGAAAACTACTTCGGTTGCGGTCTTCCTCAGCATATCTTGTCTGCAAAAGACGGTGGATGGAGTCTGTCCAATCCTTCGGCCGGATTATTTGAATCTTATGAGTTTAAGGATGGAACTCCGTTCAGCTATGCCGATTCACGTTATAACCCTGATAATTTAGGTGAGAACCGTGACCCGCGTCTTGATTATACCATTTATTATAATGGAGCGACTTTCATGGGCAGTGAATATCGTATGAGCCCGGATTACGAAGCGTCAAAGAAAGAACGTTTGGACTATTCTTCAGAAGTATCTAAGACCGGTTTTATGTGGCGTAAATATTTTGATGAGAATCCAATCAATGACTTGAACAGCTATAGTGCTGTGACTCCGGTCATCAGATATGCAGAAGTTTTGCTGAGTTATTTGGAATGTTTGATTGAAAGCGGACAAACCATTGATCAGACCGTTTTGAACCAGACCATTAATCAGGTGCGTGAACGTGCCGATGTTAAAATGCCGCCTGTTACAGAAACTAACTCAGATAAATTGCGCGAATTGCTTCGTAACGAGCGTCGTGTTGAATTGGCTTTTGAAGGTATCAGATATTGGGACTTGTTGCGCTGGAAACTTGCCGAAACAGTGCTTGTCGGTGAGGTATGGGGTGCTCCTTATCCCAAATCTGAAAAATATGCAGGTTCTACCAAGTTTGTAGACCCGACAGGACATTGCCGTTGGTATGTGGGAAGAAGAGATTTCCGTAATCCTCAGGATTATAAATGGCCGATTCCTTTGTCAGAACAAAATATTAATCCTAACTTGCGTGAGTAATTCTAACAATATGAGGCTAACTGCTTTTGGTAAAGCGGTTAGTCTCTGACTAAAATATTAAAGTATTATGAAAAAACAGTATTTGGCTTTATCTCTTTTGACACCGGTGTTGTGCTCTGCTCTGACAGCGGAGGCCAAGACTCCTAAAGACAATAAGGTGACCAATCGTGAACAACCTAATGTGATTATTATCTTTGCGGATGATTTGGGCTATGGCGATTTGGAATGTTACGGTGCAAAGAATGTACAGACTCCCAATGTCAACCGTTTGGCGAGTGAAGGTATTCGTTTTACCAATACCCATACTATAGCTGCTACCAGTACCCCTTCCCGCTACTCGTTGCTGACTGGTGAATATGCGTGGCGGCGTCCCGACACAGATATTGCGGCTGGAAATGCGGGAATGATTATCCGACCGGGGCAGTATACTATGGCAGATATGTTTAAGAACGCCGGATATGCCACTTGTGCCATCGGAAAATGGCATTTAGGGTTGGGAGACAAGACTGCAGAGCAGGATTGGAATGCTCCTCTTCCTTCATCATTAGGTGATTTGGGCTTTGACTATCATTACATTATGGCAGCTACGGCCGATCGTGTTCCCTGTGTGTTTATAGAGAATGGAAAGGTGGCCAATTATGATCCTTCCGCACCTATTGAGGTGAGTTATAAAGGTAATTTCCCCGGTGAACCTACCGGAAAAGACAATCCTGAGTTGCTTTATAACCAGAAGTCCAGTCACGGACATGATATGGCTATTGTAAACGGCATTGGCCGCATCGGTTTCATGAAAGGCGGTGGTAAAGCTCTTTGGAAAGATGAGAATATTGCAGACTCCATTACCACTCATGCCATTGATTTCATCAAACAGCATAAAGATGAACCTTTCTTTATGTATTTTGCAACCAATGACGTTCATGTTCCCCGTTTCCCGCACGACCGTTTCCGTGGAAAGAACCCGATGGGCGTACGCGGAGATGCTATTGTGCAGTTTGACTGGTCGGTAGGTCAGATTATGGAGACACTCGACAAACTGGGCTTGGCGGAAAATACACTGATTATCCTGTCCAGCGATAATGGTCCTGTGGTGGATGACGGTTATGACGATAAAGCAGAAGAATTGTTGAACGGACATAGTCCTGCCGGTCCGTGGAGAGGAAATAAATACAGTGCATTCGAAGGAGGTACAGCCGTTCCTGCCATCGTGCGTTGGCCTAAGAAGATTAAGGAAAGCCGTGAGTCGGATGTTTTGATGTCGCAGATTGACTGGATGGCTTCTTTGGGCTCGTTGGTAAATGCCAAGTTCCCCAAAGGCAGTGCCTCGGACAGCCATAACCGCATCGGCAATTTGCTGGGAACAGACAATGCCGACCGTCCTTGGGTAATTGAACAGGCAGCTAATCATGTTTTGTCCGTGCGTACCAAAGACTGGAAATACATTGAGCCGAATGATGGTCCTGCAATGATACAGTGGGGACCTAAAATTGAGACCGGTAACTCAAGTACCCCTCAGCTTTATGATATGAGGAAAGACATTAATGAACGTGCTAATCTGGCATTACAGCACCCTGAGGTGGTATATGATATGCAGAATATACTTCGCAGAGTACGTAATAAAACCATTAAGATGGAATAATAAAAAAAGAGAGACGGTTCAACAGTGAGCCGTCTCTCTTTGATATATAGCAGTTTTCTCTTATCCTCTGTTCGCTCTTTTACGTTCCAGTTCATCCAAAATTACTTTACGCATACGCATACTCTTTGGAGTAACTTCCACATACTCGTCTTCCTTGATATATTCCAATGCTTCTTCCAATGAGAAGATTACCGGCGGAATGATACGCGCCTTATCGTCCGAACCCGACGCACGCATATTGGTCAGTTTCTTTGATTTAGTTACATTGATAACCAAGTCATTATCGTGAACATGTTCGCCCACTACCTGACCTGCATATACTTCATCTTGCGGATAGATAAAGAACTTACCGCGGTCTTGCAATTTGTCAATCGCGTAAGCAAAAGCCGTACCACTTTCCATTGCAATCATAGAACCGTTGCTGCGGCGTTCGATATCGCCCTTGTAGGGTTGATATTCCTTAAAGCGGTGTGCCATGATAGCTTCTCCCTGAGAAGCAGTCAATACATTGGTACGCAAGCCGATGATGCCGCGTGAAGGCATATCAAATTCAATATTGACACGGTCTCCTTGAGACTCCATAGAGGTCATTTCACCTTTACGGCGAGTTACCATGTCAATCATCTTGCTGGCAAATTCTTCGGGAACACTGATTGTGAGTTCTTCTACCGGCTCACATTTCACTCCGTCTATTTCTTTGAAAATAACTTGCGGCTGTCCCACCTGAAGTTCGTAACCTTCACGGCGCATTGTTTCAATCAAGACAGAGAGGTGCAATACACCACGTCCGGACACTACCCATTTGCCGTCTTCCAATTCACTTTTGCGAACGCGCAACGCCAAGTTCTTATCCAATTCCTTCATCAGACGGTCGTGAATGTGGCGTGACGTCACAAACTTACCTTCTTTACCGAAGAAAGGAGAGTCGTTGATAGTGAACAACATACTCATGGTAGGTTCGTCGATGGCGATAGGTGGCAATGGTTCCGGATTTTCGTAATCGCAGATTGTATCTCCGATTTCAAAGCCGTCTACACCGATAATGGCACAGATATCACCCGATGATACCGCATCGGTTTTTTTGCGTCCCAAACCTTCGAATGTATGTACTTCTTTGATTTTAGACTTCACCATCGAGCCGTCACGCTTTGCCAGAGTAATGTTCATGCCTTCTTTCAATGTTCCGCGATGAACGCGGCCCACAGCGATACGTCCGGTATATGATGAATAGTCCAAAGAGGTAATCAACATTTGTGGAGTACCTTCCAGTTGTTTTGGAGCGGGAATATGTTCGATGATAGCATCCAGCAGTGCTGTCAGGTTGTCGGTCGGAGTTTTCCAGTCAGTGCCCATCCAGTTATTTTTGGCGGAACCATAGATAACCGGGAAGTCCAACTGATCTTCTGTGGCGTTGAGGCTGAACATCAAGTCGAACACCATTTCGTATACTTCTTCCGGGCGGCAGTTGGGTTTATCCACCTTATTGACTACCACTAGCGGCTTCAAACCGAGTTGTAATGCCTTTTGGAGTACAAACCGAGTTTGAGGCATCGGGCCTTCAAACGCATCTACCAGCAGGATACATCCATCGGCCATATTGAGCACACGTTCCACTTCACCACCGAAGTCGGCGTGTCCCGGAGTATCAATAATATTGATTTTTGTTCCATTGTAGTTAATTGAAACGTTCTTCGAAAGGATTGTTATACCTCTCTCACGTTCCAAGTCATTGTTATCCAATACCAGTTCCCCATTGGTCTGGTCGTTGCGGAACAAATGTCCCGCCAACATCATCTTGTCCACGAGCGTTGTTTTTCCGTGGTCTACGTGGGCGATGATGGCAATGTTTCTAATGTCTTGCATACTATACCTAATATTTGGCTGCAAAGGTACGATTTTTAGTTGAAAAAATATTTGGCTGTTAACGTTTATTTTTTATCTTCGGTCTCTTCTTTGCTGTTAAATGTAGACGGAGTTGTTCCGTAGAAATCGACAAAGTGCTTTCTGAAGGTTGGAATGTCGTTATAGCCCACCATTTCGGCTACCTCCTGCACGCTATATTTTTTAGTCCGCAACAGCTCTGCCGAGCGTTTCAGGCGCACGCCTCTTACCAGCTCTATAATAGTAAAGTTGGTGAGCTGCTTCACTCTTCGGTAGAGGGTGGGCTGGCTCATGTTCAGCATTTCGGCAAGTTTCTTCACATTGAAGTCCTGATTTTGCAGATTGTCATTTACAATTTTCAGGATTTGTGTGACAAACGGATCTTCAATTTCTATGGCAATTTCGTTTTCTTCTTGCGTATCTCCGATAGTGCTGATAGACGGCATCAGCAGTTTGGTATAGATTTGTTTCAATTCCACTCTGCTCTTGATGAGTCGTTTTACTTTTGTGCGCAGAATTTCCGGGTTGAACGGTTTCAGGATATAATCGTCGGCACCCAGTTCGATACCTTTCACCACATCCTCATCGCCTACTAATGCTGTCAGCAGGATGATAGGAATATGGCAAGTCTTTAAATCCTCTTTCAGTATGCGGCAACATTCGAATCCGTCCATCACAGGCATCATTACATCGGTAATAATCAGGTCGGGTATCTCTTTACGTGCTATTTTCACTCCTTCTTCACCGTTTTCTGCCATAATGATATTATAGGTTCCGCCGAATAACACTTTCAGATAAAGCCGGATATCCGCATGGTCTTCGATAACGAGTATTTTATATTTCGTTTCAGGACTTTCAATCGGTCGGGGGATGATGCTGTCCTGCAGTTCCTGTTTCTTCTTGTCCTCCACAGTGATAATCTTTGCCTGGCTGTCGTCTACCTGCATGTGTCCCGGTTTGACGAATACCACATATTCTTCTCCTTCAAAATGCTCTTTGCCCAGCGGAATATACAAGGTGACGGAAGTACCAGTTTCTTTGTCTTGCTTGATTTGAATATCTCCGTGATGGTCGAGTGCCGTTCTTCTCATAATCTCGATACCCAGTTCAGGATGCAGATAATTGCTCGGCGAGATATAAGTATCTTCTCCCAGATAGGTGACAGATGATTCCTCAATCACTTCTTTTCCATCATCTTCGATAGTGAAAAGGCAGTATTCTTTTCCTTTCAGGTTTGTGGTGCTGACAATAAAGCGGACGGCACCGGCATAAGAGATATGCCGGTATGCGTTCGACATTATATTTTTGAGGACAAACATGATTTTTTGCCAGTCAATCCATATTTCCGCGTTTATCTTGTTGTCCTTGTCGTAATACAAGTTGATGGGGCTGACATTCAGCAGCTCATACGAAGAGCGTACCACTTCGTCGGCTATACGGCTTGCCGCGTATGGAGCTACATTCAGCGTAGGGCCATAGTTTTCTTCCTGATGAATATTAAGCAATTGGTTACAAATGTCCTGCATGCAGATTGAGTTTCGATAGGCCACTTTTACTTTTTGCAGGAACGACTCCGGCAATGCCGAGTTGTCTATCATTTCTTTCAGAGGTGCGGTGACCAGTGACAGGGGCGTTCTCAGTTCACGTGCCAGCATATACCTGATTTGGTCACGCATTTGCTGATTCTTCTTTTCTTCCGCCCTTATCTCCGTAGCCTCTTCCAGACGCTCTTTCATTTGCACTTCCTTTTCTTTATACAGCTGCCGCTTCAGTGCTTTCCTATTGAGGTAGAGCCAAGTCAGGAATATGGATATTATGATGATAAGTATGTAACCTGCAACCGCCCATCCGGTAGTGGCCCAATACTTGCCGACAGTGATGGCGATGCGGGTGATTTGCTCATTCCCTTCTATCGGATAGGAAGGCTTTATTTCGAGTACATAGTCTCCCGGCTTGATGTTACTCAGCCTCACCTGGTCATAATCACCGAACCGCCATTTTTTGTCATTGGGCAGCAGGCGGTATTCCACCCTATTGGGAGAAGTGCCGTAACGCAAGTCACTCAGGTAAAGCACGAGGTTGTTATTGTTGTAGTTTAGGGTAAGCCGGTCTATTAAATGCGCCGGTTTATCCAGAATGACTTGTCCGTTTACTTTTTCGCCTATTTCCACTTTGTTATAATTCACATCAATGTCGGCGATATAATATTTTCGGTTGCTGGAAGTCTCTTTCAGCTGTCGGGGGTCAAAGTAAAGTAAGCCCGTAGAGTTTACCCACAGTAATTTTCCGTTGTTCAGCCGGCAAACCTGATAATAGTTCTCGGGGAAGGCATACAGATAGAAAGAATTGTTCTTATTGTTGACGGTTATAATGCCCGAATTGGTGCCCAGCCAGGTATTTCCGTTTCGGTCGTCTACCATGCAGTCGATGTGTCCGTTGGGTAAATCTCTGTCAAGAAGCATGGTCGACACCACATTCTTTTCTTTTCCGTCGATTTGGATAATCTTGTTAGCGTATGATACGAATAATTGATTATAGTTATTCATATAGATAGCCATAACCTTGCCCGGAACCAGATTGTTTTTCTGTTCGTATCCTCCATTCAGTGTTACTTTCTTACCTTCGCGCACAGCCTGGAACAATCCTTTAGCTGTTCCCAGCCACATGGTACCGTCACCATCCTCGCAGATGGCGGTTATTTTTTCTATTTCTTTCGTATAAGGCATATATGCCAAACAGTTTTTACCTTGGTGGTCGTATACCATCAAGGCATTTTCTGTTGCAATCCATAAATCGTTGCGCGAGTTGAGGAAAAGTATTTTGATAGCAGAGACCTGATTATCCGTTTCTTCCGGCTGGGGGTGAAAAGAAACAATTTCGTTGGTGGTAGGTTTCATCAAGAGAATATCTCCTTTCTCGTCTCCGAACCACAAGTGTCCGTTTTTGTCTTTAAACAAACAGTAATCTCCATTTTTGTCGGCTTTCTCCCATGGCAGGAACTGTATATTCGGCGAGAGACTCTTTGTTTGGCTTTTATATATACCCTTGTTGTCGGTAGCCAGCCATATACATCCGTTGCTGTCTTCTGCTATTCCATTAAGTGACCTTATTTCATTGTCCAGTTGGATGCGGTTTACATTATCTCCCAACAAATTTAATTTCAGCAACCCTCTTCCGAAAGTGCCAACCCATAACACCTGGCTCTGCTTGTCGAGATAAATGCGCGTGATTCTGTTTTTGATGATAGGTTCGTAATAAATATCATTTTCAATCAAGTTGATTATTTTAATGGGAGCTTTCAGATACTCTTTATTCTCAAATTTGACTAACGCCAATGAAGTGCCCGATGCCATGACGAAAGTAGTGTCGTCTGCCTGTATGATATCACGGACGCATGCGTCTTGCACACTGTGCGTATGGTCTCCTTTGTCCAGTTTGCGCGTAGCCTTTGTGTTTGTGTCATAGCAGAGCACTCCGTTGTTGTGGCTGCAAATCCACAAGTATTCATTATATATATGTATATTGTCAATATCTTCTGCATTGGTTATTCCCAGTTCGGTGCAGTCCAGTGATTCACCTTTCTTTTCTGTCAGGTTATAGAATATGAGTTTGTTTTCGCGGGTAAGTATATAGAGGCTGTTATTGTAGCCGTAAAATTTGGAGGGTGTACCTTTTATATTTGGCAGGGGAGCGGGTGTAATGTTCATCTTGTCAATTTCATATTCGGCTTTCAGCTCTACCGTTCCTTGTGAGGTGATGGCATATATCCTGTCTTTTACTACACATAAGTCATGAATATCTTCCAGCACCTCCGGGGTAGACGAGGTGAGAGGCATATAACATCCCCTCATTTTGTCGAAACACGACAATGTGTTCAGATTGGTTATTCGTGACCAAATCATCTTGTCGGAAGTCTCGTAAATACCGGTAATGGAATGAGGCTCTTTGCTTGCCGAATTATAGTTGTGAAAGTGTATTCCATCGTAGCGGCTTAGACCGACATCCGTGCCCAACCATAGAAATCCATCTTTATCCTGATAGATTTCGGTTAGTGTATTGTTGCTTAATCCCTCTTGTTTGGTAAGTAACTGGATTCCCGTCTGTCGGAAAAAGCTTTGTGCTTTAGCTTTGGTTACTCCCATACCTACTAACAGGACAGCTACAAGTAGCCCTGCAATCGGTGTCGTTAATGTTCCGCTTCTTTTCATATTCCCTTCATTTCATTTTAATCTATAGTACACTTACGGTTACGGTTCTATATGCTTATGTCATATATCTTTCTTAGACTATTTTAAGGATATCTGCAAAAATAGACTTTTAATATGTTATAATCAATATTTTAGCTTAGAAACTTTTTAAAAAGTCGGATTAGTCAGGCCGCATACTGCTGCCATGATGAGCGGTATATCAATCATAGTTTTCTTTTCTGTATTGTAAATCAGTGTGTTATGATTGAATGATATACCATTGAAGTGTCATACGTTAAATAATAATTCAAAAGAAAGGAAGTGAAGAACCCATGTGCACCTATCACGCATACAGATTCTTCCTTCCCTTCATAGAGCTTAATATCACCTCACAATCTTTTCAGCCCTAACTGATTTATAGAATCTGATACCTATAGTTTATAAGTGAATGAAGCGTCATGGTTCTTCGGGTTATAAGTACCCCGGATGCTGACAGGAACCTGCATATATTTGATTCCATTGTCTGCCACCTTCATATAAATATAGCTTTCTGATTGGAAAATAAAATTGCCTTCACTGTTGTCGCTGGCCAAGCTGAATCCTTTCACATACCATTTCATGAGTGAGGAACTGCATTCGGCATTATATCCGTTGTAATATAAGTCACCGTCGGCATAGCTGGTAAGGTTAAGCTGAATTGTGAAGGTGTACTTGCCATTGATTGTCTGGCTGGTAATCACTTTCAGCAAAGTTTGATTGCCCTTATCGGCAGCCAATACATTATGCTCTTCTTTCGCATTGGTATGTTTGCGAAGATTCGACAAGATTTCATCTGCTTCCTTTAAACTGATAGCAGGTAAATCGTTTAGATTCAAATTGTCAGAATTGTTTTCCTCGTATGTAACGCTTCTGGCGCCATACGTTTTTTCCAAAAAATACGTTGAACTTGAGTTGTCAACGGGGTCACTACTTTCTGCAGTGCAGGATGCCAAACTCATCATGATGAGTGTGACAATTAATAAATAAATTGCCTTCATAGAACTATTTTTTTATTATTTCTTATACGTTTGAATGATTGACCCATTATCATTCGCTTCAAAAGTAGGTATTATTTTCAAATAAACAAATTATTTCAGAGATTTTTTGAAGAAAACACCCTCTTTTTATGAATTAAACGCCCCTTGTTGAACAAAACAGGGGTGTTTTAGGCATAAGGCGGCGTATTATTCACTATGAATGAAATACAGGTGCCGAATGAAAGAAACGCCATCGGTGTTTCTTTCATCCCAATGAATAATTCTCCGTGAATAATTTCCCGACACTTTATCCCGATGAGGGGTGAATTAATTTCGGGGCTACTTTGCATTTTGCCGAAACTACCTCTTAACAAAGACTAATTCGCCAACTTCCTGTTAAAAATATAGAGCCTATCTTTGCAGCAGTAGAAAACAACTTTAGGTGAAATGAATATGGTAATAAGAAGAACTTTATTTGTATTGATGTGTCTGCTGGCTTCTTCCTTATATATGTATGGACAGGTAGCTGTTAAGACCAATGTGGCGATGGATGCAGTTGCCATACCGAATTTGGGAGTAGAAGTGGGTTTGAGCAAGAAACTGACCTTGGATATACCGGTGTATTACAATCCATGGAAGTACAGCGACAATAAAATGCTGAAACTGGCAATGGTTCAACCTGAACTCCGCTATTGGCTTTGTGATAAATTCAACGGCCACTTCTTTGGTGCCCATCTGATGGGAGGTGCTTATCACACCACCGGCATCGATTTACCTTTCTCGCCTTTTGATGATTTGAAAGACTATCGTTATAAAGGTCGGTTCTATGGCGGTGGCATCAGTTACGGTTACCAGTTTGTATTGGGGCGTCATTGGAACCTGGGTGCAACCATAGGTGTCGGCTATGCATACGTGAGCTATAAGAAATATGAGTGTGAAGAATGTGGAGACATGGTAGAGAAATCTCATAAGAACTATTTCGGTCCTACCAAGGCTGCCCTCAACCTTATTTATATATTCTAAAAACAGATGAATTATGAAACTGATACGCTATATCCTTTTAACATTGTTGCTGCCGGTGCTTCCGGCAGGTGCACAGAATCTGTGCGGCAGCCGGGTTCAGGTTGCTAACCCTTCTATCCTGATAGGTGACAACGGCCAGGTGATGATAGGAATGGATGTTACCCTTCCGGCCGATATGCAGCTATCTTCCAACCGTGTGGCTACACTCACTCCGGTGCTGAAGACTCAAGATAACAGTTATAATAAGGTGTTGCCTGCCATTTGGGTGTATGGCCGCACACGCAATATCGTGCAGCAGCGCAATCATGAAATTCCTGCGGATGCCTTCTCGGTGTTGCGCCGCAAGAACGGAACATCACAAACGGTGAATTACTCGGCACGCATCCCTTACGAAAAGTGGATGAACGGTGCAGAGCTTGAGCTGTTGGCCGATGTACGTGGTTGTGCCAACTGCCAGAAGGAAGAGAGCAATGCCCTCATCGCTCGTGCCAACTTGGAACGTTACACCGTGCAGCCGATGGTAGCTTTTGTATCTCCGGCTGTCGAAGCCATCAAAAACCGTGCTGAAGAAGGTCAGGCTTATCTCGACTTTCCGGTGAACCAGACAAAGATTTATCCCGACTACCGCCGCAATCCTTCCGAACTCGAAAAGATTAAGGCAACGGTAGATGTGGTGAAGAACGATGCCAATACACAGATTACCGAGATAGACATCACCGGCTATGCATCTCCCGAAGGCCGTTATGCATCCAATGCTCGTCTGGCTCAAGGCCGTGCCGAGGCGCTGAAGAAGTATGTGATGGACTCCTACGGTTTCAAGTCAGACCTGTTCCGGGTTAATTCGGTAGCCGAAGACTGGGTCGGCCTGCGTGACTATGTGGCAAAGAGCAATTTGCCGCGCAAAGACGAAATACTGTTCATAATAGATAAGGATGAAAATGATTTTGATTTCAAAGAAGGACGCATCAAAGCTCTGGATGGTGGCAAGATATACGCTTCACTGTTGCAGGACTGCTATCCGGGCTTGCGTCATTCAGACTACACAGTGCGCTATGTGGTGCGCGGATTTAATGTAGAAGAAGCGAAACAAATCATAAAGACACGTCCCCAGCAGTTGAGCTTGCAGGAAATGTACCTGGTGGCTCAGACCTATGCAAAGGGCAGTAAGGAATTCAACGAAGTGTTCGATGTGGCAGTGCGCATGTTCCCTGATGACCCAACAGCGAATATAAACGCTGCCGCTATCGAACTCCAACGAGGTGACTTGCAACAGGCAGCCCGTTATCTGGACAAGGCTGATGCACAAGCGAGTGCAACGCTGAACAACAGAGGCGTGCTGAATCTGTTGCAGGGAGACCTCGACCAAGCAGAGACTAATTTCAAGAAGGCACAGAGCCTAGGTTCTTCCGAAGCCGGTGCCAACTTGGAAGAAGTCGCTAAAAAAAGAAAAGACAATGCTATATTTGGAAATAAGAAATAAACAGTACAATAAAAGATGTTAGAAGAAACTTGCTCTTTGTGAAAAGCGCAAGGTAAAATCCGGGACAGCAGAGGCTGTACCCGGATTTTGAATTTTATAAGAAACAGAAGCAGCCCTGCTTATTCTGATATTAAGACAAAACTTGCAGACTCATCCCCGTGTCAGAGCCCTCTTTTTACACGTACGTCTGCATGAGGATATACATACGTAAGCGTGAGGCTATGCGGACGTACGTACAGACCTACGCATACGTACGTACAGGCTTACGCGTACTAACGTGTGAAATGATGCACTTCCCAAAAGACAAGGACGTTTTTTTAAAAGACCAAGAGCTTTTTAAAAAAGATAACGAGCTTTTTAAAAAAGACCTTAGTCTTTTTACCTCTGCCCGGACTTTGTGCACCGTTACATTCCATGAAGGTGCACATGTACACTTTTTGAGGAAAAACGCTTAAAACGTCCTATTTTACATCACCCCGGGAAACTCATAAAATAAAAGGTATGTAGTTGACAATTAGTATGTTATGCGGAGGCGTATTTCAAAATGTGGTGAGAGTATGAGAGCATAGGTGAGAGCAAATGTTTTTTACTATCACCATATAACACGTTTATAATTAACTTGTTACGCGTAAGGTGAGAGTATGAGAGATAAACGGCTCAAACTTTCAGGCGAGAAAGGCTGATGCGTACAGCTTTTCGCTTAATATGTATTTATTCTTAAAAAACAAGCCTTTTCAGGTGTTATGTGCATGATACTTGTGTGGCGTTGCAGTATTTTACCTATAACATATCATTAAATAAATAAAAAGCATTATATTTGCATATTATATGATATATTGAGTATGACAAAGAATACAATGGGGACTAAATTGCCTCGAAAACTAGAGCAGAAGATGTCTGTTGTAGGAGAGCAGATTAAATTGGCTCGTTTACGCAGGAATCTGAGCGTGGCTCAGGTGGCAGAACGTGCTACCTGTTCACCGTTAACCGTGTCCCGAATAGAGAAAGGTGTACCGACAGTAGCAATCGGAATCTACTTGCGAGTGCTATATGCTTTACAGCTTGACGATGATATTCTGTGGTTGGCCAAAGAAGATAAATTGGGAAAAGCTTTACAAGATTTGAGCTTGAAGACAAGGGAACGTGCATCAAAAAAGGAGTAAATGATGAAGAAGCTATATGTATATGCTGATTTTGATTGGCTCAAGGAAGTTGAGTTCATTGGCGAGTTGGGCTATGAATCTCTTCGTGGTTCGGACAGCTATTGTTTCACATTTAGCGATGCGTGGTTGAAAAAACACGTAGATTTGTTTCTGTGCGATGACCTGAATAATTATCCGGGACAGCAACATACGCAACCGGAGAAAGATATATTCGGATGTTTTTCTGATGCTTTGCCGGATCGTTGGGGACGTACATTGTTGTTGCGGCGAGAGCAGATTGCAGCGAAGGAAGAAAAACGACCGGTACGAAGGCTATCTTCTTTCGACTTTTTGACCGGCACCGATGATTTTTCCCGAATGGGTGCTTTCCGTTTCAAGGAATCAAAAGACGGAGGATTTATAAATATGAGTGAGTCGTTGAAAATCCCACCTCTGACGGATATTAGAGAGTTGGTTGCAGCCGGTGCAGAAATTGAGAAAAGCGAAGAGGAGAATATTCTTCCTGACAGGAAATGGGTTGCTCAACTTGTACAGCCGGGGTCTTCCTTGGGTGGTGCAAGGCCCAAAGCCAGTGTGATAGACACGGATAAAACGCTTTATATCGCCAAGTTCCCTTCACGTAAAGATGATTATGATGCCGGGCTTTGGGAACATTTTAGTCATCTTCTTGCCGTGAAAGCCGGTATAAATGCCGCGGAAACCAAAGTGATGGCTACAGGAGAAAAATATCACACCTTGCTTTCGCAACGCTTCGACAGAACCCGGGAAGGAAAACGGATTCATTTTGCTTCTGCAATGACTTTATTGGGGCTCAATGATGGTGACAATGCAACTACAGGACATGGTTATTTGGATATAGTCGATTTCATAATCCAAAACTGTACGAATGTAGACGATAATCTGCAGGAACTCTATCATCGTGTGGCTTTTAATATCTGCATCGGCAATAGCGATGACCATTTCCGTAATCATGGCTTTCTTTTGACTGCAAAAGGTTGGACGCTTTCTCCTGCATACGATATGAATCCTACGTTGAATGAGTATCAAAGCCTGCTCATCTCATCAACTTCCAACAAAGCAGAGTTGAGTTCATTGCTTCATGCTTGCGAAGATTATATGCTTAACCGGAAAACAGCGGAAAAAATTATTTCAGAGGTAATTGAAGCCGTAAATGGATGGCGAGAGTTGGCTACACGATTGAATATTTCCAAAAGAGAAATAGATATGTTTGCCGGAGTGTTGGGTGAACGATGTAAGAGATGAGCGAGAAAGGCTGATGCGTACAGCTTTTCGCTTAATATGTATTTATTCTTAAAAAACAAGCCTTTTCAGGGTTCCTTTTCTATATAAATTTGTATATTTGATGTAGTTTGATTAAGATTCTTTGAGTATCAAACCATTAAGAAGAACTTGCATGAGAATGGGCAATGGATAAGAAATTGCTAACTTGTTTTATTACACTATATTCCTCATGCTTTTCAAATAACTCTTTTCTAAGTGCAAAGATACGATTTTTTCTCCAATTATTAGTGCGTACTAGTAAAAACTATCATATCTATAGTAGAGAAGGCGGTTAATTAGAACCGCCCCTTTTTCTATTCAACGATTTATGAGCACCTCGTTGACAAATGCCACAATCAACTTCTCCTTGGAAGTTTCCTGCAATGCGTCCTAACATATTCCCATATGCCTCTGCGAAAACGAGTATAATCTCGAACACTTACAGGTTTTAATCGTGATTTACATTGACATCTTGCCATATAAAATCTTTTTTATTAATAAATATCACGATAATTCAAAAAGTAAAGATTATTAAGAAAAAATATATCATTATTTCGTAGCCGAGTTCACCAAACCACAGGCAAAGGTAACTCGTGTTCTTTTCGTCCAAGCAAGGTCAAGCCCTGCGGGTGTCGTGGAAAAATCATCCTCGCCCCGTGGGGCTTTCTGTATTTTTCCACACAACCTTGCCTGACGAGAACACGACCTTTTAGAGCCTGTAGTTTGGGAACTCCGGCCCCGAATAGCCGGACTAACAAGAAATATATAATGTTATGTCAAAAGCTAAAAGGTACACACTTGAAACACTCCTACCTCTGAATGTTTCATACGACAGTGATCACGGATTGACGCAGGAAGATGTCGATATGGTCAATTCTCTTGTAGAGGTAATAGAAAGCACTCGTTCAAGGCATACTCCGAAGATTGGAGATAGAGTTGTTTATACGCAGAAAGGTGGCGAGTATCATCCTCATGGTCTGATAGAGAAGAAACATGAGGACAAATTCTATGTCTGCCTCGACCCGTTTATTCCGTTTGTATGGGAAAGCGACACTGCCATCAAAGTGGATGTCAGCGGTGGCCCGTTCTATCACGCAGATGCCGACAAGTTCAAATTTGTAGGCTGGACTGAAGCTGACTTCAAGGAATGGGGACACTGTGGAGCAACAGCAAATGGAACAGTAAGATTCAAGGCTAAAGTTCCTCTATGGGCTTATTCCGAGCCAAATCCCTTGTACGGAGATTTTACAACCAAAGATTGGAAGAAAATCACTTTGCGTAAGCGTAAAGAAGGCAATCTGTACGACTCCATGCAGATCGCGTTCCGTGATGAGGATGAGTTGCAGGAGTATGTGAAGGACCACAACGGAACGATATTCACCTGTTCCGACCCTACCTTGTTCGTTCTATGGTGCTACAAGCGTCAGTTCGAGTTCCTCACACTTGACGAATGGAACAAGGTAGATGCCGAAGCCGTAGAGCGTAGGTTGTCATACCGACCTGAACAGGTCAAGATAGTTAAGGATAGCGAGAAGCATATCTCTACATTCTATCGCATTAAACCGGAATAAGAAAATACTAACCTTTAACACTAATCATTATGCAGACAACATCAGCAACATCAACAGGTCATACCGACCTGCTATCAGGTATCTTGAAGGTACAAGTGAGAAACGAGGAGAAGATTACGGAGCAAGACCGTATCTATTGCCAGAATCAGCAGAACGAGCTGTACAAGACGCTCGACCAGATTGCCTGGTGGTACAACATCTTCAAGAGAGAAGCCGAGAAGTATGAGGGTAAAATCAAACTCAAGCACGAGCCGAACGGTAAGATTACCACAAGCAGCTATGACCTCCACTATCGGTACAATAATGACGAGAAGGATTATACCCATCACGAGTTTACTCCTTTCAAGAACATCAATGAGTTGGTGGATAGCCGTCATAATGCTATCAGGAATTTCATCAGCCGCATCATCGGCTATTTCAACAACACCTACAGCGTCTCCGTTGAAGCTCCAAAGATTGATGAGAAGACTCTGCCGATAGACTTCCGACCTGTATATAACACATATGTAGATGCGGTTATCGAACATCTCGGAGGCAAGAGTTTCCGAGATACGGCAGAGGAAGAGCTGATCAAACGATTCTTTGAAACAGTCAGACCATCTAACTGGAGCAAGGTGAAGCCCGAACTAAAAAAGGACAAAATCATCTTCCCCGATATTGTCACTTGGGACTCTTTCCATTACGAATGTTATAAGGATTATAAGTTTTCATACGAAACAGACCGTAAGGTTAGCCGCTTCTGTGAAGGTATTGCCTTTGGTGCAGACGATGTACTTTGCGGCAGTATCGAGATGATTATCGGTCTTGATACCCGTAATGTCGATATATCCCGATGGTATGACCTGACAACGACCAATGCCGTGAGTCTCAAATTTTATGGCAACACCCGCATTGATGTCAAATTCAAGGACAGTGCAGCGGCAGAGAGTTGTTTCAAGCGACTCCGATTAGGTGAAATCAAACTGAGAGACGAGAACTGATGACAACACGATATGTATGACACTCCGTAGGCTATGCTTGCGGGGTGTCTTTCGTTATTACCCACTCTAATCACTACAGCTATGTATGCCATCATACCACAACAGATACCGCAGAACAAGCGTGCAGAGATCAACGAGAAGATTCTCTTTGCCATCAACTCCGGTAAGGATATGATTCCTGCGGAGAGTATATACAACTGCTATACAGGCATCGGAGGACTGCACAACCTCAAGCAGTCGGACTTCGCCAGCTACTACGAGTATGCCGAGGCAAAGAAGGAGTTCGAGATGGGACAGTTCTTCACACCGCACGAGGTATGTCGGGATATGGTAGATGTACTCTCTCCCACATCATCGGAGATGATTCTCGATATGTGTTGCGGTATGGGTAACTTCTTCAACCATCTGCCGAACCAACACAACGCCTACGGCTTTGACATAGACAGCAAGGCTGTGGCAGTGGCGAGGTATCTCTATCCCGATGCACATATCGAGAAGTGCGACATACAGCAGTACCACTCCGAGCAACGCTTTGATGCCATCATCGGTAATCCTCCGTTCAATCTGAAGTTCGACTTCCGACTATCACAGGAGTATTACATCGACAAAGCCTATCATCTGCTCAATCCCGCAGGCTTCCTGATGATCATCGTTCCAGCCTCCTTTATGCAAAATGAGTTCTGGGAGAAGAGCCGTGTAGGAAGAGTAAACGAGGACTTCTCCTTCATCGGACAGACAAGGTTAGCACCTCATGCCTTCTCATCGGTAGGTGTAGATAACTTCAACACCAAGATAATGGTCTTCCTGCGTCGTTCACAGCATATCGAGATGAATCCCTACAATGCCGAGGAGTTTGTCTCTATGGTAGAACTCAAAGAGCGTGTGAAGAGCGCCCGCGATATGAAGCACCGCCTGCGTCTTGACCTTATGCGAGAGACCAACCGCATAGACAAGGAGGAGTTGGAACACTTCGAGTACAAGCTCGCCAAGTATATGTATGAGTTGAAAGCTCACGAGAAACTCAACAAGCATATCGACAAGGCTGCGGCACTTGTTACCAAGTTCCGTAACCAGAAGCCACCTGAGAATGCCACCAACGAGCAGATGAAGGAGTGGGAACGCAAGAAGCTGACCACCGCCAAAGTGCTGGCCACCATACGCAAGTATATCACCTCGCAGAATGTCGTGCCACGCAAGGAGGTGGCATTGGTAAAGACCTCCTACGGTTTCAAACTCAAGCAGTATGCACCACGACTGCTTGACAAGGTGGAACATAAGGCGACAAGCATCAATGACCTCATATTGGATAGCAGCACTCTCCCTTTGCCCGAAATAGCGACCGAAGAGAATATGCGACAGATACGCATAGCCAAGAGGCTTATCCGCCGTAAGCAGTGGCTCTATGATATACAGAATCAACCCTTCTCAGATATGGAAACAGACGATGCCCTTGCCGAGTATCTTGACAATGCCACCTTCGTAAACAAGGATGGTGAGGTATGCGAGTTCACGCAGTTGCAGAAACACGATCTGAACCTTGTGCTTCAGAAGCGATATGCTCTGCTCAACTGGCAGCAAGGCTCAGGCAAGACAGCGGCAGTATATCACAGAGCCAAGTATCTGCTCAAATATGGTAAGGTACGCAATGTGGTGATACTTGCCCCTGCCATTGCCACCAATATGACCTGGACTCCGTTCCTCGCCATCAACAAGGAGCGATACAGAGTGATACGCACATACAAGGATCTTGAAGATGTGCCGAGAGGTATCTTCTTGTTGCTATCCACCTCTATGGTCGGCAAGCTCAAACGTGACCTTATGCGGTTTGTGAAACTATCGTCAAGGAAACTATGCCTTGTATTTGATGAGTCGGATGAGATTACCAACCCATCATCACAACGTACAAAGCATATCCTGGCAGTGTTCCGCAGGCTCAAATACAAGATTCTCGATACGGGAACAACCACCCGTAACAATATCGCAGAGCTATACAGTCAGTTTGAGTTGCTCTATAACAACTCGGTCAATATGACCTGCTGGTGCAGTAGCATCTATCACGAGAATCGAGATAAGGAGATAGAGTGTGAACGAAATCTCCACTGCGGTGAGCCTTTCCCAGCGTTCAGAGGTCATGTACTGTTCCGAACCTGCCACTGTCCGGGTAAGGCAACGGTATTCGGCATTGAGAAGCAGAATCAGGATGTCTATAACAAGGATGAACTCTTCGACCTCATAGGCAAGACCATCATCACCCGTAAGTTCCGAGACTTTGCAGGCGAGAAATACAAGATACGGACACATACCGTAAGCCCCTCAAAGGGTGAGCATGAAGTTTATCGTGTCATCATCGAGGAGTTCTGCCGTATATGCGAACTCTACTACAACAGCACGGGTGATACGAAAAAGGATGCAGGACTGAGACTTATGCGACAAATCAAGCTGCTTATCAAGGCTTGCTCGGTACCACACCTTATATCGGGATACTACGGAGATGACTATCCGAGCAAGACACGATACATAGAATCATTGATACGCAAGATACCTGGCAAGGTAGCCATCGGCTGTACCACACTTGCCGCCTTTGACCTCTATGAGAGCTATATCCGTGAACGCTTTCCCGACAGACCGATATATGTCGTGAAGGGAGATGTGGCGTTCAAGAAGCGTCAGAGCATCGTGACGGAGTTCGATTCCACCATCAACGGCATACTGATATGCACGCAGCAGAGCCTGAGCAGCTCGGTAAACATACCCACCTGCAACGATGTGATACTGGAGTCGCTGCAATGGAATATACCCAAGATGGAGCAGTTCTACTTCCGTTTCATACGCCTCGACTCCAAGGAGATGAAAGATGTGCACTATGTCACCTACGAAGATTCTGTTGAGCAGAACCTGATGGCATTGGTACTCACCAAGGAGCGTCTCAACGAGTTCATCAAGACAGGCGAAGTGAAGGAACAATCGGAGATCTTCGAGGAGTTCGACATCACCATGTCGGTCATCGACAGCCTGCTGATACGCTCAACCGACAGCGAGGGTAAGATACATATCAGCTGGGGAAGCCAGCGAGTAACAAGTTAAACAGAAAGTCTATGGAAAATATGGATTTAAGCAATGCCGAGGTTGCCGTAACCACACAGCACATCTTGGACGGGAAAGAGTACAAGGACTACTGGGTGCAGATGTCCGACTACAGCGATATGGGAGAATTTCTCTGTGCCTGCTCCGACCTCTTTCCCGAAGAAGAGGAACCCGAGTACCGATATACCAAGTGGGAGAACATACCCGACAGGCTGATAAACCGAGAGTGGATATGTCCCAACTTCTTCGAGATACGCGATGCCATGGAAAGGCTCGACGAGAACGAAAGGGAGTATTTCGTCACTTGGAGCGAACACTTCGGATATGACATAACCTCAGATGATCCGCATATGATGGTATCGCACTATCAGGATATATACGGTAACTCCATACAGGAGACAGAAGAGGAACTTGCCGACATCGCCGATGATGCTTTGGTATATACGGGCATATCGGGTAACTTCTGCGATATGCTTCCTCTTCAGTATGAGATATTCGATGATAACTATAACTAAAATAAAGGATATATGGAAATCAGTTTCAAAGGACCGGTAATGCCGATTGACCCATACTCGCAGTTGGCATTTGTGGAGATACTCAACATCATACTCATTGCAAAGCACATTATGGATGTGAACAGGTATCTCATAGCAAGGAATGTAAACCCTCAGTTCGGCTCACTGTCGGGATATTTCCGATGGTCGTTTGCCGATGAGAGGTTCACGCTGTGGCAACGCACGGACTATAACTCCGATATGTGCTTCTCACACCGCATACTGGATATGCCGTTCTGTATGCTTGCAGCAAGGGATAAAGAGAATGATGAGAGAGTATTCAACTAACCATCAAAGAATATGGAAACGACAATCAAGGTACCCAACAGAGAAATAGCGATACGAGCCTTCGACCATCTGAGGCACGAAAGAAAGACCGACTCTGCACTGCGACTGGCTCACCACCTGCTGCACTATGACCGCATATCACTTGGCATAGGCGAAGTGGATTGGGAGATAGATATGGCTATCCAAAAGTTCGGAGGCAATCCTCGAACAGGATACCGATATTCGGCACATTTCAGTTTCAAGGGTGAAACGGAGATGGAGAAAGAGAGATACGAAGAGATATTCAACGGTAAAGAGTAACCGAAGGGCGGCCACAAGGTCGCTCTTCGCATTTATAGACATATGTACGGGAAACAGAATCCTGCCGTACACAGGTAACGACAAATGAACGAAGCAAAGAAAACACTCGCTATGGAGTTCGTAGAAAGCATAATGGACGAGAAGTATACCCTCGTATGGGTGGACTATCGGGAAAGTTTTGATGAGAACCGAGACTTATTACAGAAATGCCTTGAAAAACAAGGTTGCGAAGATCTGTGGTCAAAGGTCGAGGATTGGTATGAGGATGCCGAGGAGCAGGCAACACTAGAGATTATCAAAGGACTGAAGAGCCACTGCATCGACTTCCACGACTTTGAGGAGGACGAGGTAGAAGCCTTCTTTGAGGAACACGATGATGAGATAAGGGACGAGATACGCGAGCGTGACGACTCCACAACGGTAAACGACCTTATCAAGAATACCAGAGATATTCCTATACGGGTGGAGATGCTATCCAACTACGACTGCATCAACTCCTGCTGGTTGGAGTCGCAAGGTGGCTTCCGCTACAAGGAGAGTTACTTCGGAGATATGATAGATACCCTTCGCCTCAACCCTGCAAAGGTGAAGAAGGCATTGACGGAGAAAGGCTATACCGTATATGGTAGGTTCCCGAACAAGAAGTATCGTGACGGCAAGGAGCAGGTATCCTACGAGGATTTCTGCCAAGAATTGGAGAACTCCTGCTGTGGTGCCAACCTGCTTACCTACATAGGTCTTGTAAACCTCCGCGACCTCTACGATGCCGACTTCAAAATAAAAGAGGTCATTATCCCAAAAGGTAACACCTGCGGCCTATTCAGCTCGATGTATGGCGGTGGCAGTCTGATAGAGATGGAACTCAAAAACGATGTCAGAATCCGATTGGATAAGGCTCGCAAGGATGGCTATGGCTTCCGCCTGCGACTTGACAATGAACGCTCCGAGTATGACTGCTCCATCAAGCATGTCTATGGCGTATGCGACTCCTTCTTTGGTAAGCAGGTAAGCATTGTTCCGGCAAGCTAAATCAGTATTAACCATAAAAACATCAATGTATGAAAAAGATTGAAGTAAAGGTAAGATACCTCTTCGAGGGGACTTACACCGTAGCGGCAGATGACCGCAATGAAGCACGCACAATGGTAACAAGAGATTGCGGGCTGGTTCTGGGTGGAGATATCCATACTACACTCGATGATGATGAGGTGGATTGGGAGTTCGATGTTCACCCCGATATGCAGATTCTATCCTACACAGAGTTGGAGAAGAAGCAAAAGCCGAAGCGTCTGAAGATGGATTTCTCCGATAGAATAGAGACACTCCGTAAGGACATCATTGATGCCATAAGGCAGTTGCTCTACTCGCACGGGCTGACAGAAATAACCTTTCCCGAAGAACAGGATGATCCTGTTTGGGTAATATGGTTCAATTGGGACGGAGACCCATACGAGTGCAAAGTAATGGGTGTCAAGGTAACGGACAATAGCATGACGGTAATTGCTCACGACAAGATTGGCAACAATGAGGTGACTTGTTCCACACCCTTTGAACTCGGAGCAAAGAACATCGACTGGCTATATGAGATATACGATGCCATATGGCAACAGTTGGAAGAGAACAGAGATAATAACGCTTAATGATTACGACTATGAGATTAGACCCTGTAAATGCAGTATCGAGTTTCCACTACTATATGTGGAATGCTTGGAGCGAGGAAGAGTGCAAGATTACCTTCGGAGGTGCTTATAAGCACTTCTGGGAGAAGTGGAACTCCCTTGCAAGCAAATCAATACTCGGAGCGGCAGAACGATTCTATGCCGAACTCTCGGACAACAACCGCGAACTGCTTGTCAATCGTGCTGTGGCACTCTATGACGGCAAGGCTACAAGAGAGGAACCACACGATGATGACATTCTTGTATGTGATAGCTGTGGCTCCAGACAGATAGAGATTCAAGCCTGGGTAGATGCCAACAATGCAGAATATCTCAGTGATGTAGATGATGACGACACCGACTGCAAATGGTGTTGCCAATGTGCAGAAAACCAAAACTTCTGCACACTGAGCGAGTATAAGCAAAGAATGGAGAATTGGTGGAAAGACCTTGACTTCATTACACTGGAGAGCATCACCGGCTTGCACGAGGCTGACTACTCATCGGAAGATGGTTCACAATCCTTCATAGATGCGTGTAATGAGTGGTGGAATGGTCAGGACTATGACACCCAAAGAGGACTCTATTACAAATCACAATCTTAATACTTACTGCTATGGCTGAGAATGAAATCATTGAAAGAATATGTGGCTCGTGTAACTGCGATGAAGCAACTGCAAAGGAGTATCTGAATGACGAGATACGCCACCTCAGAGAACTGCAAGAGGTAAACGACCTGCAAGAGAGTGACATTGAACTCTCTTGCAGTGGTCTCGGCATCGAGGCCGAGTGTATGGAGTATTTCACAATGGTATTAACCTACTAACATCTACTACTATGGCTTACTTTAAGAATATACATTCATTGGCGGAACTCAAGAAGGAGTACCGCCGCTTGGCATTGGAGAACCACCCCGATAAAGGTGGTAGTACAGAAGTGATGCAGCAGATAAATGTGGAGTTTGAACGACTCCATGAGATATGGAAGAACGATACCACCATATCAGCAAATGCTTCAGGCTATGAGAATGACTATGCAGGAGCATCGGCAAAAGAGTATACCGACTTCGTATATAACGAGTATCGTTGGAAAGGTCGCAACTACCAAGGACAGCACACTCCTGAGATTGTGGAATTAGTGCGTAACTGGATAAAGGAGACCTATCCAAAATACAAGTTCTCTGTATCAAGGCATCACTATAACTCTATCCATATCTACCTTATCAAAGCAGACTTCGAGGCATTCAAGAAGGATAAGGGCGTAGTGTTCCACCACGATGTAAATCACTATAACATTGATGGAGATCAGACACTCACCGACAGAGCCAAAGAGGTAATGAAGAATGTCTGCGACTTTGTGATGTCGTATAACTTCGATGACAGCGATCCTATGACAGATTACTTCTGCACAAACTTCTACCTTACATTGGGAGTCGGCACCTACAAGAAACCATACAAGGTAGAACTGCCAAAATTGGATTGCAAGGGTAAGAAACCCGATGTATTCAAGCACCCCGAAGGTGCTACACACAAGGCTATACGCCAAGCATTAGGAGGTGCCTACTTCAGTTTCCACAATAGCCAGCGATTACAAGGCAAAATGGTTCTCGGTGAAGACTCCTACGGACATAGTGGCGACAAATACTTTTGGCCATTATCTTATTCAAGTGCCAAGACCGCACAGAAACGAATGGATAAATTGGAGAAAGCAGGTATCCGCTGCAAACTTACAGGCTATAATGGAGGCTGTATTGAGTTCCTCGGCTACACTCCCGAAACCGAAGCACTACTCGAAAAAGAACGACAAGATGTTATTATCGCACATAGAGAG
The DNA here is from genome assembly GCF_021730445.1 of Phocaeicola faecalis. Lineage (GTDB taxonomy): Bacteria > Bacteroidota > Bacteroidia > Bacteroidales > Bacteroidaceae > Phocaeicola > Phocaeicola faecalis. Next base: position 850 of record NZ_JADNRM010000022.1, on the reverse strand, counting down.
TGGCAGACAAAACAGAGAGAAATTATATAGACAATGTTATTACTCAATCTTAATGGCGATCATATTGAATCTAATGGTCGCCATTTTTGCATCCCCTCAAAAGCACTTTTATAGGCTCCAGATGGCTCTGTTTGGGATATTTCTGGCCAAGTGGCGACATTTACCTATAATGGTGAGTATGACAGGGTAAAAATGAATCTTTCACAGAATGGAAATAACATTTTGACCCGTTATTATTTGGGCAATTGTTATGAACTGGACCAGACTTCCACTTCAAAAGAAAAACTCTATCTGTTTAGTGATTTTTATGGTGCGGGAGCGGTATATATAAAAGATGGTTCTTCCAAAGGTATATATTATATTCTTCGTGATTATTTAGGTAGTATTACCCACATTGTGGATGCTAATGGTGCATTAGTTCAAGAGTTGAGTTATGATGCTTGGGGACGTTTACGGAATCCGGTTACACAAGCAGTATATACTCATGAACAGCAGCCGACTTTATTCTTAGGAAGAGGTTATACAGGGCATGAACACCTTACACAATTCGGGCTTGTTAATATGAATGCTCGATTGTATGATCCGATATTAGGCCGTTTCCTTTCTCCGGATCCGTATGTGCAAATGCCTTATATGTCGCAGAACTTTAACCGATATACTTATGTTCCTAAAATCCGCAACTATCATCCAATACACGATTAAGGGTAGATTTATGAGTCGTTAGTAGCAGCTTTCAGTAAAAAGCAACAGCACAACATCAATATGTAGCCACCATCCCCTTACCCCACGATGCGACTTGAGGTAATACGCAGATTCAAACCGGAAAGAAAGGATTCTTATCCGAATTCTG
>NZ_JADNRM010000021.1 GCF_021730445.1 Phocaeicola faecalis | reverse complement strand
GGTAAGAAAGACAGGAGGATTCGGAATATGAGAAATAGATGCGGATTAAAGTTTTTGTCGGGAGTGGTGGCGGCTGTCCTGCTGTGCCTCGTCATGGGAGGATGCCAGAAGGAGGCTATCGACAGTGATATGGAAGGGCACTGGGAGTTGGTGGAATATACAACGGCAGCTGACGGCAAGGTGCATGTGTGTAATCGGATTTATTACAGTATCCAGCTGTGGGTGGTGGAAATAGCAGCCAAGCAGAGCGGCACACCGCACAAGCCGGTCATCGGACGGTTTGAGCATGAGGAGAATGGAAATGTGCGGATGAGGGACTTCAAAGGAAGAAAAGCCACAAGCGATGATAAAAAGGATGTCACNACAGAGTTTGAAGTGGTGAAGGCCAACGGAAAGGAGTTGATTTTGAAATCCGATTATGCTACACTGATGCTGAAAAGGTTTTAGCATAAACGAATAAATTCAAAGGAAATGGCATTTCTCAATTAAAATATGTACATTTAATCATATCCATCCATGATATTTTAAAGCGATAACGTCTGCTCTTACATAAACAGACGTTATCGCTTTTATTTTATCGGTCCGTATTGATAATACCGCTTTCTTTATCTACATTATTCAGCTTCTTATTTCCCGCTTTATGTTTGCGTCCGAACTCGATGCCGTAAGACAGACGAAGCATTACCATTTGTCCGGCTTCTTTCACGTATTGCCAAGAATGATAAGGAGCTATCCGGCTGATGCGCTCTTCGCCCGTCCGGTAATTGTTGGTGAAGGGGAACATGATGCCGGCTCCCACCTGAAAGTTCTGGCGTGCATAGGCAAGCATGAATACGGTCTGGTTCTCCCCTTTGCGGATGGTCTCGCCGTAAAGAGCATTCTGGAACTTACGATACTGCCCCATCAGCATAAAATGACGATATTGTAATGAGAAGAAGGCATTGCAATAGAAATTGTCATAACGGTGACTATAGTTCTTTCCGCGTGACCATGTATCGGTGTATCCGGCAGAAAGGCCCAGTGACATAAAATCTTTCAGACTGCCGATGCTCAGGGAGTTGACGTTTACACCAAGCTCGAAGTTCAAGTCTTGGAAATATCGCTGGTTCTCGTCCATCATCACCAACTTTCCATCTTCTACATAAAGACTCTCCATGATGGGTTTGTCATAATAATTATAACGGGCACTGAAGTTTATTCCTACTTTCTTGAAAGAAAGATTATAATTCAATGAATTGGAGTATTTCCGGAATGTCTTCAACAGAGGATTTCCGCGAACAATCTGGATGGTGTCCAATGCCTGTTCCACATCGGTGAGCGAGCTGAGCGAAGGGATGGAGGGGCTGACATTGAAACGGTAACGGAGGAAACCGGCTTTGTGTAAGTTCAACCCTAAACGTATGGTAGGGGTGAAAGTGAAATACTGATGGTCTTCCCCACTCTCTTTAAACCAGGCACGTGTCATCCCCACACTCCCGGCGTAAGTGAAGTCTTTCACTTTTCCCTGCAGTTCAAAGAATGCGGAGGTCTGGGCTTGATTCATCTCGGACAGAATCGGATTGGTACCCGTATATGTGTTTTCCGCACGCATCTGATAGTGACGCGCACCGGCACTTAGCTTTATATTCTTAAAGGATTTGTCGTAAACCACTTCACCGATAACCGAACGCTTCTTTCCGTCCACATAGGTCTGAATGCCTGCCAAATCTTCGTCAGCACGAGTATATTCGTTGTAATCCCGATTGCTGGTGGTATTAATCAGCGTTCCTGTCAGGTTGACTTCCAAACTCTGGTCGTGGGGCATGACGAGCTGATAGTAGAGGTCTAACGATGGTGAATAACTGGAAGTGTGTGTCCTGGACTGCGAGAAGATATAGTCTGTGCTGCCCGGGGTGGACATACGATTGAGCTGGTTATTGTAAGGTACGTTTTCTATGCTATTGCGGAAAACAGCATTGAAAATATACTTGTCGGACTTGGTCAGGTTATAGCTCAAATTGATGTCATTGTGCAGGGTAAGGCGTTCGGAAGCATCGTCCACTCCTTCCTGTACACGGTCTATCACTTTGTCACCCAACTCGTAATGTTCGGTCAGTTCTTTGCGGTAGTGATTTTTTGAGTTCTTGTTGAAGTAGTCAATGCCCCACTCCGAATTCTTATAGTTGAACTTGCCCGATACAAAGTTCTCTCCCCACAGTACATGAGGAGAATCGGTGGCCTGAAGATTGATACGTCCACCTGTCTCGCGTTGCTTTAAGATGATATTGACCACAGCTCCCAAATTTTCATCGCCGTAACGCTTACCGGGGTCTTCGATATATTCGATACGACGGACGTCTTTGGCACGAACAGCTGCCAGCTCACGCGAGGTCACTTTCACACCATTGATACGAACCTGCACGCTCCCTCCGCCACTGACACTCATGGTATTCATCAACGGGTCTACCTGCAAGCGGGAAATCATCATATTGTTCAACAGGTCATAGGCGCCAAAGGAGCGCTTCAACTGGCTCTCGGTAGGCAGGATAATCTGACGGTCGATTTTCTGAGTGATATTGCTGGCAGACACCGTTACTTCGGCTAAGGCTACGGAGTTTTCCTGCAAAACCACCTCTCCTATCTCTATGTTTTTCACCAGATTCTTCAGTTCTATCCCGACCGGCATATAGCCGACATAGGAAATGGAAAGGAGGTAATCGCCTTTCTTTAATCCCGTCACGACAAAGTCTCCTTTAGTGTCGGAAGTAGTTCCGGTGACCAAAGCGGAATCCGGGGTCAACACAGAAACGGTAGCAAACGGAACAGGCTCGGAAGTAGTCTCAAACACTCGGCCTTTAATACTGATGTTCTGTGACCAGGATGTTGTGGCAATCAAGGTCATTAACAGTAAAATAAATTTCGTTTTCATCATGGTTTGCGTATTTAACAGTTTATAAATTTAAAATACAAAGGGCTTCCCCTCTCTGTCAAAGAAGGTATATCCATCTTATTATCTGATATTTAGCTAATAATACAGAAAAGGACTAAAGGGCAACATTCAATCCGTGAACTAATGCATACATCTTTACACAAGTGCCAAGTATAAAGAGCCCTATCATCGCCCATATCGCTTTTGCCGCATATTTCTTCATAGGCTTTATTCTTTTTGCTTTTTATATCGTTCTACTATTTCCTCTATGCTGATACCTAATAAGTCCATCACTCTAAACGTATCTTCCAACTGGGTTTCAAAGAAATCTTTCTTCTGCAGTTTCATCACTTTCTTTCCTGCATCTTTTGCCAGATAGAACCCCATACCCCGCTTGGGATATATAATTTCTTCGCTTTGCAGGAATTCATAAGCTTTCAGCACCGTATGGGGATTGACTGCCAGAAGAGCAGCCAACTCGCGGACGGAGACAACACGTTCCTCGGGCTTCCACTCCTTTGTCAACACCTTGCTGAAACAGAAGTCTACAATTTGTTGATAGATAGGTTTATTGGTTTTAAAATCCATTGTATCATACCTCCTTTTCACGTAAAATAAAATAAGCCGCTACCCACGAGGATATGATATAAAGAATGGGGAAAAGGATATTCCCGGCATCAAGCAACATCGTATCCGCAAAAGACAGAGGATAATTACACTCTGCATAGGAGGCTATATTCCACATTGCATAGCCTTTGGTATCTTCGGGTATCATAAGACCAAAGAGTTTGACTATCAGTACAAACAAAAGCATAAGGACTCCCAAAACGCCAAAAGACTTCAGCAGATTCTTACTCTTGAAGCAGACACACCCCACAAAGAAAATCGGTTGAACAAGGCATAACATTCCAATATGGTCCACACGAACGGAGGTGACAAAGGAAGTATCCGATGCCAAATGCTGTAGGTAGGGAACACCACTCAAACCGAACAGTCCGTTGAGCACCTGCATCACCAGCCAGACAAAGACAGGGATGACAACAAGGTATTTCAACCAGATATGAAGAAACTTTTCCAATGTGGTAGAGGGTAAAAGAATGTCAAATATAGAGTTACGCTTATTAATGGAAGGCTCAAGAAAGCAGGGAGCCATTATCAATAACATCAAAACAAATATGACAGCATGATGTCCGTACGTCTGCTGGACGGCCATATCACTGTTATTGTTAAAATCTACCAATATGCAAATAAAATAGATAATGGCAGTCAGAGCAGCCATCACACCCAAATGGATACGAGTCTCCCGCCATTTATTCTTCTCTAACAGGATAAATCTAGACAGGCTAAACATAGGTAGTCCTCCTTTTTTTAGAAAATAGTTCACGAATGCGGTCTGGATTTTGCAGAACAGCTTTATAAAGTAATTCCAACTCAAGAGTAGTTTCTTCTCCTATCTCATTTTCTACCACTGATGCATATCCCCAAACTGTCTGATGGGAATACAAAGCCTGTGCTGGCAGGGCATCTGTGCGGGCGAATAGCAGACGGGAAGTGATTTCTTCTACCGAACTGTCAAGCAATACCCTATTCTCACCCAAGATGACAAGATGGTCGAACAGATTCTCAAAATCACTCACCTGATGAGTGGAGATGATAAGGCATTTGTCATCGGAAGCTGTACGTGCCAACATACGCTTTAATGCCAAACGCGAAGAGATGTCCAATCCGTTGGTGGGTTCATCCAACAATGTAATCGGGGTATTGAGGGATAATAAATAGGCAAGCATCGCTTTCCGCTGCTGTCCGTAAGAAAGTCGGGAGAGCTTTTGGGAAGGTTCCAACCCGAACTCTTTCAAATTCAATTCCAACACTTCTTCACTGAAATCGGGATAATAAGGAGAGTGATAACGGGCAAACGATGCAATGCTTGTCGAAGGCATTCTGAAATCGGTAGGCAGAAAGGCCAGCAGACGCATTGCTTCCGGCATACGATAACAAGGTTCGTAAATGTTTTTACCGGCCTGCAAGAATATTTGCCCGGACTTTGGAAAAAGCAAACCGGCTATCAGATGAAGCAAAGTGGTTTTACCAACTCCGTTTTCACCTAACAGCCCATAGATGCCTGTATGTATATTCAAAGAAATATGGTCTAATACCTGCTCCTTTGATTTATAATAAAAATCTAATTCTCTGATACTTATCATTAATAATAGGTGTTTTACTTATATAACACACTAAAACTACATATTTTCTTCTATACAAATGATAAGTCTTCTTCTATTTTATCTTTATTTAACAGAGAATATTCTGCTAAAAGTTCATCAAATCATTCAGAGCCTCACTCATACTGGGATGTGTAAAGATGAAATCGCGAAGGAATGTATAAGGCTGATTGGTCTTCATTGCCATGGCCACACTGTTGATTACCTCGCCGGATTCAGGGCCGAACAGAGTACATCCCAAAATCTGATTGGTATCTGCATCTGCCACTACCTTAAACAGGCCGGCCGTATCTCCCAAAGTACGTGCACGAGGAATAGCCGCTACAGGAAGTTTGTTGACTTTAATATTCAGCCCTTTCTGCCTGGCCTCCTCTTCACTCAATCCGATACGCGACAAAGGAGGGTCAATAAAGACAGAATAGCTCACCGGTTCACGGTCGTTCAGATTCCGTCTGCCATTGCCGAATAAATCTTCACGGATAATACGGTAATCGTCCAATGAGATATAGGTGAACTGCAAACCGCCCTTCACATCCCCTATCGCACGGATATTGGGATTGGTTGTCCTTAAATGCCCGTCTACAATGATAGCGCCACGCTCGTTTACCTTCACTCCAGCCGCCTGTAAATTCAATCCGGCTGTATTCGGTTTTCTCCCTGTCGCCAACAATACGGCGTCAGCCTCCAATGAATGCAGTTCACTGTTCACCGCATCCCGGTAGACTACTTTCCCTTCATGGATTGATTGCACTTTGGCATTCAGACAGAATACAATGCCTTTCTTTTCCAAAGTTTCCTTCACAACGGATGCGATATCCCTGTCTTCTCTGGAGATTAACTCGGAATTGCCTTCCAGCACCACTACCTGCGAACCGAACGAAGCAAACATACTCGCAAACTCCAGACCGATGTAACCGCCACCTACAATAATCAGTTTTTCGGGCAAATCCTTCCGTTCCATAATGGAAGTGCTGGTATATACTAACGGATTATCCTTCACTCCATCGATAGGCGGAATAATAGTCTCCGCACCTGTATTGATATAAATCCGGGGAGCCTGCAACTGCAAGGTCTCATCATGCGTCACCACTTCCACCACATCCGTACTCACAAAAGAACCAATACCTGTATAGACCGTAACATGGGGATTGTCTGCCAGATTATGATAATTCTTCTGACGCAAGAAAGAGGTTACCTCTTCTTTTTGAGCGATAGCCTGAGCATAATAGGCTTTCTTTTCTTCCCACGACGCCTTTGCCGGAGCCAGCTTTGCCTGATGAACCAATGTCTTTGTAGGGATGCATCCAATATTAATGCAGGTACCTCCATACATCTTATCGGAACGCTCAATAACAGCCACCTTTTCATTTCTTTTGGCCAACTCAGCAGCCAATGTTTTACCGCCTTTGCCAAAGCCTATTATTATTGCATCATATTGCTTCATAATCTTACTTGTTTTTAGTGGGAGGATTATTCTTTATTTTGTTGTTTTAATATCGCCCGGGCCGAATCCGACAGCACGACAAGCGCACCTGCCAGGATAGCCGTATCTTTAATAACCAAACGGCCGGCACCTGTCAGCAAAGGAAAACCATGTTCACCGCTACCTAAGTCGGGAACCCATACTTCGGGAGTCGTCACAAGAAAAGACAGCGTTCCCAATGTCATGATAATAGCCAAGCCTGCACCTATCAAACCGATTTTCGGAGAGAAAATACCCAAGAAGGTAAGAATGCCAATGGTCATAATCAAAATGCCCAATCCATGAGAAAAACCATAGGTGTTATTCTCTTCATGCCATTGATGTTTGGTCTCATTAAACTCGCCTTCTTTCAATTTATACTCCTTATATTCGGGAGCACTCTTAGTATAAAAGAAGCTCATAAAAGGACTGTTGGCCACAAAAGGCACAATGCCTTCGGCCTCATAATTCCAGAATTTCAAACCGCCAATCCACACGAATATCACCAGAATTGCCACACGAATCAGGTTAATACCTAACTTTTGAGTTGAAGCTGCAATCGTCAGAAATGCAGTAAACAGAGAATTTAATTTTGCCATCATTTGCTTTATTTTTTTAGGATTTAACTTACACTGCAAAGGTCGGCAGATTTTCCCATCAGTGAAATGGCAATTCTGCCGTATCAGTTTGCAATTATTCCCTCTTTCTCTTTTTTCCGGTATTCGGAGATACTTTCCTTCGCCATTTTTCTAAAGAAACGGCTGAAAGCGGCCAAGTCTTCAAAGCCTAATATCTCACCTATTTCTTTTGCGCTCTTACTGGTGTAAAGCAACAAGCGCTTGGCTTCGGCTTCTATCCTCTCATGAATAATGCGCAACGGAGAAGGCAAACCATAGGCAGCAAACAGATTGGATAAGGTTTTTGGAGAGCGATAAAGCATTTCGGCATAGTCCTGCACCTGCTTCTTTTCCTTATAATGATTGTCCACCAACACATAATACTGGCGGATAATGTCAAAGCTCTTTTCCTTATCCTGCCCCACATCCAACTTCTCACGGGCTATGCGGGTGCAAGTAATAATGAAACGCTTCAGAATGATGCGGAGCATCTCTTCTTGCAGATTGTCTTTAATACCGAATTCACCAGTGAATATATCAATGATGCTTTTCAATTGTTCCGACTGAGCCGAAGAGAGCTGCAAGCGCATGATGTGGGACGAACCATGAAACAGGAAACCATTACATGATACCTCATTGTCATGCCCGTAAATGCAATAAAAATTGCTATTGAACAAGAAGGTGAGATATTCACCCTCCACCTTTTTCACCTCTACATGATGCAAAGGAGTAAGCGAAATTATTTCATCTTTTTCAAGGTGCATCACCACGTGGTCTACTTCTATATCTAGTGTGCCACTTTGTACCCATACAAATTTATACAAGCTTTTATCACGCTGGAGAGCAGTATCCTCATGATAACGGTAAGTCATCGCTATATTGCCATTGAGCGGTGTGTTAAAACGGTATTCCATAATTCATAGTTTATTGTCGGTATAAATATACGCATACTTACTTTAATAAAGAAGAAGACAGGACAAAAGATTCATATCCTATCTTCTCCACTTGCTTACGAGAACATTTATTTAACGTGAGTTCGGCATAAGAATTTATAGAAAGAAGTCCGGTTGCCAGATAATACTCTATCATCCTTACCTTTGAAAAGCAATTAGACTCCATACATAAAGCCAATCGGCTCTTGATATATTCGTTAGTTTCTGCCATCGATTAATAAATCAGTGCCAGAAACCAACAAATCAGTGTCACTGTTTACCAAGTCGACGGCAATGATTAATGAATATAACGGTGCGCTGCAAAGAATGTATCAGCTCGCCGGAGGAAATACCTATCGTTCCGTTTGGTTTATTAAACTGAAATCTTGTGTGTTACTGTGGAGACTCCCTCCCCCAAAAAACACTTATCCCGGACTCACGTTATTTAGAGTTTAATAAAGTGTCGTCAATCATCTTTTTCAGTTCAGGTTTCGGCAACGCCCCCTGTGTTACAGTCGGTTTTCCACTCTGAGGAATCCATAACAAAGTCGGTATGCTCCGTATGCCGAATGCGCCGGCCAATTCTTCTTCCTTATCTACATCTACTTTATAAATATAAATCTTTCCATCATATTCTTTCGCCAACTCTTCCAATACAGGAGCCAATGCCTTGCAAGGGCCGCACCATGTAGCATAGAAATCGACAATCGCCGGTTTGTCGCCTTCATACTTCCAATCATTAGGATTGGCTTCATAGTTATATACTTTCTTCAGAAACTCTGCTTTGGTTAAATGAACAATTTCCATATTTTCTCCTTTCATGTTTTGATTTTTACTTTCCTTATTGCCTGCACAGGCTGTTACTGTGAATAACAAACTAAGGGCGGTAATGGTTGATTTTATTAATTTCATATTTATCTGTTTTTATCATTTTTCTGATATTGCAAAATTAGTCACTTTCCATGGCCCCAAAAATGGCAATTTCGCCATATAAGTTAGCAAAACTTCCCTTTTACGGAAAATACTGATAAACAGGAACTAAAATAGAGCTTAGCCAACAGAGCCAATATTTGTTAATTATGATAGTTTTCTAACTAACTCTCTGATATTGTCTTACTTTTGTAGGAAAAGTCTAACAGAGCGTATAATATAAAGAGTCTATTTTCTGCAATGAATGAAGAACACATAGCCGCATCAAGGCAATTCTTACAAATACTGGCCGTATGTATTTGTTTATTTTTTACCTGTACTTATTCCGGTAAAGCCAGCAATAAAGACAGTAACCAATATGGTTATGTACTTATATTGAACAGTTACAACGAGTCTTCCCCATGGAGCAACAGTCTCACAGCCCCTATTATGCATAAAATGGCTGAAATCAAAGAAATAGATGCCTATATTGAGCACCTGAACCTCCTGATGGTCAATGACTCAATCATGGCCAGCAAGTTTCCTCAGTTATTGCTGAAAAAATATGGAAAAGTCCCTCCTAGATTATTGATTATGCTGGGAAGTATGAGCATGGTCTTCAGAGAAGAGGTGAAAGAAATATGGGGAGATGTACCTATTTTGGTATGCGGATCAGACCCTTATGTCTATGCGGAAGAGTATTACAGGAAACAGGATACGGCAACTCCCAAAGAAAAAATCTATGTAGACAGCTTAAGGGATGACTACAATATTACTTTTATGCATACTCCCGCCTATCTGGAAGAAAGCGTAAAGTTGATGCTGCACATGATTCCCAATATGAAAAAGCTCATCTTCTTGGGAGATGGCATTTATCCCAATCCTGAATACAATAAGCAATTACAGGATATAGTGAATCAAAAATATCCTTTTCTTCAGTACCAGTTCATATCCTCTTATAATTATACTTTGCCCGAACTATATGATGCTTTAAGAAATGCCGATAAAGAAACTGGTATTCTGACCTCTACCTGGTTTACAGAGACTTTAACATCGAAAAAGATGTTGATTAATGCCTATCGAAGCCTTTCCAGCATCGCTGCTCCCCTCTTCTCTATCCGATATGCGGGAATGGACGATGGCGGAATGGTAGGAGGATATATGTATAATGAGAAATTGTTTATCAATGAGCTTTTTAAGAAAATACAGCAAATACTGAACGGAAAGCCGGCCAGGGCCATTCCTTTCTTCTCGCCCACAAACGCGCACCCGACATTCAATTACATGACATTAACCCAGAAAGGCCTTCATCCTAAACTGTGTCCACCCGATACCATATTCTATGACAAACCGGAAAACTTCTTCAAGAAATACAGATGGGCGATTATTGGTGTATTCATAACCTTCTTACTCATAGCTATGATTCAGCAAAAGCGCATACGAATATTGAAAGAGCTCAAAAGAGTACAAAAACAAGAATTCGAAAATCAAGTGAGATACACAAACCTCATCGACAATATGCCTATCCTCTACATGAAAGAGAAAGTGATTAGAAATGAAAATGGAAATATTGTCGAAACAATTTTTTGTGATGTCAACCGTTTCTTTGAGACTTCTTTCCAGAAAAAGGAAAACATAATCGGGAAAAAAGGCTCCGAACTGTTTCCTGAATCCATGGGGGAATTTACTCGTTTCATGGAAACAGCCTTGAGGGAAAAACGTTCCATCACATTCCCTTATTACTTTAAAGATGTGGATACGTTTTATGATATCGTGCTCAGTCCGTCTATGGAAGAGGATACGGTGGACATTTTCTGTCTCGACAGTACAGAGCTGCATAACGCACAACAGATGTTGAGTTCTACCAACCATAAGTTATCCATGGCCTTGGAAATAGCCAATATCATCCCTTGGAAATGGAATCTGAAGGAACACTCCATTCTATGTGATATCAACCGGCCGGTTCTTATGACAGCCATATCGGGAGACATCAAAGAAGAGCAGTTAAGTGTGTCGGAAGAACAGTATTTCTCTAAGATACTTAAAGAAGACCGCCCAAGAGTCATACAAGCCTTCCATGATTTAATAGAAGGAAAAATCAGTAAGGTGAAAGAAGAATACCGCGTACTGAACAAAGGAAAGGCCGGAAGAAAAATCGACTGGGTGGAAGCACAGGCTGCCGTCGAGACCAGAGACGAACAAAACAGACCGCTCACATTGGTCGGTTCCTCATTGGTCATTACAGATAGAAAGATGATGCAGAAAGAACTGTTGTCGGCCAAAGACCGTGCGGAAGAATCCAACCGCCTCAAATCTGCTTTCCTCGCCAATATGAGCCATGAAATTCGTACTCCTCTGAATGCCATCATCGGATTCTCAAATATTTTGGCCTCAACAGAAGAGGAAGTGGAAAAACAGGAGTACATCAATATTATCGAAAGTAATAATACACTGCTGTTGCAACTTATCAGTGATATATTAGACTTGTCAAAAATTGAGGCCGGCACTCTGGAGTTCAGTTATTCGAATGTAGACCTGAACGAAATCATAAAGGAAATAGAAAACATCACCCAATGCCGTATGGAAGGAAGTGAGGTGCAACTCATTACAGAAACTCCTCTCTCCTCCTGCTTCATTCGTACAGAAAAGAACCGGCTTATGCAGGTTATCAATAACTTCCTCACAAATGCCATAAAGTTTACCAAAAAGGGAAGCATCACGTTCGGATACGAGATACGCGGTAAGATGCTATACTTCCATGTCACAGACACTGGATGCGGCATCCCTGCCAATAAAAAAAATTCGATATTCGGACGGTTTGTCAAACTGAACTCTTTTGCACAAGGCACAGGACTGGGGCTCTCTATCTGTCAGACAATCATAGAGCACATGAATGGAACGATAGGGGTGGAATCAGAGGAAGGAAAGGGTTCTACATTCTGGTTTACCATCCCCTATCAACCGGCTCAATTGAGCGAAAAGAAAACAGAAGAATTTCAGCCGATTACCGTTCAAAAAGACAAGCTGACCATTTTGATAGCCGAAGACAACGAAAGCAACTACCGCTTGTTCCAGTCTATTCTGCGGAAAGATTATTCCCTTATTCATGCCTGGGATGGTCAGGAAGCAGTAGAAAAATTTAAGGAACACCAACCTCAAATCATCTTAATGGACATAAATATGCCGAGAATGGACGGTTATGAAGCTACCAAAGAAATAAGGAAGCTATCTGCTGATGTGCCTATCATTGCCATAACCGCTTTTGCTTATGCATCTGACGAACAAAGAGCAATGGAAAACGGATTTGACGGATATATGTCCAAGCCCATCAATGCACCGCTGCTGAAACAACAAATAGCATCCATCCTGCAAAAGAGAATCATATTCTTATGATACCTCCAAGAAAAAACGCGAGTCATGAAGATGTGTCAAAACTTCCCTTTTATCGAAATCGGGGTTGTGTCAAAACGTGGATAATGCTGTCGTTTCGTTCGTAGGGGCGAGGTTCGCTCGCCCGAAAACAGTTTACTTTGTGTCTTCGGGCAGGCAAACCCTGCCCCTACAGCTGACGATGGGATAGGCCGGTTTAGTTTCGACACACCCTCGACTTTTAGTTTATGAGCGTTTCGACACACCCTCATGACCCACAACATTTTCGGCCATGTGCCGACCGGAACAGACCGATAGATTAATTCGTAATCTTTACTCCTATGAAATAAGTCCGTGGCTGTGTGGGGCCATAGAAATAACCGGAATCACGGAAACCTCCCTTATCCAAATCTTTTTGGAAAGCATTGAAGATATTCTGAACGCCGCCGTTCAACTGTAACTTGATGTGGTCGTTCAGCACAAAGGTATAGTTCAATTTCAGATTCAAATCAAAAAAATCGGGAGTATGTACCAATTCGTCCTGCTGAATATAACTGTATTCATAATTCTCGGGTATCACACTAAAGTCAGGTGCCAGATGGGGAACGTGCATACGTCCTGTATATACGCCCGACACCGACATATCAAAGTTCTTAAAAGGAGCACTGGTCAAAGTGAAATAACCATAATAGTCGGGAGTACGGGGCATAAACTTGGTCGGCTCCACATGCTCGTCCTCGCTCCAGCTTTCGTATTTGGTATAACGGCTGCGCTGAACCGTAAAGCCCACCTGTAAAGCCAAATCCCGTCCGTGAGCAAGTTTTCCGTCAAGATTGACACCATATACGCGAGCTCCATTACCATTACGACGCTCTTTAACGGTGTTTCCCTGTTCATCCTGCCCTATCTTTTCCAACACAAACACATCATCGAGCCCTGTATAGAAAGCTTCCAGCAAAAGGTTAGTCTGCCAATGTCCTATATTGGCAGTCCAATCCACAGAACCGCTGAAGCTATTGGAATGTTCGGGCTTTAACCCATCCGCCAACTTTATCAACACACCTTCGCCTCCCACAGCAGTCACATGCAAATCTTCATCGTACGCCTGCGGAGCACGAAAACCGGTAGACCAAGTTAATCGGGCCTGAAGCTTCTCAGTCGGTTTATATAAAAGATTCACACGCGGACTGAAGATAGGATTATCAATCAGATTATGACTGTCTACTCTGAAACCTGCCAACAATGTGAAATAGTTCATTTTCCATTCGTTCTGTACAAACCCGCTGGCAATGCGCACATCCTGTTTCATATCCCGATGATAACCCAACATGATGTCGTGCAAAGAGTTGTTCTGATATTCCAGGCCGGCAGTAAAGGTAGCCGGTGAGAAGAGCACTTTTTCAAAATTGCCGACATACATACCTCCGGCAACCCAAGTCAGATCTTTTGTCTTGCCGTATGCATCGGGATTTTGCTGGGCACCATAATAACTGTTACGATCAGTGTGCTGAACAGACGAGTAGAAGGACAGTTTATGCTTGTACTCCTTCCAGAAGATGTCGTAACTCAGCCCTCCGCTGTTAATCACATGTTTGGTCTGTTCTGTGATATCCGTTTCAAAAGGTTCCAAATCAAATTTGTTTCCACCCCGGCGGAATTCATTCGTCGTGTGATATTCCAAACTGATTCTGCTGAACTGAGTGGGACGGTAATAGGTGCGCAAACCGAAGGTATTCATATTCAGTTTACCCAATTCGGAGAACCCATCTCCGTCTGCATCATAAGGGTTACGGTTGCGATATGACTGATAGAGGGCAATGCCGTAGGTGTTATCTTTAGAGACTAACGAAGCATTGGCACCCATATATTGTTCCCACACTTTACCATTCATGTTCGACAGGGTGGACGACACCTGAAATGAGTTGCTTACCGGATCTTTTGTTATGATATTGATGGTTCCGCCCACCGCATTCGCACCAAACAAGGCAGAACCTCCCCCGCGCACCACCTCTACACGGTCAATCATATTCACCGGAATCTGCTCCAGCCCATACACGCCCGACAATGCACTCACCACCGGACGGCTGTTAATCAGAATCTGGGAATAAGGCCCTTCCAGTCCGTTGATACGCACTTGGGGGAAGCCACAGTTCTGACAGTTATTTTCTACCCGAAGTCCCGACTGATAATTCAAAGACTTAGCCAAGTCCGTAGAGTTTACAGTTTCAAATAGCTTTGAATTCATCACATTCACCACCACAGGCGCCACACGGCGGCTCACCTCATTCCGATTAGCTGAGACCACCACTTCGTCGGTCAAAATACTGTCATCATTCATCAGGAAGTGTACGTCCACCGTAAAGTCATTGCTCACGGTTATTTTCTTTTCCTGAGTCTCGTAGCCCAACAATTGCACACGCAATGTATATTTTCCTGCCGGAATCTTCTTAAAAACAAACTCCCCATTCTCATCCGACACAGTTCCCTGCCCCGTCTCTACAATCAAGATAGTGGCATAAGGCAAGCTTGCTTCCGTTCCCTTCTCTATTACGTGACCGGAAATTACATTACCAACTTTCACAGGATTTACATCTTCGGCGTACACAGTCATGCCCGCACCCATCACCATGAGCACGAGCAATAAAATATATTGTCTCATTATTAAGTTGTCTTACTGTTAAATTATAAATAAAAGGATTCTATAAGGTCTCTATATCGCGTTTCAGAAAACTTCAAGAAGTTTTCAAAAAAGACTTCGACCTTTTTTAAAAAGACAATTGTCTTTTTCGTACCAAGTTTTAATATTTCAACAGTAAGCAGGAGGAGCGCGCAGGTGAACGCAATGCGTGTGAGGCGCAATAGGGCGGAAAGTATTCGCATTCAGTCTCAGAACATACAGCACCGGACATTCCACAGTCACATAGCTTGCCCCTACCTCCGGTTCAATCGTTTGATAGGAGCCAATGTGAGCGATGGTTATCACCTGCCCCGCAGTATGTGTATGATGGTCGCCCGATGAAGGATGAGAGTGTACAATCATCACACCGTTAATGATATGTACGTGAGTAAACATAGTGATGCTTACCTGGTACGTCAGAAACAGTGCCAGCAGAAATAACGGAGCTAATATGTACCTTCTCTTACTCAAATCTTCCCAGACAAAAAAATCTTGTTTTCAATATCTTATATTATTGTAGAAATCACTCTTTGTCCTCTCCAAAGAGCAACTTATAATCTCTTTTCGCAGCCGGCACAGTCCATTCTTCGGGAATGAATTTCCATTGGTGCATAGCGTGCGGATACAAGTTCTTTTGCTGTTCGATGTATTGCATCAGATAGTAACGCAAATCTTTATCCGTTGCAAAGACAATACGCTTGGACAAGTCCTCTTTTGCTATTCCGGCTCCTACAGTGAGCAAATCGCCACCGCCATTGCCACGATAAGAGTTCAACGCCACTTTATACATTTTGTTCATATCGAACGGAGTGCCGTCCGCCATACTCAGGATATTTATTTTCTCGCCCTGAGGCTTTGTTACATCTACCGTATAATTAATGCCGGCAGCAGAATCAAAGTTGAAACTGTAATACTCAAAGTTAGCACGCTTACCCTCTTCTATCGGTTGCTTGAATAACAACAAATGGTCATTGGCGTCTTTCATCCGGTTGGTCCACATGGCATATGACATTTCCAGAAAACCTTTAATCTCTTTACCGCTCAACTCCATCACATAAAGCATATTCTCATATTTATACAGATTGAACATATCGCTCACCAGTATTTCGCCTTCAGGAATTTCGGCCTTGAAAGACAATGGAGCACATAAAGAAATATCCGCTCCCGATATATCCAACTGCAATTTATGAATCAAATCTATAAACGGCGAAGAGCCGAAGTAAGCGTCTTTGGTGGAAATCGTTCTCGAAATCTTTCCTATTTTCTGCGATACAAAATCATTGACCGCTTTATATTGTGGAGCAAAATGTGCCATAAACTCTTTACTTACCGGATATTTGTTCATATCCTCCAGCTTTCCATTCACCGATTTAGACACTACTTTTCCGTTCTTCAACTTTACCTTCAGCGTCACATCGGATACCACATTCGCATTACTTGCCGGATCAATCACCAGCACACTGTCTCCTTTGACATTGGCAACTTTCACACAAGCGCGTGTATGGTCATGTCCAATCAATACCATATCAAAGCCCGGCACCTTCTTGGCTATGTCCATAGAAGGATCTTCCACCACACTGCCCAGTACATTACCTGATTTTCCGGCGTGGAACAAACCAATCAGCACGTCAGGTTTTTCTTTCTTCCTGATGATATCCACCCAACGGACGGCACATGCCTGCATATCTTCAAAACGAAGTCCGCTCCACAGCTTCTCGGGCAACCAAGAAGGAATGGCAGGAGTAATCATGCCCAGAATGGCAATCTTCACGCCATCGCGGTTGATTATTTCGTAAGGTTTCAGATAAGGCTTGCCTGTGGCATTATCCACTATGTTGGCTCCCAATATGGGGAACTTGCATTGCTTTATCCAGCGGTCATACACAGCATGTCCGGTTTCTACATCATGATTTCCCATATTGCCCACCGCATACCCCATGAAGTTCTGCATCTCGGCTACCACATGAGTAGAAACCGTGTCGATGAAATTGTAGTAATACGCGGTAGGCTGTCCCTGAAGGATATCACCGTTATCAACCAAAATACAATTGTCTCCATATAACTTGCGCTGCTCCTTGACATAAGAATAAACACGCGCCAAACTTCCGTTCCACTCTTTTCTCTCTATAAAGTTATAAGGAAAGAAATTACCGTGTACGTCACTCGTTTCTATTATCTTTATCTCTACCTCTTTCACATTATCAGCTGCCGTCAGCTTTATTCCGGCCCATAGCAAAGCCGCCAAACATATTAAATATTTCATACTACACCTATTATTTTTTATTCAACGGATGAGTGAACACAAATCGTGCCCCTTCTCTATAGTTCTTATCCACCCAGATTTTACCGCCCAGATTCTCCACAATCAACTTGCAGATAGAGAGCCCCAAACCTGTACCCTGGGAATATTCATTCAATTTCTCAAACCGCTCAAAAACCCTTTCGCTCTTATTGACAGGGATACCACATCCGGTATCTGTCACCGAGAACTCCAAACAGTTATTCTCCTTATTTATCTTGATTGCCAAACGGATAGAACCGGAAGGCGTAAATTTGGCGGCATTGGAAAGAAGATTAATCAGCACCTGCTTCAGGCGTTGTGCATCTGTCTTCAATATCAACGAAGCCACCGGAGTTTCAAACTGAAACATAGCCTGAGTACGGCGGGCATACTCTGCCGTAGTCAATGCCGTTTGGCACAGTTCCACCACATCACACTCCTCTTCCACAAACTTAATACGCCCCGACTCCATGCGGGAAATATCAAGAATATCGTTAATGAGGTGAAGCAATAAATNTAGCCTGAGTACGGCGGGCATACTCTGCCGTAGTCAATGCCGTTTGGCACAGTTCCACCACATCACACTCCTCTTCCACAAACTTAATACGCCCCGACTCCATGCGGGAAATATCAAGAATATCGTTAATGAGGTGAAGCAATAAATCAGAATTCTTTTGAATGATATCGCAATACTGTGCCTTTTCTTCACTCGTGGCGTCATCACCGACCAACACACTGGAAAAGCCGACAATGGCATTCAGCGGTGTGCGTATCTCATGACTCATATTAGCCAGGAAAGCCGTTTTCAATCTGTTTGCCTCTTCCGCTTTCTCCTTGGCAACCAACAGTTCTTCACCGGATTTTTCCAAATTATCCTTCAAATGATTGATGCGGACAATGTAATATACGGCTATCAGGAAGCAGGCTATCAGGAACATAAATGCCGCTACGACTCCGATTACCCAAGATTTGTATTGCTCATAAAATCCGGGAGTCCTATTCACCAGCTCGGCACCTTTGGGCAGATGGATGGAATCCAGTCCAAATTGATGCATCCGCTTTACATCAAACACATAATGGCCGGGGACAGGCACAACACCAATTTCCTTGTCGGCCTTGCCGTCTAAAAGGCTATATGCAGCATCGGCAATTTCTTTTCCCACCTTATGATAAACCGGAGTATAACCTCCTAAAGCCCAATGTCCCAAACCGACAGATGCAATGGTAAAGACCGGCAATGTAGGATTGGCGTCACGCAACATATACGTCGTGTTGCCCATCACATAGTTTTCCGTACAGTCTATGCGCCACGTACCCACCAGTACGCAGACATCGCCCGATAAATGGCGTATCCTCTCGCTGACCTCCAGAAAACTACTGGTCCGACCGTCAAGCAACATCAGTTCCAGTTCGGGATATTTTTGCATCTCCTTCTTTACAAAAGCCTGCATGGAAAGACCACCATACGTGTTATCCGAGATAAACGCGACTTTCTTCAGATTCGGATAAAAACGACGCATCAGCTCAATATTCTTGTCCACATTATACTGATAGACATAACCGGAAACAATATTATAATCGGGAAAATCTTTAAAGATGTCCTTGCTATCGGGAGACCATTTTACCAAATCCACACTGTCTTCGGGCAAGACAACGGTATTTGCACTCACCATTCCGCAAATGGCAGGGGTTTTCTTGGCTATCTCTGAATCCTGAGAGATGAAAGCCGCCCACGCTTCCTGTCCCAACAATATAATCAGTGAAGGTGCCGAAGTGCGTTCATATTTTTCAAGAATAGAAGCCATGCGTTCTTTCCACTGGTGAGCCTCGGACAAGTTCTTGCAGTTCATGCTTTCTATCGTAATGAGACGCTTGCCTCCCCGCAGTTTATACTCGTCCATAAAAGCAGACAAGTTGTCAGAGATACTACGTGTTTCGGGATTATAAGAAGTGATAATCAGAATCGTACCGTCTGTGGTCACTTCAGCCTTTAACGGACGTAAAAATCCAACCGTAAGCAGCATGACTAACAGTAGAAATCGGTATATTATTATCACTTTTTTCATTCTCTTTCAGAATAAATCTAAAAAATACAGGTGCAAAGATAATAAAATAAATTATAGCACAACTAATTGGCATGTATTTTGTTTCCCTCATAACAGACGAAATTTAACTAAAAACAATATGGCTTACATCGATTATTACAAAGTATTGGGAGTGGACAAAAACGCCACCCAAGATGATATCAAAAAGGCTTTCCGAAAGTTAGCCCGCAAATATCATCCTGACCTAAATCCTAACGACCCTTCGGCCAAAGATAAATTTCAGGAGATAAATGAAGCTAACGAGGTTTTGGGTGATCCGGAAAAGCGAAAGAAATACGACGAATACGGCGAACACTGGAAACATGCCGATGAATTTGAGAAACAAAAGCAACAATACGGAACCGGAGGCTTTGGAGGCAGGGCCGGCGGATTCGGTTCTGACGGAAACGGCTCGTACTGGTATTCTTCCAATGGCGAAGAAGGTTTCGGAGGAGGCGGAGGATTCGGCGGTAATGCCGGCGGCTTCTCTGATTTCTTCGAAGAGTTGTTCGGACATCGGGGAGCGGGAGCCGGCAGCGGACGAGGTGCCGGATTCCGAGGACAAGATTATAACGCCGAGTTACAACTGTCACTGCGCGAGGCTGCCGTGACACATAAGCAGGTGCTCAACGTGAACGGTAAGAATATCCGCATCACAGTTCCTGCCGGCATTGCCAACGGACAAACCATCAAATTGCGCGGGCATGGCGCACCGGGAGTAAACGGAGGGCCTAACGGCGACCTCTATATCACCTTCGTCATACCAGACGACCCTGTGTTCAAACGTTTAGGCAATGACCTCTATGTCACTGCCCCACTCAATCTTTATACAGCCGTGCTGGGCGGTGAAGAAACCGTAGACACCCTGGACGGAAAAGTTAAGCTGAAAGTGAAACCCGAAACCCAAAACGGCACCAAAGTCCGTTTGAAAGGAAAAGGATTCCCTGTCTATAAAGAAGAAGGAAAGTTTGGCGACCTGATTGTGACTTATAACATCACCATCCCCACCAACCTGACTGAACATCAGAAAGAATTGTTCCGCCAACTAAAAAATAGTAACAACTAAAAAAGAGAAGGATTATGCAGACCGATTTAATAATTATCAATGATTATTGTGACCGTTGCCACGTAGACCCGTCGTTTATTGTGGAACTGGAAGAAGACGGGTTAATCAACGTCCAAGTGATTGACGAGGAACGCTATATCCCGGTGTCACAGCTAGCGGAACTAGAGCGTTATACACATTTATACTATGACCTGTCCATCAACATAGCAGGCATAGATGCCATCCACCACATGCTGGAACGGATAGAGTCCTTACAACACCAAGTTCGTTCACTAAAAAGCGAACTGCAATTCTACCGCTAGCAGGAACCATGACATACAGCCCCGAATGAAGGTGTGTGCAAAGCAAAATAACCGTCTTTGCGAACACACCTTCATTTTGTTTTGCGGAAGTAGGGATTTCTGATTAGTAAATATTACCTTTGCACTCCGATAGAAAACGATAAACATGGAATTATTCAGCAAAATGATAGCCACGGCACTGGGCGTTGCCGTGCACCAAGTAAATAACACATTGTCATTGTTGGCCGGAGGCGCCACCATCCCATTTATCAGCCGATACCGCAAAGAAGCAACAGGAGGGCTGGACGAAGTGCAAATTGGCGAGATAAAAGACCGCAACGATAAACTTTGCGAATTGTCCAAACGCAAAGAGACCATTTTATCTACTATTAATGAACAAGGTAAACTGACCGGTGAGTTGCGCACCCGCATAGAATCCTGCTGGGATTCTACCGAACTGGAGGATATATATCTCCCCTATAAGCCCAAACGGAAGACCCGCGCGGAAGCAGCCAGACAAAAAGGCCTGGAACCGCTTGCCACCCTCTTAATGCTGCAACGTGAAAATCATCTGGAAACCCGTATCGGCTCTTTCGTGAAAGGGGAAGTAAAAGACGAAGAAGATGCACTGAAAGGCGCCCGTGACATCATAGCCGAACAAATAAATGAGGATGAGCGCGCCCGCAACCAACTGCGCAATCAATTTTCGCGTCAGGCGGTCATTTCCTCCAAAGTGGTAAAAGGCAAGGAAGAGGAAGCCCTCAAATACCGTGATTACTTCGACTTCAGCGAACCTCTGAAACGATGCACTTCGCATCGGTTGCTCGCCATCCGCCGGGGAGAATCGGAAGGCCTGCTGAAAGTGACTATCAGTCCTGACGACGAGGAATGTAGCGACCGCCTCGAACGGATGTACGTACGTAGCAATAACGAATGTGGACATCAGGTTGCTGAAGCTGTTCGTGATGCCTACAAACGTCTGTTAAAACCATCCATAGAAACAGAGTTCGCCACCCTCAGCAAAGAGAAAGCCGATGCAGAAGCCATCCGCGTCTTTGCCGAAAACCTGCGGCAATTGTTACTCGCCCCTCCCTTGGGACAAAAACGAGTAATGGGGATAGACCCCGGATATCGTACCGGCTGTAAGGTGGTGTGTCTGGATGCACAAGGCACCCTGCTCCACAACGAAACGATTTATCCGCATCCCCCCAGAAGCGAGTATCAGCTCGCCGGACGGAAAATCATCAAATTGGTAGAACAATATGCTATAGAAGCTATCGCTATCGGCAATGGAACTGCAAGTCGGGAAACCGAACAGTTTATCACGTCACAAAGTTACGACCGGGAATTGCAGGTCTTTGTAGTGAGTGAAGACGGTGCGTCTATCTATTCAGCATCCAAAACAGCCCGTGACGAGTTCCCCGATTATGACGTGACTGTACGTGGCGCCGTATCCATCGGACGCCGTTTAATGGATCCATTGGCCGAATTGGTCAAGATTGAAGCCAAATCTATCGGAGTAGGCCAGTATCAGCATGATGTAGACCAAACTCTTTTAAAGAAGTCACTGGACCAAACGGTAGAAAGTTGTGTGAATCTGGTCGGTGTCAATCTAAATACCGCCAGTCGGCATTTACTGACCTACGTTTCAGGTCTTGGCCCCACACTTGCCCAGAATATCGTAGATTACCGTACGGCAAACGGCCCTTTTCATTCCCGAAAGGAGTTGATGAAAGTTCCCCGCATGGGAGCTAAGGCATTCGAGCAATGCGCCGGTTTCCTTCGCATCCCACAGTCAAAGAATCCGTTGGACAATTCGGCTGTCCATCCCGAAAGTTATCCGGTGGTGGAGCATATTGCGAAAGACCTTAATTGTACGGTGGACGACCTAATAAAGAATAAAGAGTTGCGTACCAAAATCGATATTAAGAAGTATGTTTCCGACACAGTCGGGCTTCCCACGCTGACGGATATCATGCAGGAGCTCGACAAGCCGGGGCGTGACCCCCGCCAACAAATCCAAGTGTTTGAATTTGACAAGAACGTGCGCACCATCGATGATTTGAAAGAAGGCATGATACTGCCGGGCATCATAAACAATATCACCAACTTCGGTTGCTTTGTCGACATAGGCATCAAGGAAAACGGCTTAGTACATGTATCCCAGCTCTGCAGGGAATTTGTGAGTGACCCGAGCACCGTAGTCAGGATACATCAGCATGTTCAAGTCAAAGTGATGACTGTCGACAAGGAAAGAAAGAGAATACAATTAACGATGATTTTAGACTGACAATAAAATAAGACAATGGAACAAGAAATTTGCAATTGGTTTGTTTTTTATAAAGACCAGATTCTAATCGTACAGACAGAAAACGGATATCATGTGCCTCGCTGTGCAGAACCTCCCGTGACAATCCCTATCGGCAGCACTATCCACACGATAGGAGAAATGGACGGACTTTCCTGTAAGACTTACTCTCTGTACACTCCCATTCCGGGCTCCGAAAGCCCGACAAGACAAATGGTGGGGCTCCGGGCTTCTTTTGATTTTCTGCCATTGCAAGAATACCAAATGGGAGGCAAGGCTTTCCAAATACTAAACTGGGATCAAAACAGCCGTTACTGTCCGTCATGCGGCGTTCCGACCCATCAAATCTCTCCCATTGCAAAAAAATGTCCGCAATGCCGACAAGAGTTTTATCCGCGTATTTCTCCGGCAATCATCGTACGCATACGAAAAGAAGACAGTATCCTGTTGGTGCATGCCCGTAACTTTCGCGGTACATTCAATGGGCTTGTCGCCGGTTTTCTGGAACCCGGAGAGACACTGGAAGAGTGTGTACACCGCGAAGTAGCGGAAGAAACCGGACTGCACATCAAGAACCTGAAATATTTCGGCAGCCAGCCGTGGCCTTATCCCAGCGGTATCATGATAGGATTTACCGCTGATTATGAAAGCGGTGAAATTAAACTACAGACGGAAGAATTAAATGCCGGAGCTTTCTATTCTAAAGACAACCTGCCTGAAATACCGGGAAAACTCAGTCTGGCAAGAAAATTGATAGATGACTGGTTGGGTGAAAATAGTCAAACGGATTTAGGATAATTACAATTAGTATTTGCTATCTTTGCATTATGGAATGGTTAAATAGTCTATTTTTCGAGCATACTCCCTTACAGGCGGTAGTCATCCTGTCGATAATTATTGCCGTAGGTCTCGGCTTGGGTAAGATTCATGTATTCGGAATCTCCCTGGGAGTTACCTTTGTTTTTTTTGCCGGTATTCTGGCAGGACATTTGGGATTCTCCATCGACTCCAACATGCTGAATTATGCCGAAAGTTTCGGCTTGGTGCTCTTTGTTTATGAATTAGGATTGCAAGTAGGTCCGGGCTTTTTCAGTTCTTTCCGAAAGGGAGGGGTCCAACTTAATATGCTTGGTATGGGAGTGGTGCTGATTGGTACAGTGATGACTGTGGCATTAAGTAAACTCACTACTATCCCGATGAGCGACATGGTAGGTATCCTCTGTGGAGCTACGACCAACACTCCCGCTTTGGGAGCCGCCCAACAGACTTTAAAACAACTCGGCGAACCGGCCAATGGAGCAGCTTTGAGTTGTGCAGTGACTTATCCGCTGGGAGTGGTCGGTGTCATCCTTGCCATGCTGGTGGTTCGCAAGCTTTTTGTACGCCCCTCGGATATAGAGACAAACGATCACGAAGATACCAACCAGACTTTCATCGCTACCTTTAAAATACACAACCCCGCTATTTTTAATAAAAGCATCAAAGAAGTAGCCGAATTGAGTTATCCCAAATTTGTCATCTCCCGCTTGTGGAGAGACGGAACTGTGAGTATTCCCACTTCCGAAAAGGTATTGAAAGAAGACGACCGCTTGCTGGTCATCGCTACCGAAAAGGACGCCCCTACCCTTACCATTCTTTTCGGCGAACAGGAAGCTCAGGACTGGAATAAAAAAGACATTGACTGGAATGCTATCGACAGCCAGTTGATTTCCAAGCACATTGTTGTCAGCCGTCCTGAAATCAATGGGAAAAAACTTGGTTCGCTACGTCTGCGCAACAGCTATGGAATCAATATCAGCCGTGTGATGCGCAGTGGGGTGCAATTGCTTGCAACTCCGGGATTAATCCTCCAATTAGGTGACCGGCTCACAGTGGTAGGCGAAGCGAAAGCCATAGAAAACGTAGAAAAAGTATTGGGAAATACGACTCGTACATTGAAAGACCCCAATCTTGCCGCCATCTTTATCGGCATAGTACTCGGATTGATTCTCGGTTCAATTCCCATCGCTATTCCCGGAGTCAGCACTCCTGTCAAACTCGGACTTGCCGGAGGCCCTATCGTAGTAGGTATCCTTATCGGTTGTTTCGGACCACGTTTCCATCTGATTACATATACGACCCGAAGCGCCAACCTGATGTTGAGAGGAATAGGATTATCACTCTATCTGGCATGTCTGGGTCTGGATGCCGGAGCCCACTTCTTTGAAACTGTAATGCGCCCCGAAGGAGCAATCTGGATTGGCTTGGGATTTGCCATCACTTTTCTTCCAGTCGTAATCATGGCACTTATTGCTTTGCGAATGAGCCATCTGGACTTTGGCAGCACTTGCGGAATGCTGTGCGGAAGCATGGCCAATCCCATGGCGCTTAATTATGCCAACGACACTTTACCCGGTGACAACCCCGCAGTGAGCTATGCCACCGTATATCCGCTGTCCATGTTCAGCCGTGTCATTATTGCACAACTAATACTCATGTTCTTTTTATAAAATATAACCATGAACGCTTATAATCAAATTACCCCCGAAACCATACAGGAAGATATGCGATACCTGCAACTGTTATCGCGCAGCTTCCCGACCATAGCCGATGCCAGTACAGAAATCATCAACCTGGAAGCTATTCTCAACCTTCCCAAAGGAACAGAACACTTTTTGGCGGATTTACATGGAGAATATGAGGCTTTTCAGCACGTATTACGTAATGCTTCGGGAGCTATCAAACGAAAAGTAAACGAAATATTCGGCAATACTTTACGTGAAAATGAGAAGAAAGAACTTTGCACCCTGATTTATTATCCCGAACAAAAGCTGGATCTTATCAAGGGGGTGGAAACAGATATAGACGACTGGTATGTCATTACACTCAACCAATTGGTTCGTGTCTGCCAAAATGTTTCTTCCAAATATACGCGTTCTAAAGTACGGAAAGCACTTCCCAAAGAATTCTCGTACATCATTCAGGAATTGCTGCACGAAAGTTCAATGGTACCCAACAAGCAGGCCTATATCAATGTTATTATAAGTACGATTATCAGCACCCGCCGTGCAGATGATTTCATTATTGCACTTTGTCAACTTATCCAGCGTCTCACTATCGACACACTGCACGTATTAGGAGACATTTTTGACCGCGGCCCCGCTCCCCACCGCATCATGGACATTCTTTGCAACTATCATAATTTTGATGTACAGTGGGGAAATCATGATATTTTATGGATGGGAGCAGCAGCCGGAAACGAATGTTGCATGGCCAATGTACTCAGATTGGCAATGCGTTATGGAAACCTGTCCGTACTTGAAGACGGATATGGTATCAATCTTCTGCCGTTGGCAACCTTTGCCATGGAAACTTATGCCGAAGATCCGTGCAGCCTGTTCGGACCGAAGGTAGAAGGTCAGGAATGTCCTTACAATGAAAAGACCCTGCGCATGATTGCTCAAATGCATAAAGCCATCAGTATCATACAGTTCAAGTTGGAAGCGGAAATAATCAAGCGCCGCCCCGATTTCGAAATGGATGACCGTATGCTACTTCACCGCATTGACTTTGAACGGAATATTCTGACCTTGGACGGAAAAGAATATGAGCTGAAAGACTGTTTCCTGCCAACAGTAGATTCTGCCGATCCCTACAAGTTGACTCCCGAAGAAAGAGAAATAATGAACAAGCTCCATCATTCATTTGTCAGCAGCGAAAAGCTGAAAAAGCACATGCGTTGTTTGTTCCGCTATGGATGCATGTATACCGTAAGTAACTCCAACCTGCTGTTCCATGCTTCTGTTCCTCTAAATGAAGATGGCAGCTTAAAAGAAGTTATGATATCCGGAAAGGCCTATAAAGGTAAAAAACTGCTCGAAAAGGTCGGACACCTGATACGCACAGCCTATTTTGCAGAAGAAGATAATGAAGAGAAGCAATTTGCCATAGACTATGTTTGGTACCTATGGAGTGGCAAGGATTCGCCCGCTTTTGACAAAAACAAGATGGCTACCTTTGAACGCTACTTTCTGAAAGAAAAGGAACTGCACAAAGAAATAAAAGGACACTACTACACTCTTCGCAACGAAGAAAAAGTATGTGACATGCTTTTAGATGAGTTCGGAGTGGTAGGAAAACACCGTCATATCATAAACGGCCATGTTCCGGTTAAGACCATTCAAGGTGAAAACCCGATTAAAGCCAATGGCAAAATGATGGTGATAGACGGAGGATTCTCCAGAGCTTATCATTCAGAAACCGGCATTGCCGGATATACATTAGTCTATCACTCACGCGGCTTCCAGCTAGTCCAGCATGAACCTTTTACATCCATGCAAAAAGCAATAGAAGAAGGACAGGATATTAAATCGAGTACACAAATCGTAGAACTCAGTTCACAAAGGATGATGGTGAAGGACACAGACAAAGGTCGGGAGTTAGTCACCCAAATCAACGATTTGAAAAAACTACTCGTGGCCTACCGCATGGGGCTCATTAAAGAAAAAGCCCTATAAGGACATAAAAAAAGAGGTCGGCAGCTTCACAGTTGCCTTCCTCAACAAACTTTAATGTAATACATCTAAAAAATAAAAATGATATATTTTAAAAGAATCATCTTAACACTTGATTCGTCATCGAATCAGGAAAAACCACTGTTGGTTTAAAC
Source organism: Phocaeicola faecalis (assembly GCF_021730445.1). Lineage (GTDB taxonomy): Bacteria > Bacteroidota > Bacteroidia > Bacteroidales > Bacteroidaceae > Phocaeicola > Phocaeicola faecalis. The sequence continues at coordinate 37,301 of NZ_JADNRM010000021.1, read as the reverse complement.
GACTTGGCCTCTTCAAAGTCCATCATTGCATAAGACATAATGATTACGATATCTCCCACCTGCACTTTGCGTGCGGCCGCACCATTCAGACAAATACATCCCGAACCGCGCTCTCCTTTGATGATATACGTTTCAAAACGTTCTCCATTATTATTATCTACAATGTGTACTTTCTCACCGGCAATCATATTGGCGGCATCCATCAAATCTTCGTCAATCGTGATACTACCCATATAGTTCAGATTGGCTTCTGTCACGCGGACACAATGAAGTTTAGACTTCAACACTTCAATCATCATAGCTTTTCCTTATATTTTATATTGTCAATCAAGCGTACCTCACCACAAAATACGGTAATGCAACCTACTGCATATTCCGTATCTTCCCAACTGGCAATTTTCTGCAGGTTATTTCCATCCACTATCTCAAAGTATTCCAAACGCAAACCTTTGGAAGCGGCAATAGCATCCTCTACAAACTTTTGAGTTTCTGCCACTGTATGCGATGCAGCAAAAGTACGGCTCTTAAATAAAGTTTGCGATATATTCAATGCATATTCTCTTTCTTCAGGCAAAAGACGTGCGTTACGGCTACTCAAAGCCATGCCGTCTTCTTCGCGAACGATAGGACAACCCACAATCTGCAGTTTGAATTCCATCTGTTTCACCATTTCACGAATAATAGCCAACTGCTGGAAATCTTTCTCGCCGAAATAAGCACGGTCAGGCTCTACAATCATAAATAGTTTGCTTACAATCTGACACACCCCATTAAAATGCCCCGGACGGAATTTTCCTTCCATCACTGTATCCAATGGAGCGTAACTGAATTGGCGTGTATCCGGCTCCGGATAAATTTCTTCCACCGACGGAGCAAAAACAAAAGACGCCCCTACCTTCTCCAGTAATTCACAATCAGCATCCAACGTACGCGGATATTTAATCAAGTCGTTCCGGTCGTTAAACTGGGTAGGATTCACAAAATCACTCACCACCACCACATCATTCTCGGCAACAGCACGTTTCACTAATGAAGCATGACCTGCATGCAACGCTCCCATCGTAGGGACCAAACCGATTGTTTTTCCTATACTACGCAGGGCATTAAGCTCTGACTGAAGCTCTTTAATCGTATGAACTAACTTCATTTTATCTTACTTCTTTTTAAGTGGTTTCCATTAAAACGGCTGCAAAGTAAACCATTATTTTGGAGATAACGAAAAAAAAAACGTTTTATTAGTAACCAAAGATATGCCAATAACGACAACTTCAGCTCGTTATCGGACACAAATATAATACTTTTCCCCCCTTATTATCAGCCCCTTAACAAATCATAAGGAATTATTAAGTGTGTATTTTTGTCTCTCTCAGCTATTTTTTTTATATCTTTGCAAAATGTTTATGAGCAACAAAAAGTTAAGATGAAGGCAAATAAAGTTTTATTTATTACACAAGAGATTACCCCTTACGTTCCCGAATCCGAAATGGCAAACATGGGAAGATATCTTCCTCAGGCTATTCAGGAAAAAGGCAGAGAAATCAGAACTTTTATGCCGAAGTGGGGCAATGTTAATGAACGCAGAAATCAATTACACGAAGTCATTCGCCTGTCGGGTATGAACCTGATTATCGACGATACAGACCATCCGTTGATTATCAAGGTTGCGTCAATCCAAGCCGCCCGCATGCAGGTATATTTCATTGATAATGATGATTATTTCCAGCACCGTCAAATGGTAGCTGATGAAAACGGAGTAGAATACACAGACAATGACGAACGTGCTATCTTCTATGCACGCGGTGTATTGGAAACAGTAAAGAAACTGCGTTGGTGTCCTGACGTTATCCATTGTCAGGGCTGGATGAGTGCATTTGTACCTCTCTACATTAAAAAAGCATATCAGGACGAACCGTCTTTCAGAGATTCTAAAGTTGTATTCTCTGTATTCGGAGATGATTTTAAGTCGGAATTTCAAGGCGATTTAGTCGAGAAGTTGATGCTGAAAGGCATTGAAAGAAGTGATGTAGACAACATTATCAAGACTCCGGCTAATTATGAAGAGCTTTGTAAACTGGCTATCGCCTATTCAGACGGTGTCATCCAAAATAGTGAGAAAGTAAATGAGAATGTAATGAAGTTCGCACGCGAATCAGGTATTCCTGTTCTTGATTACCAATCACCCGAAACCTATGTAGACGCTTTTAATAACTTCTACGATGAAGTTTGGGAGTTTGAAAAGAAATAAATCAATATAGATTACGAAAATGAAAATCAAATATTTATGCGCATTGTTGTTAGCCGCACTTATATACAGTTGCGACGATACGACACCGGGCGTCGGTGATACTACAATTCCGGACGGAGACCACATTCAGGCCGGAGGTAAAATTTATGATGTCACGACTCGTTCTATTTTAGCGGATTCCGTATATGCACGTACCAGTACTGCCTATTTGGGACGTTATACCGACCCTCAGTTCGGTGAATTCACGTCCGACTTTATGGCGCAATTCAACTGTACGGATGATTTCGAGTTCCCCGAAGCTGTGCAAGAGATTACAGGACTGACACTCTTTATCCAGTATACGACATTTTTCGGAGATTCCCTAAACTCCATGCGCATGAGAATTGATACCTTGGACAAGGTAATACCGGAGGGAGACTTGAACACATTTTATACAAATGTAAATCCCGACAATTATTACAACGAAAGTGCCAAACCTATCGCCGTAAAAGCTTACTCGGCAGCCGGAGCTGATGCTCACCTCACTGATACACTTGGCAGCAGATATTATACTCAAACCATAAAATTGCCCACTAATCTTGGGAAATTTATGTATGAGAAATATAAGGAAGATAAAAACAACTATAAGAATGCCGATGCTTTTATCAAGAATGTCTTAAAGGGCATCTATGTACGTTGCACACATGGCGACGGTACTATTCTGTATATCGACAACCTTGACTTGCGTATGCATTTCAGCAGATTGATTAAGAGTTCTTCCAACAAGCTCGACTCTTTGGTAAATACGTTCGCTGATTTTGCCGCAACAAAAGAGGTAATTCAGGCCAATCGTTTCCAGAATTCCGAAAGACTGAAAGAACTGGTGGACAAAGATAATTGTACTTACATAAAGACTCCTGCCGGAATCTATACAGAAGCGACACTGCCTGTTGACGAAATATATGATATGCATCAGAATGATACATTGAATGCTGCGACCCTTTCTTTTACCCGCTTTAACGAAAAGAACAACGGTAGCTTTACAATGGGTATTCCTCAGTATCTATTAATGGTAAGGAAGAAGGAGATGTACTCGTTCTTTGAAGAGAATAAGATTACTGACAATATATCCTCTTTCATCACAAGCTTTACCAGCAGCAGTAATAAATACACTTTCTCCAATATTGCCCAACTGATTACTTACTGCATTGAAGAGAAGAAGAAAGGATTGGCTGATGACCCTGCGTGGGTTGAAAAGAATCCTGATTGGAATAAAGTTGTGCTGATACCTGTAAAGGTGGACTTTGATACAAACAATTCGATTATCGGGGTAAGCAACAGCTTGGGTATGGAGAGTGCTGAGTTGAAAGGCGGCACCAAAGCAGGAAATGAATTAAAGATGCAAGTCTTATATACCAAATTCTAACGGCACGGATTACACACGTTAGTACGCATAGGAGTGTGTCAAAACTATCCCATCGTCAGCTGTAGGGGCAGGGTTTGCCTGTCCGAAGACACAAAGCAAACTGTTTTCGGGCGAGNTTAAAGATGCAAGTCTTATATACCAAATTCTAACGGCACGGATTACACACGTTAGTACGCATAGGAGTGTGTCAAAACTATCCCATCGTCAGCTGTAGGGGCAGGGTTTGCCTGTCCGAAGACACAAAGCAAACTGTTTTCGGGCGAGTGAACCTTGCCCCTACGAACTTAACGACAGCATTATCCACATTTTGACACACCCACATGCGTATATATGTTAAGGTCACACGTATATACGTGTGAAGCTATGCTTGCGTAGGCATAAAAAAGAGGAGGCAAAAGTCCAAAACGATTTGACTTTTGCCCCCTTTATCTTATCTTAGAATATAATCGGGTTAAATACCCAATGACTTTCTTACGGCCTCTACTTTTTCTTCAGCAGCAGCATTAGCGGCATCATAACACTTAGGACATCCCATCTCGCCTTTTACTTCCACATAGAACTTAATCTTTGGTTCGGTACCTGAAGGACGAACAGAAATCTTAGTACCGTCTTCTGTGAAATATTGCAATACATTAGATGTTTCAGGCATATTGATATCCGTCACATTACCCTCGCCGTCTGTAGCTTTCAGAGTCTTGTAATCTTTTGCCAATACCACTTTAGAACCACCGATTTCTTTCGGAGGATTAGCACGGAAGTTCTCCATCATTGCTTTGATTTCATCTGCACCACTCTTACCGGGCTTCACCACATTGACTGTCGTTTCTTTAGAGAAACCATATTCCACATAGATATCCATCAAAACATCAAACAAGGTCTTGCCCTGGTCTTTGGCCCAAGCACAGATTTCAGCCAACAGTGTACAAGCAGAGACAGCATCTTTATCACGAACGAAGTCTTCAGCCAAGAAACCATAACTTTCTTCACCGCCACCGATATACTGCTGTTTGCCTTCACTCAAACGGATTTCGCGTGCAATCCATTTAAAACCGGTATAACAGTCGCGCATCTCAATCTTATTCTTGTCGGCCACAGCCTTGATAAGTTCTGTAGTAACAATGGTCTTGACGATAAAATCATTATCCTTCATCTTACCCATTGCAATACGGTTCTTGATAATGTAATATAAGAAAAGCAAGCAAGTCTGATTACCGTTAATCAATACCCATTCGCCTTTGTCATTCTTACAAGCCATACCTACACGGTCGGCATCCGGGTCACTGGCCATCACAATATCAGCATCAATCTTCTTAGCCAAATTTATAGCCATAGACAAAGCCTCTGCATTTTCGGGATTCGGTGAAATAACAGTTGGGAAATCACCGCTCTTCACCATCTGTTCGGGCACACAGTGTACGTTTTCAAAGCCCCACTGCTTCAAGGCACGCGGAATCAGCATCATACCGGTTCCATGAATCGGAGTATACACAATGCTCAAATCCTTCTGACGCTTAATTACTTCAGGATCAATGGAAATAGTATGAACCTTATCCAAATAAATACTATCTATGTCCTCGCCAATCACCTGAATCAGTTCTTTGTTTCCTTCAAACTTAATATCGGCAGCCGAAGCAATCTTATTCACCTCGTCAATAATACCTTTATCGTGAGGAGCCAACACTTGCGCACCATCGTCCCAATATGCCTTATAGCCGTTATATTCTTTCGGATTATGAGAAGCTGTCAGGATAATACCGCTTTGACATCCCAAATGACGAATGGCAAAAGACATTTCAGGAGTCGGACGCATATCTTCAAACAGATATACCTTAATGCCGTTAGCCGAGAATATATTCGCTGAAATTTCAGCAAACAAACGGCTGTTATTACGACAATCGTGACCTACCACAACAGATATTTGTTCAAGGTCTTTAAAATTCTTATTAAGATAGTTTGACAAACCCTGAGTAGCTGCACCGACAGTATATATATTCATGCGATTGCTGCCTACTCCCATGATACCTCGCAAACCGCCTGTACCAAATTCCAAATCCTTATAAAATGCTTCTATCAAGTCGGTTTTATCTTCATTTTCCAACATACGTTTCACTTCTGCCTGAGTTTCGGCATCGTACGCAGGAGTTAACCACTTCTTTGCTTTTTCAGTCACTTGCTGAATCAATTCTTCATTTTCCATGTGATTTATTTTATTAGGGTTAATATTTTAATAATACGCAAATGTAAAATAATAAGTTCACAATTCCTATCTTTTGAAGAAATAAATTATAATGGAATCCACACCGATATCCATAAAAAAAACGAATCCGCATTACACCTTCGCAAAGATGTAATGCGGACAGCTTTCCATTGTCGAATGAATTAGGAACAGGCTTACTGTTCTGTCACCTTATAACGGTCTCCTGTGGCTTTCACCAATTCTTCCAAAAACTCTTTGGGGTAGCCCGGACGTACAAGCGGGGCACAGTTTCCTGTTTCCGGACGCAAGATAGAACCGTTCTGTGCCATCTTCTTCACTGCACCATCATTATATTTCACGATAAGGAATTCACCCAATTTCTTCCAACTGTCGACCGCCGATTGTGCTGTCATACAAGAATAGTTAGTCAAGAACTCTTTCGCTTTAACCGGATCTTTCTCATAAAGGCTCAAGGCAGCATTTTCAATACCACTCTGTGCACTGTCATAAGTATCCTCCAAATTGTTTTGAACCGCACGCATGTCATCAATCATCAAACTGTATCGAGGACGAATCATATCGGCCACCCAGTTGTAAATCCAAAACGCAGAATTCCATGAGAAGGTTACACAGTCTGCTTCTTTACCGCTATAACAATCAGGAACTCTGTCTGTACAGCAATAGACCGGAGCAAAAACTGTCATGTTGGCATCATCCGCACCAAACCACAATACACCACCTATCGCATCGGGAAGTTCAGCACGCATCTGTGCCACAAATGTAAATGCAGTCTGCTGAGTAGAAATCGGACGTTCGTTAAAGTACTCCTTGTCGCCTACCTTATAAGTTAACGGCGACAAACGATAAGGCGTTTTAAAGGGACCGGCTCCCGGATCATTAGTTATATCCAGCGGAGTGCCTTCATAATGGTCGCGCATGGCTCTTTGCACATCGCGCACAGACAGTTTACGGTCGGGCTTGATATAAAGAGGCATCGGTTCCTTGCTGTCTCCCTTTATATAAGGCAAATAGGTGTCTCCTACCGTTTTATTAAACATATTATAGTAGCTCCATACACGTGCCTCACAGAAACGGAGACCGCCGAAGTCCAAAGGATTATAGGCTTCTGAAAAACTAAAATCCTTGTTCATACCGTCAAAATAGCCTTTCTCACGAGCAAACGAAATCACATCAGGAGAGTAAAGACAGTTATCCTTGTCATTCATATTGAATTTGTGGATGCGGCTTTGATTGGCATGTGCTGCAATGCAGTCGTCCGGTATTCGGACAGCTACCCAGACTGCGCCTTTCACCCCCGGTCCTTTGCCTATCATTTCCAGAATCCAGACCTCGTTGGGGTCTGCAATGGAGAATGACTCGCCACTGCTGTAATAACCGTATTCCTTGACCAAGTCAGTCATCACTTCAATAGCTTCTTTCGCTGTACGCGAACGTTGGAGAGCAACATAAATGAGGCTGCCGTAATCCATAATGCCGGTAGTATCCACCAACTCCTCACGACCGCCAAAGGTCGTTTCTCCAATCGTCACCTGATATTCATTCATATTGCCTACCACATTGTAAGTCTGGGGAGCTTCCTTTATCTGCCCCAAATACTTACCTGTATCCCACTCATGGATATCACGCATGGTACCTTTGGGGTGCATACCTGCCGGATAATGATATAACTCACCGAACATTCCGTATGAATCGGCTGAATAAGATACAATAACCGAACCGTCTGTCGATGCCTTTTTGCCAACAATAAAGTTGGTACAGGCCAGTGTTTCGGTCACGGCTGCCATCAACAAGGCAGCTCCTAAAATTAGCTTGTTCTTCATTTATATAACTTTTTAATTGTGTTATTCTGTTTTCTACTGCTTAAAATTTATATTCTTCCCGCGTCTCGTTGCCACAATAATCGGTCACAATAATCTCTAACTTATGGGGCACTCCCCTCTTCAAACGCTCCGGATGCTTCATTGACAGCCGGGCTGTTTTCGAGCTGAAGCCGAAAAGTGCAAACCGACCATCAATCATCACCTTATAACCTTTAACACCTGTTTCGGCATCACCAATCCTGAATTGTATATTTCCACTTTTCCATTGGGGCTTGTTCAGAGGAGTGACTCTCGGAGGAACCGTATCGACAGCCACAGTGTATGTCCCCAACTCACGAATGGTTGTTTTCATCCAGCCGTTATCAAACTCCCCTCCTGCCGAACCCTTCTTATTCCCCCATTTACGGGCTATATAATATTTCGACGTGTCCGACACCGGAAGATGGCGTATACCAATCATCAGCGTACATCCCGCCTGCAAAGGTACAGCTTCGTCGTGCAACTGATATTCATAAGAGATAGCGGCAGTATCCTTTATCACTTTACTGTTCAATGCAATGTCTTCATACAACATTCCCCGCGGAATCACCAATTCCATCCCGGGTTCTTGCACCACATTACCCTTATTCCATTCCAAATAATGTTTCACCTGCGGATGATATTCTTCTATCGGCATCCGGCATCCACGCACAACAAACCGATATGTATTTTTATTGCCATACAAATCTTCCAATTCATAACGGAAGTGATAATCCCGTTCCTCATCAATTGTCACGACTCCCCCTTTTTCATTGGCCTGCAACATACGCAAAGGATTTCCCGGAAGTACCTGCGAACGCATCACCCAACTATTATTCTTCACATGCTCCTCATAATCCGTCCAAGCGTTAATCATGCGGTTTTCTTCCGGCAAAACGCCATCCACCGTACTTCGGAACACTTCAACCGTATCTACATAAAGCACTACAGAACGCACCCCATAATTATTATGTGTGCCATCCATATAGTCATAAGCCTTTATACCTGCTGCTATTTCTCCCCAAGCCTCAACCGGAGTTCCCAGTGCGGAGACCGGAATCGCTTTCTTCTTTGCAGCCCCATTCACCACTCCCTTCCCGGGCTGAGGGTAAAGCATCACCAAAGTGGCACGAGGGGGAGTCGTATCTTTCACCTTATCTGTATAGAACTGCAAAGGGTCTATCAACTCGCCGGTATCTGTATGACGAATCTCCATGTGCAAATGAGGGCCAAACGAATACCCCTCATTCCCACTCAAAGCAATAATCTCACCGGCCTTAAAAACCAGTTGGTCAGGTTCAAACTTTAAGTCTACCGCAAAAGTTTCATTCTCATACTGATATTCTTCCACCAACTTCGCCACAGCCGGAGCAAATTTCGAGATATGTCCGTACACGGAAGTATAGCCATTAGGGTGAGTGACATACAAAGCCTGTCCATAACCTCCGGGGGTAACCGACACACGGCTCACATAACCGTCGGCTATGCAATGAATGGGCTTGCCAATCTCCCCCTGCGTTTTAAAATCCACCCCTCCGTGAAAATGATTGGCACGCAACTCTCCAAAATTACCGCTTAAAGTCAACGGAAAATCAAAAGGAGAAATAAAAGGTTTATCAGGATGTTCCTGTGCCTGAGACGCCAGACAGCCTCCCAGTGCAAGGGCCAATATATAAGTGCGTATCGTCATTTTTTCCTATCTGTTTTTCTATTCTTTTCTGCCCCTGCATACGGGCAGGTGCAAACTTACAAAATAAATTCAAAAGTTCCTCTTAATTTGTGTTGCTAAACATACTCCTGAAAGAAAAAAAACAAAGCTGCAGGAAACCTACTTTTCTGACATTTTGTTACCTTTGATATATTCAAACCCCTTAAATGTGACGATTATGATAGTAGGAATTCCTAAAGAAATCAAAAACAACGAGAATCGTGTATCGTTAACTCCCGCGGGAGCACGAGAGTTGGTGCAAAGAGGTCACACGGTGTATGTCCAGCACACCGCCGGTACTAACAGTGGATTTGCCGATGAGGACTATGAAAAGGCCGGAGCGCATATACTCCCCACCATCGAAGATGTGTATGGAACTGCCGAAATGATTATCAAAGTCAAAGAACCTATCGAAAGCGAATACAGCCTGGTGCGCGAGGGGCAATTAGTATTCACCTATTTCCATTTTGCCTGCGACCTGCAATTGACGGAAGCCATGATAAAAAGCAAATCGGTATGTTTGGCTTACGAAACCGTAGTGGACAAACAAGGCACGCTGCCCTTATTGATTCCGATGAGTGAAGTGGCCGGACGTATGTCTGTGCAGGAGGGTGCACGTTTTCTAGAGAAACCACAAGGTGGAAAAGGAATCTTGCTGGGTGGAGTTCCAGGGGTAAAACCGGCAAAGGTATTAGTTTTGGGCGGCGGAGTTGTGGGAACCAATGCCGCTTTAATGGCTGCCGGACTGGGAGCAGATGTCACCATTTGCGATATATCTCTTCCTCGCCTAAGACAACTCAATGAATTTATGCCCAAAAATGTGAAAACATTATTCTCATCCACCCACAATATAGAGCAAGAGCTCGCTACCACCGATTTGGTAGTAGGGGCAGTTTTGATTCCCGGAGCAAAAGCTCCTCACCTCATTACCCGCCCTATGCTCAAACTGATGAAGAAAGGAAGTGTATTGGTAGATGTAGCCATTGACCAAGGAGGTTGTTTCGAGACATCACACCCCACCACACATGCCGAACCGACGTATGAAGTCGATGGAATCATCCATTACTGTGTAGCCAATATCCCCGGAGCGGTGCCATGCACTTCCACTCTGGCACTGACCAATGCAACATTGCCTTATGCCGTCAAGCTGGCTGACATGGGCTGGGAAAAAGCCTGTGAAACAGATTCCGGACTCAAGAAAGGATTGAATATCGTGGATGGTAAAGTAGTATTCCCGGCTGTTGCAGAAGCCTTCGGATGGAACATATAATCTCCCTTTAAAGAAGCGAATGTATTAAAAGCCATAGCATTATCACAACGATAATTCTTACTGGTTTTTAATACATTTCTTTATTTTGAACCATCAAGCTTTTCCTCCGTACGGCTCACCACCCATATACTGCCTTCGTAAAGTATATACATCGGGACAGATACCATCAACAACGTAAACACATCAGAGGTGGGAGTGATAACGGCACCGACAATCAAAATAATGACAATGGCATGACGACGATACCGCCGCATAAATCCGGCTGTAAGAAAACCCAATTTGGCAAACAACCAGCAAAGGACAGGTATTTCAAACACAATCCCCATCATGAGATTCATCATCATTAAAGTGTCTATGTAAGAAGACAGCGTGATGGTATTTTCTATGGCATCACTCACCTGATATGTGGCCAGAAATCGGAATGTAAGAGGGAAAATAAGAAAATAGTTCAACAAGACACCCGACATAAAAAGAATATACCCCCACCCTACAACCCGCGTGGAATATTTTTTCTCGCTTTCGTATAATGCTGGTGACACAAAGCGAAATAATTGATAAATGATATAAGGGGAAGCCAACAAGATACCGGCATACATCGATACACTCATGTGAGTGACAAACTGTGCCGCCAATTGTGTATTTATCAGCTTTACGCTAAAAGTCTCCGGGCATAATGATGGCATAGAAATCCAATTTGCCATCTCGCAGAAAAGCCGGTATATAATAAAATCAGACTCTTTAGGCGCAAGGACAATGGCAAATAATTCATCTTTAAAGAAAAATGCAATCAGCATAAGGGTAATCACCGCCACCATCATGCGAAACAGAACACGGCGCAATTCATCTAAATGCCCCCAGAAGGTAAGTGCCTCATGCTGTCCATTTCTCATCTTATCCATAACTGCTGCCCACCAAACAATCCACCTCACTTATCTTTCTGCTGTGTGTCTTTGTCCTCTTTATCCTTCGGTTCGTCTTCAATTCCATTCATTCCGTCCTTAAAGCTTTTCACCCCTTTGCCTAAGCCCTTCATCAGCTCAGGAATCTTCTTTCCTCCGAAAAACAAAAGTATGATGAGAGCAAGAAACAGCACTTCCTGCATACCCAATCCTAAAAATAACAATGTGGCTATCATTTTCCTTATCCTTATTTATTTCTGCAAATATAATCATTTCAGCCACCAAGCCCCATCATTTTTTTCTCTTTTCTTATTAATATTATCAAAAATTCTCCTACCTTCGCAAGAAATTGATAAAATACACGCTATGAAATGTTACAAATTCATTAGTTTATTGGTTGTGTTCTTTGCGATAACAACATTGACACACGCCCAAAGTACAGGACCATGCACGGGTAGTGAGTATACCACTAACACCGAGTATTTCCGTGCGTATGCATCTGCACTGAGCAGTGATGCGACAGCTTCCAAGAAGAAAGCCATGACCAGTGCCCGAACAGCTCTTGAAAACCAAATTAAAACAAAAGCAGAAGCCGCCGCCAAATCACAGACTAAAATATCCGGCGCTGACATAGCCCAACTCAACAGTTTGATTCAGGGAGCAATACAACAAGAAGTGGTTAAAATGAAAATCATCTGCGAGAACAGTGAACAAACCGGCGGACGATATAAAACACATATCGTGGTAGAAGTCACCAAAGCGAATGTATTGACGAATATTGTCAACAGTGCCAAAAACGATGAACAACTGAAAGCGAACTTCGAAGAAAGTAAATTCAAACAGGCTTTTTAAGTGTTCCCCAAAACTCTTTGGTCTTTTTCAAAAACTCTTTAGTCTTTTCGGAAAACTCTTTGGTCTTTTCAGAAAACTCCTTAGTCTTTTTAAAAGCCTCTCGAACCTTTTCCAAAAGAACAAGAGGGTGTGTCGAAACTAAACCGGCCTATCCAATCGTCAGCTGTAGGGGCAGGGTTTGCCTGCCCGAAGACACAAAGCAAACTGTTTTCGGGCGAGCGAACCTCACCCCTACGAACGAAACGACAGCATTATCCACGTTTTGACACAACCCCTTTTATCGAAATCACCCTCGCCACAGGCTGAGCTGCAGCGAGGGTGATTTTTAGTTTAGGAGCATTTCGACACACTCTATTTAAATATATCGAAGTTCTGATATCTAATCTTAGAACAATAATATATAAGCCAATGTGCTCAAGCTGATTACCACCCACAGAATCACTCCCTGAATAAGCGGTTTCATTCCTACTTGCTTTAATACATCCATCGACAATGACGCACCGATAAAGAACATTGTTATAATCAACCCTTTACGTGCCAAACCCGAAATAGCCTCTCCTAATTGAGGAATACCGTCCAACACATAGGTATTGAGAATGATGGCACCTATAAAGTAAAAGATAAACCAAGGAACACTGATTTTCTTGCCGCTTCCTTTAAAGATAAATGAAGTAGCCAATGCCAATGGGATAATCCACAAAGCACGAGTCAATTTAATGGTAGTAGCCACTTTCAATGCCTCCTCACCATAAGCCGCTCCCGCACCTACTACCGAACTGGTATCATGAATGGCAATGGCTGCCCAGGTTCCGAACTGCTGCTGGTCTAATCCCAGCCAGTGTCCCAAAACGGGAAAAATAAATAAGGCTACTGCATTCAACACAAAAATAGTAGCCAACGCTACAGACATTTCACTGTCTTTTGCCTTCAGGACAGGACCCACAGCTGCAATGGCACTACCGCCGCAAATAGCTGTTCCCGAGCTAATCAGATAAGAAGTATCACGATCCACCTTCAATATTTTACGACCGATAAACATACCGATAAGCATTGTTCCGACCACTGAAATGATGGTAAACTCCATACCTTCCTTACCGGATGCCAAAGAAGCTTGAAGATTCATGCCAAAGCCTAAGCCTACCACCGAATACTGCAATAAATATTTTGAAGTCTTTTTATTAAACTTGGGATGAGCCTGACCACACACCAGTGCGAATATCAAACCTAAAAATAAAGCTACCGGCGGAGTGACCCAATGTGAAAAAGGGGCCAATGCCGGGACATAATCCATTAACAAAAAAACAGTCAATGTGGAAAGTATACCTACATAAATTACTTTGTTGTTCTGTTGTAAAGCTGATACTGAAATCATATTTCTACCTTTCTTTAAATGTTATTTTCTGTTTCGGAGTGCAAAGGTAGTATATGTTTCGATAGATAACCAATCGTTTTTATTTATAGGTTATAACTTTTCTTTATAATGCTCGGCAAACTGCATAAATAAAGCCGGTAATCCGGTTTCCTGACCTTGCAGTTGCACAAAATCAAACTCCCGGAACATGGGTAAATCTTTTATCTCCAACACTTTCAGTTTACCCGCATACAATTCTTTATTGACAGAACGTATAGAAAGAATCCCCAAGCAATCGCAGTTCTCCAAAAAAAGTTTAATGCTTTCCGTACTTCCCAAATACATTTTTACGTTCAAATCTGATAACTTTATATTGTGTTTTTGAAGTACTGCCAACAAAATATCCAATGTTCCCGACCCCCTTTCACGCAACACTAAAGGAATCTTTTTAAACTCCTCTAATGTGATTTCGTCATATTCCATCCATTTGCTGTGAATATGGACAACAGGAACCAACTCGTCCTGCAGAAACGAAGTATACTTCAGATTAGGTTGCCGAATGTTACCTTCCACCAAGGCAAGGTCTATGCGATGTTCCTGGAGGGCTTTCTCTACTTCCGAGGAATTTCCATTAAACAAAGACAGAGAGACTTGTGGGAATTTCTCTATAAAACGCGCCAACAATGGGGGAAGCACATACTGGGCAATCGTGGTACTGGCTCCCAAACGCAATTCTCCGGTATGTTCATTGCGCAACAGATTCATTTCATATTCCAGCCGCCCATATTCCTCCAATATCTTCTCACAATGCTCCAGCAACAACTTTCCGGCATCAGTCAGCGATATTTTATTCCCCATCCGTTCAAAGAGGCGCGTCTGATACATCGTCTCCAATTCCTGGATATGCTTTGTTATGGCAGGCTGACTGATGAAAAGCTCTTGAGATGCCTTAGTAAAACTAAGATTCTTTGCCACACAACTGAATACTCTCAACCGGAAATCAGACATAAACTCCCCTTTTTTGTTACAGTTCATCAGCTTTTATACCTAAAGCTTGCAGTACAGCGAATCCTAACATCTCCCACTGATAAACCGCTGCTTCGGCCGGCGGATTCATGCCAAAGACAGTCATACTCTCCTTTCCGTCCACCTTATTTAATATAGCAGGAAGCTCATTACCATATTCTTCTTCTGCAGGAACTGCTATCAGGCGTTTCACATCTTTCGCATCCGCAACCACCTTCAGTGATTCAAGAAACAATTCATCCCGCCCTGCCATATCCGAAGGTTCAAAAGAATAAAAAGCAAACTCACCCAAGTGACTCTTAAAAGCTACATTATTCAATTCTTCACGCAAATCACCCGGTTGGCAAGTACTCATCTTCTCACTTTCCTTATCATAAACAAGCAATATCTGAACATTATTCTCTCCGAATTGCAGTCCGGCATCCAAAGCCAGACACTCCATCAGCACCGGTAAATCCGCCTTCGGCAATTCACGCCCCAGCACTGCTGTGAAATGCTTTTTCAAGTCACCACACACTCTGTCCAAATATGCTACATCTATCAGCATTACAGTTTCTGCAAAATTCATCTCATTCGCCATATTCTTACTTTTGTCATTTTCTTATTCTACATTATCGGTCTAAAGATAGAAATAATCTTTTCTCCTTCCGAAAGTTTTCTGCCTTTTTGTATCCAATTCGGACTTTTTTTCATTTAACAACTCCTTCGCCCTGCCATTTTGTCTGATTCTTTTACCCCTATCACTTCTTTTCCTCCACTATTAGCTTCTGGCAAAGTATTTGAGCATTCTTTGCCGAAATCGCCCCAAACATTGAACAAAGACGTAGCGATTCCGTTTTCAATAGGTATTTTGAAATAAAACAGAAAGGAGATACAATATGAATTTTAACAACTTCACAATTAAATCACAAGAAGCAGTGCAGGAGGCTGTGAACCTTACGCAAGCCCGCGGACAGCAGGCTATCGAACCGGTTCATTTGCTGGCCGGTGTACTGAAAGTCGGTGAAAACGTGACTAACTTTATCTTCCAGAAACTGGGGATGAATGCGCAGCAGGTTACGCTGGTCATCGACAAACAGATAGACTCACTGCCGAAGGTTAGCGGCGGAGAACCTTATCTGAGCCGCGAAAGCAACGAGGTATTACAAAGGGCCACCCAGTATTCCAAAGAAATGGGGGATGAATATGTGTCACTGGAAGCTATCATTCTGGCATTACTGAATGTCAAGAGCACCGTTTCCACCATCCTGAAGGATGCGGGTATGACCGACAAAGATTTACGTGCTGCCATCACTGAACTACGGAAAGGAGAAAAAGTAACTTCCCAATCCAGCGAAGATACTTATCAGTCCTTAAGCAAATATGCCATCAACTTAAATGAAGCTGCCCGCAGTGGAAAACTTGATCCGGTTATCGGCCGTGATGAGGAAATCCGACGAGTGTTACAGATACTAAGCCGACGCACCAAGAACAATCCGATTTTAATCGGTGAACCGGGCACAGGCAAAACAGCCATCGTCGAAGGTTTGGCACACCGTATCATTCGTGGTGATGTGCCCGAAAATCTGAAAAACAAACAGATTTATTCATTGGACATGGGTGCACTGGTAGCCGGTGCTAAATATAAAGGTGAATTTGAGGAACGTTTGAAATCGGTTATCAATGAGGTGACAAAGTCGGAAGGCAGCATTATCTTGTTCATTGACGAAATCCATACCTTGGTAGGAGCCGGAAAAGGCGAAGGTGCAATGGATGCTGCCAACATCCTGAAACCTGCATTGGCACGTGGTGAACTCCGCAGTATCGGTGCGACAACCCTTGACGAGTATCAGAAATATTTTGAAAAGGACAAAGCTTTGGAACGCCGTTTCCAAACCGTAATGGTTGCCGAACCGGACACCCTGAGTACCATCTCCATCCTGCGCGGATTAAAGGAGCGGTATGAAAACCATCATAAGGTTCGTATCAAAGACGAAGCCATCATTGCTGCCGTAGAACTGAGCAACCGTTACATCACCGAACGTTTCCTGCCCGACAAGGCTATCGACCTGATGGATGAAGCGGCTGCCAAACTACGCATGGAGCGCGACTCTGTTCCTGAGGAACTGGATGAAATCTCACGCCACCTGAAACAATTGGAGATTGAGCGTGAAGCTATCAAGCGCGAAAAAGACGAACCTAAGTTGCAGCAACTGAATAAGGAAATTGCCGAATTGAAGGAGCAGGAAACTTCCTATAAAGCAAAATGGCAAAGTGAAAAAGAACTGGTAAACAAGATTCAGCAAAACAAACAGGAGATAGAGCAACTGAAATTCGAAGCCGATAAAGCGGAGCGTGAAGGCGATTATGGTAAAGTAGCCGAAATCCGTTACGGAAAATTGCAGGCTCTGGAGAATGAAATCAAAGATATCCAGGAAGACTTAAAGCATAAACAGGGCGACAATGCCATGATTAAAGAGGAAGTCACTGCCGAAGATATCGCTGATGTGGTGTCACGCTGGACAGGAATTCCGGTCAATAAGATGTTGCAAAGTGAACGCGATAAATTACTGAATCTGGAACAGGAGTTGCACCTGCGTGTTGTAGGACAAGAAGAGGCTATTGCCGCCGTTTCTGATGCAGTTCGCCGTAGCCGTGCGGGACTGCAAGACCCGAAACGTCCGATTGGTTCATTCATTTTCCTGGGTACTACCGGTGTAGGCAAGACAGAGTTGGCCAAGGCATTGGCTGATTATCTGTTCGATGATGAAAGTCTGATGACTCGTATCGATATGAGTGAGTATCAGGAGAAGCACTCTGTATCCCGACTGATTGGAGCGCCTCCCGGATATGTAGGTTATGATGAAGGCGGCCAGTTGACGGAAGCCGTAAGACGTAAACCTTATTCTGTGATACTGTTTGACGAGATAGAAAAAGCTCATCCCGATGTATTTAATATCTTGCTTCAAGTATTGGACGACGGTCGGCTTACAGACAATAAGGGACGGACAGTAAATTTCAAGAACACCATTATCATCATGACTTCCAATTTGGGCAGCTCTTATATTCAGAGTCAGTTCGAAAAGATTAATGATGAAAATCGTGAAGTGATAGTCGAGGAAACGAAAAAAGAGGTAATGTCGATGTTGAAAAAGACAATCCGACCGGAATTTCTGAACCGTATTGACGAAACAATCATGTTCTTGCCTTTGAACAAAGAAGAGATTGAACAGATTGTCATGTTACAAATCGGAGGTATCAAGAATATGCTGGCCGACAACGGAATCACTCTCCAAATGACAGATGAAGCAATCCGTTTCATTGCCAGCACAGGGTATGATCCCGAGTTTGGAGCCCGTCCGGTGAAACGTGCCATCCAACGTTACTTGTTGAATGACTTGTCAAAGAAATTATTGTCCCAAGAAGTAGATCGCTCTAAACCGATTATAGTGGAAACTGCAGGAGACGGTTTGATATTCCGTAACTAATTCTATATAATCATGCTATAAAAAAGGGGTTGTGTCAAAACGTGGATAATGCTGTCGTTTAGTTCGTAGGGGCGAGGTTCGCTCGCCCGAAAACAGTTTACTTTGTGTCTTTGGGCAGGCAAACCCTGCCCCTACAACTGACGATTGGATAGGCTGGTTTAGTTTTGACACACTCCCCTTTTATAAATAATAGGGGGAAAAGTATTATTTTTCTTCTTCCGCTGCCGGTTCTTCAGCAACCGGTTCTTCTGTGGGCACAACATTTCCTTCTACAAATTCTGTAATACCGTTGTTTACCAAGATATTGTACCATGATAACAGTTTCTTGATATCACTAGTGTGCACACGGTCACGGTCATAGTTTGGCAGAATTTCTGCAAAATAAGCATGCAGCTCATTAGCAGATGCTTTCTTATAGTCAATAGAAGCCACAGCTCCGTTTTCTTTGTTCTTCACAGATTCCAGCACTTCGCTCAAGGGCACTTCTTCTGCATCTGTATACATTGCTATATCAGCCAATGAGATTACCTTGTCCTGTCCGTAAGCCGGAATTCTTTTCTTAGCAGCGTCAACTGTTTCTACAATCAACATATTCTTTCCTGAAGAAATCAATTTATATAATCCGGGCTTGCCCGCGATTGATAAAATGGTCTTTAACATACTATTTCTATTTTATTTATGGTTTGAGGCAGCAAAAGTACAATTCGCGATTGAAACTCCCAAATTTATTATATGAATTTTCCTGATTTTAATTCTTCCATTACCTGCGCCAACTGTGGAAGCAGCGGAACAGTGCCGTCATTCAAGACCGTAAAATCTGCCCTACTGCGTTTTTCCTCATCATCAAGCTGTGCCGAGATACGTGCACGCACCTGTTGTTCTGTCGCATTATCGCGCTGCATGGCCCGCTCCACTCTTAGCTCTAATGGCGCATAGACCATCACCACAGCATCTACCGTATTTTCAAAACCGGCCTCATACAGAATTGCTGATTCCATACCCGCTATCTCACACCCTTCCAGTTCTCCGGTCCAACGAATAAAATCTTCCCTCACCCTAGGATGAATAATAGCATTGATTTGCTTCACATGCTCAGGAGCTGAAAAAAGATAAGAAGCGAGCAGGGGTTTATTCAAAGCCCCTTCTTTATCGTATACTTCTTCTCCCAATAAAGCAATAAGCTCCCGACGAATCCCCTCATCGGACACCGTCAAGCGTTTAGCTTCATTATCAGCATTATAGACCGGTACATTCAGGGTCTCCAGCAAGTGAGAAATATATGATTTCCCACTACCGATACCTCCGGTAATAGCTATCTTAATCATTGAATACTACTTGTTGTTCAATCAAATAATCCACCTCCTGCGGATTGAGGCGTACATGGTTCACATAGCGGGGAACAGACTTAAGTTTCACCGGACACTTTTCTCCTTTATTATTCAGTAATTCCTCGTAAGTCACTCCTATAAAGAAATCTTCAGCCGTAATCGCCTTGAAATGACTCAGTCCAACCTGAAAAGTGACCTGCACTTTGGATGGAAAAGTACGCAACACTTTATCAGGAGGAAAATTCACACCACGCACAGGTACTTCCACACTCTTCTCTGCATATACATCCAGCATAAGTGTTACATCATTAAAGTCAGGAATAAACCGGGCTCCTTTTACTTTGGCCAGACTGACGCGACGATGAGTGGTATCAGACATATTCTCTAATAGCACCGACTCTGTGTAGGCGGTAGTAATGGTATCCAATATTTCCTGAGGAGCATATACCATTACCGAATCAGGAGAATAAATAACGTTAGAAATATAATACTGACGGTCTAAATCAATTTTTCCCTGCAACTTGACAGGAACTTTTTTGGCTTTTCCCCTAGTATAAATAAACTCCAATGTGTCAGGTCGAACAGTCAGCAAGCGAGTTGACTGACTCAGTTGACCTGAAATTTTCTTCAACAGAGTAGAAATTGGAATACGCACTTGTGTGCCCTTGCTTTCATAGTCTTTAAAATCGATTGTAACCGGATAAAACGTCTGTCCCAACATATAATTGGCCAATACAGTTCCCCTATCTTTCACTCCTATCTTCAGTTCACTGGGCAACTCAGAAGTCAACACTACATTATTAGGGACATTCTTCATGCGGAGAGGAATCGAAAATTCTGTTTCATAGTCATCATTCAATATCTGAAGTAACCAGAAACAGAAAGAAACGAATACAAAAAATAAGAAAATCAGGAACTCCCTGCTATTACGACTAAGCAGGAAACTTCTGATTTTCTCCAATGTCCTCAAATAGTAAATACGTATGTTCCTTTTGTCGAACATAGCTTATATAAGTTTTACTTTGTTTGTTGGTTTGCAGCAGCGTTAGCATAGATAGAATTTCTATCAATCTTAATCTTTACGCCTGATGCAATTTCCAATACCACGGTGTTATCTTCTATTTCTTTAATTTTTCCATAAATACCACCGGCAGTTATCACTTCCTGACCTACTTCCAGATTCTTACGGAAATTTGCAATTTCTTTCTGTTTTTTATTCTGCGGACGAATCATGAAGAAATACATAATAGCGAAAACAGCTACCATCATAATCAGGAATGAGTAATCGCCTCCACCTGCAGCCTGCAGAAATACAAATGATAAATTCATACTTTCAAGTTTTTTAGTTTATAATGTTGTTATACTAACGATAACAAACAAAGATATTAATTTTTCGTCAGCTTGTTCTCTTTTTTTAATTGATTAACGATTCCATCCAATGTACCGTTAATAAACCCACCACTTTTAGGAGTACTATACAACTTAGCGATTTCCACATATTCATTCAGTGACACGCTAATGGGAATATTAGGAAAACTAAGAACTTCCGCCAAAGCAATCTGCATGATAATCACATCCATAAATGCCACACGGTCAAGATCCCAATTCTTGGTGTTCTCACTGATAAGATGACGATAATAATCAGAATTCAAAATAGCGCGACGGAACAAGCGGCGTGCAAAATCCTGGTCTTCATCATCTTTAAACTCAGGTAACAGCTCTTGTTTAGCACCATTCTTTTCATCAAAACGCTTGATTGTTTTAAGAACAAAGGTGTCTACAATTTCCTTGTCATCGTTCCAATACAGACTTTGATCTTCCAGTACTTGGTCAAGCTCTGCATTATTGAAGATTATCTTCTTATATATTTTGCGCCATACTTCGCGGTCTTCTTCATAAGAAGAAGTTTCACTTGCCATATACTCCTTATATATATCACTTTCCATAATCTGCTCACACAGATTCTTCACGAAATCAGCCTCATTTTCCCAGGTTTTCTTCTGATTATCGGCAAACTCCAACAACTGTTTATTCACCTCCAATTGGGCTATAAAACGATTCTCCACAAATTTAGTGTTGGGAAACAATTCTTCCTTGGTAGGGATAAGTTTGTTTTTCGCAGCATTCAGCTTCTTGTTTGCCTGTTTAGTTACCTCAACCATTAAAAGCAGTAGATAGTTATACAGATCGTATGCTTTAGAGAGACTAAAGAACAACTCCTTCTCGGCAGTATCCAAGTTTTTCCCTCCGTTCTGATAATAAGCATAGATTATCTGAACTATCTTAAGACGAATAAGAACTCTATTTATCATAATTCACATAAAATTATTAAGGAGTTGCAAAAGTAGGAAATTTCATTGATTTCACATAACATAATTACATTTTTTAATGCAAAATTTGTATAGAAAGGGGGAAAACGCTTTTTTCCTCGAAGTTTATGAGCAAATTCTTTGCCCATTAAAAAAAAATATCCAATTTTGAAGCCGATTTATAAAGATTCAAGTTATGGAAGAGAAAAAGAAAAGTGTAGTGGATGGTGATAAAGAAATAGTTTTCTCAAAAGCTATAAAAGCGGGAAAACGTATTTATTATTTAGATGTGAAGAAAAACCGGAAAGATGAAATGTTCTTGGCTATCACAGAAAGTAAGAAAATTGTGTCGGGTGAAGGTGACGATTCACTAGTGAGTTTTGAAAAGCATAAAATCTTCCTATATAAAGAAGATTTTGAGAAGTTTACGAACGGACTTCAACAGGCTATTCAGTTCATTACCGACGAACAAGGCCCGATAGAGCCTCATCATAGCGAAGAGATGCCGGAAACAAAAGAAAACGAAAATGAAGCGGCTCTAAGCCCCGGCGAAATAAAGATAGATATTGACTTTTAATGATATAAGGAAGAACCCGGATTAAAAAATTCGAGTTCTTTTTTTGGTCAAATCAAAAATAAGCACTACTTTTGCACCGCTTTTTTAAGCTCCATCGTGTGATATACCACATCGTGTGATGGCGAATTAAGCAACAAAAATCAACTTAATTTAGAGTAACACAAAAAATTAAAGAACAATGAAATCAATTGAAATTAAAGGTTCTGTAAGAACAGACCTCGGAAAGAAAGCAACTCGTGAATTACGTAAGAACAATGGTGTTCCTTGTGTAGTATACGGAGTACAGAAAGATGAAAACGGAAATCCCGTAGCAACTCATTTTTCAGTAACTGCTGACAGCCTGCGTAATTTGGTATATACACCGCACATCTACATTGTAGATTTGAACATCGATGGCAAAACAGTAAACGCTATCATGAAAGATATCCAGTTCCACCCTGTTAAGGATTCTATCCTTCACGTTGACTTCTATCAGATTGACGAAGCTAAACCTATTGTAATGGAAGTTCCCGTTCAGTTGGAAGGTTTGGCAGAAGGTGTACGTGCCGGTGGTAAATTGGCATTGCAGATGCGTAAACTGAAAGTCAAAGCTTTATACAATATAATTCCTGAACGTCTGACTATCGACGTTACTGCTTTAGGTTTGGGTAAAACTATCAAAGTTGGCGAATTGCACTATGAAGGATTGGAATTGATTAACGCTAAGGAAGCTGTTGTTTGTGCTGTTAAATTAACTCGTGCCGCACGTGGTGCTGCTGCAACTGCAGGTAAGTAATTACTAACCCCTTAATCCTTTTCAATGAAATATTTGATTGTAGGACTGGGTAATATAGGTGAAGAATACCGAAATACCCGTCACAACATAGGATTCAATGTATTGGACGCCCTTGCAAAGGCGTCCAATCTTGTTTTTACTGATGGCCGTTACGGTGCTACTGCCGCTATGTCACTCAAAGGACGTCAACTTATTCTGTTGAAGCCTTCTACGTATATGAACCTGAGTGGCAATGCAGTGCGCTACTGGATGCAGAAGGAAAACATTCCATTGGAGAATGTGTTGATAATAGTAGATGACTTAGCCCTTCCTTTCGGAGCTTTACGTCTCAAGAGCAAGGGCAGTGATGCCGGTCATAATGGATTGAAGCATATAGCTGCCACATTAGGAACTCAGGAATATGCCCGCCTACGCTTTGGCATTGGCAATGACTTTCCACGCGGAGGACAAATAGACTTTGTATTGGGACACTTTACAGAGGAAGATATGAAAACCATGGACGAACGTGTGGAATTGGCATGCGAAATAATCAAAAGTTTCTGCTTGGCCGGTATCAATATAACCATGAACCAATACAATAAAAAGTAATGGCTGAAGCAAGAATAGATAAATGGATGTGGGCGTCACGCATCTTTAAAACGCGCACAATAGCTGCAGAGGCTTGTAAAAAAGGCCGTGTAAGCATAAACGGTTCACAAGTAAAACCGGCACGTATGGTAAAGCCGGGAGATGTGATAGAGGTACGCAAACCGCCTGTCACTTATTCCTTCAAAGTTTTACAAGCGATAGAAAAACGTGTCGGTGCAAAACTTGTTCCCGATATTCTGGAGAATGTTACTTCACCGGAACAATATGAATTATTGGAAATGAGTAAAATCAGCGGTTTTGTCGACCGTGCCCGTGGCACCGGACGTCCTACCAAGAAAGACCGACGCAGCATGGATGAGTTTATCACACCGGAATATTTACCGGACGGTGACGACTTCGATTTCGATTTTGACTTTGAAGAGGAATAGAGATATTAGTACGTAGAGCCTATACGCCGGTGCGCGTAAGGCCTACATGCTAATCACAAGGCTACACATATAATGGCTTCACGACTTTTAATATTGTGTTTCTTTCTTCTTGCTCAACAAATGATAGACATCATCTCTTTCACCCACTACCCATACCACATCGCCTTCATTAAAAATCATATTAACATCCGGTCGCATCAAATTACCATCACCTCGTTCCACACCCACCACCAGACATCTATAATCATCACGAATACCACTCTCCTTAATACTCTTACCCAAGAAAAGAGAATTGCCGTCTACCATGAACTGCTTCAAATTCATCTCACGCTTTTCAATATCCTCTTCTTCAGCGGCAGAAGAGATTCGTTCCACCTGACGGGCAAATTCCCCCAACTGCTCATCCGTACCGATTACCTGAATCGTGTCACCGGGAAATAAACGGACATTCGCACCCGGGATGTTGATACGATGCATCCCGCGGATAACAGAAGCAACATGCACTCCATATTTATGCCCCAAATTCAATTCTTTCAGTGTATGTCCCGCCCAAAGAGAATCCGCCGGAACCTCGAAATCCGACAGGTGAATATCACGTGACAATAAATGTCCCTCATATTCCGGTCGTTTCTGTCCCGTAAACTCGGCATGAATATCACGAAAACGCAAATTCTGTATAAAAGTACGTTCCATAAAGATGGACTGTTTCTTCAACCAGCGCGAAAGCATCATCATACAAACCAAAACAATAGCGACACCAACCATTAAAGCCGTAGATGCCTTGAAAATATTCTCAATAATAAATAAGACAAAAACCACAGCTATCACCATGCGCAATAAAATAGTGGACAACAACGGAGCACGGTTATAACGATTATCCTGCCACAACGCCTGGAACTCAACAGAATGATTCTTCTTCATAATAATAGCACGCAGAAACGGCGATATACACACAATCGTAAATACAGCACCTGCCAAATTTGCCCAAAACAAAGGTAGGCTTGCCCGGAACAGAGGAATGATGAAATGGAAAGAAAGAACAATTACTGCAATGCAAAGCACTGAATAGACGGCTACAATGCGAATAATAGCGGTCAACAGCTTTTTCCAGTTATTCTCATGGTTCACCGTCTGCGAGCCCGAAGAGTAACGATCTAAAATCTTTCTCCATTTATTTGGCAAAACACTTTCTACCCGACGATAAGCAGGAACGGCCAGGCGAATCATATAAGGAGTCAAGAATGTGGTAATAACCGAAACCGCTACCACAATGGGATACAGAAAATCACTGGTTACATGGAGACTTACCCCCAATGAGGCGATAATGAAGGCAAACTCTCCAATCTGTGTCAGACTGAAACCGCACTGCATCGCCACCTTAAGCGGCTGACCTGCCAGAATCACACCCCCGGTTCCGAATACAACCTGTCCCAAAAGAATAGATAAAGTGATGGCGACAATCGGCCATGCATACTCCACAATCATGGCAGGATCCACCATCATACCGACCGAAACAAAGAATATTGCACCAAACAAATCCTTGACCGGCGCCACCAGTTTCTCTATACTCTCCGCCTCCACCGTCTCCGCCAAAATAGAGCCCATGATGAAAGCGCCGAAAGCCGGAGAAAAACCGACTTTTGCCGCCAGTACCACCATTCCGAAACACATGGCCAAAGAAACGATGAGCAATGTTTCACTCCCCATCCACTTACGTGAACGCTTCAGGAAAATAGGTATGAGATATATCCCCACTACAAACCAAAGAATCAGAAAGAACACCAACTTGCCAATACTGTATATCATCTCCGTACCCTCAAAGTTCTTACTTACAGCCATCGTACTCAACATCACCATCAGCACAATGGCAAGAATGTCTTCCAATATCAGGATACTGAGCACCAACCCGGCAAACCGTTGCTGCCGTAACCCCAAATCATCGAATGCCTTATAAATAATGGTCGTTGAAGACATTGCCAGCATACCGCCCAAATAGAGGCAGTCCATGTGTTTCCATCCAAAAGACCAGCCGACCACCATCCCGACCAATATCATACAAAATATGATGGTACATGCCGCTATAATAGCGGTTCCTCCCACTTTCACCAACTTCTTGAAGCTAAACTCCAGCCCCAAAGCAAACAGCAGGAAAATAACACCGATATCAGACCAAGTATGGATGTTTGCCGTATCTATTACTGATGGCGTATAGGGCATGTGCGGGCTTGCCAAAAACCCGGCTACAATATAACCTAAGACCAAAGGCTGCCTTAACCGTTTAAATATCAGCGTCATAATGCCGGCGCAAATAAGAATCAAGGCAAGGTCACTTATAAGGGGAGCCAATTCTGACATAATACTATATTTTTGCCTGCAAAATTATAAATTATCTACCAACTATAGAGCCTTTCCTCTGCCTATTTTATGATAAGCACCTCTTTTTTACCCCATTGTCGGCATACAAAAAAAAAATCTCCTCCACCCATACCAAAGGCAGGATGAAGGAGATTTAAAAAAAATGAATAATGATATTACTTTCTGAACGGTGGTTTAACAACCAACGCCTTTAATTTACGTCCACGCACATCAATGAAAATCTCTGTACCCGGTGTAGCATAAGCAGTCTGAATATATCCCATGCCGATACCAATCTTGCGAATCGGAGACATCGTTCCACTGGTTACTTCACCAATCTTTTCTCCTTCTGCATTTACCAACTCATAACCATGGCGAGGAATACCGCGATCAACCATTTCAAAGCCTACCAATTTACGCTTCAACCCCTCTGCTTTCTGCTTTTCAAGAATAGCACGCGCTGTGAAGTCCTTTCCTTCAGCAAACTTGGTAATCCAGCCTAAGCCGGCCTCCAATGGAGAAGTGGTATCACTCAGGTCATTACCATAAAGGCAGAATCCCATTTCCAAACGCAAAGTATCACGTGCGCCCAATCCTATAGGTTTGATACCTTCAGGAGCACCGGCTTCAAAGATAGCATTCCATATAGCTTCACCTACTTCAGGATAGAAATAAAGTTCAAAGCCTCCGGCTCCGGTATATCCGGTATTAGAAATAATCACATTTTCCTGTCCGGCAAATTCTCCGGTAGTAAACGCATAATAAGGAATCTCAGATAAATTAACCGAAGTAAGTTTCTGCAACACTTCCATTGCTTTCGGGCCCTGAATAGCCAACTGTGCCATGTGATCGGAAGCATTCTCCAACTCGGCACCTGCCTTATTATGGCTGACACACCAGTTCCAGTCTTTTTCTATATTAGCGGCATTCACCACCAACAAATATTTTTCCGGTTCGTAATGATATACCAACAAATCGTCTACAATACCCCCTTCTTCGTTGGGGAAACAAGTATACTGAGCCTTACCAACAGGCAGAACAGCTACATTATTAGAAGTCACTTGCTGCAAGAAAGCCAATGCATTCGGACCTTTTACCCAAAATTCTCCCATGTGGGAAACATCAAACACTCCCACAGCATTGCATACGGTGAGATGTTCGTCGATAATTCCCGAATATTCAATAGGCATATTATAGCCTGCAAATTCATGCATCTTTGCTCCCAGAGCAATGTGTTTCTCAGTAAACGGAGTCGTTTTCATGTTATTATTCAATTATTTTTTAAGGTTATTATATTCATCTTATCTTGCCACCAACTCTGAAATCTTCACCACTACCATCATGGCTTTTTCCAATGACTGGATAGGAGCAAACTCATATCTGCCATGGAAATTCAGGCCACCGGCAAAAATGTTCGGACAAGGCAACCCTTTGAACGAAAGTTGTGCACCGTCCGTTCCGCCACGAATCGCTTTCACCTTCGGAGTCACGCCGGCTTCCTCCATTGCCTTGAAAGCTATATCAATAATATGCATGACCGGTTCAATCTTTTCGCGCATATTATAATACTGATCTTTCAATTCCACTGCCACTGTTCCTTCACCATATTCTTTATTTATCTCAGCCGCCCACTTCAGCATATTCTCTTTACGTGCTTCAAACTTGGCACGGTCGTGGTCACGAATAATATAAGACAGAGTGGTTTGCTCCACCTCACCGGTCATACCTACCAGATGATAGAATCCTTCATAGCCATCTGTATGTTGGGGCGTCTCTCCACCCGGCAATAAATTCATAAACTGATTGGCTACGCACATAGAATTAATCATCTTATTCTTGGCATATCCCGGATGCACGTTACGGCCTTTTACAACTACTTTGGCAGAGGCCGCATTGAAGTTTTCAAATTCCAACTCACCTATTTCTCCTCCATCCATTGTATAAGCCCATTCACAACCAAACTTTTCCACATCAAACTTATGAGCGCCCAATCCTATTTCTTCGTCAGGATTGAAACCGACCCTAATCTTTCCATGTTTAATTTCGGGATGTTCCTTTAAATAAACCATCGCAGTAATAATTTCTGCAATACCGGCCTTATCGTCAGCTCCCAACAGGGTCTTCCCATTGGTTACAATCAAATCTTCTCCTTTATGATCCAGCAATTCAGGGAACTGGTTTGGAGAAAGAACAACATTCTCTTCCTCACACAAGATTATATCCGAACCGTCATAACCATAAACAATACGCGGAGTCACACCTGCACCGGTCATATCAGGACTGGTATCCATGTGAGCAATAAATCCTATCGTCGGTACCGGTTTGTCGGTATTTGCCGGCAGAGTGGCAAAAAGATATCCATTTTCGTCCAATGAAATATCTTCAAACCCCAGTTGTTCCAATTCAGCTTTCAAGTATTGTGCAAATACCATTTGTTTGGGTGTACTGGGAGTCACGCCACTATTATCGTCTGATTGAGTATCGAAACTTACATACTTTAAAAATCGTTCTATCAGTGTCATTTTATCTTTTTATTTTTGATTATTCAATGCTGTAAAAATAGGAAAAGAGCCGTGAACTGCCAAACAATTCACGGCTCTTTTTTCATTCTATCTTATTATTTTGATATCAGAAGCAACTGGAACCATCAAAGCAATGCGTACAAACCTTACACTTTGGCAAACCAATCGCTTCAATTAAGGTTTCCAATGTGTTGAACTTCAACGAAGTCAACCCGAAACGGTCAGCAATCATTTGCACCATCTTTTGATATTGAGGTGAATCTGTTGTAGCATATTTTTCAAGGTCTTTATTCTCATCCCCCTCTATTTCCTTAATGATGCGGCGTGTCATCAACTCCAAGTCACCTTTTGATGCAGTAAAGCCAATAAAAGGACAACTGTAAATCAACGGCGGACAAGCAATACGCATATGTACCTCTTTTGCTCCATAATCATATAAAATCTTCACATTATCGCGAAGTTGGGTTCCGCGCACAATAGAATCGTCACAAAACAAAACACGCTTCCCTTCCAGCATGGCACGGTTGGGAATCAGTTTCATTTTTGCTACCAATGAGCGCATTTCCTGATTGGCCGGAGTAAAACTGCGGGGCCATGTGGGAGTATATTTGGTGATAGCGCGATGATAAGGAATACCTTTTCCTTCAGCATACCCCAATGCCATACCTACACCGGAATCAGGAATACCACAAGCACAATCCACTTCCGAATTGTCTTTCTGTCCCATTTTATAACCGCTCATAAAACGCACTTCCTCTACATTCTTGCCCTCATAGCAAGAAACCGGAAAGCCGTAATATACCCACAAAAAAGAACAAATCTGCATTCCTTCGTTCGGCTTGCGCATTTGTTCCATTCCATCGGCACGCAAGCGGATAATTTCGCCGGGGCCCACATATTTTTCAATTTCATAATCCAGATTCGGCAGACTGCTCGACTCGCTGGTCGCAGCATAAGCGCCCTCTTTCTTACCAATCACAATGGGAGTACGTCCCCATTTATCACGCGCCACAATAATACCGTCTTCGGTCAGCAGCAACATGGAGCACGACCCTTTTATTTTATTAAATACATTCTCGATACCATCTACAAAGTCCTTACCCTGAACAATAAGCAATGCTATCAATTCCGTTTGGTTTGTTTTCCCCAGACTCATTTCGGAAAAGTGCATATTCGCAGCCAGCAAATCACGTTCCAGTTCCGGGATATTCTGAATCTTAGCTACTGTAACAATGGCAAATTTACCCAAATGTGAATTGATTACTATCGGCTGAGGGTCTGTATCACTAATAATACCTATACCCGAGTTGCCTTTAAACTTCGGAAGTTCCGATTCAAACTTTGTGCGGAAATAAGAGCTCTCCAAATTATGGATAGACCGCATAAATCCTTCTCCCTTGGCATAAGTAGCCAAGCCGCCTCTTTTTGTACCTAAATGTGAATTATAGTCCGTTCCGTAAAATAAATCGGTAACGCACTCAGCCTTTGAGACTGTTCCAAAAAAACCACCCATCCTTTTTGCTGTTTTTTATTTAGGGTGCAAAATTACTAAAATCTCTGGAATAAACGAACAAAAAAAGTAAAATGGTACTGAATAGCTTATGAATAAAGCGTTTGCTGTGACAAATGAAGCCAACGAAACGGCTCATGCACCAAACTCCGTGATGTTCCATCAGACAATGCTGTCGAAAGGAAGCGTGTAATATTGGTCGTCAGGAATATTATCAGGATTAAATTTCATGATTCGCTTTTGAATATGACATCCCCTTTTATCAATGAATCTGCCAATTCGATTATCCGCATCAATAATATCTGCATAAATAAAGAACTTCCATTTCGACTTGCCAAAATCAAAAGGAATCGTATCCTTTCCGGCTTTTGTAAATACAATATTTTCAGGAAAGGAAATTTGCTTGTTTTCCCATTGTCCTTCATTCGATTTGCAGGAAGCGAAGAAAGCCAAAGGCAATATCCACAAGAGCCATCTATTTTTTAATTTTGTCATCCTATCATTTTTTATGGTTTTAGTACCCTAAACTCGCACTGAGACGTGCCTAAGTTTCCTAAGCCATCCGTTCCTTCCATCACGCCCACAAAACTTGTATTGATGTCCGAACAGAAGAATTCTACTTCGGCTTCTCCTTTCTCATCGGTGACAATGTCCGGTTTCCACAGCAAGACGTTCCGCGCATCCGGTATCGGGCTTTGCATGTCCAGCTCATCGGGTTGGTAGAACTCGCGCGTGCCGTAATAGCCTTTTACGCGCCATAGGTTGTTCATGCGAAGAAGCTCATCTTCGGTATAGACAGGGCCTTCATAGATGATAGTTTGCCTATCTTCTACTATAAAAGTTTTGCCTCCATTAAAATATTTAAACTTAGCAATTTCGTATTTTTTTCCTCTAACTGGCTGCTTTCGTCCTTTTGCAGGACACATACCTAGAGGATTATGATGTGCAGTATAATCAAATCTATAACCTATTAGGTAATGACATGATGTACAAACATAAATACCATTCTGATTCATTTGTGCCAAGCTATCTAACCTTCCCATCATCTTATCCCGAAACACTCTTCCTTTCTTACCTGTAACTGTTATCTCGGACAAAAGAATACTACTATCCTGACTGATAACAGGATAGTCAAGTTGCAATTCCGACAACACTTGCGAAGGATTCATATACGGGAAATAAGATGGGCAAGACTTTCGCAAGCTGTCCACCTTACTGAAAGATTCTTCTACCACAATGGAGGGCTTGTATTCGTCTTTACCCAGCATGGGTTTCAAATAAACATATCCCCCTCGCAATCCGAGCATCAAGTCCGTCGGCACCACGAACTGTTCCAAAGAGTCTATAAGTACAAAACGGTTTTCAGCGTTCGGACCGGAAACTTGTAGCAACTGCTCTCCGTTCCCCAACTCTTTCCGCTTCTTTTTCTTGCTGATAATCTGCCTTCCCCTGATTTCATCCGAAAGGAAACAGTCCGCCAACATTGCCGTATCAGCCTTTTCCCATACATACCTGCGCCACCCCTGGGTGAGAAGCAATAAATCAAGAGCTGCCAGGCGGTCTTTGTTGTTGCCATCAAAGTAATACGCCGGATTGTGGATATTACCCTTTATCTCGGTGGAAAGTAAACAATACGATAGCATATTCTCTGGATTCAACTCATTCTGATAAGCACCATCGAAAATGCTCAAACCCAAATGTGCCTGTACAGGCTTGCCCGCCTCATCCGTTACCTTTACGTTCAGTTTGCCCTTGCCACGGGTAAAGTAGCGCGCACTGTCCGTGTTCAACTCGATGTGCAACTTACGCTCGGGATGGACATACACCAAGCGTTCCGCCATTGGCTGGCCGTTCTCATTATATAAAGTAAACTCGGCAATGCCCTGCATCGTGAATTCCTTCAGTGGAATCCGTACTTTCAGCCGTTCGCGTAAAGTGCCTGTCGCCATGCAGCAAAGCTTGCCACGCATCCTGCCTTCCAGCTTGACCGTCTGTGTCGCCGTTCCTTTCGGTTGGGAAAGATGAAACTCCAAATACTCATCGGTCTGCTTCCGCAGGTGGATGGACAAGCCGGAGGCCGTCACCTCGGCAAACGGAAACTCCCGACCATCGGACAATACTACTTTGTAGGATGAT
Organism: Phocaeicola faecalis; assembly: GCF_021730445.1. Classification (GTDB taxonomy): domain Bacteria; phylum Bacteroidota; class Bacteroidia; order Bacteroidales; family Bacteroidaceae; genus Phocaeicola; species Phocaeicola faecalis. Next base: position 4,494 of record NZ_JADNRM010000021.1, on the reverse strand, counting down.
TCTTTTCGCGGAAGAATGAAAACAAATCCCATGCCATCATGCACGGTCTCCAAACGCGCAATTTCCTTGCCGTTTTCCTGCAGCACTCCTTTTACCTCTGCCGGCATACCCTTCCCATCCCATGCTTTGAAAGCCACCTTGGTGGGAATTCCGTCAATCAAATCACCACCTTCGGGGAAGAAGGAAAGCCGGGCGACAGGTTGGTCTTTTTCCTGCGGGCTGTCCGTTCCTTTGTAGGCTATGCTCTTTACCACACGTATCTTCTTGGGATAGACCGGACGCAACGTATCATTCAGAAAAGAAAAGCGGGTATAGGCATGGATGCGGTAATCGCCCTCTTTCAAGTCCTTATCTACATACATGTGCCCCGCAGCAATGCCGGAGAGGACGGGGTATTTCTCCTGCCACACGATGCTGTCCTTGGCATTGAGCATCTCCACAAACAGTGTCTTGCTTCGCTCGGAAAGAGCAAGGCTCTGAGCATCCATAACGTATGTCTTGAACCAAAGGTCTTCACCGGTTTCGTAAAGCCCCTTGTCCGTCTGGAGATAGACTAGTTCGAGAGATACGTTTTGGCTGTGCACTGCTATAGAGAAGNTCTTGCTTCGCTCGGAAAGAGCAAGGCTCTGAGCATCCATAACGTATGTCTTGAACCAAAGGTCTTCACCGGTTTCGTAAAGCCCCTTGTCCGTCTGGAGATAGACTAGTTCGAGAGATACGTTTTGGCTGTGCACTGCTATAGAGAAGCAAGAGATAAGCGATAGAAGAAAGTGTTTAACATCCATTGTCCATCTATTTTTGAATAGCCCTTACAGTAAATATGCCGAACGTAAGGTAATCGTCATCTTCTGCCTCCGTTCCGATTTTCTCTATGTTCAATCCCTCAGGAGAGACAAAGGAATTGGTCCAATTCCACTCTTTGCCCGTGCCCAGCTCGGTTTCTCCCAAATAGCGGAACTGTTCATCCATTATCACCACCACAAGGCTTTTGCTATCTATCGGAGTCTTCGGAGTGGCATTCGGCACGCCTCTCAACAAATAACGGTAATACACCTTACGGTAGGAATCGCGCAGAATGGCCGCATATCCGTCCTGTCCCAAAAAGGCTTCAAACATCTGCTCATTCGAAGGTTCCTTGTCCAAGTTGCAATCTATGGAACGGATATCTCCGGCTACATTGCTGCCGCCATATACTTTTACCGCTTCGTCCTTATTCCAGTCCGACAGGTATAGGTCGTGTGAATTGGTAAAACTGTGAATCATTTTGCCTTCCGGGGTAAACGCCGGATAGGTCATCTGAATTAAATCACCTCCCCAATTGGCTCCTTCGAACAGTTCTTCGGGATAAAGGTGATGGTAAGCCACTTCATTGCTCGCCAAATCAATTGCCGCCGTGAAGCGGAACTCCTCCCGTTTTTTCATAGCCTTCGAGAAAGGAGCAAAGCCGGGAAGTAGCAGATGGTTGTCCTTCAACATCATGGGAGCTACGGGAGACAACATATATTGGGGATGGGTCAACGCCCATTCTTTGTCTGTCTGGTCCAGCAAAGTAACTTTGTTGCGTACCTTTCCCAAACTGTCCGTCAATGCCACTTCAATAAAAGGGCGATTAAAAACATAAATGGAATCCGGACTTTTGATATAGTAAGCGGCAGCACTCATAATGGCATTGGCACCTTCGCGCTCGAAGGTGATTCGCTTTAGATAGGTAGTATCCGAATAACGATAGAAATAAATGGAATTATTTCGCGCATTTAAAAACGTAAGTATTTGATTACGCTTGTCATCATTCCAAAGTTGTATGTACACAGGTCTGTTCTTGGTTTCCGTATTAATGCGGAATTTTTTCGCACCAATCTCCACTAATTCTTTATGGGCTTGTAGTTTGCCTTTAAATTCATTTTCTATACATTTTCGGTTACTGCCATTACAGCCCGTAAGTAATAGGACGAAAATTCCTAACGCATAAAAAGTCTTTTTCATATTTCTATATCCGATTATTAATGTTTTGTTTTATTACTCATTTATGGTTTCAGTACCCTGAACTCACATTGCGACGTGCCTAAGTTTCCTAAGCCATCCGTTCCTTCCATCACGCCCACAAAGCTTGTATTGATGTCCGAACAGAAGAACTCCACTTCGGCTTCTCCTTTCTCATCGGTGACAATGTCCGGTTTCCACAGCAAGACGTTCCGCGCATCCGGCATCGGGCTTTGCATGTCCAGCTCATCGGGTTGGTAGAACTCACGCGTGCCGTAATAGCCTTTTACACGCCATAAGTTGTTCATGCGAAGAAGTTCTTCTTCGGTATAGACAGGCCCTTCATAAATAACTTTTTGATAATCTACAGGTTCAAATGCACGTCCAAAGTATTTAGCTTTCATTATATTATAGGTTTTCCCTATCACAGGTTTTGTTCTTGGTTCACCATCATCAGGAAATGGAACATACCGAGGGTCATGGTGATGCGTATAACCTTCTTTATAGTTTTCCAACCAACCATGCTTACAGACCCAAGGCCCAAAATCTTCTTGGTATAAACTATCCAATCTTCCCATCATCTTATCCCGAAACACTCTTCCTTTCTTACCTGTAACTGTTATCTCAGACAAAAGAATACTGCTATCCTGACTGATAACAGGATAATCAAACTGCAATTCCGAAAGCACTTGTGAAGGATTCATATACGGGAAATAAGATGGGCAAGACTTTCGCAAACTGTCCACCTTGCTGAAAGATTCTTCTACCACAATGGAAGGCTTGTATTCATCTTTATCCAGCATAGGCTTCAAATAAACATATCCGCCTCGCAATCCGAGCATCAAGTCCGTCGGCACTACGAACTTTCCCAAAGAGTCTATAAGCACAAAACGGTTTTCAGCGTTCGGACCGGAAACTTGTAGCAACTGCTCTCCGTTTCCCAACTCTTTCTGCTTCTTTTTCTTGCCGAGAATCTGCCTTCCCTTGATTTCATCCGAAAGGAAACAGTCCGCCAGCATTGCCGTATCAGCCTTCTCCCATACATACCTGCGCCATCCTTGGGTGAGAAGCAATAAATCAAGAGCTGACAGGCGGTCTTTGTTGTTGCCATCAAAGTAATACGCCGGATTGTGGATATTACCCTTTATCTCGGTGGAAAGTAAACAATACGATAGCATATTCTCTGGATTCAACTCATTCTGATAAGCACCATCGAAAATGCTCAAGCCCAAATGAGCTTGAACCGGATTGCCCGCCTCGTCCGTTACCTTTACGTTCAGCTTGCCTTTGCCACGGGTAAAGTAGCGCACACTGTCCGTGTTCAACTCGATGTGCAACTTACGCTCGGGATGGACATACACCAAGCGTTCCGCCATTGGCTGACCGTTCTCATTATATAAAGTAAACTCGGCTATGCCCTGTAAGGGAAACTCCTTGACAGGAATCTTAATCCGTAGAATATCTCGTAAAGTACCTTCCGCCATACAATAGAGTTTGCCTCTCATTCTGCCTGTCAGCCTTATTTTCTGTGGAGTAGCTTCCTTGGGCTGGGAAAGATGAAATTCCAAATACTCATCGGTCTGTTTCCGCAGGTGGATGGACATGCCGGAAGCTGTCACCCCGGCAAACGGAAACTCCCGACCATCGGACAATACTACTTTGTAGGATGATTCTTTTCGCGGAAACATGAAGACAAATCCCATGCCATCATGCACGGTTTCCAGCCGTGCGATTTCCTTGCCGTTTTCCTGCAACACTCCTTTTACCTTTGCCGGCATACCCTTCCCATCCCATGCTTTGAAAGCCACCTTGGTAGGGATGCCGTCAATCAAATAACCACCTTCGGGGAAGAACGAAAGACGGGCGACAGGCCGGCTTTCTTCCTGAGGGCTGTTTGTTCCTTTGTAGGCTATGCTCTTTACCACACGTATCTTCTTGGGATAGACCGGACGCAACGTATCATTCAAAAAAGAAAAGCGGGTATAGGCATGGATGCGGTAATCGCCCTCCTTCAAGTCCTTATCTATATACATGTGCCCCGCAGCAATGCCGGAGAAGACGGGGTATTTCTCCTGCCACACGATGCTATCCTTGGCATTGAGCATCTCCACAAACAGCGTCTTGCTTCGCTCGGAAAGAGCAAGGCTCTGAGCATCCATAACGTATATCTTGAACCAAAGGTCTTCACCGGTCTCATAAATCCCCTTGTCCGTCTGGAGGTAGACAAGTTCTCTGGATTCCGACATGGTTCCTTCCTGTGAATGGCAAGTAAGCGTATGACCAACAAACAAACACAGGAGAAAGAAAAATAATAACCTTACATTATAAAGCCGCATTTCCATTATTTTTTTTATGATAAAGATTACTCTTTATGCTGTTGTTTTAATAGTTTTTCCAAATTATAAAGAGCAGAAGTCAGTCCTCCTCCCTTAAAAGTCCGGGCAGCCAAAGGACGGCAAACAATGGCAAACAAAAAGAAGGCAAGGGACAGTAAGGACATGAAAAATCGGTTAC
>NZ_JADNRM010000020.1 GCF_021730445.1 Phocaeicola faecalis | reverse complement strand
TTTTATCAACGGCAAAAACTGGAGCAGGCTGCAAGGATGGTAATGGAGAAAGAGCCGAAGGTGCAATCCACGGCCATCAGGCAAATGAGGGAGGAAATAAAGAAATTACTTTGATATTCCTATTTTGGCTGAGTTGTATAAATACCTAATAAGGAAAGTTTAACAAAAAAAGAAGAGTAAAAATGAGCTTTATTCAATTATAATATTTTTATTTGCCTTTAAAACAAGAATAACATGACTATGAAACTACACATATTGGCTTATGGGCTGGTGCTGGCCACTACAATGGCAGCTTGTTCTGATGAAAAGAAAGATTCTAAGGAAAAAGAAGGTGTGGAAACTGTATTGCCCTCATTACCCAATGAGGTGACGGTAGTACCGCTGGAAAAACGAGTGTTCAATCATGAACTAATCAGTAATGGAAAAGTGACGGCAAAGGATTATGCCGACCTGTATTTCCGCACTGCAGAAGTGGTAGCCCACGTTTGGGTGAAAAATGGAGATGTGGTGCGTAAGGGGCAAAAAATAGCCGAACTTGATTTGTTTAAGCTGAATAATACGTTGGCTCAGCAGAAGAATGGACTGGCCCAGTCTACACTGGAGATGCAGGATGTATTGATAGGACAGGGGTATGCACCCGACAACTTGAAAGCTGTGCCGGCCGATGTATTGGAATTGGCAAAAGTAAAAAGTGGTTATGAGCAAAGTAAAGCCCAATATGAGTCTGCCAAATATGATGTGGAACAAGCTACGCTGGTGGCACCCTTTGATGGCGTTGTCGCCAATCTTTTCGAAAAAGAACATAACATCCCAAAAACATCTGAAGCTTTTTGCCGGGTGATTAACGCCGGTACGATGGAAGTTGATTTCACTGTGCTCGAAAGTGAGCTGCCTCTGATTAAGGTAGGGGATAAAGTGGAAGTGACTCCTTATGCTTCCGCTGCCGGTGTACGTCAGGGAAATATCAGTGAAATCAATCCGCTGGTGGACGAAAACGGTATGGTGCGTGTAAAGGCGCGGGTGAATGGAGGCAATAAACTTTTTGACGGAATGAATGTCAGAGTCAGTGTGAAGCGTTCGGTAGGAGAGCAGCTGGTGATTCCTAAAACGGCTGTTGTCCTGCGTTCGGGTAAGCAGGTGGTGTTTACACTGAAAGATGGTAAGGCTATGTGGAACTATGTGCATACCGGACTGGAAAATATGGAAGAATATACTATCACAGACGGTCTGGAGGAAGGAATGGAAGTGATAGCTACCGGTAATGTAAATTTAGCACATGAAGCTCCGGTCAAGGTAATTAAGAATTGAGAATTGTCATTCTGAATGAATTGAAGAATCTGAAAAGAATTAATAGATGGTAAAGTTCTTATTACAACGTCCTATAGCCGTGCTGATGGCGTTCACTGCCTGTTTTATTGTCGGGCTGGTGACGTACTTCTCATTGCCAGTATCTCTGCTGCCTGATATCGCTATTCCCCAAATTACCATTCAGGTATCGGGGGAAAACTCTTCGGCGCGTGAACTGGAGAATACGGTCGTTACACCGGTCCGCAGACAATTGTTGCAGGTGGCCGGATTGAGAGAAATAAAAAGTGAGACTCGTGACGGTGCGGGTATTATCCGCATGGAGTTCGAGTTTGGTGTCAATACGGATTTGGCGTTTATAGAGGTCAATGAAAAGATTGATGCTGCCATGAACAGCCTGCCCAAAGAGGTGGCGCGTCCTAAAGCAATAAAGGCTAGTGCAACTGATATTCCGGTGTTCTATCTGAACATGACACTGAAGAATGACCGGCCTTATGAGGGCACGAATGAGCAACAGTTTCTGGATATGTGCGAATTGGCGGAAAATGTGGTTAAACGCCGTATCGAACAGTTGCCCGAAGTGGCAATGGCAGATATTACGGGGGTTCCCGGGAAACTGCTTCAGATAGTTCCCGATAAAGATAAACTGGCCATGACGGGTATCACGGTGGAGGATATCGAGAATGCATTGGCTTCCAATAATGTGGAGCCGGGAAGTATGCTGGTAAGAGATGGGTATTATGAATATAATATCCGTATCGCTACGCTGCTCCGTACTCCGGAAGATGTGAAGAATATCTATATTCGTAAGGGAGACCGTATTTTGCAATTGAAGGAACTTTGCAAAGTGGATGTCGTCTCACAAAAAGAAAGCGGGCTCTCCGTTGCCGGAGGTAAAAAAGCGGTGACCTTGGCTATCATAAAGCAGAGTGACGAGAATATGGATGAAATGAAAGAGAAGTTGAAAGAAACGACCGATTATTTTGCTTCTCTTTATCCCGATATTGAATTCAGTGTAAGCCGTAACCAGACGGAATTGTTGGATTATACCATTTCTAACTTGCAACAGAATTTGTCTTTAGGTTTCTTGTTTATTTTCATTGTTGCCATATTGTTTTTGGGCGATATCCGCTCGCCGTTGGTAATCGGTATCAGCATGGTGACTTCTATTGTCATTACTTTTTTCTTCTTCTATTTCTGTCATGTCTCGTTGAACGTCATCTCATTGTCGGGCTTGATTTTGGCTGTGGGTATGATGATTGACAGCTCCATCATCGTGACGGAGAATATTTCTCAGTATCGGGAGCGGGGATATTCATTGAAGCGGTCATGTGCTGTGGGAACTACGGAAATGATTACTCCGATGTTGAGTTCGTCACTGACGACCATTGCCGTCTTCCTGCCGTTGATATTTATGAGCGGTATTGCAGGTGCTATCTTTATGGACCAGGCTTTTTCTATCACAGTGGGATTGATGATTTCGTATGTTACCGGCATCATGCTTTTGCCGGTGCTTTATCTGTTATTTTACAGAGCAGGCATACGGAGCAAGAGCTTCTTGTCCAAGAGATTTGATAATCTGTTGAAAAATGAATGGCTGGAGGGTTTTTATGATAAAGGTATCGATTGGGTATTTTCTCATAAGAAGATTAGCCTGTTGGGTACTTTGGCCACTTTGCCAGTCTGTGTGTTCTTCTTCTATTTTATGGAAAAGGAAAGGATGCCGGAGATAGATCAGAATGAATTGATAATGCGTATCGAATGGAATGAAAACATTCATGTGGACGAGAATAACAGAAGAGTGGACGAGTTGATGAAACTGACGGATGGTAAGGTGACTGAGCATACGGCCTACGTGGGTATGCAGGATTATATATTGAATGGAGGAAGTGAGTTGTCTTCCACTGAAGCGGAGCTTTATTTTAAGACCGGGACACCGACAGAAATACTTCCATTGCAGGATTTGCTGACAAAAGAAGTGGAAGAGAAATATCCTTTGGCAGTGGTCTCTTTTTCTCCCCCCGAAACTATTTTCGAGAAGTTATTTGTAACAGGAGAGGCAGATATCGTAGCTGAACTTCATGTTGCCAATAAATCAAAAGCTCCCGAAGCCGAGCAGTTACAGCAATTGGAAAAGGATGTTATTCAAGCAACGGGAATGACACCGACAGGTATTGCTTTCCGTAATCAGTTGAACTTGGTGGTGAACCGGGAAAAGTTGTTGTTGTATAACATAGCCTATGAAGAGCTTACCAGAGTGTTGCGCACAGCTTTTAAAGAAAATAAAGTATCTACCTTGCGTTCTTACCAGCAATACTTGCCCATCGGCATTGCCGGAGAAGAAAAGAGTGTAAACCGTATTCTGAATGAAACTTTGGTTCAAACGTTGCCTGATAAGAATAGACAGGTGAATTATATTCCGCTGAGCGAGTTGGTGTCTATTGTCCCGGCAGAGGATTTGAAGAGCATTACGGCCGGTAAGAATGGGGAATATATTCCGTTGAGTTTTTATGATGTTGAAAATCCGACACGACTTATGAAGGAGGTGAAGGAAACAGTTAAAGAAAAGAATGAATGGGAAGTTGATTTCTCAGGTAGTTTCTTCTCGAATGAAAAGATGATGGGCGAACTGACTGTCATTCTGTTTGTGTCACTTTTATTGATGTACTTTATCTTGTGCGCACAGTTCGAGAGTTTCTTGCAGCCACTCATTGTGTTGTTGGAAATACCGATTGACACAGCCTTTGCTTTGATTACCTTATGGGCGCTTGGGCATACGCTGAACCTGATGTCGGCCATTGGTATCATTGTAACCTGCGGTATTGTGGTGAATGACTCTATTTTGAAACTAGACACCATTAATGAGTTACGCAAGGCGGGAGTGCCTTTGGTTGAGGCTATCCATACTGCGGGTAAAAGGCGTTTGAGAGCCATTATCATGACGTCATTGACTACTATTTTTGCAATGGTGCCATTGTTGTTTACTTCGGATATGGGGTCGGAATTGCAAAAACCATTGTCTATTGCCATGATTGGTTCGATGGTAGTGGGAACATTGGTCAGTTTGTTCATTATTCCTTTGATATATTGGTTTATTTATAGAAAACATGACAAAAATGAAGTACGTTAGTATATGGATTATAGGGTGTCTTTTATCGCTTGGAGCAAAGGCACAGCAGACGGTGAAGCTGGATTTGCAACATACGATAGAGATTGCGAATGACAGTTCGTTGTCGGCATTCAGATATCAGAACATGTATTTATCGGGTTATTGGGAATTCAGAACGTATAAGGCGAATCGTCTTCCCAGTCTGACGCTCGATTTGACTCCGGCAAAGTATTATCGCTATATCACTCAGCGTTATGATTCAAATGAGGATATGGACGTATATCGTGAACAGCAGATGTTCAGTGCCGGTGGTGGACTGAGTATTAGGCAGAATTTGGACTGGACAGGCGGTACCTTCTATATAGATTCCCAACTCGACTTTATGCGCAACTTTGGTGATACGAAGTCTACTCAATATTCCAGTGTGCCTATCCGGGTAGGTTATCAGCAGAGTTTATTGGGGTATAATGCATTTCGTTGGGACCGTAAGATTGAGCCGTTGAAATATGAAAAGGTAAAGAAACAATTCATTTACAATACGGAAACGGTGTCAGAAGAGGCGGTCACTTACTTCTTTGCATTGGCGATGGCTCAAGCCGACTATCAATTGGCTAAAGAGAATGTGGTCTCCAGTGATACCCTGTACAGCATCGGACTGCAACGTCATAAAATAGCAGCCATTTCACGTGCCGATTTATTGACTCTTGAATTGGATAAAGTAAATGCGCATAACACATTGGAAAATGCACAGATTGCACTGAAGCGTGCCATGTTCTCATTGGCCTCTTTTCTGAATCTGGATAAGAATACGACTATCGAATTGTCTTTGCCCGGCCGCCCTTCTGCAATGGAGATTCCGGTAGATGTGGCTTTGGCTAAAGCAAAAGAGAACAATCCCTCTTTTCTGGAACAACGCCAGAATATTTTGGAAGCGGAACAGAATGTGAACAAGACTAAGGTGGAATCTCGTTTTAATGCCAGCCTGAATGCCAGTGTCGGATTCAATCAGGTGGCAGATAAGTTCGGGGATGCCTACCGCCATCCTCTGCAACAGGATTTGGTGTCGGTGAGTGTTTCTATTCCATTGGTGGACTGGGGAGTAAGAAAAGGAAAATACAACATGGCAAAGAATAACCTGAATGTGGTAAAGATTGCCGCACGCCAGGAAGAGCTTAGTGTGGAAGAAGAGGTTATAATGACTGTAAGTGATTTTAATATCCAGCAACGCCTGATTACCAGTGCCGAAGAAGCATTGGACTTGGCGGTAATGGCCTATGAACAGACACGGCAACGCTTTATTATCGGTAAAGCGGATGTGAACAGTCTGACTCTTTCGCTAAACCGCCAGCAGGAAGCGCAGAAGAATTATATTTCAGCTTTGCAGAATTATTGGTTGAATTATTATAAGATACGGAAACTGACATTGCACGACTTTGCTTCGGGATTTTCATTGTCTGATAAGTTTGATTTTAATGTAGGTATGTATCGATGAGCAACTCTCGTACTTTCTCTTCGTTTACGCTGATAGTAACTTTTGTTTGTTTGGCGTTGATAGGTTTGGCTTTGGTTCCGTTATTACCGGTCAAACTGGCGCCGTCGCGTGTCTTGCCGGGGCTGACTATTTCATTTAGGATGCCGGGTAACTCATCACGAGTGATAGAGGCTGAAGTGACCAGTAAACTGGAATCGATGCTGGCAAGGGTAAACGGAATAAAAAATGTAATATCTACTTCCGACAATGGAAGAGGAAGCATAACACTGGAACTGGATAAGCATGCGGATATTGATGCCGCTCGTTTTGAGGTGTCAACCATTATCCGCCAAACGTGGGCGCAACTTCCTGACGGAGTAAGTTATCCTCAGATTAGTACCCGCCGGTCGGATGATAAAGCGTCGCGGCCATTTATGACGTATACTCTCAATGCCCCTTCCAATCCTATCTTGATTCAGAACTATGCCGAGGAGAATATAAAGCCGGTACTGGGGCAATTGGCAGGCATCTATAAGGTGGAGCTGAATGGGGCTACTCCGATGGAATGGCAATTGGAATATGACAGTGAACAGTTGTCTCGTTTGGGGATAACACTGGGAGATGTACAGGTCGCCATCAACCGCCATTACGAAAAAGAATTTCTGGGTATTTGTTCTATAGAGAAAGGTCCGGATAATAAGGATTGGATTCGGGTGGTGCGCACTGCTACAGGTAAGGAAACGGAGTTTGAGCCCGATGTCATTCAACTGAAGGCGGGAGACGGCACGGTGGTCACACTGGATAAGTTGATAAAAGTAAAGCATGTGGAAGAACAACCGCAGAGTTATTACCGCATCAATGGATTGAATTCTATCTATCTTTATATTACGGCCGAAGAAACGGCCAATCAGTTGGAATTGAGCCGCCAGGTGAAAGAGCGTATGGCGGAATTGCAGGCGAAGATGCCGGCCGGATATGAAGTGCATATCGGTTATGATGCTACAGAATATATCCAAAAGGAGTTGGATAAGATTTATTTCCGTACCGGACTGACTGTACTGATTTTATTGCTGTTTGTCGCATTGATAACCCGCAATTTGCGTTACTTGTTTCTGATAGTCACCAGTTTGACTATCAACATATCCGTAGCGGCTATTTTCTATTATACATTCGGACTGGAAATGCAGCTTTACTCTTTGGCGGGTATTACCATATCTCTTAATTTGGTGATAGACAATACGATTGTCATGACCGACCATATTTTGCACCGTAGGAACTTAAAGGCATTTGTCTCTGTGTTGGCTGCTACCTTAACCACCATCGGGGCATTAGTCATTATTTTCTTCCTCGATGAAAAGATTCGGCTGAACTTGCAGGATTTTGCAGCAGTGGTAATCATAAATCTGGCCGTTTCATTGTTTGTAGCCTTGTTCTTTGTTCCTTCTATGATTGACAAGATTGGCTTGGAGAAGAAAAAGGAGAAGAAGCACAGACGCACTTGGATGAAGCGTTTTGCTGTTTATTTCACCCGTTTCTATCAAGGTTTCATTTATTATCTGTGTCGTTTTAGGGTGATAGCTTGCATTCTATTGGCTTTGGGCTTTGGTTTGCCCGTCTTTATGTTGCCGGAGAAGATGGAAGGTGAAGGAAAATTTGCCGAATATTATAATAAAGTATTCAGTAACTCCACATATAAAGAGAAAGTGAAGCCGATAGTGGACAAGGCACTGGGAGGCAGCTTGCGTCTTTTTGTCGAGAAAGTGTACGAAGGCAGTTACTTTAATCGTGATGAGGGGGAAGTGGTGCTGTATGTGAATGCCAATCTGCCTAACGGAAGTACCTTGGAGCAAATGAATGCATTGGTCAAGAAGATGGAGACTTATCTGAGTGACTTTAAAGAGATTAGGCAGTTCCAGACATCTATATATAGTGCACGGCAGGCAAACTTACAGATTTATTTTACGAAAGAAGTGGAGCACAGTGGATTTCCTTATACATTGAAGTCTAACATTATCAGCAAAGCTTTGACATTGGGAGGAGGAAGCTGGGGAGTATATGGCTTGCAAGACCAGGGTTTTAACAATGATGTGCGTGAGAGCGCGGGAAGTTTCCGGGTGAAGATGTACGGATATAATTATGATGAGTTGGCCTATTGGGGAGACCGCTTGAAAGAAAAACTTTTGGAGCATCGTCGAATAAAAGAGGTGATTATTAATTCGGAATTCTCATGGTGGAAGGACGATTACAGTGAATTCTATCTTGACTTGAACAGGGAAAGGATGGCCAAGGAGAATATTACGGCTACACAGTTGTTCAATGCCTTGGGCCCTGTGTTCGGACGTGATATTTATTGCGGAAGTGTATTGTTTGAAAATCAGGCAGAATGGTTGAAGTTGTCTTCCATGCAGGGGCAGAAATATGATGTATGGGGGTTGGTAAATGTTCCTTTGATGATAAACGGACACTCTTATAAATTGGCGGATTTTGCAACGGTAGAGAAAGGACAGTCTCCACAGAAGGTGGCAAAAGAGAACCAGCAGTATCGTCTGTGTCTGCAATATGAATACATCGGTTCTTCCGAGCAAGGAAGGAAACTGTTGAAAAAGGATTTGGAAGCCTTTAATAAGATATTGCCGATGGGATATACGGCGGAAGATGAGCAGGAACAGTGGTCATGGGGAAAGAAGGACAATGCACAATATGCATTGCTCTTAATAGTGATTGCGATTATTTTCTTTACCACCAGCATTTTGTTTAATTCACTCAAGCAACCGTTGGCTATCATTTTTGTGATTCCTATTTCGTATATTGGCGTATTTTTGACGTTCTATCTTTTTGGCTTGAACTTTGACCAGGGTGGGTTTGCATCTTTTGTACTATTATGCGGTATAACGGTGAATGCAAGTATTTATATTTTGAATGAGTATAACTCCATTCGCAGACGTTATCCGTTACTGTCGGATGTGCAGGCGTATACTAAAGCATGGAATTCAAAGATTATCCCTATTTTCCTGACTGTTGTGTCTACCATTTTAGGGTTTATTCCTTTTATGATTGGTCAGGGAAAAGAGGCCTTTTGGTTTCCGTTAGCAGCCGGAACGATTGGTGGGTTGACAGCTTCTATACTTGGCATTTTCATGTTCTTGCCTATATTCTCTTTAAAGAAACAGAAAAGAAGAATTAAGTCGGAAAGAATAAAGAGATAAAAATGATGATGGTTATAACTCGTAACTTATTGTGATGGAGAATAAAAGTATTCAAGAAGTTGAAATATTGTTGGTACAGTGTGATAATTCAATTTATGCTGATGAAGTAACCGATGCATTGTTTGCATCAGGTATTACTTCTTATCGGCATGATGAAAAGCAATATGGGCATCATGGAGCTCACGGTCCCAATGAAGGCATTGCAATCTATGTGTCTAAAGACAATTATGACCAGGCTGCAAAAATAGTTTCAATAATTGAAAGTCAGCGAAAGGCACAGTCGGTCTGTTGGTGTCCGAAGTGTGGTAGCGAAAATATTGTCAGTATCACTCCGTATCTTAAACACCGAACAGCCATATCAATGTTTATTCTATTTTCCTTGCTTATTGCAGGCTGTTACTTTTTAACTCCTTTAAGTAATGTTTTTTCTTCTCCTACAGTGTCAATGCTTATGATTGCGATATTGCTTATCGCTCTTATACTTTTTATTTTAGGTACTAGCAAGCGTTGTAATGTGAATCGTAGATGTAAAGACTGTGGACATCGTTTTTGTAGATGAGCTGTTTTGTTTATATCGAGTTTCTTGATGTTGTGATGAGTTGGCTTTTCCCAATGATTGATTGTTGTTATAATATTCCTGTTGGATAAGAAGTGCGTGCGCTCTATACCCTGAAGATTTTTTCAGGGTTGTAAAAATCATTACGTTTATTCTTTAGTCTAACCTATACGTCCGTATGGGGCTACACATACGTATGTACATTTTTCCTTGAACGTTTATTTAGATACTAATATCGCTGAATTGGTATGAATCGGAAAGATTAGTATAAAATTATTTGGTGGTATTATCGGGTAATTGTAATATTGTATACGCTTAAGCTTATTATAAAAAACAAAAAGTTATGTATATGGTAGAGAAGAACAACAAGTTGACATGTTGTAAAGTGCTTGGTATGTTGTTGATAATCCTATGTATTTGTGTCTCTTGTGGTCATAAAGAGGTGAGAACAGCATTGGATATGGCAGAAAAACAAATGTGGGATGAACCTGATTCTGCTTTAAAAGTATTAGAGTCTATCACTATGCCGGAAGCTTTGGAGGGAAAAGAGCGGGCAGATTATGCATTGCTGTTAACACAAGCGCAATATCGTTCCAACATTATCGCCACTTCGGATTCATTGATTAATATCGCTGTCGAATATTATCAGGATAAAGATGTAGAAAAAAGAACAGCCTCATTGTTATATAAAGGGGGAGTATTAAAAGATATGGGTAAGGATGAGGAAGCTATGTTGGCCTATAAAGAAGCGGAAAGCTATATTCCGAGAATAAAGGATAATAGGATTACTTCTTTTATTTATACTGGGTTAGGTTATTTGAATCAAAAGCATGATAATTATGGTTTAGCTGTCTCTTATTTTAAAAAGGCAATTTTGATAAATACACATGAGTGTCAGTTAGAGTGGAAAGCTAGTAACTTAATGAACGTAGCCAATATAGAATATTATTGGGGAAATAAAGATAGTGCAAAGTTATCTTATTCTGATTTATTGGAAATTGTTCCATCTGTAGATTCTGCTCTTCAATCTAAAATCTATTATAATATAGGAGCATATTTAGGAAAAGAGAAACAATGGACAGAAGCGGAACAATATTTAAAAAAGGTTTTAAGAGGGAAAATACATAAAGCCAATTATAAAACATTGCTTTTGCTAGCTGATATATATTCAAAAAAAGGATATCGGGAAAAGGTAGATAGTTTATGGCAGTGTGCTTTAGATAAATCGGATTTGGAGATAAAAGCTAAAATATATTATTCATGGTATGTTGAGGCTTCTCAAAAAAACGACTATAAGAATGCATTGTTTAATTTATCGAACTTTATATCATTGACGGACTCTATACGTAATCGTGTGAATCAAGTTGAATTATTGGCAATGCAAAAGAAATATGATCGGGCTGTTTTGATAAATAAGAATGCGGAAATACGTAATCATTGGTATCTTACTATCTTAATTTCTATTACCACAATAATCATATTGATTGGAAGTATCTATCTGATACTTATTATTAATAGAAGGAATAATAAAAAGTTATTATTACGGAATATGCAAGAAAAGGCTGAATTGCAGGCAAGGATTGATGCTAATCAAATAAAAATAGCAGAAGATGATACCATGCATAATGGGGAGAAAGAAAAATTGCAGTTACAAATTGTGCAGCTGGAAGCTGAAAAGAAGCAGAAAGATGTCAGTATTCGTAGATTGGAAATTATTTGTAAGTCGAAAGATAAAGATATCCCGCTGGAATATATTGAAGCTTTGGAAGTGATAATGAAATTGAAATCTAAAGAGCTTCCTTCTTATGACCCGGCTGTAGATAGAGAGAAGCTACATATCTGGTTAGACTTGGTTTATAATAATTTTGCCAGTCGATTATTGGAGAGATATCAGTTGACAGGGAGAGAAAGAGATGTTTGTTATTTAAAGGCATTGGATTTTTCTGATGATGAAATCTCTGATTTGTTAAAGATACAGTTGCGCTCAGAAGAACGATGGATTTATCGTATATGCGAGAAATTTGGATTTTCTAAAGGTAGTAAAGATGATTTTACCACCTATATATTAGAATTGAGAGAAATACGGTAGGTGTTTTATTCAAGTTTTGTCGCAAAAAAGCTTGTTCTTTTAATGTATATTATTGATAATCAGCAAAAGCTTATGTCGCAAATCAATGGGATGATTATTTGGATGATGGGAAAATGCTCTCTAAATTCGCAGTTGTTATAAAACCATTTGTTATGAAAAACGTATTAATGACTTGCTTTTTTATGCTGTTGAGTGTGTCTGCATGGGCACAAATATATGAGATCCCTAAAGATATCGATTTTAAGGGAACTTTTGAAATGGATGACCTCCGGTCTGCTTCTTTCCCTGTAGAAGCTTATCTTCAAGGTACACAAGTTACCATTACTTTTTATGTTGACCTTTCTGATGCTACAGTGACGGTTGCATCAGAAGAAAACAATCAAGAGATGGAAGAGCGTACTATTTCATTTATTGATTCTACTCCTGAAGTTTTTAATATAAGTGGTTATTCAAAAGGCACTTATATTATAACTATAACGACACCGCGAGGTACGTACCTAAGTGGCACATTTAAAATAGAATAGCCACGAAGTGAAACATGTAAGCTCATCATTGCTTCTCTTCATGTTTCTCTGTCTGTTTTGTGCTTGTAAAGAGACAGAAAAGGAGAAGAATACACGTTTGGTTAAAGAGTGGGAAGGGAAAGCATTGGCTTTTCCTTCCTATTCGACTTTTACTATTCAGGGACGTGATACCGTGCATTTTACTTTTCCCCATTCTGAATATAAGATTGTAACCTATGTAGACTCCTTGGGCTGTAAGGAGAATGAATTTCATTTCGACCGTTGGAAAACGTTTATCCATGAAGTTGACTCTTTGACGGGAAATGATGTGTTTTTTGTCTTTTACTTTAATACAAAAGATAGGGATAATCTGTGCAACATAGCAAAGCGTAATCATTTTATTTACCCTGTCTGTGTGGATGAAACAGATTTGTTTAACCATCTCAATCAATTTTCAAAAGAACTGCATACGCAGACTTTTCTGTTAGATGAGGCAGACCAAGTGATAACGATGGGCAATCCTATAAATGATGTGGAAGTGAAAGAAAAATATATGAAGATAATGGCCAATGTCATGGAATAGTTTGTATGGCCGATTGGAAAAAGTAGAAAGAAATCCCAATTTTATAAAGAGGAATAAAATAAAATGTCTTACTTTGCAGGTCAATAAACATTCTAATACTTACATATCATGTTAACTCAAATTATCAATGGTAAGATATTTACCCCACAGGGTTGGCTGGACGAAGGTTCGGTGTTGATGCGGGATAATAAAATACTTGAAGTTACTAACTGCGATTTAGCACTGATTGGTGCTAATCTGATTGATGCCAAAGGCATGTATATTGTCCCCGGATTTGTATGTATGCATGCTCATGGAGGCGGTGGTCACGACTTTACAGAGTGTACGGAAGAGGCATTCCGCACAGCAGTCAAAGCACATCAGAGACACGGTGCCACCAGCATTTTCCCTACATTGTCATCTTCTCCTTTTTCAGAGATTCGTAAAGCCGTAAGTGTATGCGAAAAGCTGATGGAAGAAAAAGACAGTCCGGTATTGGGACTTCATGTGGAGGGGCCTTACCTGAATCCTAAGATGGCAGGTGAGCAGTTTGCCGGTAAGGTGAAAAATCCGGATAAAGAAGAATATACCTCATTGTTGGATGAAACCAATTGTATCAAGCGCTGGGATTCATCTCCCGAACTGCCGGGAGCTTTGGAGTTTGCCGGCTATCTGAAATCTAAAGGGATAGTGGCTGCTGTTTCCCATACCGAGGCTGAATATGACGGTATCAAAGCTGCTTATGAAGCCGGATATACTCATGCGGCCCATTTTTATAATGCAATGCCGGGATTTCATAAACGCCGTGAATATAAATATGAAGGAACGGTGGAGAGTGTCTATCTGACAGATGGAATGACCATCGAACTTATTGCTGACGGTATTCATTTGCCTTCTACTATTTTGCGGTTGGCTTATAAACTGAAAGGGGTGAACCATACTTGTCTGGTGACTGATGCGCTGGCTTATGCCGCTGCCGAGGGAGTTGAAATCACTGATTCGAATGTAATTATCGAGGATGGCGTATGCAAGATGGCAGACCGTTCTTCACTGGCAGGAAGTATTGCTACAATGGATGTATTGGTACGTACGATGGTTAAAGCCGGCATTCCTTTGGGCGATGCCATTAATATGGTTTCGGAAACTCCGGCACGCATTATGGGAGTAGATGACAGAAAAGGGTCATTGCAAAAAGATAAGGATGCCGATTTGTTGATTTTAGACCATGACTTGAATATCCGTGCTGCATGGGCAATGGGTAATCTGATAGAAGTAACGAATACATTGTTCTAAATATACTCTTTAAATAGTTTGGGGAAGATGTTTAAACAGTTCGAAGTAATTGTTTAGGCATCTTTTTTTAGTTTTAGTAGTCGTTATCAATGGGAAAATTGCTACATTTGCAATTCGTAGAATTGAAAACCCAAACAATAAAATCGATATGGACGAAGCGATTAGACAAGATGTGAAGAAAGCCTGTGAGGTTATGCAGAAAGGCGGGGTAATTCTTTATCCTACTGATACCATCTGGGGAATAGGTTGCGATGCAACTAATGCAGAAGCTGTGAAGCGTGTATATGACATAAAGAGACGTGCAGACAGTAAGGCGATGTTGGTACTGGTAGACAGTTCGGTGAAAGTTGATTTCTATGTACGGGATGTGCCTGCAGTTGCATGGGACTTGATGGATTATGCTACCAAACCGCTGACTATTATCTATGACGGTGCTCGTAATTTGGCCGAAAACCTGTTGGCGGAAGATGGTAGTGTCGGTATTCGTGTGACAAGTGAAGAATTCTCTAAGGAGCTCTGTTTCCGCTTTCGTAAAGCAATAGTCTCTACTTCGGCAAACATTAGCGGCCAGCCTTCACCTGCCAATTTCAGTGAGATAAGTGAGGAAGTAAAACAGGCGGTAGACTATATTGTCGGTTATAGACAAGATGAAGTCGGACATCCGAGACCTTCCAGTATTATTAAGCTGGGTAAAGGAGGAGAAGTGAAGATTATAAGAGAATAAGAAAGAATGGATGCTATAATAGAAGATAAGAAGAGTTTATTGCAGCGCTTTATTTTGTGGCGCGAACAAAGGATAAAGGAAAAACATTTCATTCTGATACTGAGCTTTTTGGTTGGTATCTTTACTGCGCTGGCAGCCTGGTTCCTGAAATTTCTGGTGGAATGGATTAAGGAGTTCCTGACAGAGAATTTTGACTCGACAGGGGTGAACTGGTTGTATTTGGTGTATCCTGTGGTGGGTATCTTTTTGACCGGCTTATTCATTCGTTATATTGTGAAAGATGATATCAGCCATGGTGTGACAAAGATTCTTTATGCCATTTCGCGGCGTCAGAGCCGTATCAAGCGGCATAATACATGGTCATCCATGATTGCAAGTGCCATTACCATCGGTTTTGGTGGGTCGGTGGGGGCTGAGGCACCTATCGTGCTGACCGGTTCTGCCATCGGTTCCAATTTGGGCAGTGTCTTTAAGATGGAACATAAGACGCTGATGCTTTTGGTGGGATGTGGTGCTGCAGGAGCAGTGGCCGGTATTTTCAAAGCTCCTATTGCCGGATTGGTATTCACCTTGGAGGTTTTGATGATAGACTTGACGATGGCTTCTCTGTTGCCGTTGTTGGTGTCGTGTGTGACGGCCGCTACGGTTTCTTATATCCTTACCGGTTCGGAAGCTATGTTTAAATTCCACATGGATGAGCCGTTTCTAATGGAGCGTATCCCATCGGCCATCTTGTTGGGTATTGCTTGTGGATTGGTTTCCCTGTATTTTACCCGTGCCATGAATTCGGTGGAAAATGTATTCCGTCGTTATAATAGTCCGTATGTGAAACTGGCTATCGGCGGTATCATGCTAAGTATCCTGATTTTCCTTTTTCCGCCTCTTTATGGTGAAGGATACGATACGATTAACTTATTGCTCAACGGGGTATCCAATCAGGATTGGGATACGGTGATGAATAACTCAATCTTTTATGGATATGGCGGTCTGTTGCTGATTTATCTGGCATTGATAATTCTGTTCAAAGTCTTTGCATCTAGTGCTACTAATGGCGGTGGCGGTTGTGGCGGTATTTTTGCCCCCAGCTTGTTTTTGGGATGTATCACCGGATTTATCTTTGCCCATTTCTGTAATGAATTTCATTTGGGTCCGTATATTCCGGAAAAGAATTTTGCATTGTTGGGGATGGCAGGATTGATGTCGGGGGTGATGCATGCACCCTTGACGGGTATTTTCCTGATTGCAGAGCTGACCGGAGGCTACGATTTGTTTTTACCTTTGATGATGGTGTCTGTCAGTTCTTATCTTACTATTATGGTGTTTGAACCGCATAGTATTTATTCCATGCGTCTGGCTAAAAAAGGGGAGTTGCTGACTCATCATAAGGATAAGGCTGTATTGACGTTGATGAATATCGAAAGCGTAGTGGAAACAGACTTTGAGAAAGTCCGCCCCGATATGGATTTGGGTGAAATGGTAAAGGTCATTTCGCAGGCAAAACGTAATTTATTTCCTGTTGTGGATGTGAATGGAGAGTTGCTGGGCATCGTGGCATTGGACGATATCAGAAACATTATGTTCCGTCAGGAGTTATATCATCGTTTCAAGGTAGAAAAGTTTATGGTATCACCTGCCGCCAGAATCTATGTCAATGATTCGATGGAAGAAGTTATGAGGAAGTTTGATGATACGAAGGCTTGGAATCTTCCTGTGATAGACGAGGCCGGCAAATATAAGGGATTTGTTTCTAAGTCGAAGATATTCAACTCATACCGTCAGGTTTTGGTGGATTTTTCTGCAGATTAATAGTTATAAGTATGGAAAAGAAAGATTTGAAAATTGTATATATGGGTACTCCCGACTTTGCGGTAGAGAGTCTCAAACGCTTGGTTGAAGGAGGTTACAATGTAGTGGGTGTGATAACGATGCCCGACAAACCGATGGGGCGTCACGGAAGCGTGTTGCAGCCTAGTCCTGTAAAGCAATATGCAGTTTCGCAGGGATTGCGCGTGCTTCAACCGGAAAAGTTGAAAGAGGAATCTTTCGTCGAAGAACTGCGCTCATTGCAGGCTGACTTACAGATTGTGGTGGCATTCCGAATGTTGCCCGAAGTTGTTTGGAATATGCCTCGTTTGGGAACGTTTAATCTTCACGCTTCTTTATTGCCGCAGTACAGAGGGGCGGCTCCCATCAATTGGGCAGTCATCAATGGAGATACTGAGACGGGCATAACCACTTTCTTTTTGAAGCATGAAATTGATACCGGCGAAATCATACAGCAGGTGCGTGTGCCTATTGCCGATACGGATAATGTGGGAATTGTGCATGACAAACTGATGATGTTGGGAGGGGAGTTGGTGCTTGAAACGGTAGATGCTATTCTTGCCGGTACGGTGAAGGCTATCCCGCAAGAAGAACTGATGCAGGCGGAAGCGGAATTGCGCCCGGCTCCTAAAATCTTTAAGGAAACGTGTCGAGTAGACTGGAGTAAAGGCGTGAAAGAAATCTATGATTTTATTCGCGGTTTATCTCCCTATCCGGCTGCATGGACAGAACTGTATATGGGCGGGGCCGGCAAGCAGGTGATGAAGATTTATGAGGCTGAGAAAATCTTTTGTCAGCATGATATGCAGATAGGGGAGATTCGTACAGATTTAAAGACTGATTTCCAAATAGCGGTGAAAGATGGTTTCATCAATATATTGTCTTTACAGCTGGCAGGAAAGAAGCGTATGCACGTTGCGGATTTCTTAAGAGGTTACAGGACAGCTAATGACAACCGTGTAGAGTAAGATTTATCAGCAAAACGCGGATGGAAAATAAAAAGGCGCAGGATGGCATTTGCCGGCTGCGCCTTTCGTTATAATAAATAAGGCATTATATTATAACGGTCGTTTAGTTTTTGGGTTGAGGTTATGGTTTAGATATTAAAATTCAGACTTTTCTTATTGTTGTTCATCGTTACTTCTACGATATCTGTTCCATTCTTAATAGTTCTTGTTTTTATCTTAAATCCCTTCAATGTACCTTCTTTAAATCCCGGCATATTCTCTAATGTGAATGAAACATAACCACTGTTGGCATTGATTTGCAGGTCACCGGCCGCATCATGGCGCAGCTCGGCACTCAAATATCCCTGTGCGTCAGGCCGGGCATCTTTGGCAATGACCAAGTTGATGGTGTGTGCTATGAGTTGGTTACCTCCGTTTAAAATGGTGTAACGTAAGTTGAGATGCGCTTTGCTTATGCTTTGCCCGCTAATGTCAATCGGGTCTGCACCATAATCTTTCGTATTATTTTCTTCTAAGAGAACAGGTTCTTTGGTCAGCACTTTATTTACTTGAATAATAGTAATATAAGGAATGTTGTCGGCACCTATACTCTGAGGTATGGTAGAGTATGTATAAAATATGCGTTGCCCTTTTTGGTTCATCTTATTGTCAGACAAGATTTGCGGGTTGGCTATATAAGTATATCCGTTCAAGTCGGTATCAATCAAAGTACTCCCCGACAAGGTAATGGGATTGACAATGATGGCCATGTCTGCATTATAATTATCTATACAGTTTTGTATATCATCTATGTCTTCGTCTTGACTGCATGCTTGTGTCATGCAGACTACAATCGACAGAAAGAGTAGGACTGCTATATTCTTTATATGCTTCATTTCATTATTCCTTTTTGAGTGTTTCTATGGCATAAATGTACAGACTGCGTGTTTACTGCTTCTAGAAGTGTTAAATCTGCTTAAGCAAAAAAATATGCTTCATTAATGCAGTATTTTTGCAGTCTCATCATTTATAGAATAAAATAGTGTCACAAACAATGAATGAAACAGAGTTGGTCAAACGATGCGGTAAGGGAGATAACCTTGCTCGCAAGCAGTTGTATGAGCGTTATGCCGGACAATTGATGGCTATCTGTGTTCGTTATATTGGTGACAGAGAGACGGCACAAGATGTTTTGCATGATGGTTTCTTGAATATCTTTCGTTCTTTCGACAAGTTTACCTACAAAGGAGAAGGGTCACTCAAAGCATGGCTTGCACGTGTGATGGTAAATGAAGCTTTGGGCTATTTACGCAAAAAGTCTTCGGCCAATCAGGAAGTTGTAGTGGAAGAGTTGCCTGACGTGGTGGATGGGGACGATGATACAATGGAACAGATTCCCCAGTCTGTATTAATGCAGTTTATAAAAGAATTGCCGGAAGGCTACCGAACCGTTTTTAATCTATACGTATTTGAAGAGAAAGGACACAAAGAGATAGCTCAGATGTTGGGAATAACGGAGCATACCTCTTCATCGCAATTGTATCGTGCCAAAAGTTTACTTATAAAGAAGATTAATGATTATAGAAAGAGGATATAGGAATGGAAGAGAAAGATAAATGGATAAAAAATTTACGCCATCGGATGGAGGACTATTCCGAACCGGCTCCTGCTGATCTTTGGAATCAGTTGGAGAAGGAGCTTAATGGTACTCCGAAGATTATTCCGTTGTGGCGTCGCTGGCAGGCAGTAGCAGCAATTGCCGTGCTGGTGGTCATATCGTCAGTGACCGTATGGTTTTGGCATTCTCCTTCGGCAGAATATATAGAAAGAAAATCTGTTGAGGTTGCGTCTCTCCCTCCTTCGGCGGATATGGAGGAGGTAATTCCTGTCCGTCCCTCAGTGACACATATCGTTCCCTCAGTGGCATTGGCACAAAACAAAGCGGGCCGTGTGGAGGCTGTTATGCAGAAAGCTGTATCTGCATTTAATAATAATGAGGCGGTGACTGAAAAAGCGGTAGAAGAGAAACAAACCGAGACAACGGAAAAAGAAGAGAAAGAAACGAAACAGGCAGTAGGAGAGAAGCCCAAGCAGAAACCGATTGCAAAATCTGCCGGACGCAATAATTATTATGCCTACGCTGCATCCCGGAAGACAAGAGACAGGAAGTGGTCGGTCGGCATTTCCACCGGTAACGTTCCTTTTTCTTCCAATATGAATTATTCGGGATACGGAAGTCTGGCACCATTGAATAAAGGACCGAAGAAAAATTCACCTTATGCTTCTTTGGAAGCCAGAGGTGAGGTGACCGAGCCTGTTTATTTTGCTAATCTGAATGCCGATAATAGTACAAAGGTGGAGCACCATATGCCTGTCACATTCGGTGCGTCTCTTCGTTTTGAGTTGGATGAGAAATGGGGCATTGAGACAGGGGTGACGTATACTCTGCTTTCCACTGACTTACGTTCCGGTTCTCAAGATTCTTATTTTGAAGAAGAGCAACGCTTGCATTATGTCGGAATTCCTTTAAAGGTAGACCGCCGTTTGTGGAGCAGTAAACGCTTTGAGGTCTATGCTTCGGCCGGGGGAATGGTTGAAAAGTGTGTTGCGGGCACGATGCACAAGGTGGGTATTGTGAATAAGCAGGACAAAGACGCAACAAACGAAAATATTCATGTGAAACCATTGCAATGGTCGTTGTCGGCTGCTGCCGGAGCACAGTTTAAGATTACAGATAAGGTGGGCATTTATGCTGAGCCCGGTGTGGTTTATTATTTTGATGACGGCAGTAATTGGCAGACCATTCGTAAAGAGCATCCTTTTAATTTTAATATTCAATTGGGAGTGCGGTTTACTCTGAATAAATAATTTCACTGCTAGCCGGCAGAATAAGGGTGCGCGTACGCATTTTCTACACATACGTACGCATCGGTCTACACGTACGTATGCATCAGCCTACACGTATATACGCATCGGTCTACACGTACGTACGCATAAGCCTGCACGTATATATGTGTGAAGTGTGCCTTACCGGTCAAGTGGCCAACTGTAAGATTATGATTGAGGAAAATTTAAACAGGCTTCATGTAATATTTGCAATTTTACCGGATATTCGTAAGTAAACACATTTTTTTGTCGTACCTTTGCAACATATATGCTAAGAAATAAGAACAGTGAATTATGGCTAAACCTCTAATATCCCCTTCTTTACTGTCTGCCAATTTTGCTAATCTGCAGGCAGACATACAGCAAATCAATCGCAGTGAAGCTGATTGGTTGCATATTGACGTGATGGACGGCGTGTTTGTACCTAATATTTCTTTTGGGTTTCCCGTATTGAAATATGTAGCAGAACTGACGGAAAAACCGTTGGATGTGCATTTGATGATTGTCAACCCTGAGAAGTTCATAAAAGAAGTGAAAGACTTGGGCACCATGATGATGAATGTACATTATGAAGCATGCATACATTTGCACAGAGTGGTGCAGCAGATAAAAGATGCAGGCATGAAAGCGGCTGTAACACTTAATCCTTCTACTCCTGTTGCTATGTTGGCGGACATAATCTGTGATGTGGATATGGTTTTGCTGATGAGTGTAAATCCGGGATTCGGAGGTCAGAAGTTCATTACACATACATTGGATAAAGTGAGAGAACTGCGCGAGCTCATAGCCCGTACCGGTTCGCAGGCTTTGATAGAAGTAGATGGAGGAGTGAATCTGGAAACCGGTAAGCTGCTGGTGGAAGCCGGAGCGGATGTCCTCGTGGCGGGAAATGCGGTATTCAAAGCTCCTGATATGGGAGAAATGATTCATAAGTTGAAGAATCTTTGATTATCCGGCGGTGCGATTATCTTCGGCTTTGAAGCCTTGTTCTATATTCCGGCTGACCATTCCATTGGTAGTCGGAATTTTTTTATCCGACACTTACTTTCGGTCTTTGAATTTACTGTCCATGCACTTTGGGGTGATGGCTGTGCTTTTTGCCGCTCTTCTGTGGATGCTGAAGACAAGCGCTTACCGCTATCGGTGGCTTTTTGGAGGAACGGTCGGTCTGTTTCTGCTGGTTTTGGGAAGTATGGTGACACAGATACAGTGGAATCAAGTAAATTGTGAGTGGGTGCCGGAAAAGAAAATGTATCAAGGTGTCGTTTTAGAACCTCCGGTGGCTAAGGAGAAAACGATGGTATGTAAGGTGAAGACGGAGCATAAGCAGATATTGCTATATGTTTATAGGGACAGTTTGTCGCAAGCCTTGCAAAGTGGGGAGCATATCCTGTTCTATAGTGAAATCCATCCTCCGCATAACGCAGGTAATCCGTATGAGTTTGATTATGCCTCTTATTTGTTGCGGAAACAGATTAGCGGTACGGCGTATGTGTATGCCGGATATTGGCATATCATGGACCGACCGCGTGTGCTCAGCGTCAAGCAACAGGCTTTGGCTTGCAGAGATAAAATTGTAGGGTATTATCGGAAATGGGGATTCAAAGGAGAGGAGTTTGCCGTGCTTTCTGCATTGACGGTGGGATATAAGGAAGAGTTGAGTGATGAGTTACGGGAGTCTTATTCGGTGGCGGGTATCAGCCATGTGTTGGCATTGTCAGGACTTCATGTCGGGATACTTTGGTTTCTGTTAGGGTGTGTATTGCGGCCGTTTTGCCGTAATCAGACAATGCGTATTCTGAGATGGATAGTTGTCACGCTGTTGTTATGGAGTTTTGCTTTTGTGGCAGGGCTGATGCCCTCGGTGGTGCGTGCCGTTATCATGTGTATGTTGGTCGAGCTCAGAGCGCTGGGACGGAGAAGGGGACAACCTCTGGATATATTGGCAATAGCTGCATTCTCTATGCTGCTATATTCTCCCTTCTATTTGTTTGATGTGAGTTTTCAACTCTCTTTTATGGCGGTCTTGGCTATTTCGGTATGTTATACAGAATTGCACCGGCTGTGGTTTATCCGCAACCGTGTCTTGAGATATGTCTGGGGAATAGCAGTAGTGTCTGTGGCGGCACAATTAGGTACGGCCCCATTGGTGATGTACTATTTTTCCGGTTTCTCTCTTTACTTTTTATTGGCTAATCTGCTGGTTGCACCATTGATTCCTATTATTATTTATTTGGCATTGCTGGCTTTTGTCTTTGCACCGGTCGCAGGACTTCATCATTACATTCTGTTTGTGCTGGAAGAAGTTATTAAATGTTTGAATTGGGGTACATGGACTATCAGCCGATTGCCTTCGGCCTTTATTGATTCGCTGTATTTGTCTTCGTTGGAAGTATGCTTGTTCTACGGGCTCTTCATACTGGGCCTGTACTATTGGGCTAACAGGTGCAGAAGAGCGTTGATCAGGGTATTTGCAGGAATAAATGTGATTCTGGCACTATTGTTCTATATTCATTTGCCTCATACAACCACTCCTTCCATAGTGTTCTATAATCTGTATAATTGTGCTGCCGTCCATTTTATAGAGGCGGACAATTCCTCTTATTTATATTCAAACCGGAAGGACAGCACCTATGTTTATATGGAAAACATCGGCGAAACCTATTGGAGACGCGAGAAAATGCCGACACCCCGTCTGCTGTTGTCCGACTATGAAGACAAGAGGGTATGGAGTCATGAAGGGATTGTCCATTGGAAAGGCATGAATATTTGTATGGTGACTGATGGGTATTGGCACAACAAGTCCGCCACAAATCTGTTGAATATTGATTATATGTATCTGTGTAAAGGATATAAAGGAAAGATTGCTCCATTGCAAAAACTGTTCCGAATAAAGAAGATAGTCTTGGATGCCTCACTCAGCGATTATAAATCAAAAGCCTATAAAGAGGAGTGTAAGACCTTGGGTTTGGATTATATTGATATTTCAGAGAAAGGTTCTTTCCGGATTCTTCTGTGAATAAAGAATAAATTTGTATTTTTGCCATTTCAAAAGAAAAGAAGTATATATGTTATCAAAAGTAATTTCACAAGCTAATATTGACCATGTAGAGAAATGGTTTGAGAGAGCTGAAAAAATAGTAATTGTCACTCATATATCTCCCGATGGAGATGCGATGGGTTCTTCACTGGGGCTATGCCATTTCCTTGAGTCGCAAGAGAAGACTGTGAATGTGATTGTGCCCAATGCTTTCCCCGATTTCCTGCGTTGGATGCCCGGGGCAAAAGATGTCATCCGTTACGATAAATATAAAGAGTTTGCCGATAAGTTGATAGCTGAGGCAGATGTTATCTGCTGCTTAGACTTCAATGTCCTGTCGCGTATTGATGCAATGGCGGATGCTGTCGCTGCTTCAAAAGGGCGCAAGATGATGGTAGATCATCACCTTTATCCCGGCGATTTTTGTCGGATTGTCATTTCTCATCCCGACATTTCCTCTACTTCCGAACTAGTATTCCGTTTGATTTGCCGTTTGGGGTATTTTGAAGATATTACCAAAGAAGGGGCTGAATGTATTTATACAGGAATGATGACAGATACGGGCGGTTTCACTTATAATTCGAATAGCCGGGAAATTTATTTCATCATCGGTGAACTTCTTTCGAAAGGTATAGACAAGGATGAGATTTACCGCAAAGTATATAATACGTATTCCGA
The DNA here is from genome assembly GCF_021730445.1 of Phocaeicola faecalis. Lineage (GTDB taxonomy): Bacteria > Bacteroidota > Bacteroidia > Bacteroidales > Bacteroidaceae > Phocaeicola > Phocaeicola faecalis. The sequence continues at coordinate 45,813 of NZ_JADNRM010000020.1, read as the reverse complement.
AGGACGCTTGCGCCTGATGGGGTATGTGCTTTATGATAAGATGCAGGTCTTTCCCGAATTTAATTCGGCATTGATTTGGCTGACGAAAGAGGAACAAGGCAAATTTCAATATGTGAAGGGAGATACAGAAGGTTTTGTGAATATTCCCCTTTCTATTAAGAATGTGCGTTTTTCTGCTTTCTTGCGCGAAGATACGGAGAAAAATATGATTAAAGTTTCTTTGCGTTCGGTCGGTACCTTCCCCTGTAATAAGGTAGCCGCTGATTTTTTCAACGGAGGCGGGCATTTGAATGCTTCGGGAGGTGAGTTTTATGGCACGATGGAAGAAGCCATAGACTTGTTTAAACAGGCTTTATTGAAGTATGAAGAGCTATTGTTGGCAAAAAAATAGTTATTTTAGTATAATTGCCTAAAAACAATATAAAAGTTTGCGGGTGATTTATTACTTTTGCCCGAAATTATAACAGAATAAGAATGAAGAAATTAAGTATACTGTTCACATCAGTGTTTCTTTTAGGATTGGTTTTCCAGTCTTGTAACAACGGAAAGACCTATGCTGAGATGAAGGAAGAGGAAAGAGAAGCTATTAAGCGGTTTATTGAGAAGGAAGATATCAAGGTAATCAGCTTTGAGCAGTTTCAGGAACAAGACTCAACTACGAATGTTAAGGACAATGAGTTCGTTCTTTTCTCAGACAATGGTGTGTATATGCAAATTGTGGAAAAAGGAAATGGGGATGTTCTGAAAGACGGACGTTATGAAGTGCTGGCCCGTTATGTAGAAGAGCAGATAACGGCAGATGGAACAGGCGACACTTTATCTTTGAATACCATTGGTAATCTTGCACCACACCCCGATGAATTTATGTTGACTAAGTCGGGAAAGAATTTTTCGGCCTCTTTCACTACAGGACAAATGGCCTCTGTATATAGCAGCACGTTTGTTCCCAGTGGTTGGCTGGTTCCGTTTAATTATATCAGGGCCGGTCGCGAAATATCCGGCCGCGCAAAAGTAAGATTGATTGTTCCCCATAGCGAGGGACAAAAGAACGCTTCTGCTTACGTTTATCCTTGTTACTATGAAATAACTTATCAATTAGGACGATGACACTAATTAAATCAATCTCAGGTATCCGTGGCACTATCGGTGGCCATGCGGGGGAAGGTTTGAACCCGCTGGATATTGTAAAATTCACATCAGCTTATGCAACGCTGATACGTCAAACAACGACTGTAAAGAGTAATAAAATTGTAGTAGGACGCGATGCCCGCATCTCCGGTGAGATGGTAAAGAACGTGGTATGCGGAACCTTGATGGGAATGGGCTTCGATGTGGTAAACATCGGTTTGGCTTCTACTCCGACAACCGAATTGGCTGTCACTATGGAAGGTGCGTGTGGAGGTATTATTCTGACTGCGAGCCATAATCCCAAACAATGGAATGCCCTGAAACTACTGAATGAAAAAGGTGAGTTCCTGAATAAGGAAGAAGGAAATGAAGTCCTTCGTATTGCTGAGGCTGAAGAATTTGATTTTGCCGATGTAGACCATTTAGGAAGCTATCGTGAAGACAATACTTACAATCAAAAGCATATTGACAGTGTGTTGGCATTGAAGTTGGTTGACGTGGAGGCTATCCGCAAGGCTGATTTCCATGTAGCTATTGACTGCGTAAACTCTGTAGGAGGAATTATTCTTCCCGAATTATTGGAACGTCTTGGTGTGAAACATGTAGAGAAACTATATTGTGAACCGACGGGGAACTTCCAGCATAATCCCGAGCCTCTTGAAAAGAACTTGGGAGATATCATGGGGCTGATGGCAAAAGGCGGTTGTGATGTGGCTTTTGTTGTTGACCCTGACGTTGACCGTCTGGCTATGATTTGTGAAGACGGAAAAATGTATGGTGAGGAATATACATTGGTAACCGTTGCCGATTATGTATTGAAACATACTCCGGGAAATACAGTTTCCAATTTGAGCTCTACTCGTGCTTTGCGTGATGTAACCCGCAAATATGGTTGCGAATATAATGCTTCTGCCGTAGGTGAAGTAAATGTGGTAGCGAAGATGAAAGCCACAAATGCAGTAATCGGTGGTGAAGGTAATGGTGGAGTTATCTATCCGGAAAGCCATTGCGGACGTGATGCATTGGTAGGTATTGCATTGTTCTTGAGCCATCTGGCACACGAAGGAAAGAAAGTGAGCGAACTGCGTGCTTCTTATCCTCCTTACTTTATTGCGAAGAACCGTATCGACCTGACTCCTGAGACAGATGTGGATGCAATTTTGGCGAAGGTGAAAGAACTGTATAAAGACGAAGAAATCAATGACATTGACGGTGTGAAGATTGACTTCCCCGATAAATGGGTGCACTTGCGCAAGAGTAACACCGAACCGATTATCCGTGTTTATTCGGAGGCATCTACTATGGAGGCTGCTGATGAAATCGGACAAAAGATTATGGACGTTGTTTATAGCTTGGCTAAATAAGAGATAATATAGTCCCTATATGCATTTGCCATATCAGGAAGGTGAACAAAATCACCGTCCGATATGGCAAATGTCTTTTATGAGAATTACTCCGCGATATCTTTATCGAAAGCGTCAAAAGGGTATTCGGTCGGGTTTTCGATGGCAAAGATGCCGATGCCTCCTTTTACGTTGCTGGGGAAGATAACAGGATTTTCGAAAGGGTCACTGCTGTCATGTTCGTTGTGGGCGGACAATGCACGCAGATACAGATATTCTTCTTGGGAAATGGCATAAAAATGGAGTGTCTCACGAACGGTGGCATGACGGATATGATAGACTAGGCCGTCAAACCAGGCACCGGGGAAGATACTTAAATCCATTGTATATTTCCTGTCGTTGAAGTATATGTCACTAAATACTCTGTAGTCATTCCTGGTAGTAGGCAGGATAGTGATGTCAAAGTCATTATTGTTCAAATCTCCCGGCTTGCCATCCATCAAAGCGATATCATAGTAATAAGCTGGAGAATTCCAGTAGTTGGATTGTGCAATGGAGTCCTTCAGGGTTTCCTTATTGGTGAGCCGGTACGTGCAATCTTCTTTTAAATGGACGCGGTAGTAATGGGGTTGTTTCTTTTCGGACATGGGAGCCTCCAGTTTTACTTTGAGGCGTATAGCTGTACCAATCCATGAATATATGCCGGATGTCGTTATATGAGTGGTATCCAAACCGGCTATTTTCAAATTTTCATAAACATTGGTTTCTGCTTCCGCTCTGAAATGACCGTCTTTGGTTTCGACCTCCAAACGTACGTTGTCGCCACTTTGAAAACGGCTGTGCACCGGATAGTAATAGTCGGAATAGCTGTCTCTGTCATTATATAAAGGATTATACTTACATTCATCTATCGTTTCGGACAGTTCTCCGTTGATGTATAATCTGATGATTCCGTTTTTTACTATTTCAGGATTTACACGGTCGGTTGAATTCAGATAAATGGCATTCTCCACTTTGTCAGTGCTGAGAATTGCATTGATAATGAGTTTTTTCGGCTCATTGGTAGTGACAGGCCCTATCTCGGTGGTGCAGGCTGTCAGTAATGCTGTCAATACGAGAAGTAAAGATAACTGTTTCATTATTCTTTAGAATTTATAGGTATACGAAAAAGAAGGAAGGCAGGGAAGCAGTGTCAGTTTCTTGAGTATGGGGACTGCCTGTTCTCCGGGACTGGGTTCTTTATATTCGATATACATGTGGTTAGGGTTCATGGCATTATATGCATTAAACAGACTTACATTCCAAATGCGCTCGCCATGCTTGGTCTTCTTTCGGAAGTTGACTCCTATATTCAGTTGGTGGCTGGCAGGCAAACGATAGTTGTTTCGTGAGCTGCAATATTCGGTAGGTGATATATTCTGATTATTGTTTATAGGATTCTGAATGCCTGAGTATCCCATATAATAGTAATAATTCTCCCACCAGATATGTCCGTCCGGCAATATCACAGTACCTTTTTCCATTGGGAGGGTAGCTGTATTGCCTGATGCAAACGTCCATGAGGCACTCATGGATATGCCTTTGGTAAATTGATGGTTGAGGGTGATATTAACTGAGTGTCTCCGGTCATATTTGTAGGGGAAACGGCGTCCGCCATTGATACCATGCTCACTGAATTTCCGGTCAGCTTTGGCCAGGGTGTAGTTAATCCATCCGTTGGTACGGCCGCTTTTCTTTTCTACCATGAATTCTATTCCGAAGTTGCGTCCTCTTCCCATTTCCACTTTATCTTCCCAATTGGTAGAGTTGCCTCCCAATGCATTGCCGTCTTTGTATTCCAGTATATTTTTCATGGCTTTGTAATAGCCTTCTACAGAAAATTCCCATCCACGGATTCCGGTGTAGTAGGCACCTACCGAAAACTGACGTGCCAGCATCGGATGAAGGTCTTTGGTGACAGGTACCCACAAATCTGTGGGCATTGCAATGGCTGATGAGGTCAGGAGGTGAACGTATTGTGTCATGTGGGTATATGCCGCTTTGAATGTCAAATCGGGACGTGCGTTATAACTTAATGAGAGTCGGGGCTCCAGAGAGGAATAGGTGTGGTGCTGTACATGAAATAAAGAGAGGTGAGCACCTATGTTCGCTTTCCATCGGTCGTTCAGTTTAAAGTCGTCTTCGGCGTAGAACGATATTTCATGAGAACGGATAGGCCCTTCTCCAATGTTGGCAAGCTCTTGGTTATCTTGGTGACGTGTCAGCACATGCTGCACTTCCGGTCGGAACAGGTGATACAGATATTTGCCTCCAAACTTGATAAAATGGGAAGGGGAGGGATGGAAATCAAAATCCGAAATCATTCCTATGTCATCAATACCTGATTGGTAACGGCTCTTAAAGGTTTCATCTTTGTATGATGCATCGTTTTTGATATGAAATCGGAAATGGTTGTAAGACAGCGTGGTATTGTTGAACAATCGTTCATTGCAAATGTGGTTCAGGCGCAATGTAGCTAGAGTGCTGCCCCAGTTAATGACCTGTTTTTCCTTTTCATTCCATAGTTGCTCGTTTCCGTTGACGGTGTATTTGTTCTTGAAGTTTATATTGTCCTGACCGTTGTAGAAGGACAGAAAAAGTCGGTTGCGGTCGTTGAAGCGGTGATTGAGTTTGGCATTGATGTCGTAAAGGAAATATCCTCCTTTACTGTCTTTGTCCAAGAATGGCTTAATCAACCAATCCAGATAGCTGCGACGTGCTGAAATCAGAAAAGAGGTGCGGTCTTTCCATATCGGTCCCTCAAAATGCAGACGCGACGTAAGCAATCCGATACTGAAGCTTCCATGATAGTGCTGCATGTCTCCATCGTTGGTGCGTACATCCACTACTGATGAGAGGCGGCCGCCGAAACGGGCCGGAAAGCTGCCTTTGTATAAATCTACCTTCTTGACGGCTTCGGGTGTAAAGACCGACAGGAAGCCTAGAGTATGGTCTACATTGTATAGGGGCGCTCCATCTAATAAATACAGATTTTGGTCGGGCCCTCCTCCACGCACATACAAGCCGCTGGTACCGGTGACACCACCTTGTACTCCGGGCAGTAGTTGGATGGTTTTAAGCACATCCGCCTCACTAAGTAAGGCGGGTGTGTTCTTGATATGTGCAATTGGAATGTTGCTGGCTCCCATGCGACTGCTCCGGATACCTGTTTCCGGCTTCTCGGATAAGACAATGACCTCATCCAACTGGTTATCATTGTACATTTGGATGGTAATCAGTGTGTCATTGCATAAGTTCAGATTCATTTCCTGCGTCGTGTAGCCGATATATGAAAAGTTTAGTTTTGTGTTTCCTTCGGGTAATGTTATACTGAAATAACCAAACGGGTTGGTAATGGTTCCCAGTCCGTTTTGTTTGCTATAGATGTTGGCGCCAATCAGTGTTTCTTTAGAAGTGGCGTCCAGCATGTAACCATTTAATGTAACATGGCGTTTGACAGTTTGCGGTTTCTCCTTCTTTAATAGGATATGATGTGCCACAAACTCAAATTTGATATCCTGCCCCATAAATGCCTTGGTCAGTACGGTTTGTAAAGGTACTTTCTTTTGGCTGATAGTTATAGGATGTTTCAATACCACCTCTTCACCATAGATAAAAGAATATCCTGTTGCTTCCTCTATTCGGGCAATGAACTCTTTCAGGTCAGCTTGTTTCAGATGAAGACTGACAGGCATATCCGGTGTCTGTGCCTTAGCGATGGGAATTGAAAAGCAAAGTGATAACATCAAGATTAGTTTCCTGATGCTATGCTTTCGGTAAAATACAAAAATCATTTAGTTTTAGTTTTCTGTTTTACTTCTATTACGTTGGCTTGTGTAGTTTGATACGTAAAGTCACCGATTACGGCGAGCATGTCCAGAATTTCTTTCAGCGTTTCGTTGTGCTTAAAACGGGCATTCAACTTGTATGTACGCAATTGTTCCCCTATAATCTCAATCTTTACATTGAAGTGATGAGATAATTGGCGGACAATGTCTTCCATCGAAATATCATTGAAGGACAAGACACCGTCTCTCCAGCTTATTTCATTACCTGCATCCTCGTCCGGTTGTGTGGTGAGCGTTCCGGCCTGTTTATGATAAATGGCCGTTTCATTAGGTTTTAATATCACTTGGCTGCCATTGGCATTGTCGCTTACGGCAACACTTCCTTCCAGCAGAGTTGTTTCAACTAAAGAATCGGCGGCATAGGCATTGACATTGAAATGTGTTCCCAATACGCTGACTGTTACCCCGGAAGTCTTTACCCGGAAAGGCTTTTCCGGATTCTTGCTGACCTCAAAGTAAGCTTCCCCATTCAGTTCCACGATACGCTCCTTACCGAAAGTTTCGGGATAACTCAATTGCGAATGTCGGTTTAGAGTCACAGTTGAACCGTCGGGCAGTTCTAGCACTTGGGTTTCGGCTCCGGTCGATGCCATCAACAGGGGAGAAGGATGCTGATAAGAATAGAACATCCAACCGAATCCTAAGAGGAGAACGAGGACGGCCGCCGCCGCAATGTATCGAATGGTAAATACTTTGCGTTTGTGGGATGCCGGTTTAAGGCGTTTTTGCAAGATGTCATAACCCTCTTCCGCCGAGAATTTTCCCTGCGGTGAATGAGTAGATGAAGCCAGATGCTCCAGCCATTCGTTCAGCTCTTTATCGGATTTCGGTGAATTCATGTTATCTCATTTGCCCGGTAAAGATACTACTTCTTTCGCAGATGAATGGACATTTCCGAAACTTTTGTATCTTTTCTTTCAGGTTTGCAAGTGAGAGTAAGCATACGCTGGCCCTTGGCAATCTTCTGCGGATAAAGTATAACATCTACTTTTACAGACTTTTTGCCTTTGGCAATAATCGGATTAGGTTCTGTAATTTTTAATACTTGTGGTTGTGATGAATTTAGTTTTAGTTTTTGGTCTTCGTCTTGCTTTTCGCCGGCAACAATCTTGATTGTGATTGTTTCCTCCTGGTTGTTGGCGTCAAAAGTGTGGTCGGTCATAGCGCGTTCAAATCCGATGTACTCTTTCGGATAACTGTCATTGTTGCTGCACGCCCCTACTAATAATGCATAGAAGAAGGGGAGGGCCATACGTGTACTTGTTCTCATGTCTTTTACTTTTTAGTTTTAGTTTATTAGTTTTCTCTATAAGTAAAGACAGGCATATCGGTAAATCTCCCTACTCTTTATTCCTAAAATAATTATTTATTTTTTCTTTTAGTCGGGTAACGGCTTTCTGCAGTTGGGCGTCTACTGTCTTAGGACTAATGTTAAGTTCCTCTGCAACAGCAGCATAGCTTTGTTTCTCTTCACGTACTTTGATAAAAACTTCTCGGCAACGGTCGGGCAGTTCATTCAGTGAATTTTCGTACAGAGCGAATAATTCTTCATTAATAATCCGTTCTTCGGGGGAAGGGGAGGAGGATATTCTTTCGGGGATATTGTCCAATGGCATGGCTTCGCGGCGTTGCTCCTTTTCCAGATAATTAAGGGCGGCGTTACGTATCAGTGCATAGCTGTATTTATTGAAGTCATCGGGAATCACTTGTCGTTTCCGATTGTTCCATAGACCGGTGAAAACATCCAATACCACTTCTTGTGCCCATTCGTCACGTTGCAGATAGTAGAAAGCAATACGGAAAAAGCGGTCGTAATACAGATTGTATAAAGACCGGAAAGCTTGTTCGGAGTCATGCTTTTGTATTTTCTTTAGTAATTCAGTTTCCTCCATTGCTGTGTAGGGTGTGTCTGTTGGTTGTTAAATCGATGACAAATTTACTAAAAATCTTCTACATGGAGCATATCACTCATTATGCCGTCTGAAATGAAAATACCCGCTCGTGTCAGTTTTAGTGTATCGTTGACTATCTCCAGTGTTCCCTGTTTCAAGTGGGGCTGTGCCATACGCAGACAATAGGCATATAATTTCTCACCGTATTCTCTGCGGAGTTTGGAGAGCGGCATCCCCCATTCGGTACGGATACTGGTAATTACAAAGTCGTTATAGCGGGTGTATAAATCGAGCTCCTCAATCTCGAACGCCGGAGTTCCGTCCTCTATGCCTTTAGTGTATTCGTCCAGTGAAGCAATATTCCATTGACGCGAAATGCCGTTGTAGGAATGTGCCGACGGTCCGCAACCCAAGTATTTCTTTCCGGTCCAATAACTGGAATTGTGTCGGGAATGCAGTCCGGGCAGACAGAAGTTGGATATTTCATAATGCTCATATCCGGCAGCACTCAGGCTGTCGATAAGAGTGCTGAACAAGGCAACGCTCAAGTCCTCATCAGCTTCGGCTACTTTATGTTGTTCGCGAAGTTTCCATAAAACAGTATTTTCTTCGTATATCAGATGATAGGCGGAGATGTGTTCGGGATGCAGGTTTATCGCCTGAACTAAGTCTTTCTGCCACGAATCGAGTGTTTCACCGGGAAGTCCGTACATCAAATCGATACTGATGTTATGAAATCCTGCTCGGCGGCAGTCGTTAAAAGCGTGGATGGCTTGTGCGGCAGTGTGGCGGCGCTGTAATAGTTTCAATGTGTTCTCATTGAACGTTTGGATTCCCATGCTCAGACGGTTGAAAGGCAGGCTGCGGAGCATAGTGATATATTCCGGCGTCAGGTCATCCGGATTTGCTTCAAGTGTGATTTCGGCATCGGGCTCCACATTATACACCTTATATATAAGAGAGAATATTCTGATGAAATCCTCTTGTGACAGCTGGGAAGGAGTTCCTCCACCGAAATAGATGGTTTCTATTGATTCTCCCGAAACATAATCTTTGCGCATCTCCAGCTCACGGCATAAAGAAGATACATAAGTTGTTTTCTTTTCACTTTGGGTAGTGGAAAAGAAATCGCAGTAGATGCAACGTCGTTTGCAAAAGGGAATATGTAAATAGAGTCCGGCCATATATTAAAATAATGCGCAAAACTACGAAAACTATCATTGCTTTTCGCGGTATCGAACAGATATTTATATTTATTTGAGGGATTATCGGAAGAGTAGATAGGATTAAGGTTAAGAATAAGAGGGCATAACGTTTGGAAATTTGATAATCCTGCCGTAAAACATAGTTTAGTAACACCTGCCTTGAGGTTGCTTTTTTTGTCTTTATTTCCTAATTTGCGCTCCACTTTTAAGGAGATATGAGACACATATCCGTTTGTTAATAATTAAATCTTAGATATCATGAAAGTATATCAGACTAACGAAATTAAAAACATTGCACTCCTTGGCAATGATGGATCAGGTAAAACCACCCTCACAGAGTCATTGCTCTTTGAGAGTGGTATTATAAAACGTCGTGGCAGAATTACTGCCAAAAATACGGTTAGTGATTATTTTCCGGTAGAGCAAGAATATGGTTATTCAGTGTTCTCTACCGTTTATCATGTAGAATGGAACGGAAAAAAACTTAATATAATTGACTGCCCGGGCAGTGATGACTTTGTAGGTGCCGCCCTTACTGCGTTGAATGTAACAGACACTGCTATCCTTTTGTTGAACGGACAATACGGTCCCGAAGTAGGTACACAAAACCATTTCCGCTACACTGAAAAATTAGGTAAACCTGTCATCTTCCTGGTAAACCAGCTCGATAATGAAAAGTGTGACTATGACAATGTATTGGAACAATTGCAAGCCATCTATGGATCTAAAGTAGTTCCCGTACAATATCCGATTGAGACCGGGCCTAATTTCCATGAGTTAATTGACGTGCTGTTGATGAAGAAATATTCATGGGGTCCTGAAGGTGGTGCACCTACCATTGAAGAAATTCCGGATTCGGAAAAAGAAAAGGCGATGGAACTGCACAAAGCATTGGTTGAGGCCGCTGCCGAACACGATGAAACTTTGATGGAGAAATTCTTTGAATCGGAGTCATTGACCGAAGACGAAATGCGTGAAGGTATCCGTAAGGGATTGGCTGCACGTGGCATGTTCCCCGTGTTCTGTGTATGTGCAGGTAAAGACATGGGTGTTCGCCGCTTGATGGAATTCTTGGGAAATGTAGTTCCGTTTGTAGATGAAATGCCGAAAGTACACAATACCAGAGGTGAGGTGGTAGAACCGAATGCTGAAGGTCCTACTTCACTTTATTTCTTTAAAACAGCTGTTGAGCCGCATATTGGCGGAGTTCAATATTTCAAGGTAATGAGTGGAACCGTACATGAAGGTGATGATTTGACAAATGCGGATCGTGGCTCAAAGGAACGTATGGCACAGCTCTTTGTATGCGCCGGTTCAAACCGTATTCCTGTTGAAGAATTGCGTGCCGGTGATATCGGCTGTACAGTGAAGTTGAAAGACGTAAAAACCGGCAATACGCTGAACGGTAAAGATTGCGACAACCGTTTCAATTTCATCAAATATCCTAATGCTAAATATTCTCGCGCTATCAAACCGCTGAACGAGGCGGATGTGGAAAAGATGATGGTTGTACTGAACCGTATGCGTGAAGAAGATCCCACTTGGGAAATCGAACAGTCTAAAGAATTAAAACAGACCATCGTTCACGGACAGGGTGAGTTCCATCTGCGTACATTGAAATGGCGTTTGGAAAACAACGAGAAGTTGCAGATTAAATTTGAAGAGCCGAAGATTCCTTATCGTGAAACAATTACCAAAGCAGCCCGTGCCGATTACCGCCATAAGAAACAATCAGGTGGTGCCGGACAGTTTGGTGAAGTTCATCTTATCGTAGAACCTTATTATGAAGGTATGCCGGTTCCCGATACTTATAAGTTTAACGGACAGGAATTCAAGATAAACGTAAAGGGTACTGAAGAAGTTCCATTGGAATGGGGCGGTAAATTAGTGTTCATTAACAGTGTAGTGGGAGGTGCTATTGATGCACGTTTCATGCCGGCTATTTTGAAAGGTATCATGAGCCGTATGGAGCAAGGACCGTTGACCGGTTCTTATGCCCGTGACGTCCGCGTGATTGTTTATGATGGCAAGATGCACCCGGTAGATTCCAATGAAATCTCCTTTATGCTTGCCGGACGTAATGCCTTCAGTGAAGCGTTTAAGAATGCCGGTCCGAAGATTCTGGAACCTATTTATGATGTTGAAGTATTTGTTCCAAGTGACAAGATGGGCGATGTGATGAGTGACTTGCAGGGTCGTCGTGGTATGATTATGGGCATGAGCAGCGAAAACGGTTATGAGAAATTAGTTGCTAAAGTGCCTTTGAAAGAAATGTCCTCTTACTCCACTTCTTTGAGCTCATTGACCGGTGGCCGTGCTTCATTCATTATGAAGTTTGCCAGCTACGAACTCGTTCCGGGTGACGTTCAAGATAAATTAATGAAAGAATTTGAGGCGAATGAAAATAAGGACGAATAATGTAAACTGTAAAAAATAGCATCTAAAAGGAACGCTTTTCGTTAAAAAAGCGTTCCTTTTTATTTAAGTAACCTTAAACTTTTAGGTTTATTATTTGGTTTTGAACTTAATTTTTTATTATTTTTGCAAACCAAGTGGCGTTAAATTTGTTATAGTAGTCAGATTATTAGTTTAAATGACTTTTTCGGTTAATTATAGAGAATTGCCGTTTAAATTTGGTTAATCCATTATGTAATAAGGTTTAACGCTTTTAATTTTGCTGGCATGAAAAAGTCTACTATTTGGATATTAGGAATTGTAATGGGTCTCTCATTTCTGAGTTTGCTTTACTTGCAGGTAAGCTATATTGAAGAAATGGTGAAAATGCGCAGAGAGCAATTTGATGAATCGGTTCGGCGCAGTTTGGACCAGGCGTGCAGAAATATTGAGCTGGTAGAAACAAAGAAATATTTGGAAGACGATGTTATTGCTACCGAAAGAGCTGCTCAATTATCCCGGCAGCAGGCTGCACAAGAAGGAAAGGATGAAGGCGAAGTGGTTGCACACACACAGCATTATGCTGTCTCTTCGGATGGGTTGGACGGTTATTCTACTTTCGAACTCAAGATGAAGATTAGTACAAACCGCCCGGCCAATGTTCCGAAGGCTATTATCTCTACCGGTAAAAATATCCCGCAAACAGCCAGAGCGTTGCAGGAGATTATCAAGGAGCGATATGTATACCAGCGGGCATTGTTAGACGAAGTGGTTTATACTATTTTGCGTACAGCCAGTGATAAACCGCTTAAAGAGCGTATTAACTTTAAGCAGTTGGATTTGTTTATAAAGACGGAATTACTGAATAACGGTATTGATATTCCGTATCATTTTACAGTAACGGATCGTGAGGGAACGGAGGCTTATCATTGTCCCGACTATACGAACGAGGGTAGCGAGAACACTTACCGCAAGGTAATATTCCAGAATGATCCGCCTGCACGAATGGGAATGGTAAATGTTCACTTCCCTGAATTGAACAGTTACATATTCAGTTCTGTTAAATTTATGATACCGTCGCTCATTTTTACGTTTGTATTGCTTGTGACATTCATCTTTACCATCTATATCATCTTCCGCCAGAAGAAGCTGACAGAGATAAAGAATGACTTCATCAACAATATGACGCATGAGTTTAAGACACCTATCTCTACCATCTCGTTGGCGGCACAGATGTTGAAAGACCCTGCAGTGGGTAAGTCTCCGGCTATGTTCCAGCATATTTCGGGGGTTATCAATGACGAGACGAAACGTTTGCGTTTTCAGGTAGAGAAAGTATTGCAGATGTCAATGTTCGAAAGGCAGAAGGCAACGCTTAAGATGAAGGAAGTGAATGCAAATGAACTGATAGCGGGAGTCGTTAATACTTTTACATTGAAAGTGGAAAAGTATAATGGGAAAATCACTTCCAGTTTAGATGCAGAGAATCCTGATATATTTGTGGACGAAATGCACTTTACGAATGTTATCTTTAACTTGCTGGACAATGCAGTGAAGTATAAGAAACCGGAAGGAGAACTGCTGCTGAACATACGGACATGGAACGAGTCAGGTAAACTTTATATCTCGATACAGGACAATGGTATCGGTATCAAGAAGGAAAACCTGAAAAAGATATTTGATAAGTTCTATCGGGTACACACCGGTAACCTGCACGATGTGAAAGGATTCGGTTTGGGCTTGGCTTACGTGAAGAAAATAATTCAGGATCATAAAGGCGTTATACGTGCTGACAGTGAACTGAATGTAGGAACTAAATTTATTATTGTATTACCTTTATTAAAAAATGAATAATATGGACGAGAAATTGCGTATCTTGTTATGCGAAGATGATGAGAATCTTGGCATGCTTTTGAGAGAATATTTGCAGGCAAAAGGCTACTCGGCTGAACTTTGTCCGGATGGTGATGCCGGCTACAAGGCTTTCCTGAAGAACAAATATGATTTGTGTGTACTGGATGTGATGATGCCTAAAAAGGACGGTTTCACGCTGGCACAGGAAATTCGTGCTGCAAATGCTGAAATTCCTATTATCTTCTTGACAGCAAAGACGCTGAAAGAAGATATCTTGGAAGGGTTTAAAATCGGTGCTGATGATTATATCACCAAGCCGTTCAGTATGGAAGAATTGACTTTCCGTATCGAGGCTATCCTGCGTCGTGTGCGTGGCAAGAGAAATAAGGAAAGTAATATTTATAAGATTGGTCGCTTTACTTTCGATACTCAGAAACAAATTCTGTCTATTGATGGCAAGAACACCAAACTTACCACTAAGGAGTCAGAATTGTTGGGATTGCTGTGTGCGCATGCCAATGAAATTCTGCAGCGTGACTTTGCATTGAAAACTATTTGGATTGATGACAATTACTTCAATGCCCGAAGCATGGACGTATATATCACTAAATTGCGTAAACATTTAAAAGAAGACGACTCTATCGAAATCATCAACATTCACGGTAAGGGTTATAAACTGATTACACCGGAAGTTGAATAAATGAGGTCAAGCATATAGAAAAGTCCGAAGCGAACGTTTCGGACTTTTTTTTATTGTTAAGAATTTAAATAAACGAATCCTTTTTTAACCGCGACCGTTGTTATACATTTAACCTCGCAATGTCATGTTGGCATTGTCTATTTTAATAAATAATTTATGTGTAGCAATTCATTTTTTTCTTTTATGAAAGAGCAGGAAGAACTTCTGCAAAACAACGGTCAGTTTAAGACCGCCGTTTCTTACTCATGTACTTTTAATAGTTTCTTTAACTTCCGTAAGGGAGAAGACCTCAGTATAGAAGAGATAACTTCCGAGCAGATTAAGAGTTATCAATCTTGGCTGAAACAGCGTGGTGTGGTGTCGAATACCTCCTCGTTTTATATGCGTGTATTGCGTGCTGTGTATAATAAGGCTGTAAGCAAGAACTTGGCTGTTCAACAACATTCGTTTGAGGGTGTGTACACTGGAATTGATAAGACGCAGAAACGTGCTTTAAGTATAGAAGCACTACGTCTGTTGAAAGAGTTGGATTTAAGTGGTAAGAAAAAGTTGGAATTAGCTCGTGATTTGTTCATGTTCAGTTTCTATACACGTGGTATGGCTTTTGTAGATATGGCCCATTTGTGTAAAAAGGATATCAAAGATGGCCTTATCACTTATCATCGTAAAAAGACAGGTCAGCAGCTGATTATAGGTCTTGAACCTTGTATGGAAGAAATTATAGAGAAATATAGTTCCCTCACTGAGGGGTCAGATTATGTATTGCCTATTCTTCATTCTAATATTTCTCGAGACTTACAAGAACAATATTACAATGCGTTACGCTATCAGAATGCTCAACTTAAAAAAATAGAGAAGCTGTTGAATATTCCCCATCTACATCTCACTACTTATGTACCGCGCCACACTTGGGCTTCCATTGCTCGTGAAAATGGTGTTTCACTATCTGTAATAAGTGAAGGAATGGGACATACTTCAGAAAAAACGACACGTATTTATTTGGCTTCTTTGAATCAAGTGATAATGGATGAAGCTAACCGCAAGGTGCTGTCATCAATTAAGTAGTTTTTTTATTTTGCATAACCTCTTACACAGAGGTGGAGCAATGAAAGTCATTAATTCGGCACAAAGTTAATATTTATTTTTTTAGGTAATAGAATTTATGAATGATTTTTTTTCATTTTCTTCTCTTTACCTTTTCTTTGCACTTTTTTATGTCAAGTTTTTTATGACTTGATAATCGAACCTTCCTTTCTATGAAATCTAATGTTTTTAGTATTATATTCTTCTTTTTCTGTTTAAAATCCGGGGTATACGTTCTCTAGCTGATGTGTTACCTCTGTGTAAGAGGTGGAACAAAAAGCATAATTCATTTTATTGAATCTTTTATAAAATTGCCTTCAAAAGAGGCGATGACGCGAAGCGTGCTTAACTATGACGACAGACAAGAAAACAGCGCAGTCCATCAAGTGGTTTGCAGCAAAAACAAAATATTCTACAGCAAAGACAATAAAGCAATTATTGGAGCGATTAAAAATAGAGCATTACATTCCTTATCGTACTGTTATGATAGAAAGAAGAGGGAAGAAAGTCAAAGTGGAAAAACCCGTACTTCCCAATTTTGTATTTATCCGTTCAGATTATGCCACTTGCCTTTCATTGGTCAATGAATACGGCTTATCCATGAGTTATCTTCTGAATCTGGAAACCCGACAACTTTTAGTAGTTCCCGACAAGCAGATGCAGGATTTCATGTTTCTGCTCGACTTCTCGGAAGATGCGGTTCAGGTAATCAATGAAAACCTTCGCCAAGGCGATCGTGTGCGTGTCATAAAGGGAGATTTTGCCGGCATAGAAGGTGAATTGATTCGTATTAAAGGGCATAAGCGGGTTGTGATACGCTTGGAAGGAGCGTTTTCTTTAGCTACTACCTATATTCCGGGAGCCTATCTGGAAAAAATATAACCCCTTCTTATATTATTATCATTAAATTATAGAACTATAATTTTGAAGAGAATAAAGTGATATACACAAAACTAACTGTACAGAAAATATAATTTATGAAAAAACATTTTTTAAGTATGCTTCTAATGGCGATATTGCTGGTGTCTTGCAATACATCCAAGGAGATTCTCTACTTTCAAGACATTAAGGTGAATCAGCCGGAGGTTATCAACGGAGCACGGGATATTACTGTGCAGCCCAAAGACCAGATTTCCATCATCGTGTCGAGTAAGGACCCGCAATTGGCAGCGTTGTTCAATCTGACAAAAATTCAATATCGGGCAGGATATAATGATTTGAAAGGTGGCAATACCACCGGAGAAGTTTCCGGTTATACGCTTGATGACAATGGGGATATTGATTTTCCGGTATTGGGAACACTTCATATTGCAGGTATGACCAAAAGTCAGATAGCCAAACTAATCAAGAAACGGCTAATGGAGGAAAATCTGGTAAACGACCCTGTTGTGACCGTGGAGTTTATGAACCTTTACTTCTCAGTACTGGGCGAGGTAAAGACTCCCGGCAAGTACGCCATCACCAAGGATCAGATTACCCTGCTTGAGGCTGTCAGTGTGGCGGGCGACTTGACTATCCATGGCAAGCGGGATGCCATCTTTGTGATTCGTGAGGAAGACGGCAAGCGGGTCACACATTGGGTGGATATTCGATCCAAGGACATGTTCAATTCTCCGGTTTATTACTTGAAGCAGAATGATGTAGTTTATGTGCAGCCCAACAAAGTTCGTGCCGGACAGAGTACTATTAATGAAAATAGCGTGAAGTCTGTATCTCTTTGGATCAGTGTTGGTTCTTTCCTTTCTTCATTAGGGGTACTGCTTTTCAAATAATTGTTAGACATAAAGACAGAATGGAAAATAGAAAGATGAATAATAAGCCTGCTGACGATTTTATTCGCATCCAAGACCTGTGGGGAATGTTCCTTCCTAAATGGCATTGGTTCGCTTTATCGTTGGTTGTCACACTTTCGGTGGCGCTTCTTTATATATTTAGTTCCCCTAATATTTATACCCGTTCGGCATCTATTTTGGTAAAAGATAACAGCAAGGGCAGTTCGGCTAGTAATGCACTGAGTAATGACTTTGCCGATCTGGGTATGTTCAAGAGCAACACCAATATCAACAATGAGTTGCTTACCATATCTTCGCCTACGCTGATGACCGAAGTGGTGAAACGTTTAGGACTAAACGAGACTTATACGGTCCGTAAAGGCTTGAAGCGGGTAGAGCTCTACAAGGCTTCTCCTATATCAGTGGTGTTGCAAGACAAAAATGCCGTTGTCGGTTTTCAAATTGAAATGAACGACAATGAGAAGTTTACACTTTCCAACTTTACTATGGAAGGAGAAGATGTGGACGGAAGTGTTTCGGGGGTATTCAATGATTCCATTCATACACCTGTTGGAAGCATGTATTTGTCGGTCAGCCAAAATCCGAACGAAGAATATGTCGGTTCCACCATTACATACAATCATGGTGACATAACCGGTATTACAGATTATTATACCAAGAACCTCCGTGCCGAATTGGGCAACGAAGATGCTACCATCATCAATCTCAGTATTGATGACGCTTCCATACAAAAGGCGGAAGATATATTGAATATGTTGATTGAGGTCTATAATGAGAAATGGATTCAAGACAAGAACCAGATTGCCGTATCCACTTCCCAGTTTATCGGTGACCGTTTGGGCGTGATTGAGAACGAATTGGGGCATGTGGATGAAAATATTTCTTCTTACAAGTCCGAGCACCTGTTGCCGGATGTGCAAGCTGCCTCCAACCTCTACCTCACCCAGTCCGCAGAGAACAAGAAGGAACTGCTTTCCCTCAATAACCAGCTTTCTACCGCCCAATATATCCGCAGGGAATTAAACAACAAACGGATGAACCAGCCGTTGCCTTCCAATTCCGGTATCGGAAGTGTCAATATCGAGAACCAGATTAGTGAATACAATCAAATGGTACTCGACCGTAATCGGCTGATAGCTAACAGTAGCGAGAAGAACCCGTTGGTAAAGGACTTGACAAGTTCCCTGAAGAGTATGCAGCAAACCATCCTCCAGTCTGTGGACAACCATATCGTGTCACTGAATACTCAAATCCGGAGTATCAAGCAAGAGGAATTGGCTACCACACAACAATTGGCTTCCAATCCGAACCAGGCGAAATACCTGTTGAGCGTAGAGCGTCAGCAGAAAGTAAAGGAAGAACTTTACCTCTATCTGCTTCAGAAACGTGAGGAAAATGAACTTTCACAGGCTTTCACAGCTTACAATACAAGAGTGATTACTGCTCCACGCGGTAGTGCATTCCCGACAGCTCCCAAGAAAATGAATATTCTTATGGTGGCATTTGTATTGGGATTGCTCATTCCTGCAGTGGTAATCTTTATGATGGAGAATATGAATACCCGCGTGCGCGGCCGCAAAGATTTGGAAAACATGAATGTTCCGTTTGTAGGAGAAATTCCCATGGCTGACGGTAACAAAAAGAAAGCGGGTAAGAAAACGAAGGCAAATGAATATGCCATAGTAGTCAAGGAAAAGAATAGGGATATGATAAACGAGGCTTTCCGTGTGGTTCGCACCAATCTTGAGTTTATGGCGCAAGGAAATAAGGTTATCATGGTTTCCTCCATGAATCCGGGTAGCGGAAAGACATTCATCACCATGAACCTTGCTGTCAGCTTTGCCATAAAGGACAAGAAGGTGGCGGTCATTGACTTGGATATGCGTCGTGCCAGTTTAAGTACTTACGTTAACAAACCGAAGACCGGGGTTTCCAATTATTTGGGTGGTCTGGTATCCGGTTGGAAAGAAATTGTGGTAAATAATGTTGTCCATGCCAACTTAGACGTTATTCCGGTGGGTACCATACCTCCCAATCCATCGGAGTTACTTTTCAGTCCCAAGATGGAAACCCTTATTGCAAGCTTGCGTAAGGAGTACGACCTTGTTTTCATCGACTGTCCTCCGGTAGAGATTGTTGCCGATACCAGCATTATTGCTAAGTGGGCGGATATGACTCTCTTTGTTGTCCGTTCCGGACTGATGGAGCGTGAGATGCTTCCTGTGATAGACAGTTACTATGCAGACCATAAATTGAACAATATGGCTTTGCTCCTTAATGGTACTACTGTCGCTTACGGAGGCAGATACGGTTATCATCGCTATGGCTATCGTTACGGCTATCATTACGGGTATGGTAACTATTCCAATGAATAAATAAAAGTGTTTCATTTCTTCAAACGTAAAGTAAGTGTAGCGGATAGCGGTATTCTGCGTGGAATGACCGATTGCCATTCCCATCTGTTACCCGGTGTGGATGATGGTGTGAAAACATTGTCTGAAACATTGGAGATATTAAAGGAGATGGAGAAGCAAGGTATAGCCGAAGTGTGGTTCACGCCGCATATTATGGAAGATATACCGAATAAAACAGCAGACTTGAAGAAGAAGTTTGCAGAAGTACAAGCCGTTTATCAAGGCAACATCAGGCTTTACCTTGCCGCAGAAAATATGCTTGACAACCTTTTTGAGGAACGGTTGGAAAACGATGACTTGTTACCCATAGAGAAAGATGGAAAACTTTATCTTTTGGTAGAAACTTCGTATTTTAATCCTCCAATAGACTTATACGGCATCTTGAAACGTATTCAGCAAAAAGGATATTATCCATTACTTGCTCATCCCGAACGGTATGAGTATATGACCATGAAGGATTACAAAGTGTTGAGAGAAAGCAATATACTCTTTCAACTTAATCTCCCTGCCTTGAGTGGTATGTATGGCAAAAATATTCAGAAGAAAGCAAAAGTATTGTACAGAATAAAGATGTATGACGTTATTGGTTGTGATATACATTCGATGCGGTACTGGGAGTTTGCAATTCATGCAAAGTGTACACACGATATTAGTGTTTCAATATAATAGAATATATAAAATTTAATTGTTTTCTGTTTTTTTTAAGACACTTTGTGATCGAATGCATCAGTACTGATTGTGCTTTTTTATAGTGTCCCTGTACTCTACGAGGAGATGTTATTGGGTGGCGATGAGAATTGGGAAATGTTGCTCACTATTTTTGATATTTATATCGTATAGTATTGGTGCAATCTTAGAGTCGTTTTCAAATCCATTTCGTGAATCTTACAGTTATGAGGTAGTAACTTTCGATAATTTAGCGATGGTCAATGAATTGTATTAAATCATTAATTAATAAATATGAAAGCTAAAATTTGTGTAATCGGTCTTGGATACGTAGGACTTCCCTTAGCCCGTCTTTTTTCCACAAAGTTCCAAACAATTGGATTTGACATGAATCAAAAACGTGTAGATGCTTTGATGGCAGGGCACGATGCGACTCTTGAAGTTTCTGATGAACTTCTTCAATTGGCGATTGCTAACGGATTCAAGTGTACAGCTAATTTAGAAGAGATTAAAGATTGTAATTTTTACGTTGTTGCTGTTCCTACACCGGTAGATGATAATAATCGTCCTGATTTGTCTCCTTTATGGGGAGCAAGTGAAACTGTTGGTAAGGTAATATCAAAAGGTGATATTGTTGTATATGAATCAACTGTTTACCCAGGCGTTACTGAGGAAGAATGTTTACCTGTGATAGAGCGAGTTTCGGGTTTGAAGTATAATGAGGACTTCTTTGCTGGATATTCTCCTGAACGTATTAATCCGGGTGACAAAGAACATACAGTCGAAAAAATTAAAAAAGTGACTTCTGGATCGACTCCGGAAATTGCTGATATAATAGATAGTGTTTATAATTCTGTTTTGGTAAACGGTACGCATAAAGCACCATCCATTAAAGTAGCAGAAGCTTCCAAAATCATTGAAAATTCCCAGCGTGATGTGAATATTGCTTTCATGAATGAATTAGCGAAAATTTTCAATGCAATGGGTATTGATACGCACGATGTAATAGAAGCTGCCGCGTCAAAATGGAATTTTATTAAATTAAATCCCGGTCTAGTTGGCGGACATTGTATTAGTGTAGACCCTTACTATCTCATACAAAAAGCACAAGTGTATGGTGTACTTCCTCGAATTATGTTTTCTGCACGGCGTTTGAATGATGGTATGGGTGCATATGTTGCCAATCAAGTAGTAAAATGTATGAATAAGAAAGGGGTATTGGTAAAGGATGCCAAAGTACTAATTCTTGGTATCACCTTTAAAGAGAATTGTCCAGACATTCGTAATACGAAAGTTGTAGATATTTATACTACGCTCCAAGAATATACAAATAATATCACTGTTTATGACCCTTGGGCCGATAAGAATACAGTTAAGCGTGAGTATGGAATTGAAATCATAAATAAATTTCCTATAGATAAGTTTGATACCATTGTATTAGCAGTAGCCCACAAAGAATTTGAAGGACTCGATTTATTGGCATTGGTTAATGATAGTCATGTAATATATGATGTTAAGGGATGTGTAGATAGGAATATTATAGATGAAAGATTGTAATTAATTTATATAAAATAGCTTGTAATGGCTGTTAGTCAATTAAAAGTTGGAGCCGTACTCTCATATGTGGCTATAGGACTAAATATAGTGATAGGTCTTTTGTATACACCATATATGTTGCGTACATTGGGTCAGAATGAGTATGGGCTCTACTCGTTGGTGGCTTCTGTTGTGTCTTATTTAACCGTTTTGGATTTTGGATTTGGTAATGCTATAGTCCGCTATACTGCTAAATATAAAGCAGAAGGTAAAGAAGAAGAACAGTATGAGATGTTTGGTATGTTCTTGATTCTTTACAGTGTTATAGGGTTAATATCTATAGTAGGTGGTGCATTGCTTTATGAGAATATAGGATTGCTATTTGATGCAACAATGCCCTCAGATGACCTATATAAAGTAAAAATTATGATGTTGTTGATGATTTTCAATATGGCTTTTACTTTTCCTATGAGTATTTGGAAATCAATCATTACAGCTTATGAAAAATTTATTTTTAACCGTGTTGTCAATTTAGCGCGTATAATACTTAATCCATTAGTAATGGTAATATTGTTAGCTGTAGGATATAAGGCTATAACAATGGTAGTTGTTATCACTCTTTTTAATGTATTCTCATTGATTGCAGATGCTTGGTATTGCAAGAATCGTCTTCATATTAAGATTAAATTCGCACGATTTAAATGGAATTTTTTAAAAGAGGTTGGTGCTTACTCTTTTTGGATCTTTTTGAATTGTATCATGGATAGAATTTATTGGAGCACAGGACAATTAATATTGGGAATATTTAAAGGTGCGGCAGAAGTTGCTGTTTATGCTGTGGCAATTCAATTGGAGCATATGTATATGATGTTTTCTACAGCAATTTCTAGCGTATTCTTACCCAAAATAACGACAATGGTGGTTAAAGGAAACAATGAAAAAGAGATTTCTAATTTATTCATAAAAAGCGGTCGTGTGCAATATATTATCATGGTATTTATATTGGTAGTATTTATTGTATTTGGTCATTCTTTTATTCTTCTATGGGCTGGTTCTGATTATGCTAATGCATATTGGATAACTTTATGTCTTTTTGTTCCATTAATAATACCATTAATACAAAATTTAGGTATAATTATTCTTCAAGCAAAAAATCAGATGAAATTTCGTTCTATTCTATATATAATTATAGCCATTGTTAGTTTAGGAATTTCAATACCTTTAGCAAGGCTATATGGAGGAATAGGATGTGCTATAGGTACGGCTTTAGCTTTAATCGCAGGACAAATCATAGCAATGAATATTTATTACCAAAGAATAATTCATTTGGATATTTTGAAATTTTGGAATGACATATTGAAGATGTCTGTTGTTCCTGTTATATTCGGTTTTATTGGTACTGTTGTAATATTTTATTTTGGAGTGCAGTTCGATATTATAACATTAATAATGGGAGTGGTTTTATTCTCTATAGTATATCTTCCATTATTTTGGAAATTTTCTATGAATGATTATGAGCGAAGTTTGTTTCGCTCACCTATCAATATCATACTTTCTAAGATTGGAGTTAAATATAGTTTGTAAAAGTAGTTTAATCTTTTGATTTCTTGTGCGGATTAATTGTAATGGTGTTGGTAATGATGCATTGTTGTTTAATTAGAATTTATAATTACAATATATTTTCTCGTTTATAATTAGATTACTAATTACATATTTTTTGATATATGTTGGAAAAAGAGTTCTTCCTAAGTTTTGTCAATATCCATTTGGAATTCTGAATAAAATGATAGTTATAAAAGATAAATCAAAGTGTTGCGGTTGTAGTGCTTGTGCTCAGCGTTGTCCTCAACAATGTATTCTTATGTATAAAGATGAAGAGGGTTTTTTATATCCTAAAGTTAATAATTCTTTGTGTATTGGTTGTGGATTGTGTGAAAAAGTTTGCCCAATTTTGAATCAAAACGAACCTAGGATCATAAAAAATGCTTATGCAGCAATTCATAATGATGACGAAATCAGAAGACAAAGTTCCTCTGGAGGTTTTTTTACTTCATTGGCTGAATTTATTATAGAGAGGGGGGGAGTAGTATTTGGTGCCAAGTGTGATAATCATGGGACAGTCATTCATACTAGTGTTGAGTCAAAAAATGATATTTATCAACTTAGAGGAAGTAAATATGTGCAGTCTTTTATTGGAAATACATTTATTGAAGCTAAGACATTTTTAGATAATGGAAGATTAGTCCTTTTTTCTGGTACACCTTGCCAAATTTCTGGATTAAAATTATTTTTAAAAGCTAGCTATATTAACTTGTACACATTGGATATAGTATGTCATGGAGTTCCAAGCCCTATGGTTTGGAACGATTATCTTCGTTTTCTATCGCTTGAAAAAGGTTTTTGTGATATTTCAAAATTACATTTGCACTCTAATTTTAGGGATAAAGAAAATGGATGGAGACAATATCAGATTAATATTTGGTCAGAATACGATAATATTGAAAGTACACTATGTAAGGAGTTTGCTAAAGACAATATTTATATGCAAGGCTTTCTTAAAAATCTTTTTATAAGACCATCATGTTTTGTATGTCCTGCCAAAAAAGGAAAATCTAATAGTGATTTTACATTAGGGGATTTTTGGGGTGTAGAAAAAGAATGTCCAGAGCTGGATGATAATAAAGGGATAAGTATTGTTATTGCACATACAAAGGAAGCTATTCAGTTAATGGGGCAATTAAATATCAGATATAAAAAAGTAGACCAAACAAATTTATTTAAAAAAAGGAACGTGTGCTATTACAAATCTACAACTAAGTTGAAAGAACAAGCAGTATTTTGGATGAAATATAAAATAATTGGTATACATGCAATACCGATGTTTTTATTAATACTGAAACCTTCTATCTTTGAAGTTGGTATTCTTCGATTAAAACAGATGGTTCGCAAATTGCTATAATAATAAATATGAAAATAGGTATATTAACTCATCCTTTAAGGACAAATTATGGAGGAATACTTCAAAATTATGCTCTTCAGACAGTTTTAAAGAGAATGGGTCATGAAGTGCTTACGATAGATTGGCATAATGATAAATCCTATATTTATAGGCTTATATCATTTATAAAGCGGAATATGCAGCATTATATCGGAGGAATGAAAAATATTCCAACTGCTTTTAACGTTAATTTGTCTAGGAAGGAATTTCTGTATCAGACAAAATATTTACAGTCTTTTATTGCAGAACATATATCTACCACCGAATATATATCTTCCAGTCAGAAATTAAGTAAATCTTTGTTTTACAAATTTGACGCATATATTGTTGGTAGTGATCAAGTGTGGCTTAAATCTTACTTTCCACATACATTTCTTAATTTTACAGGAGATTTAAATGTTAAGCGAATATTTTATGCTGCTTCTGGAAGATTGGATTGGATGAAAGATGGATTTCAGCAAGATTTATGTGCCAAATTAATTAAAAAGTTTGATGCTATTTCAGTAAGAGAAAATATATCCATAGCTATTTGTGAAAAATATTTAGGTGTAACTCCTACTTTAGTATTGGATCCTGTTTTTCTTTTAGAAAATCAAGATTACTTTCAATTGATTAAGAATATTAATGTAACTAAAAAAGACGGACTTGTTACTTATATTCTCGATAAAACTGAAGATAAAACAAAACTTATTGGAACAGTCGCGTCTAAGTTAGGGCTAAAAATATTAACTGCAAATCCTAAATTAGAAAATGGATTTATTCCTTCTATTGAAAATTGGTTGGCAAGTTTCTATTATTCAAAATTTGTAATAACAGATTCTTTTCATGGAATGGTTTTATCTATTGTTTTAAGAAAACCATTTATTATTTATGCAAATCCTAAAAGAGGAATTGAACGATTTAAAACTGTTTTATCTCAATTCAAATTAGAGAGTAGATTAGTATATAGTTTTGATGATTTTTATGAAAAATCAACTTGTTTTGATGATATAGACTATGCTTCTGTTGATATAATTTTGAAACAAAAAAGAAAGGAGTCTTTAGACTTTATAATAAAATCATTATCAAATGAAAAAAAGTAGTTTAAAGCAAATTGTTTGTTTAATGCTCTACTATTCAGTAGCTTATTATTTGCCAAGTTCCTATAGTAAGCCTTTTGGAAGAATGTCAAATAAAATTAGAGTGCTATTATGTAGATGCATATTTTATAAATGTGGAAAGAATATTACTATAGAAAGAAAAGCTAATTTTGGAAATGGCTTATCTATTGAGATAGGTGATTATTCAGGTATAGGAGTTAATTGTGTTGTTCCTAGTAATATTATAATTGGTAAATATGTAATGATGGGACCTAATGTCTACATATTATCCCAGAACCATTCTTTTAATAGAACAGATATTCCAATGTATTTGCAAGGGTATATTAAATCGTATGCGAGGACAACGATTGAAGATGATTGTTGGATAGGTAGAAATGTAACAATGACTCCTGGGAGACATATTAGTAAAGGCTGTATCATAGGCGCATGTGCTTTGTTGAGCAAAGATTTTCCTGAGTATTCTGTAGTTGGAGGAAATCCGGCTAAATTAATAAAAATGAGAAAATGAACAAAGTGTTATTATTTTTAAAAGATGCTTGTAAAATAAGATATTGGAGTATATATATCCTTTTTATTTTCTTTTTTATAGTGTCTTTTGGAAAAGGAACAGGGGCGCATTATTCGTATGCACCTTTTTTGGTCTTATTTTCTATAATAATAATATTCAATAATTATATAGTTGGCTCATCATACTTGATTAAGCCATTATTAGTAATGTTGTTCTGTGCTTTAATATCATCTTGGCACTATCTTTATTTTATCTCTCCTAATTATAATTATATTGAATATATTTCATATTCGATATTACCTTTTTTAGTATCTCTTGTATTTTATAAATTTATACATATTGGTTCTAAGACAGGACAAGTCGTTATAGCTATGTTTATGCTATTTTTTTGTGTTGGTATATATAGGTATTTTAGGTCAGAAATGATGAGCAAGATGATGGCTTTCACACAGCATCAAAATAATGCTTTTTATCAAGTTTTAATGCCATTACCTATTTTATTTTTATCAAAACATAAACTATTAAAACTTATTTTTTTGTTAATGGCAATCTTGATTTGTGTATTGTCAATTAAACGTAGCGCTATTATTTCTATTGGAGTAATTGCATTACTATACCTTTATTTTAATATAAATTTTAAGCAAAATGGTATTAAGACTATGGTATTAGTATTGGCTTTTGTCAGTGCTTTTTTTTCATTTATGGATACAAGTGAAATTGTTAAGCGGTTTGATATGCTATTACTCAGAATGGCAGAGATATCTTCAGATGGAGGTTCTGGAAGGACAGATATTCTTAGCAGATTTTTCAGGGAAGATATTCATGATATATTCGTACCACAAAACTTTCTATTTGGCTGTGGATTCGAAGGAGTGCATAATAAGTATCATAATTTGGCTGCATTACATAATGATTGGGCTGAAGTATTTTATAATTATGGAATGGTTGGACTAATATCTTTAGCGATATTTATGTGGCGACTTTTTAAAGTTACTTGTGAATCTGCTAAAATTAAATCGGATAATGCTTTTGCCTATTCATCAGCTTCATTTATTTTTTTACTCTATTCCTTAGTAGGTGGAAATTTTGTGTTTATAAATACATCTTTGCCTTTATTCGCATTTATAGGAATATCGGAAGCTTTAAGAAATCAAAATAAAATATGATTGATATATTAGAGTGGCTTTATGCCCAAATCAGATTTAGTAAATGTGAGTTTAATTTTATATGTCGTGTGATTCGATTCCTTATAAGGTGTTTGGTTAACAATATTTATCCTTTATATTTAAGAATAACGTTAACTCCATCTTTAAATGAATCAAAATGTTCAAATCCTAAGATAATTATATCATTCACTTCTTTTCCAAAACGAATCGATAGAGTTTGGATTGTTGTTGAGTCTATTTTAAGACAAACATTAAAGCCTGATAAATTAATATTATGGCTTTCACTTGAACAATTTCCAGATAGACAAATTCCAAAAAGCCTTAGATACCTTATTAGTAAGGGGCTTGATATACGTTTTGTTGAGGGCGATATAAGATCACACAAAAAATATTTCTATTCAATTCAAGAATATCCTAATGATATATTAGTCACGATTGATGATGATATAGTTTATCCTTCAAAGTTCTTAAAAATACTATATTCCTATTATTTGAATGATCCTACTAAAGTATATTGCAAATATGCTAGGCAAATAGTAATAAGTGCTGATGGCCAATTAAACAAATATTTGAAATGGAACAAAATTCATTTTCAGGGAGTAGATGAAAATTTGATCTTTTTTGGTTCTGGTGGAGGTACATTATTTCCTCCTCATTGTTTTTATAAAGATATAATGAATCTTGAATTGGCAATATCTTTATGTCCCATCGCTGATGATGTTTTCTTAAATGCTATGGTTAGACTAAATGGCACTAAAATAAGTGTCATAGATTTAAATTATACATTCATACCTATGAGCTTTGAGAATGATGAAAGATTGGCCGATTCTAATATAGAAAATGCGAATGATATCCAATTGAATAACATAATTTCTTATTATCAAAAAAAAGGATTGATTATATGGAAAAAATGAAAAAATTAGTTTCAGTAATTATACCAACATATAAACATGCTGACACTTTACTACGTGCCATAAATAGTGTACTCAATCAAACTTATCAAAACTGTGAGATTATTGTAGTGGATGACAATTCCCCCGATTCTAAAGAAAGAGAAGAAACTCAAAATGTAATGAAACAATTTATGGGTAATAGAAGTGTCCAATACATACAACATAAGCAAAATAAAAACGGTTCTGCAGCTCGTAACACAGGGATAGGGGCATCAAAAGGAGATTTTATCATGTTTCTTGACGATGATGATGAATTTTATCCTAGGAAGGTTGAAAAGCAAATTTCTGCATTGCAGTCTTTGGATAATAGTTGGGGAGCTTGTTACACCAATTATGAGTGTAAATTGGGAAATCAATTGCTCTATACTTCTGTAGAAACAATACAAGGAAACATTCTCAAAGAACAATTAAAAAGAAATGTTTGGTTGGCTGCAGGTTCTAATATGATGGTTCGTAGGTCTGTTATTGAGGATATTGGCTTATGGGACGAGTCATTCAAAAGGAATCAGGATGTGGAATATTTTGCTCGCATTGCCTCTCAATATAAAATAGCCTATGTTCCCGGTATAGAATTGTGTATATATGCTTTCCCTAAAAAAAGAACACTTGGTGTGACTTATGAAGAATTAACAGCTAAGTTTATTGAGAACTTTAAAAAATATATAGATGCATTTTCTAAAACAGAGCAAAAAGAAATATACCTTATGCTTAATCTTCAGATATTTAGAAATTATCTATTTTCTCGCTATGATTTAAAGTCTGCTTTTAAGATGATAGCTATTAATCGTGTTGATGCTTATAATGCTTTTATATACTCTTGTCATCTTGTCTATCGTAAGATTAGAAAGATTGGTATTGGCTATAGGATTCGCTAACAGCTTATTTTAAATAATTATGTTTCTTATAACTGTTTAGTCCAACAAAATGATAAATGGCTATTTTCATTTAAATCTTAACAATTACTATCAACCTTCTATTAACCATGACTAATTTGTCTTATATAGAACAAGGAAACTTTCTTTATCGCTACGATATAATAAAACCACCCGCCGAACTGACAACGACATTCGTGAATCCTGAGTATTCGGAAGAAAGAATGGGTGAACGAAAAAATCAAGCCGGACTTTTCTTCTTTTTCTCAAATGAAGAAGTGGCAAGGAATACTGCTAAGGTATCTATTGATAGGAATGGGAAAGATGGGTATTGGTTGACGGAAGTAAAAGTAAAACGTAATTTACTATTATTAAATTTGGCACTGTATGTGACGCAATCCGTGGATATAATAGATATCTTGTTGGATGAAGGCATTCCTGTCTTTGATTGTGGATTTGTGATACACGAAGGCAGAAATCGTAAGCGGCTGGATGGTGTAAAACAAATGTATGGGGAGTATTTGGTTGCGTTGGACGGTATGCGTCAGGCTACAGATGATGAAGAGAGTCGCCGATACACGAATTTGGTGTTCTCGCTTAAAGCTGCTATTAATGATTATATAGGTGCTCCTTTGCTTCCATTTGCTTATTTGGGTCAAGTACTCACAGATTTTGAAAATGGTTCTGTTTTTAAGTCGTTGTTGGCTGAGAAGAAATACGATGGCTATGTGTTTGATGAATCTAAGGGCGGTCATACTGTGTGTTTGTTGAATGCTGATGACTTACAAATAAATAAAGTGGAATTAGAAAAATGCCAAAACAAAAAATAATTCGTGCCTGCACAGTACCTCAGTCTTTAGGTTTTGTCTCAGGTATGCTTTCTGATTTGCAAAAAAAGTATGAAGTAATTTTATTGTCATCTTCCGGTCCCGAATGGGAAAAAGTACATAAGTCCCATCCCGATATAAAGTGTATAGAAGTGAATATGGAACGCCATATTTCACCGGTTAAAGATATAAAGTCTTTGTGGCGGTTATGGCATACATTCCGTAGGGAAAAACCACAGATGGTGCATTCCATGACTCCCAAAGCCGGTTTGCTCTGTATGATGGCTGCGTGGATGGCGGGTGTACCTGTACGTGTGCATACCTTTACCGGATTGGTATTCCCCACGGCTGCCGGGGTGAAAAAGAAAATTCTTATGATGACAGACCGGCTTACTTGTGCCTGTGCCACACATATTATTCCTGAAGGAGAAGGAGTGAAGAAGGACCTTTTAAGTAATGGAATTACAAGGAAACCCATGAAAGTATTGGGCTACGGAAACTGTCGCGGAATAGATTTGGAACGTTTTGACAAGACGCAGGAAGTTATGGAACAGGTCGGACGATTGCGTAAAGAGGGTGTTTGTACTTTTATTGCAGTGGGACGTCTTGTAGGGGATAAGGGCATAAATGAATTGGTAGAGGCTTTTGTGAGGTTGAACAGGGAAAACAGTAATACACGTCTGGTTCTTGTTGGGAGTTATGAAGCACATCTCGATCCCCTTAAGCCTGAAACGCTCTCTCTCATTAAAAATAATGATGCCATTGAAAGTGTAGGTTCTCAGGGTGATGTGCGTCCTTGGTTTGCGGCATCGGATGTGGCTGTACTTGCATCTTATCGGGAGGGATTTCCGAATGTAGTCATAGAAGCCGGAGCAATGGGCTTGCCTCAGATTGTGACTGACATTAATGGTGCTAACGAGATAATTATAGAAGGTGTAAATGGTACGATTGTTCCGTCAAAAGATGCGAATGCTCTTTATGATGCCATGAAGCGTATGCTTGATGCCGGTTATCGCAATGCCCTTGCAAAGAATGCCCGTAAGTGGATTGCTTCCAGGTATGAGCAGGGGTTTGTGCACAAATGTTTATATGATTTTTACGATACTTGCTTCTGAAAAAATAGAGACAGTTATTTAGATGCTGACAGTGAAGCTCTTTTGATTAAAAAAATGTTGTTGTGATAGGAAATCTGAAAAGGAATTCGTTTCTTTGTTGCAAAGAATAAAGCTATAATGAAAACATTACCGGAATACATTACCTTATTGCATAGCTATATGCAGCAAAATGCATCAAAATATGGCATTTTGCGTATGGGAATTTTTGGCTCGGTAGCTCGCAATGAACATACACCCACAAGTGATGTTGATATTTATGTAGAAGGAAAGCTCCACGGATTTTTTGCTTTGGCAGGTATAAAGCAAGAATTAGAAGAATTGCTTGATTGCAAAGTAGACATAGTGCGGTTGCGCGATAAGATGGATTCTTTTTTACGTGAAAAAATACAAAAGGAGGGTATTTATGTATGATACGTTGATTGCTTTCCATACGCTGGAGCTAATACAGGAATCTTTAAAATAAAATATGTCTTCGCTTTTCCGGAATATCATGCTCTGATGATTTTCTAATGAGTGAAAGTGGCATGATGAAATTAGACAGTATCTGTATGAAACTGACTGCGATAGGTGAAAGTATAAAGAATCTGGATAAAGTAACTAATAGGGAACTATTGATTCAATATCCGGAAATCCCATGGAAACACGTGATGGGTATACGTGATATAATTGTACATCATTATTTCGATGTAGATGCTGACGAAATTTATCGTATTTGCCAAGAAGACATTCCGCAATTACATCGAGTGATAACGCGGATGATGGATGATTTAAAGATAGTCTAAATATTTACGAACCCGCAGAAGTGGAACGCATGGCAAGAAATGCTCGTCCGTTGATTGTTTCCCGTTATGACCGACAAATAGTAATGACAGAACTTACAGAGAATTAAAAACTTTAATAGCTTGCAGAAAAAGATGAAAAAATTTTGCCTTCAGTTTCTTATTCATTCTTTTTGTATTAGAGAACAATAGGCAAAAGGAGGATACGGATATGAAAGTGGATTTTCAAGTTATGTTGGATTTAATAAAACAGAATGTGCATGAAGTGGAGCCTACCGCACAAGTTTGGCTCTATGGTTCGCGTGTTCGTGGAGAGGCTCATGAGGATTCGGATTGGGATGTTTTGGTACTTTCTGCTAAAGATAAATTGTCTTTCAAAGAGGAAGAACGTTTTATGGATAACATTTGTAATTTGATGGTAAGTACCGGACAAGCTATTCAATTGTTTGCTTATGGTGTGAAAGATTGGCATACCCGCCATGCAGTTACTCCTTTTTATCAGAGTGTGCAGTCGGAGGCTGTTTTATTATGAATGATGCAGGAGAAAATATGACGGCTTATGTCCGTTATCGTTTGGAAAAAGCGCAAGAGGTGTATCAGGCCGCAAAGGTGCTGTAGGATGCATCCCAATGGAATTCTGTGATAAATCGTTTATATTATGCTTGTTTTTATTCAGCATCAGCTTTGTTGTTATATAAACATATTCCTGCAAAAAGCCATTCCGGTGTTATCGGACAATTTTCTGAGGCTTTTGTCCGTCAGGGGATAGTTGACATAGCTACTTTCAGAGTTTATGCCAAATTATTGAATTGGCGGTCTAAGGGTGATTATAATGATTTGTTTGATTTTACAAAAGAAGATGTGGACTCTATGATGGAACCGACGAAAGTTTTCATAGATAAAGTGGATCATTGATTGATTTGCCATAACTGTTTCACTGCGTAGCTATTATTATGAATGATGGCACCGGGAACAGAACTTGCTTATAAAAAATAAAAAGGGGTTGTGTCAAAACGTGGATAATGCTGTCGTTTCGTTCGTAGGGGCGAGGTTCGCTCGCCCGAAAACAGTTTACTTTGTGTCTTCGGGCAGGCAAACCCTGCCCCTACAGTTGACGATTGGATAGGCTGGCTTAGTTTTGACACACTCCCCTCCACTAATAGAAACGATTTTATAAATCCTCATATTCCCGGCTTGCCTTGAAACAAGGGCGTGCGCACCATTCTCTTAAATATCAATAATGATATGTACCAAATTTGTACGCGATTGTATTATTCACTATCTTTGTTTTAAATTAAAATACATAATGCTATGTTGGTTATAAGCAGTAGAGAATTTAGAGACAACCAGAAGAAGTATTTCGATTCGGTTGATAATGGTGAGCAGGTGATTGTCCAGAGAGGGAAAGACCGTTCGTACAAACTTGTTCCTGTCACGGATAGTGATGTCTGTATGACTGAGGAAGAGTTCTACGAAAAGATAGACCGTTCTATCCGGCAGGCAAAAGAAGGCAAAGTATTAAGAGTATCATCAGATGATGACCTTAAAAAGTTGCTTTATGATTGAGTATGAGCTGGAGTTTACCCAAGATGCGTTGGATGATATCCAAAGGCATAAGAAGAGCGGGAACAAACCCCTGCTCAAGAAATTGGAGAAACTGCTGGGGGAACTAAAGCAGCATCCCACAACGGGCACCGGACAGATTGAGCTCCTAAAACACTATAAGGAGGAAACCTGGTCGCGGAGAATAAACGATGAGCATAGGCTTGTCTATCGTGTTAAAGATGAGGTAGTGACAGTCCTCGTATTATCGGTGTATGGGCACTACAAGTAAGAAATGGATGGCAGCCTATTCATAAGCTTATAAAAAATAAAGGCTTCCGGCATACACCGGAAGCCCTTCACTAATAGAAACGATTTTATAAATCCTTATATTCCCGGCTTGCTTTGAAACAGGGGCACGCTTTATGAACATTCGTAGAGAGTTCATTGTGTCCCACGATGCGTGCCTCGGGATAATCCAGCCGCAGTTGCCGCAACAGTGCTATCAATGCTATTTTCTGTTCCACAGTCCGTGTGTCGGCAGGGTGTCCCTGTTCGTCCAGACCGCCTTCGTAACACACTCCGATGCTGTGCTCGTTGAAGAAGCGGGCGTGGGCGCCGATGTGGTCTGTGGGGCGGCAGACATGGGTGATGCCGTCGCGGGTGATGTAGAAATGATAGCCGATATCGGCAAACCCGCGCTGCTGCACATGGCAGCGGCGGAGGGCTTCTACCGGGAAGCTGCGGTCGGCACGCGTGGCGGAACAGTGGACCACTATCAAGGCTATGCGCCGGTAGTTCTGATACTGTGAACTGATGTTGTCGTAAGTCATTCTTATTAAGAATTGAAAATTAGATACAACTTTGGATGCCTAGCACACCGCCTATGGCGGTGGCTACTGCAATAATTACTTTGAGTATGATACTCCAGGTTGATTTTCCTTTTTGTTTTTCCATGGGTGTAATGTTTTTAAAAGTTATACATTTTTTTGTGTATTCGGGCGGACACACGGGTCCGCCCCTACGAGCTAGACTGCCGGTTCTTGCTTGGACTTGAGCAGGTCTTCCACCACTTTTCCTTCTTTCTCCGCGCGCAGTGCGGCTGCCTGTGCGGAACGGCTGGCAACGGGTTGGAATTCCAATGAGCCGAAAATGGTCTTCAGGTCTTCTCCGGGGATGTACTGGATGTTGACACCGGTGATACATGAGGCGGTAAACTTCTCCAGAGTGTCTGCTCCGCGACTGGTGATTTGAAGGCGGAACTTGCCTAAGTCGCCGAAGTCTACCTGCTTGCCTTCCTTCAAGGCTTCCAGCAGGTTGTCTACGGTAGCGGTCAGGACTGCCACTACATCGGCGCGGCTCACGGTGGTCTGTGAGGACACACGTCTGCTGAGCTGTTTCAACGAAAGTTCACCGTTCATCTGTGCTGTGGCGTAAGCCATCGGTGATGCTTCCCTTTCCTGGGGATTGGGGCGGAGTGCCACACTGTAATTCAATGCCATAATGTTACTGTTTTTAAATGGTTAATATTAATTGAACATTACAAAGATAGCATTGCGGAAGAAGGGAAAAGTGAAGCGGCATGAATGCCGGTGAAGCCCTGTGACACAGTGTGACAGGTTATGAATAAAGATGAATTAAAGCACTTGATATAGTTGGCTATGTGGTTGATTTTCATTACATTTGTTCTATTAATCAAATGGAAAAATGATATGAATCAGAGAGAAGAAGAGATGGAAGGATGGCCGGTGAAGCCCTATTACAAACGAGACTTGGCGGTGGCATACGCTCCCGATATCACTCCGGTGGCTGCGCTGAACCGTCTGGCCTCATGGATACACCACCACAAGGTGCTTTACCGTGCTTTGGCGGATTCGGGCTATGCCGACCGGCAGCGGATGTTCAACTCGGTGCAGGTGGAACTGATTTTCCGGTACTTGGGAAGACCTTAGAAGAGACTTTGGAAACACTCTTGGAAGAGGAGAGGTCGGAAAACGAAAGTAAGAAAAAATCTTAGAAGAGACTTTGGAAGCACTCTTGGAAAGACGTCGGAAAGGGCGTTAAATACGTATATATGCATGGGCTGACACGTACGTCCGCGTAGCCCCACACATATATACGTGTAGCCTCACACGTACGTCCGCGTGAGGCGATGCTTACGTCCGTGTGTGAGGCTGCCTGCGGTGGCATTTTCACTCCGCATTGCACTCCTCTTCGCTTTCATGCTCCTCATATCGTCCGCAGGGGTGGCGGGTGTAATACACGGTTCCTGTGCGGCAGAGCTCCTGGTCGCGTACCTTCAGCATGTCGATGCGCGTAAAGGCGCGGTCGGGGTCTGACACACGTGAAACGGTGAGGATGAAATCCGCCAGGTTCGCCCAGTTTGCACTGCCCGATATGGTGTACATATTGATGGCCTCCAGTTCGTTTCGGCCGTTCACGGTCTTCAGTCCGCGCGGATGGGCCACGATGACCACCCAGATGTGGTTTACGCGTCCCCAGGTCTGGAACTTGGTGAGCATGGCCTTGATGCTTTGCGTTTCGGTCTCGCCGTTGCCGCTTTGTGTCTCGATGAAAAGATAAGGGTCTACCACCAGATATTTCAACGGACGTGTGCGGCGCACCCGGTCGGCACGGTTCAGTATGTTTTCGGGGGTGGGCGGCACTTCGTGCATGTCCAGATGAATCATGTGGGTGTCCAGAAAGTCAAGATAGGGTGTCAGTTGTTCGTCGGTGTAGGCAGTGGTGTTGGCCTTGCCCAGCATCAGTCCCACCAGCCGGGCGATGTGTTTGTTCTTGTCGGGAATCTCAAAGGAGAGATAGCATACAAACCGGTCGGTCTGCTGCATGATGCGGCAGGTCAGGTCGTTCAGAAAATCAGTCTTGCCGCTGTTGGGCATTCCGGTTACGATGATGAGCCCGCCGATGTCGGTGGGATGGAAGATACGGTCGGTCAGCGGGCCGTATCCCACACTGTAACCGTGGTCGTATTCGCCGTGAAGCACGCGGATGACTTCATCCTTCCGCTCGGCTACGGTGATGATATCGGTGGTGTGGCGCGCGCTTGCTCCGTCGACGACGCTGCGCACCACTTCGATGCCGTATTGCAGCATCACGTCGCCTATGTCCTTGCATCCGCCGGGCAGGGTGACAAAGAGGCAGCGGGCGTTGAAGTAGTCCGTCAGCCGTTTGGTCAGTGTGCGGCCGGGCAGGTCGGTGTCACCGCAGACAACGATGTTTTCCACCTGTTCCAGCCATGGGAGAAACGCTTCGAAGGATTTGCCTAAGTCGCTTGCGGCTCCTGAGGGTACGCTGATGACATAACGGTATCCGGCTTCCGCCAATACCAGTGTGTCCTTTTCGCCTTCCACCACGATGACTCGCGGAATGGTTTCCTCCTCCACCAACAGGGGGTTGAGGCACTCGATGTTGTAGGGGGCGCAAGGTGTAGTGGGCGAGTCTTGGGCCCAGAACTTGCTGTAGACAGTGGGTTTTCCCTCTTCCTGCCTGGCTGAGGGCGAAGGGCTGCACGAGCGGTATTTGGCGTTGACAGGGTGGCCGTCCACATAGTTCACGTAGGCGATGCAGGGATACACGGCAGAGGCCTGCTCGGTCTTGTTCTCACTGTCCTTGGTGATGCAGTAATGGCGCAGACAGCCTATATGGGCTGCCATGGCGGTGGAGAGGGAGATGCCCTGGTCTTGGAGGTAGCGGCGTGCGGCAAGCTGGTCGGGGTCGGTACAGTCGGGCGAGTCGGTGAGAGGCTTGATTTTCTGCATCACTTCGTCGGTCAGGGACTTGTAGTCCGAGGGCAGCATGGGCACTTCGCCCTGCACGGTCGAGGTGTCGCTGCGGGCGGGATTGTTTCTGTTGTTGCGGTGTGTCGGAGCATGTCCGGCGCTTCCCGGAGTATATCCGGAAAACATGGGACGGTCGGAACGACAATAATCAGTCAGTATGCCGTTGAAGTCGCATCCTGCATAGAAGCAGTGGTACACACCTTTTGCTTTGGAGATGGACAGGTGGGGTGTTCCGCATTTGGGACATACGGCAACAAAGTTCTTTCCCGCACTTTTGCGGTCGGGGAAATCTGAAAGGGAATAATAAGGCTTCATATCAAATTAAAAATTATAAATTAAAAAATAAAAGTTCATGGTAAGCGGGGAACGGACTCACGGTTCGGAGCACTGACCGCCGGTGTCCACCCATTCTTTGGACAGGATGTTCCAGATGGCGGTATCGCAGGGTCGTGGCGGTGCATCCGCAGGAATCTCTACTTTCCCGTCTATGGGGTCGTCATAGTATCGGATGTCCTTGTCGGCATCTTTCCATTCGAATGGCGAGACGGGGCGGAATTCGCGGAGTTTTTTGCGGTGTTCCTCCAGGTTTTTCAGCAGCGTTTCACCCAGTTTCTGCGTGGCCTGCTGTATCAGTTTCTCCCCATGCCGGGTCTTGATAAGGTTCTGCAACCAGATGATGCGTCCGTTGTGCGATGTTTTTGCGAACGTGGACTGGGCGTCGAAGTGGGGAATGAGGAATTCGTTCACCAGAATGACCAGTGTATCCAGTGCCCGCCGGCGGGTGTAGTTGCGGTCGGTGGCGATGCGGTCGATAATCGGTACCAGTATCGCCTGCTTCTCTTCGGGATTGGCGTTGATTCTGTGGAAGAATTCTTTGGCGGATGAAGAAGCTTTTGGAGCTTCATCGCCGTAAGGCGTTCCGTCAGGATTTTCCGAAGGAATCTCTGAAAGATTCTCCGAAGGATTTTCCGAAGGATTTTCCAAAGAATTCTCCGAAGGAGATATATTATTATTTATATTATATAATATATTATTATTCGTTTTTGAATTTGTTTCTGCGGGAGAAACCGCCAGAGAAACCGCCGGAGAAACTGCGGGAGAAACCGGAGCAGAAATAGACTTCGGCAATTGGTGATGCCATAAGGGAGTGAAGAATGCAAGAATTTCGGTTCGGTTTTCATTCCATACCAGTTCGAATGATTTGCATTTTTTGATGTATTCCAATATGTCCGAGGTATGTATGGTTTTTAGGGCCAGACAAATCTGATAGAGGTTGTTGATGGGGTACATTCCCTCTTCGTTCATGAAGTTGGGCATACCCAGATATAAATCCAGCAGTTTCAGACAGGCAGAGTCGCTGATTCCCCATACCTTCCATTGGTGAATCATCTTCTGTATTTCACAGATGGAAATGTTTTGTTTCAATGCTTTTATAGCCATAAGAGATATTGTTTGAATTAATTCTAGCGAAGTTAGCAAAGAATAAATTGGCGTTACTTCCCGCTAGGGAGAAGTAAAAGAACGCTTGTTGTATATAATTAACAATTAATAAAAGAAAGTAAGATGAAGAACAGACAGTTCGACACAGAGAAGTTGGCGGCGAGCATCAAGGTGCTTGTTAAAGCTGCCGGATTACGTAATTTAGAGGTTTGTAAGGAGGTTCGCATGAGTCCCTCTTGTTACTACAAAACTCTTAAAGGCAAACAGATGATTTGAGTTTTTATGCTGTTATTATTCATTTTCTGATTCTCAACTGCCGTGATTGCGGTGTGGAAATTCAGATGGAAGCGGTGAAGCGTGAATGGTGGAATGTGGTCATGGAGAATGAATGGGAGTTGAAAACGGTAGATAAAAATAAGAAAGACCATGTATCGTAAGTATTTAAAGCGTTGGTTTGATTTTGTCATTGTGCTGTGTGCCGGCTGTCATTTGTTCGATATTGGTTTTAGTCACCTTGTGTGGTATAAAAATAATAAATAACATATTAAAGAATGAAAACAGTAATAGTTTTTGGAGCGACTGGTAACTTGGGTGCTTATGTTGCGCTCCACCTGAAAGCTGTAGGATATGACGTAATTGCTGTGGGGCATCGTAAGAATGATAATGGCTTTTTCGCTTCAAAAGGTATGAAATATTATTCGGTGGATATAATGAATCCGGAAGAGTTTAAGCAATTGCCTTCAGAACACATTGATTGTGTGGCTCATTTCGCGGGAGAATTACCTTCTCGTTATTCTTTCGATGCAGCCGGATTAGTGAAATCAATCACCATTGGAACGCTCAATGTACTCGAATATATGCGTTCGTGTGGTTGTAAGAAAATCATTTTTCCGCAAACACCTTCGGATATGTGCAAATATCATAATAATGGTTCTGTGATACCGGTGGATGCTCCTCGTCATTTTCCGCTTACCGGTGACCATAGTGTATATACCATTGCTAAAAATGCAGCGGTGGATCTCATCGAGCATTATCATGCCGAGTATGGATTCAGCCGTTTCATATTGCGTTTTTTCACCATCTATCAGTATCATCCCAACGCTTACCACTATCGTGATTTCCAGTTTCATCTAATGCCCTATCGTATGCTTATGGACAGGGCTTCAAAAAGTCTTCCGATTGAAGTGTGGGGAAACTGCAAAAAGGCCAAAGAGATGGTTTATATCAAAGACTTTGTACGGGTGGTAGAAAAGTGTGTGTCATCTCCGCTTGAAGGCGGTATGTACAATGTGGGTAATGGATGGCAGGTATCGCTTGAGGAACAGATAAAGGGTATCATCGAGGTATTTTCTCCCAAAGACAAACCTTCCCAGATGATTTATTGCCCTGAGAAATCCGACCCTTTGGAGAATGCTTTCGATGTGAGCAAAACGTTCAGCGAACTTGATTATAAGCCAGAGTTCAGCTATATTGACCAACTTCGCGACTTTAAGAAAGAAATGGAAGAGGAGCCTATGGCTCAGTTGTGGGGTGTAAAGACCGATTATCCCAAGAACTGTAAAAAATAGATGAGATGTATGCGCATTTTTTAAAACGTATTATAGATTTTTCGATAGCATTGATGGTTCTTTTGGCCATTAGTCCTGTCTTGTTGGTAATCACCATTCTTCTTTATGTTTTCAATGAGGGAGCCGGAGCATTTTTCTTACAGGAACGTCCCGGTTTGCATGGAAAGATATTTAAAATTATAAAATTCAAGACGATGAACGAGCGCAAGGATGCATCGGGCAGACTTCTTCCGGATGTGCAGCGTATCACGAAATTTGGTCGGTTTGTACGTAATACTTCTATCGATGAACTTCCACAACTGTTTAATGTGCTGAAAGGCGACATGGCATTGATTGGTCCACGTCCGTTGTTGGTAAAATATCTCCCTCTTTACAGTAAAGAGCAGATGCGTCGTCACGATGTCCGTCCCGGCATTTCCGGTTGGGCGCAGTGCCACGGACGTAATAATTTGTCATGGACAGAGAAGTTTGAGTTGGATGTGTGGTATGTGGATCATATAAGTCTGAAAACAGATTTGGTGGTAATCTTTACTACTATTAAGAAAGTGCTTTTGAAAGAGGATATCAATACATCTGAGAAAACTGCAACAGTAACAATGGAAGAATTTAATGGTGATAACTAAATAATACTAACAATGAGAACAAAACAGGTATTCAATTATTTGTCCAAGTGTAATAGAAGAATAAAAGAGTTAGCAAAAGTTAATAGGGGGGGGTATTTCTCAATATGGTTTGATTATCTTTGGTGCGCAGCAAGACATGGTTGCTTAATCCGTCAATATGTGTATGGTGACTTTTATAGACAATCATCTATTGATAGAAAAGAATCTATGACATATCGACGATTTGTAAAAGTCTTTAAAAGGCTAAACCATCCTGATTATGTTCATTTGTTGGAAAATAAAAGAGATTTTAATATACACTTTGCTCCATACGTACAGCGTGAATGGATGTATATGCCGGAAACAGACTTTACCACTTTTTGTAAGTTCGCTGATAAGCATAGTTTTGTTATAGTAAAGCCTTTGGATTTGTGCGAAGGGAAGGGTGTTCATGGGGTGCAGTTGCCGAAGGATGAGGACGAGAGAAAGAAAGTTTATGAAGAACTTTCCAAAGAGAATATAATGGTTGAGCAATGCATTAAACAGCATAAAGATATGAATATGGGTGGTCGTTCGGTTAACACTATAAGAATGCACACTATACTTGACAAAAGTGGAAATGTCCATTGTTTTAAATCGATATTACGTGCAGGGATTGGTGATGCTATTGTTGATAACTATTGTGCAGGAGGGTGTTGCTATGAGGTTGATTTGGAACTAGGTGTTCTGATTACTCCTAGTTTCTCAAAGGATCATATAAAACACAAAATACACCCTGGAACGAATAAGATTGTCTATGGTTATCAAATACCTAATTGGGATAAAGTAATCGTGGATATTACAAATGCTGCAAAGATGCTTCCTCAATGTCGTTTTATAGGTTGGGATATTGCAATAACCGATGACGGTATTGAATTGATAGAAGGGAATCATAATCCGGACTATGAGCTTATGGAGTTTTTCGGTACGCATGGTTGGTATGCAAAGACTAAAGAATGGATATAGTTATGAGAGAAAGATTGGAGAATTTTTTATTAGAGTTGCTCTCTTCACGGATGGCAAAACAAGCTATAAATTTAGAACTTGTTCCTAAACTGCAAATTACGAAATGTGTACCATTAACAAAGCAGGAGTGTAATGAGGTAGACGATCTTTGGAGTTGTATCAGTGCAAAAAAAGATTATAGGAGTTGGTCATTCTATAAAACTCATTTGAGGTTTAATCCGGCTTTTGTTCCAGATGATTTGTATGTTAAATATATGCTCCGGGTGCTGAATCCAATACGTTTTGTGTATTGTTTGCAAAATAAAAATATGTATCCGTTGCTGTTTACTGATTTACCTAAGCCTCAGACTGTGATGAACTGTATAAATGGTGTAGTGTTTGGAGAAAATAAGATGTTTGATTACAGAAATTTAAATAATGTAAATGTTTTTCAGGGGGGTAAAACAAGTGATTATAAAACCATCAGCAGATAGTTGTAGTGGTAATGGTGTGCAACTTTTGGATTTGGATTCATTAAATGAACAGGAATTGGCAGCTAAGTGTCAATCGATGGGAAATTTTTGGATTTGTCAGAGTGTAGTTCGTCAGAGTGCCAAAACGTCACAATTTAACAAAAGTTCTTTAAACACATTCCGCATTAATACATTGTGCCTTAATGATAAAGTTAGTGTAGTAAATATAATATTCCGTCATGGACGTGAGGGGACTATTGTTGATAATGGTGGTGCGGGTGGCATTTGCTGTGGATTGGATGCTGAAGGTCAGTTTACGGGATTGGCTTTTGATTCAAAATTAAATAGATTCAAGAAGACCGCTTTTGGTGAAGCCTACTCTAAGGTGAAAATATCAGAAGTGGGAAACCTTGTGGAGCTTGCTTTATGGAGTCATAAAAGATATCTTCCTATGATGGGACATGCTGCTTGGGATTTTGCTTTAGATGAGAATGATAAGCCGGTTTTTATTGAAGTTAATCTTGGGTGGCCAGGTATAATTCTGGAGCAATTATGTAATAACTCTCCTATATATGATAATCGCACCGAAGAGGTGATTGAGTATGTAGTTTCTCATAAAGACAGGTTAGAATGGACTGACTTTGTTGGTCATTGGACTTAAATATAAAATGAATCAGTTATTGAAAAATGTAGTACAAACCCCTTGTTTTTTGTTGGATGAGCAAGAATTGAATAGGGGAATTAGCGAGTTTTATAAATCATTGAGAAGACGTTTTTCACATTGTACTGTAGGTTATTCAGTAAAGACAAATTCTCTGCCGTATGCTGTAGCGAAGGCAAAGAATTTCGGTTGCTTTGCTGAGGTCGTTTCAGATGATGAATTGGAACTTGCTTTGGCGTGCGGCTATGGGATGAAAGAGATTATCTTTAATGGACCGATGAAATCGAAATCCCGATTTCTTGAAGCTGTAATGAACGGTGCGGTGGTTAATGTTGAAACTCATCGCGAAATAGCTTGGTTGAAGGAACTGCCAGCTGATGGACATTATAAGGTTGGTATCCGGCTTAGTGTGAATATTTCGGATATTTCTCCTGAAGATGCTGAAGGTGAGAATGATTTTAGTCGTTTCGGTTTTAATGATGTAACGGAAGAGTTCTCTAATGCTCTTGAAGCAATAAGAAGTATTCCTCAGGTAAGATTGGCAGGATTGCATATTCATCGAACCAGTCATAGTAGAAGCGTCCGATTTTATCAAAACATTGTTGCTTATGCTGCAAGTGTAATCAAGAAGTATCAATTGGAGCTTGATTATCTCGATGTAGGTGGTGGCTATTATGGTATTTTTCACAATGCTCCCACCTTCGATGAGTACGCAGAAGCTATCTATGAATCTCTACAGAAACAAGGATTGGAGAAACTGACTATTATCGTAGAACCGGGTAATGCGCTGACTGCTGCTGCTTTCAGCTATTATTCGAGGGTAATTGATACGAAGCATTTGCCCGGTTGCATTCTACTTACAACAGATGGTAGCCGTAATGATGTGGATCCTTTTTTTCGAAAAGAACGGTATATGACAGAAATATACAGGGGAAAAGAGGAGGCGGAAGTTGTGCCGTTACAAATAGTGGCGGGTGCGACCTGCTTGGAGTATGATCAATTGTTCCGATTGGAAAACCAACCGGAGTTGTGTGTAGGCGATATCATCGAATATAAAAATGTGGGTGCCTATACCTTAACGTTGACACCGATGTTCATTAACTATTTCCCAAGGGTATATTCACTTTCTTCCGATGGCGTGAAGTTGGTTCGTGATAAATGGACGGCAAAAGAATATATGCAAAAATCAAATATATGAATTCAATGAAACCTAGTATTTTGTTTTGTAGTGCAGGTCGGCGTGGCCGCTTGCTTCGTAATGCACAAGAATCAATCGGCTCAAAATGTGACATCAATGCAACCGATAATAATGCAACAGCTCCCGCACTTTATTTTGCGACAAACGAAT
The DNA here is from genome assembly GCF_021730445.1 of Phocaeicola faecalis. GTDB lineage: Bacteria > Bacteroidota > Bacteroidia > Bacteroidales > Bacteroidaceae > Phocaeicola > Phocaeicola faecalis. Next base: position 1,182 of record NZ_JADNRM010000020.1, on the reverse strand, counting down.
ATGTTGTTCCGCGCATCAATGCTCCCGAGTATGTTGATACAATAATCAATATCTGTAAAAAAGCTAATGTAAAGGCTATAACCACGCTCATTGATCCCGAGATTGAGATTCTTTCCGCAAATCGTGAGAGGTTTCTGAAGGAGGGTGTGTTGCCTCTTTGTCCTGCTGACGAGATTACCGCCCGTTGCTGTTTTGACAAGTATGAAATGTTTAAATATCTCACAGAGAAAGGTATTCCCACTCCACTGACTTATCATGATTTTGATGAGTTTAAGAAGGGGGTGGATGAGGGTAAAATCTCTTTTCCTGTGTTTATGAAACCCATGTGCGGTAGTGGCAGTGTGGGGGCTCATAAAGTGAATACAATGGAGCAAGCTGAGGCAGATTGGTTCTCTGGCGAACATGATTACATTATTCAGGAATTGATGACTGGGGGAGATTGCGATGCGGATGTTTATGTAGACGCTATCAGTCATAAAGCTGTCGCTGCTTTTTCTAAACGTAAGATTGAAACCCGCATCGGTGGAGCTAGTAAGACAATTTCCTACAAAGATCCAGCGTTGTTTACTTTTATTGAAGAAATAACCTCGGTGTTCAAGTTTGGTGGACCGCTTGATATGGACTTTTTTATTAAGGATGGTCAGTATTATTTGTCAGAAGTGAATCCGCGTTTCGGCGGTGCCTATCTGCATGCGTATGGGGCGGGTGTCGATTTCTTCCCTCTTATTTGGAACAACATGAATGGGATAGAGAATAACTCGCAGATAGGGCAGTATGATGAAGATGTACTGATGTTGATGTACGATGATGTGGTGATACGAAAGAAATCCGATTTGGTTAATGATGATTTTTCTATGCTATAATGTCTATTCCTTTTGTCTCTGTCTTCCCCACATGAGCGAAGACGGACATGGCACCGGGGCAACTTGTTTCGGATATGAAGATTGATGTAGTGATAAAAAAAACGTTCTTCACGATGAGAATATAGTCGTTTAATTTGTTATCTTTGCAATTATAATCAAACTTCAATGTCCATGCTTACAGATGAATTTCCCGAAAGATATGTCAACCCCTATACCGATTTCGGATTCAAACTCCTTTTCGGCACCCCAATGAACAAAGACCTGCTGATAGATTTTCTTAACTCTTTGCTTCATTTGGAGCACGAGATAACGGATGTTA
>NZ_JADNRM010000002.1 GCF_021730445.1 Phocaeicola faecalis | reverse complement strand
GATGGTACTGCGTAACAGTGGGAGAGTAGGTAGCTGCCGTTTTAATGAAAGCCTCCGAGTCAGTCAAATGATTCGGAGGCTTTTTTGTATTTATAGTGTTATAATCTCTAAAATTGAAATACTATGTTGGCATACACCTATATTAAACAAGGTAAATTTGAACTTATAGAGAAACCGAAACCTGAGTTGAAAGACACTCGTGACGCTATTGTACGTGTTACCCTTAGTAGCATTTGTACCAGTGACTTGCATATAAAGCATGGAAGTGTTCCTCGTGCTGTTCCCGGTATAACAGTAGGACATGAAATGGTGGGTGTTGTGGAACAGACGGGTGCTGATGTCACTTCGGTGAGGCCGGGTGACCGAGTAATCGTTAATGTAGAAACTTTTTGCGGTGAGTGTTTTTTCTGTCGACATGGCTATGTTAACAATTGTACTGATTCGAATGGAGGTTGGGCATTGGGTTGCCGTATTGATGGCGGTCAGACTGAATATGTACGTGTGCCTTATGCTGATAGTGGGCTGAACCGTATACCCGAAACGGTAACTGATGAACAAGCCTTGTTGGTGGGAGATGTTCTTGCTACAGGTTTTTGGGCTGCTCGTATTTCAGAGATAACCGAGAAGGATACAGTTCTTATCATTGGTGCGGGCCCTACGGGAATTTGTACATTGCTTTGTGTGATGTTGAAGAAACCGCAGCGTATCATTGTTTGTGAGAAGGCAGAGGAAAGGATTCGTTTTGTTCGTGAGCATTATCCGCAGGTAGAGGTTGTCACTCCCGGTGAATGTAAGGATTTTGTGCTCCGAAACAGTTCTTATGGTGGTGCTGATGTAGTGTTGGAGGTCGCTGGGGGAGAAGAGACTTTTCGGCTGGCATGGGAGTGTGCTCGTCCTAATGCCATTGTTACTATTGTGGCTCTTTATGATCGTCCTCAAATTTTACCTTTGCCGGATATGTATGGCAAGAACCTGATTTTTAAGACCGGAGGTGTAGATGGTTGTGATTGTGCTACGATTCTGCATTTAATAGAAGAGGGAAAGATAGACACCACTCCGCTCATTACGCATCGTTTTCCGTTAGACCGGATAGAAGAGGCTTATCGTCTTTTTGAGAATAAGGAAGATGGAGTGATAAAAGTAGCCGTAACGGAGAGTATGAACCGACAATAAAAAGATAGTGAATTAAAAAATATAGAAATATATGCCTGTTATCGAAATATCTTCATTGGAGCATCCCGGCGTAGAGGTTTTTTGTACGCTTACGGAAGCTCAGTTGCGTAGGCGAACGGAATCCGGTAAGGGTTTGTTTATAGCCGAAAGCCCCAATGTTATCAGTAGAGCTTTGGATGCCGGATATGAACCTATTGCTTTTTTGTGCGAGCGCAAACATATCATAGGTGATGCAGCCGATATTATTGGGCGTTGTGGTGATGTGCCTGTTTATACAGGTAATCGGGAACTATTGGCGACACTGACGGGATATGTCCTTACACGTGGTGTGTTATGCGCCATGCGTCGTCCTGTACTCCGGAGTGTGGAGGAGGTCTGTCGGAATGCCCGACGCATTGTTGTTATTGACGGCGTAGTGGACAGTACCAATATCGGAGCTATTTTTCGTTCGGCAGCGGCACTTGGGATTGATGCCGTATTGTTGACGCGCAGTTCCTGTGATCCACTGAACCGTCGTGCAGTAAGAGTATCTATGGGGTCTGTTTTCTTGATACCTTGGACGTGGATGGACGGTACGATTCGTGATTTGGGGCGGTTGGGATTTAAGACTGCTGCTATGGCACTGACGGATAATTCCATTTCCATAGATGACCCTTCTCTGGCGACTGAGCCTCGACTGGCTATCGTGATGGGTACTGAGGGGGAAGGGCTTCCTCTAGCAACAATTGCAGAAACTGACTATGTAGTTCGCATTCCTATGGCACACGGAGTGGATTCGCTTAATGTAGCAGCAGCTGCTGCCGTAGCTTTCTGGCAACTTCGGGCTCCCGAAATAACTGAAAACTAATCATTGGTGAATTATCAGATATTCATGTAGTTAGATTGGGATATATGAAAATTATTACTATATTGCAATTCTGATAATCCGTAGCAGATGAGACATCGGTCATTCGATTTAAAGTCGGTCGGAGCGGAGATGGAAATGATGATAATGATAATGTGGAGAATGTGGTACCTTTTCAGGTGGCGTATGCTATTTCTATTCATAAAGCGCAAGGTTTGGAATATGAGTCTGTGAAGGTGGTGATTACAAGTGAAATAGAAGAGATGGTCAGCCATAATATTGTCTATACGGCTATAACCCGGGCAAAGAGTAAATTGAAGGTTTATTGGAGTCCGGAAACAGAAAAACGCATATTGGAGAATATGAAGGTACAGTTTAATGATAAGGATTATCAACTGTTTAAGGCAAAACACAAAGAAACTCTGATGAAATCTTAATTCATGTCAGGTGGCAAGACAGAATACGGAGATGCGGAACGTGGAGGAGGATGTGACTAAAAAGCTTGTATGTTTGTTTGGGTAGCCATCACTTATTCTTCCCTACGTCTCTGGTCTCGTCTGTCTCTTGTTCTATAGTGTGGAGATGTGTCGAAACTCCCCTTTTATTGAAATCACTCTCGCTACAACTATCTGTGGCGAGGGTGATTTTTAGGTTATGAGAGTTTCGACACACCCCCATGCCTTTGCCGGTTCCTCTCATTAGTTCGGGAATCTTTTCGCCACCGAAAAACAGTAGCACAATCAATGCGGCCAGCAGTACTTCCTGCATGCCGATACCACCGATAAAAAGCATAGTCAGGTTCATGATTATGGGATATTTTCCATGTTCGCCATCATGCTGTTCAGGTGGTTAACTCTAAGCTCTTTCCTGCGGCTATTTGATAACTTGCTTAGCCCAATCTTCGGCTTGTTTGATATTTCCATTACACAATCTGCCCTCTTCCCATTTGATTTTTGGATAAAGCTTTTTGAGTATGATTACACTGTTGGCTATCGAACTGCTACCGGAAGTGGCGAAAGGAATGACGGTCTTTCCGGCAAAGTCGTATTTCTCAAGGAATGTATTGACCGGACGTGGACATACATTCCACCATATCGGATAGCCGAGGAATACCACATCATAGTCTTTCAGGTCAAGCGCTTCTCCGCTCAATGCGGGGCGTGAATTTTGGTCGGCCATTTCTACAGAACTGCGGCTTGCTTTATTATTCCAATTAAGGTCTGCAGAAGTGTAGGCTGTAGCCGGGGTAATCCGGTAAAGTTTACCGTTGACTCTTTGGGCAATGGCATTGGCTACTTTTTCCGTTGTTCCGGTACAAGAGAAATAGGCTACGAGGATTTTCTTATCGGATTGTGTACCGGTATCCATTGTCTGTTTTTGTGCTTTTGATGAGCAACTGAAGGTAAGCAAACTCATAATAATCAAGATAATCTGTTTCATTTTACTTTGGTTTTGAATATTTCTTATTTTTGTCATGATAGACAATTCCATACACTACTTGATAGAATGGGGAGGGGAAGTGCGACATATTCTTGAAGTTTCACATAGAAACGGCTTCTGCCACGTTCCTCTTACTTGATTTTATCATGTTCGTGTACAGCATCTGATGATTCATTTCTCACTGGTCAATCGGACTTGTGCGACTTGAATGAAGGTCGCTCATCTCCGAATTCTACATCTGATATCACTTTCATACTATAGATTTAATAAATTTGGCAGGGACACCTCCTACAACTGTATTTGCTTCCACATTTTTTGTAACAACCGCACCGGCACCGATGACAGCATTGTCACCTATTGTAACTCCTTGTAGAATCGTTGCATTGGAACCTATCCATACATTTTTGCCAAGCACGATAGGTGCCGGATAAGTTGTTTTACGCTCTTCCGGAGCCAAGCCATGATTGAGTGTTGCAAAAACCACATTATGTCCGACTTGGCATCCGTCGCCAATGGTCACACCGCCATGATCCTGAAAATGGCAGCAAGCATTGATGAACACTCCTTCGCCTACAGCGATATTTTTGCCGAAATCAGTATAGAATGGTGGAAATACCCGGAGTGACGTCGGCACTTGATACCCGAACAACTCAGAGAGTAATTCACGCACTTCCTCCGGTGTATGGTATGCCGTATTCAGCCGGAAAGTGATGCGTCTGGCTTCGTTGCTCATATCGTCCATAAAATGGTGTATCTTTTCTGTATCGAGCGCCTTGCGCATTTTTACATATTCCTTGAATTCATTTGTTGTCATATCTTATTCTTTTTCAAGCTTATCATACTCTTTGTCCGTTACCGGTTCAAGCCATTCATTAGAAGTTTTTTCTCCGGGAACCTCGAAAGCTAAATGAGCAAACCAACTGTCGGCAGCCGCTCCGTGCCAGTGTTTTACATTGGCAGGGATGTGAATGACTGTACCGGGCAGGATTGCTACTGCCGGTTTGCCTTCTTCCTGATACCAACCGCGTCCGGCCACACCGATGAGCATTTGTCCGCCGCCTTTTGTGGCTTTGTGGATATGCCAGTTATTACGGCAACGAGGCTCGAAGGTAACGTTGGAAATGTTCACTTGCTCATGTGAAATGGGAGCGAGGTAGCTGTTTCCGATAAAATACTTGGCGTATGCCACATTCGGTTCGCCGATAGGGAAAATCATCTCACGCTGGAAAGCTGCTTTGGCGTCCTCACCGGCTGTATTTTCCGCCCATACACTTTTGGCCAGATTGAACGCGGCCCATGCTTTGGGCCAGCCTGCATAGAAACCGATATGGGTGATGATTTCGGCTATTTCGGTGCGGGTAATACCGTTCTTCTTTGCCGACTGGAGATGGAACACGAGTGAATTATCTGTGATGCCCTGACTGATAAGAGAGGTAATCGTTACTAAACTGCGGTCACGCAGACCAAGTTTATCAGTGCGGCTCCATACCTCGCCGAAGAGGACGTCATCGTTAAGTTCCGCAAATTTGGGGGCAAACTCACCCAATTGGGTACGCCCTGCTGTCTGTACTATCTTTTCTTGTGCCATAACATTGAGTGTTAAAATGCTGAATACTGAAATTAAAAGAATCTTGTTCATAGTCGTTTTTTATTGTATGAAATTATTAAGCTGTACTGAACGCTCTCTTCTTAACGTCTTTGTCGTATGTCCTACGAATCAGAGTAATTATTTTCCGTTTGTCATATTTCCTGCTGTAATAGCTGACCATCGGCAGGCAATCCCATCCGATAACCGATACCTTCATTCCTCCGAGTTTACGATACTCCATCGTGCTATCAATGTCCGGTGTGTTTCCGTCCGACAATTTCCCCATTACAAGGGATGAAAGGGCATCGGCAAATACCTGGGAAATGCCGGTCGTAGCTCCGATAGCGAGGAGTGTAAAACTCGCTGCGGTTTTCAGAAAGTTTCTGCAATCCATCATCTTCTGTCTTTTCATTGTTCATTTTCTGATTGCAAATTTACCGTGATTGAATAAGCCGGTTTGTATACGATTTACGGATATTCATACCCAAATCCTCGATTCTGCAATAAAGTCGTATGTAATTCAAATCAAATGAATTACTTTTGCTCAAAAGAAATAAAGGAAAGGCTTATGGAAGAAGTTATAAAACTTGATGAGGTAGATAAGTACAACAAACTTTTCGGACTCGAAACGCGGCATCCCTTGGTGAGTGTCGTTGATTTGTCGAAGGCGACGCAGTGGCCGGAACATTTCAAGATTAATTATGGTGTGTATGCTCTTTATTTGAAGGACACCTACTGTGGAAACATCATGTACGGACGTCAGAGTTACGACTATCAGGAAGGTACGATAGTCAGTTTCGCTCCCGGTCAGGTAGCGGAGGTCGAGATGCAAAAAAATGCTCGTCCAAACGCCCACGGCATTCTGTTTCATCCTGACCTGATAAGGGGTACGGCACTTGGTCAGGAGATTAAGAACTATTCGTTTTTCTCTTATGAAACCCGTGAGGCTTTACATCTTTCGGAAGAGGAGCGTAGCACTGTCATGGATTGCTTTCACAAAATCGAGGTGGAGTTGGAACACAGCATAGACAGGCACAGCCGTAGGTTGATTTGTGCAAATATCGGCCTGTTGCTCGATTACTGCATGCGTTTCTACGAGCGTCAGTTCACGACACGTGAAGAGGTGAATAAAGATGTTATCGTTCGTTTCGAGCGTTTGCTGGATGAGTATTTCGACAGCGATGCCCCCTTACAGGAAGGTCTGCCGACCGTCAAATATTTTGCTGATAAAGTATTTCTGTCTCCGAATTATTTCGGGGATATGATAAAAAGACAGACAGGACAGACCGCTTCGGAATATATCCAGAACAAACTGATTGGGCGGGCTAAAGAGACCTTGCTTGGCACGAACAAGACAACGAGTGAGATTGCTTACGAACTGGGGTTTCAATATCCGCAACATTTAAGCCGGATGTTTAAACGGGTAACGGGATATACCCCTAATGAGTTTCGTTCTTTGAATTAGCTTTTCATATCACAAGGATAATGGAAGAGTTAGTTGAAAAACTTCAAGACCTTTTTTGAAAAGTCTTGGGTCAGTTATTATTCTTGGGGATTGAACATATCAAGCAAATACCTGTCACCGGATGTTGTCTCCTCCGTTTTTTTAACTCTTCATACGTTTTGAACTCCTTAAGTCGTTTCATTAGCCGACCTAAGCGTTTTCGTCCTTTCGATTATGCCTGTCTGTCAGTCGAGTTACTACAGTCTCCGGCAGTGGACCGTACAGTCCGTTACGGTAGACCGTACAGTCCGTTACGGTAGACCGTACAGTCCACCGTAGCGGTCTGTACAGTCTGCCGTAGTAGACTGTAATAATTTTCCGTTTAAAAGGCCTTGGCTGACCCTATGAAACGGCTTACCCTTTCCTTGGTTGGGTGATGTGCTATTTAAATCCCCAAGAAGACAATGTGTTCCAAACTCTTCCAGCTTTTTGGTGCGTGGGGTTTCGTCAAATTTTAAATTTTCGTCGTTACTATTTTGCTGAGTTTATTTCTGGAAGAATTTTTGGCATGAAAACACGAATCAAAGACAAATATCAACAGAATTTAGGCTTAAACATGGCTGATGGTAGGTGCTGGCATTTTAAGATGACATCCGGTATGCGTGTAATTGAAATTTATTATTATCTTTGTAGCAAAGCTGATCAGAGATGATAGCAGAAATTAGCTTCAAGGGCATGTTTTCATTCAGAGATGAAGTGGCATTAAGTTGCGAGGCCGACGGGAGTAAGGACATGGAATCATATTACGTGGCCAAACCGGTCGGGAAATATCAGGAACGTGACCCTTATAGTGAGATTCATAAAACAATTAAAAAAGTTAGCGGATAGTTTTTATGCCAACATATCATTCCATAAAAGAACTGACAAGAGGACTTCAGCAGGGAGCAAAACTGCTCAACGATATGTTCTTCAAGCGGAAGACCGTATCGGTACAATATAACGATGCCGTCGAAACCCTGGATGGAGACGAAAACAAGTTGAAGCACCTTATAAGTTACGGAGTCATTACGCAGGCCGGAGACACACTTGAATTGGGTGAAACTTACAGAATATTTTTTGAAGAGGTGCTGGCAGTAAACGAAGACATAAACATTGCCTCCGTTCAGACTTACATTTCAAAACTGAAGCTGAGTATGGATTCTTTTTTAGCTGCAGACACTCCGGCAAGAAGAGCACAATATCTGAGGGAAATACGTCATATATTCAAAAGTATTGAAAACGCTACCAGAAGAAATGTCGTTGACCTGAAAAGAAATGTTGAGCAAACTTACAAACAGGAACCGAATTTCAAAATAAAAGAGCTGAGACTACGAGACTTTGATGAAAAAAACAGGATAATAGCAGAACTTGTAAGACAGACTGAAAAAGTAATGGATGAACAAACAATATTCTTTGCCAACGCAGCAATGGATATTGGCCTGAAACAGACTATCAGCGAAGTAAAAGAAGGATTGCACGATTCAGCCCATGCACTGATAGCCATTTCAGCGCAGATTATCGACTATCTGAACAAGATAGAATATCAGAGCAGACTCGTTAAGAAAATCAGACAATTGAAATACATGAGAGATCAGCTGATGATAGAAGAAAGCACAGATGTCAAGAATATGCTCGCCCATACTAATGATTTGTGGATGGAAAAGCAGCCTAAATACATAACCAGAGTATCGCTTGACTTTCTGAGGAATGATGATTCTGCCCTTGATATACTAAGGAATATAAGAGGCCGGCTGTCAAAGAAAAGCACCATCAGAGCAAGACTTGCCGACAGAATTGATGATAAATATCTTTCAGAAAACCACGAGACAAGTCGGATGTTCAACCACGCTGAAATAATGAATGGTTTCTTTGCACAGAGTGCTGATCTCTTTAATTATGTGTGGAATTATGAATTCTCTATACAGGCAGATGAAGAAACGCGACTTGTGCTATTCCTTCAATTGGCATCACAGTATGATGCACAATTAAAGTACTCGTCTGAGATTAAAAAAATAAACAATATTGAATACCCCCTAATCTACTCAAGATGAAATATACCAGTGAAGTTTTTCAAAGATTGTCTAAAGGGCAATTTATTTCGGGCAATAGCATTGACCCTGAAATCAGGGCTATTTACAACGACCTTGAAGAATGTCAGCAAGAATATGAAGACTATTTCCGTCTGATTGATTTCAATCTTTCGGCAGGAGACGGATTCTATTATTTCAGCAGAAAAGAAGCGAAAGTAAATATTGAGAACAAACTGCAGTCTCTTTTTTCTTGGATTGATTACTTGGACTTTCTGAAAACATACGATACAACATTTGATGCAGGAACCCAATTTTCATTGGCACAAATGGAAATAAGGGTTTCGTCCGACCTTGAACTGAAAGAAAAACTTTCAAGGTTATTTCAGGATAAACAGTCCAATAGGGACAAACTGGAGGCACTGGTGAATAATATGGTAAATATGGGATTTGCCGAACAGACAAACGAATCGGAAGGAAGGTACCAGATTACTTCGGCATTCCATTATATAGAACAGATAATATCTTGTATAAACATTGACGAGGAGGTGAAAGATGAGATACCTGAATAAGATAATATTCATAAACAGTGCGCACATTCCTTATGCAGAAGTCAAGCTTGACGGAAACGTTCATTTTATCGGTACTCAGGGTGTGGGAAAATCCACTCTGCTCCGTGCCGTTTTGTTCTTTTACAATGTGGACAAAAGTAAGTTGGGAATACGTACTCAGGACAAGCAGAAAAGCTATGACGAATTTTATTTTCCATATCCCAATTCTTACCTCATTTATGAAATTTGCAGGGAAAACGGGAAGTTCTTTGTGGTGACTTTTGCGTCCAACGGAAGGGTTGCTTTCCGCATTGTGGACTGTCCATACGAGAAGCGTTTTTTTGTTGAGGAAGACAATAATGTCAGGTATGAATGGGGCAGGATAAGTGAGCAAATTGGGACAAAGGTATTCAGAAGCAACATTATTAGAGGGTACGAGGAATTCAGGGACATCATATACGGTAATACACAGAATGCAGCCAAAGAGTTGCGTCGCTTTAATCTGATGGAAAGTTCCAGATATCAGAATGTTCCGCGTACCATTCAAAACATTTTCTTGAATCAGAGTCTGGAGTCACGCGTCATAAAAGATACAATCATCGACTCAATGGATTTTGCCGGTGATAGCATAGATTTGAATTTTTACAGGGAACACGTCAAGTACTTCCGTCAGCAATACGAAGACATCTGGAAGTGGTTCAAGAAGGAGAGAAACGGTAAGGTGAAGGTAAGGACAGATGCGGAAAGTGTAATAGAAAAGTACTCTTTGTATGAGGTGGTGCGGAAAAGAATTAAAGAACTTTGTGCCAAGCTGAACTATGCTTTGGAGCGTGATACGGAAAGACTTCCTCATATAGAAGAGAACATTGCGGTTAAATCTCAGGAACTTGCCCGCCAAAAAAGACTTTTGGGCGAAGAAAATGAGAAGTTCAACAAAGAGCGGGATGACCTTAAAGGTAAAGAAGCAATTGTAAATGAATTCCTAAGGCAGGGAAGGGCGAAGATGCAGCATTATACAGAGATTGGCATTAGTTCAATTATTGATAAAATCTCGAAAGAAAAAGAACTGCATATTCGTAAAAACTCTTTGGTTCGTCAGGAAAATATTCTTACTGATAAAAATCAAAGTGTCAAGATGCGCTATGATACATTGATACTAGGGCTTGACAACAGTCTTAAAGAGTTCTGTCTGCAGGCCGGGCAGTACATCAATGATATTGAAAGCCAAATGACCCGGAATATCGCAGGTCTTCAGACCGAACTCACAGGCAGGCTGACAGAGCTGAATTCAACTTATCAGCAAAAGACTGATGGCATTCAGGCAGATATAGAGGCTGTCCAACAGGAAAAAACAGAGCTAAGACTTCAAGAGCAGTATGTCCGGCAATTCAATCCGTTTGAAAAAGAAATGCAAGAACTGACAGCGCAGATTGAAGAGTTGGAGAAAAAGAGGTTTTTACTTACCGAACAACAGGTAAAGAAACAACAGGAAATAGTCCGGATTACAAGCAAAACAGAATCTGAACGTAAAGAACTTGAAAATAACTGTGAAAAAGAAATTCTGGAGATAAGGCATGCCAAAGAGGGGATAAAAAGAGAAATAGATAAACTGAAAGAACTTCTTGACAGACAAAAAGGCTCATTCATTGAATGGCTGGACAATAACGTGGTTGATTGGAAAGATACTTTAGGAAAGGTTGTAGATGACGAGATACTTTACAGTACGTCTCTTGACCCACAGAAGACTATAAACTCTGAGACTCTGTATGGGGTACGAATTGAGTTGCAAAATATATCCAAAACGGCGAAAACACCGGAAGAGATTCGTTCTCAAATCGATACTTTTGAGCAAAAACTCAAACAGCTTGACAACAAAATCGCAGGAAGACAGGAGAGGCTTGATAATGATATCAGAGAACTGGAACGCATCCCCGCTTCAAAACTAAAGGCCCTCCGCTTTGAAAACATCAGTCTTGAAGCAGAACTCAGACAGATGCCGGATCGAATTGAACGGCATAGGAAGGGAATCGCAGACTATCAGTCTAAACTGAAAGAATGGAGAATGCGGGAGATTGGTTCTGTCATAGAAAAACTTGGAAAAATAGAGGAACAGTTAGGCCGATTAAAAACATTAAAACAGGAGGCGGCTTCTAAAAAGCAGAAAGAGACGGAAGATTTGCGCAAATCATTTGAGCGAAAGAAGAAGGAAGTTGAGGCCGTTGCAAAGGAGAAGAAAGATGAAATATCAGTTTCTGTGCAACGTCAGGAAACTGACACTGCAACTCGCAAACATGAGCTTGAAGCACAGATGGATGCCGAACTGAAAGGTCTCGGCGTTGATGTTGACAAGTTGTCTGAAATTAGAAGAGAATTGCAGACTATCGATGATGACTTGTATTTTATAGAAAATCACAGACCTGATTTCTACTCTTGGCAAAACGACAAGAAAGAGTATTTTGATGTGGAGTCATCAAAGAAAGAGGAGAAGAGGCTGTTGCTTAATAAGTTGCAAGACCTGCAGAATAAATTTGAACTTAGGAGAGAAAAGAAGGAGAAAGAGATACGGCTTTTCTCTGAGGAACTCCAGTCGTATCGTTCTGAAGCTGAAAAACTGAAAGAGGCAATTGAAAAGGTCAGGGTATTTCTAAGTACCGAAAGCCGTCCTGTCGATATTGACGATGCCGGAACAAAAGAGACGCAGGCACAGCTTTCTGATATTCTGGACAGTCTCCGGGACAGCATAGCTGCACAGCAGCAAAGGATGGAGGATTTTAAAAAGGCTGTGACTATATTCAAAAGCAATTTCTCTTCTCAAAATACTTTCCACTTTCGGACTGAGTTCAATGCAGAGTCGGATTATACCGAATTTGCATCAGAACTGAACGAATTCATTTCGAATGGAAAGATTGAAGAATATCGCACACGTACCAGTAGCCAGTATGCAAGCATTATCAAGCGTATTGCCAGAGAGGTCGGTGATTTGAATCAGCACAATGCTGAAATCAAATCGACAATCAATGAAATAAACCGCGATTTCCGGAAAAATAATTTTGCCGGTGTAATCAAGGAAATCGAACTTCGTGCCGTAGAGAGCAGTGACAGGCTGATGCAACAGCTTCTTAATATCAAGAAATTCGACGAAGAACATGGATTTGATATCGGAAACCTGAACCTCTTTTCGACGGAAGAGTCACTGAACAGAACAAACGAAGAGGCGGTAAAATTATTGATGAGCCTCATTGACATGATGGACATTGAGAAGAAGCGTGAGAAAATTACGCTCTCGGATACATTCAAACTTGAGTTTAAAGTCAAGGAAAATGACAACGATACTAACTGGGTGGAGAAGCTTTCTAATGTAGGTTCCGACGGTACAGACATTTTGGTAAAATCGATGGTAAACATCATGCTAATCAATGTCTTCAAGCGGAAAATCTCCAAACGGTTTGGTGATTTCAAGCTACATTGCATGATGGACGAAATAGGAAAGCTTCATCCCGATAATGTGGAAGGTATATTGAAGTTTGCCAATGTGCGTAATATATTCCTTATAAACAGCTCTCCGACAACATATAACGCCCAAGTGTATAAGTACACTTATTCATTGAGCAAGGATGAAAAGAGCAATACGGTAGTGAAAACATTGTTAACTATAAGATGAAAACGACTTCTGCACTTATTGAGAGGCTGATAAGGCTTGCAAATGGAGATTCTATGCCGGCCAGTGTCCTGAAAGGGGAATGGTTTGAGTGCATGATTTCTGACGGAATACTGGTTGCTATTACTAAGGGCAGCAGGAAGAGTTATCGTGCCCGTGACGAGCAATCGCTAAGAAATTATCTGGCAACGCATTATGACATCAGGGATCTGGAGGCATACCTTTCCCTACTGAAAAAAGAGAATGCGAGCAGGGCAGAGCAAGTGAAGATTACAGGGAATTCAAAGGTAAGACAGCAACGTACTTTCCGCGGATTTCTTGTCAACTGCTATGACTCCATATCTGTCACTCTTGCCGGAGAGCACATTGAATTGTTACCGGAAGACGGAACATTCACCTTCATATATGATTTCAATGATTTTTTAATACCCGAAGATGTTGTTATTATAGGTGTGGAAAATCCGGAGAATTTCAGATATATCAGAAAACAAAAATGGCTGTTTGGAACCTGTCTGTCCGCGGGGACGAAAATACTCTTTGTTTCCAGATATCCGCAGGAGCAGAGCCGTGACCTTTTGGAATGGTTACTTTCCATTCCTAACCCCTATATCCATTTTGGTGATTTGGATCTTGCCGGCGTGCATATTTTTTTGAGTGAATATTACCGATATCTTGGGGAAAGAGCATCGTTCCTTATACCGAAAGACTATGAAGCTAGAATCTCATTAGGAAGCCGGGAAAGATATGATAATCAGTATGGTAAGTTTGGACAAATGGAAGTTCCAGATATAAGGCTACTTTCGCTTGTAGAGTGTATTCACAGGCTTCACAGAGGTTATGACCAGGAAGGTTTTGTTATGGAGAAAGATATAAAGATTTCTGAATATGTTGCTAAAGATTTCGTTTGAAACTCCGGATAAGGATAAATGTTTCAATGAGAATATCTTGTGATCAAAATAAAGTTTGCAATAAGAATTTGAACTTGTTTTTATCTTGGCATTTTCTGGTTTTCAAGGAAATCATGCGGGTGTGTTGAAACGCTCATAAACTAAAAATCACTCTCGCACAGGTAGTTGTAGCCAGGGTGGGGTGGTAAAAGGGGAGTTTTGACATCTCCATGTTTTATCAGATTATTTGCTGACTGAAATGGAAAAGTCTGATGGATTTCTTCTGGAGCATCATGCCTTATAAACGATAACTATCGCTTATAAGGCTAAAAAGAAAGGCGTTCATTTTGAACGCCTTGATAATCGTTGATGATTACCACTTACTTGCCGATGCAGCATATTTACATCACTGATTATCAGTGACCATTCATTTTAATCGGTACAACCACAGTTTTGACAAATGCACAGAATGTAGGGACAAATGCAAACCGCTGTATTTCATAGCTTTGCATATACGTGTTGTACCGCCTCTTTTCAGCCNCAGCATATTTACATCACTGATTATCAGTGACCATTCATTTTAATCGGTACAACCACAGTTTTGACAAATGCACAGAATGTAGGGACAAATGCAAACCGCTGTATTTCATAGCTTTGCATATACGTGTTGTACCGCCTCTTTTCAGCCTTTTTGTGGAATGTCCGCTATCAGATACAAGGTGTTGAGTGATAGGGCATTTCCGTAGGTGTGTTACAGAACGCTTGTTGAATACAAAGGTAGTGGTTTTCTTGGGATTTCTGTGGTTTGCGTGGACTTTTTCTTCCAAAGAGGTTGATTTACAGTAGAAAAACGGTTATAGAGCCAGAAAACTTTTGTAGATATACACTCGATTCGCTTGAAAAAGTGTAGAGAAATGGGTTATATTCGTTTGAAAAAGTGTAATGAAGTTGAATTATTCGCTTGAAAAAATGTAATTGCTTCCGTTTGCCCACAATGGAAAATGTTTGTATGTCCCAACAGAAACACTTATATGCTTGTAACAACTATTATATCCTATCGGGTATAATTCTGCTTATTGTATCAATATTATACCCGAAATGGTATAATTAATATATTTGACAGAACTCCATAATGTCGAGCATCTAATATTGGATACATAGTTTGAACACCAACAGATTAAAGTCTCATGAATATCACCGGAAACAATTATTGTCTTAGTTTCGGGAAAAGATAGTGAGAATATGCCGTTATGGTTCATCTTATGTTCCTGTTAATAGTGTTTATAGATAGAATTAATCCTTACCATACCCCTCCTTCTCTTTCCATATCTTGATTTCTTTATCAAAATCCGAAAGAAACTCCTTGTCTTGTATAAAGCGAAATTTATCATATTCAGCGTATGCCTTTTCTTTCGCTTGTTCGGCAGAAATGGTGCCAGCCTCATTGTATTTGTCATACTCATATAGAGTCAGGAAATCATCCAATTGCTTTTTCCAATCTGCCATTGTGGAGATGATTTGCCGTTCGGCACGAAGTTCGGCCAAATCAAGGAATGCGGTTGATAGACGATTGAAAGCTGAGACTTCTTTGTCGGACAAGTAATTCTGGGCGATAATTGTATCCGACTTTTGGACTCTGCCGTCAGGAGCGTTTTTCCACGTGGTAAGTCCCATGTGGGGCTTTTGGGCATCTGCTCTTGAATAGATGATTTCGGTTGCCGTTTGATGGGAAGTAGCCCAATACATCATATCTTGCACCCTCTTGAAGAATTGTAGGGTGGTCTCAGCCTTAGGATCATAATCGGCACTACATTCGGCATAGACATCGGTGATTTTCTGATAATACCGACGTTCTGAAACTCGTATTTCTCGGATACGTTCTAATAGGTCGTCAAAATAATCTTTGCCAAAATGTTTGCCCTGTTTCAAGCGTTCATCATCCAATACAAATCCTTTTATGATCATTTCTTTTAGAACCGATGTAGCCCACATCCGGAATTGGCCCGCTTGATAACTGCCCACACGAAACCCAACAGCAATAACCGCATCCAAATTGTAGAACAATGTATCATCGTTCTTGCCATCAAGTTCAGTTGTTCGAATTTTTCGAATAACTGAACTCTCCTCCAATTCTCCGCTTTTGAATATCTCTTTCAGATGGTTATTGATCGTATTCGTTTCAACACCAAACAAATCGGCCATTCGCTTTTGCGACATCCAAAATGTTTCATTATTGAAGATGACCTCTATACGGCTTTCTCCTTGTTTCGTCTTGTATAGCAATATGTTGGAAGATAGACTGTTGTCTATTAATTCAGGAGTTGATATTTCTTGTTTGAAATATTCTTTTGCTATCTGTACTTGTGGCTTCTTACTATCGGCATTTTCAGCAATCATCAAACAAGCGATTCGTGATAGATGTATATTCTCCACCTTACGAAAGGAGCCGGAATTTAGTTTGACCATCTCAAACGTAGCATTAAAATGCTCGGTAGTGTTACAACCTTTCTTATTGGCTATGGCGATAGCTTTGTTTAGAGTACGATTGAATTTTTGGTATGTGCCATAGCCTAATGCGGTGCACAACTCACGAGAAGTCCAATACTCTAAACCTTTATTATCTTGCTTTTTAATCCGTTCAAAGTCGGGTTGAATAGAGGGTATATTGTTCTCGTCTATCATTATTTCATGTTATTGGAGTTATACACCGCCAATCCTTTAATCGTCAACATGTATTTCTGACGAGGATGACGGGGCTTGTCTGGGTAGAGCATAGAAACAAATCCCTCTTTTATGGCTGGATTGAGAGAGTATTCCATGAAATTTTCACGGTTCTTTAAACCTACGGCTGCCATCATCTCTTTGACTGATAATCTATTGTTTGCAAGTACCTCTATTAAACGGTTGATATTTTCATTATCTATCTGTAATGGATTATCTAAGCTTGTCGGGGTACTTGTCGGGGTACTTGTCGGGGTGGAGATACCCATGTCTTCGGGGGCATTAACCACCATGAAACGATTCCTCAATTCATTGTTTTCTCCTATCAATAGATTTCGGAAGAATCGTTCTAAATACACAGGCTCTCTTTTGATGCCTTTTTGTATGTTTTGATAATTGGCTCTAACCAAAGCATTACGGAAATACCAAGAATGATTGGCAAAAAGGTCGTTCTCGACATTGAATCCCATCGAGCGTAAATACTGGATGGTGAACACTGCTGTTGTTCGGGTATTGCCTTCTCCAAACGGATGAATCTGCCACAACCCGGATACGAATTGGGTAATATGAGTGACAATTTGGTCTATATATAATCCTGTATAATCAAACGCCTTTTCTTGTTCAAGATCATACTCTATGGCTCTGCGAATGTCGGGAGCAGATACATAAAATACCGTATCGCCACGAAGCACCCATTCTTTTTTGGTGATATTGTAATCTCTGATTTGTCCGGCAAACTTGAATACTCCATCAAATATACGCCGATGAATGGCGGTCAATCCGGCTACGGTAAAAGCAAATGAACGCTCATTCAATAGTTTGGTTATATTGGCAGAAACTTTATCCGCTTCTTCTGTTTCGTTATCCTTTTCAGTACGAATGTCTTTTGAATCGTAGTAACTCTTGATAAGTTGTTGTACTTCATCAATGGTTATGTCTCCCTCAATATGCTTGCGAGCAGTTTCAATAAGATAATCCGAGGGCTTCAAGCCATCTACCGCTTGAAGTCCTATTGCCGTTTGCCAAGCATAGCCTCTTTCACGCTTTTGCGGTTCGCCTTGCTGGATGTATTCATCGAAATTGACCATCGTAATATCATTTCGCATGTTTTCGTATAGCAGATACTATGCTTTCTGTATTCCAATGAACAATTTCGTCGGCTCTATCATTTACAATAGCAGAAATTCGCTCTTGTCCTCTTGGGATTACCCCAATAATTGGAACTCCTTTTTCTATAGCTTTGTCAAGCTCCCATTTCATCCAATCACTATATGAAGCATAGATTCCAGCGATACCTAAAACAATATCCGAAGCCGCTATTCTTTCTGAGATTCGCTGTCTTATGTAATATGTATTCATTGAATTTATAGAATCTGTTGGTGGAAATTCTGTAAATTCAACATTAAAGTACCCTCTTGATTCGAGAAGGTTTCTTAACGATTTTAAGTCATTTACATGTGACCAAGAATGACTAATGAAAATTTTATATGTTTTAGCCATGTTTTTATTTCTTTAAAATTGATTTTGTTTTCTCGAAACTATCTATTTGCCATTGTAAGGGTTGCTGGTCGTGAAATAGTCTCTCATACTTTTCAGCTTCAGCATGGTTGCCTAATGCAAGATAGGCATTAGATAAAGAAGCATATTTCCAAAGCAACTCTTCGGCTTCTGGGTCTTCAAGAGATTTCAGAATTATATCAATAATCTCAGCATATGTGAGTTTGGCTTCAACTATAGAATGTGTCTTTAGTTCTTCTGATATCTCATGCAATGATTTTATATACATACAAGTTGCATAGTTTTCACCTGTATAATAATCTTTATATTGATTCCATCCTTTTTTATATGAATCTATGGCTGAGTTAAGATAACTTTTATCGGATGTTATTTCCCATAATCTTTTATTTATTGCTCCTAAAATTCCAAGAGTTTCTGTATCTGTTTGGTTTCCTATTTTCGCCATTATTAGCATAGCATCGGTCAACGCTCTTTGTGTAGATGGTACTTCACTTTTGTAACGGCACAACGCTCGTTGTTGAATATAGTATTTTTCATTTTCTGTTTTAGAACACAATTTCTCCCACAATTGTTCTGCTTTAACAAAATCACCTTTTGCCATATTATCTTTCGCCATCTCAGTCAAAGCATAAATAGAATCTTCATTATTTTTCAATTCTCCAATGATACTGGAGATTTCTTCTTCTGAAATTTCCGGTTTTTTTATTTGATGAATGTAAGAATAAAGTGGGCTATCCGTTTTAGGCTCATTGATGACACTTTGAATTAAAGTTCGAAGCTGCGGAATACATTTCTTTGCTTCTGCTTCTGAAATTTCATTTCCTAAATGTTTGTAACTTATTATTCTATCGTGTCCAATATCAAACGGTATTTTCCCTTCATCTTCTTTAATGATTATTGTAGAATATGGACGTAATGCATGACGTACTCCTAATTCGTATATTGCATTAGGGTTAAAAGTTGATATGTCTGCAATAACAATGTCAGCGTAATATAAGAGTGCATACATACTTCTATCAATTATTCCAGATTCTACAATCTCGTCAGCGCGTATGCATTTGCATCCAGCGGATTCTACGGCAGGACGGATTATTTTTTTATACGTAGCATCTAAATCAATAGTACGGTTAGTATCTGGATCCTTTTTCTTGCCGAATCCCATTACTATAAAACATAAATTCCTTTCCATTATTTATAAATTCATTTAGGTCTAACAATTACTTCACTTGCTATAGGATGATTACGCTTATTGAATGCTTGTTCAATATAAGCGTTAGGATTACATTTGAAGTCATCCCATTTAACTAAGATGCAAAATCGATCATCTTCATCATATGCACATTTTCCGTGATTATTTAAGTAATAATTTTTACTAAATTCTTTAATAGTAGTCGCATCGTTAATAGCTACAGTATTATGACTTTTACCACAGATAGAGCATATATGTTGTCCTTTGTATATTGAATCATACATTGAAGGTAATACAACTCCTAAAATTCCGTTTCGAGTATTACCTTCGCTATTATACAATGACGCTTGTAGCTCTCTCTTTATAAATTTCTGTTCTTTCCACCCCAAAGTCTCTGCACTCTGTGCCCCAATCAAGAAGATTGTAACCGTTGAATCAGACAAATAATCTTCTCTGATTTTTCGCATAATATAGTCTTCGTCTTCAGAATTAATAGGGGTATTTAGCGACTTGTCTATCATGTCAACTTTTTCATTGGCACTCCATTTTTGTATTTCTCGTTTATACCAACTATCTTCTGTTTTAAAAGAAATATAACATTTATGTCCCATATGCTTATGTTTTTGCGTACAAAAATACAAAAAAGACCCGAATTATCGAATATAATTCACTACATTTGCACTATAAAATCATATTAAAGAATGAAACTGAATAGAATAAAGACTGTTTTATCCGAAAAAGGTATTTCTCAAACGTGGTTAGCTAAACAGCTCAACAAGAGTTTTAGTATGGTCAATGCCTATGCCTGTAATAGAATTCAGCCTAATTTGGAAACCTTGCAACAGATTGCGGAGATATTACAAGTTGATTTGAAAGATTTGATAACCGATAAAAAGGAAAGGTTACAATAGTATTTAATTAGGTTGGGAGGATCGGAGACCTTTTGCAGTTTATTGCAGATGTATCTATGAACTTCCGATAATATACAATATTAAGAACATGACTCCTGAAGAAAAAGCAAGAATAAAGATAGACCAGTGGTTTACTGATGCAGGTTGGGAAGTTGTCAATAGGGATGCTTATGAACCTACTTGTACGGCTGTAGCTATAAGAGAAGGTTTATTGAAAGGAAATCTTGAAGCAGATTATTTCCTTTTTATTAATGGGAAAGCAGTGGGCGTGCTTGAGGCTAAACGTGAAGAAACGGATGCTTTTGCTTCAAAAGTATGCGAGCAAGCGGCCTTATACGCAAGAAGTGTTCCGAATATCTATCAGACATACCAAAAGCCATTGCCTTTTATCTTTACCTCGAATGGCAAGGAACTATATTTCTGCGATTTTCGTGAACCGGATTCTTATTTCAAGCCGATAATGGCTATCCCTACGCCACATGAATTGGTTAAGAAACTGGGGATTGAGGATACATTTGCCGGACTTCCAACATTGAAAAAGAAAGGGCTTCGTGATTGTCAATATGAAGCGGTAACAGAACTTGAAAAGAGTTTCCGTGCTGGGCAAAATCGAGCGTTGATGGTTCTTGCCACCGGTGCGGGTAAAACATATACGGCTTGTCTTGCTGCCTACCGAATGCTTTCTTATACACCCATGCGTAGAGTGTTGTTTCTTGTTGACCGAAATAATCTTGGAAAACAAGCCGAGGGAGAATTCGGAACTTTTCGTCTGACAGAGAACGGGGATGCTTTCAATACTATCTTTACGGTCAATCGTCTTCGCTCGTCTTCTATCCCTTCTGATAGCAATGTCGTTATTTCTACAATACAACGTCTATTCTCATTCTTGAAAGGAGAAACTATTGAGGATAACGATAACGATGATGAGAACGAACCAGCAGAGGAGGTAACCTTGCCTCCTAATCCCAACTTACCGCACGATTACTTTGATATGATTATCATAGACGAGTGCCATCGCTCCATTTATGGGAACTGGCGCAAGGTGTTGGAGTATTTCGATACGGCTCGACTTGTCGGTTTGACAGCAACCCCGATTGAAGAGACAAAGAAATTCTTTAACTATAATATCATTGTCAATTATACCTTAGAAAAGAGTATCGTTGATGGTGTGAATGTGGATTGTAGGGTGTATCGAATAAAAACGCAAGTTACGGAAACTGGGGGAGCTATATTAGAGGGTGAGAGAGTAAAGGAAGAAACGAGATATACGGGTGAGGTTAAGACTGTGAGAAACAAGGAAACCAAAACCTACACCAATAAAGAACTTAATCGGAGTGTCATTAATCCGGCACAGATAAAGTTAATCCTTTCAACCTATTGGGATGTGGTTTATACAGAATTGTTTAATGACCCGCAACGTGAGCCGAATATGGACTATTTACCTAAAACCTTGATATTTGCTCTCAATGAAGCTCACGCCACAAATATCGTACAGATAGCTAAAGAGGTGTTCGGACGGACTGACGACCGCTTTGTTCAGAAAATCACTTATTCAGCAGGCGATAGTAACGAACTGATACGCCAATTCCGTAATGACAAGGATTTCCGTATTGCTGTCACCTGTACGTTGGTTGCCACCGGAACAGATGTAAAGCCACTGGAAGTGGTAATGTTCATGCGTGATGTGGAGTCATTGCCTTTGTATATTCAGATGAAAGGGCGTGGAGTGCGTACTATTGGTGATGAGCAACTTCGCAATGTTACCCCGAACGCATTCAGCAAGGATTGTTTTTATTTGGTTGATGCGGTAGGCGTGACAGAACATGCGCAAACAGTGGCACCTATAGACGACGGTCCTACAACAAAGACAATTACGTTGAAGGAGCTGTTAGAACGTATTAGTCATGGCTATATTCCTGATGAATACCTTAAACGGCTTGCGGCAACGCTTGCACGAATATACAATAAAGCGGATGATTCGCAACGGAAAGAGTTTGTCCGTCTGTCTCATGATGACATGAAGGAGCTTTCTGCCAGAATATACGATGCACTGGAGAAAGGCATTCTTCCACAGTTTGTAAGCACTGATGAGCCTAACAATGAACGTAAGGGGCTAGTCGCTCCGCTTGCCAATCATGCGGATGCCCGGAAATACCTTCTGATACTTGCAGCCGGATTCGTCAATACATTGATGCCGGGTGAAGATACGCTTATCTCCAAAGGGTTTTCCATTGAGGAAGCAAAAAATACGACAGAGGCTTTTGAAGATTTTTGTAAAAAATACTATGACGAAATAGAGGCACTGCGCATCATTTACAACAATGAGGGAGAGCCTATAACCTATTCGATGCTAAAGGATTTGGAGAACAGACTCAAAATGGCAAACAATCATTTTACATCCAAACAACTCTGGAACTCTTATGCCATAGTTAATCCTAAAGTAGTAAGGCGTTCCACTACCAAAGAAGAAAGCGATGCATTGACCAATATCATACAACTTGTACGCTTTGCTTTCCACCAAATCGAACGATTGGATAGTGTAGTTACTACCTCTAAACAGTTTTTCAATCTTTGGTTAGGACAAAACCAGCGTGAAATAACAGACAAACAGCGAGAGGTTATCAGTTGTATTGTGGATTATATTGCTTCTAATGGAGCTTGTACGGTCAGGGATATTCGTGAAGATGATGCTACCCATGCAGCCCAAATGATTAGAGCGTTTGGTAATATGCAGAAGGCAGACGAGGCACTTCATTCACTTTACACATTTGTAGTTTTAAGAAAAGCAGCATAAAGAAATGGCAACAAATAATACAACAGAGCAATCGCTCACCAAAAAAGTATGGAATCTGGCAACCACTCTTGCCGGACAAGGCATTGGATTCACTGATTATATTACCCAACTGACCTATCTTTTATTCTTGAAGATGGATGTCGAAAATGTAGAAATGTTTGGAGAAGAGTCGGCTATTCCAACTGGTTATCAGTGGGCAGATTTGATAGCACTTGATGGTCTGGATTTGGTAAAACAATATGAAGAGACCCTTAAATTGCTTAGCGAGCAGGATAATCTGATAGGTACAATTTATACGAAGGCACAAAACAAGATAGACAAACCTGTTTATCTAAAAAAAGTTATCACCATGATTGATGAGGAGCAATGGCTCATTATGGACGGTGATGTGAAAGGTGCTATCTACGAAAGTATTCTTGAAAAGAATGGGCAAGACAAGAAAAGCGGTGCAGGACAGTATTTTACTCCTCGTCCACTTATTCAGGCAATGGTAGATTGTATCAATCCGCAAATGGGTGAAACGGTTTGTGACCCGGCTTGTGGAACGGGTGGATTCTTGCTTACAGCTTACGATTATATGAAAGGTCAGTCAGCAAGTAAAGAAAAACGTGATTTCTTGCGTGACAAAGCTTTGCATGGTGTGGATAATACGCCTTTAGTGGTGACGCTCGCTTCCATGAATCTTTATTTGCATGGTATCGGTACAGACCGTAGTCCGATTGTTTGTGAGGATTCTTTGGAAAAAGAACCGTCAACTCTTGTTGATGTGATACTTGCCAATCCTCCTTTTGGAACTCGTCCGGCTGGTTCTGTGGACATCAACCGCCCGGATTTCTATGTAGAAACCAAGAATAACCAGTTAAACTTTCTCCAGCACATGATGCTTATGCTCAAAACCGGAGGACGTGCTGCTGTGGTGCTTCCCGACAATGTCCTTTTTGAGGCAGGGGCAGGTGAAACTATTCGCAAACGCTTATTGCAAGATTTCAATCTACATACTATCTTGCGCTTGCCTACAGGTATTTTCTATGCGCAAGGCGTAAAAGCCAACGTGTTGTTTTTCAGCAAAGGACACCCAACCAAAGAAATATGGTTTTACGATTACCGTACAGACATAAAGCATACGCTTGCCACCAACAAACTGGAACGGCATCATTTGGATGATTTTGTTTCTTGCTACAATAATCGAGTAGAGACCTACGATGCCGAGAATAATCCGCAAGGTCGTTGGCGTAAATACCCTGTAGATGAAATTATTGCCAGAGACAAAACAAGTCTTGACATTACTTGGATAAAACAAGGTGGTGAGGTGGACGACCGTTCATTGGCAGAACTGATGGCAGACATCAAGGATAAGAGCCAGACCATCAGTAGAGCGGTGACTGAACTTGAAAAACTGCTTGCAAATATTGAAGAAAATTGAGCTATGCGAAAAGATATTAGCACAAATGATAAAGATATAAACGATCTGTTCTTAAAGGTTGTTGACCTTGTCACGCAGGCAAGGGAACGTGTGGCAACAGCCGTCAATATTGCTGAGGTCTATACTAAGTTCCATATTGGACAATATATAGTAGAATATGAGCAAAAGGGAGAGACAAGAGCCGAATACGGAAAGGCTGTACTGAAAGAACTCTCTAAACGTCTGACTGATAGGCTGGGAGATGGATGGTCGTATTCAACGCTTAAGAATATACGGCAGTTTTATATTGTCTTTTCTAAAGGGCTAACCAGTGGTTGTCCAAAGTCGAGCCAAAAGGCTAACCAGTGGTTAGCCGATTATCCGAAGGCAGAGGAACATCTTTCTGAAACGACATTCGCTCTCTCATGGTCTCATTATCTTATACTGATGAGGGTGGAAAATCCGGATGCCCGCAGCTTCTATGAAATAGAATGTACCCAACAACAATGGTCTAAAAGGCAACTCAGCCGTCAAGTAGGAAGCTGTCTTTATGAGAGATTGGCTTTGAGTCGTAACAAAGATGAAGTAATGCGGTTGGCGAAAGAAGGACAAACTATTGGGAAACCATCGGACATCATCAAGAATCCCATCACATTAGAGTTTCTTGGTCTAAAACCCGATGCAGTTTACTCAGAGTCTAAATTGGAGAATGCCATTATCAACAAGATGCAGCAATTCCTATTAGAACTTGGCAAAGGGTTCCTCTTTGAAGCAAGGCAGAAAAGGTTCACATTTGATGAGCAACATTTCTTTGTTGACTTGGTGTTTTACAATCGTTTGTTACAATGCTATGTGCTTATAGATTTGAAAATAGACAAACTTACTCACCAAGACCTTGGACAGATGCAGATGTATGTCAACTATTACGACCGCTATGTCAAACAAGACTTTGAAAAGCCGACAATTGGCATTCTGTTGTGCCGGGAGAAGAACGATGCACTTGTGGAACTCACCTTGCCTAAAGATACTAACATCTATGCTTCTGCTTATCAACTCTATCTCCCCAACAAGGCTTTATTGCAAGCCAAGGTGAAGGAATGGATTGAAGAGTTTGAAGAAAATGAGGAATTAAAGAAACTGGAAGAAAATGAATAGTAATTGTGCAGTTTTTGGCTGCACAATTACAAACAGATATACAACAATGGATACAAAAGCGTTACGTCAAAAGATACTCGACCTTGCGATACATGGAAAACTTGTACCGCAAGACCCTAACGATGAACCTGCATCAGTTCTGCTCGAACGAATCAAGGCTGAAAAAGAACGACTGATAAAAGAAGGAAAAATCAAGCGGAGCAAGAAGTCTGCAAAGACTTCTGATACGCCCCATTATGAGAACGTACCGTTTGAGGTACCAAGTTCGTGGGTGTGGACAACTTTGGGAGAAATTAGTAATTATGGCGAATGTAATAATGTTTCCGTTGATAGCATAACCGATGACGACTGGGTTTTAGAACTTGAAGATTTAGAAAAGGATACAGCAAAAATCATTCAAACACTTTCTAGATCAAAAAGAAGTATTAAAGGAGTACGGCACAGATTCAACAAAGGAGATATCCTATACTCTAAATTACGCACATATCTGAATAAGGTCTTGGTCGCACCACAATCAGGATATTGTACAACTGAAATAATGCCATTCAATTCATACTGTAATGTTTCTTCATATTATCTTAATCATGTACTGCGTTCGGCATATTTTCTTGACTATACGCAACAATGTGGATATGGTGTTAAGATGCCACGCTTGAGTACAACAGATGCTTGTAATGGCATGATTCCATTGCCACCTCTTGCTGAGCAAAAGCGTATTGTGAAAGAAATTGAACACTGGTTCTCTTTGATTGACGTTATAGAAAGTGGAAAGGAAGATTTGCAGGCAACCATCAAGCAAGCCAAGAGTAAGATTCTTGACCTTGCCATTCACGGCAAACTCGTACCACAAGACCCAAACGATGAACCTGCCTCAGAACTGCTCAAACGCATCAACTCGAAGGCAGAAATCACTTGTGATAACAGGCATTATCCCGCAGGATGGCAACAAACAATTTTAGGGGAACTTTTTAATCATAATACAGGTAAAGCCCTTAATTCAGTCAACAGGGACGGTGTAATGAAAGATTATTTGACTACTTCAAATGTGTATTGGAATAAGTTTGATTTTACAGTGATAAAGCAAATGTCTTTCAAAGAGAGTGAATTAGATAAATGCACTGTAACAAAGGGGGATTTACTTGTGTGTGAAGGCGGCGATATTGGACGCTCTGCAATTTGGAACTATGATTACGATATTTGCATTCAAAATCACATTCATAGACTTCGTCCAAAGATTGATTTATGTGTACCATTTTACTACTATACATTGGCGTATTTAAAAGAGAACAATTTGATAGGAGGGAAAGGTATAGGATTACTTGGACTATCTTCTAATGCTTTGCATAAAATTGAAATACCACTACCTCCTCTTGCCGAGCAACAACGCATTGTTCAAAAGATAAAAAAACTATTCTCTGTTCTTGATAATATTCAAAAAGCCTTAGAAGTGTAAATCAATACACTTCTAAGGGCTAATGCGGCTTTACCAGTTTACGACCTTATCCACAATCTTCTGCTGTTCGCTAGCAGTTCTACGAAGATAGATTCGAGTGGTTTCTATACTCTCATGCCCCATAAGGTCGGCTAGTAGAGCAAGGTCATTAAAGCGGTCGAGGAAGTTTTTAGCAAAACGATGACGGAATGAATGAGGATAAACTACTTCCTTGTTCATTCCGTATTTTTCGGCAAAATGCTTGAGTTGGGAAGCAATTCCACGAGTAGTAATGCGCTGCCCGAAACGGTTCAGGAAGATATAGCCAGATGTCAGGCCTTGATTCTTCAACCATTTATCGGCTTCTGTTCGTAGGTTCTTTGGGATGTATAGCCGTCGAATCTTTCCACCTTTACTATACAGGTCGAGATAACCCACCTTGATATGTTCCGCTTTAATGTGGAGCAATTCACTAACACGTGCGCCTGTAGCAGCCATAAACCACACGATAAAATACCATTCATCGTAACCATCGGCTTTAAGTTGGGCTTTGAGAAATTTGTAATCGGCATCGCTGATTACATTTTCCAAAAAGTTCTTTTGCTGTACTTTTACGAACTTCACTTTTAGTTTCTCCTGTTTTATAAACTCTAGGAACTTGTTGATTCCTTGTAAGCGCAGGTTCACTGTCTGCGGTTTGAAGTTCTCCACCAAATACCCCTTGTATGCCAAAAGATTTTTCTTGTTCACTTCTCCATAATGATTGAGGAAATACTGCACCGTCCACACATAAGAGGAGACTGTGTTTTTGGCCAAATTACTCTTTGCCAATTGATTTTTGAATTTTGTTACCATACTACATTGAATTAGAATGAATATGGTAATAATATAAAGGTACGTATCGGGCATTATACGAACTTACCGAAAGGATGGGCTATATGCAAGTTATCTGATTTGTGTAGAATTGAGAATGGCTTTGCTTTCAGCAGCAATGATTATAAGTCACAAGGAATACCATTAGTTCGTATATCGAATATCACTCATAATACTATAGATATAACTGACTGTGTTTATGTTGAGGGCATTACGGACAATAAATTTAAGATTTCGAAAGGAGATTTGCTGATTGCCATGTCTGGAGCAACAACAGGAAAAATGGGAGTATATTTGTTTGATGAAATAGCATACCTAAATCAACGTGTAGGAAATATCAAAATCTTAAACAAGTCCTCATTGTTTCCCGATTATCGAAATATTTATATGCAATCGAAAGTTGATGAAATACTAAAAATTGCATATGGAGGAGCACAGCCTAATATCAGTGCTTCTGTTATTGGTAATTTTGATTTTCCCTTACCACCATATAAAGAACAGATACGAATTGTAGAGACTGTTCAAAGAATTTTTGACCAATTAGATACTATCACGGAGAGCCTATAAACTCTCCGTGATCAAATCCAGTTGTTTAAACGCAATATTTATTGCCATTACAATCCTTTGTTGTTCCTTGTAAGATGGAATAGGAACTTCTATTGCTTTGAATAATTTCTTATTCAAGTGGGGAATGGCAGAACCAACCTTGCTTTCTCGCAAGACTTTCCTATGCAAGTTGATAATTTGTAGTACATATTCTTCGTTCATATTTTCGTTGATAAGTAACTGTTTGAAAGTACTACCTTGATAACCGTCAATCGGAGTCCTAAATACCTCACCAGAGTTCTCGCCATCTACTAAAATCAAAAGTGAATTTGCAGTAACATACTTTCCAGAAGTCAAAGTCTTGGCATCACGCTCACCTCGCAAATATTTGACATCAAGATTTGTTCGTTCTATGCCATTTTGCTTATCACCATCAACCAAAGAGCATAGTACTTGCATCGGTGCAACAGTCCATCCTTCGGGCAACTGCGTATAATGCCCGTTATCACAAGGTGTAAAGCCGGGATTTATACGTTTCAAGAGTTCAATGGCTGGTTCATCATTCGGATCTTGCGATACGAGTTTTCCATGAATGGCAAGGTCAAGAATTTTGTTTTTGGTTTGCTTGATAATGTTTTGCAAATCATTTTTCCCATTCTCGATAATATCAATTAACGAGAACCATCTTTCTATTTCAGCTACAATACGCTGTTGCTCTAGAAATGGAGGTAAAGGGATATAGGTCTTTACTATTATTTCTTTTGAAATGTTCGGTTGGGCTCCGCCACCACCTTTTGCGATGAATGCTGTTCTTTGAGACAAAAGGAAATAAAACAAAAACATTGGGTCGATAGCATCGTATTCAATACAAGCACAACATGCTTGGTTTGTTGTTGCCGGGAATGTAAGAATACCCAGTTTGCCAATCGTCGCTCCATACATTGCAATTAAAACACTTCCTACAGGATTTAATTTTGCAGAAGAATTCACGACTGCTTCTTCTGTAATAAATTCAGGAATATGAGTAATATATCCATCGTTTAAGTCTCCAGTTTTAAGCCAAGGTATATTCCCACCATAATATGATTTATTTGAACGGCTAGGTGTTCCGCCTGATTGCCAAGTACCGATAACTCCCAAAGTTGTCCACATCCATCCCTCCGGCACTTCAAACGGCACGTTCTCATAATGGGGCGTATCGGAAAGAGAAAAGGAGAGGAAAAATCCCCTCCTTAACTTAAAGACCATGTATCAGATATTTAAATCTTTCAGTGCTAGTGCATAATTGGGACAAAAACCGTCCATTATACACTTTAAACCAAGTGTCTGATAGTACTTGTGGTCATCATCTTCGGTACATAGGTATTTGTAACCATAGCGTGGCATGTACTCCTTGAAGAACCGAGCCAAGTCTTTCAGGCTTTCTTCTTGGTTCTTTTTGAAATTACTGCGCACAATGATGATAGACCAGTCGGGAAAGTTGCCTCTTCCACAGCTATACTCCCAGAAGCGGATATAGCAGTCTAAATCACGTTCACGAATGTCCACACAAAAGCCGTTGGCATGGGACATCACGCTACAGCTTTCTCTGTAGCCAAATTTCTCACACAAGTAGAGATTGAAATCAAGAATTAAATCTTTTTGTACCATAAATAATTGGGTTTTAAAAATTAATAAATAGAGAATTATAAATGAAAGCCTCGCTTACGCTTAGCCTTTTTCTTTTTCATTAGGCGATTGAACTCTGCTTCTTCTGCGGCAGTGGCATCGTAGGATGAGCTACCGTTTAGCAAACCGAGACTGATGCCAAAGCTATCATCGGAATGGGAAACGCTTTGCTGTACCTCTTCTTTTTGTTGTTTGGATTCCTGTTTGGCAGACTCCAACAAAGATGCACAAGCATTCTCTTCCAGTCGGTTGTCGATATTCAAGTAGCTGAACTCTCGACCTACTTTTGAGCCGGAGAAAGAAAAGCCGTTATGTTCAAACTTGACACCTTGTATTTCCCGTGTAGTCCGGCTGACTTTGAATTTCATATCAATCTCCCGGTCGGCAAGCGCATCTTTCAAATTATCCCAACTATGAGCTGTGGGCAGTTCTTCTTTCAATGCCTTGTATATCTCGTGCTTTGCCTTATCGTATGGGCGCAAGCGTTCCTCTTTGATATGGTCTTTACCATTGGCAAAGTGCAAGCGATATTTGGCGGTCAACATTTTGCAAACTTTCTCATTCCTGCGAAAATCATTCTTGTCGCTAATCGTCTTGCCATCATTGTCCACTCGGTTGAAAACGATATGGCAATGCGGATGCTCACGGTCGATATGCCGGGCAATGATGTATTGCGTATTTTCGATGCCCATCAGTTTCATATAGTCGTGGGCGATTTGCAACATCAACGCATCATCAGACTTCAAGCATTCGCCATCTTCAGGAGAGAAGTTGAGCGAGGTGTGTCCGACAATATTCTTTACCTTGTCGTTGAGCAACGCCTGTAATTCAAATTGCTCCGCCATCTGTTCGGGTGAGCCATTCACTCCGACAGCTTCCAGCAATTTGGATTTCTCCTCTTTGAGGACATAGCGGACACAGCCACTGAACGATGTCCCTTTGGTCTGCTTACCTATCATCTTTCAGTTGCTTTATGAGTTGGTTAATACGCTGCGCCATCTCCTCGCATCTTTCGGCAACAGCAAAGAATCCGTAGGTGTTTGCCTGCTTCGCCAATTGGTTAAGATTGGTGCTTTCACCTATCAACTGACGGATGATGTGGATATGCTCTTTCGTGATTCGTTCACGTACTGTTCCGCTCTCAATGAGCGAACGGATGACTGCGCTTTGGGTCTGCTTGCTCCGTCTGCAAAGCGCACCGAGCCATGCGAATTGGTCGTATGACAGACGGAGAGTTATCGTATATTTCTTTTCCATTTGGAATTGCTTTTAGTGAATAATTTGTGACCATCGGGAGCTGCCTCCTCAGACTTTTTGAGGAGCAAGTGGTCGGGAAATGTAATACACCGACATTAACTTGCTACAGTAAAAAAGTCTCGATTCCTCTTCCGGTATTCAAAGTCTGAATCCTCGTTTCTTAGGCTGTGAAACTTTCGGCAGCGGAGGGTCTTTTTGTNCGGTATTCAAAGTCTGAATCCTCGTTTCTTAGGCTGTGAAACTTTCGGCAGCGGAGGGTCTTTTTGTATGCTGATGAGCTTCAGATCGAATATATCTATCAGTGTTTTCAAGACTGGATTTCTCTTTATCATCTGTTGCAGGATAGCTTCGTCGGGCTTCACTTTGAGCAGATAATCGGCTATGTCGTACCCCTCTTTTCGCTCGTTTTCGGTGGCATTGGTTTCCATATAATCGAACATTCGTACCTCAATCCCGTAGCTTTTCATCAGACCGATTTTGCTCTGCCAATAGTCGGTCGCCCCCAAATCGGGGAATAACACAACGCTTCTTCCTACCAGAACGGATAGGCTGTTGGCATTGAAGCAACCGTTCTTTCCACCTGATGCTATCCATAGAAACTGCGGCAGATAGTAGGAAGCAATGAGTGCCGTTTTCTCGCTTTCGACCAGTGCGACAGGACGGCTTTTGTCTTCAGGAAGCAGATGCTCACCGAAGAAGCATTGCTTCAAATTGTAATCACCTTTGTGTAATACGGAGTGCACCCACGTAACATGATTGTATGGTTCTTTTATCCGCTTACCTGTTTCGGAATTGTAAAGCATTATCTTACCTGTACGGATTTTATTCTGATTGTCCGTTTGCCAGAATACGGTTGCACCGTCCCAATACTTGGAAGTACCAACCTTGTATCTTTTCATGAGTTCCAATGTCTCCGTCTCTCCGAACTGAGCCGATAGAAATTGAAACAACTTGTTTGCAGAATAGCCACGCAATGATTGGTTGACTATATCCAAATCAATGTAGGAAGTAGCTATTGGTTGTGCTTCCTTAATAGGGGCATAGTTCCTGAAACTATTCTCCTTCTCCGCAAACTTTTCTTTCTCAGACGGGTTCTGCTCAAAGTAATCACGAGGCGTGAAGTGATAACCGCATTTCTGCTCATGGTCACAACGCCCCACGTACTCAGGGAACTGGATTTGCTTCTCCGTATCAATGTACTTGGAAAAACATCTTTGGTGGTGGCAGTTCGGGCAAGTGTGTCGAGTGCTGACACCTTTGTAGGGTTCTAATATGAATCTATGTGTACTCATTGTATGTTTCTTTTTGGGTGTGTCACTTTTGTCGTTATTGTCGTTTTCGCTGGAAAAGTGTCAAAACCGACAAAAATGTCACGGGTTAATCTTTGAATATTCTCCATGCTTCTCTTTGCGGAACAATGTCCCGATGTTGTCATTGAGAAAGCGTTGAAATGTGCGCTCCTTCATTCCATTTTGCTCGGCTATCTGTATAGCTTGGGCAGTTGTAAAGGATGGAGGAAGTAGATTGACTATCGCCTGTTGTTGGCTGTTGAGCATGTTCTCATTGAGTATATTTTGAACGCTCAATGCGGATTCCTTGAAATACTCCGTCAGTTTAATGGCTCGTTCTACCGTCAACAGGTCGATATATGTTTTACCACACTCTCCGCAGGTCCATCGCGCTAATTGGATAATCAGGCAGAAACGGATGATGTATATCTCCAGCTTGCAATAGATACTCACAATGGTGTCATTTGTCTCTTGGTCGCACAATTCTGAGAAGTGGTGCTGCCATTCGTAAAGCCGTCTCTTGGCATCCTCCGTGAAAAGAAGAATCTGCGGTTCTATCTCTCCAAACTCATTGAGGGCATACTCTTGTTGTATCAGTTTGTCAATAATGGCATTCCATTCTTGTTCGATGTTCTCCGGTAGTTCCTTGTCATTCCAACGAGCCTTCTGTTGCAGATTGGGCATCACAAACAGAATGCGGTCGATGAATCCGTTACTGGAACGTTCACCTTTAGCCAACTCACTGAGAATCTTCTTTTGAATAGTACCAATAACTGAGATATACGGTCGCTTGATGAAGATGGAACTCTTGGCATTTTTGCGGTCGGATATAGTGGTCTTGGCACTGAACACCGACAGCCAGAACTGTTCTTCCGAACCGTTGTTATAACGGTTGAAGTTCTTGAACCAAGCGGATAACTCGTCAGCCCACAAGCATAAACCACGTTTGTTTTGCGCATGGATAAGGCTCAAACCTTCAGGCGTTACATCCGAAATTAAGAAGCGTTTACGAACTGGCTCCTGAGGAAATTGTTCTTCACCGCTTTCCGCTCGTTCTTTGCGGCTCATACTCATCAGTTCATCATACTTGGCAAGAGCCTTTTCAAAGACTTGATTCTGCTGATAGTCGTAATCAAGAAACGGTTTCATCGCAAAGCTGAGCGGATGACTTTTGTTTGCTCCCGGTCTTCCTATCAATGCCATATACAGGATAGGGCTTTCTATCCAGCCTTGCTTGATTTGGGCAAGATGCGTGTTACCGATGCCAACTGCAATCGCTGCAAAAATTGCAGAGGCAATGTAGTCAGTCGGGTAGTTATGGCATTCGTGAACCTCACTGATGATGCGTTGGATTTTTGTCGGGAATATGCTGACAGGAAAATCAGTGCCAGCCAATCGCATACTTAAATCAACCGCTTCGTCAATGATGGATGCCGGATTAATAGAGGATGTATCCATAGTTCTACTCATTAAAACTTCATGGATGATTTGGACTTATGACGGACACCGCCTTGCATATTTGCCAGCATCTCCTCGTAAGTCTGTTCTGCACTCTTTCTACGCCCGTTCTCAATCCAAGAAAGAAGTTCGTCTTCATAGAAATAGAGTTTCTTACCTTTCTTATAGGCAGGAAGCAGTCCTTTGCGTACCAATGTATAAATGGTAGGCTTGGCTTTTCGGATGATACGGCAAGCATCCTCTATTTCTACCAACACATGTTTGTCAGATGGCTGTGGCTGGAGTTCCGCTACCATCTTTTTCAACTCGATGACCTGTTCGGTCAGATAACCTACCGCTTCGGGCAGCTTATCAAATGTTACTGTTTCTTTTTGCATACGCCAATCGTTTTTAATTGTTCGACGGCAAAGGAAACAGGTGTTTCAATGGTGGAATCATTCACCAAAATATAACTGATGAATAACTTTTTGATGGTAATAAGTGATGATTACGAGTAATTTAAGTACCTTTGTGTCATGAAATACCAGTGGTTATTGAAGCTATAAAACAAATTTGTCGTTTATGATACCGCAATTTGAAGAAATACGGATACAGGCATTGAAAGAATTAAGTGCCGGGATAGTTATGAGAGCTAAAGATTTACGCATTCCTTTGGCTAAGCATTTTGGATTGACCGATGAGGAAATGAATGCTTGGTATCCTTCTGGTAATGGCGAAATATTCTTAGACCGTATTTCGTGGGCTTTATCGTATCTTTTTATTGCAGGTCTTGTAGAAAAGCCCCAAAGAGGTGATTATAAAATCAGCGAAAAGGGACTGTCTATGCTTTCTTCATGCACGGAGAAACAAATAAATGAGTTCATCAAAGTAACAGTGAATGCGAAAACTCCGAAGAAAAGTTCTAAAAATAAGGATGCTAACAACACTTCTTCCCATTTGGGAAATGATGATGAACGTACACCGGAAGAAGAATTAGCTGATTCTTATGATAGGATAAAGCAGAATGTGCAATCTCAAATTCTGACAACTATATTAAGTAAAAAGCCACAAGAATTTGAACGGTTAGTTGTGAAATTACTTCAAGCAATGGGGTATGGTGGCGAGGTCAAAAACTCAGGTGTTGTAACGAAACTATCTAATGATGGTGGTATAGATGGTATCATTAAAGAAGATATTTTAGGATTTAATCATATATCCATACAGGCAAAGCGATATGCTTTAGATAATAATGTTCAGCGTCATGAGGTTCAGAGCTTTGTAGGAGCTGTTGCAGGAACACCATCCAAGAAAGGTGTATTCATCACCACCTCTGATTATTCTAAAGGTGCGATGGAATATGTGGAAAGCCTTAACGGTTCACCAACTATTATCCTGATAAATGGTCAGCAATTAACAGAATATATTTATGACTATGGCTTGGGATTGCAAACAGAGAAAGTCCTTAAAGTCATGAAAATGGATATGGACTACTGGGATGCAATGGACAATGCCTAATGGTATTGCGTTATGCAATTTTTCTATCTAATTTAATCTTGCATTCTGATTCTGTATGCGACATTTTACGTTCAATAGTAGATATTTCCGAATCACGGAGGGTATGGGTAAATACCCTCTTTATAAAAGTGGCGGTCTGTAAGCGTGGCTTACTGAATGCCTTGCCGATATTCCATCCAAAGTGCATGATGTCAATGGTCTTTAACTGAGAATCGACCTTTATTGGTTCAACTTTAGGCAGAGTATCTAACAAGTAATATTCTGCCACATATCCACACAAGCGATTAAGTGCCGTTTCATCAAGATAGGAAACCAAAGTTTGTTTTGTGTATGCGATAACCTTATTGAGTTTTTCTTGTGAGGCACGTTCTTTCTCTGCCATAGCGTTTGCACGAAGAGTCTCGTATTCTGATGGCTGGTCGGATTCTTCGATAGATGTGTTGTTGGTAGAAGGCGTGGTTTCCTCCTTTGGAAGTTCTGCCACATCTTCGTTGGGTTCGTAATATGATAGAGTAGAAACTTCTTCTGTTATGTCAGATATAGTTTCGATTTCAATTTCGGGTTCAGGTTCAGAAATGATAGGTTTTGAATTTATAGAACTTCCGGCAAGTTCCGAGTTTGCTGCTGGAGCTTCTACGACTACAGCCTTGTTGCGATAGCATTCAAATCTCATAAAGCACTTCTCTATTGTAGGTGAAAGGAGTTGTCTGAATACCATTTGCAGATTGAGATAGATAGCTCCCATGATAATGGAGCTTACCACTAAAATGAGGTAGCTGCTGAACTCATCCCAACCATAGTGTAGCACGGTCTGGCGGGCTAAAACACCAATGATTGCGATTGTACCAAAAACAATCAGATGCAATGTTATATGTTCTATCTTTTTCTGCTCCATAGTGGTATGTATTAATCGTTTGTGTGCAAATATATAGGATTAATTTTTGAAAAAATCCATAGTTTTGCCTGTTAATGGGCTTTTGACGATATATTTCATCACTTTTCACCACGTTACACTCTTAATAATAAGCGCATTGCAAATTTCTTGTTTTTGGATGAAAATAGTTGGGTAAATAGGCTTGTGTATCTTAAAAACAAAAATTATCTGCATCATTTAATGTAAACAATGCAGATAATCAATAGGGTATAGAGATATTGCTTATTAGCAATACAATGTATGGTTTGTATCCTTGTTGAAATATAACAAGAGGTTGTAATCTTGTTTACGAGCGACTTTGTTTATTAGCTATTTCCTAAATGCTGCGGAATGCCCGGTGTCTATCTGATAGGATAGGGCTATAACCATATCGAGATTATACACATCGGCATTGTTCCCATTCTCCAATTTGATGTACTTACAAACTTCGTGGCTCCTCAAAACATTAGCTTTCAGGATTCTCTTAATTGCTGCATGGATAGTCCAAGCAGTTGTATAAAACAAGTCTGCAAGCTCCCAAGCGGTCATCCATATTTCACCATCGGAAATATGGATGCTTTGTTCGTTGTTTGTTATGATTCCTCGTTTCATAGTTATATCTATTTGAGTGATATTTTATTGGCTGTTTCTCGTTTCTTGGAATTGACCAAATCGGCATAAATCTGAGTTGTGGACACATTCTTATGCGTTAGCATCTTTGATACCGTGTAAATATCTGTACCTAAGGATATTTGTATGACGGCGTAGCTGTGCCTGAAGCAATGGAAGCTTATCGGTTTCGTTATTCCTGCTTTTTTGAGCCAGCTTTTCAGCGGATAATTAATCATGCTCCGTTTCAAATCCTTGAATACTTTGCCTGTTCCGGGTGTTCCGCATAGTTCGTAGGCTTCGTAA
This sequence comes from Phocaeicola faecalis, assembly GCF_021730445.1. Lineage (GTDB taxonomy): Bacteria > Bacteroidota > Bacteroidia > Bacteroidales > Bacteroidaceae > Phocaeicola > Phocaeicola faecalis. The sequence continues at coordinate 239,241 of NZ_JADNRM010000002.1, read as the reverse complement.
CTGATGGGGAGTGTCGCTTCCGTTTGTGTTTTCTGTGTCCTGATGCGCAAGCAATAACCTTGGTCGGGAGCGATAGTGAAATCTTCCCATTGCAGATTGAGAATGTCACTGATACGTAAGCCTGTCAGACAAGCGAATAGAGAAGCAGCTTTCAGAACAGGAATGTCGCAAGGTGTGGCAGCGAGTTGCTTCACTTCGTCCAGCGTCAGATACTCTTTCTTCACATCTTGTGGCTCTATTTTATCAAGATAGTCATTGATGTTTTCTCGAAACCATTTGTCTCGATAGGCAATCTTTAACAATCCTCTGAATGTAGAGTAGTAGCCGGATGCCGAATTGAGGGAAATGTGGCGGTTGCTGTGTTTGAGTTGCTTGGCGTTCAGCAAGTACTCACGGAACTTCTTGCATAAATCCACATTCACATCGCCAAAGGTACATTGTCCCTTGACGAAGTTGTAGAAATGCTGATAGACAAACTGCCATTTCTGGTCTTTATTCCGGCACATTTTCTTGAAGTAGGCGAGGAAGTCGGCTTTCTGTTTGGTCTTATCCAAGAAGCCAAACTCTTCATTGATGAGCGATTGTACCCGGATGCAGCGGATAGCCTCTGCCTTGTTCAACATATCGTTGTTGAACTCCCGTTCCATTTCGTTCTTCGGATGGGCATAGATGTAGATGCCGAGGTATTCCCTGCGGCTCATCTGCATCGTTTCGGGGTTACGGACTGCCGGATAATAATCCAGATACAAGGAGATGCGATTATTCCGAATCGCTCTCTGACGAACTGTTACTTTTGTACATGTGTGTGACATACTGTTTGATATTTAGAATTTTACATTTGTTTGGTGCAAAGGAATAAGGTGATTCAATGGTGGGTATATTCACCAAGAAATAACTTATTCAATCTTTGGGGCTGCAAGCAACTTATCTAATTCGGGCTTGGAGATAAACGTGTATTTGCCTTTCTTGACCTTGGGGATATTATGGTACTTCGCATAGTGATAGAGTTGGTCACGAGTGAGGTTGAACTTCTCCATCGCTTCGGCTACCGTATAATATTGCGGTTCTTCTGGTATGGCAATTCCCTTGGCTATATCTACGTGCTTCTTGGAATAGTACACCATGATGCCCTCTTTCTTCTTGGGGATGGCATTCTTGGAAACGAAACAATAGATGGCAGATAGGGTCATGCCGAACTTCTCCTGCATTTCTTGGGAGCTGTACCATTCGGTAATGTCTGGATTCGGGGCTTTCTTGGCAAAGTAAGCGTCAATATGTTTCTTGCTCCAGTAGGTCTTACCACGATTGAAAGTTCGGGGGATGTTGTTCTTCTTGGCTACCACAAATATCCATGACTCGTTTACATGATATTTCTCTTTGACTTCTGCGGTGGTGTAGAAGTCGGTGATAGGGGCTTTCTCAATGGGTACTCTCTTTTTGTATTCCGCTGCATTTTCAAACAGAAGCTCTATATCTTTTCTTCTGACTAATGTCTTACCTTTGAATTGAACTACTTTTATGATGTTATCTGCCATATAGCGATAAATACTGGCTCGACTAATCCTTAAGAGTTTTGCTGCTTCAGGTGGGGTATAGAATTCCTTGTCCTCAATAGATGGTTTTTCCGTCTTTATTGAGAACTCTTTTTGATAAGTCGCTATACGCTCTTGCCTAATCCGTTCTTTATAGGCTGCATTGTTGCACCTATGAGAACAATAGTTCGTAGTCGTTTTGCGAGCTATGAAAATTTGCCCACACCATTTGCATTTCTTCTTGATTTCGATGTTGCTGCTCATTCTTTTCTCCGTTTATTTCTCCAATTTTGTTTCAGTGCGTCTCACCACGTCTCACTGTGTCTCAAATCTCTACTACCTTGCTGGTGAGAAACAAGGCTTTAACAAGCGAGCAACAAATGCGGTACAAAAATGAGCTGAATAAGCCCTATAAACGATAACTATCGCTTATAAGGCTAAAAAGAAAGGCGCTCAAAATGAACGCCTTGATAATCGTTGATGATATATGCTAATCGTTGGTAATCACCACTTACTTGCCNAGCAACAAATGCGGTACAAAAATGAGCTGAATAAGCCCTATAAACGATAACTATCGCTTATAAGGCTAAAAAGAAAGGCGCTCAAAATGAACGCCTTGATAATCGTTGATGATATATGCTAATCGTTGGTAATCACCACTTACTTGCCGATGCAAAAATTTTTAAATATATTTCCAAGAACTTCGTCATTGGTTACATCTCCCACAATATCTGAAAGATGGAAAATACATTGCCTTAAGTCTTCACTTATCAAATCTCCCGACAGACCCGATTGTAACCCTTCCTGCACCCTGTGAATGGAGTCTAATGCCTTGGTTAATGCTTCGTAATGCCTAGCGTTTGTTATAATAATATCATTTTGACTAATCTCAGGTAAAGCGGCCTTTTGTACTAATATTTCTTCCAATGCCGTTATGTTCTCCCGTTTCTTGGCGGCGATAAATAGCTTCTCCGCTTCAATATCGGAAAACATAGCCGCCAGTTCTTCCTTTTGTATGGGTAGCAACAATTCTGATTTATTGAATAAAATGATTAGCTTCTTGCCTTGGCAATGCGGAAGAATCTCTGTTTGCAACTCTTCAAAACGCACCTTGGCATCTGTAGAGTCTATCATCCATAAAATGATAGAGGATTGTTCCATTTTTTTAAAAGTGCGTTCTATTCCCATGCTTTCGATGGTATCAGTTGTCTGCCGGATTCCTGCCGTGTCAATGAACCGGAAGGTGATGCCTTGTAAATTTATTGTATCCTCTATCACATCGCGGGTGGTCCCATGGATATTGCTTACAATGGCTTTTTCTTCATTCAGCAATGCATTCAGCAAAGTGGACTTTCCGGCGTTCGTTTCTCCGATAATCGCTACCGGAATGCCATTCTTGATGGCGTTTCCCACGCTGAACGAATGGGCGAGTCGGGCGATGACTTGCTCAATGCGGGTGGCCAGTCCGTTCAGTTCATCGCGGTTGGCGAACTCTAGTTCCTCATGGTCGCTGAAGTCCAGTTCCAGTTCCATCAGCGAGGTGAAGTGGAGCAACTGGTTGCGCAGGCCGGAAAGTTCCTTGCTGAACCCTCCGCGCATCTGGCTCATGGCCAAGCGGTGGGTGGCGGCAGAAGAAGAGGCTATCAGGTCTGCCACGGCTTCGGCTTGGCTCAGGTCCATTTTCCCATTCAGAAAGGCGCGCTGGGTGTATTCGCCCGGCAGGGCGGAACGGCATCCGTTTTGGATGAGGAGTTGCAGCACTTGTTGCAGGATATAGGATGAACCATGACACATTATTTCTGTGCTGTCTTCACCGGTATAGGAATGGGGGGCACGGAACAGGGAGACCAGCACTTCGTCAATGATTTCTCCTTGGGCGGAGAGTATTTTCCCGAAAGTAAGGGTATAAGGCTTGCGCTCAGATAATGGCTTGCCTTGCATGGGGGTGAACAGGCGTGAAGTTATTTCAATGGCTTGGGGACCGGATACGCGGATGGTTCCGATGGCTCCTCCGGGAGCGGTGGCAATAGCACAGATGGTATCTTGGTTTGTCATTTTATATTTAATTACTGATAGATTGTTTTAGCTATGAGGGCGGCTACTTTTTCCAAGTAGTGGCGGTCTGTTTCATCAAAAGAGTTTAACTGGTCGCTGTCTATGTCCAGCACTCCCTTTACTTGCTCCCCGGCAAGGATGGGGACTACTATTTCGGAACGGGAGAGGGAGCTGCATGCTATGTGCCCGGGGAATTGTTCTACATCGGGCACTATCAGGGTGCGGGCTTCCGCCCATGAGGTTCCACATACTCCTTTTCCCTTGCGGATGCGGTAACAGGCGGCGCTTCCTTGAAAGGGGCCGAGAATGAGTTGGCCGTCTTTGACCAGATAGAAACCTACCCAAAAAAAGCCAAAGGCTTCATGAAGGGCGGCGCTGGCATTGGCAAGAACGCTTACTTCTTCCTTTTCGTCCGAAATGAGAAGTTCGAATTGGGGGAGGAAGAGGCGGTAACGTTCCGCCTTATCGGTAGTGGTTTGTTTGAAGCTGGCTTCCATCTGTATTGATTATATTCGTTCTAACACTTTTTTTATCAATTCGTCAATAGAATTTTTATATCCGGTATTGGCTTCCTTGATGAGTCGGTTGGCAATGACCATACATACAGTCATTGCTTTGTGGCCCATTAAGCGTGCAAGTCCTGCAAGGGCAGAGCTTTCCATCTCAAAGTTAGTGATGCGATAACCTTCGTATTCAAATTGTTCAATTTTCTCATTTTGCTTGGGGTCAGCTAAGGGGATACGGAGTTCACGTCCTTGCGGTCCAAAGAAACCTCCGGCAGCGATAGTTACGCCACGAACCATATCATTTTGTGCGATGCGGTCAATGAGTTCCTTGTCTGCATTAATAACGTAGGGATGTGCGATGCATACATTGCCTTCCCAGCCCATATAATTGACGAATGATTGTTCCATTTTAAGATCGCATACTTCATTACGGCCGGCATAAAAATTAAGCAATCCATCAAAACCGATAGACTTTTCTGAACAGATATACGTACCTACAGGAGTATAAGGTTGCAGACCTCCGCAAGTGCCTATGCGTACCAATTGTAGTTGGCGTAAATTATCTTTCTCATAGCGGCTTTTGAAATCAATATTAGCCAAGGCGTCCAGTTCGTTCATTACAATATCTATATTGTCGCAACCAATTCCAGTAGAAACTACTGTAATACGTTTACCTTGATAAGTTCCGGTAATGGTTTTAAACTCACGACTCTCTACTTCACATTCTTTGGTGTCGAAATGAGAGGCTACCAAAGCTACACGGCCCGGGTCACCCACAAGAATTACTTTATCTGCTAGTTGTTCCGGTTTGATATGGAGGTGGAAAATAGAACCGTCTGGATTGATAATCAATTCTGATTCGGCATAATATTTTTTCATGGTTTTTGCTTTTAATCGTTTTTGTAATAAATATCTTTTCCATCCTAGTAGAGGCAGACTTATGGGCACATACATTTAATATTCTTTCGGCTTATCGACTAAGCCCATAAAGGTCTGCTTCTATGTTGGATATAACCGATACCTCGCGTTTGTTATTTGCTTAACGGTTCACCGCCGAAAGTTGTTTCAGGTTTTGCTATATTTTCGCGCATGGAGGTATCTGCCTGTATATTTTTCATACGATAATAGTCCATGATACCTAGGTTGCCACTACGGAATGCTTCAGCCATGGCTTTGGGCACTTCGGCTTCGGCTTGGATTACGTTGGCGCGTGCTTCCTCGGCTTTCGCTTTCATTTCCTGTTCCAGTGCGACTGCCATGGCACGACGTTCTTCAGCCTTGGCTTGTGCGATATTCTTGTCTGCATTAGCTTGGTCTATTTGTAAGGCTGCACCGATGTTTCTACCTATGTCGATATCCGCAATATCGATTGATAGAATCTCAAAAGCTGTCCCGGCATCCAAGCCTTTGCGGAGTACCAGTTTGGAAATTGAATCAGGGTTCTCCAACACTGATTTGTGGTTTTCCGATGAACCGATAGAAGATACGATACCTTCGCCTACACGCGCTAAAATGGTATCTTCTCCTGCACCACCCACTAATTGGCGGATATTGGCGCGTACGGTGACACGTGCCTTGGCTATCAACTGTATACCGTCTTTTGCTACGGCAGTAACAGGAGGGGTGTCAATTACTTTCGGGTTAACCGACATCTGTACAGCTTCAAATACATCACGACCTGCCAGGTCGATGCCTGTTGCCATTTGAAAAGAAAGTTCGATGTTTGCTTTAGAAGCTGAAACCAATGCGTGTACCACTTTTTCTACGTGTCCGCCTGCCATATAGTGTGCTTCCAGTTCGTCACGGGTAATCGTGTTCAAACCGGCTTTGTGCGCTTCAATCATTGCCGGGACAATAACGTATGGCGGAACGTTTCGGATGCGCATTAAGAACAATTGTATCAGTGAGATGCGTACACCCGATACCTTGGCTGAAAGCCAAAGGAAGAACGGAACATAATGAAAAAATAATATTACAAAGATAATTCCACCTCCAATAAGAATGAAGGGAAGATAGTTGGGTTCAATCATGGTGATTCGTATTTTAGTGTGAATATTTATGTTATTTGAGTTTACGTACAATGACCGTATTTTCTACGATACGCTCTACATAGATAGGTGTCTTTTCATCTATCAGTCCGTCGGCAGAACGGACTTCTATAATATGTCCGCTTATCTCTGCATTACCGATTAAGGCTAGACGGGTAACAGCGATTCCCTCATTACCGACTTTAATATTCAATCCTTTCAATGGGTTGATTTTATAATCGAGACTTTTCTTCAAAGACAGTTTATCCACTGTCTTGGAATGCATAAACCATGCGGTGATGCCAATACATCCCACAACTGAAACTGCCAGCGTAAGAAACCCTGCTTCTAGCCCTAGAGCGGAAAAGGCATAATAGTTGGCATATAAAATACAAATAGCTGACGCTATTCCGGCAATGCTAATACCCGGAATAAGGAATACTTCCACAATGAAGAGAAGTAGGCCGGCCAATATCAGGGCGATAATGATGAGTGCTTCCATTTTTAGTTTGTTTGTATTAGTGTTTTAATTTCTTTATCTCTTCGTTTCGTACGTTCAGGGTAAGCTTTTCAATTTCTTTCAAAAGTTGCTCGGTTCGCTTTTCCAGGTCGAGTATGCCGGGAGCGAGGGCTTTCTTTTGCGAATTGTTGCTTTGAGCATATTGCTCTCGTTTCTCTTCAAGATTTTTGGAGAGCATTTCATAATCTTTCTGCTTCTGTAGCACTTGCTGGTATGCGGCTCGTGCAGAGGTGGAATGGAAATCATTGAGAGTATGATAGACAGTGGAATCATCCACTATAAATAAAAAGTCTCCTTCCTTCTTTTCCGCATCTTTGGTATACATCAGGGCAGCTAACTTTTGTTTGGCAATACGTACTTTGTCTGTATCTTTCCAGGTGGTTCGGATAGAGCGTAAGCTAGCTGCTTCTCTAAGTGTTGCCGGGTCAGTATTTTCATAATCGTATACCACCTTTGTTTCATTTGGAACAAAAACGTAAATGCAGACCTTGTCTTCAGGTTGGTAACGGTCGGATGCAAACCATCCTAAATTATTTAGTTCATCAATGACGTACATATAGTCATTGGCCGGTGAATTAAAAGGCATTCCAATATTATCCGGCCGTAAATAGCTGCTACCTTCTGAGTCATAGCGAGTGACAAATATATCATATCCACCCAGCGAACCTTCTCCGTCAGAGGCATAATATAGTGTTACTCCGTCCGCCATCAGATAGGGGTAGTTGACATTTCCCTGTTCATTCAGGGCCTCTAAAGGCTCAGGCTCGCTCCAGTCATTTATCAATTTTATGCGTGAGTAGAGTTGCATTTTTCCATCAGTGTCTTGATTACCATAAATCACTTTATTACCCATTTCCGATTGGTAAATGGTGCCTGCTATGGAGTTGTCTTGATGTAGAGTTCCTGACTCACGGCTCACTTTATATGCTTTCAGAAATTCGTTTTTGTCTACCACAAAGCTATCTATTACAGTTACGTCTTCCACACCCTTAATCATGCGTGCGCCTTGTTTGATAATTTCCAATTCGGCTTCAGCTGCTTCGGTTGGTCGTTTTTTCTTTTCCAGCCATTCGATGTGTTGCTCGTAGTTGTCCACTGCGTCTTCAAAACGGTACATATCATAATATAGCTTTCCCAGATATTTGAATGCATCAATCACCTTGCGTGCCGCACTTTTTTCCAAATAGGGTTGTGCTTCAACTTTTTCTCCGGTTTCATAGCAGCAAGCACCATACCAATAATTGTAATTGGCATTGGATGGGGCTTTTTTTACTAAACTCTGAAACATGGGTTTGGCCTTTTCAAATTCTCCTTCAAGGAAAAGTTTTTTAGCTTGTTCGAGGTTTTGCGCCATCATGCAGCTCGTCAGCCCTAAGGCAAACAAGCAGGCTATGTATCTTTTGCGTATCATTTTTATCTGCAATATTTGTACGATTCTAGATTCAAAAATACAATATTAATTGGAATTATGCCACATTACTTCATTCTATTTTATTAAATCTTCCATAAATCATTCTTTTCATGTATTTTTGTGCCCGATTTCTAAAAACAGATATGGCACAATTTACGGAAGAAGATAAAATAATGCGCCGCGTGGAGCAACGCTTTAACAAAGGGGTGGTGAAATATCGTCTTATTGAAGATGGAGATAAGATATTAGTCGGTTTGTCTGGTGGTAAAGATTCGTTGGCGTTGCTGGAATTGTTGGCTAAACGTTCTCGTATTTTGAAACCACACTTTACAGTGATGGCAGCGCACATTGGTATGACCAATATTCCTTATAAGTCTGATTTGGAATATTTGAAAAATTATGCAGAGGGTTTGGGTGTGCCATTTGTGTATTTCGAAACATCTTTCGATTTGTCTACCGATACTCGTAAGTCTCCTTGTTTTCTTTGTTCGTGGAACCGGAGGAAGGCTCTCTTTACAGTTGCTAAAGAGTATGAGTGTACTAAGATAGCATTGGGACATCACATGGATGATATTTTGGAAACATTGCTGATGAATATCACTTTTCAAGGGGCATTCGGAACTATGCCGCCTCGGTTGGTGATGCGTAAGTTTGATATGACGATTATTCGTCCCATGTGTTTGGTGCATGAGTCTGATTTGTCGGAGATGGCTCGTGTTCGCGGTTATCATCGGCAGATAAAGAATTGTCCATACGAGAGTGAGTCGAATCGTTCGGACATGAAAGAGGTGCTGAAGTCTTTAGAAAAATTAAACCCCGAGGCACGTTATTGCTTGTGGGGAAGTATGACAAATATACAGGAGGATTTACTTCCTGACAAAATAGATTAAAAACAGTTTGCGCGCTTCCATTGATAGGTGTGATTGCTGTCGCGTTCTCTGAGTATAATAAAAAACAACTGGAGTTTTAGCACTTTACGTTGATATATATAATAATGTATAGTAGAATTAGAATAATATGAAAGCTCTCTACACGATTTTATTGCTTATAGTATCGAATGTCTTCATGACTTTTGCTTGGTATGGTCATTTAAAGATGAAACAAGAATATTCTTGGTTTGCTGCTCTTCCTCTAATTGGTGTTATAGCCTTTAGTTGGTCAATTGCTTTTTTTGAGTATTCTTGTCAAATTCCAGCGAACCGCATTGGGTTTGTTGGTAATGGTGGACCATTTTCATTGATGCAGTTGAAAGTTATTCAAGAAGTAATAACTCTTGTTATATTCACAGTCTTTACAACTGTATTTTTTAAAGGTGAAGCATTGCATTGGAATCACATGGCTGCCTTTGTTTGCTTAATATTGGCTGTGTATTTTGTTTTTATGAAATAGTTTAATATAGGAAAGGGCAGCATAAAAGTTCCCTCAAATGCCGTTCTTTTCACTTTGATATCTTAAAGGGCATCCTGTCACAATTCGAATAAGAAGGGAAGGCGGATGCCTGTCTTTTCATCATCCGATACATTGCAGGACTTGACGTAATCGCCAACCAAAGGAAGAGTAAGCCGTTTCTTTGGGTCGGCCAAGTCTTTTTAAACGGAAGATTATTACAGTCTCCGGCAGCGGACTGTACAGTCTGTTACGGTGGACTGTACAATCTTCGGTAGCAGACTATACAGTCCATTGCCGAAGACTGTAGTAATTCGACTTACAAACAGGCATAATCGAAAGGACGAAAACGCTTAGACTGGCTAATGAAACGACTTAAGGAGTTCAAAACGTATGCAGAGGTTGAATCCCCAAGATTTCAAACTGAGCCGGAATCCCCATCAACAGGACGTTTCAGCGGTTCATGAAAGGAGAAAACCGATTTCCATCCGATACTTGCCATAGATTTCGTGCACGGCCCTCATTTAGCGGCTTTCCTTTGTCTGGCCTTGGCCGTCTGTTTTGTTTTTAAAAAGTAGAGAGTCAGTAGACTCTATCACTCCCGGGTAGAGCTTTTCTGCCTGTTTGCGTAGAAGTTCCATCATCATCACAGTGTCTTTTTTCACCGTGTCTTGTAGGGTTGGTATATAGTCCATGTAGGTTTTCCATGCGTTGGCATGCTTGCGGTTGCGTTTGATGGCGCGTCCTCGTTTGCTGAAGTTTTCGTAAAGTAATTTTTCGGCATCGAAGGCATATGCTACCCCTACACTGGCTTGAATGGCATTGTTGTTTTTGCTAGGAGGCATAACACGTTGCTCTCTTACATCGTATTTGATTGTGCTGTTAACGTTTAGCACCATGGATATTTTCAGTTCCTTTTCATTGGTGATAATCGGATCGTTTACAGGATCTTCATTCCATTTTGTGTAAGGGGTATAGGGGGTAAAGCGGACATATTTGGGTTTTATCCATTGGGTGGTATCTCCAAAGTTCTTGGGTAAGGCATCTAGAAATTTCATCCACGGTTTATCTTGTGACATCATCGGATTTCCTTGGATGGCATCCTTAGTCGGATTAAAGTCGAAATGAATTGATTTTACAGCTTCTTTGTTGATGATTAGTTCTCCCTCTCCGTTTAACAATTGCTGTAAACGGATAGAATCTTGTTTGCTCCATTGTGCTTGTGCCGTCAGTGCTGCTAAGGTACAGAGTAATATACTGAGACTTACCCTTCGGGTCATTCGTTTTTCTCTTTATGGTTATAATTGTTGGCAAAAGTAAGCAGGAGTGCACGTAATGGTGGTTAAATCTGCGTTATTATTTGTTTATTACCTCGGCACTTTAAGTATTATTTGGTTAACGATAATATATCTTTTACAAAGGTGGTGAATAGGGAGAAGGAAAAAGAGGATGTATTTAAAAATAGACTTTTAGTTGAAGGTGTGTCAAAACTAACATGACCACTCTGCAAAGTTACAGATTGTAACTAACAATTATAAAGGAGCCATATCAAACTCTGTTTTTAAGTAATGATATGGCTCTTTTTATCGAAATCACCCTCGCTACAATTCTCTGTGGCGAGGGTGATTTTTAGTGTATGAGCGTTCCGACACACCCTCAGGTGTTTTCCCTAACCTGACGGCTAGGGGGATACCATGAAAACTCGATGCTATTTCATGGAGGGAGTGATGCCGGGCACTTATTATTGTTGGGTTAATTGTGCATGCATTGCAGCGGCAGCTTTGCGACCGTCACCCATTGCCAAAATAACCGTTGCTCCTCCGCGAACGATGTCTCCACCGGCATAAATGGTCGGGATGGACGATTGCATATTATCGTTTACAGCGATAGTACCCTTGCGTCCTAATTCCAATCCTTTGATAGAGCTGGGAACAATCGGATTGGGAGACACGCCTACACTGACAATGGCCATGTCTATGTCAATGGTTTCTGTTGCTCCCGGAATCGCTACAGGACTGCGACGGCCCGAAGCGTCAGGTTCACCCAATTCCATCTTTTGTAATACCACTTGCTTGACGCGGCCTTTCTCATCAGCGATATATTCAATGGGGTTGTGAAGGGTCATAAATTCTACCCCTTCTTCTTTAGCGTGTTTTACTTCTTCCAGACGTGCCGGCATTTCTTCTTCCGAACGCCGGTAGATAATCATAGCACGCTCTGCTCCCAGACGGCGGGCAGTGCGGACAGAGTCCATAGCAGTATTACCACCACCGATAACGGCTACATTTTTTCCAAATACGACCGGAGTATCGGAGTCTTCACTGGCGGCATCCATCAGATTTACACGGGTCAGGTATTCATTGGAAGACATGATATTGATGGAGTTTTCTCCCGGAATATTCATGAAGTTGGGCAGACCTGCGCCTGATGCGACAAATATGCCTTTGAATCCTTCGGCTTCCAACTCTTCTACACTGATGGTCTTGCCCACAATGCAATCTTTAATGAAAGTAACACCCATTTTTGCCAAGTTGTTGATTTCTACATCTACAATTTTATTGGGCAGACGGAACTCGGGAATACCATATTTCAACACACCGCCGATTTCATGCAAGGCTTCGAATACAGTTACTTCATAGCCCTGTTTTGCCATATCTCCGGCAAATGAAAGTCCTGCAGGACCTGAGCCGATAACCGCTATTTTGATGCCATTCTTTTCGGCTATTTGAGGGACGGATATTTGTCCGCTTTCGCGTTCGTAATCAGCAGCGAAGCGTTCCAGATAGCCAATGGCAACGGCTTCGTGTCCGGCTTTCAGATGTGTACATTGTGATTCGCATTGTTTTTCTTGCGGACAAACGCGGCCACATACAGCCGGCAATGCACTGGTCTCTTTCAGTGTTTTTGCTGCTTCGAGAAATTCTCCTCGTTCAATGTTTTTAATGAATTTAGGAATGTTGATTCCCACCGGACAACCGTTCATGCAGGTCGGATTGGGACAATCCAGGCAACGTTTGGCTTCCGTTACGGCTTGTTCTTCATTCAGCCCCAAGTTGACTTCCTCTTTACGGCTATGTGAACGGTATTCAGCATCCAGTTCATTCATCTTGACACGAGGAATGGACATACGTTCCTTGGGTTTCATCGCTTTGCGCAATTCTGTACGCCAAGGGGCGTCGCGTCCATCAAGTTCTTTGGTCGCTTCGCATGTTTCGGGCTGTTTATCTGTATCCAGTTTATGAATTTCTTCTCTTTCAATCTCTTTGAAAGCTCCCATACGTTTTAGCATCTCATCGAAGTCTACTTGGTGGCCGTCAAATTCCGGTCCGTCTACACATACGAAGCGTGTTTTGCCTCCCACAGTGATGCGGCATGCGCCACACATGCCTGTTCCGTCCACCATGATGGTGTTCAGAGATACATCGGTGGGAATTTCATATTTTTTAGTCAGCAGACAAACAAATTTCATCATGATGGCAGGGCCTATGGCGAAACATTTGTTTACTTTTTCGCGTTTTATCACTTCTTCCACGCCTTCGGTCACCAATCCTTTGCGGCCATAAGAACCGTCGTCTGTCATAATGATTACTTCGTCAGAACTTTCGCGCATCTCTTTTTCGAGGATAATCAACTCTTTGCTGCGCCCTGCCAATACGGTGATGACACGGTTTCCGGCAGCTTTCAATGCTTGGACAATAGGAAGCATCGGTGCAACGCCTACACCGCCTCCGGCACAAACTACGGTTCCGAAGTTTTCGATATGAGTCGCTTTTCCTAATGGGCCTACCACATCAGTGATGTAATCACCTTCATTCAGTTCGCAAAGACGGGTAGAGGAGAGTCCTACTTCTTGTACTACCAATGTGATAGTTCCTTTTATGGGGTCTGCACCGGCTATGGTCAGCGGCATACGTTCGCCCTTTTCACCTACACGGACGATTACAAAGTGTCCTGCTTTGCGTGACTTTGCAATAAGAGGAGCCTCTATCACCAGTTTAAAGACCTTTTCTGAGAAATGTTCTTTTGAAATAATCTTATTCATTTTGCTATACTATAAGTTAGTTGTTCTTCTTAGTTGGATATCAATTTGATAATTGTTCGCAAAGTTATGATTATATTTTCTAACGACAAAAGAAAAGCCGCCCTTTTATGCGGGCGGCTTGTTCTATATGACTAAGTCTTGTTATTATATACGAAATGTGTAACCGGTTACAGCATAATACATTAGTCAATCATGTCGAATCCACAATAAGGAACCAATGCTTTCGGGATGCGGATTCCTTCGGGTGTCTGATTGTTTTCAAGCAGGGCGGCAACGATGCGGGGCAATGCCAATGCTGAACCGTTCAATGTATGACAAAGTTCGGTTTTCTTGTCTGCATTGCGGTAGCGGCATTTCAGACGGTTGGCTTGATAGGTATCGAAGTTTGAAACAGAGCTGACTTCCAACCAACGTTTCTGTGCTTCCGAATATACTTCAAAATCGAAGCAAAGAGCAGCTGTAAAACTCATATCACCGCCACAAAGACGGAGAATGCGATAGGGGAGTTCCAACTTCTGCAATAGACCTTCTACGTGATTCAGCATTTCCTGATGTGACTGTTTGGAATGTTCGGGTTTGTCAATGCGCACCAATTCTACTTTGGAGAACTCATGCAAGCGGTTCAGACCACGAACATCCTTACCGTATGAACCGGCTTCACGACGGAAACATTGAGTGTATGCACAATTCTTGATAGGTAATTGCTTTTCTTCCAAAATAACATCGCGGTAGATGTTTGTGACCGGTACTTCGGCGGTAGGAATCAAATATAAGTCATCTACTTCGCAGTGATACATCTGTCCTTCCTTATCGGGCAATTGTCCGGTTCCGTAACCGGAGGCGGTGTTGACAACCGTCGGCGGCATAATTTCGTCATAACCGGAAGCGCGTGCTTCGTCTAGGAAAAAGTTAATGAGTGCGCGTTGCAAACGTGCTCCTTTACCTTTATATACAGGGAAACCGGCGCCGGTAATTTTTACACCCAAGTCGAAATCGATTAAATCATATTTCTTGGCAAGTTCCCAGTGGGGTAGGGCATCTTTAGGAAGCTCGGTTTCCATACCTCCCATCTTTTCCACTACATTGTCTTCGGCTCCGAAGCCTTCGGGCACTTCATCATAAGGAACATTGGGAATGGTATAGAGCAGATTGTTCATGTCTTCCTGAGCTTGGTCCATTTCGGCTTGCAGGGTTTTGCTGATTTCTTTAATCTCGGCTACACGTGCCTTGGCAGTTTCTGCTTCCTCCTTTTTGCCTTCTTTCATGAGCAGACCGATAGACTTCGAGATTGAGTTGACTTCTGCCAGGTTTTTATCTAATTGATTCTGGGTATTACGTCTTTTGTCGTTAAATGCAAGCACTTGTTCAATAGTTGCTTTTGCATCTTTGAAGTGCTTCTTCTCCAATCCACGGATAACTCCTTCCGTGTTGTCGGTAATCTGTTTAATAGTAAGCATATCTTTTACTCTTTTTGATATTTCGTTAATTGAGTTACAAAGATAGATATTTGTTGAGAATAAAATCAAGATGAATGAAGTTTTTTTCTTTTTGATAGAACAATTGAAATAAAAAGTATTATATTTGTTTATATCAAATACTTAATTCAGAATCTATTATTATGATGGAAACAGACGATAAACCTTCGATGAAAGAAGAACAGAAAAAAGAGAAAGACGCTAAAGGTAAAATGATAATTGAAATCCATAAGTATCAGTTATTGTTTGATATACTTAAGAATCCGAAGTTGGTATGGAAACTTTTGCTTACGATGTTTTGCATCGTAGTCATATTTTTTGGCGGATTATTAATAGTGGTGCTTACTATAAAAAGTTTTTATCCTTATAACAATATCCGTACAAATGTTTATGGGGCAACCGTTATGGAGGATGAAGATAAAGAAGTGATATACTGGTTGTTTAATACGGCGGAGCTTTGGGCAAACTCGGGAATTGAAGTCGAACCCGGTGATGAGTTGACTATTCGTGCATCGGGAGCATCGCATACAGCTATACATCATTTGG
This sequence comes from Phocaeicola faecalis, assembly GCF_021730445.1. GTDB lineage: Bacteria > Bacteroidota > Bacteroidia > Bacteroidales > Bacteroidaceae > Phocaeicola > Phocaeicola faecalis. Next base: position 223,741 of record NZ_JADNRM010000002.1, on the reverse strand, counting down.
TGGAAGATGCGGATAACAACAGAATGTTGCGGGACCAGTGGGTTGGTACGGCAGGGGCTACGAAAACAGGCAGGAGAGACAGTCTTCGTGCTCAATATCGCATTCAGCCCAATGATTTGGAAGGAAAGTTGCTGATGCAAGTTATCGGAGAAGAACACATGAAGAATAGTGAGGATTGGTATAAAGCCGACAATGATTCTTTTTTGATGGGAAAAGGAGATTTATATATCATAGGAAAAGAAAGGCAGAATATGCGTATCAGGACGAAAGGGATGCTGCATTTTGCTGTCAACGACATTGTGTTGACTGATTCTGTAATCAATAAAATGTATTTGGAAGAACTTAAGTTAGCGGAAAAGGATGCCACGGATGAGGTAAAGAAAATACTGAATAAGATAGAAGATGCATATCTCCAAGAGTCTAAAGATGTTGATTCTTTTTTAAGCCGTATATTGACATTTAAGGCTGATGTTGATTCTTTGAAATCGAAGAAGATTAGCGAAAACTTTGAATTTGGACGTAGCCCGGAAAATCAGGATTCGCTGTATCCCATAAACAATGAGCTGCTTTATTACAAAAAGTACAAATTCCGCAATGCATGGTATGCAGATAATCTGGGCTCCTTCCTTATTATTATAGAACGTAAAAAGCATAAATAAATGAATCTCAAGTCGCTAAACGAAACCATTCAGGATGCTATACTTACCGGAACTCCGGCCAGTGTGGAGGTGCATGACCATCCTTTTGTCGTTGAACTCTTTCATGCCGGGAACAGGTGTGGAAGGTTCCATTATAAAGAGCTGTACCGCTTTCTGAAATGGAAAAAAAAACCTTGGCATTTGGTTCGGTTCCCTATAGGCAATACTATATTTCAAACCTTTTTGTGGCTGACCAGACTGCCTTTATTCTTGCTTTACTTATTCATAGCAGGGGTGATGTTGCTGTGTAGTGGCAAGTCAAAAGCCGTATATGCCTCCGTTCGCATTAATTTTGTCATTCTAGTCATGGGCATAGTCTCTACTATCGTAATGATGGTGTGCATATTTACTTTCTTTCTTAATGACGTATTGTTGTATGCTAACAGGCATACGGTAAATAGTTGTGGAGCAATAACGACAGAGCAATGCTGCGGGAAAGAGCATAGTATGTTTTTGTTCAATGCGAGTTCGTCTTGGACTAACACGGGGATAGAGGTGCTGGAAGGAGACCAAATAGAAATATCCGCTTCCGGTGCATTTTACGGATCTATTGCTGAACAGTATTCAAAGGCAAAGAATAATGACACTTTACGGTATCCTTGGAATAATGTCGCTTTAATTTATGAAGGAAATCGTCAGAAGGATACAGAGAAATGCATGTATAATGAAGAAGGATCTGCATATTTTGGTTCTCTCTTATTCCAAATTCAGCCGGACAACTCCTCCTGTTTGTTTGAAAACGAAAAGAACTTGATGCAGCAGGTCTCATATGAGAGAAATGAGCATGTGAAGCTTTTTGGAGTTAAACGTTCCGGCTTTCTATACTTTGCTGTTAATGATATTTATTTAACAGGGAGTGTTATCGGTTCGATAATGAAGAGTGATAGCACATTTACCCGCCTTTGCCCCAATGGAATAGATGGGGTTAAGTGGGAGAAGTTGAAATCGGGATGTACCCAAGTAACTAATGGAATATGTCCGTTTAAAAAAGCTAAAAATACCCTGGAGGCTCATCCTGATATTTGGCTGACTGATAATCAGGGGGAAATTTTGCTGAATGTCACCGTAGATAGAAGGCTGGTGCATAACTTGTCTTCACTGCTCAGCACTAAGTCATTGGCTTCTTTATATCGGAGTTTTGAAGACTTTGTCAACCATGAAGGGAAGATGGCTTGGGTATATTTATTCTTTTGTCTGACAGGCATTATCGCTTTTCTGGTGTTGGATAATTTTCTTCGTAAAGCGGGTAAAACGATAAAAACAGCTTTTAAGAAATCTAAATGATGAATTATCTTGAAATAGCGGGTACTCTTGTCGGCCTGCTTTATTTGTGGTTTGAATACAAGGCAAGCATTTGGTTGTGGCCCGTGAGTGTCATTATGCCGGCCATTTATATAGTTGTGTACTATCAGGTGGGGCTGTATGCGGATTCGGGTATCAGTGTTTATTATTTATTGGCAGGTGTCTATGGCTGGTGGGTATGGCTGAGGCATGTTCCCGGTAAGCGGGAGAAACAGATTACTTTTACCCCTCGCAAATTGCTTATCCCTTTGCTTATTGCCCTGTGTGTCGTATTTGCCTTGATAGGTGAGGTGCTGGCAGCGTATACGGACAGTACCGTGCCTTGGTGGGATAGTTTTACTACGGCTTTGAGTATTATAGCGATGTGGATGTTGGCGCATAAATATGTGGAACAATGGTTGGTTTGGCTTGTTGTAGATGTTGTATCTTGCGGGTTGTATCTTTATAAAGATCTTTATTTCACTTCTTTCCTTTATGGCCTTTACGCCCTAATCGCTTTTTTCGGATATCTGAAATGGAAACAATTAATGAATGTAGCAGAATGAAAGAATATAAATTACCGGAATATATGAATATACCTCAAACTATTATATTGGCAGACGGAGACTTTCCTTCTTCTCCTTTGGCCGGGAAATGGCTGAGGGAGTGTCGTTATGTGGTTTGTTGTGATGGAGCGGCTAATGCATATCTTCATTTTGGGAAGAGGCCGGCGGCTATTGTGGGGGATGGTGATTCGTTATTGCCGGAGATAAAAGAACGCTATGCTCATCTCATTCATCGCGAGACAGAGCAGGATACGAATGATTTGAGTAAGGCATTTCGTTTCTGTTTGTCTCAGGGGCGACGGGATATTACGATTATGGGAGCTACCGGTAAGCGGGAAGACCATACTTTAGGAAATATCAGTCTGCTTGCTGATTATATGAATCAGGCAGAGGTGAGGATGTTGACTGATTATGGAATGTTTACTCCCATTGAAGAGGATAGTGTTTTCGAGTCTTTTCCGGCTCAGCAGGTTTCTGTTTTTAATATGGGGGCCACGGAACTTTCAGCAGACGGCTTGGTTTATCCTCTTTCTGTTTTTACGAACTGGTGGCAAGGGACATTGAATGAAGCTGTCGGTAATCGCTTTATTATTCATGTACGCGGCAAGGTGCTTGTCTTCAGAACAATATGAGTTGCTAGAAAGACTAAGGTCTTTTCTGAAACACTTTTTATCTTTTACAATGATTCTTTGGAGCCTGCTGATATAAAACAAAGAAAGGCTCTTTATAAAAGAGCCTTTCTTGAATTCGTTTTTTTCTTGTAGGAACTGAATTATGCTTCTACAGCCGGGATGATAGATACTGATCTTCTATCTTCACGACCCACTTTGAAACATACTGTACCATCTACCAAAGCGAAAAGAGTGTGGTCACGACCCATACCGATGTTGTTACCCGGATGGAATTCTGTACCTCTCTGACGAACGATGATGTTTCCTGCTTTACAAGCCTGTCCACCAAATATCTTAACGCCTAATCTCTTACTTGCTGATTCACGGCCGTTCTTAGAACTACCTACACCTTTTTTATGTGCCATTTCTTCTTAAAATTTTAAATGATTAAGCAATAACTTGTTTAATAGTTAACTCTGTAAACTGTTGACGGTGACCGTTCAGCTTTCTATGACCTTTTCTTCTCTTCTTGTGGAATACGAGTACTTTGTCGCCTTTTACCAGCGGAGATACTACTTCACAAACTACTTTGGCACCGTCAACGGTAGGAGCACCTACAGTTACTGTTCCGTTGTTGTCTACCAACAATACTTTTTCAAATTCAACAGTCTTGCCGTTTTCAGCATCCTGAATGTGGTGTACAAACAGTTTCTTGCCTTCTTCAGCTTTGAACTGCTGACCGTTAATTTCTACAATTACGTACATGTTATTTTTTATATTAAACGGGTTTTCTCCGTAAGGTGGACATCATCTCTGAAGTCTCTTTTCGACCTCCACGGACTAAATCGGGCACAAAATTACTGATATTATTTTGAACTTCAAAAACTTTCTGCTCTTTTTTTGTTAAAATCATACATTCATCATTCTACTGCTTATCTGAGATAGTTGATAATTGCAAATATTGTGATAATCAGGGTTGCTGCTAACATCATAATCAGTATACAATAGCAGAACATGACGATAGTCCGTTTGAAGCTGCTCCACCATGACAGGTTAAATAATTGCCGATAGTCCCATACGAATAGGAGAAAAATAGCTTTGTTATTCAAGTCGAAAATGTCATTTAGGTGCGCTTCTCGGGTGAAGGGCAGGATGAGAAGGGATACCCAGAGTATCTGGCTGGCGATATATACCTGTACAAAGAATTGCTCGGTCAGGTTAAATCGGTGACCGACAAGAGATTTGCGGAAGCTCCATCGGCTTGCCAATGTAAAGACTGGTAGCAAGAGCAGTATACTGAAAGCCTTATTTCCGTGAATCCAACTTCTCATTAAATTGTAAACGGCCGAAATATATTTGTTTTCGCTTAGGAAGTTCTCTTTATATTCGTCTAATGCTACGCTTACAGCTACACCGGCCTCTACTAAGTCGTCAACAATGTCGTCATCATTGTCGGTTGTGGCTTGTGGGTTATTCGGTGTGTTTTTCAACTTTACATTTATTTTATCTTCTATGGTGATGTCGGCATCCGCTATTCGGGCACTGTCGGCATAGAGCAAGCTTTGTCCCAAATAAATCTTGGCACTGTCTCTGGTTGCGTATTTTCGCTGGTTCTTGATGTTGTCTATCAGTTGCTCGTACGTGGGATTGCCTTCGTATTCTTTTTCTTTGTTCTTCAGCGCTTCCGGGTCTATTAGCTGAACGCACATGATATAGAGGGCGGCTAACACAAATAGACTTTGGAATGGCTTGAAGTAATGTACTCGTTTTCCGTCTATATAATCTCTTATCATGTATCCCGGGCGATAAAGAAACTCCAATAGGTTACGGCTGAATCCGTTATCAATATTGAAAAATCCGCTTAGTATGTTTTGAAAAGCATTACGAATGGTGAAGCGTGGCGTGTCTTGTGTCTGCCCGCAATCGGGACAGAAATTGCCGTGAAATGTCTTTCCGCAATTTTTGCATGTATGGTTCTGTCGGTTTTTAGGTAATTCCTTCTTCCCTCCAATCTGTTTTTGATGAAGGAACCGATAATAGACAAGGGCCTTATGTGGGAGTAACCGATGAAAGGGGGGAGGTGTAGCTGTCTTATTTACCAAAGGCAGTAGGGTAAGGTTAGGCAGAATCTGCTTATATCTGTAAATGGCAAGTTCTTCGCGCGTAGTCATACCGTTTAAGACACCTACGAAGTCGACTCCGGCTAATTGGGCGGTTTGTGCATCGACTATGCTGTCACCTATATATAATGTATCTTTTTTCTTGCAATGCAGGCGGCGTAGTGCTTTCAGAAGTCCCTGAGGGCTCGGCTTCGCTTTTTTAACATCTTCTCCACCGATAATTATGTCGAAAAACTTTTTAGGGAAATGCTGGTTTACCATTTCATTGATGCGGTACCGGTACTTGGTGGAGATGATGCCGATTTTGGCTCCTTTTTCTTTTAAGGCTTTCAATACCGTTACGGTTTCAGGGAAGAATTTGGTATTGGCAGTCATGTGTGTATCTGCTTCCTTCACATATTCTTTCTTATATGAGGCAAGCGTATCTTTGTCGGTAATACCGGTCAGAATACTGAATGAATCTTCAAGGGTTTTCCCAATAGTGCGTTTGATGCTTTCATCGGTTACATCAGTGTGCCCGTGGCGCGTTAATACATTGCGGAAGCAAATCACAATTCCGCGGGATGAGTCGGCCAAGGTATAATCGAAATCAAATAAATAAATACCGTATTCCATTTTGCGCTTTTGGCACAAAGATAGGAAATTAATAGATAATCTTTAGGACTTTCCGGGAGAAATAATTGCTTATTTTATGCCGGAGACACGGCCGCCCGAGAGCCAGTGTTTGCGATAATACTCTTCATTCAGGTTACTGACAATCACTCCGCGACTGGTACTTGCATGGATAAAGTTATTATCTTTCAGGTAGATTCCTACGTGGCTGGCGATTCTTTTTTTGCGTCCGTTATGGAAAAACACCAAATCTCCTTCACGCAGATTGCTCTTGCTTACTTTACGGCAGTTTTGGGTGCGCTGGTCGTCGGAGTTACGTTCCAACTTCTTGTGATAGACTTTTCTGTACAAGTGAGAAGTCAGGCCGGAGCAGTCTATGCCTCTTTTGTTGTTGCCTCCTCCTCGATAGGGAACTCCCAGCCATTCTGCTGATTCTACATACAACCGATGGTTGTCTTTCATGTCTATATCCATACGAAGGCGTATGGAGGCGCGTGCCAGTTCTTTGTAATTATAACGCGGAACAGACGTGTCACATGAGGCCAGTAGAACGGCTAACGTACCTAGTATCAGCAGATGGGCGAGGAGTTTCTTCATAATCCTATTATTCTTTTACATTAAAATAGTCTTCCAGTTCTTTCTCGGCAGAATTATCGTGATTGTCAATGTCACGGATAATCTTTCCGCTTTCAAGCAATGCGATGCGTGGACAGATATCGACTGTATGATTCAGGTTGTGACTTGAGATGAGAATAGTCGCTCCGGTTTCTTCGTGGTAGGCTTTCAGGATATGCTTGATTACCGATTGTGAAGTGGGGTCGAGAAAATTAAACGGTTCATCCAGTATTAATACTTGCGGTTGATGCAACATGGCGGAGATGATACCTACTTTCTGTTTGTTGCCTGCCGAGTAGTTGCGGATAAGCTTTTTCTGTCCAATCACTTCTCCGTTCATAAAGCGGTTGAACTTGCTAATCCGTTCATCCACTTCATCCTTTTTCAGACCATACATTTTTCCTACGAAATGGAAATATTCTTCAGGAGTGAGATAATCAATCAGAAAACTGTCATCGATAAATGCTCCGGTCACATTTTTCCATTCTTCACTCTTGCTCACATTGAAGTCACCGATGCATACATTGCCGCTGTCTGCTTTCAGTAAATCCAGCATCAGTCGGAACAGGGTCGTTTTTCCGGCACCGTTGTTACCTACCAATCCCAGCATATCACCGCTTTGAATGGTGTAGTTCTCTATGTCTACGGCTACTTTTGTACCGAAATCCTTTTTCAATTGCTCTATTGTGATATTCATACGTTATTCATTTTATCGGGAATCACGAAAGCCTTCCATGTTGTCATAGCGGCGTTTCATGAAACGGTTATAGATATTCTTTATCCAGATATTATGGGTTGCAATCAGTACCAGCCCTATAAGCATCATAATAACAAATGCCTTGTCCTGCTCCAAGACCATGGTCAGTGCGGAGTTGACAATTATCGGCATGAACAGGGCGCACGAGATGAGTAAACTCTGAAACAGGGAGTTGCCTCTGTTGCTGCGCATCACATTGGCGTTCAGCGGGAGCGTCTTTTTGTTGTATACAGCCAGTTGGAGCAAGGTGAAGAACACAGCCCCTATGGTGAAGAGCAAATAAGACAAGGCCATCAACGGAGAGATTTTTCCTTGACTGATAGGTATAATCATAATAAGCGAAGGAATCAGCAAAATCAGGCTGTTTAAATAATATTTAGCCCGCAATAAATTGTATATGGATTCCTTGCGGCTCATCAGGCCATCCAGATAATTCCCTTCGAAGCACATCACTTGTCCCAATGTCATGACGGGCAGAATGGCAAAATTATAGATGCAGATAAAGTTTGTCATTCTGTCGTAAACTTCGGTGAAGGCGAGTACACATGAGAATGCGATCATGATGATGAATCCCATACGGAACTGCGTCTTGACCGTCTTGTTGCGGAAATATAATTTCAGTTCCAAACGCAGGTATTCACCTATTTCCCCATAGCGGTCCAGAAATTTGTATTCTGATACATGCTTCATTTTCGTATCTTCCACCTTGGATATTTCGCTATAGAGCAAACGTATTTGCAAGGTGCGGTTGATGAGTATCATTGCGAGGATAGGGATAATGACACTCAGGTAGGCTGGCAGACTTCCTTCGATAAACCCTTCTCCCAGATTCATGGTGAAAGTACTGATGGGATTACCTTCGGGAATGAATTCGGCTAGGGCCAGCAGACCGTATACAGCCAACGGAAGTAACAAGTAAGCGGTTTTTTCGTTGAGCAGCATCTTGCATAGCAGATACCAATAGTTGTTCAATACCATGAGCAGCCATATACCTATCAGATAACACACGATTCCCGTTACTCCATAAAAACGAAAAATGGAAAGAAAAGCAAACGGTACGAAAAAGAAAAACCAGAAAAGGTTATACATGCTTATCGCTGATTGAAGCAATAAGGTGTCTATCAGTTTCTTCTTTTTGACCGGCATAAGCAGATATGGCTTGATTTCGTGCGAAGTGGCGGTTTGAATTACAAAACGCACTAGAAAGTCAGCCATCAACACATATATTAATCCTTGATTCAGGATGTGGTAAGACTCCATATTCGGAGCTGACGACTCAAAAGCTGAGGGCAGCGTTACCCCCATAAGTAAGAGGAGCGCTGCCCAATATGCTACCATGAAATAGATTAGAAACTTGGCAAAGCGGTTCTTGTCGAACATCGGACTCCGCTTTGCGGCAAGTTTCTCATTTCTTCTTATAATCGTAAAAAGCATAGGCAAGGACGATTATTTTGTTTCGCCGGAAGTCATGCTGACTTCGATGCAATTGTCTTGTCCCAACAGAGCTTTGGCAAATTGTTTCACATCTTCGGGAGTGATACTTTCTACCAATTGCTGGAAATTGCTGTCCATATCGGCTTTATACCAATAATATTGGTTCAGCATATTCAACCAATAACCGTTTTCTTTTACTTGCTCGGTATGTTTCTTCAGCATAAACTCTTTTGCCTTGTTTATGTGTTCGGCAGACGGGCCTTCCTGTGCTATCTTTTGTAATTCGTTCATGACGATTTGCGTCATCTTCTCGCGTTTGGCAGGATCGGTATCGAAATAGATTTGCAGGAAAGCTTCATCGTCGTTCGGATAACGGCTGAGTTGTCCATATACACTCACACCATACGAACCGCCTTCTTTCTCGCGGACACTTTCCAGATATACCTTATCCAATGATTGAGTGAGGAAAGACATCAACACATCGTTCTTCAATGTATATTCGCATTTTCCACTGGCGACTATCAATACGCTGGCCAATGGAGTTTCCAGTTTCTTGTTGAAGATATTGGTGTATTTGCCTTTCCGGATATCCATCTTGGTATCGCGGAAATTTTCGGTGCGGTGGATGGTTGGCAATCCTCCCAGATAAGTCTCAATCAACGGCTTGGCCTCATCCAAGGTTATGTTTCCGACAAAGAGGAAAGTAAAGTCTCCGGCGTCTTTAAAGCGGTCTTTATACATTTCCATGATTCGGTTGTAGTCAATTTTGTCAATCATATCCGCTTTGACACGTAAGGCTCTCGGATGGTTCATATACATTGCTTTCTGCAGTGAGTCAGACAATGCGATTTGCGGATTAGCCTCCTGATTGGCAAGGGCTGCCTTGGTGCGGCTCTTATATGATTCAAATGCATTTTGATCCATACGCGGAGCAGTGAAACTCAGGTAAACCAGTTGCAGCAGGGTTTCCAAATCCTTGGGTGAGCAGCTTCCGTTCATTCCTTCGCTCAGACCGTTTACGGCAGTACTGATGCTGGCTTTCTTTCCGGCCAGAACTTTTTCCAGATCTACATTACTGAAGTTACCCAGTCCACCCAATCCGGCTACATCGTTCAGTACCTTTATCTGAAGAATTTCATTGTCGGGGAACAAGGAGTTACCACCGGGACTGAATGCACGCATACGAATTTCGTCAGCCTTGAAATCTGTCGTTTTCAAGATGACACGTACACCGTTTGACAAAGTGAGTACGGTAGAACCGAACGGTCCTTCTTCTGTTTTTACGATGGTGCCGGCTTTCGGTTGTTCGGAAATTAACGGTTCATCGGATACCTTATCCTCATACGCAGTGAGTTTTTCAGCTTTCACCTTGTTGAGCACATCCATAATTTCTTGTTCGGTCGGATATTTCATGCCTTCTTTTTCAGGGCAGAAAATATTAACCACGATGTTACTGTCACTTACTAGTGACGGAATGAGTGAGTTGATTGCTTCCACCGGAATGTTGGGAGCAATTTGATTCATGATGGCATATTCTGCATCAATGCCGGGGATAGGTTCATTGTCGATGAAATGGCGTACATACTCGTTTACATACGCATTGTTTTTTACTTTATCACGTTCATTATAAGCTGATTCCAATTGGCGCAGATAATCCGCTTTGGCACGTGCGTATTCAGAGGCGGTAAAACCGAATTGGCGTACGCGTTCTATCTCGCGTGCCAATGCAGAAAGTGCTGTGTCTATTCCGTCTTCCTTACTTACGGCAATACCGGTAAAGGCATCCTTTGTCTTAGACAGGAAGAAGTTTCCATCTTCAGTCACTGCATAGATAAACGGAGGTTGCGGAGTTTCTTTCAGTTCGTTCAAACGGGCGTTAAGCATATTGTTTGCCATAGACTTCATATAGTTCAGTACCAGATAGTCCATATTGTTTTTAGCCTCATTGGGAACGATGTCATGTTTATGCCAGAGATAAATAATCGTGTTGGTCTGTTCCTTATCTTTGGCAATGGTCACAATTGTTTCTTTGTTGTCCGGCACGGGGAAGTACTCGCGTTCGGCTGGGTTTGCCGGCATTTTGATAGGAGAGAAGATTTCTTTAATCTTAGCTTCCATCTTATCTACATCAATGTCTCCGACAATCATGATGCCTTGTTGGTCGGGACGATACCATTTTTCATAATAGTCACGCAATGCCTGATGAGGGAAGTTATCTACCACTTCCATTGTTCCGATAGGCAGACGATGGCCGTATTTACTGTTTGGGTAGGCAATGGGAAGTACTTTTTCGTACATACGTATCATAGCTCCTGTGCTTGTGCGCCATTCTTCATGGATAACACCTCGTTCGCTATCGATTTCTTTCGGGTCGAGTGTCAGCCCATCTGCCCAGTCATGCAGGATAAGCAGACAGGAATCTATAATTCCGTCTCGCGTAACGGGCACATTGTTGATGTTGTAAACAGTTTCATCAATAGAGGTATAAGCATTCAGGTTCTCGCCGAAACGTACACCGATACTTTCCAGATAGCTGATTAATGTTTTTCCGGGGAAGTTTTCTGTGCCGTTGAAGCACATGTGTTCCAAAAAGTGAGCCAGACCGCGCTGATTATCATCTTCCAAGATGGAGCCAACTTTTTGAGCGATGTAGAAATCAGCTCTTTTTTCGGGCAAATTGTTATGGCGGATGTAATACGTCAGCCCGTTTTCTAATTTACCGATGCGGACATTGGCGTCCGTAGGGATGGGTGGCATTTGCTGAGCAAATCCCACCGCAACGCTGCCTAGGATAAACCAGGCAGCCACTAGCTTCTTAAAGAAGTGTGTCATGGTGTTGTTTGTTGTGGGGTTATTGTTTTTTATAAAAGTTCGTTGGCAGAGAGGTATCTTTCTACCTCGATAGCGGCCTTGCAGCCACTTCCTGCCGCAGTGATAGCTTGGCGGTAGTGCGGGTCGGCTACGTCTCCTGCAGCAAATACTCCGGGAACCTTGGTGCGGGGAGTACCGTCTTCGGTAATGATGTAACCCACTTCGTCTGTATCGACGTATGGTTTGAAAATATCAGAGTTAGGCTTGTGGCCAATAGCTAAGAAGAAACCGTCGATGGGAAGGTCGTAGTGCTCTTCGTTACATTCGCCTGCACGTTTAACCAAGTGAACGCCTTCTACACCGTTTTCGCCGTATAGACCTGTTGCATTGTGTTCAAACAGGACTTTGATGTTCGGATGGTTCATCACGCGTGCCTGCATGATTTTAGAAGCGCGCAAGAACGGCTTACGTACAATCAGGTAAACCTGTTTGGCTAGGCCGGCTAAATAAATAGCTTCTTCACAAGCCGTATCACCGCCACCTACTACGGCAACCGTCTTTTTGCGGTAGAAGAATCCGTCGCAAGTAGCACATGCACTGACTCCCATGCCTGCATATTTCTTTTCATCGTCCAGCCCCAAATATTTGGCTGTGGCTCCTGTGGAGATGATGACCGTTTCTGTTTCGATTACCTTTTCGTTATCGATGGTGATGCGGTAAGGACGTTTGCTCAGATCGGCAGAAGTGGCGATGCCTGTGCGGATGTCTGCACCGAAGCGTTCTGCCTGTTTGCGTAAATCTTCCATTAGCTGCGGTCCACTGATACCTTCGGGATAACCGGGGAAATTCTCTACATCGGTAGTAGTAGTGAGCTGTCCGCCCGGCTGAAGTCCTTCATAAAGGACCGGAGCAATGTTGGCACGCCCTGTATAGATAGCAGCGGTGTAACCTGCGGGGCCTGAACCGATAATCAGGCATTTTACTTTCTCTGTACTCATAATTTTTTTATTCGTTACTTTAAATTGTTAGTTTCTTAAATCAATCACTTCGGCATTCGGATATTTCCTTTTATCAAACCTGAATGATTCATTATCCAATGGCTGATGGGTTTGATAAGAAGATACGATAATCTCGTTGACCGTTTTGTTACTTTGCAGTATTTTGATGTATAACGGTTCGTATGTTTTTGAAACAAATAAGGTAATGGAAGCGATTTCCTGTTTCTTCTCAGGAGTCAAGGTTACTTCATAACCTTGCTTGCCATTGCGGGTTTTCATGCCTGCATACTTATAGTTATAACCGCTTTTATAGAGTGAGAGCAATGAGTATGGATTGATACCTTGCAGTTCCTCCGGGGTGGGGGTACTTATGTTCACTTCGTCACTGCTTTCCAAATAACTCCATTGCGTCTTCCCGTCAAACCAGCTTTGTACACCTCCGCTGTTCAGGTAGAATTGCTCTCCTTTTAACAGTAATGTACCGTTGGATGTACCGCCGAACACAGCGCGTATTCCTCCGGCATCTTTCATAGCCGCGGCTGTCTTGTCCAGCACTTTGCGGGCTTGTTTGTCCTTCTGGGCAAACATACTGGTCGAGAGGCACAGTGCCAATATCAATAAATATATCTTTTTTAATTTAAGCATGATTCTACTAAACAATTTATTGCTGCAGATTGTTCAATTTCATTTCCAGGTCGGTCTCGTCCATACAAAGTACATCACGTGCCTTACTTCCCTGAGTGGGGCCTACGATGCCTGCTTTTTCTAACTGATCCATAATACGTCCTGCACGGTTGTAACCGATAGAGAATTTACGCTGAATCAGTGAGGTAGAACCTTGTTGATGGATAACTACCAGACGGGCTGCATCTTCAAACATCGGGTCGAGGCGGTTCATGTCCACTTCTCCTATGCTACTTTCACTTTCTTCACCCACATATTCGGGCAGCATGAAAGCGGTAGGATAACCTTGTTGTTTGCTGATGTAATTTGCGATGCGTTCCACTTCGGGAGTATCGACAAAAGCACATTGTACACGTACGGGATCATTGCCTTGTAAGTAAAGCATGTCACCCTTACCAATCAACTGCTGTGCACCCGAACGGTCAAGGATGGTACGGGAGTCCATCATGGCAGCCACACGGAAAGCGACACGGGCCGGGAAGTTGGCTTTAATGGTACCGGTGATGATATTTGTTGTCGGACGCTGGGTAGCGATGATAGCATGAATACCTACTGCACGTGCTAACTGTGCAATTCGACAAATAGGCAATTCCACTTCTTTTCCGGCAGTCATAATCAGGTCACCGAACTCATCGATGATAATCACGATGTAAGGCATAAAGCGATGCCCTTTTTCAGGATTCAACTGGCGGCTGATGAACTTGGCGTTGTATTCTTTAATATTACGGCATCCGGCTTTGCGTAATAAATCGTAACGCGTATCCATTTCTACACAAAGCGAGTTCAGCGTTTGCACCACTTTCGAAACATCGGTGATAATAGCATCTTCTCCATCTGGCAGTTTGGCAAGGAAATGTCTCTCTATCGGAGTATAAACAGAGAATTCCACTTTTTTAGGGTCTACGATAACAAATTTCAGTTCCGCCGGATGTTTCTTATATAATAAGGAAGTGACAATGGCGTTCAATCCTACGGATTTACCTTGTCCCGTGGCACCTGCTACGAGCATGTGCGGTGCTTTAGCCAAGTCTACCATAAACACTTCATTGGTGATTGTTTTTCCCAATGCTATTGGTAGTTCCATAGTGGTTTCCTGAAATTTCTTGCTGTTGAGAATAGATTGCATCGGCACAATACGCGGATTGGCATTCGGAACCTCTATACCAATAGTACCTTTACCCGGTATAGGGGCAATGATACGGATACCCAATGCAGACAAACTCAGTGCTATGTCATCTTCCAAATTACGGATTTTAGAGATACGCACGCCTTCTGCCGGAGTAATTTCATACAATGTAATAGTAGGTCCTACACTGGCTTTGATAGAGCTTATCTCAATGCCAAAACTGCGCAATACTTTGATAATGCGATCTTTGTTGGCATTCTGTTCTTCCATATCGATATTAGGGCCATTGTCCTCATATTGATTCAACAAATCAAGAGTGGGGAATTTATAGTTTTCCAGATCGAGGCGCGGATTATAAGGCTGTAAGGCAGGACCTTTATACTCTTCATCCTCTTCCGATGTATCATCGGATACGGTAAAGTCGGGCTCGTCATTATCTTCTTCCTCTTCTTCGCTTGTACCTGCAGGTGCAGAGAGTTGAGGCTCGTTCACCTGCTTTTCTTCAAAAGGGAATGGATCTTTGGGTGCTTCTTCCTCTTCGCTGCCTACTTCCACTTTTATGGGTTGTTCCAGCTCAAAGTCTACCACGGCAGGTTGTGGATTGGAATATTCTTTCTTTTCTTCTTTTTTAGGCTTGATATTTGCATCATAATTTTCGTTGTCGGTTGTTGTGGGCATATCTTTCTTCTTCCTTCTGAAATTGGGATGAAGTGCCTTACGAATCATATTGATAGTTTCACTGCTCAGATAGACAAAGAAGAGAAGGGCGGTTATCAGTAAAAGCAGTCCCAGACCGGGTATGCCGATTTGAGAAACCAACCATGCACTTACATTATGTCCGTGCAGTCCTCCAGGGTAGATAAAACTGTCGCTGAAGGTTCCGTTGAAAATAAATCCCAGTGTAATGGAGAACCAAATAAGTAGGATAGAACAAGACATAAACCATTTCCATACACGGAACTGGTAGGCTTTCATCATTTTCATTCCTACAACAGCAAGGAAAAGAATGATGAAATAAGCGGCAAGCCCGAAACATTCGTTGATAAGGAAATCCGCCAATTGTGCACCGCGTGCGCCGGCGTAGTTTTTCACATGATTAGTGGTCTGCATCAGCTCACCCGGTTGCTGGTTGTCCAATATGCTTTGGTCTGCCGCTCCCGTGAAAAAGAAGGAAGTAAAAGCCAGCAATAAGTAAACGGCGAATATCACACTGATGAGTCCTATAACAAAATGTGTTGTCTCACTCTTAAAAAATGTAGTAAACCGATTCGTCGAAATCTTTTTAGGTTCGGTCTCTTTATCTGTTTTTTTCTTAGCCATATTTATTAATGCGATTTATTATTTCGCAAATGTACATGAAAATCATTAATTATTGGCTTAATTAATCTCTTTTTTCTTACCTTTGCGATTCAATTTTAATGTTATGGAAAAGTATAGTCAGGTGATATTTGACAAAAATACAGTGGAGTTTGTGACGGTAGCTGCCGAATATTGCGGCTTTTTAGAAAGAACACGTGATGCCAAGCGGGGCACATTTGTAGACACCGCCCTCAAAATTCTTCCGTTGCTCTATTTAAAAGCATCCATGATACCTCCTTGCGAACGGATAGGGGAGTTTGACCCCGAAACATTCGTAACAGAAGAAGATTATGAACTGATACGCATGGCTGTGGCCGAAGTGTTGGGCTCTAAAGACGACTATTTGGAAGTCTTTCTGCCTGATATGGCATACAGTGATACACCTATAAAGAAATGTATATCCGAAGATTTGGCTGATATTTATCAGGACTTGAAAGATTTTATCAGTGTGTTTCAATTGGGACTGAACGAGACGATGAACGATTCACTGGTGATTTGTAAAGAGCATTTTGAAGAATTTTGGGGACAACGTTTGGTGAATACGATGCGTGCCCTGCACGATGTGAAATATAATTCCGCCGATGAAGACAAAGAAGATGTAATGGATGAAGACGATTCGGAAATGGAAGATGAGAACCGATTATTATGAAGTTAATAAAGAAAAGTATAAGTAAAGCAGAAATAGCTGCAATGCCCAAAGTGCTTTTTCCCGGACGTATATTTGTGGTTTATACCGAAAGTGACGCCGAAAAAGCAGTGGCTTATCTCAAGGATCAGCGCATAGTGGGAGTGGATACGGAAACCCGTCCCTCATTCAAACGAGGAACTACCCACAAGGTGGCATTGTTGCAGATTTCCACACAGGACACTTGTTTCCTGTTCAGGCTTAACCGTATCGGCATGCCCGATTCGTTGCAGGAGTTCTTGATGAGCGATACCCTCAAGATAGGCTTGTCACTGAAAGATGATTTCAACTCATTGCGTAAACGTCAGGATATGCGTCCCGATCGTGGAAACTGGATAGAATTGCAAGAATATGTAGGCAAGTTTGGTATTGAAGACAGAAGCCTGCAAAAGATATATGCCAACCTTTTCGGAGAGAAGATCTCAAAGAATCAGCGCCTTTCCAATTGGGAAGCCGATGTACTGAGTGAAGGGCAAAAGTTATATGCTGCCACCGATGCATGGGCGTGTGTGGAAATTTACAACTGCCTGTCCGAATTGGAACGCACGGGCGATTACGAAATAATACAAAACGAACCAATAGAATCAACAGTAACTACCGATGGCTTATAAAAAAGTATACCTGAAACCGGGTAAAGAAGAATCGTTGAAACGTTTTCATCCTTGGGTGTTTTCGGGAGCTATCCATCACATAGAGGGAGAGCCCGAAGAAGGTGAAATTGTAGATGTGTACACATCAAAGAAAGAATTTATTGCTTGCGGACATTTCCAGATTGGGAGCATTGCCGTACGGGTGCTAACCTTTACTCAGAAAGAAATAGACCATGACTTTTGGAAACATCGTCTGGAGGTGGCGTATGATTTGCGCCGGAGTTTAGGTCTGGCTGGCAACCCCACCAATAACACTTACCGTTTGGTGCATGGAGAAGGTGATAATCTGCCGGGGCTTATTATAGATGTGTATGATTATACGGCAGTGATGCAGGCACATTCTGCCGGTATGCACGTCTACCGCATGGAGATAGCCGAAGCCTTGTCGGAAGTGATGGGCGATGTGGTTCGGAATATTTATTATAAGTCGGAAACCACTTTGCCGTTTAAGGCGGATTTAGAACCAGAAAATGGCTTTATCAAAGGAGGAAGTCCTGAGAATATTGCTATGGAATATGGTTTGAAATTCCATGTGGATTGGCTGAAAGGACAAAAGACTGGTTTCTTTGTCGACCAACGCGAGAACCGTCATTTACTGGAACGTTATTCCAAGGGGCGTAATGTACTGAATATGTTTTGTTATACCGGTGGATTTTCTTTCTATGCCATGCGCGGAGGAGCAAACCTGGTACATTCGGTAGACAGCTCTGCCAAAGCCATCGATCTGACAAATATGAATGTAGAGCTTAACTTCCCCGGTGACTCGCGTCATCAGGCTTATGCCGAAGATGCTTTCAAGTACTTGGACCGTATGGGGGATCAGTATGATTTGATAATCCTAGATCCGCCGGCTTTTGCCAAACATAAAGATGCCCTTCGCAATGCTTTGCGCGGATATACCAAGCTGAATGCCAAGGCGTTTGAGAAAATAAAGCCGGGAGGAATTCTGTTTACTTTCTCTTGTTCGCAAGTTGTGGATAAAATGAATTTCCGTAATGCTGTGTTTACTGCGGCTGCGCAAAGCGGACGTAGTGTGCGTATTTTGCATCAACTCACACAGCCGGGTGACCATCCTGTTAATATTTACCATCCTGAAGGTGAATACCTGAAAGGATTGGTATTGTATGTCGAATAATCTATTGTCTGTATTCGGGTGTAGGCTTTGCACCCTAATATAGTTATGAATGTATTATAATAGCTGCTACTTATTCTTGGAAGTAGCTGTAAAATATAAAAATAGTTAAACCAAAGCAAAAAAGTACTCGCTTGTTATGTTTGATAACATAAAACCTGTATCTTTGCACTGTGTTTTTCATGGTATTAGATTTAAGGTTAATGAAGATTGGGTGTCTGGGATAGATACCCTTCTTTTTTTATCCCTCTTTTCTTATATGAATATCCTTCACGATTAAATGGAACTATCCCCATTGAATTTCTACTGACTCGTTATATTTTCAAGAAATGAAATATTATCGCTTTATTTTTGTAAAACTGATTTTAATATTTATCTTTGTCATGTCGTTCAGTATGAACAGTGTTCTTTAGGACGATAAAAGAAAATGTGCTAAGGCTTTATTCTTGTCAAGACGGAGGAGATGTTGTTTCTATAAATAATAAATGGAATGCCCTCGTCTGATGTTATGGATGTCTTAAAACTTTGCGAATACCTGTTTTGGTTTTGAGATGATGGTCTTGAGCTATTTGATATATCGATATGTTAATGATATGACGAGCCGAACGTAATGTTCGGAAAAGGACGAAAACAAGTCAGATTGAATGATGCTGTGAAGCATCATTCAATCGCAACTACAATTCTACAGTGTTGCACATTTCCTGTCACAAAGAGAGGATAGCTTTCACACAGAATCTTCATGAACAGAAAGTGCCATACTTGTTGTGTGTGAAAGAGATTATATCAGTCCTGGATTATATCAGGAAAATGAAATATTCTTCAATGATTTTTGTCGTATACAAATAATAATATATTTATTTATAAATTCATTAGAAATGAAATTTAATAGGTTATATGTCGTATTTAGTTTTGCTCTTGTTATTGTAGGATGTAGCGGTGATGGACAATATAGAGAGGCATTACTTCCTCGGATTGATGTTAATAAGGAATATCCTGTGAAAGAGATTTTTCTTCAGGATGTAGCTGATATTGAGTATATTCCATTAGAAACGAATGAAAATATGTTGTTTCAAGGTACAATAGCTGCTGTGTCTGATAAAGGAATGCTTGGCATGAGCCAACAAGAAGGCAAACTGTTTTTGTTTGACCGTAGTGGTAAAGCAAAAAACTTTATTTGCAGAAAGGGGGATGGTCCTGAAGAATATAATGATATTCAGAATGTTGATGTGGACTGGCAACGCGGTGAGGTTTATGTGCTGGGGGCACCGTCCAAAGTATATGTTTATACTTTGGACGGTACGTACAAACGTACATTGGATACTAAAGCTAATATCCGGCAAAGGGATATGCTTAATTATTCGGCTGATAAGCTTGTATTGTTTAAGGAAAAGGCTAATGTCGGAAGGGAGGGCGAAATAACCGCATATCATCCTGTCATGCTGTTGGATAAATCGGGCAAAACGATTGATTCATTACAATACGTAAAAGACTGGGAGGCCAGCCTGTCTATTAGGATAGACGGTAATGAGAATTGGAAAGCATATCTATATTGTGAAGTCATGCTGGGGCAAGGTGGAGAAACTTACCTGAATGATATGGCTTCTGATACTGTCTATCAGATAAATAAAAAGACAAATGAATTATTTCCCATACTGTTGCGTACTCCTTCTGTCAGAGATTCGGAAGGCGGAAAATATTATCTGCGTCTGGAGGGAGTCACTTCACGTTATTATTTCTTGAAATGCCAGATTTCGTCTTTGAATATGAAGGGTATGGTGATAAAGGATGATAAGAGCCATTCATTAGTATATGATCGGCAGACAGGAGAGATATTCCGCCCTACTTTTAGAAACAAAGACTTTCCATCCGAAGAATGGAGTTACATGATGCGGAGCAATGGTGAGAAAGATTGTGTCTATCAGAAGCTGGAGTCGTTTGCTCTGAAAGAAGCATTGGAAGAAGGACAGTTGGAAGGTTCGTTGAAGACTGTTGCGCAAGGATTGGATGAGGATGATAATCCGGTAATCATGGTTGTCAGATTTCGATAAATAGAGTTTTTGTGTTGTCCTTTTTATAAGAAATATCCTGTTTGACTCGAAGTTTTTACTTACATTTGCCGTTATAAAATAAATTGTAAGTGAAAAACATGAAAAAACAACTATCTGTAACGTTGGCTTGTTTCCTTCTAGCTTCGGTTACCGCATCAGCTCAAGGCTGGAGAACTTATGAAGAGGCTGCTCAAGGAAAGGCTTATGAAAAGTCTGATTGTGTGACTTTGTTGGACAGTACATTGGTGTCTGTTCAACCTAGCGGACAAGGCTCTTTCGCCGTATGTAAAGTAATAAAAGTACAAACTCCGAAAGGATCTGTATCCAATCGGGTCATTAAGTATGATTATGATCCGTTGACGGCTCATGCTGAGTTTAAGCGTGTGACGGTCTACCGTGCAGACGGAAATGTGGAGAACCTTGATGTTACAAAAACTTGTGATTATGCTGCACCCGCACGTGCCATCTACTGGGGAGCACGCCAGATAATGCTTGAGGTCGGTGCATTGCAACCCGGTGATATAATTGATTATGAAATAGCAAAAAAAGGTTTTACTTATGCGTTACTGGCTGCTACACAAGAAGATGATTCCAAATTTATTCCTCCTATGCGCGGACAGTTCTACGATATTGTACCTTTTTGGAGTGCTAATCCTACGGTGAGAAAAGTCTACAAGGTAGTTGTTCCGATGGAGAAGGAAATGCAGTTTCAGTTCTATCAGGGTGAATGTACCTCTTCCATGCGTTATGAAGGCAATCGCAAGGCATATACTTTTGCTATGAACGATATCATGCCTTTCGGTAGAGAACCGAATATGGTAGACCTCTTTGATGCAGCCCCAAAGCTGATGATGTCTTCCACTCCCAAATGGCAAGATAAATCACTATGGTTCAATAAGGTGAATGAAGACTATGGCAGTTTTGCTCCATTGCCTGAAGCTCAGAAGAAGGTAGACGAACTCATTAAAGGCAAGAAGACTGAAATGGAAAAGATTGCCGTGCTTACCCATTGGGTGGCAGATAATATCCGCTATGCCGGCATTTCGATGGGCAAAGGGGAAGGGTATACCTTGCATAATACAAAGATGAACTACACTGACCGCTGTGGAGTATGTAAGGATATTGCCGGAACCTTAATTTCATTCCTTCGTATGGCTGGCTTTGAGGCGTATCCTGCGATGACAATGGCTGGAAGCCGTGTAGAAAGTATCCCTGCCGACCACTTTAACCACTGTGTGGCAGTAGTGAAATTGAGTAACGGAACTTATATGCCTCTTGATCCGACTTGGGTGCCTTTCTGTCGTGAACTATGGAGTAGCGCCGAGCAACAACAGAATTACTTGCCGGGTGTTCCCGAAGGTTCGGACCTCTGCCTGACACCGGTTTCTGCGCCCGAAAACCATTATTTCCGTATTAAAGCGGATAATCGTCTGGATGCGGACGGTACTTTGCGAGGTACTTTTACTGTTACGGCCGAAGGACAGAGCGATAGTAATATCCGTCGTATATTTACGACCGGTTTTCAGAGTGAATGGAAAAACACGATGGAACGTCAGCTGCTTGCCGTCTCTCCGAAAGCTCGGTTGCTCAGTGTGGATTATGGACGGAATCCCAAAGATTATCAATCAGCTCCTATAAAAATAACTTTCCGTTATGAAATTCCCGATTATGCTCTGAAAGGTGGAGAAATGTTGTGCTTCCGTCCGATGGTAATGAATAATCTTTATAATCAGGTACGTTCGTACTTGCGTATTGATACCGGGATGAAGGAACGTAAATATGGTTTTAAAGATGCTTGTTCGCGGCTGGTGGAATTGGATGAGACCATTCAGCTTCCGACCGGATATAAGATGGAAAACCCTGATAGAAATGATGATATGGCAGGTGAAAGTGCAGATTTTGAAGGCTCGTTGGTACAAAAAGGAAATAAAATATTTCTGCATAACAAACTTGCTTTGAAGAAACGGGTTTATGAGGCTTCGGACTGGGACTGTTATCGTGAAGCTGTGAATATGCACAAGGCTTATGGAGATTATTTAGTGATTAAAAAGTAAAGTAGAATGAAGAAGACATACTATTATATATGTACGTTGGCTGTGCTACTGTTGATGGTGGCACTTCCGGCAAAGGCAGTTTCCGAGGCAGAATTCGGCAAACTGGCCAAGTCTTACACGCTTCGTGCGGACGGTAGTCAGGAATGGCGTGTACAAAAAGAACTTACCTTGTTTACTCATGCAGCAATGAATGGTCTGTATGGTGAGAGTTTCATCATTTACAATCCTGCTTATCAAGAATTGAAGATACACGAATCGTATACTCGCCAGAAAGATGGAAGCATAGTAAAGACTCCCGATAATGCTTTTGTTGAGGTGCTTCCCTCGGCTGCTGCCGATGCTCCGGCTTACAATGGCTTGAAAGAAATGGTTGTGGTGCATACCGGACTTGAGTTGGGGGCTACTATCTATTTGGATTACTCTGTTATCACTCGTCCGGGCTACCTGTCCGAATTGGATATTTATGAGCCGGTAGAGGAGTTGTCTCCGATAAAAGAGTATGTACTTTCACTGTCTGTACCCGACAATAAACCTTTGCATTATGAACTTTTGAACGGTAAAGCGACTCCTGTAGTGAAAGTTGCTGATGGTATGAAAACCGTAATCTGGACACTTAAAAATGTCCAACCTCGTCCTCGTATGTTGGATGTTTCTGTTCCGGCAGGAAATATGCAGGCTATTGTAGCTTCTACTTACGGTTCGAAAGCCGATGCCCTGAAAGTGCTCAAAAAGCAATTCCCGGTTGTCGATGATAAAGCTGTGGCTGAGTTGGCTCAAAAGCTGACAGCAGACGCAAAAACTACCGAAGAAAGAGTAAATCGGTTGGAAACTTATATCCGTAGTTTGGGAACTTGTCGTCTGTCATTGCTTCAAACAGGATATCGTTTGCGTCCCGCATCGGAAGTGATTCGTTCGGCGTATGGAACAATAGAGGAAAAAAATGTGTTGTTGGCTGCTTTGCAACAGGCGGCAGGTATTCCGGCAGAAGTGAAAGCTGCGTTTCTTAAAGCAACCGATGAGGCCGCTGTGGGCTTGTCTGCTCTGAATAACTTGTTTGTAGAAAATCAGGCAATAGCAGATTTGAGAGACTTCTATGCCATTGTGAACATGGATGCACGTCCTGTGCAACCGGCAGTCAAGTCGCATGTCATTTCAAAGACAGATACTTTGAAAATAACTCCCGAAGGAGGTAAGGCTTTGGCGGGCGGTTATCGAATGTATACATTGCCGCAGATATCTAAAGGATGGGCCGCTTATGAAGGACGGATGACTACGCTCAACTCACAGCGTCCTGTGAATCTTCTTCTTTCTTATTTGCCCGACGAGACGTATACCTGTATTGTAGAAACGACAGGCGGAATGACTCCCGTGGCACTTCCGGCTGATAAAAAGATTGATAATAATATCGGTACGGTAGAAGTGGCGGTAAAGAAAATCGGAGATAAGATAGAGATACTTCGATTTTTGAAACTGAAAAAACAATTGATTACTCCGACAGAATATCCGGCTTATTATCGTCTGATGACGGAATGGATGGATACTGCCGCCACGACTTTGTTGTTCTAAACTTCGGGAAATTATTTCCCGTGGGGACGGATTCAGTCATGTATCCTGAAATGCGGGAATTTCGTAAGTGTGAAGACTAATTAAAGAAAAAAAGAAATGCGAATATTCAGGATTCGGTCCCGGATATTCGCGTTTTTCATTCTTTTCTGTAGATTTATTCGGGATGCAAAAGGAATTTTATGAACCATTCTTTCGAGTGAAAAAACACGTTAGTACGTATAAGCCCACACGTACGTCCGCATAGCCCCACACGTACGTCCGCATAGCCTCATGCATACGTACGTGTATCCCTATGCGGACGTACGTGCAAAAGCGTGCTCTCTGACGTGGAATGAAATCCCCCCAAAATGTTCAAGCTGAACCTAAAAAAAACTATTTTTGATGTAACGTTTATTGGTGTGGCTGTGTCTTATTAGTGAACATGGAACAAAATGAATTTGAAATAGAGGCAAAACGAATGCGACCGGCCTTACTCAGAATGGCCATCCGTTATCTGGAAGATTCCGACGACGCAGAAGATGTAGTGCAAGATGTGTTATTGAAGCTATGGTTTTTGCGTGAAAAGTTGGACGAATACCGCAGCGTAGATGCACTTGCCATTGTTGTAACCAAGCATTTGTGCATCAACCGCATGCGGGGAGCCCGGATAGAAAAGGTGGAATTGGAAGAAGGTGTCCGCATAGGCGGTGGGGATAACCCGGAAATGAAGTTGGTGGCAGAAGAGAATATGCAAGAGATTCTCGATTCCATATCTACTTTGCCCAACCTTCAGCAAGCCATCCTCAGGATGAAGCACATTGAAGGTTTCGAAGTAGAAGAGATAGCCCGAATGACAGGTAGTACAGCCATAGCTGTGCGAACTAATCTGTCGCGGGCAAGAAAGAAAGTACGTGAACAATTTATGATACATAATAGATGATGGAACTAACGAATAAGAACATAGAAGAATACATCAATCGTTTTCTGGACGGTGAAACGACCAATGCCGAAGAACAAGCTATCTATCGCTTCTTCCGCACAGGCAAAGTGCCTGCTCATCTGAAAGAATACGCACCGATGTTTGCCTGGTACGAGGGAGGTATGCAAGGAGAACCTAAGCCACAGACTGTGGAAGATACAAAACAAGAAAAGAAAAAAACTTTCAGCCTTCGTATTCCTGTAACGGCATGGAGTGCAGGAATTGCGGCAATGGTAGTAGTTACACTGGGACTGGGATTATTGGTCTTTTCGGGACAAAATGCTGCAAAGAATCATAAATGGTCTTGCTACGAAGGCAGTTATATAGAGGTAGACGGTAAACGCATAACCGATGTGAAGAAGATTATGCCGTGCATTATCGAAACATTGGAACATGCTGATAAGGTGGAACAATTGGCACAGCAGCGGATAGATGAAATTCATCGTTCGGAACAGGAGATAAAGGAAAAGGAAGATTTGGTAAATAATTAAAATATTAGATATTATGAGAAAGAAAACATTGTTGAGATGGTTCATGGCCTGTGTATTGCTGTGCTGTGGTGTGAGTGGAATAAAAGCACAAAAAACAATCGATAAGATGGCAAATGAACTTGAGAAAAGGGATGATGTGGCCATTAACTCAGTGACCAAGCGTGATCCTAAAACACGCAAGGTGATAAAGGTAGTAAAGACTTATTCCGTCAAAGATACTAAATTGGGCAAGCGCCTTATCGATGCTTTCGAAAAGGATGAAGAATATGCCGAAACAGCTATAAAGGATATGCCTAGAGGACGAAATGCAGGGCAAAAGGCTAATTTTACTTTTATCTTTCGTTCTGATGATGAAAAACGTACTTATACATTGAGTACGAATGAGAGTGGTAATGTGTCATTTACCATTATTATCAGTCCCTTAAAGAATGGCAGGGAAATAGCCGATGCGGATTGGATTATTGAAAACACCAATCATCAGTTTTGCCAGACCACTACCACCATTGATAAGAACGGAGATGTATATCTGAACGGAAAGCGTGTGACAGGTATCAAAAAAGCGAAAAACATACAAGTCAATAACGGTAGAGTGTACGTTGATGGTAAGCTGGTGAAAGATAATGATTAAGCATAAGCTATTTTTCATATAACACACTCTCTCTTTGAGATTAGAATTAACTTTTTAATCGTGTTTATACCCATTGGTTATTGTGAAATAGCCAATGGGATTTTTCTTTTTTTATCCATTTCCCGCAAAAAATAGAATTGTTTTATATCTTTGCAGGTATTATAAAAGAACACACATAAAAAATATGAAAAACGAAATTACCGGAATGAAATTCAGACTGATTGTCATGAACTTCTTGCAGTTTGCTGTATGGGGCGCATATCTGACTTCGATGGGTACTTATCTGTATAACATTGGGTTGGGTGAGAAAATCGGTCTGTTTTATGCCATGCAAGGCATTGTCTCGCTATTTATGCCGGCTGTTATGGGAATCATAGCCGACCGATGGGTGCCTGCCCAAAAACTTTTGGGATTCTGCCATTTTATGGGAGCGGTCTTTATGGTTGCCGCCGGTTATTATGGAATGACATCGGGAGATAACACGGAGTTCTCGTTTCTTTTTGCTTTATACTCTTTTAGTGTGGCATTCTATATGCCTACGCTGGCACTCTCTAATTCAGTGGCATATACAGCATTGGATAAAGTGAAATTGGATCCGGTGATTGCATTCCCGCCCATCCGTATTTTTGGAACAATCGGTTTTATCTGTTCTATGTTGCTTACAGATGTGCTGGGCTTTCAAGCCAATTATATGCAGTTCTTTTCGTGCGCTTGTTTCGGATTACTGCTGGCGGTTTATTCATTCACCTTGCCGGACTGTCCTGTGAGCAAAGGAAACGAAAAGAAGTCGTTGGTAGATGCGATGGGGCTACGTGCTTTTTTACTGTTCAAACGTAAAAAGATGGCCATTTTCTTCGTCTTCTCTATGTTGCTGGGTGTCTCTTTGCAGATAACCAATGGATTTGCCAATCCCTTCCTCAGTAGTTTCGATAAGATTCCCGAATATGCGAATACCTTTGGTGTGCAGCATGCCAATGCATTGATATCTCTGTCACAAGTGTCGGAAACATTGTGTATCCTGCTTATTCCTTTTGTGTTGAAGCATTTCGGCATTAAGCGTGTCATGTTGATTGCTATGTTGGCATGGGTACTGCGTTTCGGACTGTTCGGACTGGGTAATCCGGGATCGGGAGTATGGATGTTCGTTTTGTCTATGATTGTATATGGCGTGGCATTCGACTTCTTCAACATTTCAGGTTCGCTCTTTGTTAATAGAGAGACTGATTTGGCCATCCGTTCCAGTGCACAAGGATTGTTTGTCATTATGACCAATGGGGTTGGTGCAACTGTAGGAACACTGAGCGCTCAGGCCGTAGTGAATCATTTTGTAGATTTTGGCAGTGATGCACCACAGGTAGCGGGATGGAGCAGTGCATGGTTTGTATTTGCGGGATACGCTTTGGTGGTGGCTGTGCTGTTTGCCTTGATATTTAGGTATAAGCATAACCCTGAAGAAATATAATTAAATAATAAATAAGTAGGTATTGCCTGTTTCGGGCATAAAATAAGATTGGATTATGGATAAAATAGAATTGAAGTTACATGACATGTCTTCTACTTTGCAGCCTGTAGATGCGTATGCATTAGTGCTGGAAGAAGTGAACGGCAATAGAAAATTGCCCATTATTATCGGCTCTCTAGAGGCGAAGGCTATTAGAATTAAGATGTTGGATTATAAATTGCCGCGTCCGTGGACACATGATTTATTCTTGTCACTGACGGAACAGTTGGGAGTAATCTTGAAAAAGATTTTAATTTATAAAGTGGAGGATGGAATTTACTATTCTTATCTTTTCTTTGATAAAGCAGGGGAAGAGATAAAGGTTGACTCGCGCACTTCGGACGCAGTGGCACTGGCATTACGGTATAACTGCCCTATATATACCACTGCTCAAATTATGGATGAAGAGTATCTGCGGGAAGAGAGTGACAGCTCCTTTGCCGTTACTGTCAATATGGTGGGTGTTTCTGTATTGAGAGAAGCGTTGGCAAAAGCTGTTGCAGAAGAAGATTATGAACAGGCTTCCCGATTGCGAGATGAAATAAGACGGCGTGAAGAACAAAAGGAACAAGATAAAGAGTAGAGAATTATGCATGTATTTTATACGCCCGACATAGCCATAAACCCCGAGCTTCCCGAAGAGGAAGCCGGGCATTGCTTACGGGTTCTGCGTCTGTCAATAGGAGACGAAGTGACATTGACTGATGGAGCAGGGTGTTTTTATAAAGCTGTAATCAGCGCAACCGGTGGAAAACGCTGTCAAGTGAAAGTAACGGAAACCATTCCACAGGAAAAAGGCTGGAATGGTTATCTGCATGTGGCTATGGCGCCTACTAAGAATATGGATCGAACCGAATGGTTTGTTGAAAAAGCAACAGAAATAGGATTCGACGAACTGACCTTTCTCAACTGCCGTTATTCTGAACGGAAAGTCATTAAAACAGAACGTATAGAAAAGATATTGGTTTCTGCTATCAAACAATCGTTGAAAGCGACTAAACCGGTCTTGAATGAGATGACGGATTTCAATAAATTTATTACTCGTGACATTGAAGGACAGAAGTTTATAGCTCATTGTTATGAGGGGGAGAAACCTTTGTTGAAAGATGTGATTTGTCCGGGTGAAGATGCTCTTGTCTTGATTGGGCCCGAGGGAGATTTCAGCGAGGAAGAGGTAAAGAAAGCTATAGCGAATGGGTTTCAACCAATTAGTTTGGGGAAATCGCGCCTTCGTACTGAGACCGCGGCACTGGTAGCTTGTCATACCATGAATTTATTAAATCAAAAATAAGCGTATGAGAAAAACGATTTGGGGATTTGCCTTGCTAGTAGTAATGGCACTCCTAGCCTCATGTTCCGAGAGCAGTGAATATACTAATGCTATTCCCAAAGATGCGGCAATGGTGGTGTCGTTGGACTTTAAGTCAATGGCACAAAAAAGTGGTATCAATGGCAAAGAAGGAGAGTCTGTAGTGACAAAACTGACGGAGGTCTTGCAAAGCGGGCTGGAAGGTGAAGCGTATGCAACAGCCGAGAAGATAGTGAAGAACCCTGCCGAGACCGGACTTTCACTGACAGATAAAGTGTATCTGTTTATTACCCCTAATTCCAATACTTTCGCTGTTGTGGCAAAGGTATTGAGCGAGGGCAAGGTGAAATCTCTGATGCAATCATTAAAAGAACAGCAATTATGCTCGGACTTGAAAAGCGAAAGCGGATGTACTTGGACTACTGTGGGTAATGGCTTGTGTGCTTATAATAACGGTACATTTCTGTTGGTGGGGACTCTTGACAGTGACCCCGAGGGTATGAAAGGTACAGTGTTGGCATGGATGCGTCAGGATGCTGCGAACAGTTATGCTTCTACCTCTGATTTTGCAAAATTGAGAGATGCCAAAGGTGAAATTAATGTGGTTGCCAATATGTCTGTGTTGCCACGTGAGGCGACCATGCAGATGCGTATGGGTATGCCGGCCGATTTAAAGCTGGAAGATATTAAATGTTTGCTTACCACTACTTTTGAAAAGGGAAAGATTGTGGTGGATTTTGAATCGTTGATTGAGAATAAAGAACTGATAGCGCTGTATGAAAGGCAAACACAGACCTCCACACCGTTGAAAGGAACATATATGGAATATTTTCCGGCAAATACATTACTATGGGCTAGTGGCAATTTTAATGGTGAGGCAGTTTATAACTTGCTTTGTGAAAATCCTACCATCAAACAATCATTGGATAATCCGATGTTGCCGATTGATTTGAAAACTATCTTTTCTGCCATTCACGGTGATATAGCTATCGGTTTTAGTTCGTTGGTAACTAATGATTTGCTGGTGTACGCTGATGTTACAAATAAAGAGTTTTTGAAAGCTTTTGAGGAACTTCGTCCTTTGTTGGCATTGTCGGGCGGGCAGATGAAGTTGAACTCAACCGGCACAGACCAATATGAATTCCGTATGTATAACCAAAGCATTTGGTTCGGAGTAAAAGACAAGATGTTCTATTTGTCCAATAATGAGCAAATGGCTGATGAGGCCGGCAGACGTTATGGCGTTTCGCTGCAGAATACTACTTGGGCATCTGAGGTGACTAAAAACCGCAGTTTTATGGCTTTCAATACAGTGGAACTGTTGAATGAACTCAATGCTGCCCCTTATCTTTCACGAATGTTGGGACAGGAAGTGGTTGTGATAATGAAAAATGTGTTCGGACCGTGTGAATACATCGATGTAATGGCACCCGACTGGAAGAACGGACAGATGAATATTGTAATGAAAGACAAGGATACAAACGTACTGCAACTCATAGTGCGTGCATTAGAAAATTTATGAATAGCATAGAATTACAACAAACCCTTCCTGCTGTTTTTGCAGGAAGGGATTTTATTGTTTCTGATGTGTGGCATCAGGCATTGCAACTGAAGCGCGGTGAAGCTTATTTGATAGAAGCCGCATCGGGAACAGGTAAGTCGTCACTTTGCAGCTACATATATGGATATCGCAACGACTATCAGGGGATTATCAGTTTTGACGGTAAGAATATTCGTAACTTCTCTGTAACCGACTGGGTAGAAATACGCAAACACTCGATTAGTATGTTGTTTCAGGAGTTACGCCTTTTTACCGAACTCACAGCTTGGGAGAATATTCAACTCAAAAATTCCCTAACAGGATATAAATCAAAGAAAGAAATTAAGGTATGGTTTGAAATGTTCGGCATAGCCGATAAATGGGATACTCCGGTGGGCAAAATGTCTTTTGGACAACAACAGCGTGTAGCACTTGTCCGTGCTCTCTGCCAACCGTTCGATTTCATCTTTCTCGATGAACCCATCAGTCATTTGGATGAAGAAAATGGACGTCTCATGTCGAAGATATTAGTGGAAGAAACGGATAAACAAGGTGCCGGCATCATTGTAACTTCCATTGGAAAACATTTGGAGTTAAACTACACAAAAACATTGAAACTATGAGATTGGTTTGGAAATTATTGCGTCAGCATATTAGTTTGCCTCAATTGGCGGGTTTCTTCTTTGCCAATCTGTGTGGTATGGTGATTGTGTTGCTGAGTGTTCAGTTTTATAAAGATATTTTGCCGGTATTTACGGAAGGGGATAGTTTTATCAAAAAAGATTATATCATTGTCAGCAAGAAGATAAGCACGCTGGGGGCATTTGTAGGGAAAAGCAATACTTTTTCAGATAAAGAAGTGGAGGATATTAAGGCACAGTCGTTTACCAAAGAGGTAGGAGCCTTTACTCCTTCCCAGTTTAAGGTATCGGCGGGAATGGGTATGGAAAAAGTAGGCTTGCAAATGTCTACTGATATGTTTTTTGAATCTGTACCTGATGAGTTTGTAGACGTGAATCTTGATAAGTGGGTGTTTAATGAAAACAAACCGGTGATACCCATTATCATTCCACGTAACTATTTGAATCTGTATAATTTCGGGTTTGCACAGAGCCGTAGCTTGCCGCAACTTTCGGAAGGTGTGATGGGAATGGTAAATCTTGATATCCGCATCAGTGGTGGCGGTCACAGGGAGGTCTTTAAAGGAAATATTGTCGGTTTCTCCAATCGTCTGAATACGATTCTTGTTCCCGAAACATTTATGAGATGGGCTAATGAGAACTTTGCACCTGGAGCCAAGAGCGAGCCTTCACGTCTTATTGTAGAAGTCAATAATCCGACTGACGACCGTATAGCCAAATATTTTAAGGACAAAGGATATGATACGGAAGACGATAAGCTGGATGCCGGAAAGACCACTTGGTTTTTAAAAGTCATTGTAGGCATTGTGCTTTCTGTCGGATTGCTTATCAGTGTATTGTCGTTCTATATTCTAATGTTGAGTATCTATCTGTTGTTGCAGAAGAATACGACCAAACTGGAGAATTTATTGTTGATAGGGTATAGTCCGGCTAAAGTGGCATTTCCTTATCAACTCCTCACTTTAGGCCTGAATGCCATTGTACTGATACTTTCAGTAGGTGTCGTACTGTATGTGCGTAGCAGCTACATGAAATTGATTGGAAAACTGTTTCCGCAGTTGGACGAAGGGAGTATGTGGCCGGCAATGCTGGTGGGAGTTTTACTGTTTGCCGGTGTGTCGGTGTTCAATGTGATTGCAGTGCGAAGAAAGGTTGCTTCTATTTGGATGCATAAAAGTTAAGAAGAAAGGGAGAAGATAATTTCTCCCTTTTTTCTTTGATAATAAAAGAATTAGTGTATATTTGCATTTGAGCAGTTATACATTCTAAGCAAGCTAATTATGGACAGGGTACTTCTTTTTGACCGGTTTTCTCAGCAAGCTCTTCAGACCTTGCACCGGTATCGTGCTGTTATGTTTAGTCCAACCATTCTTGTGTCTCAGCTATTCCGGTGATTTTTTAATCCTTATTTCTTACACACATTAACATGAGTATATTATGGACAACAGACCGACTATCGCCGAAGTACAGGAATGGGTACTGAAGTTGTATAACACATGTGAACAAACCATCACAGATGAGGAACGTAAAGAGCAGCATAAATATGCCATTATGGTGCAACGTCCGCAAGACAAGAAGTTTTTGGTAAAGATGCTGGATGAGTCTTCCCAAATTCGTGACCGCAAGAAACTGGCTGAACGCATTAAGAAGCTGATAGACCGTTACGGTGTACCTGAGTTTCTTAATAAGCGCGATGCTTTCCTTTTTAAAATGTATCAGGCATTTGGACATTATTTTGACTTTATAGCTATTCCCATTATCAAGAAACGTCTCCGTTCCGATACCTCTAAAGTGATTCTTGATGAGGCCCGTCCCCAATTGACGGAACATCTAGCCACTCGTTTCAAACAGAAAATCGGACAGAACGTAAATCTGTTGGGGGAGGTCGTATTGGGTAACGGAGAAGCAGACCATCGTTATCATCATTATCTGGAAGCATTGGAAGCTCCTGATATCAATTATATTTCCGTTAAAATTTCGGGTATCTATGCGCAGACGCATGCACTGAACTATGCCGAAAGCTTTCCGGAGCTGGTGAAACGCATGTCTGCCCTTTACCAAAAGGCGATGGACTATCCTTATGTGGATGAAAACGGAGTGAAACGTGCCAAGTTTGTTAATTTGGATATGGAGGAATATAAAGATGCTCATTTCACTTTGCGTTTATTTAAGGAGGTACTGAATAAACCGGAATTTAAAAATTATTCGGCCGGTATTGTAGTTCAAGCCTATCTGCCTGATGCTTATGAGTTTCAGACAGAATTGTTGGATTTTGCTAAAGAACGCGTGGTTAAAGGGGGAGCTCCGATAAAAATGCGTCTGGTAAAGGGGTGCAATCTAGAGATGGAGACGGTCATTTCCTCTTTGCGGGGATGGCCCAATCCGGTGCGGACTTCCAAAACTGAAGTTGATGCCAATTATCTTCATATTTTGGAACGTGCTCTATTGCCTGAGAATGCTAAAGCATTGCATGTGGGAGTCGCTTCTCATAACCTGTTTACAATAGCCTATGCTTATCTGCTGAGTCAGAAATTGGGTAGTGCCGAATATATGACTTTCGAGATGCTGGAGGGGATGGCAGACCATGTGTGGCGGGCACAGTCCCAGCTTGGCAATCATGTGATTCTTTATGCCCCGGTGGTAAAAGACGAGCATTTCCTCAATGCTGTTTCCTATTTGGTGCGGCGTATGGACGAAAATACGGCTCCCGACAATTTCCTTACTCACTCGTTTAATTTGAAGCCCGGTACCGATACCTGGCGTTTCTTGCAGAACCAGTTTGAAGATGCGTATAAGATGAAAGATTGTATTACCCATATTCCTACACGTACGCAGAATCGTTTGCATCGATATACTCCTGTTCCACCTGCCAATGAAATGAAAAATGAACCGGATACTGATTTTGACCTTGCCCGAAATCAGGAATGGGTACGCAATATCTTTGCCACATGGAAAAAGTCTTCAGCGGACACTCCCGAAATTATTCCTTTGCAGATAGGTAAAGAAACGGTGGTCTGTGATAAGCGCCATCGATATATGGATCGTTGCCAGGATAATGAGGTATGCGTGTGCGAAATGTCTCAAGCAGATACCGGGCAGGTGAAACGCATCATCGAAATTGTGGAGAAAGATCCGGCAGGATGGAGAAAGACCACCCTCGAAGAACGTCATAAGATAATGTATGAAGCGGCCAACCGGCTGGGCGAAATGCGTGGCGACCTGATAGGCTGTATGTGCGCTGTCACCGGAAAGACGGTAGTGGAGGGGGATGTGGAAGTTTCGGAAGGAATCGACTATGCTCGTTTCTATACCACTAGTATGAAGCTGTTCGCTGATTTGCCCGATGTGGATATTACGCCGAAAGGTACTGTATTGGTTATCTCTCCGTGGAATTTTCCTTGTGCCATTCCTATTGGCGGTATTGTAGCGGCTCTTGCCGGAGGAAATACTGTTATTCTGAAACCGGCAACTGTCGCAGCTCCTGTAGCGTGGTTGTTTGCCAAGGCATTTTGGGATGCAGGAGTTCCTAAGGAAGCTTTACAAGTGATTATTACTGATCGTGATGCATTGAAAGTGCTCACTTCTGCTCCTGCCGTCAAACATATCATCTTGACAGGCGGTACGGATACGGCGCAAAATATAGCCCGCAGTAATCCGTCCACTCCGTTGTCTGCCGAGACAGGTGGTAAGAATGCCATCATCTTGACAGCTTCCGGAGACCGTGACCATGCTATTATGAATGTTGTAGCTTCTGCTTTCGGCAATGCCGGACAAAAGTGTTCCGCTTGTTCGTTGTTGCTGGTGGAACGTTCGGTATATGAGGATAAGAATTTTAGGGAAAAACTGAAAGATGCCGCAACCAGCATGAAGGTGGGTAGTGTATGGAACCCCGGTAATGTGGTTGGCCCGATGATTACCAATAGGAATGACAAACTGTTGAAAGCATTAGAGTTGGAACAAGGAGAATCCTGGCTTGTCCCGCCTCGTTTCCTTGATAAGAATAAGTATGTCTTGGCTCCGACGGTGAAGTGGGGGGTACGGCCGGGAAGTTATTCTTTCCGAACGGAGTTGTTCGGTCCCATGCTTAGTGTGGTTTGCATAGAGAACTTACAGCAAGGTATTGAACTGGTTAATGGCTTGGACTATGGACTGACCTCCGGTTTGCAGAGTTTGGATGAAGAAGAACAACGGTTGTGGAAGAACTCCATCATGGCGGGTAATTTATATATCAATCGTGGTATAACGGGTGCTATAGTCAACCGTCAACCTTTTGGCGGTATGAAACTTTCTGCATTTGGCGGTGGTGTGAAAGCCGGCGGGCCTAATTACTGTACTTGCTTTGTGAAGATTACCGATAAGCCCGGAAGTGCTACAGATTATAAACAGAGCTATCTGAAAGCATACGAACAGGAATTTGCCCATGCGCGTGATATTAATAATCTGTATGGTGAGCAAAACGTCTTTCGTTACTTGCCACTGCGTAATATGGTGCTTCGTCTTTTCCCGGGCGATACGAATGAAGACGCACAGATGATAGCACTGGCCGCTAAGATTTGCCACACTCCTCTGACCATTAGCTTTGAGCCTGATGATGATCGTACGGCAGCATTGAATTCTGTCGGTTGTTCACTGAAGAAAGAATCTTTGCAAGAGTTCTTGAAGAGTATGTCGGAGTATGAACGCATTCGTACGTGTGGGGTGGATATTCCGATGGAGATGTATGAAGAGGCTGCTCGTATAGATAAATATATCGCAACAGCTAAACCGGTGAAGAATGGCCGTGTGGAACTTATTCATTATATTAAGGAACAGAGTATTTCATTTGAATATCATCGCTATGGTAGTATTTTAGAGATTCCGCCGGTAGAATAATTGTTTATATTATCGGGCGGAGACATTCCGTCCGATAATTTTTTCAGCGTTTTCATATTTTATAGAGCGCTTTTTTTTATACTGTATACTAAAAGTGGAACAATTATTTCATCAGCAGAGGCAGGAGTAAAGGCAGATAATCTTTTAAATCAATACGTAATTGCTTCAGAGCTTGTTGGATGCGGTAGTCTATAGTTTTAGGAGATACTTCCAGTATTCCGGCAATTTCTTTGTAACTCATATTTTTAAAACGGTGCATCATAAAAGCCTCTTTATAGGATTCCGGAAGTGCGGCCACCGCTTCTTGTATACGTATGGTTAATTCCTCTATGTGATAAAAATTGGCATCTTCTATCAAGGA
This sequence comes from Phocaeicola faecalis, assembly GCF_021730445.1. Classification (GTDB taxonomy): domain Bacteria; phylum Bacteroidota; class Bacteroidia; order Bacteroidales; family Bacteroidaceae; genus Phocaeicola; species Phocaeicola faecalis. The sequence continues at coordinate 187,633 of NZ_JADNRM010000002.1, read as the reverse complement.
TTGCATCTCTTCATAAAAATAATTCTCAGCCCTACTTTTTATTTCATTTTGATTGATACGGTTTATGGCACGATGATGAACAATAGAGAATAAATAGCTGCTTAAAGAGGATTGGATAACGAGTACTTCTTTATTTTCCCAAAGCCAAATCATTGCGTCCTGCACGCACTCTTCGGCATCTTCTAACTCTACGAATTTATTTCCATAAGCGCATAACATGGGGTAGTATTTTTTGAAAAGCACATCGAATGCTTTCTCGTCGCCATTTTTAATGGCCGATAACAGCGATTGGTCTTCATAGTGATACTCCATTTTTATTATTCAAAGGTTGATTTGCGTGCAAATATAGTCTTTTAAAACTAAAAAAATATATTGTTTTTCGGGAATCTGTTCTGTGTGCTGTTTTTTAGAGGAAATCTTAATAAAACGAGATTCGTTGACAGCGAGAGTAAAGCTCTTAAATAATCAAATTCTTTGCTTTTGATTAGAATGAAAAATTCTTTGGGAGGGAGCAGTAGAGCTGATGACAAACTATTAAATAGGTGTTCATCTCCAATCATTGCTTAAGGTGATACAATTTTCCCAAGATAGTCAAGTTGTGTTTCGGGAATGCCGCGTTCCGGTGTCTGGTAATTTTCATTTTTGCCACGTATGCTACGGTCTACCGAGATAAGTCCCGGATGTTTTTTACGTGCTTCTGACAGAATTTTGTTCAAATGGATATTCTCACCCATAACCCAGCCTCTGTCTAATCATAAAATATCAAAACTGCCATATTCAGACATTAGTTCGTTCAATTGGTTTTCTGTGTAGGTTTGATAATTTTGCCACTGGTCGGGATGGGTGTGCATACGCTCAGTAATTTTATAACGACAAACGATTCGTATGTGACGCCGGTTTCTTCCAAGCATTTGCTGAAGCAGGGTACATTGACCCTGAAAGAAGATATCACCGACGCTCAAACGGACATACGTATTCTGAAAAGCGATTTGTTTGAGACGCCCTTGTCTCTAAACACGTTGCAGATAGATGACGAACTCATTATATATAATAAGGTGGAAAAAGAAGCGGATTGTTTTTTGCTGAAGGATTGCACACGAGGAGCCTTCAAGACGAAAGTGTCCAGACATTCTGTAGAAACTCCTTTATATAAATTATCTGATCATGCTTATAAAGTGTTTTTTCCGGATTTGGTCTTGCAGGATACATTGGCCGACCGGATTGCTGATTTGATGAACAAGACCGGTTTGAGCCAAATCTCTTTTGACGGATTGGAGGGCTGTGCCTATACCGGACACGATGAATATGCCGCATCTCGTTTTGTAACCCGTTGCTATGCGCAGTTTGATCATAATGTGCTGAATGACGCCAGTCGTTTGAATCATAATTTGTGGCATATCCACACTCGGATGAACTGGGGCGAGCCATGGGGCGAAGCGATGCGTACGGGGCAAGTGGCTAACAGAATAAAGAACCAGGATTTTTTCCGCAGGAATCTTTTCCCGCGTATGCTTGGATGGTTTCTGATTCGATTGGCCGATTGGAAATTCGAATGCTCCACATTGGAGGACGTGGAGTGGGCCTTGTCCGAAGCGGCCGGTTTCGATGCCGGTTATGCGATGACCATTAATACTTCCACGTTGAATAAGCACGGACAGATAGACCAGTTGCTGAAGGCTATTAAGCATTGGGACATTTTGCGTGAAGCCGGAGCCTTTACCGAAGAACAAAGAGAGCGTTTGAAAGACCCTCAGACCGAATGGCATTTGCAGGCAGTGGACGAGAAAAATTATCAACTCTATCCTTTGTTCGTTTCTAAACGCTATCATTGCAACTTGGCAGAACTTCAACCCAGTCAGCCGGGAGGAGCGGACTGGGTTTGGGAAAATACCTATTCCGGTCCCTGTAAACTCCAGTTGAGAGTAGAAGGAGAAGGTTCCGTTTCCAACCTATCGTTTACCACTTCGGAAGGAGTCGTTAAGTTTCCTTGCAAGTTAGAGGGTGGGCAATACTTGCTGTACGACTTTGATGGAAAAGCTATGATAACGGACAAAAATTATAATCTCATAGAAAGAGTGAATGTGGAAGGAAAACTCCATCTTCCCGCAGTTTCTTCTGCGGTATCTTTCTCTTGCGAGCCGGGAGTAGGAGAGACACCCGAGGTTGTTGTGCGATATGTAACTCGTGGGACTCCCGAGAAAGTTTCTCTGTGAAAATAGATTTTTTTGAAAAAAAATGTATTTAAGTTTAGGAATGTGTCTTTCCTGACTGCCATATAATTAGAAGGACCTAAAAAACATGCGTATGGATTTTAAAGAAAATAATATAGAATTGTTACTTCCCCGTTATTGCGAAGGTATCGCAACGGAGGAAGAACGTCGGCAGGTAGAAAGTTGGATTCAGGAATCAACAGAACACCACCGGATAGTAAAGCAAATGGAGATGCTTTATTTGGCGGCGGACACAGTTCATGTAATGAATAAGGTAAATACAGAAAAGGCGTTAGTTAAAGTAAAAGGTAAAAGGATTGGTAAAAGGAAAGTAGCTTGGTGGGAGTGGACACAGCGTGTTGCCGCAGTGCTGTTTCTCCCGCTGCTTGCTGCTTCATTGGTTCAGTATTACGGTAATAAGCCTGAACTGGTGCGGATGTTGGAGGCGCGGACAAATCCGGGTATGATGACTTCGGTAGTTCTGCCCGACAGCACAGTGGTTTACTTGAATTCTGAATCGACATTGCGGTATCCTTCCACTTTTGAAGGACGGAATCAGAGAAAAGTGGAACTGACAGGTGAGGCATTTTTTAAAGTGATAAAGGATGTGGAGAAACCTTTCATCGTGTCTACTACCCATCAATCTCAAATAGAAGTGTTAGGAACAAGTTTTAATGTGGAGGCCTATGACGATATGTCGGATGTGTCGACTACCTTGATTGAAGGAAAAGTAAATTTCAGTTTCCAAACCGGTGCTCAGAAAAAACGAGTAGCGTTGAAACCGGGACAAAAAGTAGTGTATGATTCGACAAATGGTACAACACATTTATATGAAACTTCGGGTGAAACTGAAACATCATGGAAAGACGGAAAGATTATTTTTAATAATACATCATTGAACGATGCTTTGCATATTTTGAGCAAACGTTATAATGTAGTCTTTACGCAGACCAATGCACATTTGGATGAGTCGTATACAGGAACCTTCACCAATCAACGGCTGGAACGTATTTTGGAATACTTTCAGTTGGCATCCAATATCCGGTGGAGATATATTGACGGAAAGGATGCATCACAACAAAAGACGCATATTGAAATCTATTAATAACCTTAAATTGAATGTAATATGAAAGAGTTATCACCTTAGAAACAAAAAGCATACGGGAAAATATTGGCGTATCTTCCCGTATGGAAAATCGGTCTTTAATTAAAGCTTGTTTGGCGACAAGCTAAAACTAACTAATTTTAAAACTTTAAGTCATTACAAAAGTATGAAAAATAATTGTAGTATCCAATTTTCGAGGATACCAAATCTCTTATGGCTTGCCTCGAAAAAAATTCCACGAACTATGAAGCTATTTGTTCTTTTCTTTATCTACTCCTTAGGATTGGCCTATGCGTCCGACTCGTATGCACAGACGGCTATTGTCAATGTAGAGGTGCAGAACAAGACGGTCCGAGAAGTCTTGAAGGAAATTGAAAATCAGTCTGAATTCGGATTCTTTTTTAGTAATAAGCATATTGATCTGAATCGTCGTGTATCAGTCACTTCACGTAACAGTGATATTTTTAAAGTGCTGGAGAAGGTATTTGAAGGTACGAATGTGAAGTATTCCGTTTTGGATAAAAAGATTGTTTTGACCACCAAAGCTGAAAGTGTACCGGTTGTGCAACAGGGTACTTTAAAAGTAATGGGTAAAGTGGTGGACAATACAGGAGAAGGCATTATCGGGGCTACTGTATTGGTGAAAGGAACTACCAATGGAACAGTCACCGATATGGACGGTAACTTCGAATTGTCTGTTTCTTCCAAGGAAGTGACATTGGATATTTCGTATATTGGTTATAGTAATTCTGTTGTAAAAGCCACAGTGGGTACTCCTGTACAAGTAACTTTGAAAGAAGATACGAAAGTGTTGGATGAAGTGGTGGTAGTGGGTTATGGTACGCAGAAGAAAGCTAATCTGACTGGTGCCGTTTCTCAGGTGTCTATGGATAAGGTATTGGGTAATCGCCCGGTGGCCAATGTAGGTACCGCTCTGCAAGGTGCCATTCCGGGTTTGGTGGTTACTCCCAAGGCTGCTCCGGGAGAGAATACCGGATTCAATATCCGTGGTACAACCTCTATTAATGGAGGGGGACCGTTGGTGCTGATTGACAACGTTCCGGGTGATGTGAACCTGTTGAACCCTGAAGATATTGAAAGCGTATCAGTGCTGAAAGATGCTGCTTCGGCTGCAGTTTATGGTGCGCGAAGTGCGTTTGGTGTGGTATTGATCACTACCAAAAAGGCCAAGAAAGGTGAGAAGATGACTATCAACTATAACAACACTTTAGGTTGGACTACTTCTATTGGCCGTCCCGAGCAGGAGAGTATGGACACTTACTTTGATATGTGGCAACATGCTTTTGGCGACACTCACTATATTCAATCTATGGACATGAACCGTTGGCGTGAACTTTATCACCAATATCATAACGGACAATTGCAGGGCGTGGAACCCGGTGGTCGCTATATGGACGAAGGCGGTCGTCCTTATTTCTTGGGCAATACCGACCATGCAGCAGCTGCTCTTACTACCGGCTTCCAGCAGACTCATAATGTTTCGGCTACCGGAGGCACGGAAAAACTAACTTATCGTTTGAGTCTGGGTTATCTCAATAACAATGGTGTACAAAAAGGAAACAAAGATGTGTACGAACGCCTTAACGTATCGTCTTATGTGAGTGCCGACATAACTGATTGGCTGACTACTTCTCTTGACTTCCGCTATACTAAAGGAGATAGAGATATGCCTAATGCCGGGGGATTTAATTTCTTTGGTGCTACTTATCCTAATTACTTTCCGACAGGCACCATGGTTGATGATGAAGGAAAGACACAGTATTGGGATAATCCGGAAAACCTTCTTAAACTGGCTGCTGTAAACAATACTGTTACAAAGAATCCTCGTATTTATTCACGTACATCCATACATCCTATTGAGGGGCTTGAAATGATTGTGGAATATACTTATGATGGTAAAGAAGTGGCTTCGCATAATTATACCGGATATTATTCATTAATGCATCCGCAGAATACTTCTATTTCTGACCCCAAGACTTCTAATTTCAGCAATAACCGGACTACGGTAGATTATAACTCTATCAATGCGTATGCTACTTACCATAAATCATTCAAAGATCATAACTTCAAGATTATGGGTGGCTTTTCTCAAGAAACCTCAAGAACGGAGGAACTTAAAGTAAGCCGCTTGGAGATGATTGACCCAGATTTACCTTCTATTACCGGTGGTGTGGGCGATATTACCGCTAACGATTTTTATGGAGAATACATCATTCGCGGAGGATACGGACGTATCAACTATGATTACCAAGGTAAATATTTGGTGGAAGTAAATGGTCGTTATGATGGCTCTTCCCGATTCCCACGTAATAACCGTTTCGGTTTCTTCCCTTCGTTTTCTGTAGGATGGCAAGTAGGACGTGAAAAATTTATGAAGTGGAGCGAAAGTTGGTTGAACGAGTTTAAATTCCGCGCTTCTTGGGGTGAAATTGGTAATCAGGTTCTTGGTGATAAACTGATTCATAACTATGCTTATATTGCCATGATGGATCCCGTAAAAGCCGGGTGGATTCTAAATGGGTTGCAACCTATTACTTTGACCACTCCGGGCATGGTAAGCTCCAATTTTACTTGGGAAGTAGCCAGAACAACTAACATTGGTGTAGATTTGTCATTGTTCAATAACCGTTTGCAGACTACTTTCGAATGGTATCAGCGTCGTACCAAGGGAATGCTTGCTCCGGGAGCCGACTTCTCGGCCGAAATCGGTGCGGCTGCTCCGAAAATGAATGCTGCTGACCTTCGCAACCGCGGTTGGGAATGGAGCATCAGTTGGAGAGAACAAAGGGGTGACTGGCGTTACAATGCAAGTTTTAATATCTATGATTCCAAAACGGTTATTGAAAAGTATGACAATGCTGCATTTTCATTACCTTCAAATGCCATGCCTTATTATGAAGGAATGACTTTGGGTGAGCGTTGGGGATATGTAACGGATGGTTTCTATGCTATTGATGACTTTGTGCCTTCTTCGGATGGTATAAAGGGCTGGCAAGATGGTGTATGGACACTGAAAGAAGGGATTGCTTCTATTCAAGGAGTAACAGTACGACCGGGTGACATTAAGTTCAAGAACTTGCGTGACGATGAAAACAGTGTGAACCGTATCGATCCGGGTGCAAATACTGTTGATAACCCCGGTGACCAAAAGATAATAGGTAATGATGCGGCCAGATTTCAATTTGGTTCTTCATTGGGCTTCGGTTACAAAGGTTTCGACTTCTCTATGCTGTTGCAAGGTACAGGTAAACGGGATGTTTTTCTGTTAGATCAAAGCATATACAAGCCTTTTGGAGGTGTAAAACACGGTGCGCTGTTTAAAGGTCATAGTGATTATTGGAGGCCCAGTGATATGAATGCCAATACTATAGAAGGATGGACTCCGGTAAACGATAATCCCAAATATCCTCGTATCTATGACAACCAAGGAAACATGGGCTCAAACTTCCGTGCGCAAACCCGTTATGTGGAAAATGGAGCATATTTGCGTGTGAAGAATATCACTTTGGGATATACATTCCCTAAAGAATGGGTGTCAAGGGTTGGATTGACCAATGTTAAGGTTTATTTCTCAGGTGAAAACTTGTTTACTTTCAGCAGTTTGCCTACAGGGTTTGACCCCGAACGTTTGTCATGGTCATATCCTTTCTATCGCACGTTGTCATTCGGTTTTAATTTAACACTTTAATAAAAACAGATTATGAAATTAGCAAAATATATATTTGTAGCTTCATTAGGAATAGCTTCATTGTCAGCTTGTAACGATGACTCAATGGATCGTTTTCCTATAGAGAAGCCATCAGAAGAAACTGCTTTCAAAACCAGTTTGAACTTTAAGACTTATGCTTGGGGACTTTACGGTATTTTTACCAACAAGGATATCATGCTGCGGGGGTATAATATGACTGGAGCCAATACTTCTTATTGGGAAGGAGACCGCTTAGCGAATTACGTGCGTAACGGACGTAGTTTGCGTAGTATAGCTAATCCATACGCCAATCATGGAGTCAATGCTAATAATACTGGTGGATATGTGTTTTCTTATATTCGCTCGGTGAATGTGTTGCTTGACAATATAGATGGAAGTCAGATGGATGATAATGAAAAGGCTCATTGGCGTTCGGTAGGTTATTTTTTCCGTGCTTATAATTATGTGGAACTAATCATGCGTTACGGAGATGTACCTTGGATTGATCATGTGCTGACAGAAGAAGAAGGACGTAACGATATTCCTCAGCGTCGTCCGCGAGCTGAAGTGGCCGAATTGGTATTGAATGATTTGCTCTATGCCAGCGAGAATATCAATATAGGAGCCTTTGCGAAAATGGATGCTGATGGAAAAAACACCATTAATAAACATGTGGTGGATGCGCTTATTTCACGTTTTGGCTTGTGGGAAGGAACTTGGCAGAAATACCATAAGGTAGAGGGCGGAAATCCTGAACTATATTTGAATGCTTCTCTCAAAGCTTCCGAAGCATTGATGAAGGCTTTCCCGAATGTGGGAAACAACTACGATGCTTCTTTTAACACAGAAGATTTGAGTACGATTCCAGGTACTATTCTTTATAAGGAATTTGTGTATGACGTAATCGCTCACAATACAATGCAGTATCTGCGTTCCGACGCTTCGGCTATGGAAGCTACCAAACAATCGGTAAATATGTTCTTGATGCAAAACGGCAAGCCGGTTCATCATCCCGACAATATAGGCACCTATAGTGACAAAACAATGAATGATGAGTTTCGTAATCGTGACTACCGTCTCTATTTTAATATCGTTCCTCCTCATAAAGTTGCTATGGGTGCCACTGGTACCACTTGGAGATACTCTACCGATGAAGACTATGCGGAAGGTGGATGCTTTAATAATTCAAGTTGTAGGATGGATGGATCTCCTGAATCAGACCGTGAATACATTGACTTAATGGAACAAATTTCGACTCCTACTGGTAAGCGACTTCCTACATCAAATTGGGCAGGAAACATTTTGCATTTGATTCCCCATTTTTATGGTTATGAAAAGGGTGGGATGGGAACTATCGGCCCGATGCGTTGTGTTTCCGGTTATTTCTGTTGGAAGGAATACAATACTTGGGATAAAACCATTGCGGGTTCATTTCAGGTAGGTTCGGCAGACAAGCCTATTTTCAAGATTGAAGAAGTGTTGCTCAACTATGCGGAAGTAAAGTATGAACTGGGAGAATTCGACCAAAGTGTTGCCGATAAAACAATCAACGTACTTCGTCCGCGTGTCAATGTAGCTAATATGAACGTGGCTGAAATTAATGACAACTTTGATCCTGACCGTGATCCATCGGTTGAACCAGTGCTTTGGGAAATCCGTCGCGAACGTTTTACAGAGTTGTTTGGTGAAGGTTTTGGATTCTATGACATCCGTCGTTGGAAAACTGCACCTTGGTGGATTAATCAAAAACCACTAGGGGTATATATGCGTAGAACGGATCAAGGTGGCATGCCTGACAAATACATTTTGGTAGATGAAAATGGTAATGTGAATTATGAAGAGGGGTATATGGAATTAGAACCGACTCGTCCTGATGAATTGGGCGATAAAGGTTGGGATGATACTTTCTATCTTTATCCCATTCCGTCTAAACAGTTTACTCTGAACCCTGGCTTAAAGCAGAATCCGGGTTGGGAGAAATTCTAATTATAAAATAAGTTTAATCCCGTTTCTGTTTTAGGAACGGGATTTTTTTTATAAATTGCTAATACAAATACCATGAATATAAAAAAACTGATTATACTGTATTCCTTTCTTGCCGGAGGAATGGCAGCGAATTCGCAAAATACGGATTATATCTATTTAAAAATGCAGTCAGCTCCTTTTGAGGTGAATGGCAATTACCTTTCCAAACATGATATCGTTTATTTTTCACCTACGCAACTGGAAGCGGAGGGCTTTCCGATGGGTAATGGTGATATAGGCGGCATGGTGTGGAATCACGACAATGGCATCGAACTGCAAATCAATAAAAATGATTTGTGGACAAAGGCACAACCGGAAGAATACGGAATGTCATTATTGAGGCATGCGGCTCGTCTGAAGATTGATTTTGGTGCGCCGGTATTCAGTTGGATGCACTTGAAAGAGTTTGAAGGAAGGTTATCGCTGGCGAATGCCGAAAATACATACCGTGCAGTTACGGGTTATTCCGCTACAACTATTCGTACTTGGCTGGCGCAAGATCGTAATGTATGGATAGTGGAATGTGAGAATATACCCGACTCTGAAATGCTGGGAGATTGTTCGGTAGCTACGGTTTCGTTGGAAAGGTTGGGGAGCCGCTCCTTTACCGGATGGTATGGAGGCTGGTTTGCGAAGAGCCCTTCAGTGGGGCTTGGCAAAACGCGTGCAGTGGCCGATGCTCGCGAAATGATATTGGAAGAAACGGATGGTGGATTGCACTTTGCTGTGGCCTGCAGGGTGGTGGAGTCGTCCGGAAAACCGGAAACAGTGAATATGCGCCGTACCGAATGGAGGACAGATAAACAGAAATTCACGATTATGATTAGCGTGGTGACTGACCGCGAGGACGAAGATCCGGTACGTGCGGCAAAGAAGTTACTTGATGAGGCGGGAGCGAAGGGGGTAAACGAATTGCGTCGCGAGAAAGATGAGTGGTATCGCAATTTCTGGTCCAATTCGTTTGTGAAGTTGGGTGATGATTATTTGGAGAATATCTATTACCTGCGCCGCTATCTGATGTCGGCAGGTTCGCGAGGTGAGTTTCCGTTAGCTTTCAATGGCGGGCTGTGGCGTTGGAACCGTGATGTACTCAACTGGGGGGCACCGCATCATTGGAACCAGCAGCAGGAATATTGGGGACTGTGTGCGCAAAACGATTGGCGGCTGATGAAACCTTACCTAGACACATACTTCAAGATGATACCGTTTGCCGAAGAACTGGCAAAGGAGTATGGAGCGGAGCATGATGCGTTGCTCATTACCGAAGCGCATAACTTCAACGGCATACAATGGGGAAAGGACAAGCACTATCTGAGGAATAATTTTACCCCTGCTTCGCAGATAGCTTCTCTCTTTTGGGATTATTACGAATTTACGGGAGATAAGGATTTCTTGAAAGAAAAGGCATATACGTTTATGAAGAAAACTTCTCATTTCTATTTAGATAAGCTGGAATGGGATGAAGAAAAAAATGAATATTTTCTGAAGGCTTCTTTGTATGAGTCGGCTCCTATCGCTTATGTGAAGAATCCTATCAGTGACCGCAACTGCATCGAAAGACTTTTCAAGGATTGTATCCGTGCGGCCGAAATATTGAATGTAGACAGAAATGAGGTGAAACAGTGGCGCCACGTGCTCAGTCACTTATGGGAAAGAGGCTATCAGCAGTTTGGCGAATGTGGTGAAGTTACCTCTCCTGCCGAGGAATATTATACGGAAAAACGTTATTCTCCGTGGATTTGGGGTAACGGTGGAGCTGTAGCTTTTCCGGCAGGGCTGATTGGCATGGATGATAAAGACACTCGCTTGGGAAAAGCTGTTGTGAATCTGTTGAAGCACGACGACGAGTGTAACGCGCATTATCCTTATCCGCAGATAGCTGCGCGAATGGGAGAGGGGGATGCGGCCTTGAAGTATATATGGAATGGGGTGAATGTGCATCAGATGTATCCGCAAGGATTGATGCACAATGTGACCGGTTATCCTGACAATATTTACGACCTTGCCTCTGTGCACAATTTGTTGAAGGATGCTTATGTGATACGTTCGCATGATTTCTTTCAGTGTGGCATGGAGCCAATGAGTAATTATTGTACGGGCATAAATGAAATGATGCTTCAAAGCAACGAGGGGAAAATCAGAGTATTTCCTGCTGTGCCTTCTGTATGGGATTCTATTCCTATGGCATTTACTTTGTTGGCAAGAGGGGCATTTGTAGTTTCTGCTGGTAGAAATGGCCAAGCTGAGGTAACACAAGTCGGCATAAAGAGTTTGAAAGGGAATCCGTGTAGGATACAGAATCCTTGGGGCAATAGGAAATGTGAGGTGTTGCGATACAGAGATGGCAAGAAAGTACTTGCTAAGACAGGAAAGGATAATGTCTTGACTTTCTCCACACAAACGGATGAAGAATATGTTGTCCGACTTGCAGGTATGGGAGCTTCGGTTAAGGAAATATATTCCGGTAAGCCCAATATGAAAGTGAAGCAACTGGGGAAAAGAGTACTAGGGAAAGTTAGTGGCTGGAACGATTTCAATGTAGAGACGAAAAAATAACTTATACTCTGTTCGGATTGTGCTATAGAATATCAAACGATGGTTTTTAATCCATTAAAAAAATATATATGTAAGAAGTACTAGGAAGCATAAACGGACTTTTCGATAAATAAAAAATAAAGTTATATGGTCATGAATAGTACAAGAATTTTATTAGCATCTATGTTGTCAATAAGTATTGCCAAATATTGGGGAAGATAATTAATAGGTGAAATTATAGAATAAATAAACAATGAAAATAAGAAAAATTATATTGGCAGGCTTGCTGCTTCTTTCTGTTTGCGGAATTTCTGCAAATGATGTAACTTTTTATGTGTCTCCTAAAGGAAACGATTCTGCCGAAGGCACTTTGTCACATCCTTTGAAGAGTATTCAAACGGCTCTTGAAAGAATTAAGGAAACAAATTCTCCTCAGAGTGCTGAAATCATACTTCGTGCAGGTACATATGAACAAACCGCAACTATAGAAATAAACCGGGATAATATTTCGATTCACCCTTATCAAGATGAGAGAGTCATTATTTCAGGTGGTACACAGATAGCCGGAAAACATTTTAAATCAGTAAAAGACCAGTCTGTATTGAATCTTCTACAACCGCAAGTCAAGAAATTGGTGAAAGAAATAGATTTAAAAAAACTTGGAATAGCTATGGCTGATTTGCACGCCACAGGATTCGGACGTCCTAGCGAGGCGGCATGGACTGAAGTTTTTGCAGATGGACAGCCTTTGCATATTTCTTGTTGGCCGAATGACTCTACCGTATTGATTGGTAAAATAGATGAATCGGGCATTGCTAAAGATGGGAAGGAAGCACCTTATCCCATATTTGGTTATGCCGAAGAGCGTCCGTCTCATTGGAGAAATATAGAGAATATGTGGATAAGCGGATATTTTGCACATGGTTATGCCGATGATATGATTCGTGTGGCAAGGATAGACACATTGCGGAAAACTATTCATACGGCACAGCATACGGTATATGGCTTTATGACCGGAGCGCCTTGGCGTCAATGGTTCGCCTTGAATTTGTTGGAAGAACTGGACAAACCGGGTGAATATGTAATGGATGCCACACGGGGGAAGATGTATGTTTATCTTCCCGATGAAAAGGTGAATAATCTGCAAGTTTCTATATTGGAAGGCCCATTGATGGCGATTGAGAATTGTAAAGATGTCGTAGTGCAAGGCATCACTTTCCAGTATGGTCGTCACATAGGTATTTATATGGAGAATACTCATCACGCTTTGATAAAGAATTGTGTTATACGCAATATGGGTGGAGTAGGCATATCCATAGGGAAAGGAACTTTGTTGGCAGGTAACGAGCAAGGGCATAAGCTAGGAGGAGAACCTGTTTCTCGTGTGGTAGGTGATTTAATGGGAACGATTTATCAGAATATATTGTTTGACCGTGAGGGTGGAACAGAGAATGGTGTGGTGGATTGTCATATTTATAATGTGGGTGCCGGAGGTATCAGCTTGGGAGGAGGAGACAGGGCTTCGTTAACTCCTGCCGGAAACTATGTGGAGAATTGCCGGATACATCATTATAACCGGATTGAGAAGTCCTATCGCCCCGGTATATGGATAGACGGCGTGGGCAATCATGTTTCTAAATGTGACATCTATGATGCTCCCAGTATGGCAATCCTGTTTCATGGTAATAATCATGTCATAGAATTGTGCAATATAACGAACGTATGTAGTGAAGTGGATGATCAAGGTGCGGTATATTATGGCCGTGATCCTTCAGAACAAGGAAATATAATCCGCTATTGCTATTTTCATGAATTAAGTCCTCGCCATCGTGTTACGGCCACTTATCATGATGATGGGGCTTGTGGGGCAACCGTTTATGGAAATATTTATTATAAGGCCGGTTCTTTGCCTGTACTTATAGGTGGAGGGCATGATAATCATTATTCAAATAATATTTTTATTGATTCTCCGGTCGCCATACATGTAGATAACCGTATGCAGAACTGGGGAAAAGGTATGATAGCCCCCGGTGGAGTGATAGACCAGCGCTTGCAAGCTGTCAATTATCAGAATCCACCATATAGTGTTGCCTACCCTTCATTAAGCAAATATTGGGAGAATGATGCTTCCTATCCGGAAGGAAATGTGATAGAAGGAAATCTGTTCTATAAGATAGGTAATGTGGTACATGGACGCACGGAGTGGCTGGATTTACATAATAATTGGGTAACAAATTCAGATCCGGGTTTTGTGGATTCTTCAGATCCATTAAAAGGATTCAAACCGGATGCTAAAGTGTTTCAATATATCAAGAACTTTCCACGGCTGCCTTTTGATGAGGTAGGGTCCAATCTGCCGGAAGAAGAGTATTTGTTTTAATCTTTTTATTAGTGGTGATTTTAAATCTATATAAATAAAGGGAAGATGAAATGTGTATATTGTGTGTGTTATGTGTGGGGAAAGCTTATGCTTTCGATCATGGTGACAGTTTGCGTATCATGTCCTACAATGTACACAATTGCCCGGGCACGAAGAAGCTCGTGTGCTATTAATTGTAGAATATGAGAAATATATATTTTTAGCCACTCATTTTTCATTGATTCCTGCCGATTAGGAAACTTCTGCTGAAATGATATTAAAGGAAATCGCTTCTATGAAGAAACCTGTATTTATGGCTGGGGATATGAATTCTATACCTTCTTCCAGCCAATCCGGATTCAAAAGTGTTTACCCATGACGGTAAGCGATATTATATGCCTTTTGAATCAACAGTCTGCGCAGGTGGTTGTAATTGTATTGATTCTCTCTATTAATTTTATGTTTGTGTTTTATCTCTCATGCTCTCACCTATTTCTCTGAAACCCATATATACAAGGCGTTTCAATGATGAGAGATACAGGTGAGAGATAAGGGAAAAAGTGAGGGCATTGCTCTCATTTTCCACTAAAAAGGTATCTTTTGTGTGATTCATGTCTTTCATTTGTGTAACACATGCGAGATTGCGGCTATCTACTATGTTTCGTAGGCACAGCCGGTTATCAGGAAACATAGGGAATACTAAGGCTTTTTTGCCTTATCGTTAACTCTTTCTGTCAGGTTCTCTACTACAGTCTCCGCTAATGGACTGTAGGGTCTACTATAATGGACTGTATAGACGACTGTAATGGACTGTATAGTCCACTGTCGGAGACTATAGTATATAACCGTAAAAAAGGGCTTACCAGTAAGGAAGAAAAGGCTTGCTCATAAGGCGAAGAAGCATAACTTTTACATCCTTTGCAAGTCTCTTAAGACTATACAATAAAGGCATATAATATATTTATTCGCAACATCATGATACAATCATTATAGAAATGCGCTATATTCCTTCTACAAAAGGTTGTGTAAATTATTGAACGTTTGCCCTGTCTCAAAATACAATTTTCAAAAAAACATTTTATTTTTTTAGGAACATCCCTTTCCCGATTGCCATATAAATAGAAGGTCCGATTGTTTGGCGACAAAGGAATTCTCTATTTTAAAACTTTAAGTCATTACCATTTATGGAACATTGTAACAAATTACTTTATGGCGGGATATTATCTTTATCCGCATTGACCAGCTGTACGGAGCCGGTAACAGAAAAACCTTTGAATATTGTCTACATTATGACAGACGATCATACGGCTCAAATGATGAGTTGCTATGACAAACGTTATATGGATACGCCCAACTTGGATCGGATAGCTAATGAAGGGGTACGTTTTACAAACAGTTTTGTTGCAAATTCGTTGAGTGGGCCCAGCCGGGCTTGTATGATTACAGGCAAACATAGTTGTGCCAATAAATTCTATGATAACTCTACCTGTGTATTCGATTCCTCGCAGCAGACTTTTCCGAAACTATTGCAGAAATCGGGCTATCAGACGGCATTAATCGGCAAATGGCATTTGGAAAGTTTGCCGACAGGCTTTACTTATTGGGAAATAGTTCCCGGACAAGGTGATTATTATAACCCTGATTTCATCACACAAACCAATGATACCATTCAGAAACATGGGTATATTACTAACTTGATTACCGATGATGCCATAGACTGGATGGAAAATAAACGAGATAAAGACAAGCCTTTCTGTCTGCTTATTCACCATAAGGCAATTCATCGTAATTGGATGGCGGATACTTGTAATCTGGCCTTATACGAAGATAAAGAATTTGCTTTGCCCGATAATTTCTTTGACGATTATGAGGGACGTGAAGCTGCCGCAGCTCAGGAGATGAGTATTGTGAAAGATATGGATATGATTTATGACTTGAAGATGCTCCGTCCTGACAAGGAAACACGTTTGAAATCATTATATGAAAGCTTTATTGGACGTATGGATAAAGGACAGCGTGCGGCATGGGATGCATTCTACGGTCCTGTGATTGATGATTTTTATCAGAAGAATCTGCAAGGAAAGGAGTTGGCTAATTGGAAATTCCAACGTTACATGCGCGACTATATGAAAACAGTCAAATCACTGGATGATAATGTAGGGCGTGTGCTTGATTATCTGAAAGAAAACGAGTTGTTGGATAATACATTAGTCGTCTATACATCAGACCAAGGATTTTATATGGGAGAGCACGGATGGTTTGATAAACGTTTCATGTACGAGGAATCCATGCGTACTCCGTTGATAATGCGTTTGCCGAAAGGATTTGACCGGAAAGGTGATATAACCGAAATGGTACAGAATATTGATTATGCACCTACCTTTTTGGAATTGGCAGGTGTCAAGGTTCCCGATGATATTCAAGGAGTATCTTTATTGCCGCTGCTGAAAGGGGAGAAGCCTGCCGACTGGCGCCGCTCATTATATTATCATTTTTATGAATACCCTGCCGAACACATGGTGAAGCGTCACTATGGAGTGCGTACAGACCGTTATAAATTGATTCACTTCTACAATGACATTGATGCATGGGAACTTTATGACTTGGAAAAAGATCCTGCCGAGATGCATAATGTAATCAATGATCCTGCTTATAGTGGCGTATTGACCGATATGCAGGCAGAACTGAAGAAATTGCAAATCCAATATAACGATACAATTTTTGTAAAATAAAGATGATGAATAAGACATTTTTATTAAGTGCCATATTGGGAGTTTTATGCTTTCCGGTAAAGGCACAGACCTTGCCTGTACCTACACCGGTACAGTTGCAGTGGCAACAGATGGAAACAACGGCATTTGTTCATTTTAGTGTGAATACTTATACGGACATGGAGTGGGGGTATGGCAATGAGTCCCCTGCCATCTTTAATCCGACTAAGTTGGATTGTCGTCAATGGATACGGACTTGCAAGGAAGCGGGGCTGAAAGGAGTGATTCTTACCGCCAAGCATCATGACGGGTTTTGTTTGTGGCCGTCGGCTTATACGGAATACAGTGTGAAGAATTCTCCGTGGAAAAACGGAAAAGGCGATTTGGTACGCGAATTTGTAGATGCTTGTCATGAGTATGGGATGAAAGTGGGGCTGTACCTTTCTCCTTGGGATTGTAACCATCCTGATTATGGAAAACCGGAATACATTACTTATTTCCGCAATCAGTTGCGCGAATTGCTGACTAATTATGGGGAATTGTATGAGTTTTGGTTTGATGGCGCCAATGGGGGACGTGGTTATTATAGTACAGATTCCTTACATACCCGAAAGATTGCCGCAGATTACTATCCATGGGAATCTTTGACAGAAATGGTATATGAATTGCAACCCAACTGTGTGGTGCATGGGGGAAGTGCACAGAACATTCGCTGGGTAGGCAATGAGGAAGGATATGCTTTGGAAGAACATTGGAGTACAGTGAGAAAGCCGGAGCTTTATGATAAGGGAATACCAAATGGTAAGCAGTGGATGCGTGGACATGCGGATGGTACGTTATGGATTCCTTCAGAAACCGATGTATCTGTCCGTCCCGGTTGGTATTATCATGCCTCGGAGGATCATAAACTGAAGTCATTGTCCAAATTGACCGATATTTATTATGAGAGTGTGGGGCGTAACAGCTTGTTATTGCTTAATCTGACTCCCAATCAGGAGGGGTTGATTCCTGAGCAGGATTCTTTGCGCTTGGTAGAATGGCATCGGCGATATACCTCTGAACTAAAAAAGAATCTTGTTGATAAAAAGATGAAGGCGACAGGCGGGAACAGCAAGAAGTTGAAATATGCTTTGGATGGTAATCGAAGTACATATTGGGAAGCTGATACAAAAACACCTACATTGGAAGTGGATTTTGGAAAAGAATTAACTTTCAACCGTTTGCTGTTACAAGAGTTTATTGAGAAAGGGCAAAGAGTAAAACAGTTTGTTGTAGAATATTTTAATAATGGAAATTGGCAGAAATTGGATGAACAGACTACTATCGGTTATAAACGGATTCTGCGTTTTCCCGAAGTCACTGCTTCACGTCTGCGAATACGGATAACAGATGCATGGGAGGCACCTTGTCTGGCAGAAATACAGGTCTTTAAAGCGGAAACTCCGCTGGATGCTCCTGTGATTACCAGAAATAAGGATGGAGAGGTGAAGTTGGTATGCAGCAATAAGGATGCTTCTATCTATTATACTACAGATGGTAAAGAACCGCAACCGGGTGTAAGCCTTCGTTACCAGTCGCCTGTTCCGGCAGACGGTAATCGGATTATTAAAGCGGTAGCGGTGGACGGAAAGAAAAAGTCAACAACTGCTACGCGTACCTTTACCGGTAGTAAGGCTCACTGGAGCACCTTGCCTGATAAAGCCGGTACACTTGTCTTTGATGAAAACCAGCATACAACTTGGGTTGGAAAAGACATGCTTGAGGTCGACTTGAAATCGGAAAAGGAAATAACCGGTATAAGTTATCTACCCGATCAGGCACGATGGGCTAATGGAATCATTGTAAAATATAGGGTTGAAATTTCTTTGGATGGAACCCGATGGGAGGAGGCAGCCCATGGAGAGTTTGCCAATATTCAGAACAATCCTGTAGAACAGCAGGTGATTTTCCGGCAGACGCATAAAGGACGCTATATCCGTTTCCGTGCATTGTCAACAGTAGGTGGCCAAAAGAGCATGGGGGTAGCGGAATTGGATATTTTATTTTCTAAAAACTGATAAGTAATGAAAAAGTATAACTATGTAGGATGGTGTATGGCCGGTAGCCTTGGTTTGTCCGCTATGTCCGGACAGGCTGCACAACCGGAAAAGAAACAACCGCATATCATCTTGATAATGACTGACCAACAACGTTGGGATGCATTGGGGTGTGCGGGAAATGAAGCTGTGATTTCTCCAAATGTGGATCGCTTGGCAGCCGATGGACATTTGTTTTGTAATGCCTATACTGCTGCTCCAAGCAGTACTCCGGCACGTGCGGGTATGCTCACGGGTATGTCTCCCTGGCATCATGGCTTGTTAGGATATGGACAAGTGGCGGAGCATTATCAATATGAAATGCCGCAGATGTTGAAAGACTTGGGTTATCACACATTGGGAATAGGAAAAATGCATTGGCATCCGCAGAATGTGTTGCATGGATTCGAAGCGACTATCCTGGATGAAAGCGGACGTGTGGAGTCTCCTTATTTTATGAGTGATTATCGTAAATGGTTCAATACGCAGGCTTTCGGGCTGAATCCCGACAGTACGGGGGTGGAGTGGAATGCCCACGGAGCGAAAGCGTATGCTTTGCCCGAACGGTTGCATCCTACTGTATGGACAGGAGACAGGGCGGTGGAGGCGATAAAAGGTTATTCTTCTGAACAGCCTTTATTCCTGAAAGTATCTTTTGCCCGCCCGCATAGTCCGTATGATCCCCCTCAGCGAATAGTGGATAAGTATGAGGGCAGAGAAATACCCGCCCCTGCTGTAGGTGACTGGTGCAAGGATCTGGCAATAGATACTCATCCCGAAAAAAATCCTGAAGCGGCTGTAGGAAACTATGGAGTGGAATATGCCCGGAATTCTCGTAAGTATTATTACGCTTCGGTTACTTTTATTGACGAGCAGGTAGGGCGTATCGTGGATGAACTGAAAAAGAAAGGGATGTATGACAATGCGTTGATATGCTTTGTTGCCGATCATGGCGATATGTTGGGAGATCATCATTTGTGGCGTAAAACGTATGCTTATGAAGGCTCGGCAGCTATTCCTTTTATTGTCAAGTTGCCCGAAAACATGAAGAGTAGCCTGAAACCCGGTGAAAAAATAGAGGCTCCGGTGGAGTTACGCGACTTGCTTCCTACTTTTCTGGCATTGAACGGCTGCCGGATTCCGGAAGAAATGGACGGTCTGTCTTTACTTCCTTTATTGGAAAAAGGGAAAGCTCCCTGGCGTGAATATATTGATATAGAACATTCCACCGCTTATTGGGCGGATAATTATTGGTGTGCCTTGACGGATGGAAAAATAAAGTATATCTGGTTTTTCCGTACAGGTGAGGAACAATTGTTCGATTTGTCAAAAGACCCATACGAATTGCATGATTTGTCAAAAGCCAAGGCTTCCGGAAAAACATTGGAAAAGATGCGAAAAGCGATGGCCGGACATTTGCAGGAAAGAGGAGAGGAGTGGGTGAAAGATGGCAAGTTGGTCATCCGCAATAAGAATCTTTTATATAGTCCGAATTATCCAACAAATAAAAAATAAACCATGAAGAAATTAATTCTAACCTTTTCATTTTTAGTGTTGTTGTTCGGTACTTTGCAGGCATCGGTATCCATTATCCCGATGCCGCAGAAGTGCATCGAAAAAAGAGGCAACTTTACGGTAAATGACAAAACTGTAATTACTTTGTCAGTAGATAACGAGGAGATGCGTAATGCTGTATCTTTCTGGAATGAATTGTTTGACACGGCTGCCGGGTTCTCATTAGAGGTCTCTTCTACCCCCCGTTCTTCCAATGTAATCCGTTGCCGGCTTAACACATCGCTTCCCAATGAGGAATCATACAGGCTGACAGTCTCTTCATCTTCTATCCATATAGATGCCAAGACCCCTAAAGGCATTTTCTATGCGTTTCAAACTTTGCGCCAATTATTGCCTGCTGCCATTGAAAGTGACCGGCTGGTGGCGGAAAAAGTAAAATGGAATATCCCTTGTGTGGTGATAGAAGATTCGCCTGCATTCTCTTATCGCGGAGTGATGCTTGATGTTTCCCGCCACTTTATTCCAAAGGAAGATGTAAAGCGTCACATTGACTTGCTTGCTTTTCATAAATTGAATATCCTTCACTGGCATTTGACTGATGACCAGGGGTGGCGTATCGAAATCAAGAAATATCCCAAACTGACTACCGTTGGCGGTTACCGTAAGAAAACGATTGTGGGATATATGTGGGATAATCCTACCGAGTGGGATACCAAACGCTATGGCGGATTCTATACACAAGAAGACATTAAGGAAGTAGTAGCATACGCAAAGAAGCGTTTTGTGGAAATTATTCCTGAGATAGAAATGCCGGGACATAGCGTAGCGGCACTGACTGCTTATCCTGAATATTCCTGTACGGGAGGCCCTTTCGAAGTGGAAGGCCGTTGGGGTGTTTTCAATGATATTTATTGTACCAAGGAGTCTACTTTTACCTTTATGCAGAATATTTTGGATGAGGTAGTGGAACTTTTCCCTTCCAGCTATATCCATTTAGGTGGGGATGAGGCTCCACGCATCCGTTGGAAGAATTGTGTACACTGTCAGGAGCGAATGAAGCAGGAACATTTGACAAAGGAGGCTGAATTACAGACCTATTTCATCAATCGGATTGAGAACTATCTCAATGCTAAAGGAAAGAAAATTATCGGTTGGGATGAAATATTGGAAGGAGGCATTCCGCAACGTGCTACTGTGATGTCATGGCGGGGAGAGAAAGGGGGAATTCATGCCGCGAAAGCCGGATATGATGTTATTATGTCTCCTAATATTTATATGTATTTCAATTGCCTTCAGTCTAAAGTCAATGAAAAGAAAATTGGAAATCCCAATCGGGTGATTACCTTGGAGAAAGCTTATCATTATCATCCGGTTCCTGAAGCCCTGAGTGCGGATGAGGCCAAACATATTAAAGGAGTGCAGGCCAATTTGTGGACGGAGTATATGTCGGCGCTTGATGAGATGGAGTATATGCTTTATCCGCGTGTGGCAGCTTTGTCCGAGGTGGCGTGGAGTAAAAAGGAAAATAAGGATTATGGAAGATTCTGTACTCGTTTGGAGAGCATCCGGCAGCATTATGATGTGTTAGGAGTAAATTATTGCAAGAAAATCAGTAATGAATAATCAGTCAGTGATGAATATGAAAAGAAAAATACTATTTGTTTGTTTCGCCTTCCTTGCTTTGTTGCAAGGGTGGGCGCAACATACCTGGCAGGCCGGTCTGGTCAATTTGGAATTGATTCAACGGGGAGATTCGGAATTTCCGTCCGGCTTTTCCGCTTTCTCATTGAAGGATCATTTTATTTGGTGTGGTTCGGCTATTCAGGCAGAGGAAGATGGAAAGTATTATTTATTTTATTCCGCTATGGAATCAGGACCGGAGCACCCTAGATTTATAGACGCTTGGTTGCTGGGTTCGATGATTGGAGTAGCCGTGTCCGACTCTCCTTATGGGGGATATAAAGATATAGGTATTGTCTATAATAAGGATGGATATCGTCCGGATAGCCGTTCATGGGATTCACAGTCGGTTCACAATCCGCATATCAAGAGATATAACGGAAAGTACTATTTGTATTATTGCGCTACGGTGGATCCGGGTGAGGGTGCTTATGTAAAGGGAAAATTAAGCAGGAGGGACAGGCTCCAGCAAAATCAAAAGTTGGGAGTGCTTTGCTTTAATTCCATAAAAGAATTACTGGAAGGTAAATTTTCATGTAATGAGCAACCCCTGCTTGCTCCGCGTACAAGGGTGAAGCCTGATAATGTGCTGGAACCCTCACCTGAAGGAACCGTAACCAAGCCTGATAATCTCATTTTGGTCAATCCGGCAGTGGTATATCATCCTTTGAAAAAGAAATATTATCTTTATTTTAAAGGAAATGTTTATGATCCTACTTGGCGTGGTGTGCATGGAGTGGCTATAGCCGATGCTCCCGAGGGTCCTTTTATTGTGCAGGATGACTATGTGTTTGAGTTTGAAACGGGGGATAACCAGAAGTTGAATGCCGAAGACCCGTTTGTATGGTATCACCGGAAAGACAACTGTTTCTATGCCGTTTTTAAAGATTTTACCGGTGGATTTACAAAAGGCAAACCGGGGTTGGCTATGATGTATTCTGAAGATGGCATACATTGGAAACTTCCTGAGCATTCTTTGTTTATGAATAAAGAAATTATCTTGAAAAATGGAAAGCGTATGGAGGTGGATCGGTTGGAACGGCCTCAATTAGTGTTGGATAAGAATGATGATCCGATTGTTCTTTATTCGGCTTGTTCCATTACTCCATTGAATATGAAGCAGGATGGAAGTTCGTTCAATATTCAGATTCCAATTCTTAGAAGGAAATAAAAGGAGGCTCATAACAAAAGAAGTCCGGCAGGTTGATGAATAACTGTGCCGGACTTGTTTTGTTAATAATCCTATTAAACTAAAACAGTGTAGTTAATAACTAATAATTATAGTAGTATAACTAATTAGATTAGTTATTTATTGATTTTAATTAGTTATATTCGCCTCAGAACTTTAAACCGTTAGCTTTTATGAAACGTTTAGCCCCTAAAGAAGAAGAGATTATGCGGATGTTCTGGAGCAAAGGCCCTATGTTTGTCCGTGATTTACTCGAATTGTATAATGAACCGAAACCGCATTATAATACCGTATCCACATTGGTGCGCGGACTGGAAGAAAAAGGCTTTGTGGGATACAAAGTTTATGGGAATACATATCAGTATCATCCTATTATAAGCGAGTCCGAATACAAAGGTTCTGCATTGAACGAAGTGGTTTCACAATTTTATGATAATTCTTATATAAATGTGGTGTCTCAATTGATAGAAGAAGAACGGATGCCACTGGATGAATTAAAGGACTTGATAGCCCGCATCGAAAAAGGCAGAGGATAAGGAGGTGTTTATGGGAATTTTCTTGTTTTTCATTCTAAAGAGTAGTGTTTGCCTGTTTCTTTTTACAATGTTGTATATCACATTGTTGAAGGACATCACTCATTTTCGTTTTAGCCGTTGGGCTTTTTGGGTGGGAACAGTGCTTTGTTGGCTCATACCTCTAATTCCTGTATCGGTCAGTGTCCCCTCGCCGGTTCAACAGTCAGTCATGATGGTAGGGGAAATACTTGAAGAAACGCCATCGGATGGTCCAAAGGTTGTTGCCGGATTCCCGACAGAAAGCGGATGGGATACAAGAGCAGAATATTTATCGCTTCAACAAGGAAAAGCAGAAGAAATATATGGTCTGTCTCTTTTGACCGTTGTGAGTCTCTTGTATGGTATGGGTGCCGTTGGCGTATTTTTGTTCTTTGTTTATTCCTTCGGGCGGTTGTGGCATCTTATCTATGGTAAGCCGGTGCAGAGAGAAGGAAAATTTCGATTAGTGATTATTCCCGGGAAAGTATGTTCTTTTAGTTGGTGGAAATATATTGTGATGTCTGAAGAAGATTACCGGCAAGATGGTTCACTCATTTTGATACACGAAAAGATGCATTTGTCTTACTACCACACATTGGATTTGGGATGGATGCATTGCCTGCTTATTTTCCACTGGTTCAACCCGATGACGTGGGTATTGTGGAAGGAATTGCGTGACTTGCACGAATATGAGGCCGATGAAGGAGTAATTTTGTCGGGGGTAAATATGGTGCAATACCAATTATTATTAGTAAAAAAAGCTGTTGGCACAAGGCTCTACTCTATGGCCAATGGCTTCGATCATAGTAAACTTAAAAATCGTATTGGCATGATGCTTAAAAAAAGAAGTAACGGATGGGTACGGCTACGTATATTGCTGGCTGTTCCCGTGGCAACAGGGGTGGTATATGCTTTTGCACAGCCCGAAATGAGTGAAAAACAAATGTTGTCGCAAGTGGAAGTTGTGGCACAGGATGCACTGCTTCAAGACACGGCGGCACAAAGCAGGATGACTGAAGAGATTGCTTCAATGACTAAATTCTTTAAAGAGAAATCGGATGCATGGTGGGAGCATCATCGCACCCCGGAGGGGCGCTATGTATGGCGTACGACGCAAGTGCATCGAATCTTTATCAATGGTAACAATGAGGTTTTGTTTGATAATGATTATCGCAAGAGGCCCTTTGATGTTCGCCGGGCAGTAGCGGAACGATTGCGTTCTGCTCGTGAAGCTGACGTTCGTCAGAATGGAAAGGATGAACCTCATTTTCTGCGCTTAGTGTATGATGTGAAGTCGGACAAGCAATTAGTGCTTCAGATGCTGAAGGATATAAAGTCGGCATTAGATGATTTGCGTGAAGAATATGTGGCAAAAGGAGTTAGTGACGTGGATGAAGTTTGCCCGTATATGGTAAGTGTATTTGGTCCGAGAAAGTTTGGTATAGATGGCACCGAGTTATTGATTGGTGCCGTAGGTAATGAGCCGAAAGAACGTATATATAATATCAGTTGGAAGACATTGAAGCATTATCAGAAAAAATATGGTAAGAATGCTTCCGTTATGTTTCGTGCAGACGACTCGGTAGGTGAGGAAAGTTATGCATGGATGTGCAAGCGGATAAAGCAATATTTTCCGAATGCAACAACCAATCATGTGAGGTGATTCTTCCTTCCTCCTTTCATTGACTGCTGAAACGCCTTGTTGATGGGGTTTTGGTGGTGAGTGGACATCCCCTCATCCTCCTTTCAGCCTCCTTTCATTCGTAATTTTTCTTTGGGTGTGACAACTGCTGAAGGCAGATTGTGAAGGGACTTGAGAAGTAGGGCTGAAGGGAGAATGAGGGGATGTTCTGTCATTCTTAACCCGCTGGTTGCCTGTGTGTTTTGATTAAAATGTAAGGATGAACGGAAAAAGAGGAATGACCGGCTTAATGAGGAGATAATCTCATCTGTCCCTGCATGAAAAACATGCCGAGCTTTTTTAAAAAGGTGGTGAAGTTTTTAAGAAACCTCCCGAGCTTTTCTGAAAACTTCAAGGTCTTTTTGCAGCATTCAGTGTGAGCAGTCTGTGTTTTTAATGTGGACGTACGCATCGGCCTACACATACGGTGGCATCGGCCTACACGTATATACGCATAAGCCTACACGTACGTACGCATCGGGCTACATGTACGTACGCATAAGCCCATACATATATTGTAAAATGTTACCCTCAAAAGTTTTAATAATTAAGCCATAACTTGAAAGAAGAAAGTTTTTCTTCACTGATGGTGATTTGTGATTTATAAGGAGGAAGGACGCTGACTACTATCTTACCGTTAAAGTAAGGTTCGGCATGGTCTATGGAGTCAATGCTGATAATGATTTGGCGGTTGGCACGGAAGAACTGTTCAGGGTCCAGTTGTTCCATCAGTTTGTTTAGGGATAGGTCGATAATGTGTTCTTGTCCTTTCTTGGTGACGGCAAAGGTAACTTTGTTTTCAGAATAAAAATAGGCGATGTCCGTTACTTGGAGTGACCAGAAACGGTCGGTGCCATAAATGAGGAAACGCGTGCGGTAACGTCTTTCTTTATGTTGCAGGGTGTCCAGCAAAGTATCCAGATATTCTTGGGGTTGGGGGATTCCCTTGTTTTGTAAAGTCTCGTATTTGATGATGGCATCAAGCAGTCGTGTTTCATCGATAGGCTTCAGTATATAATCTACGCTGTTTACGGTAAATGCACGGATGGCATATTTATCGTAAGCAGTCGTAAAAATAATGACAGAGGAAGGATGCACAGCCGAAAGAAAATCGAATGCGTTTCCGTCTGCCAGTTGGATATCGAGGAAGATAAGGTCGGGCTGTGGATTTTCTTTAAACCAAGTTACAGCTTCGTCCACACTACCCGGTATGATGGTCAGTGTCCATTGCGGGCGCAGACGGGTAATCATGGAATGTAGCAGACGTGCTGCGGGTACTTCATCTTCTATAATGATTGCGTTCAGTTTACTCATATCCTAAAGGTACTTTTACAGTAAATAAATGATTATCTTTGATGACTATGATTTCCTCGCCGAGCATCAGTTTGCAGCGGTTGGAAAGATTTTCTAATCCTACTCCCGAAGAGGACTCGTTGCTCTTTTTAGGTTGGACAGGGTTGTTTACTATCAGGTAATTATTCTCTATTCCTATGCTGATTTGCATGGGTTTGCTTTGGGTGATGGAGTTATGTTTAATGACATTTTCCACCAGTAGTTGCAAAGTCAGGGGTGGGAGCATGGCATCAGAATAGTCATCGGGAATAAAACATTCACAGTTGATGCAGTTTCCTAACCGTACTTCGTGCAGGAAGAGATAGGATTTCATAAAATCCAATTCTTCACTTAGAGGAACCAAGGCTTTATCCTGACTTTGAAGGACATAGCGGTAGACGCTGGACAGGTGTTTGGTGAAACGGACAGCGTTGCTTGGATTGTATTCTATCTCGGCAATCAGCGTGTTGAGACTATTGAACAGAAAGTGCGGATTAAGTTGGTTTTGCAGGGCGGCATAGCGGGCTGTATTGTTTTCCTTTTGCAGTTCGGCGGCTTCCTGTTGCAATCTTAATGTATTCTGAATGGAACGATTGGATAGAAGTAGTCCCACGATTACTAATTCTACCAGCCACACCAGAATGAGGATGCGCCAACCGCCATTGGGAAAAATAAAGATGTTGTAGGAACCCACCAAAAGCTTCCCGACAATCAGCAGACTATAGTTCAGTAGAAGGAACAGCAGTGTTACGGCTATATAAATCATGATGATTTTCCAGCGTTTGCGGAGATTCAGTGCATACTGGTTATTTAACCAGGAGCTAAGCCGCAAGGTGGAGTAACCGAGGACATTGAAGGCGGCTATGAAAAAGATAAAGGCGCCTTTGGAATAAAGCATATCCGCTACCTGAGGTGATAATTCGGAATAATTGGCTAGCAGGAGATAGGAGAAGACTCCTAACCCTGAGAACAAAAGGCCGTATAATATAGCATTCCATTTCATGTGAACAAAGCTACAATATTTTATAGAATAATAACTCGTTTGCGGAATTAAATTAGTGCATATTTAACTCAGGCAATGGGGCTCTCATTTTTATAGTTAAAAGTTTGGTTNGGGCTCTCATTTTTATAGTTAAAAGTTTGGTTACCTTTAATTTACTAAATATCAACAATATGCACGACTCTTTATACATAAATCTTTTATCAATTTAATTTCGCCAAAGAGTTTGTGTTATACAACATTATTATAAATTGCAAAGATATTGAAAATAAAGCTACCTTTACGCAGTTAATAATTTCTGCGCACCATAACCATATATGGCAATGTATCAGAAAAATCCTTCACATTGGATTTCCATGGGACAGTCAGAACGGGTGATGGATAAGAAACAGTGGAAATATGGATGATGGTTCTTTAACCATTAATATTCATATACCACTCCATGTTAAATCAGACCAACTGAAGAAAGGAGGTAATTAAATGAAAAGTAAATCATTTTTTTTGAAATACAACAAATCGGGTATTTGTTGCTTCGTAGAGAGTTTGTAAAAACCAATATAATAACACATTAAGAAAATACCATGAAAAAAATTATTCGAGTTGCTTTTGCAGCAACGTTCGCCTGCATAGCAGGCTATGGTGTGTACACATCACAACAAGAAATGGAATTGTCAGAACTTGCTTTGGCTAATATTGAGGCATTGGCACAAAGTGAATCTAATTGTGCTGAGTGGACAAAGAAACAGTGCTATACAGCTTTTTCCACAGAATATGGGATGGATTATTATGCTACATGTTCTGAAACAACAATGGGTGGAATCGGAGAATGTGGAGCTATAGAATCTCATAAACCTGCTGGTATGTCTTTAGTTAATGAGTGTTTGCAATGTATACGTGAGTATTGAATAACTTTAACGGTTGAAGAAGTGGATTTACAACTTGCGTATTCGATATGATTCAGGATGCGCAAGTTATTTTTAAAATTTTATTCAGCATTATCATTTAAAGAAAGATGAATCCTATATTATTATTTATATTCATATTCTTTTTGACTAGTTCTTGTGCGAGAGATACAGAAAAATCTTCTAATATAGTTCAGAAATATATTCCAGATTCATGTACAACAATTTCACTTGAAAAGAAGGAGCTACCTATAGATTTGCTTTATCCAACAGATATTCAGGTTGTAGATACATTTCTGTTGGTTTCCCAACATCATAATGAGAATATTATACAGGCATATAGTACATTGTCATTAAAACATTTGGGAAGTTTCCTTAAAAAGGGAAGCGGACCTAATGAGGTTATGGCTTTCGGATTGATAGCACAGTCGTATACCGAGTCTGGAAATCCCAAACTTATCATACAGTCCTACCCTAATTACCTTGGTATTCTTAACATAAAACGTTCCCTTGAATCCAGTCAGGCAGTATTTGATAAACAATATAAGTTTGAACCCCATTTGGGTAAAGAACTTTTTTTGGCTTCGCATAGTGTCTATGTCTTGGATTCAGTAAATCTGATGATGACAAAAGATCCTGTACGTTCCGGAATCAAGAATGACATCAATTTCTTTTGGGAGTTTTATAATACGGACAAGGATATTATCACTCGTCAATTGAAATATGAGGATTTTCCTTATATGGACACTTTCTTGAAGGAGTCTTACAGGTCATTAAATCCAGACCGTTCAAAGGTTGCATTATTCTATAGATTTTTCGATATGGTTTCCATAGCCGATTTAAAATCAGGTAAAGTTGTACAGATTATCCCCAATGGCAAATCTATAAACTCAAGTATAGTAAGAGACATTAATTCACGTTGTCTATACTACAAGATGGGGAAATGTACAGATGATTATATATTGGGGCTTTATGCTGGCGGATTAAGTGTATTAAAGGAGAATGATCCAAGGTCTAATGAAAACTGTTCTTTAAGAATTTATAATTGGGATGGAAATTTATTATATAATTATCCGTTTGGGAATAATATAAGAATGTTTACTGTAGATGAAAGTCAAAGATTCCTATATGCAGTAACAGATTCTGATTCTATTATCAGATATGATTTGAAGGATGTATCTATTTCGGAAAGCCATAAATATCAAGAGTAATAGGAAAGTAGATAATATTAATCATTGAACCTCATTTAAAAAGTCTTTTTATTCTAAAATACCATACTGATGCTTCTGGGGGGATTGGTAACACATGTTAAAACATGCATAGGGTATTCCTTTTTCGAAAGGATGTTATTTATTTGTGATAAAAAATATAGCACAATGGAAACAGCAATCAAGAAACAGACCGCATTCAGACTCGACAGCAAATCTTCTGGACGCTTTGAAACTGGCCGCCAAACGTGAGTACCGGAGCCTGAACAACTTCGTGGAGACGCTGCTCATGCGGGTCATGTATACAGAACCGAAGGAGGAAACAAGGGTGGCAATAGCAGAAGTCCGGAGCAAGGAGAAGGGCAAATATATGACAGTGTAGATGACCTGATGGAGGACCTGATGAAGTGATGAAGAAGAAACTGCACCCAACAATCCAATTCAATAAGGACTTCAAGCGGATTAAGTTCTTTTCTAAAAATGTCAAGGCATTCAGGTACATTGCTGACTGTTTGTCAGAGGCGAAACGATTCCTCAGGAAGTTAAGCTACACATGCTTTCCGGAGACTACAAGGGCTGTATGGAGTACCATGTGGAGAATGACCTGTTGCTGGTCTGGATTGACGGAGACATCATAAACCTGGTCAGGATTGGAAACCATTCCGAGTTGTTCGGAAATAACAGGAAAAAGGTAAATCCATGGGCTTCTTGGATTAAGTTTCGTTTTGGAAATAGAATTAAATATGATTTTCATTACCATGACAACGGTAAACCTGTCTGCAGAATGAATTGGTGGTTGGACATAATATTGAACCTGCTGTTTGGATGTGCATGTCTGTTCATCCCTGGCGAGGGCGATACGGTGAAGATGGACCGTGCCGTTCTCGCGCTCTACCGCAAGCCGATAGAGTGCGAGATGGGATGCAGGCTGAGCCTGCGTGACTCCACGGTTTGCCTGAATGACAGCGCCATTTTCTTCTACCGGTTCCGCAAGAGCTACCTCTTCGTGGTCCTGCTGGTCGTTTTGCTGTCTGTGGCGGCCAGGGGCGGATGCTTGGTGTCGCTGGCCGTGTTTGCCTGCTTCTCCTATCTGCTCCGCATCCCGGCTTCCGTTTCCGCATGGGCACTGGTGGTGGCGGCGGCGCTCCTGGTGGAATGGCTGGCGGAAATGGAGCGGAAAACGGTCTCCGGAGTGCTCTTGGTGGTGGCTGCAGCGGCAGTGACATGGACGGCCGCCACCGCATACGGCAAGCATTTCGGACGCCTGCAGGCCGTGCGCGAATGGATGCCTGTCAGGGTCTTGTATCATTCCGGTACATTTAAGGCGGCAGCTGAAGAATACGGCGGGCTTTATGATGGAATGTCCTGGCATAAGGATTTCTGTTTTGAGTACGGAAGGGCATTGTACAGAACCGGAAGTTACGGCAAGGCGGAAGAAGTTCTGTTTGAAGTCCTGAAGGTGAACGGAGACCCGATGATATTGAATGTTTTGGGGCGCAATGCACAGGAAATGGGCGAGTATGGGAAAGCGGAGAAGTATCTACTGCGTTCAATCCGCAGACTGCAGGAGCGTATCTATCTCCACTACCTGCTGGTGAAGTTGTATGCCCTTCCGGAATACAACCGTCCCGACAGGCTCGGATGGGCTGCCATCAAGGTTCTCTTCTCCGTGCCCAAGGTGCAGTCTTCCGCCATTCGCGAGATGTGCCGTGAGGTGACGGACATTCTGGAGAGACACAGCATCACCCCTGAAGGGGCTGACCATGAAGCAGAAAACCCACAAGCGATGAAAGAACCATGAGAAAGACCACGGAAATGAAACGGACGGCATGCTGGGCAGCTGTCCTGCTGCTCGGGGCCGTCCTGACCTGCTTGGCGGCCTGCACCCGAAATGACGGGTTGGAGCGGACATGGGAACGGGCCGGGAAGAACCGGGCCGAACTCGAGAAGGTGCTCCGCCACTACGCTGAAGACAGCCGCAAGCGCCGGGCTGCCCTGTTCCTCCTGGAGCGGATGGCGGACTGCTACAGCTGGATAGGGGGAGATATCGACACGCTCAAGCGCCTGAAGCAGCTCTCCGCCCTACCTGAAAGGGAGGTATGGGCGGATTCCGTCAGGAAGGTCCGCAGCTCTGCACCCTCCCTCCCGCGCACCAGGGTCTACGATGCGCAGGTAATCACGGCGGATTTTCTTATCCGCCACATCGACCATGCCTTCGCCGTATGGGACAGCCGGCCCTGGTCGGAGCACTACCCGCTGGAGGAGTTCCTCCGTCATGTGCTCCCTTACCGCCTGGGGGATGAACCTCTGGAGGAGTGGCGGGAGGCCTATTACAGGCGTTTCGCCGCCCGGGTGGATTCCGTCTACTCCGGCAGCGACGTGGTCCGTAAGGTGCAGGCCGTTGAGACGGTCTTCAACAGTGACGGGTTCCGGTGGAACGAGCTCTTCCCCTCGCTGCCGCATCTGGGGGCCGGCTACCTCCTCCGATACCGGTTGGGCAGCTGTCGCGAGTCATGCGACTTCACCCTCTACCTGCTCAGGGCCCTGGGCATCCCTTCCGTCACCGACCACTACACCGTTTCCCCGCACACCTCGGGCATGCACTGGTGGAATGCCGTCCGCGACACTACGGGAATCCTGGTGCCGTTCTGGTTGGCGGAGTCGATGGTAGGAAGGGGGATGGATGACGAAAGGCCCAAAGGCAAGGTGTTTCGTTCCGGGTTCGGCGGCCAGACATACGATGTCACCTCCGAATATTTCGGAAGCAACGTGGCATGGGTAAGGACCGGTAGCGACATCCGTGCCGGCCACATTCTACTGTGTGTCTTCAGCTGCGGAAGGTTCGTGCCCGTAGGACAGGGCGAGGTGCGCCGGGACTGGGTGGCATTCCACGACCTGGAGCCGGGCATCCGCTTCTTTCCGATGTACCGGCACCCCTCTGGAAACCTGCGTTTTGCCGGGTATCCCTTCCATGTGGACAGCCTGGGGAGGACGGTCCTCCATGTCCCCGACTGGCGGAACCCCACTCGTGCGCTGCTGCGTAGGAAATATGCCTTCCACCACCATCTCAAGGAGCGTGGGCTCCGCATGGCCGGCAACAGGGTGATTGGCAGCTTCAGGAGGGACTTCCGCTTTTCGGACACCCTGTTCACGCTCCCCCATACGTTGAAGACGAATCGGCATGTCATGGTGTCCGCCTCGGACAGGCCCGTGCGCTATGTCCGCTGGGATGCCGTCCCCTCCCGCTTCAACGTGTCCGTGGCGGAGATCGCCTTCCACGAATACGGCACTGGGCGGAAGCTTCCCTTCCGGCTGATCGACCCGCCCGCCCCGGCCTACGGTCACGGGGCGGCGTGCATGACCGACGGTGACGTGCTGACCACCTACCAAGCAAGGGTGGCAGGCCCCCAGACGCTGGTGTTCGACCTCGGCGGCAGCCACCGCCTCTCAGACATGCTCTACATACCGCACAATGACGGAAATTACATTGAGCCGGGAGACACCTACGAGTTGTTCTACCAGGACGGCATCGGCGGATGGAAGTCGCTGGGCAGGAAGACTGCTACTGCAGACAGCCTGGTCTACGACAGCGTGCCCGGAAATGCGGTATTCTGGCTCCGTGACCTGACGAAGGGACGGGAGGAACAGCAGTTCGTACTGGACGGGCGCGGTGAGCAGTCCTTTCATTGAATCGGATGCATGCCGTTCCGGATAAATTCCTGAAGGTCAAAGATGAAAAACACATTTTTGCTTTGTTTGTTACTTTATTTTTTTGCATTTGCAAGCAGAACCATTAAATAATAATATTATGAAACAAGTAATGAAAAAGCACTGGCACTGGTTGTTGCCTTAACAGAAGGATATGGCGTGTACACATCACAGCAGGAAACCGAATTGTCAGAACTTGCTTTGGCTAATGTGGCAGCGTTAGCAATGGATGAAACGAATAAATGTGATAATGCAAATGGGTATCGTAGAATACTTGAAGGGGATGAACGCATATACGATTGCTGCTATCAAGAAAAAATAGGCAAAGGGAAAGAAGATTGCAAAAGGTGGTAAATAAATATACAGTTTTAAAAGCATTGCATGTATTATTATGTGCGATGTTTTTTTGTAGTTGCCAGCAAACTACAGAAAAATATTATTGTGTAAAGAAAACAAAGATGGATTTGAAAAATATACTAATCCATATTGTTTCTATAGAATTACCATTTCTGTTTTATCCTGAATGATGGTATCTAAATGACAATAAACTATATGTTTTAAATAGTAGAGTAAGTCCATTTTTAACTATTTACAATCTTTCGCAAAGTTCCTGTATACAAGATGGATATATAGGTAATGCTCCTAAAGAATTTATTGTTCCATCATTGTGTGAAATGAAAGATCCATACAAGGTGGAAATTTATTCAAATAGTCTGAATAAATTAGAGATTTATCATTTCAGATCTGATTCATTATCGCTGAATAAAACTTTTCATTTCCCCTTATAGAATAAACAAAGAGGAATACCTAAAGCATATATTCGTTTGATTCAGTATAATGATAGTTTGTTCATTGGTATAAGTTTTGTACCTAAAGAAATAGCCGTAAAACTATTAAATTTAAAAGCAGAAAAAGTTGTGGATTATATAGACTTTCCTCTAAAACCAAAAGAGGAAGAATATTCAGGACCTTATGAATGCAAAATTGCGGCTTCAACAAATTCTTTAGTTGCTGCTTATCGATATATCAATTGTTTAGAAATTTACGAGTTATCTACTCATAATATTCGATTAAAGACTATAATAGGAGATTCAAATAATCAATATGATTTGTATCGGAAAGACAAAGACAGTGAAATAATTTTTCATTATTCTGATATAGTTTGTGGGGAAAAACAAATTTATGCCCTTTATCAAGGGGCTAAAGAAAAAGATATTGTATTTTGTTATGCATTAAAGTAGATAAGTAAGTTGTAAAAATTAATTTATACCAAACCGTATGGATAAAATTGGTACAGAATTCAGAACCGACAGCCGCCAACGCCCTGTTAGTAGCATAGAGCAGGAAATCAGTGGAAAGATAATCTGCAAGCCATTTGCCCTTTGGCTTTCTCCACAAAGTTTCGGCAATATTCAAATGTAGACTATGCGTAGACAGGAAGAAGAGAAAAAGTTCCCGCTTCTCCCATATGGGTCTGAGTTCGGTATACAGTTTTCCACGGTGGATGCTTGCGTTGTTAAGAGTCACAAATGTTTTCTTCCTGATGCGGAAAGATAGTCAATCAAGGAAATTGGCGACTTTGTTGGCTGTTACGGTCATTTTTATGCTAGCTATTGGAAGTAGATGGACAATACATACTTTAGGAAGCTTGATATCATGGAACTGTTTGATATATATATAATAAACCAGTTTGTGGAATTAAATTAGTGCATATTTAACTCAGCCAATGGGTCTCTCATTTTTATAGTTAATATATTGCAGGATTGTAAGTGCGCTAATCTTCCCGACAATCCGGGCAAACAATCCGTCTGTATTTTTTGCATAATTCCTCATAATCATAAACTGGTCACACAATTGCGAGGATATGGTTTCGATTCTTTTTCTCGCTTTGGCAAAAGCCGGAAATGTCGGCTTCCATTTTTTCTGGTTACACCTGTATAGTACCTCTAATTTGATATTGGCTGTTTCAAACAGATCCAATTGTACTTGGTCACTTATAATTGCCGGCTACTTGCTTGCATATGTTCAGGATTTTGCGAATATTGTATATAAGTTGTGCATACGATATTTGTCTATTAAAAGTTTGGTCACCTTTAATTTACTAAATATCAACAATATGCACGACTCTTTATACATAAATCTTTTATCAATTTAATTCCGCCAAAGAGTAGAATAATAATCACTTTCTAGTATTTATTCAATGCTTTCAGCAGTGCGGAATAATATCCTTGTGCGGATACTTTGGCTTGCACATAATTGGTTTGTGAGGCCTGCCGGTAGTTCTGTGCCTCTATCACCTCCACTACTGACACTTTTCCTTCCGCATATCTTTCCAATGCCATGCGTTCGTTTTCGCGGGCTTTGTCCAGTGAGTTTCCGGTCAGTTGTACTTGTTCCATTGCTTGGGATAACGAAACGCGGGCGGTCTGGACCTCAAGGTTCACATGGTCACTTACTTGATGAAGGTTATCGGTAGCCGCACCGACTTGGAAAGAAGACGCCCGTTTCTCATTGCGCCGTTTTCCCCATTCGAAAATAGGAACCGACAGTTTGGCATAAACAGCATAATTGGGGTCAAGGTCGGATTTGAAGTTATATCCGGGTGAGGAGTAACTTCCCTCTATGCCGACATAAAGTTGCGGCTTATATTTGGAGTCTGTCAGTTTCTTTGAACTTTCGGCTATGTTGATTTGGTCGTATGCCATTTTTAATTCCGGCCGGTTGGAGCCGTTCAAACTCCATAACTGTTCATTCATGACGATGGAAGGAATAGTGTCTTCCACTTCCGTCGGTTCATTTAGTTCCAGCCCAATCAGCGAGTTGAACGCCATTCTTCCGGTTTCAAGATTGCTTTTTGCCTGAAGCAATTGGTATTCGGCTTCGTTTAGCTTTACCTCTGCCATGAGCAGGTCTTGTGGGTCCACCAAGCCTACCTCCACCCGTTCACGGATGGTTTGAGTGAGTGAGGCGATGGAGTTCCGATAGTCGGTGGCTACCTGCAGAAGTTCGGCACGGGCTACGGTGTTCCAGTATTGCATATCGGTTTGGTAGCACACGGCGGAACGGAAATATTCCGCCTGATGTGCTGCCAGACTATGTTGATGCTTTGCCATTCGGATGGTTTCCAGTAGACGGCCGCCTGTATAGACCGGTTGCAATAGGCTGAAAGAGGCGCCGTATTTCATATCCTTGCCTTCGAAGGTCAACGGATTCTGCATACTGGGCAGGTTCAGAGTGAGCTGGATGGGATTGCTGGTATATTGAAAGTTGGCGTCACCCGATAGTTTGGGACGCAAGTCCTTCTGGGCAGCTTTCTCCAGTTCGATACTGGCCGAGATATGTTTATCCGCCGCCTTCAGGTCATGGTTGTATTCTACAGCCATTGACCTGTACTTTTCCAATAAATCACTTTGTTGGGCGAAAGTAGCGGACGGAACACTAAAAATAAAGATAAACAGTATATTAATTTTTTTCATGAGCTATATCTATTTTGAGGGTGATAGTACGATTACTTAATCTTATAAAATATGGCATACAGTGCCGGTGTTACAAATAATGTCAATAACGTAGCGAATGTCAGCCCGAAGATGATAGTGGCTGCCATTCCTCCAAACGCTATATCGAATAACAGAGGAACCATTCCCAGAATCGTAGTGGTAGCTGCCATCAGTACAGGACGTGTTCTGGATACGGTGGCCTCTATGACGGCTGTATAAGGAGTGACACCGTTCCTGCGCTGTATATTTATTTCATCCAACAGTACGATGACATTCTTGATAATCATACCCAGCAGCCCCAACCATCCGGCGATGGGGAAGAATCCGAAATCAAACCCGGTGAGCAGCATACCTACAGCTACCCCGATAAGGGAGAGCGGAAGCACACATAGGATAATGACCGGTTGACGGAAATTGCCGAATAAGGCTACCAAAATCACGACCAGCATCAAGAAAGCCAAAGGAAAGAATTTGGCAATGGCCTGCATTGCTTCACCTTGGTCTTTGTATTGGGCGTCCCAAAAGAAGGTATACCCTTCTGGCAATTCTATGGCTTCTATTTCTTTCCGTATTTCTCCATGTACTTCGGCCATGGTGTGTCCCGGTTTTACTCCGCACATGGCGGCCATGGACAACTGGCGGTTATAGGTACGTATCTGTGGAAACTCCCAAGTGGTTTCAATCTTTTCCGTCACTTGCGACAGAGGTGCTGAATGTTCTCCGTTCCAAACAGAGAAATCACCTAAAGACTGGGCGTCCGTAATATGGACTCCTTCCGATTTCAGTAATACGGGTACTTTCTTTTCGTTATCCCGATAAATTCCTATGGGAGTCCCGTCACTGATAGACTTGACAGATTGCATCATTTGCGCTTTGGTAATGCCTAGCGCACCGGCTTTTACCGGGTCGTAGACGGGGCGAATCATCAGGGCCATATTTCCCCATTCGTTACGGGCATCCGCTACTTTGGGATTGCGCCGCATGATTTCTATGGCTTTTCCTGCCAGTGAATCCAGTACGGCAGGGTCCGGTCCTAGGAAACGGGCCTCGATGACGGCTTCCGTCAAAGGGCTAAGTTCGAACTTGTTCACTTTTATCAGTGGCTCGGGATACTTCTGACGGATGGAGTCTTGCAGCAACGCGTGCAGTTGCCTGGACTCTTTCGGGGTCTTGCACTTCACCAATATCTGTGCATAGTTGGACTGAGGACCGAAAGCTACATTAGACAGATAGTAACGAGGCGGAGTGCGGCCTATGTAGGTAGAAACCATTTCCGTTTCTTCGTGTCCGCGAATATAGTCCGCCAAGTTACTTGCCATACGGTCTGTTTCGTTGATGTTCGTTCCTTCGGGCAACCACATATCTACGGTAAAGTATTGTTTGTCTAGCGCAGGTACAAACACTTTGGGGATAAATTTGAAACTCCAGGCAGAGAGTATCAGCATAACTACCAGTGAACCGATAGTGACCGACCGATGGCGGAGTACCCAGTGCAGGGCATTCCGGAAACGATTATAGTATTTCCCGTCGAATAAAGCCGATTTCAGTTCCTCGGGACGCGGACGACGGACAAACTCCTGTATAAAGAAAGGGGTCTGCGTCAGTGCGAACACCCAGCTGAACATCAGTGATACTCCAATGACCACAACCAATGAAGATAGCAATTCACCTGTGATATGTGGTGAATAATAGATAGGGAGGAAGGTAAGAATAGCGATGACTGTTGCCGCCAACAAGGGCAAAGCGGTAGCAGAGCAGGCACGCATGATAGCTACACGCTTCCGCATTCCGCGCTCCATGTTGATTAAGGCTGAGTCTGAAACCACGATAGCATTGTCTACCAACATTCCCATGGCGATAATGATGGCGGCTAATGACATTCGTTGAAGTGCGATGCCGCAAGCCATCATGACAATGAGTGTGGCGAAGATGGAAAAAATCAGTCCGCTACCAATCAAAGTACCATTCTTGAATCCGATGAAAAATAATAGAATGGCTATAACGGTTAGAACGGAAATGATGAGGTTCAAGATAAAGCCTTGATTGGCAACGTCTGATTCATATCCTTGGTCATAGATGGAGGTCAGTTCATATCCTTGGGGCATGGATTGCGATAATTCGTCAATCCGGTTTTTCACGGCTTCCGCCATATCCACTACGTTTCCGGTAGGGACGGTAGAGATGGCAATGCCTATGGCCGGATTGCCGTCAATGCGCATCAGGTTGCTGGCAGGTGTCTGATAACTTTCTTCTATCCGTGCTATATCGGCGAGGCGGAAATGTTCGCCTGAGCGTGAAACGATAGTCAGGTCTCTGATATCATCCAATGAATAGAAATTTCCGGTAGACTCGATGCGCAGCCGGTTTTGCCCGGCATCAATTCCTCCCGCATCCACTACTTTGTTCTGTGCTTCGAATGCTCGGGCTATATCAGAGGTGGTGATTCCACTTTGTGTCATGACGGACGGGCTGACAGATACGTCGATAGTGGGTGTCTGTACTCCGTAGATTTCCACTTTGGCTACATCCTTTACTTTCAGGAGCTCATTCTTGATGATTTTAGCCTCGTCTTCCAGTTCCCTATAGGTATGACCGTTTCCGGTGAGGCCATAAAAAACACCCAATACATCCCCAAAGTCATCATTGACGACCGATGGACCTGCTCCGGTGGGAAGTTTGCCTTGTACATCGTTCACTTTGCGGCGTAGTTTGTCCCAGAGTTGTTGCATTTCGTCTGCACGGGTTTCCTTTTTCACATATACGGTGATTTTGGAGAGTCCGGCCCGGTTCTCTGTTTTCAGATAATAGAGCTCACCAAGAGACTGGATGGATTCTTCCAGAATATCGGTTACCTGAGATTGTACTTCGGAGGGCGATGCTCCGGGGTAAGGAGTCAGTACGAGTGCCTGTTTGATGGTAAAGGGGGCGTCTTCCAGTTTTCCCATTTTGATGTAGGAGAACAGACCGCCGGCCAGTATCAGGACCAATAACAAGAGGGTGACTGACTTTTTTTGTAGAAAGTATTTTACTAATTTCATATTTGTTTTTTTCTTTGTCTTATTACGTTTTTGTTGACCGTAGGGGCATTACAGTTCGGTTGCGTTGATTTTCATTCCGTCCGACAGGAAGCGGAGTCCGCTGGTCGCTACGGTTTCATCGGGATGTAAACCTTCGGTGATGGTCACATAACCATCCGGTAACAAATCTCCTTTCTTTACTTTTCTTCGGTTTACCTCTTGGGTATTTGTATCGACTACCCATAGATAGTCACCTTCCGTGGGACGATGGCAAAGAGCCGTTTGAGGGACAGCCACCCCTTTGGAGGCATCTGTTGTTATAGAGGAGCGGTTCAGCATGGCTTTGCCGGACATGCCTGCCAGTAATTTTCCTTCTTTGTTAGGAAGTAAAGCGGTCAACAGATAAGAGAGGTTGTTGCGGGTGGTTCCTTTGGAAACTTCCGCTATCTGTGCTTTATATACTTTATCGGGTTGTGCATCGAATCGTACTTGTATCGTATCCAGTGCCTGCGCTGCATAGGCAATATCCTGAGTGACATAGATTTCCAGTTTAAGTTGGTCAATATCAATAAAAGAAATGACGGGTTGGGTTGCTTTTACATCCTGAAATTTCTCTATATATACCTCACCTACATAACCATTGAACGGAGCGATAAGGCGTGTATCCTCCAGTTCGTATGAGGCGGTATCGAAAGCTGTTTTGGCGGTGGTATAGTCCGCCTTCGCCTTTTCGTAGGAACTTGCCGAGATGTTGCCCTTATCATATAACTTTTGTATACGTTCGAATTCTGCCTTTGCCTGATGGTAGACTGCCTCGGCACGTTCTTTGCGGATGCGGAAATCGCGCGGGTCTATTTCGGCTATGATGTTGCCTTGTTTGTATCGGTTACCGGCATATACATCAAAACGGTCAATGGGGCCGCCCACCCGGAAGGATAACTCGGAAGTGCGGAAAGGTTGGGCGATAAAGGAGAACTCTTTGTCGTCCTGATGTGAAACGGGGACAGCTTGTGCGGTCTTTACAATAAAGTCTTGTTTCTTTTCATTACCTTCGGCGGCACAGGAAGAAAGTAGTGCGGCGAGGCTTAGTAATAGCATAGAATGTACGTTTATCTTCATATTTTGTCTTTTAAGTTTGCGACAAAAGTAAGAAGTGTGTGGGTACTAAATAGGAAAGAAGATGCTGAAGCCGGAAAAAATAGAAACAGAAAGGGAAATATACAGATAAAGGTGGAGGTGATTTATTCTATATAAATCATCTTTTTAGTCATTCCACCATCAATCGTTATGTTTTCGCCATTGATAAAATCATTTTCTTCTTGACAAAGAAACAAGCACATTCGGGCAATATCTTCCGGTTTTCCCACCCGACCGGAGGGATGCTGTGCGTGGTCCTCGGGGCGGAGAAGCCCATACTCTTGTGTCTGTATCCATCCCGGTGAGATAGAGTTGACAGTGATATGCTGATTGGCAAGCGATAAGGCAAGTGCGTGGGTGAGCGAATAGATTCCTCCCTTTGAGGCAGCATAACCTTCACTTCCCGGTTCACTCATTAAATGGCGCGTGGAACAAATATTAATGATTCTGCCATAATGCTGCGGAGAGTCTTGAGCTTTGCGGTGGATGGCAAGAAGTCTTGAGGTTATAAACACCGGTCGGAGATTGATGGATAAGATTCGGTCAAAGTCTTCTACACTTGTTTCGGTGAGGTCAGAAAACAGGCTTACTCCGGCATTATTGATTAAGATGTCTATATCTCCCCACCTTTCTATGAGTGCTAGCATACAACTTTCCAGTGCTTCTCTATTTTGTATGTCTACAGGATAGAATGCAGCTCCTGTTTCTTTGGCAGTTTGCAGTCCCGATGTTTCATCTTTGTCGCAAAACGCTACCGGACAACCTTCCTGTCTGAATGCTTTTACGATAGCCTTACCGATGCCGTTGGCTCCTCCGGTTACAAAGACTCTTTTGGAGTTCGCTTTCTTGGGAGTATGTTTGGGTGTCTTTTGCCAAGCGGCCTTTTTAGCTTGATATTGTTCGAACTGTCTTTCTATATAGTTGTCTGCCATGGTTATTGAGAAATTTTAATCATCCGCTGTAGGGGGCAGAAAATTTCCGCCCTACAGTGGATATTATTTAGATTATTCCCACTCAATTGTGGCGGGTGGTTTGGAGGAGATATCATAGCAAACGCGGTTAACGCCTTTTACCTTATTAATGATATCATTTGAAACCTTAGCCATAAACTCGTAAGGAAGATGGGCCCAGTCAGCAGTCATGGCATCGGTACTGGTTACAGCACGCAGAGCCACGGCACGTTCATAAGTACGTTCATCGCCCATTACGCCTACACTTTGTACCGGCAACAGGATGACACCTGCCTGCCACACTTGGTGATAGAGGGCAATATCATTACCGTCGGCATCTTTTACCATCCAATCACGTAAGCCTTGAATAAAGATGTCGTCTGCATCCTGCAGAATGCGTACCTTCTCGCGGGTAATATCGCCTAAGATGCGTACAGCCAAGCCCGGACCGGGGAACGGATGACGGGTAATCAGATGTTCGGGTATGCCTAATTCACGACCTACACGGCGTACTTCATCTTTGAAAAGCCATTGCAAGGGCTCACATAGGCTAAGATGCATTTCTTCGGGCAGACCACCTACGTTGTGATGACTTTTGATAGTCTTTCCGGTGATGTTCAGACTTTCGATGCGGTCAGGGTAGATAGTACCTTGTGCCAACCATTTGGCATCGGTTATTTTATGTGCTTCGGCATTGAATACTTCTACAAAGTCACGGCCAATAATCTTACGCTTTTGTTCGGGATCAGTCACGCCTTCCAAGTCTTTAAAGAACTTGTCGCTGGCATCTACGCCGATTACGTTCAGACCCAGACATTCGTAATCATGCATCACATTCTTGAATTCATTCTTGCGCAACAAACCGTGGTCAACAAAGATACAAGTCAGGTTCTTGCCAATGGCACGGTGCAACAACACGGCTGCAACAGATGAATCCACACCTCCGCTTAGACCGAGAATAACGCGGTCGTTACCTACTTGTTCTTTCAAGGCTGCCACTGTGGTATCAACAAATGAACTTGCACTCCAGTCTTGCTTGCCACCGCAGATATCTACTACGAAGTTTTTCAGTAATTGGGTACCGTCTTCACTGTGGAATACTTCCGGATGGAACTGTACGCCCCATACTTTTTCTCCTTCTGCCTGATAAGCGGCGATAGCGACTTTATCTGTTGAAGCGATAATTTTGAAGTTATCAGGGATGGCAGTGATTGTATCTCCGTGGCTCATCCATACTTGAGACTGTTCGCGGATGCCTTTCAGTAAGGGGTTCTCATGTTCGAAAGTAGAGAGATGGGCGCGTCCGTATTCACGTGTGCCGGCCGGTTCTACTTTTCCGCCATTGGTGTATGCCATAAACTGTGCGCCATAGCAGATGCCCAAAATAGGGTATTTCCCACGAATATTGCTTAAATCAACCTTGAATGCACTTTCATCGTAAACAGAGAAAGGGCTTCCCGACAGGATGACACCGATAACCGATGGGTCATCATGTGGAAACTTGTTGTAAGGCACAATCTCGCAATACATATTCAGTTCGCGGACACGGCGGCCGATAAGCTGTGTGGTCTGTGAACCGAAATCGAGAATAATGATTTTTTCTTGCATATTATTATGATATGTAAATGTTTTCGTGCCGCAAAGATACTCAGAAAAACTATAAATCCGTCATACCATAGAGGCATTTTTATAGTTGAGTGTAAAAAACTTCATGCTTTGGTATGCTGTAGCTTCATCTTGTCTTCACAATGGAAGCAATTCTGAATATATATAAGTATGTGTGGAACTACACATATTTTATATGCATAGGCCCACACATACGAATGTGTAAAAAATCCCTTTCTATCCTAAGAGCTTTCCTGTTATTTCCGGTCTGCCTGTTCTT
This sequence comes from Phocaeicola faecalis, assembly GCF_021730445.1. Lineage (GTDB taxonomy): Bacteria > Bacteroidota > Bacteroidia > Bacteroidales > Bacteroidaceae > Phocaeicola > Phocaeicola faecalis. Next base: position 143,649 of record NZ_JADNRM010000002.1, on the reverse strand, counting down.
TCAACAAATCGCGGATTTCGGTTAACAGCACCTCTTCTTTACTTGGGGCAGGAGGGGCTGCAGGAGGAGCCGGAACTTCTTCCTTCTTGCGGTTCAGGCGGGCGAGCAATCTGATAAATAAGAATATAGAGAAAGCGATGATGATAAAATCAAACGTGGCCTGGAGGAAATTTCCATAATTGAGGGTTACGGCGGCTTTCTCTACGCCATCCACCACTTCGGCAGGCTTTAATTGTAGTTTTAAATCTGTGAAGTTTACACCGCCGACCAACAGCCCGATGGGAGGCATAATAACATCCGCAACGATGGAAGAGACAATCTTTCCAAATGCACCACCGATGATAACACCGACTGCCATGTCAATAACGTTTCCACGCATGGCAAACGCTTTAAAGTCTTGTAAAAAACTACTTTTTCCCATTTTTTTTTATTTTAATATGAAATTATGCGCGAATATAAAAACAAATTCTTATTTTTGCACCGCGTTTAGGAAATAAATACTAAATGTTTAACAACATTCCAAATTAGAGTGTTTAAAAGCTATATTATAAAACCTTTAAAAATTAAACAAAATGATTAAAGTAGGTATTAACGGATTTGGTCGTATCGGCCGTTTTGTATTCCGTGCAGCTCAGAAAAGAAACGATATTCAGATCGTAGGTATCAATGACCTTTGCCCGGTTGATTACTTAGCATATATGTTGAAGTATGACACAATGCACGGACAATTTGAAGGTACTATCGAAGCTGACGTAGAAAACAGCAAGTTGATCGTAAACGGCAATGCAATCCGCGTAACAGCTGAAAGAAATCCGGCTGACTTGAAATGGGATGCAATCGGTGCTGAATACGTAGTTGAATCTACTGGTTTGTTCTTGACTAAAGAAAAAGCTCAGGCTCATATCGAAGCTGGTGCTAAATATGTAGTTATGTCAGCTCCTTCTAAAGATGATACTCCGATGTTCGTTTGCGGTGTAAACGAAAAATCTTATGTTAAGGGTACTCAATTCGTTTCTAACGCTTCTTGTACTACTAACTGCTTGGCTCCTATCGCTAAAGTATTGAATGACAAATGGGGTATTACTGACGGTTTGATGACTACAGTTCACTCTACAACTGCTACTCAGAAAACAGTTGACGGTCCTTCTATGAAAGACTGGAGAGGTGGTCGTGCTGCTTCTGGCAACATTATCCCTTCATCTACTGGTGCTGCTAAGGCTGTAGGTAAAGTTATTCCTGAATTGAACGGTAAATTGACTGGTATGTCAATGCGTGTTCCGACTTTGGATGTTTCTGTAGTTGACTTGACAGTGAACTTGGCTAAACCGGCTACATACGCTGAAATTTGTGCAGCTATGAAAGAAGCTTCTGAAGGCGAATTGAAGGGTGTTCTGGGTTACACTGAAGATGCAGTTGTTTCTTCTGACTTCTTGGGTGACACTCGCACTTCTATCTTCGATGCTAAAGCTGGTATCGCTTTGACTGATACTTTCGTTAAAGTAGTTTCTTGGTATGACAATGAAATCGGTTACTCTAACAAAGTATTGGATTTGATCGCTCACATGGCTTCTGTAAACTGCTAATCAGTTATATAATCCATATAGCAACAGCCGCCCGAAGTAATTCGGGCGGTTTTTTTATGTCCTGTCGGCAATTAATTGTGAAAAGATGTGGTATATATTAAATATAATTATACCTTTGTGCAATTTGAAGAATAATATTAAACAAATAAAAGTTATGGATGCACAAAAAGTAGATGCCTTTATAATGGCAAACGGAAAGTTCTTTCCCGATTATCAAGTGGCAGCAATTAGAGATATGTTGCTTGCTGCTGACGATTCAAAATGGTCAATGTTGCAGGTTATGCAGTTCAAAGACCCCACTATCTGTTTGATTATCTCTCTGTTTGCCGGTTCGCTGGGTATTGACCGCTTCTTTATTGGAGATACAGGATTGGGAATTGCGAAGTTAATCACTTGCGGCGGTTTTGGCATTTGGACTATTGTAGACTGGTTCCTCATTATGGGAGCTGCCCGCGACAAGAACATGCAAAAACTTCAAATGGTACTTTAATGACGAAAAAAGCTCTGTACATACTTTCGGTTGTCGCTTGTGCTGCCGGGTATGTATGGCTTGCCGTTTCGTCCATACATGCGGAAGAGGGAGTGTGGCGAGGGTGCTTGTTTAAGCAGTTATTCCATATTCCTTGTCCTGCATGTGGTTCTACACGAGCCCTCATTGCACTCTGTCAAGGGCATTGGAAAGAATCATTGTTACTCAACCCGAATGGTATGTTGCTGGCAGTATTGATGTTGCTGCTTCCTGTGTGGATTTTATTGGATATCATCAGGCGGGAAGATTCTTTTTTTCGTTTTTATCTATGGATTGACCGGATTTTCATTCGAAAACGCGTCTTCATTATTTTCCTTTTTCTTGTATTAATTAATTGGTGCTGGAATATTTATAAAGGCTTATGATATACTATAAACCCGCGGAACATGAATTGGAGGCTGCTTCAAACAGTTATCTAATGTCATTATTGGCTGTGATGGCCGGACTACCTTTTCCTATTATAAACTTGTTGGCAACGGTTGTTTTCTATTTAGCCAATAGGCGGCGGACGTATTTTGTGCGATGGCATTGTACGCAGGCGTTGGTGTCCCAACTTCCATTGTTCTGTACTAACAGTGTCTTGTTTTGGTGGACGGTCGGTCTGCTTTTTGGAGGTGTGGAACTCACTTCTTTTTATTTCGCTTATCTGTTTACCGTTGTATTGTTCAATGTTGTAGACTTTGTAGCTACAGTGGTCTCTGCCGTACAAGTGAGAAAAGGCAAGCAGATAGAGTGGTATGTTTACGGAGGTTTGACTGATTTGATTTGTAAGCCATGATAAAGAAAATACTTTTGCAGTCGCTCGTATCGGTAGTGTTGTTTTTAGCCGTGCTATTCTCTTTTTCGCGTGTAGACTGGCTTTCGGTTTTTGATTTGCGCGAGACGGTTATCGAGGAGAAACTGGGAGATATGTATTGGGATTTGTATTCCGGTTCTGCTGTCTTTGTAGAGTCGGATACAGTTATTGCTCCATTGGATTCGTTGCTGTTACATTTATGTGAGGCCAATGATATAGAACGTGATAAAATAAAGTTGCATGTTGCCCAAAGCGATGAAGTCAATGCTTTTGCCTTTCCCGATAATCATCTTGTTGTTTTTACTTCGCTTATTGCCAAATGCGAAAATCAGGAAGAATTATGTGGGATAATGGCGCATGAGATAGCTCACATGCAGAAAGGTCATATCATGAAGAAACTAGTGAAGGAAGTAGGGCTTTCTGTTTTAGTGGGCATGGCATCGGGGGGACAAAGTGGAGAAGTGTTGAGAAGCACTGCCAAACTTCTTTCTTCTACTGCCTATGACCGTACGTTGGAAAGTGAGGCTGACAAGACAGCCGTTCTCTATCTTTTGCAATCCGGAATAAATCCGGAACCTTTTGGAGAATTTCTGTTCAGACTATCTAAAGAGGAAGAACTACCTTCGTTGACCGAGTGGGTAAGCACTCATCCTGATTCTGAAAAACGATCCATTCAAATATGTAATTGGGCAAAGGAAGGGAGTGATGATATCCGGTTTGAGAAGGTATTGAGTCTGGAAACGTGGAAAACTCTTCAACAAGCCGTTTCTGACAAGTAATTCTGTGACTTTTATTCTTTTTCTTGGTTGTAGATTACACAAATTCGTTATCTTTGTGCAATTATTAACCGAAAGACTGTTTCGGATTAAGAGAAACAGTGGCAGAAATGTTTTTTAGATGGTAAATTATGATTTGATAACGATATTAGGTCCTACTGCTTCGGGGAAAACTCCATTGGCGGCTGCATTGGCATATAAGCTCGACACTGAAATTATTAGCGGAGACAGCCGGCAGATATATCGCCGGATGGACCTTGGAACAGGGAAAGATTTGGCGGACTATGTCGTAGACGGTCATCAAGTGCCTTATCATCTGATTGATATTGTGGAGCCTGGGTATAAATATAATGTATTCGAATATCAGCGAGATTTTCTTTCGGCATATAACGAAGTTAAACAAAAGGGCAAGTTACCGGTTTTATGTGGTGGCACGGGCATGTATTTGGAGTCTGTGCTGAAAGGATACAGGTTACTGCCGGTTCCCGAAAATCCCCAATTACGTGCTTCATTGGCTGGTAAGTCGCTGGAAGAACTGACGCAAATGCTGTCAGTATACAAGAAATTGCATAATTCTACCGATGTGGATACTGTGAAGCGTGCTATCCGTGCTATTGAAATAGAAGAATACTACAAGCAGCAATCGCCTGAATACCGCGAGTTCCCCACACTGAATAGCTTGATAATAGGAGTGGATATTGATAGGGAATTACGTCGGCAGAAGATTACCCACCGGCTGAAACAACGTTTGGATGAAGGGATGGTGGATGAAGTGAAAGCTTTACTAGAAGGAGGTATTGCCGCCGAAGATTTAATATACTACGGTTTGGAATATAAATATCTGACTTTATATGCCACCGGAGCACTCTCTTTTGATGATATGTTCCATCAGCTAGAAATTGCCATTCATCAATTTGCCAAGCGGCAGATGACATGGTTTCGCGGAATGGAGCGCAGAGGGTTCAGCATTCATTGGCTGGATGCCCGGATGCCTACAGAAGAGAAAGTTGAGAAGATAATAAATTTGTTAGATACTAAAAGTTAGATATTATGGCCGTAGAACCAAGCAGATGGGGAATCATATATAATCCGAAGGCCGGTAGCCGCAAGACTCAGAAGAGATGGAATGAGATACGAAACTATATGGAAAGCCGCAAAGTCGTGTTTGATTATGTTCAGTCGGAAGGGTTTGGCTCGGTGGAACGGTTGGCGCGAACTTTGGCCAATAACGGTTATCGTACGATAGTGGTTGTGGGGGGCGATGGTGCTATTAATGATGCTGTCAACGGCATCATGAGTTCTTCTGCCGAAGACAAGGAGAATATTGCTTTAGGAATTATCCCTAATGGTATAGGCAACGATTTTGCCAAATATTGGGGATTGGATGAAGACAATTATAAGCAGGCGGTGGACTGGATTATCAATCGCCGTTTGAGAAAGATAGATGTGGGATGTTGCAACTTTTTTGATGGTGAACAGCATACTAACCGTTATTTCATCAATGCCATTTACATTGGGCTGGGCGCCCGTATTGTGCAAATCTCGGATGGAACCCGTCGTTTTTGGGGAATTCGTGAACTCTCATTTGCCGCTTCCATGTTCCTGCTGTTGTTTGAACGTAAGCTTTATCGTATGCATTTACGTGTCAATGACGAACATATTCGTGGTCGTATTATGACTGTTTGTGTAGGTAGTGCCCGTGGTTATGGCCTTACTCCGAGTGCAGTTCCTTATAATGGCTGGCTTGATGTGTCTGTTATATATCGTCCCGAATTGCTGCAGTTGCTTTCTGGATTATGGATGTTGTTGAAGGGACGAATTCTGAATCATAAAATGGTGAAACCATACCGCACGCGTAAAGTCAAGATTCTGCGTGCGCAGAATGCTTCTGTCAGTTTGGATGGACGAATCTTGGATAGGCATTTTCCTTTGGAAGTGTCTGTCATGCCGGAAGCTATTACGTTAATCATTCCTAAATAGGGGCTTCAATGATGTAAGATGAATAACTTCTCAAAGTATAAAATAAATATGATAACAATTTCAGATTTAAAGAAGAGTGACAATTTTTTCCTGTTGGCCGGTCCATGTGTGATAGAAGGTGAGGAAATGGCTCTCCGTATAGCCGAACGTGTAGTAAAGCTGACAGATAAACTCAATATCCCATACGTTTTTAAAGGCTCATACCGTAAGGCAAACCGTTCACGTTTAGACTCTTTTACAGGTATTGGTGACGAAAAAGCGTTGAAAGTTTTACAGAAAGTAAGTCGGACATTTGATGTTCCCGTAGTGACCGACATTCATTCTGCTGAAGAAGCGGCAATGGCAGCCGAATATGTGGATGTACTTCAGATTCCGGCATTCCTCTGTCGTCAGACCGATTTATTGGTCGCAGCAGCACAGACCGGAAAGATTGTTAATATAAAGAAGGGACAGTTCCTCTCTCCCGGTGCCATGCGCTTTGCAGCCGATAAAGTGGTGGAAGCAGGCAATGACCAAGTGATGCTGACCGAACGTGGTACTACATTTGGTTATCAGGACTTGTTGGTGGATTATCGCGGTATTCCCGAGATGCAGTCTTTCGGACATCCTGTGATTCTTGATGTGACTCATTCGTTGCAGCAACCTAATCAAACCTGTGGAGTGACCGGTGGTATGCCCCAATTGATTGAGACGATTGCCAAGGCGGGGGTAGCAGTGGGAGTGGACGGTCTGTTTATGGAAACACATGAAGACCCCACCGTTGCAAAAAGTGATGGAGCCAATATGTTGAAGCTTGATTTGCTCGAAGAATTGCTGACTAAGTTGGTTCGTATTCGTCAGGCTCTATAAAGGTGATGAGATTAAACAGTGGAAGGGGCTGTGTCGGAACTCTCATAAACTAAAAATGGGTCAATCTGAAAACCCTGTGGGTGATAAGTATGAACTCTGAGCCACAATGCTGACGCCCAATCAGGTGTCCGTCTGATATACTTGATTTATAATACTTTGGAAGAATGTATGTTTTCAGCATTGCAAACTTCAGATGTTTCCCGAATATTATATCCACATACTTTTTGACTTGATTCCTAAAAAATAAGAGGTGTGTCAAAACTAAAATGACCTATCCAATCGTCAGCTGTAGGGGCAGGGTTTGCCTGCCCGAATACACAAAGAAACGGTTTTCGGGCGAGCGAACCTCGCCCCTACGAACTAAACGACAGTATTATCCACATTTTGACACACCCCCGATTTCGAAAGAAGGGAAGTTTTGACACATTCCCTTCTTCTCTTCCTGCATTATAAGGAAGCACATTGGCAGATGTGGTTATTTCTTTAAAATATATGCTTTCATGCGGGCAATATCATTCAAGTAATCCTGCAAATCTTGTTCGTGGTCTTCTTCTTCGGCCATGATATGTTTGGCAATGTCGCAAGTCGTGAAATCAATTCCATTGGTGAATTCGGCAATTTGCTGATAGCGGTAGATAGCGCAGCGCTCTGATTCGACATTTTGTTTTAATAAGATTTCCGAACCGAAATCTACCGGAGCATCGTATTTGCAACGTGCCAGGTCAAACCACTGTTTCGGGTCGAGCACAGGTACACCTTCCAGCTCGATAATACGGTCGGCCAATAGTTTTGCATGATTATATTCTTCGGCAGCATGTTCTTGGAATTCGCGTTGCACGTCACCGCGCATAGCACCTTCTACTACAAAAGAACCTACCCAATACTGATAGAAAGCCAACCATTCTTCAGACAAGGCTGCATTTAATTGAGCCAGTAACTCTACAATGTCAATTTTATCCTTTAGGATATTCACTGTTTCTTTAGCCATAATGAAAAAGTTTAAGTTAGTGTTTATTATTTAGTTTACGGCAGGGATAGTCATATCATCTAATACTTCTATGCCTTCCTTGTCCACATCTTTTTTCACATTAGAACTAGTGTACAGCCAGATGCCGAATCCCAGTACTATCAATATAAAGAGGATTGTTCCCCATAATTTACCTTTGCTCATAGTTTCTTGGTTTTGGTTTTATGATAAGAACAGCCGAAAAAGAAAATTGTTTTTCGGTGGAAGAGATTTTTATTTTGTGCAGAAGAGGGGGCAGTCGCACAAACATCGGGAAGTGAATATGGGGATACTCTGAAAGTTTTTGTTGCAGTATTGCAATGGAAGGTCTGGGTACGTTCAGAGTAGTGCCCTAGGGTCTTGAAGTCTTTTCAAGAAAGGTCTTGAGGTGTTCAAGAAAGACCTGACGTTTTTTTAAAAAGGTCATAGGATTCTCCGGAACAGCCCGATGCTATTGGGGAAAGATGGGGGCACATTGTTTTCTTGGGGATTGACGTCATTGTTTTATCTCCTTATGACGTATCACCACACAAAGGGAAGAGTAAGCCGTTTCTTAGGCTCAGCCAAGGCCTTTTAAACGGAAGATTATTACAGACTCCGACAGCGGACTGTACGGTCTACTGTAATGGACTGTACAGTCTACTGCAACGGACTATATAGTCTACGGTGGAAGACTGTAGTAACTCGACTGACAGACAGGCATAATCGAAAGGACGAAAACGCTTAGTCCGGCTAATGAAACGACTTAGGGGAGTTCAAAACGTATGCAGAAGTTGAAAACCGGAGAAGACAACATTCGGTGACAGGAAGGGAGAACATTATGTCGGTGAGTCAGTAAAGATGTAAATTCTTTCACACATAATGGGAATTGAAGGCTCTTGTCCATGGGGAGGCTGTGTGAAAGCGATTGTTTCTGTAGGAGGGGGCACCCTAAATCAGAAGGTAGTGGACAACTGCCGCACCCCTCCTCCTTACAGTGATGAAAGTGCAATGATACTAAAAAGAAGAAGCAGGGAATTTTATCCTATCTTACTAATCTTCTTCAGTTTTTCTTCATCTATGATTTTAATCTTTCTGCCGTCGATTGTGATTAATCTTTCAGTAGCAAAATTGGAGAGTGTGCGAATGGCATTCGAAGTTGTCATATTCGATAAGTTAGCCAAGTCTTCACGTGAAAGATAGATACTCAGTGTAGATTCGTCCTCTTCCAATCCATAGGTCTCTTTCAAGAAAAGAAGAGATTCGGCCAGACGGCCACGGATATGTTTCTGGGTTAAGTTGACAGTTCTTTCGTCCGAGATACCCAAATCAATCGAGAGCTGGCGGATAAAAAACAATGCCAATTCAGCATTTTCTTTCACTAACTTCATGATAGCCGGCATGGGAATCAGACAGACGGTACACGGTTCGAAAGCAGATGCTGCCGTAACAAAGTTACCCTCGGCAAAGTAAGCGCGGTAAGCAAAATATTCTTTTGTCTTTAAAACCCGGATAATTTGGCTGCGTCCGCCTACACCTTCTTTGTAAATTTTTACCTTACCACTGAGGAGGCACATCAAATGCATGGGAGTTTCTCCCTCGCAATAAATGGTCTCATTCTTCTTATATTTTTGTATCGTAAAATTCTGAGCCAAGAACTCTCTTTGCTCTTGGGTTAAAGGTTGCCATAAATCAGGTATGCTTTCGGCAATCTCTGTTTCTGATAATTCTTTTTTAACCATAGGTGTGCTATAAAACCGTGTTATAGAGCACAAATATAGAAAGAAAATAATGAAAGAAGAAATTTAGCTTAGAAAAATAACGGAAAAAGGGAGATTGCTCTCCCTTTTACTTTATTTCGTGAATAATAATTCGCGATATTTGGGCAACGGCCAGATTTCGTCGTCTATTTCGAGTTCTAAACTGTCAATGTGTTCACGAATCTCTTCGAGGTAAGGACGGACTTTTTCTTCGTAGCTGAATGCTTTTTCAACTTGACTGCCGAGGTGATTGGCTACCTTTCGGGCTTCGGTCATGTTACGCACGGCTTCTTTGATGGAGAGGATGCGGCGTTGGATTTCGCGTACCAAATCTTTGCGGTCGGCTGTCATTTCTTCATATTCTTCAGTAGAGAATATCTCTTTCAGGCCACGCAGGTTTTCTAGTAATCTGTTTTGATATATTACTGCTGTAGGGACGATGTGATTGATGGCAAGGTCACCCAGTACGCGGCTCTCAATCTGCACTTTTTTGGTAAATTTCTCGAGCTCTACTTCGATACGGCAGTTTAACTCGTTTTCGTTGAATATCTTTTCTCCAATCAAGACTGAACGTGATTGCGGGTCGTTGAATTTCATGATGGCTTCGGGCACATGGCAAATGTTGGTCAGTCCGCGATGGGCTGCTTCATCTTTCCAGTCCTCTGAATAACCATCGCCTTCAAAACGGATATTTTGGGAAGCAATGATGGTTTCTTTCAATACCTTGTACAGTGCTTCTTCCTGCTCCATTCCGCCGGATACTAGTCTGTCTATCTGTGTTTTGAATTCGTTCAACTGGTGAGCCATGGCTGCATTGATGACAATCATTGAAGCGGCACAGTTGGCAGAAGAACCTGCGGCACGGAATTCGAAGCGATTTCCGGTGAAAGCAAAGGGAGAGGTACGGTTGCGGTCGGTATTGTCCTGCAGAATGGCAGGGATACGGCTGATACCTAACTGTAGCGCCTTCTTTTCATCGGGAGTAAGTTTGGCATCGCTCAGGCGTGCCACTACTTCGTCCAACATGTGGGATAAATGGCGTCCCAAGAAAATGGACAGGATGGCAGGGGGAGCTTCATTGGCTCCTAAACGATGGCTGTTACCGGCACTTACAATGGAGGCGCGGAGTAAGTCCTGGTTTTTGTATACCATCATCAGCACATTAACGATAAAGGTGAGAAACAACATATTTCCTTCGGCGGTCTTTGCCGGAGAGAATAAGTTGATGCCGGTATCAGTGCAGAGTGACCAGTTGTTGTGTTTACCTGAACCGTTGACTCCTTTAAATGGTTTTTCGTGAAGTAGGACAGTGAAATTATGTTTGGCGGCGATGCGTTTCATTAAGTCCATAACCAATTGATTATGGTCGTTTGCCAGATTGACATCTTCAAAAATAGGGGCCAGTTCGAACTGGTTGGGGGCAACTTCATTGTGACGTGTTTTGGCAGGGATGCCCAAACGGTGACATTCCAATTCCAATTCTTTCATGAAACTGGTGACACGGGAAGGTATGGAGCCGAAATAGTGGTCGTCCAACTGTTGGTCCTTGGCAGAAGAATGTCCCATCAGGGTGCGGCCGGTGAGACACAAGTCGGGGCGTGCATTATATAGTACGGTGTCTACCAGAAAATATTCTTGTTCCCAACCTAAATTTGCATAGACGCGTTTCACGTTCGGGTCAAACATTTTGCAAACTTCGGTAGCGGCTTTGTCCACTGCACCGAGCGCTTTCAGCAAAGGTGTTTTATAGTCAAGTGCTTCGCCTGTATAGGAGATGAAAATGGTGGGGATACACAATGTGCTGTCTACAATAAAAGCGGGAGAAGAAACATCCCATGCCGTATAGCCGCGTGCTTCGAATGTGTTGCGGATTCCGCCATTAGGGAAAGATGAGGCATCAGGTTCTTGCTGGATGAGCAGTTTGCCGGAGAAGCGTTCTATCACATCGCCGTCGTCACCGAATTCGATAAAACCGTCGTGCTTTTCGGCTGTTCCGTCTGTCAGGGGTTGGAACCAATGGGTGTAATGGGTAACGTTGAAAGTCTTTGCCCAGTTTTTCATACCGTTGGCTATCATATCAGCCATTTCCCGGTTGATGGGAGTTCCTTTTTCAATTGCGTTTATAACTGCTTTATATGCCTCACTGGGCAGATATTCCTGCATTTTCTTACGGTCGAAAACGTGGTCGCCGTAGTAATCAGATAACTTCTCAGAAGGATAGTCAACCTTGACAGGGCGTCGGTTGGCAAGTTCTTGAAGAGCAAAAAATCTCATTTTTGACATGTTGTCTTTCTTTTACTGGTTGTTGCGGCGCAAAATTACTGCTTTTTGATTAAATATTTGCTATCTTGATTATCAAATTTCAGTTTACTTAAGAGATTTGTTTTGCAGTAGGAGGTGAACTTGGGTGTGCTCCATTTTTCCAAATGCTGTTTACAGAATGCATATGGGGTTGTGTCAAAACGTGGATAATGCTGTCATTTCGTTCGTAGGGGCGAGGTTCGCTCGCCCGAAAACAGTTTACTTTGTGTCTTCGGGCAGGCAAACCCTGCCCCTACAGTTGACGATTGGATAGGCTGGTTTAGTTTTGACACACTCCCATATATAAAATGATAGAAGTTATGATGAAACTCGGTTAGCCGTTCTGTAGTACATCCTCTTTTTCGGGCGCCCCCGGTTCTTCGCGTTCAGTCGGGTTTAGGGGGTTGAAATAATAGATATCCATACTGTCCAGATATCTCAGAAAGTAGGGCAGACGCTGCATAAACATGCTGCATTCTTTTGCTTTTTCAGGTGTCCAGGCTGCTTCTGCCAAAGCTATCAGGCGTGGGAAGACCATAAAATCCAATCGCTTGAAGTCGGCTACTCTTTCTGTCCATAAAGACATTTGCATACCCATAACTTGGTCTTCGTATCCTTTCATCAAATGGGATATAGGCTCGGGGAAGTTATATAAATTCTCGATGGTGTTATATCCTCCCCATTGGCGTCCCACTTTGTGGGCCCCGAACTGGGTGAAATCAGCATACATGGGGCGGCGTGGTGTCAATATTACCCGGTAACCGTTCTCCAAAGCCTTTACCAGTTGGTGTTGGCGGTCATGTCTCCACCACATTACTACCGCTTTGCGGGGTGAAATGCCGGCATCGATTATTTCATCCCAACCGATCATGTTTTTTCCCTTTGAAGCTACAATGTCTGCGGCACGGCGAAGAAAGTAGTGTTCCAGTCCTTTTTCGTCTACTAATTCTTTTTCTTTAATGAAATTCTGAATTTCGGGGTCGGTAAACCAACTTTGGTTGCCATAGTGTACTTCGTCACCACCTATATGTATATAAGGAGAGGGAAACAAGCTTACGATTTCATCCAGTACGTCACTGATAAATTGGTAAGTTCCTTCCCGGCAGGGGTGGAACGTGAAATGTTGCCAACGGCCTTCACCACCTCCCGAATATTCAGGATAAGCGCGGCATACGGCAGTGGCATGTCCCGGCATGTCAAATTCGGGAACTACCATAATCTGTCGTTCGGCAGCATAAGCTACTATTTCTTTTATATCTTCCTGAGTATAGAAGGTAGCAGGGGCTTTCGGGTCATGATAATTACCGACAGCACCTATCTGGGTGAGTTTGGGATATTTCTTTATTTCAATTCTCCATCCCGGTTCATCGGTCAGGTGCCAATGAAATACATTCAGACGGAGTGAAGCCATGATGTCTAGATATTGCTTCACTTTCTCTTTGCCAAAAAAGTGACGGCTTTCGTCCAGCATGAACCCCCGCCACTGATAACGGGGAGCGTCATTGATAATGCAGCTTTTTACTTTTCCACTCCCGAAACGCGACAGTTGCAATAAGGATTCTTTGGCATGAAAAAGCCCGGCTTCAGTAGCGGCCTTCAGTATGATACTGTCTGTTTTCACTTGCAGGATATACCCTTCGTCTGCCAGTTTCAGTTGCGGATCTATGAAGAAAGCGATAACGTTTGCTGCGGCATTCTCATTAGACTGTGTTAAATTAGTAGAGACTTGTGAGGCCATTTTGTCGGCATACATTTGATTTCCGTAAGTTTTAGTGGCCTTCGTAATAATAAATTCACCCTTATTCCTTTGGTAGTTTGCCGGAGTGGGAAAGAGGGTTTGTGCTGATAATGAGGGAGAAATAACCCACAACAATAAGAGGGTTAAAATAGAATAATGTTTCATGGTTTTTTAAGGGTTAATAGTTCAGATGCAAAAGTAGCTAAAGTTTTTTGTTTTTCTTAAGGTCGTAATATTTTTATTGTATATTTGCTGTTCAGATAAAGAAAACAAGACTTAATGAAATATATACGGATTATTGGGATACTGATACTATGCTTGCTTCTTCCTTTGGGTGTATCTGCCAAAAGGTCAAAGAACCGTATGCCCGATAAACCTGTGGTAGCCGATTCTATTCTTCAGAATATATTTCAGTTTTCTCCTTTCTATTCACGCATCATTGATGAATATAAAGCCGATTTGTATTTAAAAGGAAAACTGAAGGTGCATAAGAGGAATCATCTTATCCGCTATGTGCCTTCTATGTTCCGGTTTGAGAAGAAAGTGAACGATTACTTGATAGAGTCTGTAAGTGAGATGCACTATACGGCTCCCGATATCTATGATCGTAAGATTAAAGCCGTATCTTCCACTTTCCCCCGTGACCGGGGACAGATTGCCGATATAGCGGAGTATCTGAATATGAACATTTATTCTTCGTCTCTGATGTCGGATAAGCTCCTTTCACCGCTTGATAAGAAGGCTAGTCGGTACTATACTTATTTACTTGATTCGGTAGCCGGTCCCAGTGATTGTCAGAAATATAAGATTCTTATTATTCCTAAATTTAAAGGGACTCAGTTGGTGAGTGGATATATGTGGGTGAGCGATCAGGTGTGGACTATCCGACAACTTTATATTGAAGGGATATATGATGTGATACATTTTAAGGTAAATGTCATGATGGGAGAGGAAGGCGATGAAGAGTTTCTGCCTGTGCGTTTTGACCTGAATCTGATATTCAAGTTTTTGGGGAATCATTTGGAGATGAATTGCAATGCCTGGATGAAATACCATGAGATACATTATTATAATCAGGGTGAAGCCAGACGTAAGTCGACTAAAAAGCATCATCATGATTTAACGGAGTCTTATCGGCTGACATGTGACTCTGCCCGGTTGATAACAGACAAAGATAAGTTTAAGGAACTCCGTCCCTTGCCTTTGTCGGTGGATGAGGACAGCTTATATAAGAAATTTGCTATGCGCCGTGATACGGTGTTGCATAACCCCAAGCAGGAAAAGAGTAAAAGTATAGAGTTTTGGGGACAGTTGGGTGATGCTCTTATCAGTAGCTATAATGTTAATCTGGCGGGTATTGGTAGTGTTCGTTGCTCTCCGCTTATCAACCCGGTGTTGTTCAGTTACAGTCATAGCCGAGGCTTTTCTTATAAACAGAAGTTCAAATACAACCGTTACTTCCAGCATACCGGGCGTTTGTTAAGGATTGTACCGCAGATTGGTTATAACTTTACGCGTAAGGAACTCTATGTAAAGACGGACGCAGAGTTTCAGTATTGGCCCGAAAAGCAGGCGGGATTTGAAATCAATGTGGGTAATGGTAACCGCATTTATAGTAGTGTGGTGCTGGATCAATTAAAACAACTGCCTGATAGTACGTTTAATTTTGATAAAGTGGAACTGGATTATTTTAAAGATGTCTATCTGAATTTGTTCCATAATATCGAAGTGGTGAATGGTCTGTATATCAAGGCAGGTGTCTCTGTCCATTGGCGTTATTTGGCAAGTAAGAAGAGGTTGGAGATAGAGAAGCCGTTGCCCGAAGAGGATTGGCTGGCACTGAGGGGTATTCGCTCGGAATATAATACTTTTGCCCCTCGTGTGCGTATCGAGTGGACGCCCGGAATGTATTATTATATGAATGGACATCGTAAGATGAATGTAGGTTCGAAAATGCCTACCTTTACATTAGATTATGAACGTGGCATCAAAGGAGTATTCGGCAGCACCGGTTCACATGAACGTTGGGAATTTGATGTTCAGCAAAACTTGAAATTAGGAGGTATCCGTAGTTTGGGTTATCGTATAGGCGGCGGTATGTTTACGGAGCAGAAAGATGTGTACTTTGTTGATTTTGCCAACTTCTCCCGTCATAATCTGCCGGAAGGTTGGAATGATGAAATCGGAGGTACTTTTCAATTGCTGGACGGGCGTTGGTATAATGCATCCCGTCAGTATTGGCGTGGTAATCTTACTTATGAATCACCGTTTATTTTGTTAAAGCCGTTAAACCGTTGGCTGGGGATGATTCAGCAGGAACGGTTGTATGCAGGTGTATTGTTTATGCCCCATTTGAATCCATATATAGAATTGGGTTATGGAATAGGTACGCACATATTTGATGTAGGTGCATTTGTGAGTACCATCAATGGAAGTTTCGATACCTTCGGTTTTAAGTTTACCTTCGAATTGTTTAATAGGTAATGGGAATTTTACTTTCCTTCCTATTCTAAACATTCTCTTGTGTTTTCTGTTTACTACATCATAACAGAAACAAAATCCTATATGTATCATTACAAAATATTTTTATGCCTTTTATTCCTTCCTGCCGGATTGTGGGCACAAAGCGGGGAGGTATCTTTAACTTTGGAACAATCCGTTTCCTTAATGAATAAAGGAAACCGGACGTTGCAAATGGCTGATAAGGCTGTAGGGATAGCTCGTAGCGAGCGTCAAAAGATGAACTCTTTTTGGTACCCGTCACTCAATGCAGCTGGGGCTTATGTGCATTTGTCTAACAATATAGAAGTGAAAGAACCATTAAAACAGTTTACAGATCCGGCGAAAGATTTTGTTCACTCCATTTTGCCTGATGATCAGTTTATTTCTTCTATTCTAGACAATATCGGAGCACATACACTTACCTTTCCATTGCTTCAGCGTAACCTGACCACTATTGATGCCAATATCACCTGGCCTGTTTTTACCGGTGGAAAGCGAATCTTTGCCACTAAAATAGGAAACCGTATGGTGGATTTTGCACAAGTTGGTCGTGAAGAAACGGGCGCCGTTCTTCAGACAGAGTTGGTGACGACTTATTACGCTCTTCGCTTGGCACAACGTGTAGTGAAAGTGCGTGAGGAAACCTATAACGGCCTTCAAAAGCATTATCAAAATGCTCTGAAGTTGGAGGCTAACGGTATGATAAACAAAGCGGAACGCCTTTTCTCTCAGGTCAGTATGGATGAGGCTAAACGTGAACTGGAGTCTGCCCGCAAAGATTTGACAGTTGCTCAGAATGCTCTGAAAGTTCTTTTGAATGTGGAAGATATTACTGCCATTAACCCTGTCTCTCCACTCTTTATGAACGATGACTTGCCGGATGAATTGTACTTCAAGAATTTGATAGGTAGCAGCAACTACATGGTCAATAAGCTCCGATTGCAAGAGTCGATGGCAGATAACCAACTGAAAATAAGTAAGAGTGCTTATGTCCCTGATATTGCACTTTTCGGTAAGCAAACTCTGTATGCTGACAATCTTCCTCGCAATCTGATGCCTCGCACAATGATAGGAGTGGGCTTTACATGGAATATATTTGACGGTCTGAATCGTGAAGCTACTGTGCGTCAGGCTCGGTTGACTAAACAGACACTTGCTTTGGGAAGAGAAAAAGCGCAGGATGAATTGGGGGTGTTGGTTGATAGACTATACAGTGAGATTCAGAATGCCCGGGATAATGTAGCTGCCTTGAATACAACGATTGAAATGAGCCGTGAATTGGTGAGAATTCGTAAAAAATCGTTTCAGGAAGGTATGGCAACTTCCACCGAAGTGATAGACGCCGAAACAATGTTGTCTAAAATTCAGATAGCCTTTCTGATGGCATATTATCAATATGATGTATCATTGGCTTCCTTGCTTTCTACCTGCGGGGTGCCCGAGGCCTTTTGGCAATACAGCCGTACAGGAAAGACAGAGGATTTTATATTTCCTACTTATGAACCGGGGGATTCTCCAACAGTAATAAAAGAATAATTTAGAATATGGAAAAGCAAAAGAAACAATTAGCCGTTGCTTTCGTGGTGGTACTGGTAGCGGTCGTTATCGTGTCTGTTGTCGGTATTATTGCCATGAGCAATAAACCTGTGATATTGCAAGGACAGATAGAAGCCACCGAGATTCGCATTTCCGGTAAATTGCCGGGGCGTATAGATACCTTCTTGGTGAAGGAAGGGCAGAATGTCAAAATGGGTGATACGCTTGTGGTCATTAACAGTCCCGAGGCTTGGGCAAAATTCCAGCAGGTAAATGCACTGGAAGATATTGCCAAGTATCAAAACAAAAAGATAGATGATGGTACGCGTGAGCAAATAGTGCGTTCGGTAGAAGAACTTTGGAATAAATCGAAAAGTGACCTTCAATTGGCAAAAGTGACTTATAATCGTGTACAGAATTTGTATCGCGACAGTGTGGTGACCAGTCAGCGTAAAGATGAAGTGGAAGCTATGTATAAAGCAGCTGTGGCAGCCGAACGTGCTGCACATCAACAATATTTGTTAGTGAAGGATGGAGCTCAGAAAGAGGATAAAGAGAGTGCGCGTTCATTGGTGGATGCCGCTCGGGGCACCGTTAATGAGGTACAGGCCTTGTTGATGGATGCCCGCCTCACAGCTCCTGAGAATGGACAAATTTCTACTATCTATCCTAAACGTGGTGAATTGGTGGGGGCAGGTACTCCTATCATGAGTCTGGTGATGCTGGATGATTGCCATGTGGTACTCAATGTACGTGAAGATTATATGCATTATTTTCGTATGAATGAAAGTTTTATGGGAGATGTGCCGGCACTGAAAGCCGAGAATATAGAGTTTAAGATATATTACATCAGTCCATTGGGTAGTTTTGCCACTTGGCGTTCTACCAAGCAGACGGGAACTTATGATATGAAAACGTTTGAGATTCATGCTCTGCCTCTGAAGCCGGTGGACGGCTTAAGGCCGGGGATGTCCGTACTTGTGAATCTGAATGAATTGAAATGAGGACTATTTCGATGGAAAATTTAATAGCAGTTATAAAGAGAGAAATAGACCGTATGTTGTCACGCCGCATTTATTTTGTGGCGTGTATTGTACTTCCGTTGTTTTCAATCTTCTTTATGGGAACAATTTTTGGTAACGGACAAATGGAGAATCTTCCCATTGGTGTCGTGGATGGTGATAATACGGCTACTTCTCGGCAAATCATTCGTATGGTTGAAGTAGACCCGACTTTTCGTGTCACCCAACATTATGCCAATGAGACAGAGGCGCGTGCTGATGTGCAAAAGAAAAATATTTATGGGTATCTGAGTATTCCTGTTGGCTTTGAAGCCAAGGTCATGGATGGTAAAGAAGTGGCTCTTACCTATTATTATCATTATGCGTTGTTGAGTGTGGGTAGCGAAATACACGGTGCTTTCCAAAGCTTGTTAAAGAATATATCGGTTACTCCTATTGTCACCCATGCAGTGGCGTTAGGGGTGGGCGAGGAAGAAATCAAGTCTTTCTTATTGCCAGTCACTACCCAGAATCATCCGTTATTCAACCCTGATATGGACTATTCTGTTTATCTGACTCATCCTTTTTTCTTTGTATTTCTGCAGGTATTATTGTTATTAGTCACCACTTATGCCATTGGCAGTGAAGGGAAATTCGGTACTTCCTCTGAGTGGTTACAGACCGCTGATGGAAGCATATTGGTAGCCGTTATAGGGAAGCTTTTGCCTTATACGGTAATCTTTATAGCAATGAGCATCTTTGCTAATTATGTCTATTTTGGTATATTTGATATACCGATGGATTGCGGGTTTTGGCCGCTGAACCTGACTTCGGCATTGTTCGTGCTTTCTACACAGGCATTGGCTGTGTTCCTTTTTTCCGTATTTCCGGCATTAAGTATCATTATCAGCGTCGTATCGATGGTAGGTTCGTTGGGAGCCACTCTTTCAGGAGTCACATTTCCGGTGCCACACATGTTTGCACCGGTCTATTATGCTTCCTATCTGTTTCCTGTCCGCCATTTTGTTGAAATAGGACAGACTTTGCTCTATGGTGATTACGGATATGCTTATATGTGGACTAATGTAGCGTCATTGTTACTCTTCTTGCTGCTGCCGCTCCTGTTGTTACCCCATTTAAAACGTTCTTTAATTAGTAGAAAATATGACAATATTGAATAATATACTTGCTGTTGCCGTGCGGGAATTTCGTGTGATGTGTACTCGTTATTCTATCTTAATGGTATTAAGTGGTGGCATTTTTCTATACGGCTTACTATATAATTATATGTATGCCCCCAATGTGGTACGCAATGCACCGGTGGCTGTGGTCGATATGAGTCGGACACCTTTGAGCCGTCATTATACTCGTTTGCTAGATGCCACTCCGCAAGCCCAAGTTATGACAAACAATGCAGATTTACAAGCGGCTAAGGAAATGATGAAGCAGGGAGAGGTAGTGGGAATTGTTTATATACCCGAAGATTTTGATGCTCGGGTGGGGCGTGGTGAAGAGTCTGTTTATGTGATGTATAGCACCACTACGGCTTTTCTTTATTATGCATCTATGCAGGAAGCATCGGCTGGGGCTATGCTGGCGGTAAATGATGAGGTGCGTCCCAATCAGGTTGTTTTTCTTCCTCAGGAAGATATACAGCCTATTGTCCAAACGAGTTCGATAGATGTAGTGGGTACAGCGTTGTATAATTACACTGACGGATATGGCACTTACCTGATTCCGGCTGTGTTGATGGTTGTGATATTTCAGACTTTGGTGATGGTTATCAGCATGTTGAGTGGCAAAGAACGGGAAGAAGCTGCGCACCGCATGTCCCTTCAAGGGGATAACCGCGTAACTGCTTTCCATTTCTTTACTTCGCTGGGTACGAAAGATAATAGTGAGAGGCCAAAAGCAGAGTTGTCATTCTCCCGGATGGCTTCCATTGTTTTGGGAAAGACTTCGGTATATGTATTGTTTTATTCCTTTTTCTCAGTATTTCTATTGGGCTTGTTGCCGTTGGTGTTTCAACTGCCTCATTTGGCGCATCCCACACTTATCATACAGTTGATGATACCTTATATTATAGCAACCAGTTTCTTTGCATTAGCCTGTTCGGTGTTCTTTAGCGATAGTGATGCACCTTTGCTGATGATAGCTTTTTTTTCTGTCGGGCTGATATTTTTGTCGGGAGTTTCTTATCCGTTGGAATTGATGCCGTGGTATTGGCAATGGACACACTGTTTAATACCTGCTGCTCCGGGCACTTTGGCTTTCGTGAAAATAAACTCGATGGGAGCAAGTATGGCCGAAATTAGTCAGCAATACATTATTCTGTGGATACAATGTGGGGTGTATTTCATTTTGGCATGTCTGGCTTATCGTTATAATATGAAGAAAGCACTTCCTACTATATAGTATATCTTCATTAAGGTTATTTCAGTACAGTAAAATTCTCAGTGTTTTGTCTTTTCTAGAAAAGATTAAAGGTTTCATTTTGTCACATATATAGGTGTTTCTTTGTAATACTAATGATAAATGGGGAAAAAAAGAAAAATATTTTGCTATTTAATTTTGCTTTATCCATAAAATCACTAATTTTGAGCATTGCATAGAAATAGAAATATATATTGCAGACAAAAAACAGAATAATTTATAACCTTAATATAACAACTATGAGTTACTTACGATTTGACAAGACTCTTATGACGAACCTGGAGGAAGCACTTCCGAAAGAAATTCTTCGCACAAACCGTTCGGGAGCCTACCATTGTACAACCATTGTTGATTGCAATACGAGAAAATATCATGGACTGCTTGTCATTCCGGTACCGGAAATTGATGATGAGAACCATGTATTGTTATCGTCTTTGGATGAAACGGTAGTACAGCACGGCGCTGAATTTAATCTGGGGCTTCATAAGTATCAGGGCAATAATTACAGCCCTCGCGGACACAAGTATATTCGCGAATTTGAGTGTGAGAAAGTACCTACGACCTGGTATCGTGTGGGTGGTGTGGTACTGAAGAAAGAAAAACTGTTTGTACATCACGAAAATAGAATTCTGATTCGCTATACATTAGTCGAAGCTCATTCTGCTACAACTCTTCGTCTTCGTCCTTTCCTGGCTTTCCGCAGTGTTCGCCAGTATACGCATGAAAATGCACAGGCGAGCCGTGATTATCAGGAAGTGGATAATGGCATAAAGACGTGTATGTATCCGGGATATCCCGAACTCTTCATGCAACTTAATAAAAAGAATGAGTTTCATTTCCAACCCGATTGGTATCGCGGCATAGAGTATCCGAAAGAACAGGAAAGAGGATATGACTTTAACGAAGACCTTTACGTTCCGGGCTATTTTGAAGTCGATATCAAGAAAGGCGAAAGTGTGGTATTTTCGGGAGGAATTTCGGAGGCGAGCACACGAACTCTGAAGAAGACTTTTGAAGAAGAAATGGAAGAACGTACTCCACGTGATAATTTCCAGCACTGCTTGATAAATGCAGCTCATCAATTCCTCAATAAGCAAAACGGTGAATCCTATATTCTTGCCGGTTATCCATGGTTTAAATGTCGTGCCCGCGATATGTTTATTGCTCTTCCGGGTCTGACATTGGCTATTGATGAAGTGGCTAAATTTGAGAACGTGATGGAAACTGCTCGTAAAGCTATCCACGATTTTATAAATGATGAGCCGAGCGACCTGAAGATATATGAGATGGAACACCCTGACGTATTGCTTTGGGCAGTGTGGTGTATCCAGCAATATGCTAAAATGGTTTCACGCGACAAATGTCGTGAAAAGTATGGCAAACTGTTGGAAGAAATAATGGAATACCTGCGTCGGGAAAATCATCCCAATCTTTTCCTCCATTCCAACGGCTTGCTTTATGCCAATGGAACAGAAAAAGCTATTACTTGGATGAATTCCACAGCCAACGGACATCCGGTAATTCCACGTACAGGATATATCGTGGAGATAAATGCATTGTGGTATAATGCCCTTTGTTTTGTAGGTGAATTAGTGGGTGAAGCGGGAAACAATAATTTGGCTGAAGCGTTACAGACTTTGGCAGGGCAGACCGGTAAGTCATTTATAGATACTTTCTTGAATGAATATGGCTATCTGCTTGACTATGTGGATGGTAATATGATGGATTGGAGTGTACGTCCTAATATGATATTTACCGTAGCCTTCGATTACTCTCCATTGGACGCCCGTCAAAAGAAGGGAGTGCTGGATGTGGTGACCAAAGAGCTATTGACACCGAAAGGTCTCCGTTCACTCAGCCCGAAGAGTGGCGGTTATAATCCCAACTATGTAGGTCCGCAGATGCAGCGTGATTATGCTTATCATCAGGGAACTGCATGGCCGTGGTTGGCAGGTTTCTATTTTGAGGCTTATCTCCGTATTTATAAGATGAGTGCTTTGGGATTCATAGAACGTCAATTGATAGGTTATGAAGATGAAATGGTTTCTCATTGCATTGGTTCCATTCCCGAATTGTTTGACGGTAACCCACCCTTCAAGGGACGTGGTGCCGTGTCGTTCGCTATGAATGTGGCAGAAATCTTACGAGTGTTATATTTATTAAGTAAATACAATTATTAAAAGGAGGAGCCTGTATGAAAGTATTAATGTTTGGATGGGAATTTCCTCCCAAAATATATGGTGGTCTTGCCGTAGCTTCTTATGGTATAACAAAAGGACTAAGCTTGCAGGGTGATGTGGAAACTACTTTCTGTATGCCGAAACCTTGTGGTGAAGAGGAACAGTTCTTAAACATCATAGGAATGAACCAAGTGCCCATTGTGTGGCGCGATGTGAATTATGACTATCTCAAAGAGCGTTTGCCGTCTTATATGACGCCGGAACAATATTACGCTTTCCGTGACCATATTTACGCCGATTTTTCTTATATGCACGTCAATGATTTAGGTTGTATGGAATTTGGAGGTGGTTATCCGTCGAATCTGCACGAAGAAATCAATAACTTCTCCGTTATTGCCGGTGTAGTGGCACGCCAACAAGAATTTGATATTATCCATGCCCATGACTGGCTGACTTATCCAGCCGGTGTACATGCCAAGATGGTCAGTGGAAAACCTTTGTGTATTCATGTGCATGCCACTGACTTCGACCGTTCTCGCGGTAAAGTAAATCCTACGGTTTATGCTATGGAGAAGAATGGTATGGATCATGCGGATTGTATCATGTGTGTGTCTGAGTTGACTCGTCAGACTGTTATCCATCAGTATCATCAAGATCCGCGTAAGTGCTTTGCGATGCACAATGCGGTTTATCCATTGTCACAAGAATATCAGGATATTCCACGACCTGACCATTCAAAAGAAAAAGTTGTTACTTTCCTCGGGCGTATTACTATGCAGAAGGGACCCGAGTATTTTGTAGAAGCGGCAGCATTAGTGCTTAAACGTACTCGTAATATTCGTTTTGTGATGGCCGGATCGGGCGATATGCTCAATGCTATGATAAATATGGTGGCGGAACGTGGTATAGCAGACCGTTTCCATTTCCCGGGATTCCAGCGTGGACGTCAGGTTTATGAAACCTATAAACAAAGTGACGTGTTTGTGATGCCTTCGGTTTCCGAACCGTTTGGTATTGCTCCTCTTGAAGCTATGCAGTGTGGTACTCCTTCTATTATATCCAAGCAGTCCGGTTGTGGAGAAATCCTCACCAATGTGATAAAAACAGACTATTGGGATATACATGCAATGGCAGATGCCATCTATGCACTCTGTACTTATCCATCTCTCTTTAATTACCTGCAAGAAGAGGGTAAAAAGGAAGTGGATGGTATTACATGGGAAAAAGTCGGATTGCGTATCCGTGCTCTTTATGAGGAAGTATTAAAAAACTATGGTAAATAATAAAAATCACACTAGATATGAAAACAATCTGTCTTTACTTTGAGATACATCAAATTATCCATTTGAAACGCTATCGTTTCTTCGAGATAGGCACCGACCACTATTATTATGATGACTATGCCAACGAGCAAGCCATTAACGAAGTGGTTGAACGTTCGTATGTTCCTGCGCTGAATACGTTGATTGAAATGGCAAGAGCCAACGGGGGCGCATTCAAGGTGGCTATTTCCATTTCGGGAGTAGCATTGGAACAATTGGAAATCCATGCTCCGATAGTTATTGAACTGTTGCATCAGTTGAATGATACAGGTTGCTGTGAATTCCTTTGTGAACCTTATTCACATGGTCTTTCTTCATTGGCTAATGAAGATTGCTTCCGCGAAGAAGTGGAACGTATGCGTGTGAAGGTTAAGCAAATTTTCAACCAAACGCCGAAAGTGTTCCGTAACTCTAGTTTGATTTACTCAAACGAGATTGGTTCAATTGTAGCCGATATGGGCTTCAAGGGTATGTTGACTGAAGGTGCAAAGCATATTTTGGGTTGGAAGAGTTCTCATTATCTGTATCATTGTGCCATGAATCCGAACTTGAAGCTGTTGCTTCGTGATTTCAAACTGTCCGATGATATCAGTTTACGGTTCTCTAACTCTGATTGGAGCGAATATCCTTTGTTTGCAGATAAATATGTAGACTGGATTGCAGCATTGCCCGAAGAAGAACAAGTTATCAATATATTTATGGAACTTTCCGCTTTGGGTATGGCACAGTCATTGTCATCCAATATCTTGGAATTCCTGAAAGCATTGCCGATATGTGCGAAAGATAGAGGCATTACTTTCTCTACTCCAACAGAAATCGTTACCAAACTGAAATCTGTAGACCAGATAGACGTTCCTTATCCAATGTCATGGACAGATGAAGAACGCGATATCAGCCCATGGTTGGGTAATGTGATGCAACGTGAAGCATTCAATAAATTATATAGTGTGGCAGAACGTGTGCACTTGTGCAATGACCGTCGCATTAAGCAGGACTGGGATTATTTGCAGGCAAGTAACAACTTCCGTTTCATGACTAGCAAGAATACGGGCATTAATATCAACCGTGGTATTTATGATTCTCCGTACGATGCTTTCACCAACTATATGAATATATTGGGTGACTTTATCAGCCGTGTAAACTCGTTATATCCGGTTGATATGGATAATGAAGAGCTGAACTCATTGCTTACCACTATCAAGAACCAAGGCGAGGAACTGGTAGCATTGAACAAGGAAGTTGAAAGATTACAAGCTAAATTGGTAAAAGCTGAAGCAAAAATAGCTGCAGAAGCGGAAAAAGAACCAGCTAAGAAAACAGCTGCCAAGAAAACGGTTACTAAAAAGGCACCGGCTAAGAAAGCTACACCGAAGAAAGAAGGATAAGATATTGACTTATTTATTATTATGACAATAGCCCGTTTGCTTTTTGAAAGTAAACGGGCTTTTTATTTGGCTCGTGTTTTCCTTTTGCATACCTTTGCCGCACTATTATTAAAGTAATACCACATGAGAAGACAAATATCCAAATTGCAAATCATACGTTTCCGCCGATGGAGTAGAAAAGGGTATGCTATATTCTGCAGTTTGGGAAAGAGTGTGGTAATCGGCAATTTGAAAAAAGGAATCGTTGAAATTGCTTTAAAAAAGCAATCTAACGTGTGTGTCTTATCCACAGTAGGTCGTCAGGATAGAACTGATGAAAAAGAAGGGGAATCGCCTGATAGGGATGTGGCGGATAAGATACTTTCATTGATTATTTTGGAGATAATATCTTTAAATCGGTCACGTTGTGTGACTGGTGGTAAGTTATTGTTTTCTTATTTATATTATTTATATGGCCGGAAGAGCGTGCAATGCATTCTCTCTCCGGCCTTTTTATGTCATTAACAGTTAAAAACAATGCTGAACGAACTTAAAAACAAAGTATTAAATGGTGGGAAAATTACCGTTGAAGAGGCTGAATGGTTGGCTATAGAAGCTGATAAAGAGCAACTTTATGAGGCTGCCCATGTGATAACGCACGAAATGGCTTCGGATATTTTTAATATGTGCTCTATCATTAATGCCAAATCAGGCCGTTGCTCGGAGGACTGTAAATGGTGCGCGCAGTCGGCACACTATCAAACCGAAGCAGATGTCTATGACTTAGTGGACAAAAAGAGTTGTATGAGAGAAGCGCTATGCAACGAACTTTATGGCATAGATCGTTTATCATTGGTGACCAGTGGGCGGAAACCCGGTAAGAAAGATATGCAACAATTATGCGAGACGTTTAAATATATAGGTTCGTATTCTAGGATTAAGTTGTGTGCCTCATTGGGATTGCTTAATGAGGAAGAACTCCGCCGGTTGTATGAATCGGGAGTTACTCGTTATCATTGTAATCTGGAGACCGGAGCCTCATTTTTTCCTTCTCTTTGTTCCACCCATACCCAGCAAGAAAAGATAGATACCTTGCTTGCAGCGCGCCGGGTAGGAATGGAGGTGTGTAGTGGTGGTATTATCGGAATGGGTGAAACCGTTCAGCAACGTATTGAACTCGCTTTTGCTTTGCAGCAACTGGATATTCAGTCTATCCCCATTAATTTGCTTCAACCTATTCCGGGTACTCCTTTAGAGCACATGGCTCGTTTGACAGAAGATGAAATTCTGACCACGATTGCCTTGTTTCGCTTTATTAATCCTACGGCATATCTCCGTTTTGCAGGAGGATGTTCCTATCTGTCTAAGGAAGTCGTAAATAAAGCGTTGCACATAGGAATTAATGCATCGATTGTCGGAAGCTTACTGACCACACAGGGCTTAGACGTTTCGGATAGTGAAGAGGCATTGGAAGACTCGGGTTATACCCATTGAGCTCCTGACATCGGGAGACCGAAGAAAAAAGAGATTAAATGAACAATATGGATAATTTTGATAAAGAGCATTTATGGCACCCTTATACATCAACCGCCAATCCGCTTCCCACTTATCTGGTGAAACGGGCAGAAGGAGTGTATATTGAGTTGGAGGACGGCAGAAGACTGATAGAAGGAATGTCCTCATGGTGGTGCATGATACACGGATATAATCATCCGGTGTTGAATCGTGCAGCTCGTGAACAGATAGACCGGATGAGTCATGTGATGTTTGGTGGGCTGACACACGAACCGGCTATTGAGCTAGGTAAATTATTATTAAAGATTGTGCCGCCGCGTATGCAGAAGATTTTTTATGCCGATTCCGGTTCGGTGGCCGTGGAAGTGGCGTTGAAAATGGCTGTTCAGTATTGGTATGCACAAGGCAGAAAGAATAAAAATAACTTTGTTACGATACGTTCAGGTTATCATGGGGATACATGGAATGCCATGTCGGTGTGCGACCCGGTGACGGGTATGCATAGCATTTTCGGATCAGCATTGCCTATTCGCTATTTTGTGCCGTCTCCCTGTTCTTGTTTTGGTGGAGAATGGAGAGAAGAAGATATACTGCCTCTCAGAAAGGTTTTGGAAGAACATCACGAAGAACTGGCTGCATTGATTTTGGAACCTGTGGTGCAGGGAGCCGGAGGGATGCGTTTCTACCATCCTGAATATTTGCGACAGGCAGAGAAATTGTGTAAGGAATATCATTTATTATTGATATTTGATGAAATAGCGACCGGCTTCGGAAGAACCGGAAAACTCTTTGCATGGGAACACGCAAACGTGCAGCCTGATATCATGTGCATAGGAAAAGCTCTCACCGGAGGATATATGACTTTTTCGGCTGTGCTTACCAGTGATGAAGTAGCAGGTACTATATCAAACGGTTATCCGGGGGCATTTATGCATGGTCCCACGTTTATGGGAAATCCTTTGGCATGTGCTATTGCACGGGCTTCGGTAGAGCTGTTGCTATCCTGTGGATGGGAGCAAAAAGTAAAGGCAATAGAAGAGCAATTGAAACGAGAACTGTCGCCGGCCAAGAATTTGCAGCAAGTGGCGGATGTGCGTGTATTGGGAGCTATCGGGGTGATAGAGGTAAAAGAGCCTGTAGACATGGCTTACATGCAGAAGCGTTTTGTGGAAGAAGGAGTATGGGTACGTCCTTTTGGAAAATTGGTGTACATCATGCCGCCTTTTATCATTCAACCCGAAGAACTGAGCAGATTGACTCATGCATTGGTGAAGATAGTGGGAGAACTGTAACGTCTCTATGAAAGTGAAGAAATGATATAAGTATAGAATATATGAGTTCATTTGAAGTTTTGGAACAGGAGCTTGTTTTGCTGGAGAGTAAGAACAATTTGCGCAGACTGCCTGCTACTCACCATTGTGGCAGGGAGGTGATAGTAGATGGTAACATAATGTTGAATCTATCTTCTAATGATTATTTGGGACTGACAACAGATGTTGCCTTACGTGCTGAATTTCTGCAAACGCTTACTCCTGAAAATTTTCTGCCTTCGGCTTCATCATCTCGCTTGCTGACCGGTAATTTTGATATATACACTCGTTTGGAGGAGGTCTTGGCCGGGCTTTTCGGGAAAGAGAGTGCATTGGTTTTTAATAGTGGTTACCACATGAATATAGGGATTTTGCCTGCTGTGAGTAATGCCCGTACACTGATTCTTGCCGACAAACTGGTGCATGCCAGCATTATTGACGGCATTCGTCTGTCTGAAGCAAAATGTATTCGTTACCGACATAATAATTATGATCAACTGGAACAATTGTTATCTGTTCATCATGCCGGGTATGAGAAGATTATTGTGGTAACCGAGAGTATTTTCAGTATGGATGGTGATGAGGCTGATTTTAACCGTCTGGTGATGCTGAAACGTCAATATAATAATGTTTTGCTTTATGTAGACGAAGCACATGGCATCGGAGTAAGAGGTGAGCGTGGATTGGGGTGTGCTGAAGAACAGGGATGTATCGGAGAGATTGACTTTCTGTGTGGAACTTTTGGTAAGGCATTGGCTTCGGTTGGCGGATATATTGTATGTTCAAAAACGATACATGATTATTTGGTTAACAAGATGCGTACACTTATTTTTACGACAGCTCTTCCACCGGTCAATTTGATGTGGACGTGTTTCATTCTTGAACGCTTGGCGGAATTCCATGACAAGCGACAACATCTGCAACATATTTCTTATCTGCTAAAAGAAGGATTGCTTGATGCCGGATATGAATGTCCCTCCACCAGTCATATTATTCCGCTGACCATAGGGGAGAGTGCTGCAACCATTTTAAAGGCTGAAGAGTTGCAGCGTAAAGGATTTTATGCCCTTCCGGTTCGTCCGCCTACAGTGCCCGAAGGCACTTCGCGCATTCGTTTTTCACTGACAGCAGCACTTACCGAGGACGAGGTAAAGAAGTTGATAACAGATATAAAAAAACAATGAAACAGTACTTTATAGAGCGACATTATTCTTCCTCGCTTACCGTCTTTTTTGCCGGTTGGGGAATGGATGAACATCCTTTTGAGGATTATCATCCGACAGGCAGGGACTTACTTGTATGTTATGACTATCGTTCACTTGACTTTGATTTCTCTTTGCTGAAGGGATATGAAGATATCCGTGTAGTAGGCTGGTCAATGGGAGTGTGGGCTGCTTCTCAAGTATTGAGTCATTTTCATCTTCCCATTTCAGAAAGTGTGGCTGTGAACGGAACTGTAACCCCTGTCGATGACATGCGAGGTATCCCTGCCGCTATTTATGAAGGAACATTGAAAGGATTGAACGACATTACGTTGAAGAAGTTTTTTCGTCGTATGTGTGGTTCTGCTTCGCTCTTGGGTGATTTCCTTTCAAAAAGTCCCCATCGTTTCATTGAAGATGTGAAAGAAGAACTCTTTCTTATAGCAAGACAGGCAGAGAGTCTTGCACCTGCCCGATTTTTTTGGAGTAAAGCTGTGGTAGGAAAGGGGGATTTGATTTTTATTCCGGTTAACCAAAAGAATGCATGGAGTGAACTCGGAGTACAGATAGAGGAAGAAGACATCGCTCATTATTCTGATGTGTTTTTACGAAACATAGTGTGTGGATAATGCAATTCCGATAAGCATAACAATAAATGGATATGATAAACAAACAATTAATAACACGCCGATTTTCACGTGCCGTAGAAAGCTATAATCGTGAAGCCACGGCACAGAAACAGATAGCATATCGCATGAACGATATGTTGGCACACTATTTGCCTGCACGTCCCCGGCATGTGCTTGAGATAGGTAGTGGAACCGGGTTTCTGACTCGTCCGTTACTTCACACTTTTCACCCTGAAAAAATGATATTGAATGATATATGTCACGAGATGAGCACTTGTTTTGCCGACTTACTGTCCGGCAGGCAAGTAACTTTTATTCCCGGTGATGCAGAGCGACTCTCTTTTCCTTCGGGACAAGACCTGATTGTTTCTTGTTCTGCTATCCAGTGGTTTGTCTCTCCTGAACAATTTTTCGAACGTTGCAATGCCTTGTTGTCAAGCCGCGGATATTTCGCTTTCAGTACTTTCGGAAAAGAGAATTTGAGAGAGATAACTGCCTTGACCGGAAGCGGATTGCATTATTATTCTTTGGAGGAACTGAAAAACTCTTTGTCTATACATTATAATATAGTCAGTGCCGGTGAGGAGCATATTCGTCTGACATTCGATACTCCACTTAGTGTACTTTATCATCTGAAACATACGGGAGTGACTGCTGTCAGACAGCAGGCATGGACAAAAGGTGATTTGCAGGAGTTTTGCGATAAATACACACGGTTGTTTAGTTGTGGCAATGCTGTCACATTGACTTATCATCCTATTTATATCATAGCCCAAAAGAAACCATAATATAGAAAAACAGATAAAACGATGAAAGAAAATGTATATTTTGTCAGCGGCATAGATACCAATATTGGAAAAAGTTATGCCACTGCTTATCTCGCACGTGTGTGGAAGGAGAAAGGAATAAATGTGATTACCCAGAAATTTATACAAACAGGTAATCCGGCCGGTTATTCTGAAGACATCGAGCTTCACCGCCGTCTGATGGGGATGGGATATTTGCCGGAAGATGAGCAGGGGTGGACAAAGCCTGAGATATTCTCTTATCCGGCATCTCCCGATTTGGCATCACGCATAGACAAGCGTGCTGTGGACTTCAATAAGATTAATCATGCCACAAGCATACTGAGTGAACGTTTTGATGCCGTGTTGGTGGAAGGGGCAGGAGGACTCATGGTTCCGCTTACACCAGACTATTTGACAATCGATTATATTCAACAGTCCGGTTATCCGTTGGTTTTTGTCACTTCGGGCCGTTTGGGGAGTGTAAACCATACACTGCTCAGCTTTGAAGCCATAGAGCGCAGAGGCATCAAGCTCCATACGGTAATGTATAATCTCTATCCGGAAGGAGAGGATAAAATAATACAGTCGGACACGGAGAACTATATACGACATTATATGGAAAAGCATTTTCCTGAAGCGGAATTTGTGAAAGTGCCTTGTCTGTAAACAAGATAAACGGTCTCTCTTTCTATAATCAATGAGAAAGAGGGCCGTCTCACGACGCTCCTCTTCGCAAACTTAAAACAACCAACAAAAGAAATAGATAATAGGGTGCTTATCTGATAAAAAGTAATTCTCTATATTTAGGTAATGTCCACATTTGATTATCCACTATAAGTTCCAGCTTGTCAATGTGATAACGTATATCCTCCAACATAGGGGAGATGTTGTTATGGTATGCTATTGCTTTTTCGCGTTCGTTTTCCAGTTTGTTAGCTATTTTACGAGCTTCTATCATTGCGTTTACGTGTTCTGTGATGAAGATTGTATGTTCTGCTATTTCCTCTATAAGTTTTATGTTCTCAGAAGATAACTTTTCGGCTTTCTCCATTGAGAAAAGCTCTTTCATTTTATATACATTATCAATCAATTTGCTCTGGTATTCGGTTGCTACAGGAATGATATGATTCATGGCAAGGTCACCAAGCACGCGGGCTTCAATCTGGATTTTTTTTGTATACATTTCCCATTTTACTTCATTGCGGGCTTCGAGTTCCTTTCGGGTCATCACACCGGTTGCTTCGAACATGGCAATGCTTTCGGGCTTCAGATAGTTATCGAAGATAATCGGGCAGCTGGTTTCACAATCCAGACCACGACGTGCAGCTTCTATCTTCCATTCATCCGAATAACCGTTCCCATCAAAACGAATTGGTTTACATTCCTTGATGTATTGGCGAATAATTTCGATAATGGCAGAGATTTTCGGCTCACCCTTCTCAATCAGTCTGTCTACATCTTTTTTAAATTTCGCCAATTGGTCGGCTACGGCTGTGTTAAGGGCAATCATGGCACTGGCACAATTAGCTTCTGAACCAACGGCGCGAAACTCAAAACGGTTACCTGTGAAAGCGAAAGGCGATGTCCGATTTCGGTCAGTATTGTCAATCAGCAATTCGGGGATTTGTGGAATATCCAGTTTCATGCCTTGTTTGCCGCTTAATGAGAAAAGATCATCACTCGTGCTTTCTTCCAAATGGTTGAGTACTTGTGTGAGTTGTTTGCCGAGGAAAGAAGAAATGATGGCGGGAGGTGCTTCGTTGGCTCCCAAACGATGTGCGTTAGTTGCACTCATAATGGAAGCTTTCAGCAAACCGTTGTGATGATAAACAGCCATCAGTGTGTTTACTACAAAGGTGATAAACCGCAAGTTGTCTTCGGCTGTTTTGCCGGGAGCCATCAGCAGAACTCCGGTGTCGGTTCCGAGTGACCAGTTATTGTGTTTGCCGGAACCGTTCACTCCCTTGAAAGGTTTTTCATGCAAAAGAAGGCGGAAACCGTGGTTGCGGGCGACTTTGCGCATCAATGACATGATGAGCATATTGTGATCTACGGCAAGATTACATTCTTCAAAGATGGGAGCCAGTTCAAACTGGTTGGGAGCCACTTCATTGTGACGTGTTTTCACAGGAATACCTAGTTCCAGCGCCTGGATTTCGAGGTCTTTCATAAAAGCGGCTACACGAGTAGGAATGGCTCCGAAGTAATGATCTTCCAGTTGTTGATTTTTGCTGGCTTCGTGTCCCATCAGAGTACGTCCGGTCAATAGCAGGTCAGGGCGTGCGGCATAAAGTCCTTCATCCACCAAGAAATACTCTTGTTCCCATCCCAGGTAGGCAACTACTTTTTTTACATCAGGATTAAAGTAGTGGCATACCTCTACGGCTGCTTTGTTCACGGCACTTAGGGCTTTTAATAGTGGAGCTTTATAATCAAGAGACTCACCGGTGTAGGCGATGAATACTGTGGGAATGCATAAGGTATCGTCCACTACGAATACAGGAGATGAAGGGTCCCAGGCACTATACCCGCGCGCTTCGAAAGTGTTACGGATTCCTCCGTTGGGGAAACTGGAAGCGTCGGGCTCTTGCTGAACAAGCAATTTACCCGAAAATTCTTCTATCATACCACCTTTACCGTCGTGTTCTACAAAGGCGTCATGTTTCTCGGCGGTTCCTTCGGTCAGTGGTTGGAACCAGTGGGTATAGTGGGTGACACCTAGTTCTGTTGCCCATTTCTTCATGCCTGTGGCCACTTCATTGGCAATACTCCGGTCGAGTGGGGCACCATTATCCATTGCATCCGTCAGTTTCGCATAAACGCTACTGGGCAGATACTTAAACATCTTTTCGCGATTGAATACATATTTGGCAAAGTATTCACTGGGCCTTTCTGCTGGAATCTCTACGGATATTGCTTTCTTTTTGAAAGCAGTCTCTACTACTCGGAATCTTAATTTTGACATAATACCTAAATTTGTTTAGTTGTGAAATATATTAGAGTGAATCTTTTGTAATAAATCAGCGATGGCTTTCGCTCTATCGATCATTTTAGTTATAGGCTGATTCTCCATGTTCGTAAACATCGAGTCCTTCTTCTTCTACTCTCTTTGGAACACGAAGACCGTGAATCTTGTCAAGTCCCTTGAAGATGATGTAACCCATTCCGGCAGCCCAGAAGCCCACAACTGCTGCACCAAATAGCTGTGCCAACAGAAAATTGCATCCGCCACCATAGAATAATCCTTCTTCCGTTGCAAAGACTCCTGCGAGTATTGTACCTAACGAGCCGCAAACGCCATGAACGGAGGAAGCACCTACCGGATCGTCGATTTTCAATATCCGGTCAATGAAGTCTACGGCAAAAATCATGACGATGCCACAAACACTTCCGATTATAACAGAGCCTAATGGAGAAACAAGGTCACATCCTGCTGTGATACCTACCAATCCGGCCAATACGCCATTTAGGGTGAGTGACAAAGAAGGCTTTCCGTATTTCATCCAACTCACTACCAATGCAAAGAATCCACCGGCGCAAGCTGAGAGGTTTGTGGTAAGAAATACGTGTGAAATGGCACTTTGGTCACTGCCGGTTGCGGCTGCCAGTTGGGAGCCCGGGTTAAATCCGAACCAGCCGAACCATAGGATGAATACACCTAAGCAACCTAATGTTAAGTTGTGACCGGGGATGGCTTTGGACTTTTTGTCTTTTCCATACTTGCCGATTCGTGGGCCAAGGATTGCTGCTCCTACAAGGGCTATCCAGCCACCAACGGAATGCACTATCGTGGAACCTGCAAAGTCATGGAAGGTTGTTCCAAACATATTCATCATAAAAGAACCTTCTTCGCTGTTCATTAGCCATCCGCCGCCCCATGTCCAGTGTCCCGAAACAGGGTAAATCAATACGCTGATAAAGATGGTATAAACCAGATACATGGAAAACTTGGTGCGTTCGGCCATTGCACCCGATACGATGGTGGCTGCTGTTGCGCAGAAAACAGTTTGGAAGATAAGAAAGCCTTCGATGGGAAGCCCATTGTTTATGATTTTATCCATCACATCGAGATTGAAGAAATGTGGAGCTCCTATAAAGCCTCCTATGCCGAACATTAATCCGAAGCCGATAAACCAAAATAGGATAGAGCCGAACATAAAGTCTACTAAATTCTTCATTAGGATATTGGCGGTGTTCTTGGTACGGGTAAAACCTGCTTCGACCAAGGCGAATCCAGGTTGCATGAAAAAGACCAGCATGGCAGCGAGAAGCATCCATACAGTATTCAGGCCGGTTGCCAGTTCGGTGATTGTTTCTACTGTTTTCAGTGTTTCCACTGCAGCGGTACTGTCTGTGCCGGCAGCTTCTTGTGCCCAAAGGTGGGTGGGAAGTATGAATAGTAATATCAATAATCCCTTCATGTGTAATCTCTTAATTGTATCCATAATTGTATTCTTGTTTGGGGTGTTCTTGTACTTGGGCGGAAAATATTCCGTCCTTCTGTGCAGTCAGTTTCGGTAGAACTAACGCGGATGATTCTTATTTCTCTTGCTCGGCATTGTAGAGAGCGATGTCTCCACGTTCGCCGGTGCGGATACGGATGGCATCTTCGATGGGGATGACAAAGATTCTCCCGTCGCCTATTTCACCTGTGTGTGCTGCTTTGAGAATGGATTGAACTGTTTTTTCTACATTCTTCTCTCGAACTACAATGGAAACAAGGATTCTTTCAATGCAGCTTGTGTCGTACACCACACCACGATAGATGCGTCCCTGACGAGATTTTCCAATGCCTCTTACGTCATAATAAGAAAACCATTCGATGTTGGCTTCGAGTAGGGCATCTTTCACCTCCTCAAATTTGGTCTTACGGATAATAGCTTCAATTTTCTTCATGTTGTACTTGTATTTTGTATGTATATAATAAATCTGTTACCTGTAAAAACTAATCCCTATTTTGTTGCTATGTCTTTATATCGTGCTATGAATGGATATTTAAAAGCTTAATCCAAATACGAAGTAAGTACCTTCTGTTCTGGGATTCCACGTCAGCTTAGCGAAAACCGGAACAGAAAAGGATTGGGTTATCTTTAAGTCTTTACTAGCCTGAAGACTGATGTCACTTACGGCAAAGCCGTTTGAACCATTGCAATCCAGTTCTTCGGATGCATTGTAAAAATCATTAGCCCACGGAGTAGCGCCTATCTCGGCTGTCCAGTCCAGACCTCCCAATTTGAAAGGAGCGGCGATGGAAACATAAGAGGCGTAAGCTCTGTCACCATTTTTGTTTATACCGTCATAGCCGGCAAAGTTTGTATACCAATTGATGGCTAAAGGACCGAAATCATATCCCATTTGTGCTTCAAAGGTATGGTTTGTATGATTGGAACCATAATGGAAATATCCCGGTCCGCCGTCAAACCAATAGTCTGTGACCGAAATGCTGAATCCACCGGTAGTATATCCTAGTGTGAGGTCAAGTTCTTTTGTGTCTTTTCCTTCAAACCCTACAGTCCCCCATGCACTCAATGAGAATCCTTTATAGGATAGAGATAAAGTCGGCTGGATACTTATATTCCCCAAATCTTGTCCGCGCCATATATATCCGCTGACCAGGTCGGCACTGATGTCTGTTTCAATTTTCTCTTGTGCAATGCTGATTGTGGGGAGTGCTATTGTTATGCTCAATAGTAGCACTGCTTTTTTAAAGTTTTCTTTCATTACTCTTCGCTTTTAAAGTTAATAACAGTAAGTATCCGTATCCTGTATTGTAGTTTGATTTATTATAATATCCATTTTCTGATTCTCTTCATGGCTTCTTCGCAGTCTTCCCGTTTGCCAAAGGCGGTGAGGCGAATGTATCCTTCTCCGCCGGGGCCAAACCCTACTCCCGGAGTGCCTACCACATTGGCTTCATATAGCATCTGTTCAAAGAACTTCCATGAACTGATGCCTTTGGGTGTCTTTACCCATAGGTAGGGAGCGTCTTCTCCACCAAACACTTTCAGTCCGGTGCTTTCCAGCCCCTCTTTCATTATTCGTGCATTGGCCATGTAATAGTTAATGGTAGCTTTGACTTGTTCCTTGCCTTCAGGAGTGAAGATTGCCTCAGCACCACGTTGGGTGATGTAAGAAGTCCCATTGAATTTCGTGCATTGACGACGATTCCACATTCTGTTAAGGGGAATGCGTTCACCGGTAAGCGTTGCGGCAGTCAGTTCTTTAGGCACAACGGTATATCCGCATCGCACTCCTGTAAATCCGGCTGTTTTCGAGAAACTGCGAAACTCTATAGCCACTTTCTTGGCCCCTTTTATTTCATAGATTGAATGTGGAATATCAGGGTTTTGGATATAGGCTTCATAGGCAGCGTCATATAGAATCAGCGTGTCGTTCTCCAAAGCATAATTCACCCATTTCTTCAGTTCGGCCTTACTGATGACTGTGCCGGTGGGGTTGTTCGGATAGCACAAATAGAGAATATCTATTCTTCTGTCAGGAATTTCAGGGATGAAATTGTTTTCGCTTAGACAAGGCAGATAAACCACATTGCTCCATTTGCCATCTTCTAAGGCGCCGGCTCTTCCGCACATCACGTTGGAGTCAATATAGACAGGATAGATGGGGTCTGTTACACCTATGCTGTTGTCATGCCGGAGGATATCACCTATATTGCCTGTATCACTTTTAGCACCATCACTGATAAATACTTCGCCGGGTTCCAGATGAACGCCTCGTGGGGTAAAATCATTTTTTATGATAGCTTCAATTAGGAAGTCGTACCCTTGCTCGGGGCCGTAACCGTGAAACGTTTCTTGATGTGCCAATTCATCGACAGCTTTGTGCATTGCTTCAATAGATGCTTTAGGCAATGGCCGGGTCACATCTCCAATTCCCAAGCGAATGATATCTGTTTTCGGATGGGAAACTTTAAATGCATTTACTTTTTTTGCTATGTCGGAAAACAAGTAATTGTTGGGGAGCTTCAAAAAATGTTCATTCACAAGTGCCATATTGGTTGTTTTATAGTTTGTTTAAATATTCCATTATCAATTTTCTCTTAAACTTCTATTTCACCATCGAATACTTTTATTGCAGGGCCTGTCATATACACATGTCCATTCGTTTCATCCCAATGTATACGGAGGTCTCCTCCGTCCATTCTGACTAAAGATTTTCGTCCGGCTTTATGGTTCAACACAGCAGCTACTGCGGTAGCACACGCACCAGTGCCGCAGGCCATTGTGATGCCCGAACCTCTTTCCCAAACTCTCATTCTAATCGAATGGTCGGGCAGAATTTCTGCAAATTCTACATTTGTGCGCTCCGGGAATAAAGGGCCATTTTCTAATAAAGGTCCAATCGACGGCAAATTTACATTTTTTATATCATCTACGAAAATAACCAAATGAGGATTTCCCATACAAACAAAAGTTCCTTTGTATTCTTTTCCGCCGGCATTGACAGGTTTTGCCAGCATCTTTCCATCTTGGGTCATAATCTGTTTGGGGTTGGAAAGAAGGGGAACTCCCATATCAACGGTAACTTCTTCAACCCGGTCTTTGTCAATGTGCAGTTTCAACACCTTAATTCCCGATGCAGTTTTCAATGTTATTTCGGTCTTATTGGTCAACTTATTATCGTATACATATTTACCAATGCATCTGGAAGCATTTCCACACATCATAGCTTCCGAACCGTCCGCATTGAAAATCCGCATACTGAAATCCGCTTGATCTGCTTTGTCAATCAACACCAATCCGTCAGAACCGATGCCTGTATGATAATTACTCCATTTGATGGAAGCCTTTATCGGGTCTTTTATAGGATAAAGCAATGTATTTACATATATATAATCATTGCCGGCTCCTTGCATC
The DNA here is from genome assembly GCF_021730445.1 of Phocaeicola faecalis. GTDB lineage: Bacteria > Bacteroidota > Bacteroidia > Bacteroidales > Bacteroidaceae > Phocaeicola > Phocaeicola faecalis. The sequence goes on along the minus strand of NZ_JADNRM010000002.1, from coordinate 104,693 downwards.
TTAGTGAATTTAATTGTATTTGCCATTTTGTAGTTTGATTTGTTGGTATCTCTTTCTTTTGCTTTTAATTTTAGGCAAAGGTATATCTTTTTGTCTTTATATGTACTGTTTGCCTTTCTATTTTCTTGTTTTCTTAATTGTATGTAGCAGATTGAAACAATATTCCCTGTTTATCGTTTTAATTTGTAATTAATCGTAGGGATAAATAAGTAAACTGTAACACTGTTTATCCTTTGGGGGTTGAATGTGAGAAGGTGATTATCCTAAATCTTTTTTTCGCATGAAAAATAATCCTTTTTCGAGCGAAGTGATTTAATCTTTTTGTACTTTTGCCGAAAATTTATAATATAAAAGAAAAAATCACATGGAGTCAGTCTTTATTACGACGCGTAAACAACGAGTCATCAGAGAAATGAGAGATTATATGATGATAGCTCTCGGTATGCTGATGTATAGTATCGGGTGGACCGTCTTTTTGTTGCCTAACGACATCACAACAGGTGGTGTGCCGGGTATTGCTTCTATTGTATATTGGGCAACCGGGGTGAATGTACAGTATACTTATTTTGCTATAAATGGTGCATTGTTGGTTGCCTCCTTGATTGTTTTGGGATGGAAGTTTAGTGTAAAGACAATTTTTGCCGTATTCACCATGACGACCATTCTTCCTATTATTCAGGGAGCAACGGCAGGGTTGCACTTATTGCATGACCAGCCATTTATGGCATGTGTTATCGGTGCTTCTTTCTGTGGTGGCGGTATTGGAGTGGCATTTTCGGCTAACGGCAGTTCCGGGGGAACGGATATTGTGGCTGCTATTATTAATAAATATCGGGATATTACCTTGGGACGCGTGATATTGATGACGGATATGGTGATTATCTCTTCCAGTTACCTTGTATTGCACGATTGGGAAAAGGTGGTATATGGTTTTGCTACCTTATATATATGTAGCTTTGTGCTTGACCAAGTGGTAAACAGTGCCCGTCAGTCTGTGCAGTTCTTTATCATCTCAAAGAAGCATGAGGAAATAGGTCATCGCATCAATAAGGATTTGCACCGTGGAGTGACTTTCATTGATGGTGTCGGTTGCTATACAGGCACAGGCGTTAAAATGATGTTTGTGTTGGCAAAGAAACGTGAATCGACTACTATTTTCCGTTTGATTAAGGACATTGACCCGAATGCTTTTGTTTCACAGAGTGCTGTCATCGGTGTGTTTGGCGAAGGTTTTGATAGAATTAAAGTAAAATAATCAAGGAGATAGAGAGAATATAAGAACAAGGAAAAGGTGTCCGTATTGCGGATGCCTTTTTTTTGTGTCCTTACGGAAGAGTAAGCCGTTTCTTATGGTCAGCCAAGGCTTTTTAAACGGAAGATTATTACAGACTTCGGCAATAGACTGTACAGTCCACTATAGCAGACTGTACAGTCCACTGTAACGGACTATACAGTCCACTGCCGAAGACTGTAGTAATTCGACTGACAGACAGGCATAATCGAAAGGGCGAAAACGCTTAGCCCGGCTAATGGAATGAGTTGGGGGGATATCTGTATTTCTTTTAATAACCTATAAGAGAGTGTAACGTGCTGAACTGTCATTATGATATTTTGTTAGCCTTGATATTGCGCTTTTAGTGGCTAAAATAAAACTATAAATTTATATCGAAATATATTTTGATATCAAAATGTTAGTTTATACCTTTGCTGTATGAAAAAGAAATAACATATTAAAACAACCTAATCATGGAAACAAAACTTACAGAAGAAACCCGTGTGGAAAGTGACTTAATCGGTGCTCGTGAAATTCCGGCTCATGCCTTGTATGGCGTGCAAACACTTAGAGGAATTGAAAATTTCCCTATCAGTAAATTCCACCTTAATGAATATCCGTTGTTTATCAACGGCCTTGCCATTACTAAGATGGCTGCTGCGATGGCCAACTATGAGTTGGGCCTGCTTACTAAGGAACAAAAAGACGCCATTGTACAGGCTTGTCAGGAAATCTTAAACGGTGAGCATCACGAACAGTTTCCTGTAGACATGATTCAAGGTGGCGCGGGTACGACAACCAATATGAATGCCAATGAAGTGATTGCCAATCGTGCATTGGAAATTATGGGACACAAGCGTGGAGAGTATCAATATTGTTCTCCCAATGACCATGTAAACTGTTCACAGTCTACCAATGACGCTTATCCTACTGCCATCCATATCGGTATGTATTATGAAAATCTTCGTTTTCTTCCTTATTTGGAATCTGTTATCGGAGCATTCCGTAAGAAAGGGGAAGAATTTGCACACGTCATTAAGATGGGACGTACACAACTGGAGGATGCCGTGCCTATGACTTTGGGGCAAACATTCAATGGTTTTGCAAGTATCTTGAAAGATGAAGTTCTGCACCTTAACCAAGCTGCCGAGGATTTCCTGACTGTTAATATGGGAGCTACTGCTATCGGTACGGGTATTTGTGCCGAACCGGGCTATGCAGAGAAATGCGTGGAGGCATTGAGCCAAATCACAGGATTTGACTTTAAACTGTCTGCCGACCTGGTCGGAGCGACTTCGGACACATCATGTCTGGTGGGTTATGCGTCAGCTTTGAAGAGAGTGGCCGTGAAAATGAATAAGATATGTAATGACCTGCGCTTGCTTGCCAGTGGTCCGCGTTGCGGATTGGGAGAAATCAATCTGCCGGCTATGCAACCGGGTTCTTCTATTATGCCGGGTAAGGTGAATCCGGTTATTCCCGAAGTAATGAATCAGATTTGCTATAAAGTAATCGGTAACGAATTGTGTGTAACCATGTCCGGTGAAGCAGCCCAGATGGAACTGAACGCAATGGAGCCGGTTATGGCCCAATGCTGCTTTGAATCTGTTGACTTGATGATAAACGGTATGGAGACATTGCGTACACGTTGCATCGAAGGTATCACTGCCAATGAAGAACATTGCAAAATGAATGTGCATAATAGTATTGGTGTAGTAACAGCCTTGAATCCTGTTATCGGTTATAAGAACTCAACGAAGATTGCCAAAGAAGCGATGGCAACAGGTAAGAGCGTTTATGACTTGGTGTTGGAACATGGAATTTTAAATAAAGAAGAGTTGGATACTATTCTGAGCCCTGAAAACATGTTGCATCCCGTGAAACTGGATATACAGGCAAGACGCTAATCAAGCATTGCTATTTTGAAGTATCATGTTGATTAAAGGAAAAAGGGTGTGTCAAAATGAAAACAAGCTATCATCTTGACACATCCCTTTTTTCATTCATATTGGCTTTTCTAGAACTTCCGATAGGTGAGTCGGGCATAGTCTGATTTCAGAACCATTTTGCTGCCGGTTGCTTTTTCCACTTCGAAATGTGTGACGGAGGTATTTAGCCCGAATCTGTTCAAGTCCTCTTCGGTAGCAGTTGCCTCCATATTAGTCTGATATTTAAATTCACCCATCACTACTCCATCGGTAGAGGAGAAGTGCCCCATCAATGTCAAAGGATTAGTGCCCTTATCCATCAGCTCTACTGTATGAAGCTGGATGCTGCAGTAGATACGTTCGCATTCTTTGATACTTCCGTCATTATATTCTATTGTCATTAATTGCCATCTTCCGTCCAATTTTCCGTTGATGGGCTTCTTGTCGCAACTGCATAATACACCGAGCAGTAAGCATAAACATAATATAATTTGTTTCATAGTCCTTATTTTATTAAGCCGGTTTTGCGGATGACAAGCATTCCGCCCGAATTGTTTCCTAGTAAATTACCTCTGTCCATAGCTCCTGACAGGCTGAAGCTCCATCCATCCCATTGGGCGGGTGAATAGGTGACTTCCAGCAGTGAACTGAATTGCTTCTTCATATCATCAAACGGATTGTCATACGTTCCCCAGTTTCTGGAGTAGGTGAGTAGCAACCGATACGCCCACTCTTTACCCGGAGTGCCGCTAACGCCCAGATGATGTGCATTTATACGGTTGTTGGCAAACATTATTCTACCGTCTTTATTGTAGACAGGGCCGGTAAACAACGGATTTCCCATGGCCATGCCCCAGTGCTGCCATGCTTGATAAATATAGTGGTTGTAATAATTGTCCTTAGCACTGATTTGTTCAAATTCTCCCCGGAAACCTTCGTTGAAGATAGGCCCTGTCTGGTCTTTGCTGCCCATGCATTCGTATACAAAGGTATCAATGAACCGGTTTTTCGGAAGGGTGACTTCTACTCCCAATAGTCCGTCTTTCCAAGGGCCGTAACCAAAAAACATTTGCGATTCGTCCTCAAAGAAATGCTCATAGTATGCTTTGATTCTCCAATTCTGTACATAGCCGGTAAGTCCGATATTCCAACTGCCCACATGGTTGCCGTACTTGTTTATCTGCTCACCTTCCATGGCATTGTCACTTCCGCTCATCGGAATCAATACACGGATAAAGTCCATAAAATCTGACGGCATTGTCATAATGGGTTCTTTCTGCCCTTCTACATATTGTTTTCCGCCAAACTGGGCAGCCATTTGCAGACCTGCTTCAAGCTCCAATGGGAAGGATTCTTTCTTTCCTACTTTCATAAAGAAAGATTTGCTATGATAAAGCACCTCCTTAGTGTATAAATTTCCGGAGCGGGCAAAGTCCTCTTGCCAATTATTGTCTGTGAAAGTTCCGTAAGCGAGATGACCTTTGATGTGTAGCCAGCGTTTGGTCCCGGGAACAGATATATATTGGGGAATCTCGATGCGTACTTGTGGTACAGGGCGGGCACTGTTTGATTCTACCAGTCCTCCGGTACTCAGTTTCGGGTTTCTCAATTCCGGTGTACGTTCTTTACTTCCGATACTGAGATTTAGCCACCGATAGCTCAGGTCGGCGTAGGCCTGCTGAACAACGAAAGAAGAAGTATAGTTATAGGCGGTGGCTAAGTCTAGCCCTGCTTTCCATGTAAAATGCTTGCCAAATGCCTGTGAATGGAAAATGCCGGCACGCAGATATCCGTTCTCCGTTTTTATAGAGGATAACCCCTGCCGATTGGCCGTAAACCAAAATGGACTGTAGTCGCCGTCTCCTGCCACAATGCCTGTTTCCACTGAATAATGAGTGGTCGGAGTCGTGGTTTGTGCAGTAAGGGTATATAGAGGAACAGATGATAACAAGCCCTGTAATAAAAATAGCTGTATTTTCTTCATTTAGTTTTTAATTATGTTGTTTTTATGTTTTGTGGGAAATGGGTTAAGCATTTCCTGAGGCCGTGCTTCTTTTCTGAAGCCGTGCTCCCTTTCTGAAGCCGTGAATTCTTTCTAAAGGCGTGTCATGACTGAATCTTCGTTGTGATTGGATGGGGCGATGAGGCTTTGTGCCACTGTCAGGCCCAATATGACAAAACTGCCTAATGGTTTCATAAAAAGGGTAGATTACTATTTTGTTTCAAAAGTATATAAAAAAAACTATTTGGTAGAACAAAGCCAACTTAATTTTAGGCTTTATCATTTTTCATCCAACTTTTTTTGTAATTTTGCACAAAATCCGTAAAGAGAAGACACATGACGACAAATATAGAGATAGCTCGTAAAATAGCCGAAGTCAATTACCCGCTGAGCAGGGAGAGTGTGCACGCATTGGCTGAGATTGTGGTGTGTAAGAAGTATCGTAAAGGAGAAATTGTGTTGAAGGAGGGAGAAGTATGCAAGGCTATGTTGTTTATTGAAAAAGGATTGCTCAGACAGTTCTACTATAAATATGACAAAGACCTGACCGAACATATCGGCTATGAAAATGGAATGATTATTTGTATCGAGAGTTATTTCAAACAAGAACCTACACGCCTGATGGTGGAGACTTTGGAGTCTTCTGTAGTGTGGGAAATTCCTAAGAATCAGGTAGAAGAGCTTGCTTCTAAATATAATGATATCGAACAACTTTATCGCAAATTCATAGAGCACTCATTGATAGAGTCGCAGGTCAAAGCCGATACACTCCGATTTGAGCCGGCTCATGAACGGTATAATAAATTGCTTCGTCTGCATCCTGAGATATTGAAAAGAGCTCCGTTGGTGTACATTGCCTCTTTATTGCAAATGACGCCCGAAACACTGAGCCGTGTCCGTTCGTCATTGCTTTAATTTCTTAGAATTGGTATAACAGTCCCACACGCGTCTCAAAGGTTTTATATTGTACATCTTTGTGATAGGTGTAGTGTGTATGTCGGTAGAAATAAGAGATTTCCATGTTTGCTTTAAAGTGCCGGCTTAAGTTCAGTTCGATAAGCGGATTGACTACAGCCAGCATTACGTTTCCTTTGTCTCCCTGCGCGTTCAGATAGAGTGGATCGGTGTTTTCTAGATCTTTATGTTCGTATCCTTTCCAGGTGAAAATCTGGTAGAGATGTAGGTTGAGAGCAAACTGTCCGTAACGTCCGAAGTCGAGGAGGGTTTTGTTTTTTACGCTATAACCACTACCCATATTGTAATTACGGTCGATGACATTATAATAGTCAGTCAGGCTGCCGCCCAGCAGGATAGCACTCAGAAATACACTCTGTTCCAAATTGACAAGGCTGTTCATGCGTGGAAATTTATAGATGATGCCGGGCCCCACACTGGCGGCTTCCGATATTTTATACGGAATGCGTCCCGAACCGTCAATGACTTCTTCAGAATCAAAATAATTGAAATGTTGGAAGATTCCGAACATCATCTCCATGCCGGTAGTGGTCTTCAGCGGCAGTCCCCATAATTTTCCTAAAAGGTTAATCTTGCTGATAAGCGGTTGGTTGGGAGAAAGACCCAGCGTGGCTGTAGCAGTGAAATAATCATAAGGAGCATCATTTATTTTGTCGAAAGGGTTGCCGTAGACTGCTCGAAACTCCAGATAGGGATTGTGCTCTCCGCGAAACAGGTAGTTGTCGTCTGCCAGATAGCGGTCGCCGGCACTGATAGAGAATTGGATAGGAATGCGCTCGTAGTCATGATATTTGTAATGGGAGCGTTTCACCTTCCACATCTCACCTGTTATCATACGGTTGATTCCGCGCATGGGGCAGATTAGAGTTCCCAAGAATTCACGGGTAAATCGTCCGAAGCCACGCTTGGAGTCATCCAGTACCAATGAAGACAGGCGGTGTGTCATTTCGCCGAGTGCAATACCTCCGATGGTGGTTGCCATCAGGTCGTTGATGGCAGGTGGTTCCACTTCGGCTGCAACTTCCCACATCAGGCTTCCGGCAAAAGCGTATGGTGCCGATTCCCAAAAGTTCAATCCATTGCTGCGGGCAGCATTGAAGTAGAGATTGCCATGGTAAGGGTGTGCAAACAGATTGGTGGAGAACTGGTCATTGTCCCACACAAAGCCGTGTTTGATATTGCGACGGATACTGTTGATACTAATCTTTGCAAAATCTTCGTTCATCACATATCGGTCGAATGCCCATACTCCTACATTCATGCCGAATGTTTCGGCGGCAGCACGCCACGGATACTTTTTCTGCATGTGAGGGTCGGTGAAAGTATAGATGGAATCGGGGTGGTGGAGTACTTGTGCCGCCCCACTGCCACTGCTTAAAACCAGAAGACAGACTAATGCAATTTGTTGAATTTTCATTTCGTCAGGATTTAGGATGGAAGCCGGATTTCTCCGGCATACTCATGGTGTTGTTAGAATAGGATAACACCTACTTCAATGATAGGTTTCTTTTCATAGAATTTGTTTTGGTCGTAATATCGTGTCATGCCGTATCCGCCCGAAGCAAATACGCTGAACTTGGATTTTATCTTGTACTCCAAATTGACGCGTGCCTGCAAGGAGTACATACGTTCGGGAGTTTCGGCATCTTCGTTTTCAAAGTTCTCTATGTGGAAGTAGCCGAGGTCGCCGCTGAGCTCCAGATTTTTGGCAATGGGGTAGTAAAGTCCGGCACGGTAGAATACGCAGCCCGAAAACTTGTCGTTCAGGTCAAGATAGTGCGTACCGATACCCAGTAGGGTGTAGGTGGTGCGGTTCTTGAAACGGACGGCCGCATTCATTTTGCTAGTATTACCACCGAACAGCATCAGCTGGATGCGGGTTTTGGGATTGATGTTTACCAATCCGATTTTATGTGCAGTGGTGTCTTTACTGTGATTGATAATACCGATTTGTACGCCTTTCACATGACCGCCGCAAAGATTAAGCAGACCAATTTGAGCTCCACTCACTTCACCGGCGTAGTTGCCGGGAGCAAATTGTACTCCGCGCAGCTTACCCTGACACACATTGGTAATACCGGATACTTGCAGTGCATTCTCTGTTTTAACAGCGATATTCACGGCTCCGCAGAGTTGCAGTCCTTTCATTTCTATGGCAGCAATATTGCTGATAGCAGAGAGTTGCATACCATTAACACTGACGCCCACATTGCCTATAGCTGCTATTTGTGCTCCTTTCGCTTTTCCTCCACTGATATTCAGTATGCTCGAAATCTGTGCTCCGTCCATAGCATCAGCCGATACGTTCATCAAACCGCCGATGGCTATTCCGCTTTGCGACTTTCCGGCAATATTGGCAAGTCCGGCTATTTGTAAACCTTGTGCCTGGTCGCCGGCAAGGTTCATTAGTCCACCGATGGTTACACCGCGTGAAGTATTTCCGGCTATATTTCCCAATCCCGAAATCTGTATGCCGTTTGCACGGTTTCCTGCTACGTTCATCAAACCGCTCAGCATGATACCGTTGGCGTTTGCACCTGCTACATTGGCAATACCACCGAGCTGTACACCCGATGCATGACGACCGGTGATGCTTGCCAGGCCGGAGACTTGAAACCCTGTCATGTCACTTTGCACCACACTGGATATGGCATTAATGCCCACACCCTGCAGGCGATAGATATTAGTGAGCAAACCCAAATTCAGATAGGTTGTCTTTACGCTGTCTTTTTGGGTGGAAATATTCAGGGAGATGTTAGGACCCTTTTTAAGTTTGTTCTTTTTTTGAGCGATAGCAGGAGTTGTAAGTCCTGCGCAACATCCTAATAAGATAATTGCTGCAATGCGGGTATTTATTTTCATATTGTTTGGTTATTTGCGCACAAATTTAATCAAAAAAATGAATGTTTGTATTGATACAACGTGTAAATGCACCAAGATGTTACATAAATATGGGGAAAACTTTTTATATTTATATTTGTAGTCGGGTGGAGTATGGTTATCGTCCCATGGTGGTAGGGAGAGTAGTTCACGACCATGGGACGATGAAAATGTATGCTTTATCTTTATTTTACTTCTTGATAAAGGAAGCGTTTGATGCTCTTCTTCGGTGTTTTCTCAAACTCTTCGGGGTAAATCTTCACGCGGGCAATTTGAGAATAAGCGGGAAGTTCGGCATTGAGTGCCACTCGGTTCTCTTCCATGGCCTGTGCAATGGCGTCATTATCCATTCCATGCGCAAATGCATCGTCAAAATCAGGATATATCAAAGCTACAAGCTTACCGTCTGCCTGCTGGATAATAATGCTTTCGGCTACGAACGGCATGTTGTTGAGCTTATCTTCTATTTCTTCGGGATAAATATTTTGGCCTGATGCGCCGAGCAGCATATTCTTGCTGCGTCCTTTGATGGTGATATTACCCTCCGCATCCATGATACCTAAGTCGCCGGTGTGTAACCAACCGTCCTTGTCTATGACTTCGGCGGTGGCTTCGGGGTTTTTATAATATCCCAGCATCACGTTCGGCCCCTTGCAGATAATTTCCCCTACAATGTGTTCGGGGTCGGGACTTACTATCTTTACTTCCATCCGCGGAGCCGCTTTGCCGCAAGAACCGGCTTTAAAACGTTTCCAGTCTTCATAACAGATGATAGGTGCACATTCGGTCATTCCATAACCGACGGTATAAGGGAAATCAATACTCTTTAAGAATTGTTCTATTTCTTGATTGAAAGCTGCCCCGCCTACAATAACCTGATAGAAATTACCACCGAATGCCTGTATCATCTGTTCGCGCACGGTAGCTTTAATCTTATCATTGATAATAGGAACTTTCAGCAGTATTTTCATGGCCGGGGTTTCCAGTTTGGGAAGCACGTTCTTTTTGATAATCTTTTCGATAATCAAGGGAACAGCTACCACAAGGTTGGGTTTGATATCAGCAAATGCCTGGAAGATGATTTTCGGACTGGGCATACGGGTGAGGAAATAGATGTGGCAACCGACACAGAATTCATATAGGAACTCGAATGCCAATCCATACATGTGTGCCATTGGAAGCATGGATACCAGTTTGTCTCCGGGGTTCATGGTCAGCACATCAAAGGCGAACTGGGTGTTCGACCAGAGGGCACGATAGGGAATCATGACTCCCTTAGAATAACTGGTGGTTCCGGAAGTATAATTGATGACTGCCAATTCTTCGGGTTCGTCGCGACGGTAACTTACGTGCTCGCGTCTGAAATTGCGAGGGAACTTCTTTCCGAACAGTTCGTTCAGATGGTCGCGGGCATAGTCGAGCCGTTCGCTGCGAGATACCAATAGGGTAAAATCATTCATTAGCAATACACCTTCAAGCAGAGGCATGGCATTCTCATTCAGATTCTCCCATACCATATCACCTACTAATAAGAGACGTGCTTCGGAATGATTGACAATGTTATGAATATTGTCGGCTTTGAATTCGTGAAGAATAGGAACAATTACGGCTCCATAAGTGATGGTGGCCAGGAACGTAACGCCCCAATGTGAACTGTTGCGACCGCAGACGGCAATTTTATCACCTTTCTTGATGCCGCTCAGTTCAAAAATGATATGTAGTTTCTCTATTTTGCGGGCTACATCTTTATATTGCAATGTGGCTCCTTTATAGTCAGTAAGGGCATCCAAGTCCCAGTTTCTTTTTATGCTGTCTTCCAGAAAGGCAATAAAACTCTGCTCCATGATGTTCTTTTCGTTGGTTTATATTTGCACATTATTTAATCAAATGTGCAAATATAAGCTTTTATTATAAGGATGCAAACTAAAAGGGAAGCAATTTTAGTAAAACGAGGGAAAGGAAAAGGGGATATGACAAAAAACGGCAGTAATTGTCATATCCCCTTTATGCGGAGAGGCTTTGTTATTCTTTGCTACTGAAATACTTCATAAACTGAGTACGTTCGAAAGGATTGCTTTCACCGGTAGACAAAGCGTTCATTTCGCTCTTAAATTCGCTGATGGTGTTATATCCTTGTTTCTTCATCCATTCGCTTAATTCTCTAGTCATGGATTCAATGAAACCTTCACCTTTTTGATAAATAACACTGCATACTTCTACAGCCGAAGCACCTGCCAGAATTGCTTTTACCATTGCTTTACCATCGTGCACACCCCCCGAGATGGCATAGTCTATCTGCGGTACTTGTGCTGAAGCGATGGCTGTCCATCTCAAACCGCTTGCCAAATCCGAAGGATGGCTGAATACTTCTCCTGAGGAATAACTCTTGGTTTCGATATTGATGTCGGGCTGATAGAAACGATTGAATAACACTACTGCCGCAGCTCCATTGGCATAAAGTTGGTTGATTAGCGCAATGGGGTTGGTGAGGTTAGTTCCCAGTTTGATGATGACAGGAATGGATACGTGCTTTTTTACGTTACTCAGGATATCGATGTGGCGTTGTTCGAACGAACCGTATGGATATTCCTTTTCAGTTTGCAGCGAGAGAATATTCAATTCCAAGGCATCGGCTCCGGCATCCTGCATGGTACGTGCAAAGTCTGTCCATTCCGAACTGCTGAAACAATTGATGCTGGCAATGACGGGTATAGTGCAGAGGCGTTTGGTTTCTTGAATCAGGTCGATATATTCTTTGATGGCATGTGAACGAACATAGGTACTCAGATAATCTCCTGCTTCGGGAGAATCGTAAGTAGCCATGTGGTGAGCCTGCATCATGATTTGTTCTTCAAAAACAGATTTCAATACGATGGCTCCGGCACCGGCCAATTCTAACTTTTTGTTTTTTTCAGCACTGTTAGTCAGACTGGAGCTACTGATAATAACAGGATTGCGTAAAGGCAATCCGGCAAAAGTGGTCTTTAATTGAGTCATAAATAGTAGTTTTAATAGTTTCGCTCTCCAAAGATTTTGCTGCCTACTCTGACCATGGTGCTTCCTTCTCGAATAGCGATGGGATAGTCGTGCGACATGCCCATTGATATTTCCCCGAAGCTCTCTGTATCAGCAAAATAGGTCTGCTTTACCTCCTTGAAGAATGTATTTAAGGAACAAAATTCTTTCTTGATTTGTTCAGTGTCATCGATATTGGTTGCCATACCCATGACGCCGCTGATTTGGACATTATGCAGTTCTTTCCAGTCTCCTGCTTTGAGCATCTCCCTACATTCGTCAAAACTGAAACCGAACTTGGTCTCTTCTTCGGCGATATGGATTTGTAGCAGGCACGGGATAACGCGACTGTACTTTTGGGCTTGCTTGTTGATTTCAACCAACAATTTATAAGAATCAATGCCATGTATCATAGCCACATAAGGAGCCATATACTTGATTTTATTTGTTTGCAGGTGACCGATGAAATGCCATTCAATATCTTTGGGCAGCGTTTCATATTTCTGAGCCATTTCCTGCACTTTGCTCTCGCCGAAGATGCGTTGTCCGGCAGCGTATGCCTCTTCAATCGCCTCGTTGGGATGAAACTTGGATACAGCTACCAGGCGGACACCGGAAGGGAGGTCGGCCAGAACTTCTTTTAAATTCGCTTGAATGCTCATATACAATCTATATTTGGTCTGTCTGAATAATCTTTATTCGGTTTTTCCTGCGTCGGGGAACTCCGGTTTGACGTTCGGCTCTCCGTCATAAGGATAAACATCCATAAGGGCTGTTTCGGCAACGGATGCGATAACGTAATCGGCCATGGTTCCTTTCATGCCTTCGTCCAGCTTTTTCACAGCGTCACGCAAATCGGCCGCCTGGACAAGTACCTGAGTGGAAGTCTTCTTTTCAGCTCCGCTTTTCTCGTCCAGTGTGATGAAGAACAACTTACATTTGAACCAACGGTCGGCAGCATCTTCTTCGCAGAAGAATAATTCGCTATAGTTGGCACGCTTGATGTCCGACACTGTAAACTCACCGCTAATAAACGGTGTTATTTCTTCGATGATACGTGCTTCAGCTTCGGTAAAGCTCAGCGCATCAACTAAATAAGGCTCTGTTACTTTCTTGTTCATGCCATTTTCCATGACCTTTTCGTAACGTATCTTGCATTCAAACCATGTATGCATCATAAGAGTTTAATGTTTTATTAAAAATTAAAATAGGTCACAAAGATACTATTTTATTTAGTCTTCGTTCTCCATTTTCCTTAATTTCTTCATGCTTTCGGTTGTCAGCTCTGAAATAATTTCAGAAGAGAGGCGGGTAGTGAGGATGGGGTCCATGTTGAACTGTTCACCTAACTCTCTCTGTATCTTGTTTAACTGACTGAAACCGTCAAGGCTTTGTTCTTGAAATGCTTTTTCACTGATATTCATTTTCTGCGGCGTGTACATAGCGGTTATGATATTCTCGGCCCGCCGCCGAAACTCTTTTTTGAATATTCTTTCTGCCAGTCTGCGATGTTCTTCGGGATTGAACTCCAAGGTGTCGGTGGGGAGCGAACGTATGGAATCCGAAGGAAGCGGGATGCTGTAGTTCCTGTTCCTGTCTTCGGCAGTTTCCAAAGCCTGACGGTTGATGTGCTTTACCTCTTCTATAAACTGTAATGTTTCCTTGTCGGCCGGTTCTTCCCGTAATCCATAATAAGCAAGCAGAATGACAGTAACGGCGGCAACCCCCTTTATAGCCTGTATCGACCAGTCAATGTAGCGGGAAGTGCCAAAGGCTTTCTTCATTTCCTCTACATCGGCATACCGTTTGGCAGGTTCGGGACGAGTGGCTTTAAGGATGATGTGCCTGACGCCGGGGCTTAGATGGGAGTAACTGTAAAGGTACTCCATGACTTTGCCCAACGAATAAATATCACACGCGGGGGTAGGGACGGTGCTTTCTTTAAAAAGTTCCGGTGCCGCATATTTTTCCTTAAAGATAAAAAAAGAGGGAGTGCATGATACGTATATGTTGGCTGGATTTGCCAAGAGCACGTCATGCGTTCCTTTAGTAATAAAAATATTCTCGGGGCGAATGTCGAGATGACAGATATTTCGGGAGTGAAGATAGGCGACGGCATTCATCAGTTGATTCATGATTCGCTTGGACTCCGCCACCGTATTAATTTGCAACACGCCATCTAACAATGCCCTGTTGAGGGGAACGGCCGGTATGTATTCAAAAGTGATGTACCATCCTTGCTCATCCTTTTGCAAACTAATATAATTTAATAAGTTGGGGTGAGCCCAACCCATTCCCTGCGTAGCTTCGGCGGTAAAGGCTTCCTGATAGGCAGCAATGTCGGCGAACTTTTTGCAAGGTCGTTTTATAAATATCCTTTTCCCTTCATTATTGGTGCCGATACTAATCGGCTCTGTCACTTTCATTTTTTATTATTCTATTTGTTTACAACTGTTTAATTGCATGAATTCGTGTATCACTTGTTCGTGGTCACCCATCAAAACAATGTGGTGGTTGCCTAATGGGTTACGTGTGAAATAATCGACAGGTTTGCCCAGACGGATGCGTATCTGTGTGCGGCAGGCATTGATGTAATTGGTATTCTCTGTCAATTGTCCGCGTGATACGAAATATTCGTCCAAACATTCTCCTCCGCATTTCAAGACAGTGATTTCCCCTTCATGCAAGATTCCCTGAATGGCTACGCCTGTCTCACTTTCAAAATGATTACGGATAATAAACCTGTCAGTCATTTTGGTAGCGATAGTACAGTGTGCTACAACCAGTTCGTTTTGCTCTTCATTGATAAATGACGGGTTTGCCATAAAACTGGTTTGATTGGTCAGCACCTTGGCAATGAGCATGGTAAAGATGGATTGCAAATCACCTTCACAACCGGCAGGAATCCCTTCGTCGTTCAATAAAGAGAGTGCCAGGCAGCCGGTGGTTCCCAATTTCTCTATTAATGAGAAGCAGGAAAGGGTGACTGCATCGAGGTGCTTCTTCTCACAAATGATTCTGACGGCTTTGTAAAGCCTCATTGCTTTCAGAAAATCTTCAGGAGTCGCTTCGCGACAAGCTACTGCTTGTTTGACCAATACAGATGCTTTATAGCCGATATCATCATCAGTTATTTGATAATATAAACAGTATATTTCTTCCATTGGGATATCGATGAACTCGATTCCCCAACGTCGTTTTGCCAATAAATAATCTACATTGCTGGCTACAAGCCATGATGAAGGATATCCGATAACGCCGATTCTTTTTCCTTTTATTTCACGTTTGGCGGCAAAAGCCTGATGATGGAATAATATCTGCTTAACCATGTGCATCGGGCTACCGTGAATAATACGTGCTTTCATGCCTTTGCTACGCATCCAGGTCGCTATTTCGAGCGAAGCTGCCAATGAGTTTTGGAGTCCGTTCGTAAGCAGAGTGATGGGATAAGGAAGCAGGTCGAAGTGTTGGGTAACTGCTTTTTCAACCCCTCCCGAGGCAATGAAAGCCATTTTGTATTCGTCTGCCGGAATCGTTTCCACCTCTTTATAATGTACCAGATGAAGCGTGAAATATTTCTCGATTTCCACAAATAAATCTTTATGGCAATCGTATACAGATTCCATTTTGTTCAAATCGGATTGGAATGTTATCAGGTATAGATTCATTTGATATTTTGCTTTGTTTTATAGGAACAAACATACGTGTTTTTTTTTAATAACCCTAAAAAAAGAACTTAAAGATAACATCTCTTTAATTTATTTGCTGTATAAAAACCTTGTTAGCGGTATGTTAAATAATTAAATCCCTAAACCATTTTTCTTCTCATTTGTAGTATGGTAAATAATAAATAGATTAGACTATGGCAAAAGTAATTGAAAGAAATGTTCCCATTGCAGAAGAGAATGTGACATTATCGGGCCAACCGGCTACAAATATGTTTGAAGACTGGAGTGAAGAGGTGACGGATAAGGCTGAAAATCCTTATGATGAAAAGAGTGACATCCCTCATGACAAGAAAGAAAGGAAGAAACTCCTGAAGAAAATGGATAAAATAGTAAAAGACGATATCGCACAGACTGAATCTTGAGCGATACGTCATTTATAATGACCAAAAGGTTTCGATATCCGGATGGGTAAACTCAAAGCCGGCTTCCACCAACCGTTGCGGAACAACTTTCTGTCCTGATGTGAGAAAAGAAGCGGCTTCTCCATATAACAATCGGAATATGAAGGAGGGAATGGTAAGTGTAAACCAGGTGTGATAATGCTTGCCCATACATTGGGTAAATTCTCGTTGTGTGACTATCTGTGGAGCAACCATATTTATCGTTCCGTGCAGTTGAGGTGTCTCTATAATATAAAGTAACGCCCGGCATAAGTCAGTGATACTAATCCAAGGGAAAGGTTGGCATCCCGGAGCGATGACACATGTCGCCTTCATTTGTGTGGGGAGAAGCATGGGGCGTAAAGCCCCTCCATGTCGTGAAAGCACGATGCCGAATCGGGTAATAACTAGTCTCACATCCGGTGGACACATCATGGCTGCCTGTTCCCATTTGCGACAAAGATGAGAAAGAAAGCCTTCTCCTGTCATATTGCTGTCTTCATTATGGCATCCTGTGGAGGGGTAATATCCGACTGCTGAAGTGGAAATGAATAATTGGGGCTTTCGACTAAGGTTTTTCATGGCTTGCACAATTTGTCCGGTTACCGGAATACGGCTGTTATAAAGTTCTTCTTTATAAGCCGAAGTCCATCTTTTGTTTATGGGGGCACCGGCTAAATTGACCACTGCGTCACATTGCGACAAGGTACGAACCAGTTCTTCATTTCCTTTGCCGGAAAACATTTGCCTTCCTAAAGGAAATATCTGATGTCCCGATTCCATTAAAAAAGCGGATAAATATGTTCCAATGAATCCGCTTGCACCACTGATAGCTATATTCATCTGGTTGTGTATTAAGTTCTATGAATGAAACACACCGACGGACAGAAAGGTTTATACGGATATATTAAACCTTCAGGAAAATTCCTCGCTTATACATAATCCATATAATGACATAAACTGCACCGACATTCCACAGAGTCATCAGGAATGGGTAATAGCTTCCCATATATTGTTCCAGTCCATAAAACAAAGACTCGCCGATACATCTGAAATTGATTACATTGGCCAGCATATAGGCGGCAATGGAGTTCATGCCGTACACTTTCAGCCATGTGATGCCCGAACGGTGTCCTTTGTAGTCAATCCAATAATAGAAAAGTCCCATCAGCAGGAAACAGTATCCGCTACTGACCAATACCATTGAGCTCGTCCAAATAGTTTTGATAACTGGCATTTGGAAATTCCATAACCATCCTGCAATGACCAGAGCGGTACCTGTACCGAAATAGAGTTTCAGCTTCTTTTTCTCTTCTATTTTATCTTTGGCAATATAGCCGGCGAATAATCCCGTGAGGACAGTTACACCGAAGTTGAGACTGCTCAATATCCATGTATAATGATACCAATCGGCAACAACTACTTTTCCGTCTATCACTTGTGCCGTGTCACGAAACCGTCCCAACACCGTATTGTCTATCCATTCGGCCAAATTGCCTTGTGGAGTATAATTCCCGCCTCCATAACCGTCGACTGTAATAAACTGCATGGCTGCCCAATATATCAGCAGTAACGCCACCGCAGTGATAATTTGTGTTCTGCGGCTTGTGAAAAGGAAAAGCAATGCCGTAATCAGATAACCGGCGGCAATCGCCTGTAAAGTATTTGAATAGAGGTAAATCGTGTTAGAGTCAAATGCCAGCAAATTGCCTTGACATATCATTCCGAATATCCACAGCAGCAATATTCTTTTTGCCAGACGCCGCAATAAAGGTCGTTTGTCGGGTATGGATTTGTAGCGTGACAAAGAAAACGGCATCGAAATGCCCGACATAAAGAGGAAAAGCGGCATAATTAAATCCCATGGAGAAAAACCTTCCCAAGAAACATGGTTAAACACCCACATAGACTCATTGAGCCATTCCACATTAGCTGCCCGTGCCAATGAGTGCATGAGGGGGCCTAATGCAACAAGAAAAAAGAGGTCGAACCCGCGGAGTGCATCCAAAGATTCCAAACGTTTGGAAGGGGAAATTGTATTTTTCATCGTATCTTTTTTGAGTTTTTAGATTGATTCGCACAAAGATATTCTTTTCTCCATTAATAATAAGGAGCAGAAAAAAAATACACGACTATTTATTTAAATCATAAAAACATCTCTTTAAAATATTAACCAACTTTTTGTTTGCGTGGTTGGAAGCTAAACTTTATCTTTGCACTTCGATTAAATAATTTTATAACATTATGCCAACAATATCCGTCAGAGGAACTGAAATGCCTGCATCGCCGATTCGTAAATTGGCACCGCTGGCAGATGCTGCCAAACAGAGAGGAATTCATGTATATCACCTGAATATCGGTCAGCCCGACCTGCCTACTCCACGAGCGGCCCTTGATGCGATTCGCAATATAGACCGTACGGTATTGGAATACAGTCCCAGCCAGGGATACCGCAGTTATCGTGAGAAACTGGTGGGCTATTACAAAAAATACGATATCAATCTGAATGCCGATGATATTATCATTACCACCGGAGGTTCGGAAGCTGTGCTTTTTGCCTTTTTGAGTTGTCTCAATCCGGGAGATGAAATTATAGTGCCCGAACCGGCTTATGCCAACTATATGGCGTTTGCCATTTCTGCCGGTGCTGTGATTCGCACGGTGACCACCACTATTGAAGAAGGTTTTTCTTTACCCAAAGTGGAGAAGTTTGAGGAATTGATAAACGAGCGTACTAAAGCTATTCTGATTTGTAATCCGAATAACCCTACCGGTTACTTGTATACTCGTCGCGAAATGAATCAAATCCGTGATATGGTGAAGAAGTATGATCTTTACCTGTTCTCTGATGAAGTATACCGTGAGTTTATTTATACCGGTTCACCTTATATATCCGCTTGTCATTTGGAAGGTATCGAGCAGAATGTCGTGCTGATAGACTCCGTATCAAAACGTTATTCTGAGTGTGGTATCCGCATCGGGGCGCTCATAACGAAGAATCCCGAAGTACGCGGAGCTGTAATGAAATTCTGTCAGGCGCGTTTAAGCCCTCCTTTGATTGGTCAGATTGCCGCCGAAGCTTCTTTGGATGAACCGGAAGAATATGCACGCGAAACTTATGATGAATATGTGGAACGCCGCAAATGTCTGATTGATGGGCTTAACCGCATTCCGGGCGTTTATTCGCCTATCCCGATGGGAGCCTTTTACACTGTAGCCAAGTTACCGGTGGACGACAGCGAAAAGTTCTGCGCATGGTGCTTGTCCGAGTTCAATTACGAAGGTGAGACTGTGATGATGGCTCCCGCTGCCGGGTTCTATACTACTCCGGGAGCAGGACGCAATGAAGTGCGTATTGCTTATGTGTTGAAGAAAGAAGATTTGGTTCGTGCGCTTTTTGTCTTGCGAAAGGCATTAGAGGCTTACCCCGGAAGAGTGGAAGAGTAACATGAACTGGAAACTCTTTATTGCCAGGCGAGTATATCGTAGCAATGAGGGTGGAAAAGAGGTGTCCAAACCTGCTATCCGCATTGCTATGTTGGGCATAGCTATCGGGCTGGCCGTGATGATTGTGTCTGTGGCCGTTGTAATCGGGTTCAAGCATGAGGTACGCGATAAGGTGATAGGTTTGGGTTCCGACATTATGATTACTAACTTTGATGCCCGGAAGTCTTTCGAAACCATTCCTATTGTAGCCAATGACAGTTTGCTGAATGTACTTTATGCTACAAGAGGAGTAAAGCATGTGCAGCGTTATTCCACCAAGCCCGGTATGATTATGACTGATGACAGCTTTCAGGGGATGGTGCTGAAGGGAGTTTCCGGCGAATATGATTGGAACTTTCTGAAACAGCATCTGCTGGAGGGTGAAGTTCCGGTCTTTTCTGATACAGCTTCGACCAATAAAGTATTGGTGTCGCGCAGCATTGCCGACAAGCTTCACCTGAAGATGGATGATAAACTATACACCTATTATATAGAGGGGGAGAATGTGCGTGCTCGCCGTCTTTTCATTGCCGGAATTTACCAGACCAATTTTTCTGCATACGATGATTTGTTTCTGATTACCGACTTCTATACGGTGAACCGTTTGAATAATTGGAAACCAGAACAAGTGAGTGGGCTAGAGTTGGAAGTAGTCAATTTTGGTTTGTTGGACGGCATAAAGGAAGAAATTCGTGAACAGGTGGACACGCAAGTGGATGAATATGGCGGTACTTATTATACCCAGACAGTGGAAGAGGCCAATCCTCAGATATTTGCATGGCTCGATTTGCTTGATATGAATGTATGGGTTATACTTATATTGATGACCGGAGTTGCGGGTTTCACGATGATTTCAGGCTTACTCATTATTATATTAGAACGTACTAATATGATAGGCATCCTGAAAGCATTGGGAGCAGACAATCTTGCCATCCGTAAGATATTTCTCAGCTTTTCTGTTTTTCTAATCGGAAGAGGAATGTTATGGGGGAATATCATAGGAGTATCGCTTTGCCTGTTGCAGTCTCAGTTCCATATTTTCAAACTCGATCCCACGTCCTATTATGTCGACCGTGTTCCCATTGAGTTTAATATTTGGATTTACCTATTGCTGAATGTGTGTACATTGTTGGTATCGGTATTGATGCTAATCGGTCCGTCTTATCTGATAACACGTATCCATCCGGCAAAGTCTATACGGTTTGAGTAATTGTTTGACGGTACGAAACAAGATGTTTATTATTAGGAGGAACTAGTTGAAACGATGGTGCAAACTACCGAAATAGATATTTAAAAAAAGCTTTATGTGTGGTTATTTCATCCGCAGGCAAGCCAGATAGTCGTAGTGTTCACCTTCTTTCACCAGTTCTGCTTCAAAGCCATTCTCGGCGGCATAGAGGCTGAGTGTTTGGAAATCCACATAGAGCCAGTCAAAACTGCCGCCCTTCATATTCTTATATTGCATTTGGAAGTCAATCTCGCCATAGTAATCTCCTGCCAGGTCTATCAGGAAGCTTCCGTCTTCGTCTTCAAAGAGATAACGTAAATCGCTTGAATCCATCAAGATACATCCCCCCGGACGAAGCAACTGTTTCATTTTCAGAAAGAAATCAGGCATATTCTCTAACTTCCCAATAATGCCCGAACCATTCATCAGCATTAGGATGGTATCGAATGTTTCGAGAAACTGAGCGTCAAAAAGATTGATTTGACGGACATTACGCACTCCGCGTTCTTCCATTGTCCTGACCGAGAGTGGAGAGATGTCAATGGCACAGACTTCTTTTCCCATTTCTTGTAATGCCAGGGCATGACAACCACTTCCGGCACCGGCATCCAGAATCTTTCCGTTTGCCATTTGTAAAGCTATCTTTTCCAGTTCGGGCATTTCATCGAAGGAACGGAAAAGTTGGTCGATGGGAATTTCATCTTCTTCAAATTGAGAAGAAAATACACGCAATTTTCCTGCCTTCTGATGGCGGAAATAATCGGCAATGGCTGCACCCATCGGGTCCTGGGCGGGAGAGAGAAGATTTGCTTTCATTGATATCTCATTTGTAATTTGGCTGCAAAGATAGATAATTCGGAGTGAGAAACTATCTTTTATCTGAAATAAATACACTATTTTTGTGACTGTAAAAAGAGACAGAGGTAGACGAACTGAAACAGATGCGGAACGAGGGTCAGGGCATCCGCTTGTTGTTGATAATAAAGATTTGAAAGAATAAATAAGAGTGATAAAACGTCGGAAAACATCTTTCTTTGCATTCTCTTTCAGCAATCAGCCTATAATGGAGTATCTGAATCTTTGTGACAAGTATTGGGAGATGTGACGGAAATAATCACTACCTTTGGCATTTGATAACTATTAATGGTTAAACTTATGAACCGACAGGATATAAATGCTACCGACACAAAGGCTGTTTCATTGTTCAGTGACACTATGCAACGAAAGAGATATCTTTTTTCCCTTGTCATGATACTGTTGATGATAGGAGTGGCGGAATTGCTGCATGAAAAAGAAATTATCTTTCCCGAGATGGCTGCCCTCACCATCGGTATGTGGATAGTAGACAAGCGGGTGTGGAAAATAAAACAGTGGCAAATGTTGCTTTTAATGACGCTTGGTGCCTGTGCAGGGGTACTAATTGTGCTCTGTTCACCTTTGCCTTTGGTTCTTAATGTCGCGATGGCATTTCTTTTTGCAGCAGTCTGTTTGCTCTTTGCCCGCGCTTCGTTATTCCCTTTAATATCGGCATGTGTGTTGCCGGTGCTGTTACATACCGAGAGTTGGGTATATCCTTTGGCGGTCTTTGTCATGACTTTAGCTCTTATTGCAGTTCAGCGGTGGATGGAACTGAAAGGAATGCGGAAAACGATTGTTTATGAGCCGGTGGACAGGTGCTGGAAAAGAGATTCCATGCGTTGGCTTTGTTTGCTTTCCAGTGTTTTTGCTGTAGCTTGTCTGGCAGTATATTCCGGTAACTTTTTCTTTATCATTCCTCCCCTGATAGTGGCATACGTGGAGTTTGTCAATTCAAAAGCGGGATTTCGAAACCGTCCTGTGCTCACGGTCTTGCTGCTGGTGTTGGGGGCTGTTATAGGGACTGTTTTTCAACTGGCAGGCCATTATTGGTTAGGACTGCCCGAAACGGTAGTTGCATTGTGTATCTTTTTAGTACTTTTTACCTTGTTTGAGTGGCTGGGCAAGTTTTTTGCTCCGGTGGGTGCATTAGCTTTGATACCGATGTTACTGCCTCGTGAAGCATTGCCATGGCTACCGTTGCAGGTACTTGTGGGTGCAACATTATTTATAACTATGGGGCTGATATTTTTTCAGCAATGTTATAAATGGTCACGGGCGCAGTTGGTATATTGTCTGATTCCCCATTATCTGATAAGCAGGATAAAAAGGAAGAGAGAGAAATGATTTGGAGATAGAAAAAAGGATTTTTACTTTATGATAAATTGACGCCGGAATCGCCGGAGCATTTCCGGATGAGGACAGCTTTTAATATGTTAGTTTTCACCTTCTCATAAACTCATCCTTCCGCCTGATTCTCCGTTGTAATTTGAATCCTAGATTCCACATAGGTTGAAGGAGATCAAATACTGGCAGTAAAGCATAGAATTTGCGTTCACCCAAGTCTTTTGAAGCGTTTCTGAATACAGTGATTTGTATTAGAAAACGTAATAACCATAACAAGAAGACTATTCCGAGAACAATCCATTGATGTGACAAAAAGCTATTGACAACTGTAGCAATAACGGCTATATAAAATAGGAGTCTGCTACAAGTTTCAAATCCCATCAGATAGCGGATTGTACCTTTAAAAAATCTACTGGTAGTCATATAGCTGATTCTCTCTTCACTCCACATTCGTTTGTATTTAGGAGTAGAAATACGTATAATGCTTTCGGCACTTGTCTCTACGCGGGTATTATGACCATTGGAGGTTTCGTTGATAAAAAGATCGTCTTCCCCACGTTGCAAATTTAAGTGGGAAGTGAATCCTTTCTGTTTATAATATAATGCTTTTCTATACGCTAAGTTTCGCCCCGTACCCATATAGGGATGCCCGGACAGTGCCATACCCAAATAGCGCATAGAGTTCAGCAACGTGTCGAAAGTGATTTTCTTATTAAACCATCCCGGTACTTTTTCATAGTTACTGTATCCTAAAACGATTTCGGTGGCAGGTGTGAAATTGCGTGCCATTTGTCTTAGCCACTGATTACTTTGCGGGTAGCAGTTTGATTCGGTAAATACCAACCAGTCATAACGACTTGCCTTGATTCCCATTGTGATACCTAATTTCTTGTGACTGATGTAGCGTGCACTATCCGGAATAAACGTATGATAGAGGTTGTGATATTTATCTTCCAACAATTTTAAGACGTCATCGCAGTCATCTGCCGAACGGTCATAAATGACAATGACTTCAAACTCCGGGTAATCTTGTTCTAAAATGGAAGGAAGGTGCTCTTGCAATTCGTTGGCGGCATCCTTGGCGACAATGATGACGGAAAGCGGTGGAGTATCCGGATTGTTGGTTACCGTTTCTTGATTGTGAGCGTGTATCTTGCCATATACAATCCAATAATAAATGGCTTGGGTGAGGAATAGAATTCCCGAAATAACAGGTAAAGCTACGTTTATGGTAAATAGTTCCATGTAAGTTCTATATTAAAAGTCGTGCAAAAATACAGCAAATAATTGAAATTTGAGAGAATAGATATTCTTCTTTTATCCATTAGTCCACTTTTAATTATAATTTAATGTTAAAAAGCTTATTAGATGAACATTTTTCAAGGATTATTGCTATATTGGGAATACTTAACTATAACAAGTCCTGACCAACGGGCAATTATTATGAGAATACAATTTGAGATTAAGGAAAGTTTGGCCAATATACTTGACCAGCTTGCGCATTCTGATTTTTGGGCTACGGAAATTAAAGAAGATGAGTCAGGAAAAAGGGTTATTAAAATTAAAGACTTAGCTTATAACTTGGAGGCCGTAGCAGAAGTAGGAGATAATGAAATATTTATCCGTACAGCTTTGTCTAAGTATACTTACCGTATCTGTCAGGTAGGCGACGAATGCTGGTGTGAATACGTGGGAGCTTATCGTGGATTGTTGGAACAGAAACTGTTACCCATGATTACTCCCAAGGAAAATTTATTGGAGTGTGAGGTGTTGGAAAGTTCGCTGTTGGGAGGTAAACCTAAGACATTGCGTGAGTATGCAGAAGACAACTTGAAGTTAAAGAAATTCCGTGAGCAGAATTTTGGGGCTAACGGTTTTTCTAAAGCCGACCATCCGCGTCGGGTGTATGATGAGTTTATCAAAGAGGATTTCATCCCAGGAGATAAATGAGACAAGAAGTTTTTTTTGTGTTTTCATAATTGACTGAAGAAGGCTGTCTCAATGTAAAATAGGAGGCAGCCTTACTTCTTTGTTTTAGTTTCCTTCTTTATAGGATATCGCTCCGGTGCTATACCAATTCTTCTGATGTATATGCTTGAGGTAATGTGCGGCAATTATAGGCCGAGGCCATAATTTCACCATAAGCACCTGCAGACCGAAGGGCAAACAGGTCGCCACGGTGAACTTTATTTAAGTCGATTGCTTTGCCGAATACATCGGAAGATTCGCAGATAGGTCCTACCACATCGTATGTTTCTGTATCTTCTTCCGAAGTGATATTTTCAATCTTATGGTATGCCTGATAAAGTGCGGGGCGAATCAAATCCGTCATGCCTGCGTCAAGAATGGCAAATTGCTTGTTTGTTCCTTGCTTTACATAAATCACTTTGCTGATGAGGCTGCCACATTGCCCCACAACTGCGCGACCCAGTTCGAAATGCAAGGTTTGTTGCGGACGCAGTTTCAGATGCTTGTGGTAAGTGGCGAAGTACTCGGCAAAGTTAGGAATCGGCTGACGGTTGGGGTGGGAGTAATCGATGCCTAAGCCACCGCCCACATTGATATGCTCTACAATAATTTGACGTGCATATAGCTTCTCCTGTAACTCATTCACACGGTTGCATAGTGCTACGAAGTCACCCATATCCAATATCTGAGAACCAATATGAAAGTGTAGTCCTACAAACTTTATGTTAGGCAGCGTTTCTGCCATATCGATGACTTTGTCCATATCTTCCATGCTGATACCGAATTTATTCTCTGCCAGTCCGGTAGTGATATTGGCATGGGTGTGCGCACCTACATTGGGATTGATACGGAAAGCGACTCTGGCAATTTTGCCTTTGGCGGCAGCCAGTTCGTTGATGATTTCCAATTCGGGTACAGATTCTACATTGAAACAGAAGATATCATAATCCAATCCCAGATTGATTTCCCAATCGGTTTTGCCGACACCCGCATATACGATTTTATTAGTTGGGAAGCCTGCTTTGACAGCTGCACGGATTTCACCGCCACTCACACAGTCTGCTCCCAAACCGTTTTCACGAATAATAGTCAGAATCTTGTGGTTGGCATTGGCTTTCACTGCGTAATGCACGCAGAAGTTGTTGTATTTGCCTGCTTCTTTATTGATGCACGACAGCGTTTCGCGCAATACATTGACGTCGTAATAGTAAAAGGGAGTTTCCAGCTCTCTGAACTTGTTTACGGGGAATGTTCCTTTCATATTGTATTTTGTTATTGATTGAGTAGGGGCGAATTAAATTCGCCCGAAAGTATCTGCTTTTTAGAGTGGGATACATCCGGGCGGATTCAGTCCGCCCCTGCAATGGAATTTATTTATTATTGAATAAATGATCGCTTAATGATTGCAAAGCCTTGTTTTTATCTTCCTTGCGAATCAGGAAAGAGATATTGTAATTGCTACCGCCGAATGAAATCATACGTACAGGAATGTCGCGCATGGCATCAAGTGCTTTTGCCTCGAAACCGACATTTTCCCATTCCAAATCACCTACTACGCAAATGATACACATATCGTGGTCTACAGTTACAGTACCATATTTCTTCAGGTCATCCAAGATTTCATTCAGATGCTTGGTGTTGTCGATAGATACGGAAACACCTACTTCCGAAGTACAAATCATATCGATGGAAGTCTGGTAGCTTTCAAAGATTTCAAATACTTTGCGCAAGAAACCGTAAGCCAGTAGCATACGGCCCGACTTAATTTTAATGGCGGTGATATTATCTTTTGCAGCTACAGCTTTAATCTTGCCTTTTTCCGTGTCGTTTGAAATCAATGTTCCCGGGGCTGTCGGTTCCATGGTGTTGAGCAAACGTACCGGAATGTTAGCGTATTTGGCAGGCTGTACGCAGGTGGGGTGCAAAATCTTGGCACCAAAGTAAGCCAACTCAGCAGCTTCTTCAAAATGCAATTGACGAACCGGGGTAGTCTTGTCCACAATACGCGGGTCATTGTCATGCATGCCGTCGATGTCTGTCCAAATCTGAATTTCAGAAGCATTGACAGCTGCACCGATTAATGAGGCGGTATAGTCACTGCCTCCACGTTGCAGGTTGTCTATCTCACCGTAAGCATTGCGGCAGATAAAACCTTGGGTAATATAGATTTCGGCACCCGGATGCATTTCCAGTTGGGCAGCCAGTTTTTCTTTAATGTAAACCGGGTCGGGTTCAGAGTTCTTGTCTGTACGCATGTATTCCAATGCCGGAAGCAATACGGCGTTTACACCTTGTTCCTGCAAGTAGTTGGTAACCATGTTGGTAGAGATTAACTCACCTTGTGCCAGAATTACTTTTTCTTCAAACAGGGTGAAGATATCTTTTGTATACGAACGAATATAATCGAACTGTGCTTTTATAAATTCCTGTGTTTTCTGTTTATACTCGTCAGTAGAATAAAGTTCATTAACATGCTGTTTATATTTAGCTTCCAGCTTATTAATGATTTCATTCGCACCTTCGGGATTCTTCTTATACAGATAATCCGAAATTTCAACCAACGTGTTTGTTGTTCCTGACATTGCCGAGAGGACAACAATCTTCTGTTCACCGTCAGTAATTAATTTGGCTACTTCTTTCATTCTTTGTGCAGAACCTACCGAAGTACCTCCAAACTTTAAAACTTTCATTTTTCGTTTCGTATTTTAATTGTTTCTATAATTGATAATTAGCGTGCAAATATACGAATAAGACTGCAAAAATCAGCATCTTAGCGATAATATTTATCATTCATCCATTTATTCTATGGTTTCTACGGTCGCATTGGTTACTTTTTCCTTTGTCTCTTGTTCGTTTTTGCTTTTTATGATACGGCTGTATTCGTTTGTAACTTCTTTGATTTGGTGGTTCTCGAAGCGGTAAACGATGCCGGGGTACTCAGCCAGCAGATGCAGGTTGTGGGTGGTCATCATGATGGCAGAGCCCGATGCGCAAATAGATTTCAGGAGCTCTACAATCTGCCGGCCGGTTTCAGCGTCCAAGTTTCCTGTCGGTTCATCGGCAAGAATGATTTCCGGACGATTCAGAATGGCACGGGCGATGACGATACGCTGTTGTTCGCCTCCCGATAATTCATTGGGCATTTTATATCCTTTACCTGTCATTCCCACTTGCTCCAGCACTTCGTCGATACGTTCTTTTATTGCAGCCTTATTGCTCCATCCGGTGGCGCGTAGTACAAAACTGAGATTGGAATGTACATTGCGGTCTGTCAGCAACTGGAAATCCTGAAAGACGATTCCCAGTCGGCGGCGCAGTTCAGGGATATGCTTACGTTTGATATTGGTCATATTGTAACCCAATACTTCAGCATCACCCGATTGGATATCCAGTTCGCCGTAGATGGTTTTTAGCAATGACGTTTTGCCGGAACCGACTTTTCCGATTAGGTAAACAAATTCACCTTTGTTCAGTTCCAGATTTACATCTTCCAATACACCGAGCTCTTGTTGGTTGATGTTTACATTTTTATATCGAATAAGCGGTTCGTCCATAGGGCATTAATGTTTTTTCCAGTTGGCGCTGTGACGTTCTTTTAGTTCGCGTGCCAAATCTTCGATGCGGTAACCTTTTGATGTAAGGAGGACAATAAGGTGATACAGCAGGTCGGAGCTTTCATATATCAAACGTTCATCGGTTCCGTTGCAAGCTTCGATAACGGTTTCTACAGCTTCTTCACCCACCTTTTGTGCCATTTTGTTTACTCCTGATTGGAAGAGGCTGGTTGTGTAAGAACCTTCAGGCATTTCTTCATGTCGTTTGTCAATAAAGTCTTGCAATTCTTTCAAGAACATGATGTCCTGCTTGTTTTCTTCTCCCCAGCAGGTGTCTGTACCTGTGTGGCAAACAGGGCCTGCAGGGACTGCCTTTATTAATAAGGTATCATTGTCGCAGTCTGCTTTGATAGAGATTACTTGCAGGAAGTTTCCGCTTTCTTCTCCTTTCGTCCAAAGACGGTTCTTGGTGCGGCTGAAGAAAGTCACTTTTCCTGTTTCTACGGTTTTCTTATACGCCTCTTCATTCATGAAGCCCAGCATTAAGACTTTTTGTGTGTAGTCATCTTGTATGATGGCAGGGATTAACCCGTTCATTTTCTCAAAATCCAATTCCATTTGTTTTATATTTTAATTCTAATTTTATAGTCTGACATTGATTCCTTGTTGGCAAAGATACTGTTTTAATTCGGGAATTCTGATTTCTCCGAAATGAAAAACGCTGGCAGCAAGTGCCGCATCAGCTTTTCCTTCGATAAAAGTATCTTTGAAATGTTCCATTTTTCCTGCACCTCCCGATGCAATAACCGGAATAGTGAGTGAGTCGGAGAGGAGGGCAAGCGCTTCGTTGGCATACCCTGTCTTTACTCCGTCATGGTTCATACTGGTAAAAAGAATTTCTCCTGCTCCCCGATTGTTTACTTCCCGGGCCCACTCAAACAAGTATTTGTCCGTTTCTATGCGTCCTCCGTTCAGATAGCATTTCCACCCTTGCTCCGTCTGTTTGGCATCAATGGCTACCACACAAACTTGTGAACCGAAATGTTGGGCTATTTCATCTACCAGATTAGGATTGCGGATGGCAGATGAGTTGATGGAGACTTTATCGGCTCCGGCACTCAACAGGCGGTCTACATCACTGAGTTCGTTGATGCCTCCGCCCACAGTAAACGGAATGCTGATATTGGCTGCCACTCTTTTCACCAGGTCCGTAAAAGTCTTGCGACCCTCGTGGCTGGCGGTGATATCCAAAAAGACCAGTTCATCGGCTCCTTGTTCACTGTAAGCGCGGCCTAATTCCACTGGGTCGCCGGCTTGACGCAGGTTTACGAAGTTGGTTCCCTTGACGGTCTGCCCGTCTTTAATGTCGAGGCAAGGAATAATTCTTTTTGCTAACATAATTTGTCTTTACATAAAACGGTTCAACTCTTTCAGGGTAATTTTGCCTTCGTAAAGGGCTTTGCCGAACACTACCGCAGGCACTTTGGCTATCTCTAATTGAATGATGTCCTCGATACAACTTACTCCACCACTGGCTATCAGGTGCATATCAGGAAATTCGGTAAGTATTTGTTTGTATAACTCTATTGCAGGCCCTTCCAGCATACCGTCACGACTGATATCGGTACATAGCACTTTGAACACTCCTTCCTTTGTATAATCTTTCAGGAAAGGCATCAGCTCTTGCCGGCTTTCTTCTTTCCATCCGTTGATGGATATTTTATTGTCTTTCACATCAGCACCAAGAATTATTTTTTCGTTTCCGTATTGAATCAGCCATTTCTTGAATAGCTCCGGCTTTTTCACGGCAACGCTGCCTAGAGTCACCATTTGGGCACCGTTATCGAATGCAATGATTAAATCTTCATCGGTTTTGATACCTCCGCCGAAGTCAATGACAAGCGATGTGCGGCTGGCGATTTGGTCGAGTACGCGATAATTGACTACGTGGTGCGAAGCGGCTCCGTCTAAATCAACTACGTGCAGACGACGAATGCCATGCGCTTCAAATTCTTTGGCTACTTCCACAGGGTTTTCATTATAAACCTTTTGTGTGTTATAATCTCCCTGTGACAGACGGACACATTTTCCGTCAATGATATCGATGGCAGGAATTAATTCTATCATAACTTTTTTCTTTAGTTATATAATATAATGTATTATAGTTCTAAAAAGTTTCGCAATATGCGTTCGCCCACTGTCCCGCTCTTTTCGGGATGAAACTGCGTGGCATAAAAATTATCTTTATGCAATGCCGAACTGTAGGGGAGGATATATGTAGTTTGTGCTGCTGTAAAGTCATTGAGCGGGACATAAAAACTGTGTACGAAGTAGACAAACTCTTCTTTGGTGAATCCCTTGAATAAATCGCTTTTCACATTTGTCAGTGTATTCCATCCCATGTGGGGAACCTTATCTATATGTCGTTCCGGGTGGAAAAGCTTGACGTCGGTATCAAAAATGCCTAAGCATTCTGCATTACCTTCTTCTGAATGGCGGCACATGAGTTGCATACCCAAACAAATGCCCAATACGGGTTGTTTTAAATTTCTGATTACCTCATCCAATTTATGTTGCCGGAGGTAATTCATAGTTGTGGCAGCTTCTCCAACACCTGGGAAGATTATTTTATCTGCGCTCATCAGCGTTTCCTTATCGGAAGTAATGATAGCTTCTACCCCCAAACGCTTTAGTGCGTAGTCCACTGAGTAGATATTTCCTGCATTATATTTTACGACAGCAATTTTCATCGGCAAAAAATCATCGTTTTATTTTTATAAGCCAGTCCTTTTATTCAATATGCTTCTGCATAATGTGAGAATGGACGGTTTTTATCTATGATATGTGCGCAAAAATAGCGAATTATTGCAGATTAGCTTCATTTTATAACAAGAAGTTTGAGAAAAAGATTAAAATAATAGCAATATTGTAAATCGGGCGAGGTATCGGTCGGGGAGGACTTTGTTTTTTTTGTGCATTTTCTACCGAAAAGCTTGCAGGTTTAAAATTAATGCGTACCTTTGCACCCGCAATCGAGAGAGATGGTGAAATAAAGAAAGACAAATCTTTGAAATATTGGTGCGCTAGTTCAGTTGGTTAGAATACATGCCTGTCACGCATGGGGTCACGAGTTCGAGCCTCGTGCGCACCGCTTAATAAAAGCTCTAGGATTCTTTGAATTCTAGAGCTTTTTTATTTGTTCGCTTGGCGCGGACATATTCTAATGGGTGCAAGTCCCCCAATGTGTCCTGACAACGGGAAGCATACAGCCCAACGGCAAGAGTTATCCATCGGGTCACTTGTTATTCTTGGGGATTTAAATCATTGTTTTATCTCCTTACATCATATCACCAAACCAAGGGAAGAGTAAGCCGTTTCTTAGGGTCAGCTAAGCCTTTTTACACGGAAGATTATTACAGTCTCCGGCGGCGGACTGTACAGTCCACTGCAATGGACTGTACGGTCTGCCGTAGTGGACTATACAGTCCACTGCCGGAGTCTGTAGTAATCTGACTAATAGACAGGCATAATCGAAAGGACGAAAACGCTTAGTCTGACTAATGAAACGACTTAGGGAGTTCAAAACGTATGCAGGGTTTGAAAACCGGAGGAGACAGCATCCGGTGATTTAAAAAGGTCATTCTAAATGAGAAAAAGTTGCTGTTTCCTTTTTTATATGCTATTTTTTTTGTATATTGAGGGCAAATCAAAACATATATATGGAAATAGAAACAGTGGGAGAAAATGCCGGCAAAGTCTGGCGCAACCTGAATGAAAACAGAGGTGAAATATCTATTCAGGAACTTAGTCGGAAAATGAACCTCAGCGCCATTGACGTCGCTATTGCAATAGGTTGGTTGTCTAGAGAGAACAATATTAATATTCAGAGGAAAGGTCATTTACTCTATGTAAGTCATTTAGGATTCTGATTAATCTCTCAATAATAAACCTGTTGGAGAGAAAAAAACTTGAAGAGGTTGTGCCAGCATTTTGGCACAACCTCTTTAACGAAATAATTTTATAAAGCAGTTTAGTCATATATTAGTAAACGCTTGCGGCTTTGACAACTATCGTTTTTAATAATTCTTGCATCTTTCCAATAACCGGCTCCCCATCCAGATTATATTCTGCTGCCATCATATTCATCTGTGGAAAAGCAGCCCATACGCTTCCATTCTTATCTTCCCATACGGAAATCTTTAAAGGTAATTCAATGGAAATACTTGGATTTTCTTGCATTAATTTAGTGCCTACTTTGGGAGAACCAAAGACAATTACTTGATTGGGAAGTAGCTTTAATCCCACTTCTTCTGCATTCTTGCCATGATTGAATTTTGCAAAGATAGGAATTCCCATCGTTTTCAGAGTGTGTTCAATGTGTGACATGGTTTCATTCACACTGAACTGACTCTCGAACGTATAAAGTTGGCTATCGTTTGCTCCTGTCCCCATTTTGCTACTATCGAAGGCTGCAGCTATTTTTCTAGCCAGATTAGTCAGTTCAACACCTTCTTTGTTTGCCAATAAGGTGACACATACCAGCTCTGATGCATCGGTAAAACGACTGAGGAAAGCGGAATGTCCGGGTGCGTTCCCTTTGATATCCATTAATCCTTTGTGGTTATAAAATTGCCATCCTGCCATGGCGGGAACCACTTTACCGTTTGCCAACGTTGTAGGTTTATAAATCATATTGCGATTTTCTGGTTGAGCAATAAGCACTCCGCCTGCGAGGGCTATATCCCAATGGCTTACATTCTCGGCAGATGCCCAAATGTCGGAAAAACCTTTCAGCGAAGTCGGGCTGATGGAAGGGGCGGTAACTAGTTTGCCGTCATTCTCTATGTATCCTGTAGTGGTTTCTGACGGATTGATATAAGCCTTGTCTTTTTTAAAAGTTTCATGCACGTTATGAGTGGTTGTCACATCTTCTTGTTTGACTTTGACTATGTCTTCTCCAAAATAAGTTTGTTGCAGACCGAGATAGTCAATCTGATACTTCTTAACAAAGTCATGGTATGGCATCTTTCCTGCTTTCTCAATAATCGAGGTAAGTAGTAAGAAGTTGGTTGCACTTTGTTTCACGTCGGTGCCCGGTTCGAAAGCCAATGGAATGTGTGCCACTGTTTTAATTAGCTGTATGGGCTGATAGTCGGCCGATACATCAAAACCTTTCTGGTCACGATAATCTGCTATGCCCGAACTGTGTTGCAACAATTGCAGGATAGTGATACTTTTCCAATTGTCAGGGATATCCTTCAGGTATTTTCCAATTGAATCGTTGAGATAGAGCTTCCCTTTTTCAAGTAATTGCATTATGGCAACAGCTGTAAATCCTTGAGAAATAGGACCTATGGGCCAGAGAGTTTTGGCTGCAGCAAGATTTCCTTTTTTAAAATCAGTAACTCCGTAACCTACTACGCGTGGGATATAAGGTGCTTGTACGATGGCAAGTGTCATTCCTGGTATCCCTTGTTCTTCCATAAACTCATAAATCATTTGGTCTATAGACTTTCCCTGATAGGCAACGTGTACATTGCCCCTGCCGGCTTGCGGCAATTGGTCTTCATACTTCTTCATAATTGTTCCTCCATTTTGTGCTAACATCGCTCCCGAGATTAGCATACTTGCTAAAGTTAATAGTTTCTTTCTCATGACATTGTTTATTGGTATTCATTGGTATTTTTCTGATGTTACAAAGATAGAGGCTTTTGGAGTCTTCTAAAATGACAATATGGCATATATAGTTTACAATAATTCCTGATTGTTTTTTGTTCTATATTTCAATAGGCAACGAAGTATGGTCTAAAATGTTTTTTTATTAATAGAAAATGTAATAGGAAATGTTGCTAAGCATATTATTCACAGATATGCGTACCTTTGTTATTATTGCAGCCAATGTTTGTTTTTCCACCAATAAGTAATGAATCGGATTCCTGTACCGATTAGTGCGAGGGAAAGTCCTGTATAGAATACGGCGATGAAAGATTCGGGCAACAGATGAAACAGGCGTGACAATATGCCGATTGTAATCATAAATGTCATCACTATCCATCCTTGGACATCAAAGAAAGAAAAAGGACAATTCTTCTTTTTCTTTTGACTGATGCGATGTGTGTGCTTTCTGTATAGTTTCCGAAAAATGAAACCAAAGAACAGGAGAAAAACCAGAGTAGTTTCGCATACTTTAAATAGCCAATAATGCGAATCGTTTATCCAGCATCCCACACCGATTCGCAATATATTGATGCCGGCTGTCAGCCACACTATGCCGGCAGTAATGAGCAATATATTTTTACTGACTCCGTACTTCATCCTATTGTTTTTCTTTTCGATGCACGTATGCCAATGCTGCACCCAAAGCTGTTCTGTATTGGGCATATTCCGGTATCAGGAAATGGCATTGGTACATTTCTTCCATGATGGGAAAAACCTCTTTGCACTGTGGCAGCTTTGCCAGATTGCCTATTAAAACAAAATCTTTGATGGAACTGTTCAAAGCTGCGAGTATCACGGATTGGCCAATAGATTGCAGTACCATGTGGATAATTCCCGCCGCTACATCTTCTAATGATGAGTTACTGTCTGCTTTTCCAAAAGTGGATGCAGTGGCATTCAGCGGGAGCCCCGGCAGGGCGGCATTGCAGATATCCTTTATCTGTAAATCTATGTTTTCCACTATTCCTTTTTGTGCCATTTCTACCACTTGGTGAATGTCGTGTGTCTTTAGCAATAATCTGGATAGTCCCTGAATGGTTCCTCCACCGATACCGATGCCGCCGATATGTTGAATCTTTCCGTCCTCCACTTTGACGAAAGAAGTTCCTGTTCCCATACTTACAACAATCAGATTTTTCAATTGCGAGCCATAATGCGCACCTAATCCGTTGGCTAGAAACTCGTCGGTATGCTCGGTAGGTAATCCGTAAAGGGGTTGGTTGACATAAGCACTTCCCACTCCTGTGAGCATCACTTTTTCTATCTCACCCAAACTAATGTTATTATCATATATATATTTCCCGAAAGCTCCAAATAGAGAAGTGATGGGGTCTGCCGCCCTGACAATCATCGGATGTTTGATTCCTTCTTTGTCCACACCGATAATTTTGGTAGTACTTCCACCCACATCTATTCCTATAACCATTCCCATAGCTATGCGTTTTTAATTAGTATTCTTGAAAAGAGACTGCAAATATAGATATATTACTAATAACTGAAGGGCCCTTTTCGTGGAAAAATAAAGATAAGCAAGTTTTATCACCAATTGTCTGTGCGGAAGGGGGCTGTCGGTAAGCCGGATATTCCGTATAAGTTTCCATCTGGGTTATCAGCCCAATTGTATCTGACAGCCACCGGATGGGGGACGTCGGGTGATTCTACTACGACCTCTTTCTTCAGAATAGTTACTGTAGCCGGGTAGAATATATGGTCTGCACCTGCAATGATAAAACCTTTGACAGTGTCGGGTTTCATAAAGCCTTTATCCAGATTATCAAAACTGATGCGTATTGTATTTCCTTCTATACGATAGTTCTTGAAGAGGGGGGATTGGGGCATCTTTTTCTTTCTATATGTTTGTTTCAGGGCAAGTTGGGACAGACGCAGTCCTACTTCCTGTTTGTTTTTGGGGTGGATATCATCTGTTTCTCCTAAATCGATAGTCACAGCCATACCGGTGTCATTCAGATAAAGAGCCTTTGATTGTGCTTCTCTCAACGCTGCCCATTCCGAGTCGGGTTGTATTTCTTCCCGCTTTAGAAAATTAGCCAGTTGTACGAAGTAGAAAGGCATATCGGGTTGCTTCCATTTATCACGCCAATCAGATATCAGTGACATAAACAGGTCAGCATATTCATCAGCTCGTCCTACGTTCCCTTCTCCTTGATACCAAATAACCCCTCGGATGGGAATTTGGGTGATGGGGTGTACCATTGCATTGAAGAGGGTAGTGGGGTATCTGGGATTGGTCTTGGGCGAAGGCGGCAGTGGCTCTATCCCGGCCAATGAAAAGCCGGATAAATACTTCCAACTTCCCGCCAATGTGACAGGTTCTTTACCTTTTACCGTCATTGTCATATTTTCCGGTTTTCCGATGAGGCCCCCTTCTCCGGCATAGTTGGTCACACGTATGGTGAGAACAGCTTTTCCCCGTTTCACTAACTTATTGGGGACAGTGTATTGGCGCATGGCGTCACGGCCGTTTCCACGTCCTATTTCCACGCCGTTATAATAGACAATGTCTTCATCGCTTATCTTGCCTAAATTGACAGTAATCGGCTTCCTGTACCAAGAACGAGGAATATCTATGGTTTTTCTGAACCACATTACGCCATCAAACCCTTTCACTCCATTACTTTCCCAACTTCCCGGCAGATTCATTTCTTTCCAATTCTCGTCCGAATAACCGGGGTCAGCCCATACTTGATGATTGTCACACCATCCCATATCATGTTCATACAAAGCTTGATACCATGCTTTTCTTTTCTTGGCATACTCTTCATCAATCTTTTCGGGATGAAATCCCAAGGATTCCAGCATATCCATTTCGTGCTCAAACTCTTGCAAGTGTTTCAAACCGTCATAACTGGTCCATGCTTCAGCAGGAGTGCCTCCCCATGAACAGTCTATAACACCAACAGGGACTTTTAATTTCTTTTGTAACTGGCGAGCAAAGAAGTATCCCACAGCCGAGAAGTTCTCTACGCTTTGAGGAGTGCATTCCTGCCATCCTCCTTGTGTAGTACTAAAATCCTCCTTGGGCGTTAGTGATATTTCTTTTTTTACCTTAAATAAGCGTATGGCGGGATAAGTCGCTTCGTTTATCTCGTTTTCATAATTTAATACTTTCCCCCAACCACCGACCGGCATTTCCATGTTGGATTGTCCCGAGCAGAGCCAAAGTTCGCCTATCATGATGTTGTGTAGGACAAGTTCTTCTTCATCACGAAGTGTAATGTCGTAGGGGCCTCCGGCAGATGGGGTAGGGATTTCTATCTGCCAGTTTCCCTGTTTGTCCGTTTGGGCCATATAGATGTGCTTGTTCCAACCGGTTATCACCATAACCTCTTTTTGGACCGTCGAGTGTCCGCGAAGGGTTATATCTGACTTTTGTTGCAGTACCATGTTGTCGGTAAATAGGGCGGGTAATGTCACTTTTGCCTCTGTAACACAGAATGTCACCAACAGTCCTAGTGTCATCATTAGTTTTTTCATGTACCTTCAATTATTGTTGTGTTATTCTCTTCTATAATATCAGTGGGTATAGTCAGTGTTAATGAGTCCTCTGTCTTTGAATATTATTTTTACCATTCTATATGCCATTTCTGTCAGTAGAATCCCCAATGCTGCACCTACTATTACATCTATTATCCAATGGCGATTGTTGAGAATGCGTGTCATGCCGGTTATTATGGCGGCAGCATACGCAACGATGCCTACCCATACGCTCTTAAATCCATATTCTTTATAGAGCAGAGTGGCTGTCATGAATGCCGTTGCTGTGTGTCCTGAAGGAAAAGAGAAAAAGTTGGACTCGTCGGGACGTAAAACTCCGCATGCCAATTTCAGGGAATTCACCACCAGCTGAGTGAGGATAATGGAGAGAACGATAAAGGTAAGAAGTCGTTTCCATTCAAATTTCCCTTTTACTCCACCCAGCTTTAACCCAATCAGGAGGATACCCGGGAACAATTGCAGGTAATTGTCATAGCTTTGATGGAAGAGAGGAGTATGCATATTACGTAGTCCGCGCACATAAAGGTTGATATTCTCAATGATGGGATGAAGAAAGCCGCTTTCCCCCCATAGCTGTGCGGCTATGATAATCAGAATAATCATATAAAAGGATACCCATATAATCAGTTTATATCTTTTCATACTTTTTCTATTTTAAGGTAATAATTGTCGCTGTCGAAATATGCCCGAAAATATGTATTCTCTCTACATCTGTTTTTGATACGTCGGATTTATTTATTCAGTAACTTCAGATATTGTCCGTATCCTTCTGCCGCCATTTTTTCCTTGGGGACGAATTTTAGGGATGCGCTATTGATACAATAACGCAAACCGCCTTTATCGGCAGGTCCATCCGGGAAAACATGTCCTAGATGTGCGTCTCCGGTTTTACTTCTTACTTCGGTACGAATCATTCCGTGGGTGGTGTCTGTCAGTTCTTTAACCAATGCGTTGTCGATAGGTTTGGTAAAACTAGGCCATCCGCAGCCGGAATCAAACTTGTCGGTAGAAACAAATAAAGGCTCACCGGTAGTAATATCGACATAAATACCTTCTCGCTTTTCGTTCCAATATTCATTATGAAAGGCGGGTTCTGTTGCATTTCTTTGGGTGACAGCATACTGTTCGGGCGATAATTTGTTGCGCAGGGCGGCATCACTTGGCTTTTTGTAGGAAGGGGTGGCATTGGCACGTCGTGCCAATTCGAAAAGTTTAGGATTGAGATGACAATACCCATCAGGATTTTTATCCAAATAGTCCTGATGATATTCTTCAGCATTATAGAAATTCCTTAAAGGCGCTACCTCGATGGCAAGCGGACGTGAATACTCTTTGGCCAATTCGCGGACAGCATTTTGGATAACAGCTAAATCAGCCTTATCGGTGTAATAAATGCCAGTACGGTATTGAGTGCCTTGATCGTGCCCCTGTCTATTGATGCTGGTAGGGTCAATTGTTTGAAAATAAAGGTTGAGTAACAGCTCAAGACTGACCTCTTGAGGGTTGTAAACAACCTTCACGGTTTCGGCAAATCCTGTTTTATCCGTACAAACTTCTTTGTAAGTCGGGTTTGCTGTATTACCATTGGCATAACCTACTTCGGTGTGTTCTACTCCCCTGATTTGTTTCAGGAAATGCTCGGTTCCCCAAAAACAACCCCCTGCCAGGTAAATTTCACTCGTTTTTTCCATTTTAGCTTCTAATATTTGGCTTATGAAAAGCATGAAAATAAAAATAATATATCTCATATAATAGCTATAACAATTGAATGCAATTTATTGTTGTAGTCTATTGAACTTCTAATGCAAAGTTAGAACTAAATTCACAGAACATTGTTATTTTCAAGACTAAATGTTTTTACTGTTATGAAAAAGATATTGATCAGCGCATTGTTATTGACAGGATGCGCATTGCCGACAATGGCTTGTACCGGGATTTCGGCAACAGCAAAGGATGGTGGATATGTGCAGGCACGCACTATAGAATGGGGCGATAGTTATTTGCCCAGTCAGTATGTAGTGATTCCTCGCGGACATGAAATGACATCCTATACTCCCACGGGGATAAATGGGGCAAAGTTTCGTGCACGATATGGAGTAGTGGGCCTTTCCATTGTATTGAAGGACTTTGTAGCCGAGGGTTTGAATGAGGCAGGTCTTTCGGCAGGGCTGTTTTATTTTCCCCATTACGGACATTATCCGGCTTATGATGCAAAGCAGAATGCGCAGACAGTGGCCGATTTACAATTGGTGGCCTGGATACTTTCCCAATTTTCGACAATAGATGAAGTAAAGGCTGCGTTGCAGGATATACGTGTGGTGTCTGTAGATACGACTGGAGCGAGTTCTACGGTACATTGGCGAATAGGCGATGCAAGCGGCCGGCAGGTTGTGCTGGAGTTTGTAGATGGTGTTCCTCATTTTTATGATAATGAGATTGGTGTATTGACCAATTCGCCCGGTTTCCCTTGGCAAATGACTAATTTAAACAATTATGTGAATCTTTATCCGGGTGGGGCAGAGGCTCATCAATTAGGTGGCGTAACTATCTTTCCATTTGGTGCAGGTAGTGGGTTTCGGGGAATCCCCGGAGATGTAACTCCTCCTTCACGTTTTGTTCGTGCAGCATTCTATAAGGCAACAGCTCCGCAGTGTGCCACTGCCCACGATGCTATATTGCAAAGTTTTCACATCTTGAATAATTTTGATATTCCTATCGGTATAGAACATACATTGGGTCATGCACCGGCTATCCCTAGTGCCACACAATGGACTTCTGCCATTGACCTAACGAATCGTAAGGTCTATTATCGTACGGCGTATAATAGCAATATTCGTTGTATTGATATGAAGAAGATTGATTTTAGTAAGGTAAAATATCAAGCTTTTCCTTTGGATAAGGAACAGGTACAACCGATAGAAGAGATAATTGTAAGATGAGACATGCTGGGGTTTTAATAAGATGAGGAGTAAAGGACAAAGAAAATCCACCTTTTTTGAAAAAAAGTTTGGGAAATGTTTGTAGATTCAAAAATAAACCATACCTTTGCACCCGCAATTCGGAAGAAAAGCAATAATAAAGGATTGATTCGCTAGCTCAGCAGGTAGAGCACAACACTTTTAATGTTGGGGTCTTGGGTTCGAGCCCCAAGCGGATCACCAAGAAGCTGGACAAAACCAGACAAAGAAAAGACAACTCCTACAATATCAAGGTATTGTAGGAGTTTTTTCTTTGTATAAAGTCCGTGACCGAAGACACGAAAAGGTCACAAAAAGACATACTTTCGTGACCAATTCGTGACCTGTCCGACCTTTCGGATTTTAGGTCACGGAATGTCTGAAATTGGCGGTTTGTTGTCTTGATTTGTCCGTACTGCAAATATCTCATTTTCAGTTTATCAATTTAATTTTGTAACTAAAAAAAGAGATTATGAGAAGTACTTTCAAGCTACTCTATTTCGTCAAACGAAATGCAGTAAAGAAGAACGGCAACGTACCGATTATCGCACGTATCACCATTGACCAAGTTGTAGCCCAGTTCAATACCAAGCTGGAAATAAATCCGGCTCACTGGAGCGTGAAGTTAGGCAAGGTTTCCGGCAGAACCGCAGAAGCCGTACATATCAATTCCATGTTGGAGAGTATTCGTAGCACGGTACACCAACATTACCATGCGTTAATGGCGCAGGACGGATATGTGACGGCAGAACTGGTAAAGAACGCCTTTTTAGGTAAGATTGCAAGGGAACGGACTTTGATAGAGTTCTTTAAACAGCACAATGAACAATACTTGGAGAAAGTGAAGATGAATACCGCAGACAAGACCTATTCACGTTACGAACTGACAAAGAAACGGCTTGTTGAATTCATGAAGTTCAAGTATTCGGTTTCCGATATACTGATTAAAGACATTAATGTGGTGTTCATTGAGGACTTTTTGCTATATATCAAAAACAACTACGGGTGCAGCCACAATACGGCGATGAAGTTCGTGCAACGCTTTCGCACGGTGGTAAACTTTGCCAAGAATACGGGTTTAGTGACTGCCGACCCTTTCGGTAGTTATCGGGTAAGGTTTGAGCGTACCGATAGGGATTATCTGACTATGGAAGAAATTACCACTATTTACAACCATGAGTTTAGCTCTAAACGACTGGAACAAGTACGTGATTTGTTCATTTTCAGTTGTTATACGGCACTTTCCTACATTGATGTATGCGAGTTAAGGCAGGAGGACATTCGTACCGGATTTGACGGCAATTTGTGGATTATGCGCAAAAGGCACAAAACGAATGTTACATCTACCGTCCGATTGCTGGATATACCCAAAGCCATATTGGAAAAGTACAAAGACCAGTTACCGAACGGTAAGATTTTGCCCATTATCAGCAATCAGAAAATGAATGATTACTTGAAAGAAATTGCAGCCATTTGTGGAATTGAAAAGACCTTGACCTACCATGTGGCACGCCATTCGTGCGCCACTTCGGTGTTGCTCGCAAACAGTGTTCCTATTGAAACGGTATCTAAGATTTTAGGTCATACCAACATCAGGACTACTCAAATCTATGCGAGGATTACCGATTTGAAAATAAGTAACGATATGGAAATGTTGATTCAAAGATTAAATAAGAACTAAAAAAATGGGGTGTGTTTTTTGCACCCCATTTTTGACAACAAACCTTAATGTTCAAGAAAAATAAGCCCTAACTCATCAACGTATTTACGAAGCACATAAGGGAATTCTTTCATATAACCCCAATAATCCTTTTTCCCAAGCATATCCCTCATTAAAGGATGTTGGAATGTAAAATCAATCATTTCTTGAAAATTTTCAATCGCTTCTAATTTCGTATCTTTATTACTTCGCGACTTCAGTATTGCCAAAAGTTCTTTTCCGCTGTCGTATATCCATGGAAAATCCCTTTTTAATTGACTTAAAATTATTAAAAATCCAAATGGATTTTTTCTTCCCCTATTGCTTACATGGATTAATTCTTCTAAAAACATGGGTTGAAATCTTCTTGCTGTTCGTTTCAACTCCAGCTCAGAATTTCTTTCTGTTCTTTCTATTTGTTCTTGTGCCAAAAGTTTTAATTGTTCCAAACTTTCATATAATTTAGGGTCTGTAGTCCTCAAAAGTTTTTGGTTATTACGAGATAAATCCAAAATTTCTTCTAATATTTCAGAATAAGCAGGTGATAAATCTTTTGGGGAATCTGTTGCCTCTGTTTCATCTTGAATACCTTTTATCTTATTTAATTCTTCTTCTAATGTTGGATACCAAACTTCAAAAGCCTTATTAAGCATGGCTTCAGGAATACTAGCTTCCCCACAAGCTTTATTAAGGCTTTTCAATAATTTATGAATATCTTCTTTTTGAAATATAGTTGATTGAAATTGCAAAATAGGCCCGTCAACTTCTGACCTCTTAATATCAAACAAGAAAGGACTAACAAATGACTTATCCATTGTTTTGGATAAAGCACCAGCCTCAAAAGACAACCACGGAGCATTTATATTATCTTTAGTTACACATAAAATTCCAAATGTGGAGTTTTCTAACTCTGTTGCAATATCTGTACTCCATCTTGCACCTTTGTCTATGTCTTCTGATGAGACATATGGCTTTATTGATTGAATAACAGAAGGCAACCAATCACGAAAGACTAATGCTACATGATGACTCTTATTCCCGGACCAACTTATAAAAACTTTCATAAAACAATATTTTTCTTTAAGGTGATAATAGCAAATATACACACTTATTTGCTATTACACAAAATACTTAAGAAATATCGTTGAAATCATGTTATCGTCAGATAACAGCAAGGTGTGATTTGTGGCACACAAATCTGTTTTCCGTGCCGCAAAACACCTTGGGCAAATTCACTCCAAAGTCGTGTTGCCAATGAAAGAAAGGCATTCCCTAACTAAAGATTTTCGCTCGTCGGGACGGGTGGTCCCGCCCCTTGCCGCTGGGCGTTCCCCGACCGATGAGTTATTTTGCAATCCTGCAATCTTGTTTTATTGAAATATTGATAGCTGGATTGATTGAAAGCAAGATTTCAATATGGCAGGATTGAATGAAAACAATATAACACTGGCGAAAAGAAAAATAGAAACCTGTCATTTACTATCATCTTCGTCCATTCGTTTGACTAAGCTGTCTTGTAAACGGCTAAGATATGCCGTCCGGTCTTTCTTCCGTTCTTTCATGGCAATATAGGCGGCATAATAATCGCCTAACTCCACTTGAAACACCGTACCGAGGAAGTTCATCATTTCTTTTATTTCCACGTTGCCATTGTTAATGTCACCCGAAGAGACAAGGGAATAACCCAATTCTATCAGAAAGACCTTTTTACCCGTGAAACGAAAAGGATATTTCAGACACTTTTGCAGATTGTCTTCTACTTGGGTATTGGTTTCCAGTTTTACCAGTCTTTTGTTCAGATAGATACGCAGCATTTCATTGGCTATGATTTTAGCCACCTTATAATCATACCCGGTGGAGAAATTCGGGT
Organism: Phocaeicola faecalis; assembly: GCF_021730445.1. GTDB lineage: Bacteria > Bacteroidota > Bacteroidia > Bacteroidales > Bacteroidaceae > Phocaeicola > Phocaeicola faecalis. The sequence goes on along the minus strand of NZ_JADNRM010000002.1, from coordinate 60,314 downwards.
CTTTATCGAATTGTGCGCTATCGGTACATAGGCGTAAATCGGACTTTCCACGGACAAAATAATATTCATCATACAATGTTGAATGAGAGCGATAATATTGGTAAAAGTCCAGATTACGGTTAAAGAAATAGGTCAGGTTATCCAGTTCTTTGCTGATATAGTTTCTGATTACATCATTACTACCATTGGGGCATTGTGTTTCTATCCGATAAATCTTATAGAAAAATAGCAGCCTGCCAAGAATTTCCGGTTTCTGTGTTTTGAAAAATGTAATTTCATCCTCTTTGGCTGGAAAAGAATAAGTTTGCAGTTTTGCTTTTAAATCATTGAGAACTGCCTGCAAACGATGTACCATTGAAAGAGAATTTTCGACAATATCATAACCGTAGAGGTCTATCTCGTCAATCTCTACATCTATTTCTGATAAAATGTTTTCTAAAAGCTCTTTCATCTTTTCAAAATCTATAATTATCAATCAAATATTTCTCTTATTCGAGATAAGAGAAAGCCGGATATGGACGATATAGAATAGAACACATTCTTAGCATTATGACTTTCTAATGTTTCGCTTTGTGAAATACTCCATGCGGCAGACAAACATCTCACATTCGCCTTCTGACATTCTTTTATATCCGAAACCGTATCTCCGATATACACGATTTCATCTGCTGACAAATGATAAGTATGCAGCAATTCTTCCAACGCTTCCGACTTGACGTTTCTTTTCGCATTTCCGGTAACGACCTTTGCAAAGCAGTTTTCCATACTGAATTGCCGCAGTGTTATATCACAGCTTTTTGCTCCCTTACCGGTGATAAGTGCCACAACAATGCCCTTTTGCTTCAATAAAGTTATCAGTTCACGTATTCCTTCAAAAGGTTTCGGGCACATTGTTTTATGTAATGTTTCATAGATTACATAAAAATCGTGTAACGCTTGTTGCTGGTATGCTTCAGCAACCACACATTTTATCATGCCTTCTTCATTCAGTCCAAATGTCTGTACTACTTCCTCATCCGACAATTCACGTCCGGCATAGGGGTGTGTGGCTTCCTTAAAAGCCTGTATGCACATCGGCAAGGTATCGCCTATTGTACCGTCCAAATCAAAAGCGACTAATTTAATCATGGCTATACGAAGTATTGATTTCCCGAATTACCCTACATGGATTTCCTATGGCAAGACTATTTGACGGGACGGATTTAGTGATAACACTTCCCGCCCCGATGACACTTCCCCGACCAATAGTAACACCCGGCAGGATGATAACACCGCCACCAATCCAGCAACCATCCTCAATGGTTACGGGCAAAGCATACGTGTGGCGAATATATTCTATACCATTTTGCTTTTCTACGGGTTCTAAACGTTCGTTCAGTTCCACCGGATGAGTAGCCGTATAGATTTGTACATTTGGAGCTATCAATACATTGTTTCCTATTGTGATTTTATTGCAATCCACAAAGGTACATCCGGTGTTTATGCTGACATTGCTTCCTATACAGATATTACAGCCATAATCACATATAAAAGAATGCCCTACCGAAACCTTTTCGCCAACGCTTTCAAACATTTCTTTCAATAACGCATACTTTTCTTCTTTGCAATCATACGGCAATGAATTGTATTTCAGCAACAATTCATGCGTTTTTCTTTTAAACTCCATAAATACGGGAGCATGACAATCGTACCATTCGCCCGACAAGCATTTTTCCAATTCTGTTTTCATACCTACTCATGATAAAAGTTACTACTATTTTTCTATTTGTGGCAAAGTTATACATATTCATGAAATAAAATCTGTATTCTTTTTCTCTTTATTTGTATCTTTACACCTGAATAGCAGATTACATAAAATGAAAAGGGAAAATCTACACCAACCGTTTGAAATCAGTTTCAGTGAACTGGACGAGTCGCAATTAAAGGAACATGACCATACGTTCTTTGAATTGGTCTATATTCTATCGGGTACAGGTGTTCAGTGGATAAACAATAATAGGTTTCCTTATCATGACGGACATCTTTTTATGATTACTCCCGGTGATATACATTCGTTTGACATTCATACTACCACAAAGTTTGTTTATATAAAATTCAATGACATTTATATTCATTCGGCAGTTTTCGGTGCGGAGAATATCCAACGGTTAGAGTTTATACTACAACACGCCAACCATCGCCCCGGCTGCATCTTACGCAACCAAACCGACAAATTGCTGGTAAAACCTATGATAGAAGCGATTATTCGTGAATACTTGAACAAAAAGATATATAGCAGTGAAATTATTACGCAGCTAATCAATACAATCGTGATTGTTGTCGCCCGTAACATTGCTTTGTTCCTGCCTGAACAGATAGACGAAAAATCAGAAGAAAAGTCACTGAACATATTGCAATACATCCAGTCGAATATTTGCTATCCCGAGAAGATAAAAGCCAAAACGATAAGCCAACATTTCGGCATTTCCCCAAATTATCTTGGGAGATATTTCAAAAAGCAGACCAATGAAACTATGCAGCAATATATCTTCAACTATAAAATGCAAATGGTGGAAAGCCGTCTTCTGCACAGCGAAATGAGAATTAGTGAAATAGTAGAAGAACTTGGATTTACAGATGAAAGCCATTTGAACAAACTATTCAAGAAATACAAAGATTGCAATCCAACTGATTTTAGGAAGAAGTATCGGGGTTAATAAGGCTATTTTTTAGTGCAAGGTGCAAGTATATATCTATATATATATAGCTTGCACCTTGCACTAACCTTAGAATGTTTATTTTCAACGGTTTGCATAATCCAAAAATAATGCGTATATTTGAACCCAAGATGTTGGCAGACAGACACCGGACAACAGCAGACAGTTTTTAAGGACTAAAGCGTGACGGATGCAAAGCCGAAATTTCTGAAAGCACTGATATTGAGGAAGAAATAACGCTTGGTTCATGACCCAGGCGGATCACTTGAAAAAAGAGAGTTACACCAAAGTAACTCTCTTTTTTTATGCCTGAATTGCGCTGGTTTACATGGGGCCAGCTGGGTTCTCAATCGCATCCTGCTACACATACGGGGGCAGTAGCCTGCACGTATATATGTCATTGTGTTAGGTTCCGCCGCATCATAGGCATCTTCATCAGCCAATCCGAAAAGATTAGCTTTTATTCCTAATAAAATAAAGAACGGAAGTTTTTGAAAACAAACGGAACTATTCCCACTGAATTTCTATTAAAAATATAATCAGACTTTCATTTTCTCTTTTTCCAACGCCTCCTTCAATATTGTTCTATCAAGTTGCCCGGTACCAGAACGGACTATATACAGGGCGCACCGCCGCACCACATTGGCTATGAAGCCACCTGAAAGCTCTGTCCGGGCTGCCATATTTATCACTTCTTCAGCATCATTGTCCAACCAGTCCAACCAGTCGGAAGGGAGCATCTTGCGCCACAGTTCGGCACGCAGTTCCTCGGTGGGCATGGGGAAATAAATGACCGACTGGAAGCGGCGGGAGAACGCCTCGTCAATGTTCGAGCGCAGGTTCGTCGCCAGGATGATGATGCCTGGAAAATCCTCTATACGCTGTAACAGATAAGCCACTTCCTGGTTGGCATGGCGGTCATTGGAGGTGTTCGTGGAGGTACGCTTGCCGAACAGCGCGTCCGCCTCATCGAAAAAGAGAATCCAGTTGCGGTTCTCGGCAAGGTCGAACACGCGGGCAAGATTCTTCTCCGTCTCGCCGATGTATTTGGATACAATCATTGACAAGTCCACCCGATAAACATCCATTCCGTTCCTTTTACCCAACAAGGTGGCTGCAAGCGTCTTTCCTGTGCCCGGAGGCCCGTAGAACAGCGAACGATAACCGGCTTTTAGGAATCTGGACAGCCCCCAATCGTCCATTATGATTTTTCCTGATTCTATCCATGTACATATCTCGTCCAACTCGGAAGCGACCTGATAATCCACGACCATATCTTCCCACTCCAGTGCCGTAGTTATGCGCTTGGCAGGAAAGCCTATATTATAGTCCGGCTTGTACTCCTTATCAAGCATCACGCGGCTGAGGAATTCTTCCGACACCCTCAGTTGTCCGCTCAGGAAAGGCTCACCTTCGTTGGCTCCTTCCAGCCGGAGGATGTTTCTGCCGTAGAACCAGTGGTCTTTCTGGAACATGCTGACTACCGATTTCCGTTTCTCCACATTCTCTCCGGCGATGATGAACGAGGCCGTCTCGCCTGTAGGCAGGAAGCCTCCATGCGAGAGTCCCTTCCAGCCGCCGAACTCCGTATATTGGCGGTCGAAGTTCTTGTTCTGCACGAAGAAGATGTCCAGTACCTGCGGACAGACATGGGGCATCAGGGCGAGCATCACGACTGTCCGTTCCTGAAAGGTTATCTGCTGTACTCCTGTCTTTTCCTCCATCCAGCCGTTGGCAGGTGGTTTTACTTCCGCCAGTGAGGTATATTCGCATTCTTGCTCGAAATAGAGCTGTATGGCAACCGTCAGAACTTGGTTGAACCAAGCAATATAATCATTCATACCTTTTCTATTTACAGACTGTTAGCCTTTGCACCCATCACATCCGCTTCATGTTCCAAACCGGCATTGTCATTCACAGGCATTCCGCCTATTTCTGTTGTCGGTTCCACACGTCCCGCCATCTGTTGTGCCACGTGCCATGCCTCATGGGGCAGATGCTGTTCCTGTCCGGGAGCCACGTGTATGTCCGTTCCCTGTGTGTAGGCCAGTGCCTGCACGGTGGCAGGTTTGTCCGAGTTATAATGCACCCGCACATCGTCCATTGCAAAGCCGGACAGATGCTCGACACCGGCTTTCAGGTTGTCCGGCATTCCGGTCTCATTCGGTTTCTGTTGCATAGTAGTGTCCGATTTCATCTGTGAAGCTTCGTCCTCGTCTTCCTCGCGTTGGATGGTTCCGTCAAATTTTCCTTGCAGCGTATCGTCCTCTTCATCTTCCCCCACACGTTGCACAGGCTGTTCGAACTTTCCCTGCAAAGCATCTTCCTCATCCTCGCCCACACGCTGCAACGCGGCATTCAGACTGCGGTTGTCAACGAATTGCAATGCGCCGCCACCGTCCTGCTTCTGCTGGAGGGTGCGTGCCGTCTTTTCCTGATATACTTTCTCTGCTTCCATATTTTTTATTTTTATAGTGGATAATCCGATTAAAATCTCTGTTTCTCATGCCAGGATACCTGTATGTATTTCTTCAGCCACGGGAAACGTATTTGCCGGAATGCCCACGGGATGGTGTCGAGCAGGATGTCGTACGCACGGCTTTCAATCGTCAGCAACCATTTCTCGTCCTGTTGTTCCAGCCGTCCGTCACGCTGGATGAAGCTCTGACGGAATCCGTTTACCGATGTACCGTCCATTCTCGACCAGTTGGATTTTATGCTTGCCAGCATATTGTCGGCCATCTCTTTTTCTCCGTCCGTCAATTCTACCCGTTTCGGCAACGGAACCTGTGCGGGCAGGGTGACAAGCAGCCGGTTGAAGGCCAGTTCCGGCTCCCGGTAGTCTTTTTCTTCCGGGTTTACTAAATATTGCAGCAGGAACACGGCGCGGATTCTTGATGCGGTGTCCTTGAAATTTCTTCTCTCCTCGTCCTGATAACCAAGCAGGAAGAACAGTCGCGGGAACCAAGGCGAGAGCAGGCACAGTCCGGCATTGCCGACAAGTGTCACCTCCAGTTCATCTTCCTGGCTACTCTCCAATACTCTTTCTTCTTCCGGGGTTATCCCCAGACTTTCCAACATGTTACTCATAATTTCTTCTTTTTTATTTTCAGTTATATTTTGTATGACAGGAAGCGACAGCACGAATGAGTGTGTTACTTCCATTTTATCTACATAATAGGCGAACTTTACGGCATCATTTTCCGCAAGGTATGTTGCCACTCCGTATGTCAGCGTCGCTTCATCCGCCAACTTGCTTTGTTCCAGATATCCAACGACCTGCCGCAACAGTTCCTCCAAGGTGAGGGACACGCTTGCCGCCAGGCACAGCCATTCTGAAAGTTCAGTCCATTCCGTCCATTTATCCAACGGCAGCCTGCCTTGTGCCGCCAATCTTTGTATATAGCTCAACAGCTCCGTTGGACGTGAACGCATATAGCCGCGAAGCAATCGTTTCCGTACCTCTTCGGGCAGAGCGTCATCCGTAAGCATTTCCAAAGGAAGGCCGGTAGCATCCTCACTTCCATAAAGGTGTGACAGGAAGAAGACCGTCATCTGCCGGATGCTCTGTCTTTTCCAGTCCGTAGTGCCTGTCCATAGCAGAAGAGCGTTCATCATGTCCGTTGCCGATATCCGGTCAGCCGACCGGATACCCAGCCATTCCATCAATTTTATAAAAGCGGTAGGATTCCCCAATCCGGATACGGAAGAAAGCACGGTTATCATACGTCTGAGCATTGCCTTGTCCGCTGCATGGGATATACACCGAATAAATTCCGTATCAGAATTATTCTCTAACATTGCAACGAACGCTTCCGGCTCTTTATCCAATACGCCAGCTACAAGTTGATATAGTTCCGCATCATTCAACCGGCTGTATTCAGCCAGCAGTCTTTCGGAAGTCGCGTCCTCTGATGCCGGGAGTGCTGTAGTATCCTTGCCTCCCAAGCCCAGTTCATCAGTCACTTCGTCCTGCAAATGCTTCCATTCCTTATTGTCGTTGTAGTCCGTTCGCCTTGTATATACATAATACAGATGTTCCAGGAACTTCCCGACTACTTCCTGCTCCGTCAGATTCCTTCCCCTTAGAGTGTCTTCGTCCTGCATGAACAGCAGAAACGCTTCCGACAACGCGGTTGTAAAGGACAAGTTGGTATGAGAGAGGAAAGCGAACCGTCCCCGCTCTTTCTGCAACCAGTCCACTGTCCGTGAAAGCAACAGAGCCTGTTTCGCATCCACTTTTTCCACTACGCCCGACAACATTTCTATAGGAATACAGGTTGACATAAAGGAAACCGCTTCTTCGTTCTGTGGCAGCTTACGAAGTATCACAATCAGTTCCTGCGGCTTCTCCCGTGCCAGTGCCTGCAACAGCTCGCGTTTGGATTCGGCAGTGACCTCCGCATCTTCCAGCCATTCCATAAAGCCGTCGGAGGTATTCCAATCACTTTCCAACAACGTTTGAACGGTATTTGAATGCACCTTGATATGCTGTGACCATTGTTCAAACATGGACATGGCGTGACGCATACGGAAATCCCCGGTATAAGACAGCAACTCCATCAGTTCAAGAGTCTCGTCCTCTTTCATTCCGTCAGCCGTAATGTCTCCGGCCATCCCGTATAATAACCACTTTGTTACCGCAGAAACATTTTCCTTTCCGAACAAGGCAGTTAGAAAAAGAGAGGACAGTATCGGGAACGGACTTGCTATACCTGCTTGTACTTTTACTTCTTTTGCCAGCCATACGAGCACCTGTACGCTCAATGTCAGGGAGCTGTCTTGCAGGTATGCGGAAACCGCGTTTCCCTCGGCAAACAACCGGTCAATTAACAGCAGCAACTTTTCAGCCTCTTCCGTCCCGATGTGGCGGACAACCATCCGCCTGATAACGGATTCTGTTGCAGAAACGCTGATTCGACTGATTGCACTTGTCAGAACACCTTGTTCATACAGTTCTTCTATCACATCCTCATAGTTGTCTTTATACCGTTCCAGAAAAGAAACGACCAGCCTCCGTTTCACCGTCTCGGAAATATTTCCGGCAGCCAACAGCATTCCGAGCTGTCGGATGCTTTCCTTTATTTCCTCATTGTCTTTCATGTCAAAAGACTCAAAAGCTTCTGCCTTGTTTTCCGATAAACAAAGCTCATTCATCCATTCCTCAACCGTCGTCTCATCATTCTTGCCGGTTGTTCCGCTTATTTCCTTGTTCATCCATTGCAACAAGTACTTACTCTTTTCATAACCGGGAAGGGCATAGTCGTTGCCTTTTATCCAAAGCAGCACCGCTTTACGGAATGCAAAAGAAAAACTTTCGTGGGATAATCCGTCCGCCAGCCTGTTATCTTTAACAAGACCGGTCAGATACCTTACAACTCCATCCACCGTTTCCATCGCCGCCAACGATGTGGATGCAAGCAACCGTTTCCATGTCCTCTCATCCATCAGTCTTGCTGAGATAGCTATCAGTTCATCGTTATCCGTGACCTTACTTTTTAGCCATGAGATAAACGCCTCCGGTTTTTGCCGCACCATTATGGCTATCAACATTCGCTTGTCCGCGTCACTTCGCCTTGCATCTTTCAAGAAGGCGCTTACATCCTTCCTGCTGAAATCTGTCAGCGAAGAAACCGTCTTTTCCACTGAAACGATTCCATCGGCAGTTTCATCTCCTGAAATATTCATGCCCGAAGAGAAAGCCAGCAGCGACAACTGCATGAACACACGATACAATTGAAGATTATAATAGCCGTCAGATGCAGGCGAACCGTCGACATTACGGGGCTGCATGTTGTATATCGCATTCAGCACCTCCTTGTAGTAGGTTGCTCCGAACACTTCCAGCAAGAAGGCTGCGGTCAGTTCCGGCTTTGACAGGTAGAGCGTATGGTTACGTTTGCGGACAAAGGTCAGCAGCCGGTAGTGCAGGTGGCTGATGAAGTCACTCTTACCGCCGAATATGGCGACCCCGTTATAAGGGTAATACTTGATAAGCCATTCGTACAGGTAATGCCAGTAGGGTGGCAGGTCCACCTCGGCGTGCTCTCCGGCTTCCTCCTCCATAATCTTGCGTACGGAACGGGTGCCGAGCAGTTCCGCCATACCGTGCAGCCGCCCGTCCTCCTCTGTCTCGTGGATAAAGCGCATGGGGACATCCGGCTGTATCTCCAAGAAAATCTCCATGAAGCGGCGTTTCCCGTCCTTTACGGAAAAGGTCCGGTCCATGGCGATGGAATACAGACGGACAAGCACGGCGGCATGGTCTGTCTGCAACAAAATCCGTCTCAATACATACTCGTTTGCCATGCACAGTCCGGCAATTTTTTCCAGACAGCTTTTATCCGGTCCAGCCACGCTTTCAAGTTCTCTTGAAAGGTCAAAATCCATGTCAGTCCATTCGGTCTTCTGTATTCCATACTCCAGATAGTACAGCAGGTTGGCCAAACGCGCCTCCGCCGTTGTCGCTTCTTTCCCATCCGCAGGTGCGGATGGCAAGTAAGGCAACGCTTTCATCAGTTCCTCGCGCAACCTTCTTGGAAATTCCGAACGAAAATCCTCCTGCGGAATGCTGCCCAAGTCAAGGTCGAGCATTTCAATCTCGTGAAGTACCCTGTCCCTGTCATACACGGAAAGGCATTCCTCCACTATATTCTCAAGACAGGTACGGCAGAAGCTGTCCCAGTCCGCATACAATCCTTGCGCGAACCGTTCGTCATCCATGACGAAATCAAACGACAGATGGTCAATGCTTATCATTATCCCGCCTTTCCCTTATTTTACTTTTTCAAGCAGGTCGCACATGCTCCTGTACAACACCATCTTGTATTTATACATCTCCTTGTTTCCCATCGCCATCATGATTCCCCTGTAGCATTTCTCGAACTCCATCATCTGCTGCTGGTCGAGCCAGTAAAGGTGGTAAGTCAGGTGGGCCGGAATGATGGTCCGTAACAATCCGTCGCACATCTCGCGGAAGCGTGCCGAGTGGAAACGGCAGGTCCATGACGGGAGCACAAGGTCAAGTTCGAAGGGCCGGCTCTCGTCCAGAAGCACCGGTTCGAACACATAGAGGGTCTCGCACTCCCTGTTGAGCTTCCACAGGAATCTGCGCAGGACTACTGCCAGCGCGTTCAGCTTATTCCTGTCCCGGTCGCGTCCGAGGTTCGTCCAGCCCTTCCTTTCCCGGTTATGGAACACCAGCATGTAGTAGCCCCGGCCGGCATTCACTATCCGGTAGTTGTCCAGCCGGATGCCGTTACGGAAAAGGTCGCGGCTTATCTTGTTCTCGTTAAATATCGGCAGGTCCTGGCGCAGGCGGGTGTAGTCGTCACGCGGGTCTTCCTCTTCTTCCGCCTTGTCCATATCTATCTTCTCCACCTTGTCGGCATCCAGCATCCGCTCGTCAATCAGTGCGGATTCCGCTTCCGCTGACCAGTTTTCCCCTTTCTCCTCCTCGATGAACCTCAGATTATAGCCGGGCAGCACGTTCCCCACCGTACGGTCCTCGCTTCCGTTCGTTCCCAGCATCAGGCAGAACCATTCCTTCACCATGGGCACGTTGTCCTCGAAACGGGGGTTGGTGATGTCCCTCGCCTTCGGGCGGTTCTTGGTCAGATAAGCCGCATGCCGCAGGAAAACCATGCGCCGTTGCAGGGTTTCGTGGGGTGTTTCCCCATAGCTGTCGAACTCGTTGAGCCATCCGGGGTGGCTCTCCACTCCGTATAGATTGTCGAGGAAGTCGAGATAGAGGCTTTTTAGTCTGTACAGGCCCTTTGCCGCCGGACGTTCCGCTTCTTCCTCCTCAATGGAGAGTGCCTGCGGCAGGTTTTCCACCTCGTCCAGACCTTTCTGTATCACCCGGTCATACAGTTTCAGATACGCCTCGAACGAAGTGGGCTTCTCCCGGTTCTCCGTCAGGCGGTAACACAGGGGGAAGTCCCCGGCCAGCGGAGCCTGTGCGAAGATGTCCCGGTAGTTCGCTTCCGGTCCGCCCCAGTCATATACCTTTGAGAACACGTCTTTGTTGATGCGTCCTTGCGTATAATAGAGGGTGCGCAGCAGGTTTCCGAACCGTTCGATGTCCACGGGCATCTCCGTCTGTCCGCAACGGATGCGTACTTTCAGTTCGTCCTTCTCTTTCGGGATTTCCAGGCCATACCCTTTCGAAAAGTCGCTCTGCGGCTTGCCGTCCTTCATCAGATAGCAGATGCCGAACGAGCGTATGCCGTCCAGTCCGCGCAGTTTCTTGTAAAGCTCGTATTCCGTATATTGTTGGCTTGCCATGATGATACGCGTGCCGTCCTCCGAGCCTTCCAGCCATTCCTCCGGCGGAAGTTCCGAGGCCAGCCGTTCCTCCTCCGTACAGAGGTGTGCCGTTCCCGACAGGTAATGCAGTATCGTGCCGTATATCCGGGCGAGCAGCAGCGTGGCGTCGCATCCCGGCTCCAGTTCCAGTTCGGCCTGGAACTCCAGCTTGTCCTGCAGCACCACCGCCACATGGTTCAGCCGTTCGCACAGGTTGCGGTGGCTGTTGTAAATCTCCCTGATGCGCTTCACGATGGCGGCCTCGTTCCCCTCCTCGAAAGGGGAAGGGGTGAAGCTCACTTTGTATCCGCCCGTTTCGTCATCGCACTCCACCGCCACATTCTCTATCTCCGGGAGGCGGGCGAGCAGCAACCGCCGGTAATCCTCCGTCGTGACGGGGGTGGTGGTATAGACCTCTTCGGGAGGCAGCAGTCCGTAGCGCTCCGGGCAGAATGTCCCGTCTTCCGTTGTCAGATAGTCGGCAATCGGGAAGCCGAGCTTGTAGTCCAGTTCCGCCAGCGCATAGTCGGCCACATCCGTCAGGGTCACCCCGGGGTCGTGCGCGTTGAAGTCCGTCCACACGTTCCCCGACATCCGCTGCACCTCCTCCAGTGTCCGCTCCTGCAGGCGTGAGAACAGCTCGTCGCTCTCCGCCTGTTGCCTGATAAATGGCTGTTTCCGTTTTTCACCCATTCTTCTTTATTTTTTAATTTACTATGCCTTGTACACTTCCACAATCCTGCACCGCACCTCGCCGCCCAGCCGTCTCTTCGTGCGTATCTGCAGGCTTGAACTTCCGTTCCAGCGGAGCCGGATGCTGCCCGACCATCCCCACCAGTGTTTCTGCGGCGACTCTATCCATTGCTCCACATTGTTCATCCATACCGCCGTGGCGCGTGTCAGCCGGCAAAGCCCCACATTGTCAGTACAGGAGGCGTGGATGCGGAACACGCGGCAGTCCGCATCCCCTTGTGCGGGACTGACAGGCGCATCATGCCACTTCCTGTCGGCGGGGATGGTGAAATATCCGTCCTCAACGGCAGGCGTGGGTTCCGCGCCGCCACCGGGCAGTGTCACCGTCTTGTCCTGCGAAATCCCGACGACCGTCTCTCCGTCTTCGTTGCTGATGACCAGTTGCTTGTCTTTCGTCACGCTTATCGTCCATGCGGCTCTTGCTCCGTCTTCCGGCTTATCCCTAAACAGTCTGATGTCCAGCTTCCCGGCTTGTACGGGGTAGAAGGCCCAGCCGGTGGCGGTCTGTTCCACCTGTCCGTCCTCGGCGATGTTCGCCATGGAGTCTATCAGTCCGGCGAACTGCTCTTCCGTGGGCACGCAGCCTTTCTTGAAATATTTCTTCAGCTCCTTCCTGTTCTGTCTGATGATGTCTCTGTCCATAAGCTTTTTTATTTTATGATGAAACTGCTTCCTATCTCGGTACTGTCGATGCCGTAGTCGGGAGAAAGCAGGATGATTTCTATTTTAGGTACCAATACACTCCAGGGTCTCTCACCTTTCAGGATGATGTCCCTGCTGTCGAAGTCCACCGCCGGAAGGCTCGTCTTATCGACGGACAACTCTGCTATCGCCTGCAGGTTCTCGTGATTGGCCATCCGCGAATGCAGTTCCTTGTACGAGAAACTCTGTTGCAGTTCGGGGATTTCCCCCTTGCGCTTCCAGGGGGCGAGATAGTTCTGTGCCAGTACGGTGAGGTCACGGACCACCTTGCCCTCGTCCCGCACTTTCTCACGCAATACCGCCTTGCAGACTACCTTCATTTCCTGATATGCCGGATTGATGACCTTGAATCCGGCAAATGGCGGGACGTATCGTTGCATCATCCGCTGCATCTCTGTCAGTTTCCACAACGGTGAGAGGTAGTATTCCCCATCCGCCGAACGGCTGAAGGCCACCAGGCGCACTTCTCTTTTCTCCTCTCCGGTGCAGGGGATACAAACCGCCTTGTCCACCTCGGGGAAGTGTTCCAGCAGTATCCGCTCATAGTCCCCGGCATTGACCGCCCTGTGGCGGTTGCCGATGCGTGAGGTCAGATGTGCCGAGAGGCCGCTTTCCGTTCCGGCGGGTCTGCCGCCGAATCCGGACAGGGGCTGGACGATACTTTCTATCCGCCCGTTCGCCTCCGGCATCTGCTGTATCGTTCCGGCAGGCAGCGGCTGTCCGTCCCCGTTCTGTGCCGTCAGCAGGATGTGGTTCGTCCATACGCTGCGGATGGCCAGGCAGGAACTGGTGTCGCCTTTCACCGAAGCGCGCAACACTACCTTTCCGTCCCGGTTGCTGTCGTTTTCCGTAATCTTTTCGGGCAGTCTGATTACGATGAGTCCGCTTTGCGTCAGTCCGCAGGTCTCCTCGCCGGTCACCGCTGTGGAAGGGAGTTCCGTCCATACGCCGTTTTTCCGATATTCCCAGACAAGGCCGGTACCACTGTCTCTGGATTCGGGCATCCGGTAGGGGATATTCTTCGGTGGTATCACCATGTCAAGGTAGAACCGCAGGGTCTGTTCGCCCCCGGCATGAAGGAATGAGAAGTACAGCGCCTTGTCTTCCCCGTCGGCAAACCGGCTCTTGAAAGGAGTCCCGCCGCCGTCCGGAACCGCTATCAGCTCGGATTGGGGGATGACAGACAGCTTTTCCACCGCCTCGTATTCCAGTTCCACATCCGCCAGTACCGGCACCGGCGGTTCTTGTGGCAGTTCCTTCCGCGCCTTCTCCTTGCAGCGGCTGTTGTATATCATGATGTCGGTAAACCGCTTGCGGTATTCGTCCGTGCCGAAGCCGATGGAGGGGAAGACGAGCGTGGCGCGGAAGAATCCGTCCTTGTCGCGGCTGTATTCATAATCGCTGCCTGGCGTATATTCCCCTGCTCCCGAGAAATTGAAAAACACATCGGCAGGGCGGAGCTTCCCTTCCCCGTCAAAATTGAAAAGCGGTTGGGAATTGCCCTCGCAGGGATTCCAGACGCCTTTTTCCTGCCGTTCAGTACTTACTTTGAATGAGGACGCATCCACGCCGTAACCTTTGTACAACTCGTTTAGCCCCTTTTCCGTATCGGGCACTTTCTTCCAGTTGCCTTTTATATGCACCCCGGTCAGAGGCTTCAATCCCATTTCCTCGTTGCCGGACAGGAACCATGCGCCGCATTCCGCCTGTATGCCGAACGGCTGGAACGGCTGCGTGGTGTCCACCTCGCCCAGTTCGTTGTAGAAAGTGAAGTTGCGTATTCCCTTTACATGGACCCGTATCTCCGCTTCGCCGGTTTCCATCCGGCTTATCCGGTCGTAGGCCCCGTCATCCCCGTTTGTCAGGATGCGCAGGACGGGATAAGCTGTACCCTTTCCGTGTATTTCTTCGTTGCACGCCGTCGGCAGCGTTCCGTCCCGTTCGATGGGGATACGGAAGCATAGTTTGCCGTTATCGGCAAAGCACTCGCCGCGTTGCTCCTCCCAACCGCTTTCACCGCTGAGCTGGAAGGTGAAGCCTTTGATTCCCTGTCCGTCGGGAGGCAATATGCCGGCCGGGGCTCCTTTGATGCCGAAAGAGACGGTTATCGTCCGTTCGCCCTCGTTCAGTACGAACATGGAGGATTCTATCTGCCATCCGAAAGCCAGCGCCTCGCCCTGCTCCGGGTCGAACAGTGTTTCGGCGGCTGCCGTATCTTCCGGGCGGATGGTCTGTCTGCGTATGCCGGTTGCGTTTCCGTTTTTCAGGAGGTACACGGCATCCACTTCCGCGCACTCTATGGGGCTGACTGTCTCGTCTTGGGTAGTCCGGTAAATCAAATCCCCGCCTTCGGCATTCTGTCCGGCGATGAACTCTTGTCCGGCTTTCAGGGTGAATTTTTCTGTCGGACGGACTGCGATATAGGCATGGTCCTGTATGACAGCTTCCGGCTTCACGTGCAGTATTTCATTCCGGTAGAAAGAGGGAAGCTCTGCCAGGCGTTGGTTGAACGTATCTGCCAGGCTGCAATAATTTCTTACGTAGGCAATGAGCAGC
The DNA here is from genome assembly GCF_021730445.1 of Phocaeicola faecalis. Classification (GTDB taxonomy): domain Bacteria; phylum Bacteroidota; class Bacteroidia; order Bacteroidales; family Bacteroidaceae; genus Phocaeicola; species Phocaeicola faecalis. Next base: position 45,300 of record NZ_JADNRM010000002.1, on the reverse strand, counting down.
GACAACGCCCCGTCCACATCGCCGCCGTTCTCTATCTGCTCCAGATAGTAACCAGCATGTTCCTGTATGGACCTGACGGTGCGCAGCATACAGTAATATCCGTGCTTCTCCGCCTCGTCCTCCACCGGGAGCGACCTTTTCAGGCTGTCCCTCAGTTGGACGGCAACCGTCACGGCGGGGCTTTCATTCAGTCCCGTCCTCCAGCTCTTGTCGATAAATGCCTCCAGCCGTGCCGTCCATCTTCTGATGTCGGTTTCCAGTTTGTCATGAAAATCAGATTCTCCGGTGGTTCCCTGTGCGTCGGCAAAGCTCTCGTCATAACCGGACAGCCGTTTGCGCATGAGGTCGGCAACCACGGTCAGCACATGGTTCTCCAGCAGGGGGGCAAGCGTGCCTTCCTGTCCGTCGTCATCGCGATATTCCAGCCCTTTGCTGTAGCGCGCCAGCCGGTGCAGCAGCATTTGCCAGCTGCTTTCCATTGCCGGGAGTCCGTGCAGTTGCACTGGGTCGGTTTCATAGTCTGTGCGGAGCGTGCCGCTGTGTCTGTCGTTTGTTGCCATAGGCTTGTTATATCGTTTTAATGTCTCACTATTTTCTGTGTTCTTCGATACTTGGGAAAAAGAAATCGCCTTGCTCTGGCAACATCGGATTGCAAAAACAAGGCGGAATAATGGGGATGAAACGGGGACTTACAGTAAGTCCGTAATGGCTTTCGCCGGAATTTCCAGCTTGGAGAAGGCGAACATCTTCTTTCCTAAATCTTTTAATGAGGCTCCGATGTGATACACATCCGTACCGTCTATTATCAGAAAGCGGTCGTGACTCTTTTTGTAGGCATGTATCTTTATCGGAGGGTATTGGCTGTTGTGGCGGTTCAAGTCCAGTTGAAGCCGGCTGCTTATTGTCTGCGTATAGATGTCGGCTTTCACTCCGTTGTTCCGCTTGCTGAGCATCAGCAATACTGATTCGTCCACATAATTGTCTATCAGCAGGATGGATTTCTTTGCCGTCCGTATCAGGTCTATGGCGAACTTGTAGGCATCGAACAGCTGGCCGTCATAGAATATGCCTTCTACCGGTGGCAGCGAGGTGCGCACGAAGAAGTCTATCTTGCCGTCTATCCTGTCTAAACGTTTTTCATGTTCTATAAACTTGCTTTCCACCCGGTGCTCAAGGTTACTTAACCGTTGGTTCACTGAATATCCTTTCAATAAATATTCCTTCAGTACCTTGTTCGCCCATTGGCGGAACTGTGTGCCTCTTACCGACTTAACTCGGTATCCGACAGATATTATCACATCAAGGTTGTAAAAGTTTGTGCGGTATTTTTTACCGTCAGCGGCAGTACGTAAGGATTCCTTACATACTGAATTTTCGACCAATTCACCCTCCTTGAATATGTTACGAATGTGCAGGGTAACATTGTTTCTCGTGGTTTGAAACAACTCTGCCATCTGTGCCTGTGTCAGCCACACCGTTTCCTCTTCCAGCCGCACTTCCAGCTTCACCTCGCTGTCCGGCTGATAGAGTATGATTTCTCCTTGATTCTCCATTTATATCGTTTTTATTTTTTCAAGAGGACAAAGGTACTATATTTTATCTGTCAGTCAGCCAATTGTCATTGCTTTCTTTTCCTTATTTTAACCCACCGGATTCATTGAAGAGAAACGGTGCATCCCTATCGTCGTATTAATATTCTTTAGTTCGTAACTTTTGCCAAATTAGCGCAATTTCAGAAAGGACGGCAGTATAGGCAGATTTTGCTCAAACTGCCAACTGTCCGGAAATTCTAGGCAGTTGAAGATTTTCGTCATTAGCCATGTGTTCCAAAATGGAACATGGTTTCCATTATTCCTTTTTCCCAATACGTCAAAGAGCGAATTTCAATTTTAGACTTAACAGAACTAATCTGTCTAAAGTCTGTATATTCTGTTTTCGTTCCATCGGATTCTTGCGGTTTGCAAATCCGATGGAACGAAAACACCGCCGGCAATGCGTCCAACACCCATAGCGGTCAGGCTTTCATTTTATATGTGATCGAATCAGCTCAGGTTTTCCTTGTACTGAATAGAGGTACTGTCTGCGCTGCTGTACGCCGTCAATATACTTGTAGCCCACGTGCATCCACCTGGGTACGCCGTTGGCATCCTCCTTCTCGGAAATGAGCTGGTCGAAGGCGCGGTTGGCAAGGAACGTGCGGCAGAAACGCTTGAACTCCAGCATTTTTCCATTAATGGGGATGAGGTCGAAAGCATAGCCGTAGCAGTGCGCTGAGGTGGACGAGCCGTGCACCTCATCATTCAGTTTCGGGCAGCGATAGCCGGAAGAAATACGGATGCGCACTTCATTCCAACGGTGCTGCTTGCAGTGCCGTTCCCACGCCTCACGCAGCGGGTCCAGCAGCGTTTCTACGGACTCCACGATGTGCGCCGCTATCTCGATTGACGGTGTATTGTTGATATTTTCTCTCTTTGCTGTGTTAGAGAGGATACATTCTTCCATAGTAAAATATTTCATAAGCTTAAAGTATTATATGTTATACATTTCTGATTTTCGTTCCATCGGATTTTGAAGAGCTATTATACGCCATCTTTCTTCTTCGGTACGAAGTTTCTTGATATTGAAGTTTTTAATCTTTGCCATAATTTTCTGTTTTTAATGGTTGTTCTTTTAATAAAGTTATGCTATTGCTCCGGAGTCCGTGCAGCCGCGCCGGGTCGGTCTCATAGTCTGTGCGGAGCGTGCCGCTGTGTCTGTCGTTTGTTGCCATAGGCTGTTGTTTTTATCTGTTTCTTATTACTTTATATTTACTTCTGACTATTGGAAAAAGGAAACCGCTTTCCTCTTACTGTATTCAGGCAGTCAAAGGAAAGCGGAATAATGTGATGTATGGCGTTGTCTCTTATTTACTGCCCAGCTTGCTCTCTATCTCCTCAATCGTGGGCAGAGATGACTTGAAACCTTCCGGCAACACGTTCACGCCCTCAAACTCGGATATGCCGATAGGCTGGTTGTAGCCTTCGAGCGAATATTGCGCGAAGATGTTGTCCTTATTCTTGCATATCAACAGACCGATGGTTGCCCTGACGCTCGTAGAGGTTGGTATCGATGAAATTGAGCAGCAGGGCGCGGCTCCAACTATTCTCTATGGTTTTGCGCATGAAGAACAATGCTTTCTCCGGAGTATCATGGAATTTGTCTATGAGCAACTTGTGGTGTCCCCATAGTATCATGAACACGTCGTGCATAATCTGGTTGGAGACATTTGCCAAATTCGTCCCCAACTTGGGGGCGAATTGACGAATAGCGACTGTAAAGCAAATAAAAGTTCTTCATATACTTTACATTTGTCTCCGAAAAACAATTTGCGCCGGGCAGTGCCGCCTTCAAGTCGCGGCACACGTTCTTATAGAAACCGTCACCCCATTTGCTTTCCGCATGCAGTTCCACAATGTCTTTTCCCAACGACCAGTAGAACATCAGTTTCTCACTGTTCACTTTCACCGCCGCCTTTATCTGACTTTGGCGGTAGCGCGAACACAGCGATGTCATCCACGTCACATAGTCCTTGTCTTGTATAATTAGTTTCTCCATAGAATACCTTTCTGCTTGATTTATAACAACAAAAGTACGGATTTTCTTCCGCATTGCCAATGTTTTCAGACTGTTTATCCCATTATTCCTTTTTCCCAATATGTCAAAGAACGCTTCTGTTATTTTGTATATCCCGAACCGCCATCCCGTATTGCCTCAACTACAAGTCTGTACTTCCTTTAGTACAAGCCGGTACTTCCGTAAGTACAGATTTGCGGTTCGGGAAGGTTGGTTTCCCGGCTCATCTTGTCCTGCCGGGACAAAACGGAAACCGCCCCTCAATTCCATCTGTTGTAAAGAATGGAATTGAGGGGCGGAAAATAAGAGAGAGAATATATTTATATATTATTCTTCAAAATCGTCATCAGAAATGGTTTCCAAATCGAAATACAACAAGCGTGTTTCTGAATCGGCATCCTCCTCATTCAGAGGAATGAAACCATTCTTCAGATAGAAAGGGATGGCTGCGGCATAAGCGTCCAACGTCAGGAATCGGCATCCGGTCTTGTTGTCAACCACAAAGTAACTCTTGATAAAGTCCAATAAAAAAGAACCTATGTGCAGTCCTTTTGCTTCCCGATTGACCCCCAAACGGCAAATCTTTACGGCAGGGTAGCTTTTCAGCCGCTTCTCATTCACGAACCGATGCTTTCTGAACCGATTAAATTCCGTCTTGCTTTCAAAGTCGTTCAGTGAAACCTTGTCGTTTGCCAGACTGAAGTAGGCCGTGACCGAATGGTTCTCCTGCTTCTTCTCCACAACATAACTGACGGCCAATAATGCCTGCCGGTAAAGCGAGGATTCCTTCAATATAAAATCGTTCAAATCCGCGTCTCCGCAATCGAACGATTTTATCATTTCCTTTTTATTCAGGCGGCGAACTTCATAAGTCGCTCTAAACATTTCTGCCGTCAGAACCATAATTTATCATTTCTTGAATGCAGCCATCACTGCATGATAGTGTTCCAGACGGATTTTTCTTTCTTCCTTTGTTTCCTTGGGCGGATTCTTCATCCGTTCCAAGAAGCGGCGTGCATCTTCCCCGAACAAGATTGGGGTTTCTTTAATGGGTCTTGCCATACATTATCCTCCTTTCATTTGATTTACAGCAACAAAGATACGCCATTCGCACTTCATCACCAAATATATTATTCTCTTATTTTCCGTTTTGTCCCAACATGTCAAAGAACGTATTGTGTTAAGCACCATGAAATGTGCTTATATAGTCTGTCTATACTTTATCATATAGCAGAATCCACTGTCACTTGCACTACATACCATTTCTTGGCGGCATCCTTGTCGAGCGGATTGGGGCGCTGAATGGGGTTTACTAAAATTGCCATAATACTTTCGTTTTTTATGGTTTGATTTATAGGTTCCGTTCCTTTTGCTTTACTTCCTCGAACGGGTTCGGGAAGATTAGTTTTTCGCTCATCTTGTCCTGCCGGGACAAAACGGAAACCGCCCCTCAATTCCATCAACAGTTAAGAACGGAATTGAGGGGCGGAAAATAAGAGAATAGGAATGCTATGGGGAAAGATACGATTTATTTGACAAGTTGCATTAAATCGAAATACATGGGAAGGGTATCTTCACAGGGCGTATTCAGAAGCGGACGAAAACCGTTCTTCTCGTAAAAAGAAACAGCCGAAAGGTATGCGTCAACAGTGAGGAAACGAGTGGCGGATACTGACTGCCGGTTGATAAGCATCTGCTTTACGGCGGAAACGATGTCCGTGCCGATACCTTCGCCACGATGAGAGGTCGTTACACCCAGCCTGCCTATCTTGAAGCCGGATAACTGCCCAAATGCTTTCTATAAGGAAAAGATTTACGCAACTTGCGCCAAAGGTTCTTGTCAATGGTTGTCTGGGAAATCTTATCATTAAGCAAGCTGAAAAAGGCGATTGTCGCTTCCTCGTTTTCCATTATAAACGTATTGGCTATCAATTGCTCTTGGTAATAGCGGGCATCTTCCAACAAAAAGCCATTCAAGTCGTCGTCACCGCAATTGAATGGCTTTATTTCGTTGGTATCTTCTATTTTAATCAGTCTCATAGAAAATATTACATCATGAATGTGGCTATTTTCTTCATTTTCTCGTAAGCAGACTTAATCCGCTGCTTTTCTTGTTGGGAAGCCGGCTTGACATCTTCAATTGATTTCAAGAACTTCTTTGCGTCTTCCCCGAACAAGATTGGGGTTTCCTTAATGGGTCTTGCCATACATTATCCTCCTTTCGTTTGATTTACAGCAACAAAGATACGTCATTCGCACTTCATCACCAAATATATTATTCTCTTATTTTCCGTTTTGTCCCAACATGTCAAAGAACGTATTGTGTTAAGCACCATGAAATGTGCTTATATAGTCTGTCTATACTTTCGTTCAATCGGATTTTTTGTTCAATCGGATTTGCAATCAGATTGTCCCGAGTATCAGGATTTTCAATCCGAAACAATCACTTCCAGCAACCCTTTTCCTCCTGCATAGTCCACTGCCGAACTGTACAGATATTCTTCTTGTCGTGCAACCATTTCCTGCCTCACCGGATTGTCATGAATATAATTCAGCTTCTGCCGATAGAAATCGTGCGAACAGAAAAAATCGGGACGAGGATTAGCTTCGTAGGTGGTTCGGAGCGTGCCGTTATGCCTGAGAGTCTCTTTCGTTCAAGAGTGTTTGTCTATAAGTTGTCAATTCTACATTTTCTATTAGTTTACAAGCTGCATAATAATTGGCAATAGAATCATCTGATTTTGTTAAATCATATATTTCATAAGCTATAGGCATTTTTTCCCATTCACGTAAATTCATAAGCTGAATAGCCTTATACCAAATGCCTTTTTCATCGATATTTGCATAATCTTTTGTGTATTCATGCAGGTAATATGCGCATTTTTTATAAGCAGCAGTTAATGTGCCATTTTTTGTAATGAACGCAGCTGGGGAATTCCATCTGTCACTCTTATTATACCCGCCTAAATTTTCTGTAAACCATTTTTTTACATCATTTGAAAGGCGTTCTCTTGAAGCTGCATTTGGGTCTGGATTATAAAATGCAGCGTAAGCTTCTGCGAACCATTCATTAGCAGCTGCAAATTGATAATTAGAAACCGCATATTTTCTTTGGTCTGCTCTGTAACTGCATGGGTTGCCATATTCATCATACATATAAATCTTATTATCACATGATAAGTCCTTTATACATCCATCATCAAACATCCATGGATGATTAAAAGCTAAGAAACATTTCCTCTTTATTTTTTCGAGAATTTTCTTATTATCAACATCTTCACCTTTGTTTCTGATACTAACATCATATTTTAATCCTCTTGATATAAGATCTAAGGCAGATAAGAATTTCATAGGACTTCCATCTTCATCTTTTTCAATTTTAAAAGTAACATCTTCTTTGTTTACATGTACCATCTCTAAGATTTTCTCTGAAAATTTTTCTTTGTCAAGCATTTCCCATCCTCCAAACATAGTTTCTTTGGAATAATCATCTTGCCAATGTATCTGTTGATCAATAGAGTGACCTATTTCATGTCTTAAAGTCCACGACAACAATTTCTCTTGCGAATTGGCTTCGGACACACCAGCCATTACATGTCTAGGTTGGGAGTTCATATATTCTTCATCTATTTTTGAATTATATTGTCGTTCATTGCCATACCCAATAGTGGAACCTTTTTTTATAGAGCCTTTATCCATACAGTATCTTATCAAACCATACTTTTTACTTAATAAAGCATATAAAAAATCAGGCATACTTAATGGATTACAAATATTAATAGTACTTTCACCATCATAAGAACTGGCATTTCCCATGTCATTGTCTCCTGTCTTAATATGCCGAAGTCTCCCATTTCCTTTTAAATGAGCAAGAGGTAATATTTTCAAAACATCTTCAACTTTTGCAAGAATAAACCCACTTATGTCATCTGAAACAGTTACCCCTTTTTCTTCCGCTATTCTTTTCCGTTTTTGAGCTTCTATGAGCTCTTTAGCTAAACTTGTAATTGCCCCTACAGCTCCTCCAATTAAATTTCCAATGCCAGGTACTATAGAGCCTAGTATTGCTCCAGCTGCGCTACCTTTAAGTAAACGTCTTATAAAGGGGTTTAGCATTTGAATAGTCATTGGACGGGCAATAGGTGTATGTAAGCCATTATACATTTGTGATAAAGTTTGCATCTTATCATTAGGCTTTGATACTTTAGAAATAAAATGGATTGACGGATATTGTTGAATGAAAGTTTTCCTCTCATCCCGTATCTGCACCAACTGCCTCGCCCCACATTCCATCTGCCGAGAAACTTTGTTTCCCGCCTCATTCTTTAATTGCCTACCCGTGTACATATTCATTCTATTTTAAAGTTACTACAATTCCTTCTTTGAAATGCAGTCTCCCTGATGACAGGGAGAGCACCTTTCGACAACAAGATTTATCCCAACCGTCTTTACTCTTTCTTCTTCTCCGCCCTTGTACTTCTCCCTGCCAGCACCGCATTCGCCTGCTCAATAATCACATTCACATGGTCAATGAACGTGGCATACGCATCTTCGCCATTCACCAGCGCAAGCGCATTCACACGCTCCGCCAGCGCACGGAAAGCATCATCGGCATCATTGCGAGTCTGCTTCACAATACCGGTGATGCGGAGGGCGGCTTCGGCATCGCGGGCGGCAGAGGCGGCAGCGAACTCGTCACAGCGGGTCTGAAGCTCGGTGACCCAAGCGTCGATATAGATTTGCTTCTGCTTCTCGATACCGAGGGCGGCGAGGTCTTGCAGGAGATTGTGCAGACGACCGTACTCTTCGTTGTAGGCCATGGCGGTGGGGTTGCCGTACTTGGCGATGAGGGCGGAAGCTTCGGCGGCAACGGTACGGAGGGCTTCAACGGGGTGACCCAGCATCGCCTTTGTCTGGGCATTGAGTCCGCTCCATGCGGCATCCGCCATTTCGTCGGCACGGGTCACGGCGGACGACAGAGAGTTGCTTGTACTGCCTTTCAGGGCATCATCGAAGGCGGTGAGGGCGGCTTTGTAGGCGGCTACCATCGGCTTGTCGGTCTCTACGGTGAGCAGGGCGGTTTCGGCCTCGATGCGTTTCTGGAAGCCGAAGTCTTCTTCGGTACGAAGTTTCTTGATATTGAAGTTTTTAATCTTTGCCATAATTTTCTGTTTTTAATGGTTGTTTTTTTGATGTTATTTTAAACGGACAGGGCAACTTTCTGCAAAGTCGGACTGTCGCTGATGGTGATATAGCTTCTTTTAACAAATTCGGGCTGTCGCTGGTAGCGACAAAGCATCTTTTTACATTTTTGCACTGTCGCTGACAGCGACGAAGCAACTTTTAACAAAGTTGTGCTCTTGCCCGGAGTTTTTATTTTCCACTGAATCAGAGTTCCCACTTCATGGGCTGCACGGAGTTCATTTATCTTTGTCTCACTTTGCATCCCCCGAAGTCACGCTTCGGATAGCGGATTATAAATCCTGATACGCATAGCCTGCGGATTGCAAATCCGTAGGAACGGGCATCTATTAGCATTTCATAACAAATTGTGCAAATGAATCAGGATTTATGTTAGAACTATTTTGTTTATTTTCAATATCTCTTTTCGCAGCATCTTTGTCGCAAGTGCAAGAATATTCATTTACACCTGTAAGTCCTCCACATTTTATATGAAAACACTCGTGGATTAAAGTCTTTGAGATTTCATCCTCATCATCTCCATGTGCAGTAATGTTTAACGAAATCTCAAGTGGCCCATTTGGAACAGAAAGTGCAAGTATTCCATCTGTATGCAACTTATAGATTTTTAGATCATTATCTGATATAGCATCTATCACAAGAGCAATACAGTTTTGTACTATTGGATCTTGAGTTTCATTTTGGGATAAAGTTAAATGACTATTTCCTTTATTTATTGCACTATTAACCAAACTTTTCTGATTAAATCCCCATCTTGAGATTTCTCCTGCATAAGTCTTATTAATGAAACTAACAAATTGAAGCGGCTTGTTTTGGATAATATTATTTGCCCTTAAAAGCTGCTGCATTGTCACACATTTATGATTAACTGTTTTTTTATTCTTGATTTTCTGTCTATTACAATTAACATCCTCACCACCTATAACTCTATTCATATTTTCCTTATTTTGTCTTGCTTCGTACATAATCACTCAATTTTAAAGTTAATACAATATTTCGTTTCTCTCTGTTTCACCTTGCTTTTCCCGAAGTGACACTTCAGGAAAAGCAAAGAGATATTTATTAGCAGTCAGCAAATCTGACATAACAATCATTCAATCCTGCCAACATGGTCTTCGGTATACTTAGTGCTGTTTACTGTAACACCGGCTTTAATGGTGACGGTGCCGCATATTCCACCTTTACCACCGATACCTATCTTATCGCAGTCTGTTCCGCTTGCCGCTGCCGTAACCACAGTATTTTCTCCGGATATTGTAATATTTCCACATTCAGGATCGTACCGATGACCACTTCCACCTGAGCCAATACCGGCTCCGTACTGACTTCCACCTGTAGCGGTAATAGTACCTCCTGTTATGATGATATCCCCACATTTACATTGACTTCCTGCTCCTATTCCTGCCGATCGACTACCGCCAGTTGCTTCTATTTGGCCCCCGTTTATTGTGATAGAGCCACAGTTAGGATTATTCCACCCAGTCCAATAGGACCCAATTCCGCTTCCATCTGAAGCCTGACTAGTAGCCACAATATGTCCACCATTGATAATCAGGCTTGCCCCTTCACAAAGGCCCAAGCCTCCAGCATTATAAGAAATCCCTCCAGTCAGTGTCAATTTGTCGTTATCTGTTCCGTTAATGGTCAACGTACCTCCTATGACAGTTAATGGGCAGCCATACGTGGCACCGTTGATTTCATTAGTACCCGATAACAATAGCGTTGCAGAGCCATTTATTTCTATGGTATTGACTTCGGTGGTAGGGGCAGCGAGTTTTACGTCCTTCAACATGACCTTTGCGTTGTCTTGGATGACTATCCTTTTATTCAGCTCGTTTCCTCCACCATCAATGATAATAGACTTGCCGCTTTCAACGGTACAGACTTCTTCCGTTTCTGTTGACAACGTTATGGTTTTGCTCGTTACCCCAATTTCTATCTTGTATATTTTCGCTGCTTCAGGAGCGACAGCGGTAGTAAGTGTACTCCATGCCCCATTGTTCGCCTTGACTTCTTGTATCTGATAACCCGGATATACATTGGCTTCAAACACCTTGTCGGCCACCTTATACATTTTTATTTCACCTACATTCGCACCATTCCACGTACCTTGTGAAAGGGCGCAGGTGGTGTAGCCCTTTATGCTGACATTATCCACAAAACTTGCTATCTCGCCGGTAAGCCCCACACGCACCTTGGCAAGAGCGTGGGAGAATGTCAGCGATACTTCTGTGTTGAAATTGGCAGTTGTCTGGGCTGTCACCACATAGACAAGACCTTTTGTCTGATCGCTGAGATCGACCGTTTCGTTGCCAGACGAGGTGTACCACGCCCGGATGGTCTGATTATCTGCTTTGCTTGCCCAATAAGCGTACGCATCACCAGCTGCTACGGTCAGACCGCTGCTTTGGTAAGTGTATGTGCCCGGTGTAACATCGCCTATTTGTACCTTTATCTTATCTCCGTTTTCCCACGCACTGCTCTTTCCGTCAGTTGTGTTTTCCGCCATGCGTGTCTGTGGAGTATCCGCCCCCCACGGCTCGGCATTGCTTCCCGCCGTTATACTTACGCCTGCTATTTGCAAGGGGTATTTCCCTTCGGGCAAGTCCTGCACCGTGCCGTCCGTCAGTTCATCGCTTGCACAGGCGGCGAGCATGAGGCACGCCAAAGCGGTGTAGGCTGTCTTTATCAATCTTAGTCTGTTCATATATTTTCGTTTTTTAAATTTGTTCCTTCATTCAGATAAAACGGGTAAACCATATTGTTGCGGTTGTTCGTGCGGATAACCGTGTAGGCGAGGTGTATCAGCAGCACTCCCTGCTCCGGCTGTTCCTCGAATGACACTTCCTCCAGCGTGATGCGCGGCTCATAGAGGATGATGGCCCTCGTGATGTCGTTGCGCATCCGCACGGTGGTTTCCGTGGTTATCGGCTCGAAAGCGTAGCGGCGCAGAGGGCAGCCGTAGTCGTAGCGGTTGACACGCTCGCCGGGCGAGGTGCTGAACAGCACGCGCAGGCTCTCCTCTATGTCCTGCTCGTAGGCGGACATCCGCACGCCTCCGTCGGTAACCTGTGGCGGAAAGCTCCAGCCACGGCCGAGGAATGCCTCGTTGTTCAAGATGGTTTTCAGTTCGTTCATATCGTTTATCCTTTCTGTTGTTTCATTTCTATTGTTTCCGGTTCAAGGTGACATATTGGAAAACAAACGTCCCACAAAGGAGCAACAGGCTTCTTTGTGGGACGAGAAACATTCTTTCGTATTTTATGAATATCAGTCTTGCATACTGTTCTTGTAATCTGCCAAGTCAAAATAGAGCAGGCGTGTCATTTCGCCATCGTCTTCTTATGTTAGTCATCTTTCCCTTTTTTAAAGATACTCATGGCTATACGATAATGTTCGCGCACGCGTTCTATTTCTTCTTTCGGCACGGTACGCTTCTGCTTCATCCGCTCTTCAAACCGTCGGGCATCATTGCCGAAAAGTATCGGAGTTTCTTTTATTGGTCTTGCCATAACTGTTTTCCTTTCTTTGTTCTTTCGTATGCCGGGATATTACAACAGAGCCGCGAATTTGCGTATTTGTTTCAAACGCTCTGTGAGCGAGGGGTCGTTCATGGCTTGCTGCATGTTATATTTCAGTTGCAGTCGCATCAGCGAATCGGCAGGTATGTCGAGTGCCGCCTCAAACATCATGGCGGTGGTGGTGGTCAGCGTGCGTCGTCTGTTCAGCAAGTCGTTGAGTGCCTTGTAGGAGATGCCCATTTGCTCTGCCAGCTTCCGCTGTGAAACCTTGCGGTATTCTATTTCATCCTTCAGCACTTCGCCGGGATGGGTCGGAGTATATCCAAATCTTACGGTTGCCATATCTGTTGTTTATTTCAGCAAGTCTATCGTCTTGCGGTATTTGGTAACGATTGGGGGCTGAAAACGATGTTTTTTATCGGAGGTCTTTCCTTTGAGGTATAGTTCCTCCAAATAATCTTTTTCGAACTTAATCTCCATGCTTCAATTGTTATCTTCAACTCCGGCAAAGGTAGTATAATTCGCCCTGAGTCCACAATATATGAGGACTTTTTTTGAAAGTTTCTCGTTTTCCAATATGTCAAAGAACGCTTCGTTTATTCTTTTTTTTCGGAGGATGGTGAAACTGATTGTCTCATCATCACCGTGGGTTGGCATATTGGAAAACAAACGTCCCACAAAGGAGCAACAGGCTTCTTTGTGGGACGAAATAAGGGGATGGGATGAATAATTCTATTTCTTATTGAAAATCAAATCAAGTCCTTGACTCCGGTAGAAATCAAAACGAGTGTCGCTCGATATGAGCGGCAGATGTTCGGTTATGGCATGGGCTATGATTACATGGTCGGAAGGGTCTTTATGACACTGTCTTTCGTTCAGTTCCATTTTAGAATAAGTCAGTATGTGCTCTTTCTTTACAGGAAGTATCTTCACATAATATTCATCTTCTATGGACTTTACCATGTCTTCCGCCGTTTTCCAGCGTTTGGACCACAAACCTTTGTTACGATATGCCACAACCATTTCCTTTACAGATTCAGCACTGATATACAATACTGCATCCGGCTCCGCTATGATTGCAGCTACATCATCACTCAATAAATCCGGCTCCGCTATGGCATAAACAAGAATATTGGTATCTATCAGGTATCTCATGTTACAGTAGCAAAGTAGGGTCGTTGACAATGACACTGCCTTTCAACTTCTGAATGGCTTCCCACGTTTTACTGACTTTCTTCTTCGGTTTTTGTACCTTTGTTTTCACCGTTTTCTCTTTTGTCTTTTCTATTTTCTTTTCCATGATTCACTATGTAATTGGTTCAGCATGGCAAAGTTAAGGAAAAAACGGGAAAGTCAGCATCTTTGTGCCCTTATTTCGTTTTCCAATATGTCAAAGAACGTTTTTTTGTTTATCCTCCTATCATCACCGTAGGGCATCCGGCGGCTATCGTTCCGCCATGTGCCGTACTGTCGCCCATGCGTGCTGCCGGTCTTCCTCCTATCATCACCGTGGACGAGCCTTTTACGATTGTGTCGGGCGGACCGACGCATACGCACATATCACCCACTACCGCTGCCGGTAGTTTCCCTATCAATACATTGGGCACACTGGGACCCACTACCGGGCCGCCCACATGAGGAATCGGCGCGGGAAACGCCGGAGTCTGCATGGGGCAGGTGTGCATATCAGTTATTCTTGCTGCTGGAGGCATCGTTTTAAATTAAAAATTAAAAATTAAAAAATCGTTTCTCATCATTGTCAATTGTCCATTAATTAATCATTACCATCGCACCTTTTACGGTGGTCTGGCCGCTTGCCGAGAGTTCCGCCGTGGCATTGCCTTTGACGGTGGCTCCGATTTTCGCCTGCACCTTCACGTTCAGCCCTTCCAGACTGATGTCCTGCTTGGCGGTTCCGCTGATTTTCATCGTGGCATCCATCGTGATGCCGCCTTTGGCTTTCAGCGTAATATCTTTGGCGGACGAGAGCGTGATGCCGTTCTTGTCCATCGTTATTTCGTTCTTGTTTGGGTCGGTCAGCTTGATGTGCTTTCCGTCGTCGCTCAGTTCCACCGTATTCTTTCCGGGGGTGGACACCGTTATGATTTTCTTTTCCTCGTCAAACTCGATGCGCATCTTCTCGCGTGTGACGATGGCTTTCGTGTTGTTCTTCGCCTCGTATTCGTAGGGCGGCTTGTGCTTCTCGCCGTACAGCGAGCCGAGTATCACGGGGTGGACGGGGTCCTGGTTCATGAAGCCGATGATGACCTCGTCACCCGGTTCGGGCAGGAAGAAGGAACCCATGCCGCCGGTGGCGTACAGTGTGGAGAGGCGTGCCCAGAGCAGCTTGCTCTGTCCGTCCATCCACGGCAGTTCCACCTGTATGCGCTGTTCGTTCAAGGGGTCGCCGTCCAGTTTCTTCACCACTGCCGCATGGAGTCCCTGCAGGCCGGGCAGGAAGCCGGAGGCGGAAGGACTCACTACATCCGGCTCGTCGGTGATGCAGAGGGGCGATATGCCTGCGCCTGCTTCGGTGGTCCACTCGTTGTCTTCGAGGGTATGCGTCACCGAACCTACGAACAGGTTACCGTTGAACCGCTTGCCCAGTCCTTTCAGTTCGATGAGGCAGCCGGGCTTCACCTTGGCAGAGCCATAGAAGCTGACGGAGCCTTGGTAGCGTGCCAGTCCTGCCCTCAGTGCCATGCCGTCCGCCCATTGCTTCAATGCTTTCTCGTCCGTCGGCGCGTCGGTCTGTAGCAGCAGGCTGTCGCCGGAGGCGATGCTCTTGGGTTGCAGGTCGCCCTGCTTGTTCAGTGAGGGAGCGGAGGCAGTGACCTTGACGGCTTTCTGCTCCTTGGGACTCCAAGAAACAGCCTCATATTGCGTGAACTGGTCGTCCGACGAGAGCTCGAGGTCGAAAGAGACGATGTCCGTGCCGAAGGTGACGGTATGTACAGGCGAGGCACCCACCTCGGGCTTCTTCACCTTTATCTTGCTGCCGTCCGTGCAGACGAACAGGCCGTTGGCATCGGCACGGGAGAGGGCAAAGTCCCAGTCGGAACAGTAATACTGCACCAGTGTGGGGTGTTGGTAGGGCGTGGCATCCACTTCCACGCTACCATAATCTTTCAGCACTTCCTTGATGATGTCACTGTCTTTCTTCTTCTCGAAGATGCGGTTCTTGCGTCCCTGCGTGGCAGGATAGGCGTTGTCGCGACATTCCACCACCATGTAGGAACGTAAGTCTTTCCCGGTGAGGATGCGCAGCCCGATGATACTGCCCTCGAACAGCGTTTCCTGCTTGTCAATGCCGCCGGCATCCAGACGGAGGCTGTTGCCCGGCTTGAACAGCGTGTCGTCGCTCTCGTCGAAGGTCTGTTTGTCCATGTTCCCCGCATTGAATTTCAATGTGGCTTTGCCAATGCGGTTCAGTTCGAGCCGCACCTTGGCGGACACCAATGAGAAGGTGTCTGGTAGCTTGCTGCCGTTGCAATAAACGGAGCAAGACAATACCCGGTCTTTATATATGGAAGGTGAATCTGCCATAATCTTATTCTTTTTTTAGCATCGGCATCAGCAGTTGCGTACCTGCCGGTATGCTCCTGTAGCCGTTGAGGTTATTAAACCGTGCGACTTGCCCCACCAAGAGCGCGTCGCCATATATCTCATAACAGAGGGAGGCAAGTGTCTGTCCCTCTTTCAGGGTGACCAGCCGCGACACATCAGGCGAGCGTTTGGAGAAGTGCTTCTTCTCTTCCTTCTGGCTGCAATAGCCCGTCAGCGTGACTTTCAGCTCGGCACGCAGCGGCAGTCCTTCGGCATCGAACAGGGTATATTCCGTGTCCAGTGTCTTCAGCTGGCCGAAGAAGGTGATGTCGCCGTACTCCACCTTGACGAACGAGGGGCGGTGTCCCTCGGTGTTGTAGTCGTAGAGCCTTGCCTCAATCTCATCCACCATGGCGTGTACGGGTTTCTTCTCGTCATCGTCCTCCATGGCGTTGGTCATATCGAGCATACACTCGAAATGAAGCGTTTCGGGCTGATAGCGCACATACACGTTGGACCCGTTCAGGCTGCCCAGCTGCTTGTCTTCCGCATAGCGGATTCCCTTGCCGAGCTTCACCTTCTCCGGGTTGATGGGCAGTTCCAGGGCAGGTTTGTACACGCTGTTGAAACTGTCATCCGTATAGGCGGTTATTTTCATCTTTCCCATATCGCTTCTGTCTTATCTTTCGTTTCTTCTCTTCGTTTGCCGCCGTCCGGCAGGCTGCCCGGTGAGGTTCTCTTCGGACAGCCTGTCCAGCACGCGGCTCTCTATCTTGCGGATGATTTCATCCGATACTTCCGTTTCCGTGACGATTCGTTTCTCCACCACGGTGCGGATGCGCATTTCCTTGATTACTACCGGCATAAGTATGCTATTTTACTCTTTCCATATAGGCGTATGCCAATTCTAAAGTTTCCGTAGCCAGTTCACTTTTGCCGGAATCGAAGGTTCCCAAGCTCCATTTCATAGGATAAGCTTTAAGGCATTGCCACGAGGCTTTAGGATTAGAGTCCTCGTCCAGCAAATGAATGACCACATCATAAGTAGGAACAGCTTTCATATCCTTTTTCTTCCGGGCATTAAGCATGAAGTCTTGGCAGTCCTTGATCCATTTTGCAAGTGAACCGGACAACGGTCCCACAGGACGTTTCAGCACGACATTCGTGTAAGTCAATCCTGTAGGTACCACTTGAAAACTGCCATCGTTTCCACGATACGCCTTTTTACCCATATCCCATGACAGACCGCTGACTTCCAAAAACGAGGCTTCAAAAGTAGGATGGTTCATCTTCTGGAATACGACCTTGAAATAGAAGGATACAGGAGGCGTCCATCTCATGGCAGGCTGTGATGTGGAGGGCTTTTCCATGGACTATTTACCCTTCAACGTCACACCTTCGTTTGCCAGTACCAGTGTCTCTATCGCCGGAGTGGTAGCGTCAGACTTGAAGCCTTCCACTGTTATTTTTTTCGGCCATGCGTTTGCCACTTCCCAGGTCTGCGCAGGTTTTCCATCTTCATCCAGCAGACTTATCGTAACTGTCTGGCGCTTAGTAGTGTTCATCTTGGTGTCGTTCAGCCAGTCCCACATCGTCGAATCACCATTGAAAATCCCTTTTTTAAGCGTCACATCGCCGGACTTGCGCAATCCGGGCATTTTCAATTTGTTAAAAGACTTACTGTCTCCAGCCCTATAACTTATTTCTTCATATTCTGCATCAAGACCTGAAACCTCACTGCATGAGATTACTTTCCGATCACCTGCATTGACTGAAAAATAAAAACTTGGCAACGGCCATGCTTGTGTATCCTTACTCTGGGTTGATCCATCTTCTGCCATACTATTTAAATTTTAAAAAGTTTATATTCTATTCTTTATTTAAATTTTGCAGCCTTAGCTCTTCTGCATCTGCTGCTGGAACGTGATTTCGATGAACTCTGCCGGACGGCTGATGGCTACCAGCACCGTGATGCGCATGATGCCTTCCAGAATATCCTCGGCCGTCATGGTGTCACCTAGTCCCACGTGCACCTCGTAGGCGTCTTCGGGGGTAGCACCTGCCAGTCCGCCACGTTTCCACACGCTGCGCAGGAAGTTCTCTATCATACATTTCATGTTGATCCAGGTACTTGCGTCGTTCGGTTCGAACACGTAGGCACGGGCGGCGTTCTTTACCGACAGTTCAAGGAAACTCATCGTGCGCCGCACGTTGATGTAGCGCCAGTCCTGCGAATTGCCGTTCAGTGTGCGTGCTCCCCATACCTTGATGCCCTCGCCGGGGAAGGTGCGGATGGCATTGACCGCTTTTCCGTTCATCGGCATGTTCAGGTCTTCCTGCGCCTTGTTGTCTATCACTTCCGAAGGCTTGTTCACATAGTTGACGGATACATTTGCCGGAGCTTTCCATACGCCGCGGGTGTTGTCGGTCATGGTATAGATGCCCGCCATCGCTGCCGAAGGGGGCAGATGGTTCAGGAAGTTCTTGATTTTCTGTGCAAGCAGCTTGTATTCCGGAAGGTTCTGCATCATGGCATTGTGCATCTCCTTACGGCCTGCCTCTTGCATTTCCGCCTTTTTCGCCTCATCCGTTTCTTGCTCGATTTTATCAAAAGTAGCATTGATGTACTTGACAATAGGGCTTGTCTCGCTTTCCTTCAGTCCTTTCTTGTCAACGATGGCATTCCAGTTCGTGTTCTGGTCCCAGCACATCGTCTCTTCCGTAATGTCATTGTCGGACAGCACGGATGTTTCCAGCCAGGGATAATAAGCCGCCGCATACGAGAGGTGGTTGCCGCCGATGTCGTTACGGAACTCATCAACCGCTCCTTTGCCGGGTGACGGGATATCCAAAATGGCAAAACGGTTCATGTTCTCACAATGCGCCAGCATATCAATGTAGATATTCGTGCAGCTGTCCGCATTCACTGCTTCGGGAATGACCAGCATGGTGATTTCCTGCACTTTCTTCAGATTGGAAAAGATGATATCCTTATTCAGCTCTGTATAGGCCTCCTTGAGCGTCGTTTCATAGTTGCCGACGGATAGGATGTAGCAAGTGCCTCCGCCATTGGCGAAGAACAGGATGAGGTTATAGTACAGAGTGTACAAGTTCCCTTGCAGTACGGCTTTCAGACTGACCTTCTGGTCTTTGTTGTAGACCGATAAAGTTTGGGCGTCATCTTTAAAGATTCCGGGCTCAACCGACAGTGTGAACTTCGGCTTTGGCGCACCTCCGAAATACTTGAAATACTCCGTCATCGATGAAATTTTCATCGGCTTCATCAACACCTGTTCCGTCCCGTTTTCAGCCTTCTCGGTCAGACCGATAAAGACGGGAATGGCGGTTTCGGCTTCTACTACCGAGTTGCCGAAGGCGTTCTTCTCTTTGATGTAAACGCCCGGGGTTTTGTATTCTCCCATGGTCTTTTGATATTTTAGTTTAACAATAGGTTATCAGCTCTTCTGCATCTGCTGCTGGAAGGTTATTTCGATGAACTCTGCCGGATGCGTGATGGCCACCAGCACCGTGATGCGCATGATGCCCTCCAGTATGTCATCGCCGGTCATGGTGTCACCCAGTCCGATGTGTACCTCAAAAGCATCTTCGGGGGTGGCGCCTGCCAGTCCGCCGCGTTTCCACACGCTGCGCAGGAAGTTCTCTATCATGCACTTCATGTTAATCCAGGTACCCGCATCGTTCGGTTCGAACACGTAAGCGCGTGCGGCGTTTCTTATAGATTCTTCGAGGAAGAGCATCGTGCGGCGCACGTTGATGTATCGCCAGTCCAGAGAATTTCCGTCCAGTGTGCGTGCTCCCCACACCTTTATGCCTTCGCCACGGAAAGCACGGATTACATTAATGGCCTTTCCGTTCATCGGGGCGTTCAGGCCGGCCTGTCCTTCATCATCAATGTCTTCCGCCGGGCTGTTTACATAGTTCAGTGTCACATTCGCCGGAGCTTTCCACACGCCGCGGCTTCTGTCCACCATCGTATAGATGCCTGCCATAGCTGCCGAAGGGGGAAGCAGGTTCAATTGCTTCAGTATGGCCTTGATTGCCTGCTTGAATAAAGGAGAAGAATTTGACAAGGCAGCATAAAATTCGTTCATATTTGTTGGTGTTGGCCAAATGACGGTAAATGTCTTTGAAATGAGTGCTTTTGCATCATCTTTTTTTTCCGCATATTGTGATATTGTGTATAGTAATGTTCCGTCTTTTATGACTTCTCCGTTCTCTATTTCACTTGATAATTTAAATGTAATGCCATTGACGATTTTAATATTTTCATCGGCTGTCAACTCTATAGTGTTTGAATAATAAGCATCTGCTATATTTGCAAGATTAGGATCAACTGTTAGTTTTTTGGCATTGCTATAAACACCCTTTTTCCAATTGAACATCTTGCTGTTCAAATCGCGTTCACTTAATACCGAAGTATTCAGCCACGGGAAGTAAGCCGCGCCGTAAGAGAAATAATTGGTTACGGTATTCTGGAACGCTTCCATACGTTTGTCCAATGGAGTGTTTGCTGCTCCTGACGGCACATCCAGTATGGCGAAACGGTTGCCCATCTCTCCACAATGCTTCATCATCAGCTGCTGTATATTGGCACATGCATTACTTTCTACCGCTTCCGGAACTATAATCATGGTCACTTCCTGTATTTTCTCCAGAGCTGCCAACGCCGCTTCTACATTCTTATCGTTCAGTGTATCCTTGTTGTCATCCCCATAATTTCCTACTGATACCACATAGCAAGTGCCGCCTCCGTTGGCGAAGAACATCTGCATATTGTAATATAAGGTATATGGGTTGGCTCCATCCACACGGAAGGCATATCCTACAGGAGTTTCTTCACCGTTTTTATCATCTTCTTCAGTACCGGCTTTATCTTCATCGAATTTCACCTTTCCGCATTCTCCCGACGGACGGATGCAATACTGGAAGATTCCCGGTGCCGGTTCCTTCAATGCATCCGTCAATGTCTTTCCCTCCTTCTTTTGCTCTTCCGACAGATAGAAGTACTTTTTAATATCTACCGCAAACTCCAGTTTCGGTGCTCCGCCGAAATACTGCAAATACTCCGTCATTGACGAGATTTTCCAAGGGACGCCTTTCAAGTCATCATTCCCATTCTGTGCCTTATCCGTTATGCCGATAAAGGCCGGGATAGCGGTTTCAGCTTCTACCACCGAATTCGGGAAGGCATTCTTCTCTACGATGTAAACGCCGGGTGTTTTCATGTTTCCCATACGATTCTATTTTTTAAGATTAATACTATTGATATGGCTGATTATAGTTAAATGTAACACACATGCCGTATGCAGTCACGTTCTTCCGATTTGAATCTTCCGGGCTGCGGACAGGGGATAAAACGACTTAGTGTCTTCCTTTTCAGTGATTTGTCGGAGATGGTTTCGGACACCGTCTCCGCAGTCAGTCTGGAGAATTTTCCCGACTGTATATCTTCTTCCAATTCCAGAATGAGCCGTTCTTGGGATTTGAGCTTCTCGATAAACTTTTCGATAAACTTCTCGCCAAGTTCCTTTACCGTCACCTCTGTCAGCACCAGCTCGCAATCCGGGTGCTGCCGGCAGACAACGGGAGAAGTAGAGATAATCTGCCACGCTATTTCACCATAAGGTGTGTTTACCAGCTTCTTGGGAAGGGAGAAGAGAATTTTCCCTTTGGTATCTTTCAACAGCAACACCTTCGATTCCTGAGCGTCATCATTACGGCGCACAAACAGGTATTCCCAGCGGAAAGCCGCTTTGCGGAATCCGAGCGTGTATTCAAACGGGGTTCCGTTTTTCGCCTCTTTCAGCACATCGGGCGTCAGACAGATATTGATATTGCAAAAACAGGATGCACCTGCCGTGTCGCTTACAGGGACGAGGGCCGAAACCACATCTGTTATCCGGTTTTCATCGGATAAGTCCAACCGATAAAACGACTGTGGCCGATAATCATCCAGTTGCGTTACGTACATAAAGTCCGCATCGCGCACCTGCAAGGTACATTCCAACCGGTCGCCGGGCAGGAATCCGTTGCAATTTTCAGCCATCAGCCATTGGCAACCGTCTCCGGTCCTTCTGAATTCTATTCCACGGTTACGCATCAGCGTTTCGGTTTTCACCGTGGGTACAATGCAGAATTTATCGGTTACGTCTTTATAGTAACCGTGTTCAATCTTTATGCCGATAAGCTTCACAAACTGTCCCATGTCTCTTCTATTTTATCATTTTCAAATCCGGTTGCCGCATTGTTGCTCCGCTTCCTGTCGCTTCTTCCGCGTCAATGACGAGGCGGCGCAGCTTGCACACCACCGAGGGGTAATATTGTCCGCCCAGCAAGGTCCATACATTATTCAGGTCCTGCGGTGATAAAGTTACGATTTCTACGGTATAAGTCGTCTCTTCCACCTCGAATTTCGGTACGGACTGGATAAATTTCAACGTGTCGGACAGTACGGAGAGCGATTCGGCATACCGACGTTCGTCATACACTGCCGCCAGCATCACATTGAGATTGAGCAACAGAGGGGGAGAAGTGCGTGTGTAGCCTTCCGCCGTGCGTTGCACCGGTGCGGATATGCCGCCCGATGTTTCCCGCTCGATACCGAACAGCGACACCACCATCTTGTTGGGCTTCTCTTCCGAACTGTTGCCCACAAAACCTGCTTCCACCAGTCCTTCGGGCTGGTGATGCAGGCGGGAGAGGTATTCGTTCAGCCGCCCGGCATAGCAGGTCAGGATACGTTTTATCATTTACCTGTCAGATATTTCTTGATACCTTCCACTATGATGTCCGTGACGCACTGCTTGCCTTTTTCGGAAAGCAGGAAATTCACATCATCCTCGTTGTCCATGAAGAAATTCTCTACCAGCACCGCAGGGCAGAGGGTGTCTCTGCAGATACAGAAGTTTGCCACCCAGTAGTTGCGGTTGCTTGTCTCTATACGCACTGTCACGCCTTTCTTTTCTGCCACATCCGCCAGTGCAGTGGCGAGTCGCTTACTGTTCTGGGAAGCATTGGGAGCGACAAACACACTCCATCCATGTGCGTCCATCCACATCGAGCCGCTACCTTCCGCATCACAATGGATAGAAACCAGAATGGCCTGCTTGCCGCTTTCGGCGTAATACCTGTTGGCACGCGCCACACGTTTTTCCAGCGAAATATCCGTTTCTTCGGGAACGATGCGGATGGCATCCAGACCTGATGCCTTCAAATCATTTACCACTCTGTTCGCAATCTCACGCGTATAAGCGTACTCTATCAATCGTTCGTCTGGCGAACGTTTACCCTTTGTGTCCACTCCATGTCCGTTGTCAATCAATACTTTCATAATTTCTTCTTTTAAAGGTTAATAATAATCGAACTTATTTTAAAATTTTTATTCAATTTATGTCATTCGCATAGCATATCGTCATGCTTCTTTCCGTTGCTCTTTTCAGCTTATATCTCCACGCTGCCATTGCCGCCAGAGCCGCCATTGTCGCCATCTTCCCACGTCATTTCGGTGTCGGAAACGGTGGCGGTAACTTTACTGCCTTTTATCGTAAGATTGTAGGTGTACTGCATGCCGCTTTCCCATTTTCCGGATACGCCTGGAACGACTGAAACGACTAGATTATATTTGAAAAGCGCATATCCCTTCATCTTTATTTCGATAGAGATGAGGTGTATATCGTTGTCCGGAATAACCAATGCCTGATAGCTGGCAAGGGCGGTTTCAGCATGCTTATTAGCCTCAAAGCTTACGTTTTCATTCTGAACGGAGAGCTTGTAAGGCGTTATAGATTGACGAGAGCTAGAGCTCTCTGCATTACCCGAAAACTTCAGTTCCCCATTTATTTCAGCAGTGGATCCGGTTAACATAGTATTACAGATTGTTATGGATTCTATATCTTTGTCATCAGTGGCCACTCCGTATTTACGGATGTTTATCACCACTTTGGCGGTTTTATGAGAAAAAGTGAGTGAGTTCGTGCCACCAAAGCTACAGGCGGTCTGTGGGGCATAAAGGAAGTCGCTATTCTGATAGCCGTTGTTGTTTTGGTCTGATTGTACGCTCCACTGCCACCCCCTCGTCTTCGTTGGCGGATTATTATTGTATCCTTTACCGAGATACCACGCACTGACTTGTTTTGTGTCCTTCGTGTTTTGCCAGTAAAAGGCATCGTCAGAGTCTGCCGGTTGCAGCGTGGTGCTTTCACCACTACCATCGGCAACATATTTCTTCACTACGTCACCCACTTGTACAGCCACCTCTTTGCCGCCGTCCCAGGTACCGTCGGTCGTGCCACGTGTTGTCGCCGTAGCTTCCAGCCCGGTGACGGTAAAGGTCATGGGGTATTTCCCTTCGGGCAGCATCTCGCCTTGCGATGTGTCCGCCGGTTTATCCTGCGTGCATCCGGCAAGTAACAGCATACCTGCCATCCATCCGATAACGGCTGATTTCTTGCAGCCTTGTAGTTTGTATATCATCATCTTCTTCTATTGTTTTTTTGTTCCTTTCGTGCCACCGGCAGCGGCGAAGCTGTCCGTGTGCTACCTTATAGGGTTGCTCACTCCGGGCTTACGCACTAAGTGCCCGGCGGTGGCTGTGGCGGATTTGTAATCCGCCGGAATGAGAAATAATCATCTGTATCCTTTATTGCATTTCAGCTTCTCCGCTATGTGTTTCGTTACCATTCCACGGAGTGATTGTGGAAGTGACTTTCAAACCGGTCAGATTAACCTTTATCGTATAGGTGTAAACATTACCTTCTGTCAATACAAGGTTTTCCCCATCATTTGGTATGCTGTAATAGAATACACCGGTGCCGATGGTTATCTTCAGTAAGTTGGTTCCTTTTGTAAAAGTTTGCGGTGGAATAACGGCGATATAAGAGCCACTGGTGATGGTGCTGTTCATCTTGACATCGGATATATTACCGCTTGTGAGAGTGAAAGTGCCGTCGGACGTCTTGAAAGTTCCTTTTGTCTCAGCATTCAGAATCTCCACGGTGGCTCCGGCTAAAGAGGGGGTTCCGGCACCACTCTCCAACTTGCAGACTACTTTAGAAAGTTTATGGGTAAAGCTTAAGCTATGCGCAATTTTTTGGCGGACATAAGTCTTGCTTGCGGAGTAAAGCAGGTCGGAATTATAATATTCTTTACCGTTATTCATCGATTGGTCTGGTTTGACTGAAAAGTCAAACGTTTCGTCATTGCCGATTATGGAACTCAAAGGCTGGTAGGCATAAATCGCTACGGCATTACCATTGGCGGGATAATAAGGAATATTTTCCCCCGTGCCAAGCGTCAGTGCACCGTTTCCGTCAGCAGTATATTTCAGATTGGTAGCGATAACCTCAGATGTTGTGATGGCATCGTTGATAAATATCCCTACTTCCTGCCCACTGGCAATCTGCGTGTCGGGTGGCGTGCTTTCATTGGCACGTGTCTGCTGCACCGTCAGCCCGCTGCTCAGCCGGATTTCACCATTCCAGTTGTCCGTTATTTCGTTTTCGTCGTTGCTGCATCCCGCCATTACCAATGCTGCGGCAGCCATCATCATAAATGCTTTTGTTCTCATCTTTATTTGAATTTTATTTTTACGCAAATATCGGCAGTTTTCTTTTACCGCCCAATTTTATTATTTGAAATGCACGTTTATCTGTGCGGTTGGTGTGTTTATCCGTGCAAACGGACTTTTTCACTCGGCATTGCCCGATTCTCCTTCTTCACCGTTTCCCTGTGTCCAGTCCTTCACGGTGGAAGTCACCGCTATTCCGGTCTTGCCTATCGTGATGGTGTACACATATTTGCTGCCTGCTTGAAACAGCTTCGACTTTTCGGCACTGTTGATGTTCCAAGTGAACGGCGTGTCGATGTCTTTCAGCGTGAAACGCAGGTACATGCCCTCGGTGGAGGTGTTGGGCAGCACGATGCCCTCGGCGGCGGTACCGTCGGCATTGGTCAGTAGTTCGATATCGACGGCTTTGTCGGGAGCTACAGGAGTCGTAACAATCACGTCACCACCTTTCACCACGTCGTAGGTTCCCTTGACGGGCTGGTTGGTAATCTCCACTTTCAAGTCCTTCATGTTCTCGGCGGTCAGCGATGTGCCGTCGGGCTGGATGGTCATTGCCAATTTCACCAATTTGTGTTGGAACTCAAACGCCACCGCAGGCTTATTTTTGTTCTTGCCAGTCACTTTGTCGGCTCCCATCAGGTCGATGGCCTTTTGCGAGGTCTGTGTGGTTACGTCCACCGGATAAACGCTGCTTCCTTCCGTAAGATTCTGATAAGGATAGTAAGCGGCGAAGTCTCTCGAATCTCCGCCTATAGGAAAATAGATGGTGTTGGCGGCGTCGGCGGTGAATGTACCGCTTGTGCCGGTTGTCCCGGTGGTGTACTTGCAATTCTCTGCTTCTGCCGTTTCGCCGTGCAGCATATAGATGCCGATGGCATCACCGCTTTCCCAAGTGTCGTTGTAGGCACGGGGTTGTACATGGATGTCGCTGGTTACTTGCAAGGCCACGCGTCCATCGCCTTCCGGTGTAGCCGCTCCCTCGTTGTCGTTGCTGCATCCTGCCAATAGTAGGAGGGCGGCAACCATTAAAATACTCTGTCTGTTATCTTTCATATTCTACTTCTTACTTTCTAATTTACAGTAATATCTCCATTGTTCACTACATTCCAGTCGCTGATGGTGGCACTGATTTCCGTTTCGGCAGGCAGTGTCAGCGCGGCATCCAGCGCCAACGGTTCCATCTTGCCGTTGCCGAAGTTCTTCAGGGCTTCGGTCAGGTCGGTGACAATGGTCTGCACCGTGCCGTTGGTCAGGGTCACGACAAGGGTCAGCTCTTGCTTTTCACCCGGTATCACACCCGGCAGCCGCAGGGAAGTAATCAATACCGGATTTTCCGCGGCACGGGTTTCTCCGCCTGGTGTTGCTGTACGTTTTTCCCCACCATCCGTTTCTATCGTGAATGCGGGACTCATTGTTTTTACTTCCGTCGCTGTCACGCTGCCGGTAGCCAAATCTACTGAAGAAGCAATGCCTGTCAGGGTGGCGGCGGTGCTTGCGATACGTTGCTCGTCACCGGGATTCAGTTTCAAGGTCAACGCCAGACTGCGGATGCGCTGTGTCATGGGTATGGTGACCCTTAGCGTGTCGTCCTTCTGTATGTCCAGCTCTTTGGCGGCGGAGAACAGAAAGCCCGGCATCGGGTTGAGCGTACCGTTTTCCAGCGTGTTCACCGTGGCGGTGGTTCCGCTGATGGTGATTCCTTCCGCCTGATGATAAACCAGCAGATTTTGTGTTCCCGGCAGGAACAGTGACTTAAAAGCGTTCGTCTCGCCTTTTACCGTCTGCTCCTCGCTGCCGATGCGCAGAATATAGTCCGCTGGCAGGACGGCGTCCGAGGAACGGTTCGTCCAGTCGGTAGTTACTTTTATTGCACCTTTGTCGGGATGGGAGGTGTTATCGGAATCGTCCTTTCCGCAACTGATTAGTTGCAGCACTGCCCATGCGAATATCAGCAACCTGCCTTTGCCAATCAATGTCTTTTTTGAGTTGGCGTCATATTTCTTATAAATGTTCATCTTATCCATGTATATGGTCTTTTTGTCATTTTACGAACTTTTACACCAGCGTGATGTCGAATCCCAATAGTTCTTGCATTTCCCAAATTGAGAAAAGATTTAATAAAGAAAGGATATTTTAATCCGTGGGGAATGTCTTCTGTTTCTATATTTTTTAACCATGAGTGTAGGTGTTCCACTCTATCCATGTAATGGAACGAATAGTAGTAAATCCCTTCTAAAGTAAAAGAAATCATTGGTTGAAAGCGTATTTTCAGGAATGCGTCAGACAATGCAGATGTTATAGATTTCAAATATTGTTCCCTCATGTTGAATTTACTATTTTTCCGTTACTTACCAAGTAACGGAAAAATAGTACTGCCAGAATGGTGAAAACAAGGGTTTTGCTTGGAAATTTAACGAAATAAGACACACAATGGAGTAAATAAGAGAAATAAGTGGATAGTCCGTTTTTGAGCAGTCAAGGACGGGGAAGAGATTCATATACCTTTATAGTAAGAATGGGGTGCTTTATGTCGTTCTATTTAAATCTGTGTCGAGTTACGAATGAAATTTTAAAAAAGCAATGAGAAAATCATATCTTTTATTTTGAAAAATAAAAAAAAACGTTTAAGTTTGTCGGACTGAATGGCGTTACTTGGTAAGTAACGCTTCTTTTTTTAACAGACTGTCACACATCGTTTTCACGCGGCTTCCCCGCTTCTCATAACGGATAATATCAACCCGTCATTTGCTGCATCAACCTTTTCATTTTCAAAAGGCTTCAGATAAGTTTCGGTCACCTTGATGGACGAGTGTCCCAATGCCTTGCTGATAATCCCGATGGGAATGCCGGCATGAAAAGCAAGCGTGGCCCATG
Source organism: Phocaeicola faecalis (assembly GCF_021730445.1). Lineage (GTDB taxonomy): Bacteria > Bacteroidota > Bacteroidia > Bacteroidales > Bacteroidaceae > Phocaeicola > Phocaeicola faecalis. The sequence continues at coordinate 16,959 of NZ_JADNRM010000002.1, read as the reverse complement.
TGTGCCGAGGGGTGTAGGAACTCAGCTTCACATCGGGCAGCAACAGTTCCGCCATCTTTTTCAGCAGTCGGTTGAATTTTCTCAAAGCGTCCAGATAATTTTCATACTGTTTCTTTTCATCCTCTATATCCTTATTTAAAATGGGAAACAGATAGTCGGAATCCGGATGCTTGTTGCGGAACGCCTCGAACAATTCTATCGCCTCTTTGGGGATGCGCAAGGTGATATGGCGTTTTGTTTTATGCCGGGAATATGAAATTGTATTTCCTTTTACATCCTGTTTCCGCAGGCTGGCAAGGTCGATGAACGGCATCCCGCGGAATAAGAACATCAGCAGGAAATAGGCCAGCGCGCACCTTATCTCTTCCGGCAGTCTCTCAAAATCCGTTTTGAGCAATGCCTGCATTTGTTCATCTGAAAGTGAGCGTTTCGTTTGTGACTCCACTTTGGTATATACGTCATCGAACAAAGTCGGTTCGTAGGGCATCCGTTTGTTTGCCACCAGGCGGTTGTGTACCGCTTTCAGGGTACGCATATAGGTGGACACGGTGTTCCATTTCGCCTTGTTGTTGCGTAGCCAATTCTCGTATTCCTTCAGTCTGCCTTTGGTGAACATTTCCTCGAAGGTCATTTTAAACACCTTCTCTGTGGAAAATGTGATGACCGAGTTCATCGTAGAGGTATAGGTATGCACCGCCGGATGCTTCTTGTCTTCTTTCAACTTCCGGATAACCGTCATCATATAAGCGACTAGTTCTGCAGCTTCTGTTATTTTTGTCTCATTCATAATTCTCTGTTTTTTTAGTTCAATATTCCTTGTCCTGCTTGAACACGGGCACGGATGGAATAGTTTGTGAATGCAAAGTAAAGGATGTTAGGGAGTAACAAAGAAGGAAAGGCGAGAGGATTTCTCCGTTTATGGGTTTTTCGGATTTTTATTTCTATTATGGGTATGGAATATACATTCGGTCGACAACAAACAGATAGCATTAACAATGATAAGTTGTGCATCATTGTGCTCTCATGCTCTCACCATATATATAACAAGCTAATTATAAATGACTTATGTGATGATAGTAAAAAATGTTAGCTCTCACTTGTACTCTCATGCTCTCACTACATTTTGAAGCATATTTCCGCATAACACACTTTCTATCAGCTATATAGTCTTTTTTACAGGCTGTTCCGGCTTGATATAGAGTAGGGTGTTTTCAGACGTTTTCATTATAAAAAGTGCGCATAAAGCATGGAATATAACAGTTGACGAAATCTTGGCGGGGTAAAGAACAAGACGTTTTCAAAAAAGCTCGTTATCTTTTTGGAAAAGCTCTTGCTCTTTTTTTAAAAGCTCGTTATCTTTTTGGAAAAGCTCTTGCTCTTTTTTTTAAATGCCCTTGTCTTTTGGGAGGTGGATGATTGCACGTACGTACGTATAAGCCCACACGTATATATGTATAGCCCTACACATACGTATGTGTGGCTTCATGCGGACGTACGTGTGAAGTACTATTGGAATACGCGTGAAGTTTTTTATGAATATAGCAAAATAGTTATGTTTTTATTTGGTAGTTTATAGCAAAAACGCTATATTTGCACTGTCTTAATAAATAAACGGTCTTTTACATTGTGAAGTACAATCAGTTTTTTGCGGAATTGACCGCAGCGGGTTGTTACGTTCTTAGGCATGGGGCTAACCATGATATTTGGTATAGTCCTAAGACGGGAAACAAGTTCGCTTTGTCAAGGCATGGCAAACAAGAAGTACCTACCGGAATGGAACGTAAAGCAAGAAAGGTCCTTTTGGGGGAGTAATCCCCCTGCCTTTTGCGCTTCATGGCTGGAAGATTGTTTTTGTTGAGACAATGGGGTACGGTAATAGTGCCGTACTCCTATTTTAATGAAATGGATATGAAAGTAACTGTTATCATGGAAAAGGCGAGCGATGGGTATTACTCATGCTTTGTTGAGGAAGATTTACCTGGCTTTGGTTTGGCTGGATATGGAGATACAGCAGAAGCCGCCAAAGAGGATATGATGAAAGCGTATGAAGAAATAAAGGAAATGCAGGCAGAAGAAGGCAAGGAGGTGCCGGAACTGGACTTCACCTACAAATATGATATGCAATCCTTTTTCAACTATTTCTCATTTCTGAATGTTACCAAAGTGGCAGAGTTGGCAGGTATCAACGCTTCATTGATGAGGCAATACACTTCCGGGGTGACAGCAGCCGGACAAAAGCAATACGATAAGATAAGGGTAGCGGTGGAACGTATTTCTAAAGAACTTGCCGCAGCTACTTTCTAAAGATAGTGTACCGCTGTGAAGCGTGACCGTTTAATTAAGACAATGAAACCCCGTTCCTTAATTGGTTCGGGGTTCTTTTGTTCCTACAGTCTTGATGTTCGGATTGACCCGATGTTAACCTGACCTGAGTTGTGCAAATGTTGTGCAACTCATGTAATAAGAAAACCGCAAATAGCTAATAATAAAGCTTTTGCGGTTTTACCATGTGATTCCGCTGCGATTCGAACGCAGGACCCACGCCTTAGAAGGGCGTTGCTCTATCCAGCTGAGCTACGGAACCATCCTTGTTTGCGGGTGCAAAGGTAATAGCTTTTATCAAAAGTTCCAAAAATATCAGAGTTTTTTTTCTCTCATAACTCACTTTTTTCTATTTAACATCCCGATAAAAGGAATAAAACAACAAATATGATAGGCGTAAACCACTATGTTTGAGTCTATTCCAATCCATTCAGTCAAATTAGTATATAGCAACGAAGAGAAGAACTGAACAATAAAAAACAAAATAACAAAGTAATCGGCAAAGCGAATAAACAAGAAAGTCATTCCTCGAATTATATCTCTGTCATTACGAAAGCGCCCGGAAGTATAGCCAAAAACTACTCCTGATAAACCTATCCCGAATGAAATAAGATAATATATGCCTTGTTGAAAAGGTGAATTCTCTATGGAACCGGTAATGCTTCGCAATATAGTCCAAGGAGCAAAAGTAGTCATGATGATTATCAACGAATAGATAAACAAAATACAGGCAGAAAACAGTAAGGCACGCTTTTCTTTTCGCGTCAACTGCTTTCCTCTCTTCAAAATCCTGCCAATGGCATTAGCCATGCCACTATAATATGCTACTCCAAGACCGAAGAATAAAATCATTACAATCCCCAAGGCAGGAGTTTTAACATAATTACCTGTAATATGTCTAAGTTCCCAACGGATACCTTCCGGACTAAGCAGGCTTTGCACAGTACCAAGTCCATAAATACTGCCTATCCATGAGACCAATGCCACTATTACTGTCAATAAAAAGAATAATGTAGCTACATGGGGAAAATAGTAATTATTCTTCATCCGGCTCTAAATTGTCAATATCAATGATACGTAACTCTAAAGCACGTGTTACGAGACGGCACGCGTTGACACCACTTCGCTCATCAAGAGTAAACAAGCGATTAATAAGTTCGTTTTGGCGCTTTTCTATTGATTTTACACCGAAAGGCATACCTTTTAGATTTGTAATCATTTCTTTGGTATACCCTAGTGCTAAATGACGAAGAAGACGTTCGTCATATTCATCAATATCATAATTGATGATAGCTTCCTGACGACGTTGCTCTTGCGCGACAGACTGTTTGAAGCGTTCTATTATTTTTTCAAGTATGGGGTAATTAAATACAAATTTCTTACCATCCATTACGGCTTGCACATCGGTCGCTGTCAGAAGCTCGCCTGTTTTGAGAATAATGCCATCTGCACCGGCATTCAAAACATCTACCCAAAGCTTTTCATTTAATACCTCACCGGTGAATATAAGTACTTTTATTTCAGGGTGATTCTTCCGCAAAGAAGAACATATATCTACTCCTATGGTAGTGGATCCCCCCAGTCCTAAATCGAGTAATACCATATCAGGAGTATGTACTTTAAGAAGTTCCCAAAATTCATTTTCAGTCATAGCTGTACCAATCACCTCGGCATTAGGAATTTCGTGTCTGAATATCTCTTCAGTACCTTTTAGTTCTAACTTAACGTCTTCAACAATTATAACTTTAAATTTCTTGCTTTCCATATTGTCTTGATTTATTATATTTCATTATTGTTATTTTGCGGGAATAGTAAACCATACCATAAAACCTCCATTGCTTACCGGCTGGGCATTAATACGGCAACCACGCCGGCCTGCAAACTCGTCATGGTCACGGATTACCTGTTTGCATATTAAATATTCCGTACCTGTCAGCACTCCTTCGCTACCACGTTTCATTCGTGATAAATGTGGATAGAATAGTTGATTCAGTTCTTCTTGAGTCTTATCGCGACGCTGGTCTATAAAGTCGAACCTGACAAAGTCTTTATCCTTATATATATGTAGGTATAGACTTCCGTCAACTTCATAAGACAAAGCTTCATCTATTAAATTTTCAAGCATATATTTTAATTGAATCATATCTCCAAGCATTGAAACATTTTCCACTTCTATTTTTAGCTCCACTTTACAAAGAAGTCGCTTCCCTGCACGTTTCATGTAACGTTTTGCATAATCAGCTAAATCCTGAGCCTTCACAATGCCGCGCTTGAAAGTTATTTCCTCTAATTGACGGGCAGCACAGGAACTTAATATCGTGAAAATATCTTTATAATAGCTGATTAGCTCGTTTATGGTTTCTATCTGTTTTCTCTCGTTTTCATGAACCGGTTCATTGTTTAGTTTGTCAATAATCTGTTTTATTTTATTGGGATAATAAATAGTTTCATGCTTGATGGTGGACAAACAGTTGTCCAAAACTAAATTTTGTACATGAAGCTGATTCTCTTCGCGGATAGCCCGACGAGCATCGTCTTGAGCTGTCTCTATATCACGATATTTTTGTGCCATCAGTACTACCGCATTATAAGCGATTATAGCGACATATCCGGCTACCAACTCTACCATTAAACGGTCATCTTCGCGCTCGCTGTCAAATGAACATTTTAAGGCCAGCACACCGGTACAACGATTCTCTCCTCCGGTTTCCACCCACAAAGGGAGGCATTTAATGCGATTTTTCTCCGTCCAATATATCGTCTGCGTTTCAAAGCAACGTGCCATAAGTTCGCGCATATCTTCGTTTTCTTCATCTGATAAAGAAAAACCGTATTTCAAATTATGACTGTCTTCACTATAAACGGCTATGCCGAGTATATCAATGGCAATCAATTCATCCATTCCTTCAAACATGGCGTTGACTAAACATTCTGCAATGTCTTTGTCGGTCTGTCCGGTCAATAATGACCCTGTAAAGGCCTGCTTGTTTATCTCAAGAACTTGCTCCAAATTATATCTATACATCAAACGATGGCGAAAATAGAGCAAATAATAACCTATCAGCAATAACATCAATATGACGATACAAAGAATGATAGCGACAATCTTATTATTTGCCGACAGTTGCATTTGCCGGCAATATTCCTCAAGAGAAGTGTCTTCACTAATCTGTTTATAAAGAGCTGTATATGCATTGTTGTTGTATCGATAAGCATCCAAATGACCCAATGCCAAAAATGCCACAGCCGATTCATTACGTACGTCTAGCAGGGTATAATAATCCGTGTCAAAATGATTGTTGAACCACTCCAGTTCGGCTGCAGTTCCTTCGCCTTCTAATCTCAATAAAGGTGTTGTTTGATGGGAGTATTGTTTATAGTGGGCATTCAGGCAAAATAAAGCACTGTCGGCATATGATAAGGCTTGTTGGTAAAGTCCTTCGATATTGCAATTATATACGTCATAAGCATATTCATTTGCTGCCGTCAACCATCTGTCATAGCGTTGGATGGAATCCTCCGGCGTCATTGCTTCCTGACGTTCCAAATGTTTTTCTCCACAACCGGTCAATAGCGATAGGGTAGATATAAGAATTAGCATCAGCATTTTCCGTACCCCTTTAGGGAGACGAAAATAAAAGCGACTGCCTTTACCCAGTTCACTTTCAATATTAAATGTACATATTCGAAAGATATCGTTCGTTTTTCTATATTTATCGATAATGCCTTTGCAATTCATCAATCCGAATCCATGGCCTTTGTTCTTTTGAAGTTCTGTCGCATTTTCTGCATTTTGTAAACCAATTTTCCCGGAATCATATACTTTTTCACTCAGTATTCGTTCTTTGTCTTCTACAGAAAGCCCCGAACCATTATCTTGAATCGATATTTCTATGTAATTTTCTGTCTCTTCTGCATATACGGAAATTATCCCTCCTTGTTGGGTATACTTACGGGCATTTTCCGTTAAGGTGTTAATCATAAAGAGTGTTAGTGCCTTATCTGCTTTAACTACGGCCTCAGTTGGTATGACCGTCAATGTTTGTTGCTTCATCTCGAAGGTCTTTCTTCCTTTAACTAAGACCTTAAATAAATCATTTAATTCAAAATTTTCAATACTTAAGCTCAGTGTTCCCTGCTTCATTTTTATCCATAAGGCAAGGATGTCGTTATACTCGTTGATGCGGGTTATCAATTCGTCTATATAGCGATATTTACTATTCTTAATATCTTCATTGTCAATATAGTTGTTCGCTGTAAGTTTATGTGTCTCATTTATAATACGGTCGATATAAGGCATAATACCCGTAACAATGAAGAGGCATGCCTTCTTTACCAGATTCTGCCGTTTGTTTTCCGCCAAATGTTGTTCGTGTATATATTGTTCTTTTTCCAGCCGCTTGCGTTCATCACCCAATGAAATGAAAGCCAGTCCGTTTTCTAATGTCCATGATATATAAGGAATTATAACTCTCATCAAATCCTTGTCATCCTTTTTCATTTTCTGTGAAGAATATAAGTTTATTTCTCCTAACGGTTGCTCTTTGCTGGGAACACTTAGAATAAACCGGGTACAAATGCCGTCATATCGCATCGGCTGTTCCATGTCGCTTTCGTAAACGATAATCTGTAATTGTGAGGCTCCTATCAATTGCAGGATATCTTTGCCTATTGCAGTGTGCATGGCCCTTATGACATCATCCACTTCATTTGCATCCGAAGGCACGGAAGCCGTAATCTTTCTACAAATATCGAGAGTGTGTTTCAACTTGGCAATATATAAAGTATTGCGAACTTTCCAGCGTTTGTTTAGTATCCAGAATAATACAATCAATACTATAATTCCGATAATGACAACAGCCAATAAGCCGGTTAATTGCTCGGATTCTTTTTCTAATGCAACATAGCGGCTTTCCAGTTCTTTGTCTTGACGTGTATAATCAAGTATGTCAAGGTAAATATTTCTGTTATAATCAGATTCTGGTTTCATTCCCAGAGCGGCATAAGTTACACTGAGTTGTTCACGAAAACGGGCAATCCATTCGGGAACAGTTTTGATACCGCCATCATTAATCCATTGAAGTTCGATGGAAGTGGATGCCATCGGAACATAGGGGCGAAGGCGGTCTGTCGTATCCGTACAATGATAGAATTTTTCATGGTGGCGGTTTACATATCCTAACGCCTCGGATAGATAATTTAATGCTTCCTCATATCTTCCTTGCTCATTGCAACAAGAAGCCAGAGTACGATAAGTTCCCGATATCTGATATAAATCTCCGTATGTCTTAAATAGCTGTAGGGCGTTTCCGGCAAAAGACATCACCAATTCTTCCCATGGTAAATCTTCTGTATTAATACCTCTCATCACACTGGGGCGGCGTGCCATCAACAAATCATAATTTTTCTTCTCTTTCAGTAATTCCGCCATTGCTTGCGAAGCATTAGCTTCAAAGTATACATACCCTAAATCGTGACTGATACGCAAGCAATCTACTAAATAATTAAATTCACCCAATACAACTTCTTCCTGTGTAGGTGCTTCATACATACCTCCTGAGCCTTTCATGTAATAATAGTAGAGAAGTTGTGCCGTATCGCGCTCCAATTCTTCGTCGACTTTAATTTCATTTATAGCTTCTAAAGATTGTTGCTCTTGCTGTAGATAATAATAGTAAATGGCTGATGCAATTGAAAACTCCGAATGTGCATAGTTCAAACGTTCTAATATCATGGGCTCGGTGATGGCAGAACGGTCATCGTTAATACGCTTCATACGACGTAAAGCACTGTTGCGGTAATCATAAAATTCTTTGTTCATGGCCGTACGCTGACAAATTTTCATCATACCAATATCGGCTATCAGGCACTCAAGTTCATTGGTCGTGGTTTCGTAAACCTGTTGAAAGAATTTTTCTGCCGTTTCAAAATCCATGTGAATAAAGGCACAAAATCCCATGTTGTTTAGTGCTTCGGCACGCAAAGAAGAGTTTCCCAAAGAAAAACGATATGCTTCATGGGCGGCTTTACAAGAAGTTTCTAAATCTTTGTAACGCAATTTGTAAGCCACCTGATTTAGCGAGTCAGCTTGAAGGTATAAAGATACATCTTTCTCATCTCCACACGAGAAGAAACTTCCTGTGGTTATCAATATACTTGCACAAATAAGCAATAAACGCATTTTCTTCATGGATATTTTTCTCTGGGTTATAAGCAAAAAACAAAAATACAAAAAATCCGATTATTCCATAAGGCAAAAACGAATAAGTATCAAAGAAAAAAAGATTAATCCTTCAAAGCATGAAGATGATAAAGAATAGGGGACAATGAATTGCGTAATAAAAGTTACCCTCGCCACAGGTGTTGTAGCGAGGGTGATTTCAATAAAAGGGGAGTGTTGACACATCTCCTTTCTTTGTTCTCAAATAATCAAGAAATTACTTTTTAGAATCTTCCAAAGAAGCTTTTCTAAATTCTTTCAGTAATTTTTCCAGTTCTAAAGAAGCTTTGCGTGCACGTGTGCCTGCTGCTTTATTACCTTTTTCTGCCTGCAATTCAGCATCTGTAAAGAATGCATTACTTAATTCCTTGATTTTTGCAACTAAATCGTTCATCTTACTATTTATTTATTAATTATTAAATCAGATTCAAATTAAATCCTTTTTTGTTAGAATATGCTTTAACCTGCTTATTTTTTACGGTTTTTCAACATTTTCAGCTGAAAAGATAGACAATGATACCTGTTATACACACATACACCAATGCATAGGGGATTGCCGCTTTTAAGATTTCCCCTTCTTTTCCTTGTTGATTTCCTGCAGAAGTCGCAATTGCAATGCTCTGAGGAGAAATAATTTTCCCTCCTGTTGCTCCTACGGTATTTGCTGCTGATAACCAATCGGGGCTTACCTGAATATGGCCTGCAACACTAGCTTGTAATTTGCCGAATAGGATATTGGAAGAGGTGTCACTACCTGTAATGAATGTGCCCAAGCAACCGATTACGGGTGCAAAAAGCGGATAAAGCTTTCCGGTGGCGGTAGCAAGTGCAGTGGCTATCACAGATATCATACCGGCGGTATCCATGACGGTGGAGAGTCCTACTAGACAAATCACTGTGATAAATGTTTTTTCTAATTGTTTGACCGTTTTCCAAAGCACAACAAACAGTTCCTTGACAGTTGCTCCTTGAATAAGACCACCTGCGAATGTACCCACAAAGAGTAAAATACCTGCATGAGTCAGCCACGAGATTGTATAATTCACCGTCGATGTATTGATGGGAAGGCTGATGCGCGTTACCCAATTATTCTCTAACGTATTTCGCAGTCCTGGAAATAATGGGCTTGTCACAATTATCAATAAAAGAATAAGGAGGTAAATGCTCCACGCTTTGAATATATCTTTGCTTTTTAAAGTGTTTTCTCGATTCCTTTCTTCTTTTGTTGCTGTCAATTTGCCATATAAAACAATAACAATAATGGATAATATACTTCCAATGATAGCAGGAGATTCGGCACCCATATAACGTGCTGCTATATATTGGCTTCCCAAAGAAACACTGCCTACCAATAGTGCTAGTAGTACGTTTTTAGGTAGTGATTTTAATTTAGGGTCTGTAAGGAAGAGTAATATTAATGGAATTAAAAACATCAAGACTGAAAGTTGGAGGACAACATTTGTGCTTAATGTTTGTACATTCAGGCTTGTTTCTTTGGCAAGTACAAGCACTGGTGTACCAATAGCACCGAAAGCTGTGGCAACACTGTTGGCAATCAGACTGACTGTTGCCGAAAAAATTGGTTTAAATCCTAAACTAATCAGAATGGCAGCAGGAATGGCTACGGCTGTTCCAAATCCGGCCATAGCCTCTAGCAATCCTCCGAAGCCCCATGTAAGCAATAACACCTGAATGCTTTTATCTGTCGAGATAGAAGAAAATTGCTGTTTAATAATCTCCATTTTCTCCGTTTTAAGCAAAACATTATAACTGAATATGGCCATCAGGATAATAATCAAAATGGGTGAGACGGCTTTCAACGCTCCATAAAGAAAGGAGAATAATAAATCATCCAAAGGAAAATGAAACCCGAAAAAGGCAATCAGCATGGTGACCACCAAAGATATAATACTGCTTTTTTCACCTGACATTTTAAAAAATGCCATTAGTATAATCAGTAATAATATGGGAACTATGGCTATAATCAGATTCATATAGTTAATGAGGTTTATTAATTTATTATAAAACAACAGTGCATATAAAGTTAAAGTTCACGTTATGGGAACACAATTAACATCAATTTATAGAAGATATCTTTTTGTCTCTTTTTAAGATGCTCATCAGTAATTGGGGTTATAATATCAGTGATTTATCTACTAATTCTCTATTATTATGGTTTTATCTTTGCGGCATCAAAAAGAATAATATAAATTCAAATAATGAAATTATGTATTTAGAAAAAGTAAATTCTCCTCAGGACATTAAAGGATTATCTGAAAAGCAGCTCAACCAGCTGGCTGATGAAATTCGTGGCGTACTGCTTGTCAAACTAAGTGCACATGGTGGTCACATTGGTCCTAATTTAGGTATGGTTGAAGCTACCATTGCCTTACATTATGTCTTTGATTCGCCCAAAGACAAAATAGTATACGATGTATCCCATCAAAGTTATACTCATAAAATATTGACAGGACGTAAAGAAGCTTTCCTTAATCCTAATGACTATGATGCAGTTTCGGGTTACACTAACCCTCAAGAAAGTGAACATGACTTTTTTACTGTTGGTCATACTTCTACGTCTGTAAGTCTTGCATGTGGTCTTGCTAAAGCTAGAGACTTGAAAGGGGAAGATGGGAATGTTATTGCCGTTATTGGTGACGGGTCTCTGAGTGGTGGCGAAGCCTATGAAGGACTAAGCAATGCCGGTGAAATGAGAACTAATTTAATTATTATCGTAAATGACAACGATATGTCTATTGCCGAAAATCATGGTGGGTTATATCGTAATTTGCAAGAACTGAGAAGCAGTAACGGTACTGCTTCCTGTAATTTTTTTCGTTCTCTCGGACTGGAATATTTTTATATAGAAGATGGAAATTATATTCCGGCATTAATCAAGACTTTTAATAAAGTGAAGAATACTTCTCATCCTACAGTGGTGCATATCCATACTCAAAAAGGAAAAGGTTATGCTTTGGCAGAAGCTGACCGTGAAAAATTTCATTGGGGTATGCCTTTTGATTTGACTACAGGAAAACCCAAAATGGACTTCAGTAATGTAGAAGATTATTGTGAGTTGACAGGCAAATTTTTATTAGAACAAATGAAAAAGGACCCGACTATAGTTGCTATCACATCAGGTACGCCTTCTGTTATTGGTTTTACTCCCGAAATGAGGCAAGAAGCAGGTAGGCAATTTATTGATGTGGGAATTGCTGAGGAACATGCAGTGGCACTTGCTTCGGGAATTGCTGCAGGAGGTGGTCGGCCGGTATATGGTGTTTATAGTACTTTTATTCAACGCTGTTACGACCAGCTGTCACAAGACTTGTGTATTAATGGTAATTCGGCTGTGATTTCTGTATTTATGGGAACAGTAGCAGGTATGAATGATGTAACTCATTTGGGAATCTTTGATATTCCTCTTATAAGTAATATCCCGAATATTGTATATTTGGCACCGACCTGTAAAGAAGAATATTTTGCGATGTTGGAGTGGGGTATTCATCAAACGAAGTATCCGGTAGCCATTCGTGTGCCGGGGGGTGACGTAGTACAAAGTGGCGAGGTCCCTGATAAAGATTACAGTAACCTTAATCATTATAAAATAACTCGGCAAGGGAATACTGTGGCTGTTGTTGCTTTAGGGGCTTTTTATTTATTAGGTAAACAGATTGTGGAAAATCTGAAAGTAGAAACTGGTATCGAAGCGACCCTTATTAACCCAAGATATATTACAGGGATTGATTATGAAATGCTGAATCTATTAGAGGACAATCATCAGCTGGTCATTACTTTGGAAGACGGAATATTGGATGGTGGTTTCGGAGAGAAACTTGCTCGGTATTATGGTAGTTCCGACATGAAAGTACTAAACTATGGATTGCAAAAAGAATTTGTCGATCGTTATGATGTAAAAGAATTAATGCAGAATAACAGATTGACCGTGAGTCAAATTGTTGAAGATATAAAGGAGGCTGTTCTGTGACATTTGACAGAGATATAAAGTCATGTTTTACGCATATTAAAGGATAATGTCCTGCCTTACAATTGTATAAAAAGAGGATGCCCGAAAACGATGGCGCTAAAAAATACCTCATTTTAGGCTCCCTCTCCGTTCCAATCAAAAAATCACAGAGAAAGAAGTTTCATTAACCAAAGACTTTTTTTCTTTGTGGTTTTATTCTTTTATGAAGGATATACGCGATAGGAATCCTCAATTTTCTTTCAAAAAGTCTATTATTTGCCTCTTGCTTGTCGCATGCTTCTCTGAGCGGACATTGCCTGCATCTTTTTCACAAGGGAAGGGGGCAATCTGGATTGAGACCCGGAAAATATTTGTATGACATATCCGTATAGGAACGAGCCACAAGATTCCTGGTGGAAGGAAACCGGATGCATGGTCTTCAGCAAAAGGTATTTGAACAATATTATGGGAATGACAGCTACATGCCCCATATCTTTACTGCAGTTCCTAAATTACTACTGACCTCTTTTCTGATATTAGTGGGAAGTATAAAATCAAAAGACCCTAGCCTAAGCCAGAGTCCTTTTTTGATATGATGAGCCGCACGCTTGCGGGAAGCATTTGCAAATATAGGAAAAGATTCTGACTTTCCATAAAAATACTCAATTAAATTTTTATTTTACGCTATATTTCTTTTAAAGTACGTTTTCTTCCTTTGTTTTTGAGGATACTCCCCTTTGTAGTATCTTTCTTGCTTTATTTGAAATAGCTTATCATATTCGTTTATTTGGCGTTTAGTGTACAAATATTATATCAATTCCATCCTTAATATAATTAATTAGCTTAAGAATAAAGTTTATTTTTAGAGAAAAAACATGAAGGTATTGAAAGTTTTCATTAGTAAGCATTCAGCTTGGTCTATGTTTCTCTCAATTCTTTTTCTTCCTACCTTTGTCCTTTCATAAGAATTTTAACTTAGTCTATTATGTGTTTCATATTAGTATTTTCTAGTATAAGTCAATAATCCGGTGGAATGCTCTATTTAAATAGGAAAAACACACTTTTCTCCGTGTCACACGAGGCAGCGCATGCAGCGGCAATATTTTTTCACTGATGGAATGTTACAGGGAAAATAAGGTGAATCCCAAACGATGGATGCAGGAGGTGTTAATTAGAGTATAGGATAAAGAAGGAGAAGAGAAATACGGCTATTCCGATTGGCTGCCGTTTAATTTTATTGTAATCTGGAACGAAAAACGGACTAGGCCGAATGCTTACTTTTTATTGAGAGAAAACTATTATAATCATTTATTTGTATGCCTTTGTCGTATATAAGAAATGGAATGTTTTTTTGCAAAATATCAATATACTATAAATAAATGTATTGTAAATGCATTTTTCTTTTTAGCAATTATTTTCATATTAACATACTTTTATTTCATTCGTTGTGAACATTTCTGTTTCTCTGTGCGTTATTATAATGTGTTTTTCATAGTATTAGATTAAAGGTTGAAGATTGCATCGGCTTGCGATAAGTAGTTGCATCTGAAGTAGAAGCGTCTACTATAAAAATATAAAGAGGCTGCCTTCATTCCTAAAGACAGCCTTTTTTATTTGTTTATCTCTCGCCTTTTTGGGGGAGGGATATTGATATTTTCTTTATTTTTCTTTAGATTGAATAGAATGCCAAGGGATGGCGTCTATAGTGGGCAAATCCTTTCCTGCTTCTATCAGACTGCTGATGATATAGTCTCTGGCGGTAGGGTTCTGGAATGGATACAATTCAAATTCAGGTAATACAGATACAAAATGTTCCATGATTTCGGCTTGGATAGATTCATAACTAGTCCAGTTCTTATTGGCGGAGAAACAATAAATCTGTATTGGTAGTCCGTTTTCAGTTGGAGCTAGTGTACGTACCATGAGTAGCAAATTATTACTAATGAAAGGGTGTCGTCTAAGATACATGGCCATATAAGCTCGAAGTAGCCCTACATTTGTATCTATGGTACCATTTACTAAACCGTCTGGATTTTCTGTGTTTATTACCTTTCCTTCAGCTGCCTGTTTCTGCTTGAGGGTGATGAATTGTGATAGTTCTACATCAAATCCTTTCATTTTTTCTAAAAACTCTGGTGTGCATGGTTTTATATAGTCCAATTTCAAAGTATATTCGCGCATAATACGTCGTCCACCAGACTCAGTCATACCACGCCAGTTGATGAAAGAACCTGAAACTAATGAGTAGGGGGGGATAGTAACAATGGTATTATCAAAGTTCTGAACTTTTACAATATTCAGAGTGATGTCCGTAACAATACCGTTAACGTTATTTTGAGGCATTTCAATCCAGTCACCAATGTGAATCATATCATTTTCGGAGAGTAATACACCGGCTACAAATCCTAAAATGGTGTCTTTAAAAATTAACATAAGCACGGCTGCAAATGCTCCTAATCCCGTAATCAAATTAAGAGGTGACTTATTTATCAGAATAGAAATAATTACAATAACGGCAATGCAAGAAAAAATAACTTGAAAGATTTGTATGAATCCTTTCATTGGCTTATTTTGTAATTGCTCTTTGGCCATTAGCACATCGCCGACTGAGTTCAGGATAGCATTGACTGAGAAGAGTAAAGCAATGAAGAAATAAATCCACGTAATTTTTTCACTCACAATAAACCAAGTGGAGTGATAGTCGAAAGCAAACGGTAGTAACGAAGCTATGATAAGGGGTGGAATGATGGCTGATATTTTTCTCAATGCATTGTATTCTATCAGTGAACTGAGTATTCCTATCTGCCTGTATTTCAGTACTCTACGTGTGAAATGCAAAGTAATGTAATGTATAGCTGTTCCGATTGCAAAAGCTATGATAATAATAAAAATAAGAAAGATAATTTCATCCAACTTATTTAATATAGAATGTGGAATCCCTATCCATAAAAGAAGAGTTTTAATCCAAGTCAGTAAAGTTTGAGCAAATTCATTTGTATTCATATTCTGATTATATATTTTTCTATATAACCAAAAAGGATAAATTTTGTTTTATCAAAAGAAAAGCTGATATTCTCCTCTTTTGTATTTTCTCAAGAATGAAGAGAATATCTGCCTTGTCTTTTTCCATTTACTTTTTATACACAATCATTGTATTATTGAATCTTTCTGCAGAAGAATGTTGCATATAATGAAATATGCCCAAACTCAGCGTGAAGAATGCTAATGTAACAGAAATAACTCCAAATACAACTTTTCCAATAGATTTAGTTTCCATGTGTCTTTATTAATTAGTTTAGTTACGTATTATATTCATTTATTATAATGCTCAAGAAGCGATAATACTGCATGGATTATTATTATTTAAGAAAAAATAAATTGCAGTAGTCGTCAGTTTGCTCTAGTTGAATCGACAAAGTTAGTATAATTATGCGATATATAATAACTTAATCTGTGTTTTTTACGAAAAAGTTATTTTGATTGAATAGATAATCGAAATTTTGGATAATGTTAACTATGGTGTAAGTGCAATTTGGGGAATATAAGAAAGCGTTTGTCAAGAGGGGGGACAAATGAATCCAATCCGGATACGGGACGGAGCCTGCCACAATGACATATATCCGTGTGGTCTTATGCGTACGTATGTGTCTGCCCTAGAACATTTCACTTTAAGCTATCGGGAGTGTGTCCAAACTAAACCGGGCTATCCCATCGTCAGCTGTAGGGGCAGGGTTTGCCTGCCCGAAGACACAAAGCAAACTGTTTTCGGGCGAGCGAACCTCGCCCCTACGAACGAAACGACAGCATTATCCACGTTTTGACACCTACCTAGCGTAAATGAAATCGTTATCGAAAAAGTTCAAAGGCATTGTATTCCTTTTTTTACGAATGAAAGGAGGCTGAAGGGGCGGTGAGGGGATGCCCCTTCACTACCGGAACCCCCATCTACAGGGCGTTTCAACGACTAATGAAAGGAGGAAGGAAGAGACCGGTTTTCCGTTTGTAAGGTGAAAAAACACAGCCGGCTTTAGTGGATTCAGCCATCGTATGACAAGCCGTTGATGGGAAAGTCCGGGAACCGGGATTGCACCCTGTACCTGCCGCGGACTTTTGTAACCGGTTCGATTTTCCCCTCCCCCTTCATGCGCGTACATGCGCGCCCGCAATATAGTAATGTGTCTTCATATTCTCCCCGTTTTGTCCCTTTCAAAAAAAATCTCGTTATGTCCTGTTGTAAATCAGCGTGTTACAAAAAAGTTTGTGCTTACAATATAAAAAGTCCGGCTAAATGTTTTGCGTTTCCATAAAAAGCCCCTACTTTTGCATCCGCTTTCGGGAGAGAAAGTCACAGTGAAATGACTTGGTGTATCAGAAGTGAGAGTCGGCCTTCGGACAGCCTCTGCACCCAGTATCTTACCTTAGCCGTGCTAAGGGAGCGAGAACGGATAAG